>JBGFSY010000004.1:0-488025 GCA_041277045.1 Candidatus Reddybacter sp. | reverse complement strand
TTATTGAGTACATTGATTTTTACAACAGAGAGCGTCTGCATTCTAGTTTGGGGTATCAATCGCCCATCAATTATGAAAAGCTGTGCGCATAAAAAGTGTCCGCGAAAGTGGTACAAGATCAGCGCCTCTTCTTGAGGCGTTAAGTTTCAAAGGAGAGTTCATTGCAAGCAGCAACTATAAAACTATTTCTTGCTCACGGAAGTCCAAGTGGGCTGAGAACTGCGGAGCTTTCCAACTGGTCTGGAAAGGCTATTGCTGCACCAAGGACAGAGATATCTGACCTGCTAAAACGTGACGAACTAAGCAGCCCTGGGTTTTATTTACTCACTGGCGTCGAACCAGAAAGTGGCGATAGAGCTATTTATATTGGCGAGGCTGAGAATGTAGCAAACCGATTAAAAAACCACGCATCAAAGGACTTCTGGAATTCCGCCACGGTTTTTGTTTCTAAAGATGAAAACCTCACTAAAGCACATATTCGATACTTGGAAGGCATACTTATTGAAAAAGCAAATAACAACGGTTCGGCCGTTGTTATGAACTCTGCAAGTAGTGGCGCAAAATTACCTGAATCGGATGCAGCTGAGATGGATGTTTTTCTTGAAAAATGCCTTCAGCTCTTACCTGTACTAGGTGTCTCAGATTTCAATATAGCAATTGATGAGGCCAGTGATCCAAAAGAGCTGCTTTATTGCAAAATAAAAGGCTTAGAAGCAACGGGTAAAAGAACCGCGAACGGATTTGTAGTTTTTGAGGGGTCGCAAGCAGTACTAGAGCACAGGCCGTCGGCTGTTCAATCAAGAAAAAAGAGAGAGCAGCTCATTGAAAAAGGCCTACTTAAACCAGAAAAGGATTTTTATGTCTTTGTCAAAGATATGGAATTTGGAAGCCCAAGTACTGCTGCTACCGTAGTTAGGGGTGGTGCATCTAATGGGTTAACTGCTTGGAAAAATAGTAAAGGTAACTCGCTAAAAGAGTTAGAGGCAAATGAAACTTAACAAACATGTCAACCGGACAATTTTTTTCTACGCGCTTTTGTGCATTTCGCTTCGCTGCATTTTTGCACAAAACCACTCCACAAAAAACTGCCGGTTACATGGGCGTTAAGCAAGGAGAGAAATGGAATATCGACAACTAACGAAAGCATATCGAGACTCTCAGATAGAAAGAATCGCTAAATCGCTTTCTAAAATTGGCCAAGCTGAAAATCCTGACGGAAGGGTGATTCCTGACCAAGATGATCTAGTTATTGGTAAAGGTCGGAGGCTTCGACTATCTGTACTATTTTTGGATATCTGTGGCTTTTCATCTTGGTTTAGTGATACCCCTGAAGAGCAGAATAAAATCTTGTCTGCATTCAGCATTTTTTTCACCGAAATGGTAAGAGTCTCAGAAGACTACGGCGGAGTAGTTGAGAAAAATACTGGTGACGGACTCATGGTGTATTTTGATGGTGCGGGAAAAACAGAAAACACTTCAGTTCTAGCAGCGGGCTGTGCGTTGTCAATGATGTCTATCGCTAAGAGCATCATTAACCCTGTGTTAGCTCATCAGGGAATAGATACTATAGATTTTAGAATTGGAATGGATACGGGTAATGTTACTCTTGCAAAAATAGGAGCGCCCAGACGCTATAATTCTGTAGTCGCTATCGGCGCTACGGCCAACATTTCGTGCAAGATGCTAAATAAGGCAGGGCGTAACCAAATTGTAATCGGCGACACCTTGCGTTCAGAGCTGCCGGAGTATTGGCAGGCTGAATATACAAAGATTCTGTTAGAAGACAGCGGCTGGAGCTACAGGGGAAATGGTGCGAACTATCCATTCTATGAATACCGCGGTCGATGGAAAGAACCTATTTAGGAAATGATATGAGCGAAAGCCAAACTACTACTCCCTCCGAAGAAAATGAGCTTCCGGAAGATCTAATTAACATTGCACGAGAGGCCTTCTCGAGCATTGCCACTGAGAACAATGCAGCGGGCTCAGTGTCTGGCTCTGAGGTTGCAAGAAAAGACGCAAGCAATCACCTAGACTTCGCCAAGCATATTAATTCCTATATCACAGATTATATAAAAGTAGCCGACCAGAAGGCCGCTTTCATTTTTGCTGCTGCCTCTGCACTAATTAGCTACCTAATTGCTCAGAAGGAAAATGAAAAGTGGCTTAAGTCAGTTGCTGATTGGTCATTTTTCGATGGTCTGTCCTTTTTGGGTATGGCGGGGCTTTTTATAGCTTTAATTTCTGCTTGTGTAGTTATATTGCCAAGGCTGGCTAAATCTCATCCTGGTCTTATCGCCTTTATGTCAGTTGCCGAAAATGAATCAGCGTCCTGTTATTCGCTACAAGTTCGAGCGCTTGAGAATCATGAGTTGGCTGAATCAATTAGTAAACACTCTTTTGATATATCAAAAGTATGTACCAAGAAGTACAAGGCGCTATTCGTATCAATGTGGGCATTAGGGATCGGGGCAGTAATATCAATATTCACCTTGTTGTTATAAATGCTTAACAAGGCTGTGAACGGCGACCAATTGAACTGCGCCTTCTTTTGTGTGTCGCTTCGCTCTTATCACACAAAAGAAGGCGCAGTTCAATCGTCGCGTTACAGCGGCGTTATGCTAAATCACTAAAAAGGAAGTCTTAAGAAAATGGAACAAGTTAGCGTATTAAGAATCTGCTTATTCAAGCACAGTGAGGAGTCATTCCTCGCAGCTCTAGATGAGACTGGAATCAGTCATGGTCGAGTTCATCAATTTTCTTCTGCCCCTCAAGCATCAGGTATAGTTGAATCAATTAGCGCCTTGTCAGAGGCAATGCCTTGGAATTCTATTGCAAAAGTTCTAGTAAAGTGGCTTGAGGTACGAAAGAGCCGAAAGGTAATGGTAACCACTGAAGATGGTACAGTTATCCATTTAGAAGGCTATTCAGCTAGCCAAGCTCAAAAAATCATTACAAACGCTCGCGAGGTTATGGTTATAGATACAAAACCAGCATCAGAGCATAACAAGCCGCTCAAAATCGACGCCGATAAAGCTGGCGCGCTTTAGCGGAGCGTTAATTAGGGTTGTAGGCACAGAAACTGTAGCGGCTCTATTTTATGGCGACAAGCACGCTGTTTTCACCACTTACCAAAGCAAACAATATCACTCTCGCAGAATACCTCGTTACCAATGGCACGGTGCTGCTACTTAGGGTTTTAGCAAAGTCATCGAATATTTGACGAGAAGTGGACTTAATATGGACTTAATACTACAGGCACAAAAAAGCCCGCGATTAAGCGGGCTTTCAAGCCATCAGTTTAACGATGTTTTTTGGTGGAGCCTAGCGGGATCGAACCGCTGACCTCAACACTGCCAGTGTTGCGCTCTCCCAGCTGAGCTAAGGCCCCAAAAGAGGATCGGCATTTTATGTAGCCGGCCCCCTGCTGTCAAGATAAACCCCTAGTTATTAGCACTTATTTGTCGATATTCCTTTTCGAGCTTTTTCAGTTGCTTCTTTGATGGCGAGCCCAGCACGGCAAGGCCGTGGCGCACGCGTGCTCGGCTCATGTCCGGGCCGAGTACCACCATCGAGTCAAACAGGGGTGGCGCTGAGGAGCTGCCCGCAATGGCGACAAATAACGGTGCCAGAAAGACCTTCAGCTTCAAATCCAAAGTGGTGGCCAGTGATGACAGTGCGGTGTACAAGCTGTCTCGCTCCCAGCTTTGTAGTTCATCCAGCGCCCAGACGCTGTACTGGAGGATTTTTTGCATTTGCGCGGTATCAAGGCTTTTGTTCGCAAAGCTCTCTTCGCTCAGCTCAGGCAGGCCTGAGAGGAGAAAAGCCACCAGGGGGGCCACGTCACTGAACTTTTCAACCCGCTCTTTGATCAGCGGAATAAACTCGGCCAGGCGCTGTTCATTAATCGCCCATTCGGCCATACCCTCAGCAAAGCTCTTGTCGTCGAGGTCTTCGCGTATCCAGCGACCATTGAGCCAGTCGAGCTTTTCGACGTCGAACACCGGGCCACCGAGGTGGACGTTGTTAATGTCAAAGTTAGCGATCATTTCGGGAAGGGAGAATTTCTCTTCTTCATTGGGCATCGACCAGCCCATGCGCCCAAGATAGTTGATAACGGCTGCTGGCAGGTAGCCCATGGCCTTGTAAAAATTAATACTGGTGGGGTTTTTGCGCTTGCTGAGTTTGCTTTTGTCGGGGTTGCGCAACAGCGGCATATGGCACAGTTCGGGCATAGTCCAGCCAAAATAGCGGTACAGCAGTTGGTGCTTGGGGGCGGAGTTAATCCACTCTTCACCGCGAATCACGTGGCTGATTTCCATCAGATGGTCGTCCACCACGTTGGCGAGATGATAAGTCGGCATACCGTCGGCTTTGAGTAGCACTTGCATGTCAATCTGCGACCAGGGGATCTCAATCTCGCCGCGCAGCATATCGGTGAATGTGCAGCTACCCTCTTCCGGTATTTTCATGCGTATCACGTAGGGCTCACCGGCGGCGCGGCGGCTTGCAACCTCATCGGCGCTTAGCGCTAAACTGCGGCCATCGTACTTGGGCGTTTCACCACGGGCCATTTGCTCACGACGCATGTCGTCGAGTTCAGCCGGGGTAGCAAAGCAATAAAAGGCGTGGCCGTCGTCGACCAGCTGGTCAACATATTGGCGGTAAATATCCATGCGCTCGCTTTGGCGATAGGGGCCGAAGTCACCGCCAACATCGGGGCCTTCATCCCAACTCAAACCCAGCCAGTGCAGGGAGTCGAAAATCATTTTTTCAGAATCGGTGGTACTGCGCGCCTGGTCGGTATCTTCTATTCGCAGAATAAACTGTCCCTGATGCTGGCGTGCAAAACAGAGGTTAAATAGGGCGATATAAGCGGTGCCGACGTGGGGGTCACCCGTCGGGGAAGGCGCGATGCGCGTGCGAACAGTCATAGAGGAAATACCAGTGCGAGAAAGAATGGAGCCGCGAATTATATCGTGCTTTAGCCCAACTGGTGAATAGCTTGCGGACGACTAAACCAATAACCTTGGCCGCCTGCGATGCCAAGACCTATCAGCGTATCCCAATCGGCCTGTGATTCGACACCCACCGCAATAACGGGCAGGGAGCGAGCCTCGGCAAGATGAACTAGTGCCTTGATGTAAAACTGATTATCTTTTACGGCGTGAATATTGCGGCTAAAGCTGCGATCCACTTTCAAATAACGCAGTGGCAAACTGCCCAGATAGGCAAAGCCCGAGGTCGCGAGGCCAAAGCCATCTATTCCCAAGCCAGTGCCGTGGCCCGACAATATCGCCTCAAATAGACGGATATCGTGCTCGGCAAACCGCAGCATACGCTCTGAAAACTCAAAGGTTAGCAGCTTGGCAAATACGGGATTGCGCGTAAGAAATTCATCGATCCAGCCGTGAAAGTCTGCTGATTTCAAAGAACTCAGGCAAATATTCACACTGACAGGATGCACTTTGTCCTGCCATTTTTCACAGAGTTCTGTCAGTACTAATTGATCCAGTTCCGACGCCAAGCCAGCGCGTTCAAAGGCTGGCATAACAATTCGCGAGGCCAGGCTAGAGCCGTCGCTAGCATCGGGAAAACTGGAGAAGACTTCGTATGCGCTTAACTCTCTATCCGTCGAGCTGTAGGTGCCCTGAATATTGAGCTGTATTTTTTTCTCTGCGATGGCCTGTTCAGTGAAGGCTCCCCAGTCGATGGCCGAGATAGACACCAGTGGTGCCTCTGCACCGTCAATATCGGCAAAACGCCCCCACTCACTCACCTCAACTTGGGTAAAAGAGCGCAATACCATGTCGGCCTCACTCAGCAGCTCGGGGCCATTGCTAACGCACTCGCTGTAAGTAAAGCCCATATGTATGGTCAGCGGCCAATCGTGCTGGCCTAGCCAGCCGAGTTGGGTCACAGCATCGAATAAACCCTCAGCCAGCCGGTCGGCCTCTTCAGGGGGAATATCACTGATAAATAGCGCAAATTCACTACCCTGTCGGCGGGCAATCACGGCCTGGTCGTAATCCCCAAGTGTTGCTTTTAAGCAATCAGCGAGCGCGACGAGTACGTTATTACCTTCCATTCGCCCGGCCAGCTGATTGATGCGCTCCAACTGCTGCACCGCAAAAATCATCAATGCCCCGGAGTGCCGACCAGAATCATCCCCGACACAGCTGTTGAGGCGAGCGTCAAAATCGGCGCGATTCGACAGACCCGTGAGTTGATCGGTATGCGTCTGCACGCGTAAATTACCGATCAAGTCGAGCTGGCTGTTGAAGAGATTTTTCAGCTGTGCAGACATACGGTTCATACCAGTGACCAGGCTGGCCAGCTCACGAGTACGAGGCATAACAGTCTGCTCGACAAAATCTTGCCGGCTAATATTATCAACTTGCACCTCAAGCGCTTGCAGGGGGGCGAGCAAACGACCAATGGCAGGCCATAGCAGTAAACTAACACCGGCACTGACTAGCGCAAACCAGGCTAACTGCTCTAGCGCAAGATGCCATAAATCTGTGTAGGCGCGCCCTGGGTGATTAACAACCACCACCGAGCCCTGCTTTATCCAGCCTGTTGAAACTTCTGCCGCGCCCTCGAATGAAGACAGTGAAATCAAATTAATAAACCACGTGGGTACGGAGTGAGCGGCCCCGACAAAATCTCGATTGACGATTAGCTTGCCGTCAATATCCTGAAAATAGATACGCCGATAAAAACCATTATCAGACACCCCATGGAGGATAGAATGGAGAGCAGTGACATCCTGATTGTTGGCCGATTGAGTCATCGACAGCGCAATGGAGGTCGCCGTGTCCTGCGCATGGGTGCGCATTTGATGCTCAACCAAATTCTTACCATTGCGCAAGCCAACGGTAATATTGCCGATGTAGAGCAGAAGCATGGCCGCCAGCATGGCGCTTAATAACTGTCGAAACAGGGTCACGGATAACTTTCCAGAAACAAAACGACCCGAGTCTAATTCAAGCCTCGGGCACTGCCAATGCTCACATCTCCAGTCTGAGAGCTAGTAAACATAAGTACCGTGACACAGCCTGTATTGCCAGCCACAGATGACAATACAAACAAAAAGCCCCCAGTGACACCGCTAGGCGCCTCTGGGGGTATCTTTATTAATGCGGCAAGCCCTTATTTAAACACCAGTCCCGCGTCACTCAATGTCACATGAATGGAGTGTCCGGGATGATAGTTACCGGCAAGCACTTCCTGAGCCAGAGGGTTTTCCAGCAACTGCTGTATAGCCCTTTTCAGGGGGCGGGCACCATAAACCGGATCAAAACCGGCATCGCAAATGGTTTCCATTACAGCGTCGTCGAGCTCCAAGCTCAATTCTCGATCGGCAAGTCGCGCCTGTAACAAACTGATTTGAATATCGGCAATGCCGCGTATTTGATTTCTCGCCAAAGGATGGAATACCACCACCTCATCAACCCGGTTAATGAATTCAGGGCGGAAGTGAGTGCCGACAACATTCATAACCGCTGACTTCATTGACTCGTAGTTATCTTCACCGGAAAGCTCCTGAATAATATCCGAGCCCAGATTCGAGGTCATAACAATGACCGTATTGCGGAAATCGACGGTGCGACCCTGGCCGTCTGTCAGGCGTCCATCATCGAGCACTTGGAGGAGAATGTTAAAGACATCGGGATGGGCCTTCTCCACCTCATCGAGCAACAACACCGAATAGGGTCGACGTCTGACCGCTTCGGTTAAATAGCCACCCTCCTCGTAACCGACGTAGCCGGGAGGCGCACCCACCAGGCGAGCGACAGAATGTTTTTCCATAAACTCTGACATATCAATACGTACCATGGCCTCGTCACTATCGAACAAAAAGGAGGCCAGGGACTTACACAGCTCGGTTTTACCGACCCCGGTGGGGCCAAGAAACAGGAAGGAGCCATTGGGGCGACTGGGGTCGGATAAACCCGCTCGCGAACGGCGCACGGCATTGGCCACAGCGACGACGGCTTCATCCTGACCAATCACTCGTTGGTGCAGGGCGTCTTCCATACGCAGTAGTTTATCGCGCTCGCCTTCGAGCATTTTTGAGACGGGGATACCCGTCCACTTGGAGACAACCTCGGCAATTTCCTCTTCCGTGACTTTATTGCGCAAGAGCTGCATTTCAAGAGCTTGCGTATCATCGGCCGCCGCGAGCTGGCCTTCAAGTTCGGGAATTAAGCCGTATTGCAGTTGCGACATTTTTTCGAGATTGCCACTACGGCTCGCGGTTTCCAGGTCTAAGCGGGCTTGCTCAAGTTCGCTTTTAATGTGGGCAGAACCCTGCACAGCAGATTTCTCTGCCTTCCAGATTTCTTCCAGGTCGGCAAATTCTCGTTCGATTTTAGCAATATCATCCTGAATTTTTTCGAGGCGTTTTTTAGAGGCTTCATCCTCGTCCTTTTTCAATGCCTCGCGCTCAATTTTAAGCTGTATCAAGCGTCGTTCGAGCTTGTCCATGACTTCTGGCTTGGAATCAATTTCCATGCGAATACGACTGGCGGATTCATCAATTAAATCAATCGCCTTATCGGGTAATTGCCGGTCGGTAATATAACGCTGCGACAATTTAGCCGCTGCAATGATTGCTGAGTCGGTAATATCAACGCCGTGGTGAACTTCGTAACGCTCCTTCAAACCCCGCAAAATAGCGATGGTATCTTCTTCAGAGGGCTCTTCAACCAGCACCTTTTGAAAACGCCTTTCCAGCGCCGCATCTTTTTCAATGTACTGGCGGTATTCATTTAAAGTGGTCGCGCCGACACAGTGCAATTCACCCCGCGCCAGTGCTGGCTTGAGCATATTGCCGGCATCCATTGCGCCCTCGGCCTTGCCCGCACCGACCATGGTGTGCAGCTCATCAATAAATAGAATGATGCGACCTTCCTGCTTACCCAGCTCCTTGAGCACCGCCTTGAGGCGCTCCTCAAAATCGCCACGGAACTTGGCGCCGGCCAATAAAGCGCCTAAATCAAGGGACAATACGCGCTTGTCTTTTAAACCTTCGGGCACTTCGCCATTAATAATGCGCTGGGCCAGGCCTTCGAGAATGGCCGTTTTACCGACACCGGGCTCGCCAATTAATACCGGGTTATTTTTGGTACGACGTTGTAAGACCTGAATAGTGCGGCGAATTTCATCATCACGACCAATCACCGGATCGAGCTTGCCCTGCTCCGCTCGCTCGGTCAGATCGATAGTGTATTTATCCAGCGCCTGACGATTTTCCTCGGCCTCCGGGTCATTCACCGACTCACCACCGCGGACTTGCGCCACGACGTCTTGTAGGCGTTTTTTATCACCGAATTTAGCCAACAGTTTGCCGGCTTTATCGCTGCTATCAAACAGTGAAAGGAGGAGTGCCTCGCTGGAAATAAACTGGTCGCCCTGCTGCTGAGCTAATTTGTCGGCAAGGTTTAATAGACGGGACAAATCCTGGGAAATACTCACATCTCCCGTTGGACTTTGAATTTTAGGTAGATCTTCTAGCTTTGCATTGAGTTCATTTTGTAAACCAGCCACATCAAAACCCGCCTGACCAAGCATTGGGCGCACGGCCCCACCCTGTTGGTTAAGCAGCGCATGGATTAAATGCAGTGGTTCAATAGCCGTGTGGTCACGGCCAACGGCTAGCGACTGGGCTTCGCCAAGGGCATTTTGTAACTGAGTGGTTAAACGGTCTTGTCGCATTCAGTATCTCCATCAGGGCTTTTATGACTTACAGCCTATTTGGGGACGAAGCAGTGATTTGCAATTGCAGGCGACAATTTAATTGTCGGAGATCAATAAAAGTAAAATTATTAGCGGCTGCAGACTTGAATGCGCCGAGCGTAAAAAATCTTAAAACTTATCGCTAATTTCAAGCACATCGTAAGCCGGTTCTTCATAGGGATGGCTCGTTTTTAAAGCGGCAACTGCGGCCTGAATATCTTCGACTGAACAGACTAATTCAACTTTATATTCAGCCACACGTGTAACAAGGCCCTGTTGACCAAGCGCTGGCTGGCTGCCCGCTAAAGGACGAAACTGCCCTTCCCCAAGGCACTGCCAGCTGCAGCGATCATAATTACCAATGCGCCCAGCACCCGCAATAAAGAGCGCTTCTTTCACCACTTCAAGGTGACTTTCCGGCACATAAAAACAGATTTTGTACATATTTATCGGTTGGAAATTTGTTATTTTATCGGCATTTAATACAGCATATTAAAAAACTTACGCTGATATTCTACCGCCAGTGGTTCACCCTTGCCCATTGATGCCAGCACATCGAGAAAGGCTTTCTTGGCAGCACCTTCCTGAAATTCTTTATCTTCTTTAACCACCATCAGTAACAGGTCGAGGGCTTCCTTAAATTGATTGTTTTGGCTGAATTGCAACGCCAGTTGATAAGCCAGCTGTAAGTTATCGGGGTCATTATTAAGCTGATCTTCCAGCGCCTTGATTTCTGGTGACTTACCCGCTTCACGCTTGAGTTCAAGACTGGCGAGTAGACGTTCGTAATGGGCCTCTCTATCGACCAGGGCAATGGCATCCATCACCGTTTGCGCCTCATCACAGCGATTCATTTCAATGAGCGTGAATGCCAGCGACAGAGCAATGTCGTAGCGTTGCTCTGAGTCTTTATAGGCTGGGCGTAGCGTTTCCAGGGCAGCCTGATAGTCTTTTTCTGCCAGCATTTGTTGGGCCTGTGCCAACTGAGCATCCCAGGGTTTGGGCAGGTGTTTATCTAGCACTTCACGAATTTCTTTCTCGCTCTGCGCACCCTGAAAGGCATCGATGGGCTGCCCCTCTTTCATAAAGATGACCGTGGGCAAACTGCGAATGCCAAATTGTCCGGAAATATTTTGCTGCTCATCGGCATTCACTTTTGCCAATAAAAACTGTCCAGCATATTCATTGGCGAGTTTTTCCAGTACCGGCATTAAAGCCTTGCAGGGCGCACACCAGTCGGCCCAGAAGTCGATAACCACAAGCCGCTTACTCGACTCTTCGAGTACAGCCGTTTGAAAATTCTGCTCATTTACGTCGATAATATTTTCAGAGATACCTGAAGCCACACCTGAAACCATTAAACCGTCCATCGAATTACCTGTTAACTCATTCATTTTACAAAGACCCTCGCATTTCTAAATAGTCGCATCCAGGCACCGTCTTCATCCCAGTCGCCCGGGTACCAGGAGTTAGTCACCGCGCGGAATACACGCTCCGGGTGAGGCATCATCAGGGTAACCCGCCCATCTTCAGTGGTGACGCCACCAATACCTGCTGGCGAGCCATTTGGGTTTGCCGGATAGCGCTGGGTGACATTTAAGTCGTTATCGATATAGCGCAGGGCCGCCAGCCCCGAGGTGTTCAAAGCTTCAAAAGCCTGAGCATCGGCGAATTCTGCCCTGCCCTCGCCATGGGCGATAGCAACAGGCATATGTGAACCCGCCATACCCTGTAAGAATATAGATGGGGACGATTCAACCTGAACCAAGGCGACGCGCGCCTCAAATTGCTCAGAGGTATTACGCACGAAGCGTGGCCACAAGTCAGCACCGGGGATTAATGATTTAAGGTTTGAGAGCATCTGACAGCCATTGCAAACACCCAGACTAAAGCTATCGTCACGCTGAAAAAAGCCTTCAAACATATCCCGCACGGCAGAGTTGTAGAGGATGGTTTTCGCCCAGCCCTCTCCGGCACCCAATACGTCACCGTAGGAAAAACCACCGCAGGCAACCATGCCTTTGAAGTCAGCGAGATCGGCACGACCGGCAATAATATCGCTCATGTGTACATCGACGGCGGCAAAACCGGCGCGGTCAAAGGCCGCTGCCATTTCGACCTGACCGTTTACGCCCTGCTCACGCAGTACAGCCATACGAGGTTTTGCCCCGATATTAAGAAAGGGCGCGCCAACGTCATCATTCACATCAAAACTGAGCTTTACGCTCAAACCGGGATCAGTTTTAGCAATTTGCTCGAACTCTTCTTTAGCGCAAGCGGGGTTATCGCGCAGTGCTTGCAAGCGATAACTGGTTTGTGCCCAGCATTGCTCTAGGTCGGCCCGAGGCTGTGAAACAAGCAGGCTGCTGGCATTACTAATTTCGATGCGGTCAGACTTATTCGTGGTGCCGATGGTGTGACAATAAGCCCCTAAACCAACGGCTTTAAAACGCCGTAGTACGCAATCAAGACGCGCTGTCTCGACCTGCATCACTGCGCCCAATTCTTCGGCGAAGAGCATTTCTAAAGCAGCAGTACCCTCGGGCAACTGCACTGAAATACCGCAGTGTCCAGCAAAGCTCATTTCCAGCAAAGTGGCTAACAGGCCGCCATCGGAGCGGTCGTGATAGGCCAGTAATTCATCGGCTTCCAAGCAAGCCTGCATGGCTTCAAAAAAACCTTTAAACAACTCGGGGTTATCAAGGTCGGGGCTGTTATCGCCGGTTTGCCCATAAACCTGAGCCAGCACCGAAGCGCCAACACGGTATTGACCGAGGCCCAAATCAACATACAGCAGCGTGGTCTCAACATCGCCATTTTGCAGTTGTGGTGTCAATGTTTTGCGCACATCGAGCACCGGCGAAAAGGCGGTAATAATTAACGATAAGGGTGAGGTGACAGCCCGGCCTTCGCCGTCTTGTTGCCAGGCGGTGCGCATGGACATGGAATCTTTGCCCACCGGAATGGTGATCCCCAGGGCCGGGCACAATTCCATACCGACGGCTTCAACCGTGCGATAAAGCTTTTCGTCTTCACCTTTATGCCCAGCGGCACACATCCAGTTGGCGGACAATTTAATGTCGGCCAACTGACCAATGCGGCTGGCCGCAATATTGGTCAACGACTCGCCCACCGCCATGCGACCCGATGCCGCGGCGTCAATTAAAGCCAGCGGCGTGCGCTCACCCATGGCCATGGCTTCACCGGCAAAACTATCGTAAGACACGGTGGTGACGGCGCAATCCGCAACCGGCACCTGCCAGGGACCAACCATTTGATCACGGGCCACCATGCCGGTAATCGAGCGATCGCCTATGGTGATAAGAAAGCTTTTGCTCGCCACCGTGGGATGACTGAGTACCCGCTCGACGGCTTCGCTAAGGTCAACATTTTCAAGTGCTAAAGGCGCCAACGTGAGATCGTGTTTATTGGCTTCGCGGTGCATTTTCGGCGCTTTGCCAAATAGCACCGACATGGGCAAATCGACCGGTGAATTCTTGAACTCACTGTCACTCACCTTTAGCGCCTGCTCCTCTGTGGACTCGCCGACCACCGCATAGGGGCAGCGCTCGCGCTCACAAATAGCGGCAAAAATATCGAGATTTTCAGGGGCGATGGCGAGCACATAACGCTCCTGTGCTTCGTTACACCAAATTTCGAGCGGCGACATGCCCGGCTCGGCATTGGGCACGGCGCGCAGTTCAAAGCTGCCACCGCAACCGCCATCCTTCACCAACTCGGGCAGAGCATTCGATAAACCACCCGCACCCACATCGTGAATAAAGGCCAGGGGGTTGTCGTCACCCAACTGCCAGCAGCGGTCGATCACCTCCTGACAGCGGCGTTCGATTTCGGGATTTTGGCGCTGCACCGAGGCAAAGTCGAGGTTCTCGCTGCTGCTACCGGTCGCCATCGATGATGCCGCACCGCCACCGAGACCGATCAGCATTGCCGGGCCACCCAGTACCACCAGTTTATGGCCCGGTGCGAAGGGGGGTTTATCAACATGGTCAGCGCGAATATTGCCGTAACCACCGGCGATCATAATCGGCTTGTGGTAACCCCGGCGTTCACCGGCGACGTCCTGCTCAAACGTGCGGAAATAACCACAGAGGTTGGGACGACCAAATTCGTTATTAAACGCGGCACCACCGATGGGGCCTTCGAGCATAATATCGAGGCCCGACACGATACGCCCCGGCTTGCCGTAATCGTCTTCCCAGGGCTGAATAAAACCGGGAATACGCAAGTTAGATACACTAAAGCCACTCAAGCCCGCCTTGGGTTTTGAGCCACGGCCCACTGCGCCTTCGTCACGAATCTCACCACCGGAACCCGTACCCGCACCGGGAAAAGGTGCAATCGCCGTCGGGTGGTTGTGGGTTTCAACCTTCATCAGCAGATGAATATCCTCCTGGGAATAGGCGTAAGTCGTCGAAGCGGGGTCGGGAAAGAAACGCCCCCCCTCACTACCGGCCACCACAGCGGCGTTATCGGAATAAGCCGAGAGGACATTCTCACCACCCACGGCATTGGTATTGCGAATCATGCCAAACAGGGAGTTCTTTTGTTCTTCGCCGTCGAGTGTCCAACTGGCATTAAAGATTTTGTGGCGACAGTGCTCAGAGTTTGCCTGGGCAAACATCATCAGCTCAACGTCAACCGGATTGCGTCCGAGCTCAATAAAGTTCTCGACTAAGTAATCAATTTCATCATCGGCCAGAGCCAGACCCAGTTCGGTATTCGCAGTAACCAGCGCCTCGCGCCCACCACCCAAGACATCGACCAGCGCCATCGGCCTGGGTGTGTGGTCGTCAAATAATTGCTCGGCTTCACTCAGTTCAGCAAATACACATTCGGTCATCCGGTCGTGGAGCAGTTCAGTCAGCGCCTGCCACTCCTGCGGCTCGAGTTCTCTCCTGGTTTCAATGCGATAACTCACGCCCCGCTCCAGGCGTTTAATACTGGCAAGGCCCGTGTTGTGGGCAATATCCGTCGCCTTGCTCGACCAGGGCGAGATAGTCCCCGGCCTTGGCAGCACGATACAGCTCAAAGTAGGTAGAGAAGTAGGCGTACTCGCGCAAGTCTGCTCGGCCTCGGCGACTGGCCCATAGCTGAGCAAGGCCTCAAGGGTTGTCAGCTCGGCATCTGTTAAAGCCTGGTTAACATCGGCCAAGTGAACATATTCGGCAAAAAGCACCTTAACAGCGGGTTGTTCTGCCGCTAGAACGGCGAGTAATTTCTGACGTCGAAAGGGGGATAGGGCGCCAGCGCCACGCAGAGTCAGCATCAACAAATCTCTATAGGTTGGGAGGGTAAAAATCAGGCGCCATTGTACTGCAAATGGCGCGCCTCAGCAGCCTCGAAATTGACGCCGAGTGGATCTCGCGTCGCGCCGAAATCTCGACGACTCAGTAACAAAGTAGCCACAGTTATGACACCAGTAAGGTGGTGGTCGAGCCCCTCTATTAAGTGAATCTGTACGACTTAAGCGAATCTGCGCGACTTCACATTCTTAATAGCACTTTTAATTCTAAAAAACTTCATCTTAGGTTGGCTCACATATAAGGCTGGAACAAAACGGCTCCGCACGATAGTAGCAAGCACTGAATATTTTAAAGGAGTAAGGCCCTAACTTTATCCCGTTAGCAGCAATCGACTTTTTTGCCACCAAGTAAAAACAGGCAACACCTCATCACAAAATCAAAACACTCAACTTTTAACGGCATTTTAATTGCAGATTTATTACTAACAGGTGTCTAAATTAAAACAGAGGAGCTTACTTATGTCGCTATTCAGTCACTATCAAGAAAAATATCAGCAGACCCAGGTAGAGGAATGCAGCCTTAAAGATTACCTCGCCATGTGTCGTGAAGACCCGGCCGTTTACGCCACCGCTGCCGAGCGGTTATTGTTGGCAATTGGCAAGCCAGAGCTGGTGGATACCTCGCAAGAGCCCAGGCTGAGCCGAATTTTTTCCAATAAAGTGATTAGCCGCTACAAGCCCTTCGAAGATTTCTATGGCATGGAAGAAGCTGTCGAAAATATCGTTAGCTTTTATCGCCACGCGGCCCAGGGTCTCGAGGAACAAAAGCAAATTCTCTATTTACTCGGCCCGGTCGGCGGCGGCAAGTCCTCACTAGCGGAGAAGCTAAAGAATTTGATGGAAAAATACCCCATTTATTGCCTCAAAGACTCCCCCGTTTTCGAGTCGCCACTGGGCCTGTTTGAAAAGTCTGAAGATGGTGAACTCCTCGAACAGGAATACGGCATACCCACTCGCTACCTGCGTGCCAGAATGTCACCCTGGGCGGTGAAACGCCTGCACGAATACGGTGGTGACATTACACAGTTTCGAGTCACGAGGGTATTCCCCTCACGCCCCGATCAAATCGGTATTTGTAAAACCGAGCCCGGGGATGAAAACAATCAGGACATCTCTGCTCTCGTCGGCAAGGTCGATATTCGTCGCCTCGAAGAGTTTTCTCAGGATGACCCCGATGCCTACAGTTATTCGGGTGGCCTGTGTCGCTCAAATCAGGGGATTCTCGAATTTGTCGAAATGTTTAAGGCACCAATCAAGGTTCTGCACCCACTATTAACCGCGACCCAGGAAAGTAATTACAACGGCACCGAGGCCATCGGCAACATACCCTACGAGGGCACGGTGCTAGCTCACTCCAACGAGGCCGAATGGCAAACCTTTAAAAACAATCGCAGCAACGAGGCCTTTATCGACCGGGTTTATATTGTCAAAGTGCCCTACTGCATGCGCGTCAGCGATGAAGTCAAAATTTACGCCAAACTGCTGGAAAACAGCTCCCTGGCCAACGCTCCCTGCACACCCGACACACTAAAAATGCTCGCCCAGTTCACCAGCTTGTCGCGAATTATTGAGCCGGAAAACTCCAGTATCTATTCGAAGATGAGAATTTACGATGGCGAAAACCTAAAAGACCTCGACCCGAAAGCTAAATCCATACAGGAGTATCGCGACAATGCTGGCGTTGACGAGGGCATGCAAGGGCTATCCACCCGCTTCGCCTTCAAGGTGCTGTCGAAGGTCTTTAACTTCGATACCACCGAGATTGCCGCCAACCCGGTGCATCTGCTCTACGTCCTCGAAAACCAGATTGAGCAAGAACAGTACCCAGCGGAAACTCGCGACCGCTACATGAATTTTATTAAAGAGTATCTAGCGCCCAACTATATCGAATTTATCGGCAAGGAAATTCAAACCGCCTATCTCGAATCCTACTCCGAATACGGGCAAAACCTCTTTGATCGCTATGTCACCTATGCCGATTTTTGGGTGCAAGATCAGGAATACAGAGACCCGGAAACCGGTGAAATTTCAGATAGGGAAACCCTCAATGCAGAACTAGAAAAAATTGAAAAGCCCGCTGGCATCAGCAACCCCAAAGATTTCCGCAGTGAAATTGTCAATTTCGTACTGCGCGCCAGGGCAAATAATGAGGGCGAAAATCCAAAATGGACCAGCTATGAAAAACTGCGTGCAGTAATTGAGAAAAAAATGTTTGCCAGCACCGAAGATCTACTGCCGGTTATTTCCTTCAGCGCCAAATCATCAGAGGACGAAAAGAACAAACATCAAAACTTTGTGCAACGCATGGTCGAGCGCGGCTATACCGAAAAACAAGTGCGCTTACTCTCAGAGTGGTATTTACGCGTAAGAAAATCGCAGTAAAAAAAGCCCACAGGGAGAAACCATGGGATTTTTGATTGATCGACGACAACAGGGAAAAAACAAAAGCGCCGTCAACCGGCAGCGTTTTTTAAAACGCCATAAGGCACAAATACGCCGCTCACTGGAAGAGCGCTTACGTGAACGCAGCATTACTGATACGGACAAAGGCGAGTCGGTCAATATTGCTGGCAAAGACACGACTGAACCCAGTTTTCACCATGGGCCTGGTGGTCGACAAATACGCATCTTCCCCGGCAATCGCGAGTTCGCTGCTGGTGACAAACTGCCCAGATCCGAGGGTGGTGGCGCTGGTGCAGGACAAGAAGCCAGCGATTCTGGCGAGGGCAGCGACGACTTTGTCTTTGAAATCAGCCAGCAGGAATTCCTCGAATTATTGTTTGAAGATCTTGAGCTGCCCAACCTGATACGCAAGCAATTAGCCGTCGATAGAGAATTCAAACCGCGACGCGCGGGCTTTAGCAGTAGTGGCTCGCCGTCCAACATCAGCGTCATTCGCTCCATGCGCTCTGCAACCGCCCGGCGCATCGCCATGAGCGCTGGCAAACGTAAAGAACTGCTCACCCTGCAAAACGAGCTAAAAGAGCTACGACAACAAGCCTCTTTTCCAGTGGCATTAGCCATTGAGCTGGAAGAAAAAATCACTCACCTACGCAACAAAATTAACCGCGTGCCCTTTCTCGATGACATTGACCTGCGCTATCACCAACAGATTCTCGAACCTGTGCCCTGCACCAAGGCCGTGATGTTTTGCATTATGGATGTCTCCGGATCGATGGATCAGGCCACCAAAGATCTCGCCAAACGTTTCTTTATTTTGCTCTACCTGTTTCTCGACCGACACTACGAAAAAACGGATGTCGTTTTTATTCGCCATCACACTGTGGCCAGTGAAGTCGATGAGCACGACTTTTTTTACTCACGAGAAAGTGGCGGTACCGTTGTCTCCAGCGCTCTGAAATTAACCCAGGAAGTTATCGACGAACGCTACCCGATCAATGAGTGGAATATCTATGCAGCCCAGGCTTCCGATGGGGATAATTGGCCCGACGACAGTGCTCGCTGCCAAGAGCTAATCACTCACTTATTGCCGAAACTGCAATATTTTGCCTATGTTGAAATTGCCCAGCGCGACAATGTGCTGTGGAAATCCTATCTTTCAATAGAAGCAGAACACCACGACACCTTCGCCATGCAGCACATTACCGGCGCCGCTGATATTTATCCCGTGCTTCGCGAGTTATTCAGGAAACAAGACTAATGAGTAAAAGCCAGGTGATTTCAGATAGCTCAGAATGGACCTTTGAATTACTCGAGACCTATGAAAAAACCATAGGCGAACTGGCTGAGAGTTATCAGCTGGATACCTACCCCAACCAAATCGAGCTGATTAACTCCGAACAAATGATGGATGCCTATACCTCCATCGGCATGCCTATTAATTATCATCACTGGTCTTTTGGTAAACATTTTATTGGCACCGAGCAAAGTTATCGTCGTGGGCACATGGGTCTGGCCTACGAATTGGTAATTAATTCCAACCCCTGTATTTCCTACTTACAAGAAGAGAACACCCTGACCATGCAGGCGCTGGTTATCGCCCACGCCTGCTTTGGCCATAACTCTTTTTTTAAAGGCAACTATCTCTTTAAGACCTGGACCGACGCCAGCTCCATCGTCGATTATCTGGTTTTTTCTCGGGATTATGTCAACAAGTGTGAAGAGCGCTATGGGCTTGAAGCCGTTGAATCCATACTCGATGCCTGCCACGCCTTGATGAACTACGGTGTCGACCGCTACAAGCGACCCTATCCCCTTTCACTGCAAGAAGAAAAGGAGAATCAACAGCAGCGCGAGACCATTATGCAGCAGCAGGTCAACGACTTATGGCGTACGATCCCTCAAAAAAACAGCGGTGACGAGCCGGAAGTTCAACCAAGCTATCCCTCTGAACCCCAGGAAAATCTGCTCTATTTTTTTGAGAAAGATGCGCCTCTACTCGAGCCATGGCAGCGAGAAATCATCCGCATCGTGCGAAAAATGGCGCAGTATTTATACCCCCAGCGCCAAACCAAAGTAATGAACGAAGGCTGGGCCTGTTTTTGGCACTACCACCTGCTTTACGACCTCTATCATCAGGGTCGAGTGAGCGAGGGCTTTATGCTGGAATTTCTCCAGTCACATACCAATGTGGTTTACCAACCATCCTACGACCACCCGGGCTTTAGTGGCATCAACCCCTATACTTTAGGTTTTTCGATGATGCAGGATATTCGCAGAATTTGCGAAACGCCAAGTGAAGAAGACAAACACTGGTTTCCCGATATTGCCGGTAGCCCCTGGTTAGAAACCCTGCATTTCGCCATGGAAAACTATAAAGATGAGAGCTTTATACTGCAGTTTTTATCGCCGAAATTAATCCGTGACCTCAAGCTTTTCGCCGTGCTCGACAGTGATAAAAATGACTATCTGGAAGTCGCTGCTATTCATAACGACAGCGGTTATCAACTGATCAGAGAAGCTCTTGCGGGGATGCACAACATTGGCAACAGCGAACCGAACATTCAGGTAGTCGACGCTAATCTCAGTGGCAACCGTAGTTTATTACTCCACCATTACGTTCACGACCAGCGCCCCATGGACACGGCATCCACCCCAGAGGTGCTGAAACATATTCACCACCTCTGGGGCTTTGATGTGCAGCTGGAATCCATCGATGAGGACACTGTTAAGAAGGCTTATTGTTGGCCTGAGGCCGAAAAAGAGGAAGAAAAAATAGTGCCACCCACCATGGCCATTATGATTTAAGCCGGCATTGCCCAGATTGGATTAACGATTGCGATGATCTTTTTCCCCAGGCTTTTTAGGATGGGCATAGGGATGGGGTCGTTCAGTGACAAAATTAAAAGGCACCGCACGCATTTTATCGAGACAATCATGCCAGGTAGCAATTAAACGATCTTCACCGGCATAATCAAAGCTATCTTGCAAACGCTCTTCAACATCACCACCGGGCTTGGGGCGGTTTTTTAGCAACCAATCAACGGTTAAACCCAGAGAGTCAACGCTTGAATACACGTCCCGGTAACCCAGTTGCTCCTTGAGCTTGGATAAGTCGAGCAAGCGATGATGGGTGCCAGGGGCAGTCGTGTAAGGCCGCGCAGGATGAGCGATCTCCCAGGGCATGGATTCGATAGCCAAAGAAGCGCCCATTTTATTGGCGATAACTTCGACCACCTGATGAAAAGTCAGCTGGCTTTCATCACCACAATTATAGATTTGCCCCGCCGAAGCCTCAGGCTGATCGACCGCCAACAACACCGCATGGGCAAGATTGGCCACATAACCATGAGTGGTTAAGGTCAAGCCCGCGTCGGGTACTACGATATGGGGACGCTTATCGAGAATACGGCGAATAATGCACCACTCCCTCGGCACCAATTGGCGAGGGCCATAAACATAGGGATAGCGAAAGTGAGCTGCCTCAGGATGGTGCTCGAGTACAGCTTGCTCCGTTTGCGCAATCAGGTAAGCAAAACGGTGCTCTGCTTCGCTATCGACAACGGGGTCCGTTTCTGCAACCGGGCACTGCAAACCAACCGGGCTAAGGGCATTAGGATCAAAGTATCCCCGGTAGCTAGCCACTCCACCGACACTGACAAAGCGCCCGACTTTACCAACCAGAGCCTGAGCCAAAAAACGTACGCGTCCGTAGGTGACGACAGTTAAGTCAAAAGTACGTCCGGCGAGTGATGTTTCTATGGTTTCAAGAAAGTGGGGGTCACCGTGAATGTGTTCCACTTCTGGTGGTATTTCAGGTATTTCGTGAGTGCCGCGATGAAAAATAGTGACCTCATAACCCCGCTCAAGCAAACCATTAACCAAATAGGGCCCGGTCGGCCCGGTGCCACCTACCACTAATGCTCTCATTCCACGCAATCCTTTTATTATTTAATTGATTAGTCCCAAGCAATGCATAAGACGGGGAGATAAATAAATAAATAACGCCGATCATCTCAGAGGCAGCCCGCCG
Source organism: Candidatus Reddybacter sp. (assembly GCA_041277045.1). GTDB lineage: Bacteria > Pseudomonadota > Gammaproteobacteria > Pseudomonadales > Porticoccaceae > Reddybacter. The sequence continues at coordinate 466,525 of JBGFSY010000004.1, read as the reverse complement.
CCGTCTAGTCAAATGGCATAAATCAAACGTCCCCATTAGTGCCAAGGGTTACCGCGCTTCTCCCCGCCGAGAAAGCAGTCTATGCTTGTGTTATAAATTCTAAAAAAAAGCAAATTCACTCTAATAAAACTTTCTCCTAAAACAACAAAATACAAACTCAGGAGGTTAGACATGCTCGATTATCTAATTAAAGGTGGCACTATTGTCGACGGTACTGGCACACCTGGCTACAAAGGCGATATCGGTGTCAAAAATGGACGTATTACCGCCCTTGATAAGGTTAACGAAGCGGCGCAAGAAACCATTGATGCCAGCGGCAAAATCGTTTCCCCCGGCTTTGTCGACTGCCATACCCACTACGATGCACAGGTATTCTGGGACCCGGCTATTAGCCCTTCGTCCTACCATGGTGTGACTTCAGTTTTTGCCGGCAATTGCGGTTTTTCTGTTGCACCGTTGGTGCCTGAAGCGGGTGACTATTTAATGCGCCTACTCGCCAAAGTTGAGGGCATGCCCTTAAAAAGCCTACAAGAAGGCGTACCCTGGAACTGGAGTTCTTTTGGCAGCTACCTGGATTGCCTCGATAATAAAATGGCCATTAATATCGGCTTTCTGGTCGGCCATTCCGCACTGCGCCGAGTCGTAATGGGCGAAGATTCCGACCAGGAAGCAACGCCAGCACAAATCGAAGCAATGAAAGAATTACTAAGTAAGTCCTTAGCCGAAGGCGGCATGGGCTTTTCCTCATCACAGTCTCCAACCCACAATGACGGCGATGGCTACCCCGTACCCCTCCCGCGCTGCAACTAATGAAGAGCTGGTCGAACTAAGCTCTTGTCTAAAGGGTTATCCTGGTACTTTGCTAGAATTTATCCCCACGGTCGGCCCCTTCGATGACAAACATAAGCAGTTGATGACAGATATGTCTCTGGCTGCCCAGCGCTCCTTAAACTGGAATGTGCTTATCGTCAATCGTGGTTCAAAAGAGATCTACCAGCAGCAACTCACCGCTTGCGACTATTCCGCCGAGCGCGGTGCGGAAGTGAAAGCACTGACCTTTGCCCAGCCCGTAACCCTACGACTGAATCTGTGGAGTGGTTTTGGCATGGACTCCCTTCCCGGTTGGGCACCGATACTTGCCCTACCTATAGACGAACGCAAAAAAGCCTTTAGCGACCCCGCCACTCGTGAGCGATTGATTGAGGGGGCAGCTTCTCCCGACATTCCCGTGATGCTGCGAGCCATGGGCAACTTCGCCCGCATGACCATTGAAGAAACTTTCTCACCTGAAAATGCCGCCTATGAGGGCCGCAGTGTGGCTGAAGTCGCTGCAGAACTGGACATTAGCCCCGGTGAGGCCTTCTTTGATATCGCCGTCGCCGATGATTTAAAAACCACTTTCTTACCCAACCTCGGTGGTCACGATGACGAAAGTTGGCAATTGCGCGGCGAAGTATGGAAAGACCCTCGCACCCTGGTAGGCGCCTCAGACGCTGGTGCCCATTTGGATATGATCGACACCTTCGCTTTCAGCACCACATTGTTATCTGAAGGTGTACACCAGCGGCAATTACTAACACTGGAGGAAGCCATCTACGAGATCACCGAAAAGCCTGCGCGCTTTCTCGGCCTGCGTGAAAGGGGGAGATTGTCTACAGGCTGGTTTGCCGACATTACTATTTTCGATGAAGCCTCTGTCGGCAAAGGCCCCATTCACACCCGTTACGACCTACCTGGCGATGCCGGTCGACTCTATTGCGAGGCCGAAGGTATTTCTCATGTAATGGTTAATGGTGAGGTGATCGTGCAGAACAATGAGCTGACCGGCAAGCGCCCCGGCATTGTCATGCGCTCTGGCCGCGACACCGAAACCGTGCCGATTCCTGCTACGCTTTCTTAAGAGCTCCCCTTTAACACAGAGAATTAAAAAAAACCCCCAGCCATCATTCAATGGACTGGGGTTTATTAAAAGATCTATATTATTTGAAATAATTGTTTATACGTAATTTTTATCATTTTAATATTATTTAAAAAGCCATTTGCTTCGCAGCCAGTTCGCGCATAATTTCTTCCGAACCACCGCCAATAGCATAAACCCGTACTTCACGGTAGATGCGTTCAACCTTATTACCGTGCATAAAACCACTACCGCCAAAGACCTGCACTGCTTCACGAGCACAATACTCCATGGTTTCCGCAGCCATGAGTTTAACCATACTTAACTCAGTAACGGGCATACTTTCGTTTTCCATTTGCCAGGCCGTTTTTTCAATAAATGCCTGGGTAGAGGTAATACGTTTAGCCATTTCAACAAATTTATGGCGAATTACTTGATGATCAATTAAGCGCTTGCCAAAAGTTTTTCGTTCTCTGGCCCAAGCCACGGCCTCATCCATGCAGACCATGGCCAGTGCATTGGCCATTGCCGCCAGGCCCAGCCGTTCGGCATTAAAGTTACCAACAATAATGCCGAAGCCTTTATTCTCTTCACCAATCAGGTTTTCTACAGGCACTTTGCAGTCATTAAAATAAAGTGCCGCTGTATCGGATGAATGCCAGCCCATTTTTTTCAATGAGGTCGCCGTAAATCCCGGCGTATCTTTTTCAATTAACAACAGGGAAATACCAGTACGACCCGGGCCACCGGTACGCACAGCGACGGTAAAGAAATCTGCTCGCGTGCCGCTGGTAATAAACATTTTAGAACCATTAACAATGTAATTGTCGCCCTCTCGCTTGGCCGTGGTTTGCAGGCTGGCAACATCTGACCCACCAGACGGTTCAGTAATGGCCAGGGCTGAAATTTTTTCGCCGGAAACAATACCGGGGATTATTTTTTCTTTCATTGCCTCAGTACCCAAATTAACAATGGGCGGCATACCGATGGTGTGAGTGATCAAGCTGGAATTAACTCCGCCGCCGCCTGAACGCGCTTGCTCCTGGGCCGAAATAATACTATAGAAATGATCCGTGTCTGGAACACCGCCGTATTCTTCAGGGTAGCCCATTTGCAATACACCCAATTCTGCTGCCTTTGGATAGAGTTCACGGGGGAAGATACCCTCATCTTCCCAGTCATCGAGGTTCGGCGCTATTTCTTTATCGACGAAACGGCGATACATATGTCGCCAGGCCTCATGCTCTTCGTTGTAATAAAGTTTACTGAGGGGCTGGTCAAACCAGGAGGTGAAATCACGTAGCGCCATGTTAGTTCCTCTATGACTTTTCGCCGTCAAATAAAATACATTCTGCTTCCGAAGCATTCCCGTAGGTAAGCTGACAACAGCAAATATATTTGCCCAGATAACGAAACAATAAGTATGACAACAGAGAGTATCTCTGCCAGTCAGATAATGAACGGGAGGCATTCTAACGACTTAGTGGTGCCTGACCCAGCGTTCAACTATTTCTTGTTGAATTGAGGAAAAGCACAATATAAGACTGGGTATTTACATTAAAGACTTACAGAAGGTAGTGAGTGACGAGGGCATTAAAAAGGCGGGCAAAGTGGAAGAAGGAGTAAGGCCTAAACTTGTTAGAGAGAGGGTAATTTACTCACTTACAAGATGTTAAAGACCCAGTTGCCGTGCAGCCAAATCACGCATAATTTCTTCTGAGCCACCGTCAATAGCCTAGACACCCACTTCTCGGTAAATGTGCTCCACTTTATTACCGCGCATATACCCCATACCACCGAGTATTTACAGAGCCTCACGTGCGCAATATTCCATAGTTTCGGTGGCGTGCACGTTAAGCAGACTAAACTCTATAACCGGTACTTCGTGTTGATGCATTTGTAAGGCAGTACGCTCCATCATTACTTGGGAGGTATGAATACGTTTCGCCATCTCGGCAATTTTGTAGCTAATCACCTGATGCGCCATCAAGCGATGGTCAAAGTAACTCGCTCGCGAGCCCAGACAACCGTTTCATCCATGCACACTATGGCAAGACTCGCAGCAAAGGCAATAATGCCGGAAAAGCCTTTATCTCCCACATCAATCAAATTTTCGACTGGCACACGACACTCATCAAAAAAACAGTGTAGCCGTATTAGAACACCACCAACCCATCTTCTTCATTTCGGCTTGGGTAAAGCCCGGTGTTTTTTTAATTAATAACAGAGAAATACCTTTGCGCCATCTTCACCAGTACGCACGGCAACAGTGTAGTAGTCAGCACGAATACCGCTAGTAATATAGGTTTTGAGGCGTTAACGATGTAGTGGTCACTGTCTCTGCGGGTATGATTTTCAGGTTGGCGACGTCAGAGCCACACGTTGGTCCGTGTCAACTAGAGCCGATATTTTTCACCACTAATCACCTCGGGCACAATGCGAGCTTTCATTTCCTCAGTACCCATAGCTAGAATTGGCGGCATACCGATACTGTGGTTATTCAAGCTAGGGGGTGGGTACAGCACCACCGCCTGCACGGGCTAACTCCATACAGGTGACAATATCGAAGAAGGGATCTGGCTTCGCCACGCCACCGTATTCTTCGGGCAGCCCATTTGCAACAGCCCAATACCTGCTACCTTTTGTAAAACTACCGAGGGAAGGTAGCCGCTTCCTCTCACTCTTCAACGAAGGGCGGAATTTCTTTATCGACAAAGCTACGCAGGACGCAACGCCATGCTTCGTAATCTTCATTGTAGTATTGCCCAGACAAGGGTTGATCAAATCATGAGGTAAAGGTACTTAAAGCCATCGTGTTCTCCGGCCGACTATTGAAAACCCACCTGCGTAACTCATTACACATTTTGGACTTTTCAACAGTCGACTAATTTCCAATAATTTTTATAGTTATTTTATGTTATACGGCTTTTTAAGAGGACTTCGCAGCAGGTAACTCAAGTGTCAATTCAGCAGGCACACAAAGCCCACTATCTGTTGATATATTGATTTTTACATCAAGTAAATGTCGGCCATCATCTTCATAACACTTTTCGACGGTGCCTTCGCCTCGCAGTGTGTCACCCGCATAAATAGAGCTACGCATTTGCATCTTCCGCTTGCGAATAAAGGTATGGGGGCCAGCCCAATCAGTTGCCACTCTGTCTATAAAGCCTTCAATAGCCATCGTATTTAAATAAATTTCTTTTTGCCCCTGGTGGCGGGCATAGGCCGGGTTGTGATGGCCGGGAAAATAATCCTGCGTGGCAGCCGCATCGAGAATCACACGCTCGAATGGCACATCCATGGTGACGGTCGTTACTGTGTCGCCTTCGCTAATTTCATTCCAGTATTTCAACGTAATATCGCCGCTCATGATTCATCCTCCGGCACGTAATAACGAAACAGGCTATTGGTTTGCACAGCAATGAGTTGGTCGCGCTGATTAAAAAATTGCGCTTTGGTGGTAAGGAAATGACCAATACCCAAACGAGTCTTCTTTTCTTCCGACACATCGGTAAGCTCATCGACAACCGATACTCGGTCACCCAAATATAAGTGACGATGAAACTCCGTATTAGTCGCGACGTTAATAATCGTATCGCCCGGTAGGGGGATGGTCATCGCTATAAAGTAATGCTTTCGCTCTTTTTTCGGGTGCCATTGCAAAGACATAGGCCAGGTGAGTAGCAAACCCGATGGCGCGACAATGCCGCCCCATTGTTTATTGGCATATTCCTCTTCCCAATAACTGGCATTGCCATCTTCCACCATTGAGCAATAAATCTTGATCATCTCCCAATTAACGGAAAACTCGGCAACAACTTTTTCACCCGGCTTATTCAGTAGTTTGACGGCATCATCGTAAGTGCCATAAGCCAGCGGAAACGGCTCGTTAAAGGTTTCGCTCATTTATACATCCTCATTTACGCATCCTTATTATTTTTAAAATATTTCGTCGCTTCTTCTATGCTGGCTGAAACTGCGGGATCTTCATGTCACCGCGCTCTTCAAACAGCACCTCAACCGCCATATCGACACAGACGTTATCGACGTCGCAATTGAGCACATTAGCCATCATTCGCGGGCCTTCATCCAGCTCAATAATTGCCAGCACATAGGGTAAGTCCCCCTGGTAGGACGGTAATGGTGACTGGTAAATGACCGAGTAGCTATACACCTTGCCCTTACCGCTGAGCTGCTTCCAGCTAATATCCTGATTAAAGCAGGAGGGGCACCAGAGGCGCGGGTAATAAAAACTGGCCTCACACTCGCCGCAATAGGGCAGCACCAGTTTTTCGTCTTTAGCGTGCTGCCAATAAGGCGCTGCGCAGGCAGTAATACGTGGTTGGGGTTTTGCGGGAAGAGTTACCTCTGCCGAAGTTAAATCACTCATATTCTTTGCCTATTATTTTTACGACTAACTCATCCGCTGCTTAAGCGCTGCGACCAAGAATTAACGTTGAATGTTCACTCATCATGCCGCCGTAGGAATGCACGATACCGGCATTGGCTTTATCGAGCTGGCGCTCACCGGCAACACCCATAATTTGGCGTATGCCCTCAACAATCATCGACATGCCGGAGGCATCCCCGGTGTGCCCAAATGACAGCAAACCGCCAAAGGTATTAACTGGGAACCCCCCCCCCGGCCGAGCCGCACCCGACTGGAAAAACTCACCGCCCTTGCCCGTCGGACAAAGCCCCAGCTCCTCCATAAACACTAGCGGGTTAATACTGAAGGCATCGTAGATTTGTGCAAAGTCGATATCACTCGGGCTTAAGCCCGCCATCGAGTAGGCCTGCTGGCCCGACTTACTACAACCGATATCCGTCAAGCTCGCAGCCTGGTGAATGTTGCGATGGTTGTGGAATTCGCCCATGCCCAATACGTAGGCCGGTTGTTTATTGAGCCGTTTAGCATAGGCCTCACTACATACTAAAAAAGCCGCTCCGCCCTCCAGGGGAATAGAACAATCGTAAAGATTAAAGGGCGATGCGATGGGCCGCGACTGCCGTACTTTTTCAACCGTCAGCGCTTCGCTGCCGAAGGTGCTAGCATCGGGGTTCAACAGCGCCCACTCCCGGCTCGACACGCAAACCTCAGCCAATTGCTCAACGGTGGTGCCGTACTCGTGCATATGACGCGTCGCCACCTGAGCATATAACGCTGGAATAAAGGTGCCATAGGGGAATTCATAGATTTCATGGCTGACCATGCGCGCCATGGACTCAGCACCCCCGGTACTCACCTTGGGGAACTTGCCCGCGCCGACGCACAATACGCTTTCGACCTTACCCTGCTGAATCGCCAGTACCGCCCGCTGCACCATCAAACCATAGGTCGAACCACCGGCATTCATGGTATCGGCAAATAAGGGCTTAATGCCCATCTCTTCGTAGAGCTGCTCGTGAACAAAAATATCATTACTACCACCACCAGCCATACCCGAGGGGCAAGCGAGTAGGCCTTGGATATCAGCGGGCTTTAGTGCCCACTCGGCAAGAAACTGGCGGATGACTTCGATATAAAGATCATAACCATCCATATCCGGATAACGCCCCGGTTTCATTTCAGATACAGCGGCGATGGCCACTGGGCTTGTATGCGACATTAGTTGCTAACTCCCCTTAGTCTTCTACTTATATTGGAACCCTATAATCACTCAAATCCAATAAGTATTCCATTGGACAAGCTTGCATAAAGCTAAAATAATTGACCCTCTGGTACTGCTTTTAACTCAAGCTTAACAAGCCCGCTGACAAAGCAAGAGATTAAATAGGCCGATAAAAATAATGACAGCGCAAGACTGTATACAACAGGTAAAAATACTCTGATAAAACAACGTAGTTGTATTACGCCCCACTCAATTTGCTTATTCTTTGATTCAAGGCACTCATGAAAAAAATGATTAATGCAGCTTTCCTGCCAGGCATCAGCATGGACAATCCAAAGCTTTAACAAGCACCGTAAAAAAGCAACACATTACGAACTTATAATTATAATCAAAAAATCTCAAAAAAAACGCGCTCCAAGAAGCGCGGTTTTTTTAAAACACAGCGATTAAATTACCACTTAACAACCGTCGTGCCGACATTACCAAAACCGTGCATAGACTCAATCACAGCTGCGGCCTCTTCAACGGGAACCACATTCGTCACCATTGCTCCGGGTGTTAATTTACCGGATGTCACCATATTTAGCATGGCCGGATAGCGCTGGGGCTGCATGCCGATGGTGCCAATAAATTCAATTTCTCGAGCAACCATGATATCGATTGGCAAGGATATAAAGCCTTTCTCTGCCTGTGTAGTCAGACCAATTTGCAGGTGTCGACCACGCGAGCGCAAGCTCATGATGGAGTTCAGGCAGGTTGTGGCAATGCCCAGGGCATCGACCGAGATATGCGCACCGCCACCGGTGATCTCAACAACAGCTTCACCAACATTACCACTGGAGGCATTAACGGTAGCAACGGCGCCCATCTTCTTGGCCATCTCCAGGTTCTTGTCATTAATATCGACGGCCACAACATTGGCGCCGAGCGCATTGGCAATCTGTGTCGCCGCAAGACCAATACCACCACAACCGTGGATCGCTACCCAGTCACCGGCACCGACCTTGGCCTGATCGACAATGCCGTGGAAGGAGGTCATAAAACGACAACCCATGCTGGCGGCTTCAACAAAGTCTATCGACTCATCCAGCGGCACAAGGTTAAGGTCAGCACGGGCAACCTGAGCGTATTCACCGTAACCACCGGAGCAACCAAAGCCGGCAAGGTCAGCATTCATACAAACATTCTGGTGGCCGGAATGGCAGAAAGAACAATTGCCGCAGCCAAAGATAAAGGGACAAACCACTCTGTCACCGACTTTATAGGCCTTAACATTGGCACCCACTTCTTCAACCACACCACAGAATTCATGGCCAATAACATGGGGTAATTCAGGCTGCAGGCCAATCCATTCCCAGTCGCCATCACAGACATGGCAGTCACTGCGACAAACGCCATTGGCCGCCACTTTGATAATGGCATCATCGGGCCCACACTTCGGATCCGGCCAGTTGTTGTGGACTTTCATCGGGGTTCTAAAGGCTTCGAGTACCGCTGCTTTCATAGTATTGCTCCCTGTTATAAGGGCCTGAGAAAATACTCAGGCGGTTATTATTAGAGCCAGACTATTTTTTGTCTGCAGTACTGTCAAGTTTATAAACAGTCGGAACCTGATCTAACGCGAATCACCCTGCCTCCACTATTGTAAATGTGAGTCCGACATTACCTCACGGTCACGAATGCCCATCAAATACAGCACGCCATCGAGGCCGATATTAGAAATCGCCTGTTTAGCATTCGCCTTAACAAGAGGTTTAGCGCGAAAGGCAATGCCCAGCCCGGCGATGCCCAGCATCGGCAGGTCATTAGCGCCATCACCCACGGCCACGGTTTGTTCAAGGCAAATGTCTTCCTTTTCCGCCAGTTGTCGCAGTAACTCGGCTTTGCGCGGGCCATCGACAATCTGCCCGCTCACCTCGCCACTCACCACACCGTCTTGAATAGCCAACTCGTTGGCATACATATAGTCGATGCCCAAACGCTGGCGAATGCCCTCGGCAAAGTAAGTAAAGCCTCCGGATAAAATAGCCGTTTTATAACCCAAGGATTTCAGCGTGCTCATTAAATATTCAGCACCTTCGGTCAGCTCTAAGCGCGCTGCTACTTTGTCGAGCACATTGGCATCGAGCCCCTTTAACAAACCCACTCGCTCTTTAAAACTGGTTTGAAAATCAATTTCACCGGCCATCGCCCGTGCGGTAATACCCGACACGGCCTCACCGACACCCGCTTCAATCGCCAGCTCATCAATAACCTCGGCATCGATCAGGGTTGAGTCCATATCGAAAACCACCAGGCGGCGGTGACGGCGAAAGACGCTGTCTTCCTGGTAGGCAATGTCGACGTTCAACTGCCCCGCCAGCTCAAGTAAAGACTTACGGTACTCGACAATGTCACGACCATCACCACGAATGGAGAACTCAACACAGGCTTTACTTTTGGCATCGACACGGTCGAGCTCAACCCGGCCAGAGAGACGCAAAATGCTGTCGATATTCAAACCCTGCTCGGTGCTGACCTGAGTGATACGAGCAATTTGCTCGGCACTAATATAGCGCGCCAGTAAAGTGACGATGTGCTGAGGCTTACCCTGCTGGGCGACCCAATCAGCATAGCTGGCTTCACTGACTGGTTCAAAGCGCACCTGCATATCGAGGTCATGAAGCTTGAACAGCACATCTTTTAGCACCGGCGACGACTCTCGGTGGGCCGGCACCTGGGCCAGCACACCGAGGCTAAGGTTGTTGTGAATCACCGACTGGCCGATATCGAGAACATTGACCTCATACTCAGCCAATACATTCGCCACGGCACTGGTGACACCGGGCTTATCTTCACCGGACACAATAATCAGTAGAATTTCTTTCACAAAACAACCTTTCAATTTGTTGGTAGCCATGTAGTGAACAGCAGATAAATTATTAAATAATTTAGTCAGCACTATAAATCGATCTTTCAGCCATTATAATTGAGCTCTTGAGAAGATAGAACGCAGAATGAGCACTCTAAACGAACATTTAAAGAAAATTGGCCTGCAGAAAAAACTGACTCTGTCTGCCGCCCTGCTTTCTCTCCTCTATTGCCTGCTTATCTTGCCCCTACTCTATTTTCAGCTGAGTTCACAGGCCGAATCGCAAGCGCAACTCTTTGGTCAAACCATAAGCCGCCAGCTGCTTGGCCAGGTGCGCCAACCATTGCTCAATCAGGATGCCGTGAGCCTACAAGTCGTGCTCGACGATCTGGTGGTGCACACAGCCATGGTCAAGCAGGCTGCGGTGTTTAAACCCGACAATAGTCTCTTTGCCGAGAGTGTCGAGACCTCCGCCGCAAACGCAGCCAGCCACAACGTTTTTAAGCAGGCCCTGACACTCGCCAACGAGGAAAACTGGCAGATTCTACTCACTCTCGACCCCAGCGGTATTCAACAACAGCTGATGACTATTTTCTGGTCGGTCTGTGCTCTAGGTCTCTTGCTCTGTGCTGTGATGCAGTACTGGGCCCAGTGTTTGGGTAATGACATCAGCGTTCGCCTGCAAAAGCTGGTTGCCTGCTTGCCCGGTGACGAAGCCGGCACAGAGGTCAATACGGAAGATGATGAAATAAGCCGCTTGGAAAAGCGTATAGAACCCTTGCTACTCAGGCCCCCAACCATCGTCAGTAAACCCGAAGCAAGGGTGCCCGCACTAGAATCCTGCTGTCTGGCCATTCGCTGTATCAATCTGCCCCAGCTACAAGCCCACCTCAGCCACGACAATCTGCACCGGGTACTGAAACGCTTTGACGATATTATCGCCACCACGGGCGAGCTGTTTAAAGGCGAGCGTTTGAGTGGTGCAAACAACTGCGTTTATTTACGTTTTGACGCCACCGCCGACGACAGCAACTTTTTACTACGCGCCATTACTAGCCACCTCGCATTGGTTGAATTGCAGCGCGAGCAAGCCAATGACGAAGGGGCCGGATTAATTCTTAGCAGTGCACTGGCTATCGACCCCATGCACAAAGGCGACGGAGCAAATGGCAGCTGCCAGTTTATGCGGGACACCGCAGCTGAAGCTACACATGAGCAACTCTCGGCCACCAGCCTGCTCGCCGACCCCTGGCAACTCTTAACAAACCAATCGGCAAAAACAAAAATACCCGCCGAAGCGGGTATCTATTTTGAAGCATTGGCCGGAGCCGGTACAAATGCTAGCAGCGCTAGCGAAGCATTGTTATTCACCGATTTAGGCAGCGAGCAACAGGCCCTGTTTGAACGCCAGCTCGCCTACCTGCGCAATCGACTCAGCGAAAATGATCAGCCCCACTGGCAACATTCGGCAACGGGTAATCCGCTGATCAATATAGCTTCTTAACGCTATAACTACGTCTTAACGCGGCTGCATTCTAATCGCACCATCGAGGCGAACGGTCTCGCCATTCAGGTAACCGTTCTCAACCATGTGACGCACTAAACGGCCATACTCGTCGGGCTCACCAAGGCGGCTGGGGTTGGGCACAGTGGCCGCCAGTGAATCCTGTACTTTCTGTGGCATACCGCGCAATAGCGGTGTACCCATAATGCCTGGCGCAACGGTATTGACGCGAATACCAACCTTGGCCAAATCACGCGCCATCGGCAGAGTCATACCGACGATACCGCCCTTACTGGCAGAGTAAGCACACTGGCCAACCTGGCCTTCATAAGCGGCAACAGAGGCAGTGTGAATAATCACGCCACGCTCGCCACCCACCAACTCGTTTTTTGCCATTTCAGCGGCACAGCAACGGGCGACGTTAAAGCTACCGGTGAGGTTAATGCCGATCAGCTTGGAAAAGTCTTCCAGGGGCATGGGGTTGTTGTCACGATCGATAATCTTCTTCGCGGGGCCAATGCCTGCGCAGTTAACCAGCACGTCAATGCGGCCAAACTTTTCAATCACGGCGGCAACGGCAGCTTCTACCGACTCGGCAGAGGCAACATCAACCGACCAAAAGCCCGCCTTATCTTCGCCCAGCGCTTTAACGGCCTCGGCACCCATCTCGGCATTGAGGTCAAAAATAGCGATCTTGGCGCCGCCGGCTGCCAGTACATCCGTTGTTGCTCGGCCCAGACCGGAAGCACCACCAGTTACGATGGCTACTTTATTACTTAAATCCACAGTGTCTCTCCTCTCTTAGTTGGCAGTCTTAGCGACCGTTTAGTTCTGTTATTAAAACAGCGTCTTAATTTTAGCGCTTATTAATAGCCTCTTGCTCATAATGTAAGACTGGCTATCAAACGCTAATGCCGAGCTCTTCTATCATCGCATCGCGCATTTTAAATTTCATGATTTTACCCGTTACTGTCATTGGGTAGTCCTCCACAAAGCGAATGTAGTGCGGCACCTTGAAGTGGGTGATTTTGTTTTTGCAGAACGCCCTCACTTCATCTTCTGTCAGCACTTGGCCCTCGTGGCATTTAATCCAGGCGCAAACCTGCTCACCCAGACGCTCATCGGGAACACCAACGACCTGCACTTCCTGAATTTTTTCGTGAGTGTAGAGAAACTCCTCCACTTCACGGGGATAAATATTTTCACCGCCGCGAATAATCATATCTTTAATACGGCCGGTAATGCGCACATAACCCTCGTCATCCATAATGCCGATATCACCAGAGTGCAGCCAGCCACCCTGGTCGATAGTCTCGCGAGTTTTTTCGTCGTCGTCCCAGTAGCCGCGCATCACGGCATAACCTCGGCTGCAAATCTCGCCCTTCTCACCGATGGCGACGACCCGGTTATTGTCGTCAACAATTTTAGTTTCGAGATGGGGGCAAGGTTTACCCACGGTGCCAACACGCTTTTCGAGGGCATCGTCCGGCTCGGTGGCGTGACTCACTGGACTGAGTTCCGTCTGTCCATAGGCAATCAATATTTGCTGCATATTCATTTTGCCGATGACCTGTTTCATCACCGACTCGGGGCATGGCGCCCCGGCCATAATTCCTGTGCGCAGGCTCGACAGATCAAAACTGTCAAATTCAGGGTGGTCGAGCTCGGCGATAAACATGGTTGGTACGCCGTGCAGAGCGGTGCACTTTTCCTCGGCAACAACGCTCAAAACACTCAAGGGTTCAAAGGCTTCACCGGGGAAGACCGCGGTCGCGCCGTGACAAATACAACCGAGATTGCCAATCACCATGCCGAAACAATGATAGAGAGGCACGGGAATACACACTTTATCTTCATGAGTGAGACGCATTACATCGCCATTGACCTTGCCATTATTCAGCACATTGCAGTGCGTCAGTGTCGCGCCCTTGGGGTTGCCCGTGGTGCCACTGGTGAACTGAATATTAATCGCATCGTCGGGCATCAACTGCCCTTTCAATTTCCCCAGCTGCTTGTGCTCAGGCTCTCCACCCATGGCACAGACTTCGTCAAAGTTGTACATGCCCGGTGTTTGGGCCGCGCCCATACGAATCACGGTTTCAAGTTTGGGGAATTTTGCCGAGCGCAATTGGCCGGGGTCACAACTGGCCAGTTCCGGTGCCAGCTCACAGAGCATGTCGAGGTAGCGACTGCTCTTAAAAGACTCGGCACTAATAATGGCGCGACATTGCACCTTGTTTAGCGCGTATTCCAGCTCGTAGAGGCGATAGGCCGGATTAATACAAACCAGAATGGCACCTATTTTTGCCGTGGCAAACTGGGTCAAACACCACTCGTAGCAGTTAGGCGCCCAAATGCCGACGCGGTCGCCGGGTTCTATGCCTAATGCCAGCAAGCCCGTGGCCAGCCTTTCAATTTCGTGCTGATATTCACTATAGGTCCAGCGGATATTTTGGTGAGCGACGACCAGCGCTTCGCTATCACCAAAGCGCTCTACAGCTAGGTCAAACTGATTACCAATGGTGTCGTAAATTAGCGGCTCGGTGGCCGCGCCGCACATATAACTTTTTTCCAGCTTCATTCTGTCTCCGGCCCTCGGGCCTTTGTGTCGTTATTGGCCCGCATATTATGTAAATGGCGGGGTTCTACCAGACTGTAAGGTGGCGCAATTTACCAAGACCCAGCGACGCTGGCAAACGGCTATGCTGTATCCCTATGTCGTGCGGACGCAGTCCCATCAGTCACGCCCTTACATGAAATTGCAGTTTACGTTAACGTAAGTTATATTTCAGCCCCCGTACTGGTTGGCAGCAATGGCTAAAGAAACTCGCACTTACAGCATTTCGGAATTGGCTCAAGAGTTCGGTGTCACCACGCGCACCATTCGCCACTATGAGGATATGCGGCTACTATTACCCGAGCGGCAGGGTCAAAGGCGTATTTACAGCCTTGCCGATCGCATCAAACTAAAATTAATTGTGCGCGGTAAACGTATCGGCCTCTCCCTGCAGGAGAGTGGCGAACTGATACATATGTATGAACCAGGCAAAAGCAATGTCAATCAGCTTGAACGCATGGTGGAATATATCGGCGCATCACGACAAAAGCTATCCCGGCAACTACGCGATATCAGCACCATGCTAGACGAACTTAACAGGGCCGAGACCGGCTGCAAGAACGAGCTTGAAATCCTTCGCAAAGCTGCCAAGCAAAAATAGAGTCCCCACCCTACAACCACCGCCCAAGGAAACACCACCATGCACGCACCCTTTAAAAGTATGAACTTCGATCTTGGCCAAGACGTCGATATGCTGCGCGATGCCGTCTATCAGTTTGCCCAGGGCGAGATTGCCCCCCGTGCCGAGCAAATCGATATCGACAATAATTTCCCCGCTGACCTGTGGAAGCAATTCGGCGATATGGGTCTGCTGGGCATGACGGTTGAGGAAGAATTCGGCGGCACCAATATGGGTTATCTGGCCCACGTGGTGGCGATGGAAGAAATCTCCCGTGCTTCAGCCGCCGTTGGCCTTTCCTACGGCGCTCACTCCAACTTGTGTGTAAATCAAATTCGCAAAAACGGCAGCCATGAGCAAAAGCTTAAATACCTGCCCAAACTTTGTTCCGGTGAGCATGTCGGCGCACTGGCCATGAGTGAACCCGGTGCGGGTTCCGACGTGGTGAGCATGAAGCTGCGCGCCGAGAAAAAAGGCGACCGCTATATTCTCAACGGCAACAAGTTCTGGATCACCAACGGCCCCGATGCCGATACCTATGTGATCTACGCTAAAACCGAACCCACCAAAGGCTCGAAGGGTATTACCGCCTTTATTGTTGAGCGCGACTTCCCCGGCTTTAGCCGAGCACAGAAACTCGACAAGCTCGGCATGCGTGGTTCCAACACTGGCGAACTGGTGTTTGAAGACTGCGAAGTACCCGCCGAAAATATTCTCGGTAACGAAAACCAGGGCGTTAAGGTACTGATGTCCGGCCTCGATTTTGAGCGCACCGTGCTCTCCGGTGGTCCCGTAGGTTTAATGCAGGCCTGTATGGATATCGTCATCCCCTACTACCATGACCGCAAACAGTTCGACACACCCATCGGTGAATTCCAGTTAATGCAGGGCAAACTGGCCGATATGTATGTTGACCTCAATACCTCCCGCGCTTACCTTTACGCAGTGGCCAAAGCCTGCGACCGAGGTGAAGACTCACGCAAAGATGCCGCCGCTGTTATTTTGTACACCGCTGAAAAAGCCACGCAAATGGCCCTGCAGGCGATACAGGCACTGGGTGGCAATGGCTACATTAATGAGTACCCCACCGGACGCTTGCTGCGCGATGCCAAGCTCTATGAAATTGGTGCTGGCACTTCAGAAATCCGCCGCATGCTAGTAGGTAGAGAGCTCTTTAATGAATCAAAGTAACCAGTTGATTTAAAAGAAAACAAATATTCAAAATGACGGTATAAGCAACAATAATTATCCGCCAAGGGATCACCGAAAGGAACGACTATGAGCTATCAATCTGTACTGCAAGCCGGCCACTTTAAGGGTAAAACGATATTGGTCACCGGCTCCGGCAGTGGCTTTGGCCGCTGTATCGCCCACGAGCTGGCCTCGCTGGGGGCAAATATTTTGATGATGGGCCGCACCGAGGAAAAACTGGTCACGGTCAAAGCCGAAATTGAAAGCGACAACCCCGGTGCTAGCGTTGACTACGGCTGTGCCGATATTCGCGATGCCGAAGCCGTTGAAGCTGTTATCGACAAATTTGTTGCCGACCACGGACCAATTCACGGCCTGGTCAATAATGCGGGTGGCCAGTTTCCCGCCGACTTGGAAAACATCAGTCCCAACGGCTTTCTCGCCGTGGTGCGCACCAACTTGCTCGGTGGTTTTATTGTCTCCAAGGCGGTGTTTCTCAAATCGATGAAAGAACACGGTGGTGCCATCGTCAATATTACTGCCGACAACTTTGGCGGCATGCCGCGCATGGGCCACTCCGGGGCCTCCCGCGCAGGTATGGAAAACCTTACCCAAACCGCTGCTGTCGAATGGGCCTATGCTGGTGTACGGCTCAATGCCGTGGCACCAGGCTATCTCGCATCTTCCGGCCTCGACACTTATGAAGACCCAGAAATGGTCGAGTGTATCCCTCACTTTCCCGAATCTGTCCCCCTTAACCGGGTCGGTACTGAATCGGAAGTCAGCTCTGCGGTCTGCTTTTTACTCAGTGACGGTGCCAGCTACATTAACGGCGTCACCCTGAAAGTCGATGGCGGCAGCTCTCTGTGCTTAAGCTCACCACTGGGTCGTAAAATTAAACGCGCGCAGCGCAACAACGAAGCCTACAACGGTTTCCACCGCGCGACTTTTCCCAAAATCTTGTCGTAACAAAGACCGAAAAACTGGGCCTTGTTATGACAAGGCCGTAAAACTAATTTAGTAACACTAGCCAAAGAGAACAACTTTCATGGCCGTATTGAAATCGAAAATCAACACCCGCACCACCGAGTTTGCCGACAACGCCGCGCAAATGCAGAGCATCGTCGATGACCTGAATGAGAAAATCGCTCAGCTCAGTCTCGGTGGCAACCAGAGATCCCGCGACCGCCACGAAGGCCGCGGCAAACTCCTACCCCGCGACCGCCTCAAACACTTGCTCGACCCCGGCAGCCCCTTTTTGGAATTCTCACAATTCGCCGCCTGGGAGTGCTACGACGACTATGTGCCCGGCGCCAGTTTGATTACCGGCATTGGCCGGGTCGCTGGCCAGGAGTGCCTAATTGTCGTTAACGACCCCACGGTCAAAGGCGGCACCTACTACCCCTTGACGTGCACCAAGCAAGTACGGGCGCAAACCATCGCCGATGAAAACAACCTGCCCTGCATTTATCTGGTTGACTCCGGTGGTGCATTTTTGCCGATGCAAGCCGAGATATTCCCCGACCGCCTGCACTTTGGCCGCAGCTTTTTTAACGAAGCGGTGATGTCATCGAAGGGCATTCCACAAATTGCCGTGGTCATGGGCTCATGCACAGCCGGTGGCGCCTACATGCCCGCCATGGCCGATGAGTCAATTATCGTTAAAGAACAGGGCACCATCTTTCTCGGCGGCCCACCCCTGGTAAAAGCGGCGACCGGCGAAATCGTTAGTGCCGAAGATCTCGGCGGTGCCGATGTCCATTGTCGCACCTCGGGCGTGACCGACCACTACGCACAGAATGACCATCACGCCCTGCAACTGGCACGGCAGTCCATCAGTCGTCTCAACCGCGTTAAGCCGCAACAGCTCGATGTAAAAGAGTCCGTCGAGCCCCTCTACGACGCCAAAGAAATTTACGGCGTTGTGCCCAAAGACAGTAAAAAGCCCTACGACGTACGCGAAGTTATCGCCCGCGTGGTCGACGGCTCTGAATTCGACGAGTTTAAAACCCTCTACGGTGCCACCTTGGTTTGCGGCTTTGCCCGCATTCACGGCTATCCGGTGGGCATACTCGGCAACAACGGCATTCTGTTCGGCGAGTCGGCCCAGAAAGGTGCGCACTTTATCGAGCTCTGCACCCAACGCAATATCCCGCTGATTTTCCTGCAAAACATCACCGGCTTTATGGTTGGCAGGCAGTACGAAGCTGGCGGTATCGCCAAACACGGCGCGAAATTAGTGGCCGCCGTGGCCTGTGCCAAGGTGCCAAAATTCACTATTATTATCGGCGGCTCCTTCGGTGCCGGTAACTACGGCATGTGCGGGCGCTCCTACGACCCGCGCTTTTTATTCATGTGGCCCAATGCGCGCATCTCAGTAATGGGTGGCGAACAAGCCGGCGGAGTACTGGCCAGCGTTAAGCGCGGCCAGATTGAAGGCAAGGGTGAAACCTGGAGCGAAGAAGAAGAGGCCGCCTTTAAACAGCCGGTAATCGATCTCTACGAGAAGCAGGGCCATCCCTACTTTGCCTCGGCGCGGATTTGGGACGACGGCATTATTGACCCTGCCGACACCCGCACCGTGCTCGGCCTGTGTATCTCGGCCAGCCTCAATAAAGAAATTGAAGAAACCAAATTCGGCGTCTTCAGAATGTAGTTTTACCCTCTTATAATGAGATATAAAACAACCAGTTAAACAGATAAATTAATGTAGAAACTAGCAGTAGCTAAAGCGAAAATACCCTTTAGCTACGGGGAAGATAAAACTATGTTCGATAAGATTTTAATTGCCAATCGCGGCGAAATTGCCTGCCGAGTTATTCGCACCGCTCGTAAAATGGGTATTCGTACCGTGGCGGTTTACTCCGATGCCGATGCCAACGCCCTGCATGTCACCATGGCCGATGAGGCCATCAACATCGGCGCCGCACCCTCAAAAGAATCCTACCTGTTGGCTGACCGCGTGCTCGAAGCCGCGAAGAAAACCGGCGCTCAGGCCGTTCACCCCGGCTACGGTTTTCTCTCTGAAAACGCCGCCTTTAGCGAAGCCTGTAAGGCCAACGATATTGTTTTTATTGGCCCACCCGTCGGCGCCATTGAAGCCATGGGTTCAAAGTCTGCCGCCAAAACCATTATGGAAAAAGCTGGCGTGCCATTGGTACCCGGCTATCACGGCGACGACCAAAGCCCCGCCATTTTGAAGAAGGCCGCCGACGACATGGGCTACCCCGTATTGCTGAAAGCCACTGCTGGTGGTGGTGGCAAGGGTATGCGCGAAGTCTGGAAGAGCGAAGACTTTGACGAAGCACTGGAGGCCGCCAAGCGCGAATCCCTGTCGAGCTTTGGCGATGACCGCATGCTGGTCGAAAAATACCTGACCCAACCCCGTCACGTCGAAATACAAGTGTTTTGCGACCAGAGCGGCAACGGCGTTTACCTGTTTGAGCGCGACTGCTCGGTACAGCGACGCCACCAAAAGGTCATTGAAGAAGCACCGGCCCCCGGCATGAACCAAATGGTGCGCGCCGCCATGGGCGACGCTGCCCTGCTCGCCGCCAAAGCCATCAATTACGAAGGTGCGGGCACGGTTGAGTTTTTGCTCGACACCGACGACACCTTCTTCTTTATGGAGATGAACACCCGCCTGCAGGTTGAGCACCCCGTGACCGAAATGATTACCGGCCAGGATTTGGTCGAATGGCAACTACGTGTCGCCGCCGGGCAAGACCTGCCGCTGACGCAGGATCAGCTGCAAATTAACGGGCACTCCTTTGAAGCGCGCATTTACGCCGAAGACCCCGACAACGACTTTCTGCCCGTCACCGGCACCCTCTCCTACCTGCAGCCCCCGGAAGAAAGCGCCAATGTGCGCGTCGACACCGGCGTATTGCAGGGCGACGAGGTGAGCATTTATTACGATCCGATGATCGCCAAACTCATCGTTTGGGACGAGAATCGTGACCGTGCATTGAGCCGCCTGGCCAAAGCCCTGAGCGAATACCGCATTAGCGGCATGACCACCAATGTCGACTTCCTCTATAACCTGGCCACCTCCGCGCCCTTTCGCAAGGCCGACCTCGACACTGGCTTTATCGAAAAACACCGCGACTTGATCTTCCATAAGAGCGAAGCCGAGTTAGAGCGCTATCTGCCCCTGGCCACTCTCTTTTTAATCCTCAAGCGCAACCAAGATGCTGCCGATCTCGCCTCACAAAGTGCCGACCCCCACTCGCCCTGGCACGCCACTAACGGCTGGCGCAGTGGCAGCGCCAACATTCACGACTACCACCTGCTGATTAATGGCAGCGAAGTCACGGTTGTCGCCGAAGAAACCAGCCCCGGCCGCTTTAGCCTGAGCACACCCGGTGCCGACACCGAGATGCACATTCAACTCAGCGGCACCCTCGAAGGCAGCGACCTGCATGCCGACGTCGACGGCCATCGCATTCACGCCTCGGTAGTTACCCACGACGGTATTTACAGCTTATTCACCCAAGATGCCGCCCTGCAATTCAGCATTGTTGAACCTGACTACGGAGATCAAGATGACGACGCCGAAGCCGGTTTCAGCGCACCGATGACCGGCACCATTGTCGCCTTGCCCGTCGAAGCGGGCGCCACCGTGAAGAAAGATCAGGCCATCGTCATTATGGAAGCGATGAAAATGGAGCACACCATTCGCGCCCCCGCTGATGGCACCGTGGTGGAGTTTTACTGCAAGCCCGGTGATTTGGTTGACGGTGGTGCAGAGCTGGTTAATTTTGAACCTGCCGACAGCGAATAAGGCCTAGCTTAGAGTGGGGGCAAGGATGCCCTTCACTCAAGACTCGCTCTAAGTACCCCCTTGTGCTCTCAGCTTTGGCATCCTGCGTTGCCTAAAGCACCTACTCTTGGCGCTCTACCTTCCGCATCACCTCAAAGCGCCGACTGTTGGCCATGCCGTCGTCGGTGTCGGCATCCATGCCTCCGACGGTCATGAATAAAGGGCACCCTTTCCTTAGTGACGACCGGAGTTAAGTTTATGAGCCTGCCACAGCGCGTTAAAATTTTTGAAGTTGGCCCCCGCGACGGGCTGCAAAATGAGCCGGCCCCGGTGGACACCGCCACCAAGGTGGAGCTCATCGAACAACTCGCCGCCGCCGGTGTATCAGCCATCGAAAGCGGTAGCTTTGTCAGCCCCAAATGGGTGCCACAAATGGCGGGTAGCGAGGCCGTGTTCAGCACCTTAACGCGCCAAAGCGGCGCCACCTACTCGGCACTCACACCCAATATGCGCGGCCTTGAGCGGGCTATATCGGCTGGCGTCACCGAAGTCGCCGTCTTTATCGCCGCTTCTGAGGCCTTCAGCCAAAAGAACACCAACTGCAGCATTGCCGAGGGGCTGGCCCGCGCTGGTGAGCTCACCAAAGTCGCCCGCGACGAAGGCCTCGATGTGCGCGGCTATATCTCCGTCGTTGCCGGCTGCCCCTATCAGGGCGCTATCGAACCCGCCACCCTCGCCCCACTAGCGGAAGCCCTGCTCGACATGGGTTGCTACGAGGTCTCCCTCGGCGACTCCACCGGCGTTGCCACCCCAGGGCAAACTAAGGCGATTATCGAGGCCGTGGCCAGCGCTATCCCCCTACAACAAATTGCCCTACACACCCACAATACCTACGGCCAGGCACTGGCGAATATCTACGCCGCCTTAAAAATGGGTGTCAGTGTTATCGACAGTTCAGTAGCTGGCTTGGGCGGCTGCCCCTACGCACCCGGTGCGACGGGCAATGTGGCAACGGAAGATGTGGTTTATATGCTCAACGGCATGGGTATAGAGCACGGTATTGATCTTGATAAGCTAGTGATGGCTGGTGACTATATTGTCCGACAACTGGGGCGACAAAATGACTCGGGTGTGGCACGCGCGATGTTGGCAAAAGCCACTTCATGATTGAATATTCGAATGGGTGTCCTGAGTATTTACGAGTCGCAAACGGAGCTAGAGGGCCGAGCCATTTGATCACTCGCTGGTAGCCCCGATGGTCGCGAAGGGGTTGGGGCTTTTATCGACAAGCGCAAGCCGGAATTTAAGGATTAAACCAATCGAGTAATGGCGGGCATCTAAGCTTGAGCACTGAAAATAGCGGGCATTCAAGTACCGGGCTAAGATGACCTTAGCCCTTGAACTCCCTACGCCATCATTCACCATGCGGCTCACGACAAACCTTAACGGTACCCCCATGCCGGCAAACGGCTCGAGCATTAGAGTGTTTTTCATCCCTAAGATTGGATGGCCACCCTACCCCCTGCTCTATAACGCTGTACAAATCATCCGGTTCTCATTGCCAAAATAGCGCTAATATCAAGTTCTTCACGGTAGCGTGTAAAGTGAGTATCTCGGGACTGTATCGCTACAATCGACATCCGGTCAGCTAACTCATTACCTTCAACACCGACATGACCATTCACGTGTAGCACTTGAACCTTGTCTTTCAGCAACTGGTGTCGTGCGAACATCTCTTTGATCAGCGCCAAATTCTTGATTTCACCACCCTTCTTTGTCCAGCCTTTCTTCTCCCAGCCAAGGGCCCACTGGGTAATGCATTGAATGGAATATTTGGAATCACAAAAAATAGCGACAGATTGATCGTTTTCAATTTCATTTTGCGCCATGATCAACGCTTGGTTTAAGGCATTTAACTCGGCGGTATTATTAGTGCCTTTCGGGTCATATAAGCCATACCAAAGCTCAGCAACGGCATCGTTACGATACACCGCAACGCCAGAACCGGCTTCACCAGGGTTAGGTTCGCAGCCGCCATCGGTAAATATTTTTGTATCGATGAGTAAGGCTGCAATTTCATCAGCAGTATAGGTTTTAAGGCCTTGCGCCGATGTTTTCTGCTTGGTTGATGAACCTTTCGATAATTTATCTTTTGTCAGGGGTTTTTTAGCCGGGGTTGCGCTCGTTCCATGAAAGGCGGCTTCAGCTTCTGACAATGTCTTGAACGATTTGTATTTCGCACCGGCAAACTTTTCAACCTGGTTTTTACAGGTATTCCAATCCGTGAATATTCCCGTTTCTCTTCCTTCCCATACTACGTAATATTTTTTTGCCAATTTTATACCTCATATTTTTGGAGAAAATCACACGTCTTATGATACGAGATTTAACATCCCATCATTTGAGTATTTTTGTGGCGTCGTTTTTTTGCTTACAGGGAAAACGAGGTCAGGCCTTGTAATCAAGCATACATACACCTGTTCTAGAACACATAGTCACTAAAGCATTCTAGATCTAACAAACAATAAGCGCCTGCGGATCTGATCTTGTAGCACTTTCGTGGACAATTAATTTCGTCAATAAGAGAGCTTCCGCATGGGTGGCACCAAGAAGAGAAAATACGAGCGCTACACCCTGGCCTATAAACTTCAGACTGTTTAGTTAGCCAATCACCCTGCCCCGATTTCGAAGGACGTGGCAAAACTACCAGGCATTCATCCGCTCATTTTTTATCGCTGGCAGATGGAAATAGAGGAAGCCCCCCAAAAAACACCCCGATAGAGCGGACCCTGCCTATTAAGGTTTAACAAAGGCAGGCAACATCAGTGCTGTACCCCCTAGACAGTCTTTCAGCGGGCTTATCCAATCGTGGCCACAATATAGCTGTAGTCGCTGCCTCATAGCCAGCGCTGCACTTGACGCCCAGTCTCACCTAAGCAAAGCTAACGACACCCAACAAATCACAATAACAGCGGGGCAAGATCAAAATTAAAAGACCCCGTTTCACTTAGCAAGGGCTTGTCACTAATAGCGGCCGGCCAAACGGATAATAATAATGAAAGACGTCGCAGGAAAAGTCGCCTTTATCACCGGCGGTGGTAGCGGTATGGGCCTGGGTATGGCACGCGCATTTGCAGCGGCGGGCATGAAGGTAATGATTGGCGACATTCAACTTGAAGCAGCGCAGAAGGCTGTCGACGAGCTTAAGGCTAATGGCTTTGAAGCCGCCTGTGTGCAGGTCGATGTCGGTAGTATGGAGTCGGTACAGGCCGCCGCCGATAAAACCATTGAGATCTTCGGTAAAGTGCACGTGCTCTGCAACAACGCTGGCGTTGCCGTGGGCGGTTACAGCGAGGCCTGCAGTATGCGCAACTGGAACTGGGTGGTGGATGTCAATCTATGGGGTGTGGTCTACGGCTTACAGGCCTTTGTACCACTGATTCTCGCGCAGGACGAAGGTGGTCATGTAATCAGCACGGCATCGATGGCGGGCATGGTCGGGCTACGCGGTGCCGGGCCCTACAACGCCACCAAGTTTGCCGTTGTCGGCATGATGGAAACCTTCGCCGCCGATCATCGCAGGCATAACATTAGCGCCTCGGTACTCAGCCCCGGTATTGTCGCGACGAATATCGGCGATTCTGCCCGCAACCGACCCGAAGAATACGGCGGCGCCGTTGTCGCCAGTGACAAAGATCAAACCGCTGAAATGCTGGCCGGTGGCCTGGCACCCGATATTGTCGGCGACCTGGTACTGGAAGCAGTTCAAGAAGATCAGTTTTATATCTTCACCGATCCCGACTTAAAGCACTTAATTGAAACTCGCTGCGAGCGCATCATCGCTGGCTACGACTGGGCGACGAACTGCAAGGCATTAGAAGGCGCCAAGCAATCTGGTGGCTTACCGGGTTAAGGCTTGTTTTAGAATGCTCAGTGCCCGGAAATTTCGGGCGCTGTTAGCTTTAGGGAATGAATACGCTCAGGGATGCTGATTACTTGAACTCAAGCAGACAATAATTCTGAGGTTTTTATGAACTTATCTCAATTCAACAACACAACCTGCAGCGAACGAGACGTCTACGAACAGCTGCCCCTCGATAACAAAAATATACTCGAGCTAGGTTGCGGCAAAGCCGATATCACTCGATTGATTGCCACTGGCGGGCCAGGCCGAACAATCACCGCCACTGAGGCGGATGAGATTCAGCACAGTAAAAACTGCTTAATCGACGATCTGCCCAATGTCACTTTCATTGTTGGCGGCAGTGAAAAAATCCCCGTCGACGATGCATCCTTCGACTTTATTTTTATGTTCAAGTCTCTGCATCATGTGCCCACAGAATTAATGGCCGATGCCTTGAGTGAGGTCGAACGCGTTTTAAAACCTGGCGGCATTGCCTATATTTCCGAACCGGTTTTTAAAGGTGATTTCAATGAAGTACTACGGCTATTTCACGACGAGGAGTTAGTCAGAGCTGCCGCTCATAAGGCCATCAAGCAAGCCCTTGCCAGCAAGTCTTTAACACTACTCGAAGAAGTGAACTTTAATTCACCCATGCGCTTTACAAACTTTGAGGATTTTGAAAACAAAATTATCAAAGTCACTCACACCCAGCACGCCATTTCGCCACAACATCAGCAGCGAGTGAAAGATCAATTTGCGCTCAATATGGGAGATAATGGCGCAAGTTTTGCGATGCCGATACGTGTGGACCTTTTACAAAAATCAGCTAAGTCCAACTCTCTGACGCCCTGAAAAAACCCGGTTTAATATTTATAGCAGTTCAAAGAAATACGGTTTCTACATAAAAACGATTAAATCCTTGATTCAATTCAATGATAGTCAGCCTCTTAATGCTAAAATGAACTTTTGTTTGGCCCTTCGCACTTATCTAACGAGCAGGGCTAGGTAATAACCCACAACGGCAAATTATGCCCCCATTGAGCTCATCCAAAACAAGAGTTTGAGCACGGGCTGTTTTGCGACAAAAAGCAAAAGTAGGTTAAGAGGCAGTACATTGTATGGATAGCAAACGTTCGATAAAGGTCGGGCTTGGCCTGGTTTTAGCATTATTCGTTGGCGGCATTTCAATAACAACACTGGCGGGCGAGACAAAAAGCTGGCGCACTGTCGATCAGCTTTCGCCCACCGAGTTGGCGCGTGTCGATTTAAGCGGCCCCGGCCCCCGCAATAGTGAAACGCCCTATGTACCCGCAGAGGCCTACCCTTATTCTGCGCCCTACACTGTTGAACAAATGACCTTTCGCGCCATGGAGTTTACCCAGCATGCACGCTGGTCCAGTGTCATCGTCGATGTTTATGGCAGCATGACCGGCAACGGTTATCTCGATCAGGGTGTAACCATTACTTACAAACAATGGCTGGCCAAGGCCGCCGGTGTGCAGGGGCAGATAGATGCGGCGCCGGGTGAAGTCTACCAACGCATGATTCACCACTACACGTATCCACCGCGCATTGCAGGCCAGCAGCACTATTGGCAGGTACGGCGATCCGATCAAGATGCGAAGACCCGCCTCGACATGTTTGTCTATACCCCCGCCCTGCGCCGCGTGCGACGTATCCCCCAGCCCCAACGTGATGTCGCTTTTGGTAACAACCCACAATCCTTCGATGCCATCCTCGGCCGTGATGCCTGGGAGTTCGACGTCAAACTACTCGGTGCCGATGTACTCGAAGACACTATTCGCCTCCCCAACACCCGCCCCACTATTACCCTGCGCCGCCCCGATGGCTCTTACTACAATAAAGCCGCCAGCGATATCACACTCATGGGTGACGACTACCCCCACTACACCGAATCCGGAGGGGTACCCTGCTTTGTTATCGAAGCCAAACCCAAAAGTGAATGGCTCGAGGGTTACTACGATAAGAAGATGGTTATTTGGCTGGATCAAAACAACTTCTACCCCCTGCGCATTGAGTCATACAACAGCGAAGGTGAGTTAATTCTGGTCGAGGAGCGTACAGCCTGGCTGGCGAACCCTGCCTTTGGTGAGCTGGGTTACGCCAAGTTCAACACGGCCTATTGGGACCCGCGCAGCGACCTGATGAGCTATACCCTGCACGATGCGCCCCAGATATTGGATATGAGTGCCGAAGAGGGTGATCTGGTGTTTCGCCCTGACTTTATGCGCCGCAACTGGTTGAAGTCATCTCTGCGCAAGAGTCAGGCCTTAGTGCCCTCTCCCGAGCAATACTTCCTCCGCCCCCACCTCTACCTGGAGAAATTCCCGGAAAACCGCACTATTAATATTCCCGACTATGTCACGCGTCGTATCGCCCTGCAGGATGCAGCGGGACATTTGGTTTTTGATGACCAGGCAGAAAAAACGGCAGATGCCATATCGGCTGGCAAGCAAGGCAAGACTTTAAGTGAACAAGAAGTTCTATTGACAGTTAATTAAGGCGCTGCAAAAAAACAGGCCTTATTCAGCATTATTATTAGCATCACCGCCCTCTAGATCAAGCTTCGCCCGCTCCGCCTTGCTAATATATTTAGGCTTATTAGACGGGTTCATTCGAGCCTTTGCTTTCTTCAGCTTTTTTTTAAAAATGGCGTGAACTTTCTTTTTTCTATTCATAATTTTTAATCAGTCATCAAATTTCTGAATAATACGTTGTGGCTTAGCGTGCTAAAAACACGCTAAGCCAGTAAGCGGCTTCCCACTTCAGCGCCTAGTTACTCAGGTAAAGTGCTCAAAATAAATCCATCTTGATAAGCGTTCAACTCAGCTTCTGTCATGATCTGGCGGTAACTCGCCATGCCACCAAAATAGGCCAAGCCGGTGCGCGATTTGCCGGGCACGTTGTTACCGAGATACCAACTATCGGTGAGCGGGAACAAGGTTGCAGAAACGGTTTCTTCACACAAACCACCCCAGTTATCTTCCGCTTCAGACGTTGGCTCAATGCAGTTGATATTGCGCTCAGTAAGATTAGTCATCAGCCTGCCCACCCATTGCACTTGCTCCTGACCAAGGATGAGTGGCTGAAACAGGGGTGCGGGGCTACCGGCCTGATTAATAATAAACAGGTTGGGGAAACCCGCGCTCATCAAACCCATGTGGGTTCGCGCCCCGTCATCCCAGTGTTCGCTGAAGGTGAGTCCATTGCGACCGCGCACATCCATGGCCTTGAGTGATCCGATCATGGCATCAAAGCCGGTGGCAAAGACGATGCTGTCGAGCTCGTATTCTGTATCGCCGACACGTACACCCTTGGGCGTAATTTCATCAATACCCTGCTCTCGCAAATCGACGAGTTCAACATTGTCCTGCTCGTAGACTTCGTAGTAGTTAGTCTCGGCGATGAGGCGCTTGGTCAACACGGGGTACGTCGGGGTGAGAATTTCGGCAAGTTTTGGGTCTTTAATACGCTCGCGAATCTTCGCCTGCAAATACTTACTCAAAATCGCATTGGCTTCCAGATCCGTATAAACATCGGGGTAGACGTTATAAAAACTCAGACCGCCACTTTTCCAACGCTCATCGAAAAGCGCCTGGTGTTCCTCGGGCGTAGCGTCGAGAGCGGAGCCGGTCACCAGCTCGCCAATTTGATAATTGAGGGCAACCCAGCCACCAAAGGAGTTATAGCGTTCTGCCGCCCGCCATTCGCCGTAGTTGGCTTTAACGCGGGTTGAGTATTCCTCGGGCATGGCGTGGTTACGCAGTGGCAAGCAGTAACCCGGGGTGCGATGGAAGACGTGGAGGTGACCCACCTGGCTGGCGATGGTTGAAATAATCTGTACGCCCGAAGAGCCGGTGCCAATAACGCCCACACGCTGTTCACTCAAATCGACGCCCTCTTTGGGCCAGCGGGCACTGTGGTATTGCTTGCCTTCGAAGGAATCGAGGCCTTTAAACTGCGGCTTGATCGGCTGATTGAGCATACCGGTACACATAATCACAAAGCGGGAACGCAAGGGCTCGCAGCCCTCAGTGCTTACTACCCAGGTACCTGTGCTTTCATCAAATTCGGCAATATCGATGCGCCTATCGAGTTCAATATCGCGACGCAGGTCGAGACGATCGGCAACAAAATTAGAGTAACGACACAACTCCTGCGGGCCAGCGTAGCGCTCGGACCAGGTCCACTCCTGCTCAATCACATAGGAAAATGACAGCGAGTACTCAACGCTCTCAACGTCGACCTTAAGGCCCGGATACTGGTTCCAGTACCAGGTGCCTCCGACGTCAGTACCGGCTTCAAACAGGCGTACGCTAAAGCCCAGTTCACGCATACGATGGAGGGCCGTTAAACCGCCGAACCCCGCCCCCACAATGATGACATCGTAGTCGGTATTCGAGGCCTTACTAGAAGAATCTGTCATGTTAAAGCTCTTATTAAAGTTGAACGGGATGTATAAAAAATTTTAGTGTCGCGCATTTTAGCGAAAATTCCACCGAAAAAAAGTCTTTCAGACTACCTCACTTCTGCTCCGATAGGGTCCGATCAAAGAAGCCTGTTTAGCTCTAGGCAAGCACCCGCTGCAAGCACTGAGAAATATCCTGTATTTGCGCAAGGCAAAGCTCATGTTCCATTGCATAGCTTTTGTATTCGGGCGCGTAGCCCAGTGCCTTTAGCGCGGCCACAGAATCTAAGCCCATACTCTCTGGCACCATCGGATCACGGCTGCCATGAAAAACGTGAATCGCTAATGTGGCATTGGCAGCACTGGGGACAAGGGTTTCGCTGGTGGGAAAGTAGGTCGACATTGTCATTAAGCCCGCCAATGACTCAGGGTAGGTAAGCGCCAGTTGATAGGCCACCGCACCGCCTTGAGAGAAGCCGGCAAGCACGATGCGCTCACTCGCTATACCCTTTTCACGTTGATCGGCGATGAGCGCGGCAACGGCATCGACACTGGCCATAAGCTGGGCAGTATCCAGCCGTCGCTCGGCACCCGCCAGGGTCAGAATGTCGTACCAGGCAGGCATCACCATACCGCCGTTGATGGTCACTGGAATGGCTGGGGCGTGGGGGAAGACAAAGCGCACCGCCATTGTTTCGGGTAAGTGCAGCTCGGCAACGACGGGGACAAAATCGTGGCCGCTAGCGCCCAAGCCATGGAGCCAAATCACACAGGCATCAATATTTTCTGTCTGGGTTTCAACGATTTCACAGGGTAATAAGGTCATGAATAATGCCGCAACTGTTTGGGGTGGCACAGTGTAGCGACACTATTGTTGTAAACCTAGGCGCTTTAGGCGTGTAGTTATATAGGTGCTTTAGGCTCAGTAGTTATAGGCGAAGATCGCAAACAACTATAGAGCCCAAGGGATTAAAAGGGAGAGCGCCTGTTTTGCAGCTTTTTGCCCAACAATCGGCCGGCACTCGCAGGCTGAGCCATACCCTGATGAAAGGCCATCACTTTAGCAATGCGGGCTTTAGTGGTTTCGGGGAAAGGCTCACTTTTGCGGCTACTCATATTGACATGAATCGCCAGACATTCATTTAGGGCAACGGGACTGTCATCACCCCCCTGGTACATTTGGTGGATATAGCGCAAACGCTTTTTATCAACCTCGAGTAATTGCGTGGTAATCATGAGCTCATCACCCTGAAAAACTTCACGCAAATAATCGACATTAATACCCAGAGTAAACATCGAACTGTCTTGCTCGGCACGATAGTCGAGGCCAATGCCAAGTTGATCGTAAAAATTATCGGTGGCTTTATCAAAGGCGAGAACGTAGAAAGCCAAGTTCATATGGCCGTTGTAATCGACCCACTCTGGCTCGACAGTGATCGTCGTTTTAGTTAGTTCTGAAAGCACTCACCCTACTCCTGATAAATTAACAGTAGCGTTATTGTGCCAAAAAAACCGATGAAAAGCAGTCCACAACGGTCACCTCATAAGCGATCAATTAAGCATTATTACTTACGCTGATTTCTACAAGGATTTCACAGGGCTACCACCAATAGACAGGCAACTCGAAGGATAATTCTAAAGATTATTTAGCCAATTATATTGGCCGCGATAATAGCTACAAGCATTACGCCAACTAAACTACCAATCGTAATTGCGATTCGTGCCCACACCTGCTTATCTGTAATTGTTTCTTCCACGTCGTTATTCCTCTAGTTATTCTGATGACAAGAGAATAAGAGAAATGGCGCTCACAGGGAATTGACAGAAATCAATTACCCGCACTTTTTAACAGATTATTCCGCAGAGTCAGAATTCCCGGCGGCATCAACAATACGTGAAAAGAAACGAATAGGATCGTGCTCAGGACCTGGCCAGTGGGCATGGTTGCCCTGCGCCTCGCAAAACAAGGTCGTTATGCCCTCGGCGCAAGCCGTGTATTCGACACAGCCTTTAAAGTCAGAGGACACTGCCTGCCCCGAACATTGATTACAGTCGGCCCACCAACCAATAACCTGGCTGCCGTAGTCGGGAAAATGACCATCGCCTTTATTGTGCATCAACATCACGCTGGTCGGGCTGGGGCATTTATAAGCCTGCATATCTTTGCCCTGCATACCCATGGCACTGGGTGCCAAAGCCCTCGGGTGAAAAGCAGATTCGGGCATAACGGAAAGTGCGTTAGAGACAGTGCCGCCGTCAGAGTGGCCGGTATAAAACACCAACACAGGATCAATACACCAGCTCTCAATCACCTCAGCGGGAATTGCACTCAAAGACGTTAAGGATTTAAAACCAAGGGGAATACTACGCGTATGCACCACCACATAACCCGCTTCTGTTGCCTGCCGGGTGAGACCTGTAAAACTCTCTGACAAACCCTCACTCAAGCCAGACGGCGCCCAAACTACCAGCAAGGGGTGGGCATAATCACTACGATAGTTAGTCGGTGTGGTGACATTAAAGTGCATATTTCGATCATCTTTATGTTGAATATGATCGGCCAGCGCACTGTTTTTATCAGCACAACTGGGCACGTATTGTTCGGGATAAATAAATGCACCCGGCGTGGTGTATTCAACACCAAAGGTGTGGCTGTCGTATAAATAAAAAAACAATGCGCCAATAGTAGCAATCAATACAATATAGATTTTTGACAGCAAGGAAATACCCTGCTGAAAACGACAAAGATTTTGCATTATATTTTTATCTCTCTTTTAGATACTTAATTTATTTTAATAATGTCGATAGCGTAAATCAGCAGCCAGTAGCGCAAGGCTTTACCAATAAAGATAATAAGCAGGCTCGGCAACCAGCGCAGTTGTAACCAGCCCGCCGCAAGGCATAAACCATCGCCAACAACAGGCAACCAGCTGAGTAATAACACCGGATAACCCCAGCGTTTAACGGTGTCGACAAGCTTATTTGATGGCGGCGCACGATGCCTGAATCGCTCAAGTCCTTTCTCTGCCCAGCGCCCCATCCAGTAGGTGAGAAAACCACCCGCCGTATTGGCGACACTGGCAACAGCGAGTAGAACCGACAAGCTACTTTCACCCTGCTCTACCAACCACAACAGCAATACCTCTGAACCACCCGGCAGCAAGGTTGAAGAGAGAAATGCGCTGATTGCCAGCCCGAGTAAACTGCCTTCTTCCCTGAGAAGTGCGGAGAAAAACGCTATCAACTGTGGCTGGGCTTTTCGCCAATGAGCGCACAGGCTCGACGAAGAATGTCACAAACAAGCGGGATGCGTTCGAGTATCACCTGTTCGATTTCAGCCATACTAATTTGCGCAGTGGCTTTTCCCGCCGCCGGATTAACCACCAGCGAAAGGCTGGCGTAGGGTAGGAACTTTTCTCTTGCCAGAGCCGCTTCAGGCATACCTGTCATGCCAACAATATCGCAACCATCGCGTTCCATTCTTTTTATTTCAGCGGCTGACTCCAGCCTCGGGCCCTGCGTCGCGCCATAGGTGCCCTGGTTGAGAATAGTCACCCCGCCACTTTCGGCGGCGCTAATCAGCACTTGTCGCAAGGTCTCGTCATAGGGCGAGGTGAAATCAACATGCTCAACACCGTACTCTCCACCTTCATAATAGGTATGTTCACGGCCCCAGGTGTAATCAATAATTTGATCGGCGACGACTAATCTACCGGCATCACAATCGGCACAAATACCACCCACCGCATTGTAGGCCAACAGGTGGCTTGCCCCTTCTTGCTGCAAGGCCGCTATATTGGCGCGATAATTCACTTTATGGGGCGGGATGGTATGGGCATCACCATGGCGGGTCATAAACAGCACCTCAACCCCATTCAGGCGCCCTTTGTGAACAGGTCCTGACGGCTTTCCCCAGGGCGTATCCACCATTAGCGTTTTATCGATAGTCAGGCCCGGCATGGACAATAAACCACTACCGGCAATAATGGCCGGCTTGATACTCGTGTTACTCATTTCTCATCTCTACTCACTCGCCCCGTTTGTAAGCCGGGTTTATTGTTTATTAACACGCGGCACCACAAAGCCAGCCGTATCGTCGGCAAGATGCACCGTTGAGGTGGGAAAGGCCATCTCCGCTTTGTGGCTGGCGATAATAGCGGCGATCTTTAAAAGCACGTCCTGTTTAACGGCATGATACTTTGCCCAATCGGTAGTTTTGGTCATGGTGTAAATAAAGAAATCCACCGAGCTTGCGGCGAAACTATTAAAGTTAACCATTAAGGTTTGCGTGGTATCAATTTCAGGGTGATTTTGTAGCATCGCCTCTACGTCATTAACAATGGCGCCCATGCTATTGATATCGTCGTAGCGCAAACCAATGGTTTCATAGATGCGGCGGTTGAGCATACGCGAGGGGTTTTCAACCGAAATACTGGCAAAAATACCATTGGGGATATACAACGGCCGCTTGTCAAAGGTGCGAATGCGCGTTAAACGCCAACCAATATCTTCCACCGTACCTTCAATTTCTTTATCGGGAGAGCGAATCCAGTCCCCCACTGAAAAGGGACGGTCGAGATAAATCATCAAGCCGCCAAAGAAATTAGACAGTAAATCTTTCGCCGCAAAACCAACAGCCAAACCACCGATACCACCAAAGGCCAGTACCCCAGAGATACTAAAACCAAACATTTGCATGGCAATTAACACTGCGGAAATAATAATTGAGACCCGCAGCAATTTACCCATTGCCTTGACCGTGGTGGTGTCGAGGGGTTCTTTTAAATACGCGGGATCGACCAGGTTGCTTTCCGCACGCTTAACGAAATTTAATAAAAACACCGCCAACAGTAAAATAACCGCCGCGCGATTAACCGGCTCGATTAGTTCCGACCAGCCAGATTCAACCGCCCTGGCCGCTATACCCGCTGCAATATTAATACCCAGCACCCAAACCAGCCACACGAAAGGTTTGCGCGCCGCCCCAATCAAAGCATCATCCCACAAGGTTTTTGTAGCAGCGGCGTGGGAAGAAATACGATTAAAAAACCGGCTGGCAACATAACCTAATAAAAGCGCTGAAAAAACCACCAAAAAAACTTGAAACCACCAGGTTGATTCAGTACCGCTTATCTCTATCAACCAGCTTTTAAAGTTTTGAAACATTTGTTTTTCCCTCGAAATTCATCTTCCAAAAACCACATTCTTTGCAAAAGGTGAACAAACCGTTACGCCAAAATCAATTCAATGGGGTCAGGGCCTCTCGTGTTGCCAGCCACCGGGCCTCATTCACCAGCTCAGCCCATTGCCACTGCTTTTGTGCCTTCATGATCGGTAAGCGTGGAGAAGAGTAAGCCTCGACCCGGGTTTGAAGGAACTCAAGCACCTCCAGTGCACCTTGACGATTATTGCACACCAACACCATATCGCAGCCAGCACTCAGTGCCGCTTCGGCCTTTTCAGCATAAGTACCCAGTTGGTCGGCACCCTTCATCGACAAGTCATCGCTGAAAATAACACCCTCAAAAGCCAGCTCATTGCGTAATATATTCTGTAGCCAATACGACGAAAAGCCGACAGCTTTGCTATCAACCTCGGGAAAAACGATATGGGCCGGCATAATGCCCTGCAATTTAGGGCTTAGCGCCTTGAAGGGGACGAGATCTCTACTTTGTAGTTCTGCAAGACTGCGTGCGTCATAGGGTATTTCAAGGTGACTATCGGCCGTCACGCCGCCGTGGCCAGGAAAATGCTTACCCGTGGCGGCCATACCCGCCTCGGCCATACCGTCGATAAATAAGCCCGCCGCAGCGCCGGCAATAGTGGGGTCGAGGGAAAAGGAGCGGTTGGCTATGACTTCACAGTGACTGCTATCGAGATCGAGCACCGGGGCAAAACTAAAGTCGAGACCGCTAGCGATCATCTCAGCGGCCAGCAACCAGCCAGTATTGTGCAGCAGCTCCGCCCCTCGCTTGCTGTCCTCGGTAAAGAAAGTGCCCAGCCTCTGCATCGGCGGCAAAATAGTGTAGCCCTCACGCAAGCGCTGCACGCGACCACCCTCCTGGTCTATGGCCAGCAGCAATTCTGGCCGTAAGGCTGAGACCTCTGCAGTTAAAGCCATGAATTGCTCCTTGGAGCTGATATTGCGAGCGAAAAAAATCACCCCTCCAACAGGGCTTTGCATCAGTAATTCTCTCTCGGTATCGCTGAGAGAGGTGCCGTCCAGATCGAGCATTAAGGGGCCTGGGGCCATTATCATCATCCATTACGCATTAGTGGGCCGGACAATAGAAATGCTACCTATAATTGTCAATGGTTTTGCTCCTTATCATGCAGTATTAGACAAATTGCGCATTTACAGTTTTGCTGATATTCCCACAGGCAATTAATGATGACTTTTTGACTTGAAACATGTTTATACATATCAGCAAGTTACATTCGAAGCATCAACTTGTATATTCATTACACCCTGAAATAACAGTGTTTCTAGCTATTGAAATACTGATGTCATCAAGTTTTGGCAGTGCTATGTTGAGCACATGATATGTAAAGGAGAGCAAGTATGAGCAGGAAATTACCGGTCATAGGTGCCTGGTATCAGGACATCGAAGAGAACCAAATTTTTGAAGTTGTGGCTCTGGACGAAGATGGCGATTGCATAGATATTCAATACGCCGACGGTGAGATAGGCGAGTTCGATTACGACACTTGGTACCAGATGCTAGTTCTGCCCGCCCAGCCCCCCGAGGACTGGAGTGCGCCCTACGAGCTAAGTAATGAAGACAACGTCGATCCGGACAAAACCTTCACAATGGCACCTGTGGATGACCCTCTCAGAGATATCGAGCCTGAATCTGTCTTTAGTGCCGACGATTACTGAGCTATCCCGTAAAAGAAACGCATGCTGCCGGGGCTGATTTTCTACCCCGGCTGCAGGCGACGAGTTTATTCACTAAACAAGTTTGGTCGCCCCCTTCACGCCAGCCAGCCCCTCCCATAAGGCCTAGCCCTTCCAGCAAGAGTTCAGCAAACGAAGAGCTTAGCGCGGCTCGCAGATAAACACCGGGATATCGCGCCCCGTTCTATTCTGGTAGAGATCGTAGTCGGGGTAGTGCTCACAGCACATGGGCCATACTGCCGCCTTTTCATCGGCATCGGCACGGCGAGCTCGCAATTTCATCTTCTTCGCTTTGTACTGCACCTCAATATCGGGGTTCGCCACCAGGTTATTAAACCAAACAGGGTTTTTCGGCGCACCGCCCTGCGAGGCAACAATGATCACCCCCTCCTTATAGGGCACGTGCATCAAGGGAATCACCCGTTGCTTACCGGATTTTGCGCCGGTCATGGTGACCAGACAAACATCATAGCCATTTAATTTGCCGAGTACCCGTCCATTGGTGAGACGATAAACTTTCTCGTTCAGGGAAGAAAAGACCTTCAGATAAGGCAGCAGTTTGCCCATTTGCTCGGAACTAGCGGTTTTTATATTTATCATTGTTATGTTCTCCAAAACAGTGAATGAAGTTTTGTCAGTTTACGCCACTAGCCCATTCAACGGGAAACCGTTCGTCCGGCCCATTTGAAATGACACTGGCTTCAGTCATCAACAACCATCCGTTGAAATCGACGATTGGCAAAGGGTAGACTGGGTGCCAATAAAAAACACAGAGAATTCACCCCGTCATGAAAGCATCTGATATTGGCAAACTCGGCGTCTGGGGCTTCCTTGACGGCTGCGATTACAAACAGTGTATTGAACTCGCGCAAACCGTAGAGCGCCACGGCTATTCAACCCTGTGGGTACCCGAGGCATTTGGCCGCGATCCCTTCGTCACGATTACCCTGCTGGCCGGTGAAACCGAGAGCCTATATCTCGCCACCGGCATCGCCAATGTCTACGCCCGCGACCCCATGGCAATGGCATCAGCGCGCAACGCCGTTGACGAGCTCAGTGGCGGCCGGCTGATTCTCGGCCTCGGCGTCTCCCACCGGGAGCTGGTTAGCGCTATTCGTAGCCACGACTACGGCAAGCCCGTCAGCACCATGCGTGCTTATCTGGAAGCCATGAACGCTGCCATGTACACGGCGCCACCACCGGCAAAACAGGGCATCGTTGTGCTAGCGGCATTGCGAGAAAAAATGCTCGGTCTGGCAGGCAGTGCCAGCGACGGAGCTCACCCCTACTTTGTTACGCCCGAACATACGGCCCGCGCTCGAGAAATTATCGGCCCCGATAAATTCCTCGCCCCCGAGCAAAAAGTATTGCTGATAAACGACCCCAGCGAAGCCCGAGCCATCGCGCGCAAATTTATGGCGATGTATCTGGGGCTCGAAAACTACCGCAACAATTTGCTGACTCTTGGCTTCACCGTCGATGATTTTGAACACAATGGCAGTGACCGACTGGTCGATGCCATTGTCGCCTGGGGGGAT
This sequence comes from Candidatus Reddybacter sp., assembly GCA_041277045.1. Lineage (GTDB taxonomy): Bacteria > Pseudomonadota > Gammaproteobacteria > Pseudomonadales > Porticoccaceae > Reddybacter. The sequence continues at coordinate 428,700 of JBGFSY010000004.1, read as the reverse complement.
GAAGCGACGATTCTAAAACGCCTTGAAGCCCACTGGCAAAATGGTGCCGACCATGTCTGCATTCAAGCTCTGCGCCCCGATGGCGAAGCTGGCTACGACCCTCGGGTAATTCAGGCCTTTGCCCCAAAACCTTAAACGTAACGATTGGTGCCAAAAACCTTATTAAGTACGCTAAACAAGCCCTTTAACCAACGCCTTTTATTACACGGAAAAATCCATGAAGTTCGCCATCATTCCCGTCACTCCCTTTCAACAAAACTGCACCCTGATGTGGTGTGAAGAAACCCTGCGCGCTGCCGTCGTCGACCCCGGTGGTGACATCGAACGCATCGAGCAAGCCATCGCCGCCAATGGCGTGACTCTCGAAAAAATACTGGTGACTCACGCCCATATGGATCATGCCGGTGCGGTGGCTGATCTTGCCGAACAAAAAAACATCCCCATCGAAGGGCCCCATAAAGACGAGCAGTTCTGGATCGACAACCTCCCCGAACAGGGCAAAATGTTCGGTCTGGGCGACGACCAAACTTACCGCACCTTCACCCCCGACCGCTGGCTCGACGATGGCGATACCCTCACCGTAGGCAATCAGACTATCGAGGTCATTCACTGCCCCGGCCACACCCCCGGTCATCTGGTTTTTTTCGATGCCAAAGCACGCCTGGCGATTGTCGGCGATGTGCTATTTCAAGGCTCCATTGGCCGCACCGACTTCCCCAAGGGCGACTTTGACACCTTAATTAGCTCTATTCGAGAAAAGCTTTGGCCTCTGGGCAATGACGTCAGCTTTATTCCCGGCCACGGCCCCATGTCGACTTTCGGCGAAGAGCGCCAGACCAACGGCTTTGTCTCCGACCGCATGTAAGCAGCCAATTTTGAAGACACACCAGTTTTTCATCCCCCTATTCGATCAATAAAAAGGAAAACCCATGTCTGACGTCCACACCTTTGCCGGCGGCCCCCTCGATAGAGCGAGCCACTTGCGCACTAACGCCGAATGGTTGAGCACCCAGCTGGCCGACCCCGCCACGCGCATCGTGCCCCTGTGGAAGCAACAGCCACTCGTCACCCGTCGCCGCGATGGCATCGGCTGGCTGTCACCGGTTGATCTCGCAGACTATTTATCCAGCGGTGTGCCGACTATCTTCCTCGGCAATGATGGCGACGGTATCGCCCACTTCGCCATTGATGTCACCGTGTTTGAAGAGGCCAACAAAAGCGAACCCTTTATTCAGGTCGGGCGTTTTATGGACTTACGCTCCATCGCCCTGCAATTGCCCCTCGGTGATCCCTCCACGCTGGGTACCGCCAAAGCCATTCTTGACTGGAATGCACGCCACGGCTTCTGTGCCGTTTGTGGCCAGAAAACCGAAATGCGCGATGCCGGCTATATGCGCAAATGCAGTGACGACACCTGTAACACCGAACACTTCCCGCGCACCGACCCTGTAGTCATTATGCTCGCCGTGCGCGGTGATCAATGTCTGGTAGGCCGTCAGGCGATGTTTCCCCAGCACATGTATTCCTGCCTCGCGGGTTTTGTCGAGCCGGGTGAAAATATCGAAGAGGCCGTACGCCGCGAAATTATGGAAGAGGCCGGCATTAAAGTCGGTGACGTTAGCTACCACTCGACCCAACCCTGGCCCTGGCCCTCATCCTTAATGATCGGCTGCTTTGCAGAAGCTGAGAGCGAAGAAATCACCATCGACGGCTTAGAGCTGGAAGAGGCCCGCTGGGTATCGCGCAGCGTCTTACGCGAAGTGCTCAACGGCGCCACCGACCAGGGCGTTTTATTACCCCCACCCATGGCCATCGGCTTTCAATTAATAAAAGCTTTTGCCGAAATGGATTAACGACCAGAAAAAACGACTTAAAATAATAAGCCCCTACAGGGGTAAAATTAGGATTACAAAATGGAATACCGTGAAACGCTCTACCATGTCGACGGCAAGGTTGCCGTGATCATGCTCAACCGACCCGACAAGCTCAATGCCTGGACCACGCGCATGGCTGAAGAAATTCAGGATGCGATGATGACCGCCGCCGAAGATGACAATGTTAACGTCATTGTGATGACCGGTGCGGGCCGAGGCTTTTCTGCCGGTGCTGATATGAGTGTACTGCAAGACCTCGGTGACGGTGGTGGCACAAAGGCCGATAAAGAAGATAAACCGAAGCCTACACCCCAGGATGTGCGCCCCGATTTCAAGCAGGCCTACTCCTACTTTCCCGCTGTACCCAAGCCCATTATCGCCGCCATTAACGGCCCCTGTGCCGGTATCAGCCTGGTATTAACGCTGTTTTGTGATATGCGCATTGCCGCTGCCGATGCCAAATTCACCTCGGCCTTTGTCAAACGCGGCCTGATCACCGAATACGGCGGCTCCTGGTTGCTGCCCCGCATTGCCGGTTTTGGCAACGCCATGGATGTCTGGCTCACCGGCCGAGTGTTTGACGGCACAGAGGCCAAGGACTTGGGCGTGGTCAATCGCGTACTGCCCCAGGAGGACTTCCTCGAAAATGCCATGGCAATCGCCCACGACATGGCCAACAACAATTCGCCCCGCTCCATGCGAATTATTAAACAGCAGTTGTGGGAATCGCTCTTTCAAGACCTCGATACAGCCCTGGATATGGCCCACACTGAAATGAAAGCGAGTATCGCCAGTGAAGATTTTAAAGAAGGTGTTTCTCACTTTCTGCAAAAACGCGCACCAAATTTCTCGGGAAAATAAAATTAAAACTTAATAAATTAAGAGGATAAACATGGGACGAGTAGAGGGAAAGGTGGCGCTAATTACCGGCGCAGCATCTGGCCTTGGGCGAGCGACAGCACTGCGCCTGGCCGAGGAAGGCGCCAAAGTGATGGTCACCGACTGGGAAGACAGGAGCGGCAACGAAACCGTTGAACTCATTAAACAAGCCGGCGGCGAAGCCAGTTATTTGCACCATGACGTGTCGAGTGACGAAGAGTGGCAGACGGTGATCGCCGCCGCTGTCGAAACCTACGGCCAGCTCGACGTACTGGTAAATAATGCGGCGGTGATTATTGCCAAGTCGATAAAAGACACCACATTAAAAGACTGGCAGTGGCAAAATAGCATTGCCCTCGATGGCGTTTTTCTCGGTGTTAAATACGGCGCCGACGCGATGGAGCAATCGGGCGGCGGCTCGATTATTAACATCTCATCGATTGCCGGTATTATTGGCCTCGACAAATCGGCGGCCTATTGCGCCGCCAAGGGTGGCGTAAAAATGCTCACCAAGGCAGCGGCCGTTGAGTTTGCTCAGTTAAAAAACAAGGTGCGTATTAATTCTGTTCACCCCGGGGTTATTCGCACGCCCGGCGTTGAGGCGACCATTAAAAAATACGGTGGCTCGGAAAAGGTCAAACAACGCTTCGAGGCCATGTCACCCCTCGGTGAGTTGGGCGAGCCCAACGATATTGCTAATGGCGTGTTATTTCTTGCATCCGACGAGTCAAAATATATGACCGGTTCTGAGCTGGTGATTGATGCGGGTTACTCTGCAGGTTAAGCGCTTCGAAGTAATGACTAACCCACCAGTACATCAAACTATATCCACACCTCCATGCAAAGCCCTTTCTATCATCTTCCAGTCAATTTCTAGACTCTGTTCTCTCCACCGACGGCCTTTTATTTATACGATAAATCCCCTGATGAATGATAAAATCACCCTATCTGCAAGGGACTTCGCCATGGGCTTGCTGCAATGAAACTGCGTATTATCACCTACAATATCCACCGCGCGATTGGTCTTGATCGGCGCTATCAGCCCGAACGAATCATCAAAATACTCGGCGATCACGATGCGGATATTGTTTTATTACAGGAAGTTGACGAGGGCGCACCACGCTCCAGAGAACAGGATATGGCCCGGGAAATTGCCGGGGAACTCGGGTTCGCACATTATGCCGCCGGCCATAATGTCAGCTTACGCAAAGGCCGCTATGGCAATGCCACCTTGAGCCGCTACCCCATTACACGGGAACGCAATATCGATTTAACCATCGGTGATCGTAAACGACGGGGCTGCCAGCACACCGCCATAGAAATACCAACGGCCACCGGGGGCTCAACTCACCTCGATGTATTCAACCTTCATCTGGGCCTTTCACCCCTTGAGCGTCAACGCCAGTCAGGTATGTTGATGCGCTGTAAGGAATTTACTGAAATTGATCCGAACGCAGCGTGCATCGTTGGTGGTGACTTTAATGACTGGCTATCACGCTTGAGGGCACTATTCGTTGAGGGTATGGCACTACAGTGTGCCACTGACAAAGAAACCCGAATACGCACGCGGCCCATCAAGACCTACCCTTCTTTTGCACCTCGTGGCGGCCTCGACAGAATTTATTACCGGGGTGGTTTACACACTATATCCGCAGCTCCCTGCCGTCATCAGCTGGCCCGGGTGGCGAGTGACCACCTGCCCGTTATTGTCGATTTTGAACTCAAGGATTAGCCCCTAAGCACTGTACTCGCGCACAAACATTAAGACCGCCCTATTCACTTCCCGATTTATTTCATCTTCTGGGGGAAGCTCCAGCCCCAGTGCTGCACGCATATGTAAGTCGGAACGAATCATGCCGAAATATTGCCGTGCTGCTGCGTGGGTATCGTCAAGTTTAAGGCTGCCATTGTCGACCTGTTGCTCAAGATAGCCCGATAGTCGTGCTACCGCTGCATTAGGGCCATTAAGGAAGAAGGTCTTCGCCAGCTCGGGAAAGCGCAGCCCCTCCGAAACAACGGTGCGAAAAATAGCCAGGGTGTCCTCGCGCAATAGGACATCCAAATAAGCTTTACCCAGTTTCTCGAGGGTTTCTTGCAACTTACTATCACCATCAATTGCAGTACTGAGGGGTGACAGCATTTGCGCGGCAAGACTGGCGATAATCGCAGCGAACAACTCTTCTTTGTTGCCAAAGTACTTGTAAACCGTGCGTTTTGAGCCACCGGCGCGACGCACAATCTCATCGACACTGGCACCGACATAACCGCATTCAAGGAAGACCTCAACACCCGCCTGCAAAATCGTATCTCGGCGCACCTGTTCAGTCGTTTTTTCCGTTTTCGCCATCACTAAAAAAATTTCCCAATCGTTATTCAACAGCCAGGCCCAGTGCCATATGCAGTAAGGTCTGCTAGCTGATTAAAAAAGGGCATTTTATATCAACACGAGGGTATAAAAATGCCCTGCAACACAATCTATTACATTCACTGCAAATGTTGCTCTATTGTGTCAACAGCTTGCACAAAGTGGGGCTCGGTGCTAGGGTACGGCTGAGTACCGGACCAAATCAAGTGTTATTTTCACAGCCAAAATGGATTTTGTCGCAACAAAAGCAATACACAGCAGGCTATAGGTCCCTCAATAACTCAGCCCATCGAAGCTAATTAGCCGGCAGAGACTGTTGGAGTAGCACTTGCCAAAATTGACCAGGTGATAAACACAATGCGTAAAACCATTCTTCTCGGTGTTCTTGCAGTCGGCATTATTTTTGGAGGCCTTTGGGCAAAAGAGTGGTGGTTTGAAGGGCGCCATTGGCAGTCAACCGACAACGCCTATACCCGCAGTGATATCACCGTCATCAGCGCCAAAGTTGCCGGTATTGTCGATAAAGTCAATGTCAGTGCCAATGAGCAGGTAAAAGCGGGCGATATTCTAATTTCCATGTATAAGCCCATTTTCGATGCTAAGGTTGCCCGCGCTGAAGCCGATGTCCTTGAAGCCCAGGCCAGCCTGGCCCGGGTAGATACACAAGCCAGCCTGCAAAAAGCCAACATTGCCGCCAACCGCGCCGAAGTTAAAGCTGCCGAAGCGCAAGTAAAGCGCGCCAATCTTGATCTGGGTCGATCCAAAACCCTGAAAGACAAAGGCTATGCTGAAAAGCAGCGCTATGACCATGACCTCACCGATGTCAGTAGTGCAGAAGCAGAGCTGACACGCACCAAGGCCAATGTCAGTGCAGCCATTGCTCAGCTGGATGTACTGACCGCTGAAAAGGCCGAGATCAGTGCCGAGCAGGCCCGCGCTGAAGCCGACGTAAAGCTCACCAAAATTGCTCTCTACCTGTCTGACATTCGCGCCCCTCGCGACGGTGTCATTGGCGCCAAGCATGTAGAAAGTGGCGAATATATTCATGTGGGCGCGCGTAAAATGGCCATTGTCTCCCTCGACCATGTTTGGGTTAGTGCCAACTTTAAAGAGACCCAACTCAATGGCATGGTGCCGGGGCAAAGGGCGCTTGTCGTAATCGATGCCTTCCCCGAGCAAATCATTGAAGGTGTTATCGAAAGCCTGTCACCCGCCAGTGGTGCCGAGTTCAGCCTGCTACCACCCGATAACGCCACCGGCAATTTCACCAAAATTGTGCAGCGTGTGCCGGTGAAAATCCTCCTCGACCAAAACAGCCCCACCGTCAAATTACTGCGTCCCGGTATGTCTGTGCTGGCTAAAATTGATACGCGACCCAGCGCCAATACAGAGGCCATGGCGGGTAAAAAATCTGCTGTTAAAAGCGTATCCAGCGTCGCACTTTCAGAATAATAACGGCTAATCAATCCGCATCAATAGTGTGTCCGCTGCCAGGCGGGGCGAATACGGACGACCACAATGAGTAATTCTACAAGCCCCACTATTGAGGATGTCCCACCAGTCACCGAGGCGGAAGAAGCCCTTACTATCGGCACCTGGCTGACCGTGTTCGGCGGCGTGCTCGGCGCCTTTATTGCCGTCCTCAACATCCACATTACCAATGCCTCACTGAAAGATATTCAGGGCGCGCTCTCGGCAACACTTGAAGAGGGCTCATTTATTTCCACCGCCTACCTCACCGCCGAGGTAGTGGTGATACCCATTACTGGCTGGCTGGCCATGGTCTTTGGCCTACGCCCCTACATGCTTTTCAACACCGTCATTTTCGCCTTCACCACCCTGCTCTGCGCCTCGGCATGGAATCTCGAATCGATGCTGGTTTTCAGAACACTGGCTGGCCTTGCTGGTGGCACACTAATCCCCCTCTCTTTTATGCTTATCCTGACCCTGCTGCCACCTAGCAAGCAGGCGATCGGTATGGGTATGTTCGCCCTCACCGCCACGCAGGCACCCTCTATCGGCCCTACCCTCGGCGGTTATTTAACCGAAGTCTTTGGCTGGCAGTCGGTGTTTTATCTACAGATTGTGCCCACCGGCATTATGTTTTTAATCCTCTTCCAAGGCCTTAAAAAAACCAAACCGCAACTCAACTTACTCAAAAATGGCGACTGGTTTGGCATCCTCTCCATGGCAGTGGGTCTGGGTGCGATGATTATTGTGCTCGAGGAAGGCAATCGTAAAGACTGGCTGGAATCTGATTTTATTTTCAATGGTGCCCTCCTCGCCGCGACCTGTTTAATCACCTTTGTTGCTATCGAGCTAAAGCGCAAAAACCCTTTTATTAACTTGCGCCTGCTAAAGCGCCGCAACTTTCTGCTCTCCAACCTGGTGGGCATTATTCTCGGCCTTGGCCTCTACGGCTCGGTCTTTATCATGCCCATGTTCCTCGCCCAGGTGCACGGCTTTAACGCCATGCAAATAGGCTTGGTGATGATGTGGGTTGGCCTGCCCCAACTTATCGTAGTGCCCATTGTGCTGCGGCTGATGCCCCACATCGACATCCGCATATTACTGGCCTTCGGCGCCTTTATTTTTGGTTTTAGCTGCCTGCTGAACATTCACATGAGCGCCGACTACGGCCACGACCACCTGGTCTGGCCGAATATTGTCCGCGGCCTCGGCATGCCTTTTATTATGGTGCCACTCAATGTCATCGCCACCGCCGGCATAGAAAAAGAACAAGTCGGCTCGGCCTCTGGCCTGTTTAATGTGCTGCGCAATTTGGGCGGTGCCGTTGGCATCGCCACACTGGCGACCTTTTTGTCACTGCGCCAACAGTTTCACTCCAACCATATTGTTGAAAATATCAGCGCCTACAACCCCTTCACCATGGAGCGCTTGCAGGGCTTTGCCAATTATTTTGGTGGCCTGGGCGCAGACCCCATACTGGCGCAGGAACAAGCACTTCTCGCTGTCGATGCCATCGCCCGGCGCGAGAGCTTCATCATGGCCTACAACGACTGTTTTTATTTTATGGGTGCGGCCTTTATCGTCAGCCTTGGTTTTATTGCCCTGATGAAAAAGCCCGGCTAAGCAAAATCTTGAAATGAAAAACATAATAATGAGTAACGACAAGCAGTTATGAGTGATGCAGCGACAAGCCTTGAAGAGGAAGAAATAAACCCTGCAACACCCGCTGCTGATGAAGACTATGTTTCATTAAAAACCTGGTTTACCGTGTGGGGCAGTGTTATCGGCGCTTTTATTGCCGTGCTCAATATTATGATCACCAACTCCTCGCTGAAAGGTATTCAGGGCGCCCTCGGCGCAACCTTGCACGAGGGCTCATTTATCTCCACCGCCTACCTCACCGCCGAAGTGGTGGTCATCCCCCTCACCGGTTGGCTGGTGCAAGTCGTCGGTCTGCGCCGCTTTGTACTCATCACCTCCAGTGTTTTTCTAGTCGCCACTCTATGTTGTGCCATGGCCTGGAGTTTAGAGTCGATGCTGGTGTTTCGCACCATTGCCGGTTTTTCCGGTGGCACTTTTATTCCCCTTTCGTTTACCGTCATCCTCACCCTGTTACCGCCCAGCAAACAACCTCTGGGCATTGCCATGTTTTCCCTCACCGCCACCCAGGCCCCCTCAATTGGCCCCACCCTCGGCGGTTTCCTTACCGAGAACTACGGTTGGCAATCTATATTTTATCTGCAGGTCATCCCCACCACTATGATGATCATGATTTTGTCCTGGGGATTGAGTCAGTCCAGCAGTAAATGGGCCATACTTAAAGAAGCCGACTGGGCCGGTATTCTCACCTTATCTGCTGCCCTCGGGACGATGATTATTATTCTTGAAGAAGGCAATCGACTCGACTGGCTAGAATCGCAGTCTGTGCTTAATGGCAGTCTCTTCGCCGGCACCTGCTTTTTTATCTTTGTCTATCGCCAGCTATGGGGCCCCAACCCTTTTATTAACGTCAGCCTGTTGGGCCGCTGGAACTTCGGCATAGCCAATGTGACAGGCGTCATTCTCGGCCTAGGCTTATACGGCACGATCTTTATTACCCCACTATTTCTCGCGCAAATACAGGACTACAACGCCTGCAAATTGGCGTCACTATGATGTGGTTTGGCTTCCCCCAATTAATCGCCGTGCCCTTAATCGTGCGCTTAATGAAGAAGGTCGACCTGCGTCATCTGGTCGCCTTTGGCTGCGTAATTTTCGCCTGGAGCTGCCTCATTAATATTCACATGAACGCCGACTCCGGCTACGACCAACTGCTGCTTGCCAACTTTATTCGCGGCATCGGCCAACCCTTTCTCTCCATTCCCCTCGCCGTAATGGCCACTGTCGGTATTGAACAGGCCCAGGGAGGTTCTGCTTCAGGCCTCTACAACTTAACCCGCAACCTCGGCGGTGCCGTAGGCATTGCCTTTCTCGCCACCATTTTATCCATTCGCCAGCAATTCCACTCCAGCCATGTGGTGGAAAACATCTCCCTCTACAACCCGGCAACGGTCGAACGCTTGAGAGGTTTGAAAAATAATTTTTCAAACCTCGGTGCCAATAGCACACTGGCACAAGAACAAGCCCTTCACACCATCGACGCTATAGCCCGCCGGTAAAGCATGATCATGGCCTACAACGATGCCTTTTATTTTGTCGGTGCGGCTTTTTTGTTTGCTGCCTGCGTGACCTATACCCTGAAACCTTTTCGGCCCCAGGGCTAGCGTGAACACCGATAACAAGCTTGTTTAATGACAAGGTAATAAGGGTGGGGCGAGTAATATAGAAGGGGAGCTGTCAGATCGAGTACTGTTTATAATTAAGGGGCTGGGGTGTCAGATTTGACATAAACCTCATCAAGTTGAGCGCCCCCCCTAAGCGCTTTACTTAAAGCACCTAATATTTAAGCAGGTGTCAACGAGATAAAATGTGGCGATGCAAGACCCGACCCCACCTCCCGTGGTTACAAGGCATTTTGCTCAGCCTCCGCTGCTATTTTTTTAAGCTTGTCGTTAAAGGTAATTGCATCTTGCGCATAATGCGCGCGTCTATGACAATTTGGGCAACGCGCAACGACATTCTCTGGGTGATCAGGGCCGCCATCTGCAAGCCTGAATACGTGATGACACTCAAGAAATGGGCCGCTCTTAGTTTGAAATGGAGCTTCAGCGCCACAGCCTTCACATACACCTTTAGATCTTGATACTACATAAAGCTTTAAAGCCTGAGAGCGATAATACGCAAGCTCTCGCTTTTCTTTTACGCCAGTATTCGCCAGTTTTTGAAGCAAAGCGGCTTCTCGTAATTCTTGAATACTTTTCTTTTTAAGTGCCTTGGGGTCTTTTGATCCATATATAGGTTTCGACTCAGAAACTTGATTAATTATAGGGACTGAGTTTATTTCAAGGTGAAATACAAATGCATTTCTATCATCACCTTCTCTGTCTGGACGAGTTTCTTCGTAATAACCCAAGCATTCAGCCGTTCCTAAATAGAGTACATAGGCTTTTCTAGTGTATTCAAAAATATGAATGGTTTTATTATTTTGAGACTGCTCAAGAATGGCCTTATTTCCTGAGGCCATTTTCATATCACCTACTTGGCCTTCACCCGCATACCAAAAGATGCCATCTTCTCTGTATTCATCTCTGCACCCGTGCTGTTTACCCTCATCTGATGTAAATACAAAAATGAAAGGGTAATTCTTAGGTGTAGATATTCCACCTTGCCACTGCGCAGCAGGCCGTCCCAGCCACAGGCGGCAACACCACCTTATTATAAGTATTTTTTGAGGTCTTCATTTACTTCACAGCGCTTTACAGCGGAAACTGAAATATCGTCTTTGTCAGTGAGATTTGCTTGTACAGATAAAAAAAGCTGCTTTTTTTACGTCATCGCAAGCTGTGCTAAATACGGTGACACTGTAACCGACATCTTTTCCGATACCCTTATGCACTGTACCCTCTCAGAAATGCCAGCCGTATTTTGAGTTTATTTTTTCATTGACCTCTATGTGATCCATGATTGTTTTAGTGGCTTTACCCCATAAATTCCACAGTTCACTTTTGTCCTTGTAAACTTCCAACAAGATTTCTAACTCCTTTACTTATAACGCCTAAATAAGCCGCGCGTCTTTTTGCGTCGGCTTGCTTTGCCTTGTTAACTTTTTTCACAGATCAAGATTTCTGGTTAAAACCTCTGCGGATTTAATAATTCGTCTTGTTCGATAAAGCTCAGGATGTTTCTGGCTGTCTGTGTAACGCATAGGCTCTCCTGATGTTGGGCTAACAAACCAGGAAATTTCTGGACGCGGTTCACCTAGCTGCTTTTTTAGAGCTTGTGGTGTAATACCTAATGCTTTAGCCGCCGCATTAAACGTGCAGCGTGTTTTTACTTGATTTATGTAATCAACTACCATACTAATTTTGTCCTGCACTACAAGATGCTCCTTATAAAGTTAACGCCGCAAGCAAAGGCGCGCGTTAGCGCGTCCAGCCCGCAGGACGATTTTGCCTTGCTAACTGCTTGAAACTGTATAACTGTGCCTGCAGCAAAGCCGGATAGTATAAATGCCAAAACAGTGCCATTGAAATAGAGAATTAATACAGCTATATACGTATTGGCCTTTTTTGTTGGCGGTCAGTACTTACAGCACGAACGTCTCAACCGCTAGAGCTACAACACCAGCAAGGGCTAAAAAGCTCAAAATTTTCCAGGTACCTACAGAGCTTTCTAGAGACGCTACGCGGTTTTCTAAAGAAGCAGATTTAGCTGCAGGTTTGTTATTGCTAGAAGGTTTGCTGCTGCCACCGTCTAAAGGAATAATAGATTCAGCCTGAGGGCCTTTGTCTGAGTCTTTGATGTCGAACTTAACGGCTAAACCCTTGCGGATAGGACCACCGCCTTGCCATTCACTTTTGTGGAAGAAGAAGTCTTCGCCGTTTTTGTCGTCGGCAATAAAGCCGAAGCCTTTGCGGAAGTCGTAACGTTTAATAATGCCTTTGGCCATGTTCGTATCCTATTCAATGTGTAATGAGGCAATGCTGATGATCGTGAATTTTGGTTCGATCTTTAAGTGGTTGCCAATGATTGTGCTAATCCATGTTTTTCCAATTTAAGTATCCGTTCTTATGGCTGAAGACAGTTAACGCTCAGCGAAGGGGCGAAGTGCGCAGCACTTTGCCCCGCTTGTGCGTTTTGTTATGTGCTTACTCATTAATAGTACCTTTTCATGAACTCTTCAGGCTGCAAAAGAAACCATGAAATATCAAAAAAATAGTCGCACTCGTTAACTAAGTTTTGACTGAGACCTTTACTGTCCTGGAAGAACCACAATATAACTCTACGCCCCTCTGCTTTTATTGCCTTAATCAAAGGGACGTAATCATCATCACCCGCAACCAATATGGCTATATCGTAGTTTTTACGATGAGCATGCGTAAGCATATCCGTAGCTAGGGTTATATCGACTCTTTTCGAGCTTCTGCCTTTCTTCTTTTTGAATATTTCAGGTGATTCTATTCCTTGATCTTTGAGCTCGCCGATAACCGTATTTAGGAGGTCGTTATCACCCTGTACTGCACCATAGTAGTATTTTCGAATCACTTCACAATGTACATGATTGGGGATGTTGGCGTAGTGCGACCAAACGTATGTATCTTCTTTATACTTAACATGAGGGAGAACTTTAAAGAGCTCGTTATCATTTAGCAGCTCTTTGTAGCGAATAGCCAGATTTTCTCCATCAATGAACATCATGGCTTTCGTGTGAGCCTTTAGGCTACCTGGTAAGTAATGTGTATTACTCAATGCATGCCTCCTGGCACATAACAGCTAAGTCTGCGTCACCCGACGCAAAAAAGCACGTCAGGTGACGTACTTCTCCAATTTAAAGCATCAACAACCATACCTAAGCCATTGACTTCAAAAAACATACTTATTTATCAGCTACCCACTTATGGGAAAATACGTCGGGTGACGTAACATTTTACGTCACCCGACGTATTTCGCGCAAAGCCAACAAACATATCCGATAAAAACACCCTTATTACAACAGCTTAAGTGGCAACACCACATTCTACGCCCGAGCTTCATGTCACTCGGTGTAACACTCTACGTCACCTGATTTTTTTACCGGCAGGCGAAAAATACTATTTATGGAAACAGCCTAGGAATGGTTTACCCAATGATATTTCCACTCCCAAGTCGAGTCCTTTCCTTGAGAGGATACGACAGATGGCGTTTTGTCGGTGTCCTATATAGTCGGCAGTGCCGACACCTTACATAGCACTAAACAGCAAATTACTGTTGTCTAAATCGCCAACTTTACAAAACCGCTATAAATATAGAGTACAAAATTAAGGAGCCCGTAAGCACTGAGTAGTTTATTGATTTACTCGCAAACTCTACAGTAGGCGAGCGCCGACCAAGTCACGTTCGCGACTGCATTGAAGCCATGATGTCGAATAGCAATCTCAGGGTAAGCGCGTGGGGTTCAAGGGTTCTAATTGGTGTTGCGCGATCAATAAGCGACCTTTATTATGCCTGCTACCTTTCAGGCTTGGCTGTATGTCATCGCCATCAAAAATGCGGTATTGGCAATACAGTTACAGCGCATCACAGAAAATCAGCTTGGGCTACGCTGTAAGCTGATTTAAATAGCAGCGCCAGCAGCTAATGCATATTGTCGGTATATTGGCTTTACAAATAACCGGCGTTGTTGAGTTTTAGAGCGCGACAAGGACATCACTAGTTAACAAGAACAAACAACTTCGCCCTGAATAGCTTAAAGAATTATTACCAAACCAGCAACGCCGGGTTTAGTTTCCCTACTTTAGTCTCAACGCGCCCTCGGTCTTCATTACGCAACCTCACGCTTACCTAAACCCCTGCCAACACTAGCCTAAAGCAGCTAACGCTTCAGTGGCCTCTGTTATCAAGGCCGGACCGCGGTAAATAAAACCGGTATAAACCTGTACCAGGCTGGCCCCGGCATTGATCTTGTCACAGGCATCTTCGCCACTGGCTATACCGCCAACGCCGATAATCGGCAGTGCGCCGTCGAGCTCTTTCGCCAGCTTACCGACCACTTCGGTAGCCCGCTCACGCACTGGCCAACCGCTTAAGCCGCCCTGTTCACCCGCCAGTGGTGAGTGCTTTACCTGCTCGCGGGACAGGGTTGTATTGGTGGCAATCACGCCATCGATACCGTGTTTAATCAGTTGGCGCGCCATATCGGCAATTTGCTCGTCGTCCAAATCAGGGGCAATTTTTAAGGCCAGTGGCACATAACGACCCTGCTCATCGGTGAGGCGAGTTTGGGTTTGTTTGAGTGTTGCCAGTAGCTCATCGAGTTGTTCGGCGTGCTGTAAGTCTCTCAGGCCCGGGGTATTAGGTGAGGAGATATTGACGGCAATATAGTCGGCATGGGCGTAAGCTTTTTCCATGCAAAGGCGATAATCATCGCTGGCTTTTTCCACCGGGGTGTCAATGTTTTTACCGATGTTAATCCCTAGCACACCCTTAAACTTGCGCTCGCGCACCTGGGCGACAAGATGGTCAATACCGAGATTATTAAAGCCCATGCGATTAATAATGGCCTGGTATTCAGGCAGACGAAACAGGCGTGGCTGAGGATTGCCCGGCTGTGGCCGAGGGGTGATGGTGCCGATTTCAACAAAGCCGAAACCTAGCTCTGATAGCGCGTCGAAGTAGTCGCCATTTTTATCGAGACCGGCGGCCAAACCGACGGGGTTGGGAAAGGTGAGACCCATTGCCTCCACGGGCCGAGCCGTAGGCTTGGGTAAAAGCTTTAACAAACCCAGGCGCGATGACAGGGCAATAGCGTTTAGCGAGAGGTGGTGGGAGGTCTCGGTGGGTAGTAGAAATAAAGCTCTGCGCGCTAGCTGATACATAGTGACCTCAGGTGTTTATTGCCGACTGAATTGCTCGACTGAATTGCTCGACTGATTTGCCCAACTGTTGGGGCAATAAATGTGGCGCTTCTCAATAAAAATCAACAGGGCGGCAAGGATAAGCCAAGGTGGCGGGCAAGTCATCAACAGCGCTGGGTAAAACACAAAGGATGAACCTAAAGTCTCGAATCCTGTCATACCCGTGTTGTGGCAGAAAACCTTTGCCCCAAGGCTGGTAACTATTACAATCGCCCCCATAACAACAGTTGCCATTCGACCTTTTAATAGAGCCCAAACAAGTTGCCCATGAGTGTATCCGCGCAGATCCAGTCTTTACTTTCCTACCTCAATCAAACCATCATCGGCCAGGAGCACCTCGCTCAACGGCTGGTTATGGCCCTGCTGGCCGATGGCCATTTACTGGTCGAAGGGGCTCCCGGCCTCGCCAAAACCAAAGCCATTAATACGCTCGCCAAGGGCATACATGCCGACTTTCACCGCATACAGTTCACGCCAGACCTGCTACCTGCTGATGTGACGGGCAGCGATATTTACCGCCCCGAGAATGCCAGCTTTGAATTTCAGGCCGGGCCTATTTTTCACAACCTGGTGCTAGCGGACGAAATCAACCGCGCCCCCGCCAAGGTGCAGTCGGCCTTGCTTGAAGCCATGGCCGAGCGTCAGGTGAGTATTGGTAATAAAATTTACCCCCTGCCCGAGCTGTTTCTGGTGATGGCGACACAAAACCCCATTGAGCAGGAAGGCACCTACCCCCTGCCCGAGGCTCAGCTCGATCGCTTTTTAATGCATGTCACCGTGGGCTACCCCGACGCCGATGCGGAGCGAAAAATCCTTGCCCTGGTCAGGGACGAGGCCGCCGGCAGTGCAAATACCCCGGCCCCTGAAATTGACCAGGCAACATTATTCGCCGCACGCAAAGAAGTGCTCGGCGTGCACATGGCCGACAATGTTGAGGAGTACCTGATTCAACTCATTCAGGCCACACGCCAGCCCCTGAGCTACGGCGAGCAACTCGACAACTGGCTCGACTACGGCGCCAGCCCGCGAGCAACGATTGCCCTCGATCGCTGCAGCCGCGCCAACGCCTGGCTCGACGGCCGGGATTTTGTCACGCCCGATGATATTCGCGCTGTCGCCCACGACATTTTGCGCCACCGTTTAATTCTCAGCTTTGAGGCCGAAGCCAACGGCATTACTGCCGACCATGTGATCGACACCCTGCTCGCCAACGTTGCTTCAGCCTAAGCTCGCAGTGCCAATGCAGTCGATCAGCATAAATGGGGATCGCCCCTTTGCCAGCTAAGCCCGTTACTCGCCCAAGGACTTCTAAGCCGGGTCCCTTGTCGAGCCCACCGGCCAGTGTCGTCGCCTCCATTGCCGACCTCGCCAAACTGCGCTTTGCCGCTCGGGAGTTGTCGCTCTTCCCCCAGCGCGCCGTGAAAAGCGCACTCAACGGCACCCGCAGTTCGCGCTTTCGTGGCCGCGGCATGGACTTTGACGAAGTGCGACCCTATCAGCCCGGCGACGATATTCGCTCCATCGACTGGCGGGTTACGGCCCGCACGACCAGCCCCCACACCAAGATATTTCGCGAGGAACGCGAGCGCCCGCTAATGGTGATATGCGACCTGCGCCAAAGCATGTTTTTTGGCTCGCAACGCTTGAAGTCAGTCTGCGCCTGCGAGATTGCCAGCCTGCTGGCCTGGGCCGGCCTCAATGCCGGCGAACGCATTGGCGCCCTGGTGTTCGGCCCCGACAAGCAGCGCGATATTCGCGCCCGCCGCAGTCAGCACAGCGTGCTGCAATTGATACAGGCCCTGCACGAAACCAGCATGGCATTGCTGCCACAGGAAAAGTCGCAAGCCGGGCAAACATCATCACCAGAAAAAAGTGAACGCTATAGCCTCAGTGAGATTCTGGAAGATACCCGCCGCGTTGCCCTCCCCGGCACCAGTTTGATGATCATCAGCGACTTTCACGATCTCGACACAACGGGTGAGCGCCACCTGTTTGAACTGGCTCGACATTGTGACCTCAGCCTTTTCCACATACATGACAGCCTCGAAAGCCAACTGCCCCCACCCGGGCAATATCAGGTTTTGAACGGCGCCCAGCGTTTCTTATTGAACGCGGCCAAAGCCGGTCTGCGCAGCCGCTTTGAGCAGCGCTATCGCGATAAAGAACAGCACCTGCAAAACACCGCCTTGCGTCTTAAACTGCCACTACTCAGTTTCTCGACCGATGAGCCCGTGCTCGACACCCTGCGCCTGGCCTTTGCCAAGCAGGGGCGGCGGAAACGCTAATGACTAATCCAGCGCTCGAGCAACTCCGAGATATTCACCTGCCCCAAGCGGTGCCCTGGTGGCCGCCCGCGCCCGGTTGGTGGCTAGTTGCGGCCCTACTTATGGCTTTGACAATCTGGCTGAGCCGCTATTTTCAGGCGCGTTATCGTCGCCAATATTATCGCGGCGAAAGTCAGGACTTACTGAAACAGATTTGGCAGGACTATGAACAGCAGGCCGGTAAGACGAGTAATGCCGACCGTGACTTTATCGAGAATACTTTGGCGCTATTGCGCCGAGCCGGTAAAACTGCGCAGCTATCTGCCGCTAGCAACAGCGAAGTCCTTACTGGTGAACATCTTCAATCAATACCCAGCCCGGCACTGTTAGAGGCGCTCGATGAACATAGCGCAGGCAAGCTTTCCGCTGCCTTGCCCTTGCAGGACATCAGCGAGCGCCTATACCGCGCCGAGAGTAAAACGCTGACTACAGAGCAAGCCCAATGTTTTTACGCGATAGCAAAAAACTGGCTCAAGTCCAAAGACTTCAAACCGGGCAAACAATCCGGGAGCGATAGCTGATGCTTAGCTTAATCTGGCCCTGGATGCTCGTACTGGCCCCCCTGCCTTTATTGTATCGCTGGTGGCGCAAGCCCGCGGATGACGCACAAGCCGCACTGCTCGCCCCCGTTTATGCCCAGCTCGCCGCCGACAGCCAAAGCAGCCCTGCGGTGAGTCGCCGTAATTGGCCGAGCCTCGCCCTGCTCATACTTATCTGGCTCGCCTGCTTGCTGGCCGCCAGTCGTCCCCAGTGGATAGGCGACCCCATCGCCCTGCCCATCAGTGGTCGCGACCTGCTCTTGGCGGTTGATATAAGCGGTAGCATGGAAGTGGAAGATATGGAGGTCAGGGGCTCGCTAGTTGACCGCTTAAGCGTGGTTAAAGCCGTGGTCGGCGATTTTGTCGAGCGGCGCAGCGGAGACAGGCTCGGCCTTATTCTGTTTGGTGACCACGCCTATCTGCAAACGCCTTTGACCTTTGACCGACTAACACTCAATACGCTATTGCAGGAGGCTTTAATCGGCTTTGCCGGCAAGGGTACAGCGATTGGCGATGCCATCGGTCTCGGCGTAAAACGCCTGAAAGATAAAGACGAAAACAGTCGTGTCATCATCTTGCTCACCGACGGTGCGAATACGGCGGGCGAAGTCGAGCCCCTGAAAGCCGCCGAATTAGCTGCCGCCTACGAGGTGAAGATCTACACCATTGGTGTCGGTGCCGATGAGATTTTGCGCCGCAGTTTATTCGGTGTGCGCCGCATTAACCCCTCTGCCGACCTCGACGAAACCACCCTTCGAGCTATTGCCGCGCAAACCGGCGGCCAATATTTTCGCGCCCGCAATCCCAAAGAGCTAGCGCAAATCTACGCCACCCTCGACCTGCTCGAGCCGGTCAGTCAGGACGCCGAAACCTTCCGCCCCACCCGGGCACTGTTTTACTGGCCCCTGGGCGCAGCTTTGCTATTGAGCAGCTTGCTACTCCTTTTTCGGGGGGTAAAGGCATGAGTGAGTTTTCAGCAGCGCTAGCAACAGCCATCACCCAATTTCACTGGTTACGACCCTGGTGGCTAGCGGCCCTGTTGCCCGGTATTGCGCTGGCTTTGCTACTGGCTCGTCGTAGTACTAACAGCAGTAACTGGCAGGGCGTTATCGCCCCCGAGCTGCTGCCCTATTTAGTCGAACAAAGTGACGGGGCAACACGCCAGCGTCTGCATTGGTGGCTACTCGTCCCCTGGCTCTGCGCCTGTCTTGCCCTTGCTGGGCCGAGCTGGCATAAAATCCCCCTGCCCATTCACAAGCAGCAAACGCCGCTGGTCATCTTGCTCGATTTGTCACCCTCTATGCTGGCGGAGGATGTGAAGCCCAACCGCCTGACCCGTGCCCGCCTCAAATTGACCGATCTATTACACGCACGGCAGGAGGGCACCACCGCCCTCGTCGCCTACGCCGGTGATGCCCACGTCGTGACACCGCTGACGGACGACACGGCAACCATCATTTCACTGCTGCCAGCACTCAACCCGATGATCATGCCCCTGAGCGGTAATCAACCGGTGCAAGCATTGGAAAAAGGCATGGCCTTAATCCGTAAAAGCGGCTTTGAATCGGGGCACATTCTGTTAGTTTCCGACGGCCTACCCAGTGCTGACTTGCCCCTAATGAATTCGCAGCTAGAAGACGTAAAAGACATTAAAGTCTCTGTACTAGCACTGGGTACAAAGGCTGGGGCGCCCATTCCCGCCACCTCTACCGGGAACAAAGGTGGTTTTGTCAAAGACAGTCGTGGCAATATCGTACTTGCCCAATTGCGGGAAAAACCCTTGCGTGCGCTCGCTCAGAGCAATGGGGGCCTTTACCGAAAGCTCTCTACCGACGACAGTGATATTGAGGCCCTAAGTCGGCTTTTCGACAGTGCTGATAGCGAGCAAAGCCAACAATTACAACGCACCTTTGACACCTGGCACGACAGCGGTTTCTGGCTCATTCTGCCACTGCTGCCTTTTCTGGTTCTGGCCTTTCGCCGCAATGTGCTGGCCCTACTTATTCTGGCCCCACTGGCATTTGCTCCAGATAATAGCCACGCCATGGAGTGGCAAGACCTTTGGCTACGCAGTGATCAGCAGGGGCAAAAGGCACTGGCCGCCGGTGACGCAGAAGCAGCCGAGGCGCTCTTCAAAAACCCCAACTGGAAAGGCTCAGCAGCCTACAAAAATGGCGACTTTAGCGCCGCTGAAGAACACTTTAAAAATAGCGCAGCCAGTGCTGACAGTCTCTACAATCTGGCGAATTCCCAAGCAAAAGCCGGGCAGCTGGAAGCGGCACTGGAAAATTATCAAACGGCCCTCGAATTAGACACTCTGCATGAGGACGCCGTTTTTAATAAAGACCTGGTAGAAAAAGCGCTTCAACAGGAAAAGGAACAAGAACAAGAACAAGAACAAGAACAAGAACAAGAACAAGAACAGCAGCAAGAAAAAGAACAATCCCAGGACGACAAAAACCAGCAGAAAGATGAAAAAGGCGAGGGCAATAAAGACGAATCAAAAGAGGGTGCGTCGTCGGATTCAGAACAAAATGGCGAGCAAGGCGATAAAGATTCCGGCCAGCCCAGGGATAAGCCCGACGATAAAGAACAGGAATCGGATTCAAAGCCTGAATACCAGCCAGAACAAAATCAAGAAGACGGTAATAACGAAGCAGACAGCGACGCCGAAGAAAAAGACGAGGCCAGCGCGGGTGACGACAAAGAGCAAAATGCCGACGATGAAAAATCGCAGAGTGCAGCCGGGGCCAAACCCTCTGCTGC
The DNA here is from genome assembly GCA_041277045.1 of Candidatus Reddybacter sp. Lineage (GTDB taxonomy): Bacteria > Pseudomonadota > Gammaproteobacteria > Pseudomonadales > Porticoccaceae > Reddybacter. The sequence continues at coordinate 407,991 of JBGFSY010000004.1, read as the reverse complement.
CGACGCAATGCCCGAAGAACAACGCCAGGCCCTTGAGCAATGGTTGCGCCGCGTACCCGACGACCCCAGTGGCTTAATGCGTCGAAAGTTTGAATACGAAGCCTGGCAACACCAGCAACAAAACGGCCGTGGTCGCTCAAATCAAAGCCCGCCTCAGCAGCAGGAGACAGAACGTTGGTAAGTACACAAATCGCCACCCGAGCCACTCAAATGCACCGCTTCGGCAGCTATTTTATTGGCCTGCTTTTAATGATGATGGCAGTCGATGGCTACGCCGCAAGCCTGTTAAGCAAGGTCGATCGCAGCACCGTCAACCTCGGCGAAAGCTTCGAACTCACTGTTGTTTTTAGTGAACAGGTTCTGTTTGGCGAGCCGGATTTCAGTGCTCTGGAAAAGGACTTCAATCTTTTAGGCCGCAATCAGCAAAACAAATATTCGAACCTCAATGGTCATGCCACCTCGTTCACACAATGGATATTCACGCTCTCACCCAAGCGCACCGGCAACTTACTGATCCCCTCTTTCACCTTCAAAGATGAAATCAGCAACGCACTGGAAATAAAAGTAAGCAAAGCCAAAGCCAGCACCCAAGTTGCCGGAGCCGCTGTATTTACCGAAACCATACTCGACAAAAGTAGTGCCTATGTGCAGGAACAGGCCCTGCTGACACTGCGTTTATATACCTCCGTGCCCATGAGTAATTTCACTATTGGCGAACTGGCCGTACCGGAGGCACAACTGATTAAAGTGGCCGAAAGCCAGTATCAAAAAGAGATAGATGGCAAGCAATACACCGTGGTCGAAACCCGCTACGCCATTTTTGCCGATAGTAGTTTGACACTGGAAATACCAGCGATTCAATACCGAGGAGTGATTGCAGAACAAACTACTCGCCACAGTGGTTCACTCTTTCGACAACGGGGTAGACAGGCTTTTTTCAATACCGAAGTCAAACAATTGCAGATTAAACCCATGCCCAACAACAACACCCTGCAACATTGGTTGCCGGGTAAAGGTGTGGGTTTGCAGGAGCGCTGGAGCAATACCACGGACGATATCACCCTGGGTGAGCCATTGACCCGCACCATCACCATTACGGGGCAGGGCCTAATGGGCAGCCAATTACCCCCTTTGCAAATGCCAAGCAGCAAAAACTACAAACTCTATCCCGATCAGGCGCAAATGGAGGATAGTGTTAGCGAGGCCGGCGTATTCGGCAAGCGCATTGAGTCCATTGCCATCGTGCCAACGCAAGTCGGTAGCATCACCCTGCCCGACATTAGCCTGGACTGGTGGGACACAGAAGCGAACGCCCTTCGCCAGACCGTTATCAAAGGCCGCACACTGAATGTTCTGCCCCCGAGCGGCTCGCTAGAAATGACCGACGACACTGCAGTGCCAACAGGTGAAAGCAATACGACCAGCAGCTCACCCCAGATACAACACAGCATGAGCGCGCCCATAACAAATACTTATTTCTGGATGCTCGCCGCAAGTAACCTTGTGCTGCTGATTGTCGCCGCTTGTTTTACTGCTTTGTGGTGGCGTAATCGCCCGACTACCACACCAGCGCCAACACAAGGCCTGGCCGCTGTGCCCGATAAAGAGCTGTTTAAAGAAATTCGCATGGCCTGCGCCATCGATAATTACCCGAGTCTACGCCAGGCCATTATCAACTGGGCCCGCGTGCATTGGCAGCAGGAGCACTTGCACAGCCTGGAACAAGTCGCCGAGCTGGCTGATAATGATGGATTAAGCGCTGAGTTTAAAGCCCTTGATGCGCGGCTATACAGTAATAGTGACTCTCAACAGCCGGTGAGTTGTGACACTATTTTTCTGCAATTAGAACGTTTGAGAAAAAGTGGCGCAGCAAGCACTTCAGGCGAAAACAAGGATAGACGACAGCACTTAAAGTCGCTCTATCCTGAAGGCTCTTAAGCTAAAATTTAAAAGATAAAAATAAGGCAACATAAAATGACAATCTGGAAAAAATCCCTGTCTCTCGATGTACTCAACAATGATTTCCCCGATGGGGCCGCCACTAACTCTGGCATCGAGTACACCGACTTTGGCGATGACTATATTACCGCCCGCATGCCCGTCGATGAGCGCACCCGCCAGCCCTACGGCATCCTCCACGGCGGCGCCTCCTGCCTGCTCGCCGAAACTGTCGGCAGCCACGCATCGTCCTTGTGTATCGATATGGAAAAGCAGTATTGCGTGGGTCTGGAAATTAATGCCAACCATATTCGCTCGGTCTCCGAGGGCTTTGTTTACGGCACCGCCAAACCCATGCACCTGGGTCGTTCAACTCATGTGTGGGAAATTATGATTCGCAATGAAGACGGGAAAACCGTTTGTATTTCAAGGTTGACGATGATTATTAAAGATCAATAATTGCTTAGATAAGATAAGCTCACAAATATTAAACGGGGTGGGCGACATTAGGCCCAGGCTATATTATTAAAGCAGCTCAACCCCCTAGCTTGGATTTTTAACGTACCTACATTAAGGCGCGGGATTTGAATTACGCTGATGTAGCGCCTCTATGCCCTGTTTTACCTCTGTCGATAAAACACAGTCAATACTGGCAATATTTGTCTTCAATTGTTCAAGATTAGTGGCGCCAATAATATTACTGGTGACGAACTCCCTGCTGTTCACATAAGCCAGAGCCATGCTCGAGGGATCCAAACCATGCTCGTGTGCCAACTTCACATAAGCCTCTGAAGCGGCAACAGCCTGAGGGCTAGAATAGCGTTGAAAACGGTCAAACAAGGTCAGACGTGCACCCTCAGGACGCTGGCCATGCATATATTTGCCCGACAACATGGCCATCGCCAATGGTGAATAAGCCAGCAAGCCGACATCCTCACGCATTGCCATCTCGGCCAAACCCACTTCAAAACTGCGATTAAGCAAGTTATAGGGATTTTGAATACTGACAATACGCTGGAGATCATCCTCTCGAGCATGGCGTAAATATTCCATCACTCCCCAGGGAGTTTCGTTCGACACGCCAATATGGCGCACCAGGCCATCTTTAACCAACTCCGACAGGGCCGTGAGCGTCTCCTCAATAGAGGCCAAATCAGGCTGCTCTTTGTGACGATAACCCAGCTGACCGAAAAAGTTGGTGGTGCGCTCCGGCCAGTGCACCTGATAGAGGTCAATATAATCGGTCTGTAAACGCTTGAGGGAGTCACGCACTGCCTGATGGATATGTTCACGATTCAAACGTGGGCCACCGCGCAGGTGCTTCCAGTCACCCGTTGCTTCAGAGCGGCCCGACACCTTGCTCGCCAGTACAACCTCACTTCGCTTACCCCGGCGGGCAAACCATTCTCCGACGTACTCTTCGGTGCGGCCCTGCGTTTCAGGCCGTGGTGGTACCGGGTACATTTCTGCCGTATCGAAAAAGCTAACACCTTCGGCAAGGGCAAAGTCCATTTGCTCAATCGCCTCATCAAGGCTGTTTTGCTGCCCCCAGGTCATCGTGCCCAAACATATGGCGCTGACCTTAAGGTCCGTTCGACCCAATGTACGATATTCCATAGTGATTATTCCCTGCTGCCAAGCCTTTAGCTTTAGCTATTTTGTTATTAGTTAGAGCCGCTATTTAAACCTATCGAGTTAAATAAAACAGTACAAAGCCAGTACCTCTATCGGGTAGTATCAAACACCAGTAGTTCGCAATAACAATAAACTAAGGATAGCCCATGAAAATCAGTGCCAAACAACTGGTCGATAATGCCCTCAAAGAAATTAAAACAATCAGTCTTGAACAAGCCGCTGAGCGACTTGATGATGACAACACAGTCTTCGTTGATATCCGCGATATTCGCGAACTTTATCGTGGCGGAAAAATCCCCGGTGCCCTGCATGCACCCCGGGGTATGCTTGAGTTCTGGGTCGACCCAGAAAGTGAATACCACCGGGATATTTTTTCATCGGGCAAAAGCTTTATTCTTTATTGTGCGAAAAGTCATCGCTCTGCTCTCGCCACTTTAGCCCTAAAAAACATGGGGTTAAACCCCATCTGCCATATCGATGGCGGTTTTGAGGCCTGGACAAAGGCAACCCTTGCCACCGAGAAAGTGGCCAGCAAATAAGCTCAATCGGATTAATAAAAAACATTCAGGCAGACCATCACGACTCCGCCACATTTAATTTAACATATAAATTGTGGCTTCCATGATAAATCGTAAGTAAACACCTCACGGTTTCGAGTGCTTACGGATGAAAGTGCTTAGTAATTTGTGGCGACCCTATTTATTCGTCACTTTCAGCTCAATCATTGCCTTAATTGTGCTTGGCGAGTTCCAATGGGAAAAAATCAAGCAAGATGCCGATACTGAGCTGCGCTGCCCCAATGATGTCAGCTTTACCTCAACCCGTGCCATGCTCAATTATCAAAAAAACCTCTTTGACACCATCAGTGAAGAATTTCTGTCACTCGACCTGGACCATGATATTGACCGGTTAAAAGCCACGGTTGACCGGGTCGTTAAAACAACCCAGAAGTGACCGCTTTCATGATTCGAGACCCTGAAGGCAAACTGATACAAGCGAGTAAGACAATTGCCACTACTGCCGGCGGCCTACAAACAATGCTCAAATCCCCCCTTACCAAATACAACGTCCAGAGAACTCTCACCCAAAATAGGCCCGTTATCGGTAGCAATCGCTTTGTGCCCGTGCTCGACAAGCAAATCATCGCCATACACTATGCCGTACGTAAAAACGGTAAAGTCGTCGCGGTGCTAACCAGCACCATCGAACACAGCATTAACCGTTACGCATGGAATAACAGCCAGTTAACGCGTGACACTATCTTGCAGGTTTTTCGAAATGACTATCATTTTATCTACAGTTCAAGACCTCAATACAAGGGTAGGAATGCTGCAAAAGAGTATCTAATACCAATTCCTAAAACCTTAGTTGATTACTTTATTGGCCAATTAAAAATACAGGCAGATATGTCACCCGAGAAACTTTGTAGCGGGAGCCAACTAATTTCCGTCAACGCCCTGTTCGAGCCCGGTATGGATGCCTTGTTCACCATCCGCTATGAGCCCTACTACCGATACTACATGCTGGCACCTGTCGAAAGATCCAGCCTATACAGCAAATATTTACCGACATTATTCTGGCAAACCGTAATGGTAACTGCCTTCGATTTACTGCTCTTCCTGATGTTTAGAGTATTCAATCGAGAGCAAAAAAAATCTCAGAACCGTCTAATTTTCCAGGCCGAACACGACCAACTCACCGGCTTTAGCGATCGCTACTATCTGGCCAAATATTTTGAGAGCTGGCCTCAATTACGTCATGGAAAATTCGCAATTTTATTTATTGATCCCATAACTTCAAAATCATTAACGATAACTATGGACACCTGACCGGCGACAAAATACTGATCGAGGTCGTACGACGTATTGAGGAAAATTTCAAACACTTAAACATCAGGCATGGCGTCGATGAATTTATTATTTGAATTCCTGAAAATGATGTGGCCTACCTCATACAACTTGCCAACAACTTTATTAATGACTTAATGCAGCCCATTTCTGCTGACAGTACTGAGTAACGGCAGCGAACTTGGCGCACTACTCAGCAAAGCCGACATCGCCATGTATGAGGCTAAAAAACACCGCAACGAAGCCTTCCTTTTTCTCCGAGGATCTAAAGCAGCGCAGCGCTTACAACACCGCCATTGAAAGGGAGCTACGCAGCGCCATCGAGCGCGATGAGCTGCCCATGGTTTACCAACCCCAAATCAACAGTTGTACCGGCGACACAATCGGCGTCGAGGCTCTGGTGCGCTGGCATAACCACAAATTGGGTAATGTACCGCCCAGTGACTTCATCCCTATTGCCGAATAGCATGGGCTTGGTGAATGAACTCGGTAAATTTATTACCTTTCGAGCCATTACAGAAATCGAAGAGGTCTGCCGGCAGATGGGCCCCTCCGTCTGTCCATCAATGTTTCCGTGCAACAACTCCTCACCGAGGGTTTCTTTGAGTTTTTTCAGCGCGAGATAGAACGCCACTCGAACGACAACCTTACGCTGATGCTCGAAGTCACGGAAAGTATTTTTATCGAAGATTTGAAATTGGCTGTTTTCATCTTGCAGCGCTTCAGCGACATCGGCATAGAAATTTCCCTCGACGACTTTGGTACCGGCTTTTCTTCCCTTAGCCTGCTGGCCAACCTGCCTAGTCATGAATTAAAAATCGACAAAAGTTTTATTGATGAAATATTGACCGACGAAAAAGCGAAACGACTCGCACACAGCATCATCAGTATCGGCAAAGACCTCAAACTAATGACCATCGCTGAGGGTGTTAAAGAGCAAACTCAACTAGCGATTCTGCAAGTTTTTGGGTGTGACTTGATCCAGGGATACCTCTATTCAAAGCCACTAAGCAAAGATCACCTCCTCGGCTTTCTTCTCACCCCCGATAAAAAAGCCTCGGTGAAAATTAGCTAAGCCCCCTCTCTATTAAGGCGCGTAAAACCTCTACGACCTAAAAATTCAAATTTAATAAACACCTCGCTGAAAGGCTATAATGGCGAACCATGACTCAGCACTTTGTGAACCCACCACCATGAGCTACGCCGAACGCCAGCAATTTTTCAAACAATTACTTACTGTCTTCGGTCGTAAAACAGTATTAGAAGCCCTGCAGGAAACCTCAATCCCCGCCTATCGCTTGCACCTGGCCAGCAGCAATCGCAGTGATGCCACGATGAAAAAAATCATCAATCTAGCTGAGGCTCGCGATATTGAGATTCAACACCACAGTCGCAAGGAGCTGTCGCGAATATCCCGTAATCAGCGTCAGGATCAGGGCGTCGCCCTGGATCTGCAATGCCCCAACTACGGTGACTACCAAAGTCTGATTAAACAAGCCCCTCAAAATCTTTGCTTAATCGCCCTCGATCGCATTACCAACCCGCAAAACCTCGGCATGGTGATTCGCTCCATTTGCGCCAGCCCCATCGACGGTTTGTTATTACCCAGTAAGGGCTGTGCGCCACTGTCACCCCTGGTGATTAAAGCCAGTGCCGGCACCCTCTTTCGCTGCCCCATTTACCGCTGCGATAGCCTGCCAGTCGCCCTCAATGAATTCGCAGAGCTAGGCACCAGCATTTGTACTTTAAACGCAGCGAAAGGCACCAATCTAGCCGAGCATAAAGCTCAGGCACAAACGATCTATGTCTTAGGCAATGAGACGGACGGTGTATCAAAGGAAGTTAATCAGCTCGCCACCGAGCAACTGAATATTCCCATGGCCAACGGTGTTGAGTCACTGAATGTTGCCGTTACTGCGGCTCTGCTGGCTTTCCGCCAGGTGATCGCCAGAGCTGAGTAAAAACACCGAGGGACGCAACCAACAGAGTTGTTGCCCCGAGGCCAGCAAAGGTTTCGAGCACACCCTGAGCACTGATCAACTGTCCGGTCACCCAGGCACCTATGGGCGCTGTACCAAAAAAGGCTAACTGGTAAATTGACACCACTCGCGAACGATAGGCCTCCGGTGCCTCGGTGTGGGTCATCATGCGGCCCAGGCTAATCGATATACCGGAGAACATACCCCACACCAGTACCGCCGGAAATAGCAGGCTAACGGGTAAATGAGTGGCAATCAGTAGCATAATCAAACCTCGAGAAAATAGGCTGATCACCAACACTCTACCGGGCTGGCGAAAACCACTACGCCAGCGTAAATAAAGAACGTTGGCGAGCAGAACACCCGCCGTAAAACTGAGCTGTAAACCGGCGTAAAAGACTGCACTCTGGCCGTAAACCTCTCGAGTCATCAGGGGCATCGCTACCAGATAGACGCCAAAGCCGAGAAAACCAGTCGCGCCGACTAACAGCATCAGTGGCAGTAGTCGGGCGTGATGCCACACTGCCTGCAAACCAGCAACAATGCTCTGACTTTGATGCTGACTCCCCTTGCTCAAGCCTTCCCCGGCCGGTTGACTGGCGCGCAGTAACAAACCCGCAGCGATAAACATCAACATCTGAAAAACGAGTAAAACACTTAAGCCTATGCGATCAAACAGGCCAGCGGATAAATAACCCAGGCTTTGCGCCGTAAATTGAACCAGAGTGGTACGCACTACCGAGCGCTGTAAATCCTCACTCGCAACCTGGGATAATAGGCTTTCACGTGCTGGCTGAACAAAGGCCGTGATGACACCATAGCTGGCACCAAAAACAATCAACAACTCGTAGCTTAGCAAGCCCTGACTCACCGCAATTAACATCATGCCGAAGGGCAATAAATAAAGTAGATAAAGCCGAAAAAGATAGCTGCCGAGGTGGCGATTATCGGAGAGTGCCCCGCCTAACAAAACAAGCAGCAAGTTGGGCAACATCACCGCCATTTGCGCCAGTCCCACGCGGTCTGCTGGCTCGTGTAGCACGCCAACCACCAGCCAGGGAAAGATAACCACTTGCAAGCCCATGGCCACAGCACTGCTGCCGAGTCCACCCAGGTAATATTGAAAACTACTTAGCCGCTGGCCACCGGGCATAAACGCTATGCTTCCATCGCAGTCGAAGAAAGCTCAACGAGTCGAATTAAATAATGCTGGCTCACCTTGCTCTCAAATAGCTTCTTTCACCCATTCACAACGCAGCTGAATATCATCACTACCCGGGCTGTGATATTCGGCTTCAATACTTTCCCATATAAAGGAATGCACACCCGACATTTCCGTCTCGAGATGCACATAAGCACTCACCCAGTACATCTTGCGCAGCAGTGCTTCAAACTGCTCTATCCACATTTGCCACTCGTATTCGATACCCTGATAAGGCGCGCCAAAATGAACGATTTCAGTATGCTGGCTAATATCGCTGGCAAGCTGACTAGAAGAGGCAAACATCTCGCGACTCAGCAGGGGCCAGCTTTCAGCACTGGGTAATGAGGCCATCGCCTCACGATTCACCTTGATACGGTCCACGCCATCGGGCCGGTATACCGCATCTTTAATACAACCGTAAACAACGGACTCTTCTTGCATGACTAACCCCAGGCAACTTTAAAATCGAAACACGCGCCGCACATTATATTCCACACGGGATAAGCAAACTACAAAACGCAACGACAGGCCTAATCACAGTACGTTCAAAACCCATCAATGCTTACTCGCCAACAACGCCAAAAACTCAGCTTCGTCTATTACAGTGACATTGAGTGACCGTGCTTTCTCTAGCTTCGAGCCGGCACTTTCCCCAGCGACCAGACAAGTCGTTTTGGCAGACACACTGCCCGTCACTTTCGCGCCCAGGGCTTCGAGCCGTTCTTTGCCCTGTCCGCGGCTCATCGCTGCCAGTGTGCCGGTCAACACCCACACCTGCCCCACTAGGGGCATAACCTGAGCATCACTGGCCTCAATATCTGGCCATTCGACACCCGCCTCGCGCAAGCTGGCAATAATAGCCAGATGATGAGGATTACTTAAAAACTGAGTGACAAAGTCGGCAACGACGGGGCCGACATCAGATACTGCCAATAAAGCCTCTTCATCGGCTTCTTCTAATTTCTCCAGCGAGCCGAAGTGGGTCGCTAGCACCTTTGCGGTGGTCTCCCCTACCTCACGAATGCCCAGCGCATACAACAAGCGAGGCAATGTGGTTTGTCGTGCGGCTGCGATGGCGTCAACCAGGTTAGTCGCCGATTTACTCGCCATCCGCGCCAAACCCGCCAACTGCTCTACATTCAGCTTAAAGAGATCGGCAACCGTATGAATCAATTCTGCATCCACCAATTGATCGATTATTTTATCGCCCAGACCGTCGATATCCAGGGCCTTGCGAGAGGCGAAATGTTTGATCGCCTCTTTACGCTGGGCCGCGCAAACAAGGCCACCGGTACAGCGCAACACCGCCTGCTCATCACTGCGCTGCAGGGCTGAGCCACAAACGGGACAGCTTGTCGGAAACACAATGGTGCGTAAATCAACCCGGTCAGATTCACTCGTCACCACCCGAGCGATTTGTGGAATCACATCCCCCGCTCGCCGCACCACCACCTGATTGCCGATACGCAAACCCAGGCGAGTGATCTCATCTTCATTGTGCAGGGTGGCATTACTCACCGTTACGCCGCCGACAAATACCGGTTCGAGACGGGCTACGGGGGTAATAGCGCCCGTGCGGCCAACCTGAAATTCGACATCTAACAGACGAGTGATTGCCTCTTCAGCCGGGAATTTACGCGCTATCGCCCAGCGCGGTGCTCGGGCAACAAAGCCGAGAGTCTGCTGCAAATGAAAACGATCAACCTTATAAACAATGCCGTCGATATCATAGGCCAGGCCGGGCCGTAGCTCTGCAAGCCGCTGGTAGTAATTGATGCAGGCCTCGATACCGACCACCGCCTCCATCAGGCTATTGGTGAGAAAGCCCCATTCTTTGAGGCGCAACATAGTGGCCAGATGGGTGTCGGGCAGCGCACCGCCATCGGCCTGCCCCAGACTGTAGGCGCACATCTCAAGGGGACGCGTTGCGGTAATCCGCGAGTCCAGTTGGCGCAAACTGCCCGCCGCTGCATTGCGGGGGTTGACGAAAGGCTTTTCATCTTTGGCCAGGGCCTCGGCATTAATGGCATCAAAACCGGCACGGGGCAGGTAAACCTCCCCCCTCACTTCAAGCAGCGGGGGAAAACCCTGACCCTGTAATTTCAGGGGAATTGAAGCAATGGTGCGCACATTAGCGGTAATATTTTCACCGCTGAAACCATCGCCCCGGGTTGCCCCTTGTACCAACACACCCTCGTGATACAGCAAGCTAACGGCCACGCCATCAAGCTTGGGCTCGCAGACGAATGTAATGGCGCTGTCGTCGTCGAGCCGCGAATGCAAACGCCGCTCAAAATCCCGCAGCTCATTATCATCAAAGGCATTGGCCAGCGACAGCATCGGCACTTTGTGCTCTACCGACGCAAAGACTGAAAGTGGCGTAGAGCCAACCCGCCGAGTCGGCGAATCGGCGCTTCTCAACTGGGGGTAGAGTTCTTCAATATTCTCCAAACGGCGCAATAGCTGATCGTATTCGCCATCAGAGATAAGCGGATCGTCGAGACTGTAATAGCGATAGTTATGACTGTTGAGCTGTTCGCGCAATGCACTGGCTTCTGTAACAGCCTGGTCAAAGGCTAAATTAGGCTTGTCACTCATCCTGCAGGGAGCTTCCCGTAATTGAGAGCCGGGGCTAGAAACCCCGGTAAAAGAGAGCTAAACGCCAGCCGCTAAACGACGACGGTTGAAATCCATAATACGCTGGCGATAGTGTTCGGCGGTTTGTTGACTGAGGGCACTGCGCTGTTGATCTTTTAACTCACCACCAATGGTGGAATTGACACCGTGAATACACTCGAGCATCAAATCGAAGGTGCCGAGGGGGTCTTCACTGTCTTCCATCACCATCATGAAAGTCACCCCCGGTGTTGAAAAGCTACCCATTGAATTTAGCTCAAAAGTGCCGGGATTAACCGAGTTCGCCATACTGAACAGCACATCACCGGAGCCGTCTTCCCGCACATGACGATGAAAGATTTTTAATGAGCCGTAGCGCAAACCGTTATTAACAACTGTTTTGAGTAGCTCATCCCCCTGAAAAACCTCTCCTTGTTCAGCCATCAAGTGGAGAATAACAACATCATCCTCGGCAATATCAGGTGCCAAAGATTCACTTGTCGATTTTTCCTGCGCTGCCTTGTTTTTACTCGGACGGCTTTTTAGCGAATTGTCCTGAGAGGTTTTCTTTTTTGACGCTCTGCTTTTACGGCTCTTTTTAACAGGCTTAGTGGGTATGCTCTCAACAGGTTCCCGATCTTCTGCCGCAAAGGCGCTTGCACAAAAATCGTCTTCTTGATCGTTCGAGCCAGACGCCTCTGCAAACAAAGATATTTGGCTCTCCCTTCTGGCTTCCTCAGAATCGGGTTCAGTGTCGATAATTTGATCCATCACAGGCTCAGCGGCCAGTAACTCACTTTCATCCTCCCATTCAGGAGATTCCGCGAGCGGAGTATTTTTTTCAAACCCCGGTGCTACGGGCTCAGCTTGACGAAACGGTGCAGTCACCCTGCTGGCATCATGTTCTCGGTTGGCTTTGATACTCTGGCTGAGTTCCTCAGCACTATCCTCGTCGCGAAAAGCGACAACCCGTGCGCCACCACCGGGAAGTTCACTGCCGAACTCATCAAGATCGTCACCTTCAAAAATGGGCTGTTTGCGACGTTTGACGCGTAGCTTACCCTCGCCCGCACGGCGCACGCGGCGAAAACCATCCAGCAGAATAGCCACTATCAACAGAGCGCCAAGGGCGATGAGGATTTCGCGGCCGCCTAGTTCCATTGCATTTTAACCTTTCCAAATTTGCTGATGCCAGGGGCAAAAGCTTAAAAAATATTATTTAATTTACTTCACAAAATATAGCTATGTACTTGTTTTAACTATTATTGTGCAAGCTCCACGGCTTTGTCAACATCGACAGAAACGAGGCGAGAAACACCCGGCTCATTCATTGTCACCCCCATCAACTGATGGGCCATCTCCATCGCAATCTTATTGTGGGTAATATAAATGAACTGCACCGTTTCCGACATCTCTTTAACCATCCTCGCATAGCGCCCCACGTTAGCATCATCAAGGGGCGCATCCACCTCGTCGAGCATACAAAAGGGCGCTGGGTTGAGCTTAAAGATGGAGAACACCAGGGCTATCGCCGTGAGTGCTTTTTCACCCCCCGACAAGAGGTGAATGGTGGAGTTCTTCTTACCCGGTGGCTGCGCCATAATGGTGACACCGGTGTCGAGTAAATCATCGCCGGTCAAAGCCAAATAGGCATGACCACCGCCGAACAACTTGGGAAACAACGCCTGTAAAGAGTGGTTAATAGCATCGAAGGTTTCCCGAAAGCGCGTGCGCGTCTCCCGATCAATTTTGCGGATGGCACTCTCGAGTGTCTCCAGGGCTTCATTAAGTTCGCCGTCTTGGGCATCGAGATAGGTCTTTCGTTCCGACTCAATTTTAAATTCGTCCACTGCAGCCAGGTTAATGGCCCCAAGGCGCTGCACACGGTTTTCAACCTGCTGTAAACGGCTCCCCCACTCGGATTCATCGGCACCCTCAGGCAGATCGGAAATCACATCAGCCAATATATAATCGGCCTCTGCCACCTGCTCAGCAATGGTTTTGGCCCGCGTTTCAAGCTCCTGGGTGGTTAGACGCTGCTGCTCGAGAGCACTGCGTTGTTTCTCTAGCTCAGCTTCGAGACGACTGCGTTCTTTTTCGCACTCACGCATGCTGTGCTCGGCTTGCTGCACAAGAACCCGAACAGCAGACAGCTCTTTCTCAACAATTAAACGCTGCTCAAGACGCGCCTCAAGATCTCGTTTGAGTTCATCCCCCGGCCCCTGCTCGCCCTCAGAGCTACTCAACAGGGTTTGCTGACGCTCCTTTAATCGATCGACCTGCACTTCAAGCCGGGCGATGCCCTCTTTGATCGACGATAACTGCGTGCTCACAGACTGCTCACGCATGGCCAGCTCGTGCACCTTGTCACGGTCGTGACGCGCTCTCTGCCGGTCATCGTCCAGTGTTTTACGCAACTGATCACGCTGAGTGGTTAATTGTTCGCGGCGCAGGTTATCGCCGGTCATCGACTCTATGCCCAGTTCCAGCACCTGCCGACAATCGCGCAGTCGCTCTTTGTCCTGCTCGAGCTGCATACGCGCTTCTTCCAGCTCTTCAGCAATGCGGGTTTTCTGCTGGGCGATTTGGCCAATGCGCTCTTTGGTGACATTTAATTTGGATTGTAGCTGAGCGCTTTGTTGCTGTAGCACGTCTCTACCCGTATCGAGAGTGGTACGCTGCGCTTCACTGGCCTTTAAGGCTTGCTGCTTGCTTTCCTGTTGTTCAAGTAAGGTTTCAACCTCATCACGCAGAGCGGCTAATTTAAGCGTGGTTTCGTCGAGATCACGCTTGCGCAATAACACCCCCGCCGAGGCATCGACATCGCGGGCGACACGCACCCAGTTGGGGCCAAACCACAATCCATCCTGGCTAATCACTGATTGGTGAGGCGCGAGGCTGGCACGTAGCGCCAAAGCGTCATCAAGGCTATCAGCTGTCATTACACCGGCCAAGACAGCTTCCACTCGCCGCTCAGCACCACTCACTTTCGCCAGCAATTGATTGGCGGAAGCACTTTCGTCATCGCCTGTAGCCACAGCACCGTCAAGTAACAACACACTACCGCTACTGATTGCCGCAATGGATTCAGCATAGGCCTCAATTTTTTCGACGTACACCGCCTGCAAGAAATCGCCCAGTACTGTTTCGACGGCCGTTTCCCACCCGCTGTCGACATTCAAATCATCCGCCAAACGCGGTGCCGAACCCAACTGATGGCTCTCCAGCCAGGTGCGCTGGCTGTCATCCTCACCCAGCGAAGCCTGTTGTAGGGCTTCTAGCGATGCAGCCCGGCCGCTCAATGTTTGTACTTGCTCACGCGCACTACTCAGGGCATTGGCAATTCCCACCCCTTCGCTACGGCTCTGCTCTATTTGATAACGCACTTCTTCGATTTGGCAATCGTGGGCCGCCAGCTCTTCACCGCACTCGGCAATATTCGCTTCCAGTAGCTCAATGTCCTCGCCCTCAGCACTTTGCTCAAGGTTAGCACGCTCACTGTTGAAACGCTGAATGCGCTGCCCCAGTTTGTCGATGGACATATCGAGATGCTGAATGCGCGACTGCTGGACTTCCACTTCACGTTGGGCTGTCGAAGCTGTTTTGTTAAATTCATCCCACTCTGCCTGCCAGCCCTGCATACCCTGCTCAGACTGTTTCAAGGCCTCGGCTGAAAGTACTTCCGCCTCACGCATCGCTGTCAACTGCTGGCTTATCTCGGCCAATTCAGCCTGCCAGCCAGTCGCCTTGTTTTGATCGGATTGCAGATGCTGTTCCGACTCGGCAAAATTGCGCCGGGTTTGCTCGAGGTCGTCACGCAGCTCGCGGGCTCTATCCTCGGCGTGTTTTATCGACTGCTCAATACGTGCAACTTCAGCGCCTGCTGCATAGTAGCGGCTCTGAATTTTATTGAACTTATCGTTGTTTTCGCTGTGCTCGAGACGAAACTTTTCCAGCTCCGCCCCCTGATGCGCCCTGTCGACCAGAAAGGCTTCAATTTGTAGGCTTTGCTCAGAAATAATTTCGCGCTTAATTTGCGCCTGCTGGTCAAGATCCTGCCAGCGCAAGGCCTGTAACTGGGCGCGCAGTAAGCGCTCTTCTTTCTTCAGACTGGTGTATTTTGCCGCCGCTTCAGCCTGTCGCTCGAGGCGAGACAGCTGGCGACCCAGCTCTTCGCGAATATCAGTGAGACGCTCAAGGTTTTCTCGGGTGCGCCGGATACGACTTTCGGTGTCTTTACGGCGCTCTTTGTACTTCGATATACCGGCGGCCTCTTCAATAAAAACCCGCAGCTCTTCAGGTTTCGATTCGATCAGATTGGAGATCATGCCCTGTTCGATAATCGAATAGCTGCGCGGCCCCAGGCCGGTGCCAAGAAATACATCGGTGACATCGCGACGCCGACACTTACTGCCATTCAGGTAGTAATTCGACTGGCCCTCGCGGGAAACCATGCGCCGCACAGACACTTCACTGTAGCTGGCGTACTCACCGCTGAGAGTGCCGTCGCTGTTGTCAAAAACAAGTTCTATCGAGGCCTGGCCCACGGGCTTGCGGCCACCGGAGCCATTGAAAATAACATCAGTCATCGACTCGCCGCGCAAGTGCTTGGCCGAGCTTTCGCCCATCACCCAGCGCACGGCATCGATAATGTTGGATTTGCCGCAACCATTGGGGCCAACCACCGCACAAAGTTTACTGGGGAAAGAAACAGTCGTGGGGTCGACGAAAGACTTAAAGCCTGCCAGCTTGATACATTTAAGGTGCATCGATTACTCATTAATAGGATTGCGGGGGCACCCGTTGTCAGCTGACATGGCGCACATCAACGGGGGATTTTACACACAGTCTGGTCAGGTACAAGCGTCTATCGCGCATCAGACAAACGCCAAAAACACAGCGCTTGTAATAGCCCCATGAATGAAGCGAAAATTGCGTTTTTACTACGCCATAACACCATGCCTAACATTGTTCTTTTTGAACCGGAAATCCCCCCCAACACCGGCAATATTATCCGCCTCTGTGCCAATACCGGATTCCAGCTCCACCTGATTGAACCCCTTGGCTTCGACATGGACGATAAAAAGCTGCGCCGTGCCGGGCTCGATTACGGCGAATGGCAGCGCGTCAAAACCCATAAGAGCTGGCAGCTCTACTTAGAGGATCAAGAGCTAGAAGATCAAGGACTAGAGGATCAGAGCCTCGACGAGCAAAAACCGCCACGCATTTTTGCCATTAGCACCAAGGGTTCAAACAGTCACTGCCAACCCCGCTTTGAAGCCGACGACACTCTGGTCTTTGGTCCGGAGACGCGGGGACTATCCACTGATTTTCTCAAGGCATTACCCGAAGAGAATATCTTACGTATCCCGATGCAGGCCGACAGCCGTAGTATGAATCTATCGAATGCGGCGGCGGTAATCGTTTATGAAGTGTGGCGCCAGCTCGATTTTCAGGGCTGCAGCTAGTGCCCATGAGTGGTATGAGCAATCAAAAGCAGAGTGGCAATATCGCTTTATTTTACGGCTCGTCCACCTGCTATACGGAAATCGCCGCTGAAAAAATTGCCGCCATACTCAGCATCAAGCAGCCGGTTGATCTCTACAATATCGCCGATACAGCGATTGCTGTCGCCGAGCAATATCAGCGCATTATTTTAGGCATACCCACCTGGGATTACGGCGAGCTACAAGAAGACTGGGAGAATATCTGGGACAGTATCGACGCAGTAAACTGGGTCGGGAAAACCGTCGCCATCTACGGCCTGGGTGACCAGGAGGGCTATCCCGAATGGTTTCAGGATGCCCTCGGCTACCTCTGGACAAAAGTCGACAGCCTCGGCGCGACAACTATCGGGCAAACCCCTGTTGCGGGTTATCGCTTTAGCGCATCAAAAGCGCTGAGCCCGGATGGTAAATTCTTTCTCGGCCTAGCGCTGGACGAAGACAGTGAGTTTGAACGCAGTGAGCAGCGCATCGCCGACTGGTGCCAACAGATAGCTGAAGAATTTAATTTATAGCAAGACTCACTTAAAAAGCGTCGACATCCACCGCCATTGTCGAGCTGTGACCAAACCTTAACGAGCGCGAATACGCCTCTGTTCGCGGCAACACATGCTCAATATAAAACTGCACTGTTGCCAGTTTCGTTTTGTAAAACAGGGCCTTGTCACTGTCATTATTGAGCTTTTTCTGGGCTGCGACTGCGCTTTTCACCATCAATGCCGCCGCGACGCTGTTGCTAATTAACAACAACAAATCGAAGGCGACTGCGCCCGCAAAATTTGCATCACTACGCGCTTGTTCAAAAACGAATTGAACCGCCTCCTGGCACAAGTCGAAGCTCTTTAAAACGGGCTGAGACAAATGCGCCAGACCCAGTTCATCGGCAGACTGTAAGCCCTGTTTTAAATCGGCCAGCAATTCACCGAGCGCCGCACCCTTGTCACGCAATAGTTTACGACCGATCAAATCTAAAGCCTGAATACCATTGGTCCCTTCATAGATAGGCAAAATACGCGCATCGCGCATATATTGTGCGGCACCCGTCTCTTCAATAAAGCCCATACCGCCGTGTACTTGCACACCAATATAGGCAACTTCATTACCGATCTCGGTGCTTAAAGCCTTAACCAGTGGCGTGAGAATATCGACTCGGCGCCGGTGATGAGCACGGGCGTCAGCATCGGGGCTGTGGCTAAGATAATCCCAATGGGCAAAGGCTGAATAACTGAGTACGCGGGCCGCTTCAGTCTGAGATTTCATCATCATCAACATACGCCGCACATCGGCGTGATGAATAATGGCCACCCGATCGGCCTGACCCGGTGCGTTGCCCTGCACGCGGTCGCGAGCGTAACTCACGGCTTGCTGGTAGGCGCGCTCGGCAATGGACACACCTTGCAGGCCAACGGCCAGGCGGGCGTGGTTCATCATCGCAAACATATAGCTCAGGCCTTCGTTCTCATTGCCGATCAGATAACCCTCGGCACCACCGTTGTCACCAAAGCTGAGCACACAGGTTGGGCTGGCGTGTATTCCCATCTTATGCTCGACGCTAACGGGATAAACATCATTGCGCTGCCCCGGCTTACCGTCGGCATCAAGAATAAATTTAGGCACCACAAATAGTGAAATACCTTTCACGCCATCGGGGGCATCGGGGGTACGGGCCAGCACTAAATGCACAATATTGTCCGTGTAGCTATGATCCCCCCAGGTAATAAAAATCTTTTGCCCCGAGATCAAATAATGATCATCAACCGGCACAGCTTTAGCGCGTACCGCAGCCAAATCACTACCGGCCTGAGATTCCGTCAAATTCATGGTGCCCGTCCACTCACCACTAATCAATTTCGGCAAGTAGGCGGTTTTTTGCTCGTCACTGGCAAAACGCTCAATAGCCGTGATTACGCCTTTAGTCAGCAGTGGTAGGAGAGAGAAACTTAAATTGGCGCTTTGACACATCTCTTCAACGGCCACACCGACCAAGTGCGGCATGCCCTGGCCATCAAATTGCGGATCACCGCTTAATGCGGGCCAGCCCCCTTCAACAAAACCTTTGTACAAACCATCAAGGCTCTCGGCACTGACAACGGCGGCATCTTCAACCCGACAGCCTTCACTGTCGGCACTTTGATTGGTCGGCGCGATGACCTCTGAGAAATAGCGTCCGGCCTCGCCATAAATGGCGTCAATCAGCTCTGTGGAGCACTCTTCATAACCGGGCAAGGTCGCTATATCAGCTATGTTCAGCACGTCATTGACGAGAAAGCTCATCTCATCCAGTGGGGCCGTGTAATCTGTCATGGTTTTTTCCGTCGAATTACTATTTTTGAAAGCACCAACAAAAGTGTCGAAGCTTGGTATTTTGGCGCAGAGTCTAGTGCCAGTCGGAGTGATTTGCCCACCATTTTGTGACCTGTGAGTTTTCTCATTGTAAACAGAGTAAACCAGCCAAAGCTAGCAAGCTAAGTTTAGCGGGACACTAACGGGAACTAGAGGGAAAAACCGGATAGTGGAGAACCGTTAATTCAAACGGGATGGCCGATTGGCCGCTAGCTGACTATAGGCTTTACCAAAGTAATTGGCACTCATCGGTTTACCGTAAAGGTAGCCCTGGGCAAAGTGGCAACCGATTTCTGCCAGCACCTCTTCCTGACGGATCTGCTCTACACCGACAGCGATCACCGTTTTATCAAGAATATCGCCAATACCGGTGAGTGCCTGAATAAGGTCAATATGATGGCGTGTACCATTAAGCCCCATTAAAAGTTTGTGATCGAGCTTGAGGGCTTCAACCGGTAACTCTTTAAGGTAATTTGAATTCTTACCGCATGCGCCAAAACTGTCGATACAAAAACGAATACCCATCTGACTCAAGGTGCGAACAAACTGCGTCACTTGCATCAAATGATCCAGTACCACTGATTCGTTAATTTCAAACATTAAACAGGAAGTATCGAGTTTATGCTGCTGCAGGGTATCGAATATCAATTCAGGATAGGCCGGGTCTTCTATTTGTGATATTTCAATATTGATAGACACATAACCCACATCCAAACCCTGCAGGTGCCAGCTGCGCAATTGCCGACAAACTTCGTTCAAAGTCCACGTACCCAGCTCGCCGGTAATGCCGGCCTCCTCAGAAACAATCATAAAATCGCCGGGTTTGATTAAGCCGCGAGCGTGATGATTCCAACGCAATAAACTTTCGCAACCCACCACTCGACGTTGCTTAATATCAAACAGAGGCTGGTAAACCAGCGCCATCTGATCACGCTTCAAAGCCAGGCGTAATTCTGAGGGATAAAACAAACGTCCAGAGACCCTACTGCTCTCGCCATCGTGCAAACTGTAATAACCGTTTCTACCTGCCTCTTTAGCTTTGTACATCGCCACATCGGCCTGTTTCATCAATATTTTAAGGTCGCCTCCATCGTTGGGATAGATAGCAACACCGATGCTAGCGGTTGCCTCCACCTGCTGGGCCTGGAACTCAAAGGGCTTTTCAAAACAAGACAGAATTTTTTCCGCTATCGCTCTAATTTCAACAAGATCATTAATATTTTCAGCAATCACCGTAAACTCATCACCTGCCAAACGGGCCACCGTATCGCTTTGCCTGACGACGGTGAGTAAACGCCGAGAAATCTCCCGGAGCAGATCGTCACCAAAATGGTGGCCCTGGGAATCGTTGATCAGCTTAAAATTATCCAGGTCGATATAGAACAATGCGAGCTGGCGCTTACTGCGTTTTGCTCGCTGAATACCCTGCTCCAGCCTGTCTAGAAACAAGCGGCGATTAGGCAGATCCGTCAAGTTATCGTGAGTCGCCAAATAGCGCAGCTCTTCCTGACTGCGCTTCATGTGACTCAAGTCAGAAAAAAACATCGCATAATGGCTCAGGGCTCCACCATTACCACGAATAACACTCAGCGAAACATTGGCCGAAAACTGCTCACCGGAACGCTTGCGTAGAGCCACTTCGCCGGTCCAGCGGTCATCTTCATTTAGCGCCCGCAAGACAGTCCGAAAGAAAAAGGCATCAGGCTGAGCGACAAGACCAGACTGGCTAGCACCCTCTGCGGCAAGCTTCTGCAAATTCTGACGAGAAAAACCGGTAATCCGTGTAAAGGCGTGGTTAACACTAAGTACCTTATGCCTGCGGTTAAAGATGACCACAGCCTCGCCAGCGGTGGCTATAATCTGCTCGGTAAAGGCCAGGCGATTATAAATCCGCTGGTCCTCGGTAACATCGTGAGAAACACACTGAAAACCCGCTGGCTGCCCGTCACTATCAGTCAATTTAGAAAAACTATGTTGGTAAGACTGCGAGCCAAAAACACTATGGGCAACAAACTCATCGCCGCTCTGGGCTCGCAATAGCAGCACACAGAAGTCGGGATAATCATCATTAAGAACAGCAATACCACGGCCGAGTAAATCCGCGGTATCGACTTCATTGTTAATACCTTGCCAACCCAGAACTTGAGTTAGCCTGCCCTGCTGATCGACCTGCCATATCACCACCTTACAGATATTGGCAATATCCTCCAGTGACCCCCTGCCTTCGCTTGGCAAAGATTCAAAAATTACCGGACGATGTCGTGCTCTTAGCAGCAGAATACCAAGAGCACTGGAGATAGCCAGTAAGAGGTAGAGCAGAATATTGTCACTGAAAGGAAAGCCTGCTAAAAAATGCAGGTAAATTACCACCGACAAAAAAGCCAGGGCAGATAAAAAGGGCGCTAGCCTCAACGAATGTCCCTTCTCAAAATAATCAGCTGGAGAATGGAGGTAGCAGTGACCGGAAAATTCAATATACGCCGACCAACATGCAAAGACTCACGGGCAAAACCCATTGTTTCCCCAAATCGGCAACCGGCCGAAATCCACAAAGGACGGAGTATATGAGCTGTCTTCATATGCCAACAGGACTGAAGAGCCCTCAGGGGATGAAAGGTTAAATAGCTTCTCAAACGGCTATCACTCGTCGTTTTTGCCAGAGTTTGCGTCCTGTAATCGCAAACCAAAACCCACTCAACACCGTCATTCCTGCGATCGCTGTTTACTTAGTGTTGTCCTCAAGAGATAAACCCCCGCCAGCGTATGAATAACTACAAACTACGTGCAACAACTTCCAGCATAATTTCACTGGTACCGGCATATATTCTCGCAACGCGACTATCAGCGTACATGCGGCAAATCAAATATTCATCCATATAACCATAGCCGCCGTGCAATTGCAGGCACTCATCGACGATCTTTTGCTGTAGCTCAGAAATCCACCACTTAGACATCGAGGCGGTAGCATTGTCGAGTTCGCCACTCACCACTTTTTCGACGCAACTGTCGATAAAGACGCGGGCAGCACGGGTAAGCGATGCCACTTCGGCCAGCTTAAAGCGGGTATTTTGCATCTCCATCAAAGGTTTGCCAAAAACGTGTCGTTCTTTAACGTATTTCAGCGTTTCCTCAATGGCTCCCTCCATTAAAGCGACACCCTGAATACCCACGGTGCTGCGCTCGTAGGGCAAATCACTCATCAACTGGTAAAAGCCCTTGCCCTCTTCACCGCCGAGTAACTGACTCTCGTGGACGCGTACATCCTCAAAGAACAGCTCGACCGTATCCTGCGCTTTTTGACCCATTTTTTTCAGTTTTTTGCCAACGCGATAACCGGGTAAATCTGCCGTCTCTAGCAGCAATAGCGACACGCCTTTACCACCTGCATTAGTGTCGGTCTTGACGATCAGTACCAGCAGCTCGCAAAGGTAACCGTTGGTGATAAAAATCTTCGAGCCGTTGACGATGTAGTGCTCGCCATCTTTTACGGCTTTAGTGCTAATGGCCTGTAAGTCTGAGCCAGTACCCGGCTCAGTCATGGCAATGGCGCCAATCATCTCCCCACTGGCCATTTTTGGCAGATATTTGAGCTTTTGTTCTTCGGTACCGTGATTGAGAATGTAGTGGGCACTGATGCTGTGCACCCCCTGCCCCATACCGGTTAAACCACGTCGCCACTGCTCTTCATAAAACACCGCCTCATAGCGAAAATCAGCACCACCACCGCCGTATTCAGCGGGAATATCACTACAGAGAAAGCCCTGAGCACCGGCCTTGCGCCAAATGTCTTTATCGATATGACCCTGCTCGCGCCAGCGTTCATCGTGGGGCTGCATTTCGTTTTCAACAAAGCGGCTAACGGAATTGCGATAAATATCGAGGTTTTCATCCATCCATGAGGGACGATAATCGGTCATCTAAAAACTCTCCTTTTCGAACCCTGGCGCTATGGCAACAGAATCATTTTATACATTATTTAAGGCTGAGCAGCATCTTTTGGCGCACTGACTCTCAACTGCGCTTCACCCGTTAGTTTTGATTCACCATGTTGATCGACCGCCCTGAGTTTAAGCTTGAGGGTGTAAACACCGTCATCATCAGTTTTATCGACCACCTCGCCTCGACAGGTGATGCTATCCCCAACGTAGACGATGGCACCGAACTTTACGCCAAAGCTGAGAATAGCGGTCTGAGGCACCCAGCCTGTCAACAATTGCCCCATGTAAGCCATATCGAGCATGCCGTGCACGAAAACATCAGCGGCACCGGCAGCACGAGCAAAGTCGCTGTCAATGTGTACGGGATTATGATCATTCGAGGCACCACAAAAATAGGCCAGCGTGGTACGGGTGATGGGTGGCTTGGTCAAACTCGGCAGTTGCTCGCCAATGGCTATTTGATCAAAAAAAATCTCTTTCATATTGTCCTTACTTTCAATCCTTGTCTCACTATAAAGCCAATATTGCTTAAGTCCTTTCAACCACAGTTTGTCGAAAGCGAGTGGTAAGCTGGCCTAGCTGATTGGTGGCGACGGTTTCTTCAACCATGAATTTAAAAGCGCCTCGACGTTTCTCAAAGACGTTCGTAATGGTCGCTACGAGGGTAATCTGATCACCACCACAAATGGGCTCGAAGTATTCAAAGCTCTGGGCAGTATGCAGAATTTTGGTTGCATCCAGGCCCACCGCATTAGCACGCGCAAAGGGGTCGGGCACAGCACAACCCAGGGTGACGCCATAAGTGGGTGGCGCCAATATAGAACGATAGCCCTGGGCAACAGCCGCCGCCTCATCGAAATAGATCGGATTTTCTTCGCCCACGGCCTTGGCAAAAAACTTTAATTGCCATCTATCCACATCCACTACCAGCGCCGGAAAACTCTTGCCGATCAAGGTCTTATCTAACATGCCATTACCGTTATTTTTTTCAGCACGCAATGTATCGGTATCGACCGGCCAATACAAGCGCTAGCCCACAACAAATAATCCGGTGCACAGGTGCGACACCAGTGCCGCATCGGTACAGACCTTGGGAAAAGTTATCATAAGCCCACCATTTAACTACGGATTCAATAATGAACAAAGCCTTCCCTCTATCTCTTATTGCGGTAGCTGTTTCTCTTTGCACTCAGCCTATTTATGCCCAGGACAACACAGAGCCTCATCAGGCTGAGGCCAAAACACAGGCGTCTACCAGCATAGTTATTGAAGAGATTATTGTCGAAGGCGCGGCCCTAAGTGCCGTAAAAACATTAAGCATAAAGCCTGACGTCATTAACCTGCCGGACAGCGCCGCTGTTTTAAACGCCTTGCCCGGTGGCAATATTAATAGCAATGGCCCCGTTACCGGCATTGCTCAATACCGAGGCCTTTTCGGTGACCGCGTGGCGGTGACTATGGAAAACGAAACGGTGCTCAGCGGAGGCCCCAACGCGATGGATACGCCCTTGTCCTACGCCCCCCCCCCCTGCTGCTGAAAACCATCGAACTCAGCCCCGGCATTGCCTCCGTTGCCCGTAGCCAGGAATCCATTGGTGGTTTGATACAGGCAAACCTGGATCGTGGTGACTTCGCTGAAACCCGTGACGCCATAATCTCTGTCGACATCGCAACCCGCTACGGCTCCGTCGATGACGGCAGCAACAGTGCCGCAAAAGTCGTCGCCGCCAACAATCAGCACAAACTAGCCGTCCTCGCATCTTTTGATGAAGGTGATGATGCAGAAACCGGCGACGGGAAGACACTGCGCGACAGCGGCTACCAACGCCAGCGCTATGACCTGAGTTACGGCTGGCAAAATGGTGCCAGTGAAGCGGAGGTCTCCCTCGGCAAACTGGAAATCAGTAATACCGGCACAGCTGCCCTGCCCATGGATATTATTGATATCGATACCGACATAGCCAATTTCAACGCGGCTACCCAGCTCGGTGAGGCACGCCTTCGCACGCGCATGGGCTATCGCCACGTCTACCATGTGATGGATAACTTCTCCCTGCGCAGCAATGGCAACCCGATGGGCTATCGCCAGAATAACGCCATTGGCCAGCAGTTTACCTGGGGTGCCAGCGTTGAACTCCCCATTGGCAATGACAGCTTAACAATCGGTATTGATAGTGCAGAAACACTCCATGACGCGGTCATTAGCAACCGAATATGGCCATGTTTCGCGTGCAGAATTTTTCCGATGCCGAGCGCGACATTTATGGTTTCTTCACCGAATGGACGGGCTCTCGTGGTGACTGGAATCTAGAAGCGGGGGTACGTTACAACCGCATTGATATGAACAGCGATACAGTATCTGCCAACGGCATGATGCCGATGATGCAAATGACTGCCAACCAGCTCGCAAACAATTTCAACAATGCCAATCGCGATCAAAACTTTGACAATATTGATATCGTTTTTAAGGCAAGCCGCCCCCTCAACGACACAACCGACATGAATGTTGGCCTAGGCCGAAAAACCCGCGCCCCGTCCTATCAGGAGCTCTACCTGTGGCTGCCCATGCAATCCACCGGCGGCCTTACCGGTGGACGCACCTACATCGGCAACCTCGACCTCGACAGCGAAACCAACCATGAAATCACCTTTGGCCTGGATTGGCACGAAGGCAAATTCTACGCTAACGGGCAGATCTTTTTCCGCAAGGTGGATGACTTTATTCAAGGTACGCCCTCAACCAACATGACGGCCAATATGTTATCAACCATGATGAGTGGCCAAGCCCCCCTGCAATTTAATAACATCGATGCCGAACTCTACGGCCTCGATGGCCGCTACGGTATGGTGCTGAACGACAACTGGCGTCTCGACGGCGTACTCAGCTATGTGCGTGGTGAGGACAAAGTCGGCCACGACAACCTGTATCGCGTTGCCCCCTTGAATAATCGCCTGACATTGACTTGGGCACAGGACAAGCTGAGCGCCAACCTGGAGTCGGTGCTCTACGCCAGCTAATCAAAAACTGCGTCTTATAATGATGAGGAAAAAAGTGCTGGCTATGGCTTGCTCAACCTCTATAGCCAATACCAGCTCTCCTCAGATTTGCGTATTAACGCCGGTATCGAAAACCTCCTCGACAAAGATTACGCCGACCATTTGGCGGGCTACAACCGCAATGGCGATAGCGATATTCCAACGGGTGATCGCCTGCCAGGCCGGGGCCGCAACTTCTTTGTTAGCGTAGCAATGTCCTTCTAAACCTAGCTAAGCAATAGTCCGGGAAACAATAGTATCCACTCTGTTAACGTCTGTCAGGCAATTTCCTGGCTGGCGTTAACATTTAACACAAGCCCAACACTGCGTTTGGGCACCGCAATTTGTTAGCATGGGTACACCAGCGACTACCCCTACATTTCGCCTATGAGCACCAACCCTTGAACAAGCCCCCCGTCAATATTTCCGCCGCCCGGCAAAACCTCCGCCGTCTGGCCAATATTCGCTACATCGCCCTCATCGGCCAAATCCTTGCGCTCTACTATTTCACCCAGGTCTACCCTTTGGGCTTACCCATTGGCATCATCAGCGCTTTGGTCATCGCCTTCGCCGTCGCCAACGTACTCACCCAATGGCGCAGCCATTGGTCAAAAGCTATTTCCGAAAAGGAGTTTGGCGCCCACTTACTGGTCGACATCAGCGCCCTCACTGTACTGCTCTATTTTAGCGGCGGTGCCACCAACCCTTTTATTTCCTATTATTTAGTGCCCATCAGCATCGCAGCCATCAGCTTGCCGATGGCAATGACCTGGGCCATTACCGGGCTCTCCGTCCTCGCCTACAGTATTCTTCTGGTCTACTACCAACCCTTTACGCAACTCACACCCCACCACGGCAACGCTGGCTTTAACCTGCACATTATTGGTATGTGGATTAACTTCGCTCTCAGTGCCGGGCTTATCACCTACTTTGTGGTCAGAATGGCCGCCGCCCTGCGCACCCAGGAAGCCGAACTCAGCGCGCAAAAAGAAGAGCAAATGCAGGATGAGCAACTGCTCGCCATCGCCACCCTCGCCGCCGGGGCCGCCCATGAACTGGGCACACCGCTAAACACCATGAAGCTAATTATCGACAATCTGGCTGAAGAAGTGACTAAGCCCGAACAACAGCAGGATGTCGCCACCCTGAACCAGCAAATCGCCCGCTGTCGCAAAACCCTGCAAAGTCTGGTCAATGCCGCCAGCATTATTGAAGAGGGTTCCAGCCCCATTCGCGTTGCCGAATATGTCGATGGTCTGCTCGACAACTGGATGCTAATCCGCCCCGATGTTAAGCCCGCAATCAACATCACCAGCGACAGCCCTCCTATCAACGCCTGCTTTCATCCTGTGATTCAGCAATCCCTGCTCAACCTGCTCAATAATGCCGCCGAGGCCAGCCCCGAACAACTGGAAATTACTATCCACTGGGATAGCTCCAGCCTTTACATCAACATTCGCGATTACGGCCCCGGCCTCAGCCCTGAGCAGATTGAAAAAATGGGTAAGCCCATCCCCAGTGACAAACCCGGCGGCCTCGGTCTCGGCCTGTTTCTCACCCACAGTAGTCTCAATCGCCACGGTGGCCGAGTGAGCCTTTTAAATGCCGATGGCGGCGGGCTACTCACCTCTGTCACCCTGCCACTAAAAGCGGTTTGCAGCTAATGAACAGTCATTCCACAGTCAGTGAAGAAAGTTATTTAATTGTCGATGACGATGAGGTTTTTGCCGACACACTGGCCCGCAGCCTGCAACGCCGTGGGCCGACCTGTTATGTCGCCAACGACGAAGTGCGCGCTGTCGAGCTCTGCAAACTGCATCGCCCCTCGCGCGCCATTGTCGATTTAAAGTTGCTCAATTACTCAGGGCTGCACTTAATCGAAGAGCTAAAAGCGCTTGATAAAAACATCAAAATTGTCGTTTTAACGGGCTATTCGAGCATCCCCACCGCCGTTGAAGCGATAAAACTCGGCGCCAATAACTACCTTTGCAAACCCGCCGGGCTGAATGATATTTTATCCAGCTTTGCTGCTAATGAAGGCAATGCTGACTCCCCCCTTGCCGAACAACCGCCCTCCGTCAACCGACTGGAGTGGGAACACATACAGCGCGTATTGAAAGAGAACGACGGCAATATCTCTGCCACCGCCCGAACACTGGGCATGCACCGACGTACCTTGCAACGAAAATTACAGAAACGACCCATGCAGCAGTAATTACAAACTGCCTATGCATAGGACAAGCCAGAATGTTAATCTCAAATTTAGGCACCGTCTTTTAATAAAGACTGCCATAAAAAAATAATGGGGCTTAAACCCAAGAATAAACCTCCCCCTGCCTAAGAACAGAAATGGCTCACACTACCAGTTGTTCTACTGGCATTAGAAAAAGAAAGAAAACAACCAGGAAATAAGCATGTCAAAACGGATGTTAGAAGGTTTTAAAGTCGTCGACTTCACTCACGTTATTGCCCCCCATGCCACCAAGATTCTTACTGAGCACGGCGCTGATAAAAGTTGAGCCACTCAGCAACGAACTTGCACGCACTCTACCCATGCAGCGTGGTGGCCGCAGTGCTTATTTTATCCAGCACAACCTCAGCAAAAACATGGCGGTGAATATCGCCACCCAAGAGCTGGGTTATACCGATCAAAAAAAGTCGACCTTGAAACGGCGAGCGTTATTGCGTCTAAGGGTATTTAACTTGGCCGCGCCAGTGCAGAGCATTGCACTGGCGCGCTTTACAGGGGAAAGCCAGCAGTATTACTCTAATTTTAAATCACTCACGGCACTGAGAAACTTAATCCTTATCTCGCGCCTTCCCCGCCTTCTCCAAACCCGCCCAGTCAAACCTAGCGGGTTCTTTATTCAAAAAACGATCAATCGCATCCCGGTGATAGTCGGTATCAAAACACACCGCCTGACCGTAAGCTTCCAGCTCAGAAATGGTGCGATGGTCGCTGTGAAAAGACTGGTTAAGGATATTCTTGGTAATGCCGATAGACGTAGTGGAGGCATTGCAGAAACGGCTGGCGAACTCAAAGGCATGGTCAAACAACTTATCCTCAGCAACCACATCAGTCACCAAACCCAAGGCCTGCATCTCATCGGGCTTGAGTATTTTACCCGTATAGAGCAGTTCGCGGGCTTTTTGCAGGCCGACCAGGCGGGGTAGCAAGAACAAACACCCCATATCGGGGATCAAGCCGGTGCGCACAAAAATTCCGGAACAACGGGCGCGGGGCGTGCAAAAAATAAAGTCGCAGGCCAGCATAATGCTAAAGCCGGCACCCATGGCGGCACCATCGACAGCGGCAATCACCGGCACTTCAAGATTGACGAATTCGTCGAGCCAAATATGCGAGCGGCGCACCCGCTCGCGCCGCGCCGTCGGCTCCGGTGCCATTTCCTGAAAGGATTTAATATCACCACCGGCACAAAAGTTACCACCGTTGCCAGTTACCACCAGCGCTTTAATGTTCATTTTTTCGCGGATCTCAAGCATAACCTGGGTAATGCCGAGGCGAATATCGGTATTTAAAGCGTTGCGTGCCTCTGGCCGATTAAAGGTCAAAATGCCAATTTCGTCTTTTATTTCGTAGGTAATATCGTTACTTGGATTGCTCATCATTCCACCTGTTTATTTTAATGTTGCACGGGAGTAAAAGAACTCTCGTGCCTAGGTATCTATTTATGTTTACGACGCATTTGTTTAACCATACCGCCGCCAAAAAACTTGAGCATTCCCGATAGCGCGCTCATATCCCAATCGACATTGAGCCCCCTGCCCATGCGTTCAATCTGCACGCAGTGCCAGCCGACATCAGCAAAACTATTTAAGTGGCGAATGCGTTTATTATCACTGCTGGGACTAAAAGTTTTTGTCCCGAGGGATAAATCATGGTCGCCAATACGGGCACGCTGTAAGGTGCCATTGAGAATAGCGTTTGGCAGCTCGGGTTCAGACGAGAGGGGACGACCCAGGCCGACGAGATTAGTCACGCCACTCTCGACCGCCTCTTCCATACCCTCGAGAGTGCGAAAGCCGCCGGAGACCATTAAAGGGATGGTCGATCATCACATTACCCGTTACCGAAAGGCCGCTGCCTTCCATCGCCCAACGGTCGTAAAGTTGACAGAGCTCTTTTGAAGGCCTGTCCCAGTGGTCGGCGAGGCCTTCGGTCATTGGGGCTTTACCAATGCGGTTCTTAATCACCACCCCACAGGGCAGCGCAAAGGGTTGAGAGAGGATGCGACTCATACCGATTCCTTATTCTTATTAATGAAGTTATAAGAGCCCGTAACAACTAACGCCTCATCGATACGCCGTAGTCTTAGCCCCTAGAAAAGGGGCCCACTTTAACCATTCACCAATTGCGCCTCACGAAAATCGAGCATGCGCTGCAAGGGCAACATAGCTTTTTTGCCAAGGGCTGAATCAACGTGCATTTCATTAGCACCTTGCTCAAGACTTTCGGCAAGATTCTTCAGATGGTTCATCGCCATCCAGGGACAGTTGGCACAGCTGCGGCAGGTTGCGCCGTGGCCCGCGGTGGGCGCAATAATCAATTCTGTATCGGGTGCCGACTGCTGCATTTTGTAAAAAATGCCTTCATCGGTAGCGACGATCATTTGCTTATTGGGCAGGGTTCTGGCCGCCTCAATCAGCTGCGAAGTCGAGCCCACGGCATCTGCTATATTGATCACCGATTCGGGTGATTCGGGGTGAACCAAAACCGCCGCATCGGGGTAGACATGCTTTAAGTCGAGCAGGCCTCGTACTTTGAACTCTTCGTGAACGATACAGCTACCGTCCCACAGCAAGACATCGGCACCGGTCTGTTTCTGCACGTAGCGCCCCAAATGCTGGTCGGGCGCCCAAAGGATTTTCTGGCCTTCACTATCGAGATACTCAACCACGTCCAGCGCAATACTGGAGGTCACCACCCAGTCGGCCCGCGCTTTAACGGCCGCCGAAGTATTGGCATAAACCACGACGGTACGGTCGGGGTGTTCATCGCAAAAAGCGGTAAATTCGTCAATCGGGCAACCAATATCGAGGGAGCAGGTCGCCTCCAACGTCGGCATTAAAATGGTTTTTTCAGGCGTGAGGATTTTCGCTGTCTCCCCCATAAACTTCACCCCGGCGACCATTAGGGTTGATGCGAGATGCTGCTTACCAAAACGCGCCATTTCCAGAGAGTCGGAAACAATGCCGCCGGTTTCTTCCGCCAAAGCCTGGATAGCCGGATCGGTGTAATAGTGGGCGACGATGACGGCATCACGCTCGACTAACAGCGCTTTAATTTTCTCGCGATAGAATTCTTGCTCTGCCTCTGATTCCTCTGGCTCAAGCTGGACGCGGTCGAGATGACGCTCGACCAATTTGCGAAAGTGAGGGTTCTCGGCAACGGAAATACGTGTGGGGGCATTCATCATTAAAAGGGCAGCTACTGCGTAATAGTTAAAAACGACGAGATTTTAACACAGACAATGGGCCGTGCAGCTATACCCCTCTTGATTCTATAAAACCGATTCAATCTTGCCGCTCCAATAAAGCCCCGAGGAATCACCCTCAACGCTTTATTGGCTTATTAAAAGGCCTGTAACCTTACACCTTGGCCAGTACCGACTCGGCAAATTCATTGAGCCCACGTTTAATACCCTCAGCATCGTAGGCCGGTGGGTTGATCATCAGCCGCGATGCGCCAATTTCTTCGTATTGCCTTACTCGCCCGGGATCGAGGGCCCCCGCCGCCGTGGTTAATTCAATTTCGCCGGGGTCACGGCCGATCTTTGTACATTCGTCACGCATCGCATCGAGCAGGCCCGGCAGGGTTTTAAGGCTGCCAGAGGCAGGATAAAAGCCATCGCCTACACGGGCGGCACGGCGTGCTGCACCCTCGACATTGCCGCCGACAATAATCGGTACGCCGGGTTTTTGTACGGGTTTGGGATTGGAGTGCAAGGGCTCCCAGTTGAAGTACTTGCCACTGAAGGCCTCTGGCTCATCACGCCACAGCGAGCGTATCGCCTGCACCGATTCTTCGGTGCGCGCAGCTCGCTCTTTAAAAGGCACCCCAACCACTTCCATCTCTTCTTTCAGCCAGCCGATGCCAATGCCCATCATCGCCCGCCCCCGTGACAGCACATCGAGGGAGGCCCACTCTTTGGCCACATAAAGGGGATTGCGCTGGGGCAAAATCATAATGCCCGTCGCCAGGCGGATATTTTTGGTCATGCCCGCCGCGTACGACAGTGCCACAATGGGGTCGGGTATCGCCGACTTCTCACCACCGGGGAAGCGGCCATCTTTGTTATAGGGGTATTTCGACTGAAAACCGGCGGGCAGTACCACGTGCTCAACAGCCCAAATGGATTCCATGCCGATCTCTTCAGCCGTGGTGACCAGGGTTTCGAATAGATCGGGGTCGGCCAGAGGGCCGGCGGTGGCAAAGGCAAGTCCAAATTTCATGGGCATTCTCCTCAAGGGGTTAATTATTATCTGCTCAACATCAGCCTTAGAGGTTAGCAGGCTTGTTATAATCACTCCAGCCAATCAAGGCTGCGCGGCCAGCGCCACACTTGCCCCCTTCAGCGACAGGTTATATATGCGAATTAATTGGTACCCCGGCCACATGCACAAGGCCGGTAAAGAGCTAAAACAACTGCTACCCAAAATTGATCTGGTGATAGAGGTTGTCGATGCGCGTATTCCCTTTAGCAGCCAAAACCCGATGCTGGAAAACCTACGGGGCAAGAAACCCTGTATCAAAATCCTCAATAAGAGCGATCTCGCAGATCCCGATACCACCGCCCTGTGGCAGGCCTATTTAGAGCGGGACTCGGCGGTAAAAACCCTGGCCCTCGATACTGATAAAAGTGACAAGAGCCCCCTACTTCTCGACCTCTGTCGCGAACTGGTGCCGGACAAAATCGATAGTGTTCACCCCATTAACTGCCTGATTATGGGTATTCCCAATGTCGGCAAGTCGACACTCATTAATTGCCTCGCCGGGCGCATTATTGCCAAGACCGGCAACGAACCCGCTGTCACCAAGTCACAACAGCGCATTAACCTGCACAACGGCGTCGTACTGTTCGACACCCCAGGCATGCTGTGGCCAAAAATCGAACACATCGACAGCGGCTATCGCCTCGCCATTACCGGCGCGATCAAAGATACGGCACTGGAATATACCGATATTGCCTTTTACGCCGCGAAGTTTTTACTCGACAACTACGCCGATTTTCTACTCACTCGCTATAAATTGCAGACCCTGCCCGAAAGCGAGCTGGAGCTACTGGAAACTCTCGGCCGCCAACGCGGCTGCCTGCGAGCCGGCGGACACGTCGATTTGGAGCAAATATCGACACGACTTATCCATGAATTTCGCAGCGCCACGATTGGCCGTATAAGTCTTGAAACGCCCGAGATGGTCGAAAAAGAGCTGACTGAATTACTGGAAAAGCAGCGTCTTGAAAATGAGAAAACAGAGCGTTGTAAAAACACTAAAAATAAAAGTAGAGCTGACGCCGATAAAAAACCAAAAAGACAAGAGAAAGTAAAACGCTAGTGTTTGCATCTCTACGCTAGCCTCTGTGAGGAAATTAGCAAAACTGCTTAAATCATCCTCACCCAATACGCAAAAGCCCCCAGTGAAGGGGGCTTTTTTCTTATGGCGGTGAGGGAGGGATTCGAACCCTCGAACGGTTTAACCCGTTACACACTTTCCAGGCGTGCTCCTTCGGCCACTCGGACACCTCACCGTAGTGCTTTCCACTGTATTTCTTATTAGGCCGCAACTGCACCAAGCCATGCCTGTGGAAGCGGCCGCAACTCTACACAAAATAGGTTTAAAAGGCAATCTTGTTTAGGCGCATCGACACTTTTAAAGCTCAATACTGGTCTAGCAGCTTAAGCCTTAATTAACAGCCTCGTGTCACCACAGGCTCATCGTCATCCATCGATTCAACCAGGTATTCAAGCTCCTGGCCGACATCGCCAATAGTGCGGTATTTCAGGTAGCGTTCAACCACGGCCTGAATGATGGCGCGGCCCATGGCATCGCTGTCCATCTCGCTTCTGTCAGTGGCATCTTGCCAGGCTTGCTCGACAACTTTACTCGCGTAAACGGATTCTCCGGACATGCTCTTCTCCTCCTAATTAATAATTTTTAGGCAACAATTATACATCTCTCTCACAGAAGCTCATTGATGCCCGTCAACACAGACAGGCTCCTGCGGTGTCAGCAGGCGGGCAGATCACAGCGCATGATCAACGCATCTTCTCGCCCGCTTGCGCCGTGATAATAGGCTCTACGCTCGCCGACATGACGAAACCCCCTACCCTCATACAAGGCGATGGCGGGAAAGTTACTGACCCGGACCTCGAGAAACAAACTGAGCGCAGTACCCGAGATTTCCGCCAGACAATAATCCAGTAGACAGGCTCCCAGGCCCTCGCCCTGAAAGCTGATTTTAACGGCTATATTCAATAACTCGGCTTCATCGAGCACTTGATTGAAAATGAGAAAGCCCACCGCCCGATTGCCTTTACACAGCACATAACTGCGATGGTTTTGCAGGCTTTCAGCAAACTGTTTTGCATTCCAGGGAAAGGGGGTGACATCACTTTCAATTTTAACCAGCCCGGCGATGTCCTCGGCAGTTGCTGGGCGCAGGGTAAAGCCCGCTTTAATGGCTAGCCCAGAGCTATCAGCCATGGTGTTGTTGGACATAGTTTTGCCGGACATGCGCGATCAAGCACCGCGCAAGTGACGCAATGCCTGCCAAACCTCTCGCTTACAAAGCGGCTCTGCGAGCATGCTCTGTAGTGAAGGAATATAAATAGTCTCCGCTGAACCCGGCTCAGGAGGGCTAGTTGCAACACCTTTCGCCAGCAAACGTTCAGCTTCATCACCCATCGCCAATAACCAACGATAGGGGCGCACGTGCTGGCGACCGAGCAAGAACATCGACAACTGGGTTTTCGCCCCCGCCAAGGTACTTTCAGCACCGGGACTGAGGGGCCATTCAATAAGCTCGGCAGCAGGTAAGTTTGAGGAAAGCTGGCCAATGGCTCGCAAAATGTTGGCGAGAAGTTCGAGCTGTGTTCTATCGGCTCGTTCACCGTGAGCAAAGCCGTTAATCACTAAGACCTCATCACCAACTTGCCAGCAGGCCAGGGTAAAACTGATGTTCTCTTGCTCTTCAAGCTGCTCTGGAATATCCGGCGGCGCAGCTTGCTGAATGATTGGCGCCGGATTTTTCTCTGGCGCTTCAAGCGGCATGCTTTTACTAATGTCTTTCTGAACCACTACGGGCCTTTTTGATTCAGGCTTAATAGGTGCCTGATCGCCCTGCAGGGTTTCTCGAAGGCCCGCTAGAGAGCTGATAATTTCACTCGGATTAACTTGCCCGCCAGGGCTAGCAAGGGAGCCAGCTTCGGGGTTAGACACGCCAGCACGACTCGCCAGTAAAGCCTTAGCAGCAGCTTGACTGGCCCCGGCGTTAAACACGGGCTCGCCGGGCAAACGCTGCCGATACTGGTTGATACCCAGCATCGACAAGTACCAATCCCGTTGCGCTGTCATAAGGCTTTAGTCATTGAAAGTCAGCCACGTCAGTACGAATACGACGACTCGCCTAAACGCCATCCAGCTGTGGATGCATTCGATCAGGGTCAGCCATAATATTGACCGCATTGAGATAGGCCTTGGCACTGGCAACCAGAATATCGGTATCAGCACCCTGGCCGTTGACGATGCGCCCCTCTTTAGCCAGTCGTACCGTGACCTCGCCCTGAGAGTCGGTGCCATCGGTAATGGCGTTAACCGAATAGAGTTTCAGTTCAGTGCCTGAGTGAATCAGCTTTTCAATCGCTTTAAAAACCGCATCAACCGGCCCACTACCATCGGATTCAACGGTGTGATCCTGGCCCTGTGTACGCAGTATCAGCTCTGCTTTAGGAGCCCGGCCCGTCTTGGTGGCGACATCTATCGACACCAGAACATAGCTTTCTTCGGCTTCACCCATCTGTACATCGGAGACTAGAGCCTGCAAATCTTCGTCATAAATTTCGCGCTTTTTATCCGCCAAATCTTTAAAACGCAAAAAGGCGGTGTTCATTTCAGCCTTGTTGTCAAAGGTAATGCCCAACTCTTCCATACGCGCGGAAAACGCAGCGCGGCCGGACAATTTACCGAGCACTAAACGATTGGTGTTCCAGCCAACGTCTTCGGCTTTCATGATTTCGTAAGTTTCGCGAAACTTAAGCACGCCATCCTGGTGAATACCCGACTCATGGGCAAAGGCATTCGCACCCACTACCGCTTTATTCGGCTGCACCGGAAAGCCAGTAATGGTCGACACGAGGCGGGAGATGGGCACTATCTGCTCGGTATTAATACGAGTATCGAGCTTGTAAATATCTTTGCGCGTGCGCAAAGCCATAACAATTTCTTCCAGCGAGGCATTACCCGCTCGCTCACCGAGACCGTTGATCGTACATTCAACCTGCCGCGCACCGTGCAGTACAGCAGACAGCGAGTTGGCCACCGCCAGACCGAGGTCATTGTGGCAGTGCACTGAAAAGATAGCCTTGTCGGCATTGGGCACATTGGCGATCACGCGACCAATCATCTCACCGTATTCGTCGGGCGAGCCATAACCAACCGTATCGGGGATATTGATGGTGCGGGCACCAGCATCAATGACCGACTCGACAACCTTACACATAAAATCGAACTCGGTGCGGCTGCCGTCTTCGAGGGAAAACTCGACGTCATCGACAAAGTTACGCGCTATCTTTACCGCACCAATGGCCTGCTGAAGAACCTCTTCAGGATTCATCTGCAGCTTGAATTCCATGTGAATAGGGGAGGTGGCAATAAAGGTGTGGATACGCGGTGCCACGGCATTTTTGAGGGCCTCAGCTGCGCGCTCAATATCGCCGTGAGTGGTTCTCGCCAAACTACAAACGGCGGAATCTTTAATGGTGTCGGCAATACTCTTTACCGCAGCGAAGTCACCCTCGCTTGAAATAGCAAAGCCCGCCTCGATCACATCGACACCGAGCTTTTCCAGGGACTTGGCAATACGCAGTTTTTCTTCTTTGGTCATCGCGGCGCCGGGGCTTTGCTCACCGTCGCGCAAGGTTGTATCAAAAATAATTAAACGTTCACTGCCCATGACAATACTCCATCAACTCCCGCAACACAGCGGGCAAAAATATAAATAAGGATTTTCCTCTCTTAGAGAGAAGGATGCAAAACAAATGAGGTATATCGTAGATGCCCCTCAGGGCAGGAGAAGGCGCAGCAGGCAGGCAGCGGTACGCGAAGCTTGTTGCAAGCCTTGCGAAGAACCGTTGTTTATAGCGTGTTTATCTATCATTGTTGCCTTTGCTACAGAGCCACCTATCTTCAAAACAAATGGCGAAATAAGAAGCTATATTCAAACAAATTTTTAGACGACTGCCAAGCCCTTTGCTAAAAAGCCCGTTCTCGCCAACCGTCCGTATAACAACCCCTATAAACTGTGAACAATTTACCCTGTATATTAAGCGCTTTTGCGAAAGAATTTAATCCACAGCCAAAACAGTGGGCCTGAAAGTGCATAGGCCAGAGCTAACGACAACAATACTCTGGGCGGATCAATCGTCACAATAACCATGCCCACCACCACGGCTAAAAATGTCACAAAGGGCACATGCCCCTTAAAATCGAAGCCTTTCATACTGTGATAACGGCAATTCACCACCATCAGCAAACCCGCTCCGGCCATTACCAAAAAGACGAGAATGGCTATTGAGGTGCTTGATTCAATACCGTGACCGACCCAGACCATGCCAGCAATCAGGGCCGCCGCAGAGGGACTGGCCAAGCCAACAAAATAACGCGAGTCAGCCGATTCCACCGCCACATTAAAACGGGCAAGACGTAGCGCGGCACAGGACACATAAAGGAAGGCTGCGGCCCAGCCGACTTTACCCAAATCAGACAACATCCAGCTGTAGCACACCACTGCCGGCGCCACACCAAAGGACACCATGTCGGAGAGGCTATCGTACTCAACACCAAAATCGCTCTGGGTATTCGTCATGCGCGCAACACGACCATCGAGACCATCAAAAACCATGGCGACAAAGATGGCGATGGCCGCCGCTTCAAACTTGCCATCCATTGCGGCGAGAATGGCGTAAAAACCACTAAACAAGGCTACGGTGGTGACAATATTGGGCAGAAGATAAATGCCTCGATGACGAGGTGCCTTTCGCTGGGCGTGTAAATCGGCCTCTTCCTGCTCCAGGCCTTCTGCCGGTTCAAGCAGGGCATTGACGAGTACCGTCACAGAGCTCTCCTCGCCATTATCGTGGCTTGTTGAGCCACCCGAGCCCTGTGTCTCTTCGTTAGCTGAATCCTGAGTATCAGACATTGTCCGCACACACTCCAAAGTCAAAAGCTTGCCCATAAATCGCGACCCGGTCAGCGGGCCACCAAGGTAAAAATTACGTCACCATCATACATTTTTGGCAATAAAAAAGCGGCAAGCCAGGGCTTGCCGCTTAATTAAAATCATCTAACAGCGTAAGACCCAATGACTAGAGTCTTAACTGCAGACGTTTTCAACTAGTTGCGTGACTTATCAACCAGCTTGTTCTGACCGATCCAGGGCATCATGGCACGCAGTTTCGCGCCAACTTCTTCGATGGGATGCTCAGCCGATGCTCGACGACGGGCTTTCAACTTGGGGTTGCCGGCCTGATTATCAAGGATGAAGTCATTGACGAAGTTGCCGTTCTGAATATCAGTCAGGATGCGCTTCATCTCAGCTTTGGTCTCGTCGGTAATAACCCGTGAGCCACTGCTGTAGTCGCCGTATTCAGCGGTGTTGGAGATTGAGTAACGCATGTCGGCGATGCCGCCCTGGTACATCAAATCAACGATCAGCTTGAGCTCGTGCAGGCACTCAAAGTAAGCCATTTCTGGGGCATAACCCGCTTCAACCAGTGTTTCAAAGCCTGCCTGTACCAGTGCTGTTGCACCGCCACACAGTACCGCTTGCTCACCGAAGAGATCGGTTTCAGTTTCTTCGCGGAAGTTAGTTTCGATAATACCCGAGCGACCTCCACCGTTGGCTGAGGCATAAGACAGTGCGATTTCTTTCGCCTGGCTAGAGCCGTTCTGGAATACAGCGATCAATGTCGGTACGCCGCCGCCTTCAACATAAGTGCCGCGTACCGTGTGGCCAGGGCCTTTAGGTGCGATCATGATGACGTCGAGATCAGCGCGGGGCTCAATCAATTCGAAGTGAATATTCAAACCGTGGGCAAAGGCCAGGGCAGCGCCCTCTTTCAGGTTCGGTTCGATCTCGGTGTAGTAAACTTCTTTTTGATGCTCATCCGGAGTGAGAATCATCACCACGTCGGCACCGCTAACGGCATCGGCAATTTCTGCCACTTTCAGGCCTTCGCCTTCAGCTTTAGCCCAGGATGCAGAGCCTTTACGCAAGCCGACAACGACGTTATCAACACCGGAGTCACGCAGATTCAGCGCGTGGGCATGGCCCTGTGAACCGTAGCCGATAATGGACACTTTTTTACCGCGAATAATAGAAAGATCACAATCTTTGTCGTAATAAACCTGCATGTTTTTCACCTCATTGTTCGTACGAACGATTCGTACATTTCACTTGCGTAAATACTGATTAATAAAATCGAAAAGCACTAAAATCTTCACTTAAAACCCTTTACCCAAAAATAAAAGTGCGCCTCAGTTCAACCTTGTAACTTATACCTTTAAAGACTTCTCACCTCGCATCAAACCACAAACGCCGGTGCGCACCACTTCGAGAATAGCCGCATCACCCAGGGCTTCAATAAAGGCATCGAGCTTGCTACTCTCACCCATAATTTGAACCACATAAGTCGTTGGGCCAACATCCACGATTTGCCCGCGGAATATATCGACACAGCGCTTAATTTCAGCCCGCACCGCACCGCTCGCTTTCACTTTAAGCAGCATTAATTCGCGCTCAATGTGGACACCATCACTCAAGTCGATAACTTTAACCACGTCGATCAACTTGTTTAACTGCTTGGTGATTTGCTCAATGGTGTGGTCATCGCCAACCGTGGTCAACGTCAAACGCGAGAGCGTTGTATCCTCAGTTGGCGCTACGCTCAAGCTGTCGATATTGTAGCCCCGTTGAGAGAACAAACCCACTACTCGCGACAGAGAACCTGGCTCATTTTCAAGTAAAACGGAAATCAGACGTTTCATCATGTACGCTCCGTTTTGCTTAACCACATATCGCGCATCGATCCTGGCGCGACGTGCATGGGGTAAACGTGCTCGTGGTGGTCGACACTAATGTCCATAATCACCACGCGATCTTTCATCGCGAAACATTCTTCCATGCTGCTTTCGAGTTGGTCGTAGTGCGTCACTTTCATACCAACATGGCCATAAGCTTCCGCCAGTTTGACAAAATCGGGCAGTGAATCCTCATAAAGCACATGGGAATAACGACTGCCGTACTGCATATCCTGCCACTGCTTAACCATGCCTAGGGCTTGATTATTGAGGATGATAATTTTCACCGGCAGTTGATGCTGGGTACAGGCGGCGAGCTCCTGAATACACATTTGGATACTGCCCTCACCCGTCACACAGACAACATTGGCATCGGGATAGGCCATTTGCACGCCCATGGCCGCCGGCAAACCAAAGCCCATGGTGCCGAGCCCACCAGAGTTAAACCACTGTCGTGGCTTGTCGAATAAATAGTATTGCGCAGCAAACATTTGATGCTGACCCACATCGGAAGTTACTAGCGCCTCACCCTTAGTGACTTTATATAAAGTCTTAATCACGTCCTGAGGCTTGATGTTTTCGCCCTCACTAGGCTCGTAACGCGACTGCGTATAAATGCCGTGGCGATTGCGCCATTCGTCAATCTGCTGCCACCATTCACCGATTGCAGACTCGTCGGTTTGCAAATCACCCTGCTGAATTTGATCGAGCATATCGCTGAGCACCACATCGCAGGGGCCAACGATGGGGATGTCGACACGCACAGTTTTAGCGATGGACGAGG
Organism: Candidatus Reddybacter sp.; assembly: GCA_041277045.1. Lineage (GTDB taxonomy): Bacteria > Pseudomonadota > Gammaproteobacteria > Pseudomonadales > Porticoccaceae > Reddybacter. The sequence continues at coordinate 366,850 of JBGFSY010000004.1, read as the reverse complement.
GATCGACATCAATATGAATGATTTTTGCCGAGGGACAAAAGCGGTCAGTGGCATTGGTAACACGATCATCAAAACGTGCACCCACGGCCAAAATAACATCGGCATGGTGCATTGCTGTATTCGCTTCAAATGTACCGTGCATGCCCAGCATGCCGACAAACTGACGGTCCGTGCCAGGGAAAGCACCAAGTCCCATCAGCGTATTGGTTACGGGGTAATTCAATTGGCGTGCGAGGGCTCTCAACTGCTCTGAGGCATTACCCAGTACCACGCCGCCGCCACTGTAAATAACCGGCCGCTTGGCCGACATCAGTAAATTAACGGCGCGTTTAATCTGCCCAGAATGGCCTCGTGTCGTTGGCTGATAAGAGCGCAATTTGACCGTTTCGGGGAATTTATAAGGCACTTTATTGTTCGGGTCGGTGACATCTTTAGGCACATCAACAACCACCGGGCCGGGTCGCCCAGTGCTGGCAATATAAAAAGCCTTGGCGACGGTTTCGGCAATATCTTCCGGGCGCTTGACCATATAGCTGTGCTTTACCGTTGGGCGGCTAACACCAATCATGTCAATTTCCTGGAAGGCGTCCTCACCAATTTTTTCCTGGGGCACCTGTGCCGAAATCACCACCATGGGGATGGAATCCATATACGCCGTGGCAATACCAGTAATGGCATTGGTTGCACCGGGACCAGAAGTCACCAGCGCTGCACCCACCTCACCCGTGGCACGCGCATAGGCATCCGCCGCGTGCACGGCAGCCTGCTCGTGACGCATAAGAATATGATCGAGTTTGTCTTGACGGAAAATAGCATCGTAAATGTGCAGCGCCGCACCACCGGGGTAACCCCACAAGTGCTTCACTTTGGCATCACTCAATGCCCGAATAAGAATATCACCACCGGAAAGTAGTTCCACAACGCAAACCCTCAAACAAAATAACAACAATTATTCAGGAGGACGAAGCACTATCGCTGTGACATTACAGTAGGTTTGCAATAACAACCGCAGTCACCGCAATGCGAGGTTTGGACTGCCGCAAGATCGTGTGGATAAACACGGTCTTCTCTGTAGATGACCAGCGAGCGCTGATTACGCTCCCCTGCCTGATGGAGCGAACCAGGTTAAAAGATTGGTTACCCCAAGAGCGCGCAACATACCGATATTTTATTGAAGCGTCAACAGGACTCAATAAATATCCGTCTCAATCTACCAGGAAGCCAATGGCCAACTGGAAACAATGCCAATAATTATTGTCCTAGTCCGGAATGACGACCTTTTGCGATGTCGTATAAAAGAGGGGTTTCACACATGATTGTCTACACTTGTGCAGTACTGATAAATATAAGAATCAATCCCGTTAAATAAACTGAGAATATTTTTATGAATTCAACCATCCGACTTCTTCATCATCCCACATCTCAGCCATGCAGGGCTGTTCAACAATTCTTGTTTGAAGTTGGGATTTCATTCGAAGAAGAGATTGTCAATTTAATGGACGGGGACAATGAACAACAAAGCTTCAAGGATAAATATAACCCGACAGGGCAAGTACCAATTCTGCGTGATGGCGATTTCGTCGTATGGGAGAGCCCTGCCATCGCATTCTACTTAAATGAAAAGTTCGAAGCCCCAAGCAACTGGTTCGGAGACACGGCTCAGCAACGAGCCACTATCCAACAGTATTGCCACTGGCACGCATCTTTCCTTCGTCGCGGGGCCGGCGCATTTTTTTATACCCATTTTGCTGAATGCATTTGGGGCAACCAGGATTTTTCACAGGAAATCGCAAAAGGGAAGCACACCCTTTATGATTCAATGGCGTATCTGGAAACATGGCTTAGTCAAAACAGATACCTTTGCGGAGATGATATTAGCTTCCCAGATTTACTCGCCTTCCACGAATTAGTTTCCCACGTCGCGGGGGCCATTCTCATCGCCGAAGATTGGCAAAAGCACCCTAAAATAAAACAGTGGTTTGATGTCATCGCCGCACGACCTCATTCAAAAAAAGTCAGCGAAACCATTATGCAGGTTGGTGCGATGCGTCTAAAAGGGGAGCTTATCCCAATGACTCGAAAAACCTCTCTAGCCAAAGGAACAGAAGTAACCATAGGGGTTTACAGCTGATTTTGTAACATATACATGCCTGCTCTAAAATACCAAACCAGTGTTGAACCCCAGGCCATTAGACTAATGGCCTGGCAACAGGGCTACATGCGCCGCCAACGGGTTCCTTCACGGGAATCTTCAAGCACTATATTCTGCTCTTTCAACGCCTCACGCACTTCATCGGCCCGAGCGTAATTTTTATTGAGCTTCGCTGCTTCCCGTTCAGTAATCAGGGCATCAATATCAGCATCAGATAAACCGCCATTATCTTGTGCTGAACCTTTTAGGAAAGCCTCTGGATCAGTTTGTAGCACACCGAGGATTTCACCCAGGGCTTTTAACTCCCCGGCCATTGCCTTTGCTTTACCCTGATCTTCACGGGCGGTGGTATTCAGCTCGCGAACCAGGTCGTACATCGCCGAGAAGGCTTCGCGGGTATTAAAGTCGTCATCCATGGCCGCAACAAAGCGCTGGTAGTAGGCACTACCGACAAGATCGACCAGTGGTGTCGGCGCGACGTCGGCAAAGTTTTGCAGGGCGAAGTAAAAGCGCTCCAGGCCCTGTCGCGCTTCTATCAAATTGTCTTCGGAGTAGTTAATCGGGCTGCGGTAGTGGCTCGATAATAAAAAGTAGCGCACCACCTCAGGGTGGTATTTTTTTAGCACCTCGCGAATGGTGAAAAAATTATTCAGCGACTTCGACATTTTTTCATTGTCGACCCGCACCGCGCCGGCGTGCATCCAGTAATTCACAAAGTGCTTACCGGTGGCCGCTTCGCTCTGGGCGATTTCATTTTCGTGGTGGGGAAAGGGTAAATCGGGGCCGCCGCCGTGAATGTCGAAGGTGTCGCCGAGCAGGCAGGTCGACATCGCCGAGCACTCGATGTGCCAGCCGGGGCGACCGTAGCCCCAGGGTGAGGGCCAACCCGCTTCACTTTCATCGGCGGCCTTCCATAGGGCAAAGTCGCGGGGGTCCTCTTTGACATCCGCAACTTCAACCCGGGCACCGGAGAGTAATTCGTCGGGGTTTTTATTACTTAACTTGCCGTAACCGGGGAAGCGCTTGACCCGGTAGTAAACGTCGCCATTGTCGGTCCGATAGGCATAGTGGTTGTCGACCAGGGTTTGCACCATGTCGAGAATATCGTCCATATGGGCGGTGGCGCGGGGTTCTAGGGTGGGCGCTAAAATACCCAGGGCGCGCTCGTCCTCGTGCATCGCGTCTATCATGCGCTGGGTGAGGTCGGTGTACAGCTCTTTGTTTTCATCGGCACGGCGCAGAATTTTGTCGTCAATATCGGTGATATTGCGCACGTAGTTCACGTCCCAGCCCTGCGAGCGCAGGTAGCGGGTAATGGCGTCAAAGGCCACCAGTACGCGGGCGTGGCCAATGTGGCAGTAGTCATAGACGGTAATACCGCAAACGTAGAGGTCGATCTTGCCGGGCTTAAGCGGCTTAAACAGGTCTTTATTGCGCGTCAATGTGTTGTACAGCTGTAGGGCCATTGTTACTTTTCTCTCACCGTTGCTTCACTGAAAATAAATCGCATTAAAATAAAACGTACCAATAAACTATTTCTTCTGTTGCCAATTATCACGCAGGCCAATGGTGCGGTTAAACACCGGCTTGTCGGCACTGGCGCAACGACTGTCGAGACAGAAATAACCCTCGCGCTCAAACTGATAGTGCTCCTGCGGGGTGGCACTGGCCAGACTCTGCTCGGCCTTGCAGCCTTGTAATATCTCCAAAGAATGTGGGTTCACACTGTCGAGGAAGTTTTTGCCGCCGCCATCGGGGTCGGCCTCGCTGAACAGGCGGTCGTAGAGACGCACTTCGCAGTCGATACTGTGCTCGGCACTGACCCAGTGAATCACACCACGGGGCTTCATGCCCTCGGGCGGATTTTCACCGACGGTGCCGGGTACGATGCTGGCGATGATTTCGACAATCTCGCCCGCTTCATCCGTCACCACACCATCGGCTTTAATCACATAGGCGCCACGCAGGCGCACAAACTGGCCGAGCACCAGGCGCTTAAACTTCTTGCGCGATAGCGTGGTGTCGTCGCTAAAGTCGGCGCGGTCAATGTACAGCGTGCGGCCAAAGGGCAGCGCGCGCTCGCCCAGCTCTTCGCGATTGGGGTGGCAAGGAGCCGTCAACGTTTCGACCTCGCCCTCTTGCCAAGTGGTCAAGGTCACCTTTAAGGGCTTGAGTACGCACATCGCGCGTGGCGCATTGTCGTTGAGGTCGTGGCGAATAAAGTGGTCGAGCTGGGCCATGTCGACGGTGCCGTCGGTTTTCGACACAGCCAGGCTGTCACAAAATTCACGCACCGCCACCGAGGTGACGCCGCGACGGCGCAGGCCCGATAGGGTCGGCATGCGCGGGTCGTCCCAGCCATCGACAATATTCTCTTCAACCAATTGACGCAATTTGCGCTTGCTGGTCACGGTGTAATTTAAATTCAGGCGACCGAACTCAAACTGCCGAGGTTTGGCGGGCACGGGCAGGTTGTCAATAAACCACTCGTACAGGGGCCGATGGTCGGCAAACTCGAGGGTGCAAATGGAGTGACTAACGCCCTCAATGGCGTCCTCCTGACCGTGGGCGAAATCGTAGGAGGGGTAGATGTTCCACTCACTACCGGTGCGGTGATGAGGTACGCGTTTAACACGGTATAAGACGGGGTCACGCAGATTGATATTCGGCGCCGTCATATCAATTTTGGCGCGCAGGGTCATCAGGCCCTCGGCAATAGCGCCGGTGCGCATTTGCGCTAACAACGCGAGACTCTCGCTGGCGGGGCGATCACGGTAGGGGCTGTTTTTACCGGGTTCGGTCAGCGAGCCACGGTATTCCCGAGTTTGCTCCGGTGTCAGCTCACAGATATAGGCCTTGCCCGCATTGACCAGCGCCACCGCCCACTCGTAGAGCTGGCCGAAATAGTCGGAGGCAAAGCGCACCTCACCCTGCCACTGAAAGCCCAGCCAGCGCACGTCTGCAATAATCGCCTGCACGAACTCATCGCTTTCTTTGTCCGGATTGGTGTCGTCAAAGCGCAGGCGACATATACCGTCGAACTCGGCGGCGAGACCAAAATTGACGCAAATCGCCTTGGCGTGACCAATGTGTAAATAACCATTGGGCTCGGGTGGAAAGCGCGTCACCACTTCTTTACTGACAGAAGATTGCAGATCACTCTTTATGACTTGCTGTATAAAGTTGAGCGGCTTGTCGGTGGGGCTAGAATCATCCATTGTCAGTCTTCAGTTAGTAGGTAAAGTGAATATTATCGCGGCCAAGTGTCAGGACAGCGGGTCATTTACAGGTTCGGCCGCAAACAATATCGGCCGCCGTCATAATGTTTCTGTGGAGAAGCTGAGCAGCCATGCTTTGACGGCCAAGCCCAATAAAAACATCGCCAGCGGTGTGCTTAAAACCACCAGGCCCGACAGTAAGGTAAAACTATCGCGCGGCTTACCCTTGTACATCGCGTAAGCACACAGCCCTAGGCCCAGAATGGCAAAAAACACTAGGACCTGTATGGCCACGAGGGACAATAGCGCCACAGATAAGAAAATAAGCGTTAAGACTAGGGTTCTTTTGTACATGCTAACGCCTTTAACAATGTGTCACTAGGCCATCGCCGAGCAAAATCAGGCGCGAATTATAACGGTCTGAGCTAGCTTTGATAAACCGATTATTCCAATCTTCCGGCAAAGCCCTTATCATCCCCATCCTAGGTAGTTCCCACCCCACCAGCAGTCCCACTCACCAGTGCAGGCCCTATTATGATTACTCTTCACACCAACCACGGCGACATTGCCATTGAACTGGATTTTGACAAGGCGCCCATCAGTGCCGCCAACTTCCTGCAGTACTGCCGCGATGAGTTCTATGCCGGCACTATCTTTCACCGCGTGATCCCCGGCTTTATGATTCAGGGCGGCGGCATGAACGAAGATATGAGCGAGAAGAGCACGCGCGAGTCCATCAAAAACGAAGCCGACAACGGCCTCAGCAACGACAGCGGCACCTTGGCGATGGCCCGCACCATGGTTCCCGACTCCGCCTCGTCACAGTTCTTTATCAACATTGCCGACAACCACTTCCTCAACCACACCGCTCCCACCGACCAGGGCTGGGGCTATGCAGTCTTCGGTAAAGTCGTTGATGGCATGGACATTGTCGACAAAATCAAGGCCGTGGCCACCGGCAACAAAGGCCCCCATCAAGACGTACCGACAGAGACCATCGTCATTGAGAGCACCTCGATCTCCGAGGCCTACGCGGCGCTATAACGTGAACGGGGAAGATCGTTATATGTTGATCGAGCGTCTTCCCCTTTGACCATCCTCTTTATTTCCGATCTCCACCTGTGTGCCGAACGGCCCGAAATTAACGCGGCCTTTTTCCAATTTTTACAAAGCTCTGCCGCCGAGGCCGAGGCGCTGTATATTCTCGGCGACCTGTTTGAAGCCTGGATTGGCGATGACGACCCCGCCGCGCTCTCTCGACAGGTCATTCGCGCCCTGCGCGCCCTCACCGACGGTGGCACCCGCTTATATTTCCTCCACGGCAATCGCGACTTCGCCATTGGCAAACGCTTTGCCCAAGAGACCGGTGCCATCCTGCTACAAGATCACGCCCTGGTATCACTCGGCAACGAACAAGCGCTGATACTGCACGGCGATACCCTGTGCACGGATGATGTCGCCTACCAGAAGTTTCGCCGCCGTATTCGCAACCCCTTGCTACTCAGCTTGATGCGCCGCCTGCCCCTAAAAACCCGCCAGAATATCGGCATTAAGGGACGCGAGAGAAGCATGGCGGCTAACAGTAATAAAAGCGCCAGTATTATGGATGTCACCCCCGCCAGCGTGACGGCATTGATGGCTGAATACGGCGTAGCGACCATGATTCACGGCCACACCCATCGACCCTGCTGCCACGAGCTGGTGCTCGATGACGGCACGGCGGCGCGGCGGATTGTGCTTGGGGACTGGGGGAGTAAAGGTTGGGTTGTTAGCGCAAATGAAGAGGAGCTGAAGCTTTCATCGTTTGATATTTAAAAACGGCATAACGCTAGCCAATAAAAACTAAGTTAGCGGCGGCCCGGAGTGAAAGCGAAATTCATCACAAGGCTCTTCAATCAGCTGTTTTTCCTTTGCAGAAAAAACTGCAATGCGCTCGTCAACGTCAATGGGCTTGCTGTGGGCAGCGGCGACCTCGCGGGCCAAGGTCAGGTAGTCTTTAAAGTGGCGCGCTTCTGATTTCAACAGAGAGAGATAAAACGCCGACAGCTCTTCATCCAAATGGGGGGCCAGCTTGGCAAAGCGCTCGCAGGAGCGCGCTTCTATCAAGGCACCGGCCACCAATATATCGATCAGTCGCATCGGCTCCCAGGTCGACACCAGTTTGCGCAGCTCACCGGCATAATTAGCCGCAGGCAAGGACTCGTAGACAATATCGCGCTTTTCCATCAAGGCGATCACTTGCTCAAAATGGCGCAACTCTTCACGGGCCAGGCGCGACATTTTGTGTAGCAGTTGATAGTGCTCAATGTAGCGGAACATTAAATTGAGGGCGGTGCTAGCGGCTTTTTTCTCGCAGTTGGCGTGATCAATCAGCAGAATATTTTGGTTTTGTAACGCGGCCTCTATCCAGGCATCGGGTGTCACACAGGGTAGAAAGGCCGCAATTTCATCGAGATCACTCAAGAAGCGCTCACCCCCGTTTCAGTGCAAAGTGTCATTTAGCCATCATCCCTTTCAGCGCCTCATCACGGTCGGCATTGACCTTTTGCACCAGTGGATTGCCATCCATCAACGTTAGCCAGCCAGCAAGGCCTGGCAGGTCGTCACACAGGTCGCGACCCAATGCCTTTTTCGTCGCCATATTGCCCAGGGTAACGCTGTAATAGAGCATAAAGTCGGCGTAGGTCATTACCTCACCGGCAGCAAAAGGTGAGAAAATCAGGATGCGATTCAGTGCGGCCACGCCTTTATCAAGCTGCTCGTTAACCTTCGCGTTTAGCTGTTCGTCAGCCGGAGCACCGAACAAAGCAATGCCGAATAACTGCCGAACCACCAGCTCCAGATAAAGCTCGATAGATTTACTCAGCTCTCTCACCTTGGCGCGCTGATAGGGATCTTCGGGATAAAGCGGAACATCTGGTGACAAGTCCTCGAGAAAATCAAAGATCACATTGGTTTCACTCAGCGGCCCCTCTTTAACTTCCAGGCAGGGGACTTTGCCCATAGGGCTTTTACTGAGAAAGTCATCTTCCTGACTCGGCAGGGTGATGACCTCTTCAAACTCAAAACCTTTTTCCAATAAAGTCAGCTTGACCATGTTGTAGTAGTTGCTCACAGGAAAACCATAAAGTTTAAACATAATATTTTCTCCAGAAAATTTTCTAGTTATTTGAATGCTTACTTATCGCCACTATACCCGGCGCAACATAGCGCTGATAGTGGGCTTGGGAGAGTCGATAGAGCTCCCTTTCAAGCTCTTCATAGAAACTCGGCAACGCTATATCCACATAACTAGTTAACAGGCGAAAGCCCCAGTCCGTTGTATCAAGGCCTGCGCCACGAGTCTTTTTCAACAGGGCATAAACCCAGCAATGGGGGTCACTCTGTTGTCGAAAAGCGATGCTTGCCGCCGTCAATTTTGCATTTAATAAACTAATATCAACAAGCTGTATTTTGTTATTAAGAATCTGAATCAATAGTGAATCCAGCCTTTCAAATACCACAACGCGCTGCTCTTCGCGATAGCCGTTCCAGTTGACGACCTCGTGGGCAAAGCGATGGCAGCCTCGGCACACATCATCACCCATGCCCGATGAGCAAATGCCGATGCAGGGTGTGGCGATGGGTTTAGTCACGCGTCTGACCGATAAAAGTGATTCAAGCACTGGGCGGTGGCAACGACGGTTTCTTCCATATGAAAATGGTGAGTCCCTTCGATGATTTCAACGACAAGCCCCGGCGCATACTGCTCCATACCGTAAAAGCGTTCCATTCGTTGCGGGTCGGAGAGCAACAGTAAACTCGGGCATTGCATGCGCTCTACAAAAGCCTGGACAATGGCGCGCGTTAACTTGACCTCTGAAGCCACCTTTAGCTTCTCATCGGCACGCCAGCGAAAACCCTCCCCTTCACGCCGCAAACCTCGCTCGGCAATAAGATTGGCCGATGCCAGCGACAATGGCGTTTCACCCCGACGGGTACGCGAGGCGATAGCTTCATCGCGTGTGACATAAACACGAGGCTCGCGCCGTAAGCGCAGGTGCTTGTCTGCGATAGACAGCGCCAACTGCTCCGGCAACTCAGTCTCGCCTTTAGCCTGAGGCACGAAGCTGTCGATTAAGCCGAGGTGGCTGACGCGTTCTGGATAAGTGCCTGTCGTCAGAGTGGCAACCATTGCCCCTCGCGAGTGGCCGAGCAGGGCAAATGTCGTCAAGCCCAACTGCTCTACCACCGCGTAAACGTCGGCCACGTCCTGCCAGATATTGTAGGTGTTATCTAGGGAGCGATGATCGCTTAAGCCGTGGCCGGCAAGATCGAGGGCAATCAAACGTACCCCCTCCAGCCTTGCAGCCAGGGGCGCAAAACTAGCGGCGTTATCGAGCCAACCGTGCAGAGCGATGACCGGCAGGCCATCGGGATCACCCCACTCCACAGCCGCCAGGCTGATGCCGTGATTATCAAAACGGTGTTCGATAGCCTTGTTTAAAAGAGGTGCGTTTGTTGAAGTCATTAGCTGAAGTTTTCGTTGGTTATCATTACTAGTATCAACTGAGGGCGTGCCGAGAAATAGCCTCAGGCGGGAGTCTGTGCCCAGCGAACATCGGCAAAACCCGGCACTGGCGCTTCAGTCTGCAGAGCCACCAAATTTGCCGTGCCCATGGCCAGCCAGATATTATCACCGCTGAGCAGACTCAGTACATCGCCCACCAGTGGCTGGTGTGTCACCAACAATATGGACTTAGCATCGAGGACGTCGATAAAGTGGAATAAAGCCTGCGGCTCTCCGCCCGGCTCGAGCTGCTCGGTAACCAGTAGCTCCTGATCAAAGCCCAGAGCTTGGGCGGCAATTTTTGCGGTTTGCAATGCCCGCTTGTAAGGGCTGGTAACAATGAGCTCAACTGCAGCCAGCTCAGCTCGACGGGATTCAATGACCCCTAGCACATCGCTTTCACCAGCGGGTGTCAGCTGGCGCTCCGCATCACTGGCGGCGCGGGGTTCAGCTTCGCCATGGCGAAGAAAGAACAAATCCATAATGACCTCTGTATTCAACGCTTAATAAACAAGACTCTAAACTTTAACGGACGATGAATCCCTAGCTGTTAACCCTGAATTCAACATCATCAGACTGCTCAGACAGCATCACTCTCAGAAGTACCCGAGGCAATGAGCCGCCTTTAAACATCACATCGTAGAGACCACTCGCCAGCGGCATATTAATGCCCAGCTGCTCGGCTTTTTCTTTGACGATGCGCGTGGTGTTAACACCTTCCGCCACCTGCCCTACATCAATGATGGCCTGCTCAAGGCTCTTGCCTTCACCCAAAGCATAGCCAATGCGGTAATTGCGGCTCAACTCTGAGGCACAGGTCACGAACAAATCACCCACTCCACTCAAGCCGAGAAAGGTCATCGGGTCGGCACCGAGGTGAGCCGCAAAGCGGGTCATTTCTGCCAGACTGCGGGTGATCAATACACCCACGGTGTTTTGCCCCACCTGCAGAGACGCGGCCATGCCGGCGGCAATGGCGTAAATGTTTTTTAAGGCTCCGGCCAATTCGACCCCGTAGCGGTCGCTATTGGCGTAGACCCGAAAGAAGGCCGTCTGCAGAACCGCCTGTACTGTTTGGCAGACCTGTGGATCATCACTGGCAATCACCGTCGCGGTGATTTCCCGAGCGGCCACTTCCTGAGCTAGGTTGGGGCCACTGATCACACCGATGCGCGGGCTATCGAGCTCCTCGGCCAAGATCTCGCTCATTAATTTAAAGCTCTCACCCTCAATGCCCTTAACTGTACTCACCACCATGGTTTGTGATGGAATCAGCCCGGCCACCTGCTGGCAGACACCGCGAAAGGCCTTGCTGGGGATCGAGAAAAAAACCACCTCGGCCCCTGCCAGGGCAGCCTCGATGTCGGCGCTCACCTGCAGGTTTGGCTCGAGCTTATAGCCCGGCAAATAAGGTGTATTCTCGCCGGCGTCCATACAATGGCGGGCGTTTTCTGCATCGCGCATCCACAGGGTTACCGGGTAGCCATTGCTGGCCACCATATTGGCAATCGCCGTACCAAAACTGCCACCACCGAGCACGGTGATTTTTTTGTTTTTCACTATTTTTCCAGAAATTTTTTACCTAAAAAAGAGCTTCTATCTCCCCCAAAACAAGTTGTACTAGCACATCCCTGTGCCAGTACAACTTAGCGTAGATTTAACGCCGTCGCTTTAACTTAACTGAACAACAAACGATTCAGACGCTGTACAAACAACGCGGGGTTTTCAAGCTGCTCACCGGCGGAAAGTACCGCTTGGTCAAACATCACGCCGACCAAATCGTCGACCTTGTCATTGTCCTGCTCATCCTGCAGTCGCGCAAGCAGCTGATGATCGGGGTTAATTTCGAGCACCGGCTTGGTGGCGGGCACGGGCTGGCCAGCGGCCTCGAGGATTTTACGCATTTGCGGGCCCACATCGCCCTCGCCCAGTACTAAACAGGCGGGGGACTCGGTGAGACGCGTGGTCGAGCGTACATCGTCGACCTGATCGGCTAATGCGGTTTTAATTCGCCCCAGCAGATCGTCACTGATGGCGGTGGCTTCTTTTTCAGCCTCTTCCTTGCTTTCACCGAGTTCACCCAGGTCGAGCTCGCCACGACTAATATCCTGCAGTGGCTTGCCATCAAACTCTTGCAGGCTGGACATGGTCCACTCGTCGACCCGCTCGCTCAGCAGCAAGACCTCAATACCCTGCTTGCGGAAGATTTCCAGGTAGGAACTATTTTTCGCGGCGACATCGGTTTCGGCGATCAGGTAGTAGACCTTATCCTGGCCAGTTTTCATCTTCGCGACGTAATCGGCCAGTGAAACCAGCTCATCGCCTTCACGGGTACTGGCGAAACGCAGCAGGCCGGCAATCTTTTCTTTGTTGGCGAAATCTTCGGCCGGGCCTTCTTTCAATACGGAACCAAAGGCTTCCCAAATTTTCTTGTAATCCTCGGGCTGTTCTTTGGCCATTTTTATCAGCTGGTCGAGAACCCGCTTGGTCAACGCCGAGCGAATGCTATCGACAGCGGGGCTGTCCTGAAGAATTTCTCGTGAGACATTGAGTGGCAAGTCGGAGCAGTCGACCACGCCCTTGATAAAGCGCAGGAACATCGGCAGAAACTGCTCGGCGTCATCCATGATAAAGGTGCGTTGAATATAGAGTTTAAGACCCTTGGCGCCATCGCGATTATAGAGATCGAAGGGGGCGTGGCTGGGAATGTAGATCAGGCTGGTGTAATCGAACTTGCCCTCAACCCGGTTGTGACTCCAGGTCATGGGGTCTTGAAAATCGTGTGAGACATGCTTGTAGAACTCGATGTAGTCCTCTTCGCTGAGTTCACTGCGCGGGCGCGTCCACATTGCCGTGGCGGCATTGACGCGCTCAAATTCCGGTACATCGACAATATCTTCTTCGCTTTCATCTTCCGCTGGCGGTGGCGTCGGCTTGAGCATTTCAACCGGTACGGCAATGTGGTCGGAATACTTCTTCACCAGACTGCGCAGGCGCCAGTCGTTGGCGTATTCACCGGCATCGTCTTTAAGGTGCAGGATGACTTTGGTGCCGCGTTCGGCCTGCTCAATGTTTTCGACGGTGAACTCGGCTTCGCCGTCACAGCTCCAGCGCACGGCCTGATCGGCAGCCTCTCCGGCAGCGCGAGATTCAACCACTAGCTTGTCAGCCACCAGGAAGCCGGAGTAGAAACCCACGCCGAACTGACCAATCAACTGAGAGTCTTTCTTCTCATCGCCACTCAGGGCATTGCAAAACTCAGCGGTGCCGGAACGGGCGATGGTGCCCAGGTGAGCAATAATATTGTCGCGGCTCATGCCAATGCCATTGTCGGTAATGGTGACCGTATTGGCCTCGGCATCGAGCTCTATCTTGACCACCAACTCATCACCACCCTCCAGTAGCTCGGGCTGCTGCAGGCCTTCAAAGCGCAGCTTGTCGCAGGCATCGGAGGCGTTGGAAATCAGCTCTCGAAGGAAAATATCCTTATTGCTGTAGAGGGAGTGAATCATCAAATGCAGTAGTTGCTTGGCTTCTGTTTGAAAGCCCATAGTTTCGGCTTGCTGAGTGGCGGACATGCAGGTCTCCTGTTTGGTCATTTCTAATGGGGGTCGATAACAGCAAAAAAATACTGACAGGCCTTAGATCGGGGCGAATCCTCATATTTCAAGCGCCAGTACTTATCGCGACCCGTCTTCTTGTTTAAGGCGAGTTCCACACAAAGGGCATACCGAATAGACCAGGGAGCCACAAAGCGAATCAAACCGGCTCGGCTCACCGCGCCCGCTATTCAAGTGCTACAATCGATCCGAAAGAACCTCAGTACAAAGTAACTAAAACCAAGCAACAGTAATCATTCACCCCAGCCGTACCAAAACTATGCATCCTGCTTACCGTCCAGAAATAGATGGCCTAAGGGCTCTCGCGGTTGTTTCTGTCCTTATCTTCCACCTTAATCCTGCCTGGCTTCCCGGTGGTTTTATTGGTGTCGATATTTTTTTTGTTATTTCCGGATTTTTAATCACCAGCATCATCAGCAAGGAGCTAAGAAGAAAAGAGTTTAGTTTCTCCGCCTTCTATGCGCGCCGTGCCAAACGAATATTTCCGGCGCTGTTTACCGTACTCATATTGTGTAGCCTTTTTGCCTATATCAGCCTGCCCCCCGATGACTATAAGAGTTTTTTCAAAGCGCTACGTTATGTCTTCCTACAATTTGGCAATGTCCACTTTTCGCAGGAAGTTGATTATTTCGCACAGGGTTTATCGCCTTCACCCCTATTACACACCTGGTCACTCGGTGTCGAAGAACAGTTTTATCTGCTTTGGCCACTGCTTCTGGCACTCAGCTACAAATGGCTTCCGCAAACGCTCAGGCCCTTACTTTACCTGCTGGCACTGGTCAGCAGTCTAATCGCCAGCCAAATACTGTTGTCCCTGGATGCCAAGCAATCCTATTACATGGTCTATTCTCGGGGCTGGGAACTGTTACTGGGCGGCTTACTCGCTTTTGGTAAGTTACCTGAAATCAGGCAAAAAAGATCCGCTGATATGGCATCAATCATTGCACTTTTGGTGATGCTTGGGTGCATGCTCAGCTATGCTGAACGAGATTTTCCCGGCTTAAAAGCCCTGCTTCCCGTTGCCGCTGCAGCCCTGTTTATCCACAGTGCCAACCTGCACACAGGACTAGGCCACCGCCTGCTCAGCAGTCGGCCCACCCTCATCATCGGACTCTACTCTTACTCTCTCTACCTTTGGCACTGGCCTCTTATTTCGTTCACTAAAACGCTCACCGGCGGGGCCTTATCATCGCTCTCAATAATTATTATTACTCTCGCATGCTTCTTGCTTGCCGCATTAACGTACAAGTTTGTTGAGCAACCTTTCCTTAAAATTAAAGCCAGTAAGCGTAGCGTTATCATTGCCAGCCTCTGCTTCATTATCAGTGGCGCAGCCATCAGCAACGTACTAAAACACTACGATTACCACCCGTCTCGCTCCAGCCATGCCTATGACCTCAATGAGTCGATGGCTATTAATACCAAAAAGCTCTGCAAGGAATCATTCAAACAAACCTGTACGCCCTACACCGATGGGAGCTACGACATTTTACTTGCAGGTGATTCTCACGGAGCACACTACGCGTCCCTGATTCTAAATTGGGCGAAAGCCTATGACTATCGCGTGAAAATCATAACCCAGGGTGGCTGCCCAACGTGGCTGCGAATTAACCAAAATATAAAACAAGAAGATTCGACTGTCTGTAGAGAGAAAAAGCAGACGTTCACTCAAGTACTCAGTAAAACAAAGAAGCATGTTTTCCTCGCCATAAAAGCTGATCAAGTATCTAGCAATTATGGCGTAAGTCATGGCCGCGGCCTGGACAAAATTGTCAATCCCAAGCTAAAAGGCCACAAGGTTACTCTGCTACTGCAAATACCCCTATTAAACCAAAACCCTAATGACTGCCTTTTCAACAAAAATAGTCGCCTTGCTGCACTGATAAGCCCCCTCTATAAAATAGATAAAAACTGCATTGATGAGATCAATACTATAAGTGTGGGTTCAAGCAGCGCACTGCTCGAACACTTTGCAGATACAAAAAAATGGCGCACTTATACACCGAGTCCTTTAAACAAGCACTTTATTAATAGTTCTGGAAAGCTACTCTACAAAGATGAGGATCACTTAAACATCTATGGCAATACGTTTTTATCTGAGCATTTCATGGCTTTCACATTATCCAAACCTAAGGAATAAGCTAAGGGTTGAAGGTAAAAAAACAGCATCTTTCACTACCATGATTCATCCGATCATAAAATGCTCTACGGGGACATGTGCTGACAGGAGCTTGAAGCAATTACTCGCTGTCAGTCTCTGCTAAATAGCGCTGCCACTGGGCTTTGGTAATCAGGTTGCAACTCTCGAGCGCCTCATCCCACATCAACAACACCTCCCCTCGATCAAGCTGTCGTCTAACTTGATCCACCTTGTTGTCCAGGCTGTACTCGGCATCGCCGTAGTCAGTGCCCTCACGCACAATAAAGCTCTCGATAATAGCGCGCAGGGTTTCAGCAGCCAGAGACGAAGCCGGAACCTCAATCATTGGCCAACCGACTGAGTAGTCGTTAAATCTGGTTTTTTAAAGCGCAGGGTCATGCGATCACTCTCTCCAATGGCCAGATATTTGGCACGATCCTTATCTTTCATGCGCAGAGTCGGCGGCAAGGTCCAGACACCCTTAGGATGATCCGCACTGTCTTTTTGATTGGCGTTAACCTCACTCTTTGCGTCGAGTACAAAACCGGCCTTTTTAGCCAGGGCAATAACGTAGTCTTCCGTCATATAACCGCTTGTCTTCATTGTTTCCCAGTCGGTGTTCGGTTTAGCTCTGTGCTCAACCACACCGAGAATACCGCCAGGCTTTAAGGCCTTGAAGAACAGTGCGAAAGCCTCCGCTTCATTAATACTGCGCAACCAATTGTGCACATTACGAAAGGTCAAGACCAGGTCGGCACTGCCATTGGGCACAGTTAGCGCATTCATTTTCGGGCTAAATTCAGCCAGTGTTAATGTTTGATAAATATCGGGGGAGGCTTCGATTTTTTCTTCAAAAATCTTCCGCGAATTAATAAAGTATTTAACACGGGAATCCTGCGCAAAGTGGGCCGCGTACAATTTTCCTTCTGTCAAAGAGGGTGCGATTATCTCCGTATACCAGCCACCACCGGGCCATATTTCTACCACTGTCATAGTCGGCTCAAGGCCGAAAAACGCCAGCGTTTCTGAGGGGTGACGATAAGCATCTCGCTCAACAAATGCAGGGGTACGGCCGGGGCTTTGCAATATATCTTCACTGATAACACCATCCGCCCAAACACCTGGGGTAACGACAGTAGTGAAAACAACCAACAAACACGCTATTAATTTCCTTAACATAATTAATTCTCAACAAACGTTTAACGAAGGGTAAATATTTATAGTATTAAAGCCGGGCGACGACACTATCTACTTTGTCAGCAAGGCTTTGCTCACGATCTATACGTGTACCAATTTTCAAGGTCGAGGTAACACGGGCACGACCCAAATCGTGTACTTGTTGATGACAGGCTTTTACCGCAGCCATCACCTCATCCCACTCGCCTTCGATATTGGTACCGAAGGCGTGGAGTTGGTGGCTCAAGCTAGCCCTTTGAAATATTTGCTGGCAGGCTGCGATTTCTGCAGAAACAGAAACATCGCCACCCATGGGTATCAAACATAAATCAGCATGTACTTTCATTACCTACTCTTTTATTGAGGCTGCTGTGATTCGACCGTTTTAGATGGCAATGATTCAAACCAGGGCCACACTCGCTGTTCATTAATACGATAGGGGTAAGCATGCCCCCAGTCGGGTAGCTCATCAAAACGCAGATTGTAGCCCAGATGATCGAGCAATCCACAGGTACTGCGCACGGCGCGAATAGCAAAGATATGATCCTGCACCCCATGAATAACAAAAAATGGCACATCACCGGCAGCCTTTTTACGCAACATACGATCCGCCACTTGACTGAGCTCACCAGCAATGGGGGCAACACCGGCAAACAGCTCGGGGCAGGAAAAGGCCAGCAAATAAGAGAGGGTCGCACCATCGGACAAGCCGGTGAAAAAGACTCGGCTCCGGTCGACATTGTACTGAGCACACACTTCATCAAAGGCTGCAGTGATAGATTCAACATCCGTCGGCGGATAGAGGACAGACCAGGTCATATCGATGGATTTCGGCACCAACAACATATAACCCGCGCTTTTGGCAATACGCATCCAGATCCATATAAACTCACCTCCCGAGCCATAGGCACCGTGCAGGCAAATCAGTAAAGGCCTGGCTTGATCGGCCTTATAGGCCTCTGGCACGTAGAGAGAGTATTGTGAGTGGGCATCATTGCCCACCTTGTGCATCAAACCCACGGGAGGGTCCGTCTCGACAAATAAAGGGGCAAGACTATTTTTTGACGCGTAAGCTGCCTCGGTGTCCCACAGGTTTCGAGTAAAGGTAACTCCAGCCGTAACTGATATAAACGCTCCAATCCTTTACAAAAGTAAAAGCGACTTTGCAGGAAAGAGTGATTAAAGGTCTCGCCTCTGGCATGAATAAAAGTCTCATACGCATCGCTAAAATAAGACGCCGCTCTGGCCAGAGAATTGTGAAATTCATGCCGACCAGCATCGGCTATCTGGCTAAAGAATGTTTTGCTCGTTATCGCAAAAAATTCGCCCACGTTGTTTTTAAGCCGCTGTTGTGAAGCGCAAACAGATTCAAAGCCGATATCCTCTTGCTCACTTTCAAAGCTCTGTAAAAACGTCAGTAATCCCTGTTGTAACTCGCCCAGCTTAGTCTGGTAGTTACCATCGCTATAGCTCATCCCTCAAGTCCTCCGCTAAAGGTATGCAATATCACCCCTGCTCTTTTATTATTATTGTCTGATATTGACACAGAGCCCGCACAAACCAAAGCCTCATCAAAACCCGAGTCCCATCAACCCGCCTTACTTGTTATAGCAGAGAGAGTGGTCATTGACGTCCCTTGAGCAAACTGTTTTTATCGGCCTCCAAATTTACACACCAACACTTAAATTATGAGGAAGTTTCAATGGGTGAGTTAGATGGAAAAGTTGCCGTAATTACCGGCGGTGCCAGCGGAATCGGCGAGGAGTCTACGCGGCTTTTTATTCGCGAGGGTGCAAAAGTAGTTATCGCCGATATGCAGGAGGCGCGCGGCCAAGCCCTAGCCAATGAACTTGGCGACGCCGCAGTGTTTATCAAAACCGATGTCAGCCAGGAGGCCCAGGTTAAGGCGGCTATCGATAAAGCCCTCAGCGAATGGGGGCGACTCGACTGCATGTTTAATAACGCCGGCTTTGGTGGCGCCATCGGCCCCATTGAAGACACCCCGGTGGAAGATTACGACATCACCATGGATGTCCTGGTAAAAGGTGTATTTCTGGGCATGAAACACTGTATCCCGGTGATGAAAAAACACGGTGGCGGCAGCATTATTAATACCGCCAGTGTCGCTGCACTGGTGTGTGGCCACACGCCCCATTTATACTCTGTCGGCAAGGCAGCCGTGGTGCATTTAAGCAAGTCCGTTGCCCTGGAAGTAGGTGAAGATAATATTCGCGTCAACGCGATTTGCCCGGGCTTTATCGTCACACCGCTATCGACCAACACCGTGGGCCGCGCTGATAAGACACCCACTATCGACTATAAAATCAAACAGCCAATACCCCGCGTTGGTCAGCCCGATGATATTGCACAAATGGCCTGCTGGCTGGCGGGTGAGCGCTCCACCTTCGTTACCGGGCAAACCATCGCCGTCGATGGCGGCACCACTGCCGGTGTGCCCTGGAATAAACAACCAGGCTACCAGAAAAGCTATCACCCGATTAAAGTTTATCGTCCCGAATCTGCGGGTTAAAAAGGTCAATATTTTTATCAGACTAAAACAGGCGACATAAAAAACCCCGGAAATTTCCGGGGTTTTTTATGTGCGATTAAGACTAACTATCAAGTCTTTCGATAATAGTACAGTTAGCCGTACCACCACCTTCACAAATTGCCAGCAAGCCATAGCGACCTTTACGGCGCTCAAGCTCATTCAGCAAGGTGGTCATTAGCTTGGCACCGGTACAACCCAGCGGGTGACCGTTTGCCTGTGCTCCACCATTAACATTAAGCTTATCGAGATCAGCACCAACCGCTTTGGCCCAGGCCAGGGGTACGGAACCAAAGGCTTCGTTAATTTCGTAGAGGTCGATATCTTCAATCTTTAAACCGACTTTTTCGAGGGCTTTTTTGGTCGCGGGAATGGGACCTTCGAGCATAATCACCGGATCGGAACCAACCACAGCCAAAGAGTGAATACGGGCACGAGGCTTCAAACCGTATTGCTTAACTGCATCGGCATTGGCCATCATCACCGCCGCCGAACCATCGCTGATCTGGCTGGCAGACCCCGCAGTAATCATACCGCCCTCTGCCAGTGGCTCAAGGCCAGCCAGCGCTTCGAGGTTGGCATTAGCGCGAATGCCTTCGTCGGCATCGTGGGTGAAAGAGATGCCGCCTTCGAGGGTCACTTCAATAGGCATAATCTCTTCGCGGAAACGACCTGACTCAGTGGCATCCAGTGCTTTCATATGACTTTGATAACCGAAGTTATCCAGCTCTTCACGTGTCAGTTCATATTTAGTCGCGAGTAATTCAGCACCCATAAACTGGCTGAATTCGATGCCGGGGTAACGCTCTTCCAGACGTTCACTTTTGGGCATGCCGCGACCCTGCTCGGCACTGTCAGAAATATTGGAGAACATGGGCACGCGGCTCATTGACTCCACACCACCAGCGATAACGACGTCTTGAGTACCGGACATCACCGCCTGGGCGGCAAAGTGAATCGCCTGCTGAGCGGAACCACACTGTCGGTCAACAGAAACGCCGGGCACTGACTCACCCAGCTTCGAGGCCAATGCCACGTTGCGTGCAACATTACCCGCCTGCTCACTGTTTTGCGAAACACAACCAAAAATCAAATCATCGACTTTTTCGGGGTCAATGCCGACCTGATCGATCAAACCGTCTACTAACATACCACCCAGATCAACCGGGTGAGTCTGGCTCAATCGCCCTCTATTTCTACCTGTCGCCGTGCGTAATGCACCGACAATATATGCTTCTGCCATGTTCGCCTCCGTAAGCTGAAATAATAAGTATCTGCAACGACTTCGCCGCTGAGCTCGACATTAAAGCGCAAAGCGGCTGACTGTTCAATTTAGCCCCCTGCTGAGTAAGGCCTACTCATTTTAAACAGCCACCCTCCTTCATTGCATCCACGGGAATGCTCAACTATAAGTTAAGGGTCACAGCAGTTTTTATCATCACATCAAGCAATACAATATTACGCCTTATGTCTCTACTAGAAACCATCAACACAACATGCCCCTACTGCGGCGAGCCTATCGAATTCGTCATCGACTGCTCTGAAGATGAACAAAGCTATATCGAGGATTGCTTTGTTTGCTGCCGACCTATTTCCCTGGAAGTCAACGTCGACGCTAGCGGCTTTCCTCGGGTTAATGCCAGACACGAAGATGATGTTTAGCGGGGTACGAGGCTAGTCATGAGCGTGTCATCCAAGTTCACCATTGGCCAGCTTATCCAGCACCGTTTGTTTAGCTATCGCGGAGTGATTTATGAGGTTGACCCCGTATTTATGCTCAGCGAGCGGTGGTATCAACAAATGGCCAAGTCCTGCCCACCTAAAGATGAGCCCTGGTATCACGTGCTGGTCGACAACGCGATTCACACCACTTACGTTGCCCAACAAAACTTAATTGCCGACCCCTATACCGAGCCGGTTAAGCACCCGGGGGTTGACCAGTTATTTGATCGCTTTGAAGACGGTGTTTATTATTTACGTCAGCGGCATTTACAATAAGGTCACTGCCAATAAAATTACTGCCAATAAAGCGACGTCCGTAACAAAAAGACACTGCCTTTATGGAATCAAGCCTTAAGCCCTTTTACCTCTCAGCCAAACCACCAGGCCGCTGATAGCCAATAACATAAATAATATGGCCATAACATCAACCAGATAAACACCCCATTCGCCCAGTATGCGACCACTGTGAATGTCGAGCAGTAGGCGCTCATAGGTAATATCTTCGCTATCAATACTTGCGGCCAGGGCGAGGCTTAAATTTTCGGGTGCTTGAGCGGCTTCAGACCACTGGCTAGAACTTAGCACATCCCTTTCCTCGACAGCCGTCCAACGCAGGGCATTGAGGTCGGCGAAGAAGAGTCCACCGCTGGTGTCGACAAGTAACTCGCTATCGACAAGGCCAACTCGCTGCACCGCGACGGGCAAACCAAAGGCCGGCCCAATTTTTTCTATCAATTGCAACGTCGGGGAAAAAAGTAGCAAGACCTGCTCGCAGGCCACGACGATTTGCGGCGTGGTTTTTGAGCCAAGTTTCAGCGCACCCACCAGAGAACCTTCGCAGCGGTCGATTTCTTTGTCTTGATAAAAAAGCTGGCCATTGCTCTGGCTAATGTAGGCATCAGCCAGGGGGTAACTCACAACAGTACCGACCTCCGCCATTCCATAGAGGCCTAATAAAGCCGGGGAGCGCAAGGCTTTGGTATCCAGGCCCCAGCTCGACACATGGTTTAAGCAAAGACCGCTAAAGGCCAACAACAAGACAAAGGCGGCGGCGAGCACACCCATGCGCCCGTGCCAGCGTTTTAGTAAATCAGGGGACATCAATGGCAACCAGCTGGTGGAGGTAGAGGGCAAAGCGTGCGGCTTTCTTCACCGCTTTCACCGATAAGGTGGCGCCGGTAATGCCATCAATCGTGTCACTGAGCTGACGCTCGGGTGGCTGCAGGGTAAGACCGACAAACTGGCGGGTAAAAAAATCCATACGCACTTCACCACCACGACTTTCACGGAATTCGAGAATGCGCACACGCTCGATGTGGCCATCGACAATATTAATACCGATGGTAATGGGCCGGGTTTTACCGACCTCATTCATAATCCAGGCGGTGCGTAAACTGCCCGCCTCGCGTGTGTACCAGTAGCGAATACGCAAACCTGGGTAGGCATGATTAAGTATTTGTTGGGCACTATCGCGAATTTCGCCCCTCAACCACAACGACTCCATCTGCGCCTGCCCCGGGGAAAAGGACTCCGCTAGAAAAGCCTCCGGGCTCATGTAGACACCCTTGCCCAGTACTGGAAAAGGCAAGAGGCTAAACATCAGCGCGAAAGCTAGCGTGAATCGTTTCATAGGGGCCGAAGGGTATTCAAGGGCTACCCCTTGAGCAAGCCTTCCCCGCTGCTTAACCAGGCTATTGGTCGTGGCGATTGAGCGATCAAAAGCTCCAGCCAACACCCAGGTTAAAGCTGTCTTCACCATTTTTCTGGTCGGCCCAATCGGCCTTGAAGACAACATTCTCAACCAGCCAGAAGTTAAGGCCCAGATCCCACTCTTCAATCTCGGTGTTGTCGCTATCACCGGCATTGTTGTCCCACTCACTGTAGCGCACAAAGAAACCCAGTCTTGGCGTCAGCTTATAAGAGGGCTCGATATACCAACCATCCTGCTCATCGCGGCCCAGCGCTTTGGCCTCATCACCATCAATGTCCCACATGGCATACAGCGCCCGCAGAGAAAAACCACCGCTTTGATAAACCGCATGGGTTTCCCACAACAGCGCGCTGGCATCATCGCCACCCATGCCCTGGGCGATATCTTCCTGATACATCAGCGTTGCGGCCACTTCGAGCCCAGGAATAGCGGTATATTTCAGCCGACCGGTGTAGGCAAAATCTTCGGCCGTCGCCTTGCTACCTTTCTGCCGACCCTTGCGTGGCAGATAGGCATCTTTACCCGAGGTAGCTGTTTCAAGACCACTGGTAAGAGCCAGGTCGTAACTAAAGCCGGGGGCAATTTCACCACCGAGCATGGCGCCAATTTCCCACCAGGTAGCGGGAATAATATTCTTCTCAACAGAGTTGCGCTCAACACCATAGAAGGTGTCGGGTTCGTGGGTTTCATTCATCAGGCCGATGGGGATAAGAAACTGACCAAAGGTGGCGCTGTGATCTTTCGCGTAGTCCCATTCGATATAGGCTTGCTCCAGCTCGATCTCACCATCTTGCCCATCGCCGGCGATGGAGTGCTCGAGTTCAACTTCCGAGAAAAAGCGTACGTCATCGGTAAATTCATGCTCGACATAGAGCACAAAGCGATGGGCGTCGACCTGGTTGTCACTGCCGTTCTTGTCGTTGTAGTGCAGCTCACCGTAACCGCCGATGTGGGTCTTGTCGGCCCAGTCGGCAATTTTAGCGTAGCTTTCACTGGCCGTTGCAACCGACTCAACGGTCTCGGCAGTGGCTTCAATTCTTTGCTCGCTAATAACGACCTGCTTATTGGTCGCGGCGAGTTGTTGTTTTAGCGCTTCAATTTCACGTTGCTGGCTTTGCAGCAATTCCATAATTTTCGCCATTGTCACTTCGTCACTGGCATTTTCTGCAGCAAATAGTGGGCTTGATACACAAAGTACCGTGCCCAGGACTGCGGCCATCACTCTCTTTTTCATTACTGTCATTCTCCATGTCGTCATAAAAACACCGAACAAAGACAGTCCCGGTGTTGCAAGCGAGGAAGATATTACACAGCGAAAATCTCAAATGCAAACTATTATCATTTGATAATCATTATTATTATCAGAAACTCGAGCTTATCAAGCCTCGAGTTGATATAGATCAACGAACAAACCACTTGGCTCGCGCAGGCGGAGCGTTGATCGTGCACCGCCCGCAGCATAAGACCGAAGACGGCAGCAAATGAAGGTCCTCTTTAAACCTTGCGGGCGCGTCCCTGCCAATAGGGCTTACGCAGTTCATTTTTCATGATTTTCCCGGTGCCAGAAATCGGTAGGGGCTGGTCGCGAATCACCACACTGCGCGGGCATTTAAAGGTGGTCATCTGACTTTTACAGTGGGCTATAACCTCAGCCTCGGTGACCTCACAGCCGGGCTTGGTGACCACCTCGGCATGCACGGTTTCTATCCAGTCTTCATGGGGAATACCAAACACCGCGCACTCGCTCACCGCCTCAAGCTGATAGATGCAGTTTTCGACCTCGACCGAGGCAACGTTTTCACCGCCTGTAATCACCAGGTCTTTTATGCGATCGACAATGTAGAAAAAGCCCTCACTGTCGCGATAACCGGCATCACCGGTGTGCATCCAACCATCGCGTATCGCCTCTGCCGTTGCCTCGGGATTTTGCCAGTAGCCCTGCATCACCATTGGGCCTTTGACGACAATCTCGCCTACCTCCCCGTCCGCCAGGGGCTGGTCGTCTTCATCGACAATGCGCACGTCGGCATTAAATACAGCTTGGCCACAGGAGGCCAGACGACCGGCATCGGGGCCGTCGAGCACGTGGTAGCGCGCCTCGAGAAAGGTCGCAGCCGGTGACAACTCCGTCATGCCATAGGCCTGAGTAAAAGCGACATTCGGCAATTCTTCCAGGGCTTTTTTCAACACCGTTTGCGGCATGGGCGAGGCGCCGTAACTGATATTGCGCAGGCTCGACAAATCAAAGTTGTGCAGATCTTCATGGTGAACCAGCCGATTAATCATCGTTGGCACCAACAGCAAGGTTGTCACCTTGTGCTTTTCAATCGCCGCCAACAGCGCCCCCTCCTCGAAGGTAGGGAGGATGATATTGGTGGTGCCGGCGCCAATCATGCTGTACACCCGCGAGGCACCGGCCGCATGGAACAAAGGCGTAGCATGCAGGTACACGGTGTCTTCATTGTAGCCAGAGTTCAGCGAGGCCCCCATGGCATTGGCGATTAAGTTGCGGTGACTTAGCACCGCACCCTTGGGCCGCCCGGTGGTGCCGCTGGTGTATAAAATACCGGCAATATCTTCGTAGCCGCGCTGCTGGTCTTGCAGCGGCGGGTGCTCGTTAATTAGGCTTTCATAATCACTGCTGGCGTTTTCAGGATCAAAATAAATCACCCGCTCGAGGCTGGGCAATTGGGGTAAAAAACCATCGATCACGTCTTTAAAATGCACATCGGCAATCAATAAGCGAGTACCCGAGTTTTCGAGGATATAGTTAATTTCAGCGCTACCGAGACGATTATTCAGCGGCACAATGGCACCGCCCGCCCAGGGCACCGCAAAGCTAAATTCGAAGTACTCCGCACAGTTGTGGGACAAAATAGCGACTCTGTCATCCGTTTTTAATCCCGAAGCAACAAGCCCCGCCGCCAAACGGGCACAGCGGTTTTCGAAGTCATCCCAGCTCAAACTTTTTTCACCACAGACTAAAACGGTGTCGGATCGCCGCCGCTGGGTAGAGCGTCGCAATGTTTGCGTTAAGTACATAAAGCCCTCAATTTCTTACGAGTATCAAATTTACAAGCCGGCGCAGTAAATGGGCCGTGCCGATGTTTAGAAGCAGCCGCACATTCTAGGCTATATGCCTTGCTGAACACCAATACCCCGCGGTCGCGCTTACAGACTTCACCGCTCCCCCGATGTCCACTACACTCGCAGGCTTCGTAATAACACCAAGGCCAATGTCACGATGAACTCCCCAACGCAAGCACCCAGCAATTTAGTTCTCTCCGGAAAAGTTGCCCTCATCACCGGCTCCACCGCGTATATTGGCCGTGCCAGCGCCCACAAGCTCGCCAGCCTCGGTGCCACCGTGGTGATCAATGGTCGCAATAAAGAAGCCGGGGCAACTGTTGTTGAGGAAATCACCCAGGCCGGCGGCACCGCCATTTTTGAACAGGCCGACCTCACCCAGGCCGACACCATGGTGCAAATGGCCGACCGGATCATCGAGCGCCTCGGCAAGATTGATATTCTGGTGGCCAGTGGTGCCGGCGCTAGTCAGGACTCCCTGCCCTTCCGCCTGTTTCAGGAAATGAGCACCGACGATCTCGACTACTACATTAAAACTCACTGGCTAACCCGCGCCTATGCCCTGAAAGCCGTAACACCCCACATGGTAAAAGCCGGTGGCGGTAAGGTGGTGCTGGTCGGCACCGATGCCGGGCGTATCGCCACCGTTGGTGAGTCGATGATTGGTGGCTCTACCGCCGGCATGATGCAAATGTCACGCGCTTTGGCCCGAGAACTCGGCCGCGATAAAATCCGTATTAATGCCGTCTCGATGAGTTTTATCTCCGACGCCATTCCTCGCTGGGGGGAAAGCTCAGAGCCCTTGCAGGACGAAAAAGATGCCATGGGTAATCACAAAAAAGGCATGCTCGATAAATTAAAAAAACGCATGATTTTTGATGTGCAGTGTGAAGATATTGCAGAGACCATCGCCTTTTTTGCCAGCCCGGCCTCAGATGCCATTACCGGACAAACCCTCAGTGTTAACGGAGGTCTGTCAACGCCGGGCTAACAGTGTTAGGATCCTCGCCCATTAATTGCCCACTGGCACTCAACGCCGCAACAAGCTGTCAACAGGATAAATGATCAGACCTAAACACACCGGCATAAAGATAGCGCTGATAAGCATGTTATTGCTTATAGGGCAGCTGGGTGTGTTTACCCATTCCCTTGAGCACCTTTCCCACGCACAGGAACAATCCTGCCAAATATTTTTGCAGTGTGAAAAATCAGACAATGGTTTAATTTTTCACGACCTACAATTAGTCTCTCTAGCCAGTAATTTTCACCCCCCCGCTCACTACCTCAGGTTTTTTTCAAGCCCCACAGTCGTTCCCTACCTCTCGCGCGCCCCACCGACTCTTTCGTAAAAAAATAACGTTTTTTTAACCGCCACAGCGCTTAAGCCTTGTGGCGAACGTTTTTCGTATACGGGAGAAATACACATGGGTAAGTCTTTATTGATAGCTGTGATTACAGCCACCTTGTTCAATTCAAGTCTGGTCAGTGCCAGCAGTGAAACCGACGCTATACAGCAACAACTGAATGCACTTAAACAGGAATACGGGCAGGCCATTAAAGCCCTGGAAGATCGATTATTAAAAGCAGAGAAAAGTGCACAACTGGCCAATAATCAGGCCCAGGAGCTCGCGGTACAACTAGAACAGCGCAGCACTGCGCGCACCCCAGCGGCGGTGCAAAATAGTTTCAACCCGGCGATTAGCCTCATTCTTGACGGTCGTTTTGCGAGTTTTGACAATGACCCTGAAAATTATGAATTACCAGGCTTTGCCCTGGGCAATGAGGCAGGTTTAGGAGAAAGGGGTTTATCGGTAGGCCATAGTGAACTCGTTATGAGCGCCAATATTGATGATAAGTTTTTTGGCAAAATGACACTGGCTTTTGCTGAACACGAAGGTGAGACCGAAACGGAATTAGAGGAAGCCTTTATTCAAACGCTGGGCCTGGGCAATGGCTTGACCCTAAAGGCGGGGCGCTTTCTTTCAGAAATTGGCTACCTTAACCAGCAACATGCACACGCCTGGGATTTTGCCGATGCCCCCTTAATTTATCGAGGACTATTCGGCGATCAGTTAATTGATGACGGCGTGCAAATGACCTGGCTCGCGCCGACCGATATTTTTTTGCAACTGGGTACGGAGTTATTCAGTGGCAGTCGCTTTCCTGCCGGTGGCACGACGAATGGTATCGGCGCCTGGACGGCATTTGCTGATATAGGCGGTGATATCGGTATTGAACACAGCTGGCAATTGGGCTTAAGCCATTGGCAGGCAAATAATATAGAAGGCCGCGACAGTGGTGGACATGCCCATGGATCGGGTGAAGCAGAGACACCTTCATTTAGCGGCGATAGCAAAATCAGCGCACTTGATCTCGTTTATAAATGGGCTCCAAACGGCAATCCAAGCAGTCGCAATTTTAAATTTCAATTTGAGTATTTTGATCGTCAAGAGGACGGCAATGTAGTCATGCTAAATAGCGGCCCTCCTCTGGAGATGACACCTTATGACGGTGATCAAAAAGGCTGGTATGCCCAGGCGATTTATAAATTCAAACCACAGTGGCAGATGGGCTTTCGCTATGACTGGTTAGACAGTAACAATCACGGCTCAGATACGGATGTACTGACTGAGGCTGGGCTGAATAATGAGGGCCACAACCCGCAGCGCTACAGCGCCACGCTGGAATGGTTGCCCAGTGAATTTAGTCGCCTGCGCCTGCAATATAATCAAGATGAATCCTACGAAGAGACTGATCACCAGCTTCTCCTGCAATACACCATGAGCCTCGGTAGCCACAGTGCTCATCAGTTTTAGGAGAACATAATAATGTTTCATCAATGGAAAAAAAGATATTGGCTCGCAGTGTTGCTATTCACTCTGTACGCCAACACGGCCCATGCCCAACTGAATATATTTGCCTGCGAACCGGAGTGGGCAGCCCTCGCGCGGACGTTGGCTGGCGATGCAGCCAAAGTTTATAGTGCCACCACCGCCCAGCAGGATCCCCACCATATACAGGCGCGTCCCAGCTTAATTGCCAAAGTACGGCGTGCAGATATACTGGTGTGCACGGGGGCGGAGCTAGAAGTCGGTTGGCTGCCCTTATTACTGCGCAAGTCAGGCAACGCCAAGATTCAAGTCGGGCAAGCGGGTTACTTTATGGCAACCGATCATGTCGCCCTGCTGGAAAAGCCAAGCGTGCTGGATCGCAGCCTGGGTGACATTCATGCCACGGGCAACCCACACATTCACCTTGACCCCTACCGCGTGCAGCAGGTTGCCGAGGCATTGGCTGACACCCTGGCAACAATTGATCCCGCGAACAAAGATCACTATCAGGCAAACCTGCAGCATTTTAGCCTGGAATGGCGTGAGGCCATTGCTCAATGGCAACATCAAGCCGAGCAATTGCGGGGTAAACGCATCGTCGTCAGTCACAATAGCTGGATCTACCTGGAGCGCTGGCTGGGTTTAGAGAGACTTGCCGTGCTGGAACCGCGACCGGGCATCCCCCCCAGTAGCAATCATTTTGCGAAGGTCCTTGCCCAGTTAGAGCAGAGTCCGGCCGATATGATTCTGCACGCCAGCTATCAAAATGATAAACCGGGCCTTTGGCTATCGAAAAAAACAGGGCTACCGGTTGTTGGCTTAGCCTTTAGCCCCTCCGATAAAGAAAACCTGATCCAGTGGTTCGACAGGCTTTTGCAGCAATTATTGAGTGTTAACTCATGAGCCTTGAAGGCCTGGAGCTTTCCATCCTGGGGCCCGCTTTTATAGCCGGCCTGTTGATACTGGCTACCCATGTGCCACTGGGGCAGGAAGTCCTTAAACGCGGCATTATTTTTATTGACCTGGCGATTGCCCAAATTGCTGGACTGGGGGTCATTGCTGCCTACCGCTTCGGCGGGGACATCCATGGCTGGGAGGTACAGCTAGCGGCGCTGGGCAGTGCCTCAATCACAGCAGTGGTATTAAACACGCTGGAGAAGCACTATCAGGCGTATCAGGAAGCCCTTATCGGGGCAATCTTTGTCCTCGCCGCCACTGCCAGCCTTTTAATTCTCTCGGACAATCCCCACGGCGGTGAATCCCTTAAAGATTTACTGGTGGGGCAGATTCTCTGGATCACCTGGGAGCAACTCCTGCCGACAGCTTTGGTGACGGGCTTTATTTTGCTGACCCTGTTTAGCTTCCGACAGCGCCTGGACCACCTTGGCTTCTACCTACTGTTTGCATTAGCCATCACCAATTCAGTGCAGTTAATCGGTGTCTATCTGGTTTTTGCCAGCCTGATTATTCCCGCTCTCGGCAGTATTGGCAGCAAAAACACCTTGTTAAGCGCTTATCTGATAGGTGCTGCTGGCTATGGGCTTGGTTTGATTTTATCTTCGCTTTTAGATTTGCCAAGCGGCGCCGTGATTGTCTGGTGCATCGCTATCATGGCTTTGCTGTCTAAACTCACAACAAGGCGTAAGCGACAGCTTGTCTGATAATAGACTTATGTTTTAGCCTGGGCGGCGAGAAACCGGGGCTTCCACAGCTTAATAGAAATAGGCACGGCCACGTTAAGCCAGAAGGCGGTAAACATCAGTGTATAAAACACCTCTGTGGTGAAGATTTGCTGCTTCACATAGGCGATGTCCATCACCACGAAGGCCAGCTCCGCACGCCCGAGCATACCGAAACCGATCAGCATGGCTTCTTCGAAGGTGAAACCGCCGGTGTAACGCGCTGCTAGGGCCGACGAAATCACCTGCCCTACCAGTATCCCGGTGGTTAACATCAGCGTCTCCGGAATAACGTCGACAAAAATATCCCAATCAAAAATCAACTTGGCACCGAGGTCGACAAAAAATACCGGGCCAATCCATGAAAAGGCGACATTGTCGATAATGCGTTTATTGGCCTGGTAGTCGCCTTGCCCCGTGCTTGCTGTCGCCGCCTCCTCATGATTAAAGTGAAAGTATTCCTCCTTCATGACGAGGCCCGCCATATAGGCTCCCACTGCGGGGTGCAGGCCAAAGTGATGGGACAAAATGCCCACCAATGTCGCCAGCAGTAATATCACCAGCGTGGCATGTTCACCCTTGCTATAGGAGATCAAGTCGCGCAAACCGTAGCGGCCAAGTAGTGGCACTTTGGCAAACCAGCTGTGGCTCAAATCGTGGGGAAAAACCCAGATACCGATAACAGAAACAATGGCAAAAAAGCCCAGCGCTTTTAATACGATGATCTCTATCGCCAGGGCACTCAGTGCTTCATCGCCAGCGGCAATCGGTATCAATACCGCCACCAACACCAGCGAGGCAATATCTTCCAGTACCGCAGAGGTCAAAATACCCGTAGCCGGCCGACTGCTCTGTAAGCCCTCGCTTTTAAGGGTGGCCATGGTTAAGGACACCGCCGTGGACGTCATGGTGAGACCACAGAGCATGGCGATATTCCAGTTATGCCAAAAATACCAAGCTGCAGAGCAGGCAATAGCGAAGGGTACAATGCCCCCAAAAAAGGCAATACCCCAGGAGCGCTTAATGCTGCCGAGAAAATTATCGGCACTCTCTTCAAAGCCGAGGGCAAACATAATGAGGATAATACCGACCTCAGAAAAGCCC
The DNA here is from genome assembly GCA_041277045.1 of Candidatus Reddybacter sp. Classification (GTDB taxonomy): domain Bacteria; phylum Pseudomonadota; class Gammaproteobacteria; order Pseudomonadales; family Porticoccaceae; genus Reddybacter. The sequence goes on along the minus strand of JBGFSY010000004.1, from coordinate 335,313 downwards.
TTGATAAAAGGCGTTCCACCCTCCGGTAATAAACCAACATTCACCAATAAGCAGCCAATGGCGAGAAAAAAGAGTACCGGCGTGAGCTTTGTTTTGCCCGCCAAAAAACCGGCAACAAGAACGCCACTCCAGATCAAAGCAAGATGGGACAGGTTATCCATACCAGAACCCTATAAAAAGTTTAAAGCAGGCTATTGTAATAAGCCATTAAGTATAAATAATCCAGATCATGCCATTGCAATATATACGCAACAAGGCAGCTATAATTCTAAGCAACACCAAACAACTGGAAGCGATATCAATGAGCACCGATACAATCGTGGATAAAGCCACTGACGCCGTTAAGGATCTTGAATTAAAAGGCTGGAACCAAAAAGCCAGAGACTACGGTGACTACGCGGGCCAAATAACCCGACAGGCCGTTGAACCCCTGCTCGATGCCGTCGAGGTTGCAGCGGGCAGCGTTTTTCTCGATATCGCCACCGGCCCCGGTTATACCGCTGGTGCAGCGCAGGCTCGCGGTGCCATTGCCACCGGGGTCGATTTTTCGGCGGCGATGATTGGCGAGGCCACGCGCAACTTTCCCAATGCCCTTTTTTATGAGGGCGATGCCGAACACTTGGTTTTCCCCAGTGGTTTTTTTGATGCCGCCGTATGTCCCTTTGGCCTCTTACATATGGCCGCCCCCGACAAGGCCATTAGCGAAGCCTGGCGCATACTCAAACCCGGGGGCAAGTTCGCTTTTACGGTGTGGGCGCCGCCAGAAAAGCACCCCTTTTTCGAATTGGTACTCGGTGCTATTTCTCGACACGGTTCAATGGATGTCGCCCTGCCCGAGGCACCACCTTTTTTTCGCTTTGGTGAACCCGTTGAGAGTCAAAGGGCGCTTACAACAGCCGGTTTTAACGACATCAACATTAGTGAACTAACGCTTCACTGGCAGCCTAATTCAGGTCAGGAGCTACTTGATACGATTTATAAAAGCACCGTGCGCACGGCAATGCTACTTGAGGCCCAGGAGGAGGCAAATCGGGAGAAGATCCACAGTGAGATTATTGCCTGCGTTGCAGAATCAAAAAATCCTATCGACCTGCCCTGGCCTGCCGTCATCGCGGTTGCCAGCAAACCTTTGTAAGCAAAGTGTAAGTGATAAGAAAGCTCTGCTGCAAAAACAAACGGCAATAAAAAAGCCCTGTGCTATTTCAGCCAGGGCTTTTTATGACTGACAAGTGCTAGTTATGCGCCAGTTTTTTCTTTGACATATTCACCAATGCGCGAAATCGCCTTGCGGCCATCGGTCAATTGGGGAAAGAACAAATGCCAAACGTGAATCATGTCCTGCCACTCTTCCAGAATCACCTCAACACCCGCTGCTTTGGCATTTTTGCTTAGCGTTTCGGAATCGCTGTACAGCGTTTCGGCAGAACCCACCTGAATCAACAGGGGTGGCAAACCCGTGAGGTCGGCGTGAATGGGCGAAGCAGTCGGCGCTTGAATATCACCAGCACCAATATAGACCTTGCCCATTGGCGCGATTAGATCGTAACTCACCATGGGGTCAATATCTTTACGGCTTTGGTAGGTTTCACCCGTTGCTTCAAGATCAGCCCAGGGCGATATACACACACCGGCTGCAGGCAGTGGATGCTTGCCTTCACGCAGAGCAACCAGGGTGCCGACTGTCAAACCACCACCGGCAGAGTCACCAGCGATGACAATTTTATCGGCGCTATAACCATTGTTCAGTAACCAGAGGTAGGCACAAATAGAGTCATCAACGGCTGCAGGGTAAACGTGCTCGGGCGCTAAGCGGTAATCGACTGCCAGAGCCTGGCAACCGGCCGCACGGGCCAACTCGGCAACCACAGCCCGGTGGCTGCTGAGAGAGCCAATCAAATAGCCACCACCGTGGACGTACATAATAATACATGAAGTATCTGCACCAGGCGGGGTGTGTAATTCACAGGGCACACCAGCGACGTCGATGGCTTTGACATCGACATCATCCGCCACAGGCGAGGTCATACCATCAAACTGGGCACGCATTTCGTCGAGAGTGCCACCCAGTGGGTTGGCTTTTAACTGTTCGATAAGTCCTTCAATTTCACTTGCCGACATAATTATTTTCTTCCTATTTAGTTAGAGTAAATGGCTATTGATTACTCTGCCATGCTAACCCGCCGGGCCAAACTCCGGCAAGAGTATTGCCTTCTCGGGCGCCAAAACGATAAAAACCTTAATATTTCAACGACCCTGTTACACAGGAAGTACTGATTCCTACATATGATTTCGATTGTAAAAGGCTCAGCTTTTCCACCTAATTTCACTCGGTATTTAACCGTGATAACGCAGAGCTAGTGACCATGCCGATTAGCAGAATCACTGAAAACACCATGGTCACAAGGGATGGCACCGTGCGTAAAATCGACGCCCTAATGTGCGTCACCGGCTTTGATGTCTTTCAGAAAGACAGCGTGCCCACCTTAAAGTAGAAGGCAAAAACAGTGTTGATTTGAGTGACTTCTGGGAAGAAAACCGCTATCAGGCCTACGACGTTTCCCAACTCCCCTAACTTCTTCCTAATGTTCGGCCCCTACAGTGTTTGCACCGCCTCCTGATTCGGCATGATCGACACCCAAGCTAAGCATTTGGTGCGCTGCATTAACACGGATAAAAGGCGTGCTGGCAACTATATTGAAGTGAAGAAGTCATCCAATGACCGTAACTTTGAAAAGGCTAAAAGCCGTACCCATTTGAGCATTTTCAAGTTTGGCGACTGCGCGAAATAAAACAGCTGCTACCAGGTCCCTACGGTGAAACACCCACCATTCGGCCTACCATGGGCTTTGCCCACTGGTTGGACAGCCGCTTCATGAGTATTCATAACAACTATAATATCGACACTAAATAATCGCTTATAAATTAATAAAAAGGGTAAATTTTTATTAATTTCCCGGTTTTTTATTATTTAAAAAACTCAACCCTCTTGTTTTCACTGGTACATTTTTGCCGTAAAGCCCATATCTACACCTAGCTCAATCGCCTTGCCGACAGGTAGGTCAGCGGCGCAGTGTTTGTTTGGTCAACAACGAAGCATCGTGATTAAAACTCGCAAGCTGCTCAGCCATTTTTGTCGCTGCTGTCATTACTTGATCATTCGGCACAATGCGATTGATCATGCCAAAATTTAAAACTTGCTGCGCATCAATATTTTCACACAAAATGAGCAATTCAAAGGCGGCTTTACGACCAATTTGATGCACAAGGGTAGGCGTTACCCCCGTTGCCGCCAAACCTAAACGCACTTCCGGGTAACCAAAAATTGCCGACTCCCCCGCTACTACCAGATCACAACTAATCGCCAGGTTACAACCTCCGCAGAGCACATAGCCCTGCACAGCTGCAATTAAGGGCTTGTTCATGGCGACTAACTGACCATAAAAATCCATCAATCAAGTTAAGCCTACCGCCACGTCTCGTGCTGGCGTGGGATTACGGCATCCCAGTCTGACAGGTCGGAACCAGCACTAAAGGCCCTGCTCTCACCGCTGATAACAATTACGGCGACAGCTGGGTCAGCTTCGGCCACACACAACTTTCATGACAACTCATCGACCAGCGCCTCACTCATGGCATTTAGCTTGTCGGGGCGATTCATCGAAATAAAGCGGATTGCACCCTGATTTCGCACAAGAATTAAATCACTCATTAAAGCCCCTTATTTTCTCGGTGATAGCAGACAGCGTTTACAAATCCATACCTACCATAAAAGGAATTCTGACAACCTCGTTATCGGAAACAACGCCCTCCCCAATTTCTATAACAAGGGTATAAAACCCCACTTTTGACAAGTCTAATCGACTCTGAATAAGCCCACGGGGGATGCCATTATGAAAACTCTCGTTGATAACCGGCGAACTGGATAGCTCTTCCGATGAGGGTATTGCCTGATCGTGATGGATAAATTTGAGCGCCACAGACCTTTCGCGGATGCCTTCATCCATAAAGTCCAAAGTAATCAGTGTTGCGCCAGGGCCAGGCAATTTGCCACAAAAATCACGTTGGTAATTAACACCCTCTACCTTCACATCAGGTCGTTGATAGGCTGAAAAATGAACAGCATAGGGCTCACTTCCATAGACACATTCAAGGGCAAGTTCAACGCCATATTTAAATTCAAACGGCTCTGGTTTAGGCTGTGTTGTATGCGCGTCTTCTCTACTGGGATTGAGACTATGCACAATGGCAAAACCAATTATGAGTGAGACCAATGCCGTGCAGAGTTTTAAAATTTTGGTTTTCATATGGTCCTTTCAAATGTTTTTGTGAACTGGCTCTTAATATTAGCTCGACAGCCAATACTCTTCATTGACTCACCTCGAAAATAGGGAGATTCTGACCCAACAAATCCGGTGTAAAGATACACGTCCACCAGGGTGTTTAGAAGGATAGAAACCATTCTAGCTTGGCTTCAATTTTCACAAAATGTAACCAAGGATAGGTTTGATGAAATTGCGTTGGCAATTAACACTAATAACCCTCGTTAGCCTATCACTAAATAGCCTGATAAATACACTGCTGGCCCACCATCAGCTGATCCAGCTTTTGGATAATTCGCTACAAGCACTCAGCCTAACACTCATACGCGCCAACACCTTCAACCATTTGCTGGCAAACGGCATTTAGACCGCTATTATTCTCTGCATTGCCTATTTTTTTATCCGTAAAATGACCACTCCCCTTACTCATAAAACGGACACAGATGATAGTAACCAGCCTCTCATCGACAATAAGACTGAAGGGGGACTTGAGAGCCTATATCGGCAAATGCATGAGTTTCTCAATGGGCTACGCACTACTACGGGTATCCTCGACTGCGACAGCACCCTGGTGTTTACCAACCACACACCACTGAAGGCCACCGCAATCACCATGGAGGATGTAATTGGCAAGAAGTTTTGGGATTGTCCCTGGTGGAACTACGACCCCAATGTACAAGCCTTAATACAAAGTGATGTCACTCAAGCAGCGGCGGGGAAATCGACTAGCCGAGACGTACTCAGTTTTTCACCCCGAGGTTTACTCTGGATTCAACTCAATATCTACCCCAATCGAGATGACAGCGGCAGTATTATCCGGCTAGTCGCTGAAGGCGTAGCCATTCATAAACGTAAATTAGCGGAAGAGGGACTACGAGCATCGGCCCAACATCTTAAAGCCTATCGTGACCATTCGCCTCTGGCAATTATCGAATGGAATTACACAGGATCCAATGCTGTAGTAAACGGCTGGAATAAAGCGGCTGAAACGATGTTTGGCTACACCTTTACAGAAGTTCAGGGGAAAATGCCCCAATTCATCGCCCCAGCAGAGCTCGATTTAAAACTCGACCAGCATATTACCGACCTCAAAGCCCGTACCGACAGTGGAACTGTCATTTCTAAGAACCTGAGTAAAGATGGCCGTACAATTTATTGCCAGTGGTACAACGCCCCTCTTAAAGACAAAACAGGTGAACTCATCGACTGCGATTCAATTTTGCGTGATATAACCGCCGAGCGAGAAGCCCAGCGCGCACTCGCAATCAGTGAAGCCGAGCAACGAGATAATCTCAGCTCTATGCTGGAAGCCGTGACCACCTATGACGAAACAAGTGCTGTACTGACATTCAACAAGGCTGCAGAAAAACTATTTGGCTACAGTGCCGAGGAAATTGTCGGACAAAATATCGTTCAATTAATACCAGAACCCCTTTGTAGTGGGTTCGCACAGGCCATGGCCGTGTACCTAGATACAGGCAACCTAAGTAAACTGGGTGCGGGTACTTAAATACAAGCCCTGCGCAAAAATGGTGAGCTTTTTCCAACCCGTCTATCGGTCGCTGAATTTAGCACCACCAAAGGCGGCAAATGTCGTTTTATTGCCACTTGCCAGGATTTAAGCCAAATCAAACAACAAGAGGATCAACTACGTCGCAGCCAGAAAATGGATGCGCTGGGCAAGCTCACCGGTAGTATTGCTCACGATTTTAATAATATGCTCAGTATTGTCTCCGGCTACTCTGAGTTATTACAGGGCGCATTAGACAGCCAACCTAAACTCGCAAAATACGCCGAAGAAATTGCCCATGCTGGCCAACGTGGTGCCAAACTCACTCAGCGTCTTCTCGCTTTCGCTCGTAACGACACCGCTACACCCATCGCAGAGCAAGTGGACATCAATACTCTGCTACGCGACCAGCAGCATATGCTGGAAAAAACATTGACCCCTCGCATTGCTTTGGTAATGGGTCTCGATGCTAACCTCTGGCCGGTTAAACTCGATAGTAGTGAGCTGGAAGATGCAATTCTAAATATTAGTATTAACGCCATGCACGCCATGAAAAAAGTGACAACTGTCAACTGAGTATTCGCACCCGCAGTGAAGAAATTGGAGTATTTGATGGTCAAGCGCTGCAGCTAAAGCCCGGAGACTACGTTCTTATTAGCATCACCGACACCGGTAGCGGTATGGATAAAGAAACACAGGAGCAGGTATTCGATCCCTTTTTCTCAACCAAAGGCAGCAAAGGAACAGGGTTTGGTTTATCTCAGGTTTATGGTTTTGTTAAGCAAAATAAGGGTGCCATCAAAGTTTATTCGGAGGTCAACCATGGCACACAAATGGTTTTCTATTTTCCCCGCGACCGATTTATAGACCATGGTAAAAAAATAAAAATAATCACTGAAGAGCTTACACACAGTTGGCAGGCGACCATACTTATCGCCGATGACGAGCCCGCGCTACTGGTATTGAGCGAAGAGATTTTAAGCCAACGAGGTTCTCGGGTTCTCGGGTTCTCGGGTTCTCGGGTTCTCGGGTTCTCGGGTTCTCGGGTTCTCGGGTTCTCGGGTTCTCGGGTTCTCGGGTTCTCGGGTTCTCGGGTTATCGGGTTATCGGGTTATCGGGTTATCGGGTTATCGGGTTCTCGGGTTCTCGGGTTATCGTGTTCTCGGGTTATCGCCGTAGAAAACGCCCACGATGCTCTCGAGGTCCTGAATAAAGAATCTATCGATCTATTAATTTCCGATGTCATAATGCCCGATATGGACGGTTTCCAATTACTCGCTATTGTCCATGGAAAACACCATCAGGTTATCACTCAACTCGCCAGTGGCTTCACCGGCTAGCATCACACCAACGACATCATCGACAACCATTCCCAGGATATACTGCATAAACCTTACAGCGCCAAAACTCTACTAAAGAGAGTCTCCGAATTATTGGCTAGCAATAGCACCTGCCTTAAGTTGCCTTAAGCTGCTTTGAGGTTTTATTTAAGCCATTTTACTTCAAGCTCAATCTAGCCCATATTATTTTTATAGTACGTCAGTAAATAATTAGCGTAGGTATAAAATTCACCGCCAACAGTCACCGGATATGCTGTACTCGGAGCGGTATGCTTGAGGATTTCGAAATTAGTCTCGTCAGTTCTATTAACGGTACCGATGGCAGAAAACCACATGGCTTTAGAATGGCGGTGCTCGTGCTCATACCCTTTGACAATAAAATTTTTTATGGCGCCCAGCTCCTGCTTTCTATCCCAACCAGCCGGGCTACAGTCGATATCACTATCAAACCAGGTTTGATTGATAGCGACCGCAAATAGGTCCTTCCGCCCTTCTTTGAGCAATAAACCACTGTGATTAAATACCTGATTGGCATAAATACGAAGAACCTTAGACCCGCCTACGCCGAGAGTTTTAAGGGATGGCACCCCATACGCAGTAGCTCTTCTGAAGAATTAAATTTTATTTTTTCATCAGATGAAGCCCAAACGTTAAATTGAGGATAGTTATTCGTGTAAGGATTCTTTAAATTTTCCGCATCCAGGGACTCAAGGTAATAATCTTCGTCATCATATATTCTGTCAACTATCGTATGGTGAACTGTGGCTTCAGTGGCGCCGTGGATATTGTTATTTAGCACCCTCACCGTTAACGATCCTAGAAAAGCGCCTTTAATGTGTGCTCTAACACTTTGCTCGTGGTTTTTACCCCGATAATTTAGCTGGATAATAAGGTCTTAATAGGTGATTTTAATTTCATCAGAATCATACAGCTTCGCATAATTAATCTAATTTGGCTCTAATACAGTCAAATCCAGCTGACGTCTTTTTATTTCCTCCGTCATAAATTCCAGGATGATATCTGAAAGCCCGTCATATCGATAACCATCACCAATATCAGCATGGGCACCGGGAAACCACATTTCAGTCACCCGCTTATCTTCGTTGATTAAGGTGGGCTTAAAGGAGACCCTATGTTCATCTATAAATGACTAGATGCAGGACTTCTTCGACAGCGGACGACAGGGTATTATTTTCAAAAATCACATCCGAGCCCGGCTTATCTTCAGCTCGCGTTAGATTCGGTTTGTTAATGGAGGCCACCGTGTCGTACACTCCCATAAACCGAAAGACCGGCTTTGATATACCTTGGGGCTGGAGAATAACTGGAGCCACGGCAGCAAAACGCCGGGCAATGGCAGAACCGCGACTGAAACCAAATAAACGGATCTGGTCTACCTCGTCATAGTGCTTAAGCAGGGTTTTAATGGCGCGACGAATAATATCACCGACGTCCTCATCGACCGGAGCAAAGAGTATATTCCTCAACTTTTCGAGCCTGGCGCCATAGGTAGCAACACCTGTGAAATAAAAATTCATTTGCGGCCGAGTTGTAGTGCCTGGCCGCAAGTCACCACCAATAACAAGTGAAGCGTTAATACATTGGTAATACGGCTGTCTTTTGGCCCACCCACTCCAGGCAAGGATTTTTCCTGCTCAGCACCGGCAGGTTAGTTGCAAATACCATCAAAACAAAAAATAATATTCTTCGCCATTATTTAACACTCCGTGAGAAATATATATTCCTTCATTTTCTAGGGTCGGAACCCATATTTTTTATTCTACTGACACAATATTTTCTCAGCAATAGTGGTTCATAAAGCACAGATAAATATGGCTGCCCCCGACCGGACTAAACACGTAATATTAAAAAATGCTTGCCTATAACAATATGCTGTATAAAATACCAGTATGACTGCATCCATACAGAACACTCTGCATAGGAATATAAGCGATGGCCAAGGATCTCACTGCACGACAAAAACAGATTGTTGAGCTTATTCAACGCCACATTGATGACACCGGCTTCCCCCCGACTCGGGTTGAAATAGCTAAAGAGCTAGGGTTTCGCTCGGCCAATGCTGCGGAAGAGCACCTGCGAGCCCTGCACCGCAAAGGCGCTATTGAGATGATTCCCGGCGCCTCTCGCGGAATCCGTATCATCGATAATAGTAAAGCGCCCAAAGGCTTGCCTATTGTTGGACAAGTTGCAGCGGGGAATCCTATTTTGGCAGAGGAGAATATTGACGATTATTGCGAAGTACCAGCCAGCCTTTTCCACCCTGCTGCTGACTTCTTCCTACGCGTGCGCGGTGAAAGTATGCAGGATATCGGCATATGTGATGGCGATTTACTCGCCGTGCACAAAACCCCTGTCGCCGAAAATGGCCAAATCGTTGTTGCCAGAATTGAAGATGAAGTGACGGTCAAGCGTCTGAAGAAAACCCGCAGCCGCTATGTTATTTCTTTATTGCCAGAGAATCCCCTTTACGAGCCAATCACGGTCGATTTACGCGAACAGGAATTTGCAATTGAAGGTATTTATGCCGGTATTATCCGTACGCATTAAATAACAGAAGAAAAAAGATAAATTAGATAGAAATAAAAAAGCTGAAATCCAGGCTTGGTATATTTAAGTTGGCGCCTGGCCACAACTTAAATGAGATCAATTAGTCGAACGACAGCATTGATCAACGCCAGTCAGAAAAACTTAATGCAGAACCCTCTGCTCAAGGTCTTCTTCCTCCGTAGCAGGCGGCTCATTGCCGAGCAGCTCAACCGCGTCTATCCCTGCATCAATCATTGCTTTGGCTACGTCCATGCTGCCTTCACGCAGGTAACAAAGCGCCTCTTCCGAAAAGTTAATACGGATTAAAGGCTCACCTTCTTCGTCAGCGCGTTGCAACACGACCTCACCGTCGGGCAACATAACGATTTCATAAAAAGAGGAAGACATCTAAAACCCGTAGTCGATGATTAGCACCGATTATAACAGGAAACACCAGCGTAGTATGAACTAAGCAAATAACTAATCAGCCAGACGTGAAACAGGGCTCAAAAGCCTATTGCACTGGTTCTCAAGTAGCCTAAAGGTAGTCGGAGAGTTTGCTACACAGAAGTAGCTAGTACACTAAAAATAATGCAGGAGTTTATTTTGCTCACAAAGTCGAAAGAACATCGATGTAAGAGTAACTACAAATGAAATGGCGGACCGGACGGGACTCGAACCCGCGACCTCCGGCGTGACAGGCCGGCATTCTAACCAGCTGAACTACCGGTCCGTTTTGTGCTTGATGGTGGGTGGTACAGGGGTCGAACCTGTGACCTACGGCTTGTAAGGCCGTTGCTCTCCCAACTGAGCTAACCACCCCTTGAAGCGAGATGCGCATTCTACGCATATCTGCAGATGAGTCAAACGTTTTAGCAGTTTAAGTTATAATTAATTACGACTTTTCTCAGCACCGCTTTTCGCTAACCCACACGAGCCCATTGACACTATGGAAATCACCAAATCTTTCTCATTTGAAGCCGCCCATCTCCTACCGAATGTACCCGAGGGACACAAATGTGCCCGCCTTCACGGGCATTCCTTTAATGTCGTGGTGACAGTCTCCGGCCCTGTCGATGCACACCAGGGCTGGGTCATGGACTTCGGTGATGTAAAGGCTGCCTGCAAGCCAATTTATGAAGCCCTCGACCACCACTATCTGAACGAAATCAGCGGTCTTGAAAATCCGACCAGTGAAAACATTGCACTGTGGATTTGGGCGCGACTAAAACCTCAGCTGGCACAATTAAGCCAACTGGAAGTGCGCGAGACCTGTACCAGTGCCTGTATCTATCGCGGCGATTAAAAAAAGGCAATTAGTAGGCAAGTCAGCCACCCGCAAAGTTTCCGTGCTTGAGGGCTTCAAGAGCATCGCGAACCACGGACGCCTCCTCAAACTCAAGATTGCGTGCGTGCTCGTACATTTTTTCTTCCATTGATTTAAGGCGCTTTGCCAGCTGTGCCGGGCTGAGGCTGTGGCCCTCGCCGCCCATTTCATATTGCACCTTTTGCTCTGCAACCGCGCGCTGCTGTTTGCGTTTGCCTCTCGCTGAGCTCATCGCCCCCTCAAGCACATCGGGAATCGCCTTAACAATACCCCGTGGTACTAAATTATGGGCCTCGTTGTGAGCCTCTTGTTTGGCCCGGCGTCGGTCCGTCTCATCCATCGCCCGCTGCATAGAACCGGTAACTTTATCCGCATAGAGAATTGCCTTGCCGTTGATATGGCGAGCTGCTCGGCCAATGGTTTGAATCAGTGCCTGCTCTGAACGCAAGAAGCCCTCTTTGTCCGCATCGAAAATGGCTACCAAAGAGACCTCGGGCATATCCAAACCCTCCCTCAACAAGTTAATTCCAACCAGCACATCAAACTCGCCACGGCGTAGATCGCGAATAATTTCCACCCGCTCCACCGTATCGATATCGGAGTGCACGTAGCGCACGCGAATACCGTGCTCATCGAGAAAATCCGTTAAGTCTTCCGCCATGCGCTTGGTCAGAGTGGTAATTAACACCCGCTCATCGAGGGCCACGCAGCGTTTAATCTCATTCATCACGTCATCAACTTGATGTCCGGCCGGGCGAACTTCAATCTGCGGGTCAACCAGCCCCGTCGGTCGCACCACCTGCTCAACCACTTGGCCCGCACGTTCGGCTTCGTACTTACCCGGTGTCGCAGAGACAAAAATAGTTTGTGGAATCAGACCCTCCCACTCATCAAAACGCAGGGGCCGGTTATCCAGCGCCGACGGCAGGCGAAAGCCATAGCTAACCAGCGTTTCTTTACGCGAGCGGTCACCCTTGTACATGCCACCAATCTGCGGCACCGAGACGTGGGACTCGTCGACGACCAACAGCGCATCATCGGGCAAGTAATCAAACAGGGTGGGAGGCGCAGCACCGGGCTCACGCCCCGATAGATAGCGGCTGTAATTCTCGATGCCCGAGCAATACCCCAGCTCCTGCATCATTTCTATGTCATAGCGGGTGCGCTCGGCCAGACGCTGAGCCTCCACCAGTTTATCGTTGCTACGCAACTGCTCCAAGCGCTCGTGCAGCTCCACTTTTATATGTTCAACCGCATCCATAATGGTGGAGCGCGGCGTGACATAGTGAGACTTTGGATACACCGTCACCCGAGGCAAGCGCTGCAGTACCTCGCCGGTGAGAGGGTCGAAGAGGGAAATATTCTCCACCTCTTCATCAAACAACTCGATACGCACCGCATCTTTTTCAGAATCCGCCGGAAAAATATCAATCACATCGCCCCGCACCCGGTAATTAGAGCGCTCGAAAGCAATATCGTTACGGGTGTATTGCAGTTCGGCGAGACGCCGCAGAATACTGCGCTGGTCAATGATGTCGCCGCGCACCACGTGCAGTAGCATCTTTAGATAGGCGTCTGGATCACCCAGCCCGTAAATCGCCGACACCGTCGCCACCACGATGACATCGCGACGCTCGAGTAAAGCTTTCGTAGCCGACAGACGCATTTGCTCGATGTGCTGATTGATCGAGGCATCCTTCTCTATAAAGGTGTTCGACGCCGGCACATAGGCCTCCGGCTGATAGTAGTCGTAGTAGGAAACAAAATACTCAACCGAATTTTTCGGGAAGAACTCCTTCATCTCACCATAGAGCTGAGCGGCCAAGGTTTTGTTGTGGGCCATAACAATAGTCGGCCGCTGTAGCTCCTCAATCACCTTGGCGACGGTAAAGGTTTTACCCGAACCCGTCACCCCCAGCAACGTGATACCGGCAAGCCCAGCTTCCAGTCCTGTAACGAGCTGTTTAATGGCCTCCGGCTGATCACCGGCGGGCTGGTAGGGGCTGACAACGTCGAAGTGTTTTGTGTGGGAGGAAATAGAGCTAACTGTACCCATAGGACTGATTAATAGCCTGTTATATAATAAACACAATAAGTCGCCAATAAAGCTCAAGGAACGCTTGACTGACCCCAGACCCAACTATATCATGGCGCCGCTTTTGCAGTTCCGCCTTAGCTCAGTTGGTAGAGCAAATGACTGTTAATCATTGGGTCGCTGGTTCGAGCCCAGCAGGCGGAGCCAAACAACGAAAAAAAAGGTCTGTAGAAATACAGGCCTTTTTTTTCGCCCAAAATTTAGCCGACATTACGCCTGTAAAAGAAGTCTAAACGACAATACCCTACAGACGGTTAACGGCGGCCCCAGCTTCTAAAGCAGGTATTGCCACCCCCTCTGCTTTTTTAAATCCTCCCAATGCCGTCCTAAAAAACATTCTCTCCATAGAACAAGCGGCCTTTGCTACCAAAGCGATTGTTCAAACCTGCACACCCTGCTCCTCTCCAACCAAGCCGTTTCTTTACAGATGCACACGCCGTTTAGATCTATGCAAACATGGCCCTCACCTATCAGGTTATGTTATTTTATAGCGCGATAAAACACCCCCTATAAACCTCAATCAGGAGTGCACCATGTTGCAGGCCCTTAAATTTATCCCCAAAGCTAGCCTCATAGCTGTCTTTGCTCTTTCTGTAACAGCTTGTTCAGAAAACAAACAAACCGAAGTCAAAAGCGAAGAGAGCCAAGCTGAAGCTAAAAGCTCCGGTTACCAAGTCCCACGCAACTCCTATGGCCAGCCTGACTTCCAGGGTATTTGGGACTTCCGCACCCTGACGCCACTCGAGCGCCCTGTAGAGCTGGGTAACAAAGCCGTGTTCACCGAAGAAGAACAAGAGGCATTCAAATCAAAGGCCATTGATGTATTAGATGTCGATAAGGGCAGAGACGATAGCGCCGTCGCTGACACGAATACCGATGTCGAGGGCGCCTACAATAACTTCTGGTTCGACTACGGCTCTTCAATGAATGATGACAGAAGAACTTCTCTGATTATCAGCCCAGAAAACGGACGCTTACCCGCGCTGACCGAAGAAGCTGTAGCGAAAATGAAGCAAAATCATTTACGTGAATATCCCGTACGCGACATCCTCTCTATTGGCCTGGTAGGTTTTCTCCCCGCCGGACCCGAGACCCTCGGCCTGTCTGAGCGTTGCCTGCTAAGCTTTAACGCAGGCCCACCGCTGACGCCTAGCGCCTACAATAACAACTTACGCATCATCCAAACGCCCAAGCATGTAGTGATCTTCACCGAGATGATTCACGATGCCCGCGTTGTGCCCATTGATGGCAGCTCGCACTTACCGGCAGAAATAACCAAGTGGACGGGCGACTCACGAGGCCACTGGGATGGTGACACTCTGGTCGTTGAAACAACCAACTTCACCGGCAAAACTCCCACCTTCCAAATGCCCATCAATTTGGTCGACCCTTCAATGAATGGGGTTGCTGGCACCGGTGAAAATTTCACTTTGATAGAGCGCTTCACTCGCACGAGTGATTCTGTCATTGTTTACGAATACACGGTGACTGATATCAGCACCTTCACCAAGCCCTTCACTGTGGCCATCCCGCTAAAAGCTAGTGACAGCCAGATCTTTGAATACGCTTGTCACGAAGGCAACCACGGCGCAGCAGGCATGCTGTCTGGTGCTCGCCAGGAAGAAAAAGAAACCGCAGAAAAGAAGTAATCACACTAAGCAGTAACGCAAGAAAGGGGGCATTCAGCAATAACATTGCGAATGCCCCCTTTCCGTTTTAGACCATCAATAAGCTCCCTGCTACACCACCCTTTAACACATTAAAAAGAACCCAAGAAAGCATCCGGCACCTCGCTCCATGCCTCGCGTTCAATTTCAAAGGGGGCACTTTCACTCTGACAGTTTTCACCAAAGACTTGCGTCGTTCGACTTTCTTTATCGTAGGCATCCCACCCCGGCTTACCATCACGGGCAAAAGCCACCCAGGCATCCATTGTCTGTTTAGCTAGCGCATCTGCCGCAGCCCCTTCTCCGTAAAACTTCGCCGCGCCCTTCTTCTTGTGGGTACCAAAAACATAGGCTAATTCGACGGCGTGGCAAGACCTCATCACGCCTTTGGCCGCTGGTGATTGCCAGTCAAACAGGTAGGAATAAACCTGACTATTGTGCGCTTGTTGAGCCTCTAGTAAACGCAGAGCTGGCATACGGAAAATACGGTCGGTCTGAATGGCAATAAAGATTTGCGGCGGCGTGGGTTCAATGTCCCGCTGCGCGAGTGCTTCTTTATAGGCCTCAATCAAGCCCGGAATGTAAGCGGGGTCGACCAGATAACTTAAGCGCTTAACTAGGGTCTCGTCATCCAGCGTGGTAATTGCAGGCTGAAAGGCACCAAACAACTGCCACTCATCGAGGGTACTGCCCGCCATGATTGGCACTTGAGCAACACCGCCCTTGCGCACGGTTTCGATGGGCAGGTCGGGTAAAACTTTGCCATCAACTACCGGCCGAAACGGCAGGCTGCCGATTTTTGACAGGGGGTAGCCTTCCACCTTGCCGCCTGCGATGCGTCGCTGGGCCCGCAGCAGGTCGTCCATGCTTGCCGCCATCAGACCCTGAGCATCGAGCTCGGTGAATTTCATAATCGCCTCGCCCACCCGTGTGCCCGACGCCTTCGTCGCCACGGTGTGACAGGCACCCGACTGGGGAATGGCTTTGTGGAACAAACCCTGTGCCGCCGGCAAACCCAGAAGCGCACCGATGCTCATGCCCCCCGCCGACTCACCAAAAAGAGTGACATTGTCGGGGTCACCACCAAAGAACTCGATATTGTCCCGCACCCACTCAAGCGCCTTCACCTGGTCAAGTAAACCTTCGTTACCAGTGGCGGGAATACGTCCACCGGTCGCTTCGTTCAAATTTGCAAAGCCCAGCAAGCCGAGGCGGTAATTAATGGTGACCACCACCACGTCACCGTGCTGGCTCAGCTCCCGGCCTTCATAAACCCCCTGGCTGCTAGCACCAATGGTAAAGCCGCCACCGTGTATCCACACCATCACCGGGCGGTTAGCAAAGTCGGCAGCGGGTGTCCAAATATTGAGACTCAAACACGCTTCGTCCTGCTCCCCCAGCTCGGCACCCATAATCGCCACCATGTCGGAGCGATTTTGCGGTGCCCATTTACCGTACTCACTGCCGTCAATAACACCGGCCCAGGCCCAGGGATCGGCCGGTGGCTGCCAGCGCAACTCACCCATAGGGGGCGAGGCATAGGGAATACCCTTAAAGGCTAAAATACCGTCCTGCTCCTGAGCTTTAACCTTGCCAAAACAGGTATCGACTACTGTCATTTTCTTGCTCCCTTTTGATTTAAAATTCGATTCATACTCAGCTTCTGAATGCTAACGCCAGGCCAACCACAAAAGTTTGGCGGCCCACTAGACCGAGGCACGCTTATTTTTTTAATGATTAAAGTAATGAAATTTTCAGCAGATATTAATTATTTAACCGGCATTAATTTTTTAGCTGGTTTTGCAGTGCATTGAGAAAGCTTTCGATACGCGCCGCATTGGCCCCCAGGTCAGAAACACCAACCCGAGACACCGAGCGCACATCGACAATAAGGTTTTCTACTGCGGACGACTTTTCTTTACCCCTACTATCACTGGCTGTTTGGGCACTGGCAGTTTCACCAGCTACAGCCTCGGCGCTTATACGAATCACAATATCATCGGCAAAGCCCATCAGCCGCGTGGTGGCCACCGCTTCAATATGGCCCCGGCTTTTATCTTCGCCCAGCACGCGCCAATTGTTTTCCGCAATTACCGCCTTGGCAGCGGCCCAGACTTCGGCTTTGCTGGCAGACACATGCAGAGGCGTTAATTGTCGATAACCCTGGCGCTGTAGCTCGGCCAAGTCTTCACCCTCGTGCTGCAGCGTATTATGCCCCGGCCTTCTTTCACCCTGGGCAAAAATAAAAACCGGCGGCTGGGCCAGGTCCGTACTAATATCGTGAATCGCTGGTGCCTGAAAACCCGCCAGACCAACCTGCCTAACAACCAGAACCACCGGCAATAGACAAAGAATCAACCACAACGGCAATTGATCGACGCGCTGTTTTCTCGTCAAACGTCGAGCAATTAACGCCCCTGCTGTCATCGCCAAAATGGCACAGACAATGAGACCCAGTCCGAAAGTCGTAAAGCTAATACCGAAAGGCAGCCAGCCAAAACGAACAGACAAAGCCCCAGCAAATACAAATAACAGACTCAGTAGAGAGGCAAAACCCATCACCTTTATTAACTCTCGTCAGTTTCTGGCTCAAACTTTAATGACAAAGAATTAACGCAGTAACGCAGACCCGTCGGTTTAGGGCCATCGGGAAAGACGTGCCCCAAATGACTGCCGCAGTGGGAGCACATAATCTCGGTACGCTCCATGCCGCGAGTGGTATCGGTCTCTGTAGCAATACTTTTTTGATCGGCCAGTGCAAAAAAGCTTGGCCAGCCACTGCCGGAGTCGTACTTGGCATCCGACTCAAATAAGGTGTTTTCGCAGCAGGCACAGACATAGTTGCCTGGCGAAGTCTCGGTGTAATATTCGCCAGTGAAGGGTCTTTCAGTGCCTTTCTCACGGCAAATTTCAAACTGCTCTGCCGTGAGCTTTTCACGCCAGTAGTCTTCGTCTTTCTCTTTCCAGTCTGTCATGGTCTCTTTCTCTTAGTTTATTTTTCTCAATTTATTAAAGTCTGCGCCCTGCTAAGCGCCTGCAAGTGCAGACAATACGCTACAATTCGTCCCCTATTCAGAACCTAAACACATTTCATTCGTCGGGAAGCAAATCGCCATGAGGCATTTTCAAAAGTCTACCAAATTAGACAGCGTTTGTTACGACATTCGCGGGCCCGTACTTGATCAAGCCCACCGGCTTGAGGAAGAAGGCCACCGTATTCTGAAACTGAATATTGGCAACCCCGCGCCCTTCGGTTTTGAAGCCCCCGACGAAATTATTCAAGACGTGATTCTCAACCTAGTTGAGGCCCAGGGCTACAGTCACTCCAAAGGCATCTTCAGCGCCCGCAAAGCGGTGATGCAACGCTGCCAGATACAGGGCATCGACAATGTCGAGATTGACGACATCATCCTCGGTAACGGCGTGAGTGAACTCATTGTGATGGCCATGCAGGCCCTGCTCAACGATGGCGATGAAGTCCTCATCCCCTCCCCCGACTACCCCCTGTGGACAGCCGCCGTCACCCTCGCCGGTGGCAAAGCCGTACACTATCGCTGTGACGAATCCGCCGACTGGCAGCCCGACCTCGACGACATGGCCAGCAAAATCACCCCTAACACCAAGGGCATTGTGGTTATCAACCCCAACAACCCCACCGGGGCGGTGTACAGTAAAGCCACCCTCGAGGGCATTATTAAACTGGCCCGGGTTAATGATCTGGTGCTATTTGCCGACGAAATCTACGACCGCATCCTCTACGACGGCACGGTGCACCACCCCATGGCCAGCCTCGCCGATGACATCCTCTTCATCACCTTTAACGGCCTCTCCAAAAACTACCGCCTGGCCGGTTTCCGCTCCGGCTGGCTGGTGGCCAGCGGTGCCAAACACCGCGCCCGCAACTATATTCAAGGTATGGAGATGCTCGCCTCGATGCGCCTCTGTGCCAATGTGCCCGCCATGTACGCCATTCAAACCGCCCTCGGCGGTCGCCAGACCATCGACGACCTGGTAACTGAAGGTGGCCGCTTCTACGAGCAACGCAACCTCGCCTGGGAAAAGCTCACAGCCATCCCCGGTGTTAGCTGTGTTAAACCCAAAGGCGCCCTCTACCTCTTTCCCAAACTCGACCCGGCGGTTTACCCCATTGTCGATGATGAGCAGGTCGTGCTCGACCTACTCCTGCAGGAAAAAATGCTATTGGTACAAGGTAGCGCCTTTAACTGGGACGACACCCAGCACTTTCGCATTGTCTTCCTGCCCCGCGAGCACGAGCTGAACGATGCCGTCGAACGACTGGAGCGCTTTTTGGGGCGTATGCGCGAGGGCGGCTAAAGCTACCTGAGGCATAGCGCTTCTGTGCTAGGTGCATTGGCCGCCTATTTATCCAGTACCTCCCGTAAAGCTGATTCCAGTAGGGGGTACTGGAAATGATAAGCACCATCGAGGGCTTTACGAGGCACTATTCGCCGCCCTGCTAATAACAACTCCTCACCCATCTGCCCCAGTAATAAACGCACGATGAACGCTGGTAGAGGCAGCACAGCTGGACGCCTTAGCACTCGACCCAGAGTGCGGACAAATTCACGATTTTTCACCGGGTTTGGTGCCGTGCCATTGACGGCCCCCTGTACAGCCTCATTAGCGATGCAATGCAGGATAATACCCAGCAGATCAGTAATATGAATCCACGACATCCACTGCCTACCCGAACCTATTCTGCCACCCAAACCGAGCTTAAAAGGTGGCAGCATTTTAGCCAACGCACCACCACGCCCCAAAACAATACCGGTACGCAGTAAACAGGTGCGAATACCCAGCTCACTCGCCTCCAGGGCGACCGCCTCCCACTGCTGACATAACTGACTGGAAAAGCTTTCATCTCCATTGTCACCTTCATCCACAGAAGCACTGGCATCCGCCACACCGCTCACGTCGCCAAGACCGTAATAACCAATCGCCGAGCCACTGATCAACAATGAAGGCTTACGCTTGGCACGTTTAAAATAAGTGATTAGCTCTCGTGTCGTCTTGACACGGCTCTCAACAATCTCGCGCATCTGAGCCTCACTCCAACGCTTCGCGGCGATGGCCTCGCCCGCCAAATTGATCACCACATCGAAATAAAGAGCGCTATCAAGCTGACCGAGGTTCTGAATCGCCTCTATGGCGCCAGGCACATGCGCAGGCCGGCGAGTCAAAACCAGTAACTGATGCTGCTCCTGTAACAAGCGCTGACACAGTTGAGTCCCTATAAACCCAGTGCCACCCGTTATCAATATCCTCATACTTTCTCCCTGTAGCCCTAGCGGGCTCTCCCCGCTATTTTGTACCGTACTACAACCAGTAAAACCCAAGCGCGACAAAAATATCCAATAGATTGACTAGCGGCTTACCCAATAAGTATGCAAGGTCAACCTGCCGACCAGCTGCGTGCCACCGTTGTGGACAGGCCTTCGCCATTACAAAAACATACACCCTAGACTCACCGACCCAGGCCGATAAATCAAGAACTGTCTTTTCCTGCTTATCTATCTGCCCAAGTAGATTTTGTCAGGCATCAGAAAATTAAAAATGAAATACAATTGCTTGAACAATTAGTGATCCATATAGTGGTTTATGGTTTATGATTTTTTATTGTCATAAAGCTGTGCTATGTTCAGTCATCGACTATTGAAAATCTTGCTGTAAGAGGTCTAAACAATGAACAAAGAAACCCAGAAAAAAAAGCGCGAAGTTGGCCCACTGGATTTTGAGGGTGCTGCAATTATTAATCCCGATGGTAGCGAAACGCCAATCACCGATGAGATGATTGAAAAGGCTTGCGATGACCTTGAAGCACCTTCTCAGGAAGAAGACAAAACCCAACATTAGACCCGACTTCGCCGGGTTTTATTTATCAAAGACACTCACTAGTGCGTGTTAAAACCCAGTAATTCTAGCTCGCCATGGCAAGCTCGCTCGCCAGGGCCGCTAATGCTGTAGTGGCTAAACTCGCGGCGCTGGGCATAGTGCTTGCGTAAACCATCAAACAATATCCCCGATTTTTTTCCGCTTTTAACATTCTCATCACCGAGCGTCTTACGCATTTGTTTGTCGTCCTCGGCGACTTGATAGGATGCCAATATAGCCTGCTCAAGGCCCTGCCCCATTTCGAGAATTAAAGCATCAGCCGCACACCCTTCGTCCCCAGCCGATAAGTCTACAGCCATACTCCTTGGCGAATCATCAAGGGCTAGACCAAGAGAACGGCACATGCCATCACGCACCATCTGCGTTCCCCGCAGCCGCCCTTCCAGGCTATAACCAGCGATATGGGGCGTACCAAGATTAACTTGCTGTAACAAGGCCAGGTTGATGCCCGGTTCGCCTTCCCACACATCCAGCGCCACTTTCAAATCGGCTCCGCTCTTTAGATGAGCCAGCAAAGCGAAGTTATCAATGACCCCACCACGGCTCGCATTAATCAACAATGCACCGGGGCGAAGACTTTGCTCCAGCACTTGCTGATTAATTAGGTGGTGGGTCGGATACCGCCCCTCTCGGGTCAGCGGCGTGTGCAGGCAGATAATGTCAGCACCGAGCGCCGTTTCAAGATCCGTCAGTGCGTCACATTCAGCCTCACTTAAAAAAGGATCATAAACATGGCAGGCCACGCCTAAACCAGTCAAACAGTGCAACAGGCGACCACCAACATTGCCACAACCCACAATGCCCACTGTTTTATCGCGCCACTGGGACTCAAGGGTGCAGAAAGTGGAGAACATATACTGCACCACGGCCTCGGCATTGCAGCCGGGCGCATGGGCAAAGTGAATACCTTGTTGTTGTAAATATTGCAGGTCAATATGGTCGGTGCCGATGGTGGCAGAACCGACAAATTGTATCCGGCTGCCTTCGAGTAATTGCTGATCAACTCGCGTTACCGAGCGCACTAATAAAACATCAGCAGTAGCCACTGTGGCGGCATTAATTTCGCGCCCCGGCAAAGTCTCCACCTCGCCATAGGGGGCGAAGGTTTCCTGCACCGCGCTCATGTTTTCATCGGCAATAATCTTCATGCGTGCAACCCACCATAGTGTCTTTCTGCCAAGGGATCAGCAACGCCATAAAACGCCGCCAAGGCTAGTAAGAACTGGCTAGCACGCGGTGGCAGGACGCTCTGTCGATAGCATTGCACCTGAGCGGTAACAGCTTGATAAAAATCACCACCCTCTTCCGTATTATTAGCCATGCCCAATAAATTATCGCTACTAATGCGAAAGCTTGCAGCGGCGGCGACAGACAACATCCACTCCACCGCCTGGGGTTTGACTTCGACCGCTTCAAAGGCACGTTGCTGAGCGGGGCTACGTCCATCGGGGCAATACCAGTAGCCCCAGTCCTCCTGCAGGCGGCGCTGCGCACCAGCAATGCACCAGTGGGCAATTTCATGCAGGGCGCTGGCGAAGTAGTCGGCACGGTAGTACAGGCGGTGTGGCTCACCACTCGATGTTGCAGGGCTGTACAAAGGCTCTTCAGCACCGCCAATTAACAGGGTTTGATAATCTTTATAAAAGCACTGTTTAAACAGTGCTTCGAGATCAACACTGCGATGCACTGGCGTGACTTGGGTCGCTGCCTGTAGCGCTGTCATTTATTGCCGACCCGTGCGCGCCCAGTCGATAGCTTCACTACCCAGAGTTCGCAGCGGATTAATATCAAGCCCACCCCGGCGCGTATAGCGAGCACTGACCACCAGGCTCGACGGCTGACAGTGTTTGATAATATCGAGGAATACCCTTTCCACACAGTGCTCATGAAAGCCTTGATGTTCACGATACGACACCAAATAACGTAGCAAACTGCGATGGCAAATTGGTCGCCCACTGTAGCGCACATAAATTGTGGCCCAGTCGGGCTGGCCGGTAACGGGGCAATTGGATTTCATTAAATGGCTGTACACCGTTTCATCGACAAGCTCCTCAGCCTTACCAGAAAACGCCAGCAACTCGGCATCGGGCTGATAAACAGAACAGTCAACATCCAGTTCATCCAGACACTGACCGCCAAACACGGTCAACCCTTTGCGGGCATAGTCGTCGATACTGTAGAGCTGCACAGTTACCGGTGCGCCAGCCACACGACTTAAATCATCGGCGATAGTTTGCCTCGCCGCCTGCAAAGAAATGAAGCGATGCTGGTTGAGAGAATTGAGATAGAGCTTGAGGGATTTTGATTCGACAATAAACGGCGATGTACAGGGCAAGGTAAATTCACCCACCGCGACCCAGGGTTTACCTTTAGTGTCACAGCCACTTATTTCATAGGCCGTCCAAAGATCATCACCCGAAAATGGTAGTAGCTTGGTCGCCTTACTACTGGCATCAAGAGCCAAACCAAGCGCGGCGCGACCCACCTCCCGAGGAATGGCAAACAACAATTGCGGTGCATAGGCCGAAGGGTAATCAAGTGTTTTGCCGAGGGGAATATTCCCCTCGTTTGACGAGCTAGTTGAGTCGACAGGCATAGTTAGAATCGCATTTTTAGGAACGAAGGTTTTTGCCATTTTTCAAGAGGTGCATGGCGAATAGAAATAGTCCTGTAATCACTGATGAAAGCATTAAAAAAGCCCACCTCACATCAATATCAGACACCCCCAAAAAACCGTAGCGAAAAGCATTGACCATATAGAGCACGGGGTTTAACAGGGACACCTTCTGCCAAAACTCTGGCAATAAACTCACCGAATAAAAAACCCCGCCAAGGTAGGTCAGCGGCGTTAATACAAAGGTGGGGATAATCGAAATATCATCAAAATTTTTCGCAAATACCGCATTGATTAATCCGGCCAGTGAAAATAATATCGAGGTCATAATAACCACCGCAATGGTAACCCCCAAATGCTGAATTTGTAGCTTGGTAAAAAACAAAGACAGTAGCGTAACAATAAAGCCCACCGTCAAACCTCGGGTCACGCCACCCAGCACATAGCCGCTGAGGATAATGTAATTCGGCGTTGGTGATACCAGTAGCTCTTCAATATTGCCGGCAAACTTACTGCCAAAAAAAGAGGACACTACGTTGCCAAAAGAGTTGGTGATCACCGACAGCATAATTAATCCGGGCACCACAAACTCCATATAAGTAAAGCCTGACATGCTGCCAATACGCGGGCCGATTAAAGTGCCGAAAATAACGAAATAGAGGGCAATGGTAATCGCCGGGGGTAGCAGGGTTTGCTGCCAAATACGGGTAAAACGGCGAATCTCTTTCACCATTAGGGTCATAAAAGCGATCCACTGCTCGCGAGTACTCATTGACCGCCCTCCTTTAATACCGGAGCCTCTTGTGTAGGCGCCTCTTGTTCTGCACGGCCGCTAACCAGTGACAAAAATAGTTCTTCAAGGCGATTGGCTTTATTGCGCAAGCTGCTGACGTGAATACCCTGGGCGGTGAGCGGCGCAAATAAGTCGTTTAATGACTGCCCCTTCACCACGACCACTTCAAAACTATGGCTGTCGATTAATTCGGTGCTATATCCCTCGAGCTGCGGACAAGTGGTGAGCGCCTCCCGAGTATCAATCACAAACACCTCTTTATCCAACTGGGCCAGTAGCTCTCGTGTTGTGGTGTTCTGAGTAATGAGCCCCTGGTCAATAATCGCAATGCGACGACACAGGCTCTCGGCCTCTTCCAAATAGTGGGTGGTGAGAATAATCGTCGTGCCCTGCGCGTTAATTTCACGCAGGAAGTCCCACAGCGAGCGTCGCAGCTCGATATCGACACCGGCGGTGGGTTCGTCAAGGATGAGCAAGCGCGGCTCGTGTACCAGCGCACGGGCGATCATCAAACGGCGTTTCATACCGCCAGAGAGCATGCGCGAACGTTGATCTTGTTTGTCCCATAAACCGAGCCGGCGCAAATATTTTTCCGCGCGCTGTTCCGCCACTTTACGCGGCAGGCCGTAATAACCGGCCTGGGTGACAACGATATCAAAGACCTTTTCAAACTGATTAAAATTGAATTCCTGGGGCACTACGCCGACATCTTTTTTGGCGCGGGGGAAGTCTTTATCAATATCGTGACCAAAGACGGCGACAGAGCCCGTGGTCTTTCTCACCAGCGAGCTGATAATGCCAATGATGGTCGACTTACCTGCGCCGTTGGGGCCAAGCAGGGCAAAAAAATCACCGGGCATCACATCGAGATCGACACCTTTCAGCGCCTGAAATCCGTTGTCATAGGCCTTGGTCAGGCCTTTAATACTTAAAGCGGGAAGATCACTATTCATTTCAATACCGACTAGCGGAGTAAAACTACACCCGGCGAAATTGACTATCAGCCTGGGCATGGTCTTGAATTATAAGGGCACTGTAAATGCTTTTCGAGGCGGCAGGTCAATTTGTATTTTAGATTACGATAATATTATCGGCAGACGGAGATGAAACTATTTGAAAAAACCATCGGCTAGTAAACATTAGATAAATATCTACGCGCTTACTTAATGATTTCGAACGCATTAGCCAGAACGACTAATGCGTAAATTGGAGCGGGAAACCGGGTTCGAACCGGCGACCTCAACCTTGGCAAGGTTGCGCTCTACCAACTGAGCTATTCCCGCAATTTTACAGCCAAAAAAAATGGCGTCCCGTAGGGGAGTCGAACCCCTGTTACCGCCGTGAAAGGGCGGTGTCCTAGGCCTCTAGACGAACGGGACGAGGCACTCTCAAACAAGCTAATCATTTAAGAGGCGCGCATTCTATGAACCTAGCCCCTTAGTGTCAAGCGCGATAACAAAAATAGCTGAATTAAAGTGCTTTTCTTCATATCGGCGCTGATACAGGTCTTCATGGCAAGCCCTTTTACCCCCCCAACCAATAAACACGAGACGAAAAAAAGACGGAATAGACTCCGCCTTTTTTTCGGGCTTATAGCCGAGGGCTACAGCCACCTCACCTGAAAGACTGCCTCAAGGAACATCAACCGTATCACCGGGAGGCCCTTCGTGGTGTGGGTGCACTTCGTGGGCTTTCTGTACCGGCTCACTCGCTATCGGTACGGTACGCGACAGGAAGTCGATCACACTAGAACCAAAGACATCGTTGCGATCACCCGCCACCATGTGCCCGGCATCGGTGACATTGACATATTCACTGTGAGCGCAGAGTTTAAGGAAACCCTGAGCACCCTCTTCACTAAGCACATCGGACAAACCGCCGCGCACTAACAGCGTCGGCAATGACAAATTACTGGTACAGGCTTCGAGCCTCTCCTTGCGCTTGTTCATGTCACGACGAATAGTGCGAAACTTGGGATCCCAGTGCCAACGATACTTACCGTCCTCGCCCTCGCGCACATTCTTCGCCAGGCCATCGAGGTTTTTCGGCGCCTTGCGATGGGGCTGATAGCTACCAATGGCATCGGCCACCTCCTGCAAGGAGCTAAAGCCCTCGGGCTTTTGGCTCATAAAGGCCATGATTTTGTCGACCCCCTCCGGTTCAATTTGCGGGGCGATATCGACCATCACCAGAGCGGTGGCATCGATGTGATCTTCACCGGTGGCCACCAAGCTAGTACCGCCACCCATAGAGGCACCAACCAGCACCGGGCGTGAGCCACCGAGGGCTTCGATGACACACTTTAAATCTTCCACCATAATATCCATGCCATAGACACCATCTGGCGCCCAGTCGGAGTCACCATGGCCACGAGCATCGAAGGCCACGGCGTAATAACCCGCAGCACCCAGCGCTTCGCCCGCACCCTTCCAGGCATGGCGAGTCTGACCGCCGCCGTGCTGCAACAATATCAATGGCCCTTTGGGGTCGCCCCATGAGTCACCCGCAATAGTGACACCGTCGGCACCCGGCCAACGGTGCATGGGTTCGGGCGTGCCCGGTAATCTTTTTCCTGCGCTCACGTCATTACTCCTGTTTAAATAAAAACTGTGGGTAGTTGCAACCTAGCCCTTACCACGCCACCTTTCAAAGACGACATTAAGACAAGCCGTCAGGCTCGTGCTGGGTGCATTGGCAATTATTTGCTGAGGATTATAGGCGATACCGCCGCGATAAGTCGTTTCCAGGGTGCGCAACTCACTCACATCCTTTAGAGCCCCCTCTGTCAGCACCAAAAACTCGGCATAATGCCCGGCGCAATCACACCAAATCCTCACCGGCACGCAGATAGTGAGCCGCGACAGAAGTCACTGCCCGCCGCACTCGTACAACATTCGGATAATTTGTTGCTGTTTTTCCAGTGCCATGCTGCCGGCACCGTTATCGTAAAACCCGGGAATAATATCCCAGTCGGGGCGATCACCCAGGTGACCCGTCACCGGCACCAGTTTATCAACATAGTCGATCACCACGCGCACGGTCGGGGGGCATGGTGAAGTTGGGGTTTTCAAAACTGGCCCCCGGCCCGTTGGGTAAGAGTCTACAAACAAGTGTGGCCCGAGCTTCTTACCACTATTGATATCGTCGCGGTTCTTTAAAACCAGATCGAGGCGCCCACCCACATCCAGCGCAGTGGCCACCCCCGCCGGTAAAAATAAGGGTAGGCATTCGCTATCCATCATCACCGTGCGCACATGAGTATCGATCAAGCCCAGCATCACCGTCTTACCGCTAAGACCAATCATCTCAGCCCCTCGGGCACAACAACCTCACCCGGTGATACCTGAGCAATGTACTCACCCTCGACCAATATTGACACACCATCAATCACACATACGTTTTTAAAGAGTATTGTTTTTTGAACAGCATTAGCTGACATTTAACCCCCTTAATGGAGCAATAAATATGGCGCAAGAAATTTATCAATAGAAATCGCACCTTGCATTATTTATTGGTTATTATTATTTTCCGCAAGCGTTCTTATCCTGAAAAATCTTTTAAGCGGCTCCTTAAACCTCTTGATAATACATAATCATATGGTGATAAAAATAGGTTTTTTATCACTTCAAAGAGGCTAGAAAAATACCTCAATCCATTAATTGCGTCATATTCTTGACAGAATCAAACTCTTGTCCTAGTTTGAAGTAGCCAGACTACAAAGAAGTTCAACAAACGGCGACAAATACACCGCTTTTTATTTACTCTATATAAAGCAACCATAATTGAGGAGTTAATAATGTCCAGCACAAACCTCTACCACTAAATTGAGACGCTGATCAAGGGCGAGTCATTGGTTTATGCACGGGAGAATTTTTGCCAGGACGTCGATGCAGAAGACCGGATTATTTATATGTCCGCCGCACGAAAAATGGCAGCCAAAATTAAATGCGATATTGCCGTAGCCGAAAACACTCTGACCTTTACTAAAAAAAGCAAAACCCACCCCTGTTACACCTTCACTCTCGACACTTTAAAATTAGCACAGAAAGTGTCGGGAGCCTTTCGGAAAAACCCAGGCACCTAGCGCAGCAATACCCCCCCCGTAAAATGGTGCATCAGCAAAGCAATACTTCCCATATCCGCTCCATCGGGTTAAATTAAGACAAGCACAAACACCTAAAGCTGCACATCAAAAGACCAAAAGAAGCTGCTACTTACAATCAGGAAAGTGAAAAACCTGTCCCATAGCAAGCTCAGTATGTAAATAAAAGTGTGCCAATCAACTCTCTCTATTTTAAGGAAAATCGATGTCTGCTATCGGCGAGTATCAAGATATACAGGTCACTCTGGAACAACACGTTGCAAGCGTCACCATCCTGCGCCCCCCTTTTAATTACTTTGACTACAACTTAATTTGCGCCATCGCCGATGCCTTTAACGATCTCGACAAGCTCGATGACTGCCGCGCCATTGTCCTCGCCGCCGAGGGTAAGGCTTTCTGCGCCGGTGCCAACTTCGGTGGTGGCGATGCCATCAACCGCGATGACGAGGAGGACAAATCAGAAGAGAGCGCTTTTCGACGTCGCTCCGGTCGCCTCTATGGCGAAGCCGTACGCCTCTTTGGCAATAAAAAACCTGTGGTTTGCGCGGTACAGGGTGCAGCCATCGGCGGTGGTCTGGGTCTCGCTTTAGTCGGCGATTTCCGCGTCACCTGCCCCGAGGCACGCTTTGCCGCCAACTTTTCACGACTCGGCTTCCACCCCGGCTTTGGCCTGTCTCACACCCTGCCGGCATTAATTGGTCAGCAAAAAGCCCACTTAATGTTTTATACCGGGCGCAGAGTGAAAGGCGAGCAAGCTCTAACATGGGGCCTAGCCGACCAAATCGTGCCGCAAGATCAAGTGCTTAAAGCAGCGACGGAACTGGCCAGTGAAATTGCCGGCTCCGCACCCCTGGCCGTGCAATCCATTCGTGCCACCGTGCGAAAAGGTTTGGCTGACCGCGTTCGCGCCGCCACCGATCACGAACTCAACGAGCAGGAGTGGCTTATACAAACCGCCGATTCTGCCGAGGGTATTAAAGCCACTGCCGAACGCCGCGATCCCGTCTTTAACAACAAATAATAAAAAGATAAGCACCGAAACTGCCTTTACGCGCAGCTTCGGTGTCGTTTGCCGACACCTGGAGTACACCATGTTTGAACTCGATCCCGGTGAAGACATCAGCCTGATTGTCGACGTTGTACAGCGTTTTGCCACAGACATTCTGAGCCAACAATACCGCGACTTCGAAGCGGACAAAGCTCTGCCAGATACGGTACTCAATCGCTATTCAGCACTGGGCCTTAGCGCCATGGAGTTACCCGAAATCCTTGGCGGTGCCGGCCTCGGTAGTCGCGCCAAGTGCGCCGTACTTGAAGAGCTGGGCTATGGTGACCCCGGTGCCGCCCTCGCCCTCGACGGCATTGGCCCGACCCTTTACGCCATTAGCGAACTCGGTGGTGACAGTGCACTGGAAAATATTATTTTGCCGCGCCTCAACGATCCCAACGCCCGCATCGCACTCGTCTGGGACGCAGGTGATGCGCGTAAAAAACACAATTTGCGCCGCTCTAATAATCACTACAGCGGCACCGTCCCCTGGCTGCCCTGCGCCGATGCTGATCTGCTGGTTATTCTCGATAAACAGGGCGCATCCCTTATTGAAAGCGGTTTTACCTTCAGCCCCCTAAAAGGTAGCGGTCTGCGCGCAGCCGGTGCAGCAGAACTTACATTGGTGCAGGCGCCCATTGCCGAGCGCTGGGATAACGCCGCTGGGGCCGCCCGCGCACTGGCAAAGTGGCAGCTGTATATCGCCGCACTTTTAGTCGGCGTCTCTCGCGTCGCCGCCGACACCTCCCGCGAGTACGCCATGGAGCGCGTCGCCTTCGGCAAACCCATCGCCCACCACCAAGCCCTAGCCTTTTTAATCACCGATATGCGCACCGCCGTCGATAGTAGCCGCCTGTTGGTACAGGATGCCGCCTGCCGTGCCGATGCCGGGCAGCCTTTTGAAGCTGTCGCTGCTGCCGCTTTTGTTGAAGCCGTTGAAAACGCCCTGTTCGTGACCCCCAACGCCCTACAGATTTTTGGCGGCCAGGGATTTATGCAAGATCTGCCGCTGGAAAAATATATGCGCGAAGCCCGCACCCTCGGCCTACTGGCCGGTGGTATTGATCTGGCAAAAGAGATTGCCGGTCAGGCCCTCTGCGGCATTGATGGCAGTGTAGAACTATCGGCCCTCGAACTTAGCCGCTAAACACTTGCTGATAGCCATTAACAGGCAGGCGTTTGCAGAATAAGCCGCCCATCAAATAGAACATCGAATAATAGAGCGGGCACTTAAGCAGAGAGTGAACGCGCTCAAGTAGGAAATGAACCATGGATTTTGCAATTGATAGCACCACCCAACAACGCATAGAACAGCTACAGGAGCTGGGCCGCGAACACATGCGCCCCCTGGGTATAGAGGCCGACCAACTCGGCCGCCCGACACCTCCCGGCCACTCCTATTTTGAAAAATTGCTAGGCATGGGCTACGGCCGCACCCGTTATAAGGGTCGCAAGGGCCAGGATGACTCGGCCAAAAAAAGCAGTGAAAAAAATAAAACCAAAAGAATGGGCCGCTCACGCGCTAGCTTATTGCTGTCAGAACAAATGTCCTATTGGGATCGCGGCGTTGCCGTATCGGCACCCGGCCCGGGGCTCGGTGAAGGTGCAATAATGTCCATGGGTACGGAGGATCAAAAAGAGCGCTATCTCAGCCCTTTTATCAAACTCGACAAACCCCGCTGGGGTGCCTTCGCCATGACCGAACCCGCGGCTGGTTCCGATGTCGCCAGCATTCAAACCCGCGCCATTAAAGACGGCGACAACTGGGTATTGATTGGCAACAAATCGTTTTCAGGCAATTCCAGCCGCTCCGACTTCATCCTCGTCTGGGCCACAGTCGATCCTTCACTGAGTCGTGGCGGACATCGCGCCTTTTTGGTTGAGCGCGGTATGCCCGGCTTGCAGGATTTTCATATCGAAAAGAAAATGGGCCTCAAGGCCTATGAGGCAACCTCCTTCCGCCTCGAAGAATGCCGCGTGCCCGGCGAAAACCTGCTCGGCGGCGAAGCCTATTATGAAAGCCGCGCCGGTTTTAAAGGTGCGATGGCCACCTTCAACGCAACCCGCCCACTGATCGCGGCAATGGTGGTTGGCATCGGCCGCTCGGCACTGGACGAGTCCCTGGCCTTCGCTCGCGAAAACCAGATGCTCGACGACCCACGCATTCGCGACCGGCTCGAGCGGGTCACTCGCAAACTGCGCGTCGCCCGCTTGCTGTGCCTAAAAGCCGCCTGGCTGGCCGACCATCAGCTACCGAATATTGTCGAGGCTTCAATGTCGAAAGCCGTCGCCCCCACCGCTGCTTTTGAGGCCACCAGCTTTGGCATGGAGCTACTGGGCATGGTCGGTGGACGCGGCGACCATCTTATTGAGAAGCTGTTTCGCGATGTTAAAGCCATGGACATTGTCGAGGGCACTGGGCAAATACAGCGCGTGGTGATGGCGCGACAACTGGTTGACCTGCCTCACGGATAAGATAGTTATTTTAAATAATATCAATTAGTTAGAATATAAATTTAAAGTTACTTATAAATACTTTACACATACGCCATGCAACAATTAATGCCCTCAGCTGATTAGCTTAATACGCAGATAATTTAAGCCAATGTCAGCAGCAAAATAGTACCGGAGCTGCACTAAGCACTGATTTAAAACCAGGAAATGTACAAACAAATAACAATTAAAAACAATAACTTACGGGCTAGTCATGAAGCACAAAGAAAAGCTAAAGACAATTCTACCCCCCCTCCTCGCCACACTGGCCCTCAGCGGTTGTGGCAGCGACACAGACACCAGCAAGGGCTTGCTTGAAGCCAGCGGCACCAAAGACCCCTACCTCGTGCAATATCTAGTGCCAGGCTCAGACTTCCTCAGTATTCACGGCATTACTTTTGACAAGGACGACAATCTCTACGCCGGCAGCGTGATGGGTCAAAGCATTCACAAGATCGACACCCTGACCGGCGAATCAAGCGTGTTTGTCGGCCCACCCCAGGGCATGGCCGACGACCTCGAGTTCGGCCCCGACGGCACTTTGGTGTGGACATCCATCCTCACCGGCCAGGTCCACGCCCGGCGCCCCAACGGCGAGATTTTTGTCGTCGCCGATAACTTACCGGGCATTAACTCGGTGGCCTTTAGCCCCTCCGGCCGCCTCTTTGTCACCCAGGTGTTGTGGGGGGATGCTCTTTGGGAGCTGGATCTTTCCGGCCACAAGCCACCCCGCAAGGTGATCGAAAATATGGGCCACCTCAATGGCTTTGATTTCGATAAAAACGGCTACCTCTACGGCCCCCTGCTCTACAAGGGCAAGGTGGTGAAAATCGATGTCGATAGCGGCTCAATGACCACCCTGGTCAGCGGCTTCAAAATCCCGGTGGCCGTTAACCTTGACAGCAATGACAATCTCTACGTGGCCGACACGGCCCTGGGCAGCATGTTGCGCGTCGATATCAAAACCGGTGAGAAAACCCTGGTCGCCAGCGTCGAACCGGGCATCGACAACCTGGCACTGAACAGCCGCGATGAGCTCTACATCACCAACATGAACGACAACGCGCTGATCAAAATCCGCACCGGCGCGGCGCGCACGCTCGTACGCAGTGAAATTTCCGTGCCCGGCGGCCTCGACCTGATCGAAGAAAACGGCAAAGAAACCCTACTGCTCGGCAACCTCTTCACCTATAGCGCCATTTACGGCGACAGCGGTGTGGTGAGCGATATTAAACGCGGCCTGCGCGACCACTTTGAGTTGCCGATGTCGGTGAATATTCAAGGCGAACGAGTGGTTGTCAGCAGCTGGTTTACCCGTGGTGTCGAAATTCTCGATCGCAACAGTCACCAAAGTCTCGCCGTGCACCACGGCTTTCAACAACCGGTTGATGCCCTCGAATTAGTGAATGGCACCCTGCTGGTTGCCGAGCACGGCACGGGATCGATTATTGAAGTCTCCGAGGACGGTGACCGCGATGTGCTGGTCAACGAACTCCCCGGCATCGCCGCCCTGCGACAGGGTTCCGATGAAGACACCTTCTACGCCACCGACGTGCTTCAGGGTCAATTGTTAGAAATCGACGACGCTGGCGATATCGAGATTATCGCCACAGGGCTCGACCGCCCCGAGGGCTTTGATGTCGCCGCCGATGGCAGCATTATCCTGGCCGAAGTTGGCAAGCAGCGCATTGTGCGCATCGACCCCGATAGCGGTGAGATCAGTGAAATCGCCCGCAATCTCGCCATCGGCCTCCCCCCAGCGCAGGGCACACCGCCAGGCTATATCCAAACCGGCGTAGCGGTTTCTGCGGCCGGCAATATTTATGTCACCTCAGATTTGAATACGGCGGTGTATAAAATCACGCCGCAGTAGCCCTCTTATCGAAATCGAAGCACAGGGCCAGACTGGCCCTGTGCTAAATTGTGCATACATAACAGTGCTAGATTATTAGAGGATGCCACGGCCAGTGAAACTCAAACTCCACCACATCAATGCCTTTACCGACACCTTGTTTAAGGGTAATTATGCCGGTGTTATTTTTCTCGACGAGCGGCTAAGCACTGAACTGATGCAGGCCATTGCCACCGAGAACAACCTCTCGGAAACCGCCTTCGTCCAACAAAGCGGCATAAATAACTATCAAATTCGCTGGTTTTCGCCCCTCACCGAAATCGACTTCTGCGGCCACGCCACGCTAGCCAGTGCCTATGTGCTTTTCCAGCGAAACGAAGCCTTAATGGAGATCGAATTTTTTGCCGAGGCCGTGGGTACTCTGAAAGTGCGTAGAGAAGCCGACGGTTTTATTGCTATGACCTTCCCCAAATACATGCCGGAACCCGTCGACAAGATACCCGAAGCCCTGTTTGCCGGCTTATCGATAGCACCCTGCGACGTGCTAATCAACCGCCAGGCCTACTTTGCCATATACCCGAGTGAGGCCGACATCCACGCCATCAAGCCCCAGCTGGAAGCGCTGAAAACATTGGCCCCCTACTATGTCGTCGTCAGCGCCCCAGCCCGAGACTACGACTTTATTTCGCGCTATTTCTGGCCTGCTACCGATGGTGATGAAGACCCCGTCACCGGCTCTATTCATAGCGGGCTGGCACCTTTCTGGGCGGCGCGACTCAATAAAACGCAGCTCGTGGCCTATCAAGCTTCACAGCGCGGCGGCACCTTACACTGCCATGTGGAAGCCAACGCCGTCATTATCGCGGGGCAGGCCGTGCAATATCTAGAGGGCGAAATAAACATTTAAGTGGCACTAGCCCACACACACTGCCATCGACACGCCTACCGACGCCTCATCCACACACCGGAAATCATGCCTTATGAAACTCGACTCTATCGCCCTCCACCACGGCTACGAAGCGGAAGCCACCACTAAAGCCGCCGCCGTGCCGATTTACCAAACCACCTCTTACACCTTCGACGACACCCTGCACGGTGCCGACCTCTTCGACTTAAAAGTGCCAGGTAATATCTACACGCGCATCATGAACCCCACCACCGCCGTGCTCGAGAAGCGTCTGGCCGCAATGGAGGGTGGCATTGCCGCGCTGGCCGTGGCATCGGGTATGGCGGCGATCACTTATGCTCTGCAGTGTATTTGCGAGATGGGCGACAACATCGTCAGCACCAGCCAGCTTTACGGTGGCACCTACAACCTGTTTGCCCATACCTTTCCCCGCCAGGGCATTGAAGCGAGAATGGTATCCCACGATGACTACGCCGGTTTTGAAGCGCAAATTGACGACAGAACACGGGCACTGTTTTGCGAGTCCATCGGCAATCCGGCGGGCAATATCGTCGACATCGAACGACTGGCCGAGATTGCCCACCGCCACGGCGTGCCATTGATTGTCGACAACACAGTGGCCACACCTTACTTGTGCCAAGCCTTCGAGCACGGTGCCGATATCATCATCCACTCCCTGACCAAGTACATTGGTGGCCATGGCACCTCGATTGGCGGAGTGATTATCGACTCTGGCAAGTTCGACTGGGTGAAAAACAAGGTGCGCTTTGCCGTACTCAACGAGCCCGACCCCTCCTATCACGGCGTGGTCTATACCGAAGCCTTCGGCCCGGCAGCCTTCATCGGCCGCTGCCGCGTGGTGCCGCTGCGCAATACCGGTGCCGCTATTTCTCCACAAAACTCTTTTCAAATACTCCAGGGGCTTGAGACCCTGGGGCTGCGCATGGACAGACACTGTGAAAATGCCCTCGCGCTGGCCAACTACCTGCGCCAGCACGACATGGTGAGCTGGGTGAACTACGCGGCACTCGACGACAGCCCCTACCTCAGTGCCTGTGAGAAAATTTGCGGCGGTCGAGCCTCGGGTATTCTCAGCTTTGGTATCAAAGGCGGGGCGGAGGCCGGAGGACAATTTATCGATGCCCTGCAAATGATACTGCGCCTGGTGAATATTGGTGACGCCAAATCACTAGCCTGCCACCCCGCCTCAACCACCCACCGCCAGCTGAACAGCGATGAACTAGCCAGTACCGGTGTCAGCGCAGACCTGGTACGCATCTCGGTGGGGATTGAACATATTGACGATATTATTGGCGATGTTGAGCAGGCCCTCAACGCGGTGGACTAAGGCCTTGAATAACCAAAGGGGTCTGAAGATCTGCAACTGCAGTCCCCTTTAACCAACACACAGAACCGGCAAGATTTAATTCGAAATGCCGCCCCTCTTAAAACCACAGTAAAAAATTGGCAGCTTAATTTAAATAACATACATTAATAAACACACATAACTAGCTGTTTATATTTAAATAAATAAAAAATATGACAAGCTACTTACCCATTGGTATGAATAGTTACTGCAAATTGGAAAACAAGCACTAATCATATACACTGGGCCTTCACCCACAAACAGCCGACGATAAAAATGAGTAAAGCCAATAAAACGCGCTGGGGCAAAACCATTCAGAGCAAGGACGTGCAGCACGAGCTGAAACGCACCGCTATTCTAAAAACGGCCGCCCGCTTGTTTAACCAGAATGGCTTCCGCGAGACCTCCCTCAACGATCTTGCTCAAGAGCTGCAGGTCACCAAACCGACCCTGTATTACTACATTGAAAATAAGGAGGACATCCTCTTTCAATGCCTGCTCACCGCCATCACCCAAATGCTCGAGCAAACCGCCGCCATACAAACTGCCGAACTCAGCGGGCTGAAAAAGTTGGGCCGCTTTATCTATTTATTCACCTCTATTTTCGACGACGAGTTCGGCCGCTGCCTCTCTCGCCCCGGCCCCGACCCCCTGTCAGATAAGTATCTGCAACAAATCGACCCCCTCTATCAGCAGCTCGATGCGGCGATGCGCGACATTATTAACGGCGGCATTGACGACAAATCCATTCGCGTCTGCAATCCGAAGATCACCGCCTTCACTATTTTTGGCGCGATCAATCGGATGACCAAGTGGTATCAGGTCGATGGCGAAATGACCACTCGCGAGGTCGCCGACGAAATGGCCGAGATGTTTACTCGCGGCCTTGCTGGCTAATAGCGCCTTACATGACAAAACACCAACTCGACACAAGGTATTGTGTATTTGAAGATTGAAAGGTACTGTATCTAGCGTCGGCTGGTACTTCTTGCCAGACTGATACGGCTTTAAGCCCTTCACGAGGAGTACGTTATGACGATCACCGTACCCGAGCACAGCCACGATAATGTTGTGCACATCTTCACTGGCCAGACCTGGTCGCCCACCCTTGATTCACAATTTGTGCGCCTTGCACCCGAGCTCGACGGGCTCGAAATGCTCTATTCCAATAGTGCTCACCCGGACACCAGCTTCAGCATCAAAATACTCTGCTGGGGCCTACGTGAAGACGGAGACATTGTCGGCCTGGTGCCCTGGCTCAACAAAATCACCCCCTGCCCCGATATCGGTGACCCACTGGATGGCAAGTGGGAGGGTTACTACGACCCCGGCACCGAAGAGCTCTTCCACAATGCCCCCCTGCACAAGGCGCTAGAGCTGGAAATGGCGGCTGAGTACTACGAGTGCAACTATGAAAATGCCGACGATGTGGTACAGGAAATACCCGATAGTATTGGCACCCACGCGGTATTTTCCAATGACGGCTTTAAAACCCTGGGCTTAAAAGAGGTGGTTAGCTGGCGCCTGCTCAACAATGGCGAGATTCACGCACTGGTCGCCGATGAGGAAAAAGTGGTGACAACACCCGTTCTTCCCGGCGACCTCAGTTTGTATGAAGCGGACTCCGATGCCGAGTTTCGCTACTTCTTTCAGCATCACATCGCCAATAAAATAAAAGCCAAAGACCCCGAGGCACTAGCGGCCATCGCCACCTTGTCAGAGCCTTAATTCAGCGCAATAATAGCAGCTGCCCTGTGCCGAGCCTGTCGGTACAGGGCAGCCAACAGGCATTCGCCAGCACGCCCCTTACGTCTCATCAAGGCAAACCTGCGCCACCAGCTGCTGTATAAAATTGCTGCCAAAACGCAAATTCTCTAGCGAGATTTTCTCATTGTCACCGTGAATTCCGCTGGCCTGGCCGGCATCCAAAATATGCGGTATAAAACCATAGGCCGGAATACCTTTTTCCCGAAAGAAGTGGCTATCTGTAAAGCCCGCCGCCATGCGAGGAACAATCGTGGCGGCCGGGAATTGTTTCCTCAGATTGCCTTCAATCGCTTGATAGAGAAAGTTATCTTGCAAGGAGATACCCGGCTCGAAAGACAATAAAGAAGTCATCGTCAAACCCTTGTCATCAAGGGCTTTTTTAATGCTGTTCAAGGCCTGCTGCGGTTTGTGATTGGGCAGCAAGCGACAATCAATTTCGGCCCAGGCCGCAGGCGCAACAACATTAATTTTATCACTGGCCTGCAAACGCGTAATGGCACAAGTGCTGCGCAATTGCGCATGGAGGCGATGATCGAACTCACGCAACTCGGCCATTTGCTGCGGTGAGCCGACCAGAGTCTCCGCATTCGCCAAACGCTTATTCCACGGCGCTGGGAAATCGTCCGCCAGTTTGTTGAAGTAAGTTTTTACCCCCGGCAAGAGCTGGGGCGGGAACTGAAACTGCTCAAGCTTTGCCAGAGCGCGAATCAATTGCTGGCTGGCACTGTCGACGCGTGGTATGGCACCGTGGCCCGGGTCACCGTTAGCGCTAATGCGCAACCACAGGGGCAGCTTTTGCGTGATTTCTATACCAAAGCTAAGCTTGCCATCGCGCACATCGCCCCGACCACCCTCATTAAGTACGGCTCCAATACCCTCGAACAATTCCGGGCGCTTATCCAACAACCAACCAACACCGTATTTGCCACCGGCCTCTTCATCAGCTGTAGCAAGAAAAATCAGGTCGCGGTTTAAGACCTTGTTTTGAGCCTTTAATGCCAGCATGGCCTGCAGCTGAAAGACACCCAGCGACTTACTATCCAATGTGCCGCGACCGTGAAGATAAACATCATCCATAAAACCGGCAAAAGGGGGATGCTGCCAACGTGAAGGGTCTGTGGGCACAACGTCCATATGGTGAAGTAATAGCAATGCCGGTAGATCTCCACCGGGCAGACGTGCCCAAATATTGGCTCGGCCAGACGCGACCTCAATCACTTCGTGCTCGATACCATGGGCGGTAAAAATTTCAGCAAAAAACGAAGTACCGAGAGCCTCATTACCGGGAGGGTTAGTGGTATCGAGACGCACATAATCACGCAGCAAACTGCTGGTATCAGGTTCAACAGCACAAGAAAGCAGGCTAAACAGCGACAGTAAAAGCCCTGCAGAAAATGTAATAAGGTTGGGGACGACGTGACTTTTCATTCAAACACAGCCATTTCTATTTCTACGCTTCGGTTGGCTTATTTTTGGCAAATCGTTTTAACACGTATCTTACTAAGATCAATAAAGCGAAAAAAAACAGCCCATACTGCTGACACCAAACACTTCTTTACCATCCACCTGCCGCGCTTCGCTAATATCGGCCAGCTGATAATAAACACTGCGGCTGATCAAGCCCTCCATGCCACCACGCAGTAATACGTAGGGTGAAGGCTCGCCACTTTCGGTATCGACCGCAACTCGGAGCGGATGTTGCTGGTCAACAATAACAAGATCATCCGTCGTACTACTAAACACCAGGGCTTGATCGTTGCCTTTGCGCTCTACCTTCAGCTGCGTAAAGAAAAAGGGAACGTCTTCAACCTGTATGCGCCACTTTTCTTCTGGCGTCACCAGAAAGTAATCGTCATTTTCGCGTTTGAGGATACTGGAAAAAAGCTTCACCAGTGGCTGGCGTTTAATTTCACCACCCTCGTGAAACCAAACACCCTGGCGGGTAATACGGATATCGATATCCCCTGATAAGGGCGGGTTCCACTTTTCTACGGGGGGCAGACCCCGCTCCACGAGTGGGTTTTTATGGAGTTCTTTGTACCAGTTATCTAGCGTTTGTTCTGTCACTTAGTACTCACGATACTGACCACGGTTACCCATGGTGACACCGATGTTGGCGATAAAATTGAGTAGCTTTTCCTTATCTTCAAACTGGTCTGCAAAACCCTGATTAAAGCAGACATCGACCGCGCCCTGAGCTAGCGCCCAACAAGCAAGGTAGTGATAGTGAGGGGGCACATCTTCCAACAGGCCGCGCTCAATTAATTTAGAGACCATATTGTTCAAAGTTTCGACCATCGAATGGCGGATTTTATGCAAACGGGCCATTTCAGTGGCGACGGATTCATCGGCTTCGAGACGAAATTCCAGCTGCTGTACCAATCGATCCAAGGCCGGATTGGCCAGGCGCGAATCAAAATAGGCCTTGGCCGCTGCCCCCGGGTCACCATTTTCCGTGGCTTTTATACCCGCTTTAACATTACTCACCAGCACTTGCTCGTAGTCAGAGACGATGCGCATCATGATTTCAGCTTTGCTTTGAAAATGCTTGTACACCGTGCCCTTGCCAATGCCCGCCTCCGTGGCGATAGCAGACACAGTGACCTTTTCTACGCCGTCACGAACTAGCAGGCCCAGAGTGGTGTCTTTAATAAGCTGCTCTCGCTCGAGGAAGCGCTGCTTTTTCTGCCGTATTCTGTCGGTACTTGTTGTTGTCACAATCCCACCAAAAAAGGTTTTCAACATTGTCGCACCGCTTGGCAGCGCTAATCAAACCTTCCTTTACTCTCCACCACTCATCAAGCAAGTGCACAGGCATTAGTTTGACTATGCCTGTGCTAAGATTTAATTTTTATTCTGGCCGATAATAACAATGGCAGAAACACCCAGAATCTATAACTTTGCCCGCTTCATTGGCGCTGCAGGTGTCAATAGAGAGGAAACCCTTGCCGCTCGGCGCACGGGTATTGTGCTTGAAGTACCGATGCTTATCGCCTCACTGTGGATACTGCTCAACTGGATAAGCGAGGGTTCATCAACCTCCTACAATATCTACGATATTTACCTTTGGGGGTTTTTTATTGTCGAAACCGTAGTGCTCTCTTTTCTCGTCAACGACACTCGACTTTATTTACGCAGCAACTGGCTCAATCTGATCATCATCGTCACCGGCATCCCCATGTTATTAGGCTGGCCAACTCACCTCGGGGCTCTGCGCCTACTTCGGGTAATCATCGTCTTCGCCCTATTGATGCATATTGGTGGCCGCGTTAAGAAAATGCTCTCTCGCAACGAGCTGGCTGCAACTGGGCTTGCCTCACTAATTGTTATTGTTATGGCGGGCATATTAATGTCTGCCCTGGAGCCTAATATCAACGATCCCCTAGAGGGAATCTGGTGGGCCTGGGTCACTATCACTACTGTAGGCTACGGCGATGTAGTACCCGAAACCCATACCGGCAGGGCCTTTGCGAGTATTATTATTTTTCTCGGAATCGGTCTTTTTGCGGCACTTACCGCCAGCTTCACCTCCTTTTTCATCAGCCAACAAGAAGAAAAAATCATCACTTCAGAGGAAGGCGTACACAAGCGCTTAACCGTCATCGAGCGGCAGTTAGCGCAACTCGAAGAAAAAATTGACTGTTTAATTACGCATAACGAGCAGGGTAAGCCCGACAAAGAATAGCTCTGCGCTGTGCAGGACTCAGCCCTAAGACAATAAAGACTTAACCTGACTAAGCACAACCGCCGGCTTCAGTGGCTTACTGAAAAAAGCCTTCACGCCCAAACTCCCAGCCTTCAGCTGGTCAGTTTCGCTATCGCCCTGTGTCAGCACAAAAACCGGGGCATTAGAGCTAGCAGTAATTTCGCGGCATAGTGCAGCGCCATTAACTCCATCAGCTCGCGTATCAAGAATGACAGCCGCTGGTGCTCGCTCCCCTATCCATGGCAGCACATAAGAACCATGCGTTAGGCCGTGGGGCGTAAAGCCCTCGCCTCGACAATAATCACTCAAGTCACCCAGTAACTTTGTATCACTGACGACAATCAATATATTTTCCATGTGGATCCCCTCTCAACACTTGCACCAGAGTATACAATCACTCTCGCGAAAATGAACAAAACCATCTGGGCAAATATGTGCCGGGTCACATTTCAGCAAGCCCTTTAATAGCCCTGGCGAGTTTGCCGGCTAAACAGTAGATACAGGCAGTAGACGATGTGTGAACTCCTCGGTATGAGCGCCAGTGTGCCAACGGATATTTGTTTTAGTTTTGCCGGGCTAATGCGCAGAGGCGGCGACACCGGCCCCCACGAAGATGGCTGGGGCATCGCCTTCTATGAAGGCAAAGGGTATCGCGCCTTCCACGACCCCGGCGCCAGCGCCGACTCGGCAATTGCTCGCTTCGTCCAAAGCTATTCGATAAAAAGTACCAACGTCCTCTGCCATATTCGCAAAGCCAATCGCGGTAAAGTGTGCCTGGAAAACACCCACCCTTTCGCCCGAGAGCTATGGGGGCAAACCTGGTCTTTTGCTCACAACGGCCAGCTTAAAGGTGTTAAGAAATTAGCTCTCAATTACTATAAGCCGGTGGGCACCACCGATAGTGAGCACGCTTTTTGCTGGTTGCTTGGCGAGCTGCGTGAGCACTTCCCAAAGCCACCTAGCAGCCAACGCGCGCTATGGGCGTTTATCCAGGACAAAACACAGACCTTAAGTGACCTCGGCATCTTTAACATGCTGATGAGTGATGGGCGTTCACTCTATACCCACTGCAGTACTAAGCTGAGCTGGCTAACCCGGCAAGCCCCCTTCGGCAACGCCCAGTTAATTGATGCCGATATGACCGTTGATTTTGCCGACCATACACAGGCCAACGATGTGGTGACCGTTATTGCCACCCAGCCCTTAACCTCGAACGAAGAGTGGCAAGCTATGGACAAGGATCAGTTTTCGGCATTTCAACAAGGCCAGCGAGTGTGGCCACGACACAGTAAAAAGTTTCTGCAAGAGGCTAAGAAAGAAAAATAAAGGCAAAAAAAGAGGGGTACAAAAGTACCCCCAAAGGACAGAGACCACAAAAACTTACAAACTAATAAAAACTACATATCTTCTAAACGAAAAGCCGCCCGCGACAAGCGGTGGCGCTCGTTATCTTCCAAGGTAATCAGGCTATTGAAAACAGCCCTACCCTCATCGGAATCGACCTCATCAGCCATACGCTGATAGAGCTTGATTAAATATTCATCCACATCGAGGGCGACCGCAATAATATTATCGACATCACCCAAATCAACTCCACGCACCTTGTCGACCAGCTCATCGGACTGCAGTTCAGGTACATCCTGTAGCCAGAGCGCAGCAATACCCTTCGCCATATCACCTTCGTACTTATTCATCGCCTGAGCGAGGTTTTGTTCGTGGCGATTCAAATGATCTAGCATCAGTCTCGCTCGCTCAGAGCTCGATAGCTGCTCCAACTCCGCATACTGCTCAGACAAAGCCGTGTGTAGCTTCCTGGCAAAATCGACCACATCTTGAATAGTTGCAAAACGCATAAGTGACTCCTTAGATAAGTATTTTCCAAGTTTTTGTTATCTACAGTATTGACGCGAATCAAGTGTTTGTCAGGTTCGATGAGTCATTACGTCGTTTAAAAGATAAGCCTCCGATAAAAAATAGCAGACATAATTTCACTTGATATCAATCAATAGGCACAGAACAATTAAGCGGGTAAGCAAGGTCAACATTTATACTGTTAG
The DNA here is from genome assembly GCA_041277045.1 of Candidatus Reddybacter sp. GTDB lineage: Bacteria > Pseudomonadota > Gammaproteobacteria > Pseudomonadales > Porticoccaceae > Reddybacter. The sequence goes on along the minus strand of JBGFSY010000004.1, from coordinate 291,890 downwards.
TACCTTTCCAACAGGGCTGACGATAATGACAAATAAACATGAAGCCATAGATGACGAATACCAAGCACAAGCCATTTACCCACTGGTGCTTGCAGCAATTTGGTGACATTGCGCCATTTACAAATATAGCCGAAGCGGAAGGCCATCACATTAAAGCTTTATTAACCCTGTTCCTGTGGGTGACTGGCTAACAAAGGCAGAAGCGCCAGGCAGTATTCTCGAGGCTTATGAAACAGGGGTTAGCGCCGAAATAGAAAATGCCGCGATGTACGACAAGTTATTGATCGCTGCCGCCGAATATCCCGATGTAAAATCTGTAAAAGCATCCCAGGAAAACCACCTGTCTTCCTTTCAACGTTGTGTCGCTAAAGGTGGATCAACGGGAGGGGCTAAAGGAATGGGTAGACGACGGCGGCAAGGACGGTGCGGCAATTAATGTCTCTTTCGCATTTCCTACTTGTCTGTAGAAACAGCTTATGAGCGTTTTTAGTAACACCCTGTGAGGGCTTTGGTCTAGATCATTTCCAGCAGCCGGGTCATGAGCTGCATCGCACTGGTTGGTGCTCTCTCCCTGGTATTAAAACAGCAAACCCTTGAAAAGATTATTCCACCTATCGCCGCCTTTGCCGCAGGCTCGCTGATAGGCGGTGCTTTTTTACATATGATCCCCGCGGGCATCAGCAGCTATGGCAATACCACCGCGTTTTATTTGTGGATACTGCTGGGCTTCACTATTTTTTTCTGCCTCGAACAGTTTTTACACTGGCACCACTGCTAACACCAAACGACCGATCAGAAAAGGCCGCTAACCTACCTGATTTTAATCGGTGATGACCTGCATAATTTTATTGGCGGCCTCGCCGTGGCCGGTACCTTTCTAATCGATATCCGTCTCGGCATCATGGCCTGGCTGGCAGCAGCGGCCCATGAAATCCCCCAGGAGCTGGGTGACTTTGCCGTGTTAATTCACGGCGGCTGGCAGAAACGCCGAGCGCTGCTGTTCAATGTACTCTCTGCCCTGACCTTTTTACTGGGAGGCATCACCACCTATATCGCCTCTTTTCATCTCGACGTAGCCTTCCTGCTACCCTTCGCCGCGGGCAACTTCCTTTATATTGGCGCTTCCGATCTTGTCCCCGAGGTCAACAAACAAAAAAACACAGGGATTGCCCTGCTGCACTTTTTTGCTTTTTCTCTGGGCATCGGCCTAATGTGGCTGATCAAGATTATTTTTGCCGCCTGACCTGGACTTGGCCTAGCCTAGCCCATCCAATACAGCGCTATCGCGCCAATGCCCGAGAGGCTACAAATATACAGTGATGCTATACGAATATGATGATTGGCAATGCGCTCAACATAGCGTGTCGCCAACCAGTAGCCCAGTAGCATTGCCGGGATAAGCGGCAAGGTGAGAGTAAAGTGGTGCCAGCTCATATACCCCGTGTAGCCCTGTACCAATAGTGAAAGAATACAACTGACAATAAAGAATGCCGATAAATTCGCGCGAATAAGGTTGGCCTGTTCGTGCTGCAATAACAGCGCTAAGGGCGGCCCACCGATGGCCGTACTGGTGCCCATAAAGCCCGACAGAAAACCAGCAAACAACATTCGCGGCGTAGTCGGTGCGATACGCACGGGTAGTAAACTCACCGCCACTGCGATTAGTACCGACAGACCCAGCCACAACGAAAGCGACTTCGCATCGACCCACAGCAACAAGGCACCTCCCGCCACCGTGCCGGGAATACGACCCACAATTGCCGCACCTAACCCCTGTAAAGAAATATTACTGCGATAACGATAAGCATTGGCCACCGATAGCACCAGCGCAACAAAGGTAATCGGTGCGGGAACGTAGTCCGGAGAGAGGAGAAACAAAAACGGCGCCGCGACAATCGCCAAACCAAAACCAATGGCACTCTGCACAAAGGAGCCAATGAAAATAATCAGCGCCGCTAAAAAGGTGTCCATATTTTCCTTAGAACAGAGGTTTTAAAAGGGATGTGGCAGCCAGAGAAAAGAACGGGATGGCGCTTTAAATAACCACTAGAAATAGAACCGCAAAAAGACTTATTCCTCTCCATCCAGACCGTCGATATTGCGCATGCGATCTTCCACACCCTGGTTGAGCATAGCCTCCAGCCCTTTGGCTTTATCCAGCGGGCGATTGTAGGACTGCAGAGCTTGCACACCGCCCGAACTATCCCCTGCCGGCGGCTCACTCGAGTCACCCTCGTGAGCAGAGCCAGACAGAGTATCCAACTGCCGCCCCTGCTCCTGACACAAAAACAAATACAGGGGTGCCATAATCACCAGGGCAATCAGTAGACTCTTCATAACATTCCCCTTTAACTGCTTATTTGCAGGCTATTCCCACTCTATTGTAAACAAGCTTTTAAAACCCTTTGAATGCACGGTCCTTGTGCTAGCCGATAGTACTAATACCATGAAAAATACCATGATCAAAAAAATTAAAGAAAAATACTACGATATTTTACTAAACCACCAAACAAGATTGAAACTCTGTGCTATCGCTGCCGTAAGCGATGCCCCTAGCGAAGTAATATCTACGGTAAAAAGACTGGCATTACCCGGTGCATCGTAAAGCCGGTCCCCGCGCAATCGCGGCTGGACTTCTCTACTTATAACAACCCATAATGCTAGAAATGTCTATCAATCAGAAAAAATGCGCCTAACACGCACCCTATTATCGATGGGAAAACCACTTTGGATAATCTACCTGGCTATCGCCATCGTATTTGTTCAAGGCGTGCGATTACACGTGCATGTCTATGACCATGAGCCACTCTCATCAAATCATGGTCATCAAGAGCAAGCGCATTTTCACCATGAGGCTTCCGAAGTAGAGCACCCCGGTGAGGTCGCAGAAATTGACCTGTCTTCTCAGGGTTTCCTGAAAACCTTTTCTCCAGGATCATTGGTTCTTGCCCTGTTTGCGCTTGTCGTCTTCATCTTTCCATATCGTCTTTTACCTCGATTACCCTGGCCCCCTGATCCCCGAGATTCTCGCAAGGCCTTACTTTACGGGCTACGGCCACCCCTGCGCGCTCCCCCGCTCTAAACCCTTCTCTTACTGATGGTGTTACGGCACAGCCCTGATCGGTCTGTGTTCGGCAATGCTGTCCGCTTTTCTTAAAAATTAACTAACGACGGAGATAACATCGCCATGTTATTCAAATCGACCGTGCTCGTTTGCGGCTGGATGTTGTTGTGCCTGAGCACAGCACTGCGAGCTGAACCGGGCATAATTTCAGATCCAAATCATCCCAGCACCTGGAAGTCAGCATATGTTGCAGGCTCTCCAGGCATTAACTTACAAGATGCTATCACCAGAACCTTTGAACATAACCCAACCTTACGTGCTTTTAGCTATGCACTTAAGGCGCAGGGTGGCAGGCAATTACAAGCCAGCCTGGCAGCCAGTCCTGAAGTCAGTCTCAGTATCGAAGATGCACTGGGCTCGGGGCCTTTTGACGAAATCGATAATGCCCAAATGACGCTAGGTATTGCCTGGATATTAGAAGGTGATATACGCCAGAGCCATAGAGATGTCGCCCGTGGGGGAGCATCCCTGCTATCCACTCAGGCAACGATTAAGCGCCTGGATGCCGCTGCAGAAACAGCGCGTTTATATGTGCTTTGTCTAGCCAACCAGGCTCGTTTGCACAGTGCCGTTAAAACGCGGGCACTGGCAGAAGAAACCGTCAATGCCGTAAACAAACGGGTGACTGCAGGTAAGACGCCAGCCGCTGAGCTGGCGCGAGCACGGGCCGAATTGGCTCGTCGTCGGTTGGCCCATGAGGATATTGAACATGAGCTACGCTCAGCAATCCGCCTCTTAGCCGCGCAATGGGGGGAGACCCAGCCAGACTTTACACAAGTTGAAGGCAACATCTTTAACCTGCCTGCCACACTGCCCTTTACCACACTTAAAACCCAGCTCGAACACAGCCCGGGTTTTACTCGACTGATGTCAGAAAAACGCTTACTGCAGGCCCAGTTAACACTGGCCGAATCGCAAAGTAATCCGCCATGGCAGGTGAATCTTGGCATACGGCATTTTGAAACGACTAACGACCAGGCTCTGGTTGCAGGCATTTCACTGCCCTTTGGCGAACGCAGCCGCAATACCGGCAATATCATTGCGGCGCGAGAAAGCTTGTCGCAAACAATGGCGCAAGTAGATGCCTTAAAAGTGCGTTTTGAAACGATGCTTTATGTCTTATCCGAAGAACTGCAACACAGTTTGCACCGCATTGATGCCTATCGTGACGACATCCTTCCCCAGCTCGAAGAGGCGCTCAAGGAAACCCGCAAAGCCTATAACCTGGGCCGTTACAGTTATCTCGAATGGCGCAGTGCACAGGAAGAATTACTCGACGCACGCAGCGCAATCGTAGAGGCCAGTGTCGAGGCGAATTTAAAAGTCATTGAAATCGAGCGCTTGACCGGTGTGTCCATGGAACAACTGGCAACACAAGCGACTGACAAAAATTGAGAATTATTATGAAAGCATTATCACAACACCCCGCCAGTAAATTATTGGCAATCGCGCTTCTAGGCCTGCTGCTGGCCGGCTGTAATCAACCAAATCCTGAACAGCATAATTCAGGGAATAATGCCCACGGCGGCGCGGAGGACGCGGAGGTACTTAAAGGCCCGCATCGAGGTCGATTATTAGTAGATGGTGACTTTACCCTTGAACTGGCTATTTTCGAAACCGGTGTGCCACCTGAATTCCGTGCCTGGGCAACAAAAGGCGGTGAAATCCTTAGCCCTAATGATACCGATCTCAACATTAAATTAAGCCGTTTGGGTGGCAAGGTCGATGATATTAATTTCGCCCAACAAGGTGATGCCCTGCGTGGCGATACGGTTATCTACGAGCCTCACTCATTTCTTGTCACGATTAACGCTGTGCATAAGGGAAAAACACACCGCTGGGAATATGACAACTTCGAGGGCCGTACCCGGATTGAAACGGCCGTTGCAGAAGCACTGGAAGTCGGCACCGCAGTTGCTGGCTCTGTAGTGATGCAGGAAACTATCAGCGTATACGGCCAAATTACAGCGAACAGCGAGCGCACACATAAAGTCACCGCCCGTTTTGATGGCACGATTAAATCCGTCACCGCCTCTCAGGGCGAGCAAGTTCGCAAAGGCCAAATACTGGCCACCGTTGAAAGCAATGAAAGTTTGCAGCTGTTTGCCATCACTGCTCCGATCAGTGGCGTTATCACCCAACGCGATGCTAACGCTGGCGAACAAACAGACGGTCGGCAGCTGTTTACAATCATGGATACCCGCTCGGTGTGGGCGGAACTATCGGTCTTTCCTGTCACTCTGGCGCAAGTACAAATAGGCGCACCCGCCACCATCACCGATACCACCAGTGGCTATACCGTCCAGGGCAAAGTCTCTCGAATTAATCTACTGGCGGAGGCCGATCAATCCGTCAATGTTCGCGTGGTACTGGACAACCAAAATGGCCAATTGCGCCCGGGGCGTCACATCAGCGCCAATATAACCGTGGGGGAACATACCGCAGCACTGGCCGTAAAACGAACCGGGCTACAGGCCTTTCGTGATTTTACGGTGGTCTACGCACAAATAGGTGAAGAGTACGAGGTACGGATGCTTGAGCTTGGTCTGCAGGCAGGAGAATGGGCTGAGGTGCTGGGTGGTCTGGAGCCCGGCACTCGCTATGTGAGCGAGAACAGTTACGTCATCAAAGCCGATATTGAAAAATCTGGCGCATCCCATGACCACTAAGGCGACCACTCAAGGCGATTCATTATGTTAGAAGCAATTATTAAGTTTGCCCTCGAGCGCCGAGGGTTGGTGATGGCGCTTGTCCTGATGGTGATGGGCCTGGGTGCGTGGAAGTTCACCCAGCTACCTATCGATGCAGTACCGGACATTACCAATGTGCAGGTGGTTATCAACACGGAGGCCCCCGGCTATACCCCTCAGGAAACAGAGCAGCGAGTGAGCTTCCCCGTTGAGACCGCAATGACGGGACTGCCGAAACTCTCCTATACCCGCTCCCTTTCGCGTTATGGTCTGTCGCAAGTGACGGTGGTGTTTGAAGAGGGTACCGACATCTATTTTGCCCGGCAATTAGTCAGCGAGCGACTGAGTAATGCGAAAGGCGATCTCCCCTCTTTGTTGGAGCCGACCCTCGGCCCGATTGCCACCGGGCTGGGTGAAATTTTTATGTTTACCGTCGATGCTGAACCCGGTGCTACCAACAGCGATGGTAGCCTGATCACACCGATGGACCTGCGTTCAACCCACGACTGGATTATTCGCCCTCAGCTCATGCGGGTTGCCGGTGTGGCAGAGATCAATCCCATTGGTGGTTTCAAGAAAGAGATTTTGGTGGCCCCCGATCCTGCCCGACTACTGGCGCATCAGATAAGCTACAGCGAGCTTGTAGAGGCGATACAAAGTAATAATAACAACCGTGGTGTTGGTTTCATCGAACATAATGGCGAGCAGTGGTTAATGCGCGTCCCCGGCCAGGCCAGCACGCTGGCTGACCTCGGCAACATTGTGATTCACCAACATCAGGGCATTCCTGTACGGGTGAAAGATGTCGCCAGCGTTAGCCTGGGTAAAGAGTTACGCTCAGGTGCCGCGACTCAAAATGGCCGCGAAGTGGTGATGAGCACGGTCTCTATGTTAATTGGCGAAAATAGCCGTACCGTCGCCAGCGATATTGCACTGAAATTGGAAGCGGTTAAACAAAGCCTGCCGGAAGGTATCACCGTCACGGCGGTATACAACCGAACCACGCTAGTGGACAAAACACTCGCGACGGTACAGAAAAACCTATTGGAAGGCGCGCTGCTAGTCATCGTCGTTTTGTTTCTATTTTTAGGCAACGCTCGGGCCGCGATACTCACCGCTGCGGTCATTCCGATTGCCATGTTAATGACCATCACCGGCATGGTGCAGACAAAAACCAGCGCTAATCTTATGAGCCTGGGGGCACTGGATTTTGGTTTAATTATTGATGGTGCGGTGATCATTGTCGAAAACTGTATGCGCCGATTGAGCCAATCTTATCGTAAACAGGGCTTGCCACTCAGCGAGCGCCTGGTCATCGTGTTTGAGGCAACGCGTGAGGTAATTCGCCCAGCGTTATTTGGGGTTTTTATTATTACCGCCGTCTATATTCCCATCTTCGCACTCAGTGGCGTGGAAGGGAAAATGTTTCATCCAATGGCGATCACCGTGATCATCGCTCTGGTCAGCGCGATGCTTCTATCCATCACGTTTATTCCAGCCGGTGTCGCGATACTGTTTAAGAAACCGATTAAAGAGAAAGAAAGCAAAGTTGTACAAACGACTCTGTCGATCTACAAACCTATCCTGTCACTTTCTCTGAGGTTCAGATGGGCTGTTGTTGGAGCCGCTTTACTATTGGTTGTTTGTTCCGGTTTATTAATTCCAAAACTCGGCTCTGAATTTGTACCCAATCTTGATGAAGGTGATGTCGCCATGCATGCCTTGCGTATTCCCGGCACTTCACTCAGCGAAGCCATACGGATGCAACAAATATTGGAACCCGTCATTAATGATATGCCCGAGGTTGAAAGGGTATTTGCCAAAATTGGCACTGGGGAGGTAGCAACTGATCCGATGCCGCCCAGTGTCGCGGATAATTTTATTATTCTTAAGCCCCGTGATAAATGGCCAGACCCCAATAAAACAAAAGCGCAATTTGTCGCTGAATTAGAAACATTAGTGACACCGATTCCCGGTAATCGTTATGAGTTTCTACAACCCATTCAGATGCGTTTTAACGAACTCATTTCCGGGGTGCGGGCGGAGGTCGCCGTTAAAGTCTTTGGCGATGATTTTGACCAGCTTATCGCCCTGGGCAGTCAGATAGAAAAGGTCATTGGTAACGTGCCAGGGGCTGCCGATGTGGCCGTCGAGCAGACCACCGGTCTACCGGTGATGACCATAGAACCCAAACGTGAAGCTATGGCACGTTATGGCTTAAGCATCGTTCAGTTACAGGATTTGCTCGCCACTGCACTGGGGGGAACCGTCGCCAATCAACTGTACGAGGGCGATCGGCGTTCCGATATTGTGGTTCGATTAGCCGAGCCGCTGCGCACTGATGTCGATGCTCTGGCGGATCTTCCCGTCATGCTGGCGAATGGTCACTATGTACCCTTGAAGGAAGTTGCCAAGCTTCAATTAGTCATGGGCTACAGCCAGGTGCATAGAGAAAATGGCAAGCGTCGTGTGGTGGTTGCCGCCAATGTTCGTGGGCGAGACCTGGGTTCCTTCGTCCAGGACATACAGCAAGCCCTTAAAGAAAATGTAGATGTGCCTTCGGGCTATTGGGTGGAGTACGGCGGGACTTATCAAAAGCTTCAGTCAGCCACGCAACGGCTCGCTGTTGTCGTACCCGTCACCCTGATATTAGTGATCGGTCTGTTGATTATGGCCCTGGGATCAATCAAAGATGCCGCCATTATTTTTTCGGGTGTGCCACTGGCGCTAACCGGCGGTATTGCCGCACTGTTATTGCGAGATATTCCTTTCTCTATCTCCGCTGCCGTGGGGTTTATTGCGCTGACCGGGATTGCAGTACTCAATGGTTTGGTGATGGTTTCTTTTATTCGAGACCTGCGCATTCATGGACAGGCGCTGCATGAGGCTATTATTGAAGGAGCCTTAACGCGCCTGCGCCCGGTTTTGATGACCGCATTAGTCGCCGCATTGGGCTTTATTCCCATGGCTTTCAATACCGGCATCGGCTCAGAAGTGCAACGCCCCCTCGCCACAGTGGTTATTGGTGGGATCATCTCGTCTACGTTGTTGACCCTGGTGGTGCTGCCTGCGCTTTATCGATTGGTGCATGGTCGAGAAGTAGAAAGAAAGCCCAATTCACCCGCTCAGGAAATGGATGCCAGTCTATAGATGCTAATGTTTGCATTTCTAATCATCCCGGCTTTTAGCACCGACCTGTGGGTCGGTGCTACCCTCCGCCACAGGGTTCTTTCCCGCTGGCAATAGGCCGGCAAGATGCCTTACCTATTACCGTTAGAAAGCGTACTAAGCCTTTACTCACAGCACATACTGATACTTACCGCTTAGATGGCCGTGTATCCCGAACGTTGGATCACTCCCACTCAATCGTCGCCGGCGGCTTGCTGGAAATATCATAGGCGACACGGGAAATTCCTGAAATTTCATTAATGATTCGACCGGAGACCAGCTCAAGAAAATCGTAGGGTAAGTGCGCCCAGCGCGCGGTCATAAAGTCGATGGTTTCAACGGCGCGCAGTGACACCACGTATTCATAGCGCCGGGCATCGCCCACTACGCCGACAGATTTAACCGGCAGGAAGACGACAAAGGCCTGGCTGGTTTTATGATAGAGGTCGGCGCGGTAGAGTTCTTCAATAAAAATCGCGTCGGCTTCGCGGAGTAAATCGGCGAATTCTTTTTTCACTTCACCGAGAATGCGCACCCCCAAACCGGGGCCGGGAAAGGGATGGCGATAGACCATGTCGTAGGGTAGGCCCAGCTCGAGGCCAATTTTTCTGACCTCATCTTTAAACAACTCGCGTAGTGGCTCGACCAGCTTCAGGTTCATGTCATCGGGTAAACCGCCGACATTGTGGTGCGATTTAATCACGTGAGATTTGCCGGTTTTCGAGGCTGCCGATTCGATAACATCGGGATAAATCGTGCCCTGGGCTAGCCAATTAACATCTTTTAATCGCGTTGCTTCTCGGTCAAAAATATTAATAAAGGTATTGCCAATAATTTTGCGTTTTTTCTCCGGGTCGCTCTCGCCAGCGAGAGCATCGAGAAATTCGTCCTCGGCATCGACGCGAATGACCCGTACGCCCATATTGCGGGCGAACATGTCCATCACTTGGTCGCCTTCATTCTTACGCAGTAACCCATTGTCGACAAACACGCAGGTCAGCTGGTCGCCAATGGCGCGGTGCAACATCGCCGCCACCACGGAGGAGTCGACGCCACCGGATAAACCCAGTAGTACTTTTTCGCTACCCACGGTTGCGCGCACGCGCTCTATCGCATCGTCAATAATATTGGCTGGTGTCCACAGAGTGTCACAGCCACAGATGTCGATAATAAAGTGAGAAAATATGCGCTGGCCCTGCAGGGTGTGTGTGACTTCAGGATGAAATTGCAGGCCGTACCAGCGCCGCTCGGGGTGATACATGCCGGCAATGGGACAGGAATCTGTCGAGGCCAACAACTGAAAGCCCTCGGGCATGGTGGTGACTTTATCACCGTGACTCATCCACACATCCAACTGTGCCCGGCCATCGTGGGAATGAATATGGTCGCTAATATCGCGCAACAAAGTACTGTCGCCGCTAACATCCACTTTGGCATAACCAAATTCGTGAACGTCGGAGGACAAGACCTCGCCACCCAATTGGCTTGCCATGGTTTGCATGCCGTAGCAAATACCCAGTACCGGCACACCGAATTCAAACACAAGCTCATCTGTCTGCGGGGCCTCGCCTGCGGTGACTGACTCGGGCCCACCGGAGAGAATAATGCCCACAGGATTAAACTCGCGCAGCTCATCGGCACTCATATCATAGGCGCGAACCTCACAGTAGACGCCAGCTTCGCGCACCTGGCGTGCGATTAACTGTGTGTACTGTGAACCAAAGTCGAGGATCAATAGTTTGGCGGTGTGCAGATTTGCGCTCATGGGTTTTCCTTTAAGACTAAAGCAGGGCTTGTTGCAGAGTACTTACGGAGCAACATTCACTTGTGGTCAATAAAAAACGGAGCCCATTGGCCCCGTGTTTTTTTAAAATGTTTACGCGACGATGACGAAAATGTTCAACCGCCACTCACCGGATAATTCGGCGCCTCTTTGGTAATGCTGACATCATGTACATGACTCTCACCCATACCCGCGCTGGTGACACGAACAAACTCGGGCCGGGTGCGCATGGTTTCAATATCGGGGCTGCCGGTGTAACCCATTGATGATCGCAGTCCACCCATCATTTGATGAATAATCACCGACACCGGGCCTTTGTACGGCACGCGCCCTTCTATGCCCTCGGGTACGAGCTTTTCGGCCCCGGCGGAGGCATCCTGAAAATAGCGGTCACTGGAGCCTTGCACCTGCGCCATCGCGCCCAATGAGCCCATGCCACGGTAGGCTTTATAGGTTCGACCTTGATAGAGCTCGATCTCGCCCGGCGCCTCTTCGGTGCCTGCAAACATAGAGCCGACCATAATCACATTAGCCCCGGCAACCACTGCCTTGCATATATCACCGGAGTAACGAATACCACCATCGGCAATCACGGGTATATCGCGTCCTTCCAGGGCTTTGACGACATTGGCAATCGCCGACACCTGAGGCACACCAACACCGGTGACAATGCGGGTGGTACAAATCGAACCGGGGCCGATGCCCACTTTAACGCCATCGGCACCGGCATCAGCCAGGGCAATAGCGGCTTCAGCCGAGGCAATATTGCCGCCAATCACCTGAACATCGGGATACTTAGCTTTAATAGAGCGCACGCGATCGAGAACATTTTTAGAATGGCCGTGGGCGGTATCAACGACCAGTACATCAACCCCAGCATTCACCAGAGCCTCAACGCGCGCGTCAGTATCAACACCCGTGCCCACTGAAGCGCCAACGCGCAAACGGCCCTGCTCGTCTTTACAGGCATTAGGATAGCGCGCCGCTTTATCGATATCTTTAACGGTAATCAGGCCCTTGAGATCGAAGCTTTCATTAACCACTAGAACCTTTTCAATACGGTATTTGTGCAGCAAGCGCTTCACTTCGTCGGAATGCTCACCTTCCTGCACGGTGACCAGACGCTTTTTCGGCGTCATTACCGAGGCTACGGTGGCATCGAGGTCATTTTCAAAGCGCACATCGCGGCGCGTGACAATGCCCAGTAACTCACCGTTTTCAACCACCGGCACACCCGAGATATTGTGTTCCTGAGTCAGTGCAACCAGCTCACGAACACTCGCATCACCGCTGATGGTGATGGGATCTTTAACAACACCGCTTTCAAATTTTTTCACCGCCCGCACTTCCAGTGCCTGCTCAGCCACGGTCAGGTTTTTATGGACGATGCCAATACCACCTTCCTGGGCCAGGGCAATCGCCAGACGAGATTCGGTAACGGTGTCCATGGCGGCGGAAACCAGGGGAATATTGAGGGTAATACCCCGTGTCAAACGGGTTTTCAGGCTGACGTCAGTAGCTACCACCTCGGAATATCCGGGGATGAGTAGAACGTCGTCAAAGGTCAGTGCTTCCTGAGAAATTCGCAGCATAAAGCTTGATTCCAAGGTCGGTGGAAGTGAGGAAGCAGCGCATTATATCGTGCTCAAATGGCTGGGTAAACTCACTCACCGGATGTTTTTAAGCGCCTGTAAGAAACCCCCTAATTTTTAACGACGCGCAACACGTAACCCGCATTACTTTCTTAGTGTCCAAAATCAGTATCCCACGACGTGGGCAAGCCCTTTACCCGAAGGAATTGAGGTCTCGGCGCGGCCCGCTGGGTTTATCGATGGTGGTGGTTTTTACAGGTCTGACAAGCGGCGCATTACTTACGCTGAGGACATCTAACATCACTCCTCACGGGCGGGAGAAAATTCTAAAAACCCAAACCATGGGATCCCGCAACAGCACCTAATACCGTTAATACGCTCAATGCCAAAAGAATCTTGTGCATCCTATGGAGCAAGGCAAATGCTCTATTACTGTTGATGAGTGCTCGCTCGCGAAACCAGCGGTGTAAAAAAAGGGGTTCAAATAAGAATAAAACCAGGCTGAAAATGACCCACACCGCTGTCATTAAATGTAGCCACCAAAACTGTGGCTGCAGATAACGCCCCCAGGCCTGCATAAATTCCAGCATGTAAAAACCGGAAAGGCCGGTAATCAGGGTGGTGACTTTGGCCTGCAAAGAAAATCGCCCTTCAAGCTGCTCAAATAATTCCAGCCTGTTATCAGCATCAGTAATTTTTTTCAGCGCAGGGATAAGTACCGTCGTCACAAAAGCCACACCGCCAATCCACAGTACGACCCCGGCGACATGCAAGGCCCGAGAAAGAATAAAAATATCAACGTCCAGCATATTCACCTCTTTCTTGCTAGCAACGAGCGATCGTTAACAGGCGCATTAAAACCCTCTGGAATGGTATCACTCCCTGGCCCCACGCCCGATGATCGCAGGTGTGCTTTATCTGTTTGACACTGAGGTAAAACCACCATCACTAATAATTTCAAAATACACTGCCATACCCCTCTACAAAGGCGGAGCATTTATCTACAATTTGGCCATGAACAATACCCTATTAACCAAGACCTCCCAAAACACGCTTACAACGCCTGAAAAAGAGATCTTTAGTGTCAGCCAACTTAACCGTCGCGCCCGGCAATTACTCGAGACTCACCTATCTCTGCTGTGGGTCGATGGTGAAGTCAGTAATTTATCGCGCCCCGCCTCTGGGCACTGGTATTTCACCCTTAAAGACGACAAGGCCCAGATTCGCTGTGCCATGTTTCGCAACCGCAATCGCGCGGTCAAATTCAAACTTGAGAATGGCCAGCAAATCCTGATTCGCGGCCGTGTTGGACTCTACGAAAACAGGGGCGACTACCAACTTATTGCCGAGCATATTGAACCCGCCGGCCTCGGCGAGTTACAGCGTCGCTTTGAATTGCTGAAAGACAAACTTGCGGAACAGGGGCTTTTTGATGCCGCGCGCAAAAAAGAGTTACCCCTCTTCCCCAAACACCTGGGCATTATTACCTCGCCCACAGGTGCCGCACTGCACGACACCCTACACGTACTGAAGCGCCGCTTCCCCCTGCTGCCGGTGACCATTTACCCCTGCGCAGTGCAGGGTAATGCCAGCGTCAGTGAGATTGTCGGTGCAGTGCAAAAGGCCAATCAGCATGGCAAATGCGACCTGTTGATTGTTTGTCGCGGTGGCGGCGCCATTGAAGACCTGTGGTCATTTAACGAAGAGGCCGTCGCCCTGGCGATTGCCGCCAGTAAAATACCCATTATCAGTGGGGTCGGCCACGAGACCGACACCACCATTGCCGACTTTGTCGCCGATGCGCGCGCACCCACACCCTCGGCAGCGGCCGAACTGGCCAGCCCCGATGGCGATGAACTGCGACAGAACCTGCAGGCCTACGACAACTGGTTTCAGCAGCGGGCGAAGCTCACCCTGTTTAATGCGGCCCAGCAACTCAATGCCCTGCGTAAACGCTTGCGCCACCCCAGCGATATTATTAACACGCACAGCCAGCATCTCGACCACCTAGAGATTCGCTTACACAAAGCGATGGAGCGCTGCCTGCACAAATTGCAGGCCCGCATGCAACAGGCCCAGACTCGACACCAGGCACAAACGCCTCAGCGACAACTGTCAAAATTGACGCTGCAAGTGGATTATCTTGAAGAAAGGCTTTCTGCTGCTATGGAGAAAATACTGGTCGAGAGGCGCCAGGGAATGTCTTCCGCCATCGCACTACTTCAGGCGGTAAGCCCCCTCAACACCCTCGAAAGAGGTTATGCCATCGTGCAAAATAAGCGCGGGCAGATTATCAGCCATATTGCCAACACCCACGAGAGCGATAAAGTAGCAGTGACTCTGAGTGATGGTGTGCTGCATTGCTTGATTGAAGACATCGAACAAACGCCACCCAAAAAACATTAACCACAAAACAATAATGACAGATAAGAAAAGACGAGAGATCAGCCCCATGAGCATTACGGCCCGTTCACGATTAAGCCTTAAAATACCGGCATTTTTATTAGCGGCAGCATTGCTCTTGCCACTAAACGTCAGCGCCGCCACGCAAGTACCAGCACCCGAACCGGCTGAGCCAACAGAAGAGCAAGGGGTATGGGACTTAACAGAGCTTTACCCCGACGTCGCAAACTGGGAGGAAGAAAAGGCTAAAATCCCAGAACAACTCAGCACTCTCGAAAATTGCCAGGGCAAACTTGGCAGCAGTGCCAAACGACTTGCCAGCTGCCTGACACTTAATTCAGACATTTACCGTCATCTCGCGCGACTTTATACTTACAGCTTTCTCAATAAAGACACCGACCTGGGCAATTCACAACGCCGCGAGCAACACGCACTGATCGAAAATTTAATGACCCGCTACGAAGAGAGCAGCAGTTTTATTGCCCCAGAGCTACTCGCCGTTGGCAAACATCGACTGGAAAAGTTTTTAAACGCAAATAGCTTTTTTAGTACGAATGGTTCATTAAAAGATTACGACTTTTTTATTCGCAATATTCTGCGCCAGTCACCCCACGTACTGTCAGAAAGTGAAGAAAAATTATTAGCCGCTGTCGGCAGCCCTCTCGCCACCGCAGCAGAGACTTACAGCATACTCACCAATGCCGAAATCCCCTGGCCCGAACTCGACCTGCCCGACGGGCAAAGCATCACACTCAACCCAGCCGCCTACACCCGCTACCGCAGTGACCCTTCCCGCGAGCTGCGTAAACAGGTGTTTGATCAATTCTTTGGCAGCTATGCAAATTACGCCCAAACCCTAGCGGTGACCTTAGAGGGTCAGATAAAAGCCCACATATTTGAAGCCAAGGCCCGCAATTACCCATCGGCACTGGAACGCGCCTTAGCCGCCGACAATATCCCCCAGCAGGTCTATTTGTCACTGGTATCCACAGTCAATGAAAACCTCGGATCACTGCATCGCTATCTGGCCTTGCGTGCCAAATTAATGGGCATTGAAGACCCGGGCTATTACGATGTTTATCCGCCGGTGAGCGCCATCGACACGCCCTACTCCCTCTCTGTATCCCAGCAACAGCTCACCCTGGCCCTGGCACCGCTGGGCGAGGACTACCAGCATATACAGCAGCAGGCCGCCATGCTGGACTGGGTGCACGCCTACCCCGCACCGGGCAAGCGCAGCGGCGCCTATATGATGGGCGCCGCCTATGACGTGCACCCCTATTTACTGCTTAACCACAACAACAATTTCGAGTCCTTATCGACCTACGCCCACGAGTGGGGCCACGCCATGCATTCCCTGCTGGCCAATCAAAACCAGCCCTTTGCCAAGGCCGAATACGCCACCTTTATTGCCGAAATCGCCTCGACCAGCCATGAAGTCCTGCTGATGAATTACCTGCAAGACAATGCCCGCAGCAAAGAGGAAAAGTTATTTTACTTACTACAGGAATTACAAAGCCTACGCGGTACGTTTTTTCGTCAAACACAATTTGCCGAATTTGAACTAGCCATTCATCAACGGGTTGAAAATGGCGAAGCTCTATCGGCCGACACACTCAACACCCTTTATGGCGACCTGTTAAAACGATACTACGGCCACGGCGAAGGGGTAATGAACATTGACCAGAAATACACCGTTGAATGGGCCTATATTCCCCACTTCTACCGCAATTTTTATGTCTATCAATACGCCACCTCTATTTCAGCAGCCTATTATTTAATGGAAAAGGTACAGAACGGGGGGGACGAAGAAAGGGACAACTATTTAACGATATTGCGTGCCGGTGGCTCCGACTACCCCTACGATATTCTTAAAAATGCCGGGGTCGATATGGCTTCGCCCGAGGTTTATGCGGCGGTGATTCGACGCTTTGAGCAGGTGATGGATGAGATAGAGGGGCTTTCGCTTTAACCTATCCACATAACAAAGCTACTTAACAAGTAATTAAGGACGATGGGGATTCAGACCATGGATCAAGAATCAAAGTCAGGAATAGTTTACGTTTTAACAAATCCAGCTATGCAAGGGCTTGTTAAAATTGGGAAGACCACGAGAGGTAGTGTGGATGCACGACTAAGTGAATTATATTCAACTGGCGTCCCTGTTCCATTTGAATGTGAATTTGCGGGCCGGGTCGCTGATGAATCAAAAGTTGAAAAAGCTTTTCACATGGCCTTCGGCCCTTACAGATTAAATCCAAAACGAGAGTTCTTTCAAATTGCACCCGAGCAAGCCATTACATTACTTGAACTTATGATAATCGAAGACGTAACACCTCAACTTCAAAAGGAAGCTGAGGCTGTCGATATTGATTCGAAAACAGCTTCTACTAAATTAAAAGCACAAAGACCAAGACAGAACTTTATCGAAATGGGGCTAACGTTAGGCACAACTCTAAACTTTTCAACTTTTGAGGCAAGTTGCATCATCGAGTCTGAATCGAGGGTTACATACAAGGGAGGGTCTTATTCACTCACTGCCTTGACCAAGAAATTACTTCAAACTGAAAAGCCATTACGCCCCGCGCCTTATTGGTTTTATGAGGGTCGTAAGCTTTCAGATATTTACGATGAAACATACAGCATGTCTTAATGGCCAATACCCTATTAAACTACGCTTCAGTCGTTAAGCCCTGAGAACTCGTACAAATAGTTTTTTACTTTCTAACGCGACGGCCTATCTTTCTTTCCACGCATCAAATGCCGTTTCTTACCCGTCTCCTTCGCACTCACTTTCTTACGCCCGGCATAGGGATTATCCCCAGAGCGCATTTCTATGCGTATTGGTGTGCCGTGCAGGTCGAGGGCGCGGCGGAAAGTTTTTTCGAGAAAGCGTTTGTAGTGGGCTGGCACCGATTCGGTCTGGGTGCCGTGAATAACGATGACGGGGGGATTGCGACCCCCGGCGTGTGCGTAGCGCAATTTAATGCGGCGGCCTTTAACCATGGGTGGGGCGTGATCGCTGACGGCATCTTCAAGCACCTGGGTTAAACGGTTGGTACTCAGGCTGTCGGTCGCGGAGTGGTAGGCTTTTTCCACCGACTTATAAAGATGGCCAACACCGGTGCCGTGGAGGGCGGAGATAAAGTGGATGTCGGCGAACTCAGCAAAGCGCAGGCGGCGCTTGAGTTCTTTTTTCAGCCATTCTCGTTCGCCGTCTTCCATGCCGTCCCATTTATTGACGGCTACGACCAGAGCGCGACCGGCATCAATAGCGGCGCCCATTAAATGCATATCTTGCTCAACCAGGCCCTCGTGGGCATCGATCAATAAAATAACCACGTTGGCGTCGTCAATGGCCTGCAGGGTTTTGACGATGGAGAATTTTTCGACGGTTAATGAGACGTTTTTTCGGCGCCGCACACCAGCGGTGTCAATCAGGGTGTACTGCTTACCATTGCGCTCGTACTCGATATAAATACTGTCGCGGGTGGTGCCCGGCTCGTCATAAACCACGACGCGCTGCTCACCAAGCAGGCGATTGACCAGGGTCGACTTACCGACATTGGGGCGCCCGACCACGGCCATTTTAATGCCGGTGGCCAGTTTATTATTGCCCTCGGCATCTTTCGGAAAGCGCTCGAGGGCTTTTGCCATTAAGGTTTTCACACCGCGACCGTGGGTGGCCGTGGTTGGGTGCACCTCGCCAATACCCAGTCGATAAAAGTCAGCCAGGGCAATATCGGGATCGACACCGTCAATTTTATTCACCACCAGCAGTACCGGCAGTTCTTTTTGGCGCAGCCGGCGGGCAATGGCTTCATCCACCGGGGTTAAACCGGCGCGGGCGTCGACGATGAAAAAAATCAAATCGGCCTCTTCCATTGCCAGCTCTGACTGTCGCGCCATGGCGGAGTCAATACCCTCCTCTTCGCCGGTAATGCCGCCGGTATCAACCACCATATAGCGCTGCTCGTCGATCACACCCTCACCGAATTTCCGGTCACGGGTGAGACCGGAGTAGTTGGCCACCAGGGCATCACGACTGCGAGTGAGTCGATTAAACAGGGTGGATTTGCCCACATTGGGGCGTCCGACAAGTGCAATTACAGGTAACATAGGCCGTGACTTTCAGAAAAATAAAAGGGGTTCAGAAACAAAAGAAGAAGCCCGGATTCTATAACCCAGGCTCTGATTCTGACTAAAGGGAAGCTATTTTACACGATTTGCTCGTGTCGTACGGCCAATGAATATTGCCGTGTATTTACCTAAAGGCGTCTAAGAAAATATCACTTTTCCCGCAGCTGATAGGCCGTAAGGTCGTCGTCCTTGTCCTGGACAAAAATAGTCTCGCCATCGGTGACCATCGCTACGCCCACACCATCGCCGTCAACTTTAACGCGGCCGACGATAGAACCATCAGTTTGGGACAAAGCGTGAAGATAGCCTTCGCCATCCGCAACCAACACATAACCGGCTACTGCCAGAGGCGGCGTCAGACCGCGACGTAGTAAGTCGGTGTTCGTCCATTCAGCACGTCCGCCCGAAGATCTCAAACGCAAGACCTGATCCTCGGCGTCGGCGACAAATAAACGCCCCGAGCCAAAAGCAGGAGGATGATAGCTTGAGCTTTTTTGCGCCCATAATTCACGACCCGTACCACGACTAAATGCGCCGGCACGCCCCTGATAACTGGTGGCATAAACCACGCCATTGCCCATGACCGGACTATTGACGTCGACCATTTTTTCCAGCTCGGTTTTGCCCTCACCGGCTGCCAACTTCGCCTCCCAGAGGAGAGCGCCCGTTGCAGCGTTAAGCGCGACCAGTTTGCCGCTAGCAAAGCCTGTGACCACCATGCGCTCAGTAATCAAAGGTGCCGCCGTGCCCCTCAGCGTCAATACAGGGACTTCGATGGCATACCGCCACACTTCCTCACCACTGGCGACAGACAGGCCATAAACTTTCCCATCCTGCGTTTGCGCAACCAGTATCTCTGAGAAAGCAGCAGGAGCCGAAAGAATTTCACTACTCAAGGTTACTCGCCAGCGCTCTTCACCCGTTGCCGCATCAAGAGCAATAAGCTCACCCTTTGGCGTACCCACAGCGACCAGACCCGCACCAATACCCACGCCACCGGTGAGTGGCAAATCGAGATCAATACGCCACAGGCGTTTACCCTTTTCTATAGACCAGGCACTGATTCGACCTTGGTTGCTAGCCGCATAAACGTGGCCATCGAATAAAGCCGGGTGTAGCGTTGGCTGGTAAACCTCGTCACTACTACCAATAGATTTGCGCCAGATTTTTTTGATTTTGACGGTCGCATCGATTGACTCAAGATCTTTGGGCTTGGTCTCAGTTTCTTCATCTTCGTCGCTATCTTCAGAATCAGAATCAGAATCAGAATCATCAAAGTTTGCCGGTTCACTGGCTTCAGGCTGCTCACCATCCCCACTGTAACCGTCACTCCAGAGCCAGCTACAGCCACTTAAAAACAGGGCGCAGAACAAAACACAAAACAGACGACTCATGTGTCATTCCCAGTAGTGGCTTCAATAACGTTAACTTTGCCGGGTAGAACCTGATTAAGCTTAAGTTCTAATAAAGCTTTCTGACGCTGATCACCGCCGCCAAGAGCATCGAGTGCACTTTGATAAGCCGCACGAGCTGCCGACTGGTCACCGGCAAACAAATGAATATCACCCCGTAATTCTGCGACGCTAGCCAGTATACCTGGCGGGATATCACCCTCAAGCACCTGTAGCGCTTGCGGATAATTCTTTCTACCCATTTCCAGACGAGCCAGGCGCATACGAGCAATATAAGACAGCTCTTCACCTTTGGTGTTATCAATCACCGCCTGCAATTCCAAAGCCGCATCATCGAGACGCTTCTCGGCCACGGCGAGCTTTGCTAAAAGCAGGCTGGCATAGTGGGCGTACTGTGTATCCTCGTAATCCTTTTTCAATATTTGTGATTTCTCAACCATCGCTTCGCGTTGCTCGTCCAGCAAGGCGCTTAGTGGCGCCAGGGAAGCGATGTCCATCATCTCAATATAAATGAGGGAACCCAACTCGGCCTTCGCTTTCTTGTTACCTTGCCACTGCTGCCAGGCGTACCAGCCACCCACGGCAAGAGCAACTACCAGCACCAGCTGCATGCCGTTTTCCTTCCACCAGTGCTTCAGAGATTCGAGTTGTTGTTCGTCGGTAAGATGTTCAGCCACAGTTTATTTCCATAACATTTTTAGTTTTCACAAACAGTCCAAAAACAGACCGCTGTACTTTAATTGTTTCGATAATCTTTAGTACAAGGTAAGTTGATCGTGCAATTTCAGGTTTCGCTCAAGAGCACAACAGCTTCATCCAGAGAAACCGTCACCTGATCTTTACTCTGACGCAAATACTTTATTGTTAAGGTACCCGCCGAAGCTTCATCTTCGCCCACAATCAGCGCAATGTCAGCACCGCTGCGGTCAGCCTTCTTCAACTGGTTTTTGAAGCTGCCACCACCGCAGTGATTTTGCAAACGCAATTGGGGGCACTTTGTACGCAACTCCTCACTCATCAGCAGTGCTGCCGTCGATACATCACCGACTGCAACTAAGTAGCCATCGAGATGCCGGCCGACACTATCGGGCACTGCTCCCACGGCGTCAAGTAACAAGGCTAAACGCTCTTCGCCAAGGCCAAAGCCCACAGCGGGTGTCGGCTTGCCGCCGAGCTGTTCAACCAGCCCATCGTAACGCCCTCCGGCACAAACGGTACCCTGAGCACCCAGTGCGTCAGTCACCCATTCAAAAACGGTTTTACCGTAGTAGTCGAGACCGCGCACCAACTTATGGTTGATTTCATAGGCCACTCCCGCCGCATCGAGCAAACTGCATAGTTGTGCAAAGTGGGTTTGTGATTCTTCATCGAGGAATTCATCAAGCTTCGGTGCACCGGCGAGAATTTCCTGAGTCTGGGGGCTTTTACTGTCGAGAATACGCAGCGGGTTGGTATCGAGGCGACGTTGGCTGTCTTCATCGAGCTGATCTTTGTAGGCGCTTAAATAAACCACCAGAGCCTCGCGATAAGTCACTCGACAGGCCGCCGTACCCAGAGAATTTAATTGTAAGGTGAGGTGTTCGCTAATGCCCAGCTCACGCCACAGCCGCGCTGTCATGGTCAGCAGTTCGGCATCGATGTCCGGCCCCTGCAGGCCAAAAACCTCAGCACCGAACTGGTGAAACTGTCGCAGCCGACCCTTTTGTGGGCGCTCGTAGCGAAACATCGGGCCGCGATACCAGAGACGTTGTATTTGATTGTAGAGCAGGCCATTTTGCTCACTGGCACGCACGCAGCCCGCTGTGCCCTCGGGGCGCAGTGTCACGCTCTCGTCATTGCGGTCGGCAAAGGTGTACATTTCCTTTTCGACGATGTCGGTGACCTCGCCGATGGAGCGTTTGAATAACTCGGTATTCTCGAGGATGGGAAAACGAATCTCTCGGTAGCCGTAGCTCTGTAACACCGTGAGGATTTTATCTTCGAGATATTGCCAAACTGCCGATTGCTCGGGGAGCAGATCGCTCATGCCCCGCAGGGACTGTATTTTACTCAAGGTGGTGGCTCTCTTTTTCGTCGCTATCAGTTTAATCGTACGTTTAATCGTACGTTTAATTGTTCGCTTAATCGGTAATGCTGTGATCGCTGGCAATCAAGTGTTCACGGGCCAGAGATTTTTCTTCTGCCTTGGCTCGAATGGCGCGCTCAAGATCTTCAATCAAGTTGTCCGGTTCAATTTTGGTAAACGGTTTGCCGTCAATATAAAGCAGGTTTTTCGGTGTGCCTCCGGTTAAACCCATATCGGCGATTTTAGCTTCGCCCGGGCCGTTGACGATGCAGCCAATCACCGCCACATCCATCGGTTCTCGAATATCGTCGAGGCGACTTTCGAGGGCTTCCATGGTTTTAATCACATCAAAATTTTGCCGCGAGCAACTGGGACAGGCAATAAAGTTAATACCTTTACTGCGCAGGCGCAGGCTTTTTAATAAGTCCCAGCCGACTTTGATTTCTTCAACGGGGTCAGCCGCCAGTGAGACACGCAGCGTGTCACCAATACCGTCGAGCAATAAGGCACCAATTCCCACGGCTGACTTTACCGTGCCCGCCCGCAAACCACCGGCTTCGGTTATGCCTAAATGTAAGGGGCAATCGGTTTGATCGGCAATTAAGCGATAGGCCGCCAGGGTCATAAATATGTCAGAGGCTTTAAGGCTTAATTTAAAGTTATCAAAATTCATCTTATCGAGAATATCGATATGGCGCATGGCAGACTCGACCATGGCCTCCGGTGTCGGCTCGCCGTATTTACGCTGTAATTCTTTACCCAGTGAGCCGGCATTTACACCAATGCGAATCGGGATATTTAAGTCGCGCGCTTTTTCGACCACAGCTCGCACTCTGTCATCGCGACCAATATTACCGGGGTTAATGCGCAGACAGTCGACACCGAGGTCGGCTACCTTGAGGGCAATTTTATGATCGAAATGGATATCGGCCACCAGCGGCACATTTACCTGCTGGCGAATTGCACCAAAGGCATCGGCGGCATCCATGGTGGGGACAGACACACGGACAATATCGGCCCCGGCATCGACAATACGCTGTATTTGCGCAACGGTTGCCGGCACATCGCAGGTATCGGTATTCGTCATGCTCTGGATAGTAATCGGCGCATCGCCGCCAACGGCAACATCGCCGACCATCACCTGGCGGCTCTTGCGACGTTTAATAGGATTTTCTGCAAACATGTTAATTAATACTCAGTACAACGTTCATAATGCGCTAATCACAGCGGAAGGCAAACAGTAGGGTCTAAGCCAAACCTTGATAGGTTTTGTGATGAAACCTATTAGCTCTTCAATAAATCTTTGTACTCGAGCGTGTCCAGGGTATCGAGAAATAAACTTTTCACACCCTTTTCCTGCGCTTTCAACCACGCCTTGTACTCGAGGGTTTCCTCAGAATAAGGAAACATATTTTTTAACGCCATAGCCTTACTCGCCACACCGTCTTTATTGCCAAAAGCATGCTCAAGACGAACAGCTAGCCAAAGGGCTCTGGGAGAGGGCTTGCTCAGCGTTTCATAGTGTTCAAGGTAGCGTTTAGTTTTGGGGTAGTCACCCGCTTTAAAATAAACCTCGGCAAGCGCAAGAAATGGCCTTGGCAGGCTGGGGTTTAATTTAATGGCTTTTTCCCAGGCTTGTTTTGCCTCTTCAGGCTTACTTAACTTTTTTGCAATCTGGCCGATACTAAAAAAGACATTGGCGCGACGCGCATAGCTAATATCTTCTGAAGCGATTAAAAATTGCTTCTCGGCATCCTCATAACGCTTCTGACGAAACAGGAAAACGCCATAATTATTGCGTACCCGAGTCAGCTCAGGCTCAAAACCAATAGCTTTTTTAAAATGCTCTTCAGCTAATGCTTTCTCATCTTCGAGCTGAGAAAGCAAGGCAAGTCCATTATGGGCAGCTGCAGATTTATCGTCCCTCTCCAGAGCCTTCAGCAAGTTAGCGCGAGAGCGCTGTCTGTCACCCTTACGTAAATAGCCCAGCCCCAGCTGAACATAAGTTTCAGCGGCTTCTTTTTGCTTATCGCGTTTTTTGTCATGCCGGCTAGCAGATGCTTC
Source organism: Candidatus Reddybacter sp. (assembly GCA_041277045.1). Lineage (GTDB taxonomy): Bacteria > Pseudomonadota > Gammaproteobacteria > Pseudomonadales > Porticoccaceae > Reddybacter. The sequence continues at coordinate 267,449 of JBGFSY010000004.1, read as the reverse complement.
ACTCCCCGAACTGGAACCAATGGTTTTACTGTAATCCATTTCCGTTACAGTACACGCCGCACACAACACCATAACAATGGCCAAACTTAAACCCGTTACCCGTTGCCGTGTCATTTCATCTCCGTTTTTAATTTCGCCACAAGCAAACGCTTAACTGGGAATAATGCGCACAGCTTCAAGACCCTGCTCCTGATGCTGGCGGTAACGCTGACTGCGCTTTGTTCGATCATTGACCTGCCCGGCCAATTGTCCGCAGGCAGCGTCAATATCATCACCACGCGTGGTTCTCAGCGTTACAGTGTAACCCGCTTCAATAAGGATATCGCGGAAGCGGTAGAGGGCATTATTCGACACCCTTTGATAATCCGACTGATCGAAGGGATTGAAGGGAATAAGGTTGATTTTACAGGGGGTATCGACCAGCAGAGCCGCCAGCTCTCGCGCGTGCTCGGGGCGGTCGTTGACCTCACGAATCAGGGTGTATTCAAGGGTGATTTTACGGCGCTTATCGGGCAACTTCGCCAAATAACCCTGGGCCGAACGCAACAGCTCTGCGATTGGGTATTTGCGATTCAGGGGCACCAGCTGATTGCGCAACTCATCGTTAGGAGCATGTAAAGAAATTGCCAGTGACACGTCGGTGACATCACCCAATTTATCCAGGGCGGGAACCACGCCAGCGGTGCTTAAGGTAACGCGTCGCTTGGACAAACCATAAGCGCAGTCGTGCATCATCAGGTTCATGGCATCGACCACGTTATCGAAATTGAGCAGAGGCTCGCCCATGCCCATCAGCACGACATTGCTGATGACGCGATCTTTGGTAGGATCGAGAGAATCCAGGGATTTCGCCGCAATCCACAGTTGGCCGATAATTTCAGCGGCACTAAGGTCGCGATTAAAGCCCTGTTTACCCGTGGAACAAAAACTGCAATCCAGAGAGCAGCCAATTTGCGAGGACACACACAGGGTGCCGCGATTGCCCTCGGGAATAAAAACCATTTCGATACAACTACCACCGGCAACGCGCACTAACCATTTGCGCGTACCGTCTTCGGAGGTTTGCTCACTAACCAGCTCGGGCAAGTTGATTTCTGCCACCGTGGCAAGCTTGGCCCGCAGAACTTTCGACAGGTCGGACATGGCGTCAAAGTCAATCACGCCACGCTGATGCATCCATTGCATTACCTGTTTAACCCGAAAGCGTTTTTCGCCCAGCGCTTCAAAAAATGCGCTGAGCTTCTCTTCACTCATACCGAGCAGATTAACTTTTTCCACATTCGAATCGTTAGATGCCACGTTTGTTGTCGTCATGATTAATTATCACCGTGTCGATGGCTATTGCTCTGCGCCAGCACGAACAGGCTGGCCAACAGAGCGCCGCCATTAACGGGGGCAGATTTCTCCGGCTTCGAAGAAGTAGGCAATTTCTCTTTCTGCAGAGGTAGCGGAATCAGAACCGTGTACGGCATTGGCGTCGATAGTCTCGGCAAAGTCGGCGCGAATAGTGCCGGCATCGGCTTCTGCGGGGTTAGTTGCACCCATCAGATCGCGGTTCTTAGCGATGGCATTTTCGCCTTCGAGAATTTGCACAACAACGGGGCCGGACGTCATAAAGCCCACCAGGTCGGCGAAAAAGGGACGCTCTTTGTGCTCGGCATAAAAACCACCGGCTTTTTCTTCAGACAGCTGCATCAGCTTGGCACCAACGATGTTGAGTCCGGCTTCCTCAAAACGAGCAATAATTTCGCCGATCACGTTTTTTGCAACAGCATCAGGTTTGATAATGGACAGCGTGCGCTCAATTGCCATGAATTCTTAACTCCAGAAAGTAACTTCCACCATCAGCGGCGGAAATAAAAGGGGTCGTATTTTACTCTTACGGGTACGGGCTTACAAGAAAGCGATTGGTCTCAGGCGGCCAATAGTGAACGAAACTGCTCAACCGGAACCGGCATACTGAAATAAGCGCCCTGATAGGTGTCGCAACCGACTGTACGTAGCACCTCGAGGGAGTCGATGTCTTCAACACCTTCGGCCGTGACCTCCAGTCCGTATTGGCGAGATACGGCAAGAATAGCCTCGACGACGCCACGGCTATCGGGGTCGTTGTGGATATTGCGAATAAATTCACGATCGATTTTCAGCAAATCAAAGGGCAGGCGCTTGAGGTGAACCATCGATGAATAGCCGATGCCGAAATCATCGATGGAAAACTTCGAGCCCAGCGCTTTTATTTGCTTCATCTTTTTGATGACCTCATCAATATCTTCAATGATAAGGTTTTCGGTCACTTCAAAATTGAGGTACTTGGGCTCAATTTCATAGCTGCGCAGGCTGTGTTCAATAACATCAAATAACTCCGGGTCGTTAAACTGCCGAGGACTGATGTTAATACTCATTTGCATCGCGTCGTCCCACAGGCCTTCATCGAGAAAGCTACGCACATATTCGCAGGCGGTGCGAATCACCCAGTGGCCAACGTCGACGATCAGCCCCGAGGCCTCGAGTAGTGGAATAAATTCCGAGGGCATATTGGTCACGCGATCACTATTGATCCAGCGCAGTAAAGCCTCACCGCCAACGACCCTGCCATCACCAATGGCAATCTTGGGCTGCACATAGAGGGCAAATTCCTGATTATCAACAGCCCTACGCAGACGCGTATTCATGCCAACCTGATGCTGGGCCTTTTCACTGATACTGCGGTCGTAAAAAGCAATACCATTGCGACCTTTGCGCTTGGCTTCATACATTGCCGTTTCGGCGTATTGCAAAGCGCGGTCGGGGGAAAGTTCGCTCTCATCCAACAGAGCGATACCGACGCTTGCAGTGAGAGTGAATTCATTCTCGCCATCAGAAATTGGTCGCGAAATTGAGGCCTGCACTTGTTCTGCCAGGCCCTGCCCATTGGCCATTGCTTGCTCATTGTTATCGCCAACGCGTTTAACTAGCAAAACGAATTCGTCACCACCAATCCGCGCCAGCAGCATATTCTCGTCGACGAGAGCAGAGATGACGCGACCGGCTTTAAATAGCACCCGGTCACCAACATCATGACCCCAGGAATCGTTAACGTCCTTAAACTGATCAAAATCGATCAATAGTAGCGCCGACAGTTGCGACTCACCCACACCATCAATCAGACAATCACGCAGACTTTCTATCAGTAGTTGACGATTGGGCAACTGAGTCAAAGCATCAAAATAAATATCCCGATCCAGGTCAGGATTAAGGGGATGATGGGGGGCATGAATTTCTTGTCCTGCCAGCTTTTCCAGTACCGCCGAGCGACTGTCGAGCTCATCGGGCGCAAAGGCCTTTTTAATGACGGTTTTAAGCGCTTGCCCCTGCATATAAGCCGGCGGCTTTTGTTTGGAGGAGGACTCTAATTCAACCAAAGGCTCTCGTTCAGCTGATGACTTTTGTTTCGCTAAAGGCTCTTGCGCAACGGCAGATGCGCCTTCAAAGGGTACAGCCTCTTGCTCAACAGCACCTAATTCAAAGGCTTCAGGTTCAACAATGCCATCGGCGACAAGTGCCAAGACTTCCGGCTCAGCAACTTCCGCCGCTTCGCTGATAGTTTCGCCAGAAGCTTCAACAGAAGGCTCAGGCGATTCTGCCTCAGGCAAGGCACTGACTTGCGGCTGTTCCAGCAAGGTAACAATGATCTCACTGGCACCATTGCCGGTAAGACGAATGTCTAGCGCTATATGCTCTTCGCTATGGCCCAGGCCCGGGTGCCACTCAAAGCGCTCGATACCATCTTCCAGGGCTGTATTGACCTGTTGTTTGAGGGAAATCAGAGCCAGTGGCTCATCGAGGGGGTTTTCTTGCAGAGAAGAACCCAGTAAAGCACGGCGTTCACAGGCAAGAATTTTTTGAGCGCGAGGATTACATTCAACGCAAACCCCGTAAACAAAAACCAGGGTGCCAAAAGGCGAATGTTCGAGAAGAGATTGATAGAGCTCTAATTTATAATTATTCGATGGAGGGCTCGACTCAAAGCTCATAGCTATCTACCGTCATTAAAAACCATTTTATTGGTGCTGCGTCCTAGCTGCACCGCTATTCTATCCCAGCTCGTCCATCCACGCCATTTGTATAGCTTCCAGTATTTTTTCGCCACAGCGATCAGGGTCATCATCGAAACCGGGCAATGCCATGACCTTGGCACGCAAGTCGACAAAATTAATAGTCGCCGGGTCTGTATCGGCCCAGACCTCACTGAGCTCAATGGCAATTTCTAGTACATCTACCCACTTCAATTGCATTTTATCCTCTCCTGCAGCTTTAATCTAAAAACCGTCAGTGTCGCTCCGACACCATATTTAGTGTGTATTTCGGAATTTCCACCACCAGATCCTCATCTGCCAAGGTCACCTGACAACTCAGACGTGAATCAGGATCGACACCCCAGGCCTTATCCAGTAAATCTTCTTCCAGATCATCCGCCGGCTCGAGATGCTCAAAACCCTCCCGCACATAAACGTGACAAGTTGTGCAGGCAGCGGCCATTTCGCAGGCGTGTTCAATTTCAATGCCATTGCGCAGTGCCGCCGAGCAAATCGTTTCGCCGCGATTGGCTTCAATCACCGCGCCTTCTGGGCAAATTGAGGGGTGAGGTAAAAAAACAAGCTTTGCCATTTTATTTATCCGCTTCAAAGTCTTCCAAACGATGCCCCGACAGAGCACCTTTAATGGCCAGATCCATGCGTCGAGCAGCGAAGTCTTCACTAAGCTTGGCAACGCTTTCAATTTGGCGCTGCAACTCACGATGGTCACGACTCGCCTGCCGCACACGGCCCAGCTCACCAACTGCCTGACTCAGGCAACCAAGCTCACCCTCATCTAGCAATCGGTCGCCGTCCTGGGTCAACGCAGTACTTATATCTTCAATTAAACGATCCGCTTCCACCTGTTGTTCGCGCAGGGCACGGGCTTTCATATCGTCCTTGGCGTGGGCAAACGAGTCGAGCAACATCTGACTAATTTCATCATCGGCCAGGCCGTAGGAGGGTTTCACTTCAATCCGTGCCTGCACCCCACTATTAATTTCTTCAGCGGCGACATTAAGCAGGCCATCGGCATCGACCTGAAAAGTAATACGTATTTTTGCCGCACCAGCGGCCATCGGGGGAATATCGTGCAGCTCAAAGCGCGCCAACGAGCGACAGTCACTGACCAGCTCGCGCTCACCCTGAACAATGTGCACGGCCAGCGCCGTTTGACCGTCTTTAAAGGTGGTAAATTCCTGAGCCTTGGCAACCGGGATAGTGGTATTGCGGTGGATGACTTTTTCCACCAGCCCACCCATGGTTTCAAGCCCCAGTGAAAGGGGGATTACGTCGAGCAGCAACATCTCATCGCCGGGCTTATTGCCCACCAACACGTCGGCTTGAAGGGCTGCGCCAACGGCAACCACGGTGTCGGGGTTAATACTCACCAGCGGTGGACGGCCGAAGAGCTGCTCAACCTTTGCACGCACTCGCGGCATCCGTGTCGAACCACCCACCATCACCACATCGACTATTTCAGCTGCACTGACACCCGCATCGCGTAGGGCTCGCTTGCAGGCGCGCAGGGTTTTGTCGATAAGGGCATCAACAGCACTATGTAACTGGTCTTTATCCAACGCGCCCTGCCAGCCTTCAAAACTGATAGCAACCGAATCCTCCTGGGACAAGCTCTCTTTAGTATCGCGCGCAATATCGAGCAAGCTGCGCTGCTGGGATGCCGTTAGCGTATCGGGCAAGCCTGCCTGGCGATGAATCCAGGCGACTATCGCCGCATCAAAATCATCACCCCCGAGAGCCGAATCGCCACCCGTTGCCAACACCTCAAACACCCCTCGCGACAAGCGCAAAATTGAGATGTCAAAGGTGCCGCCGCCGAGGTCGTAAACAGCAATCAATCCAGAGTCATTTTCATCCAGACCGTAGGCGATAGCCGCCGCAGTCGGTTCACTGAGTAGACGTAATACTTTAATGCCTGCCAACATTGCAGCATCTTTAGTGGCCTGACGCTGGGCATCATCAAAATAGGCGGGCACGGTTAATACGGCACCGTCGAGAGGGCCGTCGAGTGCCTGCTCAGCGCGGCGATTGACGATTTTTAAAATTTCAGCGGAGGCTTCTACCGGGCTGATGTTTCCGGCTCGCGTGGCGAAGCGAATCATGCCCTCGCCCTCGGCAAAGTCATACACGCTGCCATCAATACTCTCGCGACCGCGACCCATAAAACGCTTAGCAGAAACGATGGTGTTTTTCGGGTCACTACTGGCCAGCGCTTTTGCAGCAGCACCAACGCTGACGCCCTCCTCGCCGTAGCAAACAACAGATGGCAGTAATACTGCGCCTAAGGAATCGGGCAAAGCTTCAGCACTACCGCTGCGCACCGTTGCAACCAGAGTATTGGTTGTACCCAAATCGATGCCGACACCGCGACGTTGCTGATGGGGTTCGGGTGACTGACCGGGTTCAGAAATTTGCAAGAGTGCCAATGAGATTACCTATAAACGAGTTAGCTGTTTTTCAGCGGGTGGCGCGGGAATTAAGCATCTTCTAAAGCGTCTTCCAGCTCATCCACTTCGAGCTGTAGCTTATTGTAAAACTGCATTTTAATCAGAGTCTCGGCCGCTGTCTCAAAAGTTTTCTGGCCGTATTGCTCACCAAACTGCCCTTCCAGGTTGCTCAGCTGACTCGCTACTTCAGTAGCGACAAGATCCAGCTCAGCAAAAGACTCAGACGCTGAAGAGACAGCGCCGAGTTGTTCGCGCAGCTGCATTTGTGACATTAAAAAAGGCATATCGCTGATGGTGGTGTTTTCGCCGGAGCTGTCCAGTCCACGCAGCTTCAGCAAATAGGCCGCGCGCAACAGCGGCGAGCGCAAGGTGTCGTAGGCTTGATTAACAACGGAGGCCATCTGTACCGCCAGGCGTTGCTCCTGAGCAGATTTGTCGGCGAAACGATCGGGGTGAAAGTGGCGCTGTAGCGTGAGGTAGTTTTCACTCAGAGCGCCACCATCGACTTCATAAGCCTCTGGCACTTGTAAGATTTGAAAATAGTCGTCACTTAATTTCACGCGTTTACTACCTGGAACGACGTCGATTAAATATTAAAGCTCTCGCCACAACCGCACTCGTCTTTAACATTGGGGTTGTTGAATTGAAAGCCCTCATTGAGGCCTTCTTTAACAAAGTCCAGCTCGGTGCCATCAAGATAAAGAAGACTTTTTGGGTCGACAAAAAGCTTGACAGCGCCGGCGGGAAAAACCTCATCACCCGGTTCAGCATCGTCGACAAACTCCAGCACATAGGACATACCCGAGCAACCGTTGGTGCGCACACCGAGACGGATACCCTGGCCCTTGCCTCTATTTTGCAAGTGGTTGGCGACGTGCTGCTGGGCAGCTTCACTCATTGATATAGCCATCTACTACCTCCTAAACCGCTGACTCGACAGCTCAGTCTTCACCGCGTTTTTTGCGGATGTCCTGAATCGCCGCCTGAATCGCATCTTCCGCCAGTACCGAGCAGTGAATTTTCACCGGTGGCAGAGCCAACTCTTCAGCAATTTCAGAGTTTTTGATTTTTGCCGCATCTTCCAGGGTCTTACCCTTCACCCACTCGGTAAGTAACGAGCTAGACGCGATCGCCGAGCCGCAACCGTAGGTTTTGAACTTGGCATCTTCAATCACGCCGTCATCGTTAATCTGAATTTGCAGGCGCATGACATCACCACAGGCCGGGGCTCCGACCATGCCGGTACCAACATTCAGCGCTTTATCGTCCAATACACCCACATTGCGGGGGTTGTCATAATGATCGAGAACTTTATCACTGTAGGCCATCTTTCATTTCCTCTGTTAGAGCTTGATCAAACCAGGCTCATTAATACGTCTTACATCTGCTCGAAACTAACGCTTAACTTGCGTGAGTTAATGGGCAGCCCATTGCACCGTGCTTAAATCAACACCGGCTTTGAACATATCCCACAACGGTGACAGCTCTCTGAGCTTGGTAACCGCGGCGAGTACTTTCTCAATGATGTAATCCACTTCCTCTGCCGTGGTGAAACGGCCGATACTGAAGCGAATTGAGCTGTGCGCCAATTCATCTTCCAGACCCAATGCCCGCAGCACATAAGAGGGCTCGAGGCTGGCCGAGGTGCAGGCCGAACCCGATGAAACCGCAAAATCTTTCAGCGCCATAATCAGCGACTCGCCCTCGACGAAGGCAAAGCTGACATTAAGATTGCCTGCCACATGCTGTTCAAGCGTGCCGTTGAGGTGGGCTTCCTCCATATCGCTAAAGCCCTCCCACAAGCGATTGCGCAGGGCGAGAATACGGGTGTTTTCGTCATCCATTTCTTCGTGAGCAATACGGAAGGCTTCACCCATGCCGACAATTTGGTGGGTCGGTAGCGTACCCGAGCGCATACCCCGTTCGTGCCCACCGCCGTGAGTTTGCGCTTCAATGCGCACACGGGGCTTGCGGCGTACGTAGAGAGCACCCATGCCCTTAGGGCCGTAAATTTTATGGGCCGAAAAAGACATTAAGTCTACTTTCATTTCAGCCATGTCGATTTTGACTTTACCGGCACTTTGCGCGGCATCGACGTGGAAGAAGACCCCCCGCTGGCGGCAGATTTCACCAATCGCGGCAATATCAGTAATGGTGCCAATTTCGTTATTAACGTGCATCAGCGATACTAGCGTGGTGTCGTCGCGAATGGCATCGGCAACAGCCTGGGGTTCAATCAAACCGCTGGCACAAGGGTCGAGATAGGTGATTTCATAGCCCTCTCTTTCCAACTGGCGACAGCTATCGAGCACCGCTTTGTGCTCAATTTTTGAGGTGATGACGTGCTTGCCTTTACGCTCGTTAAAATGCGCACAACCCTTAATCGCCAGGTTGTCAGATTCTGTGGCACCCGATGTCCAGACAATCTCCCGGGGGTCGGCATTAATCAAGCTAGCAACCTGTTGGCGGGCATCTTCAATCGCCGCCTCGGCCTGCCAACCAAAGGAGTGGGAACGCGAGGCCGCGTTGCCAAATACGCCGTCCATGGTCAGGCACTCAGCCATGCGGGCCGCCACACGGGGATCGACCGGCGTTGTGGCGGAATAATCGAGATAAATGGGCAATTTCATTGCTAACACTCCACAAACCCCCTCCTGAATATAAGCCAGGCAGAAGGTAATACAATTGACTTCACTTTACAGATCAGCTGCTTTAGTGTTGATCCGCTGTTTCCATTGGGTGCTAAACGCCGCCATCTTCAGAGTGAAGTTTAATCTGGCGCTCATTCACTACCTTGACCTCACGTTGCTCGGTGAGACTACCGAGAGAGATACCGCTCAAAAATCCCTGTATCTGTTGGCTCAGGTCATCCCACAGCTGGTGGGTCAGACAGGCCTCACCGTTCTGGCAATCGCCTTTACCCTTACAACCGGTAGAATCGGTTGACTCATTGACGGCACCGATAATATCGGCAATATTGAGATGATAACGATCACGGCTCAGACGATAACCTCCACCGGGGCCACGCACACTTGTCACCAAATCATTCTGCCGAAGCTTGGCAAACAATTGCTCCAGATAAGACAGTGATATGTCCTGGCGCGAAGATATGGCCGCCAGACTAATCGGGCCACTCTCTCCGTGCAAAGCCAGATCAAGCATCGCCGTCACTGCGTAACGCCCTCGAGTTGTCAGCTTCATTTTCCAGCCTCTATGCAGTCTGCATCTATATAGATTAAGGTAATTATTGAATAACCAAGCTTTTTAGTCAAGTAAATAGCCAAGCCTTCTTGTCAGCAGCTAAGGCGGCCCTTACTGCACTGTTACGATTTCGACTCAGCAGAAGAGCCCTCACTAGAAGGGGCTTCCTTTTTAGCCAGCTCATTCAAACGATGAGCCGCATTTTGAATACCCGTTAGCACACCGCGCATAATCGACAACTCCATCGCATCGAGCCGAATACGACCAAACAGGCGACGTAAGCGCTGCATGGTTTGGCGCGGATTATCGCGATTGTGAAAACCCAAATCAACCAGGGTTTGCTCGAGATGGGCGTAATACAACTCCAACTCTTCGACCCGCGCCGGCGGCACATCCCAGTCACCGCCAAGGAGCTGATCACGCGGTTTCTCGCTATCGGCCAGAGCCGCCATCCTCACCTCGTAGGTCAAGACCTGTACCGCTGCCGCCAAATTCAGGGAGCTGTAATCGGGATTAGCAGGGATATGCACATGGTAGGTACACTTGTGCAGCTCTTCATTTTTCAGTCCTCGGTCTTCACGACCAAAGACTATCGCCACATCGTGGACTTCGGTTTCATGCCACAATTTTTCGCCACATTCGCGTGGATTGAGTAGCGGCCAGGGAATGCGACGATCCCGAGCACTAGTGCCAACCACCAGACCACAACCACTAATGGCCTCGTCGAGCGTCTCGACAACCACCGCATTGTCGAGCACGTCGACCGCACTGGCAGCACGCCAAACCGCACGATCTGCGGGAAAGTCTTTCGGCGCCACTAAGTAGAGCCGACTCAGACCCATATTTTTTAGCGCGCGTGCCGCCGCCCCGATATTACCGGGGTGACTGGTATTGACTAAAACGACGCGAATTTTATTAAAACGTTGCTTCATAACTCTGGCTCATATGGGGCCCAATTTTCGGCGCGTAGTATAGCAGAGCCAAATATCCAGCATAGTCATATATATCCACAACGCGCACTGTCACCGCGCCCGGGTTTTGCTACAATGCGCGCCTTTCAAAATCCAGGCGCGCAAACCTTATGGAACCAATGGTCAACATCGCACTACGTGCGGCACGCAGCGCCGGAGATTTGATCGCCAAAGCCTCCCAACGCATTGATCGCCTGCAAATTGATGAAAAAAGCCAAAACGATTTCGTTACCGAAATTGATCATATGGCCGAACAAGAAATCATCGGCCAGTTACGCAGCGCCTACCCCCACCACTGCTTTATTGGCGAGGAATCGGGCACCATCAAAGGTAAAGATAGCGACTCCCAGTGGATTATTGACCCCCTTGATGGCACCACCAACTTTATTCGTGGCATCCCCCACTACGCCGTGTCCATTGCCTTTCTGCACAAGGGGCGCATTGAACACGCCGTGGTTTACGACCCGATAAAACAGGAAGAGTTTACCGCCAGCCGGGGCCGTGGTGCCCAGCTCAACGGTTCTCGCATTCGCGTATCCGGCCTCGACCAGCCCCGCAGTGCACTCTATGCCACCGGCATCCCCTTTAGCGGCCAGCCCTTTGAGAATATGCAGCCCTATCTGGATTGCATGACAGCCCTCGCCGACCAATCATCGGGCATACGCCGTATGGGTGCCGCCTCACTCGACCTGGCCTATGTCGCCGCTGGCCGCGTTGATGCCTTCTGGGAAATGTACTTACAACCCTGGGATATCGCCGCTGGTGTTTTGCTGGTGAAAGAAGCCGGTGGCAGAGTCGCCGATTTCCAGGGTGGTGATCGCTATCTAAATAACGGGCATATCGTCGCCTGCACCCCGCGCCTGCTAAAGCCCACACTGAAAACTGTCGGCAAACATCTCGGCCATTTGCGCTAAAACTTATCTCGACCATCCGACAGTGCATGAACAACAAACCAAACCGACAAGCCTGCTCACCGTTCAAGACAGCTCTTGAGCGGTGTACAATGCCTGCTGTTATTGAGGGGGCACTATGAGCTCAGAACAGGACTCCGAAAAAACCACCCACTTCGGCTTTAGCGAAGTGGCCGTGGAGAAAAAAGCCGAGCGCGTGGCCGACGTTTTTCACTCGGTCGCCGCTAAGTACGACATCATGAACGACCTGATGTCCGGCGGTATTCATCGTCTCTGGAAGCGCACCACCATCGAGCTGTCAGGCGTACGCCCCGGCCACACCGTGCTCGACATCGCTGGCGGCACCGGCGACCTCAGCCTCAAGTTCTCACGACTGGTTGGCGAGCAGGGCCGTGTCATTCTCGCCGATATCAACGACTCCATGCTCAAGGTCGGCCGTGACCGTTTAATTGATAGCGGCGTACTCAACAACATTAGCTTCGCTCAGGCCGACGCCCAGTTTCTGCCCTTTGCAGACAACAGCATTGATTGCATTACCATCGCCTTCGGCCTGCGCAATGTCACCGACAAAGATATGGCCCTGCGCTCCATGCTACGCGTGCTTAAACCTGGTGGGCGCCTACTGGTACTCGAGTTTTCCAAACCTAAAAACCCATTGCTAGCGAAGATTTACGATACCTATTCTTTCCAAATCCTGCCTCGGGTCGGCAAGTTAATCGCCGATGACGCCGACAGCTATCGCTACCTGGCCGAGTCCATTCGCATGCACCCCGACCAACAAACACTTAAAGGCATGATGAGCGATGCCGGCTTCAGCCACTGCCAGTACTACAATATGACCGGCGGCATTGTCGCCCTGCACCGAGGTATTAAGGGGTGAACGATACGGCCATTGCGCTGGCCTGCGAAAGCATCAGCAAAGTACTCAACCGGGCCCTAGAATACGATCCGCAGACACCGCAAAAACTCAGCGCAGTAGCGGGCAAAAGCCTGTTGATCGAATCGACCGCGCCGCGCTTTACCGTCTCCCTCTTATTCACTGACAGCCAGCTGATCATCATGCCCAGTGATGAATGCTCAGCGCCCGCGATGCTCAGCGGCACCGCCCCGGCTCTCATCCGCCTACTATTGGCGGGTGATATCGAGGCGGCAGAAAAATGCCAGGTGGACGTCAACGATGAAGACTCGCTTATCCCCACCCTGCTAACCTTGAGCCGTGAAATTGACATCGACTGGGAAGCTCTGCTCGCCGAGCGCACGGGAGACGTAGCCGCTCATCTGGTTGGCGAAACCTTGCGCAAGGCTCAGCAATTCCAGCAAGACATTGCCTCTCGTAGCAGGAATGGCTGGTCCACCTATAAAGCTGACAGCAACGCCGATAACAATTCAGATAACAACAGCGACGACCCGAACAGCAACAGCAACAGCAAGCCGCAGTCGCCACTGGATGTTATTGGCGCACAGCTAAAAACCCTGCTGCCGTGAGCACGCTTTCATGTTGCGCCTGACTCGTATACTTAAAATTGCTCGCATTAGCCTGCGCTACCGTCTCGACACTTTTGCCCGCAGCTCAAACCTTAGCGATGCCAGACGACAATCCCCGCCTTTGCTGGTGCGCTTCGTACTTTGGCTAACGGCATTTTTGCCCGAACCCCAGGCACCTCGTGGCGAACGACTGCGCGAAGCATTTGAAGAACTGGGCCCGGTATTCATCAAATTCGGCCAACTCTTATCGACCCGCCCCGATCTCATTCCCGCCGACATTTGCCAGGAGCTCTACCAACTTCAGGATAATGTGCCGCCCTTTGAATCGGCGAAATTTATCGCTATTGCCGAACAGGCACTGGGCCAACCCGTCGATCAGCTCTTCAAAAGCTTTGACACCACGCCGCTGGCCTCAGCCTCCATCGCCCAGGTGCACGCCGCCGTATTGGAAGATGGCCGAGAAGTCATTGTCAAAGCCGTGCGGCCCGGTATTAAAACCACCATTGAGCAAGACTGTTCGCTGATGCTCAGCCTCGCACGCTTGGTAGAAAAATACCTCGCCGACGGCAAACGCCTGCGCCCGGTTGAAGTCGCCAGCGACTACCGCACAACGATTATTGACGAGTTAAACTTGCAGCGCGAAGCCGGTAATACGGCACTGCTACGCCGTAACTTTGAAGACTCAGCCCTACTTTATATACCCCAAATCTACTGGCCCTACACCAACGAAGATGTGCTGGTGATGGAGCGCATTTACGCCACACCCGTCACCGATACCGACACTTTAAAGAAGGCCGGCACCAACTTTAAAGTGCTCGCCGAACGGGGCGTCGAGATTTTCTTCACTCAGGTTTTCGACCACAATTTTTTCCATGCCGATATGCACCCCGGCAATATTTTCGTCGACGCTGCCAAGCCACACCAACCCAAATATGTCGCCATTGACTGTGCCATTGTTGGCAGCCTTTCAGCCGAAGATCAGTACTATCTGGCGCGAAATCTACTCGCCATCTTCCGCCGCGATTACCGCCAGGTTGCCGAACTGCATATCCTCGCTGGCTGGGTCAAAGCCGATGCCCCCCTGAACGAGGTCGAATCGGCGGTACGCACAGTCTGTGAACCCATCTTCCAGCGGCCACTGAAAGATATCTCCTGTGGCCAATTATTGGTAAGTCTGTTTCAAATGGCCCGACGCTTTGACGCAGAGGTACAACCCTCACTCATTTTATTACAGAAAACCCTGCTCAATATTGAAGGGCTCGGTCGCCAGCTCTATCCCGACCTCGATCTTTGGGCCACCGCCCACCCCTTTCTCGAACGCTGGATAGTACAGCGCTTCGAGCCCAGCCAGGTCTTTAAACAAGTCAAGCGCCACGCCCCGGACTGGCTTGAACAACTGCCCCATCTGCCGCAACTCGTGGTCGACTCAATGGAGCAGGTAAAGCGCATCGACAAGACACTCAGTGCTCGCCCAGATAACAGCCAGCCCCAGCCACCCCGTCAACGCAACAAGGCACTGGTGGGCACAATTTTATTGGGAATCGGACTCGGTAGTACTCACAGCGCATTGAGTGACGCTGCACAGCAGGCTAGTTCCACGGGATTATTGCTAATCGCTGCCGGCGCTTTGCTATTACTGTTGTCTTAAGACTGGCATAATCCCCCGCCAGCACACCCCACAGCAGTACTCTTGAGGACGCACCGACAGCAATGAGCGAATCCACCGATACCCACTGGCTCGATCAAATCACCTGGAATGATCAGGGTCTGGTGCCCGCCATCGCTCAGGATAAAACCAACAATGAAATATTGATGGTGGCCTGGATGAATCGTGAAGCCCTCGGTTTAACACTTGCCGAAGGCCACGCCGTCTATTGGTCGCGCTCACGCAAAAAGCTGTGGCGCAAGGGCGAAGAGTCGGGACATGTACAAAATGTCAGTGAGATACGCCTCGACTGTGACAACGATGTGGTTATCCTGAAGATAGAGCAATTGGGCGGCATTGCCTGCCACACTGGACGGCGTAGCTGTTTCTTCAAAGTACTCAAAGACGGGCAGTGGCAAGCTGTTGAACCTGTACTTAAAGACCCGAAAGCCATCTATAGTCAATCGACATAAGACCACCATGAACACTATTTTGAACCAACTCGACACTATTCTCGCCGCGCGTAAAAGCGCCGACGCCGACAAATCGTATGTCGCCAGCTTGCACCGCAAAGGGCTGAACAAAATTCTCGAGAAGGTGGGTGAAGAGTGCACCGAAACCTTAATTGCCGCCAAAGATGCCGAGCAAAGCGGTGACAATAAGGATTTGATCGCAGAAACTGCCGATCTATGGTTTCACTCACTGGTAATGCTCTCTCACTTGGGTGAAAATGCCGACTCCGTTTTGGCGGAACTTGCGCGCCGCTTTGATATTTCAGGGCTGGAAGAAAAGGCCAACCGCAAAGACAGCTAGCAATCGATTTTGCATCGACAGACATTCAGTTAAAAGACAACGCAGAGGTAAGTATGGGATTTGGTGGAATTAGTATTTGGCAATTGTTGATCGTTCTCGCCATCGTGGTTCTAATTTTTGGCACCAAACGCCTCAAAGGCATGGGCTCTGACCTCGGTGGCGCCTTAAAGGGTTTCAAAGATGCTGTCTCCACAGATGACGATGCTGAAAAAGAGCAGGGCCTTGAGGAAGACACCGCAGCAGATGCCTCCAACAGCACTGTCAATAAAGAAAAGGCTGAAGCCACTAGCAGCGAGAAAAAGGGCGACTAAATCGACCTTTTTTATTTTTTTATCGAGTTACCTCGCTTAACCCTGGGTCAGACGCCATGTTCGACATTGGTTTTACCGAAATAATACTGATCGCCGTGGTCGGCCTGATTGTCATTGGGCCGAAAAGACTCCCCGAAACGGTTCGCTTTCTCGGCTACTGGCTCGGCAAAGTGCGCCGCAGTGTGCAGGGTGCACGCCAGGACATGGAGCGTGAATTCGGCCTCGATGAAATACGCCGCGAGCTCTATAACGAAGAACTATTGGGCCGCATGGAAAACGAGCGCCAACAAATAGAACGACGCTTAGGCTCGCCTTCCAAACCAGAAAATGAGCCCACGCCCGCCAGTCTAAAGATCCCCAACGAAGAAGACTTTATTGACGATGGGCCGAGCGAGCCACTGCCTCTAAACGAACAGCCCGGCGACGAGCAAACAACCAATACTTCAGCTGAGCCAGTAGCAACCCCAGCCCCAGCTAACGAATCAACTCCAGAAACAACTGCCAACAAAACCCCTTAGGGCGGCATCGACAAGACGACTTATGCCAAACGATCCAACAGAACCGCCAGAAGAACAGCCAGACGAAGAAAACGAAAGCGTTATCAGCGCTGCCCAGCCAATGGTTACGCACCTCATTGAGTTGCGCGACCGGCTACTGCGTACCATCGTTATCGTGCTCCTTCTTTTTGTTGCCATGTTTCCCTTTGCCAATGAGATTTACGGCTTTGTTTCGGAACCATTGCGCGCCTACCTGCCAGAAAATTCAACGATGATTGCCACCCAAGTGGCCTCGCCCTTTCTCACACCTTTTAAATTAACGATGGTGCTGTCGGTATTTGCCTCAATGCCCTTTATTTTGTATCAAACCTGGGCCTTTATTGCCCCCGGCCTGTACAAGAAAGAACGCTTTATTGTCCTCCCCTTGTTCGCCTCCAGCGTGATACTTTTTTACGCAGGCATGGCCTTCGCCTATTTTGTGGTGTTTCCTTTAATCTTTGGATTTTTCACCAGTGTTGGCCCTGAAAATGTCACAGTGATGACCGATATATCCAGCTATCTCGACTTTGTCCTCAAACTGTTTTTCGCCTTTGGTATCGCCTTCGAAATCCCCATCGCTACGTTTATCTTAATTTGGACGGGCATGGTTTCGCCCTCATCACTGGCGGGTAAGCGGCCCTATGTACTGGTGGGCTGTTTTGTTCTTGGCATGCTACTGACTCCACCTGACGTAATTTCTCAATCCCTGCTCGCGGTACCAATGTGGCTACTCTTTGAGGTCGGTATACTATTCGGTCGTCTTATTCATCGCTCATCATCAAAAGAGAGCACCAGCCAAGAACCCTCGTCCTGATGTCGCCGGCAGCGAGTGGCCGCTCTACTCGTAAAAAAAGCGACAAAGACAACCAGCATACGCCGATGATGCAGCAATTTATGCGCATCAAATCCAAACACCCCGACAGCTTATTATTTTATCGGATGGGCGATTTTTACGAGCTGTTTTTTGACGATGCAAAAAAAGCCGCACGCCTGCTCGACATTACGCTGACCTCGCGGGGCAAGTCGGCAGGACAACCCATCCCCATGGCGGGCATACCCTTTCACGCCGCCGACAATTACCTGGCTCGCTTGGTTAAGCTCGGCGAATCGATCGCCATTTGCGAACAGATTGGCGACCCTGCCACTAGCAAAGGCCCTGTTGATCGCGATGTCGTTCGCATCGTCACACCGGGCACGATTACCGATGAAGCACTGTTACAAGGCAGCCATGAAAACCTGCTAGTTGCCATTAGCTCAAACGACAAGCACTTCGGCATCGCCAGTCTCGATATCGGCAGTGGGCGATTTCTGGTACTCGAAGTCGAAGGAGAAGATGCCCTGCTCGGCGAATTACAGCGTCTTAATCCTGCTGAGCTATTAGTCAGCGAAAGCCTCGCTGAAAGTGGCCTGGTCGATAATTTTAAAGGGCTGCGCCGCCAACCGCCCTGGGATTTTGACCTCGACACGGCGCGCACCAGCCTTTGCGATCAATTTGCAACACGGGACTTAACGGGCTTTGGCTGCGAACATTTGAACCTGGCACTGATGGCTGCTGGCTGCCTGCTCAGTTACGCCAAAGAAACCCAGCGCACCGCCATGCCCCACGTGCGCGGCATTCACCATGAAAACCGCGATGACAGCGTTATTCTTGATGCTGCCACCCGACGCAATCTCGAGATCGACACCAACCCCAGCGGTGGACAAGAGCACACCTTACTGGCGGTGATGGACAATACTGCCACCGCCATGGGCGGGCGTTTATTACAGCGCTGGCTCAACCGCCCCCTGCGCCGGCTCGACATTTTACAGGCCAGACAACAGGCTATTCTCGAGCTACAAGCTGATTATCGACACGAAAGCAGCGCCGCCGCCTTAAAAAATATCGGCGATATTGAACGCATTCTCGCCCGTATCGCACTACGTTCAGCCCGCCCTCGCGACCTTGCGCGACTCCGTGACTCTCTGACGATTCTTCCCGAACTGCACGCGACACTCGGTTCTACCTCGGCCCTTCGCCTGAACGCATTAAGTACACAAATCGCCACCTTTCCAGATCTCGTGTCATTGCTCAATAAAGCGGTTATCGAAAACCCCCCAGTGGTCATTCGAGAAGGCGGTGTTATTGCCGAGGGTTTTGACGATGAGTTAGACGAGCTGCGCGCCATCAGTACCAATGCCGGCGGCTATTTAATTGAACTGGAAAAACGCGAGCGCGAAGCCAGCGGTATCGCCACCTTGAAAGTGGGCTACAACCGCGTACACGGCTACTTTATTGAAATCAGTAAGGGCCAGTCCGACCAGGCACCTGCCCACTACATCCGCCGTCAAACGCTGAAAAATGCAGAGCGCTACATAACACCCGAGCTCAAAGGCTACGAAGACAAAGCCCTGAGCGCCAAAAGTCGCGCGCTGGCCAGAGAAAAAACTCTCTACGAAAGCTTGATCGACAGCCTCAATGAAGAGCTCGCCCCGCTACAGCAAAGCGCTAGCGCTATCGCCGAACTGGATGTATTGGTTAATCTCGCCGAGCGAGCCGAAACACTGAATTTATCCCCTGCTCAGCTCTGTGAGGAGCCCGGCATTCAATTTAGCGACGGCCGTCATTTGGTTGTCGAACAAGTGCTGGACAAGCCCTTCGTCGCCAACGATCTAGAGTTCAACACACAGCGCCAAATGTTGATTATCACCGGCCCTAATATGGGTGGTAAATCGACCTATATGCGTCAGGCCGCTCTGATTGTGCTCCTTGCCCATATCGGCAGTCATGTCCCCGCAACGGCCGCACGTATTGGCATGGTGGACAGAATTTTCACTCGTATCGGCTCATCCGACGACCTTGCCGGTGGGCGTTCAACATTCATGGTAGAAATGACGGAAACCGCCAACATTCTCCACAATGCCACCGAACAAAGCCTGGTATTAATGGATGAGATTGGCCGTGGCACCAGTACCTTTGATGGCCTGTCGCTAGCATGGGCCTGCGCCATCCACCTGGCCGAACAAGTGAGTGCCTTTTGCCTGTTCGCCACCCATTATTTTGAACTCACCACGCTGGCAGAAACTATCGACAATGTCGCCAATGTCCATCTCGATGCCTCTGAATACAATGACGATATCGTCTTCCTGCATCGCGTTCAAAACGGCCCGGCCAGCCAAAGTTACGGCATACAGGTCGCTCGTCTGGCTGGCTTGCCGAGTGAGGTAATCGACAGCGCCCGCCTGGAACTACAGCGACTAGAAAGCCCATCGAATTCAGGCAACATAGTCGCGTCAGCGCCGCCACCGCAACAAAGTGACCTGTTCAGTGCACCGACCAATACAAAACTGCTCGATACACTCAGCCTACTCGAGCCCGACGAACTCACACCTCGAGCCGCTCTCGATGCGCTTTATAACCTAAAGCTATTAATTAAGGAAAAATAGACTGAGCACTCACTGATACCAATGTCTATTTTCGGCTATAATCCGCCGCCTTTTCATTCTTTAGCTCGACCGGGAGACCCCAACCATGACATTCATCGTCGGTGAAAACTGCATCAAATGTAAATACACAGATTGCGTGGAAGTCTGCCCCGTCGATTGTTTTTATGAAGGGCCAAACTTTCTAGTCATCCACCCGGACGAGTGTATTGACTGTGCACTGTGTGAACCTGAAT
The DNA here is from genome assembly GCA_041277045.1 of Candidatus Reddybacter sp. Taxonomy (GTDB): domain Bacteria; phylum Pseudomonadota; class Gammaproteobacteria; order Pseudomonadales; family Porticoccaceae; genus Reddybacter. The sequence goes on along the minus strand of JBGFSY010000004.1, from coordinate 247,397 downwards.
GCCCAGCCGAAGCCATCTTTGCCGAAGATGAGATTCCCGCAGGTCAGGAAGTTTTCTTTGAACTCAATACTGAGCTGGCTGATGTCTGGCCTAACATCACTATCAAGAAAGACCCACCTGCCGATGCGGAAGAATGGGATGGTAAAAGCGGCAAGTTGGAACTGCTTGAGCGCTAAACCACTTTCACACCTAACCTGGCCATCAGTGTGGCCAGGTTTAAGCATCACTAAACAGCATATCGCTTTCAATACCGAGCTTTTTCATGGTTGACTGCAACTGGGCCAGTATTTCGATTTGAATCTGCCTAACCCGCTCGCGGGTCAGACCCACTGCTTTACCCACCTCTTCCAACGTTGACACATCGTAGTTTCGCAAACCAAAACGACGGCAAATAATCTCCTGCTGCTTCGGCGTTAAGTCACCCACAAGATTATCGAGGGTCGCGGCAATATCGTCATCGCCACTCAGCTCCTCGGGGTCGGAGACATGCTCATCGGCAATCGTGTCGACCAATGTTTTGGCATCATCGCCAATTAACACATCAACCGAACCTACCCGCTCATTAAAACGCAAAAGCTTTAATACTTGCTCCGGGGATTTATCGAGCTTATCGGCAACATCCTGAGCGGTTGGTATATGGTCGAGGGTCTGACTCAACTGTCGTATCGCCCGCACACACTGATTAAGCTCCTTCACCACATGCACCGGCAGGCGAATAGTTCGCGTTTGATTCATCAATGCCCGCTCGATATTTTGGCGAATCCACCAGGTTGCATAGGTGGAAAAGCGAAAACCCAGCTCCGGATCAAACTTTTCAACAGCACGAATAAGGCCGAGATTCCCCTCTTCAACCAGGTCGAGCAAATTCAAACCCCGATTAACATAACGTCGCGCTATTTTAACCACAAGTCGAAGGTTGCTTTCTATCATCCGCTGTCGCGAGGCCTCGTCACCATCCCGAGCTAAACGCGCATAAAAAACCTCCTCCTCTGCAGACAGCAGGGGGGAATAACCAATTTCTCGGAGATAAATACTGGCGGGGTCGACCGAGTTGCTGGTGGCTTTGCTTGATTCGACTGTGCGCTTAACTGGGTTATTAGTCGCCTTAGAAGAATCTACTATCGACTGCTTTCCTTTCTTTTGCGACGTTTTCTGCGACATAGTGGACACCTTATATAGTTATTGATAAGAGCCTACCCCTGTCAACAGCTATAGGGCCTTTCACCGTGCCACCATGCGGCCATTGCCGCAAGTTTATCTTGTCCCAAAAAAAACGGGGTATATTCCCAAATTGAATATACCCCGAATACAAATCGCCCCTGCTTTACTTCAGGGCTGTTAATTAAATTAAGGCATTAATCCCTTCAAATTCATCAATACAAGCTATCGGCTGGTACTCCAACAGACGTTCTCGTGAGTGAGCACCATAACTAACAGCCAGGCGTGGCACCTCCGCCGTCCTTGCCATTTCCATGTCGTAGCTGGTATCTCCAATCATCAACGCCGCCCCTGGTGCCACGCCGAATTCATCGAGCAAAGAAAACAACATAGCGGGATGAGGCTTTGAAGCCGTTTCATCAGCGCAGCGTGTACTATGGAAAAACCCTGTCATATCGACCGCATCTAGTACCCGATCAAGCCCTTTGCGACTTTTCCCCGTCGCTACGGCCAGAGTAAAGCCCTGTTCACGCAACTTTTCCAAGTGCTCTCTGACGCCGGGAAAAAAAGCCGAGGGCGTACTGTCTTCACGAATAAAGTGCTTTGAATAAGAGGTGCGCAAATCCACCCTTGTCGCACTATCTGCCGCGGGAAATAGCTCGCTCATCACCTCAACAAGGCCTAGCCCGACAATATTTTTTGCAGCAGCCAAACTTGGCTCAGGCAAACCCGCATCGGCAGCTGACAACTGCAAACAAAGAGCTATCCGCGACAGAGAGTCACAGAGAGTGCCATCCCAATCAAAAATAAGTAATTCAGGCATAAAGTATCCGTTAATGAATGCAGGTACCGCGATCAAGTTAGCACGGGATATTAAAAAGCTACTTAGCTCGTTCCAGCTAAAGCTTCTTGAGCAGGCCTTCCAGCTCGTCCGGCAGGGGTGCTTCAACCTTAACCCGCTCACCCGTTGCTGGCGATGTAAAGGCCAGCTGCGCCGCATGGAGGAAAAGACGCTTCAAGCCGACTGCCCGTAGCGCCTGGTTAAAGATCTCATTACCGTACTTAGGGTCACCAGCCAGTGGATGGCCGACCAGCTGGCAGTGCACTCTTATCTGGTGCGTGCGGCCGGTCTCCAGCTTCACTTCCAGCAAGCTTGCATTGGCGTAATGCTTCAGCAATTTAAAACGCGTTAAGGAAGGCTTGCCCTCGCTATTAGCCCGCACAATGCGCTCACCCGATGCCACTGTCTGTTTAAGCAGAGGCACATTGACCTCTCGCCTCTCCTTAGCCCACCGCCCCGACACCAGTGTGATATAGCGCTTGTCCATGGAGCGCTGGCGCATTTGATCCTGCAAGTGCTTCAGCACCCGACGGCTTTTGGCAATCAACAAGCATCCGGAGGTGTCGCGATCTAGTCGATGAGCCAATTCAAGATAGGCATGGGGCTCACGCATCGCTCGCAGGGACTCAATGACACCGAGATTAATCCCACTACCACCGTGCACGGCGAGACCAAAAGGTTTATTGAGCACCAGAAACTCTTCGGTTTCCAGTAATATGCTCTGCGCCAAAATACCGCGCAGAGAACGACCGGGGACGGCAGTCACCTGTTTAGACACGCGAATAGGTGGAACCCTGACCACGTCGTCCTCGACCAGGCGGTACTCAGGGCGAATTCGACCTTTATTAACCCGTACCTCGCCCTTGCGTAGCAGCCGGTAAACGCGGGATTTAGGCACGCCTTTTAAACGACTTAAGAGAAAATTGTCGATGCGTTGACCTGCCTGGTCAGCACTGATCTCAAGATACTGCACCCGGTCAAACACTGTTTCTGTTTCGCTCACCTTACCCTACCCACTAATGAATCCGCACATTCTACCAATAAGCCGCCGTTTATTCTTTCAATTGAACAACTTACTAAATATTGCTATATTCGCGCCTGAGCAGGATTTGGCGTACCTTGCCGCTGCTCAAAAAGCCATCATGGCCTAGTGAAACCCGGCCGTGATACAGCCCCTAAAACGAGGCTCCCACAAAGTAACTGAATTTTATCGAGTGTCTGCCTCACAACAGTAAAGCAGGCACTTTTCGTCAATCGTGTTGAAATGCACACGATATGCCCGGACACAAAGTACAAACAAGCAACATTGTTGTTAGCGAACTTTGGCAAGCAGGAACTGAAAATCACGATGCGCTGTCGGCCCGCAATGAGGCGGTCGAACGAGACAAAAAGCGCACGATAAGCCAGCTGTTTAGAATCATTAATTTATAGCCCTTATTTATAGACCCGCTACAAATTAAGACGAGCCATAAACCACTGACAACAAATGTAGGTCACGCAAAGGAATTCGACGCTAGCTTTAACCCAGCTTCAGAACGCTAATCATCCCATGGTGAGTAGCTAAACAACTGACCTACGATGTCGTAATAAAAGGATTTATGCCCCGCAATCAATGGGGAATACAGTCTAGTTATTTTTAGATAGTTACGACGAAAACGCTTTTTTGTGCCAACTCCGGGCATTTTCGCTGCACCGATACACCGCAGGAAAATGTAGGAATACCATGAAAAGAATGCTGATAAATGCCACCCAACCAGAAGAGCTTCGCGTGGCACTGGTCGACGGTCAACGCCTCTACGACCTCGATATCGAAAACCGCGCCCACACCCAAAAGAAAGCCAATATTTACAAGGGTAAGATCACCCGCGTAGAGCCCAGCCTGGAAGCAGCTTTTGTCGAATACGGAGCTGATCGCCACGGCTTTCTCCCCCTCAAAGAAATTTCTCGCCAGTACTTCAAAAAGGGTTCTGGCGGCGGTGAAGGCCGTCAAAAAATCAAAGACCTGGTAAAAGAAGGCCAGGAAGTTGTTATCCAGGTTGAAAAGGAAGAACGCGGCAACAAAGGCGCGGCACTAACAACCTTTATTAGCCTCGCTGGACGCTACATGGTGCTAATGCCCAACAACCCAAGAGCTGGCGGTATTTCGCGACGCATTGAGGGTGATGAGCGCAGCGAACTGCGCGAAGCGATGCGCAACCTGAATATTCCTGAAGGCTGCGGCATTATTGTTCGCACAGCAGGTATTGGCCGCTCCGCTGAAGAGCTGCAATGGGACCTCGATTACCTACTGCACCTCTGGGAAACGATAGACACCGAAGCCCAGCAATCCTCAGCACCGCACTTTCTGTTTCAGGAAAGTAATGTCGTTATTCGCGCCATTCGCGACTACCTACGCCCCGATATTGGCGAGGTCATTGTCGACAGCCCTGAAGTGTTCCAGCTGGCTTCTGCCTTTATTCAGCAAGTCATGCCCAACGATCACAACAAGGTCAAATTTTACGACGATAAAATCCCCCTGTTCAATCGTTACCAGGTTGAAAATCAAATCGAAACAGCCTTTGAGCGCGAAGTTAAATTACCCTCGGGCGGCTCTATTGTTATCGATATCACCGAGGCCATGGTCTCGATTGATATCAACTCCTCTCGTGCCACCAAAGGCGCCGGTATCGAAGAAACCGCCTATCAAACGAACCTTGAAGCAGCGGATGAAATTGGTCGCCAGTTACGCCTACGCGATGTCGGCGGCCTGATCGTCATCGACTTTATTGACATGCTAGCTAACAAAAACCAACGTGAAGTCGAGAGCCGCGTTCGCAAGGCCCTGGAAATTGACCGCGCTCGCGTACAGGTTGGTCGCATCTCCCGCTTCGGCCTGCTCGAAATGTCTCGCCAGCGCCTCAAACCCTCGCTGGAAGAAATGACCTTTAAAGTCTGCCCCCGCTGCAGCGGCCAGGGCACTATTCGCGGCACCCGTTCTATCGCTTTATCTATCCTGAGATTAATGGAAGAGGAAGCGCAGAAAGAGAGCAGCAAAGAAATTCGCGCTATTACACCGGTACCTGTCGCCACCTTCCTCCTCAACGAAAAGCGCCATGAAATTAGCGAAATTGAACAACGAAACAATATTCGCCTGACCATCCTGCCCAACCCCTCGATGGAAACACCACACTTTGACGTGCAACGCATACGCGCCCAGGACGAAGTGGGTGACGGCAAAGAGTACAGCTATAAGCTCGCCGCAGAAGCCTCTAAAGAAGACGCAGAAGAACTGATGGAGCCCTCTAAGCTGCCGCCAATACCAAAGGCTGCGGTAGAAAACTTACCACCCCAGACCCAGGCCCCAACACCTGTTGAGAAAACTCCCGAGCCTAAGAAAGAAGGCAGCGCCGACGAAGCCGCTCCCAAAGCCAAGTCAGAGGGCATGCTAAAACGACTATGGCGAACACTGTTTGCCATTAGCGAAGCGCCTGCCGCCGAGCCCGTAGAAGAACCGGTCAAAGAAAAGCCTGCGGCACGTAAACCCCGCGAAGGCGAAAAGCGCTCGGATAATCGCAATCGAAACTCACGCAATCGCAACCGCTCTTCTAATAACCGCAATCGCGATAATTCACGAAATAAAGAGGATACCCAGAACCGTGACGATGCTGCTAAAAGCAGCTCCAACCAACGGAACAACCGCAATAAAACACCGCGCCCTGATAACAAAGATCAGGCAGAACGACCGAGCAATAAGCGCACCCGGACAGAGCGCTCTGACAAAGAGCAAAAAACAGCAGATGCTCCCCAGGGAAATGATGAAAAAACCGAAGGCACCGCAGCCAAGAAATTGGCTCGACGCCCCAGCGGCCATCAGCAACCAGCTAAACGCCGACGCGAGCGACTGGATATTCCTGAGCACTTACTTGCCGACCCCGCCGCACAAAGCGATGACGCGTCGTCTCCCACTGCGCAAGCAACACCCGCAGCGATTGAAGAATCCGGCGCACCTCAGGTAAATGAAGCAAGCCCCGTAGCAACTACGCCATCTCAAGATAACGCCGCTATTGAGGCACAGGCAGCAAGCATAAGTAATCAAGCAACCGAAGCAAGCCCCGCCACAGAAGAGGCTAACTCAGACAAAGAAACTGACGACAGCAGTCAGCTGCAGATAGATGAGGAAAAAACGACAGAAGCTCAACCTGCCGATAAAGAAAATATTGGTTCCGATGCGAGCAGTGAAGCCACTAAAACTAGCGACGATGTCAGCACTTCGCATCCAGAAGCGCAAGCACCCTCCCCTGCCGTTGTCGAACCAGTAAAAACCGAAGAAACAACTACCTCAGTAGAACCTGAGGTGTCACAGGCTGCCCCCACTCCAACCACTATAGAGCGGGCCGCTACCCATACAACAACAGGCCAAATTGGCTTACCGTTTACAGACAACTCGAGCAGCAATCTAGCAAACGACGTAAAACCTGAGAAAACAACGGGCCGGGCCAGCAATGATCCACGTTTAAAAAGCCAGAAAGTGGCAACTGTGATTAGCTCCAACACTGTCGAGCTCGGTTTATCAGCTCCGCTTGATACGACTCAAAATGCGCCGATAGCGCAAACCTCAACGCCCAAAAAGCGAGCACAGAACGATCCTCGCTACAAAAACACGGAGACCAGCGAGACAGAAGCAAACAAACAGGAAAACGAATAAAGTTTTTCTTGTTTACTGTTTTTCAGGCGGTATAATCCCGCCTCGAAAGGAGGGGTGGCTGAGTGGCCGAAAGCACCGGTCTTGAAAACCGGCGACGGGCGACCGTCCCAGGGTTCGAATCCCTGCCCCTCCGCCATTTCTTTCTTTGAAGTCTATTCTTCTATAGACCTCTTACATCGCCAATTGCTCTCGACACCTACCTGGCTAGAACTCGCTCACCGCAATTCACTCGCCACTCTTTTATTTTGTTTATAACAGCACTGTCAAATAAAAAATCCCGGCGGCAAGCTGACCGGGAATAGAACCCAAAAAAAAGTTGAAGTTCAGACACTTTTCTGGTCACGCTGCTTATAACGGACAAATGGCTTTACACGCCAGGTTATAGGAGCCCACATCACATAAATAATGCTGCATTTTTTCGCCTTACATGAGCGCAACCCATATCAAAATACAAGCTTGGTTTATTCAACCTATTATTTATGGTAATTTGCATACAACTAGAATTTCTAAAAAGATACGGAGCATGCAATGAGTCGAGTCCACAAATTACTCCCAAAAGCGAGCCTCATGGCTGCTTTGGTTTTTTCTGTTTCCGCTTATACAGAAGCCAAACAGCCTGAAACTAAAAATAGCAGCTATGAGCCCCCTCGAAACTCTCAGGGCCAGCCTAACCTTCAAGGTGTATGGGATTTCAGAACACTAACTCCACTCGAGCGCCCCAAAGCTTTTGGTGATAAAGCCGTGTTCACCACAGAAGAGCAGAACGCATTCCGAGAAAAAGCAGTGGACGCCACTGATGTTGATAAACTAAGAGAAAAAACTGCTAAAACAGACGCCGCTACAGATATTGAAGGTGCCTATAATAACTTCTGGATGGATTACGGCACGACAATGAACGAGGATAGAAGAACTTCCTTGATCGTAAATCCCGCCAACGGTCGCCTGCCCAAGCTGACAGAGGAAGCCATCGCACAAATGAAGAAAGACCGCGATCTACTTCCACCAGTACGCAACATTGTCTCTATCGGCCTCACAAATTTCCTGCCCGTCGGACCCGAAGCCCTGGGCCTGTCTGAGCGCTGCCTACTAAGCTTTAATGCCGGCCCACCATTGATCCCCAGCGCCTATAACAACAACCTACGGATAATACAGACACCTAAGCACGTAGTTATTTTCACCGAGATGATTCACGACGCACGCATTGTTCCTATCGATGGCAGCGCACACTTGCCAGTAGAAATGACCAAGTGGACCGGCGACTCTCGAGGCCACTGGGAAGGCAACACCCTGATTGTCGAAACAACAAACTTCACCGGTAAAACACCTACTTTTCAGCTGCCAATCAACGTTCTTGAGCCTGAATTGAATGGCGTTGTCGGCACCGGTGAACACTTCACCTTGATCGAACGCTTCACTCGCATCAGCGACTCGCATATTAACTACGAATATACGGTGAATGACTCCAGCACCTTTACAAAGCCTTTCACGGCTTCTATTCCCCTGAAGGCAACCGAAGACCAAATGTTTGAGTATGCTTGCCACGAGGGTAACCACGGTGCGGCTGGCATGCTGTCTGGAGCACGCCAGACTGAGAAAGAGGCTGCAGCTAAAGGTAGCTAGAGACTCTTAGTACGCTTGCTTGAAACTGACCAGATGGTGAAGTGGTTAAGCCCGCACTCATCACCCGGTCAGTTACATTTCTTATATTTCTACCCTGCCGCATTACAAAAGAAACCCTCTAATAACATTCAGCCCCCATCCTACGAACTAACCACACAGCCCAGCCCAAAGATTTAAGCGCCTGACCGAACATCTTATTGATCATTCTAGAATCGACGGCTTTCTGCCTTACACCCTGTAGAAACCATATCCCATCCCAATTCACCAATCACCATTCTTGCACCGATTCAATGGTGCGAGCACCGTGCAAAACCCGATTAAGCACCCGGCAATAAACACTAGCTTGGAATGGATAATCAGGCATCATAAATTATACTTGGGCCAAGTGCCCTCAAAGGCATCAACACCAAGAGTCACTTATACCGAACACCAACAAAACTCTCGACTTTGATTGAAGCGCTAGCATTATTAATATTCAGGTTTACTTGCTAAGAAAACAAAGAGATAGGCGCTAAAGACATAGAGCACCGAACAACTATATGCGGGGAAATACGGGAAAACTAACGGCGCGACCATCTGGTCAGATGATGAAGTTAGCCTAAGGAAAGGAAATAAAAATACGTGTTTTGAATCTAGCTAGAGTAGGAGAATTAAAAATTATCTAACCCTATAAATGACTAAATTAGCAGCCATAAACTTATATGGCTGCTAATTTAGGTGCGTATAAATAGTAATTCACATACTGCGAGTTACTATAGATTCTCCATGCACTCGGGGAAATCTACTGACGTAGACGCCTCAAGCAAGCACATCGTGTCCTGAACTTGAACGCCCCAATAAATCCCCCAACCGATAATAATAACGATTGAACAAACTGCGGCAACTTTTCCTAATGTATTTGCTGTCATAATTACTCTCGAAAAGACCTATGAAAACCCAATCCAGCGACCGTTTGCCGCCACACTAAACCAAATAAATAAGTTAGCCAAAGCCACTAGCTTAACTACCCAGGCCCCTACTGCGTCAGACTGAGGACCATTAGACCCAATAACTTCTGGCGCACGGCTATAAATAGCACTGCGAACACTCAGCATAAATACAATACCCATGGACAAGCCAGCCATTTTAGCCCAGAAAAAAGAGTTGGTAGCTAGCTTCATCGCAATGGCAGAGGCTTCATAAATACCGGAAAGGATAATCCCAGCCAGGGCTATATATATCCACTTCTTAGTGTTCGCAATAATAATATCGGAGGGTACGCCGGTGAGTACGACATTGAGCATGCGCAAATCACCCAGGATAAGCATGCCACAAAGCATAATCATGCTAAGTATATGAACCGCCTGCACCATCGAAAACAAGCCAGCGGATGTCCTAGCAAGATCAGATAACCAGGAGGCATCTAACCATTCAAATATAAAAACAATATCCATCTCTATTTTCCCCTTGGGGCCTTTATCTTAAAAATTTGTCGTTGAAAGCGTACTGCTAATTACTTTCAAAAATAAGCTATTCAAATGCTGCTAGTTCGTTGACACAACCCGCTGCCCAATACATGAAGTGAGGCATCTCTTTATGGCAATCCCACCAGTCGTAAGCCATGTTACGACCCGAAGCAACCACCAGCACCCAAAGACCAAGAGACAAGGCTGCACCTACGCGTATCCGCTTCGGTGGAACAGGGTCATTATCCCAGCTCATGTCAGACGAGCGGGTCATATTTCGAATTAATAAGGCATTGATACCAGCAAAAATAATGAATACCACTTTGATTCTAAACCAGATACTTTGAGTCGACCTGACGGGAATCGCGTAGAACAACAGCGCGCCACTAATGAGCATGACGATGAAACCTATCATCATGGGCTTATCGAGCCGTTCAATTAGTGTAGAAGCCGGCAATTCCTTGAAAGCCACGCCCAGTAGGCGCAAATCGATAACAAGTAACATGCCGAGAAAAAGCGTTAACGTTAAAACATGAGTCCCTTCGACCCATCCATAAGCATATAAGGCTTCATGCAGATCGGTACTCGACTGAAAGCCATCAAGCCATGTTGCAAATTTGAAAAGAAGCTCGTTGAGCATTGTTTTGTTCCCCAGAATTTTGGCACTTATTATTGCGCAAAAATCTATTATTGCGCAATTGATGTAACTCAACGATCTTACTAGAAATCATTCAACCAAGCACCTCTTCCTTCCGCTCTGTTCCTTTATTAACCTTTCCACACCCAATGGAATTGTTCATATTGAAGCCCACTTCCAATTTACGCCCTAGGTGAGTTATGCTTTGGCATTCGATAAAAACCATGGGAAGCTTACTTGTGAATTTTAATTCTATGCGGAAAATAACTCTGCTATCAGCGCTATCAATCTTATCAGCAGGTCTTCTTGCCGCAGACGACAGCTATAAAGCACCACGCGCCGCTGACGGCATTCACCCTGATTTCAATGGCATTTGGCAGGTAATGAACGAAGCCAATTACGATGTTGAAATGCACATGGCTCGACCTTCCATGGCGCTTCGCGACGGCCCTGGTGGTCCCTTACCTGTGAAAGACATGGTTAAAATCGGTGCCGTTGGAGCAGTCCCCCCCAGCCTGGGTGTCGTTGAAGGTGGTAAAATCCCCTACACGCCCGAAGCACTGGTCATTAAGAAAGACAATCAACTACATTGGCTCGAGCGCGATCCTGAAATCAAATGCTATCTCCCCGGTGTGCCAAGGGCGACTTATATGCCCCAGCCCTTTCAGATTTTCCAGGGTGATGACTCCGTATTTATTACTTACCAGTATGCTGGCGCCGATAGAGACATCTTTATGAAAGACCCTGGCCCCGCACCCGTTGATAGCTGGATGGGGCAGTCAGTCGCATCCTGGGACGGCGACACGCTAGTTGTCGACGTAACCGGCTTAAGCCCTTCAACCTGGCTTGACCGCTCTGGCAACCACCACAGCGCTCAACTGCATGTAGTTGAGCGCTACACCCTGGTAGGTCCCAACCACATTCAGTACGAAGCCACACTGACTGATCCCCAGACTTACACCAAGCCCTGGAAAATCAGCATGCCACTTTATCGTCGCATGGAAGACAACATCCAGCTACTCGACTTCAAATGTGTCGAGTTTGTAGAGGAACTACTTTACGGAAACTTGCGCGCCAAACCACTAGACTAAATTCATCTGAGATGCCAACAACTCACATTGAACGATGTTAAATATTTTACGTAACCTGAGGTCACTCTTATGTCTTTTAAAAAAATTGCTACAGTCGCAGGATTAGCTCTAGGCTCCTTAGTATCAGCACAATCCAATGCGCACCACGCCTTTGGCGCTGAGTTTGACGCCAAAGCACCACTGACTTTACGCGGCGATGTCACACGAATTGAATGGGTAAACCCCCACGCCTGGTTCCACATTGAAGTCGCCAAGGCCGACGGCACCAAAGAAAACTGGAGAATCGAAGGCGGCACACCTAACACCTTATTGCGCAGAGGCATCAACAAGCGTTCAATTGCTGTCGGCACAGAAATTGTCGTTGATGGTTACTGGGCTAAAGATCGTTCCAACAGTGCTAATGGCCGAAACATTACACTCGCCAACGGCAAGAAATTGTTTATGGGCTCATCCGGTACTGGCGCACCAGAAGACGGCGCTGACAAGAAGTAATTTGCCTGGAGCTACATAAATGCCTCCAAGCAAACTTTTAGCCCTTTCGCTGTTGCTCACACTTGCTGCCTGTAGCCCCTCAGAACAGGCAACACAGCAAGTGGAGCAAGCAGAGTCTAACGCCTTCAAACTAAGCGGTGATGTTAAGCACATCATGCAGTGGGTGCTCGACCCTGCTGCTTTTGGCGTTTGGGGATCAGCGGGAAGCATCATCACCGCTGCAGGCACCCGGGAGCTGGCACCAACCACGGACGATGGCTGGCAAGCCGTTGAGCACAGCGCAGCTGTGGTTGCGGCAAGCGGTAATTTACTGATGATGCCCGGGCGGGCAGTCGATAACGAGGGCTGGAAAAACATTGCGCAAGGCCTGGTTGACGCGGGCTTACTTGCCCAGGCAGCAGCCAAAAACCAGGACTCTGATGCGTTATTCGATGCCGGCGCTCAAATTTACCGCGTTTGCAAAGCCTGTCATTCGGTTTATATTCGCGGTGATAAAGCAGCTGACTCACCCTAGCTCTTGCGCCCAAAGCTACACCTCTGATCAGCTTACACAATCACCGACTGTGTAAGCTGATCAGAATTTCAAAAAAACTCCGACCTAGCTCTTACTCGACACCCTTCATACAACGTCAAGATCTACTTACTTCAGAACCTGCTTTTTCACAAAACCATCACGAAACTCAAGAGTCTCTGTATAAAAACCAGCCGTACTTAGCGTAACGGTCACTGCCTCAGGCCCATGGTTCGCCCAGAACCAGCCATGAATACCCTTAAAAGGCGCGATAAATGTACCCGCTTCGCGATCGCCCTCCCCTAAGCTATAACTCTCCACATAACCTTCGACCTCATCGGATTCACCGTGAAACTCAAATGAGACAAGACGGCTGTCTCCAGCTCTAATTTTAGTGCTAGTCCAGCTATAGAGCATACTGCCGCCTTTATTCAGCTGGTATTTATATTCCACAAACTCAAAAGGTAATAACTGAAACGACACACTATCTTCTCGTAAAGTGCCCTCCTCTTTACGTACTGTCTCAGCACTCACGCTTGCCGGCTTCGACAGACCCGAAATACCTAAAGCCTCACCCACACCCAGTGGATCCTTATTAAATTCAGCCGGTAAAATAAATATAATCAAAAGGGCAGCCGCTAAAACCACGGCAAACAAAGTAGCCGTTAAAATTTTACGCTTGTTTGTTTGTAAAACCACTGATTCCGGTGCGTTTGTATTCATAATTACGTCTCTATGATTCCCTAATTTAGGCCCACAGATAAGCGGAAAACTGATATCCCGCCAACATAAACCCCAAACTCATTAACACTGTATTAGCCGCGAAAGCCTGCCGGCGAAAGTGATTTTTCTTACGCCACTGCCCCAGCACAACGACAATACCTGCTAGGGCAATCGCCTGACCAATCTCCACCCCAACATTGAAACTCAGCATATTAATCACCAGACTATCCGCTGATAAGGATAAATCCTGCAATTTCGTCGCCAAACCTAGGCCATGAAATAAACCGAAAATCAACACTGCAACCCGGGCATTTAGCTGAAAGCCAAAGACTTGCTTAAAGCCATTCATATTTTCAAAGGCTTTATAGGCGACGGAAAGCCCAATGATAGTATCGATGAAATAAGCGTTGACGTTCCACTCAAGTAACACACCCCCCATCAAAGTAATACTGTGCCCCAGGGTAAAAAGACTGGCATAGAGAACGACATCCTTCACTCGCAACAGAAAAAAAACGACGCCCAGCAGATACAACAAATGGTCATAGCCGGTCACCATATGCTTGGCGCCGAGATACATATAAGGAATAACAGCCCGGCCTTCGAGGCCTTCCACAAAGCGAGCGTTGTCACCAGAAATATTATGCGCAGCAGCCGTCACTGGAATTAGCACCAGGACGACGACCCACCAAAAGTAGCGAGGGCCTACACCCTGAAACCTGTTAGTAAAGCCCCTGTAACCTCGATATTTTATCATTGCGATGTATTGCCACCTCTTACTACAAGCCTGTAAATCACATCATCAAAAGAAGTGAACTAATCCTGCTTTAAGTTGCATTCTAACAGCCTCAAGACCTTGAGGATAATGGCGAGCAGCCCGGTGTTAGTGGAATCCCCTATGTGCTCAAAATCTCTCGAAGCCGTAACAATTTTTAACGCTTCTCTATGCTAAGCTCCGTCAAATAAACTCAATAAAACACAAGATAGCGGCGAGGTACTCAGCATGAGTAACACTGTTAATTCAATCGTTATGGCCCAGCATGGATACGGCCAGCAATCAGAAGGGTTTGAATCTGTCGAAGCAGAGCGATCACATCGCAAACGACGGCTTACCGCCGCGTTTCGCCTGTTTGGAAAATTTGGTTTTGACGAGGGCGCCGCAGGGCATATCACCGTGCGTGACCCCGAACACCCCGACCATTTTTGGGTTAATCCCTTTGGCGTCTCCTTTAAGCAAATTAAAATGTCGCAGCTACTTTTGGTTAACCATCTAGGTGAAGTCGTAGAGGGTGACGGCCTACTGAACGGTGCCGCCTTCACCATTCACGGCAACATTCACGCTGCACGTCCCGATGTTATCGCCGCCGCTCACGCCCACTCTGTGTACGGCAAAAGCTGGTCGACACTGGGGAAAAAACTCGACCCGATAACTCAGGACTCCTGCGCCTTTTACGAAGATCACGCTTTATTCGACGACTTTACCGGTGTCGTTCTCGACATGAACGAAGGCAAGCGTATCGCTTCAGCTCTCGGTCAAAACAAAGCCTGCATTCTGCAAAATCACGGCCTACTCACCGTTGCCGCGAGTGTCGACGCCGCAGCCTGGTGGTTCATTACCATGGAGCGCAACTGCCAGGCTCAGTTACTTGCAGAAGCTGCCGGCACACCCAAATTAATACGACCCGATATCGCACGACTCACCTATAAAACCGTCGGCAGCGAAGAGTCCGGCATGTTTGCCTTTCAATCGCTGTACGATGTCATTATTAGAGAACAGGCAGATATGTTTGATTAAGCTTGGCCTCCCCCAATTATTAAATCTGGTGCAACACACCGTTTATTATCCGCCCTCGCCCAATGGCCTATTCCGGCTAAAGTTTGGGGCGCAGAAAAAAATGTCTAAAAAAGAATGGGCCACCGAGCCTATTTTTTTTGTCGGGATACATAAATGAACCAGGAACAATTTATCGTCACACTCTGCCTGGCAGGTATTATCATCGGCCTGTCTGCGACCCGAATTCGCCCCGTCTTCCTGTTTAGCAGCGCTATTTCTTTGCTGTATTTACTGGATATGATTAGCCTGGGCGACGCTTTAAAACACTACACCAACGAAGCCCTCGCAACACTCATTTTACTCATCATGCTGGTTCTCGCTATAGAGAAAACGCAACTCTTTACCCGCCTTGGGCATAAGGTACTCAGCGGTAGTTACCATCGCGTCCTCCTAAAGCTTGGCCTCACAGCCGGTCTCGTTTCATCGGTGAGCAATAACACCGCAGTGGTTGCCTCTTTTATGAGCGCCGTTAAAAACCAGAATAAACTGCCGCCCTCTCGACTGCTCATACCCCTTTCCTATGCATCAATATGGGGTGGCACACTAACCCTGGTCGGCACATCAACCAACCTTATACTCAATGGTCTGGTGCTAGAAAACGGCTTGCCCCCACTATCCATGTTTGATTTCACCGCCATCGGCCTGCCCATTTTCCTCGGCTGTATGACCTTGTTACTTATCATTGCCCCCCGCGTATTACCCAGCCGAGCTGTCGATATCAGCGAAAGTAAAACCTACTTTCTCGAAGCCAAGGTACAAAGCGATTCACCCTTGATCGGTAAATCGCTACTCGACAACGGCTTTCGGAATTTAGTCGACCTATTTCTCGTCGAAATCATCCGCGACCAACACGTTATAAGCCCAGTCTCGCCAGAAGAAATGATAGAAGCGGGCGACCTGTTAATTTTTTCCGGTGATATTGAAAACATTCAAACCCTCAACCAATTTAAAGGCCTGAGTATTTTTGATGACGACCAAAGCAACCTGACCAGAAACCTTAGTGAAGTCGTGGTTAGCCACAACGCCACCATCACCGACCGCCCCTTACGTGAAGTGAATTTTCGCGCCATGTTTGACGCTGCTGTCGTCGCCGTACGACGAGGGGATCAACGACTCGCTGGCGGCCTGGGGAAGATAAAACTGCAATCGGGTGACAGCCTAGTATTGGCTACTGGTCACGACTTCCACTCACGACACAACCTGCCGCGCAATTTCATCGTACTCGGCGGCGTCAACACCAAAGAACACCTACCAACGTTGACCGAATACACCATCATAGCCAGCTTTATTGCCGTCATTGCCCTTTCGGCACTCGCCATATTGCCCTTATTTAAAGGCCTGCTAATCATGCTCGGTGGTCTCATCACCAGCAGACTGCTCAGTGTTAATGAAATACGCCGTCACTTTCCCTTCGAACTCATTATCGTTATTGGTGCAGCTCTGGGCTTTGCCCAGGTTATGCAAGATTCCGGCGTGGCCGCTTTACTCGCCGACCTTATCCTCACCGCACCCGGAGCACAGGGTGCCTACCCAGCGCTAATCGCCTGCTTCATACTCACTCTGCTGCTCACAGAGTTGGTCACCAACAATGCAGCGGCAGTGCTCGTCTTTCCCATTGCGCTCAGCATGGCCAGCCAATACCAAACAGATCCCATGCCTTTTATTATGGCCGTCGCCTTTGGCGCCAGTGCCAGTTTTATTTCGCCCCACGGCTATCAAACCAACCTGATGGTCTACAGTGCCGGTAATTATCAATTATTAGACTACCTAAAAACCGGCCTGCCGATTTCTCTGCTTTACGCAACCATAGCCCTCATCACCATCCCCATGGTCTATCCTTTTTATCCTTAAATAAAAGTGTAAAAACTCCCCCTCTTGAGTAGCTAGCCGCCTAACGTTAATATGTCCGCCGCACAGACAATGCCTGCATCAACTGCCCCGGTGGCACAGCTGGATAGCGCGGCCCCCTCCTAAGGGGCAGGTCAGAGGTTCGAATCCTCTCCGGGGCACCAATTACTACTCAATAAAATGGTGTCACAGGCAACGTACACTTTGTTGCCCAACTCTATGAATCTCTTACTCCTTCACTCCGGCGACTTTATTAGCGACAACCACGTGCAAATACGTGGCCGGCGTTTGCAGCATTTAAACAAAGTCATCAAAGCCAAACCCGGTGATTTTTTAAAAGCTGGTCGGCTCAATGGAAAAATAGGGAGGGCTGAGCTTCTTACCATCAATAGTGATGCCGCCGAGCTAAGCATTGAACTCACTGACACCCCTCCCCCAGCACTGCCCATCAATCTAATTCTGGCCCTACCACGACCGAAAATGCTGCGCCGCATTTTGCAGGCAGCCACCAGTCTCGGTATTAAACAAATACATTTAATTGCTAGCTGGCGGGTGGAAAAAAGCTATTGGCAGAGCCCTTTTCTCGAAGCGGATAAAATCCGTGAGCAGTTATTACTCGGTCTTGAGCAGTCCATCGACACCCAGCTGCCCGAGGTTCATCTCCACCCCTTATTCAAACCCTTTGTGGAGGACGAACTCGACACTATCGCCGCTAATTCAACACGACTCGTTGCTCACCCCCATGCAACAGCCGCGATAGGAGCAACTCCATTGAGGATGCTAACCCTTGCCATCGGCCCGGAAGGCGGATTTATCCCCTATGAAATTGAAAAGTTTGCCGAGCTCGGTTTTACCGCTGTTTCGCTGGGGCCGAGAATTCTCACCGTTGAAGTCGCCGTTAGTAGCTTAATAAGCCGCTTCGCCGTCAATCTGGAAAATGAAGGTCGCAGCACCCATAATTAGGCACACAAATTAATACGCGTATCCATTCAAAAAAGCCAGGACAGCCAATGACAGATCCAACGCCAGACCACATTGACGGCGCAGATATGCCGCTACCACCGGCTATCTACCCCTTAATTTGTGTTGTCGGCGGCTATTTTCTGAATAAATATATCCCCCTTACTGCCCCTGATTTTTTGACCGTAGAGCCTGCCATTAACGACAAGCTCGCCGCTGTCGTATTGATCAGTTCACTGCTACTCATCACCTGGTCTATCAGCACCTTGAGGGCTAATAAAACCACCCTGCTGCCACACAGGGCTGTTGCCACTCTGGTCACCAGCGGGCCCTTTCATTATTCGCGCAATCCGGTTTATCTTGGTTTCACTCTCCTTTTACTCGCTATGTTTTTTTCCACGCTCAACGTGTGGCTGGCAATTCTTCTGCCTCTGAATATAGGGCTACTACAGTACTATGTTATTTTGCCGGAGGAGAAACATCTCAAGCAGCGCTTCGATGCGGACTTTCAAGATTACCAATCCAGGGTCAGACGCTGGGTTTAATCGCCAACCCGACCATCGACCACCATCAGGTACTACAAAAACCCTATAACGCCTCTACCCATTTCTTGCTTTAACCCGGTGCAGGGATTAAAATTAACTAAACGTTCGTTAAGTTAACTCTTTGACTAGCTAGAGCCTGCCCCATGCTTAATACACCTCGTAAATCACGAGAAGATATTCTCTGTCTCGCCATACCTTTATTTGCCAAGTCTGGCTTCGATGGTGTATCCATACGCGATGTCGCCAGCCAAATCGAACTAACGCCAGCGGCCCTGTACTACCACTTTAGGGACAAGGAAGAGCTTTATTTCGAAACGGTAAAACATGCCTTTGAAACCAAAACTAGCGCGGCAAAAGACCTTATCGAGAGTAGTAGCGACCCCATCATCAATCTCGAAAATTTTATTACCTGGTTTGTCGAAACATTAGACAGAGAAACCGATTTCCAAAAACTGCTGCAGTGGGTTCTGCTCGATAGTAATCCGGCACGTATGCAGAGCCTTGTTAAAGGTGTGTTTTCTGATTTGTTTATGGCTACCCGAAATCTCGCAGAAAAGTTCACCCCCCCCTACGACCCCCACATGCTGTCAATTTCCATTATCGGACTAGTGCTCTGCCACTTTCAAAGCCAACAGGGCCGACAGTTTTTACTCGGCAACAAGGCTGTGCACGACAAGCCAAAGGTGATTAGCGCACATATCATCAATCTCTTGAAAAACGGCCTGCCTGGAAATTAACAACTTACATCTATGATTAAGATCACTACTCACATTTCGCAACACTTATCAGGAAAACGGGAGCCCATGCCCACACCCCGCGTAACACTCGCTAGCCTCATACTCGTATCCAGCGCCCTACTGGGCTGTAATGACCAGCCTGAGGAGCTCACTCGCACCACCAAAGAGTGGACACTGCCCGTCTTAACTCTCAGTGAAACCACATTGGCCAATGAGTACACAGTGATCGGCTCGGTTATTTCCGACCAACGCATTGATATCAGCTCTAAAATAATCGGCTATATCAAGACCCTGACTGTACGTGAAGGTGATCTGGTGAAACGTGGCCAACTGCTGCTTAACCTGGATGATGTCAGCATTAAAAATGCCATTCTCCAAGCCCAGGCCGGCGTCGATTCAGCAAGTGCATTGAGCAAAGACCTCTCTTCCGATGTCCGACGCTTCGAGAAACTCTTTAAAGAAGGTAGTATTTCAGAAGTTAAACTGCGTAAAACTCGCCTGCAATACAACACCGCACAAGAGAGCCTGGCTAGCGCCAAAGCCGCCCTCGCCACAGCCCGCTCCCAGCGCCAGTACAGTCATATTGAAAGCCCCGCCGACGGTATTATTTCTGCCCGCTACAAACAGGCCGGCGACCTCGCCTCCCCCGGCATGCCCTTGCTAACACTGGAATCTCGCAACCAGCTGCTATTTGAAACCCACGTTGCCGAGTCCCAGCTGTCCCACATTGATGTCGGCGATGCCGTACGCCTAAGAATCGACAATGCCACCGCCGACCTCACCGGCAGCGTTGCACAAATAGTCCATGCTGGCGATCCCATTTCCCGCACCTACAAAGTGAAAATCAAACTGCCCAATATCACCGGGCTACACTCTGGTATGTTTGGCCGCGCTCATTTCAAGGTGGGTGAAGAAGACAATCTTGTCGTGCCCCGTAGCGCCATCATCGTCAAAGGGGGTCTCGAGGGGGTCTATGTGGTGGATGACAGGCAACGTCTCCACTTTCGCTGGATACGTCCCAAACGCCAATGGCCCGAGATGATCGAGATTGCCGCCGGATTGAAGGCCGGTGAGCGCATTGTCGTCACGGCCACAGCGGGCCTAAGTGAAGACGACCAGATACTCGTCGAGGTTGCTAACGGTGAGTAAGCCTCGCCTCAATCCAGCCGGACTGCTGGCCAGCTTTTTCGTCCAGTCCAAAATCACCTCACTGTTCGTCCTCGGCTGTCTATTATTGGGCATCATCGCCATTATCTACACGCCCCGTGAGGAAAACCCGCAAATCGTTGTCCCCGGGGCCCACGTTATTGTCACACTACCCGGCGCCTCCCCAAGTGAGGTCGAGCATCTACTGGTACGCCCCCTGGAAAATATCGTCAAACAAATCACCGGGGTCGACCACGTTGTTTCGAGCTCAATGAATTCGGTCGGTATCTTGATGGTGCAATTTGAAGTAGGCGAGGACAAACAACTATCTCTGGTCAAACTTTATGACCAGATACTCGGCCAGCGCGACAAACTGCCCGCCGGCACGTCAATGCCACTGATCAAAAGTATTGATGTTGATACTGTACCTATTGTCACCGTGACATTGGCTTCAGAAATCTACAATGACTACCAGCTCAAGCGCGTTGCCGATCGCGTACTGGAAGGCTTGCGCAGTTTAAAAACAGTCTCTGACACCGCTGTGCGCGGTGGTCGAGACCGGGAAATTACCATTGAAATTGACCCCGGTAAGGTCAAGGCATTTAGCGTCTCCCTCGACCAGGTTCACCAGGCCCTGGTCACTGCCAATTTATCGGCCCCTCTCGACGCAAAGGTCAATCACAACACACTGTCACAAGTTATGTTTAAGGGCGAGCTATCCAGTGCTGAGGAACTGAAAAAACTCATTATCGGCACCCACCGTCAACGCCCTGTATATTTAGCCGACATCGCCACCACCATCGATGGCCCCACCACCGAGCGCGAAACCCTGAGCCGGCTCGCCTTTGGCCAGGCCGACCCTCGCTTTGATCAATATGCCGACCCTGAGCTCGCCGCGGTAACCATCACCGTGGCCAAAATCACCGGTAGCAATGCCGTCTTTATGGCCGAGGAAGTGCTGGAGCGCATTGAAATAATGAAGCGCACCCTCATTCCCGCAGGTATCGAAGTAGTCGTCACGCGCAATGATGGTAAAAAAGCCAACGACGCCGTTAACCTGCTGATCGAAAACCTCGGTATTGCCCTGGTTTCAGTCTTTGTGATTACGGTCTTTTTTCTCGGCTGGAAAGAGGCATCCATCGTTGGCCTGGCCGTACCCTTAATTCTCGCCCTCACTCTGGGTGCCGATTACCTGTTTGGGCCCACCATTAACCGGGTAACATTGTTCGCACTCATCCTCGCCCTCGGTATGCTGGTCGATGGCGCTATCGTGGTGGTCGAGAACATTCACCGCCACTACGCCACACTCAATGGTGGTGACAAAGCGCAGGCGACCATTCTCGCCACCAATGAAATTGGCAACCCCACCAACCTCGCCACCTTCGCAGTGATGCTGGTTTTCGCCTCGCAATTTATTCTCAGCGGCATGGTCGGCCAATACTTTTACCCCCTCGCCTTCAATGTGCCCATTGCCATGTTCGCCTCGGTCATTATCGCCTACGTCGTCACACCCTGGGCCTGCTTTCGCTGGATTAAAACAGGCCATGGTGGAGAAGGTGCCGAGATGAACGAATACGATACAAGCTCCCGTCTGACACGTATTTACGAGAGAATTCTCAAGCCTTTGATCGACAATCGTTCTTTGCGCCGGCAAGTCTTTGCCCTGATTATTGTCGCTATCGGCCTGGCCGTACTACAGCCAGCCTGGCAGTTCTTGCGCCCCTCGGGTATCTCTGGACCGCAATCTTTTCTCGGTGTGGAATTAGCCATGCTACCGAAAGACAGTAAGAACACCTTCAACATCACCATTGATATGCCCGAAAACACGGCCGTTGAAGTCACCGATCAGGTCGCCAGAGAAATTGGTAGCGTATTGCGCAATCAGTTTTACATTACCGACTACCAAACCTGGATAGGCCAGTCTGGCGTCATCGACTTTAATGGGCTACTGCGCGGTGCCGCCAACAAAAGAGGCCCCCACGTCGGTGAAATCCGTGTCAACCTTAGCGACAAGCACAGTCGGGATACAAGCTCTATCACAATTGTTCGCGAGCTGCGCACACTATTATTACCCATTCAGAACCGCTTTCCCGGCAGTCTCATTCAATTGGTCGAAGACCCTCCCGGGCCACCTATGCAGGCAACCGTGTTAGCAGAAATTTACGGCCGTGACCTTGACGTAATGGAAGATATCGCCGCACAGGTCCGCGCCGCCTTTCACAATACTTATGACGTAGTTGAAATACACGATTCCCTACCCGATAGTATTGAGCAATACCATATTGTCGTCGACCGTGAGAAAGCCGCTCTCGCGGGAGTCAGCCCTGCCCAGGTCTCCACCTTGCTACGCCGCATTATCTCCGGTGAAGAAATAGGCCGCATCCATCTCAACGATGAGCGCCGGGCTGTCGCGATTAAAATGAAGGTGCCCCGACGCTTTAATATTGAGCCCGAAGGCCTATCCATGTACTACGTTGGCAATGCTCAGGGTAAACGCATCCCCCTTTCAGAATTAACCCGTGTCAAAAAAGTGGTCGCCGAAAAGCCAATTTCACGCAAGGACTTTGAACGCGTCGTCTTTGTCGCCGGGGAGCTTACCCAATCGGCGCCCCTCTACGCCATTTTGCACATTAATAAACAATTGGAAAATATCGCGGCCAGCGACGGGCAGACCATCACCACCGGCTTGAATTTTAGTCGCGTTAGTCCCAACACCCTTGAGGGTTATCGCATCCTCTGGGATGGGGAAATACGCCTCACCCTCGACACGTACAACGATATGTTGAAGGCTTTCGGCCTGGCCGTACTCTTTATTTATATCTTATTAGTCGCCTACTACCAGTCCTTTAAAATCCCTCTGATTGCCATGTCCGCCATCCCACTTGGTCTGATTGGCGTTTTCCCTGGGCACTGGATTATGGGCCAGTCCTTCACCGCCACCTCAATTATCGGCATTATTGCCCTGGCGGGCATTGTGGTCAGAAACTCTTTGTTAATTATCGATTTCGTCCTCGATCTACGCAAAGGGGGCAAATCACTGCGCGACGCCATCCTCACCGGCACACTGCTACGCCTGCGACCAATCCTTCTCACCGCCCTGTCGACCATTCTCGGCAGTGGCATTATGATTAGCGATCCTATTTTTGGCGGCCTGGCCATTTCATTAATTTACGGCACCGTCGTCTCCACCGTATTAACGGTTGTCGTCGTACCACTACTGTTTTATCAATTCTTGCTCAACGAAGATAAGCGCTCAGAGGCCGCTTAACACCCTAGTTCAAACGCAATGCACGACAGTCATTCGCACTAAGCGAAGGTCGTAAAAAAACAGTATTTACAAAATATTTTTGGAGATTTTTGTGGTGATTTTTTCATTCAATAAAGTGCTGAATAAAAGCCTTTTGCCCGCTTTAATTCTGGCAGCCACAGGAGGCTTTGCCAGCCTTTACGCTTCAGCAGAAAACCTCAACTCTGCCTGGCAACAGGCACTTAACCAAAATAAACAGGTCGAAGCCGCGAAACAAAATAAGCTCGCCGCTCTTAAACAGGTCGATATCGCTAAAGCGGCTCGCCTCCCCAGCCTCGCTCTAACCGCAGAGTATATAAACCTGGACAACCCGCCCACGCTAAGCGGCAATTCACTAGCCGCACTACCCAACGCGCCCCCGGGCCAGGGTATGGTTAACGTGCCCTTTGAAATGCAAATTGCCGAAGACGAGGCTATGCTCTACAGCGCCGTCGCCACGCTGCCACTCTATACCAGCGGCAGAATCAGTGCCGGTATTAACGCCGCCAAAGCGCAAGCTTCAGCAAGCGTTAAAGACCAACAGCAGACCACCCTCGATATCAAGCTAGCCGTCGCTGAAGCTTATATACACGTATTACAAATCACAGAACACGACACCATTGCTAGAGCTCATATCGCCGCTTTAACCAGCTATAAGAATGATGTGACTAATTTACATCGTCAGGGTCTCGTCTCTCGCAATGACCAACTGATGGCCAGCGTGGCATTAAGCCATGCCGTTCAAGAAGGGATTAGCGCCAAAAACCAGCTTGCGGTTGCAAGTGCTCGCTACAACCAATTGCTCAACCGCCCTCTGGGCACGGCCTTTGCCCTTGAGCCTTTACCGCTTCATGGCATGAGTGA
The DNA here is from genome assembly GCA_041277045.1 of Candidatus Reddybacter sp. GTDB lineage: Bacteria > Pseudomonadota > Gammaproteobacteria > Pseudomonadales > Porticoccaceae > Reddybacter. Next base: position 222,978 of record JBGFSY010000004.1, on the reverse strand, counting down.
AGATAACATTCAAACTCTGACCTCCAGAGCTCTGACAACACGTCCCGAGCTGGCTGCACTGCAACACAAAATTGAAGCTCTCGGCTTCACCGCAAAAACAATCAAAGCAGTCACCCTGCCCCAACTTTATCTCAGCGGCGTCTATCGCAATCTTGATAACGACCTATTGTTAGACGATGAAGTTATCGCCTATGGCGTTAATTTAGTATGGCCCATATTCGATGGCGGAATTACCCACCACAGAAGTGGTGGGCTACAGCGCCAAGCCGCTGCATTACAGGCTCAAACCGACGACTATAAGCAACTCATCGAACTACAGGTCACACAGGCCTGGTTGAACCTCAGTGAAACCCAGCAACGCATTAAAGCCCTAGGGCAGGTTCTGGAGCAATCTGCAGAGAATCTGAAAATGACACAAAACCGCTATCGTGAAGGTCTGGTGAGTAGTAGCGAAGTGCTTGAAGCGCAGAACTTACGGCAGCAAAGCCTCGGTAATCACACCAGTGCAACCTACGACTCAGCGCTGGCATGGATTCGTTTACAACGTATGACGGGTGAACTTTAAGAACTCATTGTTCAAGCACCGGGCTACTCGGCGAGCACACTGCCCGGCGCCATTTCTGCTTTTAAGACAGTAGAAAACGTCAAACACACATGACGAAAAGCATCTTCGCGCACTCTTGTTAACCCCTCAGCTTCGCCACCGGATAACCCCCCCCTCTTTCACCATACGCGTTGCAATCGAGGTATTACCGGGTATGCGGATCGTGTCTAGCTTAGCGCCAATCGACGATGAGAAGCAGTAAGCGTCAAAATCCAGCCCACCGGCTCTCTTATTTCAACGCTACTTTGCCGCCAAAGCCGGTTGTGCAAAGCGTATGCCCTGCCAACCGTGACGCATAAAGGTACGAATATTCGCGTGATCCGTGCCGTCGGGGTGGGCGATTACATCCTCACGAAAATACTTACCGAAGCACACTAATGTTTCCGATTGATTCAAACCATTGATTTTGGCAAAAGCAAAAATTCGGCAAGAGCCGGCATTTTCACCCGCTGCATTTTCAACCCGGTCATCACCGACGCCATTACTAAAAGCACTTTCCGTGTAGTCGTAACAAGCATCAATCACCGCCATCACCTGGTCAAACGCTACTGTGTTCGGCGTGTTTTTAATCTGTTGAATTAGATCACTTAAATTCATTTTTCATCCTCAATTTTAAACATTAATTGTCAGCCAACAAAGCACCCAGTGCCGTGACAAAGGGTTTCATAAAGAAACTACCCTCGGGCATAAAGTCGACCCGCACACCTTCCTCTTTCAAATAATCCGCCATCACCGGGCCAATGGCGCCGATAACCGTCACCTCAAGGCCCGCTGTAAGCAGGGCTTCAAGACCCGTTTTTTTGGCGACGCTGGCCAGGCGTTTATATTGCGGTTGGCTGGTAAAGAGTAGTGCGTCAATAGCCCCTTCGGCGAGCTGGTAAATAAGCCCAACCACTTGCTGTTGCTCCGCATCCGACGCGTAAACATAGGGTGCCACCGCAGTGACTTCTGCACCTTTATTCTGCAAAAAATGGATGAGTTTTTCATTGGGGTTACTGCCGTAAAGCTGCACGGCAATACGCCGACCCGCCAGATCAGCTTCTTGCAAGGATTCTATAATACCGTCAGTCGTCGGCGCCGCACCCGCCAGATCAGCGTGTAATTGTAGTTTTCGCAATTCTCTAACAGGCTTGGGGCCACGTACAATCTTTCGTACCGCCGCCAGAGCCTGGTGCCAGCCCTGCTGACAATCAAAACGCTCGGCAAAGCCTTCAAGGCGGCGCATGCCCTCACCGGTAAGAATAATAAAGTCATCAAACTTGCCGGCTATCATCGCCTCCAACCACTGCTGTACGGCTTCTGTATCGGGCGTATCTTTGATGGCAATCAGTGGGCAGCGCAATACGCTTGCTCCGCGGCGCGCCAATAGGTCTGCCAGCACATCTTGCTGGCGAGACTCGGGGATAGCGATGGTTTTGTGGCGCAGTAGGCGTTCAGGTTCGGACATGGCGGGCAATTATCTCTCGGCTGTTTGACGTCTTTCGATCAAGCACACAATTTTGGCACAAGCCTGAAAGCCCCACCACCTCATTGACGACGAAACAAGCATGAAATTGACCTTGATCTATTCCATTTAGTCCGCTGGACATGTTAGCTTTCTGGGGGCCAATTATTCACTTTTTTATAACATCACGTCGCCGCTAGCGGATGACAATAATAAGGATAAATTATGAAACTTGGTATTTCTGCTGATTCACACATTGTCGAACCCCCCCAGTGCTACATTGATTTTATCGAGCCAAAATATCGCGATATCGCACCACGGCTGGAAAAAAATGATAGGGGCATCGACACCTTTAAAATTCACGGTATGAAGCACGGCCTGCCCTTGGGACTACTCGCCGGTGCCGGCGTACCCCCCGAGCAATTGCGCCAGCAACGCCTGGCCAACTTCGACGACATCGCCACCGCCAGCTGGGAGCCCAACGCCCGCATGGCGATTCAGGACCAGGACGGCCTCTGCGGCGAAATCATCTATGCCTCCGTCGGCATGGTGTTGTGCGGCCACTCTGACTACGACTATAAATCGGCCTGCTTTGGGGCCTATAACCGCTGGCTGCAGGGTTTTTGTGCCGCGCAACCGAAGCGACTTTTCGGCCTGGCGCAAACGGCCGTTTCATCGGTCGATGAGGCCATTGAAGATTTCCGCAAAGCCAAAGAAATGGGCATGTACGGCATTATGATGACCGGCAACCCTCAGTACGAAGATTACGACCACCCCGACTACGACGCCCTGTGGCAATGTGCCGTCGATCTCGACCTGCCCATCTGCTTTCATATTCTCACCATGAAAGATCACGATGTCTCCACGGCTTTTACAGCAGAACGCGGCCATGCGGCTAATGGCTTTATGAATATGATTCGCGGCGTACAAAATATTGTTGGGCTATTTTTGTTCGGCGGTGTCTTTGAGCGCTTCCCACAGCTAAAAATGGTGGTTGCCGAGGGTGACGCCGGTTGGGTGCCCCACTATATGTACCGCGCCGATCACACTGCGGCACGTATGGGTACGGGCCTGGAGAATATCCTTTCACGCAAGCCCAGCGACTATATTAGCGAGAATATCTGGTTTACCTTTCAGGACGATGAAACCGCCTTCGAGTCCAGCAAACTCACCGACGGCAATCAATTACTGTGGGCTACTGACTACCCCCACACCGACTCCACCTACCCCCACTCACAGGAAATCATCCGTAGCCAAATGGCCAACCTCAGCGAGGTACAACAAAACGCGGTGGTGCACGACAATGTCAAAGCACTGTTTAATTTGCCGGTCGATTAAAGCCGCTTAAATTCGACAAACCACGATTAACAGGGCTGTATTCACAGCGCTCCCGTTGATTAATGCGGCCCTGTTAAGCTGATACAAACCTGCTCTGGCGATCAGCCACAGTAAAAACGCCCAGTCCAATGCCATCGATATTTACCGGGTGACCCGCTAAAATGACACTTCTTTTTCACAGTGTTTTTAGCTGTAAGCCATGATCACCGACCCCTTCTTTTACCTTTGCGCCATTCCAGCGGTGCTCATTTTCGCCATGGTCAAAGGTGGCTTCGGCGGTGGCATTGCCATTATCTCCGTACCACTCATGTCGCTGGCCGTACCCCCGGTACAGGCCGCTGCCATTTTATTACCCCTGTTAATTGTTATGGACGGGGTCGCCATCTGGAGCTTTCGCGGCCAATGGAGTAAAAAGAATATCGAGCGCACACTGCCCGGCGCTATTGTCGGCGTCATCGCTGGCGCTTTTACCTTCCACTATTTATCCGAGGCGGCCATACGCCTATTGATTGGTTTTATTTGCGTCGCCTTCTGCCTTAACTACTGGCTGCGGCCGGGGCTTAAAGCCAAAACTGAAGCAGGCATAGTCGCCGGTAGTCTTTGGGGCGCCATTGCCGGTTTTACCAGCTATGGCATTCACGCTGGTGGACCACCGATGAGTATTTATCTCCTACCCCAGCGCATGGACAAAATCGTGCTAATGGGCACCTTCGCCATCTTTTTTGCTGCCGTAAACCTGGTCAAGCTAATCCCCTACACCTGGCTCGGCCAGTTTGACGCCACCAACCTTCTAACCTCACTCGTGCTAATGCCACTGGCACCCATCGGTGTTCGCCTCGGCTACTTTTTGCTGCATAAAATCAGTGTGGAGCTGGTTTACCGCATTTGCTATTTTTTCCTCATGGTTATTGGTCTGAAGCTACTCTACGATGCCTGCGCTGCACTGTTTTTTACAGTAAAACCCTAAAAAGACCAAGACACTGAAAGCCATTATTTTTTTGACGTCCAGTCTAGTTTCCACGCCATAAAACTATTAGCATAAGCAGTATTAGAGGCTAGTATATGAATTCGACAAGCACAACAACGGATTGTAGTGAGACTCAGCTTTTCGGCCATAACACAATAAAGAACTAGCCCATGACAGACACAATAGAAACTACCGAAAACACCTACCAATCCATTCTCGAGGCAATGCAGACCTTCGTCGTCATCACCGAGACCGATGGTACGGTGCATTTTGCCAACAAAACGCCACTGAAAATTGCCGGCTTAGAACTCGAAGATGTGCTCGAGAAAAAGCTCTGGGACTGCTTCTGGTTTAACTTCAATCCCGAAACTCAAGCCCATGTGCAGGACTGTGTTCGTCTCGCAACTACGGGAGAGAATATACATGAAGTAATTCAGGTAAGAATAGCCGCCGGCCTGCTCTGGATCGACTTTAAAATTCAGCCTGTTATCGAAAACGGGAAAGTAATACGGCTAGTCGCCGAAGGCAGTGATATCACCGAGCAGGAACACCTGCGTGAAGACAATCAATTGGCACAACAGCGTTTACAAGGGCTGTTTGATGACATGCAAAGTATGGTTGCCATACTCGATATTGAGGGCCGCATAGAGCTTGTCAACAATACCCCCTTGCTAATTTCAGGCATCGATCAAGAAGACGTTCTAGGCGAGCCTCTTTGGAGCGCTATCTGGTTTCAAGGTGACGATAAAACCCAGACCCTTTTACAACAAAATATTCAATCTGCCGCCGCTGGTGAAGCCGCGCGCTGTGATGTCCAATGCCAAACAAGCGATGGTCTTATTTGGTTAGAATTTAATGTCCATCCGGTATTCGATGACAAAGGCAATGTCAGCCAATTAGTTGCCGAAGGTGGCGACCCCCGCGCCCGAAGAGAGGTTGAAATAGAGCGCGAACAGGTTTTACTTGAGCTCGAAGAAAGAGAGAAAAACCTCGCCATTACCCTCGATAGTATTAGCGACGCTGTTATCACTACCGATGCAAATGGTCTAGTCACCCGCATGAACCCTATTGCAGAGCAACTGACCGGCTGGTCCTTTGATGAAGCACAGCAGCAGCCACTGTCGACTATTTTTCCCATTTTTAATGCCAGTACCGGCGAACATCTAGGCAGCCCTGTCGACAGAGTGATGGCAACTAACGAAATTGTTCATCTAAGTAACAACACTACCCTGCGCTCACGAGATGGTAGCGAATACCAAATTGCAGATTCAGCCGCACCTATTCGTGATAAAAACAAGCAGATACTCGGCGGTATATTGGTGTTTAGTGATGTCACCGAACAGTACCGTTTACGTGAGCAAGCCAAAGCTTCACAGCAACAATTACAGCGGCTGTTTAATGACATGCAAACCATGGTCGGCCTCTACGAACCCGATGGCACCACTACCTTCCTCAACAATACCCCCCTACTGGCATCTGGCTTTACCATGGCAGAGACCATTGGCAAAAAACTGTGGGAAACGCCTTTTTTTAATTATTCTGATGAATCTATAACGCAAGTGCGTGAATATATGCACGATGCCGCTATGGGCGCAAGCACCCTCGTAGATCATCAAATTATGACACGCCAGGGTGACAAAATTTGGGTCGCCCTAAACTTTCACCCGGTGTTTGACGATAACGGTCTAGTAATACAACTGGTTGGTGAAGCGCGCGATATCACTGAAAGAAAGACTATAGAAAACGAATTACGCTCATCAGCGCAACAGCTCAAACGCTATCGCGACCAAGCTCCCCTCGCCACCATTGAAATGGACATAAATCAAAAAGTGGTTGGCTGGAATGATGCAGCCGAAAAAATGTTCGGTTATACCTCTGTGGAGGCTAAGGGCCAACTTTTTACCTTCATATTGCCCGACGACTTCAACCGTACTGAGTCACCGCTGAATTTGAAGGATCTGGCAAACATTCGCGCTGATGCCAGCGTAACCAGTGAATTTCGTCGCAAAGACGGCAGCCTATTTTTCGGCCAATGCCACCATGCGCCCTTTATCGGTGAATCGGGCGAGGTCATAGGTGCCGGTTCTATCATTCGGGATATTACAACCGAACGCACAGCACAGCTAGCAACGCTCGACAGCGAAAGAGCGCGGAAAGAAATCCTCGACTCTATAGTTGAGGCTATCATTGTCACTGACGAAACTGGCAACATATCGGCAGTAAATGTTACGGCTGAAAAATTGCTCGGCTATGGTAATAACGAGCTTATTGGCGAGCATGTCGCCACGTTAGTAGAAGGTCAAGACGAGGAGAGTATTCTCAAAAACATGCAGATTTACTTCCAAACGGGTAATATTGCTCAGATTGGCATGGGCCTTGAAATTAAAGTTATTTGTAAAAATGGGGACACCTTTCCGACAACCTTAGCCGTGGCAGAGTTGAGCCCAACAGAAGACGGCAAGCGACGTTTTATCAATAGCTTTCGCGACTTGACTGAAACCAAACAACAAGAAGAACAACTGCGCCGCAGCCAGAAAATGGATGCCCTCGGTAAGCTCACCGGTGGTATTGCCCACGATTTTAATAATATGCTCGGCATCGTCACCGGCTATGCCGATTTGTTGGAAAGTGCATTAAGCAATAATGAAAAGCTCGCCCAATACGCCAATGAAATACACCGTGCCGGTGAGCGTGGTGCCAATTTAACGCGTAAATTACTCTCTTTCTCCCAGCATGCGGCAGTTAGTGCGCAATCGCTTGATATCAATGAGCTCATTAACAACCAGCAACATATGCTGAAAACTTCTCTGACACCACGCATTCAACTGGTTTTTGAATTGAGCGACGATATTTGGCCCACCTGTCTCGACAGAGACGATCTTGAAGACGCCATTATTAATATGTGCATTAATGCCATGCACGCCATCCAGGCCAATGGCCGAGTCACCATTCGGACTGAGAACATTCACCTCCACCCTGCTAACGCCCAACAGAAAAACTTACCCAGTGGCGATTACGTCTTGCTCAGCATTACCGATACAGGTAAAGGTATAGAAGAGGCCACAAAACAACGGATTTTCGACCCTTTTTATACCACCAAGGGTGAGCAGGGTACAGGCCTTGGTTTGAGCCAGGTCTACGGTTTTGTCGAGCGCAGCAAAGGCGCAATAGAGGTAAGCTCAATACTTGGGCAAGGTACACAACTGCGTATCTACTTCCCTCGAGATATCACTAAAGCCAATATTGAAGACGTTGAAAACTCGGCCAATAAAAAAACGTCGAGCGGTGACGAAACCATTCTCGTCGTCGATGATGAAGCTATACTCCTCAGATTGTGTACTGAAATACTCAGCCAACAGGGCTACAAAGTCCTACCCGCTGGAAGTTGCAGCGAGGCTCTACAACTGCTCGACGCCAATCACGTCGATCTTCTGTTCAGCGATGTTGTCATGCCCGACATGGACGGTTACGAACTGGCAATGATCGTCGCCGAGAAATACCCCACCATCAAAATTCAAATGACCAGCGGCTTTACTGACGATAGACAAGACGCTATGAGGGACAATAGCCTGCACTTTAACCTGCTACTAAAACCCTATCGTGCACAAACATTAGTCACAAAAATACGTGTCCTGCTAGACGAGCAGTAAATACTGCTATTCGACAACGCATTATCAACGTCCATCAAACACCATTAGCGAGAAGCTTTGCCGTAGAAACTGTATAATTAAGTCCCTTCCCTCAGTATCAAAAACCCATGAAACTACTGGTTCGCAATCTCGCTCGCAGCACCACTGAAGTAGAACTACTCGCCCTGTTCGAGACCTACGGAGTCGTTCAGTCTTGCGCCCTGGTACTCGATGCCGAAACTGGCAGCTCAAAGGGTTTCGGTTTTATTGAAATGCCCAAATCCGGCGACGCCCGAGCGGCGATGAAACAACTCAACGGGAAAGAAATCGCGGGCAACAAAATTCGCGTTAAAAAAGCCGAAACTAAAGTCGATAGCACCGAATAAAGCCATGAATAACGACCCCCTGCACGGTATTACCCTAAAAGAGATACTCACCAAACTGGTCGATAAATACGGCTGGCAAGAGCTGGGGCAGCGCATCACCATTAAATGCTTTACCAATGACCCCAGTATTAGCTCCAGCCTGAAGTTTCTACGCAAAACGCCCTGGGCACGGACGAAAGTGGAAGCACTTTATATCGAGACCGATTGGGCCCTGAGCTCACCTAATAAAAACATCTGGTCAGTTGAACGCAGCGGCCACGATAGTTAATTGCTGATTTTTCTAAACCTACAGTTTTTATTTTAGTAGGTCGAGCGCCAGGGCCTCCGCGACTTTAATGCCATCAATAGCGGCTGACAGTATGCCCCCCGCATAACCGGCACCCTCACCCGCCGGGTATAAACCCGTGGTATTAATACTTTGAAAATCTTTACCGCGACGAATACAAATGGGTGACGAGGTGCGCGTTTCGACACCGGTTAATAAGGCATCGGCCATGGCAAAGCCTTTGATTTTTTTATCGAAGGCAGGAATCGCCTCGCGAATGGCCGCCACGGCAAAGTCTGGCAGAGCTTTCGATAAGTCACCAAGGCTCACTCCCGGTTGATAGGAGGGCTCCACACTGCCCAATGTCGTCGATGCTTTATTCTGTAAAAAGTCACCCACCAATTGAGCCGGCGCACAGTAATTTTCACCACCCAGTTGATAGGCCAGGCTCTCGAGATCGCGCTGTAAAGCGATGCCCGCCAGCACATCCCCCGGATAATCCTGCTCCGGTGTAATGCCGACCACGATTGCCGCATTGGCGTTGCGCTCGTTGCGCGAATATTGCGACATACCATTGGTCACCACCCGACCCTCCTCGGAGGTTGCCGCCACCACGGTGCCACCCGGGCACATGCAAAAGCTGTAAACACTACGGCCATTGGCACAGTGGTGTACCAGCTTGTAATCGGCCGCACCCAGAATAGGGTGGCCCGCCTGCTCACCAAAGCGCGCCTTATCAATGACCGACTGGGGGTGCTCAATACGAAAGCCGATGGAAAAGGGCTTGGCTTCAATATAAACGCCTTCGGCCAGCAGCATTTCAAAGCTGTCTCGCGCACTGTGACCGACGGCGAGCACAACGTGGCGACTGTGTAGGGTTTCGCCATTGCTCAAGGTCACCGCTGTCACTTGTCCGCCATCGGTACCATCTTTCTCACCATTAGCACTACCGGCTTCGCGATGCAGGGTTTCAACTTTGACGCCGAAACGAACCTCACCACCGAGACGAAGTATTTCGCCACGCATGGTTTCAACCATTTTTACCAGTTTAAAGGTGCCGATATGGGGCTTGCTGAGAAAGAGTATTTCCTCCGGCGCACCCGCTTTAACAAACTCTTCTAATACCTTGCGGCCAAGGTGGCGCTTATCCTTCACCTGACTATAGAGCTTGCCGTCAGAAAAAGTCCCTGCGCCCCCCTCACCAAACTGTACATTCGATTCGGTATTCAACTTACCCTTGCGCCATAAGTCCCAAGTGTCTTTGGTGCGTTGGCGAACCTCTTCACCGCGCTCAAGAACAATCGGCTTTAAACCCATCTGCGCCAGTAGCAAAGCCACCAACAGGCCACAGGGGCCAAAGCCAATAATAATCGGCCGCTGTTGATCGTTTAGCGGGAAATCGGGCTGGGCCTCGGCAACAAATTGATAGCGCGTATCGGGGGCGATACGCACTGTGGGCTGCGATGAAAACTTTTCCAGCAGCGCTGTTTCATGCGCTTCGCTGAGCACAACATCGACTTGATAGATGAGTAAAATATTGTGCTTTTTACGGGCATCATAGCTGCGTTTAAAAACCGTTAATGCAAGCAGATCTTGCTCAACAAGCCCCAGGCGTTCAGCAACGGCAAGGGATAGGTCGGCCTCGCTATGGTCGAGGGGAAGCTTAATTTCAGAAAGTCGTAGCATAAAAGAATGACGCTAAAGATATTGAAAGGCGCGCATTTTAGCACGCTGGCTGAGCCGCTAAACAAATTGCCCGGCGCTATAGCCCGATGACCAGGCCCACTGAAAGTTAAAGCCCCCCAGGTGGCCACTGACATCTAGCACCTCACCCACGAAGTAGAGGCCAGCTTGCTGTTTCGCCTCCATCGTTTTGGAGCTAAGGCTATTGGTATCCACCCCGCCCAGTGTCACCTCCGCAGTGCGATAACCCTCGCTGGCAGAGGGTTTCAAACACCAACTGTTTAGCGATTGACCGATGGTTTGCAGGTGCTTGTCACTGAACTCGGCCAGCGGGCTACTCGCCAGTTGCGGCCACCAAAGCTCCTGTAGCTCATTCACTAAGGCTTTCGCCAAGTGCTTATTGAGCAGTGTATTTAAGCGACTTTTCCCCTGCTGCTGTTTCGCTGACAGCAACCACTGAGTCGCATCCAGTTCGGGGAGTAGGTTGATGTTGATGGCATCACCGGGGTGCCAATAGTTGGAAGTTTGCAATATCACCGGGCCGCTAAGCCCCCGGTGGGTGAACAGTAGGTTCTCCGTAAAGGCCTGGCCTCGACAGCTCACCGCCACCTCCAGTGCCAGCCCCGAGAGCCGCTCACAAATCGGCTTCATAAAATCGCTGAACATAAAGGGCACTAAACCTGCTCGACACTCGGTCACAGGCAAGGAAAACTGCCGGGCAATGTCGTAGCCAAGACCACTGCCACCCAGTGTTGGAATAGACAGCGCCCCGCTGGCCACGACGAGTGACTGGCAGTGCAAACTCTGGCTTTGCCCGTCGATATAAAGCTGATAATTAAGGCCGCTATCTGTCGATACAGCAGGCGTTTCTACATTTAAAGCCTTAATAACACTAATTGAGCAGCGCGTTTTAATCGCCACACCCGCCTCTTCACATTCAGCCAATAGCATCGCCAAAATTTCTTTTGCCGAATCCTGACAAAACAACTGGCCGTGTTTTCGCTCTTCGTAGGCAATGCCATAGCGTTCGGCCAGGGCAATAAAATCCCACTGGGTATAACGGCTTAATGCCGATTTACAAAAGTGCGGATTATTAGAAAGATAATTTTCGGGCTCGACAGTGTAGTTCGAAAAATTACAGCGCCCGCCACCCGACATTAATATTTTTTTGCCCACTTTATTGGCTTTCTCCAACACCAATACGCGGCGGCCCCGTACAGCGGCTGTCGCCGCACACATTAAACCGGCGGCACCGCCCCCTAAAATAATGACATCGTAATTTGTCGTTGTGTCTTGCACTAAGTTCCGCCGCTATACTGTGAGAATGAAAGTGTGAGAATGAAAGAAGGCTGTATTTTATGATCTATAGCGTACAGAACAAGCTTTTTTGCGACATACCTCTCGACTGCACTTGCTTAGATAAGACTCTGGAGAAGCCATGGCGACCTTAAAACTGCGCCGCGTCGCCATCGACACCTATAAAGAAAACGTCGCCTATCTGCATCGCGACTGCGCTCTCTATCGTAGCGAGGGCTTTCAGGCTCTGAGCAAAATCGAGATCCACCAGGCAGACAACGGCCACCACATTATCGCCGTACTCAACGTGGTCGATGATGACAACATTATCCAGCCCGGCCAATTGGGTCTTAGCGAACAGGCCCATGCCCAGCTTAATTTACCCGAGGGCACGGCGGTACGCGTCGCCCATGCCACCCCGCCCCAGTCACTGCGCGCCGTGCACCGCAAGATCGCTGGTGAGCGCCTGTCCTTCGATGAGTATTTGGGCATTACCCGCGATGTTGTCGAAAACCGCTATTCAAAGATCGAAATTGCCGCCTTTCTGGTCGCCTGTTCCGACAATGGCATGGACCGCGATGAAGTATTAAGCCTCACCGAAACTATGGTGCAAACCGGTGATAGACTCGACTGGGGCGAGCCCCTGGTCGCCGATAAACACTGCATTGGCGGCATACCCGGCAACCGCACCACCATGTTGATGGTGCCCATTATCGCCGCCCACGGCATGTTGATCCCGAAGACATCGAGCCGAGCCATTACCTCCCCTGCGGGCACTGCCGACACCATGGCGGTACTGGCAGAGGTTGAGCTAAGCCCGCAGAGTTTGCTCGACATCGTCCATCAGCAGCGCGGCTGCCTAGCCTGGGGTGGCACAGCCAAGTTGGCACCGGTGGACGATATATTGATCGCCGTTGAGCGCCCCCTGTCGATGGACTCACCCGGGCAACTGGTCGCCTCCATCCTGGCAAAGAAGGTGGCTGCCGGTGCCACGCATTTGCTGATTGATATTCCCGTTGGCCCGACCGCCAAAATGCACGACCAGGCCAGCGCCATGCGCCTGCGTAAATTATTTGAATATGTCGGTGATCGCATGGGCCTGCATTTAGTCGTGGTGATTACCGATGGCCGCCAACCCATCGGCCGGGGCATTGGCCCGGTGCTTGAGACGCGGGACGTGATGCAGGTGCTCAATAATGATCCACTGGCACCCTGTGACCTGCGCGAGAAAGCCCTGCAATTGGCCGGGCGCATCCTCGAATTCGACACCGATGTGCGCGGTGGCCAAGGCTATATTATCGCGCGGGATATACTCGAATCCGGCCGAGCACTGGCAAAGATGCAGGCCATCATTAAAGCCCAGGGGCAGAATGAAACCCGCATTGAACCCGGTCACTTGCAACGCCCCATACTGGCTGCCTGCGATGGCGTAGTAGGCAGCATCGACAACCTGCAAATTGCCCGCATCGCCCGCCTTGCTGGTGCACCCATGGATAAAGGCGCGGGGGTTGACCTGCATTGTAAAGTCGACGACCGAGTCCAAAAGGGCCAGGCCCTGTACACGATTTACGCAGAGTTTAATGCCGACTATAATTTTGCCCGTCAAGCTGCGGAGAGCGACAATGGCTTTTCGATTGGCAAGCCGCACCAGCCCTAATAAAAGAGCCTATTATTACAATAACCCAAGAGAAAGCCATGACCGATTTTTATCACTCAGGTAACCGCGAACTGCAGGACGCCTTCGGCACCCGCCCACTGGCAGACCGTGTCAACGAGCTCATTATTCAGCCGGAAATTGGCGATGAAGAGCGAGAATTTATCACCTCCCGCAATATGTTTTTCATCAGCACCGTCGATCCCGATGGCCAACCAACGGTGTCTTACAAGGGCGGTGAAGCGGGTTTTGTCCGCGTGCTCGACAGTAAAACCATTGCCTTCCCCCTCTACGATGGCAACGGTATGTTTTTCAGCGCCGGTAATATCAAAGCCAGCCCCAATGTTGGTCTGCTGTTTATCGACTTTGAAAACCCCCACCGCCTACGCTTACACGGTGTGGCCACGGTCAGCGCCGATGATGAATTAATGGAGAACTATCACGAAGCGCAATTGATCGTCAGAGTTGCTGTCACTAACACTTTTATTAATTGTCCGCGCTATATCCACCCCGCCACCAGCGACGAACAATCGATTTATGTGCCCGTCGAAGGCCAGGCAACCCCAGACCCCGAATGGAAATCCTGGGAAGTCGTCGCCGATGTGCTGCCCGATAAAAAGCCTCAATAAATAACACATTCTATTCCCTCAACGAAGGCCTTCGCCCATGAATACAGAACAAAAAGTGATCGGCAGTGTCGACACCCTATGGCGCTACCCAGTAAAAAGTATGCGCGGGCAAACGATTGAACAGGCCTTTGTTGGCTACGCTGGCATTTATGGCGATAGACTTTACGCCTTTAAAACCAGTGCCGGGCCGGGGTTTTTTCCCTATCTCACCGGGCGCGAAACCCAGGACATACTGCTCTATACCCCCCGCTTTCGCCAGCCCGACAAAGCCGAGCAACCCATCAACTGGGCAGAGGCCGAAGCGCTGAGTGTCGGCATTACGCCGGTTTTTAGCAGTGCCCACGAACTGGCGATGGATGTAGAAGCACCCAATGGCAAGGTCTATGCCATCGACGACCCAGCCCTCACGGAACAACTCGCCGCTAGCGCCGGTGCAGGCCACGAAGTGTCACTGAGCCACTCCCAACGCGCCATGACCGACTGCCGACCCCTGTCACTAATCTCATTGCAAACCGGCCAGCAACTCGCCGATGAAACGGGCATTGACATTGATAAGCGTCGCTTCAGGGCCAATATTCACCTCAACCTGAAGAGTGGTCAGGGCTTTGGCGAAGATAACCTGGTTGGCCGCAGTTTAAAGCTCGGCGATAAAGTGGTGATCACCATTGTCGAACGCGACCCACGCTGCGCGATGATTACCTACGACCCCGACACGGGTGAAGCGACACCTGAGATATTGCGCCACGTCAGCCAACACCACGAGCGCAACGCGGGCATTTACGCTGCCGTGGTGGTCGAAGGCATGGTCAAAGCCGGTGACCGTGTTGAATTGATGGCTTAGCAGCGCCCCTATTAAATGGGCAATAGCACGTATTTCTTTGACTAACTTCACATAATGATGTTAATTAGACACCCTTAAATCGCGCTTCATTAAAAAATAGCATTTCCAAGGGTTTTAATGACCAAACTCGGCGTTTCACCACACCTCATCTCCATCGTTGCCGATTTATCTCGCGAGCTGCCCGACCAACTGCGCTACTGGCGCCTACTCGATGCCATTCTCTCCACCCTAAGCTGCGACGCCGCCGCGCTGCTGGCATTTGAACCGAGTGCCGATCAAACCGGCAGTAAAGTATCGAACACATTAATCCCCCTCGCCATTGACGGTCTCGACGACAAGCTCCTCGAACAACACTTTAGCGTCGAACAGCACCCGCGCTTTGCCCATTGGCTGCAATCAGCAGAGCCGGTGTACTTTCCCGCTGAGAGTCAACTACCCAACCCTTTTCAGTCCTTTTTAAAAGCGGGCGACCGCCGTACTGGGCCTCGAGACAGCCTCGGTGTCGCCCTGCATGTGGCGGGTAAACCCTGGGGAGTATTGTGTTTAAATACTCGTCAGACAGACACACTGAATAAAATTGACCGACAAGAATTGCGCAGTTTTATCCAATTTATCGAGTCATCTATCGCCGTGCTACAACGCGGTAAAACCCTACGCACTGAACTCGAACACCAGCAGCGCTTGCATCAAGCACTCTTTGCAAAATCACAAAGTAAAACATTACTCGGCAACAGCCCCGCACTGCTGCGAGTCAAAGAAGAAATTGCCATTATCGCCGCCTCTGAATTAACCATTCTCTTACAGGGCGAAGACGGCGTCGGCAAAAGTTTGGTGGCACAAGATATTCATTTGGCCTCGACCCCCAGCAAACACGCTCTTATTCGTGTCGACTGCGCTAGTCTCAATGACGAGACCGCTTATGCCGAACTATTTGGTGCCACGGCGAGTGACAACAAAGCAGAGAAAACCGGCCTGTTTCAACTTGCCGACCAGGGCACACTCTTTATTAACGAAGTCGCCACCCTGCCAGCTGATGTGCAAAGCCAGCTCGAGCACCTGCTAAAAACCGACAGTATCCAGCCACTTAATAGCACGACAACTATCCCCATCAAGGTACGATTGATTGCCGCCACTCGCTGTAACCTCCAACAAATGGTGAGTCATGGCGAGTTTCGCCCCGATCTGTATCGGCTGTTAATGCTCTACCCCATGCCCGTGCCGCCACTACGCGAAAGAGCGGAAGATATCCCCTTGCTAACAAGACACTTTCTCGAGCAACAACGACGCCGGCTTGCCCTGCCAGCATTGCTAATCGACACCGATGCTAGAAAGTTACTGCAGCACTATTCCTGGCCGGGCAATATCCGCGAGCTCGACCAGGTACTTAGGCGCGCCACACTCAAAGCGATGGCCGAACAAAAGGGTGCAAAAGACCTCATTATTAAAGTCTCGCAACTGAGTATTAGTCTTGGTGAATTACCCCACGCAGCTCAGGTAGAACTCGCCAGCCTGCCTGAACAAATCGACCTAAAAGAAACCCTCGATAATTTTCAGCGCCAGTTAATTAATGAAAGGCTCGGTCTACGCAACGGTAATCTCGCCGCCACCGCTCGCGATCTAAGCTTAAATCGCAGTAATTTTTACCGCTTGTTACAACGTCTTGGCATCAAACAAAGCACGCCTTAGCTGCCGATTTTTAGCTAACAACCGCCCACCATGCTCTGCCACAACGATTACACCTTCAGATAACAAACACCCTTATTTACACACACAAAATAAAAAACACTTAAATAACAAGGCTACTATTTAAATAAAAATAATAGTTTCACAATACCAGCTTCGCTGTTATATTCCGCAATAACTCTCGGGGAGCCTTATAAACAAGGCTGAGATGCTACTAGATTTTGACTTCACACAGTGTAGCGAACCCGTTGAACCTGAACCGTCTAGTACCGGCGTAGGAAAGAGCAATGTTTTTAGTGCCATTTTTAGCACCCTTAAATATTCAAATGCAGTGCCTTATGCAGCTCTCCGCCCGGCTATTCTCAAACAAGCCTCGGAGGCAAGATGTCAACGACATTGCAGAAGCAAAAAACCACCGCTCAATCTACACCCAGCCAGTCACAAGCTATTACCCAGACTCCGCTGCCCGCCAGTAAAAAGGTTTATATCCCCTCCGCTAATTTTGCCGATGTGCAGGTGCCGATGCGCCAGGTCACGTTGACCACTGGCGAACAAGTCCACCTCTACGACACCTCCGGCCCCTATACCGATGTCAATGTCGACATCGACATTCACCGTGGCCTGCCCGCTGTACGCGCAGCGTGGATCGAGGGTCGCGGCGATACCGAAAGCTATACCGGCCGTGAAACCAAGCCCGCCGATAATGGCGTTAGCGATGCCGACCAGGCGACGCGGTTCTACAATCCCGCGCTGCAACGCACACCGCGCCGTGCGGTGAATGGCGCCAATGTCAGCCAACTGCACTATGCCCGCAAGGGTATTATCACCCGTGAAATGGAGTACATCGCGATTCGTGAAAACGAACTGCGCGGCTCTCTGGCCAATGAATTCAACACCCCCGAGCGCGTCAAGCGTCTCAAGGGCAACAGTATGGGCGCCGGTTTTGTCGATGAAGTGACAGCGGAATTTGTGCGCAGTGAGGTGGCTGCCGGACGGGCGATTATCCCCGCCAACATTAATCACCCCGAACTGGAGCCGGTGATTATCGGCCGCAATTTTTTAGTCAAAGTTAATGCCAATATCGGCAACTCGGCGCTGAGTTCAGGCATCGACGAAGAGGTCGAAAAACTGGTCTGGTCGATTCGCTGGGGCGGTGACACGGTAATGGATCTGTCCACCGGCAAGCACATTCACTCTACCCGCGACCATATTATTCGCAATTCCCCGGCCCCGATTGGCACCGTGCCGATTTATCAAGCCCTGGAAAAAGTCGGCGGCGTTGCCGAAGATCTAACGTGGGAAGTGTTTCGCGACACCCTCATCGAGCAGGCTGAACAGGGCGTCGACTACTTCACCATTCACGCCGGCGTGCTGTTGCGCTACGTGCCAATGACGGTAAATCGCCTCACCGGCATTGTCTCCCGGGGTGGCTCCATTATGGCCAAGTGGTGCATCGCCCACCACCAAGAGAACTTTCTCTACACCCACTTCGAAGACATTTGCGAAATCATGAAGGCCTACGATGTCAGCTTCTCCCTCGGTGACGGCCTGCGCCCCGGCTCCCTGGCCGACGCCAACGACGAGGCGCAATTTGCCGAGTTAAAAACCCTCGGCGAACTGACTAAAATCGCCTGGCGCCACGATATTCAAACCATGATCGAAGGCCCCGGCCACGTGCCCATGCACATGATTCAAGAAAATATGGATCTGCAATTGGAGCACTGTGACGAGGCACCGTTCTACACCCTCGGCCCACTGACCACCGATATCGCCCCCGGCCACGACCACATCACCAGTGGCATTGGTGCCGCCATGATCGGCTGGTTCGGTTGCGCCATGCTCTGCTATGTCACCCCCAAGGAACACCTCGGCCTGCCCAATCGCGACGATGTGAAACAGGGCTTAATCGCCTATAAGATTGCCGCTCACGCCGCCGATGTCGCCAAGGGCCACCCCCACGCCCGTCACCGCGATGACCTGCTGTCGAAAGCCCGTTTTGATTTTCGTTGGGACGATCAATTCAATTTGGGCCTCGACCCCGATACAGCACGGTCTTACCACGATGAGACCCTGCCCAAGGACTCCGCCAAGGTCGCCCACTTTTGCTCGATGTGTGGCCCCAAATTCTGCTCGATGAAAATTACCCAGGATGTGCGCGACTACGTCGCCAATGGCATGGACAAAAAATCCGACGAGTTTAAAGGCCAGGGCAGCGAAATTTATATCGAGAATCTCAGCTAGTACCGGCACTGACGATGAAAATTGAGATTATTGGCAGTGGCGTTAGCGGCCTGTGCTGCGCCCACGCCTTTGCCGAGCGCGGTTGCGAGGTAAGTATTATTGCCGCCAGCGATACCCTCGATAGCACCTGCTGTTCGTGGTGGGCCGGCGGTATGCTGGCACCGGGTTGCGAGGGCGAAAGCGCCGAGCCGCTAATGGCCACACTGGGTGTCGAGAGCATGGCCTTCTGGCAAGCCATCGCCCCCGACTACACCACTGCTGGCACCTTGGTGGTGGCCACCTCGCGCGACCAGCCCCTGCTCAATAGTTTTGCCCGTAACACCGAGGGCTGGCAGCGCGTTGACGGTGAGAACATACAGCAGCTCGAGCCCGATCTCGCCGAACGTTTTAACCGTGGCCTGCTCTTTGCCGACGAGGCCCACCTCGACCCGCGCCAGACGCTGGCCCATTTAATTAGCACCTTAAAACAACGCGGTGTGAGCTTTGCTCAACGCCACATCGACGATGCGCCCGGCAATGACTACAGCAGTGCTGCCGACTGGATCATCGACTGTCGCGGCCTCGGCGCACAGCAAGCCTTGCCTGAATTACGTGGCGTCAAGGGTGAAATGCTGCATATCCACAGTGATGAAATCACTCTCAAGCGCCCGGTGCGCCTACTGCACCCACGCATTCCGCTCTACATTGTGCCCCGTGAAAATGGCGTGTTTATGATTGGCGCAACGATGATAGAAAGTGCCGAACGCGAGCGCGCCAGTGTCCGCTCGGTACTCGAATTACTGTCGGCGGCCTACGCCCTACACCCCGCTTTTGGTGAGGCGGAAATCATCGAGATCGGCGTCGAAGCGCGTCCGGCCTTTACAGATAACCTACCGCGCCTGCGCCGCCGAGGTAAAACCCTGTCGGTCAATGGCATGTACCGCCACGGCTTTCTCGCCGCCCCGGCCATGGCGCGGCGCTGCGTCGAGTTTGCCCTCGACGGCATCATTCCCCCGGAGGTAATGAATGAAAATACAGCTTAATGGCGCAAGCCACGACACCGAACACCCAGACCTCGCCGCCCTCGTCGCAGCTCAAGGCCACGAGGGCGGCGAGGTTGCTACGGCTATCGATGGTCTATTTGTACCTCGGCAGAATCGCTCACAAAGCCCTTTAAACGAAGGCTGCGCCGTCGAAATAGTGGCACCCATGGAGGGTGGCTGATGGATAGCATCAAAGGCCCATCTTCCAAAAAACTGAGTTTATACGGCAGTGAATTTGAGTCACGCTTTTTAATCGGTAGTGCCCAGCACCCCTCCCCGGCAATCTTACTCGATGCCATTGCCGCCAGTCGGGCAGGCATTGTGACCGTCTCCCTGCGTCGCGAAGCGGGTAAAAACTCAGGGAAGGATGGCGCTGGACAGCAGTTTTGGTCCCTCATCCAGCAATCCGGCGCCCGCCTACTACCCAATACCGCCGGCTGTAAAACGGTTAAAGAGGCCGTCAACACGGCCCACATGGCGCGAGAGCTATTCGATACCCCGTGGATCAAACTCGAGGTCATCGGCGAGGACGACACCCTGCAACCCGATGTCTTTGGTTTGGTGGAAGCGGCCCGCATTCTCTGCGCCGAGGGCTTTCAGGTCTTCCCCTATACCACCGACGATCTGGTGGTGGCCGATAAATTGCTCGCCGCCGGCTGCGAAGTCTTAATGCCCTGGGGTTCCCCCATCGGTAGCGGCCGGGGCCTCAATAATCCCTTCGCCCTTCGAGCTTTGCGCGCTCACTTCCCCGATACCACGCTGGTTGTCGATGCCGGTATTGGCCTGCCTTCACAGGCGGCCCAAGCCATGGAGCTGGGCTACGACGCCATCTTACTGAACACCGCCGTTGCCAAAGCCGGCGACCCCGTGGCGATGGCCCGCGCCTTTGCTCAGGCGATAGAGGCTGGGCGCCTTGCCTTTCAGGCCGGAGCCATTGAGGCTCGCGATATGGCCGCGCCCTCCACCCCGGTACTGGGCAGTCCCTTTTGGCATGGCGAGCATGAGCAATAAAAAATGACTGAGCAACAAACCCTGCAAGCGAAACCCACCGGCAACTGGCTGCACAAATTTTATTTAATTGTCGACAACTGCGAGTGGTTGGAACGCTTTCTTCCCCTCGGCCTAAAGCTGGTGCAATTGCGCATTAAAGACTTACCCGCCGAGGCGCTGCGCGCTGAAATTGCTAAAGCCAAGGCTCTTTGCGCCGCCCACGACTGCCAACTCATCATCAACGACCACTGGCAACTGGCACTGGAATTGGGCTGTGATTTCATTCACCTCGGCCAGAAAGACCTCGCCACGGCCGATGTAGCGCGAATTCGCCGCGCCGGTATCAGGCTGGGCATCAGTACCCACGACAGCAAAGAATTGGCCTATGCCCTGAGCCTAAAGCCCGACTACATTGCCCTCGGCCCGGTCTACGCCACGCAATTAAAGAAAATGCCCTGGGCACCTCAAGGTTTAGAAAAGCTGGCTCGCTGGCGCCAGCGAGTCGGCAATACGTCTCTAGTCGCCATCGGCGGCATGAGTGTCGAGCGCGCCGCCACCGCCTATGCCGCGGGTGCCGATACCATTGCCGTGGTTACCGATGTGCTTTGGCATCAACAGCCCGAGCAACGTCTGCAGGAGTGGCTGACAGTCTCAGCCCAAGAGGTGGGCGCTGAACAACAGCGCCATCAATAGCTGGGGAAGTCTATGAGTGAAAATCGCTATGCCCGACAGCTCGCCCTGCCCGAGGTCGGCAGCGCTGGACAAGCCAAGCTCGCCGCCGCGCGCATCATCATCGTCGGTGCTGGAGGGCTCGGCATACCCGCCCTTACTTATCTCGTCGGTGCCGGCATCAGCCAGATACGCCTCGTCGATAATGACCGTATTGCCATCCACAATCTGCACCGCCAGGTATTATTTAACGAGGCCGATGAGGGGCAATACAAGGTCGATGTCGCCGCCCGTAAAATGGCAGCTTTAAATAGTGAGGTTGTGGTCGAGGCAATTAGCGAACGCTTGGTTTCAAGTAATATCGAAGCCCTGGTCGCAGGCTGTGACTGCGTTATCGACGCCGCCGACAACTTCACAACGACCTATTTACTCAGTGATACCTGCCAACAGTTACGCAAGCCACTAATATCGGCATCGGCGGCGGGTATGAAGGGCTATATCGGTGTATTTTGCCAGGGTGCACCCAGCTATCGAGCGCTGTTCCCCTCCCCCCCCGACCAGGGTTTATCCTGTGCCCGTAATGGCGTGCTCGGCCCCGTAGTAGCCGTACTGGGTGCCCTGCAGGCCCAGGCCGCAATCAAGTGCCTACTGGCCCCTCCCGGCCCGGCCTCACTACTGAGTGTCGACCTTTGGCGCAATCACTTTTCCAGTATCGATTTCTCCAATGCCCCGGAGCCTGAACAATTAGCGCCCCTTGCCGTACTCAACATTGAGGAAATAAACAGCGACGACATCCTGGTCGATGTCCGTGACGCCGGTGAATTACAGGCCCCGCCACTACCCGGCGCCCAGCACATCCCCCTCGCTGAGATGAGTCAACGCCTTGCTGAAATACCCCGTGGGCAACGGGTCGTCCTGTGCTGCATGAGTGGCCGTCGAGCCAGTAGCGCCGCAGACATTTTAGCCAACCAGCACTACGCCAATTTGGCTATCTTAAGTTTGGATTAGAAGGTAGACGCGTGAACACAGCACCAACGGGCACCATCAAAAACGTCTTGAGTATCGGCGGCTCCGATCCCAGCGGCGGTGCCGGCATTCAGGCCGACTTGAAAACCTTCGCCGCCAACGGTGTTTACGGCATGGCCATTATTACCGCTCTCACGGCTCAGAGCACTCGTGGTGTCAAAGCCATCCACTGTCCCGATCCCGGTTTTATTGAGGCTCAAATTGACTGCCTGTTCGAGGACATTCAACCCGCCGCGGTGAAAATCGGCATGCTCGCCAACGATGCCATCATTCGACGGGTTGCCGAACGGCTAAAATACTATCGTGCCGACAATATTGTCATCGACCCGGTGATGCTCGCCTCCAGAGGCCAGCGCCTGCTCGACCCCGCAGCACTCGATAGACTGGTTCACGAACTGCTACCACTAGCCAGCCTCTACACCCCCAATTTAGACGAGGGGGCCTGCCTGCTCGGTATAAAGCCTCCCGCAACACGGGAGGAAATGCTCGCCATGGCACAGCAATTACAAACCCTAGGCCGATGCTCCGTGCTGTTGAAGGGCGGGCATTTACCTGGTGGCGAATGCCCCGATTTACTGGTCGAGAACACCGATAAAAGCCAATGGTTTATCGGCAAACGTATCCACACTGCCAATAATCATGGCACCGGCTGCACCCTCTCTGCGGCCATTGCCGCTAACCTTGCCAACAATGCTGGCCAACTAAATTGCGCCGTGGAGAGATCAAAAAAATACCTCACAGAAACTCTCGCGAGTGCTAATGCGCTCAGTGTCGGCAGTGGCCCTGGACCACTGCATCATTTTGTAAACTTATGGCATTAATCTTTCTTGGATTCAAACCTGAAGTACATAATTTAATAGTTAATTTTAGTCTAAAAATCTGTGCACTCTACCAAAACACCATATATTACTCACCGTCAATATTTCGACAAACACCTTATTGACAACCAAAAAACTTCTTAAAATCATTCGCTTTAACACCTAACATTAAGTACTTTAACGCTTAAAAAGACCAGACATCAGATACTTGATTAATATATACAGCAAAACTCTATAAATAGATTATTGTGTAATAATAGATAAGCGAGGTCGTAAAAATGAATATTTCTTCTTTTTTGCCTAAGTCCTGCGATCTACACATTGGAAGTGTCCCCCGCTGGATTCCCGGCTCCACAACCGTCAATGACTTTCTACATTGGCCCGATGAAGCACCAAAACCAAAATTGTCACTCGGCGCAATCGCCATGGTTGGTGTCGACGAAGCCTTGATGATGGGTCTAGGCATGGCCTCGCGATTGCACTTTCCAACAACTGATTACCGTCAGCGCTGTGCGGACGAAATGCTGGATGCCCTAGAATTTTTCACCGCCAAGGGCTGGATCGACAAACCCAGAGGCTATCATCAGTCACCTCCAGAGCTTGAGAAAGTCAAGTTCAAACACGATAAATCCCGTGGCGTACACTACGAGCATATGACCTTTGAAAGTGCTTACGTTCCCCATGTAGGTGAAGCAGGGCGCTCCCGTTGGCTCGGCTACACCGCCAACCAGACCGCACACTGTTGGGTGCTCCGTCACTCGGGCCCACAACGACCCTGGCTAATTAACATCCACGGTTATCGCATGGGCATGCCCTATATTGATTTGCCTTTTTTCCACGCCCAGGCACTGCACGAGACTAAAGGTCTCAATATTCTGCACTATGTCCTGCCCCTACACGGCCCGCGAAAAATAGGCCCAACCAGTGGCGACGGAGTGCTGTCACCCGGCTACGTCAATCTAATCCACACTGAAGCCCAGGCTATGTTCGAATTAAGGCGCATCATTAACTGGCTGAAAAAAAAACAGGGGGCACCAGAAGTGGGAGTGCACGGCATTTCTCTGGGGGGCTATACCACCGCTATGTTGTCGGGCCTAGAGGGTGGACTTGCCTGCGCCATCGCCGGTGTACCTGCAGTCAACCTGGTTCGCGCAGCACGACGACTCGGGCAACGTAACCTCCTATATTTTATGGATAATATCAGCATGCCCTGGGATGACATCGAGAGGATGACCAATGTTATTTCACCCACTGCATTAAAGCCAAAAGTGCCTGCAAAAAGACGTTATATTTATGCGGGTCTGTTGGATCGTTTGGCACGCCCTGAGGATCCCATCGACCTGTGGAAACACTGGGGCAAACCGAAAATTGAGTGGTATCAGGGCAATCACATTACCTTCCCCTGGGAGAAAACTGTGAATACCTTTATTGGCCAAGCCATTGATGAATCTTTCACTCGATTAAAGCCCTTATCGAATTAATAAACCCAAAACAAAAGGCTAAGCAACAAAAACCAATTTCAAATTAAGGCATCACCGAAGATTTTGAGACTATTCGCCAAGCCATTCCTAAAAAACTAGCACCCACTGTTATTCCCGCATGAGCAACTAAAAACCTCTTTAAGTTGATGATTCCCACAAAAGAAATTAAACGCCGGATTGCTTTTTTCAAGCTCTTTGCATGATAGAGATGCATTTTTACAAACTGAAGAAGGAAGAGTTTTTTTGGGTGGTGAAGGCTTCGCTGCTTGGCCGGGACAAGCTTTAAACGAGTTCCTACAGCAAATGTTTCTCGGTAATCGTCTGGTTTCTGGCGGTTGCATTATTGAAGGCCGCGCCATCTCCTTAACGGAAATCACCTGCCCTATTCTCGTTGTCATTGGCAGTAATGACGAAATTGCCAGTGCAGGGTCAGTTCGCGGGATCGCAGATGCCGTAGCTAATGCAGAATTATTCGAATTACTGGCCAAAGGTGGGCACATGGGTATCGTCGTCGGCTCCAGTGCGATGAAAAACACCTGGCCCTCCGTCGTGCAATGGGCACAGTGGCGCGAGGGCGAGACTGAGCAACCCGAGTCTATTTATGCCCTGGGTGAAGCTGATGGTACAGATACTCTCGACGACAGCAGACACGATACGCTACCGACCGCCATGGCAAAGGCCTTATTTAGGTTAAGCAAAGGCGTATTTTCCACCACCACTGACTTATTAGGCATTACCAAAGATCCTGTACAGGCCGTTAGTAGTAATATTGGTTCTCACCTGTCTTACTTTACCCGCCTTGAAAAACTCAACAATGATAGCGAGATTGGCATTGCACTTACACTGGAAGAACAAACTGTAAAGGCACCAAAAGACACCTTTTTTCTATACGATGGAAGAGCTCACAGTTATTCCGATGCCAGTAAACGTGTCGACAATATCGTCCGCAAACTAATTTCAATTGGTGTTCGCGCTGGAGATCATGCCGGCATCATCATGCACGCTCGCCCATCCTCACTGGCGTCGATTATGGCCGTCAATCGACACGCGCCGCCGCCGTGTTATTGCGAACAATGTGTAACAAGGGCTAGCTTCCGACTGAACTTAAGCTCAGCGAGGTATATCACCTAACTATCCGATCCGGAAAATGCAGAATCTGCCGTGGACAGTTATAGCGGTCAGGTATACATCCTCAGTGGTTTTGTTCGCTCACAGCGGGACTTACCCGATAGCGTCATTGATATGGAAGCGATTAATCCAACCAGTGTTGCCTTGCCAGATTGGTTCCAGTCATCACCGGGCAAAGCCAATGATATCGCTTTTGTGATGTTCTCCAAACGTGGCAATGAAACCCACTGTTACAGTATTACCAACCAACGCTGGGCTCTGTCTGCCTCCGGTACCGCCTCCTCTGCAGCATTGATGCGGTCAGATTGACCTATTGCTGGACACCCCTCCACGACCCCACAGGTCTGTAAGTTTCAGATAGCGTATCTCTCATTACTGGTGCAAGAATAGCAGTCGCTAAAGAGTTTGATGCACCTACATTTTGGAAAGAAGCCCGCGCATATCCCGCTAGAGTAGTATTCTACTCGGGTTGATATCAAGGGAACTAATTGATGCTCCCACCAATAAACTCGAAAAGGAGCATTCTATTCACCTGTTCAGCGGCACTCGCATGCAAGAAGCCTCTCAAAACGAGTCGTTAAGCGCTTCGGATCAGCAAAGGTGATGGAAATATTTGCTGCTAGAGGCAGCAATACTTACCTGGCCAATATTTCCTGTAATAAGCCTGGACCTGTTTTTCCGACAATCTCCGAGAGCTGCTCTATTCACCTGGTCTACTGGGATTACGAAAAAAACCAGCCCTTTCTGGCTACTGCCGGAAACTTGTGCCCCGTACCCGATGGTTCCGTCGGTATGCTGCTTAGCGAAATCAACACGAACTCAGAGCATCATGGTGAACAGCCCATCTACAACGCTTTTGAAAAAGATGACTGCTGGCAGTCCTCCAGAGACTTTTTATGGTCGATGAAGATGCAGAGTATTGCTTTATGGATATGGCCGAAAATTTGATTCGCGTAAAAGATGACTAGCTACACACCTTAACGCTAGAAAATGCTGTTTGGGAACCCGATAGTGTCAGCATAGCGACTGCCTATGGGCTCAGCATCGAAGGTTATGAAAAAGAACTCGGTGAAACTGTAAACCGTCAGCTTGATATGAAAAATCGCCCACTCATCGTGATGAATTATCGAAAACCTCACAATGACAATCGGTCAACAGGTGAAAAAACCCACCCTTCGCGATGAAGGTATCTCGCAAACTGCATTACAAGGTAGCCACCAACAGAGTAAAAACTAAAGCCGTAAAAAGAGCGGCCACGAATAACGCTAAAACACGTATAAACAGCACATCACGAATAGAGACTAAAGGAATGCAAATCAATTCAAAACCAAGTGAAGTGAAACCTATTACTAAAAAGCACGTTTGTTATTAAACTCACCCCTACCTAGGCTTCATTACCAAAACCCGCCTCTATTGAAAATATTACAAATAGACTATTTGCCAAATCAGATAACTTCCATAAGTGCGAAAAACCTGTAACGAATGAACAGGATAAAATTAGCTCTAAAGCCTAATATTAGACAGCCTTTTAGCAATGACTGGAAAAGTAGAGCGAACAATTTTTACCCCAAGGGACAAAAAAAACGGCCAACAGTAAAACTGATGGCCGTTTTTAATTCTGCAATAAAGCAGCAACTTAACTCTTTAAATACTTATCAACATCGGTTGGCTTTACATCTTCTATCGCATCAGTAATAGGCAAAGACTCTTGCTTATCCGCAGTAGATTTTTTAACAACAGGCTTCTTTGCTACAGGCTTCTTAGCCGCAGGCTTCTTAGCCGCAGGCTTTTTAGCGGCTGGTTTCTTAGCAGCTGATTTTTTAGCTTTTTTCTCAGGCGCAGTATCGACATACTCCTCAATAAGAGAATTCAAGTTTTCAACTTGTTCAGCCAATGACTGAAGTGCGTTAACCGTTGGCATAACACCAAGGCGCTTCAGCGCTCTAGCAACGCGAGAGTCAAATATATCTTCAATTTTTTCAGAAGGGTTAGGTACTTTATCGAACAAGCTGGTGACTTTCTTAATTGCAGAATCGCTATTGTCATCAACAATTTTTTTGTACTTATCTTCGAATTTTTCGCCCGTTTCAATCAACTTATTAAACAGCTCGCCACTCTCATCGCGTGCTTTAGAGAAAGCACCCAGACCAGCCAACCAAATATCGCGATTTCGATCCAAAGCCTTTTCTGTCAACTCCTGACCTCTTTCAACAGTCTTGTTAACAAGATCATCATTTTTGTCGAGAATTTTACGTACTTTTTTGTGACCAAGCGTTTTTGAAGTAGCCATTCTATCTATCTTCCTGTGCGTGAATTGATTAAAATTAGTTAGATTTTGCAGGCACACTGCCAATTCAAGTTGCTTACAGCCCCAACCACGTAAGGCAAGATAGCAATTTAATTTAGAGTAAAAAAACTAACTTTCAAGGATCTTTGTGATTCAGCAATATTCAGGAGGGTGATTTGGCCAGATCAAGCACCAAGCAGCGAATACTGGATACGACCCTGGCGCTGTTTAACCAACTCGGCACACCAGATTCATCAACCAACCATATCGCCCTTGAACTCGAGATAAGCCCGGGCAATCTTTACTACCACTACCCCAATAAAGAACAACTCATCGAAACGCTTTTCAGCAGCTACGAAGCGGCCTTAGAACCTTTAATTAGCCAGGTTTTTAGCGAAGAATTGAGTATTGAAGATATCTGGTTCTTCCTACATCTCAATTTTGAGATAGCACTCGAATACCGATTTATTTACCAGGATACTGACTACATTACGTTAAAGTGCCCCTCGCTGGAGGCAAGATTTCAGCGACTATTAAAACAGCTGAACCAGTCATTAGTCCGACTACTGACTGCACTTTGTGCAACTGGAGTCTTCCTGTCCCCTTCTGATAAAGTCATCGAAGATATTAGCCTCAATATGCTGCTGATATGTACTCAGTGGATACATTTCAAGAAATACTTATCCGCTATCACCGAAGCCAATATTGCCGTTGATCACTTTAATCAAGGCATTTACCAAGCTCTCTCACTGCTTCTGCCCTATCTTGATCAGGCCCATCAAGATCACGTACATGAGCTAAGAGAAGCTTACCAATAATTTCAAGCCACCTCATACTTTCTGCTCTACGCTTTGCAATAGCACTCAATAAACTCTCGCATTTTATGCACGGCCAACTCACTTTCAGGTAAGCCGTCCATAATGGGGTGAACATGTGTCGTTTTATGCCATTCACAAAGCTCGCTGGTCGCACCCTGCTGCGTCACCCTGTCAACGATACGAACACCATCATCACGCAAGATTTCGTTACTGCTGACATGAACTTGCAGAGGTGGAAAGCCACTCAAATCGGCATAAACAGGTGACACCATTGGCTCTGTACACAGGTGATCACCGAGCACCATGTTTCTAACGAGGGGAAGAAGTTGATTGCTTAATAAAGGATCCGCCGCTTCATTGGCAAACATGGATGGACTGCCAAAGGAAAAATCAGACAGCGGTGACAAGGCAATAGCGCAAGCGGGATTAGCTAATTCAGACTCACCAATACGCAGCAATGTCGCAAGGGTAAGATAGCCTCCAGCCGAATCACCGGCGACAACAATACTCTCAGGGCTCACTCCCTGTTCTTTCACCAGCCACTGATAAGCGGCGAAACAATCGTCATTCGGTGCGGGGTAAGGATATTCCGGTGCCAAACGGTAGTCGACAAGTAGGACTCTGGCATTAACAGCCGGTCCAAAACGTTGAGCCCACTGTTTATATAAACTGGGCACATGAATGACCATGCCCCCTCCGTGCAAGTAAAGAACGGTACGCGTAACACCCGGCGTATTATTAATCCACAAATAAGATGACTGCCCATCGATAAAATCGACCGGCACGGGAGACGCGTGTTTACGTGTTAAAAAATTGTCGAGCCTCACCACCCAACGGCGAAGCTTATCGATCGTTGCCTGCTGCTGTCCTGGTTTGCTTTGTCGTGCCGCTCGTTTCACGAAGGGTTTAACGATAAGTCGTGATGAAATATTCATCAGTTTCATTTGCCAGCTCATTTATTCTTCCTTTAATTGATTTCAGCAACTAATACTAGATTATCAGACAGCACGGGGTATGGAAAAGCACCAAACGTAGCCCACCGAATATAAATACCTCAACCCAAAGCCCCATTTATCGCTAAAATAGCGATCGGAGACAACAAGGACCTCGGCACAAAAGAATGAACTCGACACTCGAATTGTTTGAATTACACCTACCCATCAGCGATGAGAAAGAATCAGCCATTACTCTGCTCGCTGCCGCCAGCGACCTGTCAAAGCAACGTATAAAACAGGTAATGCAAAATGGCGCCGTGTGGTTGAGTCACAATGGCAATACCCGCCGCCTGCGTCGCGCTAAACAAAAACTGCATAGCGGTGACGAACTCCACCTGTATTACGACCTGGCCATACAATCTACCGTACCGCCAGTGCCGCTACTTATCGCCGATGAAGGCGATTACAGCGTCTGGTACAAACCCCAGGGCATGTACAGCCAGGGCACAAAATGGGGCGACCACTGCACTATTGGCCGCTGGGTTGAGCGCCATCTTGACCGCACCACCTTTACTGTTCACCGTCTCGATAGAGCCGCGACCGGCTTAATTCTACTGGCCCATAAAAAAAGCAGTGCCGCCAAACTCTCTGCCCTCTTTGCCGAGCGCAAAATCAATAAGCGCTACAGGGCAAGAGTCAATGGCGAGTTTCCACCCGAGCCACAATTATTTGACCAGGCTATTGAAGGCCGCGAAGCGCGCAGTCATGTTCAGCTAATCAATTACGATGCCGCGCTAAACTGCTCACTAGTCGAGGTCGATATTGAGACCGGGCGCAAGCACCAGATACGTCGTCACCTGAGCAGCGCCGGTTATCCTATTATTGGTGATCGGCTTTATGGTTCTACTGAAGAGGGCGAGCAAATAAAAGAAGATCTACAATTACTGGCCTATCAACTGTCTTTTACAGACCCTATTAGTAATGGTGAAGAAAAATATTATTGCGTACCCAAAGAGCTTCAGCCCCTACTCACAACACAATAAATCCATTACTCCTGTAGTCACCAATCACTGCAGACAAAGCGCTCCCCACCCGCCATACTCGCCTCTATAAAAATAAAGGAGCACGGCAATGGGTCCATTAAAAGGTATCAAAATTATTGAACTGGCGGGCATTGGCCCCGTACCCTTGTGCGGCATGATGCTGTCTGACATGGGTGCAGAAATCATCCGCATCGACCGTACAGGCGATCACACCGGCAGTATTACCATTGACCGCCCTAACGACATTCTCGGTCGCGGCCGCAAATCCATCCGCGTCAACCTCAAAGACCCTGAGGGCATAGAAGTCATTTACCGCTTACTGGAAGGCGCCGATGCATTAATTGAAGGCTTTCGCCCCGGTGTTACCGAACGCTTAGGGCTAGGCCCCGATGACGTGCTAGCACGCTGCCCCCACATTGTTTACGGCCGCATGACCGGCTGGGGGCAGGAGGGGCCAATGGCCCAGACCGCCGGACACGACATTAACTACATCGCCATTTCCGGTGCCCTTTCTGCTATCGGCAATAAAGGTGGCAAGCCCGTGCCCCCGCTCAACTTAGTCGGCGACAACGGCGGTGGTGCCTCACTACTCTTTGGCGGCGTACTCTGCGGCATTATCGAAGCCAAGACCTCGGGTAAAGGCCAGGTTATCGATGCCGCAATGGTCGATGGTGCGGCAACATTAATGGCCGGTATTTATGGCTTTCGTGCCCAGGGACTTTGGGAAGATAATCGCGGTAGTAATTTCGCCGACGGTGGCGCGCCCTTCTACGATGCCTACGAATGTGCCGATGGTGAATATATTTCCATTGGCTCCATCGAGCCTCAGTTCTATGCACTATTGATGGAGCTTGGTGGCTTCGATGCGCAAGATCCACTGTTTAAAGAACAATTTAATAAAAAGAATTGGCCGCGCTGTAAAGAAATAATGACGGCACGCTTTAAAACCAAAACCCGCGATCAGTGGTGTGGAATTATGGACGGCACCGACATGTGTTTTGCCCCCGTGCTGTCGATGGCCGAAGCGCCCAGCCACCCCCACAATGTGCACCGTAAAACTTTCGTGGAGCGCGACGGCTGGATGCAGCCCGCACCCTCGCCCCGCTTTAGCCGCACCGTTGAAGAAATTCAGGGGCCACCGCCGCTAGCGGGTGCCGATACAGAAAAGGTATTAATCGATAATGGTTACAGTCAGGCTGAGGTCGATGCTTTATTAGCCAACAATGCCGTTGCAGTGACTGCTGAAAGCTAGCTCCTTTAGCAGAAGACATCGAAACAACAAAGCAGAAAACCGCGAGCGATCATTCCGCTTGCTGCTTTTGCAGACACCATTGTGAGAGAAACTTATGCAATTTACCTTTACCGATGAGCAGGAAGAGTTCCGCTTAATCGTTCGGCGCTTTATGGATGACAAATCACCGCGCAGCGAAGTCCGTAAACTAATGGATAGCGAGCAAGGCTACGATACTGCCGTGTGGAAACAACTTAGCGATGAGCTCGGCCTGCCCGGCATTCACATTCCCGAGGCCTACGGCGGCCAGGGTTTTGGCTTTGTCGAGCTGTGTATCGTGCTGGAGGAAATGGGCCGCGCTTTGTTTTGCGCACCCTACTTTTCCGCCACCGCACTCGCTACCACGGCGATTATTCACGCTGGCACAGAAGAGCAAAAACTGGCACTACTACCCGGTATTGCCTCGGGCCAAACCCTGGCGACCCTCGCCTTGAGTGAAGCGAATCAGGACTGGCTGCCCGCAAATACTCAATTAAGTGCCACACCCGCTGCCGACAACTATTGTCTGAATGGTGAAAAAAGCTATGTGCTCGACGGACATATCGCCGACCTGCTCATTGTCGTCGCCCGCACACCCGGCACGAAGGACGATGACGGTTTATCGCTGTTTACTGTGTCCGCCGATGCTGCTGGGCTGAACCGCCGCTTATTAAAAACGCTCGACCCAACGCGCAAACTTGCCCATATAAAATTTAATGAAACACCGGCGACTTTGCTCGGTGAATTAAATACCGGTGGCGATACCCTGCCCCATATTCTTGATCTCGCCGCCGTTGCACTGGCCAGTGAAATGGTCGGCGGTGCACAAATGATGCTGCAATCGGCCCTCGACTACGCCCAATTGCGTATGCAGTTCGGTCGTTTAATTGGCTCCTTTCAGGCCATTAAACACAAGTGTGCCGATATGCTGCTCGATGTCGAGCTCGCGAAATCCAGCGCCTATTACGCAGCGGCTACAGCCGCTGAATGTGCCCCCGACCTGCCCGCCGTGGCCTCGCTGTGTAAGGCCTACGCCTCTGACACTTATATGAAGTCTGCCGCCGAATGTTTACAAATTCACGGTGGCATTGGCTTCACCTGGGAGAACGACACCCACCTCTATTTTAAACGGGCAAAAAGTTCCGTGGTCTTCCTCGGCGACCCCAACTATCACCGCGACCAACTGGTCCTGCGCTGGGAGAATCAGGCATGAGTGAAGCAACAGTAGAATCAACAGAACAAAGCATACGCACAGAAGTTAGCGCCTGGGTCGACGCTAACTGGAATCCCGACGCCAGCCTGCTCGACTGGCGCAATAAACTCATCGACTCCGGCTGGGGTTGCCCCGCATGGCCCAAAGAGTGGCACGGGCGCGGGCTGAGCATTGGTCTCGGCGATGCTGTCGACGATGAACTGCGCAAAGCCGGTGCCGTCAGCGTCGCCAAAACCGGCGTCAGAATGCTCGCCGCTGCCACCATTCTCGAACACGGCGACGCCATGCAAAAAGGTAAATTCCTGCGCCGCCTGCTAACTGGTGAAGATACCTGGTGCCAGTTATTCAGCGAACCGGGTAGCGGCTCCGACCTCGCCGGACTCACCACACGGGCCGATTTCGACGGTGAAAACTGGCTACTCAACGGCCAGAAGGTCTGGACCACCAGTGCCCATCACGCCCAATACGGCATGGTACTGACGCGCACCAACTGGGATGTGCCCAAGCACCAGGGCATGTCTTACTTTCTTATCGACATGGAGCAACCCGGTGTCGAGGTTAGGCCCCTCAAGCAAATGAATGGCCACGCCTCCTTTAACGAAATCTTTTTTACCGACGCCAAAATAGCCCCGGAATTTATGCTCAACAAAGAAGGCAATGGCTGGAAGGTGGCGATGACCACCCTCGCCCACGAGCGCCGCCTGTCCGATGGCCTGCGTTCCTGGGGTCGTGGTGAAAAAGGTCAGGGGCGTATTTACGAGGAATTAAACGTCGAAATCGCCAGCGTGATGGAGCCCTATAAATGGTATCCCCAGCGCGCCGGTCGCGTTGATCTGCTGATTGAACGAGCCAAAGCCACGGGCAAGTACGACGACCCCAGCGTACGCCAGGCCATCGCCAAAGTGTTGATGATGGCCAAAGCCGCCGAATGGACTGGCCGCCGAGTAAAGGCAGCGCACGCGTTAGGCCGGCCACCAGGGCCAGAGGGATCACTCGGCAAGCTTGCCGGTAGTCAGGTCGCCCGTCTCGCCGCACAGGCCCACACATTAATTGCCGGTAACGACGCCATGCTAACGGGTGACGATGGTGCATTGGATGGCGTGATCAGTGAAATATTAGTATCGACACCCGCCGAATCTATCGCCGGGGGCACCGACGAAATCCAGCGCAATATTATTGCCGAGCGCAGCCTGGGGCTGCCCAAAGAGCCACGTACCGATGTCGACCGACCGTTTAGGGAGGTGCCGAGAAATACGGTGAGTTGATACAGTTTCACTCGACTCGAAGGCCTCTACCCTTCGAGTCGAGTCTCTGTTTTGTAACAATCGATGGGCCACTATGCCCAAGAAAATACACTCTACGGATGAGTGCATTCACCCATCCGTCAAACCGTCTTCCCCGTATTGATTAGCCGGCCCCTGCCCCTGTTCGCCCAGCCTCCCCTGCTCATCGAAATGACCTTTACCGGGCACATAATTAAATTCGACACGAATACCGTCGGGGTCTTCAAACAGAAACGAATAATAACCGGGGGCGAAATGGGAGCCGTCCTCAGGAGCATGCACGATATTGGCATTAAGCTGTGAATTGACAAACTCATAAATCCTGTCGACGTCTTCTTTACTGCGCGCACGAAAACAAAAATGGTGCAGGCCGCTGCTATTTTGATCAAAGTTTTTTGTCCGTTTCTCCTTGGGTGCTACCCGCACCAAAATACCCGTGCGGCTGCCAATGCAATACACCGTGTCGTCATTGCGTATTAAGGTTTTCATTTCGAGAAAATGACACAGCACCTCCCAAAATGGCAGGCAGCGCTCGCCGTCATTCACCGTCAATTGAATATGAGCGATACCGTTAACTTCTATACCCATGGTTTTACCCCCTTATGGTTTCACCCTTTAATCGCAGCCTATTAATCCAGTGTAGACCAAGCGGTTTAACTTACAGATCAGGATCCTGTTGAAATTCCACGGTATTACCCGCCGGGTCCGCTGCAAATATAAACTGCTCCATACGCTGATATTCAACGCCTTCACTGCTTAGCTGGGTTTCTACCGCGTCAATATCTTCCACATAAAAAGCCGTGTGCGGGCCCATCGGGTCGAGTGGTTTACCGGCCAATTCCGGCAACACTTTGCGCTCGCCCTCTGAATCGTCACATTGAATCACGTGCACCTGGCCATTCGGGAACTGCATCCAGAAGCCGGGTATTAAGGCCGCCAGCTGCTCGGGAATATCCCGGTCGACCGTATTGACACCGAGCACATCAACATAAAAACGGCGCATGGCGTCAACTTCAACGCGGCAACCGAGGGCCGAGTGGTTTAAGCGGGTGATCTTTATCATCGTGAGTTTCCTTTTTTTATGCATTATTAATATGGCTATGAATGATTTGCTCTGCCGGCAATATTACCGCAAAGGCTTTGTAGCCTATAATCCCCGCTACAGAAATAAACAATATAGGAAGCCACTATGGGTTCTCTAGGAATCATCGCCAACCCCATGTCGGGCCGTGACAGCCGCCGACTCACCGCGCGTGCCGAGTCGGTCAGCCACGAAAGTAAACGCAATCAGATCAGCCGCATCGTGGTCGGTGCCGTGGCCACCGGCTGCACTCGCATCTTGGCACCCTATGACCCCCGCCGGCTGGTGCTTGGCGCCCTCGAAAACATGAACATTGGTGCCGAGGTTGAGGAGATCCGCAACCCCATCACCCACTCCGCAGAAGATACCCGCCAGGCCGTGCGCGAAATGAAGGCACGGGGCTGCGATGTCATTATTGTCATGGGCGGCGACGGCACCAGCCGTATCGTCACTCAGGTTTGGCAAGACGTGGTGATGATGCCCCTGTCGACAGGCACCAATAATGTCTTCCCAATGTGGATAGAGCCCACCATCGCCGGCATGGCTGCCGGGCTGGTGGCCAGTGGTCGACTGCCGAAAAAAGAAACCACCGAGCGCGCAAAAATCATTACCGCCACGTTTGCTAACGGTGAAAAGGATATTGCCCTGGTTGATGCGCTGTTTTTACAGGGTGATAGAATCGGCAACCTCGGCCCCTTCGAACCGGAATTTATGAAAACCCTGGTGCTAACCCGCGCCGAACCCGATGCCGTGGGCATGTCGCCCCTCGGTGGCCTGCTCTGCCCCGCCAGTACCACGGATAATTTTGGTGTGCGTGTCGACTTTTGTGGTCACAACGACGGCGGCCACTTACTGCGAGCCCCGGTGTCACCGGGTTTATTTCGCTCGGCCCATATTCTCCGCGCCGAGCGTCTGCCCCTCGATGAAAAAACGACAATCCAAGGCCCCGGCATACTCGCCTATGATGGTGACCGCGAGCGCAAAGTGGCCGCAGGCGAGAGTGTCAGCATCACCGTTGAACGCAACGGCCCCTGGGTTATTAATCCCCCGCGCACCCTGCAATTAGCGGCTGAGCGGAAATTAATGGCCGATTTACCGCCCTGGGTAGACCCTTTCGACGGCGCCATTGCCGGTGAGTGCTGCGGCTGTGCCGGCACCCTCGAGCATTTGATAGAACCCGGCTAGTCTGACTCGAGCCACCTGTCTCGTCTCACCCCCATCAATATTAATCCCCATAGAGTTTTTCAATGCCCAATGCTATGCCCGCAATGACACCCCCGGAAAACACCAACACCTCAAACATCCGCTGGTACGGCCTGGTCGGCGGCCCCCTATTGGCCCTGCTGATGTTTCTCATTATTCCCGAGCAGGTCATTCAGCCGAATGGCGAGACACTGGTGCTGGGCGCGGCCGGCAAGGTCACCGCCGGGCTAGCCGTATGGATGGCCGCGTGGTGGCTCACCGAGGCAATATCGATTTACGCCACCGCCCTACTGCCCCTCGCGGTACTGCCCCTCACCGGTGCCCAATCCATTAAAGCCTCCGCAGGGGCCTACGCCCACCCCTTAATTTTTCTTTTTCTCGGCGGCTTTATTCTCGCCCTAGCATTAGAGCGTTGGCACCTGCACAAACGCTTCGCCCTGTTTGTACTGCGCTTAGTCGGCACATCGCCCCGGCGTCTGGTCGGCGGTTTTATGCTGGCCGCCGCGCTGATGAGTATGTGGATCACCAACACCGCCACCACCATCGTGATGTTGCCCATCGCCCTCAGTGTCATCGCCATGGAGAGTGACGACTCGCCCCACAAACAGCGCTTCGCCATCTGTCTGTTGCTGGGCATTGCCTACGCCGCCTCCATCGGCGGCATCGGCACCATCGTCGGCACCACGCCAAATATGTTTACGGTTTCGTTTATCGAGAATGAACTGGGGCAAACCATTAGCTTTGTCGAGTGGATGCTGATCGGCGTGCCACTGGTAGTGATTTTTGTGCCCCTCACCTGGCTGATACTCACACGCTTTGTGTTCCACCTGCCCGCCACCGACAGCGAGGGTGACTACAACCTGAATACCCGCGCCGACCCCTGGGATCGCGGCTCGGTGCTAACGCTGATTATCTTTGCCCTCACCGCCTTCGCCTGGATGGCCCGCCCACTACTGGTGAAACTACCCTTACTGACCCACCTCAGCGATGCTGGCATTGCAATTGGTGCCGCACTCTTACTCTTCGCCATTCCCGAAAATATTAAAGAAAAACGTTTTTTAATCGACTGGGAAACCGCCGTGAAAGTGCCCTGGGGAGTCTTGCTGATTCTCGGTGGTGGCCTCTGCCTGGCCGCTGCCATTCGCGCCAACGGTGTCGCCGAACTCTTAGCCATTCAACTCATTGCCATCGGTGACGTACCGCCATTAGTCATGACCCTAATGATCGTTAGCCTGATGATCTTCCTCACCGAACTCACTAGTAATGTCGCCACCACTACCGCGCTAATACCCATTATCGCCGCCATTGCCACCGCACTGGGTATCGAGCCTTTAAAGCTCGTCATCCCCGCCACTATGGCCGCCAGTTGCGCCTTTATGCTGCCCGCCGCAACGCCGCCCAACGCCATTGTCTTTGGCTCGGGAATGATCCGTATACCGACCATGGCACGGGCGGGAATATGGCTGAATTTAGCGGGTATTTTGACGGTTACGGTGGTTTGCCACTTTATGCTGGATTTTGCACTACCTCGACTGTAGGCCAAGGGCTAGGGAGCGCCCCCCTGTAAAAATCCAGCGTCACGAACCTCACTCCGGCCACTATTGCCATTTTCAGCAACGCACGAATAGCACCGCCATAAACGTCAGGTCATATTTTACCCCTGCTAGGCGAGTTCGAGAGGCGAGCGAGACCTTGCATCAACGACTATAGTGAATACATAGCCTAGAAAATACCGACTTAAACAACCGCTAACACCCGAGGTCGCCTTGTGCTGTTGCAACAACGCAGCTTCCTACCGGCCACAGATCCATTAAGGGCCTTCCCCCCCGGTTCACCGTTTGAAATGCTCGATGAACTGGGTCACGACCTGCCAAGCCTATTGTTGGACAAAACCTTTCGCCAATATATCAGGGCGCAAGCCATTCCCTCGCTCGGCAGCGATACCCAAACGCTTGGTAACCTCGCCCTACTGCGCCTCTACTATCTACGACTCGGCTTTATCGCCTCCGCCTATATCAACCAGGTGGGACAAGCGAGCGCCACCCTATTACCGCAAAACATTGCACGCCCCCTCGTCGAGGTTTGCCAACGACTCAAGCGCCCGCCCATTCTCAGTTACGATGGCTACGCTCTATTTAACTGGAAGCGCTTCGATAAAAACAAAGCCATCGCCCTGGGCAATATCGACACCCTGCAGAACTTCGTACACCGCTACGATGAACACTGGTTTATTCTTATTCATGTGGAAATTGAAGCTATCGCCGAAACACTATTTTCGGCGATAGCGCAGCTAGAAATAGCCCTTAGCAACGGCAATAACAGCGCCTTAAATACCGCCTTAAGCACCATTGCAGAAGCCATCAATCGACAAATTACCACCCTGGAACGCATTCCCGAACAGATGGATGCCCGGCTCTACTACAAAACCTTTCGGCCCTATATCCGCTTCTTTGAAAATGTCGTGTACGAAGGTGTACCCCAACAAAGCATTAACTTTCGCGGCGAGACCGGTGCCCAAAGTAGCATTATGCCGATGCTGGTCGCCTTAATGAAAATACCCCACCAGGCCTCGCCCCTGCTCGACCACCTTCTCGATATGCGCAACTACATGCCCCGCGAACATCGCCAGGTCATCAGTCATATCGACAAGCTACCTGACTTTAAAACACGCGCCGGCCACGATGAATACAACAGCGTGCTAGAGGCCATAGCTCGCTTCCGTGAAATTCACTACGAGTGGGCTCAGCAATATATTAACCGCTGGGTAGACGACCCCAGAGGAACCGGGGGCACCAGCTATATGCAGTGGTTGCAGCAATTAATTAGTGAAACCCGAACGGCGCAAATATAGCCCTGTTATTTCACAATCGGCAATACAGCCACAAGTCGGTTTCAATACACTTAAACATTCGCGATATCGAACCCGGTACGATCGAGGAGAAAACACACGTTTAGCGCACCACTGAAAATGGGAAATTGACAAGACTGGTGCTACCCACGAAAAGAAGACCTTAATTATCTGCACTTTTCATAGGCAATTTTCTTGCATAACATTTAAATCACCAGTTTCAGAAAACCTGGTATCTTTCAGCTAAAGTATTTGCAATCTGACTGTGTGTTTTTGTTAGGTAACTAGCTTACGAATAGCTTCAGAACCTTCACTTACAGCCAAGAACTTTGCTGACTTTTTCAATTATAGAAACCAGACCCCTTTATTTTCAAAAAAACAGGCCGACAAGTTCCAGCACTAAGGAGTTTTTCACTTAGCGTCCGTTTTCGGCGGCAATTTCTGCAAATACTCACCAGTTTCATCCCAAGAGTATCGTTTTCTCCCTCCCTTACTGTAGATGCTAATTTCATTGTCAAAAACGAGATCATCACCTTTCAAGACGAAGAAAATATCCAACATCACGGCTTTTCCCTTGGCGCCTTTGAACTCACCCCATGAGAGAAAACGGGTTTTAGACATTGGGTGCAAATGATCCCCGGAATCCAGCTCGACAACGCTTAACTCCAACTTCTCTCCATCCAACGAATCCGTTAAAACCAACTTGCCGCCGTTCGATTGCATTTCTTCGCTCAGCCAAGATTTCATAGCCAAAGAAAGTTTTTTTGCAAAGATTACCTTTGTATCAAGCTCTTCGGAATATCCGATTTGATAAAAGAAAACAGTTGCCGCCATTAGCGCTATTACAATTGATTTCACCATCATTAACTCCTTAGGTGCCCATATATCGGGCTATTCAAAATATTAATAGATAAACGCGTCAAAAAAATACAGCCCAACCATAGAAAATAATGCGCGCACTTAACGCCAAAGTTAACCGGAATTTTAAACTGCGCAATGCTTTTTATCACAGCTTAAAATGCCCGAGTGCAACGTCTAGTTATATTTATGTTCGGTACTGACAATTGATGTAAGCACATGATCTTCCCAGCGCCCGTTAATTTTAAGGTATTTCCTTGCTTCCCCCTCTACAGTAAAACCAAGACTCTGAAGGAGCTTGCCTGAACGTATATTTCTAGGCATATAGTTTGCCATGACTCTATTTAGATTAAGCTCTTCAAATGCATGGCTTATCACATGCCTGCAGAGATACTTCATCAGGCCCTTTCCTTGATGGCACTCAGATATTGAATATCCAATGTTACAAGCTTGAAACGGACCTCTTACAATATTTGTTAACGAGCAGACACCAATTATTTCCGTATTTAAATCATCATACATCAGAAAACGAGAGGAGAGGCCTTTCTCCTGCTCTTGAATAATTGCCGCTATGCGTTGCTCCCATGCGGAAATAGAATGGTAATCGCTTTCTCGAGTAGGCTCCCATTCTTTAAAATGGCAAGAATTCTTCAGATAATAATCTGAAATCAGTCTTGCATCGCTTTTAGATATTAGGTTTATCTCCACAGCCCATTCCTGGCAACACTGCTGTTACCCGCAAGTTTGAAAAATATGGTCTACTGCTTATTCAATGTTCATTTAAGAATGCCATCAACTACCACTTTATCGAGCTTCTCTTTCAGCACATCCCAAAGTGCAACACTTCCTTTTGCAATCCGACTGTTTAGGTCAAAGACTTTCTTTTTTGGTACATTGTTATCTTTTTTAGATTCATAGTAGGGGTTCAAAACAGTAATACTTTAAAGCCTATCAGGATGAGTATTATCCCTCCCAATAGCTCCGCCTTGCTTTCTAAGTATGTGCCATTTTTGGCTCCAACAAATACACCGAGCCAGCTAAATAAAAATGTTGTGACTCCAATCACTGCACAGGAAACGAATGGATTTACTTCAATAAGTGTTAGTGTAAACCCAGCGGCCATTGCATCAATGCTTGTCGCTATAGCAAGAATCAGCAATATCTTATGGGTGATCTGTGCAATATCTTCCTCTATCCCCTCGGAAACTGATTCATAAATCATTTTCCCACCAATCAGTACAAGTAGGAAAAAAGCAACCCAATGCGCATAACCTTCAACCCAGCCCAATACACCTTTGCCTCCCAAGAACCCAATTAGGGGCATCAATGCTTGAAATAAGCCGAAGTATATTGCGGCTAGGGCTGCAAGAGATCTGGTTTTCTTTTCATGCTTTGAACCGAGACCGATGGATACCGCAAAAGCATCCATGCTAAGCGCCACAGCTAAAATTAAAACGTCAATCATTCACCAATCTCTAATTTATGTTGCTTAAGACTGAACAAGGTTTTACACATAACATTTGTATACTGCGCATGCGCAGCATCCATCCCATAAAAACCTAAGCCATTGATTATTCTGTGCTTTCTAAAGACGGCGAAATGATGTTGCGCAAGCGGATGAATGATAACCCTCAAAATTTCTGAAACAACAACTTTCTACCAATCATCATGTACTGCAAACACAGGTTCGGGAGCCACACGCCTATAATGGAACGCCCTAGCATTACTGCAAAGATATCTAAGCCAACAACACAAGTGTTTTAGCGATAACTGACGCAAAGACCGTAAACGACATCAATTTAAACAAGCCCAGGCCCTTTGTTCTTAGCCCACCAGCAAGCTAAGCTTGCCTACAAGACAACACGGATCAAACAAACTATGCAAATCTGGGTCGATGCCGATGCCTGCCCACGGGTCATCAAAGACA
Source organism: Candidatus Reddybacter sp. (assembly GCA_041277045.1). Taxonomy (GTDB): domain Bacteria; phylum Pseudomonadota; class Gammaproteobacteria; order Pseudomonadales; family Porticoccaceae; genus Reddybacter. Next base: position 180,418 of record JBGFSY010000004.1, on the reverse strand, counting down.
TTCTCTACCGCGCCGCCAAGCGGGCGGAGGTGCTGACCCTGTTTGTCGCCAATCAGTCTTTGAACCTGCCCAACTCACCCTGGCTTAAGTCCGTTCAGGTGCCCGGGGGCTTTGATGTCGCCGATGACTATATCGTCGCCCATCTGGACAGGGGAGATTTGGTGATTACCGCCGACATCCCCCTGGCGGCGGAGGCGATTGAAAAAGGTGCCGAGTGTATTAACCCCCGAGGTGAGCACTACACCAAGGCCAATATCAAACAACGTTTAACGATGCGTAATTTGATGGAGGAGCTGCGCTCAAGCGGCGAGGTGCACGGAGGACCAGCAACCTTTAATCAGAAAGACCGACAGGCTTTTGCCAATGTCCTCGACCGACTGCTAGCGAAGGCCGCAAAAGGCCTTTAACTTATTGTTAACTCAAGATAATTTAGCAAGAGGCAGGGAAAATAACACATAGACTAAAGCGCTTGACCTGCGTATAATCTCGCGCCCCTGCGGGGCAGCGCTTGCGCTTGCCCCCTCTTGCGCCAACTCCCGGGCGCTTCTATTAGGCACCTCCTATGTCAGCATCCGATGCAAAGCCAGACGCCAAGTCAACAGACAAGCAGAACGCAAGTTCTGCCAGTGACGCAAACCAGCCTGCAGAGGTGACGTTTGCCTCTCTCAACTTGTCCGCCCCGGTTCTAAAAGCGGTCAACGAGTTGGGTTACGAACAGCCTTCGGCCATCCAGGCACAGGCCATTCCTCTGTTGCTGGGCGATGGTAATTTACTCGGTACGGCGCAAACGGGTACGGGCAAGACGGCGGCTTTTGCACTGCCTCTGCTCAGCAAGTTGAAAACTAGTCAGAAAAAGCCGCAAATTCTGGTTCTGGCACCCACTCGCGAGTTGGCGATACAGGTCGCTGAGGCCTTTCAAACCTACGCCCGCTACATGAAGGGCTTTCACGTCCTACCGGTTTACGGTGGCCAGGATATCAGCGGCCAACTCCGCGCGCTGCGTCGTGGCGTAGACGTTGTCGTCGGCACCCCCGGGCGTTTAATTGATCATATCAACCGTCGCAGCCTCGACCTGAGCGAACTCAAAGCGGTGGTGCTCGACGAAGCCGACGAAATGCTGCGCATGGGCTTTATTGACGATATTGAAAAGATTCTCAGCCAAACGCCGGACAACGCTCAGCGAGCGCTATTTTCAGCCACCATGCCCCCGCCCATTCGCCGCGTTGCCAATAAGTATATTGGCGATGCCGCAGTGGTGAGCATTGCCAATAAAACCAGTACTGTTGAGAAAATTGAGCAGAAATACCTGATCGTCAACAGCCACCAAAAACTCGATGCCCTGACCCGTATTCTCGAAGTTGAGGACTTTGACGGCATCATTATGTTTGTGCGCACCAAATCGTCGACGGTGGACCTAGCCGAAAAACTCCAGGCCAGAGGCTATGCCGCCTCGGCCTTGAATGGCGACCTCAACCAAGCCTTGCGCGAACAGACCATTAGCAAACTTAAAAAAGGCGTGCTCGACATTATTGTCGCCACCGACGTCGCGGCACGAGGCCTCGATGTCAAACGTATCAGCCATGTCATAAACTACGACATCCCCAACGACAACGAATCCTACGTCCACCGCATCGGCCGTACTGGCCGGGCCGGGCGCGAAGGCAAGGCGATACTTTTTGTCGCCCCCAAAGAGCGCCGTCTGCTGCGCTCCATTGAGAGAACCACCCGCCAACCATTAGTATCAATGGAAATACCCAGCGGTGAAGAAATTAGCGGGCAGCGTATCGAACGCTTTCAAAACACCATACTCGAGGCCCTTAAAAAACAGGATCTCAGCAGCTTCCGTGAATTACTGGCAAAAATATCTCACGATAACGAACTGGACATTGCCGATATCGCCGCCGCCCTCGCCTGGCAGGCACAGCAAAAAACACCGCTCTATCCCTCAATGAAAGCCTTCGCAGCCCCGACAGAGAAGCACAAGGGCCGTTTAAAAAATACCGAGAAGAACAAGCGTCCCCAGCGCGACACCGCAAACAGCAGTCACGATGCACCGCGTCGCGACAAAGCCCCGCGCAAGCCCAACCCGAAAAGCGGCGGCAGCGACAAGCCCATCTCCAGCTTGCGCCAGCACCCCGATGTTGAATTGGTACGCTATCGTATTGAAGTCGGTAGCGACCACGGCGCCTCACCCGGTGATATCGTCGGCGCGATGATTAATGAAGCCGGTATTGAAAGTGAATTTATCGGCCATATCGACATGCAGAGCGAGCACAGCACGGTTGACTTGCCCGATGGCATGCCGAAGGAAATCTTCCAACACCTGAAGCGCGTCAGGGTCCGCCAGCAGGCGATGAAGATTGAACAGGTCACGGGCCTGGGTGATAAAGGCCGCAATAAACTGGAGCTTAAGCGCACCAATAAAAAACGCCCAAAAATTGATGGTACTGCAAAAAAACGCGGCGATAAAAAGCCATCGCGCGCACCCAAGCCTGAAGACTTCTCTTAACAGCCAAAGAAACAGCCGCAGAAATAAAGATCTAAAATAAGATGCCTGATGGACGACTACGATTCAGGCACTTTATTTCAGCGGCAGTTTTAACGAATAAAAAAACTGGAGATAAACCATGAGCACCTTTCTGACCAATTCAAACATCATCGCCCAGCGTTTTGGCCCCATTCTTGGGCGCATGTTATTTGCGGCACTTTTTATTCCCGCTGGTGTGCACAAAATAATGGGTTTCTCGACGGTCTCCGGCTACATGGCCAGCAAAGGGTTACCGATGGTCGATGTGCTATTGGTACTGACCATTATTATTGAGCTAGGTGGCGGCCTGATGTTGTTGCTCGGCTGGCATGCCCGCCTAGCCGCGCTGACCATCGCCCTCTTCCTGATACCCGTTACAGTGATTTTTCACCCCTACTGGAATATCGAAGATGCCCAGCAAATGATGGCCCAACAGCACATGTTTATGAAAAATATGGCCATCATCGGCGGCCTGCTGTGCATGACCGGCTTGGGTTCTGGCAAGTTTAGTCTCAAAGCGGCCAAGTTCGCTTAACCCTTTTGCAAAGACAAACCCTTGCGCCTGGGAAGCTGGCTTCAAGCTCCCCAGGATCAGTTCTGGTCACAGCCCCCCGCCACACTTAAGCTCCGACAATCAGCCCCCGTATAAAATCCTACCTACACTCTGCATTAAATCCGGTATTGCGCCCGCGTCATCTTCATTTTCTTCACCCTTCTTTTAGCTTTTTATTGCCCCAGCACTCCCGGTGCTGCCAGTGTTAGTATGCCGTGCTTAGCTTTTGCCCCGACGAGCCGCAATCATCACCCGGCAAAAACACTCAGTTAAACCCAGGGAACCATTAATGAATAAAAAGTCTTATGCCCTAAAAACCACCTTGTTTAGCAGCCTATTTTGCCTGTTATTACTTGGCGGCTGTGATAGTAAAACTACTGAGGAAAAGCGCAATCCATCAGGTCTCGCCCTGCGGGGTATGGACTCGAGTGTTCGCCCCCAGGACGACTTCTTCGCCTACGCCAATGGCCGCTGGATGCGCGAAACTGAAATACCCGCCGACAAATCTTCCTGGGGCTCCTTCAGTATTCTCCATGAAAAAAGCCTCGAACAATTGCAGGTGATTATTCAGGAGGCCGCCAACAACGAGACTGAAGATGCCGCCCAGCAAGGTATTGGCAATTACTACAAAGCCTTTCTCGACACCGAGGCCATCACCGAGCGCGACCTGGCGCCGCTGGCCACCGAGCTGGTACTGATCGAAATTATGGAAACTCACGCCGACGTCGCCAGCTACTTTGGCCGCAGCAATGTTTTTGGTATCGATTCACCCTTAAATTTCTGGGTCGATCAAGATGCGAAAGACTCCACCCAATACATTGTCTACTTTACCCAGTCTGGGCTCGGCCTGCCCGACCGCGATTACTACTTTGATGAAACAGAGCGCGGGCAGGAAATCCTGAAAAAATACCGCACGTATATTGATCAATTAATGACACTGGCCAAGGCCAAAGTCAGCGCGCAAAGCGTCGACAATATTATTGCTATCGAAACGGCACTGGCGGCAAAACACTGGAGCCGGGTCGACAATAGAGACAGTGATCTTACTTACAACAAACTCAGTGGCCCAGCCCTGCAAACATTGCTACCCGACTATCAACTCAAGCTGTTTCTCGACGGGCTCGGCATTAGCGGGCAAAACGAAGTTATAGTACGCCAACCCACTTACGCCCAAGCTCTGAATCAGATATTCACCGACACTAGCGTTAAGCAGTGGCAAGATTACCTGCGCTTTAAAGTGCTCAACACCTACGCGGCCTATTTGCCCGAGGCCTACGAGCAGCTGAGTTTTGACTTTTACCAGCGTACTCTGAGCGGTCAACCCGAGCAGCAACCGCGCTGGAAGCGCGCCGTTAACAGTATTAATGCCAACATCGGCGAATTGCTCGGCCAGCTCTATGTCGCCAAACACTTCCCCCCCGAGGCCAAGGCGCGCATGGTTGAACTGGTCGAGCAGTTAATCGCCGCCTATCGTGTATCGATTAGTGAGCTGGAGTGGATGAGCCCTGCCACCCGTGAAAAAGCCCTCGAAAAGCTTGCCACTTTCACCCCAAAAATTGGCTACCCCGATAAGTGGAAAGACTATTCCAGCCTTGAAATTAAGGCCGACGAGCTGCTCGGCAATATTCGTCGCGCCAATCAATTTAATCATCAACTGCAAATCGACAAGCTTGGCAAAGCCGTCGATCGCAGTGAATGGTTTATGGCGCCGCAAAAGGTCAACGCCTACTACAATCCGGGGATGAACGAAATTGTCTTTCCCGCTGCCATACTACAACCACCATTTTTTGATATTAATGCCGACGATGCGGTGAATTACGGCGGCATCGGTGGTGTAATCGGCCACGAAATCGGCCACGGTTTTGACGATCAGGGCAGTAAATACACCGGCGAAGGCAACCTTGAAAACTGGTGGAGCGATGAAGACCGCCAGCACTTTGAACAACGCACCCGTCATTTAATCAAACAATATGGTGCTTACGAACCCCTCCCCGATCTACCCATTAATGGCGAATTAACTCTCGGCGAAAACATTGGTGACCTGGGTGGGCTGAGTATTGCCCTTAAAGCCTACGAACTATCACTGCAGGGTAAACCCGCGCCAACAATGGGTAAGTTCAGCGGGCAACAGCGGGTGTTTCTCGGCTGGGCACAGGCCTGGCGTGTTAAACGGCGACCCGAGATGGTAGAACGTTTGATCAAAACCGATCCCCATTCGCCACCAGAATTCCGGGTTAACGGTGTGGTGCCGAATATCGATGCCTTCTATTCAGCCTTCGATGTACAGGTAGGTGATGGCATGTATCTACCCCCTGAACAGCGAGTTAGAATCTGGTAATCAAGGCTAATTAACACGGTACAAATTCAAATCCTTACAACGAATTTGTTCCTATCGCCTTTACCCTTAGTTGCAATGATAGTGTTGAAATCTATCTCGCCTTTATCGGCATGACCTTTAGAGGGAAGTTTTGCCCAGCGCCTGTCGAATAAACGGGCAACCGTACATGCTATAAAAAAGCCCACTGTAGTAGCGGGCTTTTTTATCAGTCAAATTAAAGAAAAAATAAGCCTTTAAGGTAAACCATCAAATTCAGCACCTTCTTTCTCCGTCGGCATTAAGTCTTCTCGACTAATATTCATCGTCAGCAATATATTTGCCGCGACATAAATCGATGAATAAGTACCCACCGCTACACCGACGATCAGAGCAATTGAAAAGTTGTGGATGAGCTCGCCACCAATAAAGAACAAGGCAAAGAGCACCAACAGCGTCGTTAAGGAGGTGATAATGGTACGGCCCAGGGTTTGGGTCAGCGATTCATTAATCACCTCACTGGCCTCGGCAACGCGCAACAGGCGAAAGTTTTCGCGAATGCGGTCAGACACCACGATGGTGTCATTTAACGAGTAACCGATCACCGCCAACACTGCCGCCAGTACGGTGAGATCAAATTCAACATTAAACAGTGAAAAGAAACCCAGCGTGATAATCACATCGTGAACCAGGGCGCTAACAGCGGCGATGGAGAATTTATACTGAAAGCGAATCGCCACATACAGCATCACCACAGCCAAGGCGGCAAGCATACCCAGGCCACCGTCATCGCGTAATTCCTCACCAATTTGTGGACCAACGTATTCGATGCGCCGCAGTTCAACGGCCGGATTAGCCACCTTAAGCACTGTCATCACCTTATCAGATAACGCCACCTTGGGCTCACCCTCGGCGTTTTCAGACGAGATTGTCTCCTGCTGTTCCTGTAAGCGAATTAACACATCCTGCTCGGTACCAAAGTGCACCACTACTGGGTTTTTGAAACCACCCTGCTCCAGAGCCGAACGCACCACTTTTAACTCAGCAGCTTGCTGATAACCCACTTCTATCTGTGTACCCCCAGTAAAGTCCAGGCCAAGCACCAAGCCCTTTGTTGCCAGCGAGCCAATGGCCACAATCAGCAGTAGCACCGAGCCAATCGCTGCCAGACGGCGGCGTCCCATAAAATCGTAAATACGCTGTTCGCTCATAATTGCCTTCCAGTCGTCTTCATTTCTAACAGTCACACTCGCTATTTACAGCAAGGACTATATCCAAAGCTTCTCAACATTGCGGCCACCATAGACCAGGTTGGCCAGGGCCCGGGTACCCATAATCGCGGTAAACATCGAGGTTAAAATACCCAGCGACAGGGTCACTGCAAAACCCTGCACCGGGCCAGAGCCGACGGCATAGAGAATGACGGCAACGATGAGGGTGGTGACGTTGGCATCGATAATCGAGACGAAGGCGCGGTCGTAGCCGGCGTGAATGGCCCCCTGTATGGTCTCACCATTTTTCAACTCTTCACGGATGCGCGAGAAAATTAGCACGTTGGCATCCACCGCCATGCCCACCGTCAACACGATGCCGGCAATACCCGGCAGGGTCAGTGTGGCACCCAATAAAGACATCGCCGCGATCAGCAGCACCAGGTTTAAACCCAGAGCGAGATTGGCAAACACACCGAAGACCCGGTAGTAGATCAGCATAAAGACGGCGACAATCGCCAAACCGAACTGCACCGATTTAACGCCGATAGAAATATTTTCCGCACCTAATGAAGGGCCAATGGTGCGCTCTTCAACAAAATACATAGGGGCAGCCAATGCACCCGCGCGCAGTAAAAGAGCCAGTTCAGAGGCTTCCCCAGGGCTGTCGAGGCCGGTCACCCGAAACTGCACACCCAGGGCACTTTGAATAGTTGCCAGACTAATAATGGTTTTTTCAACATAGGGCACGGCGACGGACACCTCTTCACCCGCCTCATTGCGTTGTGTTTCCAGTCGCGCTTTCGACTCGATAAACAGCACACCCAGGCCGCGCTTAATATTGCTGCGCGTGGCGTAATGCATGGAGCGACCACCGCCAGCATCCAAGGTGATATCCACTTGGGCTCGACCATTTTCGTCATAACCGGCATTGGCATTGGTGACACTGTCACCGCTGATAACCACTTTCTTTTCTAACCAGGCCTGGCGCCCACGCTCAGACTCGCTGCGAAAAGTAAACTCTTCACGGCCGGCAATCTGCCCCGGCTTCGCCTCGAGGCGAAATTCAAGATTGGCCGTCTTACCGATAATACGCTTCGCTTCGGCGGTATCCTGCACCCCCGGCAATTCAACAACGATGCGATCTCGCCCCTGGCGCTGCACAATGGGCTCCGACACACCCAACTCATTCACCCGCTTGCGCAGTGTGGTGATGTTTTGTGCGACGGCATATTCTTCTTTCTCTTTTACCGCAGCCGTAGACATGGTCGCGCTGACGACAAACAGGCTGCCATTCTGACTCTCAGTCGGCAGCAAGTCGCGAAACTCCTTACGAATCAGCGAAGTCGCCTGATCTTGCCATTCTTCTTTCGTAAAAGAAAAGGTCAACACCTGATCTTTTAGACTGGCTGATTTATAGCGAATACGCGCTTCACGCAGGGCCGCCTTGGCCTCGCTCAAACGAGTATCAAGATGCGTGCTGATGACTGACGCTGTGTCGACCTGTAACAGAAAGTGCACACCACCACTGAGATCGAGACCCAGCTTCATCGGCGCACCGCCAAGGTCGGCCAGCCATTCGGGTGTATTCGAGGCAAGGTTCAAGGCAACGACATAGTCGAGGCCGAGGGCTTGTTGCACGACACTTTTGGCCGCCAGTTGCTGCTCGGCGTCGCGCAGGCGAATCAGCACGCTTTTGCCATTCACCAGCTCACCAAAGTAGGCGATGCCGGCCTCATCCAATGCAGTGGTCGCCTGTTGCATAAGACTTTCGTCCATAACCATTGAGCCACTCTGCCCGGACAGCTGAATAGCGGGGTCGGGGGCATAGCGATTGGGCAGTGCATAAATAAAGCCTGCAACGACCACCAGTAAAATCAGTAAGTACTTCCAGAGCGGGTAACGATTCATTAATTTATGCTTCTTTTATCCCTGTAACGGTGGCGCATTATAGGGCAATTCGCCACCTTGCCCACCCTCCACAAAAAATTTAGGCTACCGGCTTGCCGCCCGCTTGTTGTCGATAAAACTCATCGGCAAAATCATCGAGCCGATGGGTCTCAATCGCAACGCGAATATCTGCCATCAAGGTTTGGTAATAACGCAAATTGTGGATGGTATTGAGCTGGGCACCGAGAATTTCTTTGCACTTGTCGAGGTGGTGCAAATAAGCGCGGCTAAAATTCTCACAGGTGTAGCAACCACAATTCACATCTAGCGGGCCAGTGTCGTGGCGGTGGACGGCATTGCGAATTTTAATCACACCGCTGCTGGTAAAGAGGTGGCCGTTGCGGGCATTGCGAGTCGGCATCACACAGTCGAACATATCGATGCCACGGCGCACCGCCTCGAGAATATCCCCCGGTTTGCCGACACCCATTAAATAGTGGGGTTTGTCGACGGGCATTTCTGGCGACAGACAATCAAGCACGCGCAGCATGTCCTCTTTCGGCTCGCCCACCGACAATCCACCAATGGCATAGCCGTCAAAACCAATAGCCTTTAAACCGGCGATGGACTCACGGCGCAGTGACTCGTGCATACCGCCCTGGACAATGCCAAACAAGGCCGAGGGATTATCGCCGTGGCCATCTTTACTGCGCTGCGCCCAGCGCATAGATAGCTCCATTGAAGTGCGCGCCTCGCTCTCGGTCGCCGGGTAAGGGGTGCATTCATCAAATACCATCACCACATCAGCACCTAAATCACGCTGCACCTGCATGGATTTTTCCGGGTCGAGAAACACTGCACTGCCGTCAATGGGCGAGCGGAAGGACACGCCGGCCTCGGTGATTTTGCGCATCGCACCCAGGCTGAAAACCTGAAAGCCACCGGAGTCAGTCAAAATCGGCCCCTGCCACTGCATAAAATCGTGCAGGTCACCGTGGGCTTTAATCACCTCAGTACCGGGGCGCAGCATTAAATGGAAGGTGTTGCCGAGAATCATATCGGCACCGATGGCTTCAATATCTTTCGGCAGCATGCCCTTCACCGTGCCGTAAGTGCCGACCGGCATAAAGGCCGGTGTCTCGACCACGCCACGGGGGAATGTCAGCCTCCCACGTCGGGCAACACCATGACTGGTTGTATCGGTGGTATCAAGTTCAAATTTCATAGGGCATTCTTTGTTTGAGACAAGGGTTTGTCAGCGCTGGAGTTGCGTGTAATAAACATGGCATCGCCGTAACTGAAAAAGCGATAGCGCTCTTCGACAGCTTCTTGATAGGCATGCATAACAGCTTTATAACCGGCAAAGGCCGAGACCAGCATTAATAGCGTTGACTCGGGCAAATGAAAGTTGGTGATCAGCACATCAACCATTTTAAAGTCATAGCCAGGGTAAATAAAAATATCGGTTTCGCCCTTTAAAGGCTGCATCGTGCCGCTGGCACCGGCCGTTTCAAGGCAGCGCACACTGGTGGTGCCCACGGCAATCACCCGCTTGCCCGCCGCTCGGGTCGCCTCAACTTGCGCACAAAGCTCGGCATTAACCTCTAAGGTTTCGGAGTGCATTTTGTGATCGAGAATATTATCGGCGCGCACCGGCTGAAAAGTGCCTGCGCCAACATGCAGCGTAGAAAAACCTGCATTAACACCTTTCGCCTCTAAGCGCGCTAATAGGCCACCATCAAAATGCAGTCCCGCCGTTGGTGCAGCTACTGCACCCGGGCGCTGGGCGTAAACGGTTTGGTAGCGCTCTTTATCGCTGACTGTGTCGGCACGGTCAATATAGGGCGGCAGGGGCATGTGGCCAACCTGCTCCAGCACCTCGGCAACGGTGGCCGCTCCAGTAAATTCAAGAACAAACAGCGCACCCTCGCGAGCCACCATACGTACAGTAAAACCACCATCGAGGACAATATCGCTACCCGGCTTGGGCGATTTACTGGCGCGAACATGAGCCAACACACGCTGCTCGCTGAGCACCCGCTCGACCAATACCTCTACCGCGCCACCACTGGCCTTGCGACCAAACAAGCGCGCCGGAATCACGCGGGTATCGTTAAACACCAGTAAATCCCCCGGCTCGACGAAGTCGATAATATCGGGGAATTTACGATGCTGAAGCTCACCCGTAGGGCCATCGAGCACCAACAAGCGGCTACCCGTGCGTTCGGCAGTGGGCTGGCGGGCGATCAATTCATCGGGCAGAGAGTAGTGAAATTGCTGACGCTGCATAGGCTTTAAGGACGTGTTCCAGGGGCGATCTTGAAAACGCGCAAGCCTAACGGAAAACGCGGGTCTACGCCAACGCAATGCGAATGTAACAAGACAACATTAAGAGGCGGGTTTCGGTTGACCCGCGCTAAGTCGCTGCTATAATCGCCGGCCTGCGTTTCTGAGCGCAGACCTTTTCGTTAATTCGAAAAGCTACCAAGGTTAAAAGATATCCCTCTGTGCCGGAGTGGTGGAATTGGTAGACACGACGGATTCAAAATCCGTTGCTAGCAATAGCGTGCCGGTTCAAGTCCGGCCTCCGGTACCATTTCTTAGCCACCTTGCTGGCGAAATCGAAATACCCTGCCAGGTCTTGCTGGCAAGCCAAGTCAACACCCTGAAACTAGACCCCTTATTTATTTTCGCCCACGTCACGCGATCTCTTTGGCGTGTAGTATTGCCTGTCTAAACAAAAATAGAGTTTTTAACAATGACACTGCAAGCGCTGTTCGGCATTGAACGTCCTATTATTCAAGCCCCCATGGCTGGGGTGCAAGACAGCGCCCTGGCTATTGCCGTATCTAATGCTAGCGGCCTTGGTTCACTGCCCTGCGCTATGCTCAGTAAAGATACCTTGCTCAAAGAGCTAAAGGCACTGCGAACGAAAACCAGCAAGCCCTACAACCTCAACTTCTTTGCTCACACGCCCCCGCCACCTCAACCTGAGCAAGAGGCCGCCTGGCGCAAAATACTTGCGCCCTATTACAAGGAATACGGACTCGATATACAGGCTATACCGACTGGGCCAGAACGCCGGCCTTTTAGCACAGAGACGGTAGATATCGTCGAAGCCTTTAAACCAGCCGTGGTGAGTTTTCACTTTGGCTTACCAGAAGAGGAATTATTGGCACGGGTGAAAAGCTGGGGCAGCAAGATTATCGCCTCCGCCACAACCATTGAGGAGGCCTTGTTTCTCGAGGCGGCAGGTGTCGATGCGATTATCGCTCAGGGGCTCGAGGCCGGTGGCCATCGTGGCAATTTTTTAAGCAATGACCTGACCCAACAGATGGGGACATTTGCCCTATTGCCACAAATCGTCAAGGCGGTAAAACTGCCGGTGATCGCCGCTGGCGGTATTGTCGATGCCCAGGGTGTGCAGGCTGCGATGGCTCTCGGAGCCTCTGGCGTGCAGGCGGGAACGGCGTATTTACTCTGCCCCGAAAGCACGACTAGCGCCCTGCACCGTACCGCATTAAAAAGTGATGCCGCCTGCCACACAGCACTCACCAATGTTTTTTCGGGACAAGCAGCTCGAGGCATTGTTAACCGTGCGATAAGAGAGCTTGGCCCGATCAGTCAATCAGCACCTGTTTTTCCACTGGCTAGCACGGCCATGGCAGCGCTACGCACTGCAGCTGAAAAACAAGGTTCGAATGATTTTAGCCCGCTGTGGTGTGGTCAAAATACTAGTGCCTGTAAAAATATCTCGGCCGCCGAGCTGACTCGATCTCTCACGACAGCTTTATAGTTACAAGCTATCTAGACTTAAGCAAGTCGTGCACGTAGCGCACCGGAATGGCATAACTAATGCCTGAAGGCTTCTCAAGCACAGTCTCTTTTGAGCCTTTAACAAAGACGCTATTAATAACCCCAATCACCTCACCGCTGTCTCGCTTGTAAACGGGGCTACCACTGTTACCCGGATAGGCTGTAGCGTCGAGCTGATACACATCAAAGGGTTTACGCAAACGTTTCATCTGCGCTGCCGTAATGCTGCGTGATGACGCCGAGGGTATCGCAATCGGTGTAATGGTAGAAATAATACCTTTGTGCGTGACCGGGAAAAGCCCCAGCACCACCCCGATGGGGAAACCAGTAAAGGCAATATCTGAACCCTCACGTACAAAAGCGGAGTCTCCCAGACGCATCGCGGGTAAAGAACCACCAATGATTTCAAGTAAAGCCAGATCATGATCTCTATCTTTGCGCAGTACTTTTACCGCCATCACTTTGCCTGCTTTACCGCGACCCACAAAGATTGCCAGGCTTTCCTTCGCCTTTCGATCTAATTTTTCAGGTAACACATGGTAGTTAGTTATCACCTGGCGGCCATTGCCAACCACAAAGCCCGTGCCTCTAAAATCAGCGGCGGGTTTTTTACTATTACGGGAGGGCCGAACGATACCAACACCCACCACACTGGGGCGCAGACCATCGATAACATCTGGCAATGCTGCTGCGTAAACAGATTGCGAAAACAGGACAAAGATGATGTAAAAGGCTATCCCTAACCTGGCATTCATAGTTTGGCTCCAACGACCTGCTGTAAGGATATTTGTTATTGCGCCCCTGCGCCCAACGCGACAAACAGCGACAATGCAAACACTGTAACAAAAGCACACATCAATGTAGACAAAGCACCCACCGCCTACATAGCAAGGTATAATCTCGGTATTCATCAGCCGTTAATACACTGCAGATACAATATCTGGCATAAGGATTTGCAACATGATGCGCACTCACCATCCCGCCTTCAGCAACACTATATTCAGGGTTCAATAAGATGAAAATATCCGTATTCGGCACGGGCTATGTCGGGCTTGTCACCGGAGCTTGCCTCGCCGAGGTTGGTCACGATGTAATTTGCATGGATGTCGACCAAAACAAAATTGATCGACTCAACGATGGCGTTCTGCCTATTTGGGAAGCTGGCCTTGAAGACATTGTGCAACGCAATCGCGAGGACGGTCGCCTGCGCTTCACCACGGATGCAGACCTCGTTGTCGCCCACGGTCTTATCCAGCTAATCGCCGTCGGCACGCCACCCGACGAAGATGGCTCTGCCGATTTGCAATATGTGCTCGCCGTGGCAAAAACCATTGCCGAGCGGATGTCAGAGCAACGCATTATTGTCGACAAATCCACCGTGCCGGTGGGTACCGCCGATAAAGTCAAAGCGCAAATACAGGCTACCCTGCAAGAGCGCGGGCAAGACCTTCCCTTCGCCGTCGTTGCCAACCCCGAGTTTCTTAAAGAGGGGGCGGCGATCAATGATTTTATGAAGCCCGACCGTATTATTATTGGCACTGACTCTGCGGAGGCAGAAAAACTACTGCGCGAACTCTATGAGCCTTTTAACCGTCAGCAAGAACGTACGGTATTTATGGACATCCGTTCTGCCGAGCTGACCAAGTACGCCGCCAACGCTATGCTCGCCACCAAAATTAGCTTTATGAACGAACTGTCGAATATGGCGGAATTGCTGGGTGCCGATATTGAAGCGGTACGTAAAGGCATGGGCTCGGACCCTCGCATCGGCTACCACTTTATTTACCCGGGCTGCGGCTATGGCGGCTCCTGCTTTCCTAAGGATGTTAAAGCCCTGGCCAAAACAGCCGAGCAGCTAGGCTATAACGCCAAACTATTAAGGTCTGTCGACCAGGTGAATATGCAGCAAAAAACCCGGCTGTTTAGCAAGCTTGCACACTACTTTGGTGGCACAGAGAAACTCGCTGGTAAAACCATTGCCCTCTGGGGCTTGGCCTTCAAACCCAATACCGACGATATGCGCGAAGCGCCAAGTCGCACCTTAATGGAAGCCCTGTGGCAGGCCGACGCCAAAGTGAAGGCCTTTGACCCGGTGGCAATGGATGAAACACAACGCATTTATAGCGACCACCAAAACCTGCAGCTTTGTGACGACAAATACTCGGTATTAAATGACTGTGATGCACTGGTGATTTGTACGGAGTGGCAACAATTTCGCGCCCCGGACTTTGATGAAATAGCCTTGCGCTTAAACAATAAAGTGATTATTGATGGCCGCAACCTCTACTCACCCGAACGACTTGAAAAAGATGACTGGGCTTACTACGCCATTGGCCGTGGTAGATCTTAAGTAATCAATTAGGAATAAAGAAACACATGAAAATATTAATTACCGGCACCGCAGGTTTTATCGGCTCTCACCTCGCCCTGAAATTATTGGCGCGTGGCGATGAGGTTGTCGGGCTCGATAATATCAATGACTACTACGATCAGCGGGTCAAGTACGGCCGGCTAGAGCGTGCCGGTATTGCTCAAAGCGACATCAGCTACAACCACTGTGTTGGTAGTAGTAAACATCCCAACTACCAGTTTATTAAACTCAATCTTGAAGATACTGAAAATCTCAACACCCTGTTTGCCGAGCAGCAGTTCGATGCCGTTTGCAACCTCGCCGCACAGGCTGGCGTGCGTTACAGCCTCACCAATCCGCAGGCCTACATCAGCAGTAACATCGTTGGCTTTTGTAATATTCTTGAATGCTGCCGTCACAATGGCGTTAAAAAACTCAGCTACGCCAGCAGCTCTTCGGTTTACGGCCTCAACGAAGCTCAGCCATTTTCGACCTCGGCCAATGTCGACCACCCTATTAGCCTGTATGCCGCCAGTAAAAAATCCAATGAACTGATGGCCCACACCTACTCCCACCTTTACCAACTGCCCACTACAGGCCTGCGCTTTTTTACTGTGTATGGCCCCTGGGGCAGGCCCGACATGGCTTTATATCTGTTTACCAAAGCTATTCTTGAAGGCAAGCCGATCGACGTTTTCAACCACGGTGAAATGCAAAGAGACTTCACCTATATTGACGATATTGTCGAGGGCATCACCCGGGTGATCGACAATCCACCCAAAGGCAATACGAATTGGGACGGTAAAACCCCCGACCCTTCGAGCTCGCCCGCACCCTATAAAATCTACAACATCGGCAATAACAACCCCGTGCGCTTAATGGATTTTATCGCCGCCCTTGAAAACAAACTGGGCAAGACCGCGAAAAAGAATATGCTGCCATTACAACCCGGCGATGTGCCCAGCACTTATGCCGATGTCAGCGACCTAATTAGCGACCTCGACTACCAGCCACAAACCTCCATACAGGAAGGCATCAACCGCTTCGTCGACTGGTATACCGAGTTTTTTGATTGTTAAACTTTCTAGTAAAGTGCTAAAAAGAGTGACCAGTATTACTGGGTGAAGCAACACTCAAGAAAGCTGGTAGCGACAATATAGTCATCAGTTCAAATCCCGAGCCATACGATTTCTAGCAGCTCTATTATTAATTGTTAAAAGTGACAAGCAGTTATATCCAGCTCAATACCATGCGCGATTAAATGCTCCTGGGGTATGGCTACCTTATGCCGCTCTATATAAGCAGCCAGCTGCCGTATGTACTGACAGGTATCTGGGCTGCCTTTAGAGCAATTTTTCAATCGTTCTAAATCATCGAGCTGTTCAAAAAAGGTACTGAGCTTATTGAGCGCCTGAAACCTGGCACCTTCATCAGCAAGCCCCTGCCAATTTTCAGGTAACAGAAGCCAATCAGGTTGGTAGCTCAACGCTATTAACACGCCTGATGCGTCAAAATCCGGAAAATACACAATAGAGCTAGACTCATGCAATCGTGCTATCAGGGTCCTCAGGTATTTCACGTTATTACCGTGCCCCCGATAAACCAAATGAGCGCCAGCACATGAATTCTGCAACTTAATATCCTGCCATCGTTTAAATAAGCGCCCATTCTCAATGATAACAAGCATCTCAATATCACTGGCAACCAGTTGAGGCTCATCAACCACAACTGAACTACCCACGGGAGTGCTGCAAATGCCGCCACTCAATTTTATAGGCAGCATCTTTTCCCTTGCCATGACGAGACCGTCACCAAAAACTGAGATTCCGGACAGTTTTTCATCAACACCTTTCTCGGCAAAATCAAGACGATCACCCTCAAGGCTGTCATATAGCAAATCCAAACCCACTTCCTGGATTATGCGTTGCCGCAGACTTTCAAGTTCATTCGGCGCAAAGGAGAGTATTCCGCCAGCAACTGCTCCAAACCCATACGTCTGATGAATATCCATCCAGAGCTTATTCGCTTTACAGGAGCTGGCAGACTTACGGAGCGCAGACTGTATAGCAACCAACTGCTTACGCATGGACAGGCCTTAGTTTGATGTCACTAACGAGATAACTATCGGGATTCACCCCATCGGATGACTCGATAAACTCAATATCAATGTGTCTTCTTTGCTTCATAGGCAGGGCGTATACCGTACCCAGTAGCGCAAACACCCAAATGTCGGGGTGGCACTCAAGGGGTAGTTTTGAATACGCCTCTGTAGCATAAACCGATAGACCCTTATGAATAACAGTATTAATTACCACCTGCGAGAGCGATGTGGTCACATCGACCTCAATCTCAACATCGTCATCACTGTCGCTGCCATCATCAATACGAATAGGCCCAAGATCCTCTGGTTCTGACTCAGGCTGTAAGCGCAGATTCGCGCACTGATTGGCCAAATCCGATTCATAACGCACATCAGTAATATCCGCATATGCCTTACACGGCAGCTCTGCCACTCGGTTCAACAGCTTAGGGATACGCGCCAGTACATCGATGGAGGGAGAAAACCCCTGATCAGAGGCATACGCCGCCTCAAATACACCTATCAAGCGTGATTGCTCCGCGTAATCCCGGAGATTATTCAGCATCTCCGTCAACTGATGTAAGGAGTGAAGCAGCTCGCTTTGACTGCGAGTAAGTGTGAGGGACAAGTGGTGCATTAACAGTTTATTAATATCTTTGTCACGACCCGCCATTTCATTCAGCTCCTTAAAGCTGAAACTACATAGCAACTCGTTTAACCACCCAGCTTGCTCTAGTACCCGCTCATTTGCCTTGATCCGCAAGTCAAGATCACTGATATAGCTAAATCCCTGGGTCAGGTATTGGCCGAAACCATTGACGGCCTGACTAATGCGCTGCATTAGCTCGTATACACAATCGGTAATTTCTCCCTTGGTACGGTATATTTCACGCTCCAGGAAGCGTTTTTTCGCCTCCTGAAACTGCGGGACCAAATGTGATTACAAGTGATCCCATAGTTCGGCAACCGCTTCATTAGCAATATGACGGCGATGGTTTTGCAACGTGTTGTCGAGCAGCATACTGACTGCATTGCTCAGCCTTGCCTCATCAATATCATCACTGTGCCAGACCAGCCGATGCTTTTTGAGGAGCTTTATTGCCTTATCGTTTTCCGGGCTATTCTCTATTTCACCATGATTATTGATATGGCTATCGACCACCAGTGACGCATGCCTTGCCAGTGCACCCAGAGCCTGCTCAGCATCCTTACCGCTACTCATTACAATAGTCCTATTTGGTCATCAGACACCGTAACATCGGGCAAATCTTCATGACTGCGAATAAAAGACATAACATCGTAGAGCCAGGACCACTTACCTGTAGCCACATGCTGTATTCCCCCCACGCCAGTCGGGATGAAATATTCCATATCAGTCAACCGGGCCATAACGGATCGAATCATGCCTTTGCCATCAGAACTTTTACTTTTGACCATACTGGAGTGCGCAATTTCTTTAAGTAGCTGGAACTGAGCATGGCTGTCCTGAATACTGCGCGAATGCGGTGTCGCCCTGGCTAGCCGGCCCATCGTGCCACCCAGCACTCGCGGGGGCGGCATCGACCTACAGCGCAGTTTTGCCCTGGTGTTCGGCCAATGAGCCGCCCCCAGCAGATCGTCGTCGCCTTCAACCCCTCCGAAGTCACCGCCGTGCTAAAAGAACTGGACGGCATTAAGGTCAAAAGTGCCTGTAGCCATCTGTTTATTGAAAAGCTGCGCCAGGCACAGGCTGGGGCGACACCGCCCAGGACAACCATGACCCACAGTAACCGCCAGCCCCTGCCTCCCCACGCGACCCGGCGCAAAGCCGCTGTGGTGTATCCGCAAAGGACGGCACCGCACAGCAAACCCGCCCTGTGCGTTATCTGTACGCCCTATGACGATAGCCAGCCGGGGCAAGACCGGACTACTGGGACGGCTACCGCCACGGGAAAAGCCGGGCAAGATGGGAGGTGGCGATAGTGTTTGCTGTCATTTATTTTGCGATAGCTGCTATTGGGCGCTTTTACACATAACAGCGCAATAAGCAGGGAAAAATCATGAATATTCTAGTCATTAGTCAACATGGAAATGGCACGGTAAGAAAAACCAATTTTATGCCGCGAGTCGGCGACAGAGTGGGAAACACACCATGCTTTCCAGTATCGCGACCGGTGTGCCTCCGCCGAAAGCCCCAAAAAAGCCAATCTCGATATTGAGGTGCTATCACACCTGTTCACCAAGTGCTTCGAATGGGGTACGCCAGGGCTGCGCGAGCACCCCATTATCGGCAAGATGAAAAAAATTGCCCTGCCGCCCCGTGATAGGTATATCGAAGATTGGGAGTTTGACGCTTTCCTCTCCGTGGCATCGCCCATGCTGAAGGTCTATGTGCCGCTCAAATACGCCCTAGGCATTGATCAGTGCATGGTCCTAGCGATTAAGCTGTCCGATATAGGCAGCGACCGCCTGCGTATTCCCAAAAGAACAAAGATCAAAAAAAACATCAAGGCCAAAAAGAAAGACTATATGTTTTTCGACAAAGACGGGAACAGTACCGGGCTGAAAGAGCTGATCGATGATGTTCTGACGTGGCGGCGGGAGCACCTAAAAGTGCTGTCGGGACACCTGTTTTGCACCAGCCTGGGCGAGCCCTATTTAAAAGAGGATGGCAAGGCGAGTGGATTCCAGACGGCATGGGCGCGTTCAATGAAAAAAGCCCTGGCAGAAACCGATCTAAAAAAGAAATTCACCGAGCACGATATTTGTGCCAAAACAGCATCAGACACTGAAACGCTGGAAGATGCGGCAAAACTAAGGAGGCATATCAACAAGGCGACAACCGATGCCGTCTATCGCCGCAAACCCGAAAAAATGACACCTTTTCGAAAATGATTGGGGCAAAACAGCATCTATGGGGCGAAGGGTGCGAGACCCTATCAAACAAGGGCGACAACTTATTGAAACTACAGAAGAAAATGGTGGGCCGTCCGGGATTCGAACCCAGGACCAATTGGTTAAAAGCCAACTGCTCTACCAACTGAGCTAACGGCCCTCAGAGGAGGCGCACATCTTACTTGTCAGAAAAAAAAGGTCAAGCGTAATTTGTCATTTTAGGCATATTTTGTTGGATCGGGGACAGCAGCCGCCAAAAAGCCTTCTGCCCTCAATCGGCAACTGTCGCACACACCGCAGGCAAGGCCATTGTCAGTGGCCTGATAGCAGGAAACAGTCTGTCCGTAATCGACACCCAGAGCCATGCCACGGCGAATAATCTCGCCCTTGCTAAGGGACATCAGCGGCGTGTGGATGCGCATCCTCTGCCCTTCCACGCCCACCTGAGTGGCCAGATTGGCAACGGCCTCAAAGGCGGCAATAAACTCGGGGCGACAGTCTGGATAACCAGAGTAATCGACAGCATTAACACCGATGTGAATCGAGTTGGCGCCAAGCACTTCAGCCCAACCCAAAGCCAGCGACAGGAAAACCGTATTGCGCGCTGGCACATAGGTCACTGGGATGCCCTCTGCCTCTTCCTCCGGCACGGCTATGCTGTCATCGGTCAACGCGGAACCACCGATGGCTCGCAGGTCGAGGGCGACCACTTTATGGGCTTTACAACCGAGGGCGGCACTGATGTCGCGCGAGGCAGCCAGCTCTGCTCGGTGGCGCTGACCATAATCGAAGGCGAGCGCATAACACTCATAGCCCTCTGCCATCGCCATGGCGAGCACTGTGGCCGAATCGAGGCCGCCAGATACCAGTACTACCGCTTTGTTTTTTGTCGTCATGGTGGTCGTTTCTCTCTATCAACCGGTGTCAATGAACGGAAATATCAGGTGCCGGGCTTATCGCCCCAGAGCTGCTTGTGAAGCTGCATTTGCAGGCGTACGGGCAAGTTATCTTCAATAATCCACTCTGCCAGCTGAGCGGGCTCTAGCTGCCCCTGACTGGGCGAAAACAAGAGTTCAAAGCGACCATCGTTTAATTGATATTGGTCGAGCTTGAGACGCACCCATTCGTAGTCAGCACGATCACAAATTACAAACTTAATTTCGTCGCCATTTTTCAAGTGGGGAAGGTTCTCCCACAAATTGCGCCCCGCCTCGCCAGAAGCTGGTGTTTTTAAATCGAGAATAACAACCACTCTCTTATCAACATCAGCAATCGGCAAAGCACCGCTGGTTTCCAACGACACTCGATAGCCCGCATCACATAACTCTTTAAGCAAGGGCAGGCAATTGGGCTGAGCCAGCGGCTCGCCTCCGGTCACCGTCACGTAGTTCGGCTGATAGCCTTTTACCTGTTCAAGCACCTGGCTTAAGGGGTATTTCTCACCCCCAAAGAAAGCATATTCCGTATCGCAGTAGTGACAACGCAGGGGGCAACCCGTCAGGCGCACAAAGACCGTCGGCAAACCACTAGTCGTGGTTTCCCCCTGTAGGGAATAGAATATTTCGGTAAGACGAAGTGTGGCTTCTGACATCGCTGATCCTGACTCTGATCCGATACTGGTCGGACATTGACGCCGCACAGCATGCTGGTAATTAACGCGGGGAGTTTACCGGAATCGAGGGAGCAGTGCCCGATGATAAGAGCGAGGTCTAGAAATTGGCCTTGAGGTAATCACCCGCTAACTTGCCGGCACTACTCTTGGTAGCGGCGACACGCGTTAGGATAACTTTGGCTTTTTCATTCTTGCCCTGCAAGTGATAAACCTTACCGAGTTTATAACTGGCATCCAGCATTTTACGATGCGCCGGGTACTTCTCAACAACAACGACGAAGGCTTCACCCGCCTCTTTTAACTGGTTGTCGAGCATATATATTTCACCCAGCCAATACTGACCATTAGGGACATGGCGCCCTTTGGGGTATTTGGCGAGATAGGCATTAAAGGCCTGCTTTGCCGGTTCAATCTCTCCCGACTTTAATACGCCGTAGGCCTTCTCATATGCAGCTTTTTCAGCACTATCAGTATTACTTATACCCGCAGACACGCTAGAAGATGTCGTAGGCGCCTTTATGGTATTGCTCGAAGATCCGGAGGGTGGCTGAGCCTGGGCGCTCACACTACCCCTTGTTAACCCGCTAACACGACGATCAAGATCGAGATAATCATCAACCTGGCGCTGTTTCAGTTGCCGTATTGTATGGCCCTGCTCCTCCAGCATACCGCGCAATACGCGCAGCTCATCGCGCAAGCTTTGCAGCAGATAATAAGTATTCATTTGAGGAGAGGCCGCAGCCGTCGGCTGAACCGTAGCCCTAATCTCTGCCTGATTCGCCCCCCGTATACCGCTGATTTCGGTAACCGGTGCGGCTGCACGAGCCGGAAGAGCAAGACAGGCCAGCACCAGGCTGGCCACCATGATGGGACCTGCGTTCAATTTCACAATGCGCCTATCTGTTGATTCAATACTGAAATACCCCGCTTTGATGAGCTGTCATCAATAGCGGGATTTAATCCGTCGCGTCTATTTAATCTCAACGCGGCGATTCAATGACCAGCTGCTATCAGTGCTGTCCAATGAAGCGGGACGCTCTTCACCATAGCTGATAACTTCGAGTAAACTGGCATCCACACCCTGTAAAACCAGAAATTCTTGCACGGCGCTACCGCGGCGCTCACCCAATGCCATGTTGTATTCACGAGTACCACGCTCATCAGCGTGCCCTTCCAGGCGAACACTAGCGGGGTTTGCTATCAAGCGTTGCGCATGAATGCGTAAGGCCGCGAGAGATTCAGGCTTCAATGTGGACTTATCAAAGTCGAAATAAAATACGGTTTCAATACCACCATCAACATCGATATCGCTACCACTGATACCACCACCATCAACGCTACCCGTTGACACTCCACCATCACTAGACATTGTGGAAGAGCCGCCATCAGTACCATTTGATGAGGATGATGGTGCACTAGAACAGCCAACCAAAAAACTCGACAATATGGCGCAAGCCAGAATGGGCTTCAGTGTTTCAAACTTCATAATATATTCCTAGTAGACGTGAACAGACGAACGTGGGGTACTTTAAACGATTCTCTTTAAAAGGGCGACCATGCAGGCTCACGAACATCACCGCGTCGCGAGGGCAACAAAAACCGACTACCCGCATCAATCGACACTGCCGCCAGCACGCCCTTGTTACCGCGCTTGGTGGCGTACATCAACATTGCCCCATTGGGCGCCACGGTGGGCGATTCATCGAGGCGAGTCTGAGTCAAAACGCGCAAATCGCCGGTCACTAAATCCTGCGAGGCAATATGAAAAATGCCCTGAGAGCGATGTACCATCACCAAAGTGCGGTCATCCGCCGCCAAGCGAGGCCGAGCGTTGTATGAGCCATTGAAGGTGAGGCGCTCTATCTTGCGACTAATGATATTTAATTTATAGATTTGCGGCGAGCCGCCCCGGTCAGAGGTGAAAATAAGCGACTTGCCGTCACTCATCCAGTTCGGCTCGGTATCAATTGAAAAGTGGCGTGTCAGCCGGGTAAAGGTCTTGGTTGCAAAGCGATAAAGATAAATTTCTGGATTGCCGTCTTTGGACAGCACCAGCGCCATACTCTTGCCATCGGGCGACCAGGCGGGCGCACCATTTAAGCCTTTAAAATTTGTTAATTGCTCTCGCTTAGCGTTGTCGAGACGCTGGCGAAAGATGGCCGGGCGACCCGTCTCGAAAGACACATAAGCCAATTCTTTAGCGTCCGGTGACCAGGCTGGCGACATAATCGGTTCTTTCGATTTCAGCATTAGTCGCTCGCGAGCGCCATCGGCATCGGACACCATCAGCCGAAAAACCTGCCGTCCACCCTCATTAATGGCCGTGACATAAGCCAGGCGGGTCGAAAAAGCGCCTTTAATACCGGTGATGGTGTAAAACACTTTATCGCTTATATAATGAGCGATATCGCGCAACTGGCTATCGCGGCCCTTCGCCACATGGGTAAACAAGACGCGCTCACCGGCAACTTCGACCAGGCTAAAGGTAGCACTCAGCTGACCATCACTCTGGCGTATTACACTGCCCACCACTAAATACTGCATACCGACAATACGCCAGTCGCGGTAATACACTTCGGACAAAGTGCGGGGGTTAGATAGCATATTGGCTCGAGGCATAGCGCTGAACAGGCCGCTCCTGTCCAGATCAGCGCCGACAATGGCGCTAATATCCTCGGCCAGGGGGGCACCCTTCATCATAATGGGCGAAATGGCTATGCTGGTTGGATTATCAACACCGCTAGTAATTTCTATGCTCAGCTCAGCCCGTGCCGAAAGAGGCATAAGAACGATCAGAAAAACAATTCGACTAACTCTTTTTAACACTGTTTACCTCTGAAAAACCAAGTCACTAATAAATCAAATAATCGACCAGTAAAATACTAAAGCCGCAAATCATCGGGGCGATAAACTAACTGAAACTGGCGAAAATTTTCTTCAAATGCTGCTGGTGATTGTTGTGAAAGCTGCTGTAATTTATCAAAGCGCCCGACTTTCTTTACCGCCTGTAGCGCTGACAAATCAAAGGCGTCGTCACCGCTCGATTTCAGCACTGACACACCAACCACCTGTCCGGTAGGCACCAACTTAACAACCAAAATCACCTCCATATTGCGCCGTGCACTGAGGGGGCGAGTCCAGTTGGCAATAATTCGCTGCTGAATATAAGTCGTGTAGCTTTGCGCCAGCTGTACATTTTCTTCGTCAGCGAGAAACTCATCCTCGTTATCCAGAGCACTAGCCAGCGCTTGCGCTCGCGCCTGGCGCTGTAGCTCTTCCTGGCGCTCGGCTTCTTGAGCTTGTCTTTCCTGTTCCGCTTTTTTCTGTGCGACTACTTTGCGCGCCGTCTCCTCAGCCTGTTTTTTCTTCCACGCTTTATCACGACGAATTTTTTCGTCTCGGGCTTTTTTCTGTTCAGCCTTTTTACGTTCAGCTTTTTTACGTTGCGCAGCCTTTTTCTTGTGGGCTTTTTCTTTACGCTGCTTTTCTGCCCTCTT
The DNA here is from genome assembly GCA_041277045.1 of Candidatus Reddybacter sp. GTDB lineage: Bacteria > Pseudomonadota > Gammaproteobacteria > Pseudomonadales > Porticoccaceae > Reddybacter. The sequence goes on along the minus strand of JBGFSY010000004.1, from coordinate 155,694 downwards.
TTTTGCTGCTGCCTTTGCCTTTTTATTCGCAGCTTGCTTATCCTGAGCTTTCGCCCTCGGTGCCATTTGTACCAAAGTGGCCTGCACAAAGTTCGGCCGCTTCGGTTTATGGACTGTGTTTTTTTCTGTCCAGCCCACCAACAATAAAAAAACGACAAAGGCATGCAGGGCCAAACTGAACAGGCCCGCCAGGCTATAAATGCCAAACTTCTTCAGATCTTTACTAATTCGCATCAACGTGTCGAAGTAGGTGGTTCCGTCACCAAACCGACACTCGGTGCTCCGGCAGCCTGTAGCTGGGTCATCAAACTGACCACCACACCGTAATCAACGCGGGCATCGCCCCAGACGAGAACCGGTGTATCGGGCTTCTGACGCAGCACCTTGGCGACTTTGTCGACAATTTCTGGCAAAGGTTCCTGGCGATTTTTACCGCTGCCCAGATCGAGGTAGTAGCTACCATCGGCCTTAACCGAAACGATTAACGGCTCTTTGTCTTTATCATCGAGAGGGCTGGATGGCGCCTGGGGCAAGTCAACTTTTACACCCTGCATTAACAGCGGTGCCGTCACCATAAACACAATGAGTAGCACCAACATGACGTCGATGTAGGGCACGACATTAATTTCTGCGACAAAACGCCGCTTGGTGATCTTCCGTGTCATCAGACTATCCGCTGTGAACGCGACGGTGGAGAATGCTGGTGAACTCGTCAGAGAAAGTATCGTAGCGACTATAGAGAGCGTCGGCATCGGCCGAGAAACGATTGTAGGCCAGCACTGCCGGTATTGCCGCAAACAGGCCCATGGCCGTGGCAATCAGGGCCTCGGAAATACCCGGCGCCACCACGGCGAGTGTTGCCTGCTGCATGGTCGCCAAACCGCGAAACGATTGCATGATGCCCCACACCGTGCCGAATAAACCGATGTAAGGGCTCACGGAGGCGACGCTGGCGAGAAAGGGCAAATGGGTATTGAGCTTTTCTTCCTCGCGAGATAGCGCCACCCGCATCGCCCGCTCGGTACCCTCCATCACTGCATCGGGATCGGTGCCTTCGTTTTTCGTCAGCCGATTAAACTCTCTGAAACCGGAGCGGAAAACATTTTCAACGCCGTCGACCGCTTCGTTTTCACTGAGACGTAAACTACCATCGCGGAACAATTCGTTGAGATCGATACCCGACCAAAAGGTCGTTTCAAAGGCTTTAAAACCACCGCCCATTTCGCGCAGATACCACCAGCGCTGGCCAATCATCAGCCAGGAAACCATAGAGGCAATTAATAGAATAAACATCACCAGCTGTACGGGCACGCTGGCCCCTATCACCAGAGAGAGTATAGAAAGTTGTTGTTCGGGCACGCATCACTCCACTTTTATTTGGGCTTATTTACACGAATGGCTAAATATTTTTTCTATCATTTCTTGCGGCATTGCCGTCGGCCGGCCGCTGGCCTGATTAACACAAGCTACTTTGATGCTTCCTTCGCAAAGTAGTTCATCGCCACGGTAAACTTTTTGTTCCACCACGAAATACGCCTTGCCATAAGCGGTGGCTTTAGCCGTGGCAACAATCTCATCATCAAGTTTTGCCGGCTTGCGGTAATTCGTCGTCAGGGAATGAACAACGAAAATTTGCCCTTCATTGCCAAAGGCCGGACGATCAAAACCGTAACTGCGCAGCCACTCAGAGCGGGCACGCTCCATAAATTTAAGATAGTTAACGTAGTAGACAATGCCCTGAGCATCGGTATCTTCGATATAAACGCGGATCGGTAGGCGGAATTCGGTCATGCGTCGCCGCCCTCGTCCTGCTGCAATTCAAGCAGCGCCTTCGGCATTTTGAAACCGAAGTGCTCGTAGCACTGACGGGTGACGACTCGCCCCCGAGTGGTGCGCATTAAATAACCCTGCTGAATCAGGTAGGGCTCAACCACATCTTCGATGGTGCCGCGCTCTTCGCTAATCGTCGCCGCGAGGCTATCGACACCGACCGGGCCGCCATCAAACTTTTCCATCACACTGAGTAGCAAGCGTCTGTCCATATGGTCGAGTCCGAGCTGATCGATATTGAGCATCGACAGGGCTGCATCGGCGACAGAGGCACTAATACGACCATCGGACTTTACCTCGGCGTAATCGCGCACCCGGCGCAGCAGGCGATTAGCAATGCGCGGTGTACCGCGAGAGCGGCGGGCCACTTCTATCGCACCATCGAGCTCCAGAGTCACACCGAGAATATTGGCGGCGCGGCTAACAATCGTGGCCAGCTCATCGACCGAATAAAACTCAAGACGCTGCACAATGCCGAAACGGTCGCGCAGTGGTGAGGTCAGCAAGCCCGCCCGCGTCGTTGCACCGACCAGTGTAAAAGGAGGTAAATCGAGTTTAATGGAGCGGGCCGCCGGGCCTTCGCCGATCATAATGTCGAGTTGAAAGTCCTCCATCGCCGGATAGAGAATTTCTTCAATCACCGGACTGAGGCGGTGAATTTCGTCGATAAACAGCACGTCGCCGGGTTCAAGGCTGGTCATAATCGCCGCCAGATCACCGGCCTTTTCGAGCACCGGGCCAGAGGTTGATTTCAGACTGGTCGCCATTTCATTGGCAATAATATTGGCCAGGGTGGTTTTACCCAAACCCGGCGGGCCAAAGACTAAGGTGTGATCGAGGGGCTCACCACGACCCTGAGCGGCGCGAATAAAAATATCCATTTGCTCGCGCACCACTTGCTGGCCAATATAATCGCTGAGCTTCTCGGGGCGAATGGCCCTGTCCATGCGTTCTTCGACTAATATGGGTTCTGCCGCAACCAGGCGGTCTATCTCTATCATTTCAGCTCTGTGTTTCCCGTGTTCAATAAATGTATTTTATCTGCAACTGCTAGCCAACTTATTATTTAGCGGCTTTATTTTTTAATGCTGCGCGAATCAACTCAGCACTGCTTGCTTCTTTATTGCCACTGCTAACAGCGGCAATCATTTTCGCGGCTTCAGGTTCTTTATAGCCAAGGGAGATCAATGCGCTCTCCGCCTCTTCTACCGCGCCACTACCCTGCGGGCTAGCGACAGCCGTATCACTGGCAAGCGCCCATTTCTCGACCCGATCATGCATTTCGACCACCAAACGTTCGGCGGTTTTTTTGCCGACACCGGGCAGGCGCACCAGGGTGGCAATATCTTTACTCTTCACACAATGAACAAACTCGGCCGCATTCATACCCGACAAAATCGCCAGCGCCATTTTTGGGCCCACACCGTTGACCTTAATCAGCTCGCGAAATAACTGGCGCTCGGCGAGACTGCTAAAACCATAAAGTAGCTGGGCATCTTCACGCACCACAAAGTGGGTGTGCAAGGTCGCGGGTTGATCAATATCGGGCAGCTCGAAAAAGGTCGTTAAGGAGGCCTGTATTTCATAGCCCACACCCTGCACGTCGAGCAGTAAATATGGCGCCTGTTTCTCGAGTAGGGTGCCGCGTATTCGTCCGATCATTTTGTTTCCACTGATGACTACCTCGGGTAGTTCTATCGATATCTGCGAGTTTAAAGCCTTAATTTTAGCGAATTATTTTAGCCGCCCTCGGGCATAACCCGTCACCCCTTTTACCGCTAACTGATGCGTCATGCTATGAGCGTGACAAATGGCAACGGCCAGAGCATCGGCGGCATCCTCCTGAGGAGGAGCCGGCAATTTTAAGAGGCGCATAATCATTTGCTGCACCTGGTCTTTCTTCGCCCCGCCATTGCCGACCACTGCCTGCTTAACCGTTTTCGCACTGTATTCTGCCACAGGCAGCTCTGCTGTCACCCCGGCAACGATGGCAGCGCCTCGGGCCTGCCCCAGTTTTAAAGCGGCACGTGGGTCGCGAGCAAAAAACACATCTTCAATGGCCATTTCCACCGGCTGATATTCACCGATCAACTCGCTGACATTTTCAAAAATCACTTTTAAACGTGCCGGCAATTCGCCTGTCGGCAAACGTATAACACCGCTAGACACATACTGAATCTTGCTGCCAACAGCATCGATAAGGCCGAAACCGGTGCGCCGTGAGCCGGGGTCAATGCCAAGTATTCGTGTCATCTATCCGCTCGTATTGTCTGATGCGCAAGTGTTGCAATGGAGGCAATGCCCGTCAAGCCAAACCGGGTTTTTACTGGGGATTTCCAAGATCAACATAATCGGCGCAATAAAAAAGGGCAGCTCACGCCGCCCTTTCAACTACCGCTTAAGCTAAGCGCTTATTCAGCAGCGGCTTCTTCGGCAGGTGCTTCTTCAACTTCAGGCTCTACTGCCTTAGGCTCAGTCAGCTTAATCAGCTCTTCAGCCAATAAAATTTTGGTTTTTTCTTCGGCGTTAATAGCGCTGCCATCGGCGGCGGTAACGGCGTAACGGCCCGAACGCTTTTGGCTAACAGTGTATTCTGCAGTTTGCTTAATGACTTTCATCTTCATGTTCCTTTCATTGATAAGTATGACTACTCGTTAAAAAAATAAAGGGCTTCAGCGTTACTCACTGAGCTGCTCAAGCACTTCGGTGGAAATATCGGCATTGGTGTAAACATTTTGTACGTCGTCGAGGTCTTCTAAACTATCGACCAGAGCGATAACTTTTTCGGCCCCGTTTTTATCCAGGTCGACCATGAGAGAGGCAATCATGGTCACTTCGGCGTCTTCAGGCTCAAGCCCCGCTTCGATAAGACCGGCCTTAACGGTGAGAAAGTCTTCCCAGGCTGTCATCACGTCGATAGAGCCATCATCGTGAGTGACGACATCATCGGCACCCAGCTCCAGAGCCGCGTCCATAATTTGCTCTTCATCGCCACCCGGCGCATAACTAATCTGTCCGGTCCGGGTGAATAAATAGGCGACCGAACCATCGGTGCCCAGATTACCGCTGCGCTTGGTAAAGGCATGGCGCACATCACCCACGGTGCGATTGCGGTTGTCGGTCAGACATTCAACAAGTACGGCGATACCTCCGTGGCCGTAGCCTTCGTAGGTGACTTCTTCGTAATTTTCACCCTCACCGGTACCGGCACCACGGGCAATCGCCTTGTCAACGGTGTCCTTTTTCATATTGGCGCCGAGGGCTTTATCGACGGCGGCTCGCAGACGTGGGTTGTCATCGGGGTTGGGGCCACCGGCTTTTGCCGCCACCACTAACTCACGAATTAACTTGGTAAAAACCTTACCTCGCTTGGCGTCCTGTGCCGCTTTGCGATGTTTGATATTTGCCCACTTACTGTGACCGGCCATAAGGTATCCCTACTCGCTTTTTTCGCTTTTGGTTTTTTCTCGCAAGCGAATATTCAACTCGCGCAACTGTTTGCTATCCACCAGGCCCGGCGCATCTGTCATCAAGCATTGCGCCGACTGGGTTTTCGGGAAGGCGATAACGTCACGTATCGACGCCGCACCCACCATCAACATAATCAGACGGTCGAGACCAAAGGCGACACCCGCATGAGGGGGGCAACCGTATTTCAGCGCCTCGAGCAAGAAACCAAACTTCTCTCTCTGGTCCTCTTCATTAATGGCCAGCACTTCAAAAACCGCTTTCTGCATCGCGCTGTCGTGGATACGCACCGAACCACCGCCCAGCTCCGTACCATTCAGCACCATGTCATAGGCTTTTGACAGTGCCGCACCCGGATCGGCGAGCAATTCGTCAACCGTACAGGAGGGCTGTGTAAAGGGGTGGTGCAAGGGCGTCCAACTACCGCTATCGGTTTTTTCAAACATCGGAAAGTCAATCACCCACAGCGGCGCCCATTCGCAGGTGTATAGCTCGAGGTCGGCACCGAGCTTACAGCGCAGTGCCCCCAGTGCTTCAGAAACAATCTTGCCTTGGTCGGCACCGAAGAAAATCAGGTCGCCGTCTTCTGCCTGCAAGCGGTCGAGCAATTGCTGGCGCACCTCGTTGGGCAGGAATTTAACGATCGGCGATTGCAGACCCTCTTCAATATCCGTTTTGTCGTTGACCTTGATATAAGCCAGGCCACGGGCGCCGTAGATGCTGACGAACTTGGTATAACCATCAATCTTTTTGCGACTGAGTGAATTGCCACCCGGTACTTTCAACGCGGTAACACGACCAGCGGGGTCGTTGGCCGGAGCCGAGAACACCTTGAAATCGACATCCTTCATCAAATCTTTGACTTCAACCAGCTCGAGGGGAATGCGCAAATCGGGCTTATCACTACCAAAGCGATGCATCGCTTCGGCGTAGGTCATCACCGGAAAAGTACCCAACTCGACCTTGTGCAGCGCCGAAAACACTTGGCTAATCATCTTTTCCGAGATCGCCATAATATCTTCATCGTTGACGAAGGAGGCCTCGATATCGATCTGGGTAAACTCGGGCTGACGGTCGGCACGAAGATCCTCGTCACGGAAACATTTTGCCACCTGGTAGTAACGGTCAAAACCCGAGACCATTAACAACTGCTTAAAGAGCTGGGGCGACTGGGGCAAGGCAAAGAACTTACCCTCGTGGGTGCGACTCGGCACCAAGTAGTCGCGAGCACCTTCAGGGGTGGCACGAGTCAGGATCGGCGTTTCAATATCGAGAAAGCCCGAGTCGTCGAGAAAGTTGCGCAGCGCCGAAGTGACCTTGGAGCGGAAGTACAAGTGAGACTGCATCTCCGGGCGACGCAGATCGAGAAAGCGATGCAACAGGCGCACCTCTTCACCCACCTTGGTGTGCTCGTCGAGCTGAAAGGGTGGTGTTTCAGAGGCATTGAGCACCTCTACATCGGTGGCATAAATCTCAATTTCACCGGTCTTCATTTGCGGATTGATAGTTTCAGCACTACGCGCTCGCACCCGCCCAGTAATTTTCAGCACATACTCACCGCGCACACTGTCGGCAGTATTAAAGTGCTCACCGCTGTCCGGGTCGCAGACGATCTGCACAATGCCCTCGCGGTCACGCAGGTCGATAAAAATCACACCGCCATGGTCGCGACGACGATCAACCCAGCCACATAAAGTGACCTCTTGGTCCAAGAAAGTAGTATCGAGTAAACCGCAATAGCTCGAACGCATAATGTCTCTTTTCCTAAATATCAATCTGTAAATTAAATGATGGGGAAGGCGTAATTTGAAAACCCGCTATCAGCAGCTTATTCAAGTGTCCTTAGCTGTTGCTTGATGCCGATTTTTTGCCACCCTCCGAGCTAGCGGCCTTTTTTGAACTGCCGCTGTCGCCAGATTTCGAGCTAGCTTTAGAGTCACCTTGAGAGGGGCCACCACCCGCCAGATTTTTCTTTTTGTCACCGGTTTTAAAATCGGTCTCATACCAGCCACTACCGCTGAGTCGAAAGGCACTGGCGGTCACCTGCTTCTTTAAAGCCTGTTCACCACAGTTGGGGCATTCGGTTAACAGGGCATCGCTGAGCTTTTGCAGGGCCTCGTGGGCCTCTTTGCAGGACTCACATTGGTATTCATAAATTGGCATCGTCTATTTACTCCACTTCACAAGCCGGACACGGCGATCACAACTACTTGCCGCATGACGACGAAATAGCTGACAACCGAGCATCTAGAAAGCAATAATCCAAGAGAGGCTGGTCCAAAAAAGGCGCGCATTATACCCCAGCTAGGCAAGTTGCTTAAAGTCACCAATCGCCCCGCACTTTCTAGCAATGGCAGAAGAAAGTAACGGAAGTCATGTTTTTTGTTAAAAAACGCTATTTTATAGGGTTTTCTGTTGCCTGAACCGAACAGATACTATATACATTGCTTGCCGAGGGGCCATAAATTTTTTGCTTGATGTAGTCAGGCCCTCCACGCTGAAAACTCATCAAACAATAAACGTAAGGGAAACATTATGGCCGCCAAAAAATCTCCTGCCAAAAAGAAAGCTCCTGCAAAGAAAGCTCCCGCGAAAGCAGCACCTGTTCGCAAAGTTGTCGCCGTCTCTGAACGCTACACCAAAACACAACTTCTCAATGAACTCTCAGAGAAAACAGAGTTATCTCGCAAGCAGGTCGGCGCCGTACTCGACGAGCTGGGTATTGTGATTGAGCGCCACATTAAAAAGCGTGCCGTTGGTGAGTTCACCCTACCCGGTCTACTGAAGATCAAAACGGTTAAAAAGCCAGCGCGTCGTGCTCGTAAAGGTATCAACCCCTTCACTGGCGAAGAGACAACTTTCGCCGCTAAGCCCGCCAGCACTGCTGTTAAAGTGACGGCACTAAAAGGCTTGAAAGATATGGCGAACTAGTTCGGGCACGCTTACTTTGGGTAAAGCCTGATCATCTAAAAAGCCCCTCATAAGGGGCTTTTTTAATTCTGGGTTTTTAATCCTAAGCTTTTAATTCAGCATATTGCGATGGGGCACCCTGGCGCTACAGCTCAGCTCTAATCAGCATCTATCGCAATCTTCCCCGACAGAGCATTGCGCATACTCTCAAGCCTTTGCTGTAGCACTGCGGCCTCGTACTCCCCCGCCGGTGCCGCCCCCCAAATTGGCCCCGGCCAACTAACATCCGTTTTAAAGCGAGCGACATGATGAATATGTAACTGCGCAACGATATTACCGAGCATGGCGATATTCAGCTTATCCGGTAAAAACAGCGACGCCAAAGCCTCTGCCACCAGGGTCGATTCAGCCAATAGCAATTGCTGCTCAGCCGGCGACAGGTGGTGAATTTCTGTTACGCCCTCGCGTTGAGGCACCAAAATAAACCAGGGGTAGTTGCTATCACGGTGTAGCAATAACAGACACAGTTCGAAGCGGCCCACCACCAGCGTATCTTTCTGCAAACGTTCATCGAGTGTAAACATCACTACCTCCTCCTTTCTAATCCAATTCCCGTGCTGTACCCAGCGTCGACAGCACCGTAAAATAGCCGCCAAAATACATCAACCACTATCGCTATACGCCGGGAAATACTTATGCGCGCCAGCCGTTTTCTTATTGCCACCCAGAAAGAAACCCCAGCCGATGCCGAGGTTATCAGCCACCAGCTAATGCTTCGCGCCGGACTGATTCGCAAGCTCGCCTCCGGCCTCTACTCCTGGCTACCGCTGGGCCTGCGTGTACTACGTAAAGTAGAAACCATTGTGCGGGAAGAAATGGATCGTGCCGAGGCCCAGGAAGTCTTAATGCCCGTGGTGCAGCCCTCTGAACTGTGGCAAGAATCGGGACGCTGGCAAGAATATGGCGGCGAGCTACTGCGTATTGCCGACCGCCACGGCCGCGACTTCTGCCTCGGCCCCACCCACGAAGAGATCATTACCGATTTAATTCGCGGTGAAATTCGCAGCTATAAACAACTGCCCGCCAACTTCTACCAGATTCAAACCAAGTTTCGCGATGAAACCCGACCCCGTTTCGGGGTGATGCGCGCCCGCGAATTCATTATGAAAGATGCCTACTCTTTCCACGCAACACCCGAGAGCCTGCAAGAAACTTACGAGGTGATGCACGCCGCTTACTGCAAAATCTTCCAGCGCCTCGGCCTCGACTTCCGCCCCGTACTCGCCGACACCGGCAGCATCGGCGGCAGTGTCTCCCACGAGTTCCACGTACTGGCGGACTCCGGCGAAGACGACATCGCCTTTTCTACCACCGGCGACTATGCCGCCAACGTTGAAATGGCCGAGGCCATCGCCCCCAGTGACATCCGCGCTGAAGCGACGCAAGGCATGACTGAAGTCGCCACGCCCGGTCAACATAGCATTGACGAAGTATCTAACTTCCTCAACTGCACTGCTAACAGCATCGTCAAAACACTCATCGTTAATGGCGAGGAAGAAGGCAGCCTGATCGCACTGGTACTGCGTGGCGATCACGAGCTGAACGACATTAAAGCTGAAAAACTCGAGGGCGTTGCCAGCCCACTCACCTTTGCCAGTGAGCAGGCCGTACTCACCGCTATCGACTGTAATGTTGGCTCCCTCGGCCCCGTGGGATTAACCATTCCGATAATTATTGATCGCAGCGCCGCCCACCTCAGCGACTTTGTCTGCGGCGCCAATAAAGACGGCGTACATTTAACTAGTGTTAACTGGCAGCGCGACTGTGCCTCTGAGCGCATTGAAGATATCCGTAACGTCGTTGCCGGCGACCCCAGCCCCGATGGCCAGGGCACACTGGAAATTAAACGCGGCATTGAAGTGGGGCATATTTTCCAGCTCGGCACCAAGTACAGCGACGCCATGAACGCAAAAATACTCGACGAAAACGGTAAAGAAAAAGCCATGCTAATGGGCTGTTACGGCATCGGTGTCAGCCGCATCGTCGCCTCGGCCATTGAACAAAACCACGACGACAAAGGCATTATCTGGCCCGAGTCGCTAGCACCCTTCCAGCTCGCCATCGTCCCCATTAACCTCCACAAGTCCGAGGCGGTGCGTGAGGCCTGCGAGACCCTCTACACAAAACTGCGAGAAGCCGGTCACGACGTGCTATTGATGGACGAAAAGAAAGCCAGACTCGGTGTTATGCTCGCCGATATTGAATTAATGGGTATTCCCCATCGTCTGGTGATTGGCGATCGAGGTCTGGAAAATGAAGCTATTGAATACAAATACCGTCGCGACGCCGAAAGCTCAGATATCAAACTGTCTGAACTCGATGCCTTTTTGGCTAAGACCCTTGCCACCGACTAAGCATCAAGTAGCATTAGCGCTGTACAGCAGGCTCAATGCCGTCGCTTAAACGTACAAAATCACGACACTACCTCAGCCTGTTAGCACTGCTGCTAACAACGCTGCTGGTAGCGCCGTCGGCATTTAGCGCACAAGCGAATGATCCGGAATTATTACAAATATTGCGCGACACGGTGAGCCAGGCCGACAGCTTTGACGACCGCTACGATGCCGAAGTTTGGCTGCTGGCGAAATCCAATAGCCTAGCGCGCTTTCTACCCGACAAAAGCCGTCGCTTTGAATTCCTGCGCAAGGTACACCGTGCCGCCACCCGCGCTGGGCTACAGCCTGAAATCGTACTCGCACTAATAGAAGTTGAAAGCCATTTTGACCCCTATGCCGTGTCTCGCGTCGGCGCTCAGGGTTTAATGCAAATCATGCCTTTCTGGAAAAAAGAAATCGGCAGACCCAATGATAATCTCACCGATACCGATACCAACTTGCGCTACGGCTGCACCATTCTCAAGCACTATTTAAATCGAGAAAAAGGCCGACTGGCTGACGCCCTAGCGCGCTACAACGGCAGCTACGGCCAGTACTGGTATTCCGAGCGAGTATTTTTAGCCTGGGAGAAACGCTGGCGCTAACGGGTCGCCCTCACACTCTAATCAGGTGCCAGCAATCACAGTAATACAGACTTGCTTCGCCCAGGACTTTAGCCGCAGCACCAAAGCCTACTTTAACTCCCCACGTACCACGACTCGCAACAGTGCTCTTGCCATTGCGTAAATCAGACATCTGCGGGACAAAACCGTGCTCAGCACACCTAAGCGGCTCCGCCACAGTAACGCGGGGAAACCAGTAAAAGGCTGAGAAGCCTAAACAGCGTTATATACGCAATATGCTATTCATCACAAGCGAGTACCAAAACCACAGAGAGTACCTATTGGGGTTTATGCTGTTCCTCTTAAGAATTCAGTAAAAAGAGAACAAACCCTCTTTCAGGGAACATTTTGGAGTACGATAACTCAAAGAGAGGCCAGTTCGCGGCAGGTATGTCGACTAAAAAGTGTAATGCCTAAACGGTTTACGGCAAATGCCATGATTAATAACAAACTGACAAACAGCGCTTTAACGCTGCTAACAACACAACGTAAACCAGCCCTGTTCTCAGGGCTGTTATTCACCCTATTATTGATAGCTTTTAACCCAAAGACTCTAGCCGATCCTGCTGCGATGGCAGAAATGGACGACCTTTCACACCAGACAGAAGCGCCGATACCCAACCTCAGCACCAACAACAGCGAGACGGTCAGTACACGCTCTCCTGTCCCGGCCGAACTTGCATCCTACTATTCCACCCTGCAGAGCTACGCAGCTGAAGGCCCTTATCATCAAAACTCCTCCGAAGTGCTATACGGCCTCGGGCTGCAGTTACAAAAAAGGGGGCAACACGGCAAAGCTTTAAAAGCACTGCGCCGGGCCATGCACATTAACCGGGTCAATAGTGGCCTCAATAGTCTGTCACAGGCACCGATGCTGCGCGGTATTATCAACAGCCAAAAGTCACTGCTTCATATTGAACCTGTCACCACGAGCTATAACCAGCTTTTGCGCATGCACATCGCGGCCTATGGCAAGCATGACTCCCGCATCATTCCACTGTTGAATGAGCTCGGCATGTGGCATCTTGATGCCTATCAATTTGATAGAAGTGATAGCAAAATCGACCATCTGACGTCGGCCTACAGTCTGATGGTGTCGGCCCTGCAATTGAGTGAAACGAGCCCCAGCTCAGACCCTGCAGAACAAATCGAGCTATTGCGCGGCGTAGCCCTAGTCAATTTTCATCTCTCTCGACACCAGGGTGACGAGTGGTCTTCTTCCACCAGTTCCCACTACAGTTTGAGTGCCGACGGGTTTGCTACCGCCAATCCACAACGCACACGGATACTTTCCGGCGCCAGTTTTCGCCGTGGCCGAGTGTGCCACGAACGTATTATTGAGTTAACCGCTGCCGACCCCAATTCGACGCTGGCAGATAATATCCAGGCACAGACTGAACTCGCTGACTGGTATTTACTGTTCAATCATCAAACAAAGGCCATGGCTAACTACCAACAAGTTCAGGCCAAAATTGCGGCATCCGATCAAGCTGAAACCTTACATCGGCTGCTATTTGCCACACCACGTTTGCTACCGGCAATACGTATGGAAAACAATAAGGGGACAATTAACAGCTTGTTTATCAGCGCAGATGTCGACATTTCGGCCAAAGGCTGGGGCAGCTCTATTGAAAACATCAAAGAAAACCGGCTTCCCGATCAAAACCCCAACAACAATAATCGCCTTCAATTTAAAATGCCGGGCGCTATTAAAGACGCTCGCTTTCGACCCCATTTTGTTGATAATAACCCCACCGATGTCAGTAATGTAACGGTACATCTACCCTTAATACACTAGTGGTCATTTAAGGAAGCTAATGTTTCAACACGCATCTTTTACCTCCCAGCTCAGTCCTCATCGTTCATTAAGTACTGCGTTACTCTCCTGTTTATTACTTGTCCTTTTTCTGACTGGCTGCAAAAGCGCCAGCACCCCCACACGGCCACAGGCTCAACCGCAAAGTCAGACCGCAGAGTCGAGCACATCGCAAACAGAAAGCCAAACGTCCAGTCCGGTTACAGGCGGTGCTAGCTCGGCCTCGGGCGACGCCCGTAGCGATGATGAAGTTATTGGCGATTTCGACAGCGAACTCGATGCTTCAATCGCCGTGTTTGACGGTATGATTCTGGAAGAACGCGCCAAGGCCGAGGCCATTGAAGCCAGCCTCGGTGGCGGCGGTAATGAAGATGGTGAATCCGGAGGTTCAGGAGGGGCGGGTGGTGAAGGCTCCTTATTTGAAGACGGCGATATTTACGAGGGACTACCGGGCTACGGCGAGTTCCCCGATGATGCAGGCGAAGACGAAGGCGAGGTCCAACAGGCCGGCAATGCAGAGGGAGAAGCCGGCGACGGTACGGCCAGCGCTGGTGGTAGCAACGATGCTGAAAGCGCAGATGGGAGCAATAGCTCTGCAGGGCTAGAGACAACACGCCGCGGTGGCATACCCGAAGATATAGAAAGTGGCAGTGACGACGATATCGTCGCCCGACAAATACGCGAAGCGGCCCTTAAAGAAAAGGACCCCGTACTGCGCGAAAAACTCTGGGATGAGTATCGCAAGTACAAAAACCAATAATGAATTTGAGATTGATCCGGAGAGGACGCGTTATTAAAACTCTAAAAACAGCCAGATCCTTCAATATTAAAACAGCCACCTGTCTGCTTTTAAGCCTGCTGCTGACGGCCTGTAATGCGCCTATTCAGGTTAAATCCACGACCTATACCCCATTACAATTAGAGCGTACAGAAATTGCCGAAGCTGAACTTCTCGATTTGGGTGTACTGGCTTTCGACCCCGGACTGGATGAGCTGAGCGACAAGCAGGCCGAAATCGTACTGCCCTCGGTTCGCGTTGCCGAGGGTCACTATCTGGCCAATCAACTCGCCCGTACGATTCAGGACACCGCAGCCTGGGGGGCGGTGCGTGTGCTGCCGACCAAAGAGGTCATTACCGACGTTTATATTGAAGGCATCATTCTTCATTCCGACGGGGAGAGGCTCGAATTGGGTATTACGGTCAGCGACACCTCCGGTAAAGAGTGGTACCAAAGAAGCTACTCACAGGAAGCCAGCAAATACGCCTACGACCGGCGTCAAAGCTTGCACCGCGACCCTTTTCAGGGTTTGTTTAACCGTATTACCAACGACCTAGTCGACTACCGTAGGGCCCTGGGCGGCAAGCAGACGATAACCCTGCGCAATATTTCAACTCTGCGTTTTGCCCGAGACTTCAGCCCCAAGGCTTTCGACCAGCACATTCAGGCCGACCGCAAGGGCGTGCTCAAAATTAAACGACTGCCCGCCACTAACGACCCCATCCTGCAACGCATACAGCGCATTCGCGAACGGGATTATTTATTTATCGATACCACCCAAGAATATTACGATGCCTTTTCACTGCAAATGGAAGCCCCCTACCAAAGCTGGCGCACGCAAAATTATGATGAAATACTCGCCACTCGCCGGCTGACACGCCAGTCGCGGGAGAGAACCATCGGCGGTATTGTCACCGTTATTGCCGGCATCGTAGCGGCCGGCAGTAATAGTGGTGCAACTCGAGCTGCGGGTGCAGTAGCCATCGGCAGTGGCGCTCTACTGGTCAAAAGTGGACTGGCGAAAAAGGGTGAAGCACAGATTCATATCGAAGCGCTGGCTGAGCTGGGCCAATCGCTGGAGGCAGAAGTGGAGCCACGCACCGTTACACTGGAAGATCAAACCATTACTCTCAGCGGTAATGTGCAAGCGCAGTACCAACAGTGGAAAAAACTATTACAAAAAATTTACGCGCTCGAACGTGGTACAACAACTGCTATAGACACCGATGAGCAAACTATTCAGTAATGCCCAACGATATTGACGATAACGGTAAAAGTGCTGACGGCCCTATTTCACCTGAAAAATTTGAGCCTATCCAAGCGGCCGACATCCCTCTTTCCCGGCCAGTCACCCAAACGGCTACTTACGTAGAAAACCAGCCAGCCGGCTCCCACACCAGCGCCCCTAACAATTCCAGCGACACACAAAGTACTGAACCCAACGGCCCAAACCGCCGCCGGGTTTACGGCTCAATAGCGACGGCTCTGGCCTGCGTGTTATTACTGTTTATCGCCATTATTTACCAACGCGATTCAACAGACGCAGAACACAGTATTCGCGAAGAAAAACCGACAAGTGCGGTCACCAAGCCTCCCCTTATAGAAGAGAGCCCTTTCCAGAAAACTCAACTCGCGACGGCTCGCCGCACGGCCCAGGATATTCTCGCCAGAGTGCTGGAAAAACAGCAGTCTCTCGAAGTCATGAATATTCAGCAATGGGCCGCTGAGGAATACCAGAAAGTGCTAAGCGCCGCCAATGAGGGCGACCGGCTTTATCGCGAACGCGAATTCAAGGCTGCGATTGCGCACTATGAAAGCGCCGAAGCCCTACTCGATAAACTCGAAGCCGGGCGAGAGCCCCACATTGCAGTGCTACTCGAGCAAGGTTTAGCGGCTATTAATCTGGGGCAAGGTGAAATCGCTCAACAAGCCTTTGAACAAATATTGCTGATTGCGCCAGACCACCCCCAGGCTTTGCAGGGCAAACAGCGTTGCGCCTCGCTACCCGAGGTCTTCAAAGCAACCGAGCACGGCAAAGCCCTGCAGGCTGAGGGCAGTTACGCCGCCGCACTGGCTCAATACGGCCAGGCCCTGAATCTCGACGCCCTGTTTGAGCCTGCGCTGCAGGGAAAAAATGAAGCGCAGCGTTTACTGGATGATGAGCAATTTCAGGCCGTCATTAATCAGGGTTATCAACAACTGCATAGTGGTGAACTGAACGCGGCACGCAAATATTTTAAGCAGGCACTCGCCATCAAGCCCCCGTCGGATGCCGCACAAAGTGCGCTGGCGCAGGTCGATAATGAAATTGCCCAACGGGCTATTGCTCGCCTGCTCAACAGCGCCCAAGCCGATGAAAGTAAAGAGCAGTGGCAAGCGGCACTGGATACCTACAATAAAATCCTCAGCCGTGATTCTGCGGTTACGGCAGCTACCGTGGGTAAAATTCGCAGCTCTGCGCGCCAGCAGCTCGATGCCAAACTTGTAAAGTTTATTGATCAGCCTCTGCGTCTGGCCAGTCCGGCAGTCTATCGCGAGGCTCAGCTAAGCCTTGGCGATGCAAAACAAATTGCCCAGGCGGGGCAGCGACTGAAACAGCAAATCACTTCGCTGAGTCACAGTCTGGCCAACGCGCAAAAACCACAAACGGTGGTACTGCGCTCTGACAACCTCACCCGTGTCAGTATTTTCAAACTGGGCAAATTCGGCTCTTTCACCGAAAAGACCCTACAATTAAAGCCGGGGAAATATATCGCTGAAGGCATACGCCCCGGTTACCGTGATGTGCGAGTAGAATTTACGGTACTCGGCGCCGGCACCGCCCCGGTCATTGTGCAATGCAGGGAAACCATTTAATGGAAGATGACAAGACCGCTAGCGACAGCTCCATTAACGGCCCAACTAACAGTTCAACTATTAGCCCCATCGACTTTACGCCTGTCGGTGGCACTAAAAAAAACCGACGCCCCCAGCTACACCCCGCGCCAACGCTTATTGCCGCCTTCTTGTGTATTGCCGCCGGCCTGCTCTGGTTTTTGCTGACAGCTCGTTCGGTGGAGCTAAAACCCTCTCCACCGACGGCGACTATTAAGGTTTCCGACGGCCTTTCTTTCCACATTGGTGGACGCTATTTGATGCGCCCCGGTGCATTTCAGCTACAACTCAGCGCCCCCGGTTATTTTCATTTAGAACAGGAATTACTTGTCAGCGAGGATGCCCAACAAAGCTACCCGCTGACATTGGATAAAATGCCCGGTCATCTCACCATTAATGCCCATCCAGAAACTGTGCAAATTAGCCTGCAAAATACCACGCAAGAAAACCGACAAGGCGAGACACCCACAACCCTGCAAGATATTCCCGCAGGCAGTTATACCTTGCAGGCGCAGGCGGAGCGCTATTTTGCCCAAAGTATAGCTATCGATATAGAAGGCCTGGACATTACCCAGCAAGTCTCTATCGACTTACAACCCGCCTGGGGACAGATGCAAATCAATTCCGAACCCACCGGTGCTCAGGTGCTGGTTAATAGCAGCGTGCAGGGCGTCACCCCCCTGCAAGTCGACATTCTACAAAGCGGCGAGCCAGTAAGTCTAAAACTACCCGGCTATAAAGAGTGGCAACAAACACTCAGCGTACCCGCCGGTGAGCAACGCGAATGGCCCTTAATTGAGCTGCAACCAGCAGATGGGATTTTGCTATTCAGCTCCCAGCCCTCGGGTGCTGGTATCACCCTCAACGGTAATTACCTGGGAACAACGCCCCTGCAAATAGAACTACCCCCCGGCAGCCCGCAACAGTTGCAGTTGTATCTGGATGGTTACTACCCCGCCACGCACAGTCTAAGTATGGCCTCCGGCGAGCAGCGCGAGCTGAAAATCACTCTCAAAGCAAAACTCGGCAAGCTGCAAATTAGCGCACAACCCACCGACGCCCGGCTTTATATTGATGGCATCGCAAAGGGTAGTGCCAACCAAAGCTTCAAACTATTAGCCCGCCCCCATCGCATTGAGATTCGTAAAAAAGGTTACACCAGCCAGTTCGTAACACTCACCCCGCAGCCGGGTGTTGAGCGCACGCTGCGGGTAAAATTAAAGACGCAAGCACAAACCCGCTCGGCCAGTATCCCCGCCACTATCGCCGCACCCAGCGGACAACAATTAAAACTGTTTCGCCCCAACACCACATTTACTCTCGGTGCTTCCCGCCGTGAACAGGGCCGTCGCGCCAACGAAATACTACGAAAAGTAAAACTGCAGCGACCTTTTTATCTATCCCCTACCGAGGTCACCAATCAGCAGTTCCACCAATTCCAACGCCAACACACCTCAAACCACGCCAATGGCAAGACCCTCAATCAGCTAACCCAGCCCATCGTTAATGTCACCTGGGACGATGCGGCACGCTTCTGTAACTGGCTGAGCAAACAACAGGGTTTAGCACCTTTTTATATTGAAAAGGATGGCAAAATTAGCGGCTACGCGACTGAGTCTACCGGCTACCGCCTGCCCACAGAGGCCGAATGGGCCTGGGCCGCGCGCTGGCATAAAGGCAAGATGGCAAAATTCCTCTGGGGTGAAGCACTTTTACCCTCTATACGAAGCAGTAATATCGCCGATAGAAGTGCTGCAAAAATTCTCCCCCGTATACTCAGAGGCTACAATGATGGCTTCGCCGTTTCAGCCCCGGTGGCCAGCCTGCTCGCCAACAACAATGGCCTGTATGATATGGGCGGCAATGTCGCCGAGTGGGTTAACGACTATTATAGTATTGCGGCGAGCACTTCTAATAGCGTCGAAAGCGACCCCGTAGGCCCAATTAAAGGGCAGTTTAAAATTGTTCGCGGTGCCAGCTGGCGACACAGTGGCATGACAGAATTGCGTTTGTCCTACCGCGATTACAGTGAAAACGCGCGCGATGACTTGGGCTTTCGCATTGCGCGTTACGCTGAATAAGGTGAGAATAGTTACGTTATGCGTATAAAAATAAATAATAAATATTGTATTAAAAGCATGCTGTTACGCATTATCAACCTGGCTTTGATTATCGTCTGCGCACTACCAATAAACACACTATTTGCAGAAGAAAACAAAACAGAAACCGAACAGAAATCTAAAACAAGCCAGTCATCAGAACTCGATAATCAAGTATCAAACCCCGAACAAAAACAGCCCTCACCTCAACAGACCACTAAAAAACCAAAAAGAACATCTCGCTTTAAACCTAGCGAAACAATTTCTGAAGATTATTCCGTTCCTTTTCCGATCGATATTTAAAGGCTTTATACGTTTTATTAATTCCCATTGTCACCCTGACAAACCCTACTGGATCTATCATGAGCACCAATAGTAAAAACATTAACAGCCAGCTCTCCAGCGAGTTTCTCTATCAGGTATTCGCCCTGCTCGCGGCGGTCATTGTCGTACACACCATTTATCTGACACTGATTCGCCCCAGCGCGGCTGCCATTATGGAAGAGCAACTGGCCCGTGAAGCCGCTGGGGAGGTCACCGTCGCGGAGCGTTCCTTTTACACCGTGGTGAAAGATTACGAGCAGGAAACCTGTTTTATTCTGTTGATTTGGTCGACGGCCATTATGGGTTTTAAAGCCCGGCGCGCCTTAGGCGAACGACAATTACTGCAACAGCCCCTGCTGCAAATCGGCGAAGGCAATCGCGTACTGCCCGAAGATGCCCGGCAATTATCCCGCCCCTTGGAGGCCCTGCCCGAGCAACAGCGCGGGTTTTTACTGGCCCGCGCACTGCTCGCAGGCCTACAACGCTTTGGCGCAACACGCAATATTCAGGATGTCTCCAGCGCTATCAGCGATGTGTGTGATGGCGAATCCGATCGCCTCGACTCCGAGCTGTCCATGGTGCGCTACATTGCCTGGGCCATTCCCTCCATTGGTTTTATCGGCACGGTACGCGGCATCGGCGAGGCCCTCAGTCAGGCCCACCGCGCAGTACAGGGCGATATTGTCGGCGTTACCTCCAGCCTTGGTGTCGCTTTTAATTCAACCTTTATCGCCCTGGTTATCAGCATCGTGGTGATGTTTTGCATGCACCAGTTACAGTTGTTACAGGAAAGACAGGTACTGGATATTCACAATTACTGTGACCAAAATTTACTGCGTCATTTAAAAACCGATTAGCCGATGCTTAAACACGCCAGCCAGCGACAGGGGAGTAAAATTTGAGCACAGCGATTATTGAGTTAAACGACAGCGGCATTCTTTGCCATGCCCCCGGTCATGCTGAGACCTCGCCCATCAGCCCCGGTTATGCCCTGCTACAAAACCAGGGGGTTATCACCGGCCAGCAAGCACTACAACAAGCCTGGCTGCAGCCCCAGCAAAGTTTCAACCAATATTGGTATCAGCTCAGCCTGTCTCCATTGAGCATTAGCAATCAGCACGCCCGCCATCATGCGGATCTGGCCTATGCTCAATTACAGCAACTTTATAGCGATGCAGGGCAACCCCAGCAAATGATTTTTGCCATGCCCAGCAACACCACGGCGGAGCACCTGGGCATTTTGCTCGGGCTAGTAAAAGCCTCACCGTTTAATGCCGCTGGTCTGGTCGATGCCGCCGTTGCTGCCGCCAGCCTCTCCGGGCTAAAGGGCAAGTTACTGCACGCCGACATTCAGTTACACACTACGGTATTAAGCGAGTTAAACAGTGGCGAGCGGGTGCAGCGACAAACAGCCCGCCAATATCCGGACATTCCTTTAAAAGCGATTCACGATACCTGGGCGCAATTTATTGCCGACCGCTTTATTCGCGAATACCGTTACGACCCCCTGCACACTGCCGCCGGTGAACAGCAATTACACGACCGCTTACCCGGCTGGATTGCACAGCTCAATACCAAGACAGAAATCGAAACCGAACTCAGTGCCCCCCAGGGGGATTTCCGTCTGCGCATACAGCGCAGTGAATTTATTGCCGCCAACCAACGACGCTGGCAACGACTGGTTGAAGCGCTGGCCAGCACGCCCTATGACAGCCTACTACTCAGTCACCGCCTCGCCAGCCTGCCCGGTGTGCTCGACAGCCTCGAAGCCGCTGGACACGACAATATTGTCACCCTTGCCGCCGACGCCACCATCGCTGCCTGCCTGGCTCAAGGTGATGCCATCACTGCAGCCGTGGACAACAATAACGGTAATGCTCAATTAAGTTTCATTACCGCCCTGCCTGCTTTATCGTCTACTGGCAAAAAGCAAATATCGTCTACAACCACGCCACAACAGGGCACTCCCAGCCATCTATTGCAGGGCCATCGTGCCTACCCACTGGCTCAAAGCTTAATATTACTCAGTGATGGCACGCCAATAATAAATGGGCAAGCCACTGACAATTTGGAGGGGCAGCCCACAGCAAAAATCAGCCTGAGTAATGGGCGTGTCGTCTTAGAACAAAGTGATCACTCAATCGCTATCACCTGTGATGGAGATTGGCATAACCTACAAAGCGGCGATGTGATTATTATCGCCGATCAAGCCCTGACGCTGATTGAAGCGGCTTAATGTCTCGTAAACGCCGTCAGCTCAACACCTTTAGCCTGTCCTTTCTGGACATTATGGCCTGTGGTTTTGGTGCGGTGACTTTACTTTTTCTCATTCTCAAACACGACCCCACCACTGTCTCTGCTAGCGCAAGCGACGCGGGCACACAGTGGGAGGCCGCACAATTACAAGCGGATATTACCGATGGCGAGCGACAACGCACTCTGCTGCGTAACAGTCTCAACGAGTTGGAAGAAAAGCTGGTTGAAACCCAGGGTTTATCAGACCGAGTACTGGACAATGTCAAACAAAGCCGACGAGAACTCAGCGCCCAAAGTGACCCCAAGCGACAAATCGCCCTGCTACGTAAGCAGGTCGAAACACTGGAACAACAAACTGCTGAGTTACAGGACGCCGGTGCCAGCCAGGATGTCCGCCAGTTTATCGGCGATGGTGATAGACAGTATTTAACCGGGCTCAAACTGGGCGGCAACCGCGTGCTAATACTGGTCGATGCCTCCGCCAGCATGTTGGCTGAAACGATTATTGATGTCGTACGCCGCCGCAATATGGGCGACGCGGTAAAACGCCAGTCAGCAAAATGGCAGCGTGCGTTGCGCACGGTTGAGTGGCTGGTGGCTCAACTGCCGCCACGCAGCCAATACCAGCTTTACACCTTCAACACCAAAGCAAGGCCGGCGCTGAATAATAGTCATCTGCAATGGCAAGATGCCGCCGACAATATCACCGTGGACGCCGCCATCATCCAACTGAAAAAGACCCTGCCCGCCGGCGGCACCAGTTTAATTAATGCCTTTGCCGTGGCCAATGAATTTACTCAGCGCCCGGATAACATCTTCCTCATTACCGACGGCCTGCCCACGCAGGGCAAAAGTAAACCCAACACGTCCACCGTTTCGGGCAAAGCCCGGGCTAATCTTTTTGAAAGCGCGGTAAACACCCTGCCCAAAGGTGTGCCGGTGAATGTTATTTTATTCCCCATGGAAGGCGACCCTGCAGCTGCGGCTCTGTTCTGGAAACTGGGTCTGGTCAGTAGCGGTGCTTTTTTAAGTCCCTCTCGAGACTGGCCGTAGGCCGGGGAAGGAAGAAACGATGAAACGAGCCCGCCGCCAAACTGTCGAGATTAGCATCTCATTTCTCGATGTTATTAGCTGTGGCTTTGGCGCTATTGTGCTCTTGCTATTGATTGCAAAAACCGTTGAATTCACTGCACTGAATGAAAGCCAGACGACTCAAAATCAAAGTGTCACAGTACTGCAGGAGCAATTATTTAGCCTGCGTGGCGAGACTCAACTCATAACTAAGGCACTGACCAGCAGGCAGGAGCAGCTATCTGATCTGGAGAAAGATATCGCTCGCCTGCGTGAGCAACTGGCCAGTGTTAACCGACAGTTACAGTCTGCTTCCCAGGCCGATACCACGGAGCGGGATGAGCTCATTCTCGCCCAGCAAATACTCACCGAAGAAATGCAACGCCTGCAAAAGCTGGGTAGCCCCACTGCCAACCAGTTAATTGGCGGTATTCCCGTAGACAGTGAATATCTGGTTTTTATTATCGATACATCGGGCAGTATGGTCGATTTCGCCTGGCCTAAAGTGCGCGAAGAACTGATTAATATTCTCGATATTCACCCCACGGTGAAAGGCATTCAGGTGATGAACGATATGGGGGATTACATGTTCCCCAGCTATCGTGGCAAGTGGCTACCCGACACGCCTGGGCGACGCAGAGCGATTATTAATCAAATGGCCCACTGGACGCCCTTTAGTAATTCCAGCCCGGTTGAAGGCATTCAGCGGGCAATACAGGCTTTTTACGCCTCGGATAAAAAAATCAGCCTCTATGTTTTTGGCGATGATTTCACCGGTGGTTCTATTCACCGAGTACTTAAGGCAGTCGATCAAAGCAATCGCCAACGCGGCCGTAAAAAACAACGGGTGCGGATTCATACCATTGGCTTTCCCGTGCACTTTCTAGCCCCCGGTGGCAGGATGGAGACCGCGAGCCGTTTCGCAGCACTGATGCGTGAGCTAAGCTACCGCAATGGCGGAACCTTTGTCGGCTTAAGCAGCCTTAGTGAGACACGATAAATGCCTTTAACAAAAATGATCACAAAGCAGTAATGCATATCCGGAATTTAATCGTCTGCTCCCTTGTGCTAGCAAGCCTGCTTGTCAGTGCCTGCGCCACCCGGGTAGAGGTCGAGGGCAACTTCCCAGCAGCGCTTACCCACAAGTTACCACTGCGCACCATCGTTGTTTTTGATGAGGCTTTTGCCAGCCACCGCTTTGAAAGTACGGAGGGGCCGGAGGTAAGTATTTCTGTCGGTCAGATTCAGGTCGAATTATTCACCGGGCTCGCTGACAGTTTATTTCAATACAGCTCGACCACCACTGCAATGCCAACTAACCCTGAAGCCGATTTGATATTGGTGCCCAGTGTTGAAGATGTGCAAATTTCCATGCCCAATGAATCGCAGCTAAAAGTCTTTGAAGTATGGATAAAATATAACTTGCAGGTTTTTGAAGCCACTGGTGAACCTCTCGCCGACTGGATTATGACCGCCTACGGAAAAACCCCGACCCGCTTTCTAAAATCGAATGCTGATGCCTTACAACAGGCCTCAATGGTCGCTATGCGTGATGCCGGCGCGCACTTTATTACCGGCTTTGCTCGGGTACCGGAAATACAGCAATGGCTGCGGCATCGCCAAACAAGCTCGGCTGAGACAAAGGATAGCGCCAAGTTATGAAACATCTGGCGGCCATCACTACGCTTACACTGCTCCTCACCCTGAGTGCCTGCACGACGACCACCGTTGACGAATACCGGGAAAACGGTACGGCACTCACACTTGAAAGCGGTGAGCGGGTTGTGGTGCTGGGTCGACGCCACTATGCCGACTACGAAACTGAACCTGATTTTATCGACTGCATTGGCGATAAGTTAAAGGCCGACAAAGATATTTCAGTCATCCCTGAAAAAGAGTTCGTTGATTTACTCTACCCCTGGTTTGAACCGCGCACTGCACCGCTGGGCCTGAAACGTCTCAGTAAAATGCTCAATGAACCGATGATTGCTCAACGCTTCAAGGAGCAGGGTCTGCACTATATGATCTGGATTGATGGCAGCACCGAAACAACCGACCGGGACGGCTCAGTCAGTTGTGCTGTCGGCCCCGGTGGTGGCGGCTGTTTCGGCTTTGCCACCTGGGAAAAAACTGGCACCTACGAGGCCATCATCTGGGATTTGCAGACCCTTAAAGAAAGCGGTCGGGTAAAAGTAGAGGCCCGAGGGTCATCCTATATGGTCGCCATCATCCTGCCCATCCCCATCGTCGCCCAGGTACAGGAGCAGGCCTGTGACGGTATCGGCCTGCAATTGCGCACCTTTTTTATTGGTAATAGAGCTGGTGAAGCATCTTAATTTAATGTCATCGCTGCTCGGAAAAGCACTCATAAAAAGCACATTGTTGAGCGTATTAATCTTCATCTCGTTTCATGCCAATGCCGAACAGACTCTGATGATGTCTGATAAGAAGGCAGCCAAAATTGGTCAGGAAATGTATGACGAAGTTACCGCACAAATCCCCGTTGTTACGGATAAAAAGATCACCGATTACGTCAATAAAGTCGGGCAAAATATTGCCCGCCACAGTGATGAGCCGGATGACAAATACATCTTTACTGTACTCGACAGTCCCAACATAAACGCCTTTGCCACGCCGGGCGGCTATGTCTATATCAACCGCGGCCTGCTCGGCTATATGAATTCAGAGAGCCAACTAGCCGCAGTGCTCGGCCATGAAGTTGCCCACATTACCGCTGAACATGCCGCCAGCCAGAAACTAGCCCAAACCGGTTCCAACGTTGTCGCCGGGGTGCTCGCCATACTTACGGGCAGCGTCGATGTCGGCGAAGCAACAGCACAGTGGGCAGCAGTCTCTGTAAAGGGTTATGGCCGTGAAATGGAGCTGGAAGCCGACGCCCTGGGCAACAAATTTTTAAATCGCGCGGGCTATGACCCCGATGCCATGATCGGGATTATCAGCCAGCTCAAAGCTCATGAGCGCTATACGAAAAAACGCAGTGCTGATGCGGGTAAGAAAACACAAACCTATCATGGCCTGTTTGCCTCTCATCCGCGCAATGACAAACGGCTACGTGAGATGCTAAAAGCCTCATCGTCAAAAGATCTTGCAAATGCCTCCCAAAAAATAACGCTAAACCTCGACAAAGGGAATTTCCGTGTTGCCACCAATGGACTGATTTGGGGCAAGAGCTCTGTCCAAAAAGAAAAGCAGCCCGACCGTTTTTATCACAACAAACTGCGCTTTCAATTTGACTATCCCAAAGGCTGGGCATTCAACGACAAAGGGCTTTCTATTAACGGGCGCAACGAAAAACAATCCGCGACATTAATCATCGATATAAAAGCGCGAACCCTCGACAGTCCTGCTGACTTTATTAAACACAGTCTCGGCATTCCCTTTATCAAAAAATCTGAAAGCCTGATTATTAATGGCCTGAAGGCCCACACCGGCATTGTGCCCGTTGAAAACGGGTCGAAAGAGCAGCGGCTAATTGTGATTTATTATGGGCGAAGAGCCTATATTTTCAGTGGCCAAGTAAACGATGGCAGTCTTAACGACAAACCCAATACAAAAGCTCAGCAAAGTTATGACAGGGACTTTCTCGGCATTGCCTCAAGTTTCAAACCCCGCTCCATGCGTGAGATGAAAAGTCAAAACCCCCAGGCTATTTACTACGTAAAAGCCAAAGCCGGAGCCACTTATGCACGGCTTTCAAAACACCTCAAGCTGGGCCGTTACGGTGTTGACCACCTGCGGCTAATTAATGGTGATTACCCCGGTGGCGAACCGACAGTGGGGGAATGGATAAAGATTATTCGCTGATCACTAGCGTGAGACACGAATAGATAAAGGCTCTAAGAAAAAAGCCACGAGCGTTTTTACCCGCAGCCATTATTCCCTATTATTGTGGCACCCGCTCCGTACCAAGCACGCCACTCTTTTCCAAATCCGCTATTTCCTGAGCAGACAACGACAAATACTCTGTCAGCACTTCTCTATTTTGCTCACCCAAATAGGGGGCCACTAAGGGCAGATGGCCGGGAAATTCGGAAAATCGCAGCGGCATACCCGGCACCTGAAATTCGCCAATACTGCGATCGGTAATCGTGCGCACCGTTTCACGCTGAATCAAATGGGGATGGGCCATCGCCTCTTCGACTTCTAAAATGGGCGCCACGGGAATACGGGCATCTTCTAATATTTTTTGCACCGCATCGTCACTGATTTGCTCAGACATCCACTGTTCAATAATTTTTGCCAGCTCAAAACGGTTTTCAATGCGAATCGCCGGATCATTAAAACGCGGATCCTGCTGTAGCTCGGGCATA
This sequence comes from Candidatus Reddybacter sp., assembly GCA_041277045.1. Taxonomy (GTDB): domain Bacteria; phylum Pseudomonadota; class Gammaproteobacteria; order Pseudomonadales; family Porticoccaceae; genus Reddybacter. Next base: position 128,878 of record JBGFSY010000004.1, on the reverse strand, counting down.
TTGATAGCCTCACAGAAACCGGGCCATTGGTGCGTTAAGGCGACAATAAAAAAGTAGCGCTCTCGGCCTTTAAACATACCCACCGGTGCCGCCACATTGTGGTGGGTACCCAAACGCCGAGGCAGGGACTGACCCTTGCTGGCACTGTAGTCCTGTACATTGACTTCATGGTGATGGAAGTAGGTATCGAGTAGAGAGATATCAAGGTATTGGCCTTTACCCGTGCGCTCGCGGTGAAAGAGCGAATAACCAATCGCGGTAGCCGCATGGACACCGGTGGAGGTATCACCAATGGCGAGACCAACCAGCGAAGGCGGCCCATCAGCCGGGCCTATCATCGCCGAAACGCCGGAATAGGCCTGGGCGATATAATCAAAGCCCGGCAAGTGAGCCAACGGCCCCTCCTGCCCAAAGGTGGAAATTGAACACATAATCATTTTGGGGTTGAGCTTCTTCACCTCCTCCCAACCAAAGCCTAAACGCCCGATCACGCCGGCTGAAAAGTTTTCAACCAGCACATCAAAATGGGGAATCATCTTGCGGATAATTTCTTTGCCCTGCTCAGACTTCAAATCAATGGCCAGGGATTTTTTACCGCGATTTTGCTGCACGTAATAACCACTGCGGCCATCTTCAGCTTTGAAGGGGAAGTGTCTGGCATTATCACCAATCGTCGGCTCTTCAATTTTAACAATGTCTGCACCCATTTCCGCCATCAAACGAGTCGCCGCAGGGCCAGCTAAAAACTGGGTGAAATCGAGAACTTTAATGCCATCGAGAATATGGGCTTGGTTCATTTGCTTAACCTCTTTATTATTTATTTTGTGACCATAACAGCATAAAGAGCCGGTTGAACGCAATTGTGGCCGAGTGCTTGAAACACCTACCTGAATTTAAGTGATAAATTGAATTCGCCCTCTACAGATAGATTTTCGGCTGTAGTACTGCTTTAAAAAGTCAGGGTGAATTAATAGATTAGCGTGGCTGCCATCAAACGCGATACTCTATAAGCATCTATATCAACATAAGCTTTGAATATAATTGTTGGTAGCCTCACAAGCAAAACCAGGCTCACTCTCACCGTGACACAAAAGCAATCCAGCCACCGGGCTGAACGATATTATCAGCTTCAGGTGCGACGCAATCTCAAGCGTAATTTTGCCGCCCACCTAGCCCATGGCCTTCTTGGGCAGACGGGCTTTCGCCTGCTTACCGCACCCACCTTTCTGCCTGCCCATATCTTACTTCTCTCCAATGGCTCCACTGTAGCTGTAGGCATTGCTTTGGCCATGCAGTCCCTTGGTATGGCTATCACCCCCTTATTGGGTGCCAACCTGATTGAGTACAGAACTCGCGTTTTACCAATGGGTCTTGTTATCGGCGGCGGTATGCGTGCGATGGTGCTGTGCATTGCATTAGCCGGATTGCTTCTACCCCCCTCTTCCGCCTTGTTAGCCATCTACCTGTTTCTGGCCCTATTGGGACTTTTCCAGGGTATGCAGGGCGTGATCTTTAATGTACTGATGAGCAAGGTCATACCGATTGACAAGCGCGGCTGGCTGACGGGAATGCGGAATTTCCTGGCGGGTATTACCGCTGCTGCTGTCGCCTATCTGGGCGGTCATTATCTAATCGGTGATACACCTGAGCCCTTCGGCTATTCAATGACATTTTTACTCGCCTTTGTGCTCACCAGTATCGGATTAGCCATGTTGCTCTTTGTGCGCGAGCCAGAGCCACCCACCGTAGCCGCCGATGTCAGTCTCAAAGAACGCCTCTCCCACATACCCGCCCTGCTACGTAACGACCCGGCCTTCACTCATTATTTTCTGGCCCGCTCTCTGGCCACCATGGGGCGCATGGCGATGCCTTTTTATATTCTCTACGCTGGACAAACCCTGGGCTTGACGGGTGCGGTCCTGGGTACATTAACCGTCGCCTTCACCCTCTCCGGCACCCTTTCAAACCTTGTCTGGGGCTTTATTGCAGACCACCGAGGCTTCCGCCTAGCCTTCCTCACCTCTATCGGGCTATGGATTGCGTCAACCTTATTACTACTATTTAGCCAGGGGCTGTTACTTCATATTTTCGTCTTTATCGGTATTGGTGCTGCAACACAGGGTTTCCAAAGCACGGCGATTAATTTGACCCTGGAGTTTGGCCACCGGGACGACGTACCCCTACGCATTGCTATTGCCAATTCCAGTTCAGAAGTGGCTGGCGCCATAGGGCCATTATTAGGTGGCTTTCTGGCCGTTTGGTTAGGCTATGAAGCCGTCTTCATTTGCTCCGTTGCCTTTCTTATTCTCGGTGGGGCGATGGTCAATGCCTATGTGCCGGAACCTCGATGGGCAGCGACAAAGTAACATTGAATATAAGCAGTCTTGGGCCTTAATTCATATAATCAACGTTAACGGGGTTAATAAAGGGTCTCAAAGGAAGCGGGATGACTCCGCCATCACCGGGTGTATGTCGCCTCTATCCCAATAGCCCTGGCACTGGGTTTTCGCCTCAAGTTGCTCCTTGCTCGGTGGATTTTCATCCAATCTTTCAAAGGGCACAATTTCATAAAAAGCGCTGCGGACTTTCTCCGACATAAAGGCGATTAGCCATTTTACTGAACGATCACGCTTAACATAGGCTCTCAGTTACAGGGACATACCCAATGTCGCGAGCCGGGCTTTACCCCGACACTGTGAATCAACCATAAAACGCCCCATTTCAACGACCGTAGACAGGTCTGTTTGCGCCGGAAAATTGATAGCAAAAATTGCTGTACGGGCAAACCCAACGCGGAGTAGTGGGTTGCTCGCTGACAGCCGATAATACGGTCATTTTTTAAGCCAAGTACACTCGAAGAATAGGGATCAAACTGATCACTAAAAGACTTATTAGGGTAATCTTCAGGATTGACATAACCCTCACCCGTATAAACATCAAAACGAAAATAATAGAGCCTAGCCATCTCGAATGGCCTCGCAATCCGGGCATAGGTTCGGAAAATTAGCGGCCCAACGGGGGGGGGGGGGAGGCACTTGAATGATATTCATCTAAATTCACACCTCATCATCCACTTGGCTGAAATAAGGGCATCAATTGCCCTCTGACTCACAAGTTCAACAAAATAGCTTGAAGGCCATCACAAAACGATACCCCAGCCAAAACAGAACCGACCAGTTCCACTAGACTGCGCGCCGTTCGCCGCCATAAGCAATTGTCAGCCCCATTCGCTGACAGGGAAAACAAGTTGCAGACGTTCCTGGAATTGTAACAAAAACACTGAAAAACCTGTTTAACCCATCATTCACACTTGCAATGCGGAGGGCCACCGTGCCTATACACATTAAGAAATACGACGTAGATTACAGCCGCCGGTTCTTTTTAGACAAAATGAGCAAAGGCATAATGGGGGCTGGTGTACTCACCTCGCTATGGCCCCTAATTGGTGAAGCTGGCGATATATCCAAAGCCTATCCCGAAGAATTACTCTCCATTGAAGCCTTTACCCAGGGTAAGCTGAAAGACGGCGATACTATCGACGCCAGTAACGTAGAGATCGTCAAAGACCTCCTCGACCCCATTGCCTACCTACAGGTTTCCCAGCAAGGGCGCCGTATTAAGCTGGTGCCCACCACCACCGATGCCACTGAACTCTTCCCCCATGATTATCTTCAGGCCACCCTAGCCAATCAGGGCAAGGCCGAACTTGATCAAAACGGCAACGTCGTCGTCAAAGGTAGTAGCAACCAGTGGATTGGCGGCCTTCCCTTTATCGAACCACAGAACGGTCTAGAGGCCTTTGCCAATATCACCCTTAGCTGGGGTCGCCACGACACCTCGATTTATGCCGTTGACGACTATGACATTGGCCCCAGTGGCAACATCGAATATGAATACCAAATTGCCTGGTGTGAGAAAAACTTCACAGCACTCGTCAGCAACCCTGGCGGCCCATACTTAGAAGGTTTTGATGACAAACTGCGTCATCAGTCCATTTGGTTTACGGCGCCTGACGATACCCGTGGTACCTCCTTTTTAAATATCTGGAAATACGACCAAAGGGAGTTTCCTGATCTCTTCGGCTACTTACCTGCATTCAAACGTGTCAGGCGCTTTCCAACAAACCAACGCTTTGAACCCTTAGTTCCCGGCATCACCTTCTTTCTCTCCGATGCCTGGGCCGCAGGCGATCCGATGTTGACATGGGGCAAGCACAAGATTGTTGGTCGCGGCCCTTTCCTCGGTTGCCAGTCCGGCATGTGGCAAGGCGACAAGGAAAACTGGTCTAAAGAGCACCTGGTACACGGTGGTAAAAAAGGGAAAACTTTTTACGAAGCCAGTTACCAGCTTTGCCCCGAGGTCATTGTTATCGAAGCAGAGCCAACGGGTTTCCCCAGAGCGCCTGTCAGCAAGAAACGTATCTGGCTCGATGCCCGTAACATGGTACCCATCGCCTATGTCACCTACGATCGAAATGGTGAAATTTGGCGCTCCTTCGAAATGGGATTCAGCCAGCAAAAACAGGGCCATAAGGCCAACCTCGATGCCAATGGCAATCCCGAGTGGTCGTGGTCTTACATCCACTCCCACGATGTACAGGCCGATCGTTTTACACGATTTAACCAGGTCGAGAAAATCAAAGGTGGTATAAAAACTCAGTTTAATTCTGAAAATGCCTATGAAAAATACCTAACTGTACAAGCTATTCGAAAGCTTGGCAGTTAATCACTCGCTCGTGATTCGGTGTATTTCAAAACAAATCGCCAAACTGAGAAATTAATTTAGAAGGATATGGCAATGAAAAAAGCAAAAAATCTCACCAAACTACCAGCGATATTTTCAGCAGGCCTACTCGCCATGCCTATTGCCCACGCGGTAGAAGTCGATGTATCAGGCTTTATCCGCCAGGAAATGGCCTATAGCATCAGCAACGACCAAAACCCGATGAATCGCGGCAGCGCCGTGGTAACAGGCACCCTGCCCGATACCTCTGGGGGACCTGATTTTGTTAAACAGGACTTTGATTACGACAACGACTGGAACATGATGGCGACCCGGGCCGAGGTCAATTTCAGTATCGGCATCAGTGAAAACGTAAAAGCCTTTGTCAAAGTACGGGGCTTTTATTCTGCTAATGTCTTTAACGACGTCAGTGTCGAAAGTGGCGCCAAAGACGTCAATCAATTTAAAGTCGAGCATCACGGTAAGTGCGCCAGCATTTTCGAGGTCTGTGACGATGACTTTATGATCGACCTGCCCTCCGTCTATATTGACTATTCCAAAGACAGTCTCTGGGTACGCGTCGGTATTCAGCAAATTGCCTGGGGTGAGGCCATATTCTTTCGCGTCATGGATACACCCAACGGCCTGGACTTACGTCGCCATACTTTTCTCGATTTAGCCTCGGAAGAATATGCCGATGAGCGCATTTCCTCTCCCGGTATTCGCGTCAGCTATAACCTCAACAATAACTGGGAAGTTGAAGCCTTTGCACAAATGTTTCAACCCAGCGTACTGCCACAGGCTGGCACTGCCTATAGTGTTATCAACAACCCCTTCACCATCAGAAACGATATTGGCTTCGATAAAGTCGATGACAAAATCAACGCTGGGGTCCGCTTAGTCGGGCAACTCGGTGACCTGGGGCTGCAATTTATGGCCACCAGCCGGCACAATCCCGACCCCATTTTCAAATGGCAGGCCGGCGGTCAAACCGCTCTCGACCCCGCTTTTGCAGGCCTTGGCTATGGTGACTTTTCCTCGCAACCCTTCCGTAGCACCGGCGCTGATGGTGCCATCGGCGCACCCGGCACCGGCACCCTCGGCGGTGTTGACTGGATGACCGTCGCCCATATGTCCGGTGTCGATGGAGTCGAGTCGGTTAATATTCTAGCGCGAGAGTTCGACTTTATCGGCAGCTTTTTGGCCGGTCAACTCGGCTTACCGGGGCCGGATTACGCCACCTCAATAGAAGACGGTCGCCTAGTACTCGATGCTTTCTCCAACGCCATCGGCGACATGGAAGCCTCCATAGTACCCATCTATGCCTCAGAAAATGTCTTCGGCTTTGGTGCCAACTATATTTTCTATTCAGAACCCGATACCTGGCTTGACCAATTGGTAGTACGTTTTGAAATGACCTATACCCCCGACAAAAAATTCACCAATAATATGTCGAGAAATTTCATTGAGGAAGATGAGTGGGTGACAGGTCTAGTGCTGGAGAAATATCGTCGCTTTAGTGATAATTTCCCCGCCACTTTCCTCGTCTTTCAGTGGATGCACAAATCAGAGAGTGACTTGTCTGGCAGACACTTACGTTTCCTCGGTGGTGATGCCAACAAAGCACCTAGTGGCGGTGAGGAGTCTGGCGGCTGGGACGCAGTATCCTTCGCGATACAACAACCCCTGCCTGGTTTAATCTGGCGGCTTGATATGAACGTACTTTACGATCTCAATGGCAGCTATTTGATACAACCCGGTGTACGCTATAAACCCAATAAGGACTGGACTATTGAAGGCTTTGCCAGTTTCCTCGACAGCAAGGACAGCGCGGGCGCTCTACAACCCCTGGCCTGGGCCGACGAAGTTACGATGCGCTTAACCTATCAGTTCTAAGCAGCCTTAGACCAAAACAGCAGCATTAAAAAACCCGGCAATTGCCGGGTTTTTTAATGCTCAAAATAAAATCAATAGCTAGTCCAGGCTCTCACCAAACACCTTATCAAGATGCTCCTTGGGCAAAGGTGAACTAAAGAGTGATACCACAACCGTGGTCAGCACAGAAAGCCCCTCACCCACCGTGGCACAGGAAAAAGGATTATTGGCCTGACTACTCATCCAGAAAAAACCCTGCTGTATTAAATTACCTCCAACATCTCCAGCCGGCAACCAGGTATTACGCAGCACCGTGAACGAAACAGCTCCGATTACAAAACCCCAGATAGCACCCTGCCGGGTAACACCACGCCAAAATACACCGAGGATTAAAGGCCCGGCAAGTGCAGCCATCATGCCGCCCAGCCCTGCCCAAACCATTAAGGCGATATTCTGGCCAATAGAGTGCCAAGCCAATACACCCGCACCAAGCAATACCACAGCAATGCCCCAACGGCTGATTTTAAGCACATTGTGATCAATTTGCTCCTCGCTGGCTTGTGGATGTAAGACCTTAGCCAATGAACGCCGATAAATATCGTTAGCAAAAACTTGCGACGTTGAAATCACCAAACCATCAGCGGTGGACATAATGGCCGATAAAATAGCAACGCCCAACAATGCCGCCAACCACTGGGGAAATAGGGCAATAAACAAGGCCGGTATCGCCTGGTTTGGGCCACCCAGATTCGTCAGTAACTCGTCCCCCAATACTGCGCGCGCCAACACACCACCAAAAACCATTGAGGCCAGCACCACACCAAACACCAGGCAAAGTAGTAGAAAGCGGGTACGCCCTACCCCTTCTTTTAAAGCCCAGACTTTATTGCCAATATGGGGCAACATACCTAGAGATAGATGGGCCAGAAAAATAGCGATAAAATCCCAATGAGAGTCAAGAATACCTGAGCCCTCGTAAAACATACCTACCATTTTTGGGTCGAGGCTTTCTAGCCGTGATATGACTATATCCAGGCCACCCTCCACACCAAAACCGTTGGCAAACATCACCATAATAGCGATGGCCACTCCCAGCATCATCGCACCCTGTACACCATCAGTAAGAATATCGGCGTGAGCGCCCCCCAGAACCACATAAACCAACAACACGAGAATAGTGACCGTTAGAGCCCAAAAAGCATCAAGCCCGAGCATTTGTTCAAACATCACCAGGCCCGCCAATAACTGAGCGGCTAGATAGAACAAGAGCACAGTTGAAAATACGGCGACAATAATACGCAGAGCATCAGACTGATAACGATCACCAATAAACTCGGGGATAGAGCGATTGCCAAAGGCATTACCCGCCTTTTGTACCTGCCTGAAGCACAGCCAGACACCAAGATAAACGGCAAAGGGATAAACCAGCGCATAGCCGAGGGCTGGCAGGCCATACTTATAACCCAGACCTGGAATACCCAAAAAAGTCGCTCCCGATGCGGTAGTGGCCGTCATCGCAAACGCCAAAAACCACATACCATAACCACCACGCGCCGTAGAAAAATCGTCACTATTTTTTACCTGACGCATGCCGAGATAACCAAAACCGATCATCGCACCGACATAGAGAAACAAAAACACCCAGGCCCATACCTGCAATGAATCCATCAAAAACTCCTACTTTTTGAAATTAATTTTACTGGTTAAAAACGAAATGCCGGAGCCAATAACCCCAGCACTTCACACCTATTTCTAATAAATCGCAATTGGATCAATCATTGCCTGTACTGCGCCACGCACCCGTGGCACACCCAAAACAAAGAAGAACTCATAGGCATTATCACGTACCAATACGCCGGTATTCATCGTTTCGAGCAGATAGATACCATTGTGTAGCAAGAGGGTAATGTGGCCTGCAAAAACATTACCTTTAACCTCTTCCGGCACCGGATCAACACCCCAGGTATCAGCGCCCACGGCGACAACGTTTTTCTCCGCAAGGTATTTTGCAGTAGCCTCTGAAATACCCGGTTCTTTGCTACCCCAGGTTTTCGGATCCTTCTCCATCATGGCATCGGTCCAGCCGGTATGGAAAAGAACAACATCGCCCTCACGAATGGGCGTACCCTGCTTTTTCGCTGTCGCTTCAACATCTTTTACCGTAATCAATTCTCCTGCCTTCATATACTCAACGCCATGGAAAGCAGCCATATCGAGGACAATACCGCGAGCAACGATGGGCGGGACTTTTTCGATACCCATTTTTGTCACGCCGGTAGTGGTAACAAAATCCGGCCCTTTTAGGCAGTTATAAAAAACTTGATGTTGACCCACGTGGGCCAGGCCATCGAGCTGGGAACCAATACCGAACCAGCCCTGAAACATATCGTCGTTGTAGTTAAAGCCATTGGGAAAAGCCTCGCGCCCCCACTCTTGAGCGGGCTGTACAATCTGTAGATTCAGTGAACGCGGGCCAAATGCAGCGGTGTCTTTGTCGATAATAATACCCAGGTGCTGGGTTTTACCTTTTTTTATTAACTGCGATGCCAGCAAAACACTTTTCGGCGTCACCAGGTTGGCCGAACCAATTTCGTCATCGGCGCCCCATTTAACCGGTTTACATTCTTCAGCATAGAGCTTGCCACCAAGCACACTCATACTTAAAAATACTGCCAGGACGGCATTACCAAAACACTGCAGTTTATTGTTCATATCGATTACCTTATTTATCATCAAGTTTATTTTAAAAGTGCTATTTATTTTTAGACGCGATTGAATTAATTACTAGCGAAAAGAAGCCCCGTATAACGGGGCCAAATAGCAACAAAACTCACGCCATTAATCTATTTTCAAGCAACATTTTTGACGGCATCAAGATCGGGCAATTCCTTCAACCTTGGCAACACTTCTTTACTAAACAGTTTGAAGCTGGCCTCCGCCATATCAAAGGGCATATCAGCATAACTGAAAACCCCATTAAAACCGTTGTTGCCAATCTTGCTGCGGATATCAACAATTTTCTGGTAGCACTGTTCAGGGGTGCCCCAGACCTGCAAGCTCATGAACATTTCAGCAATAGCATCGCGGCCGACATCGTTAATCACATCGGACATGTCGCCGTAATATTCATAACCCTTACGCTTTTTGAAGTAATCTTGATTCATTTCATAATGATCAATCACGCTTTGCCAATAAGCTGTCATGTATTTATAGGCCGCTTCTTTTGCCACATCGACATCTTCGTGGCAATAGGTCCAACACGCTGCCAGTGGCGCCGGTGGGTTAACGCCATGCACTTTATTAAACAGCTCACTGTAGCGGGCAATATCAACGCCAACTTCGTCCCAGGGTTTGTGGGGTATTAGGAGCAAGCCCAAACCGAGTTCAGCCATGCCGAGAATAGAATCTGGCGACATAGAGGCCGCATAGCTACGACCTTTGAACGATTTAATCGGTGCCGGACGAATAGGCGCTTTGGGCTGTTTAACCAGCTCGCCATCTAGCTCACAATAGCCTGTCTCAAGACCTTCCAGAATCATTTGTGCCGATTCCATAAAGGTCTCGCGGGCATCACTCTGGTTGAGGCCAAAGGTGTCAAACTCAATACGCGCCAGACCTCGACCAAAGCCGACAATGGCCCGGCCATTGGAGAGGTTATCGAGCATAGAGATTTGCTCGGCAACCCGCACAGGATCATGCCAAGGCAAAATAACAGCCATCGAGCCAAGCTCGACTTTTTCAGTTTTACCAGCCATATAGCTCAGCCACTGGATGACATCCGGGCACATCGTGTAGCCGGTAAAGTGATGCTCCACACCCCAAATGGAGTCGTAACCCAGGGCCTCTGCCTGAGAGGCAATCCGCACTTCGTGTTGATACACATCGTGGTCGTTGAGGTTATTCCAGGGGTTTTGAAAAATACAGGACAGCCCTACCTTCATGTTTTTATCTCCTCAATCAGCAGCTCATTATTATTTATTTAAATTCTTTTCAAACAGCGCTCTTAATCCAATTTCTTATCTGTTATCAGGCGTGAGAGCAGGTAACTGCCGGTGTTAGCTTTCTTACTTTTATATGACGCAGTTTTGCAGCAGGAACGACTCGAGGGTATAGCCAAGATACTAGCAAGTAAAGCCCGAACACAGCCGGTGCCGGTGGTGAAGGTAGAATTAACAGCGGGGAGTGGAAGACTAACTGTAGAGAGGTGGCAGTAGGTAAAAAGTGAGGTTAGAGGGTGCAGGGGTTAACAGGAATTGAGACCAGGGGTCACATACCAGGAAGAAAACAAACCACTCGATTACGCCCCTCTTCTTTTGCAATATAGAGCGCTTTGTCGCTCTGATCTAAAAGAGCGTCATAACTTTCGATGCCGCTGTGATATTCACTGAGACCCAAACTGGCCGTTATCGATATCGCATGTCCATCGTGAAGCACCGGCGTTTTTTCTATTATCTCTCTCACCCTGTTGGCAAAGATAAAACTGCCAGCGGTATCGGTGGCGGGTAAAAAAATTGCAAATTCTTCACCACCATAACGGGCCAAACAATCGGTTGTTCTTGTGATAGTACTTATCCGTTGCGTCACCTCAATCAAAACCTGATCCCCAGTCTGATGGCCGTAGGTATCATTCACTTTCTTGAAAAAATCCAGATCGAGAAACAAGACTGACAAATTACCACCGTAACGCTCAACCCGCTTAAACTCTTTGTTGAGCTCAGCCTCCATAAAGCGGCGATTGTAAACACCTGTCAAAGGATCACGATTACTCAGTTCCTCAATCTTGGCATGGGCTCGCTCAACTTCCTGTTGAGAAATTGCAGTATCCGTAACATCAAACAAAGTGATGCACACCAGGCTTTCTCCGCCAGAACCTTCGAAAGGTATAAAGGTGCAATTTTGGTACATGTGAGTCACACCACCCGTAATAGGCCGGTGATGTTTGAAGTGGAATAGGTAAGGACGCTGCTGCCAGGCGGTAAAAGCAAAATTATTCAACAACTGAACGCTTCTGACCTTTTTTTCAAGCCACTTACCCGGTAGTTCTGGAAAGGATTCGAGCAAATTTTTCCCGACTATTGATTTTGCAAGCACCTTGCTATTGGCCTCCATAAAACGATTCCATAACACCACTTCCAGGCTTTCGGTAACGACTAAAATGCCCACATCAACACGGTTAATAATAAAACCAAGACTGTTATCACCGAGAGTAGCGGACATTTAGTAACTTTTCATAAAACTGACCAAGCCACTACGCAGATGTTCAATAGAGGCCTCTGACATCAGCATCGCCAAATGACATGAAAAATCACTTTCTTCCAGATGGAAGTTCACTTCGGTGAGTAAGCATTGATCCCATTCTCGGTCTCGGCTATAAAGAAGATCGCCAAAAGCCATCGAGTACCGGCATGGTGAGATCGAGAAGTACCACCTCCCCCAAGCCCTTTCGCAATGCTACAAGGGCTTCTTCGCCATCGGTGGCCTGGGTAATATCCACATCCCAGCCCTCAGGTATGGATTTCAACATTGCCTTGCGTGAAAACCCAGAATCATCAACGATCAGTAATGCGACACTCATTTAAATTGCCACCTTTGTTACTCAGGCCATTTTTAGCGTTATGGTTCAGTCTGCCAAAAAGTGCTGTCACCACAGTAGGCTGAGAATCATAGTGTCGCTGTTTCGATGCGTCTCGGACACAAGACAAAAGTCTTTCTTATCATGCCGTTTTTATTGTCATGCTCTGCAAAACGACTAGGCATAAAAAAACGGCGACCTAAGTCGCCGTTTTCTAGTAAAGCAGCGGTCAATCAAGCAACCTTGTGATTCTCTGTATCCCACTTCTGTACAACGGGAACGACCTCCTCAGCGAAGAGAGTCATGCTCTTCTTGGCATAGTCGTAAGGCATACCGGCAAAGCTAAAGGAAACGTTCATATTCATAGCGCCGATAACGTCCTGAATGCCCTGAATTTTTTCCATGCACTGCTCAGGCGTACCCCAAATTTGCAGATCAGCAAAGCCTTTGCCCATCGCATCGTCACCAGCAGCACGCGCTGCTTTTGCTGCTTCATGGTAGAAGTCATAAGCACCACCACCTTTCGACGCAAAGTGATCGCCAGTCATTTCATAGTGAGCCATGGCCGAAACCCAGTAGTCAGACATGTACTTATAGGCCATCTCTTCGGCTTTCTTGGGGTCTTTATCGCAGATCACAAACAAGTTGGCACTTGTCGGTGGCGCTTTGCAGCCCTGCTCACGCTGATAGTGCTCGCGCCAGATATTAATTTCCTTGGCACGACTCTCCCAAGGACCAATAGCGAAGGTCATAATGGCGCCACCGAGCTTGGCCGCATGGGGCGCAGTATCGGGTGACATGGAAACAATCAGCGTGCGATCTTTGAAAGTTTTAAAAGGACGCGGACGAATTTCACGACGCGCCTGTTTAAAGTAAGGGCCATCGCCTTCCATAAAACCGGTATCAAGCGCCTCGATAATCATTGCCGCCGACTCGTTCATACGGTCGCGTGACTCGGCCATATCAATGCCAAAACCATCGTATTCAATTTGTGCCAGACCACGACCCAGGCCCATCATCGCACGACCTTTGGAGACGTTATCCAGCATCGACATGCTCGTCGCCAAACGAATGGGGTCTTTGTGCCAGGGCAAGATCAGCGCCGCAGTACCCAGACTAATGCGTGAAGTCTGACCGGCCATAAAGGCCAAAAACTGGGGGATATCAGGGCTGACAGTGTAATCAGTAAAGTGATGCTCAACCGCCCAGATGGAGTCCAGACCGAGGGGCTCGGTCATGAGCGCGATTTCCAACTCGTTCTGATACATATCGTAATCAGTCTGAGGCAGGTTGGGGTGGTTTTGGAACAACATCAGATGTCCAACTTTCATAAAGCATTCTCCATAAGGTTATAAAATTAACTGATAATTTTTGAACGTGCATCTTGCCATATCACTACGAAAACGAACGTCCAATATCCCCCCCCCTTGATCCAAAACAATAAAAAAGGCCGACGCGATAAAGCGTCGACCCAATGTATTGATTAGATAAGCTTGAATAGCTTTAGCCTTCGCCTGGTGATTTTTCAACCCGGCGAACCCGGCTAAAAATACAGCATTAACGCCTCCCACTGAGTGGCTAATTCCTCACGGAAATCCGGGTGAGCAATAGCGATTAGAGCCTCTGCACGCTTTTCAACAGCGAGGTTCGACAATCGTGCAACACCGTACTCGGTCACTACATAGTCCACATCATTGCGAATGGCTGTTACCGGGGCCGTTTTCAGCAGGGGAGCAATCTTGGAAATACTGCCGCCCTTTGCCGTCGATTGCAGGGCGATAATGCTGCGCCCACCACGGGACGAACGGGCACCACGCAAGAAGTCCACTAGCCCACCACCCCCGCCAATTTGCTTACCTTTAATGGTCTCGCTGTTGATCTGCCCAAACAGGTCGATTTCAAGGGTGGTATTAATCGCCACCAGATTATCGATCTGCGCCAGCACTCCAGCATTGTGGGTGTAGCTAACCGGTCGCATCGACAGGTCGGCGTAGTTTCCGCACCACTGATAAAACTCACGACTACCGGCGACAATACCCGTCGTCATCTTGCCCTTATCAATGGTTTTTTTGCTGCCGTTCACTACCCCCGACTCAACCAGTGGCACAAAGGCCTCGGTCAACAAACCGGTGTGTACGCCGAGGTCTTTTTTATCACCAAGAGTTTGCAAAATAGACACCGGTAAGGCACCGATACCCAACTGTAAGCAGTCACCGTCGTCAACCAGTGCGGCAATATGCTCGGCAATCACCAGGTCAAGTTCGCCACCCGCCGCTACGCCGTACTCTCGCAGAGACGCATCTGAGCTCACGGTGTAATCGATATCAGCCAGCGGTATCTGCAGGGCATCGCTAATAAAGGGCATATTGGGATTGATCTCGGCAATCACCACATCTGCCCTGGTGAGCATTTCACGGGAGTAGTCGGCGTGTATGCTGGCGCTGCAAAAGCCTTGTTCATTGGGCTCAGACACCTTAATTAAAGCGATATTAATGTTGTAGTCTTCCTCCATCGCCCGATAGCGCGCCGAGTGATATGCGGGTACATACTCCAAACGTCCCTGCTGGTGAAAGGGTCGATAAGCACCGAGGAAAAAACCGGTGTTTAGAATGGCCTGACTCGACAAGCGATCAAGCTCCGTCGCCGTCATGCCCGGTACAGAACAGTCGATGACGCGAAATTTGCTGCTGAGTACGGCCTCTTCCACAAGATCCAGCAGCGCATCTGGCTGACCACAACCACCACTAATAAAGACCGTGACCCCGTCAATAAAATGCTGATGAATTGATTCAACGCTTAACGCAACAGGCTGCTTTGTCGATATCATTACTTTTGTACCCTATTTATCTGAATAAGCTAAAACTGGGTGGCAATTTATCACAGCGGTACCATTGCAAACTAGAGGCAAAGACAACTGACAAGGCCCCACAACAGCGCAACTCGCACAGGAATAACGCTTTTGAACGCCACTAAGAATGGAGAGAAGGCTGTATACATCCAGTTTATTAAACAATCATCAAAAACAAAAATTGGCACAGGATTTGTTTTACCTCAGCTAATACTCATAACCCCTGAAATTAACATTCGGAGATTTGAATGCTCAATCGAGGAAAGAACACCACGCCTGTTATTGCAATTGGTATTAACGTAGCAGTTTTAGCCCTGTCTACACCCCTGCTTGCGACAGCTGACGGCATCGACAAAGCTTTTAGTGAAGGCGATATTTCTTTGAACCTGCGCTACCGCTATGAATACGTCGATCAGGATGGCAAGCCTAAAGATGCAGACGCGTCGACCTTAAGATCCAGACTCGCCCTAAAATCAGGTGTGGTCGGTGGCTTCATGGGCCTGATTGAAGTCGACAACGTCAGCCACATCGGCAGCGACCGTTTTAATAATACGGAGAACGGTAAAACGGACTACCCTGTGGTTGCCGACCCCGACTACAGCGAAATCAATCAGCTCTTTTTCAGTTACGCCTTTGATGACAAAAACAAAACCACCATCGGCCGCCAACGTATTAACCACAGCGGACAGCGTTTTATGGGTGGCGTCGCCTGGCGCCAAAACGAGCAAACTTTTGATGCCGTACGTTTACAATCCTCTCCCCTTGATAAGCTAACCATCGACTACAGTTATATTTGGCGCGTCAATAGGATTTTCGGCCCCAATGGCGATGACAATAACTTTACTGGTGACAACCACGTCGCCCTTGCCTCCTATAAGTTCAATACCCAGCACGTGCTATCGGGCTTTGCCTATTTACTGGATATGAATGAGAGCCCCGCTCTTTCCAGCAGCACTTATGGTCTGGAATATAAGGGCAACTTCACCCTCGGCAACGACATCAACCTCGCAGTCAATTTGTCCTATGCCGAACAAAGCGATTATAAAGATAGCCCTTTGAACTATGATGCGAGCTATTACTTTGGCGAACTCGCCGCTAAATTTAAGCCTCTTACCATTGCCCTGGGACACGAAGTCCTGGAAAGCGACAACGGTGTGAGTTTTAAAACACCGCTGGCAACCCTGCATAAATTCCAGGGCTTTGCCGATAAATTCCTCACTACCCCCACCGACGGCATTGAAGATAGCTACCTCAAAGTGGCCACCAAAGTGGGCGGCGTTAAGCTTGTCGCTGTTTATCACGACTTTGAAGCAGAAACTGGCGGCATGGATTATGGCAGTGAAATCGATTTTGTCGCCGCCTATACTTTCAGAAAAAATTACAGCGTGCTATTTAAATACGCCGCCTTTGATGCTGACGACTACGCAAGCGATACCGACAAAGCCTGGTTAATGGTGACTGCGGCTTTTTAAAGACGACTAAAACTACTACAAAATGGGGCTGCCCCCTACAGAGCATCTAACGTAGCAGCCCCGAATACCTCAGCCAAATCTAAGCGCCTTGTTCCACTTCCAATGATTTACCCTTACAGTTAAGCCCCCTTTTACAGTTACTATCTGAATCTAGACGTGACGAACCTCAGTCAGTAAAGCTAACTGTAGTCGGCGCTTGGACACCGCGATTTGATTGGAAAATAATATGGAATTTACATTTATTGTTTTACAGCAGTTTTTTTACGGCATTTATTTAACCATGCCATTGCTCATCTTTCTGTTAGCACTCATCACCGGGCTGGGACAATGGGTCGGACGCATTGAAAAGTGGGATAAATTCGCCACCCTCTATTGGTCATTTATCACCGCTCTTACCATTGGCTATGGCGATATTCGCCCCGTGGAAAAAGGCAGCAGAATACTATCCCTTGTGATTGGTATGCTCGGCATTATGTTTACCGGCATTATTGTCGCGATTACCATTGCTGCCACAACCAAGGCCCTAAAAACGGTGGTTGGCCTTGAGCAATAGTGCTGCGTAAGCGAGGTCAAATAATAAAAAATAAGTAAGTTACGATGTTTTCCCGGGCAAGGTTACGGCCGACTCAGGTATCCAGCCACCACCCAGTGATTGATACAACTCAATCAGGGCATTCATTGTTGACTGGTAGGACTCACTTTCATTCAGTTCTGCACTAAACAGACTACGACTGGCCTCTTGCACCTCAAGATAGTCAACCACACCCGCATCATAACGAGCCTGAGAGAGACGTTCTGCATTGCGAGCAGCCTCTGCCTGACGACTATAAGCCTGATATTCCTGTCGATAGGTGTGTACTGCCACCAGCGCATCGGCCACTTCGCGAAAGGCCTGCTGCAAGGTAGCTTCGTAGGCACGTAGGGCTTGTTCGGCTCGCGCCCGCTGCACTTCGCTTTGCGCCTTTAACTGCCCCCAATTAAAAATCGGCGCAAAAAGGCTACCGGCTACACCCCAGCTTTCTGCATCGCTGTCATTGAGATCAGATAAGTCATCACTCAGCGCACCGTAGCTACCAGTTAAAGACAGGGAGGGGTAGCGCAGTGCTTCGGCAACGCCAATTAATGCGGTTTCAGCGTGCAGTGTTTGCTCCGCTGCCACCACATCGGGGCGACGCTGTAATAATTCAGAGGGCAAACCGGTGGGAATTTCAGGCAATAATTGCTGCTCTTTTAGTGACAAGCCTCGATTAATGGATCCGGGGTTACGCCCCAGTAAAATGGCCAGGGCATTTTCTGTTTGTGCAATTTGGCGCTGAAAAGTCGCGATGGCTACTTCGGCAACGGCCAGTTCGATCTGTGCCTGATTGACATCGAGTTCGGGCCTTACACCCCGGTCGAAACGCGCCTGAATAATCCCCAGGCTAGCTTGACGGCTATCAACCGTGCGCTGGGCAATCATCAAACGTTCATCCAAATCGAGGAGTAAAAGATAGGCACTTGCCACATTGGCGACAATGCTCAATGCGACATGGCGCTGCACCGCCTCGCTGGCCAATAGAGAGGCCCGGGCGCTTTCCGTTGAACGACTCAACTTGCGCCACAAATCGACTTCAAAGGACACATTGCCCATCACGGAAAAACTTTCCTCAATACTGTCACCCGGCACCAGCAGCTGACTTTGTCGCCCCCGTATCGCCCCCGCGCTAACATCGAAAAAGGGGTATTGATTGGCCCGAGTACTGACCAATTGCGAACGGGCCTGAGCAACGCGACTCAAAGCCACACCGAGGTCTTTATTTTCTGCCAGAGCGCTGCGAATCAAACTTTGCAACTGAGCGTCCTCAAACACTTGCCACCAGGCCAGGTTGGCAATGCTCTCGCCCTGTTCAATGCTGGCAGGCTGCTCACTATCGAGATAATAGACGGCGGGCACATCCAGTTCAGGTCGTTGATAGTCCGGCGTTATTGCACAACCCGTCAGTAAAACGCTGCACATAAGTCCTGCACACAAAGGGCTAAAGTCGAAGCGAGCCACTTACGAGCCTCCTTTGTTGGAAGCTTGCGAGTCTAGCAGCTCTGCATCTGCACCAGGTTCCGTAAGAGTTGTGGCTTTGCTACCACCTAGGTATTTCTCCACGGCCACAAACATCGCCGGCACCAGCACTACACCGACCACGGTAGCGACTAACATGCCGCTAAAGACTGTCATGCCCATTACTTTACGAGCTTCCGCGCCCGCGCCACTGGCAACCAACAGCGGTAACACCCCCAAGATAAACGAAAACGCCGTCATTAAAATAGGACGAAAGCGTTGATGAGCAGCCTCCATAGCCGCTTCGAAAGCGGGCTTACCTTTCTCCATTTCAAGTTTGGCAAATTCCACAATAAGAATAGAATTTTTCGCCGCCATGCCGATCAGCATTACTAACCCGATCTGCGCAAAGACATTGTTCTCGTAACTTTCGCTCATCAGGCGCGCCACCCACAATCCGCCAACAGCGCCAAACACAGCAATGGGTGTGCCTGCCAGTACCGATAGCGGCAGAGACCAACTTTCATACTGCGCGGCCAGCACCAGAAAAACAAACACCAGCGCCATCAAAAACACTGTCCCACCGCTACCTGATGCGGCCTTTTCCTGGTAGGACATATTACCCCAGCCATAGGACATATCATCAGGCAACACCTTCGCGGCAATTTCTTCAAGGGCGGTGATAGCCTGTGCGGAGGTATAGCCAGGGGCAGCCTGACCGGAAACTTCGGCAGAACGATAAAGGTTAAAGCGGTTGGTAAACTCAGTACCACTGATCCGGTCTACCGTAACCAAGGTCGACAGCGGCACCATGCCGCCCCTTTTGTTGCGCACATAGAAAAAGCGCAACCCGTCGGGGTCCGCGCGATATTCAGGCTCGGCCTGTACAAAAACTTTGTAGAGACGGCCAAAGCGGTTGAAATCATTAACATAGGCACCACCAAGAAAGGCACCAATTGAAGTATTCAGATCCTGCAACGACACACCAAGTTTGAGTGCCTTGGCTTCGTCAATATTGAGAAATAACTGGGGAACATTGACCCGAAATAGGGTGTAAGCACCATTTATCGCGGGGTGTTCATTGGCTGCCTTGATGAAAGCTTCTGTCTGCTCTGACAGGTAGGCGGGCGAACCCCCACTGCGATCCTGTAGCATCATTGTAAAGCCGGCACCCGTACCGAGACCAGGGATCGCAGGCGGGCCAAAGGCGAAAGCCACCGCCCCTTTTACACGCTGAGCAAAGCCGGCATTGAGTCGACGCACCACGTTCCTCGCGTGATCCTTCGTATCGGGTCGCTCATCCCAGTCCTTGAGTTCAAGAAATACAAAACCCGTATTGGACTGCATGGTGCCGCTCAACATACTATAACCAGCCAACGCTGTGGAGTTTGCAACAGCGTCCACTTCAGCAATTACTGCTTCTACATCACGCATAACCTCACTGGTGCGCTGTAAAGATGAGGCATCTGGCAACATAAACGCCGCCATCACGTAACCCTGGTCCTCCTCAGGAACAAACCCGCCCGGCAATACCTGAAACAACACCACCAGGCCGCCCACAAGAGCAGCCAGTAATATCCCTGCCCGAACCAGCTTTTTGGAAAAAAACCGGGTCAGTACCATGAACTTCTCCGTAGCCTTCTCAAAACCACGATTGAAAATACCGAAGAAGCGACCCAGGCGACTCTTATCCTCACTCGGTGGTTTAAGCAGGAGAGCCGCAAGTGCAGGGCTCAGTGTCAGCGCATTGATGGACGAAATGGCCACGGCAACAGCAATAGTGATGGCGAATTGCTGGTACAGACGGCCAGTGATACCCGGCATCATTGCCACCGGTACAAACACCGCAATCAGCGCCAGGGAGGTCGCCACAATCGGCCCCGAGACCTCTTTCATTGCGGCAATAGTGGCCTCGCGAGGCGCCATGCCGGCCTCCATTTTACTGGTCACCGCTTCGACCACAACAATCGCATCATCGACCACGATCCCTATCGCCAGCACCAGGCCAAGCAGAGAAAGGGTGTTAATCGAAAAACCCAGCAGGGGGAATACTGCAAAGGCACCTATCAGTGACACCGGTACCGCGAGCGCGGGGATAAACGTAGCCCGAGCACTTTGCAAAAAGATGTAAACCACCAGTATAACCAGTCCCAGGGCCTGGAATAATGTGATTACTATTTCTCGAATACCCGCGGTAATTGGCTTGGTAGTGTCGAGGGATATGACATATTCAACATCATCAGGCAGGCTTTCCCCAATACGCGTCATCACTGCCAGTACCTGTTCCGCCACTTCAAGTCCATTGGCGTCAGGAAGCTGGAATATCTGCACCGCGGCGGCAGGCGCGCCATTGAGCCGAATGTTAAGAAAGTAAGCTTGCGTGCCAAGCTCTACACGAGCCACATCCCTTAGCAGTACTTGCGAGCCATCGGGGTTAGAGCGAACGACGACACCACCAAACTCCTCCGGAGTTTCAAAGCGCCCTCCGGTCTGTACAGTGTAAGTAAATTCCGTGCCCTCAGGAGCCGGAGGGCCACCAATCTGGCCGGCCGGCACCAGTACATTCTGTTGCTGGATTGCCCGGGTAATATCGGGGACCGTGAGTGCAAGCTTGGATAACTGATCCGGCTTGATCCAGACACGCATCGCATATTCAGTGCTGGCGCCCCCAAACGCCTCAGCAAGGCCAACACCGCGGATACGCGCCAGCTCATCAACGATATTTATGTTCGCATAATTAGTCAGAAAGGTATCATCATAGGTCCCCTGTGGAGAAACCAGGGAAATAAGCAACAAGGGAAAAGACAGCTTCTTTTTTACCGTCACACCCTGGCGAGTAACTTCTTCCGGTAACATCGCCATTGCTTCCGACACTCGGTTTTGCACTAATACATTGGCCATATCCAGATCAGTGCCAACTTCAAATGAAACCTGCAAGCTCATGTCACCATCACTGGAGTTGGTAGATTTCATATAAATCATACCCTCAACGCCGTTGACCTTTTGTTCAACCGGCGTCGCGACAGATTGCTCAACATCAACAGAACTGGCACCCTGGTAGGTAGCCGATACATTGACAAGGGGCGGAGTAATCTCGGGATACTGAGCAACAGGCAGGCGACCGAGGGAAATCAGCCCCACCAGCACAATTATAATCGCGATAACCATGGCCACAATGGGCCGGCGTACAAAGAATTCAGCCACGATCTAAACCCCGGGAGTATCGGCGGGAGCGGAGACAGCAGTTTCCTCAAAGTCAGTCAGGCGAGGGGATATCGTCATACCATTTTTGATCTTTTGCACGCCCTCAAGCACCACCTGCTCTCCCGGTTTGAGCCCCGAGATAATAATTTGTAGCTGATTTATTTTTGCGCCAACCTCCACCTTTCGCTGCTCTACTTCTCCCTGCGAGCCCACCACAAATACACTAAAGTTTCCCTGCAATTCACTGATACTGCGCTGAGGCACAAGTATCGCGTCTTTTTGCACCTTCACCTGCGTACGGATCCGCGCAAACTGGCCTGCCAGCACTAGGCCATCCGGGTTTGGAAAGTCTGCTTCCAGAGTAAAGCTACCCGTTGTCGGATCAATCGCTGCGTCGCTGGTCACGACATAGCCCACATGATCAAACACAGAACCATCCGCCAGAATCAGTTCAAGCTCCACACGCTTCCGCCTGGGATCATCTTCCTGCCTTTTCTGACCCTGCATCGCAATCAAACGCCGCGCAAGTCGCAGGTAGCTGCGCTCATCGATGGAAAAGCGGACGCGAATCGGATCGACCTGTGACACGAAGTTAAGGGCACCGCTGCCTGTGCCCCCAACATATTCCCCTACCTCTACTTTGGAGATTCCTATGCGCCCATCAATGGGTGAATAAATACGGCAATAGCCTAACAAAATCTTTGCCTGATCAAACTGTGCATTAGCTGCCTGAACAGCGCCATTCGCCGCTTTATACCGCGCAACCGCACCATCCAGGTCCATTTGGCTCATCGCATTGATTTCAGCCAGCGGGCGGATCCGATCAAGATCGGCCTTTGTATTGGCAAGTATTGTCTGCGCTTCAGCCAGATACCCTTGGGCTTCAACGACCCCTGCCTGGAAAGGCACATCATCAATGGTGTACAACAAGTCACCCTTTTTAACGTTACGACCTTCAGCAAACGCCATACTCTCCAGAAAACCGTCCACGCGTGCACGAATCGGTATGTCCGAAGAGCCGTGGGTTTGTCCCACCATCTCAATTTCAACCGGCTGATCGCGTTGAATAACCGCGACCACGGGAAGCTCTGGCAATTTCGAAGGGGGGGGCTGTTGCTCAGAACAGGCCGCCAGCAAGGCCAAGGTGACCAAGAGCACGGGGCTCAGCAAACCAGCTGACTGGTAAAAGCGTGGAACGGGAAACAACTGCAACACACGAAACTCCTTATCATGCCTGATCACGGCTCTGGGATGACTCTAGCATAGGCGATATAGCGAGGGTAGGTATTCGCACCAGGCTCCCAGCCAACGCCTAGCACCATCGCCGGGCAATATTTTAGTCCTCTCGCCCGACGTTGGTGCGTGCGAAAAAGAAGCTCTAATCAGGACGGGAAAATAAAGCCATATTAATGGCATGGCTATTGCTTAAACCCTCCTGTCTGTCACAACTCCTCTCGCCATAACACTAACTGAGCCGCCCATTGGGGGGCATAGCGAGAAAATACTATGTCCTATTTAGTTCCCGCTGAATTTGTTACCAAGATGGTGGATGCCGGTGAATCCAAGATTTTTATGTCGACCCGCGATACCCTGATCCGTGCCTTTATGGCCGGGGCCATCCTCGCACTGGCAGCGGTCTTTGCCATTAACACAGCAGTGCAGACTGGCTCCCCGCTGATCGGCGCCATTCTTTTCCCGGTCGGCTTTTGCACGTTGTATTTAATGGGTTTCGACTTGCTCACCGGTGTCTTTGTACTCGCGCCACTAGCCCTACTCGATAAAAGGCCGGGGGTCACCGTCAACGGCGTACTGAGAAACTGGGGCCTGGTATTTATCGGCAACTTTGGCGGTGCCCTCACCGTCGCCTTTATGATGGCCTTCGTTTATACCTACGGCTTCTCCATTGACCCCGGTGCTGTTGGGTAAAAGATTGCAGGCATTGGCGAGTCTCGAACGGTGGGTTACGCCGAATACGGTGCCGCTGGCTGGTTCACCATCTTTATTCGCGGCATGCTGTGTAACTGGATGGTCTCCATGGGCGTCGTCGGCGCGATGATCTCCACCACGGTGTGCGGTAAAGTCATCGCCATGTGGATGCCCATTATGCTGTTCTTCGCCATGGGCTTTGAGCACTCCGTGGTTAACATGTTCCTGTTTCCCTCCGGCATGATTATGGGCGGCGACTTTTCGGTCATGGACTACCTGGTGTGGAATGAAACCCCCACGGTGATCGGAAACCTCGTTGGTGGTTTGTCGCTGACCGGCCTGACCCTGTACACCACTCATGTACGCACCGGCGCAAAACGCAATTTTGATTAATCGATACAACATTGCCATAAAATAGTAGCGCCCCGGTCCCTCTTGTGCCGGGGCGCTTTTGTATAAGTCGTGAAACACGGGATAATCAAGTTCGAAGTAAACACGCCAAATATAAAAACTTAAAAAAAACAGGGCCAAAACGTGTCCCCACAATTAAAAGTATCTATCGGCCAACACTAAGATAAAGGCCGCAAGGAAATCAATCAGGATTTCCACGGCACTCATAGTCCACAAGAACCCCTGCTCAGCTCAAAAGGCATCGCCATTGCCCTGGCCGATGGTATTAGCAGCAGCGACGTCAGCCAGATCGCCAGTAAGGCCGCTGTCACCGGCTTTTTAAATGACTACTTTGATACCTCCGAAGCTTGGACGGTAAAGACCTCCGCGCAGCGGGTATTGGTCGCCAATAACTCCTGGCTCTACGCCCAAAGCCGACAGAGCCAATATCGCTACGACGCCGACAAAGGCTATGTTTGCACCCTAAGCGCCCTGGTCATTAAGTCGACCACGGCACATGTTTTTCATATTGGCGATGCGCGCATTTACCGCGTGCAGGGCAGCGCGCTAGAACAACTCACCGAGGACCACCGGCTTTGGGTGTCGCAAACCGAAAGTCGCCTCAGCCGCGCACTGGGCATTAGCCAGCAACTTGAAGTTGACTATCAATTTCTCTCTGTCGAAAAGGGCGATGTCTTTTTTCTAGCCACCGACGGCGTTTATGAATTTGCCGATGCCCTCTTTATTACCGAGACCATCGACGATCTTAAAAACGATTTGAACGCTGCCGCGAAAGCCATCGTCGACGAAGCCTATGCCCAGGGCAGCTCCGATAACTTAAGCGTACAGCTTGTGCGCATTGAAGACCTGCCCACGCAGAATGCCGATGAGCTTTACCAACAACTAACCGAGCAGCCCTTTCCGCCTATCTTAGAAGCGCGAATGGATTTTGATGGCTACAAAATTATTCGTGAGGTGCACGCCAGCAGTCGCAGCCACGTTTATCTAGCCCTGGACGAAGAAACCGATTCCAAGGTGATACTCAAAGCCCCGTCGATTGATCTACGCGGTGAACCCGCCTACCTCGAGCGCTTCCTGATGGAAGAGTGGGTGGGCCGACGCATCGACAGCGCCTACGTGTTGAAGTCTTGCGAGCAAACCAGCAAACGTAATTACCTCTACATTGTCACCGAATATATTGAAGGCCAAACCTTGATGCAGTGGATGCGGGACAACCCCAAGCCCGATATGGAAACGGTACGTGCCATCGTTGAACAAATCGCCAAAGGCCTCGGCAGTTTCCATCGACAGGAGATGTTGCATCAGGATTTAAGGCCCGCCAACATTATGATCGACAGCACCGGCACGGTAAAAATCATCGACTTTGGTTCGACCAAAGTGGCTGGCATTAGTGAAATGGCCAAGCCTATTGATCAGGAGGAGTTGCTCGGCACCACTCAGTACAGCGCACCGGAATACTTTCTCGGGGAAAGCCCCACCACCCGCTCAGACCTGTTTTCACTGGGCGTGATTACCTATCAAATGCTCACCGGAAAATTGCCCTACGGCATTAAAGTATCCCAGGCCAGAACCCGCCTGGCACAGAATAAACTCAGCTATGACTCCGCTCTGGCCGCTGATAGAGAAATTCCCCCCTGGGTTGACGAGGTGATTAAAAAGGCCGTGCAGCCCAATCCGCAAAAACGTTATCAGGAATTATCGGAGTTTATATTTGACCTGCGCCAACCGAATAAAGCATTTTTGAACAGAACGCGGCCGCCGCTTTTAGAACGCAATCCACTGGTTTTCTGGAAGGGTGTTTCTTTTATTCTCGCCCTCGCCGTGGTGGCCTTGCTGCTCAAGTAATACGCCGCTCAGTTACCAGAGGGCTATTGGCTAGCTCTATTGGTTGATTGGCCTCTTTATTGATTGGCTTTTTCAAAATCGGCCAGCCCCGACATGCTCACTTCAAGATCGCGAATCAAGCCGTCTTTCACCGCATAAATCCAGCCGTGAACGGAGAGTTCAGCACCCTTCTTCCAGGCACTTTGCACCACCGTACTGCTGCAAACATTGAGTGCCTGCTCGATGACATTCTTTTCGCAAAGGCGGTCAAACCGGGCGTCCTCGCCAGTACAGCCATCAATTTCACTGCGATGGAAACGGTAAACATCACGGATATGGCGCAGCCAGTTATCGATTAGGCCGTGCTCTTCGTTCTCCATTGCCGCCTTTACGCCACCGCAACCATAGTGGCCGCAGACAATAATGTGCTTCACATTCAGCACTTCAACGGCGTACTGCACCACCGACAAGCAATTCAAATCGGAGTGCACCACCACATTGGCGATGTTGCGGTGGACGAAAACCTCACCGGGAGGCAGGCCGGTAATCTGATTGGCCGGCACCCGGCTATCGGAGCAGCCTATCCACAAATACTCCGGCGCCTGTTGCTGAGACAGGTCACTAAAAAAGTTGGGCCTATCATCCAGCTGTTTCTCGGCCCAGCATTTATTTCTGGCTAACAGGTGTTCCAACTCACTCATGACACTGACCACCGACTTTAATATAGGGAAAAGAACTCTAACTGCGTGAGCCCCGAGGGCACATTGTGCCCCATTAAATGACTTTCTCAAAGCCGGTCGGCACCCGCCAACGATGACAAAACCACGCCATGAGCACTCAGCCAACCCCGCGAAAACGCCCTTTTATAAAGCACCCGCACCAAAAACTATCACCCGAAGACAGGGCGGTATCCTAATCATCAAAAGCGGCGTAAAATAACGGCTTCTTTTTGGCCTTGGCCTGCTATTCGCCAACTCGATAGGCCAGTACACAGGCTTCAGCGAGCCTAAATCATGGGCTAAACAAGCCAGTTAAAGGCAAGCGTTGGCCATATTGAGCAAGGCTGGCACACTCCATGCATAAGTCAATATATTGATCGACGCTATGAGTCTGCCACGACAGGCTCTGATTTATCTTCAAACAGTATTTAATGGGACTAGAAAATATCATGAGTAATAAACAGCGAATCCTCGTTATCGGCAACGGCATGGTTGGCCACAAGTTCCTGGAAGCCATGGTCAATAGCCCCCAGTACTCAGCCTTCGAAATCACTACCTTTTGTGAAGAGAGCCGTATCGCCTACGACCGCGTTCATCTCACCGAGTTTTTTGCCGGCCGCAGTGCCGACGACCTGTCTCTGGTTGAGCCGGGCTATTACGAACAACACGGTATTCGTGTCCTGCTCGGCGACAAAGCGGTGAGCATTGATCGCGATGCCAAGACCGTCACCTCTGAAAAAGGCAAGGTGCTAAGTTATGACAAATTGGTGCTGGCCACGGGTTCTTTCCCCTTTGTGCCTCCGATCCCCGGCCACACGCGAGATAACTGCTTTGTCTACCGCACCATTGACGATCTTGAAGCTATGCAGGCCGCGGCTAAAAATTCCAAAGTTGGCGCCGTAATTGGCGGTGGCTTGCTGGGCCTTGAAGCAGCCAAAGCGCTGGTTGACCTCGGTCTTGAAACCCACGTTATTGAATTTGCGCCACGCTTGATGGCCGTGCAGGTCGACGATGGCGGCGGCGCCATGCTACGCCAGAAAATTGAAGAGCTGGGCGTCAAAGTCCACCTCGGCATGAACACACAGAACATCGGCGATGGCGACCAGTGCTTCCACAAAATAAGCTTTGCCGACGGCTCGGAAATAGACACTGACATGCTGGTGTTTTCAGCCGGTATTCGCCCTCAGGATGCGCTGGCTCGAGACAGCGAACTGGAACTCGGAGAGCGCGGCGGCATCGTCGTCAACGACCAGTGCTTGACCTCCGACCCCGATGTCTACGCGATCGGCGAATGTGCATTGTGGAATGGACGCATCTACGGCCTGGTTGCCCCGGGCTATAAAATGGCCCAGGTCGCCGCCGACCACATCAACGCCGAAGACAACGCCTTCACCGGTGCCGACATGAGCACCAAGTTGAAGCTGATGGGTATTGATGTGGCCAGTATTGGTGATGCCCACGCCAACACCCCCGGCGCCAAAGAGTACACCTATGTCAACGGCACGGAAGAAGTCTACAAAAAAATTGTCGTCTGTGAGGACAACAGCCGCCTGCTCGGCGCCGTACTCGTCGGCGATGCCACCGACTATGGCACCCTGTTGCAAATGACCCTCAATGATATTCCCCTGCCGGAATTCCCCGATGCCCTGATTCTGCCCCAGCGCGATGGCAACGGTGCCACCGGCATGGGCGTCGACATGCTGC
This sequence comes from Candidatus Reddybacter sp., assembly GCA_041277045.1. Lineage (GTDB taxonomy): Bacteria > Pseudomonadota > Gammaproteobacteria > Pseudomonadales > Porticoccaceae > Reddybacter. The sequence goes on along the minus strand of JBGFSY010000004.1, from coordinate 100,569 downwards.
CCGACGGTGCGCACATCTGCTCCTGTAACGACGTCACCAAGGGCCAGTTGTGCCAGGCCATTTCCGACGGTGCCACCCTGCTCGGTGATCTAACCCTGGCCACCAATGCGGGCACCAGTTGTGGCGGTTGTAAAACCCTGGTCGGTCAGGTGCTCAACAGCGAACTGGAAAAAATGGGCCTCGAGGTCAATACCGACATTTGCGAGCACTTCCCCCACACTCGCCAGGAGCTCTATCACCTAGTGCGCGTCGGTGAAATCGAGACCTTCAGTGAACTATTAACACAGCACGGTACTGGACTCGGTTGTGACATTTGCAAACCCACGATCGGCTCCATCCTCGCCTCCTGCTGGAATGACTACGTGCTCAAACCCGAGCACGTCGCCCTGCAGGACACCAACGACCGCTATCTGGGCAATATGCAAAAGGACGGCACCTATTCCATTGTGCCGCGCATCGCCGGGGGTGAAATCAGCCCCGAGAAATTGATCGTACTCGGCGAAGTGGGCAAAAAATACAACCTTTACACTAAGGTTACCGGCGGCCAGCGCATCGATTTATTTGGCGCTCGTCTCGAGCAACTCCCCGTTATCTGGAAAGAGCTGATCGATGCGGGCTTTGAAACTGGCCACGCCTACGGCAAGTCCCTGCGCACGGTGAAATCCTGCGTCGGTAATACCTGGTGTCGCTACGGTCAAAATGACAGCGTCGCCCTGGCGCTGGAAATTGAGCATCGCTACAAAGGTCTGCGCTCACCGCACAAGATCAAGTCAGCCGTTTCTGGCTGTACCCGCGAGTGCGCCGAAGCCCAGTGTAAAGACTTCGGCCTGATTGCCACCGAAAATGGCTGGAATATGTATGTCTGCGGCAACGGCGGCATGCGCCCGCGCCATGCCGATCTGTTTGCCACCGACCTGGATCAGGAAACCCTGATTAAATATCTCGATCGTTTTTTGATGTTCTATGTGCAAACGGGCGACCGCTTACAGCGCACCTCGACCTGGATGGAGAATATGGATGGGGGCATCGACTATTTACGTGAAGTGATTATCGATGACTCGCTGGGTATTTGCGAGAAACTCGAGGCCGAAATGGCCAAGGTGATAGACGCCTATCAGGACGAGTGGAAGACCACTATCGAAGATGAGGAGAAACTACTGATGTTCCGCCCCTTCATTAACAGTAACAAAGCCGATAGTAATGTTGTCTTTGTCGAAGAGCGCGAGCAAATTCGCCCCATCCGCAAAGAAGAGCGAGGGGCAAGCAACTCATGAGCGACCTCACTAAGAAAGCACAGGAAGAAACCGTGACAGCAGTCCAGAACTGGATCCATATTTGCACAGTACAAGATCTGCCCCTCGATGCCGGCGTCGCCGCACTGCTACATGCCGACACTCCCGAGGAGACACAAATCGCGCTGTTTCGCACCGGCGACAACGATACAGTTTACGCCATTAGTAACTTTGATCCCTTTAGCGAGGCCAATGTACTGGCCCGGGGCATCCTCTGTAGTTTTGGCGAACAAATAGCAGTTGCATCGCCGGTATTAAAAGAGCACTTTGACTTGGCCACCGGACAGTGCTTGGAAGACGAAAGTGTCTCTATTGCCACTTTCCCCGTCAAAATTGTCGACGGCAACGTGCTGGTTGCCGGCTAAGCTAAGGATACCGCCATGTCTTATACTTATTACACCGCCGATGTTTTTACTAAAAGCGTCTTTCAGGGCGCGCAGATTGCAGTTTTCCCCGCTGCGGCCAACATTGACGATGAGCAAATGTCGCTGATTGCCCGGGAGCTCAATCTCTCTGAAACCGTTTTTGTCAGCCCCGACGAGCAGCAAAACCACTTTGAGCTGCGTGTTTTCACCCCGCTCAAAGAAATTAGTTTTGCCGGCCACCCAGTACTCGCCACCGCCAAAGCCCTGATTGAGGAAGGTCTAATCACATTCATCGACAACAAAGCCAGCCTTTGCTTCTCGCAAAAATCTGGTGATCTTAGCGTCAACATCGAACAGGTCGAGGGTGAGCCACTGTTTGTACAATTTACTCTGAGCAGTAATCCGGTGATCGACCGCTACACCCCTCGCACCAGTGAACTCGCCGCCCTGCTCTCCATCGATGAAAGTGATATTGACACCCACACCTTTCAGACCCGTCTGGTGTCGATTGATATGCCCTACTTAATTCTACCTCTGGCCTCTCAGGATGCCGTACGCAAGGCACGCTTTGATATGAAAGCCTGGAGCCAGTCCAGTGCCCCGGCCATGGCCGCCCAGGAAATACTGGTGTTCAGCAATCACACCAACAACGCCGATACGGACTTCCATGCGCGCCTCTTAGGCCCCAGCATTGGCATTCACGAAGACCCCCCCATTGGCTCGGCCATGCCTTGCTTCACCGGTTATCTTGCGGCCCACGATGCCATCCGCGAGGGCACGTACACCTTTATTATTGATCGCGGCACCGTCGACACTCGACGCAGTGTGCTGGCTATTGAAATGGATCACCACGTAGATAAAGCCACTGCCTTAAGGGTCGGCGGCAACGTCGTTCTGGTCAGTAAAAATAGTCTGCTATTGCCGTAATACCCAAATAGTGACTGGGACGGATTGAGAGTCTACACTTTCAATTGCCCGCCAATGTTTTTACCCATAGCTCCGACACGCCTTTGCGGTGCCTTGCGCCCAATCGGTTTCACTTTAGATTTACAGGTCTAGCAACATGCTCTTCGGTCGCAATACAAAAAACCCCATCGTCATGGTCGACAAAAAGATCACCGAGTGGACTTATGCCACCTGTGGCTATTGCTCGGTGGGCTGCGCCATGGAGATCGGTAAAAATGCCGAGGGCCAGATTGTTGGCTCACGCGGTGTCGGCAATGCCGATGTCAACCGCGGCAAACTTTGCGTCAAGGGCATCTTCGAGCACGAGCTTTTTGACTCTGCAGGCCGCGGTGACAAACCCATTATTCGCGAGCACATAGGTGAGAGTTATCAAGTCACCAGTTGGGACAATGCCCTCGACACCATGGCGGATAAAATCCGCGACATTCAACAAAAACACGGCCGTGACTCTTTTGCCGTTGTCTCTACCGGGCAGTTATTGACTGAAGAGTTTTACACCCTCGGCAAGCTGACGCGCGGCGTGATTGGCACCAACAATTATGATGGCAATACGACGTTGTGTATGGCCTCGGCGGTATCGGGCTATAAGCGCTCTTTTGGCTCAGATGGCCCGCCGGGAAGCTACGAAGATTTCGATCACACCGACGTATTGATGGCCTGGGGCTCGAACCTACCCGAGCAGCACCCGATTATTTACTGGCGCATGAAAGAGGCCCAGGAAAAACGCCACTTCCCGTTGATCGTGATCGACCCCCGGGTCACCATGCTGGCACAAAATGCCGACATCCATCTCGCCGTCACTCCCGGTACCGACGTGGTGCTACAGAACGCACTGCTTCACGTCATCCTCGATGAAGGGCTGGAAGATCGCGCCTATATAGAAGCCAACACAGTAGGGCTCGAACAACTCGAACGCGAAGTCGCCAAGTTTGACCCTGACAGTGCCTCAAAAATTTGCGGCATCGACGCCGATACCATTCGCAACGTGGCGCGCATTTACGCCAAGGCCGATGCTGCGATGAGCATCTGGACCATGGGCATCAACCAAAGCATGCACGGTTCCGACGGCGTGGTCGGTATTAACAATATCAATCTGGTGACCGGCAATATCGGCAAGCCCGGAGCCACTAGCCTGTCGATTACCGGTCAGTGCAATGCCATGGGCACGCGCGAGTGGTCATCCTGCTCCGGCTTGCCCGGCTATCGCGCCCTCGAGAACCCCCAGGACAGGGAGGACATTGCCAAGTACTGGAATGTCGACCCGGAGTTTTTCCCGAAAAAAAGAGGCCTGGCGCAAACCGATATTTTCCCGGCCATCGAACTGGGTGAAATTAAGGGTCTTTGGCTGGTAGCGACCAACCCCATGACTTCCCTGCCCAATACCGCGCGCATCCGCAAGACCCTGGAAAAGCTCGACTTTCTTGTAGTGCAGGACTCCTACGCCGATGTTGAAACCGTGGAATACGCCCACCTCTATTTGCCCGCTGCTACCTGGGCTGAAAAGGAAGGCGTGTTCACCAATACCGAGCGTCGCGTCAACATCGTGCGCAAGGCGACCGACGCCCCCGGTGAATCCAAGGCGGACTTGGCTATTTTCAATGAACTTGCGAAGCGTTTTGAACAAACCGCGAAGATGAGCTTCCCCGAGAAGGCCTCCGATGTGTTCGAAGAGATGAAGCCCCTATCAAAAGGCCGCCTGCTGGATATTACCGGCATGACTCACGACCTGATTGAAGAAAAGCGCGGCATTCAATGGCCCTACACCGCCGAAGAAGCCGCGCGCGGCGAAGCCCCGGTAAAAGGTGGCAAACGCCTGTACACCGAAGATGGCACCTTTTGTTTTGCCGACGGCATGGCCAAGTTGGTGCCCCTGCCCTTTATCGACAATAATGAAGTGCCCGATGAGAAATACCCCTACTGGCTAAACACTGGCCGTTTGGTTGAGCATTTTCATACCCGTACCAAGACCGGAAAAATCGGCAATAACAACAAGTACAGCCCCATCCCCTTTATGGAGATTAATCCCGATGCCGCCCGTGAACTGGGCATTACTCATCAGGATTATGTGCGCTGTGTGTCTCGCCGAGGGGATGCCATTGTGATGGCGATGTGTACCCAGCGGGTGCCAAAAGATATGGTCTTTATCCCCTTTCATTTTTTCGACTGCGTTAACCGCTTAACCCTAGGCTTGCTCGACCCCTATTCACGCCAGCCCGCCTATAAGCAGTCGGCCGTGACAATAGAACCCATTACCGACCAGCAAGCCGCCGCGCAAATGAGCCGCGAGCGCCGGGCATTTTAAGCGCCCCGCTGCTATTTTTATGATGTTAATGACAACGATCAATCTCAAGGTTGCAAAGCCAATATGCTAGATGTACGTAGCGACGAACCCGAATACAGCTTTCTTTGGGATAAAGAAACCAAGGCCGTGAATCAGCACGGCAATCTCATTGATCTGGTCAATGAAGACAGCGAACTGCACTGCCAAAGCCTGAATATCAATAACGACCCCGGTATTGGCGACAACCCCAATCGCTATAAACAACACGGCTTTTTCCTCAACGCCGACAACTGCATCGGTTGCCACGCCTGCGAGGCGGCCTGTAGTGAAAAGAACGACAACCCGGCCCATATCGCCTTTCGCTCGGTGGGCTTTGTCGAGGGTGGCACCTACCCCGACTATCAGCGCATCAATATTTCCATGGCCTGCAACCACTGTGACGACCCGGTGTGTTTAACAGGCTGCCCCACCCGCGCCTATACCAAGTACGCCGAATACGGTGCCGTCTTGCAAGACCCCGATATCTGCTTTGGCTGCGGTTATTGCACCTGGGTTTGCCCCTACAACGCCCCCCAGCTCGACCCGGTGAAAGGCGAAGTCACCAAGTGCAATATGTGTGTCGACCGCTTGGAAGTCGGCCTGAAACCCGCCTGCGTCACGGCCTGTTTGGGTAATGCCCTGGACTTCGGTGTCATCGAAAATATTCCCGAGAATCGCATTGAGGCGAAGACGGCGATTCCCGGCTTCCCCACCCCCGACATCACTCAGCCGAATATTCGCTTTCAGCAAACCCGTTCCACTGAGCGAGAAATGACGCGCACCGACTCCATGCCGCTGAAATATCACAAGGACGACAGCGTCGGCATTTTCAAACCCAAGGTCGATAAGAAGCACGGCGAGAAGAAACACTGGAACTGGCGCAAACTACTCACCTCACACGAAAGCGCCCACGTGATTTTTACCCTCTGCACGCAAGCTGTGCTCGGTGCTTTTTTGATCGTCGTCAGCGCCGGCCTCGTCAATATCAATGCCTTGGCCGCTCTCAATACGGCTGCCGTCAAACTACCCCTGCTCGGCCTGATGTTTGTCATGCTCAGCTATGGCCTGTTTAAACTGAATATGCACCTCGGCAAACCCCACCGCTTTTACCGGGGCTTTAACAACCTGCGGCTATCGCCTTTAAGTCGTGAAATTGCTGGTGTCTCCGGGTTTTATACTTTCTTGATGGCCTATGTCTTCTTCTCGATTTTTGACAATAGCCTCTTCAACTTTCTGGCCAATGCCTCGGGTATTCTCGGTGCGCTTAGTGGTTTGATCGGTCTTTACTATATGTACAAGATCTACCGCATTAAGGCCCGCCCCTTTTGGGATCACTGGCAGACCGGTAGCGCCTTCTTTGGCAATACCCTCAGTTTTGGTGCACTGCTGACAGGGTTAATCAGCTTTCCTCTGCTTAGCGCGGAGCAATCCCTACTGACACTAGCCGGCCCTTTGATGGCTCTTATTGCCCTCGGCCTCAGCATCGAACTGGTCGGCCATATCGCCCACAGCCGCGCCATGAGTAGCCTCGAAAACGAAGGTGCCGCCTCTTGGTACCTGCAGACCACCCGCTACGGTAAAGCCTGGATCACCCGCAACGTACTGCTTGGCTTGAGCTTCGCCACGGCTTTGCTCATGCTAGCGACGGGGCCGAGCGGTGTAATGGCCCTCATCAGCTGGTCGCTATTGGCACTGCTAATGATTAGCGCTGGCGCCATCAGCCGTTCACTGTTCTTTGTGCTGGTGATACCCACCACCATGCCCGGCGCCTTTTTCTGGAAGAACAATGCCTTTGAAGAACACGCCCGGGAGTCGGGACTGGTCGATATGGAGCAAGTCGGTGTGGTGCGCGAACTGCATGGCAAGTTTAAGCTCGACGAGCTAATTGAGACCATTCGCACCACCAAGCTCAGCACGCTGTTTAAGCACATTAAGGATATCGTTGTGTGGAAAAAAGTCAGCTAGAGACACCGCCAACAGCCTCTGACAAAAATGCCGCCAGCCTAAAGTCTCGTCTCGCGCGTCTACTCGCTTGTATGCAGAGTGGACTGATCGAACGCGAGATGGCGACACGGCTCTGCCTGCTGGCTGCCTTAAGTGGGGAGCACACCCTGCTGATCGGCCCACCCGGCACGGCAAAAAGTGTGCTCGCTCGCCGTCTGCATTTAGCCTTTGCACCCGGCCATTATTTCGAGCGTCTGTTGACGCGTTTTTCGGTACCCGAAGAGCTCTTCGGCCCGCTGTCGATTAAAGCCCTGGAAAATGATCGTTACCAACGCCTCACCGAGCGCTACCTGCCCACCGCCAATATTGCCTTTCTCGACGAAGTGTTTAAGGCCAATAGCGCCATCCTCAATACTCTGCTCACCCTGCTTAATGAGGGTGAGTTTGATAACGGCGATTGCCGTGTAAAAGTGCCGCTGATCTCCGTTGTTGGCGCCAGTAACGAGCTACCCGAAGACAATGAGCTGCAAGCCCTCTACGACCGTTTTATCTGCCGCTACCAGGTACAGGCCGTAGCCGACGACAACTTTGTCGCCCTGCTTGAGCTCAATGAGGAAAGTATCGAGCCCGGCGCCAGTGATCGTCTAAGTCACGCCGAGGTCGATAGCATACAAACCGCTGCGCGAAACGTGCCGCTGTCCGCCGAAGCCTTATCGCTGCTCAAGGCACTGCGCCCCTATCTCGCCGCACAAAACATCGAGGTCTCTGACCGGCGCTGGCGCAAAGTCGTTAAACTATTAAAAGTAGCCGCCTACACCAATGCCCAGGCACATACCAAAACACCTACCGAAACAAAAGTGTCACTGTGGGACTGCTGCCTGCTGCAACATTGTTTGTGGAATACACCCGCCGAGCAGCCAATTATTCAGCAGTGGCTGAGCACACAAATTGGTGCCGGCAGTGGCTTTAAAACCGAGCGTCTGGAAAAATTAATCACCACCTGGGAAGGCACCCTGCAAGCCGATCAAAATAGCCAAACCCAAATCAGTAATGACAAAGACCAGCTCCTTTACCTCAGCCGCGGCGGCAAACAAAGTACCGAGGCCAGCGAGCAAGAGTGGACCCGACGCGACAGTCTAGCCCTGTACTTATCGCCCCCCGATCAGGATGACCGCAGCAATGACAACCGGGGTTATACCGAGCGCGAGCTGAGCGATAGCTTTTTTGACCAGCATTATCAGCAGTGTCATATCGATGGCCACTGGCAGCATATTGACCAGTACATTGCCGACCCGAGCAATCGCTTAATACTGCTCCACAAAAATCCGCCCTGCATGAAGGCGACCGTACACCCTGAAAGTTTTATTCAGGGTCGACTCGAAGAGAACAGAAAACTGGCCAGTGATATTACAGCCCTGCGCCAAAGTGTCGAGCAGGGCTACGCGGCAATTGACCAGGCACTGGGCCAACACCTGTGGATCACCGCCTGTTTTATTACCAGCGCGAAACAAGCCCTGAGTGACAAAAGGCAAAAGGTCTCTGTCGTTGAAAGCCGGCTGAAAGCCGTTATCGAAGCCTACCAAGACATGGCCGACCAGCAAAGCTCGTCACCAGCTCCAGCATGTCCCGCAAGTAAATTCGCCTAACAGGGCAAATATGAACCTGGGCCTGCTTGAGCAAGAGTTTTCCGCCCTCGACGCTCTACCCGACGCGCTTTACGACATTGTCATCACTCACACTCACGGCCCCCTGCTGACCCGGGTGCGGGGCATACTGCAGTGGCGTGAAAAACTCCTCGCCGGTCAATTGCCCGAGATAGATGAGCTCTGCTGGCCGGAAGAAACGGTACGCAAAACGATTTTAATGCGTATTGAAACCCTGGAGCTAGCCAGCTTTTGCCAGGGCCAGGAAAACTTGACGGACAGTGTGCTTAAGGATATTTGCGAAGGGATTAGTAGCGCCGAGGACTACCTTGCTCTTACGGGCAATACGTTTAATGACAAGCTGGCCCAGCGGCAAAAAACCAACGAAAAAGACTCGTCCTTCCGCGATGAAGAGGGCTTGGCTGATCATGTGCAAAGTAGAACACCCCAGGCCGCCCCTCACAACGGCCTACCCTTACTCAAAAAAGAACCCAATAAAGACACTCAGCGTCAATCTAAAATTCAGTCTCAAAACCGACTCCCGCCACTCACCAACAGCAAGTCCACAACTGCTAATCAAGCAGTCGGAGCAGACAGCGTAAATACACAGCAAACTCAAACCAAACAAAACCCACACACTGCAGAACAATTCGAGAAGCGCGTTAGCGCCGGCGAAGCCGCCGTCAATCATCTCCAGCATCATTGGCAGGATATTGTTAATAAGTGGCAGCAGCTGAGTGAGCTAGATCACCAAATAGACCTTAAGAGCAAACAGCAGAAGAAAACATCCCAGTTCGTCTTAGGATCTCAGGGAAGCGCTACCGGTAAAAGTCTGCCGGGAAGGGGCTGGGACTTAAGTGCCGGCTTGCTTACCTCCCAGGGTTGGCGCGATATTATTCGCTACCGCCAGCGCATTAAAGAGCTGCCCGAACTCATTCATTTTATTGACACCATCGGCCGACAAAAAAAAATTATTGGTAACGACAAGTCGGCCTCTGTTAGAAAAAGCCCTCAAAACCACGCCCCGTCGAGAGAACAAGGTGAAGGCGACCGCAGCAATAAAACCCCACGTAAAATCCTCGAAATGGACGGCATAGAACGCGGTGACGATATTAACCGCATGCTCCCTTCAGAGATGGCCTTACTCTGCCACCCGATATTGAAAACCCTATGGCATGCCAAACGTGCCGAGCGCTTGCTGCTCCTCTACCAGCATCAGGGCAAGCGTGGCCTAGGAAAAAAAGACGAGGGGGCTCGGGATAAAAAAGGCTCACTCAGCGAACAGGGTCACAAGGGAAAGTCCAGCCTCGGCCGTGGGCCTATTATCATCTGCCTCGACACCTCCGGGTCAATGCATGGCGAACCAGAACATATTGCCAAAGCGGTGATCCTTGAAGCATTAAAAATAGCCCACCGCGAACAACGCCCCTGCCACCTCTTCGCCTTTAGCGGCCCCCAGCAAAGTACTTTCCACCAGCTCGATTTACGCCGAGGCGGGCTTATCGAGCTACTAAAGTTTTTACAGTTTTCATTTCATGGCGGTACTGACCTGCCACAGGCACTCAAGTTGGCACTGGAAAAACAAGCGGAGGAAGGCTGGCAAAAAGCCGACATCTTACTCGTCTCTGACGGGCGCTTCCCCCTTGAAAAAAGCACACTCAAGGAAATAGAGCGCTATAAAAAAACCAGAAAGTTAAGAGTCTTCGGTATTTTAACCGGTAATTGGCAACATGATGGGGTGCAAGCTTTCTGCAATGACACGCTGCGAATTCGTTGTTAATAAGCACAAAAGAATTTATTTAGTATTGCTCGGTCGCACTTTTAGCAGCAAATACCTTTAAGGGTATGACCTCCATCGCCGTGTTGTAACCCTGTAAAAACAGCTGTTCTTTGTCCCCATCACTAAGATTAAATTCCACGGGCGATATCGCACCCGTATTGACGACAACGGCGTGATCCCAAAATTTATCGTTGATGTACTCACGGGAAATCGTATTCATAAAGGTACAGATAAGCAGGGTAAAATAGCCTTTCAAAGGGAACAAACCATCGACCGTCACGTTATTGGATAACTCCACACTGCGCATACGAAAACAGATGACGGGCGTACCACAGCCCGACCAGTCTCGATGCAAGGCATCTTCAGCGAGGATGCTACCATCGACCAATATATGATTTTCGTATTGATTAAAGGTAAACAGCAGAGGGATCGACATGGAATAGCGCACCGCCTTTGATACTTTAAGATCGGGTGCCAGGGTTTTATTAAAAATAACCGGGCTGCCTGTCACCACATCAGTGGCAACAATGTGCAGGTTGCGCGGTAGGTCTTTAAAGCAACGACCATCCAGCAAGCCCTCCACCCATTTTTCAAAAGCGGCACCCGTACACAGGCCACCGGCTTTTAACAATTGAAGAATAGAATACCCTTTAAATTTCGAAAAGTTTGTTTTAAGGGCCAGCTGTTTAGTTTCCGGTAGAGAAATCCCGCTGCATAAAGAGCACCGATAATACTGCCGCCGGATACGCCCACCAGATGATCGAACTTAACCTCCAGTGTTTCCAGGGCGTGAAGAATACCAATGTGAGCGGAGAGCCGAATGCCACCGCCTGCAAATATCGGGACAAAGTCACTGCCTTGCTGTTGGCTCACACCCCCCTCTCTCCTTCACTCGAATTAAAGCTCTTGAATTTCTGCAAACGCGGCCAATAAATGCTCGACCCGATGATCCCAGCTATTATTTTTAGCGTAAGTCACAATTCTCTCACGCTGCCATTTTTTATTGAGCGCGCTAACAATTGCCTTCAGCAGGAGCGGGGGCTGGCCAAAGGGCACTATAGTCCCTAGCTCATCATTACAGACCACTTCCGGGTTGCCCCCCACATCGCTCGTTACGACGGGTAGACCACAGGCCATAGCCTCTAAGAAGACATTGGCCCAGCCTTCATTGGACGTTGGCAACACAAAAATATCCGCCGCAGAAAGCGGCCAACGCAGCTCATCAGGTGCAATAGCACCGATAAACAACACCCTATCACGCACGCCTAACGCACTCGCTTGACCTTCGAGGCGTTCGCGCCAATCACCTTCTGCACACGCACCACCCACCACTAAATAGTACAGTCGAGGGAATTCTTCAAGTAATGCGGGCATAAGCTCAATCACGCGATGAAAGCCCTTACGCTCAACCAGGCCACCCACCGTCACCAGTACCTGTGCATCGACAGGCAAATCAAAGCGCTCCCGAGCTTCTGCCTGGTTTTCCTCAACAAAACGTTCGGTGTCTACACCATTGCCCACGACTTGAATTTTTTCTGCTCTGGCACCCAGGGCCACAACATGGCGCTTGAGTGATTCGGCGACGGCAAATACTCGCGCTGCTCGACTCAAGGCCAGTAATATTTTAGTGCGTTTAAGCGAGTCTTTAGAGTGCGGCACTTCCGTACCACGCAAGGTGATCGTCACCGGAACATGCAACCAACGCCCCAGTAAAGTTGCCCCGTAGCCATCGGGCCAGGCAAAGTGAGAATCAATTAAAGTGAATTTAAAACTACGTTTCAGGCGCAACAAAAGAAACAGACTACACAGGGCCATCGACAGGCCATCGAGCCGGCGCAGCACACCTGGCACAGCAAGGAAGCGTGGATGGTAAACCATCACGCCCTGTTGCTCTTCACGCTTTGGCGGCTGTAGGCGATAAGCAGGTTTGAAATAACGAATTAAGCCTTGCAAAGGAAACCACGGTACGGGCGATACCACGACCACTGGAAGGTGCTTGCCAGCGCGAAACAGTCGTTCACGGATAAACAAGCCTGACCCCGGCTGCACCTTACTGGGGAACAGCGATGAAAAGACCAGTAATTTTGTCGATTGCTCGGCCACCTCTAAGTATCCGATACCAGGTCAGAATTACCCGACACCAAGCCCGGATAAACCGACTGATAATTGGCCACGCTCACCTGCCAGTTACGTTCGGTCTCTACGTACTCGCGGCCCGCTTTTTTTAATGCAGGCCACTTTAATTTGGCTGATAGTAGCCCTGTCACTGTTTGTGCCAGGTCATCTGCATCACCCGCTTTAAATAGATGGCCGTTCTGACGGTCGCGAATTAACTCTTTGTGACCACCAACATCAGAGGCAACGACCAATCGTCCTTGCGCCATCGCCTCAAGGGGTTTTAATGGCGTCACCAGTTCAGTCAGGCGCATAGCGAGACGAGGATAGACAAAAACATCAACCTGATTGTAATAAGCCTGAACCTGGTCATGGGGCACCCGCCCCGTAAATATGACTTCATTTTCCAGGCCTAACTCGATGACCTTATTTTTAATCAGTGCTTCTTGGGGCCCACCGCCGACCAGCAATAAACGTATATCGGCTGAACGCTTGAGCATCTCCGGCATAGCGTCGAGCAATAATGGCAAACCTTCATAGGCGTAAAAAGAGCCTATAAAACCCAGTACTTTTTTCCCGCTCAAGTTTAGTTCTTCTCTCAGGTCAGCATCGGCCTCAACATCGAAGGTAAAACGCTCGATGTCGACAGCATTGGGAATCACCGTGATTTTATTGGCAGCAATGCCTCGGCTTATAATGTCGCTACGCAAGCCCTCACAAATGGTGGTTATCGCATCAGCATGGCGAAATACATAGGTCTCAAGTGCTTTTGTCAGCCGATAACGTAAGCCGCCCTCGTTACTGGTACCGTGATCAACGGCCGCATCTTCCCAAAAAGCACGACATTCGTAGACCACGGGAATTTTATTTCGCCGCCCAGCCCTGACTGCCGCCAGTCCATTAAGCGCGGGCGAATGGGCATGGAGTACGTCAGGTTTTACTTCTTTAATGACCTGCTCAATGCGCTTTTCAAGACTGCGAACAATCGCTAGCTGATTTAAAATTGGCAGCCGAGATAAAACTCCCGCCTTAGGACGGGTACGAAAAAACTGAAAACCATCAATCTCTTCAATATCCTGAGTAGCACCCTGATGCTTTGCCGATGTCAGATGGAAGGTTTGCCAACCCCTGGACCGCTGCTGTTCAAGAATAGCCCGAGTGCGAAAAGTGTAGCCACTGTGCAGGGGAATAGAGTGGTCGAGAATATGCAGGATTTTCATTGGCTTATTGGACTCGGAGCTATAGTTTTTTCAGACTTTCATTAAACATCAGTAGTGACCACAAAGATGCGCTGTTATCACGCTGCCCCGATTGATGCTGATTAAACAATTGCTCAAGATAATTATTGTCGAACATTCCCGTTGCAGACAGCTCACCGTCAAATAAGCTCGCACGCAATTTATCCTTTAAGGGGCCGCGAAACCAACGAGCTAACGGCACGGCAAAACCCATTTTATCGCGATAAAGAATATTATTACTAAGATGGGGTTCGAGAGATGATTTGAAAACCGCTTTGCCCTGCTGGCCTTTTAGCTTCATCGAAGAAGGCAAGCCCGATACCCATTCTACGAATTTGTGGTCGAGTAGGGGCACTCGCACTTCCAGGGAATGGGCCATACTGGCACGATCGACCTTGGTTAGAATATCGCCCGTTAGATAGGTTTTCATATCGATATATTGAACAACAGACAAGGGGTCATCAGTCGGCGCTTTCGCCGCATAGTGATGAAATACCTCAGAGGCTTTATAGCCCTGCAGTTCTCGTTTAAAAGAGTCGCTGAAAAGCTGCTCCCGCTGCTCATCGATAAGTATAGAAAAGTTATGAAAATAACCCTCGATCGGATTCCGCGCCATGGATTGAAACGTTGTTTTGGCACGAAAGACACGAGGCGCCCAGCCTAGCTTTGGATAAAGCTTACCAGCCAAACCAAAGAGGGGTTGGCGTATCGAGTCTGGAACCAGGCCACGCAGTTTTTCTTCATTCATATGCCAGCGGTAACGGCGATAACCGGCGAAGTGTTCATCACCCCCATCACCCGAAAGAGCAACCGTGACCCGTTGTTTGGCCAACTGGCAAACTCTATAGGTTGGCAGTGCCGAACTATCGGCAAAGGGCTCATCATAAAGGCCGGCCAATTCGTCAATTAAATCGAAGTCATTGGGGTCGACAATATTGACATGGTGGTGGGTGTTAAATTGTTCAGCGACTTCCTGAGCGTAAACTGATTCATCAAAACCTTTGACGTCAAAACCAATGGAACAGGTGTTTACCGGTTCTTTCTGTAAACCGGCCATCATTGCCACCACGGCACTGGAGTCAACACCACCGGATAAAAATGCACCGAGGGGCACTTCGGAAACCATGCGTATATCAACCGCCTCACGCAGGCGGTGGATGAGCTCTTCTTCCAAGTCTTGCTCTGAACTGTAGGAGACGGGTGTAAAGGGAATATCCCAATACTCGTTTGAACGCAATTCGCTCTGCCCCTGTTTGACTGTCAATGTATGCCCGGGATCAAGCTTGTACACGCCCTGATAAATCGTCTTTGGCTCGGGGATATAACCGAGGGAAAAATAATCCTCTACCGCCTGGGGGTTCATTTTTGTTGGTAAACCTGGGTGGCACTTAAGTACTTTAAGTTCCGAACCAAAGATAAACTGTCCATCGGGCAACAGTGAATAAAATAGTGGTTTAATGCCCAGACGATCCCGAGCCAGAAACAGGCTGCGTTGCTTTCTATCCCATATTGCAAAGGCAAACATGCCTCTGAATTTATCAACGCAGGCCTCGCCCCAGGCGCTCCAACCATGGACGATCACCTCGGTGTCACAATGGCTTTTAAAAACATAGCCTTTGGCTTCGAGTTCTTTTCTTAGGGTGGGGAAATTATAAATTTCGCCATTGAATACGACGCAAACACTTTTATCGTCGTTGTACATCGGCTGCTGACCGGAAGACAGATCAATAATCGATAAGCGCCGATGGGCTAGACCAAGGCCCGGTTCAAAGTGCTGCCCACCTTCATCGGGGCCGCGATGAAATTGTGATTGATTCATCCGCCCCAGCAAGTCGCGGTCAATATCTTGTTGCCCTCGGGTATCCAATATTCCTGCAATGCCACACATTATTTAACTAAGCGCTCCCGCTGGTAGATTGTTTATCATTCACTGGCTTAACATTGGATGGTACTTTTTTCACTCGCCCTAATAACTGGTCGTAAACGGCGAGATACTGCTCGACTGTGCTATCCCAGTCAAAACATTGTCCGACTTTATGCAAACTATTTTCACCGTATGAAGCTAATGTCTGAGGCTCGGCAAGAATTTCTTTTAAATGGCTAGCCAATGCCACAGCATCACCAACGGGCACCAAACAACCGTTAACGCCGTCTTCAATTAATTCTGGATTACCCCCAACGCGCGTTGCGACAAGGGGCAGGCCTGTTGCCATGGCTTCGAGTAGAGTATTCGAAATACCCTCCCCCAGGGAGGGTAAAACGAAAACATCCATCATACGTAACAGCTCGGGGATATCCTCCCGGTCACCGGGCATCCAGATATAGCCCCCCAAACCTAGCTCGATTATTTTTTCGCACAAGGTTTGCTGCATTGGCCCATCGCCAACAATGATTAAACGCAGTTGTTTCTGTGTTGAATCACCTTGTACAAGTAGGTCAAAAGCTTCAATTAAAGTCAGTTGATCTTTAACCCCGGCCAAGCGCCCAACAGTACCGATAATTTGTATATCCGCCGCCATAAAACCAGCCGGAGTGGATACACTCACTGGCCCTGGAGAAAACCTTCGCTGATCAACACCATTATAGATTTGTTTTATTTTCGCAGCAGGCACTTCAACAACCTCAGCCAACCACTGCGCTAAATCCTGACTAACGGCGATATAGCGGTGAACGAGAGGGCGTAAAGACTTACGTAAAAAATTGTATTTTTTATTCGTGCCATCAATATCGTGAATATCGCGGCCGTGCTCGCCGTGAACACGCCTGACACCCGGTATTAAAGCGGCAATCGCTTGCATTTCCAAAGCGGCTAAATTGCGCGTGTGCACAATAGCCGGACGCAGCCTGAGCAAAGTTCGCCATAATCGCCAATACACCGCAAAATCATGACCGGGGCGTTTATGCAGTGAAATAACTTCAACATTTGGCGCCGTGATACGACGTTCAAAGCCCTCCGCGCGAGTCAGACAAATAATGACGTGACGATAGCGTTCGGGACAAGCTCGGTTGATGATATTCACCAGACCATTTTCCAGTCCACCCGTGCCCAGTGCGTAGATAACATGCGCAACTAAGGGCGGAGTCTGTCCGTCGCGTCGGGCAGCGGGCTCACTCAAGCGTTAAGCCTTCGAACCCGACACCTACAACACGGTCGAGCTGAGCCTCCAGACCTGGGAGCATGATGTTTATAAAGTCTTGCAGGGTATCGAAAGGCAGATTAGCCTCGTCGTCAATACGGGTGGTGACGGTGATATAAGCCCCATCGCGTCGGCCGAAAGTAAGCTTTACCACCCCTCCTAATAATTTGCCGATATAGGGATTGGCGGTATATTTATCACCGAGGCGATACCAGCGTAGAGTGAGCAAGTTTGAACCACTGCCTTTAATGTGGGCTTGGTCTACCTCGACGGTATTGCCGGCCAGATTCAATGCCACCTTAGAGCGGCCAACAATTCGCCAGTCAGGAGACTTTTGCACTGCCAAGACATTCTGACTATTAATCAGCTCTTTATTTTGATTCTGCGTTAAATATTGGCCGGTATAAATACTCACCGTAATGCCATCACGCTGATAAAACTGATGGAACTCGCCATCAACGCCTTTCACTACGGGGCGCCATTGCCAGCTCTCATCATCTTGTTGAACCCAATCATCACTGCCCAGAGGTGCCTCCAGGGGTGCAATAGGCGTAAGGGGTTGTTGATTATCCACCAGGTAAGCAGTGAGAGGCCAAACACTGGCCAGCAGCAAAACGACCACTGATGAGATATAAGGTTTTACCTTTGTCTGCTCGCCTACGGCGTCATTTTGCGTTGCTGAGGTCGCCATCACTGCCGACGCCTCTTGATCCCGCCAAATAGAGCCCACGCCGAATAATACGAACATCACCAGGCCAAAAAACACCCAGCCGTAAATTAAATGATCAACGCCGGTAGCCAACTTCATGCTACTCAGATGGCCAATCATGACAATCATATAAGCCCGAAGTCCGTTAGCAATAACCGGAACAATGAATGACGCGGCAATAAAAAATCCTCGCTTCATTAGACTTTGATAACTCAGATAAGCAAATAAACAACCGAGGGTAACTGAAGCAATCAAATACCGAACACCACTACAGCCTTCAACTACCGACCAATTGCCACTAGGCAGGGTAAAAAATAGGCCCTCTCGATAGACGGGTATACCGGTTAGCTTTAGCAGGCCCACCGTAAAGTCAGCGGTGAACTCCATCAATACAGGAATCAGCCCTTCGCCTATAGGCACGGCAAAAAACAAAAAAGCTAAAGGAAAGGCGATAGCCCAAACTACCGACGTACCAAAAATGGCCCAAAGCCCACTCACCAAAATGCCAATCAAGGCAATTTGTTGGACTACAGCCGCGTCAACAACCTGACCAAAGAGCCAGAAAAACCCGAATAAGAACAGGGGGACCAAGGCTATATATTGGGCCTCTGGCACTAAACGAGACAACTCTTGCCGCTTTTCCCAAATCAGCCAAATGACAATAGGCGCAATCAAAAACCCATGGGCAAACGTTTCAGAACGCCACCATATTGCCACCATTGACTCAACAGTCTGATAAAAAACCAGTACAAGAGCCAAGCAATAAGCGACCGCAATAAATAAATAACGCTTATCGAAACGCCCTTCTTTATTGTCCATTGAGTTTTTTTGATCATCCATATCATTCATATTTTCAAACGCTAAGCTGATTTCTTCTCAAGTAATTGCCCAACCAGGGGTAAATTATTTTCCCAGCTAAAGTCTTGTATCACTCTACGTCGTGCAGAAGGCCCTAAGCCTTCATAATTATGGGCCAGCACACCTTCTAAATACCGGCCGTAGTCACTTGCTTGCCTGGCAACGAGCACATCCTGCCCGTGAATCGCCTTAATACCCTCTATACCGGCTTCACTAACAATCACGGGCCGGGCCATCGCCATCGCTTCAAGCACTTTATTTTGAATACCGCGGGCAATACGCATCGGCGCAATGGCCACAGCTGCATGGGTGAGATAAGGGCGTACATCATCCACCCGCCCCGTTACCACAACCCCCGGCAAGTCGGCCAACTTGCGCACCTGAGCAGCCGGATTACTGCCCACGATATAAAAACGCGCCTGTGGATTATTCAGCATAACTGCCGGAAAAACGTCTCTGGCAAACCAGCGAACCGCATCAATATTCGGCCAGTAGTCCATTGCACCGGTAAAGACCAACGCATTTTCATTCTCTTTGTAAGGCGAGGAAAAACTCCGTTGCGGGCAAAAGCATTCAATATCAACACCATTGCTATAGCTACCTACGCGAGAGGCAACATCAGGCGCCAGCTCTTTAAACTTGTCTGCTTCGGCTGTTGAAACAAATAAACTGCGGTCAAAACTTTCGGCCACGTGGTGCTCAAACTTGAGCAGGCGTTGCGCTTCACGGCGGTAAACCCAGCTCATAGGAAAGTTCTTCTGCTGCGAATATTCACGCCACTTCTCAGAATCGACATCAACCATGTCGGCAATTTTTGTACTAGTTTCGTATTTCGCTCCCGCTATGTATTGAGCCATTACGGCAGAATAAACAACCACTCTTTCAATACCCTTCGAAGCCTCTAATTTATTGACCCAGCGAGTCATTTCTCCACTTAAATAATAGGGCAGTGATAAAGCTTCACCCTTGCAGAAAGCCTGTAAACTCTTTAAACGGGCTAATTTTGGATTTAGCGTAACTAGACAAACTTCTTCACAAAGCTCTTCTAGTTTATCGGCATACTGCCAATCCTCTGGATCATCGACAAACGCACCAAGATACACCTGATAATGCTCACTAAGATAACGTAGTAAATGGTAG
The DNA here is from genome assembly GCA_041277045.1 of Candidatus Reddybacter sp. GTDB lineage: Bacteria > Pseudomonadota > Gammaproteobacteria > Pseudomonadales > Porticoccaceae > Reddybacter. Next base: position 81,062 of record JBGFSY010000004.1, on the reverse strand, counting down.
GAGCGGATTTTATCGCCCTTATTCGGGGGGAAGGGAATTCGATGACACAAAAGCAGCAGGGGTGGCTTGGATGACATTCTTTGAGACACAAGCCTTAACCCAAGCTTCTGGATAACATTGGGCCAATAAAATTTGCCACGGGTAAGGGTAACTTCTTCCAGCTATTGACAAAAAATCGGTATTTAGGATTTAAAGGGTTGATGTCAGGCATGGTTTGAGATTTCACCAAAAAATATTCATAGGACAAGGGTTCGGGAGTAAAACCCCAATTCTTTTTGAAACTATAGGGTCCGGTACCCTCTTTGCTCCTACCGTAATCAAAAATGCGGATACTCTGCTCTCCCGATCGGCGCATCAGTTCCCAATACATAAAGTCGTTACCTTTTAAAGCGCGAGCCTGAGCAACACTACCACCGTAATAGGGCAGCACTTGATCCTTGAAATAAAAACTCATAACCCCGGCGATGTCCTGCCCCTGGTGGGTAATCATTAGAACACCGCAATCCTTAGCAAACACTTCGCGTAATATCTTAAAATAATTGGCTGAGAAAACCGGCGTCCCCAAATTGCGAACACTCTCGGAATAAATATGGTACAGACGCTGCCAACCCGAATCGATCTCGCTAACCAGACCAGCCTTGATACCTTTGCGAACCACAGCACGTTGCTTGCGAGGAATCGCTTTCAGATTCACATCGGGATCTGTATCAATCTCTTTCCGAAAAGTTGCATAGAGTCGTTTTGTCGGCCAGTCCTGCCCCGATGCCAGGGTATTCCTCATCTCCAGGGCATCAACTTTTAACTGACCGGCAAGCTCACAGGCGGCTTCCCGCAAGGCCGTTCTCGCCTCATCATTATTTGCAATAATCCCCCCGTAAACACAAAAGGGCAATGAGGCCAGGGTATTGCCGAACAACAAGCTTTTAACCTGGGCAAGGGGTAATAAGCCCTGAATTTCTCCGTTGAGCTGAGCGTATAAATAATGTGTCCGATGCCCAAACGCGCACTCTAGTACTGTTTTCCAATCGGCGCGGTGAAAAAAAGTTGCCTCCGGAGATGCCTCTACAAAGGCATCCCAGCGAGCAAAGTCCGTTCCACTTAAGTGACAAACCTTAAGCCCCATTTGCGCTCCTCGCGTAGGTATTCATTACTTTGTCCCTAAAAAAATCTCATCCATACGTCCCCAGCTAAAATCGTCGAGCAACTGATTTAAACGCGAATGAGTTTTATGTAAATTAAGATAATGGCGAAATCGGGTTTTATGGCCCAAATTTTCTATTCTGGGCTGATTCTCATCTATTTCCCAGGGATGAAAATAGAAAACACACGAACGCTGCTCACTCTCATTCACCGTCTTAAGTGCCCAGCGAGTAAACGCATAAGGGAAAAACCTGAACCAGCCTCCGCCTCCACAGTTAATATTTCGATGCATAACAGAAACTGTACTTATCGGAACTTCAAGTATTCGATCACTGGCTGCACGAAAAGCAAAACGCGGTGCATCGGGCATACCATAGTGATCATGACGGATAGGTACAATACTTGAACTGTATTCATACCCAGCTTCTGCAAGCACATCGAGAGCCCAAAGGTTTTCGGCCCCAATGGAATAGCTAGCAGCACGATACCCCTTGACGGTTTGTCCGGAAATATCCTCCAAGAGGGTTTTAGTTTTAACTACGTCATCTCTAAAACAGCCAGGTTTTTGTGAGGTTACACGTCGATGATCCCAGCCATGGCTGGCTAATTCATGACCATTTTCAACTATTTTTCGCACCATACCAGGATGGCGCTCTGCGACCCAACCCAGGGTAAAGAAGGTCGCCTTAACCGACTTTTGATCGAAGAGTTGTAAAATTCGCTCAACATTGGCTTCAACCCGACAGTCGAAATTAGCCCACGTTGTTCTGCAAATATGTTTTTCAAAGGCAGAGACCTGATAATAGTCCTCTACGTCTACCGTCATAGCATTGAGAATCGGGGGCGCACTCACAGCACTACTCCCCTATTCGGCTTACTCGTCATTGCTATACCACGGTGTCATTGTTTGGGCTTTCCTATCCTAAAATTCTGCCTGAAATTTTATAAGGGTACTTTAGCAAACCATTTTTCAGAATAAACTCGAGTGACTCCCAACCTCTCACTTGCCACCTTAAAGTGAGAAACAGCCACCTATTTTTTATAGAGCCAGCCACCAACAACGTCAGCAATGCGCTCTGCAGCCTTGCCATCCCAATATTCAGGCGTACGACCAGCTTTGCCACCTGAGTGCATAATATCGTTGAAGCATGATTTAATTTTTTCAGGGTTTGAGCCGACGATTGTGTTGCTGCCCTCTTCTACTGTAATTGGCCTTTCCGTATTTTCGCGCAAGGTAATACAAGGCACACCAAGAGCTGTTGTTTCTTCCTGAATGCCGCCAGAATCAGTCAGCACCAGGCGAGCACCTTTCATTAAACCCAGCATATTGAGGTAAGCTTGAGGGGGCATCAAATAGAGCTGACTGTCGGCGATAAGCTGATTCAAACCGGCGCCATCGATACACTGCTGGGTTCTAGGGTGCACAGGGAAGAGCATGGGTAGCTTCCCAGAAAGCTCAACCAGCGTACGTAACAAGCGCGCCAATACCACAGGATCATCAACATTGGCCGGGCGATGCAAGGTCAGCAAAGCATAATCTGCTCCTATATTTTCAGCTCGCTCAGCACTCAGACAACCAGCTATTGTGTCACCGGAAGGGACGGCGCTATTAAGGTTATAACGCAAAGTATCAATCATTACATTGCCAACAAAGTGTATTTTTTCAGAGCTTACACCCTCACGCATCAAGTTTTGCTCAGCACTGCGCTCCGTGGTAAGCAACAAATCAGAGATTTGATCGGTCAATACACGATTTATTTCTTCGGGCATACTGCGATCACCGCTGCGTAAACCCGCCTCAACATGAACAACTGGCACACCCTTTTTGACCGCCACTAAAGCGCAGGCAATGGTTGAGTTCACATCACCTACAACCAAAATGGCATTGGGCTCTAAATCATCCATTACCGGCTCAAAACGCTTCATAATCTCTGCGGTCTGAACAGCGTGAGAACCTGAACCCACGCCCAAATCGACATCGGGCTCTGGAATATGAAGTTGATCGAAGAAGGATTGCTTCATAGCCGCATCATAGTGCTGGCCAGTATGAAGCAGGCCTACCTTGAAAGGATATTGAGAGTTATTTAGAGCCCTGATAACAGGTGCTATCTTCATAAAGTTTGGCCTTGCACCAACAATACAAAGTATTTTTTTTTCTAGTGATTTAGACAACTTTTACACCAGTTTTTGGATGAATTTAAAAATTAATTCTGTAATTTAAAATCACCCGGTTTTCCTCATAACCATCGTCAGGCAAATCAGAGTCTCTGTCAGTATAGGTGTAGCGCAAACTTACATTACTTTTACTGCCAAGGGGTCGACTTAAACCCATATTAAAGCGCCATGTTTCAAATTCTTCATCGAGCTCGTTTTCCTGATTTCCCCAATCAATACTCGTATCAAAGCTTAATTTACTCGTAAGACGCCGTGATAATTCAAGTCTAGAAGAAATAAACACCACCTCCTCCCTTGAGTTTTGTGGCTCCTGCACTGAGTGATCACCACGCCAGGTTAATGTTGTGCGTTTACCTTGCCGAGACCAGGAAAAGGAAATTCTTTCATCAACGATCTGGCCTTCATCGGGATGAGCAAAAACGGGGTCACCCGTTACCGGATCAATAGGATTGCCAAAAGGATCTTCGTCGAAAATCCCTTGCTCGCTACGCAGGGTGCGGGCATCAGTTAGCTCTTTAACATAACTAGCGGTAAAAACACTTTTTTTCCTGCGGTAAGAAATATCCACGGTAGGAGTATTACCAAAGAATCGCTCACCGTAGCCAATATCGACAGTCGTTCTTTTATTTGGCGTCCAGGTCGCACCGAAGTCCCAGCGTTTACCATCAATGTCTGAGTGAACTGAATCAAAATCATTCCACTCCCGACCAACAGAGCCTCTTAGCCGCAACTTCCTGTTAACACGGTAACCCAAGCGTAGGTCAGCGGATTTCAACTCATCATCATTGCTCTGACCATTATCACTATCATCAGTATCGACCTTGCTATAATTACCCACTAGGCCCCAATCAAAGATGGCAAAGTCACGGCCACTATCAAGATTAAATGAAACAGCCTGACGGCTACTGTCACTGACATCACTATCGGAGTTCCACTGTTCATCGTAGCTGTAGCGCAACTCCATATCAGCGAAGCTATTAATTCGCCCAACCAGGTAGGGACTCAGGGTATAGCTATATGTAGTGGTAACATTGTCGGAGCGGGAGCGAGAGACATCATCATCCCCGGTAGAGCGAAAGGGGTCTACCCGATTCTGGTTGATAGTTGAACTAGCATCAAAGAAGAGTATCTTGTCTACCAGCTCAGCATTCACATTTCCATTTAATCTGGGGTTAGTAGAATCTTCTCCATCACTGGATTCGTGATGTGTGAGGGCGGCCAGAACATCATAATCAATTCGACCTCCACCACTGCCCGCCAAACTAATATCAGGCGAGACAACTGTAACAAATTTACTCTTTTTATTTGTTGCAGAAAGGTTGTCATTATCACTGTAACGTTCACTAACACTCACACCAGAGTTCACACGCCACTGAGCAGCATGCCCAATACCGGGCAAGGCTACTAGACTGACTGCGACAAAATACCTTATTAACTCATTCCAATACTTGTGCATTAATCATCCCTAACCGCTAGTTACTTTTTCTCTCGGGTATTACCGTATCCATAACCATAACCATAGCCATACTTACTGGTAAAGGCGTGTTTGGCCTTATTCAAAATCATCCCCACTACAGCCTCGTCATCCAGCATACCAAGTGCTTCAGTAACAGCACGCTGCGAGGTTTGTTCAGCTGCAATAACAAATACAACTTGTCCGACAAGGCTGGCCACTACCTGAGCTTCATTAGTCAATAGCAAAGGCGGCGAGTCAAAAATCACCACTCGGTCTGCGTACCTTTGTGCCAGTTCTTCAGCGACCCTGTACATACTCTGACTAGCTAGTAATTCTGTTGATCTCTCATGCACACGTCCAGCTGGGACAATACGTAAATTAGGAATATTGGTACTTAAAATCACATCACCAATGTGTAGGTGTTCCTCTTCAAGCACATCAATCAAACCGGGACTACTATCGGGCACGCCTAACAGCCTTGCCGCACTCGCTTTTGAAATATCTGCATCGACAAGCAAAACGGTTTTATCTTGCTCCATAGCAATACTCATGGCTAAATTAACGGCAGAAAACGTCTTACCCTCCCCCTGCAGCGCACTGGTCACCATAATCAAGTTTGGGTGTCGAATATTGACAGCACCCTTGCCCTCAATATTCGTTATCAAAGGGCGTTTTATTGCGCGGTATTCTTCCGCAATTGGGCTTCGAGGAGAGTCAGGTGTCACCATGCCTCGTTCGGCAAGATCTTCGAAGCTAATCTCAATATCAATTGATTTAGAGGTATTGGAAGTTAACGAAGGTTTAGACGCGGCAGGATGATCTAGATCGACAAGCCCAGCATTCACTATACAACTGCCTTCAGCCCCATTAACCGATTGAGATTCACATTGGGGCGGTACAGCCTGCTGGTCGGCATCAGTCGAGTTGAGCTTTTCAATAGCTTTTTCAATGATGCTCATTAGATATCCCTTCCATCCATGAAAACCATACTCAAGTTGAAAGCAAACTCTGCCCGAGATTAACCCCAGCAAATGTTAAAAATAAGAATAAAACCATAGATGCAAATAACAGTTTTTCATGCAGTACTTTTTTCTTTTCAACAGCTGAAGCAATCATGGACACACTACCCAAAACGGGAAAACCGACTAAACGCTCAAGACTTTGTCGATTGCATACCACTGGGCGCAACAATGATAACAGCAGAGCAAAGCAACCACCCGAACCAATGGCCGCAATAAAAGCGCCCGAATGCAGTAATAACTTGTCCGGCTCAGTCGGCTCGAGGGGCACAAATGGAGGGTCGATGACTCGAAACTTCACACCACTAGCATTTTGCTCTACATCACCAGAAAGGCGAGCCGACTCCCTTCTTTGCAGCAGGGTATTATGCTGCCGTGAAATAACACCATAATCGCGGTTTAACTCCTTAAACTCTGCTTCTACACGAGGAATACTATCAACCATATCTTCCAGGGAAGTGACACGGTTTTTGTACTCTACGACTCGAACTTTCAATTCAGCAGCACGTGCTTCAGTTTCAGACAGCATTGCTCTCATCTGCTGATAGACGGGGCTAGTTTGCAAACCCATACTCGGTGAATCATCCGCCTGTTCGGCCAGCTCATCTAGCTCAGCCTGTTTGTCGGCTTCAAGCTCCCCAATTAAAGAAGTCGTCTGAATAACTGCCGGATGACGCTCGGTATAGCGCATTAACAAATCGTCACGCTTACTTTCCAACGACAATATCCGAGTGTCATAAGAAGATGAAACTTCCGGTGAGTCAAACTCGCCGAAACCAAACTCATCATCGTCCTCTTCCAGGTCTTCCAATTGGCGCTGCATCTCTCGTCGACGATTATCTATTTCATCAAGCTGCAATTGCGCCTCGCGAAGCTGTGATTTCGCACCACTCAGGTTCGCATAATAGCCACCTGTTTGCCCAGGCATTGCACCAGCGTGTTTGTGTTTAAAATCAGCCAAACGCGCTTCTGCTTCAGCCATACGGCTTGCATAACCTGCTATCTTTTCATCGAGAAAATCTCGCGCTCCAGCACTGTCTTTACGCTTATCCCCCAATGTATTTTCAATAACCACGGTAATTACTGACTGCACTACCTTTTTCGCCACATCTCGATCTTTATGCTTAAAGGAAATCGAATAAATATCACTACTACCCCGGCCGCCACTAGATAATCTTAAAGAACTACGCAAACTGCCAAGCAAGGCCTCTTTCTCCAGGTCATTGGTCACCTGTAAATCGAGATCCGCCATGCGCATCAGCTTTTCCATATTCGGTCGACTAAAGAGAGTCTTGCTCATCAATGCAACCTGACGATTCACGTCTGACTGGATGGCGAGGCCTCGAAGCAATGGGCGAAGGATGCTAGTACTATCAATATGAATCCTGGCTTTAGCCACATACTTTTCAGGCATCTGAGCCACCCAGATCCACCCCACCACCGCCACTACCCAGGCACAAATAAGCCCCGTCCAGCGATAACGCCAAATACCCCAAAGGTACTCGTAGAATTGATCCAGTAAATCCTGCATAAACTATTCTCGGCCCCAAAAAGACTAAAACTTAAGTAGAACCTAGAACCAGGACTCAGGAATAATGACAATATCACCAGGGTACAAAGCTAGATTGGCAGATATATCGCCATCTTCCAGCATATCGTCAAGACGGAGCGTGTAGGACTCCTGCTTGCCATTAAAATAACGAATCAGTATCGCGCGATTACCATCGGCGTAATCAGTCAAACCACCAACTTCGATCATCAGATCAAGCAAGGTCATATGCTTACTGAAGGGGATTTTTAATGGACTGGCGGCCTCGCCAACCACACGAATCTGTTGCGAGGGAATACTAACAAAGCCTTCGACTATGACACTGACAACAGCACTTCGCACATATTCCGAGTAGGCTTCTTCAATATCTCGAGCCAATACTGTAGGGGTTTTGCCACTAGCAACAATATCTTCCACCAGGCGAGTGGTTATTTTACCGTCAGGGCGTACATTAACCGTTGTACTCAGCTCTTCATTACCCCAAACAAAGATCTCAATCTCATCCCCGGGACCGATAATATAATCAAAATCCTGTAAGGGATTGATTTGATCAGCCGTTAGAGGTGGGTGAGGCGTCACACCGCAAGCGGTAAGTACTAACATTAAGCTCAGTAACAAAGCACTCTTTCTAGATAGATACGTAATAGTTCGCACCGACACATACTCCTTTATTTTTTCAGTTTACAAGCACACCACGCAGTGCGAATTCTACCACGCAGATTTTTTTCAAGGCTACCGATATCGGCAATTAACCCCAACTCGTCGACATTTTGGGCGCGACATTGCTCACAGATCGCAGTGCCATCTCGTCCGTATCATTGTCGACTATTCCTTATTCTGACACCGCGTTTACACCCAACTCAATTAATAGGACTTTGGCAAACCGAGAATATATTCACCAATATAGTTCAGGGTCATCTCCCGATTAATCAGTGCAACCTTGCCCAGGCGTGCCGTTATAAAGTGGCTCAATATGTCATAGCTCTCGGTGAAGCCATAACCACCGAAACACTGTAAAGTCGCATCAGCTGCTTTAAAGGCAGCATCGGTGCCGACCATTTTACCCATATTGGCGCAATCACCAACCACTTTGGAATGCTCACCACTATCTTGCAACTAGGCGGCCTTTTGAATCATTAACGAAGCAGCTTCAAGTAAAGCTTTGGCCTCGGCCATCGGATGCTGCAAACCTTGATAAGCACCAATAGGGCCCCTAAAAATCTCTCGCTCATTAGCATAATCAACACCGCGCTGTAGTGCGTGACGCCCACCACCAATGGCACCTGCTGCAACTACCATGCGCTCGGGGTTCAGCGCATCAAAAAGCACATTAATACCACCGTCGATCTTACCGAGAATATTTTCTTTGGGCACCTTAACCTCATCGAAATAGACAAAATATTGATGCTCTGCATGGCAGATCATCGTATCCATCGTATCCCAGGTAAGGCCCTCGGAATCCGTATCGACAACAAACAGCGTTAAGCCAGGGCGCTTGCCATCACCACCGCTACTCGTACGTGCCACCACCAGTACCTGATGAGCATCACCGATACCACTAATAAAGAGCTTATTGCCATTGAGCACAAAATGATCATCCTCCTCCCGAGCAACCGTCTGTATTTTAAAAGTATTGGTTCCCGCATTGGGCTCAGTGATAGCAAAACAGCAACGCTTCTCGCCATTTGCGATTGAAGGCAGCCAGCGCTCTTTTTGCTCTTCTGTGCCGTGGCGACTAATACTCGGCACGGCAATACCCTGGTTCACCACAAAGAACAGTGGCGCAACACCGTGCTCTGCCAAACGCTCCTGCAGCAAAACGAGCTCAAGCATACCCAGCCCCGCACCACCGTGTTCAACCGGCGTATTAATGCCGAGAAAACCGGCTTCTGCCAAAGCCGCCCACTGTTCTTTAGGGAATGTTTTGGTCTTTGCGCACTCGACATAATAGTCACGGGGATAGTCTCGAGCAATTTTGTCGGCACTGTCCAGCAACATCTGGTGTGCTTCAGAAAAGGTGAAATCCATAACACGACCTACATTATTGAGTTTTTAGGCGGTTTGATCCCGCTGAAGGGCAAGCCTACCTTCCGGGAGCAAGCTTGACCCCATGGTAATATCGCACTCCTATAAACGCGGCAATAACCGCATGGGGTCGACGGGTTTGCCGTTTTTGCGAATTTCAAAATACAGGCGCCCATTGTTTTCAGAATCACCGCCCACTTCTGATATCTTTTGCCCTGCCGCTACAGCCTGCCCTTCTTTAACATACATTTTACGATTGTGTGCATAGGCGCTGAGATAGATCTCGCTGTGTTTGATAATCAACAACTTACCATAAGCCCTCAGCCCTCGGCCCGCATAAACCACCACACCGGGTGCAGCAGAGCCAACCTTGCGGCCCTTAGCAGACTGGATATTCAAACCTTTAAATACGCGATTGGTATCGTAATGTCGCGATACAGCGCCCTTTACCGGCCACTGCCAACGCCACTTGCCTTTGGGCAAAGAATAGTTCTTCGGCCGAGCAATACGAGCCGGTTGCTTTACCCTTGATTGGGTGACACCAGGGCGAACAGTTTTTACCGGAGTCGTGGTAGTCGCTCTTACTTGTCGTACTGACGCTGAATAAGCGGCTCGAGTCCGGTTCATATCCAGGGTTAAACGCTGGCCAAGATAAATATTATAGGGTCGTGATAAGCCATTAGCCCGAGCTAAGGACTCGACACTTAATTCATAGCGCCAGGCAATCGCAAACAGCGTATCTCCCTGACCGACGATGTGGTGATTGATTTTCTGACTGGGCGGCGGCGTGCGGCTACTGACTGGCGCAGGGGTCGATCCACAAGCCACAAGAAAAAGACAATACACCACAATGAGAGTCACCCAGGGGATGACAACATTCCCCCGACGCAAGAAAAGACCCATCACGGTAGATATTTTCTTGCCCCCAAAATAAAGCCCGTCAAAATGATGCTCGCCTACCACCAACATATTCCAGCAACAGAACCAGAACAAAGCCTACCATCATCAAACCAAGCACTGCAGGCAACTGTGCATCGCCGACCACCTGGGCATATTGCGAAGGCGCCAATAGTTGCAAGGCATCAGCATGCCCTTTGCTAGCCGCAATAGTTGACTCGCGCCAGGGCCAAACCATCACTAGAGAGCCCGCCAAAAAACCCGTTAATACTGACAACGTCACCCCGTGAAAACGACTCAGCAGCCATGACAGCAGTCGTGAAAACAGCATAAGACCCGCTGCACAGCCGAGGGTAAATACAATCAACAAGGAAAAATCTGCGCTACTCACGGCCCCGAGGATGACCGAATACATACCCAGTAAAAGAAGAATGAAGCTGCCAGAAATACCGGGTAATATCATCGCACAAATTGCCAACATACCGGCGCCAAAAACAACCAATAATGTCGGCTCAAGCTGAACGGACGGAGCAAACGCTGAAGCCAGGGCTGCACACAGACCTAGGAACAAAAATAGATACTCCCAAAAGCCCTTTCGCGCCAACTGTCGCCAGATAAACAAAATAGACGCCACTATTAAACCAAAGAAGAATGACCACAGTAACAAAGGCTGGTGATCGAGGAGATAGGTGATTAATCGCGCCAAGGTTGCGATGCTAAACAAGATGCCGCTGAACAGTACGCTCAAGAAAGTGCCGTTAATACGCCGCCAAAAAACCTTCGGCCCGTCACGAAACAAGCTCACTAAAGCAGAGGGAGTACAAGCGCGAATAGAACGAAGTAACTCTTCGTAAATACCTGAAATAAAAGCAATAGTACCGCCAGACACACCGGGCACAACATCCGCTGCACCCATCGCCATGCCCTTTAAAAACAGCACAAAATAAGCACGCAAATCCCTCATGCTATGGCGCTATCAACGAGATGTGCCGCCGAGCAAGGGCACAAAGCGCACCCGCTCAATCACTTCCTCTTCAAATTTCTGGCTATCACCCAGACGCGATATCACTCGCAGCTCCTGGTGCTCACCAGTGCCTACGGGAATGACGAGCAAACCATCGGGTGCCAATTGATAGAGCAACTCATCGGGCACCTGCTCGGGGGCTGCCGTGGCAATAATGCCATCGTAGGGGGCGTTTTCAGGCCAGCCGACGCTGCCGTCGCTGTGAGCGGTGACAATATTGCGCAGCCGCAACTGGCGAAATAAATTACGCGCTTTAATGAGCAGGGGTTTAATGCGCTCAACAGAATAAACTTCATCCACCAACTGCGCCAGTACCGCGGCCTGATAACCAGAGCCAGTACCAATTTCGAGCACACGCTTTAAAGGCCCACGAGACAGCAGGATCTGTGTCATTAATGCGACGATATAAGGTTGTGAAATGGTCTGCGCATGGCCGATAGGTAAAGCCGTATCTTCGTAGGCGCGATGGGATAGCGCTTCGTCGAGAAACAAATGGCGCGGTGTCACACGAATAACATCAAGTACCTTTTGACTGGTAATCCCTTGATCTTTGAGCCGTTGAACCAGGCGTTCACGTGTGCGCTGCGAGGTCATTCCCACCCCGTCAAAATCCACTGAACCCACCATGCTCCCCCTTTAAATCCAACAAAAATTCAGCAAAAATTCAGCCGGAACTATAGCACAGGCCTTGGCGGTGGCGTATTCACTTCTAGCAGTTCACGCAGCACACTCGTCGCATAAGTACCGACGGGCAAGGCAAAAGACAAACACAGATCGCGGCCCTGCCAGTGCCACTCAAACTGACTCGGGCGCAGCAGTAAATCCCGCCGCTGCTGATCGAGGCCTAGATGCTCAAGCGCGTTGCACCAGGGCTGGAAATCAGCCAACACTCGGCCTTCCAACTCGGCCAACTCACCCTTAGAACCACTCCGACCACGCCCCCACAACGGCCCTTGCGGTGCGGCCTCACCGTCCAGTACTTGCGTCCAGACTTGTTGTTTTACCCGCTCTGAAAGTACCTGATTAAACAAATAAGACCGGGCCGCCGAGAGGAATATGCCCTGTCGCCCGCCCATTTTTCGCTGCCGGCCACGGCGCAGTAGGCGATCAGCCTCGACTAAATTTTGCCCCGCTATGCCGAAGCGTTGTTCACCAAAGTAATTCGGCACACCGCTTTTTGCTATCAGCGCCAGGCGCTCACCCAACGCCCCCCTATCGATAGACGGAGTCACATTGCGTAGGCGAATAGCAAAATAGTTGCCTTGATGGCTACCACGGCGCAATTTACGCTGATGCCTCACCACTTGCAGGACCTCACAATCCGGTATCGCCAGGCTAGGCATTCGCCACTCGTCAGCATGGGCAACGCTGAACCACTGCGTTGTTACTGCGCGGCGATCTTTCATGCCGCAAAAACCAATATCGTGCTCGGCGACACCTGCAACCTCTGCCAATGCCGCCGCTATCCAGCGGGTGTTTTGCTCGCGCTTACGAATTTGCAGGCAAACATGCTCACCCACCCCGCTAAAGCTCGCCTCATCGAATTCTTCAACAACCACAAAATCCTCAGGCTCTGCCTTTAACTCGGCAGAACCCGCCAGTACTTTATAAGCATGGGCGAAATTCAGTGAGAACTCAGGCTTAGCTTGCGTCATTAACTTATCTCAGCGTCCAGTATTTATTCATCGTTGTTTTCTAGCATGTCCGCCCAGCCGCCATAGCCTAGTGATGGGATTAATTCTGCAGCTGTGGTTTTCGCCTCATCCGTACCAACATCAATACCGCAACCATCTACCACTCGATTAAGAAAATTAAACAGCCCACATAAGCTCACCACATCAAAAAATGCCTGCTCATCCCATCCAGCTGCATATATCGCCTGAGCATCTCCCTCCGTCATTCTGCTTGGTGTTTCAGTCAGTTTCTTAATGTATTTCAACACGGGTTTTAAACACCCATCGACTTCAGCATCGTCGATATTCACTAATAACTGGTTTAGCAGAGACTCATCAAGACCGAAGACATCGGCCACTGCAATGTGGGAATCAGCACAGAAGCTGCAGGCGTTAACGGCAGAGCCATAAGCAAAGAAAAGTTCACGTTGCGCCGGTGTAAAGGCGGAGTCGCCACTCATGATATCGTTGACCAAACGTAATAAAATCGCGCTACGTTGAGGAAAAAGTGCAAACAAATCAGGCAAGCTAGCCTTATCTGCCAAAGAAGGTATAAAAGTCATCGCAAGTTCTCCGTCATTGTTATTTTATTATTAATAGGTCAATTCTTTATTGACCTATCGGCACACGGGTTTGAGGCTCAGTCTCACTCCACAAGCAAATATTTAAGGAACCTATGATTCAATCAGGACAGTCGCCAAACAGGCAATACCCTCACCTCGCCCCGTGAAACCCAGAGTTTCGGTAGTCGTCGCTTTGACGTTGACCTGCTCACAACTGCATGCCAAATCAGCGGCTATATTTTCAACCATTGCCGCCCTGTGGGGCGCCATGCGCGGCGCCTGGGCAATAATAGTCAGATCAGCATTGCCCAACTGCCAGCCTTTGCATTTCAACAACGCCATCACCTCGCGCAACAAATGCCGACTACTGATATTTTTGTAACGCGAATCGGTATCGGGGAAGTGACGACCAATATCACCCAAACCCGCCGCACCGAGCAAAGCATCGCAGAGAGCGTGAAGCAATACATCACCATCGGAGTGGGCGAGCAACGATCGGCTAAAGGGGATAGCCACACCGCCGAGAACAATAGTCACATCGAGATCACCCCCGCTGTTTGAAACACAGCCATCAAAAGCATGCACATCAAAACCCTGGCCGACACGAATCATCTGGCTATTCCTTTGTTTGAAGCTGTTGCTGATAGGCGAGAATGGCCTCTGCCAAAGCCAAGTCAGCTTTGTGGGTGATTTTCAAATTATCGCTGTGGCCTTCAATAATTTCAGCCTGCAGACCAAAACGTTCGATGGCGCCAGCCTCATCAGTCGGGCTGATACCGGCATCACGACACCCCCGCAAAGCCTTTTCTAGTAAACCGTAGCGAAACATTTGCGGCGTTGCTGCCGCCCATAAATGCTCCCGCGATACCGTTTTGAGCACCGCGCCAGCCGTCTTCATCTTTGTTACAGCAGAATATTGTGTACTGCCAACACGCTTTAATGTGGCACTGACAGGTGTCGCCAACAGACCGCCGACTGGGTGGGCTGGCAAAGTCTCAATCAATAAACGAATATCCGCGACACGCACACAGGGCCGGGCAACATCGTGAACTAGCACCCAGTCCATCTCATCGGCCTCATCGGCGATGCTCTGTAACGCGAGATAAACCGAATCTGCCCGCTCCGCCCCACCAGCACAGGTGCGAATTTGGGGATGCTTGGAAATGTCGAGGGATTGCCAATAGCCATCGTCGGGGTTGATCGACAATACTAATGCCTGAGCCTCTAATTCAAGTAGCCGTTCGAGGGTGTGTTCGATCACCGTACTGCCCGCGAGTGGAGCATATTGCTTGGGCCGCTCGCCGCCAAAACGCGAACCGCTACCGGCGGCGGGGACAATAAACCAGTACTTCATAGTGGCAGCTTCATAGCGAGAGCCTCACAATAGAAAGCTCACTGCGAAGCGTCTTTTTCAAGCGACATATAAAAAGTCTCGCCTTCTTTAATCATGCCGAGATCGTGGCGAGCGCGCTCTTCAATACCTTCGAGACCATCTTTGAGGTATCTGACTTTTGCTTCCAGAGCCGCATTGCGCTCTTTCAAAACACTATTTTCCTGCCGCTGTTCGAGCACCTGCTTTTCAAGGGCAGACTGCTTCAACAAGCCACCCTCGCCCAGCCAGAACCAATATTGGAAAAGCGCCAGAATGAGGACAAGAACGAGCAGTAACCAGCGCATTCAAACACCCCCGCCGCTCATGTCCTTATCTGAAGACGGCTAGCTACGAAACTCGGCCTGGCCCCGGTAGGCAGCCGTGCCGTCGAGCTCCGCTTCAATACGCAGCAAGCGGTTGTACTTCGCCACGCGGTCGGAACGGCACAGGGAACCGGTTTTAATTTGCCCAGCCGAGGTCGCCACCGCTAGGTCGGCAATAGTGGTGTCTTCGGTTTCACCGGAGCGGTGAGAAATCACCACACTGAAACCGGCATCTTTAGCCATTTGAATAGCGTCTAACGTTTCAGACAAAGTACCGATTTGATTAAACTTGATCAAAATCGAGTTGGCGATGTCTTCGTCAATGCCACGCTGTAAAATCTTGGTATTGGTAACAAACAAATCATCACCAACAAGCTGTACCGTGTTGCCGATTTTGCGGGTTAAATCAGCCCAGCCTTCCCAGTCACTTTCGTCCATTCCATCTTCAATCGACAAAATGGGATAGCGCTTGGCAAGATCAGCCAGATAATTGGCAAACTCAACGGCAGAAAACACTTTGCCCTCACCCGAGAGATGGTACTGGCCGTCGCGATAAAACTCAGAAGATGCACAATCCAGCGCCAGCATAATATCTTCGCCCAGGCTGTAACCGGCATTAGTAACCGCCTCGGCAATCACTTCAATGGCTGCTTCATTCGATGGCAAGTTGGGCGCAAAGCCGCCCTCATCACCCACCGCCGTGTTCAGGCCCCGTGCTGAAAGCACTTTTTTCAGGCTGTGAAAAATCTCAGCACCCTGACGCAAGGCTTCACTAAAAGACGTCGCCATAACGGGCAGGATCATAAACTCCTGAATATCGACATTATTGTCGGCGTGCTCGCCACCATTGATGATGTTCATCATCGGCACCGGCATGGTGTACTTCAAGGGCGTGCCATTCACATCGGCGATATGTTGGTAAAGGGGGATATTTTTAGCCACCGCTGCTGCTTTGGCCGCCGCCAGGGAAACGGCCAAGATGGCATTAGCGCCGTATTTGGCTTTATTCTCAGTGCCGTCGGCTTCAATCATCAGGCGGTCGAGTTCACGCTGATCACAGGCATCTTTGCCCAACAGTAACTCTCGAAGAGGGCGATTCACATTGCTCACAGCAGTCAATACGCCCTTGCCCAGATAGCGACTCTCATCGCCATCGCGCAACTCCAGCGCTTCACGCGTACCGGTGGAGGCGCCCGACGGCGCACAGGCACTACCCACGGCACCGCACTCGAGGATCACATCGGCATTAATAGTGGGATTGCCCCGTGAATCGAGCACTTCATAGGCTCTGATATCAGCAATTTTGGTCATGGTATTTCCTTGTCAGTACTCGTTTGCGCTACTAAAGTTTTAGCTATTAGTTGTTCGGGTTTTATTTGGGAACCGTTTTTAAGAGCAGGGCTTGCAAGCTAAGCGCCCTGTTATCAAGCCGTATCGAGGGGCGACATCTGTTTAATCAGGTCATCAACCGCTTTCACTTGCTGTAAAAAAGGTTCCAGTAAGGATAATTTAAGAGCACTGGGGCCATCGCACAAGGCTTTGTCCGGGTCGGGGTGGGTTTCCAGAAACAAACCTGCCAAACCCGTAGCCATACCGGCTCTCGCCAATTCGGGTAGTTGCGCGCGACGCCCACCGGAGGCGGCACCACCGACATCCCGACACTGCAGCGAGTGAGTGACATCAAAAATAATGGGCACATTGCCACTGGCTTGCTTCATCACCGAGAAACCGAGCATATCAACTACCAGGTTGTCGTAGCCAAAGCTGCTGCCGCGCTCGCATAAAATAACGTCCGACTTGCCGCACTCGCGAAATTTATCGACCAAATTGCCGACCTGCGAGGGGCTCATAAATTGTGGCTTTTTAATATTCACTGCGGCATCCGTCGCAGCCATGGCCGCCACCAGATCAGTCTGGCGAGCGAGAAAGGCGGGCAACTGGATCACATCGCACACTTCGGCGACCACGCTAGCTTGTTCGATTTCATGCACATCGGTAATTAGCGGCACATTAAAGGTCGCTTTAACCTCGGCGAGAATGTTCAAACCTTCCTCTAAACCGGGGCCGCGAAAAGAGTGGATAGAGCTGCGATTGGCCTTATCAAAAGACGCTTTAAATACATAGGGAATAGCCAATCGCTGAGCCACCTCAGCGCAATGCTCGGCAACCTGCAGAGCAAAATCCCGCGATTCTAGTACATTAACCCCGGCAAAAAGCACAAAGGGTTGGTCGTTAGCGACTTTTATGTCACCAAGGGTGACGATTTTTGCTGTCATTAATCAGGACTCCTGACTGTAGTCCAGCGCCGCTTTGACAAAGCCAGTAAACAGCGGATGCCCACCACGGGGCGTGGAGGTGAATTCAGGGTGGAACTGGCAGGCGAAAAACCAGCGATGCTCGGGCAGCTCAACGGCCTCGACCAAAGAGTCGTCACCCGACCAACCACCGACTTTCAAACCGGCCTTCTCGATTTCGCCAATCAGGTTATTGTTAACTTCATAGCGGTGGCGATGGCGCTCACAAATCACATCGGCACCGTAAATCTCCCGTGCCATTGAATCCGTCGCCAGTCGGCTTTCCTGCGCACCGAGGCGCATAGTGCCACCGAGGTCTGAGTCCTCTGTGCGAAGCTCGCGCTTACCACTGCTGTCGAGCCACTCAGTGATCAAACCAATCACCGGGTACGGGGTATTGACTTCAAATTCGGTGCTATTGGCGTTTTCAAGCCCGGCCACATTGCGTGCGTATTCAATCACCGCGACCTGCATGCCAAGACAAATACCCAGATAGGGAATATTCTCTTCGCGGGCGTATTTAACCGCTTTAATCTTGCCCTCGACACCACGCTCACCAAAGCCACCCGGCACGAGGATGCCGTGACAATCGTCGAGTAAAGCCATGTTGTCGCACAGGTCTTCGGAGTCAATATAGCGAATGTTCACCTTGGCAAGATTTTGAATGCCGGCATGCGATAAGGCTTCGTTGAGAGACTTATAAGCGTCGAGCAACTCCATGTATTTACCGACCATGGCAATGGTGACCGGCGTTGTTGACTGACGCTGATTCTCAACCACCTGATCCCATTCGCTGAGATCTGCTTGCGGACAGTCGAGCAGGAAGCGCTCAACGACGAACTGGTCGAGTTTCCAGTCGAAAAGATAGCGCGGTATTTTGTAAATACTGTCGGCATCCATCAGCGGCACAACGGCGCGCTCTTCTACACTGGTAAACAGGGCAATTTTACGTCTTGAGCCGGCGTCGATAGCCACCTCTGAACGGCAAATCAGCACATCGGGTTGCAGGCCAATGGAGCGCAACTCTTTAACGGAATGCTGAGTAGGCTTGGTTTTAGTTTCACCGGCAGTGGCTATATAGGGCACCAACGTGAGGTGAATCAATAGCGCCTGAGCACTGCCGAGTTCCACTTTTAATTGGCGAATGGCTTCTAGAAAAGGCTGGGATTCAATATCACCCACGGTGCCGCCGATTTCGACCAGGGCAATATCATTACCCTCACCACCCTTGATAATCCGCCGCTTAATTTCATCGGTAACGTGGGGGATGACTTGAACGGTGCCGCCCAAATACTCACCACGGCGCTCGCGGCGCAGAATGGTTTCGTACACCTGCCCGGTGGTGAAATTGTTATTGCGGGTCATGCGCGAATTGAGAAAGCGTTCGTAGTGACCCAGATCGAGATCGGTTTCGGCACCGTCTTCGGTAACAAAAACCTCACCGTGTTGAAAGGGGCTCATGGTGCCCGGGTCAACGTTGAGATAGGGGTCGAGCTTGAGCAAGGTGACTTTAAGCCCCCGCGACTCGAGTAAGGCGCCTAAAGAGGCTGCGGCAATGCCTTTACCAAGCGACGAAACAACGCCACCTGTCACAAAAATAAATCGCGTCATGCTTACCCTGTAAGGTAATGATTGTGGATGATTACATTGCAGGCCCGGCGAATTTATCGGTTTTTAGGCGACACTTCTACGGGCTGTAGAAGGGGTGCCAGACTAGCAGAAAAGAGCGCCCGTCACAATCCGAGCAAGCTGCAATTCGTTTCTTTCTTAACCGATAATTCACCCCATATACTCTGAGGACAAAGGGTGTTTAAGGTGGCAAATCCCAGTGTAAACCATAGGCACGATCACCACCGCTGGCGGTAAAGCCCTGACAAACCCAGAGATCACCCACGGCAATCAGCTGCTCACCCTTCTTATCTGCAGCCGAATGTTTATAAATCAGTGGAATTCTGTCCCGCAACCAAGGTTCGAGCCGATACTCCTGCAGCAGCTTTTTCAAACTACTGCTAGCCACCCTACCCGTCGGTTGGCAACGCTCGCCACCGCTGCGAAATTTGACCAGCAATTGCTCGCCCGGCAACAACTTCAAACCTTGCGCGTTAGTCGGCGTGGCGCTCAAAGCACTACCGTCCGCCAATTTTATGGGCGAATCAGGCTGCCACTCACAGGCTGACGGCGCATGCTCACGCCAACCACCGGGTAGTAAAAACAGTCGACCATTAAAACGACGCCACTCGCCGCCCGACCAGACCACCAATGGCGCTCTATCCTGCCCAGCAGCCAATACGGTTTCGAGTACCGCCCTTATGCTGTGATAACCCGGCGGCAACTGACAATGCAAGCTCACCCAGTAGCGCAGCACATTGGCCTGACGCAAAGAAGACAAAGCAATGAGGCCAGAGAGATCAATACTCCAGCCCAGGCGCTCTTGTTTATCGCCAAGCTTATTAAGATCGATCTCCGCCAGATCCCTGTTCAACTCATCGGCCTGCTGGCAAAGACTGGCGCTGGCCGCAATACGAGCAGCGAAGTCGGGCCAGCGCTGGCTCAACGCCGGTGTTACCTGATGACGCAAATAATTGCGATCGTGTATCAAGTCTGCATTGGACGGGTCGTCAACCCATGTGAGCTGATGCTCGCTGGCATAACACGCCAGCTCACTGCGGGGTAATTGCAACAAAGGCCTGAGCAAAGTGCCCCGACCCACCGCCCGAGTCAGGGGAATGCCGGCCAAACCACGAGGCCCAGAATTGCGCAGTAAACGATAAAG
The DNA here is from genome assembly GCA_041277045.1 of Candidatus Reddybacter sp. Classification (GTDB taxonomy): domain Bacteria; phylum Pseudomonadota; class Gammaproteobacteria; order Pseudomonadales; family Porticoccaceae; genus Reddybacter. The sequence goes on along the minus strand of JBGFSY010000004.1, from coordinate 60,779 downwards.
CACCGTCTCGGCCTGGTCATTCTGATGGTGGGCGAGCAAAAGAATATCGCCCTCAACAAGGATTTGCTCAAACACCTGATAACGCGCCTCGCGGGCAGTATTTTCGGTGCTCGGCTCTCGCTGACACACATCAACGACATGGGTTTGCAAATCAACGCTCAAAGCTCGGCACACTTGCGCGCAATGCTCAGCCCAATCAGAGGCCCGTTCACTCAACTGATGATTAATATGAAGTGCGACAACTCGCTCTGCACCCAGAGTGGCTACGGCACTGTGCAGTAAGATATGGGAATCAAGGCCGCCACTGTAGCCCACATAAACCTTCCGAGCTTTCTCAAGCGCGGGGAAATGAACCTGCAGTTGTTGTAAAACTGGGGACATCACCAACTCAGGCACACCAATTCAGACACAAGAGACCCAACACCACGCCAAGAAAACCCTAGGCGCCCAATTTGGCCACAATAAGGGTGTTACCAGAGAAGTCCTTGATAAACACTTTATCGCCCTCAATCACCTCCTCCTCGCAAATAAAATCCCATTCATCCTCACCCAGCACCGGCATGGTAAAGCGCACCACACCACGGCCATCACCGTGGGGCGCTTTCACGACCCGCCCCGCCTCGCCAAGGGCAGCATCGCGAGAAATACCGGCTTTGGTCTTATCAACCATGCTCGGCTTGAAGACCTTAAACCACAACAAAACAAACAAGCTGGAGGAGACAACCCAGATAAACACCTCCCACGAGACATCCATCTGCGGGAAAAGCCAGGCAATTAAACCGACCACAATGGCCCCCAAACCAAACCAGAGGGCAATAAAACTGGGTAAAAAAATCTCCAGTATCATTAGGCCCATACCCATTAACACCCACTGCCACCAAAGCATTTGCACTTCCATCATTTACCCCTCATATCAAACCGCTTAAAACCACAACACTCGTAGCGACCAGCCTTTTCACAACTATAACCTCGTGATTTACAGGGATAAAAATATTTTGACCCAGCGGCCATGCCGGTTAAACTGTTGCGCCGAAATATTAACCGGAGTCATTGGACACGCCTTGGCACGTATAACTCCCACAAAAAAACAGGATTAAAACATGACAGAGAAGCAAAAACTTGCCGATGCAATCGCCATCGCCAATATCCCCACCTTGCTGATGGTACTGGTTCAGCTCACCGGCGACAAACGCTGGATAGAAGCACCCTACCGACCCAAGCGCGGCAGCGGCACCGGTGACAACGACAGCGGCGGCTTTGACGAAGCGATTCAAAATGAAATTCGCGACGCAGCCCTGGCCGCCATCTTAGCCTGGAAGGCCGGCGAGCCCGTAGCCCTCGAAGCGCCTACAGATGAAGACCTGGTTGAAATGCTCACCTCCTCCATGGGTGAAGAAGTACCGGCTGAATACGGTGAAATGACCAACGCACAGCTTGGTCAAACGCCGATGAAATGGGAAAATAAAATTGACGTACCCGAAGGCTTTAACGTTATCGTTATTGGTGCCGGCGTTTCCGGTCTAGCCACCGCTGTTAGCCTGAAAGGTGCTGGCGTACCCTTCACTGTGCTCGAGCGCCGCTCTACCGTTGCCGGTGTTTGGCAGGACAACCGCTACCCCGGTGCCGGCGTTGACACCCCCAGCCACCTCTACTCCTTCTCATTTGCCCCCTACGACTGGTCAGCCTACTTCGCACTGCGTAGCGAATTAGCCGATTATTTCGAAGGTGTTGCCGAAAATTTCGACCTGAAAGATTCAATCGACTTCGAAACCAACGTGATTAGCACCGAGTACCAGGCCGACACCCAAACCTGGAAAGTTGAAGTTTCTCACGCCGACGGCAGTAAAGAGACCCTCGAAGCGAACGTCGTTATTAGCTGTGCGGGCATCTTTAACCCACCGGCCTTCCCGAACATTCAAGGCCTCGATACCTTTACCGGTGAAAGCTGGCACACTGCCGAATGGCCTGAAGGCAAGTCACTGGATGACAAGAAAGTCATCATGATCGGCAATGGCGCGACTGCTATGCAGCTCGGGCCAGAGATTCAAAATCAGGTTGAGTCGCTGACTATTTTCCAGCGCGGCCCACACTGGGTATCGCCGTTTGAGCAGTTCCGCGTCGATGTACCTGAAGAAATTCGCTACCTGTTTAAGGAAGTCCCCCTCTACCGCATGTGGTACCGCATGCGTTTGGGCTGGATCTACAACGACCGCGTTTACGATTCCTTGCACAAAGACCCAAGCTGGGAGCATCCCGAGCGTTCATTGAATGCCACCAATGACAATCACCGCGCCTACTTCACCAGCTATATGAAGAAAGAGCTGGGTGATCGCGCCGATGAGCTGATGGACAAAGTACTGCCCACCTTCCCGCCTTTCGGCAAGCGTATGCTGATGGATAACGGTTGGTATCGTATGTTGCGCAACCCTAAGGTTGAGCTGGTCGATAACGGCATTGACCGCATCGAAGGTAATAAGGTCATCACTAAAGACGGCACTGAGCACGAGGCTGACATCATCCTCATCTCAACCGGCTTTGATGTACTGAAGTTCCTTTCAACCTACGACATCATTGGTCGCGAAGGCAAGAACCTGCGTGATGTTTGGGGCGACGACAATGCCTCGGCCCACCTCGGCACTAACGTACCGGGCTTCCCCAATTTCTTCACACTCTACGGCCCCAACCTACAGCCCGGCCACGGCGGCAGCTTTGTCTTCGTTTGTGAGATGCAGGTGCGCTATGTGATGCAAATGATCGACAACATGGCCAACAACAATCTCGGCGCCGTTGAATGCAAGCCAGAAGTGCATGACAACTACATCGACAAGGTCAATGAGATCCACGAAAACATGGTCTGGACCCACCCCGGTGTTAGCAGCTACTACCGCAACACCACCGGTCGCGTGGTTGTGAATTCACCCTATCGCAATGTCGACTTCTTCAAGTTGACGCGCCATGTGAATATGGATGACTTTATTACCGAGCCTAAAAAAGCGTAAGCACCTAGCTTGAAATAGCTAATCAGCTCTATCGCGCACACGCAAATTGATAGAACTGATTAGCTTTTAATTAAAAAATAATCGATAAAAAATTTTCTTGCAAGTAACTTTCTAACTCGTAAACGTTAATAAGTGCCCGAGTAGACACCCCCGTCCAACAAAATATTCTGCCCAGCCATATAGCCATTCATGGCACTGCATAAAAAAGCACAGGTAGCACCAAACTCATCGGGATCACCCATGCGCCCTGCCGGATTTGCTACATAGAATTGCTGTTCGTAGACCTCTGCGCTAACGCCCTCTTGTGCAGCCCGATAGGCTAAATACCCTCGCCCTCTGTCCGTGGCAAAAAGCCCCGGCAACAAATTATTAATAGTGACATTGTCACGCACCTTTTCCCGAGCAACCCCGGCTACCCAACCCGTCAAACCCGCCCGCGCACCATTCGACAAACCGAGGCCAGGCATTGGCGACTTAACCGCCGTACTGGTGATGTTGACAATACGTCCAAAACCCCGCTCAGCCATACCGTCGAGGGTGCGCCGAATCATATCGATGGCCGAATACATATTGCTATTCACCGCATCAAACCACTCTTTTTGCCGCCAGTCGCGAAAGTCACCCGGCGGTGGCCCACCGGCATTGTTAATGAGTATATCCGGCTCGGGACAAGCCTGAAGGACCGCATCGCGACCCTCGTCAGTGGTAATATCACCAACGACCCCTGTTATCTTTGCCCCGCCCAATTGGCTCAAGCTATCGACAGCCGCTTGCAAGGGCTCGGGGGTGCGAGCAATCAATGTCAGATTGACGCCCTCTCTAGCCAGGGCACGAGCGCAGGCCAAACCCAAACCCTGACTGGCACCACAGACTATCCCCTGCTTACCACTAATTCCTAAATCCATACTCCCCCCCCCTGCTAAACGCATTTTAATTACAGAAAATCAAAATTGGCTTGTGGCTTAAATAATGACCGAACTTTTACCTCGGACACTATAACGCCAATATCGGAGGGAGGATTAATTATCCAGAAGTAAAAACAAGAAGACTAAATCAGACATCAGGAGAAACGATAAAGGTGACCGAAATAAAAACACCCCCTTGCTGGAGAGGCAAGGGGGTGTCAAAGTAGTACTAGCAAAGTGCATCCAGCCTTGGAGTCAATCCGGACCTAACATCCCTATACGTCCCTGGTCCATTTCCCTATAGTAAACGGTCGTCCTGACCGGTCTTCCCTGCAAGCGAGCCATCCTGGCTCTTCCTTTTGTCGCTCAGCGCGAATTGCTCGTCCTGAGCAGGTCATCCTGACCACTTCCATGTATGCAACATCCGTGTCCAACACATCCATGTGGAAAGAATAATGCACTTATCGAGAACAACTGACTATTCAGTAAAATCTGCAATACATGTAGGATATATCCTACCCCTAAGACAACACCTTATATTGACCTGTGCGGCACCACTCAGTTAGGGTTAGCCCCTTTTTAATAATAGCGATCGATAGCATGGCAACAAGAAAACGCGCGATTAATTTTGAGCAAAGCCTCAAGCAACTCGAAACCCTGGTCGAGTCTCTGGAAACCGGCAACCTCAATCTGGACGAGTCGCTTAAATCCTTTGAAAAAGGCATCAAAATCACTCGCGACTGTCAAACGGCCCTTAGCGAAGCCGAACAACGGGTGCGTATATTAACCAGTGACACCGCACTCGAGACAGGGAGCGAAGCCAAAACTGTCGACTTTATCGATGAGATTGACGAGTGAAGCAGAGCTTCGACAACTTTCTTACACAATGCCGTGAACGTGTAGAGCAGCATCTCGAGCTTAGCCTACCCTCCATTCAGAACGACCTGCCTTTAAATGCGGCATTGCGCTACACTACCCTCGACCAGGGTAAGCGTATTCGCCCTTGTTTAGTTTACGCCGCTGCCCATAGCCTTGGCGCAATCAATAGTGACACCGACCACATAGCCACTGCGCTTGAGCTGATACACTGCTATTCGCTGATACACGACGATCTGCCGGCAATGGATGACGACGATTTACGTCGAGGCCGTCCCACTTGCCATATTGCCTACGACGAAGCCACCGCCATTCTCGCCGGTGATGGCTTACAGGCCCTGGCCTTTGAACAACTGACTCAACTGACACATGTCAGCCCAACCACTGCCTTAATTCTGGTGCACGAACTTGCTAGGGCTGGCGGAGCAGCCGGCATGGTCAAAGGGCAGGCGATGGATTTATACGCCACTGACACCGCCGTGGATCTCGCCTATCTCGAAACCATGCACACCCACAAAACCGGTGATTTAATCGTCGCCAGCATTTCCATGGGCGCCCAAAGTAGCGGCAGCGCCGATAGCGACACCTTAGAAAAGTTACAGGTTTACGGCCGAGCTATTGGCCTCGCCTTTCAGGTTAAAGACGACATCCTCGATGATGAAGGCAACACTGCTGTACTCGGTAAACAAGCGGGCGCTGACCAGCTACACAACAAGTCGACTTACACCTCTCTGCTCGGTGCTGAGGGGGCTAAAGCCATGCTCGCCGAACTGCACGCACAAGCTATCACCGCCCTCAGCTCGTTCGATGAGCGCGCCGACCACCTGCGTAGCATCGCCAACTTTATCGTCAGCCGGGATCACTGAGCCACCCTATTAACAACAATTTCGTGTAAGATTGCCGCCTCAAAATCACCCCCTCAGTCGCCAGACATGACCGCCACCTATTCCGACATTCCACTGACTCGGCCTGCAACACCCCTGCTGGATCACATTGATTCACCGGCACAATTGCGCGCCCTGCCAGAAAGCGAGCTGGAACAGGTGGCCGACGAACTACGCGCCTATTTGCTCTACTCTGTGGGACAGTCGGGCGGACACTTCGGCGCGGGGCTCGGCGTCGTCGAACTCACCGTCGCCCTGCACTACGCCTTTAACACCCCCGATGACAGACTCGTATGGGATGTTGGCCACCAGACCTATCCCCATAAAATCCTCACCGGCAGACGTGAAGCGCTACTCACCATTCGCCATCGCGATGGCCTGGCCGGCTTTCCCAACAGGGAGGAAAGCGAGTACGACCCCTTCGGTGTTGGCCACTCGAGCACCTCTTTAAGCGCCGCTCTGGGCATGGCCATTGGTTCGGCTCTCGACCAGCCACAAGATGGACAACCAGCACGTCGCTGTGTCGCAGTGATTGGCGATGGCGCCATGACGGCGGGCATGGCCTTCGAGGCCCTCAACCACATTGCCCATGTCGACCTCGATATGCTGGTGGTACTCAACGACAACAACATGTCGATCTCAAAAAGTGTCGGTGGGCTAGCCACTTACTTTTCCAAACTGTGGTCGAGCAAGCTCTACAACCTGTTTCGCGAAAGCACCAAAACCCTGTTAAAAGCCTTCCCCTCGACCTCCGGTATTATCCGTAAAACCGAAGAACTGTTGAAAGCACTGGTTGCACCCGGTATTGTTTTTGAAGAACTGGGCTTTACCTATATTGGCCCCATCGATGGCCACAATATTCCCCTGCTGGTGCACACCCTGGAAAACCTCAAGCAGATCACCGGGCCGGTGCTGCTCCACGTTGCCACCCAAAAAGGCAAAGGTTTCCTGCCCGCTGAAGCAGACCCTATTACGTATCACGCGCTGAACAAGATCCCCACCCCCAGCGACGAAACACCCGCTCCGCAAAAAAGCCCCACGCCGAAACTGCCAAAATACCAACAGATTTTCGGTGATTGGCTGTGCGATATGGCGAGTGACCACCCCGAACTGATCGCCATTACCCCGGCGATGAGTGAAGGCTCGGGCATGGTCGAATTTGCCGAGCGTTTCCCTAAACAATTCCACGATGTCGCCATCGCCGAGCAGCACGCCGTCACCCTTGCCGCCGGTATTGCCTGCGAGGAGAAAAAGCCGGTCGTCGCTATTTATTCGACCTTTTTACAGCGCGCCTACGACCAGTTAATTCACGACGTTGCACTGCAAAACCTCGACGTCTTGTTTGCCATCGACCGTGCAGGCCTGGTCGGCGAAGACGGCGCCACCCATGCGGGCAGTTTTGATATCAGCTTTATGCGCTGCATTCCCAACATGGTAATTATGGCCCCGGCCGATGAAAACGAAGCCCGGAAAATGCTCTACACCGGCTATATTCACCAAGGCCCAGCGGCCGTGCGCTATCCACGGGGCACCGGGCCGGGCGTCAACATAGAACAGGCGATGACGGCCCTGCCCATCGGCAAAGGCAGGTTGAGCCACCAGGGCCAGCAAGTTGCCATTCTTAATTTTGGTGCGCTGCTGCCGACGGCACTCACCGTTGGCGAAGAACTTGATGCCAGTGTCGCCGACATGCGTTTTATCAAACCCCTCGATACCGAGCTGCTCGACCAGTTAGCCGCCGATCATCAACTGATTGTCACCCTGGAAGAAAATGCCATCACCGGTGGTGCTGGCGCCGGTGTCAGTGAGTATTTTGCCCAGCAGGGCATCGTCGTTGCCGTACTGCACCTCGGCTTGCCAGATGTGTTTATCGACCACGACACCCACAGCGCACAAATTGCCACAGTCGGTCTCGATGCAGAAACTATTAGCGAACGAATTAAAGCGCGACTGCTGAAAATACAGGGCTAACAGTTTAAAGGGATGCTATGCGAACCAAAGGGAAAATAGCCTCCTGGAATAATGATAAAGGGTTTGGTTTTATCACACCGGATGATGGCGGAAAAAGAATTTTCGTTCATATCACTGCATTCAGTAGTCGACAGAAAAAGCCCCAGATCAATCAGCCTGTAAGCTATAACACACCCACAGATAAACAAGGTAGACCTTGTGCTATCAAAGTAAGCCGAGGCGGCAAAAAATCAGCACAAAACAAAAATATCAAAAAAGGCTCAACAGCAACTATCGGGGCGGCGTTATTTCTTGTAATCGTTGCTATTTCAACCTTAATGGCAAAAATTCCTTTTTTAGTTTTACCACTTTACCTCTTAGTAAGCATGCTCACTTTTGTCGTATATGCGAAGGACAAATCAGCCGCAAAAAAAGGCGTATGGCGAACCCCAGAAAGCACTTTACACTTTTTGGCATTGACCTGCGGATGGCCTGGCGCACTAGTAGCTCAGGAAAAATCACACCATAAATCTAAAAAACAAGAATTTCGCCTGGTCTTTTGGTTAACCATAATGATAAATATCGGTATATTTATTTGGCTCCATACACCTACCGGCGCGGCTGCCTTAAGCATATGGTTAAATAAAATATAAGTGCCAAAAAAACATTAAAACAGTTTGAGCTATCTCTTTTATGCCCGCTCAATAATTTGTTTGAAAGGCGGTAGAGAGGCCAGCAACTGACGGCCATAGCTTTTGCTCACCAGTCGTCGATCGAGAATGGTCACCCTCCCCCGGTCATCTTCATGGCGCAATAAACGCCCGCAAGCCTGTATCAAACGCAAGGCCGCGTCGGGTAGAGTAATTTCTCGAAAGGCATTCCCCCCTTTGCTTTCCACCCATTCCGCCAGCGCCGCCTGCAAGGGGTCGTCCGGCACCGCAAAGGGCAGCTTGGCGATAATCACGTGCTGACAATAGGCACCGGGTAAATCCATGCCCTCGGCAAAACTGGCCAGGCCAAAAATCACACTGCGTTCACCCTGATCAATCGTTGCCCGGTGACGACTGACAATTTCACCCGTACTTAACTCACCCTGTACCAGCAATTGCCAGGGCAGCTCATCGGCCAGGGCATCGACTAGCTCCTCCATTTGGCGGCGCGAGGCAAAGAGTACTAACACCCCCCCGCCGGCGAGTTGCCCTTCTGCCTCTTCGCCCACTGACTCCGTTATCGAGTCGGGATAGAGTAAAGCCGGTAAATGCTCAATCAGCGCCTGGGTGTGAGCACGGGCATCGCCGGCTTCAGCTCCGATATCGGGAATGACTAACAAACCCGCATTGGCGTAATCAAAGGCCCCTGCCACAACCTCACACTGGGTCGATGAGGCCATACCGCTATCACTTTTAAAGCGCTCAAAGTCACCGAGCACCCGCAGGGTAGCCGAGGTGGTGACCGCCCCGTAGGCACGCTGCCAGAGTAATTCATTGAGACGCAGCCCAGCGGAAATAGGGCTGACAGAGAGGCGAATATCACCGTTATCTTCGTGCGTTAACCAGCGCGCCATCGGTGGCTGACCGGCGGGATCAGGGTGGGCCATGGCCGACCACAATTCGGTTGCCGCATTGGCTCGGCCCAGCCACTGGCCGGCGACTTGAAAGTATTGTTCGATATCCACCCTTGGCACTGGCTGGTGGGCATTTTCCAGGGCCTCCTCCAGCACACTGTGGAGGTTTTCCATGCGACCATTCAAACGTACGAAAACGGCGGTTAAATCTTCGCTGAGGGAGCGGCAAGCCTCATCGACAACGCCGCCTGGGTAACGATAGCGTACCTGGCTATTACCGAAGTTCTGCCGGCTCTCACTAACAACAATGCTCTCGAGTGTCTCCTGAAACAGGGGCGCAGCCTGCTGTAGAAGCTGGCGGGCTAGCAGGGATATTTCACCAAGTTCGGTGCCACGGTGGATAATATCGGGCATTTCCGCAAAGGGCGTGGCCATGGCCTTTAAGGTTTTTTGCATTTGCTCAAGCCATTGAGAGGTCGTATTTAGGCGACATTGGCTGGCAAAGTGATTAAGTGCGGTGTCACCCAGGCGATGCGCTTCGTCGAAAATATAAATCGTATCTTCCGGAGCCGAGAGTATCGCCCCACCCCCCAGCGCCAGATCGGCCATCACTAAATCGTGATTGGCAACGATACAGTCTGCACCTTCGAGGGATTCCCGCGCCTTGAAAAAACAGCATTCTGAAATAAGCCGGCAGCGCCGACCGGCACACTGGTTGCGATCGACCGTCAAGGCCTGCCAGGTTTGTGCCGGCACCGCTTCGGGCCAGGCATCTCGGTCGCCATCCCAACGGCCCTCCTGTAGGGCTTCGTCCATTGCCTGTAGGGTTTCACCACTTTGCCAGTCGGGCTGAAAGGCCAGCTCATCTTCAAACAGAAAGAGCCCCGCGTCCTGGGCTTTGGCCGTTTCGCTGCACTGTTGTAAGCGCAAGGGACAAAGGTAGCGGCCTCGGCCCTTGGCCAGTGCCAATTTGTAGTCCCAGCCCGTCGCCGCCATCACGTCGGGAATATCCCGGTCTAATAACTGCCCCTGCAGGGCCACGGTGCCAGTAGCGACGACAACTTTTTTACCCGCCGATTTCGCCAGCGATAACACCGAGAGTAAATAGGCCACGGTTTTACCCGTGCCAGTACCAGCTTCAATGGCGATAACATTATTATCGGATAGCCGCTGGCCTTCCTCGTCGCGCTCAATAGCACCCAGAAAGGAGGCGATATGGCCAATCATCTGCCGCTGACCCAGGCGCGGACGCAGTGAGCGCGCCGCCAGAAAATCCCGGTAAGCTGTTTGAATGGTCGCTTTGTCTTGCTCAGATAATGAAATAGGGTTTTATCTCGCTGGGGCTATTCAATGCGGGGTTAAGGCGGTAGGCAATAGGAGAGAATTAGGCACTGCGCTGTAAGAATTGCACCACCGGATTGGCGTAAGCGGTCAACAAAGTCTCCCGATGTTCCTCGGGAATCGCTGCCAACCTTTCGTCAAATGCCTGAGTAACAGCCTGCCAATCAGCATCGAGACCAGCTTTCACCTTCAGCGCTTGTTCCGACAAACCGTGTAAGCGCTCATAGGCAACCCAGTGCGTCGCCTGCAAGCGGTAGTTGCCGATAATCTGGCGATCAATTTCCGTGGCCATACTAGCAGCATCATCAAAAGGCTCGTTCAACAAGTCGCCAAAGGTGACATAAATATGGCCCTTATTCCCAACGACACCCCGATAAATACTCGCAATATCTTCGTGCTCACCTTTTTCATAGCTACCCTCTGTCTGATGGGCGTACAGCTCTTTCGCCTTTGCCCCGTCGCAGGGATCCCATTCATAGGACAGCGACACCGGCACTACATTGAGGCCCTGGATCAGCTCACCAAAACTCTCACCTTTACTTTTGCACAGGGCGAGCATTTTCAATAACGCCGTTTCAGTGCCGTCGAGGCCATCTTTGGCGCGGCCTTCACGCTGGGCGATCCAGATCGACTGATGCTCCTCCTGTAAAGAAAAGCGAATATAGGCTGACAGATGCTTCAGTGCGGCCAACTTCTCGCGACGACCCGCGACAGAACGACGCACGATAAAGCTTTTATTCAAGCGCATTAAATCGGAGACAAAGGGTTTAGTGAGCAAGTTATCGCCAATGGCAATGCGTACGGAGTCCATGCCTTTTTGGTGGAGGGCAAGAATGGTGAAGGCCGGATCCATGGCAATATCGCGGTGGTTGCTGATAAATAGATATGACTGTTTGGGGTCGAGCTTTTCGAGGCCTCGGACGGTGAACTGGCTGTTATCTCGTACCAGCTGTTTTCGCAATTGCCCGTCCATTAGTGACTGAAAATCGCCAACACTCGAGACACCGGCAAATGAACGTTTCATGGTACTGCGAATCAATGGGCGTAACAGCCAGGGCAGCCAGCGAAACAGACGGGCAAATTTCATATTCCCCAGTGTGTCGACAAACTCCCGCTCACCCATTAAACGCGCAAAAATCGCAGCAAATTCGTTGTCGTTATAGGGGCGAATATCATCGAAATTTGAGGCATTCAATTGTGGGGCATCGACGTTTTTTTTGCCCTCTGGGGGCACTGCTAATTCTCGTTCAGTCACTTTGCCAAATCCCGGGAGTTGTGCCAATGAACATCCCGGGCATGCCGGTCGACCAGGTGGGCGACATCCAGCACCAGGGCAAATAGTGCCATGCGCACCAGCAAGCCGTTGTCAGCCTGGCGGAAAATGGCTAGGTTGGGATTGGCATCGAGATCGGTATCGAGTTCGTTAGCCTCGACACGAGAGTCCCGTGGCAAAGGGTGCATAATGACGGTATTCGGCTCACAGTGTTCAGTGTAGATGGCCTGGTTTAGTCGAAAGCGGCCCCGATACAAATCGGCCTGGGTTCGATCGCTAAAGCGCTCTTCCTGAATACGCGTTGAATAGACGATATCCACACTGGAGATACTCGCCTCTAGTTGATCAGTCACCGTTACCCGGTGACCCGCCTGGCGTAAACCTTCGACATATTTTTCTGGCATTACCAGCTCGGCGGGGGACACCAGGGTGACCTGAATATTGTTGTACAGCGATAATAATTTGCACAGGGAATGCACCGTACGGCCAAATTTGAGATCGCCAACCATGGCGATACGCAGGCCATCAACACTGCGCCCATGCCCCTGTAATTCCTTGGCGATGGTGTAAAGGTCGAGCAGGGCCTGGCTGGGGTGCTCATTACTGCCGTCACCGCCATTCATCACCGGCACTCGACTCGCCGCCGCAAACTGGGCCACCGAGCCCGCTTCGGGGTGGCGCATGCAAATTACATCGCTAAAACCGGAGAGCACGCGGGCGGTATCCTGCAGGGATTCCCCCTTGATCAGCGAGGAGCTGTCCATGCCAACGGATTCCCGCACATCACCACCGAGCAGGTTAAAAGCCGAGCCAAAGCTGATGCGCGTGCGCGTGCTCGCCTCAAAAAACATATTGCCGAGAATGGCACCCTCCAGCACGCGAGTGATTCTTCTGCGCTGGGCATAGGGCTCCATATTATCGGCCGTGCCAAACAGCACCTCGATATCGGCTCGCTCAAATTGTTCAATGGAAAGGATGTGTGCACCGGTAAAATTCACGCTATGGCTTGTCCTGTGTAAAGGTTCTCTGTTTTGTAACGGGTCTTGCAAGGGGTCTTTCAGTGCGCCGCTACGCTTTCGCCAACTCGACGATCAAGTGTTTCCCCCAGGCCCGTAGCGCCTTGAGTACGGCGGCCTTCTCCGGCTCAAGCCGGGGTGCCTTTTCTAGCGTATCGAGTTCTTCAAAATAGGCCGCCATGCTCAAATAGCCATCTTCGCCATCGATCAAACGGCTTTGTTTTATCTGCTGCCAGGTCTTGCGTTCGGCATTCGTCAGCGTCTCGTTGGCATAGCGCGCACGATAATTAAACAGCAGGCCATTATAGCGCTCATCACGGAACAACAGGGACTCATCACCGAGATTTTCAATGGGCGTACTGCGGATATTCGTTAGCAGGGCTTTGTCATCGCTGGGTAAAAAGCCCTGATACAAAGCCTGTTCCGGGTCTTCTATTTCAGGATAATCGGGTGCCGCAAAAACAGCGGCAATTTTGTCGCCCAAATCAGCAGCGCAAAGTGTCTGCCAATGTTGATAGCAGCGATCGAGATCAATACCCAAACGCTGCTCCGCCGGTTTATCGAGTAACTTTGGCGTGGCGATGACCGGGCAACGGTTGAGGTGAATGCCCTTTAGCGCCATGCGCTCCACACCCTCGGGCAGATCCGCAGTGGCGGTAAAAAGCCGCTCGCGAATCTGCTCGGTATTGAGTGTGAGTAGCAGCTCGGGATCGGCCATCAGGTTCACCGCGATCACCGCGTTTTTATTGCTCGGATGTTGCGCCAGAGGCATCATCATTGCCGAATAGCCATTTTCACGGGGCAGGCGTGAGGATACGTGGAAGAAGGGTTTACGCGATGCCATGTCCACCAGGCTTGCCGCCTTATGTTTAAGGCGGTGGCTGTAAACATAGTCGTAAAGGCGCGGTTGTTTTTCTTTAACCAGTCGCGCCATGGCGATGGTCGCCGTGACATCAGACAGCGCGTCGTGAGCGGCGGCGTGTTCAATATTGTTAGCGGCAGTCAACTCTTCCAGACGAAAGCTGGGCGCGCCATCGGGCTTATTGGGCCAGACTATACCCTCGGGGCGCAGGGCGCGGGTCAGGCGTAGCATATCGATAATGTCCCAGCGGGAATTACCCTGTTTCCACTCTCGCTCATAGGGGTCGTAAAAGTTGCGATATAAAGTAAAGCGGGTGACTTCATCGTCGAAACGCAGGCTATTGTAGCCAACGCCACAGGTACCAGGCAGGGCCAATTCGCGATGAATAGCGGCGATAAACTGTGGCTCAGGCACACCTTCAGCACAGGCTTTTTGCGGCGTAATACCCGTAATTAAGCAGGCCTGGGGATGGGGCAGGCAATCATTGGCAAGCTGGCAATATTGCACCAGCGGCTCACCGATAATATTGAGGTCTTCGTCAGTACGCAGCCCAGCAAATTGCACCGGCCGGTCCCGCGCGGGGTCGATGCCTGTGGTTTCGTAGTCGTGCCAATAGAGTGTTGCTTTCATTCTTCCAGGGGCCTTATCGGCAATTTTGTTATTACTAAAAAGCCCAATGGGCCGGGCTCATGAATACCCGCTGAGAGGGAGCACATTAGCATAGCTACAAACTACCCATGAAAAATGACGGGCAAAAAAATAGCGCCCCGAGGCGCTATTTTCAATACGCGAACACGATTAGTCGCCAAACACTTCCGAATAGGAGAGCTCACCAATAACACGACGGTTACGTGCCCGCCCCTCTTTGGTGCTGTTGTCAGCAATAGGTCGCGCTTCGCCGTAACCCACTGTTGAAACACGCGCAGGATCAAGGCCATACATTTCAGCCAGTTTCGCTTCAACCGCAACCACGCGACGCTCAGAAAGACCCTGGTTATAGTCATCGCTACCAACCGAATCGGTATGACCCTCTAGCACCAGCTCAATATCTTCATGGGCCTTCATGGCATTGGCAATGGCTTCCAGCTCATCACCGTAAATTGCACGAACAACAGCCTTGTCAAATTCAAATTCAACATTCAGACGTACAGTAATGGTGCGAACTTCAGGCTCCTCTGCGGGTGCTGGCGGCGGAGGTGCGACAGGCTCAACTACAGTCACAGGTTTGGGAGGATTGAAGTAGTAGTTCAAGGCAAAGTTTAATGCCAGGTCGTCAACACCGTCCTGAGAATCACTGACCTTATGAAGCCCTCGTATATCGGAACGAAATTCCCATTGAGGGTCGAGCATTTTTGACAAGCCCATGCCCAGAGAGACTTGCTCGGTATGGTCCTGATCTACTCCACTGTATGTATATTCGCCGTCACTTAAATCAAGGTATGAATAACCAGTAACAATGAAGGGCCTCCAACCTTTGGTGCCTTCACTGAGGTAATAAAGAGCATCAAGTTTAACCGTCTTAATACCGTCATCACCAAATTCCTGACCGTAACCGGCCTCTAGAGCCCAGCTATCAGAAAAACGATAACCCAGATTCAAACCGCCGACATACGCTTCTTCGCCACCGCCAACAAAACGCTCACTGTCCAGGTAATACCCGGTAAGCGAACCACCCAAATACAAGCCTTCACTTGCATTCGCATTCCCAGTCATTGTTGAAGCCAGTAAAACAGCTCCGACTATCCCTACCTTACTTAATTTACCCATTACTATTCCCTCTTCTTTTAAATAATATTCAACGGTGTAACCGAACCTGGAAGTCATGATTTTCAGGTCTTGACATTATTACAACCCATTATAGAAGTCGTTTGCAATATAAGCTAAGACTAATTGGCCGACCTTAAGGTATATCAATCGTTCGCTGTTCAATAATACCTTGCCACTGAGCAGGTCCACTGCGATGCACCGAATCACCCTTGCTATCAACCGCCACCGTCACGGGCATATCGACGACTTCAAATTCATAGATGGCCTCCATACCCAATTCGGGGAATGCCACAACTTTTGCTGCAGTAATCGCTTTCGACACAAGATAGGCGGCCCCACCGACTGCCATTAAATAGACGGCTTTATTATCGCGTATAGCATCGATGGCAAGGCTACCGCGCTCGGCTTTGCCGACCATGCCAATAAGTCCTGTTTCCTCCAGCATGGTGCGGGTGAACTTATCCATTCGTGTCGCCGTCGTCGGGCCAGCCGGGCCAACCACTTCGTCACCCACAGGATCGACCGGACCCACGTAGTAAATAAAACGGTTGGTAAAGTCGACCGGCAGGGTTTCACCATTAGCCAGCATATCGATGATTTTTTTATGGGCAGCATCGCGGCCTGTTAACAACTTGCCCGAGAGCAGTACGGTTTCACCACTCTGCCATTCCTGAATCGATTCGGTGGTCAGCTCATTAAGATTAACCCGGCGCACACTGTCACCAACTTCCCAGGAAACATCTGGCCAATCATCAAGATTAGGCGGCGTCAATTCTGCTGGCCCACTGCCATCAAGGGTGAAATGGACATGCCGCGTCGCTGCACAATTGGGAATCATCGCGATAGCTTTGTTGGCAGCGTGAGTCGGATAATCCTTTACTTTGACATCGAGCACGGTGGTCAAACCACCGAGACCCTGAGCACCAATACCCAGCGCATTCACTTTCTTCATCAATTCCAGGCGCAGCTCTTCGCTACGATTTTCAGCGCCGCGAGCTTCCAGATTATGAATGTCGATCGGATCGAGCAGCGCCTCTTTCGCCACCAACATGGCTTTTTCGGCGGTGCCACCAATACCAATACCCAGCATACCCGGCGGACACCAGCCCGCGCCCATCTTCGGCACTTGTTCAAGCACCCATTCGACAACGGAGTCAGAAGGATTGAGCATGGCAAACTTAGCCTTGGCTTCTGAACCACCGCCTTTGGCCGCGATATACACTTCGACCTTGTCGCCCGCGACGATTTCGTAATGAATAACCGCCGGCGTATTGTCACCGGTATTCTTGCGGGCGCCATCCGGGTCTTCGAGAATAGAGGCACGCAAAATGTTATCGGGATACATGTAGGCCTGTCGTACGCCCTCATTGACCATATCCGTTACAGTCATCTCACTCTGCCATTGCACATTCATACCGACTTTCAGAAAGACGTTGACAATTCCGGTATCCTGACAAATTGGCCGATGCCCCATAGCACACAGACGAGAGTTGACCAGTATTTGCGCCATCGCATCTTTCGCTGCCAGTGACTCTTCTCTCTGGTAAGCCTCATCAACAGCCTTGATAAAATCGACCGGGTGATAGTAAGAAATAAACTGCAGCGCATCGGCCACACTTTGAATTAAATCTTGCTGACGAATGATGGTCATAACACCTCTCTCATTTATTCAATTAAATAATCACTAAGGGCAACAGGCTAAGGCGCTGTCGTACCAGGATGTAAACGGCTAAATTTTTCATTGGTTTGCCGTCTAAAGGCATCCATCGATTTCACCGCTTGCTCAAACTCCGCAAGACGTCGACTTTGGCTCTGGCGGTTTTTCTCAATCAGTTTTTGCAGGCTCCCCGCCTCGCTATCAAAAATCTTGATCTTACTGTCGAGGCTTGTCAACTGGTCATGAAAATCATCAGTTTGCGCATTGGCCACCAATGTGGCACCGCTCACTTTCTTCACCTCAGCCTGAATACTTTTTAAACCTGCGCGCACGCCACTCAAGTCTTTTTGTAATAATACCTGTGATTGCTGGATTTTCTCTAGCCCTTTTTTAGCGTCGCCACCGGCAAACTGCAGGGCTTTAATGGCCTTTTTATTGCGGTCATTAGCAACGCCCCAGAGCTTTCTAATCTCTGACCAGTGCTCGACCAAGGTTTCTTCCTGCTTACTGAGCTTGATCGCCAACGCAGCACCGGATTGCGCGACCGACTCACCACTGGACTCCAGACGCCGGGCAATATCATCGAAGCGCTGCTGTAAGGTGGCCTGAGATTGACCCTGTCGCCAGGAAAAAACAGCTAACGCGGCAAGGCTAAAGTTCAATAGTCCAACAAGAAAACAAAGCACGATAAAACCTGGTTTTTTCGGTTCAGTAGTTGGCTCAGAGCTGACAGGTCGTGGTTTTTTTTTCTGCTCCAGCAAACGAGCCTGCAGAGGGGCTGGCTCATCACGCCGTGCAATAAAGGGCTCTCGGCGACTCGGCTTATCTTTCGTCATTCTCTATCACTGTATTTGCAGGTGGTGAAACACACAGAATTATACACTTTTGTCGAACTGGCCCCATAAAAAAACCGGCCAACAGGGGCCGGTTTTTTTATGCCTTTATGACTTAGACATATTGGAAAATCAAAGCCATGACTACGGTCAGGCCAAGACTCGAATGAATCACGCCTTTAACCGTTGTCATTGGACCCTGCTTGCCGACAATCGCATTGACTTCAAGTGCTGCGATCAAAGCCAGAACGGCATACAAAGCCGCACCACCACCGTTGACGCTGAGCAAACTGTCTGCACCGTAGCCAATGTGTGGAGAAGCCAACATGCAGTAAGCCATCGGGGCAGAGAACAAAGTATTGGTACGTGAGGCCAACAGCGCTTTACCCGCTGCTGTGGGACCATCACCTTCAACCATGCCCAGGGCAATCTTCTGGTTGGGCCAGATAATCAACCAGACATTGAGGAACATCAACGTACCGAACAGTGCACCGGCAACGATGTATTGATTCATCACGCCCTGTTTTTGTACACTCATCAACAAAAATACGCCGGTGATGAAGGTAAACATGGCGCCCCAACGGAACCACCACAGCGCACTCGGTGCCAGCTTGGCTTTCGCATCGGACAACGCTTCGGGTGTCGCCTGCTTAAAATAGCCGCCCTGAATAAAGTTAAAATAGTACAGCAGGCCTATCCAGGTGATACCGAAGAGCAAGTGCCCCCAGCGAAAAAGGAAGTTAATAAATTCCATCGTTGAAAGATTTTCCATCGTCGTAACCTCAGCTCTGTCAGTTTTTAGTGTCGTTGTATAATCGCAGCTGCCTATCACTTACACCTTTGCATATACCGCAGGCAGGCAACTATGAATTTATCAGGCGCTATTCTAGTCATAATGGGGTGTGAATAAAACCATTGATCCAAATTAAGCAAACATAAAAAAACCCCGCAAATAGCGGGGTTTTTTTATGTGGAGGGGTTGAGCTTACATCATGCCGCCCATGCCGCCCATGCCGCCCATGCCGCCCATGCCACCGCCCATGCCGCCCATATCAGGCATAGCAGGCATGCCGCCGGCATCATCGCCAGCTGCATCAGTGATCATAGCTTCGGTCGTAATCATCAAGCCAGCAATAGATGCCGCGCCCTGCAGAGCAGTGCGAGTCACTTTTGCGGGATCGAGAATACCCAGAGCGATCATGTCGCCGTATTCGCCATTGGCAGCGTTGTAACCGTTGCTGCCTTCGAGGTTCTTAACTTTATCGAGAACAACAGAGCCTTCTTCACCAGCGTTTTCAACGATCTGACGCAGTGGCGCTTCCATGGCACGACGCGCAATGCGAATACCAACCGTTTGCTCGTTATTTTCGCCTTGCAGACCTTCGATAGCTGCCTGTGCGCGAACCAGTGCAACACCACCACCGGCTACAACACCTTCTTCAACAGCGGCGCGAGTTGAGTGCAGAGCATCTTCAACGCGGGCTTTCTTCTCTTTCATTTCAACTTCAGTCGCAGCACCAACCTTGATCACGGCAACACCACCGGCCAACTTGGCCAGACGCTCTTGCAGTTTTTCACGATCGTAATCGGAAGACGTATCTTCGATTTCAGCGCGGATCTGGTTAACACGACCTTTGATGTCGTCAACAGTGCCAGCACCGTCAACAATAACAGTGTTCTCTTTAGACAGGCTAACGCGCTTGGCCTGGCCCAGATGCTCAACAGTAGCAGCTTCAAGATCGAGGCCCACCTCTTCAGAGATGACAGTGGCGCCAGTAAGGATAGCGATATCCTGCAGCATGGCTTTACGACGATCACCGAAACCCGGTGCTTTACAGGCAGCAACTTTAACGATGCCGCGCAGGTTGTTAACAACCAGAGTTGCCAGCGCTTCGCCGTCAACGTCTTCAGCAATAATCAGCAGCGGCTTACCAGACTTGGCAACGCCTTCGAGCAAACCGAGCAGCTCGCGGATGTTGGAGATCTTCTTGTCGGCAACCAGAATGTAAGGTGCTTCTAACTCGGCACTCATGCTTTCCTGATTGTTGATGAAGTAAGGCGAGAGGTAACCACGATCAAACTGCATACCTTCAACCAGGTCCAGTTCGTTTTCGAGGCCGGAACCTTCTTCAACGGTGATAACGCCTTCTTTACCGACTTTGTCCATGGCTTCAGCGATGATTGCGCCGACCTGGGTGTCGCTGTTGGCAGAGATAGTACCAACCTGAGCAATTTCTTTGTTGTCGGTGCAAGGCTTGGCGAAATCGCCAATGGCTTCAACAGCAGCAACAACTGCCTGGTCGATACCGCGCTTCAAATCCATTGGGTTCATGCCCGCAGCAACGGCTTTCAGGCCTTCGCTAACGATGGCTTGAGCCAATACTGTTGCAGTAGTGGTGCCGTCGCCCGCTTCGTCAGAAGACTTGCTGGCCACTTCTTTGAGCATTTGCGCGCCCATGTTTTCAAACTTGTCAGCCAACTCGATTTCTTTAGCAACCGAAACACCATCTTTAGTGACGGTGGGTGCACCAAAGGCTTTATCGAGGACTACGTTGCGACCCTTGGGGCCGAGGGTAACTTTAACGGCATCTGCCAAAATGTTAACGCCTGCTAACATTTTCTGGCGAGCGTTGTCGCCAAATCTCACGTCTTTTCCAGCCATGACTTCTTTCCTTTAATCTATATCTTAATTTCTAGTGGAATACCGGGGAACCGATGTTAGTCTTCGAGAACACCGAAGATTTCAGCTTCACTCATAATAATAAGTTCATCGTCGCCATCTTTAATGATGTTGTTATTACTGGGAAAACCACCAAAAATAACCTTATCGCCGACTTTTACGCTGAGCGGACTAATTTCGCCATTATTCAACAGGCGACCTTGACCAACAGCGACAACTTCACCTTCATTGGATTTTTCTTTTGCAGAACCGGACAGAATAATACCGCCAGCCGTTGTTGCTTCTTCTTCGTTGCGGCGCACGACAACACGGTCGTGCAAGGGACGAATTTTCATCTAACTCCACCTCTCATATGCATTAAGTAACTGTGTCCGATCTCCTAAAGATCGAAGCTGACAACTATCTGGAGGCAGGTAAATGGAAATCAAGGGCTAAACCATAATTTTATCAATTTCGCTCGATGGGTCTAGCCGAATATTGAGTAACCCGGCTATCAAGACTCATCTTCACGGCGCTCTTCTACACGTTTCTCCCCTTCGCGCCGCTCGCCTTCACTCCAAAACTCACCCTCAAAGGTATTGTGATTTTCTTCTTTACGGAAGACAGAACCACCGACAACACCACCCTGAAACACACTCACTCGCCCCACCAGGCGACGTACCAACCACTGGCGTAGCACAGGGGTCAAACCGGCAAAGCCGATGGCATCGGTAAAAAAGCCGGGGGTCAGCAACAAGGCACCTGATACTGCCAACACGATGCCCTCGAGCATCTCCTGAGCCGGCAGCTCGCCGCTCTCCATACGCTGATTAACGCGCAGCAAGGTACTCAAACCTTGACGTCGCAGCATCGCTAGACCAATCACCGCAGTCAGCAGTACAGCAGCAATGGTTGGCACCGCACCAATAAAACCGCCGACCTGAATAAGCAGCCACATTTCAACGATGGGCACGATAATGAAAACGAGTAAAAGAAAACGCACGACGACTCCAGCAATTAAATCTTGTTAGTAGACCATTGGGCTTAAGGACTCAAATTCAAGCACAAGCACGGTGCAAATAAAACTCGCTAGCATGCTGTCGGCAAGCCCTTATTTGTTTTAAGGTAGCGCCTGATTCGACTTCAGGCACACCATGACCAGCCAGGCTCTGCGCGACATACTTTTCAACCGACGCATGCTGATCTGTATTTTTACCGGCTTTGCCTCTGGCCTACCACTCTACATTCTGATTTCACTCGTACCCGCCTGGCTACGCACCGAGGGGGTTGGCCTGAAGGAAATCGGCCTCTTTACTTTAATAGGCCTACCCTACACCTGGAAGTTTTTCTGGTCGCCGCTGCTGGAACGCTACCCCCTACCTCTGCTTGGCCGCCGCCGGGGCTGGATGCTGCTCACTCAGCTCGGCCTGCTCTTCAGCATCGCCGCTCTGCCACAATTTAACACCACGACCCAGCTTTGGCCTCTCGCCGCTCTCTGCGGTTTTATCGCCTTTTTAAGCGCCAGTCAGGATATTGTTATCGACGCCTATCGGCGCGAATTGCTACCCGACATTGAACTCGGCCTGGGTAACTCCATTCACGTTAACGCCTATCGCATTGCCGGGCTGGTGCCGGGCTCGCTTTCGCTGATTCTCGCCGACCACCTGCCCTGGGATACCGTGTTTTTGATCACCGCTGCCTTTATGTCGGTGACCATAGTGTTGACGCTGTCCATTAAAGAACCCGACCACTCGAGCCCCGCCCCGGCAACACTACAGGCCGCCATCGTCGAACCCTTCCGCGAGTTTTTTCAACGCCTCGGGCTATCCCAGGCACTATTGGTGTTGAGTTTTATGTTTCTCTACAAGCTCGGTGACAACCTGGCGACAGCCCTGGCAACACCCTTTTATATCGACATGGGCTTTGAGCTATCGCAGATTGGCATTATCGCCAAACACGCAGCCCTGTGGCCGATGATTGTCGGCGGCCTGCTCGGCGGTTTGATGATGGTCAAAATCGGCATCAACCGAGCGCTATGGGTATTTGGCCTGGTGCAGCTGATCTCTATTTTTGGCTTTGCACTGATGGCTCACGTCGGCGAGGGGCTGTGGCTACTGGCACTGGTGATCGGCTTTGAATATCTCGGTGTCGGCCTCGGCGCGGCGGCCTTTATTGCCTTTATTGCTCGCACCACCAGTCGCGCCCATAGCGCCACCCAGTTTGCACTGTTTACCGCCCTGACCGCCGTGCCCCGCACCGTTGCCAATGCGGGTACGGGTTATTTGGTGGAGGCTGTCGGTTGGGAGCAGTTTTTCTACATCTGTGCTCTACTCGCCCTGCCTGGCATGCTTTTATTATTTAAAGTTGCACCTTGGAATAGCCCTAATGACGACCAAGTCCAAAGCTAACAATAGTTCACCGGCAAGCTCTTCAGCAGCCCTTACAGCACCAGCCCTAAAGCCAACAAACACAACCAGAAGACCAACACCCGCTTAAACAATTGTGCTATTTGCCCACAACTAGCAGCAATGTCTACGCTAGATATCGTGTCGGTATCCCCTGAATAACCCAGAGCATCGCCCACATAATCCTGCAAGACTTCCACACTGGGGCGGCCACTAAACCAACGTATTATCCAATGGGAAAGGCCAGCGCCAAACTGACCAACCAGACTCAAAGTAAAGCCCGCCAGCCCCAGCGGTAGCCACTCCAGTAGAGTCAACCAACGACTCGCAGTGCGCAATTGCAAATACTCAAAAAAACCCGACTCACCCGCTGCAGACTCTGCTACTCGCTTTATTAAAGACGCACGATAAAGTACAGATAAACGATAGAGTAAAGCACCGGCCACACCACCGAGAAGACTCCAGAAAATAACCGCCAGATAGCGCTCGAAATAAGCGTAGGCAATTCGATGACGTAGCTCCTGTGCGAGCACAGGCAGGTCGAAAGCGACAATATTGCTCTTATCCGCACTGAGTACTTCCCCAGAGTGGAAGGCCGCCTGATTATCACCTCGCTGCAGGTCACCCTCTAGAGTATTTACCTCTGCCTGTAAATCACCCCGCCCAAAACTGTAAAGCAAGACCCAGGTCTCGATAGCTAATAAGAGGATAACCGGAAGACCTGAAAGCAAATCGAGCAGCAATACCAAACCCACAACAGGCAAAGCTAAAGATAACAACATGCGACCTGCAGGGGTTTTACCCACCAGCGGCCAGCTAGACACCCGAAGAAGCCAATCTGTAAACCAGCTATCACCTTGAATCGCACTTAAGGGTGCCCGGTAATAAATGATCGCCAGTGCCAGAATAATAGCTAGTAGTATCACCCCTTGTTACCTCCATATTCGCTGTTATCACTTGCCAGCAGAGCAAAAAAATATGGCCAATCAAAAGCCAAGCCGGGGTCCGTTTTGCGCCCCGGTGAAATATCACTGTGGCCAACGATTCGCTCTGCACTCAACGCTGGGTAATGGCACAACAACTGGTGACAAATCAACACCAGGCTTTGATACTGACTATCACTATAGGGTTCAGTATCCGTACCCTCTAACTCAATGCCGATAGAGTAGTCATTGCAATTGGCACAGCCTTTAAAGCTCGAATTGCCGGCATGCCACGCGCGGCGAGTAAACGGTACAAACTGCACTAACTCTCCCTGGCGATCAATAAGCAGATGAGCAGAAACTTGCAGGTCGGCAATTTCTGCAAAGTAACTGTGCCCACTGGGATCTAGCTGGTTAGTGAAAAAGCGCTCAATATTATCACCCCCAAACTGCCCTGGCGGCAGGCTGATATTGTGAATCACTAGCAGCGACACCTCGCTATCGGCCGGCCTAGCACCCTGATTGGGTGATGGGCATGAACGTGCACCAGCCCACCAGCCTTGGTCAGAAATCACCGCAAAGACCTGTTCAAACCACTGCTGTACACATCAACACACTCACTTGCCATCTTGTTTACCTCACTCATGTTCCCGCAGCTTAACTGCATTGCTATAATCGCCGCAAAATTTATCGAGGAAATTCCGTGGACATAAACCCGGCACTGGCCGCAAATATCGTTGCCAGCGTAGAACTGGCTCTGGCCGAAGATATTGGCAGTGGTGATATTACCGCCCAGCTGATCCCCGCAGACAAGCAATCCAGCGCGACTATTATCACCCGTGAAGACGCGGTGGTGTGTGGCATTGCCTGGGTCAACGAAGTCTTTCATCAACTCGACCCGAGTCTTAAAGTGAGCTGGGCAGTACAAGACGGCGATGCCATTAGCGTCGACCAAACCCTCTGCACCTTGCAGGGCAATGCGCGCGCACTACTGACGGGCGAACGCGCCGCTTTAAATTTTCTGCAAACCTTATCGGGCACCGCAACCACCTCGCGCCACTACGCCGGTTTGATGGCTAATGCCGGAGTAGCCGGTCAAGCGATACGGGTACTCGACACACGAAAAACCCTGCCCGGCTTGCGCCTGGCGCAAAAATATGCGGTCAAAGTCGGCGGCTGTGACAATCATCGAATTGGTCTCTACGACGCATTTCTGATTAAAGAAAATCATATCGCGGCCTGCGGCGGCATTGCTAAAGCAGTTGCGCAAGCGCGTATTATCGCTCCGCAAAAGCCGGTGGAAGTAGAGGTGGAAAACCTCGACGAATACCAGCAAGCGCTGAACGCCGGTGCCGATCGCATTATGCTCGATAATTTTTCTCACGCAGATATTCAGCAGGCGCGGCAGATTAGCCAAGCTCCGGATAATGCCTCTGCAGTGGAGCTAGAGGTGTCGGGCAATATCGCGGCTGATAATATTGAGCAGTACCAAGACCTCGACATTGATTTTGTCTCAACGGGGGCGCTAACCAAGCATTGCCAGGCGGTTGATTATTCAATGCGGATTCAGTGAGCCCGTTTTTAAAATCACTGAACGACTGACAACAAAAAGCCCGGCGATGCCGGGCTTTTTGTTGCGCGAAATAGCGTTTGCAAGAACCTACTTACCCCCACCCATAATGCCTCTCACTGCAGCGGGGATATCAGCCGGCAATATCAATAGTTTGCTGTTCTCTGACTTCGCCATATCTCTGACCGCATCGACGTAGCGTTCGCCCAGGAGATACATAACCGGCAAATCATTCTCGCCCACGGCCGAGGTGACTTTTTCAATCGCCTCTTTAGTGGCCTCGGCAATAACAATTTTCGCTTCCGCATCACGACGCGAGGCCTCAAGACGACCATCCGCTTCCAATATCGCCGCTGACTTTTCACCGTCTGCACGGGTAACCGTAGCGCGGCGCTCACGCTCGGCAGCGGCTTGCTCTTCCATTGCAGACTGCATGGTTGAAGAAGGATTGATGTCCTGGATCTCAACCGTTTTCAGGGTAATACCCCAATCGGCAATATCGTCAGAAATTGCGGCCTTTAAAGCGACCTTAATTTTATCCCTGGAGGATAAGGCTTCATCCAATTTCATCTCGCCAACAATCGAGCGTAGTGCTGTTTGTACCAGCGTGCGAATGGCGATTTCATAATCCTCGACACCGTAGACGGCTTTCTCCGGCGAGAGAATATTGATGTAGGCAACCGCGTTGGCAATGATCACCACATTGTCGAGGGTAATGACTTCTTGGGAGGGGATATCGAGAACGATATCTTTAGTCGTGACTTTGTAGGACACATTGTCCATATAGGGAATAATAAACTGCAGCCCGGGTGGCAAGGTGCGATGAAATTTGCCGAGGCGTTGAATTACCCATTTACTGCCCTGAGGCACCTGTTTCACGCCCTTGAATAAGCTGACAATGGCGAGGGCCAATAAACCCCAAATAATAATCGAGCCATCTAATAGCATGTGTACGTCCTCCAGTGGTGGTTTTGACAAAAGCGAGAAGTGTCGCAATACCTATCGGGGTCAAGGGTATCAGTTACGCGAGCGAGGTATCTATACCTGTTGTTGTACGATTTAAAGCACCGCGCTTGGTCACCATAGCTTAAGCGAGAGAACGTAAAGCACTACAAAGAACTTAACCACGGGTAACACTATCTTTTCAAAAAATCTCGGTATTTATTTTCTTTTTTTTAGACATTTGCGTTGACAGCACTTACCCACAAAAACTGTGGATAAGTCTGTGGGCTAGCACCTCAAAACTCACAGAGAGCCCCGTAATCGTTGGCACTGTCACAAAATGGTTACTTTTTAGTCATAAAATAATAGCCCGCAAAATCAATGACTTATAAATACGACAATGTTAAATCAATGACTTACACGGGTATTGAAAAAGCAACTTTAAGTAAAACTACTAACTGTGGAAAAGACTCACCGTCGGTCACAATAAAATCTTAAGAAGACATTAATCGAAGCTAAGACCCAGCCGGCGGCCAACCAACTCATAAGATTCAACAACGTCGCCTAAACCCTGCCTAAACCTGTCTTTATCCAGCTTTTCACGGGTATCTACATCCCATAAACGGCAGCCATCGGGCGTGAATTCATCACCCAGAACGACCTCTCCTCCCGTCGCCACACCAAACTCAAGTTTGTAATCGACCAGCAGGATGTTACTGTCCAGAAACAGAGCCGTGAGCACATCGTTGACAGCAAAGGTTAAGGCTTTCATCTTTTCTACATGCTCTGGCTCTGCCCAACCGAAAGAGCTGATGTGATACTCGTTGATCATTGGATCTCCGAGGTCATCATTTTTTAAGAAAAACTCAAAGGTCGGCGGATTCAACTCAAGCCCCTCCTCGACACCTAGGCGGCGGCAAATGCTGCCAGCTGAAATATTGCGCACCACACATTCAACCGGAATCATATCCAGTCGCGCCACTAACGACTCCTGGTCGCTGAGTAGTGATTTAAAGTGGGTCGTAATACCCGCGGCCTCTAACTTCTCCATAATAAAGGCATTGAACTTGTTGTTGACCATGCCTTTACGATCCAGTTGCTCTATCTTTTTACCATCAAAAGCAGAGGTGTCGTTGCGGTAAAATAGGATTAATGACTCGGGGTCATCTGTGGTGAAAACCGATTTAGCCTTACCTTTATATAACTCTTCTCGTCTTTCCATTATCAGATAGCCTCCTGGGCTTGTGTTCTGAACATCAACTTCAACATGGCGACTGTATTAACGCTGGTAAACAGCGCGTTAATACAGTCGCCATGTAAATTCGTTACTTTTCCTTTATTTTACGGCAGGCCCTATTCTAGAGCCAACCAATCCACACAGTCATCCTGACTGGCGTATATAACGTTGGGAACCAGTGCCGCCACGGGGTCTATCACTTCTTGCACGACACGCAGTGCATTATTCTTCTGACTGATATGGCCGACAATTAAAGCCTGTAACGAACGAGGCTCAAGAGCCTTTAAGAAGCCCGCCGTTTGGTCATTATTCAGGTGACCCCAGTCACCACCCACCCGCTGCTTCAAGGTATGAGGATATGGCCCGTCTGCCAGCATTACCGGGTCGTGATTGGCTTCAACTAACAAACCGTCACACCCTTGATAACACGCCAGCACGTGAGAACTGATATGCCCCAGATCAGTCAGCACACCCAGTTTTAATCCGGCGTAAGTAAACACAAATTGTACCGGCTCCCGAGCGTCATGGGGAACCGCGACCGGCAATACATCGACACTACCAATCTGGAAGCGCTGCTGGGGTGTAATTAGATTCAGACGGACATCTGCGGGCGGCTCAGCAATTTTCGCCGTACCACCGGTCATATACACCGGCAGCTTATGACGCCGCGCCAGTGTCCAAACCCCTTTAATATGATCTCCGTGCTCATGGGTCACGAGAACCCCGGTAAGCCGGGCTCCATCGCACTGCACTAAAGCCAGTCGTCGCTCCAGCTCTCGCGCAGAGAAGCCACAGTCAACCAACAGGCAGGTGTCGTCTGCCTCGACCAGAGTGGCATTACCTTTGCTGCCACTGCCGAGGGAAGAAAAGCGCATCACCCCGGACATACCATAAGCCCGGGGCCGGCCCCTATTAACACGCTGACTTTAAGAAAGGTTGACGCGAATTTTTTTCAATAAACGCAAGACTTCGTTGCGCTCAAGTAACTGTCCCTCACTATCGGTCAGCCTTACCTCTATTCCTTCATCGCCTTTAATGAGGCGAATTAAATACGTCACCGACAGGCGCAGCTCGTCTTCATCATCGCTAAATAAATCCGCAAAAAAGCCTGGCTCTTCTTCCTCTGGATCACCGTAATGCACATAGAACACGCCTTCAGTACGATCCTGATCGACCAGCAGGAAACCATCGCGGCCAGTCGCGTAACCCACCGACGCCCAAGAGCGGTCATAATCAAGCTTCAGTAATATATAGGGGTAGAGCTCTTTCGGCGTGATGATCTCGACTTTGGATTCACCACCAATTGATTGCGCCAATAAAGAGACCGTACCACTGGACTCATCACCCGCCAGCGCACTCGCCAGCATATTGGCCATGGCTTTCTCACGCTCGTCGTCATCTGATTGCAAGGGCCAAGCGCTAGAGTCCCCACCTTTTTCAAGGTGCATATGGACTATGGCAACTTCCGTGCTATCGACCTGCACACCGGGCTCTATGCTAAATTGAAAACGATGTTTATAAATATCATCACTCTGTAATTCGAGCCATACTGTTTCTAGCACACCTGCTGATGCATCAGCAAAACCCGTCGGCAAGGCATTACGATTTAAGATATTTCTGATGCGCGGCCATACTTCACTCGGCGCGCGGTTGGTCAGCACCCAGCGCTTACCACCTAGAACCTGAATTTTAACTTCTTCATCAAGCAGGCTACCACTAAGAGGTTGAGGCCTGGGCGCACCGGTCATCTCCTCAAGTAAGAGGCTGGTATCAGGAATTTCAGCAATCACATAGAGCTCACCCAGTGCATCCTGATCAGCACCTTCGGGCACAACCATCACTGGCATTTCGCTAGCAAGCTGGTAATCACTGCCCCGCTCACGAAACATGCCGTCATCATCCATCATCCAACAGCCCGAAAGTAAAATCAGGCCAAGCACAGCTACCAACGATCGAGTAAAAATCG
Organism: Candidatus Reddybacter sp.; assembly: GCA_041277045.1. Lineage (GTDB taxonomy): Bacteria > Pseudomonadota > Gammaproteobacteria > Pseudomonadales > Porticoccaceae > Reddybacter. The sequence continues at coordinate 31,150 of JBGFSY010000004.1, read as the reverse complement.
ACAAACGTCGATGAATGTTAAGCAGTGAAATTTTATTCATTGAATTCCCAGAATGTTCCGCACAACGGCGCAAACAAATATCTCATCGATCACCAACAAAGCACTACAGTAGAGCAGCGTTGTGCATGGCGTCTTTCAGCTCGGCCCGATAAGCCGTAGAAAGAGGTGTTAAGGGTAAACGGATTGTGTCCTGCGCCATCAAACCCAACTCAGCGACAGCCCATTTAACCGGTATTGGATTGGACTCAACAAACAGCACTTCATGCAAATTGGCCACATCACTATTCAAAGCCCGCGCCGCCTCGGCATTCCCTGCCAGAGCAGTAACGCAGAGCTGGTGCATTTGCCCGGGGGCAATATTGGCCGTCACAGAAATATTGCCCTTGCCGCCGAGCAAAATTAGCTCGACTGCCGTCGCATCATCACCGGAGTAAACGGCAAAGTCATCGGCAGTGCCAGCAACAATATCGCGCGCACGATCAAGATCACCCGTGGCTTCTTTAATACCGACAATATTTTCGAGCTGCGCCAGTCGACATACGGTCTCGGTCAACATATCGCAGGCCGTACGGCCGGGCACGTTGTAGAGAATCTGCGGTATCGCGACAGCTTCAGCAATAGCCTTGTAATGTAAATACAGGCCTTCCTGAGTCGGCTTGTTGTAATAGGGCGTAACCAGCAAGCAGGCATCGGCACCACATTCTTTCGCAGCAGCTGTTAGCTCAATCGCCTCACTGGTGCTGTTGGCGCCGGTGCCGGCGATAATGGCGATGCGCCCAGCGGCCTGCTGTACACAAACTTTGACCACGTCGAGGTGCTCATCGACATTCAGGGTCGCAGACTCACCGGTGGTACCAACCGCCACAATAGCATCGGTGCCCGCATTAATATGCCACTCCACCAGTTTCTTCAAGGCAGGCCAATCCACCGCCAAAGTTTCGGGGACCATCGGGGTCACCATCGCCACAATACTGCCGGTGATCATAGCCTTGCTCCAAAAAAAAGCGTCATGTTACTGAGCTAGTCCGACAGGCACAAGCACCACTCGGCGATTCGTGCCCGATAGCGCTTTTAAGAGGCAATAGAATGCCGGTCATTGACTCGCCATCAGCAACATTTTAGGACTAGAACGTGTTGACTGACACTCATCGGCGTAAAAAAGCATCGAGGTGTTCAACCATCTCCGTCCAGTCAGAATCCTCCGCTCGCACCTCCATCAGAAAGGAGCGCTGCCCCGGATTCCAGAATGAAGCCTCCTCCAGTGTCAACTGGGGGTCGAGGGGGCTGTGCTGGTCGATAAATTCATTAATCGCCAACTCCGTTGCCGGCAGGCCGAGCTGCTCAAACAATGTTGCCAATGTATGGGGTGACATATCCATTTTCCATCCTCCTCAGGCTGACTTTCATCCTTCTTAAAACAGTTTGAGAGTAAGCGATCAGTTCAGCACCCAGCATTCCTGATCAAACTCATCATTGGTCGACGTGCGCTTGGCCTTGCCGTCGCGCTCGAGCTTCAATAAATGAGCCCACAGGGAAAAGCGCGCGTAATAATAAACCTTCTTGTCGACATCATCGTAAATGGTCGACAACATACCCAGCACACTAGACTCACCGAGCTTTCGCATACCGGCAATCACTTTTTGCTCTCGCATCATGCGATGGCGATAAAGGGTTTCGACAACCTTCTGCGGTTCTGCCATCAAGTTGCCATGGCCCGGTGCTATATGCTGCAGGGGCAGCTCTCTCAAAATATCGAGAGAGTCCAGGTAATCTTTCATATCACCACTGGGCGGAATGATGACAACCGTAGAGCCATCCATAATATGGTCGCCTGAAAAGAGCAGGCCATCCTCATGCAGAAAGAAGCAAAAATGATTGCCAACATGACCGGGGGTATGGAGGGCTTCAAGGGTGAATTCGTCGGTTTTGAACAACTCGCCGTGGCGAATATTTTCCTCCACACTAAAGGTTTCATCCTGAAAGCTATCCAGCTCATCCATCATACAGCCTATCAACTGGGCACCGGTCTTTTCAGCAAGAATCTTCGCGGCTGGGGAGTGGTCTTTATGCGTGTGAGTGACGATAATCCAGCGAATCTTGTCGCCACCCGCCGCCAAAATGGCGTCAATATGGCTATCGTAAATGGGCCCGGGGTCGAGCACGGCAATTTCTTCGTTGCCAATTAAATAGGCATTGGTACCCGGCCCTGTCATGGCGCTGCCATTGGGCGCACTAATACGCCGCACTAGCGGGGTAAATTGGTCCACTGTACTCATAAACATATCACCTTATTGGCTTTGTCCTCGCGCCAGCCTAACTTCGGGCACGACGCACAAAGGCCAATTATTATCGTGTTAATTCAGCGCAATAGCTTGAGCCCTTCGTTTAAACAGCTCAAGCCTATAACTCAAATCTATAACTCGACTAAAGGGCTAGTATCCGCCTCGTAATCGACGCCGTCGAGGCCAAAGCCAAACAAGCGTAAAAACTCCTGATGGTAGCCTTTAAAGTCGGTCAGCTCACCGATATTATCGGTGTTGACGCTGTTCCACAGCCCCGCCACTTGCGCCTGAACACTGTCTTTTAACTCTTCACCATCCATGCGCCAGCGGCCATCCTCATCAATATCGGCCTGCCCATCAGTATAGATCTGGCGCTCAAACAAGCCCTGTATCTGCTCGATACAACCCTCGTGAGTGCCCTCGGCCTTCATCACCTTGTAAAGGATGGAAATATACAGCGGCATAATCGGAATCGCCGAGCTGGCCTGCGTCACCAATGCCTTTAACACCGAAACGCGAGACTCACCGCCAATAGCCGTCAACTTGCTATTGATTGCCGTGCTAGCCCGGTCGAGATCTTTTTTCGCCATGCCGATGCTGGCGTGGCCGTAAAGAGGCCATGTCAACTCTTTGCCAATATAGGTATAGGCCGTAGTTTTACAACCTTCGGCCAATAAACCGGCATCGCTCAGGGCATCGATCCACCACTCCCAGTCCTCGCCACCCATGACTTTAATGGTGTTATTGATTTCCTCTTCGGTGGCCGGCTCTACGGTAAGCTCATCAACAGCCAGGGTATCGGTATTCACGCCCTTCATGGTAAAGGCTTCACCGATCGGTTTGAGGGAGGAAATATAAGTCTCGCCCGTTTTCGGGTCGGTGCGACGAGGGGATGCGAGAGAATAAACCACCAGGTCAACCGGCCCCATATCGCGCTTCAGCGTTGCAATCGCTTCGGCTTTAATTTCATCAGAAAAAGCATCGCCATTAATGCTTTCGGCGTACAGGCCTTCAGCGCGTGCCGCCGCCTGCATCGCTGCAGAATTGTAATAGCCGGCCGAACCGGTGCGGCGCTCTGTCGGCGGCTTTTCAAAGAACACACCCAGGGTATCAGCGCCACAACCAAAGGCGGCAGTAATGCGCGAGGCCATGCCGTAGCCCGTGGACGAACCAATCACCAAGACCTTTTTCGGTCCGCCGGCAATCGGCCCCTTAGCTTTCACGTAGTCGATTTGTTGATTGATCGATGCCGCGCATCCCTGTGGGTGAGCATTGGTACAAATAAATCCACGAACCTTTGGTTTTATAATCATTTAACTCTCTCAATTGACTGGACTAAAGTTTCTCGACTCAAACAGCTTACCAAAACAGGCTTTGCATCTGCGATAATCCGCCATAATAACCCGAAGCCCTATGTGACTCCACGATGTTTAAACTGCGCTACCAAACCCCAACAGATTGGGTGAAAACCGTACTCGATGATTTTGATGCATTTCTTGTCGACCATGCCGGCGCTGAGAAAAAAGCCTCGGGCATGGCCATGTCGATGGCTCTGCACTACGCCGACAAACCCGACATTGTCAGTGCCATGATTGACCTGAGCATTGAAGAGCTTGAACACTTTCGCGAGGTGGTCAAGCTGATGGCAGCCCGCCATCTGCAACTGCAGAAAGATGAGAAAGACCCCTACGTCAACCAACTGCGCAAGCAGGCACGTAATGGTCGCGACGACTATTTTCTCGACAGGCTCTTACTGGGTGGCGTAATTGAGGCACGGGGTGCCGAGCGCTTTGGCCTTGTTGCCTCGGCCCTGCCTCTGGGTGAATCTGATGAAGGGGATGAACTAAAACGCTTTTACCAAGCCATTACTCACTCGGAAGACCGCCACCAAGATTTGTTTATTGAACTCGCCGAAAACCATTTCCCAGCGCAGACCGTCACCGCGCGCCTCGATCATTTACTCGACTTTGAAGCGGCGCTCGTTAGTAACCTGCCCTTCCGGGCTGCATTGCATTGACCCACAGTAGTGCTGCTCTCAGATGAAAAGCACGAGAAAATATCTGACCAACTATGCCGAGCCCGAAGCCCGTATAGCTCGAGAGCTGCTCTGCACTGAAAGCACAAGTCTCTGGCAATACTGCCTGGTGATTCCCGCTTATAAAGAAAGTGAGGTTTTTTACCAGCGCCTTGCGGCCTCCTTGCTTAAGCAACACGCCGTGCTACTGGCGCTGATCATCAATCAACCTGACAGCCTAGCAAGCACTGACAGCAGCAATGCGCATTTATGGCGAAAGCTAATCGATGGCACGGTGGAACAACAGTCGCTAGGTAACTTACAGCTGCGGCGCATCCCACACACCACTAGCGCTCTGTTACTGGTTGATCGCTTTAGCGCAAACCTACTAATACCCGCAAAACAGGGTGTCGGCCTGGCCAGAAAAATCGGTGCCGATATCGCCCTGTCCCTGATCGACAGCGGCAATATCACACACCCATGGATTTACACCAGCGATGCCGATGCACACTTGCCCAGCAATTATTTTACTGCCCTCGACAATGATATAAGTGTTCGCCGGCAAACCCAGTCTGCCGCGGCCATATATCCTTTCGAGCACCAATGTGATGACACCCCGGTTGGCCAGGCGACCCGCCTCTATGAGCAACGCATGCATCAATATGTTGACGGACTAGATAGCGCCGGCTCGCCCTATGCATTTCAAACAATTGGTAGCACCATCGCCGTCTCTGCGGAACACTATGCTCAGGTTAGAGGCTTTCCCAAGCGCAGTGGCGGTGAAGATTTCTATTTATTAAACAAGCTCGCCAAAACCGGAGCCATCAACAAACTGCAAGTACCAACAATCATTATTGAAGCGAGACAGTCCGACCGAGTGCCCTTCGGTACGGGCCCGGCGATCAGCAAATTACTTCTAGAAAAAAACTTAAACGAAGCAAATATTTTTTATCATCCACAAATATTTATTGAGCTAAAAGCATGGCTCGATGCAATGCCTACTAGCCAGACAAACGACCTAGAGGATCTGAATCTGTCAACCACCAGTCTGGCGGCGCTTAAAGAAATCGGCACAATTAAAGGCATAAAAGCAGCACGAAAAATTGCTATATCGGCGCAAACATACAGCAAACACATGAACACCTGGTTTGATGCTTTTAAAACACTGAAATTTATCCACTACTTACAAGAAAATGACTACCCGAGTATAAATACAAGCACCTTAAAAGAGGCTTTTCCCAACCCAGACAAGACGATCATATAGCCGCATTCACAACGACAAACTAAGGAAGCCCTGATCAATCACTCTGCTTTATGGGTTCACAAAATAACCTCACCTTTGAGCCATTAAATGATATTTCTTGCCCACCATGAGGTTGGTGAATCAGACCAACAAGTGAAGTCGGTCGATGTTTTTTGCAAGCCCTCGATAACGCACCTTGTCGTAACCAAAAACTCTTATAATATAAACCAATCGACCTGCCGATGCTGGCGCACTTCATGCTTTTCGATACCCCGTGTCGCTCCAGACGCATTCCTCCTGCCCGTGCAGGAGGTTATCCGCCTGCGTTATATCGTGGACATCGGCTGAGGTGGCCGCAATGCTGCGGACCACCCTCAAATCAACACCAATGTGCATCTTCATGCCGAGCTTGCGTCGTTCTAATAAATGACGAAAATTGATGATGGAGGCCTACCCACAGGGCACCCTGTCATCGGGCAAGCAATCGTTCAAGTGCAGACAGGCAAAGCATCGTATAGATTCAATTTCATACAGAGAGTCTTCAATAGCGGAATCACTCAAGTTATAAAACAACGGCATGCAATGTATGTATAACATAGTGGGAAGAGGATAGGACTGCTTGCCCTGACCATTTTTTGGGTAGTGAGATTTGATTTTCTTTTCCAGCTTTTCCCACGGAATCAGCTGAGCCATTTGGGTTAGACACTAATCTCGACGCATTGTACGGTATTTCTGGGTATATTCGGCTTCGGTAAGCCCCCTGAGGCAACATAGAAACTTAATACTTTTAACCATCAAATACGGATTTATGAATTGATCAAAAACACCATCTTTTAAAAGGGCCTTGACAACAGAACACGACATTTTAAGCCAGAGGATTATCAATTTATCCAAGTTTATAATTTTTAACGCTAACGCCAAAAGAGCCGTCAGGCAGAGTTCGCTTAACTAAAAACTCTTTGCCCAACTTTCCACCGTCAGTTAAAGAAAGGTCTATGATTTTATCGTCGATGATTTGCTTATCAGCATCTCGCGACAAAATGACGGTCGGCAAGTGACGGGATTTAAGGTGTCCCGTCAACACGATACCAACCATACCATTGCGCAATTCCAGCACCGTGCCTGGGGGGTAGGGGCCAATGGCCTGCATAAACGCCAGGGCATATTCTTCATCAAACTGCTTACCACGACTTTGGTAGATTTCTTTCTGTGCATCGACTGGCGATACCGCTTCCGAATAACAGCGTTCACTGGTCATAGCATCATAAGCGTCAATAATGGCTATAATCCGCGCATACTCAGAAATCTCCCCGGCCTTCAAACCTCGAGGATAACCCTTACCATCAGGCCTTTCATGATGGTTGAGCGCAACATCAATCGAGAGCGGCGAAGCCCCTCCATCCGCTTTAAGCAGCTTATGTCCCTCGATAGTGTGCTGCGTCATGACAAGAAATTCTTCGTCTGTCAGCGCGCCACGCTTATTAAGAATAACCTTTGGCGTTCTCACCGTCCCAACGTCATGGAGTAAACCGCAAAGACCGAGCACCTGCAGTTCTGTTTCATCAAAATTAAGGTGGCGACCAAATGCGATGGCGAGAATACAAACGTTTAGACAATGTTCTGCTACATATTCGTTTTCGTGTTTTATTTTGCTCATCCAGATCATCGCATTTGGATTACGCAGCATACTTTCAACACAGCTGTACACCACGTTTTCTGCAGCTTCTGTGTCGAGTATCTGCCCAAACTGGGCCGAGTGCAGAATTTTTTTAATCTCGGACTTACCCTTGCGATACGCTAGCTCGGCAACCGGATACTCTTCAAGTACCGGCAATGTTATTCCATGAGCTGGACGAGAGCGAGCAATTCGTCTTTTTTGCTCCGTCTTTACACGGCCCGTATGCTTGAGCATCGTGCCCTTGTTAGCCTTGCGGGTCAGTTTCGGGGCTTGAGTTTTGACGACGGTCTGAGGCTGCTTTTTAGGTGCCGCCAACTGACTGCGTATGTAGACATACTCGCAAAATTTTTCCAATGTTCGCAGCTGGGCCTTATTGCGTAACTTAAAGCCCTGCATGAGAAATGGCGTCTCTAACCAGGGGCGATCCAGTTCAGCGACATACATTCCCATCTGTAGTTGGCCAATATCGACTCGCACAAGATTACCCACCTTGGCACCTAACTCTGGTCGAGCGCTCTTGGTCGAGTCTTTTGATTTATCGTCCATCAAGCCTATCCGTATATGTTTTAAACTAACTACAGCGAATTACATGCCTACTGGGAGCGATTATCGTCGAAAAAACGTAGAAAGGGTGTGAGTCAGTTAACATATCACTACCCATTATTGATCCGCCGTGCGCTACCTAGCCTCGCGGGTATACTCATCAAAGACGAAGTGTTTAATCAGTTTCATGGTCTGCAGAAAGCACACATCGGTTCCGACCATTTTTCTTCGCCTCATACAAAGCCTTATCGGCTCGCTCAAAAATCTGGTCGACCTTATCGCCTTGACTAAAGCTACTCAAACCGCAGGACGCAGTAACACGCACATCTTCTCCGCGATAATGAAAGCTGCACTTTTCAATACTCTCCCGCAAGCCATCCGCTAACTTAAGCGCCTCCTGAGCTTCGGTATCTGGCAGTAACATAACGAATTCTTCACCCCCATAGCGGGCAAAAAAATCAGTTTTACGAATACGCTTATTGAGTAATTGCGCGATAGTTTCCAGAACTTTATCGCCCGCTTTATGGCCGAAGTTATCATTTATTTTTTTAAAGAAGTCAATATCCCAAACGGCAAGTGTTAAAGGGGAATCCATACGCTGCCAGCGCGCAAACTCTTCTTCTATTTTCTGCTCATAAAACAAACGATTCGGCACCTTGGTCAGAGCATCGAACATGGCTTGTTGGTTTTTTTCGACGATGACCTTTTTAAGGGATTCTGTTTCCTGCTCCAAAGCCTGCATACGCTTGTGCATGGATTCAACGTCATCTCTGGATTGTTCAACCCGCTTTTGTTCTGCCACCCGGTAAGTGTTGATATGTTCAGAAATAAGCTCAAGCTTTGTATCAACCAAAGTCTTTAACTGCGGTAATCCTGTTGCCTGATTAATATCATCACGAATAGTACTCACATTACTCTGAATATCATCATCAAATCTCTGACCATCATTCTGAGCACTTTCCAGTTTAGTGGTTTCAGATTCCAGAAATTCATCCATATCTTTCAGGCGATCGGTCACCTGTTGTAAAAAATCCTGAAACTCATGTTTTTCAGCCTGCATACTGAGGCGTATTGAGTTGATCAGGTTGGCCACATCTTTTAAAAGCTGCTTCCAGTCCGCAGGGTTAGCTTTATTTTCAAGATTTTTCTTAACCCGGCCAGCATCTTCCTCCAGACTTTTGGGCACAATAAGCTGCTCAATAAGACGAATTAACAACTCCTGTATCGTCGGCTGAAGTACTTCAGGATTTCCTAATAGGTGTTCATCTACACCCGCATTTTTTATCTGGTAAGACTCAAAATTAAGCGAGGGATTAAGCAGTAGGCTCGACAACTGCCGGGTCAATTCCTCCAGAGCATCATCTTCATCCGCAAGTTGTACACTGGCTTTCAAGGTGCCAAAATCACTGTTTGCCTCTTCACTACCCAGAGCGTCGATAAGATCGATGAGGCAGTCTTTATAGACGATAAATCTGGGGACTTTATCTTCCCCTGCTTTTTCACCGGGCCAATCATTGGTAATATTTTCGAGCTGACGAATCGCCGACTGTAATTGACCGATGTTTTTTACTGCTTTGATTGCCGCGAGACCCACATCAAACTGCTGACTTTCTATCTCTGGCCAGGGTAGACCTGCCAGGAATTCATGCAGAACCAATACCAGCTGCGTTATATCAGGCAGGCCCGTATCGGATAATTGAGTTGCAGGTGAACGCTGGCTTTCAGGTTGTTTAGGCCGATTTTTTTCAGCGGGCTTAATCGATAATACTCGGCCCAAAAGTGATGGGTTGCTGTTACTATCAGCGTCATGGTCTATTGCTAAGCTTAAAAAACCAGCCGTGTCAGCTAACAAAATATCTCGCTGGCTATCATTTGATTTTTCCAGCTTTTTAATGATTTTTTTACAGGCTTTCTGCTGATTATCGGGAAAGTTCAAACTTTCAACCAGCTGTAACAGTGCGCTTGTAACTTCTCGACCCGGCCCCGATTTCTTTTCTTCAAGCTTTGCCAATATCGCCGATATATCATCAATAATTAGCTCTAAATACTGATGACTTACATTGCGCTTGATTGATCCGCGCAACCTGTCAAGACAGCCATCAAGCCCTTCATTCTGTCCCTCTGCAGCAATACTTAAACGCCCAACAGCTCGTTTTAACGTCGCCTCTAACTGCTCCCAACCAGCCTCCTTTATCTCAAGCCTTTCCAGCTGGTCAAAGTATTTGGTTTTCCATTCATCTATGGCCTGTTTATCGTCTGCCATGGTCTTCGTTGCCTGCGTAAGTGTAGTAGGGGTTTACAACCGTAATGAGCGTAAATATAGTCGTCGGGAACGGGCGACACAAGCAAATACCTCGCCACCAAACCTCAACTTTCTATTTTGTGGACTGGCGGTCTTTTAGTAGACTGGCGCCCAGTCAACGTCGCAACAAACATTAGGAATAGCCCAATGCCCTCTTTTGATATGGTCTCCGAAGTCGAGTCAACCGAAATCCGCAATGCTGCGGAAAACGCCGAGCGCGAGCTCGCCACCCGCTTTGACTTTCGCGGTGTTAAAGCCAGTATTGATTTAAAAGATGATGTGATTACTGTCTCGGCCGAGTCGGACTTTCAATGCCGCCAAATGCTCGACATTGTCAGTAATAACATCGTCAAGCGCAAGATTGACCCCAACAGCATTGATGCCGACGAAGACTGCACGCACACTGGCAAGACCTATTCACTGGCTATCCGCTTTCAGCAGGGTATCGATCAGCCCACGGCGAAGAAAATCGTGAAACTCATCAAGAGCGCAAAGACCAAGGTGCAGGTCTCTATTCAGGGTGAAAAAATACGCGTCACCGGCAAAAAGCGCGATGATCTACAGGGTGCCATGGCCCTGGTGCGGGAAGCAGACCTGGGCCAGGCTTTCCAGTTTAATAATTTCAGGGATTAAATCGCAGCTACATTGCCGAGCCACCGCCGTCGGCGGAAGACACACCGCCCGAGCAAAACGAGGCATCGTCACTACACAGAAAGGCCATCAGATTGGCCACTTCCTCCGGCTCGCCATAGCGCCCCATGGGCATCATTTGGCTAAGCTGGGCTTTGGCAGCCTCTTCCTGGCCCGGCGCGAAGCCGCTCTCCAGTGAGCGCATCATGCCCACCACCGCGTGCTTACTGGTGATATAGGGCGAAATATTCGGCGTGCCTTTCAACCCGGCCATTGATGGTGTCATAACAATACTGCCACCACCATTGTCGAGCATCGCGGGGATCACATACTTCAAACCCAGCCACACACCCTTGATATTAACCGCCATCACCTGATCAAAGGCATCGATGGGCGAGTCAACAATCGGTGCTACCACGCCTTCGACACCGGCATTGTTTAAAAAGTAATCGATGGTGCCAAAGTGTTTCAGCGTCGCTGTTACATAGCCCTGTACTTGCTCGGGCTTTGACGCGTCAGCAAGCTGATCTCACCCTATCGCCCGCATCAATAGCTTTAGCTGCAGCCTGCAAGGCATCTTCTGTCAAACCCACCAACATCACATTGGCCCCCTCTCGGGCAAACAGCTTGCCCGCTGCCAAACCGATACCCCCGGCACCACCGGTAATTACGACTGTTTTATTTTCAAACCTAGCCATTTGTCGCTCTCCCATCTCACTCTATTGTTTTGCCATCTAGTGTAATGGGTTTTGCCAGGATATCGCTAAGGGGCTGGGGTTTTTCTATGCCGTAACCCTGGGCATAATCGACGCCAAGCTCCCTCACTATCTCTTCAATTGCCTCATTCTCGACAAATTCGGCAATCGTCTGCATACCCATCACATGGCCAATGTCATTGATGGATTTAACCATGGCGCGGGTGATTTCATCACTGGCGATTTCCTTGATAAACATGCCGTCTATTTTTAAGTAATCCACGGCAAGGTTTTTTAGATAGGCAAAAGAAGACAGACCGCTACCAAAATCGTCAAGGGCGAATTTACAGCCCATTCGCTGCAATGCCTGAATAAATTCCTGAGCGACACTTAAGTTGGCTATTGCCGCTGTTTCAGTAATTTCAAAACAGATTTTTGCCCCATCAAGCACAGCGTTTTGCAAACTTGTCAGCAGGAAATCGAGAAAGGATTCATCGCTGAGTGTCTGACCCGACAAGTTGATAGAGATAAACTCTACGCCTTGCATAAATGTCGGATACTCTTCAATCATTCGAATGGCCTCTGTCACCACCCAGCGGTCGAGCTCGACTATCAGGTTGTAGCGCTCGGCTGCGGGCAGGAAAGCACCGGGGGCTATCATCACCCCATTGTCATCCTTTATGCGCAGTAATAATTCATAGTGCTCACTACCATTGGCGCCTGGATTAAGGCATTTAATGGCCTGAGCATAGAGGCAAAACTGATTTTCCGACATGGCCCGATAAATGCGGCTCACCCACTCCATTTCCCCGTGCCGCTGAGCCAATTCCCGGTCATTGGGGCAGTAGACATGAACCCGGTTGCGCCCCGAATCTTTTGCCATGTAGCACGCCGCATCGGCATTTTTAAGTAGGGTCGACAAATCACTGACATCCTCCGTGATCTCCGCCAGACCAATACTGGCACTAACCCTGAATGTCGACTCACCCCAGTTGAAACGATAATCCTGCAAGGCTTTTAACAGAGCCTTGGTCAAACGTTCAGCATTGTCTAGCGAGCAGTACTCTATCAACACGGCAAACTCGTCACCACCCACCCGCGCCAGTGTGTCTCGCTGCCTGACCACGCTCTGCAGCAGGGGGCCCAGCTGGCGCAGCAATTCGTCACCCGCAACGTGGCCACAGGTATCGTTAATCACTTTAAATTGATCGAGATCGAGAAAACAGATGGCGTGCTCCGCTTTTTCCCCATGCAGCTTGGCCAATAAACATTCAGTACGCCGCTCAAACTCATGTCGATTGTAAAGCCCCGTCAACAGATCGTGGGAAGCCTGGTAACTGAGTCTTTCCTTGAGTTCGTATTCCCGACTGACATCATCCTGAATCGCCAGATAATGGCTCAGCAGGCCACGCTCATCTTTAATGCCAGAGATGGAGTTTCGGCACCAATAAAAATCGCCATTCTTTTTCCGATTGCGAAACTCCCCGCGCCATTCTTCGCCGCCAAGAATCGTTGTCCAGAGCGCTTTGTAAGTATCCAGCGGGGCCTGCCCCGTGCTTAAAATACGCGGGGTTTTACCCATCACCTCTTCTCGAGAGTAGCCCGTGAGCTGGGTGAATTTAGGGTTGACGTACTCTATGTGCCCGTTGATATCGGTAATCATAATCACCGAGGAGCTCGCTTCCGCCGCTCTGGAGAGTTTTAATAACTCAGCTCGTTCACGCTGAAATGAACTCAGGTCTTCCACACGTGACTGCATGACCTCTCTACCACCAATTTTGAGTAAACTGGTCGTTACCTCGCAGTCGAACAATTCTCCCTCTTTATTTTTGCAACGGGTCTCAAACCGGTGTACACCCCGGGACAGAACCGCCTTCACGGCCTCGCTATTGATGCGCCGAGTCTTGGCATCACCGGGTGTAAGATCACGAAAATCCAGGCGCTTTATTTCCTCTCGACTGTAACCGAAGATCTTTAACGCACTATCATTCACTTCCAGCAAATGACCTCTAATGTCGTGAAAAAACAGGGGATCGAGGGATTGTGCAAAGTTTTTTCGGACGCTTTCAGTACTGGCTTCAAGTTTACTCAGCAAACTGCGTTGCTTAAATTCACCCGCAATTATTTGCGCGTATATTTCCAGGGTCTGCTGCACGTTTACAACATTTTTTATCGCATTATCAGCCATCACCACTAAAGTACCCGGGCTGCCGCCACAATCGGCAATGGGTGTACCCATGTAGCAGTAAGGTGCCACGCGGGCGAGATAGGTCGCGCTGGGGAAACATTGGCAGGCTTTATCAAAATACAGGCTTTTGGCATGCGCCAGCACCTGTTCACAGGGCGTACCAATTAAATCAACCTCAAACCTTTCAAGCTGTGCCCCATCCTGCCAGGCACTAAAAACCTCGCTAGTCTCGCCCGACACGTGGGTGATAAAAGCTGCTCGCAAACCCAGCACCTCACTGAGTTTACGCACCAGCGTGTCAAAAAATTCGCCACCGTTGCCGCCCAATGTCTGGTGAATGGCGCGTAGTGCGAGCCCTGTATCATTGCTTTCACTCACAGCCCCAGCCCCACTTAAACAACAATACCCCGCTCTTTAAAATAGCGCCCGTACTCAATATCCTCGTGCTGAATATGCCCGGTCAACCAATCGACGATAAAGGCAATCACATCGATCATATTGACCTTGCCACCCTCACTTAGGGTGGCAATAGTTTTTCCAACATTGTCCAGCAGGTCTGTGTGCGCTTTAATTTGTTGGTCTAAACCGGGATAGTTGTGAAACTTCATCATTTGCTCTTCTTCAGCAAAATGATGGGCGGTATAGTTTGCCATTGCCTTGAGTATTGGCAGCGCCTCTTCCTGCTTTTTACCGGCCGCTATCATGGTGTGGATTTCATTGCAGTAGGCAAATATTTTCTGGTGCTCACTGTCCATTTGCTCAACCAGCACACTCCACTTGGGGCTAAAGCGAAATAGACCTTTCTCCGATAGATCTACCTTGCGATGCTTTTCATCAATTTTCAAACCATCGTAGAGATGAATCACATCGGCACTGCGATTACCCAACAGCGTCGCCTGGGAGAAATTTTGCGCCGCAGTCCCGGTATTGGTTTCCACCAACTTATTCATGCCCTGGATTGAATCGCCCAGCAAACACACAGCTGAGTTCAAATTGACATTCATTTCCTCAGTTGCCGCAGCGCCCTCACCCACACTACTACTAACAGCACTCATACCGGTGCTGGCAGCAGTCAATTTTTCAGCAATATCCAAAGTGGCCAATGACTGCTGTTCCGAAGCCGCCGCAATGGCAGAAACAATTTCGTTAATTTCTGCAATCACTTCCGCCACCTCTCGTATTGAGCTCACACTCGACGCAATGGCATCGTGAATAATGGCGATCTTACTTTTAATGCCCGCATTGGCCTCATTGGTTTGTGCGGCAAGCTCTTTCACCTCACTGGCCACCACGGCAAACCCGGCCCCCGCCTCCCCTGCTCGCGCCGCTTCAATAGTTGCATTGAGTGCCAATAGCTTGGTCTGATCCGAGACTTCGGAGATGGTATTCGTCACCTTACTGATTTCGATGGCGGCGGCTTCAAGGTCGGCAAATTGTTTAGCCGCCTTTTCGGCATCGTCCACCGCTTTGGCACTTATCTTCCGCCCTTGCTCTGTTCTCTGAGCAATTTCTTTGGCGGCAGCAGACAACTCACTAGTCGTCAGCACCACCTCGGCAAGGTGGTTTTTTGACTCTTGCGCATTGGCAGAAATATCCTTCATATTGACAGATAGCTGCTCACCCGCAGCGGCCACCGTATTCAGGTTATCGCCCATTTCCCGCGTGCGTTTCAGCTCGTCTTCGGTATCCCAGCTCAGCGATTCAACCTGCTGCTTGCTCTGCTGAGTAATGACTTTTATTTCACCGTTAAGCTCGTGCATTAAGACCTGGGTTTTACCAATCGCATCACCAAGCTTTTGTCGGATGATTTCGGTCAATTGCGCGGACTCACAACTGCGCACTTCGTCAGGAGCGGTAAAATCACCCTCCGACAATAACCGTAGTCCGTGCAGATTCACAGCTTGCTCAGCGCCATCAAGCGGAGCATCACTCACCGCAAGCGGATCCACACTGCCAAGCATTGAGTTTTGAGTAGCGATTAAATCAGGCTGAGGAGTTATTACCTGTATGGACTGGTCTTTACCTTTACTACTTTTAGAAAACATACTCATGAGAGTAACCTCTATTTTTTATTTTAATTTTGCCTTCCCTGCTTCTGTTTATCCTGGAAATAAACTGCCTTATCCCAACCCGCCACATCCTATTACTGACGATCCGCAGGTAAAGCAGCACCTTAAAACCAAGATATACCCATGCAGAAAATAAGGGTATATAACAAGCCCGCCTCAAAGTAAAGACCTTAATTATAAAGTGGTTATTATGCACCACAGACGGTAGCCGCTTGTTGTTAAGCTGCCAGAGTCCAACCCTCACTTCTCGCCCCAACCGCTACAGTTTGCTATCGTTAGCTCTTCTCATTCCTCCATAGCTTTAGCGCAGCGTAAAACCAACCACATTAGGATAAAAACATGAAACTCGGCTTAATGACCGGCTATTCCGGCAACTCAGTAAAAATACCCCTCGACACCATCGGCTTCGCCGAAAAACTCGGCTACGATTCGGTGTGGACAGCCGAGGCCTATGGTTCCGATGCGGTGACAACAGCCACATGGATACTGGCCAACACCAGCAAGATCAAGGTCGGCACGGCCATTATGCAAATGCCTGCGCGCAGCCCAGCGATGGCGGCGATGACCGCAATGTCTCTCAGCCAATTATCGGGCAACCGCTTTATTGTCGGCCTCGGTGCCTCTGGCCCACAGGTCGTTGAGGGCTGGCACGGTGTGCCCTACGGCAAGCCCGTGACACGCCTGAAAGAATATATCGCCATTATGAAGCAGATCTTCGAGCGCGAAGGACCTGTCACCTTCGAAGGCAAGCAGTATCAACTGCCCTATAAAGGCGAGGGTGCCACCGGCCTTGGCAAACCTTTAAAGAGCATTTTGCACTGCAAATCTGAAATCCCCATTTTCGCGGCAACCATTACACCAGCCGGGGTGCGTGCTGCAGCCAGCCATGCCGATGGCTTCTTTCCGGTGTGGATGGATCCCGAGCAATACCACGTGTTTGCCGAACCCATCGAAAAAGGTTTTGCCGATGTGGGTAATAAAAGCCTTAGCGACTTCGATATTGCCCCCTTCGTGCGGGTCATTATCGGCGACGATGTTGAGGAGTGCATGAAACCACTGAAAGACAATATGGCCCTGTATATCGGCGGCATGGGCGCTAGGGCGAAAAACTTTTATAACGACTACGCCAAGCGCCTCGGCTTTGAAGATGCTGCCGTTAAAATCCAGGATCTTTATCTGGATGGCAAAAAGGCAGAGGCCGCCGCCGCAGTGCCCAATGAACTGGTCGATGCTGCGCACCTGGTCGGCCCGGCAGAGCGTATTCGCGAGCGCTCTCAGCGCTGGATTGAGGCCGGTAAAAAAGGCCATGTTTCTACCATGCTACTCGGTGGTGAAACCACTCGAGAGGGCCTAGAGTTGATGGCTGATATTATTTTATAAACTCAGTTTTTATAAGACCGTACTGAATAAAACCAGCACAAATAAAAAGGGGCTTCTTAGCCCCTTTTTATTATTTAAATCCAAGCCTTAAATTTCAGCCTAAGGCATTTTAGGCCTTCATTTCTTCAACCATTTCCCAGGCTCTATCCGCGCGATTGCGGCACTCATCGCGGTAGGTCAGGGCCGACTCCGAACTGGCGTTGCCATCCAGCCCGCGCTTGTACACACCCTGCACAATCGCAGCCGAGCGAAATAAGTTATAGGCCACATAAAAGGTCCAGTTGTCGATTTTATCGCGCCCCGAGCTCTTGCAATATTCAGCGATCATTTCATCCTGGTTGGGAATACCCAAGCTTTCACGCTCCGGTCCACGTAGACGCACCTCGCCATAAAAGTCTGCATAAAACTCCATGCAGCTGTAACCGAGGTCGGCCAGGGGGTGACCCAGGGTCGACAGCTCCCAATCGAGCACTGCGACAACACGCGGCTCAGTGGGGTGAAACACCATATTCGCCAGGCGAAAGTCGCCGTGGGCAATGGTCGTTTCACCAGAGTCGGGCATATTTGCAGGTACCCACTCGAGTAGGTTTTCCATACTCTGAATGCGTTCCAATTTTGCGTTGTTATATTGTTTGCTCCAGCGCGAGTATTGGCGCTCATAATAATTGCCGGGACGGCCGAACGTTTCAAGACCAACGGCTTTGTAATCGACGGCATGGACTGCCGAGAGGACACGCATCATATCGAGGTACATTTCACGGCGGTCGGCGGGGCTAACATCGGGCAGTAAAATCTCGGAGTAAATTCGCCCCTCGACCATCGCCATGACATAGAATTTGGTGCCAATAACACTGGCGTCGTCGCACAGACAAAGCATTTGCGGCACTGGCACATCGGTTGTCCACAGTGCCTTCATAATGCGGTATTCGCGATCGACCTGGTGGGCCGAGGGCAACAACTCTCCCGGCGGCTGCTTGCGCATTACGTAAACGCCTGAACCACAAAATAACTTGAAGGTGGGGTTACTCTGACCGCCATCAAACTGCTGGATTTTTAATGGGCCTTTAAAGCCCTCAATGTTTTGCTCAAGAAATGCTAGCAGTGCCGCTTCATCAAACTCGTGACCCGCGCGTACTGCCGTTAATTCTGTGGTAGAGCTCATGCTCATCCCCCTATAATTATTTGGCCCCCAGCATACAGCTTGAACAGACTTGCCGCAAAATGGGAAACTGCCGCTTATTACCTCTCAAATGGAAAGTCTATGTCACCATCATGCATATTGCCCAGACGCGTTGCCGTCACCCTGCCCGTCAGTCCCCTCATCAGCGAAACCATCGCCCGTGTTAAATGGGCCGAAGGCGCGGGCTATAGCGATGCTTGGTTTGCTGACGGTGGCGCCCCCGACTCACTGACCACCGCCGCCGCACTGGCCGCCCACACACAAACCATTCGCATCGGTGTGGCGGTCACCCCCGTTTTCACCCGCACCCCTGTGGTACTGGCTGCCACTGCCAATGCGCTGGGCCAAGTATTGCCCGGGCGTTTTATCATGGGCCTGGGTGCATCGAGCCAAACGATGATGAACAACTGGCACGGCATCCCCCTGGAAAAACCCGTCACCCGCGTTAAGAACACCGCGATTATGGTGCGCTCTATGCTAGCTGGTGAAAAATCCAACTTTGATCTCGACGGCCTTTACAGCAAGGGTTATCGACAAGACCCCATCGACCAGCCACCACCCATCTACCTCGCCGCCCTGCGCCCGAAGATGATTGAAATGGCAGCCGAGATTGGCGACGGTGTGATTTTTAATCTCTGGCCCCAGCGCGCCCTCACTAAAATGATCGAGCACGTTAAAGTCGGTGCCGAAAAAGCCGGTAAAGACTGGCAGTCTGTAGAAATCGTCAATCGTGCCATGGTGCTGGTCACCGACGACAAAGCCGCTGCCCGCGATTCATTTCGCGCCGCCTTCGCCCCCTACTACGCAACGCCCGTGTATAACCGCTTCCTCGCCTGGGCCGGCTTTGACACTGCTGCCGATGGTATTAATGCCGGCTGGGCTGCCAAGGACAGGCAGAAAACTGCCGATGCCATGAGTGATGCCCTGATTGATGAAATCGCCGTTATCGGCAGCGCCGAAGAATGTCGCGCACGCTTGCAGGCCGATATGGATACGGGCATTCACACGCAGATTATTGCGCCATTGGCCGGTGCTAGTGAAGCGGATGTCCAACGCACTTTAGAAGCCTTTACTGCCGCGAACTTTAAACCGGTATAAATTCTCTAGAGCAAGCACCCAGCATCACATACTGAATTGAGAGGAATGGAGACCTTCTGCTCTCGACCGTTAGAGGCACGACTGCATGGCCAGGAGTAGGCGCTTTGAGGCGATGCAGGAGGTAGAGTAATGCATGGAGCAATTACCGATAGATGCCGACACCGACGACTAGGAGGTAGAGCGACGCAGGATGCCAAAGCCGAGCTTACAAGAATGTATTTACAGCATGTCGTGAGTAGAGGGTTTCCATTTCCTCTTGCTAATCAATAAGACCGGAGATAAATAATGGCAATTGGCATTGGCCTCGGCCTCGCCCGCTTTCCCTTTCAGCAGGTCGATAATTTCTGGCGCTGGATCGAGCTCTGCGAAGACGGCGGGGTCGACTCCATCTGGCAGACCGACCGGCTGATTTCCGATGAGCCCTTCCTCGAATGTATCAGCGCCCTCGCGGCCATTGCCGGTGCCACCCAGCGCCTTAAATTCGGTATGAACGTCGCCTCCGCCGCCCTGCGTGATCCGCTGGTACTGGCCAAACAGTGCGCCACCATCGACTTTCTCAGCCAGGGTCGCATGCTGCCCGCCTTCGGTATCGGCAGTGCCCGCGCACCCGAGTGGCAAGCCACTGGCCGGGACACAAAAGGTCGGGGCAAACGCACCGATGAAGCCCTCGACATCATCACCCAGCTCTGGCGCGGTGGCCCGGTGACACTGAGCGGCGACTACTACCACTATAAAGACGCCGTTATCTCCCCCTTGCCAGCACAGGCAGAACTACCCCTTTGGATAGGCGGCAGCAGCGAGGCGGCCATTAAACGCACGGCGCGCATCGGCACCGGCTGGCAAGCCGGACTGGAATCACCGCAACAGGCAGGGTTGGCGAAAAAGGCGATTATCGAAGCCCTAAAGGTGAGTGGCCGCACTATTGACGACGACCACTACGGCACCGGATTTTTCTTCCGCTTTGGCAAAGCCAGTGACAACATTGCCCAGCGGGAGCTAGCTCGCTTTAGCAAGTTAGCACCGGGTAAAGACCTCAGTCATACCGTCGCCATCGGCGCTGAACAAATTCACCAGCGCATTGAAGAGTATGCCAGGGAAGGTATTTCAAAATTTATCCTGCGCCCCATGGGTAATGATGACGCCGATTTACTCGAACAAACACGATTATTAATTAACGAAATTTTGCCGAAGTTTTAAGCACCTGTTAATTAACAAGGCGATTATTAACCAGCACTTCAGCTATAGCTAATAGCCCCAGACCGGGTATCGCTAAGTTAACTAACAGAGTATTTTGAACACCCACTAAAACCCTATATTTATAGTGGTTTTCAACCTTGCACGAACACAACATTAGCGACGACAGCCCCACGTCCACCATCAATTAAAAATGCGACATTAATCGGCCTTATTCCGGCCTTTTGATGATGAGTATCATGTTCCGGCAACCCTAAAAGAACAATAATGCTTGTGGCTAAAGTTAGATTGATATAGCCATTTAAGTCGCCCTTATAAGTGCATCCACACTTGGGGTGGAAATAATTCTATTCACAGGCAAAAAAACCAGCATGAGAAACATACAACGATCGTTTTTTTCTGTCGTCGTGGCCTTTGCTATGGCCCCACTATTCATCACCAGTCAGGCCCACGCAGCCGATAAGGCGTCCATTGAGGAAGGCGCAAGAATTTACGCGCAAAGCTGCGCTGTGTGCCATCAGGCCGATGCCATTGGCAAACCCGGTTTTGCCCCGTCCCTGTCCAACCCCGAATTTCTCAGTGTTGCGTCCGACCGCTTTATTATGGCAACCATGCTCGGCGGTCGCCCCGGTACGGGCATGCCGTCCTTTGCCTATCTTGGAGAAAAAAAGGGTAAAGAGGTATTAGCCTATCTACGCTCCTTCGCCATATTACCCGATCGTTCCGTGGCCGTTGACGGCGAAGCGCCATCCAAAGGCGACGTAGGCAGAGGTAAGGAGTCTTTTGATCTTATTTGCTCGACCTGCCACGGTCGCAAGGGTGATGGCTATTTGGCCGGCGGCACCGGTACCGCCATTGGCAGAGCAGGCACAATCACGCCGGCTTCGGACGGTTTTCTACGCGAGACGATTAAAACGGGGCGCTCCAATACCAGGATGCTGGGTTTTTCCGGCCCCGACGGCATGGCCAATTTAAGTGATCAGGAGATCGACGACATTATTGTTTATTTACATTTACTAGCTGACAACGAGGGTTCTTAGGATGAAACGAATTAAGATGGATCGACGCGACTTCCTCAAGAGCAGTGCCTTTATTGCCAGCACCGCGACGGGTGCCAGTTTAATGATTGGCGCCAACCCCGAGCTGGAAGCGGCCACCACCGGCACCCATGACACCAATACCGTGAGCAGAACCACCGCGCTGGCCCAGTGCCCCTACTGCGGTGTGGGCTGTGGCACGGTGATTCAAGCGGAAAACGGCAAGATTGTCTCCATGCGCCCCGACAAGGAGCACCCCACTAATTACGGCCTGCAGTGCATTAAAGGCCTGACCGCCGCCGAGCCGATTTATGTCGACCGCATGGAGGGAGATTCTTACGTGCGCAAGGATGTCTGGGCCGAATGGCAAAAACCCGGCCACGGTGATCTTGAATACGTCAGTAAAACCAAGGGCTCCTTTGATGAGGAGCACTTTGTGCGCGTGCCCTATGACGAAGCCAGTGAGTTGGTCGACCACAAAATCGCCCACTTCGCCAAAAAGTACTCCGGCAACTCCATCGGCCTCTACGGCTCGGGCCAGCTGACCATGGAAGGTCAGTATATGGAAAACCTGTTTATGAAGGGCGTGCTCGGCTCCAACACCATTGAGGCGAATGCGCGCATGTGCATGACCTCTGCAGTGACCGGCTATTCGAAAATACTCGGTTCCGATACGCCACCGCTGGCTTATGAAGATATTGAGCTGTGCGATATGATCATCCACTTTGGTCACAACGCCCGCGAGGCCCACCCGATTATTTTCTGGCGTGCAGCCGATCACAAAAAGAAAACAGACATTCCCACAGTGGTGGTCGACCCACGCTACACCGGCACCGCCAAGGGTTATGAAGACATTAACCCCGATAACTCCGTGCATGTGCCCATTTTAAACGGCGATATCAGCTTCCTTAACTCCCTCGCCCACGTGCTATTAAAAGATCACCCCGATGTCATCGACTGGGCTTTTCTGCGCGAGCACGTCACCGGCTGGGAAGAGTATATTGAAACTGTAACCAAGGAATACAGCCCCGAACAGGTGCAGGATCGCATGGGTGGGCCGGGGCACGATGTGCCACCAGAATTAATTCGCCGTGTCGCCGGTATGTTCGCCGATGCCACCCGCAAACGTCTGGCCCGCGCCAAAGGCGGGCAAAGCATTCCCGGCTCAATGAATGCGGGCTTCGGTGGCGTAATCATTATGTGGGGCATTGGCTACAACCAGTCCATCCACGGCCAGCACAATGTTATTTCTGTTATTAACTTATTGACCCTCACCGGTAATCTGGCCAAACCCGGTTGCGGGCCGTTTTCCATGACCGGCCAGCCCAATGCCATGGGTGAGCGTTTCACCGGAGGCCTGACCGGCCGCCTGCCCTTTAATGAGCCGCTGAAAAATGATGAACACCGCGCCCACATGGCCAAGCAGTGGCGAGTGCCCCAGCGCAATCTGGATACAGCCATGAAGGCGCAGAACCCCGGCATGGCCGTGGGCATGATGGAGCGGGCCTTAAAAGGTGAAGTTAAAGCCATGTTTCTAGTCTATGCGACCCATGTCGACTTGCCGGACCAGAACAACCTTGTCCGCCCCGCCCTCAATAAAACCTTTAATGTGGTGCAAGAAATCTATCGCCACGCGCCAAATAACCTCTATGCCGATGTTATTTTCCCCGCGGCAACCTGGGGAGAGGTGCAGGGTGTTTATATCAGTTCCGAGCGGCGCTTAAATATCGTTGAACAGGCAGTAATGCCGCCCCCAGGCTGTCGCCCCGACCTCGACATGGTGGTCGACAAGGCAAAGGGCATCGGCAAATTGCTCGGCCTCGATATGGACAAGATAATGCCCTATAAGCGGCTCGAAAACGGCTTTTATGATGCCGAGGAAATCCTCCGCGATGTGATTCGCGCCTCTGAAGGCACCGACACCGATCTAAGCGGCATTATCGATGTTGAAAACGTCGAGGGCACATCACCCTACGAACAGTTGAAAAAATTGCGCGGCATTCAGTGGCCCGCACCCACCTACGCCATCGCCAAGGCCGGTGGTACCAAGCGCCGCTTTATGATGCAGGAGGGCGACTGGAAAAACCGCCCCTACGGTTACTTCCGCACCAAAGACGGCAAGGTCAATCTGAAAACCTGCCACCAGGATTACACCGACCGCAAAGCCATCACTGAAAAGCTGATGGAGTTTGGCACCAAAGATGGCCACTACACCATCGACCACATGAACCTGCTTCGCGAGGCGCGGGACAAAGGTCTAACACCCGACTTACCCGATGATGAATTTCGCGGTAAAAAATGGGCCGAGGTACCGAAAGACAAATACCCCTACTGGCTTGGCCTGGGCGTGGTTTACGAGCACTTCCACACCGCAAAATCCATGCGTAGCCCCACCACGCAGCGGCTTGTGCCGGAGATGTATGTCGAAATGCACCCCGAGGACGCCAAGGATCTGGGCATTGAAGACGGCGACAAGATTAACCTCATCACTCGCCGCGGTGAATTTCAGGCCAAAGCTCAAGTGGGCACCAAAAGCCTGGTGCGCCCGGCGCGTAACAGCGTGCCCCGCGGCTATATGTTTAGCCCCTGGAACTTGTCCGTCGCCGATAGCGCCGATCCGAAAAAGAACAAATGGCTGGTCAATAAAACATCGAGCCGGGTGTGGGATATCGTCTCTGGGCAAGTCGACTTTAAAAAGCTGGCGATGCGTATTGAAAAGGCTTAACAGCTTGCCACGGCTCGCAGTGAAGCGGCGCACTTTTCTAAAGTCTCTGGGCCTCAGTGCGGCGGTGACAAGTATGGGGCTGACAACGACAGCGTCAGCCTCACCACCGCCGCGCTATTTACGCCCGCCCGGCGCATTGGCTGAAGATGACTTCGAAAGCACCTGTATTCGCTGCGGCCAGTGCGGTGAGGTCTGCCCCAACCGTTGCATTCAGTTTTTTGATCTGGAAAACGGCACGGCCTCCTTCGGCACGCCCTATATTATCCCCCGCGAACAGGCCTGTATTCTCTGCATGAAGTGTGGCGATGTCTGCCCCACCGATGCCATCGCACCCGTTGAGCGCCTGATGGAACCCATTCTCGAACAGGTCAAAATGGGTAAAGCGCTGGTCGACGAAAACCTCTGCCTGTCATTTCAGGGTAAAACCTGCGGTGTTTGCTATAGAGCCTGCCCGCTGCAAGATGTGGCGATACGCACCGGACTGCTGGAACAACCCCATGTGCTCGATGGCTGCGTGGGTTGTGGCCTCTGCGAGCGCTCCTGTATTCAGCTACCTCAGGCAATACGTATTATTCCCGACTACACCCATGGGCACCTCTAAAAATGCACTTTTTACGCGATAGCAGCGTCAGCTCCGTACTCGAATCCTCATGTATGGTTTATACACTGCGGTTCCCCGTGCGGCGCTTCCTTGCTCTCACAAAAAAATCACTATTTTTAGAGGCACCCACTATATGAATGAGACTCTTGTGAATAAGAGTTCCATCAATAAGGTGGCACACAAGCCCTTTTTCCTCTGGAAACATCTCAACAAACTGCGCTGGCTGAGCTTGACCCTTGTATTTGCGATGCTCGTGCTGATCCCCTTTCTCCACGTTTATCAAACCTACGTTTCGGCACACACTTACGATTTGCTCAGCGCCAGCGAAAAACAAATCTACGATACGATGGAGTGGCTTAGTAGCCCCTTTGTCGATGATCCGGAAGATCAGCTCGACGTCCTTAAAGGCAACACCTGGTCGGGCACCTTTGGCGGTGTGCAGTTAAGCGACCCCCTGGCCGTACTCGGCCAGATTGCCAGCAGCCAGGCCTTTTACTGGCCCTTTATTTTGACCGCGCTTATCCCGGTCATGTTGACCGTTTTTTTCGGCCGCTTTTATTGTGGCTGGATCTGCCCAGCAACTTTTCTTTACGAACTTAATAGCAACCTCGGCGTACTATTGCGCAAGTCGGGCCTGCATATAGGCAACAGACGTTTTGACCGCCGCCTGAAATATTTAGTACTGGCTATTGGGCTTGCCATTGCCGCCATAACAGGCTCCGTTGCCTTTGCCGCTATTTATCCCCCCGCCGTCATTGGGCGTGAAATCTACTACGCCATCGCCCTCGGTGGTTTTGGCTCCGGCGTGGTGTTCTTTTTACTGACCCTGTTATTTGATTTACTGGTCGCACGGCGAGGCTTTTGCCGCTACCTCTGCCCCGGCGGCGCCCTCTATTCACTGCTCGGCCGCTTTCGGCTATTGCGCATTAAACGCATTGTTGAAAACTGTAATGACTGCGCAAAATGCACGGCGGTTTGCGAGTTTGGCCTCGACCCACTACACGACCAATTTGGCCAGGAGTGCAATAACTGCACCGCCTGCATTGCTGTCTGCCCTACGGATGCAATGACTTTTTATTTCAGCCCACAAGATATTGCCAATCAGGGCCCGGGGCATCTGGGTCGTAAATACAAGCCGCAAAACACGGCTCTAAACCGGACAACAGAAACAAGAGTCGAACAGTAAGTCCTATGCGTCGGCGTAACTTCCTGCAATGGATGCTTTACTCAACGGTCGCGCTCGCCACCGGGGCACTACCCTTTGCCCTCAGTCGCTTATTAGCACCCGTCGAGCGCCTACTTACCCGACGACATTTGCGACCACCCGGTGCCTTGAAAGATGATGCCGAGTTTGTCTCTGCCTGTATTGGCTGCGGTCTTTGTGGTGAGGTTTGTCCGCCGCGCTGTATTTTATTTCATCAACGGGACGGTGGGGTGCAGGTCAATACGCCCTATATCAACCCGGAAGAAAAAGCCTGCACCTTGTGTGGCAAGTGCAGCGAAGTTTGCCCGACCGATGCATTGATGCCCGTCGAGCGAGAAAAGGTCGACATGGGTGTCGCCCAGATTGATCGCAGCGCCTGCTACCCCTGGGTCGACCGAGGCATTTGTGAGCATTTGTCCCCTTGGTGAGCAAGGTATTAATTTCAAACAGTGGAATCAGTATCAGCCCGTGATTCAGTAAGGTTGTGTGGGCTGCGGCCTATGCGTTGAAGTCTGCCCCCATCCCAGCTTGCCGATTCGCATTGTCGAGCGCTCCCTGGGTAGCGTTATGCGGCATACTGTCTCCTAACAGGCTATGCACTTTTGATTTAAATCCAAGCAACATTTAAATAATTTGATGAGCAACAAATATTGAAAGACATTTTTTTTTCGAAAATAACAAAAGATAAGACAGGGCTGGCAAGAATTATTGTCGCACTGAGTTTTTCTTTTATTACTTTTTTAATCCCTGTAGCCCAAGCCCACCATGTACTGGGTCGCCCCGCATATAGCTTAAATGAAGACTCCAACACACCACCGAGTATGAATATCGAAACCCTGGTTGGTGATTTTTTTGTTACCGCCATGGTCTTCCCCGCTTTTCCGAAACCGGAAGAATCCGGGCGTATTAATTTATACGTCACCCGCCTGGGGTCTAAACAACCCTTAAATGCCGACATTGAATTCTCGGTGCGTAACGACGGCTGGTTTAATTCAAAGCCAGAGCAACTGGGCGCACAGGTGCTGGATGATAATGTCTACCGTCAGGCTTTTAGCTTTCACCAGCGTGGCGACTATATTATTAGCGCCTCATTTTGGGATAAGGGCGAACACTATATTATCGACTTCCCCCTGCGGGTCGGTGAGCCATTGCCGATAGGTCCACTGGGGATTATCGTCACCCTGGTGCTACTACTGCTTATTGTCGTGACGATGGTGCAACACAAAAAAATACGTCGTAATAAAGCCCGGGATGAAATCAGTGCCCGCTCTAACTCACAACTACCCTAGCGTCGAACAATAGATCATGGACAGACGGGATTTCTTTAAATCAATTTTTCGCAGCACCACCCGCGAAGTGGTCAAGCACGCTGACGCCAAAGTCAACAAAGCGGCACAGCGCTGGATTCGCCCGCCCTACGCGCTTAACGAACTCGATTTTTTACTGGCCTGCACCCGCTGCGGCGACTGCATACCGGCCTGCCCCCATAACGTGATTTTCCCACTGTCAGCCCGCGTTGGCGTCAAGGCCGTGGGCACACCCGCCCTCGACCTACTCAACAAGGGCTGTCACCTGTGTAGCGACTGGCCCTGTGTACAGGCTTGTGGTGAAGGCGCTTTAAACCTACCTGAATTAATTTCTAATCAACAAAGCGCATCTGAAGAACTAGAGTCGTCACAAGAAAGTAGCGACAATGATTCAGATAACAAGAGCGCAGCAGCAACTGCCCAGCCACTACCTAAATTAGCCAGCGCCAGTATTAATAAACAAAGTTGTCTGCCCTACAGTGGCCCCGAGTGCGGCGCCTGTGAAGCCAGCTGCCCTGTGCCGGGGGCTCTGCTCTGGGATGGTCACTTACCCCTTATCGACAATACCACCTGTGTCGGCTGCGGCCTCTGTCGCCAAGCCTGCATTATGCAGCCCAGCGCTATTAATATTGCAGCCCGGCAGGATGAACCCTCCCCATAAAAACGCGACGGGTGCAGCCCCGCTTTTACATGCTGACTAGCCGGCCTCATCAAGCTGCTGACTAAAATGAAAGCTAGCAATTGTAAAACCCTGCTCAAAATAAAATTTATGCGCCTGAGCGCGCTGCGTACCCGAATCCAGATGTAAGACCTTGCAGCCTTGTTCATTCGCTTCATGCTGTAACCAGGCCAGCAACTGCCCACCGTAGCCTTGTGAGCGCGCACTCTGCGTAGTCACTAAATCATCGACGTATAAGTGTTTACCCATAAACAGGTTCGTATTAATACGAAAACCCGCTACAGCTACCACCCGCTCGGTGTCTTCAATATAAGCCAGTTGATAGCCTTCATTTCCCATCGCTCGAACCGTAGATAAAAAATCCCCGCGCTCCAAGTGGGGACGCAGCTCGCCAAGCACTGCAAAGCAATCCACAATTTGCTGATCAGTTATCGCTCTCTTTGGCATTTCCTTCCCTCATCAATAAATAAATGATTAACACCTCTGTCTATTGCACGTTGTCCCGTGCTGGCAACAGTAGCGGTGACAAATTCACGTTATTATAAACAGCCGACAACTACGTTCTTTGCGGTGTAGACCAAAAAAGCCATGACACAATTTAAACAGCCATTAAATAAAGGCGAGCTGCTGCTCGGCACCCTGGTGTCCATCGCCTCGCCCCAGGTCGCCGAAATATTAGCCCAGGCCGGTTTTGACTGGCTGTTTCTCGACGGCGAACATAGCAGCCTTAGCGATGGACAAATCGAGCAATTGATACAGGCCGCCGCGCCCCGCCCCTGTCTGGTGCGCGTCCACAGCCTCGACGAAATTGCTATCAAAAAAGCCCTCGATAGCGGTGCCAGCGGCATTATCGTGCCGCAAATCAACAACGCCGAACAAGCGGCACGGGCGGTTGCTTTCGCCAAATACCCACCCCAGGGCCAGCGCGGTGTTGGCATCGCTCGGGCACAGGGCTATGGTTTTGCTTTTCAGGGTTATATCGAGCAAGCCAACGATGAAGTCGTCATTGTGGTACAGGCAGAACACGCACAGGCGGTGGAGAATATTGAAGCCATTGCCTCCACTCCCGGCGTCGATGGCGTGTTTATCGGCCCCTACGACCTCTCCGCCAGCCTCGGCAAAATGGGCCAGCTAGACGACCCCGTTGTCGTCAAAGCGATTGAACACATTACCCAGACCTGCCTCACAGCCGGTGTCAAACTCGGTGTTTTTACCACCTCAGCCAAGGCGGCCATACCCTATATCGAGCGCGGTTTTACCCTTATCACTGCGGGCACCGACACCCTGCTATTAGGTCAGGGCGGCCGCGATATTGTTGGCGAAATCAAAGGCCGATAAGCAAGGTAGACAATCTGGGCCATGCCGAAATAAGCTCTGCACGCAGGGAGAAAAACGGGAATGAGCTCTAAGCCATTTTACTCATTATGCAGGCTTGGCTGCTCGTTATAAGGCACCTGGGGTTGAGGGGTATAGGACGGATGTGGCGATGCGATACTCGACCCCGCTGTTCTTGGCGTTCGAGTACTATCAATAACAACACCTAACACAAGATAGCTTCCTAGATCACGCGCCCCCGGCTCTTGTTGACATAAAATCAAGGCGCAACGCATTGATTTTTAACGATACTCAAATATGATAAGCGGCCAAGGGAAAACATAAGCGCATTAAAGAATTGCACTATACACCAGTTATTCAAGCATCCAGCCGCATCTAGTCTATTGTTTTTAAAGACAATAATGCCATAATCATTACTGCATGCTCTGGGATAATGCGCCAAAATGATATAGTGCCTGTGGCTTTATAATTCACTGTTAAAAGGCAAATAGATGTATCGCTACTCCCCCCAAGAATTCAATGACAATCTATTTGTGATGGGAGGTATACGTATCGGTACTTTACATGACTTTAGAAATACCGAGCATAAAGCAGGTATTGCTGACCCCAAAGAGGGAACAAAAACAGTTAGTCATCATATTGAACATCTTCATATCAAGGATTCCTCCGACACAAGTAGAAACAACAAGAAAGATGTTGATTCCCTGTCAGCATTTAGTGCCATCAGCCTAGGTGAAAACTGTAAAAACATTACCATCAGCAACGTATCTGTTTCTAAAAAATTCAATGAACCAGATGTATTTATTTTATGCGTCTCAAAACATCTATCGAAAAAGACATTGAATCAATTTGAAGGCTCTGATAGTTGCGTGAAAATTACAAATGAAAGCACGTTTTATCAACTAATTACAGAAACACTTAATTCCATTACGCCTGTTGTATTTCATGGTGTACACGAAGTAATCTACCAAGATCGCGAAGAGCAATGGGACGGTTCATCCTGGGGGAGACACCCAGCCATGATCAAAGAAAAAGAGTTTAGCCCCCAAGGCGAGCTAAGAGCTATTTGGCAGCCAAAGAGCAATATTGAAATACAACCCATAATAATAGGCAATTATAGAATTGGGGCATGTGTTAGTCATGTTGCCATTTAACAAAAATAGGCACCGGAAAACCTACTACGCCTTCGGCTCCGTAGTTATCCGGTGCTATAGGCGTTAAATTCCTAGGAAGATAGGATGAAAAAATATAGATGGATGCTATTTGTTGTTCTGGCAACAGCACTTCCCACATCAAGCTTTGCCAGCGATATCCTCAGCTACGAAATATCAGATGGTTCAATTGGCAGTTATATGTTTAAAGAAATCCCCCTCGCGTCCATGCTAAGTTCGATTGGCACGATTGCAGCTAAGGATGGGTATAGTTTAGAATTAGGAATAAAGAACTCTAGCTATCATAAAAAGGTGGCAATCTATGCGAATATGTCTCCTTGGACGAAAACCCTCGAAGACATAGCATTTAGATATGACCTTAAGCTGAAGCTTAACAAAAATTCTAAGAACGTCTATATCAGTGAGTGAATTTAACAAAGCAAGGAAAAACCGTTCCGCTACGCTCAACTGGACGCTGCTGACGCAGCGTGATCTTGTACCACTTTCGTGGACGATTAATTTCGTCAACGAGAGAGGTCCAGCATGGGACATACCAAAAAAAGAAACTACGACCGCTACACCCTGGCCTACAAGCTTCAGGCCGTTAAGTTAGCC
>JBGFSY010000003.1:0-274987 GCA_041277045.1 Candidatus Reddybacter sp. | reverse complement strand
TGGCTAACTTAACGGCCTGAAGCTTGTAGGCCAGGGTGTAGCGGTCGTAGTTTCTTTTTTTGGTATGTCCCATGCTGGACCTCTCTCGTTGACGAAATTAATCGTCCACGAAAGTGGTACAAGATCAGTTGGCAAAGCGCAGCTTTGACGATCCGCTTTCTAACCTTGTTATGCGCTTTTTAATCATTACTGTGCAAACTATCATTTAACCCACCCCAGCGCGACGAATCTGTTGGAATAGCTTCAACTGCCCCAGATTGACTGTTTCTACGGTATAGCAGACCAGATTTACCAGACAGTTCTCTTGCAGAAACCACCTTGCCTTCTGGTGTTTTGACTTTAGTACCGGCAGTAACATATAAGCCAGCCTCAACAATACATTCATCGCCAAGAGATATACCAATACCAGAATTTGCTCCGACAAGACTTCTCTCACCAATTGAATTGACTTGCTTGCCGCCACCGGAAAAAGTGCCCATGATTGAGGCCCCAGCGCCAACATCAGAATTTTTTCCGACTACTACACCTGGCGTCACCCTTCCTTCAATCATGGACTCACCAAGAGTGCCCGCATTAAAATTAACGAAACCTTCATGCATAACAGTTGTTCCAGATGCTAAATGAGCACCTAGCCTAACTCTATCGGCATCCCCGATTCTCACACCTTCGGGAACTACATAATCTGTCATGCGAGGGAATTTATCGATAGATGTTATAACCAAATGGTGATTTTCTTCTGAAATCAAATCTCGTAATTCGTCTACTTTTGCAGGCAGAACAGGCCCAGCTGAAGTCCATGCAACATTTGAAAGAAGAGAAAATATCCCCTCCAAATTTTGACCATTCGGCTTCACTTCACATTCAGATAATAGATGTAACCGTAAATACGCATCTTCAGCTGACTGGGGAGGTAAATCTAAAGAATCAATTTCAACTTTAACAAAATCGCTTCTGATAATACCTGCTTTCTCTGCAAGACAGCTTCTTTTCAATTCCCTAGAATGCCTAGGAAACCAGACGTCAATTGTCTTTCCGCTCTCTGAATCAAAATATCTATGCCCAATACGGCTAACTTTCATTTCTCTACCCTTTCAAAGTGGCACTTGGTGCATAACAGCGAATTATAAAGCCACTGGCTCTATAACACCTTGGCACTTGTTCACAGGGCTTAGCGCAAGGCGAATGTGTTTATTACCTGCAAAAACAACAGCTTGGGTGTTTATTGTTATTTGACGAGCCGACATATAGAGCCATCCTTAGCTGTGATGATGTTTCTCCCTGGCCCACTATCATATTCGGGCACCCTTAAAAATCAATAACTTACTGATTACTTTCCTGTGAACAAGAGCCACTGGCTCGTGATCTCGGGAATTAGCCGCATATGGAGCATGGACACCACTGTCTATGACAACAGTAATGGCAAGGTGAAGTCTGCACAAAAAAACGGAGTCAGCTCTTTCCGCGCCACATCCTCACCGGAATTGCACAAAAAATCGGGGTCACACAAAAAATAGGGTCAGGTCTTTCCGCGCCACATCCTCATCCGAATTGAAGAAGACCTTAACCAAGACCAAAAGACTCAGACCCAATTGATTTTCATCCTTTCTCAAACAACCCAATCAAGCCTTCGGCAACGTAACCCCCTGCTGCCCCTGATACTTCCCACCCCTATCCTTATAAGACGTCTCACACACCTCATCCGCCTCAAAAAACAGCATTTGCGCGACACCCTCATTGGCGTAAATCTTCGCCGGCAAGCTAGTCGTGTTAGAAAACTCCAAAGTCACATGCCCCTCCCACTCCGGCTCCAACGGCGTGACATTAACGATAATGCCGCAGCGGGCATAGGTCGATTTACCCAAACAAATCGTTAACACACTGCGCGGGATACGGAAGTATTCGACCGTGCGCGCCAGGGCAAAGGAGTTGGGCGGGATAATGCAGCTGTCGGACTGAATATCGACAAAGCTTTTCGGATCGAAGTTTTTCGGGTCGACGGTGGCCGAGTGTACGTTGGTGAAAATCTTAAATTCATCGGCACAGCGCACATCGTAGCCGTAGCTCGATACGCCGTAGGAAATCACCCGCTCGCCGTTGGGATCGGGGTGGCGCACCTGTTCACTTTCAAAGGGCTCGATCATGCCGTGTTCAGCGGCCATGCGGCGAATCCAGCGGTCTGACTTAATGCTCATAAATTTTCCTATTGGCTCGAGATTAAGCGAGCCCTAATTAATTCGTCGACGCTGGTTTTAATCTTCGACCGTAATGATCGGTGCCGCCACGGAGCTTTGCGCCAGTGCCGCCATTAAACCAGTGGCAATACCACTGTAGTGTGCGGCGATAGCACCCTCGGGGTCGCTGGCAAATATTGGCTTGCCATTGTCGCCCTCTTCGCGAATGCGCTTATCGAGAGGCAAAGAACCGAGTAAAATGGTTTGGTATTCCTCGGCAATGCTCTCGCCGCCGCCCTCACCAAAGATCGACTCCGTATGATCGCAACTGCTGCAAATGTGTAGCCCCATATTCTCGACCACGCCGAGTACGGGAATACTGACCTTGCGGAACATTTCTATGCCCTTACGCGCATCCAAGAGGGCAATTTCCTGAGGCGTGGTGACAATCACCGCGCCCGAGACCTGGGCCTTCTGAGACAGGGTCAATTGAATATCACCGGTGCCCGGTGGCATGTCGACGATCAACACATCCAACTCTCCCCACAGGGTCTGGGTCATCATTTGCACCAGGGCGCTGCCGGCCATTGGCCCGCGCCACACCATGGGCGTGGCATCGGTGGTCAAATAGGCCATCGACATGGACTGCAAACCGTGGGCTTCGATCGGTACAAAGGCATTGCCGTTAACCACTTTAGGCTGGCGCGAATCGTCAACACCGAGCATTTTGGCCAAACTCGGGCCGTAAATATCGGCATCGAGTATGCCAATGGCAAGACCTTGACTTTTTAGCGCCAGCGCCAGATTGACGGCCGTTGTCGATTTACCAACGCCACCCTTGCCCGAGGCGACGGCAACCACGTATTTCACTTTACCCAAACCACTGTCCTGCACTGCTTCTGCCATACTATTTGTTCACCTGCGTTAATGAAAACTAAAGCTAAAGCCGCTATAGTTGCGGCCCTTCGCCAAACCCTACAAAGCTATTTATCCCCATGCCTGATACCACTTTATCCGCGGACACGACGTCCAGTCCCCGTAAAATTCTCGTCACCAGTGCCCTGCCCTATGCCAACGGCTCGATTCACCTGGGCCATCTGGTGGAATATATTCAAACGGATATCTGGGTGCGCTTCCAGAAAGCGCGGGGGCACGAATGTTACTACGTCTGCGCCGACGATGCTCACGGAACCGCAATAATGTTGAAGGCCGAAGAGCTGGGCATTACCCCAGAGGCCTTGATAGAACAGGTGAAAGCCGAGCACGAACAAGACTTTGCCGACTTCCTGATTCGCTTCGACAACTACCACTCGACCCACGCCGAGGAAAACCGGGTCTTTGCCAACGAGATTTATACGCGCCTAAAGAGCAATGGCCACATTGCCGAGCGCGAAATTACCCAGGCCTTTGACCCGGAGAAAAATCTCTTTCTGGCTGACCGTTACATCAAGGGCACCTGCCCAAAGTGTAAAACCGACGACCAGTACGGCGACAACTGCGAGGCCTGCGGTGCCACCTACGCACCGACCGATTTGATCGACCCCAAGTCGGCCATCTCCGGCGCCACGCCGATAGAAAAGCAATCGACCCACTACTTTTTCAAACTGCCCGAATTTGAAAGCTTCCTCAAAGAGTGGACGCGCGCCGGCCACGTTTCGAAAGAAATCGCCAACAAGCTGGCCGAGTGGCTCGACTCCGGTTTGCAGGAGTGGGATATCAGCCGCGATGCGCCCTACTTCGGTTTTGAAATACCCGATGCCCCGGGCAAGTATTTCTATGTGTGGCTCGACGCACCGATCGGCTACATGGCCAGCTTTAAAAACCTCTGCGACCGTGAGGGTATCGACTTTGATACCTACTGGGCGAAGGATTCCAAAGCCGAGCTGTACCACTTTATCGGCAAGGACATCGTCAACTTCCACGCGCTGTTCTGGCCCGCCATGCTCACCAGCGCCAACTACCGCACGCCCAACAAGGTCTGTGTACACGGCTTTTTAACGGTGAATGGCAAGAAGATGTCGAAGTCGCGGGGCACCTTTATTAATGCTCGCAACTACCTCAACTTTTTAGAGCCGGAATATTTACGCTATTACTTTGCCGCGAAACTGTCATCCAGCGTGGAAGATCTCGATCTGAATCTCGATGATTTTATTCAGCGAGTTAATAGCGATGTGGTGGGCAAAGTCGTCAATATTGCCAGCCGCTGTGCCAAGTTCGTCACCCGTGACGGGAACGCCACACTGGCCGCCAGCATTGCTGAGCCTGAACTGTGGCAGCAGGTCGTCAACGCCGGTGAGGTCATCGCCGCGCACTACGAAAATCGCGACTTCGGCAAAGCCGTGCGCGAAATCATGGCTCAGGCCGATGCCGCCAACGAATACATCGCAGCCAAGGAACCGTGGAAACTCGCCAAGCAGAAAGGCGCGGAAGCTGAGGTGCAGGCCGTTTGCTCCCTGGGTATCAACCTGTTTCGCGTGCTGATGATTTATCTCAAGCCGATACTGCCGAATATGGCGGAGCAGTCCAGTCGCTTCCTCAACGACGAACTGGTCTGGGCCGATACTATTGAACCCCTGCTCAATCACCGTATCGAAATTTTTAAACCCATGGTCAAGCGGGTAGAAAAAGATAAGGTCGCCGCCATGGTTGAAGCCGGTATTCAAGCCCAGCCCGCTGCTCAAGCGCCCGCAGAAGAAGCCGCCCCCGACTCGCCACTCGCCGCAGAGCCTCTGGCTGAGGAAATCAGCTTCGACGACTTTATTAAGGTTGATTTGCGCGTTGCCCGTATTGTTGCCGCCAGCCACGTTGAAGGCGCCAGTAAGTTATTGCAGCTCACCCTCGATATCGGCGGCGAAACCCGCAATGTCTTCTCCGGTATTAAGTCGTCGTATAAACCCGAACAGCTCGAAGGCCGCCTAACGGTGATGGTCGCCAACCTAGCAGCACGTAAAATGCGCTTTGGCATGTCTGAAGGCATGGTGCTGGCCGCCGGTGATGACGAAGGTATTTATCTTCTCGAGCCCGACAGCGGTGCCCAACCGGGCCAGCGCGTCACTTAGGCTGTTGGCACACGAGACATTGGCTCATGCCTGTCTCGTGTGCCAATAAAAAGATATAATGAAGCCGAAAAGGGATATTGCTAAATAGCCTAAAAACGCCCGGTTTTATTATTGAATGAAAGGGATCTAATCCCCGAT
This sequence comes from Candidatus Reddybacter sp., assembly GCA_041277045.1. Classification (GTDB taxonomy): domain Bacteria; phylum Pseudomonadota; class Gammaproteobacteria; order Pseudomonadales; family Porticoccaceae; genus Reddybacter. The sequence goes on along the minus strand of JBGFSY010000003.1, from coordinate 269,619 downwards.
AATACCGACCCTCCACCGCTAGATCGAACGGCTGGCTCCATGCAAGAATTTGCGCTTATTCTCGTTAGCTCGATACTCGTCAATAACTTTGTGTTGGCGCAGTTCCTCGGCCTGTGCCCGTTTATGGGCGTATCCAATAAACTCGAAACCGCCATCGGCATGGCCAGCGCCACCACCTTTGTCATGACCCTGGCCGCTATCTCCAGTTACCTGGTGAATAGCTGGATACTCGAACCCCTCGGTCTCGAATATTTAACAACCATCGCCTTTATTCTCGTCATCGCCGTGGTGGTGCAATTCACCCGACTATTTATCGAAAAAACCAGCCCCCTGCTCTACCGAGTACTCGGCGTATTTCTACCGTTGATTACCACCAACTGCGCCGTACTGGGTGTCGCCCTGCAAAACACCGCCAAAAATCGCAGCTTCTTTGAAGCGAGCCTTTACGGCTTTGGTGCCGCACTGGGCTTTTCACTGGTACTCATCCTCTTTTCCGCCCTGCGTGAACGCCTCTCCGTTGCCGATGTGCCCCAGCCCTTTCAGGGCGCAGCCATTGGCATGATTACCGCTGGCCTGATGTCCCTGGCCTTTATGGGCTTTGCTGGTTTAGTGTGATGAAGCATTTAATGGCTGCGTTTAATGACTGAAATGTCCTCACTCGAACTCCTCATCACCGCCGTCATTGCCATGGTTGCACTGGCGACGGTGTTTGGCTTGATACTGGGCTACGCCGCCGTCAGCTTTAAGGTCGAGGGCAACCCCCTCGCCGAGCAAATCGATGCCCTGTTACCGCAAACCCAATGCGGCAACTGTGGCTACCCCGGTTGCAAGCCCTACGCCCAGGCGATAGTCGATGGCGAAGAAATCAACAAGTGCCCCCCCGGTGGCCAGGCGACAATTGATGCCCTGGCCAGCTTGCTCGACGTGCCCGCCCCTGAGCTCGACGCCGAACACGGTGAAGAGGCAGAGGTAAAAAGTGTCGCCTATATTCGCGAAGATGAGTGCATCGGTTGCACCAAGTGCATACAAGCCTGCCCGGTCGATGCCATCCTCGGTGCCGCCAAGTTAATGCACACCGTTATCGTCGATGAATGCACCGGCTGCGATCTTTGTGTCGAACCCTGCCCGGTCGACTGCATCGACATGCTGGCGGTTCCCGCGACCCTCGCCGACTGGCACTGGCAAGCACCGCTGACGCCAGCCCAACACTTTGCCAGTGACAATAGCGATGCAAACCTTATCGCAACAGATCGCAGCTTAGATCACTCGAAGGATCGCGTCGCATGAGCAAAACCTGGGATATTCCCGGCGGTATTCACCCGGCGGAAAATAAACAGCTATCGCTCGGTGGGCCGATTCGGGCCGTACCACTGCCACCGACCTTAATCCTGCCTTTGAGCCAGCATATTGGCGCACCCGCCACACCCGTAGTTGGCATTGGCGATAAGGTACTAAAAGGCCAAATGATTGCCGCCGCCAAGGGCTTTGTCAGCGCCCCGGTTCACGCACCCAGCTCCGGTGTGATCAGCGCCATTGAAGAACGAGCAGTGCCCCACTCATCGGGTATGCAAGCACCCTGCATCGTGATTGCAACCGATGGCGATGACAGCTGGATTGAACACAGCGGCAGCGCCAACTATCGTGAAAAGCCCGCTGACGAATTAATCGCGATGATTCGTGATGCCGGTATTACCGGGCTCGGCGGTGCGGGCTTTCCCAGCGCCGTTAAGCTCCAGCCCCGGCAAACCATCACCACGCTAATCATTAACGCCACCGAATGCGAACCCTATATCACCGCCGACGACCAGCTGATTCGCCAACGCGCCGCCGACATTCTTATTGGCATCGACATACTGGCGCATATTCTCGGCGACCCCGAGCGAATCTTAATCGGCATTGAAGACAATAAGCCCGAGGCGCAACAGGCTCTCACCACGGCGCTAGCAGAACAGCCCGTAACTGCAGAGGTAGTCGAGTTTCCCACCAAGTATCCCTCCGGTGGTGAAAAACAGTTAATCCAGATTCTCACCGGTGAAGAAGTACCCAGTGGCAAGTTGCCCGCCGATTTGGGCATTGTTTGTCAGAACATCGGCACTAGCCACGCCATCTATCGCGCGATCTGTCAGGGCGAGCCGCTGATCTCCCGCGTCACCACCGTCACCGGCAAGGCCTGTGACAAGCCGGGTAATTTTGATGTGCTGATCGGCACACCCGTTGAGCACCTGCTCACCGAGGCTGAATTCGACGACACACGCTGCTCCAGTTTAGTTATGGGCGGGCCGATGATGGGCTTCACTCTGCCCAATCAGACAGTGCCGATTATAAAATCGAGTAATTGCCTGCTCGCCACGACCGCCGAAGAAAGCCCGGCACCCCCACCGGCTCAGGCCTGTATCCGCTGTGGCCACTGCGCCGAAGTTTGTCCGGCCAATTTATTGCCCCAGCAGCTCTACTGGCACGCCCAGTCGAAAAACTACGAGCGCCTCGAAGCTCACCATTTAGCCGACTGCATAGAGTGCGGCGCCTGCTCCTACGTCTGCCCCAGCAGTATTCCACTGGTGCAGTATTACCGTGCAGCGAAGGGTGAAATACGCCTGATTGGCGAAGAGAAGCGTCAGTCAGATCGTGCACGAATACGCTTTGAACATCACCAGGCACGTATCGAGCAAGAGGAAAAGGAAAAGGCCGCAAAGCGCGAAGCGCGTAAGCTGGCCGCAGAAGCAGCCAAGGCCAAACGTGAAGCCGAGGCAAAAACTGCCGCTAATTCCGAGGGCACACCTGAAAGTACAACTCACAATACAAGTGCTGGTAGTGCTGCCAATGACACTGGTGAGTTTGATATTATTCAGGCGGCGCTGGCCCGAGTGGCTGCGAACAAAGCCTCTCCTCAAGATCAACGCAAGCGCTTTGAGCGGGCCATAGAAACAACGGCTGCGCGACTCGCAAAGACTGAACAAGTACTCGAAGAACTCAGCAAAGACGACAGCTCTGAGCTTAATAAAGAACAGCTTGCTCACATCGATCAACAACGTGCTACCGTCGAGCAGGCCCGCCTGCGCCATCAAGAGGCCAAAAATAAATTAGCCGCACTCGATGCCGAGCAGCCCACTGCTCAAAAGGCACCGTCTGAAACACCCGCCGCTAGTAGCGACAATAAGAGCCTTGATCGTGCCGCCACGGCCATCGCCCGCGCACAAAAAAATGCGGCGGAGCAGGCTTTAATGTCGCCCCAGCAAAAACTGCAAAAGCAGCGCGACGCTCTTGAAAAACGCTTGAGCAAATCACAAATCCGGCTGACACAGGCAGAGAGTGATGGTAGCGAACAGATCGAAGCTTTTGCTAATGCCGTAGCCACATTGAACGAAAAGCTCAAAGCGGCAGATATCGAGTTAGCCGGCTTCAATCAAAACAGTGGCCCTGCAAAGGTGCAAGAAAACCACCGCGAGGAAAATAGCTAATGGCCCTCGGCCGCAGTAGTTCCCCCCACGCCCACGGCCCCCGTTCCACCCAGTGGGTGATGCAGCAAGTGCTAGTCGCCACGGTGCCTGGACTTATCGTACTAACCAGCTTTTTTGGTATCGGCACCCTCCTCAATATTCTTATTGCCAGTGTCACCGCTCTCACGTGTGAAGCGGCGGTTCTAAAACTGCGCAGTCGTCCCATCGGCTTTTACCTGCGCGATTACAGCGCTCTGGTCACCGCCGTATTACTTGGGCTTGCTCTGCCACCGCTGGCACCCTGGTGGTTAACGGTCACGGGTACCGCATTCGCCATCATTATTGCCAAGCACCTCTACGGCGGCATGGGTTACAACCCTTTTAATCCGGCGATGGTCGGCTACGTGGTGCTGTTGATTTCCTTCCCCCTGCAAATGAGTGCCTGGGTCGCGCCCACAGGACTATTGGTCGATGGCGCCCCAGCCCTTGCACCCGATTTCATCTCTTCCCTGCAGATCGTTTTTACGGGTAACCCCATCGACGGTTTTACTGCTGCAACCCCCCTCGACGCTTTCAAGCACAACAGCGGCTTACAGGTGGATCAGTTTTACCAACAAACGCCGCAGTTTTCTCAGGGTCGCTGGGCTGGCTTTGGCTGGGAGTGGGTCAATATTGCCTTCCTGCTCGGCGGCATCTACCTGCTAGCACGTAAAGTTTTCACCTGGCACGCACCCGTGGGCATGCTTGCCGGCCTCTCGGTGATGGCGCTGTTTAATTACGATGGTGGCAGTTCAGCTAGCAATGGTTCCATCATCTTTCACCTGCTCAGCGGCGCCACCATGTTCGGCGCGTTTTTTATTGTTACCGACCCCGTGACTTCCACTGCCAGCAACCGAGGACGATTAATTTACGGCGCCCTGATTGGCGTCATCGTGTTTCTCATACGCAGCTGGGGCAATTACCCCGACGCCCTTGCCTTTGCCGTACTGCTGATGAATTTTGCCGCGCCCTTTATCGATTATTACACGCCGCCGCGCACCTATGGCCACGGCAAATCGGGCACCATCATCCATCGCTCAAAGGAGGATTAAAGGTGGGCAGCCAACTGGAAAAATCCATGGGTTTAAATGGCAAGGTACTCGGCCTGTTCGCGCTGATTACCTCGCTCTTTCTCGCGGGCACCAATCTCGCCACCAAAGATAAAATTGCCCAGTCGCAACGCCGCGCCGCGCAAAAAGCCCTGCTCGAAATCATCCCCGAAGAGCGCCACAACAACGACATACTCACCGACACCCTGAGTATTCCCCAGCACTATTGGTCAACGCTGGGCCTTAAAAAAGGTGGTGAACTTCATCTGGCCCGCAAAGACGGTGCAGTCTTCGCCATCATTGTGCCCGCCGTAGGCCCCGACGGTTACAGTGGGGCCATCAACATGATTGTCGGCATCAATTTAGACGGCAAAGTCGCCGGTGTCAGGGTACTCAATCACAGTGAAACCCCGGGCTTGGGCGACAAGGTCGAGCTAAAGAAAAGCCCTTGGGTACTCAGCTTTGATGGCAAATCGCTTGGTTCTCCCCCGTTAGAGCGCTGGAAAGTAAAAAAAGACAAAGGCGATTTTGATCAATTTACCGGGGCAACCATTACCCCGCGCGCAGTGGTTGCCCAGGTGGCAAGCACACTGCATTATTTTGGCGAAGACAAAAATCGTATTCTCAAGGCCAGCCGTATTAAAAAACCCACTAATACAGACACGAATAGCAAAGAACAGGTCGAGAAGAACAAAAAGGGAGACAAGCCATGAGCGACATATCCTATGGTGAGATAAGCCGTAACGGCCTTTGGGACAACAACCCCGCGCTGGTGCAGTTACTCGGGCTTTGCCCCCTGCTCGCAGTCACCGGCTCAGTGGTCAATGCCCTCGGCCTCGGCCTGGCCACATTAGCCGTACTGGTCGGTTCCAATGTTGCCGTCTCGCTGATTCGCCATCAGGTCAGCGATGCCATTCGCACCCCGGCCTTTGTGATGATTATCGCCACCTTCACCACTTGCACCGAAATGTTGATGAAGGCCTACACCTACGAGCTGTATCAAATACTGGGTATTTTCATTCCCCTCATCGTCACCAACTGCGCCATTCTCGGCCGCGCTGAAGCCTTTGCCAGCAAGCAGCCAGTGCTGCCCGCCGCCTTTGACGGATTAATGATGGGTCTGGGTTTTGGTAGCGTGTTACTTGTGCTCGGCGCGATTCGGGAAATTATTGGCAGCGGCACCCTCTTCGCCAATATGGATCTCTTATTTGGCTCCGTGGCCGCCAACTGGGGCTTTCAACTATTCGGCGACAATTACGGCTTTTTGGTGATGATCCTGCCACCCGGTGCTTTTCTGGTGACCGGGCTGTTAATCGCTCTGAAAAATATTATCGATAGCCACCAGCAAGCTAAAAAGGCGGCGACAACAGCTGCACCAGTGAAGGGTTCCAAGCGCGTTAGAACCACCGGGGCTGTTCAGTAGTCGCCGCGTCAGCAAGTCATGAAACGCGGCGAATAACACCGAACCAATAGAACTAAACCCGTAAAGTCAGCCAGACAAAACTAGGCCAGTAGTTTTTTCGCCAGGGGCTCCATTTGCCCCGCCAACTCGAAATCCAGGTGGGTAATGCCACCGCTGCGATGGGTCAGCAAGTCAATTTCCACCACATTCCAAATATTGACCCACCGTGGGTGGTGGCTCATCACCTCGCAGGCAATCGCCGCCTGGGTCATAAAGCCAAAAGCATCGCTAAAATTCTTGAATTCATAACGCCGTGACAGTTTGCCATCGGCGACGACCCAAGGCGCCAGAGCAGCGGTGTTAAGGGTACTCAGGTTTGTGTTCAGTTGTTCTTCATTAAGCAGTGCTGGTTTTGTCATTATTGTTCTCTCTGTTGATTTACAAATTTCATTTTATACTGATGGGTATCCTGCCTGCACCCCGATTGAGCCCGAATGCAATTTCGGCAGCTCAGTCCTCTAAACCCTTATCTTAACGCCCACGCCCCTTATTTCTCCATACCTACGCTCACGACACTTAGCTTTAGTCCAGCTCATCAAGGCTTAGCAGGCCAGCGTTGCCACCGACAGCGGCCGTGTTAACACTAATGGTTTTTTCATAGCTTAAAGCAGTAATTAATACACGGGGATTCAACTCGCTAATTAATGGACAAATTGCACCTAGACGCTGCGCCAGCCCCTGGGTAATCTCTTCACGAAGGAGGGATCCCGGTGCCAGGCAAACGGCCGCTATCAAGGGCTCATCAAGCAAGGCCACGAGCGCATTAATATTTGCCGTCATAAACAGCTCGGCAGGAACCCCAGTCTGAACCAAAGCCCCTTGCAGAGCCTGCCAAAAACCTGCGAAGCCCGAGTCGGGCGCACACAGAACCAGTGCAGCATTACCCGCTAATAACAGCGCCAACAATTGGCGCAAAAAACACACCACGCCAGAGGCCTCGTCCACGACGATTAATATCAAGCCACGACTCTCCAACTGATAGTAATTGCTCTCCCCCGTTGGTCCCGCCAATATTCGGGCCGTAAAAGGTAAGTCTCTTGCGACCTGTAGCAGGGTTTCCAGTGTTTGCTGCAACTGCCCTTGCATCGCAGTGGATGAGCCATTGCGCCACTGTAATGCCCCGAGACAATGGATCCTGTTCGGCCCTGCCAATGCCGACCAGGTATGCTGGGCACTGCATAAATCGGCAAACGCTGAGCTGCGAGCAAGCTCATCTGCGCTTAGAAACACACTGGGCACAGACGCTTCGCGCAAACGCCAGGCCTCTGCCCAGCTGGCATCAAGTGCCTTAAAAGCGGTTTTTTGCAGACTGTCATCGCCCTCCGGCCAGTGCACCAAACGCGCTTGATAGAGCGGCCCCCCGGCCTTGGGGCCCGTGCCCGACAAGCCCCGCCCCCCGAAGGGTTGCAGCCCCACCACCGCGCCGATCATATTGCGGTTAATATAAACATTACCCACCTGGGCGCGCTGTGCCAGTTGCCAGGAGCGGCTATCGATGCGACTTTGAATACCCAAAGTCAGACCGTAGTCACTGTCGTTAATTTGCTCTAATACCTCGTCGATTTCCCCGGCGGGAAAGCGAATTAAATGCACAATTGGGCCAAAGACCTCCTCTGTTAACAGCCCTAGATTGCCAATTTCATAGAGCTGGGGAGGAAAGAAATAACCCCCTCCACAATCCTTCGTCAGTGAACAAGCGTAGATTAAATGCGCGCGCCTATGCTCGCCTTGTAGGTAGTGGCAATGCTCTCGACATTTGTTGCGCGCCTGCTCATCAATTAGTGGCCCCAGGTCACTGCTCACCTGGGCCGGATCGCCAATCCTCAGCTCGGCCATGGCCCCACTCAGCATGACTATCAAATCATCAGCGATATCCTCCTGCACAAACAGTACCCGCAACGCCGAGCAGCGCTGGCCCGCACTGTGAAAAGCAGAGCTGATAATGGCGTCCACCGTCTGCTCGAGCAAAGCCGTGGCATCGACCAACATGGCATTTTGCCCCCCCGTTTCTGCAATCAAGACACAGGGCTGGCGTTGGGCCAGCGCTCTATTTAACCAACGCCCCGTCGCAAAAGAGCCCGTGAACATCACGGCGCGAATACGCGGATCAGGTAAAACCTGCTGACCGACAATGGCACCAGGAGCCAACAACAACTGACAGCAATCGGTGGGCAAACCACTAGCGACCAGTAAATCCCTAAGGCAATGCGCCATTAATAGTGATTGCATGGCAGGCTTGGCCAGGACGGTATTACCACAAGCCAGGGCAGCGGCAATTTGACCGATAAATATCGCCAGAGGGAAGTTCCAGGGACTGATACAGAGCACCACGCCACGGGGCTGTACCTGCGCCGAGGCAAATAAGGTCTCGGCCTGCGCCGCGTAGTAGCGGCAAAAATCCACCGCCTCGCGTACCTCACTAATACCATCGGCGAGGGTCTTGCCCCCCTCGCGGGTACAGAGGTCAAGCAGTTGCTCGCGATGGCTCTCGAGCCTGTCGGCCAACTGGCGCAAACAGTGAGCGCGTTGCTCAGCACTGGTACTGGCCCAGGGGCGAAAGGCCGACTCGACGCGCTGTATTTTGGCCTGTAGTTGCGTCGCTGTATCGAGTTCGACGCGTGCCAATATGTCATTGCAGTGGGCCGGATTACGTATCTCGACCGCGTTAATCCACTGATTGGGCAGCGGGGCCTCTCCTCTCCACAATGCTTGCCGCCCCTGGTCGGCAATCCCCGCCTGCAATGCCTGCAGGGTCGCTTGGTCATCGAGGTCGCAGCCTCGGGAATTGCGGCGTATTAGGCATGCACCCTCGCCGCCATACAGGTCTGGGGGCAGGGCAATCGAGGGGTGGCCGACTTGTGCCCAGGCTAGGACTTGCGCACGGGGCTCGCGCACCAAGCTTGACACCTCGCTACGCCGCTGTTGTAAGTGCTTGACGACAGAACTGTTAGCGCCATTTTCAAGCATGCGGCGCACCAGATAACTCAGTAAATCAGATTGTTCGCCGACCGGTGCATAGACCCGGCACCGTAAACCCTGGTCTCGAAGTTGCTCGAACAGCGCTTCACCCATGCCGTGGAGCCGTTGAAATTCATAGCCTTGACACGCAGTCCCTCCATCTAAGGCCAATTGCCGATCGAATTCCAGAACCGTGGCCACCGTATAGGGGTTATGGCTGGCAAATTGCGGGTAGAAATACGCGCGATGGCGCAGTAGAAAATGGGCGCAGGCCTGATAGTTAAGATCGGTCGAGGCCTTGCGCGTCAACACCGGGTAAGCCTCGTAGCCGCCCTGTTGGCAGGCTTTAATTTCACTGTCCCAGTAGGCCCCTTTCACCAACCGCAGGGGTATTTTCCGGCCCTCGACGATCGCGAGGTCCCGTAGCCAGTCGAGCACGCTTAGCGCGCGTGGTTGATAGGCCTGCAGTGCCAAGCCAAAACCCTCCCAGCCCGCTAAAGCTGGGTTGCAGTACACGGCCTCGAAGACATCCAGTGACAAATCCAGGCGCCAGCTCTCCTCGGCATCGATGGTCAGACTGACCCTACTACTGCGCGCCAACAGCGCCAGGCTCAACAAGCGGGGCACCAGCTCGGCCATCACCCGCTGTCGCTGCGCCGGCTCGTAGCGCGGGTGCAGGGCGGAGAGTTTGACCGAAATATTGGCACTGAGTGAGAAGCTGTTCGCCTCATCCTGCCCGCTGCCAGCACGCTTGGCATCTGCCAATGCGCCAATCATCTGCCGATAACGCTGCATATAGCGCGCGGTATCACGTGCGCAGCGCGCGCCCTCGCCGAGCATGTCGTAGGACACACTGTAGCCCCGGTCTGCAAGCCCTGCTGCCCGAGTCAGTGCCGCCTCCACATTGCTGGCAAACACAAAGCGGCCACCAAACCAGGTAATACCCTGTGTCATGATCTGGCGCTGTAAAGCACGTAGTAATTCACTGGGTAAATGCCAGCCGTATGACCTTGAGACACCATGGCGCGTAAATACCGCGACACGATGGGCCAGCATCAAACCCAGTAACACACCGTTGAGCCACAGCGGTTGCTGGCTACTGAGATGGGAGCCCCAGTCACCGCCGGCGAGTTTATCGGCAATAAGGGCATCCGCCGTTCTAGCATCGGGGACACGCAGTAGGGCTTCGGCAAGCCCCATCAACTGAATGCCCGCTGGGCTCGAGAGGGGGAACTGTTCGAACATGGCCGCCATCGACGTTCGCCGCTGCAACAGCCCGGTCCGCCCCATACTGTCGATCAAAGCCCGCGCCCGCATTTCAATGCCATCGTTGGTGGCCTTATCCATTGACGTTAGCGCCACCAGACTCGCGACAAAACCCCCTTCGTCCTGATACAGCGCTTGGACAATCCTTTGCCGTGCCTGGGCCGGCGCTCGCGGTGGAACAAGGTACGACATACAACGATCTCCCTAGCGAATTACTGACACCGCGCCAAACGGTGTCTACTTGCTAGCGCTTCAGCCTCATCACAATGTCGGCCGCAATCTACTATTGAGTGAGAAATAAACTGTGGCTAACCCTTTACACACTACACCCAGTGTAGTGGCAATTATGGGTTCTGACGGTGTCATTTATGACCGACTCTTTCAGCAGCTTTGATGTGCCCTACTACACTGATCCTGTACCACAATGAAATTAAAACGAAGGCGAAGCGACTATTTTGAAAACGATTAAGGTCTTGGGCGTCGACAGTAATTTGGGCTATTGCCAGGGCTCTAGTCATCGGGCTGTGCACGCATTAATACAACCCAAGTGTATCGCCGCATTGGCCCAGGCTGGGCTCGCATTAGACTGGCAACAAATTACCAGCCCGCCTAAACCCACTGGTTCCCTCCCCGCTATCAATAACAGCGCAGGCTGTGAGCGCAAACCACTCGAAATCCAGCTCGCTCACATCAATTGCTGTCTCGCATCAAAGGTTCAGGGGTTGATAGCAGCCGGTGAAAAGTTCTTGGTGCTGGGCGGTGATCACTCCATTGCCATGGGCACCTGGAGTGGCGCCCTCGCGGCCTGCCACGGTCGCGCCCAAAGCTTTGGCCTACTCTGGATAGACGCCCACCTCGACGCCCACAACTTTCGAAGTTCACCCTCGGCCAATATCCACGGCATGCCCTTGCGCGCCCTGCTCGAGAACAACGACCCCAGACTGCAGCGCCTATGCCCACAAAGTGGACGGCTCCGTGGCAAGCAGCTGCAGTTGCTCGGCATCCGCAGTTTTGAAGCCCGCGAGAAAAGGTTTCTCGAGGAAAAACAGGCCACCATCACCTATATGCACGAACTGCCAAGGGGAGATTGTGGCCCCGCCCTGTTGCGTGCACTGAGTGCCCTGAGTCAACGCTGTAGCCACATTGGCATTAGTCTCGACATCGATGCCATCGAGCCCCGCCATGCGCCCGGTGTGGCGACCCCCGAGGCGGAGGGCATTCAACTACCCAGCCTCTGCAGGGCCCTCAAGCAAGCCAGGCTGTTCAATAAAGTGGTGGGACTCGAAATTTGTGAATACAACCCCGCCGAAGACAACCAACAGCGCACCCGCTATGCCCTGGTACAGCTAATTCAGGCCTTCTTCTCGCCAAAGCTGACCACGGCTGCTTCAGTCAAGCTCGACTGACTGTGTAAAAAACCCGTAGAGATCCTTGGGGTCGACCATGGTCGGTAACATGGCAATGTCATCAAAATATTGATCGTAGGGTTGCTGCTGGGAATACGTGTGCAGTAGTTTAATAATCGAGAAATCCTCCAAAGCAAAGCCCACGGCATCGCACAGAGTGAACTCGGTTTCGTTCTCCCGCCCCGGCAACTGCCCGGCCAGCAGCTGCCAAAGCTCTGCGTAAAGTACCGCTTCATCGAGATTTTGCATCTCGCCCTCGAGTAAACTCTGCTGGCGATATTCAACAACAATCTTGCTCGCCTGCAACAAATCCTGCCCCAGTTCCGTCTTGCCGGGACAGTCGCCCCCCATGGCGTGGATGTGCACACCACTTTTTAGCCAATCGAGCTTGATAAGGTCGTTCACTTGCTTGGCCGCGGTGGCGGTAATGATCATATCGGCATCCGCCACCGCCTCTCGAATGTTCATGCAGGGTCGCAGCTCCAGACCGCTGGAGCACATGTTGCGAGTAAATTTCCCCATCGCCCTCGGATCCAGATCGAAATAACTCACGCACTCCAAATTGAGCACCTGAGCCACCATATTTACCTGAAATTCCGCCTGGGCCCCGGTGCCTATCATCGCCAAATGACGACTATCGGGGCGCGCCAAACATCGGGCAGCCAAAGCCGTGACAGCGGCCGTACGTATGGCTGTGAGCAGAGTCATCTCGCTGAATAATAGCGGATAACCACTCTCGACATCCGCCAGTATACCCAGGGCAACGACACAGAGCTTGCCCTGCTGGGTGTTTTGCGGGTGACCATTAACGTATTTAAAACTGTAAAACTGCTGGTCGGCGCAGGGCATTAATTCGATCACCCCGAAGGGATAATGAGTTGCCAGTCGCGGCGTCTTAATAAACTCTCCCCAGCGCAGAAAATCACTTTCCAGAGTCTTTAACACAGCCCTGTAAAAGGGTACCTGACCCATGCTAGCGACTAAATTGCGCAAGCCATTAACTGAGAGTAATTTCATCACTCACCCCGATAGTAAGTTCTAGACTGCCCTGCTAATAACTCGGATATCGAGTTAAGCATACAGAGCTCGGGCCGCCTGAAAAGAGCCCCTATTACAGAGTAGGCAACAATCTTAATATTTTCCCTCCACAGGGAACTTTTGAATCACCAGGGCTAGTCGCATAATGGATGCCGCACGAGTAATTCACCCTCAGAGCATGCACGTCTAGCGGATAAATGGAGCACGACTATTTTAATGCAGCTCTACTCTAGGCAATTAAGAGCAATTGTAGAGCGCTAGAGCCTAAATCCGCCCTCAATATTGCTGGCTCGCCACCGGTACCGATGTCTAGGTAAAGCCCCAAGGTTGCGCTAAAAACCTATCCTGTTGAGGTTTTTTTGTAATCCTTGCTATCCCGGTTTTAACACCCCAACCTGCGCTCAACCTCAAGTACCAGGCGAGTAGTCGATATCAAACTGTCTGGCGTCAGACTGATGGAATCAATACCCAACTCAACCAGAAACTCAGCCATGTCGGGATAGTCCGACGGTGCCTGCCCACAGAGCCCTGAATGACGCTGATTGCGCTGGGCACCCTCGACAGCGAGGCGAATCATTTGTTTAACGCCGGGATCGCGCTCTTCAAAATTGAAGGCGACAATTTCTGAGTCTCGGTCAACACCGAGGGTGAGCTGGGTGAGGTCATTTGAGCCGATGGAAAAACCGTCAAACAACTGAGCGAAATCATCGATCAGAATAACGTTGTTGGGAATCTCGCACATCACATAAACCTGCAGTCCGTTTTCACCACGCTGTAGACCATTGCGCGCCATCGCCGCTAACACTGCTTTCGCCTCCACGATGCGACGGCAAAAGGGGATCATTAAAATCACATTCGTCAGGCCCATCTCCTCTCGCACCCGCAGCATGGCCTTGCATTCCAGGCCGAAGCCCTCGGCATAGGCCGGATGGGTGTAGCGGGAAGCACCGCGAAAACCGATCATCGGGTTATTTTCATCCAGCTCAAAATCCGCACCACCGAGTAAAGCCGCGTATTCATTGCTCTTAAAGTCGGACATCCTCACCACTACGGGCTTGGGGTAGAAAGCCGCAGCGATAGTGCCCACGCCTTCCGACAGGCGTTGAATAAAATAATCGCTGGGCGAGGCATAGGCCCGAGTCAAGCTTTGCAGGGCTTCACGCTGGTGTTTGTCACTGACGCGCTGGGGATGCAACAAGGCCATGGGATGGGCCTTAATGTACTCGGCAATAATAAACTCCGTGCGTGCGAGGCCAACGCCATCGTTGGGAATAAAACTGGTTTTAAAGGCTAACTCCGGGTTGCCTAGATTAACCATGATTTTGGTTTTTGGCCGAACTAGCGCATCGATATGGGTTTCTACCACCTGCCAGTCGAGTGCACCCTCATACACCACTCCTTGGTCACCCTCAGCACAATTGACGGTCAGCACCTGGCCATTTTCGATGCTTGTCGTTGCGTCGCTGGTGCCAACCACTGCAGTGATACCCAGCTCCCGGGCGATGATTGCAGCATGGCAGGTGCGCCCGCCACTGTCGGTGACAATCGCCGCGGCAGTTTTCATTACCGGTTCCCAGTCGGGGGCGGTAATGCTAGAAACGAGAATCTCACCGGACTGAAACTCCTCGAGCTCACTGGCGTGGTGAATGATCCGCGCCCGCCCCGTGGCTATGCTCGTACCTACTGCCCGCCCTCGGGTGACAATATCGCCACGCTGACTACCGAGCTGGTATTGCCTTAATACAGCCTTGCTTTGCCGAGTGACAACGGTTTCAGGCCGCGCCTGTATCACATACAACTCACCATCAATGCCATCCTTTGCCCATTCCATATCCATCGCCACGGTCTGTCCTTCCCGCAGCGACTTGTTCGAATAGTGCTGTTCGACCTTAATGCAGTAATCGGCCAATTGCAGAACCTCAGCATCGTTGATACAAAAGTGCTTCTGCTCGGCCAGTTCGGTGTCTATAGTCTCTGTGGCCTGAGTCTTGACCTGAGCACTGGCATAGATCATTTTCACTCGCTTACTGCCCAGGCTGCGGCGCAGTACCGTACGATAGCCCTGTTCGTAGGTCGGCTTGTGCACGTAAAACTCGTCGGGGGCCACCGCACCCTGCACCACCGTTTCACCCAGGCCATAAGAACCGGTTATAAAAGCGACGTCGGGAAAGCCGGTTTCAGTGTCAATGGAAAACATCACACCGCTGGCAGCCAGATCAGAGCGCACCATTTTCATCACCCCGATCGACAGAGCTACGGAGAAGTGGTCAAAGCCATGGTCGACACGATAATGAATGGCGCGGTTAGTAAACAGGCTGGCAAAGCAGCGTCGGCACGATTCTATTAACTCCTCATCACTACGCAGATTGAGAAAGGAGTCGTGTTGACCAGCGAAGGAGGCCTCGGGTAAATCCTCCGCCGTGGCTGATGAACGCACGGCGAAACTTAACTCACCACTATACTGGCTGCGCAGCTGAGCTGTCGCGGCAATGATTTCAGTCTGTAAATCAACGGGCAGACCCACGTCGTAAATGATAGCTCGCGCCCGAGCGCCGCAAGCGGAGAGAGAGCCAATATCATCCGGATCGAGTTCGGCCAGGGCAGTGTGCAAAGCCTGTAGGGCACCGCCTTGTGCCAACACATAGTGGTAGGCCTGGGCCGTAATCGCAAAACCATTCGGTACACGCACACCCTGGGGTACTAACTGCTGATAGAGTTCACCCAGAGAGGCATTCTTACCACCGACGAGGGCGATATCATCATTACTCAATTGATCAAACCAGCGGATAAATCGTGGCGATCCAGATTTATTGCTCATGCTTTAGCCCCTTCCATAGAACGGTATGACTCAGCCCTTTAAAAGCGTATGTACTAACCACACAATGCCCGAGCCTACCCGATCAAGCTATTGATTATAAAAAAATATTGCGCTGTCGGCAGGCGAGTGAAATCAATTAAACACGAGTTAGCTAGTCCCTGTCCTGATATTTACTTTACCTTTGTCAGTTTTTCTTACACCTTGGGCGGATTAGCTCAGCATGAGCTGTTTCAAGAGCTGACTTGTGCTTAAATCAAAGACCTCGCTGGCGTACGGAACAACAGGCTGATACCTCTTATACTGGCTTATGGATAAATTCGACAAGCAAGAGCATTTTTCAGGCAGACAAAAGCCGCCCTTGTCAAAGCGACGGACAGCGCGGGCTTATGGCGACTCCCTGGCCGATGAGAATAGCAATTTGAAAGCGACTATCATGGATATGGTCGAAAGTGCTCACTACAACCAGCAAACTCAGGAAAAATTCTACGCCCTTGAACTCTATTTCCTCGAATCCAACTCCTACGAACTACTTATCCGGCGCATACTCACCGACCTTAAACGCCAGCTAAAGTTGACACAGGTCGAACTGTTTCTACTCGATCCCCAACAAGAAACACAACAGCTGATTACTGAAATATATGGCCAGCTACATTACAAAAACCTTTTCTATACTGATTCAGTGGCTTCGATAAAGACCATTTACTCGGGTCAAATTGAGCTTATTCTAAGCAATGAGCAACACGATATTGCCAAACTTGGCCCCGGCATGAGCCAAAGCGTCGCCCTGCTGCCCCTGCGCAGAAGCAATCACATAATCGGTAGTCTGCATCTGGGCAGTCGCGACCAACAACGCTTTCACCCCGGATTAGGCGGCGAATTCCTGCTACACTTGGGCACAATTATTAGTGTCTGCATTGAAAGCTCCATTAATCAGGAGCGCTACAAGCATCTCAGCCTGATAGACCTACTGACCCGCGCCAAAAACCGTCGCTTTTTCTTTCAAGCTCTGGGCACAGAAATTGCCCGCTCAAAGCGTTCAAAAAAGCCGCTGTCCTGTTTATTTATCGACATCGACCACTTTAAAGCGGTGAACGACAACCACGGGCATTTAACCGGCGACCGAGCACTGCGCAGTGTCGCCGACACCATCGTGCCTCTACTGCGCCAATCCGATGTACTGGCTCGCTTTGGCGGCGAAGAATTCACTGTTCTACTGCCCGACTGTGACCTCAGCCACGCTGAAGAAATTGCCGAAAGAATTCGCGATAAAATTTCACAGGTGAGTATTGCCAACGATAAAAATCAGAATTTCCAACTCACCGTCTCTATCGGCGTCAGTTACTGGCAAGAAGGTCAGCAGGGCTTTGGCGATAGTGAGGCCATACAAACCCACCTCATTAGCCAGGCCGATAAAGGTGTCTATCAAGCTAAAGAAGACGGGCGGAATTGTGTGCGCATTGTTGGAGGTAATAAAGTCGATGCTTAGAGCTTGGCACTCTGTCAATCACTGTACGCAGAAGCGTACCCAAGCATTAAACTGTCAAGCTATCAGCGGGGCTCTGCACTACTCTTTACCACCCCTCTTATCGATTTCAGTCGTAGTACGGTCTGAATGGCCCAACAACGCCAGGGCGTGCGTATATCGCAACCCGATTCCAGTAGATGAGTGGCAAAACTGTGGGACTTTGCGGGTTTATTAATCCCCAATGCAATGACTGCCTACTTGATGTGTTTGCGCAGTCCTCAGGGGTGTAAGTTATGACGCCTAAATACACCTGAGCGAGGATCACGAGCAATGGGGAAAGGCGGAAACAAAAACTGCCAGCCGGTTTCCCCAGACAGTACGGGATAATTTTGATTTAAAACATCAGGCAAATAAACCTCCCCATAATAACCAAGTTAAGCGGAAAGCGGCACCATGAATCGCACCTTGCATAAGCTTCTGCCATCGCAACTTTACCAGCCTGATGCTGACCCCGGTAATAAGCCCGCAACTTAACCAGTGGCTATGTTGTGCGCGTAGAATCCCTTTAATCTAGTCCAACAGAACACCTTCCAAAAACCCTTTTGTCCATTTAACATCCAGGCATTCCTACCCGACAAGCTCGCGCTTTCAAGCCACTGCCAGCTAAGGTAGTATCACCTCGAAAATAATCGAATGCGGGCAACCCTCACCCACCACTACATGGACACCTTCATGGCCCCATGCTCACCCCTACTGACACGAAACCATTCACGCACACAGCGTTATCTATCCACCCTTCTCTGCGCCATTAGTTGTTTAGTCCTCGTCGCCTGTGGCAATGGCGAAAACAATGTCACCAGTGGTCTTCAAAGCCAAACCCTGCACTGGGGTAATGGTGCCGAACCCCAGGAGCTGGACCCGCATATTGTCACCGGTATACCCGAGCACCATATTATTGTCGGCCTGCTCGAGGGCCTAGTACTCAAAGACCCACAAACCCTCGAACCCACACCCGGCATGGCCGAGCGCTGGGAGCTTAGCGCCGACGGTAAAACCTATACCTTTTATATTCGCCCCGACGCCCGTTGGTCCAACGGCGACCCGGTGACCAGTGGGGACTTTGTCTGGTCGTGGTGGCGCGCCCTGCAACCGGCTCTGGGTAATCTCTACGCCTACATGTACTACCCGATCTACAATGCCGAGGCCTACGCCACGGGCCAGCTCGATGACTTCTCGCAGGTCGGTGTGAAAGCCCTCAATGCCCAAACACTTGAAATCACTCTCGCCAACCCCACGCCCTACTTTCTACAATTGCTCGACCACTACTCAATGTTTCCCGTGCACCGCGCCACCATCGAGAAGTTTGGCGAGCCGGCCGAGCGCGGCACCCGCTGGACCCGAGCCGGCAACTTTGTCGGCAATGGCCCATTTACCCTCAAGCAGTGGGATCTCAACCGCCTGGTGATGATTGAGAAAAGCCCGACCTATTACGATGCCGATGAAGTGCGACTTAATGCGATTCGCTTTTACCCCACCGAAAACACCTCCACCGAGGAGCGCATGTTTCGCGCCGGCCAGCTGCATGTCACCGGCTCCCTGCCCGCCGACAAAATTGCGGTGTATAAAGAGACGAATCCGCAAGCCCTGCGTATCTCGCCCTATCTCGGCACTTATTTTTACCGTATCAACACCGGTGTTGAACATCTCACCGATAAACGCATACGCCGCGCATTGGCGATGGCCATTGATCGCCAGCAGATTGTCGACACAGTGACCAAGGGTGGGCAAATACCTGCCTTTACCTTTACACCACCCAATACGCTCGGCTATACGGCGGAGGTTGGCTTTACTGAAGATGTTGCAACGGCAAAAGCCTTGCTAACAGAAGCCGGCTACCCCAATGGTGAGGGTTTTCCGCCAACGGAGATTCTCTATAACACCAGCGAGAGCCACCGCAAACTGGCCGTGGCCATTCAGCAAATGTGGAAAAAGAACCTCAACATCGACATTCGCCTGAATAATCAGGACTGGAAGGTCTACCTTGACAGCGAGGCCGCGGGCAATTTCCAGATCTCTCGCGCCGGCTGGATTGGCGACTACGTCGACCCCAACACCTTCCTCGATATGTGGCTCAAAGACGGCGGCAATAACCGCACCAGCTGGCACGACAATGAATACGACCAGCTGATTAGCGCAGCCGCACCGGCAGCCAAGCAGCGCGCACAACGCTACGCGCACTTTCGCCGCGCCGAGGCCATCTTGATGGACGCCATGCCCATCATCCCCATTTACACCTACAACAGTACCCACCTGGTGCATCCCCATGTTAAAGGCATGCCCTCGAACATTCTCGACTACCCACTGTATAAGCAAATCTATTTGAGCGAGGACTAAAGCACCATGGCTCGCTTTATTTTAATGCGCCTGTTGCAGGCGATACCGGTGCTGCTGGTGGTGATTACTGTCACCTTTTTCCTGGTGCGCCTCGCCCCCGGCGGGCCTTTTAGCGCCGAGAAGGCCGTGCCTCCAGAAGTATTAAAATCGCTGGAGGCCAGCTACCACCTCGACCAGCCGGTGTTCAGCCAATACCTGTCCTACCTGGGCGATCTCGCCCACGGCGACTTCGGCCCCTCCTTTAAATACCCCGGGCGCTCGGTGAATGAAATGATTGCCGCCGGCCTGCCCGCCACGGCTGAGTTGGGCCTGTACGCTATGTTTTTTGCCCTATTGATCGGTGCCAGCGCGGGAATTATTGCCGCCCTAAAACCCAATAGCGCCCAAGACTATATTCCCATGTCCACCGCCATGTTGGGTATTTGCCTGCCCTCCTTTTTACTCGGCCCGCTATTAATGCTGGTGTTTGGCGTCTGGTTGGAATGGGTGCCGGTGTCGGGCTGGGGCGATATTCCCGGCGATAAAATACTGCCCGCCCTGACCCTCGCCTCTGGCTACACCGCCTACATTGCCCGGCTGTCGCGGGGCGGCATGTTGGAGGTGATGTCGCAAGACTATATTCGCACCGCCCGCGCCAAGGGCCTGCCGGAGTGGAAGGTGGTACTCAAACACGGCCTGCGCGGCGGTATGATTCCGGTCATTGCCTTTATCGGCCCCGCCTTTGCCGGCCTGCTCAGCGGTTCTTTTGTGGTCGAAACCATCTTTCAAATACCCGGCCTCGGTCGCTTTTATGTACAGGCTGCCTTTAACCGCGACTACACGATGATTATGGGCACCACGGTATTATTTGCGACGCTGATTATCCTCTTCAACCTGCTGGCCGATATTGTCGCCGTGTGGCTCAATCCGCGCTTGCGCGATCTCTACCGTAACGGAGGGGCGTAACAATGCAAAACACTGACCTAGTCACACCTGCCGCGCCCGCCGAAAAAGGCAGTTCGCTGTGGCGCGATGCTTGGCACCGCCTGCAAAAAAACAAAATGGCCCTACTCGGTCTCGGTGTGATGATCACCATGTGCATCGCCGCGCTACTCACGCCCTGGATTACCACCTACGGTTACGAGGAGCAAAACCTTGTGCTTGGTGCCTCACCACCCTCCTCAGAGCACTGGCTCGGCACCGATACATTAGGCCGAGACTTACTGACGCGTATCCTCTACGGCAGCCGCATTTCCCTCGCCGTGGGCTTTATCGCCACCGCTGTCGCGCTGTTAATCGGCGTCATTTATGGCACCGTGGCCGGCTATATGGGCGGCCGCATTGATGCCGCGATGATGCGTCTGGTCGATATTCTCTACGCCCTGCCCTTTATGATTTTTATTATTCTGTTGATGGTGATTTTCGGGCGCAATATTTTGCTGCTGTTTCTCGCCATTGGTGCCGTCGAGTGGTTGACCATGGCACGCATTGTTCGCGGTCAGGTGCAGTCATTACGCCAACAGGAGTTTGTCGAGGCCGCCGTCTCTATCGGCCTGGGGCCGTGGGCGATTATCCGCCGCCACCTCATCCCCAACACCCTAGGGCCGGTTATCGTCTACACCACGCTAACCATTCCCAATGTCATGTTGCTGGAATCCTTCCTCAGCTTTCTCGGCCTCGGCATTCAACCGCCGCAAAGCTCGTGGGGACTGTTAATTTCCTACGGTGTTGAGACCATGGAAGAGTACCCCTGGCTGTTGATCTTTCCCGGTCTGGCGCTATCTATCACCCTGTTTGCTCTTAACTTTCTCGGTGATGGTTTACGCGATGCCCTCGACCCCCGCGCGGCGAAGGACTGAGAAATTATGAGCGAAAACACACAGGAAAATGTACTGAGCGTTGATGACTTATCCATTAGTTTTAAAACACGCAATGGATCTAGCAAGGCGGTTGACGGTGTTAGTTTTCAGGTCGCCCGTGGTGAAACCCTGGCCATTGTTGGCGAATCCGGTTCGGGGAAATCCGTCACCTGCTACAGCTTATTAGGGCTGATATCACAACCACCGGGCGTGATTGAAAGCGGCACGGCACAGTTCAAAAGTAACGACACAAAGCGTGATCTATTAAGTAGCAGCAAAGCGACATTACGCAGTTTATTAGGCGATAAAATCGCGGTTATTTTTCAAGACCCAATGACCTGCCTCAACCCCTATTTAACGGTCGGCGAACAATTAATAGAACCCCTTTGCCAACACAAAAATAATAGCCGACAGCAGGCCCGAAAACGCGCCATCGAACTACTAAAAGAAGTAGGCATTAACGACGCCGAAATGCGCTTTGGCAGCTACCCCCACGAGTTTTCGGGTGGTATGCGCCAACGGGTGATGATCGCCATGGCGCTGATTACCGAGCCCGAACTGCTGATCGCCGACGAACCCACCACGGCGCTGGACGTCACCATTCAGGCGCAGATACTGGCCTTGCTCGACGATCTGAAAAAACAGCGCAATATCGCCCTTATTTTTATCTCCCACGACCTCAGCGTGGTCGCCACTATTGCCGAACGAGTAGCGGTAATGCGCGCAGGTAAGATTGTCGAAACGGGTGAAACTCAGCAAATCTTTAAGCAGCCCCGGCATCCCTACACTCAACAACTACTCGCCTCGGTGCCGAGTGGCCCTAAGCCAGCGCAAACTTTTAAGCCCGGCCCCCAAGAGCAGCCCCTGTTAAGAGTCGAACATTTAAAGACGGTTTTTGAACTGGGCAAACCGGGGCTATTCGCAGCCCGGCCGGCACCGACTATTGCTGTCAACGATGTATCCTTTGAATTGCGCCACCACGAAATTCTCGGACTCGTTGGTGAATCGGGCTCCGGTAAATCAACACTGGGGCGTTCGGTGATTCAACTGATTAAACCCACAGCAGGCAGTGTACAGCTCGACGGGCAAGAGCTAACCCAGCTCAGTTCCAAACAGCTCAAGCCCCTGCGCCAGCGCATGCAAATGATTTTTCAGGACCCCTACGCCTCGCTCAATCCACGCATGACAGTGTTCGATGCACTAGCCGAGCCCATGCTCTACCACCGTATCGCCAGCCGCAAAAATGTTACCACACAGGTACTCGCCTTGATGGATGATGTCGGCCTCGCCCACGCCGATATTCGTAAATACCCCCACGAATTCTCCGGAGGGCAACGCCAGCGCATCGCCATCGGGCGCGCCATTGCAACCAAACCCGAGCTCATTATTGCCGACGAACCCGTTTCAGCGCTGGATGTGACCATTCAAGCGCAAATTCTTGAGCTAATTCTGGCGCTGGTCGAGCGCCACAACCTGAGCATGTTATTTATTTCCCACGATCTATCGGTGGTGCGCTCTATTGCCGACCGAGTGCTGGTGATGCATCAAGGCAAACTCATTGAAAGCGGCAACACTGAAGAGCTCTGGGCAACACCTCGCGATGCCTACACCCGAAGCTTGCTAGCTGCCGTACCGCAGCTATAGCATCTGATTGATAAGTTTCTGGGATAGACAATAGCTAATAAGGCGTTACAATTACCAACATTTGGGAACACCAAGCAAGTAGCTTTTACAGATACCCGAGGACACAACAAGCTTAATGGCTATTTTTAACAAAGCAGAAATCGACCAACTGCGAGTTGTGCGCAAGCGTATCAAGCAAGAATTTGGCAGCGCTCCTACCCTCAACGCCCCAAATTTATTGGAAGAGATCCTCGAGTACAGCTCCAAATCAAACGACGCTATTACCAAATCGCAGATTCGTCAATTGATGGAAATTGTTGGCGAGCCCTGGAACAATCGTTACATAGAACTACACCAGCGGACTAGATAACAAAAGGCTCTAGATAATCAAGTCCAATAACACTGGACAGTGATCCGAGCCCATCACCTCATTGAGAATATCCGCACCTTCTACCTTTCCCTGCAAGCTTTCTGAAACCAAAAAATAATCGATGCGCCAGCCGACATTATTTACTCTGGCACCTGCCCGATAGCTCCACCAGGAGTATTTAACTTCTTCAGGGCGCTGATCACGAAATGTATCAACAAAGCCCGAAGCAACAATATTATCCAGCCCATCAATCTCTGCCTGAGTGTAGCCGGCACTTTTGTTGTAATTCGGTTTGGGGCGTGCGAGATCAATATCTTTGTGAGCAACATTTAAATCGCCACACACCACAACGGGCTTTTGTTTTTCGAGTTGTTCTAAATAAGCGAGGAAATCGGCGTCCCATTGCTGACGGTAGTCGAGCCGTTTCAGGCCATTGCCAGAATTTGGTGTGTACACGGTGACCAGATAGAAGGTCTCGAACTCGGCAGCAATTACCCTACCCTCCTGATCGTGTTCTTCAATACCCATATCAAATTGAACGGACAGGGGCGCAACTTTCGATAATATTGCCGTACCCGAATAACCCTTTTTCTCGGCCGAATTACTGTACAAGTGGTAGCCATTAATCTCTGCCAGTGCCTCAGCTACTTGTTCGTCCTGAGCTTTGGTTTCCTGCAGACAAAGCACATCAGTTTCCATCGCCTCTAGCGATTGCACAAAATTCTTCTTCATGGCGGCTCGAATACCATTAACATTCCAGGAGACTAAACGCATCGGCACTACTTCCTCGTGTAAATTTAGTGGAGCTTTAAAAGCCGTCTATGGTAAACCGAGGGCTCTGCTTTCACCATCTTTGTTAAAATAAAGGTAACAACGAAGCGCAATCATAGCGATGTCGCAGAGGCTAACTTATTGAATCAACACTTTAATCCAGTGGGGCGAGATCAAATCTTGGCGGCTAATATCACCGATTTAAAAACAGCAGAAGGCTGGGCGTACTTGACCGTTATCATGGATCTCTACTCTCGCCACATCATTGGATGTGGCGACAGACCATGCTGTATAACTTGTGCCAGCAACTTAAAAGGCTGGTTTTCCATAGTGACCAGGGGCCTTGTTGGTGAGTTATTGTGTACCAACGTCAATGGGAGATGTTGGTACTTGCTGGGACCTTGCTCCACGAAAAAGGGGTGCCTTTAAAGACACCCCTCGCGCTGGTAGTGGGTATTGTTGTTTTATAGCGTCAAGGTGCCCAATGCACAAATTTCTTGAAATTATTCTGCCAACCGATCACCCAATGAGGTGATGAACTACCGATACCTGCAGGTTTTAAACCCCGATGTTGATCCGTTACACCTTGTAATACCGGCAACTGGTGCTCGTTAACATCAACAAAGAACACATGCCAGCCCTGAGTAAGCACCTCCTCAAATTGCTTGAACTGAGCATTCGGCACCTGAAAACCAAAGAAGCCACCCTCCCAGGTGCAGAAGCCCAGCAAGACAATCGATAAGAAAATAAAGGGCAGCCAACCAATATTTTCGTATGCCGAGGAATAGTGCGCGAAAAGCAGTACTGTAATTGCTGCACCCACACCAAGAATGGCACCTTTCAGCCCTGAGCGAACAACATCTGTTTTCATAAAGGCGTGCACTTCATGCAAGCCACGACGCGCCACACCCTCATCATCCTTGCTCAGAACATGTATCTGCGCAGTGGTCAAACCGGCATTTTCAAGTTCCTTTTCAACCCTGTCCATATCGTCAAGATCACCACTGATAAAAAAATATCGATCCATTAGCTATCCCCTTTTATACCTTTTAACCACACATAAATATCAATATCTATTTAACTGTAGTTGAGTAAATTGAGGGTTGCCGAAATGAAAGTGGTAAAGGTTTAGACAAAATACTTATCAATTCAAGCATCAGTTATGACACACGAGATGGTATTAATCGCGCGGGGGACTAAATTAAGGCAGGCCTATTTTGATCTAATTGGTCTTATTACAAACTTGCGTCCCAAACCCCCATCACCGAAGGGGCTTGAGAAAGGCAACTGATTAGTTAATTGAAACATCATCCAGATCGCTCGCCAGAGACTGACTCACTTCAGGCTTAACGGTCACAGCTGACATAGGATAGTTGGCGTGATCAACGCCCATCTGCAACTGTGCACCCGTCTTCAATTCTGCGACCATATTAACGCTTAACTCGAAACGCATAAAATGTACGGCAGAGGTTTTAACATCGTTTTCTCTGTCCATGTCTTCGTCGGCAATGGCATAAACTTTGTCAGCATCACCTACCTGTACCCAGACTTTGTCCTCTATACCCAGCAAACGAGTTAGTGCAACAGCACGTTCATCAGGGTCGGCATATTCGAGCATGAAAGTCGCCTTCCAGTTGCTGCCATCACCTATCAGCGGATTGTAGGCATCAAGCTCTTCCTGAATGGCAGCTGCTTCGAAGATTTTTTCAATGCGCAACATTTCTTGAACTTGATAACGAATGGTTGTTGGGTCTTCGAAATAGAGGCGGGCGTGATCACCCAGGGCCACCTGGCGATTCTTTTTGTGAGCCATTACCTCATTGCGAAACTGCACGCGACGCTCGGAATACTCTTCCAGCGACCATAAATCCTGTCTGCTTAACTTCTTCACTCTCTACTCCTAAATGCCGTAGGCCATACGTAACAGTGTCATGGGATGTTCGGGCTTTTCACCAGTTTCAGCCAGATCCGCGATATGCGCTGCCGCCATCGGGCAATCGCTGGATAAATGTTCGGACTTCAATGCGTTCACTTTACGCACCACCGGACGGGCAATTTTCACCGCCTTGTCGTAGGTTTCTTCTTTCACTGCATAGGTGCCATCGTGACCGGAGCAACGCTGCTGTGGGTGTATTGTTGTGTCGGGCACTAAAGCAAGGATATCGCGGGTTTTCATGCCGATATTTTGTACCCGCAGATGGCAGGCCACGTGATAGCTAATATTGTCCAGACTACGAACAAACTCCGTATTGAACTCACCCTTTTTATGGCGCAAATGGAGATATTCAAAGGGGTCATAAAAAGCTTCTTTGACCTTTTGCACGTCCGCATCATCGGGGAACATTAAAGGTAGTTCCTGCTTATACATCAGCACGCAGGACGGCACCGGGGCGATAAGGTCGAAGCCTTCATCAACCAATTTTGCCAGCACCGGGATGTTCGCTTCTTTAGCGCGAGCGACAGCGTCGAGATCGCCGAGCTCAAGTTTCGGCATGCCACAGCACTGCTCTTTAGGCACCAATTCAATATGAATATTGTTGTGCTGGAATACGCGGTAAAAATCTTCACCCAACTCCGGACTGTTGTAGTTGCCGTAACACGTGGCGTACAAGGCCACTTTGCCAGTGGTATCACCCACGGCTTTGGGGCTAATAGTATCGACGAGGTTTTTGACCGATTTACGCAAGGTTTTACTGTGGTAGCGCGGAATTGGTGCGTCTTTGTGCACACCCATCGCCGACTGAAAGGCCTTTCTAAACAACTTGTTACTATTGAGGGCGTTAACCGTAATATCCACCAGTGGGATGGTGGCGAGCTTACCCACGGCATCCGTATTCGTCAGCGTCTTATCGCGGAAAGAGGCACCCTGCTCTTTGAATTTATGGGCTTTGGCACGCAGCATCAAATGGGGAAAATCAATATTCCATTCGTGGGGCGGCACATAGGGGCACTTACTCATGTAACACATGTCACACATAAAGCACTGATCGACGACCTTGTTGTAATCGCCCTTATCAATGCCATCGACCTCCAGGGTCTCTGACTCATCAACCAGGTCGAAGAGGGTCGGAAAGGAATCACATAAGCTCACACAGCGACGGCAACCGTGGCAAATATCGTAGACGCGCTCAAGCTCTGTCTCGAGATCTTGTTTATCCCAAAATGACTCCGACTGCCAATCGAGTGGATGTCGTGTTGGCGCTTCCAGACTACCTTCGCGCATTTTCTTCCCCTGTGTAAAGCGTAATAATGTAAAGCGACCATACTGCCCATCAATCTAACTGTGGATCTGAGCCTCAAAAAAATACAGGGCCTTGGCATCACACCAAAGCCCTGTCATCGATCAGCTAAAAACTCGCTAGTATAGAGACACTAGCCAGCCTTAAAGTGATCTTAGTCGTCGAGGGTATCGAGCGCTTTCTGGAAGCGGTTGGCGTGGCTACGCTCCGCTTTACCCAGCGTCTCAAACCAGTCGGCAATCTCGTCAAAGCCTTCTTCACGAGCCGTTTTGGTCATACCCGGGTACATGTCTGTGTACTCGTGAGTCTCGCCAGCAACTGCAGCTTTCAAGTTATCTGAAGTAGCTCCGATGGGCAGGCCTGTGGCGGGATCACCTGTCTCTTCAAGATACTCAAGGTGGCCGTGAGCATGTCCAGTTTCACCTTCAGCGGTGGAACGAAAAACAGAGGCGACGTCGTTGTAGCCTTCAACGTCCGCTTTGGCGGCGAAGTACAAGTAGCGACGGTTAGCCTGGGATTCACCCGCAAAGGCATCTTTTAAATTCTGTTCGGTTTGCGTGTCTTTTAATGACATCAACATTCTCCTTTCAGTTGTTATTCAGAGATAAAGCTCTTATGTAGCCCTATCAGCATACCAGCTCTTTAATGAACTTGCGGCACAATATCCCCCGGCCTACAATCGGTAAAATGAATTTTTTGATATCAACTGATCGGTTTTTTCAATGGCATCGCAACCTACTCTTAAACAACTCCGCTACCTCTGTGCCGTGGCGCAAAGCCTGCATTTTGGCAAAGCCGCCAAAGCCTGTTTCGTCACTCAGTCAACCCTCAGTGCCGGTATCAATGAACTCGAACAGGCACTCGGCGCCGCCCTGCTAGAACGCAGTAATAAACAGGTGTTGATTACCGATATCGGCCAAAAAATCGTTGCCCGTTCGCAACATATTCTCAGCGATATCGAAGCGCTTAAAGAGGACGCTGTCCAAGCGCAAACACCCCTCAGTAACCCGGTGCGGATCGGCATCATCCCCACAATAGCGCCCTTTATTCTGCCCAAGGTGCTACCCACCCTGCACCAGGATTTTCCCGACCTACAATTACTCATCCGCGAGGATTTGTCGGAAAACCTGGCCAACTTACTGTTGCAGGGCGAACTGGATGTGTTGCTATTGGCCCTGCCCTATCCCGTCAACAACACCACCAGTTATCCTTTGTTTAACGACCCCTTTGTACTGGCCTACCCCACGGGTCACCCTCTCGGTGAAGTCAAGAAGCTGAGAACCCGTGACCTCCAGGGCCAAGACATTCTCTTGCTGGAAAACGGTCACTGCCTGCGCGACCACGCTTTGGAAGCCTGTAAATTACAAAGTAGTCAGTTGTCACTGGCCTTTGAAGCCACCAGCCTGCACACCATCGTTCCCATGGTCGCCAACGGCGTGGGCATTTCACTACTGCCTGAAATGGCAATTCACGAGGGCATATTGTCGGGCACAAAAAATGTCTCGACAAAAGAATTTTCTGAGCGTGGGGTCTGGCGTGAAATTGGGCTTTTATGGCGCGCGAAAAGCCCCAGAGACAGTGAATACCGTCTGCTGGGAGAATACTTTAAAAATAACAGTTCTATGGAAAAGGGATGAATTCGGGTCAGCTAAAAGAGCCCGACCCGAACCGTTAGATCAACAAGAGAACCATTGGTAGAACCCTTGTGAAACTATAGCGGCGTTACGTTCTCAGCCTGTGGACCCTTCTGACCCTGAGTCACATCAAATTCAACTCGCTGACCTTCATTCAGTGATTTAAAACCATCACCAACAATAGAGCGAAAATGAACAAAAACATCGGGGCCGTTTTCTTGCTCGATAAAACCGTAACCTTTATCAGCGTTAAACCATTTCACCGTACCTGTTGTACTAGACATATTGTAAAACCTTTTTAAGCTTTACTCTTTAAGAGTAAAAAACTGTTTATTTAAGCCGTTGTCTGGCTGTCCTTAGCCGTTAAACGCAACTTTTATTGATGACTAGCGATCGTGCAAGCAATAAAAAAATCACAATCACAATCCCAGCTACAAGAAAAGTACTATTTTCAGGCTGAATTCACTATATATGAAATAACACACAAGTAAACCGACATTTAAGGCAATAAATAGTGGTAACAAATCAGACCACCTCTTAATTATCAGGGTACAAAACACAATGCTTTTAGGTAAAGAGTAAGTCCAGAAAAGGGGTTTGATGCTTCGACTTCATCCCGTCATTCGTAACAAAAATGTGACAGTAAAATAAAACAAACACATTGTATGATTCTACAAAACAACTGCCCCAGGAACTACCGAGACTCAATTCGAATTAAAGCACCGAATGTAGCTTGCTGGTCCACTTCGAGTACATCTGGGGAGTCAGCAGAAATATTGACATCCAGCCCTCGCTCGACAAGCATTTTCTGCGTCGCCGGCACATCACTCGTCTGTAGTACCAGTGCATACATTCCTTCTCGGCGGTTTTCCAAAAACTCGGCGATGGCCTTGGCGAATGGCCGAGTCCCATCGTCGACGGCTATCAGTTCTATCACGCCACCCGATGCGGGACGACAAATCGCTGCACGCACACCGCGCTCGGCATCGAGCAAAGTTGCGTCCATCGCCATATTAAACTGAGTCCCGTAAGCCTCGATGGCGTGATCCAGATCTTCCACGGCGATCATGACACGACTAATACCCGACACGCGGGGGCCATCGCGCTTGTCAACCGGGCCCTTATATTTAGTCGCAAAGGAATCCACTGGGTACACACGAATCAACACCCCATGGGTCGAGTTGGGGTGAACATCCCGCCCAAAAGCGCCGGGCATTAAAGGCATAACGTTAAGGCCCCGCTGTGCCAGCACTTCCGCCTCATCGTCGGGCAAGGGCGCTTCGAGCATCAGGGCAAACAAGCCCTGGCCCCGGCGATCGAGAAAACCTTGCAGGCTTTTACTCAGTGGCGTATCCATGTGGACAGGCGACATTAGCTCGATGTTGCTGCCACCCTCGGGCACGCACATGCCCAGTGCCGCACCGTATTCAGCGGTGCTACTTTTCGATAAATCGATAACGGGCATACCGAATTTATCTCTAAACAAACTAACGACAGCGGGGTAATCATGAACTGCAATGGCAATGCGCGGCATACCTGTAATCATGGCTTTTCTCCCTGGAATTTTTATAGGTTTTGCCTTAACAAAGACCTGCTATTTCACCACTTTGTCTTGGGCTTGTAATTGATGGACGAATAAGCATACAGAAAACAATCAAGCTAGGTAATCCCAGCCTGGTACAACAAAGCGACTCGACAATTACCATTCAGGTTTTTCATAGGCAGCGCAGCCTGACCTCGATTATAATGAGCTGCCCTATTCTGTATTACGATCTAATGGCCAATTCACTACTCGATCAACTACAAAAATCCGGCTTAGTCGACAACAAAAAAGCCAAGCAGGCCGTCAAAGCCAAGCGCAAGCAAGATAAAATCCAGCGCCACAGCAAACAGGTGGCTGTCGATGACAATAAATTGCAGGCGGCCCAGGCCAAAGCTGACAAAACGGCTAAAGATAAATTGCTCAACCAACAGCGTAATGAAAAGGTCCAGCGCAAAGCCTTCGCCGCACAAATAAAACAACTCATCGAAATGAATGCCATTGAAGCGACGGGCGATCAGCAATTCAACTTCAGCGATGGCAAGCACATCAAGCGTATCTACGTTGACGCAGCTCAGGCCGGGCGCTTGAGCCGGGGTGTTGTTGCCATTGTCAAACTGGGTGATAAATACATCATCGTGCCCAGCCCCGTCGCCGAGAGAATCGCTGAACGCGACCCCGAGCGCATTATTTTCAAAGCCGATAAAGACCCTGAGATAGTCGAAGAGGATGATCCCTATGCGGATTACAAAATCCCCGACGATTTAATGTGGTAAGCAGGCCCCGAATCCCATGTTAATCATCACCCCTCGACTCAGCATCCCTCTGCAGGAAGTGGAATTCACGGCTATTCGCGCCCAGGGTGCTGGCGGGCAAAATGTCAACAAAGTGTCTTCCGCCCTGCATCTGCGCTTTAACATCAAGAGCTCATCACTGCCTGATGAGGTCAAAGAGCGTCTGCTGAATAGTCGCGATAGCCGGGTGAATAAAGAGGGCGTGCTGGTGATTAAAGCCCAACAATTCCGAACTCAGGAGAAAAACCGTACTGCGGCGCTAGAACGCTTACAAGCCTTTATTGCCGCCGGAGCACAGGCACCAAAAACCCGGCGCCCCACCAGGCCCTCACGCAGTTCTCAGCGCAAGCGCATGGACAGTAAAACGAAACACGGCAGAACGAAATCCCTAAGAAAGCCAGTTAAACTCGATCACTAAACGGTATTAGCTGCAAGTCATGCAGAGTGATACCAGGCCACATTTCTTTAGGCTTCTTCTGCCTCCCGCAGGCGCTCCTGACGACTTTGTTCTTCTGCCAGAGCCTCTTTGATTTCGAGTAGCACCGCATCGACATCAGCCAATCCGGTGTCGTCCTCAAACTCGCCACTAAGCTCCACTTCTGGGTGCAGGCCACCGTCTTCAAACAGCGCCCATATTTCTTTGGCATAGCGGGTTTGCAGTAACTTCGGAGCGTACTGCCCGTAGTATTGGGTGATATTGTCGACATCGCGAGCCAACATCACCTCGGCATTATTATTGGCGGCAGCGTCAACGGCCTGGGGTAAGTCGATAATTACCGGGCCATACTCATCGACAAGCACATTAAATTCCGACAAGTCACCGTGCACCAGCCCCGCACAGAGCATCAACATCACGTAGTGCATCATCACCGCGTGATCTTCCAGAGCCTGCTCCTCAGTAAGCGCTACATCGTTGAGACGCGGCGCGACATCGCCCTCACCATCCGTCACCAATTCCATAATCAGCACGCCGTCAAAACAGCCGTAGGCTTCCGGCACTCGCACCCCGGCCCTCGCCAGGCGATAGAGGGCATCGACCTCAGCATTTTGCCAAACCTCCTCCTGCTGCTTGCGACCGAACTTGGAACCTTTCTCTATGGCCCGGGCGCGACGGCTGTTGCGCACCTTACGGCCCTCTTGGTACTTCACCGCTTGCTTAAAGCTACGCTTCGCCGCCTCTTTGTAGACCTTGGCACAGCGAATGTGCTGACCACAGCGCACGATAAATACGTCGGCCTCTTTACCACTCATTAACGGGCCAATGACCTCATCAACGATGCCATCTTCAACCAGGGGTTTAATACGTTTTGGTATTTTCATGGCGGTTTTATACCCTATTTCAGCGCTTGAAGAAACGTGGAGTTGTCTCTTAAAACGCCTTGAAAGGAAAATAAAAAGAAGTGGCGCGACAAGATTCAAAAAAGAAGTGACGAGTTACGCATGTTTTTTAAAAGAAAGGTTGAAAACTTTATGCTAAGCTGTTAAAAAATTAAACATTAATTAGTTGTTAGATTTGTTGAGATAAACCGACAGGCCCGGAGAAAAGCATGCTCTTAGCAGCCGATGAGTTTCGCCAGCTAATTGTTCGTGACACATTAAGGACAATCGATGACTGGGCGCCCGCCCATGAAAACCTCCTCCTTGGCACCGCCGCCCAGGAATCCAGTATGGGGCTAAGCCTCAAATGCGACAGGCTACTGGGCATCTACCATATTTCTCCCAATACCCACCGCGCCGTGTGGGATAAATACCTTCTCCACCACCCCGAATTGGCGAGCCTAGTTCGCGGCCTGGCCGGTCAACACAGCTTTATACGCGACCCCCACGGTGAATTAATCGGTAATCTAAAATACACCACGGCCATCGCCTGGCTGATCTACCGGCGCACTGAAAAAGCACTACCTTCAGCTGACGATATCCCCGGCCTAGCCGAGTACTGGCATCGACACTTTCGCGCCAAAGCCTCTGCTCAGGTAGCAGACTTTATCCGCAGTTATCAGCAACACATACTCGAAAAGCAAGAAATTGCCGCCTGAAACCTAACTCTTCTCGAATCCCCATTGCAGTGGAAAAGAGCGACAAGGGCAAAACCCAGAGGGCAAAAAAAAGCGCGAAGCCGTCAATGACAGTCCGCACTTTTTCATTTCAGTGACTCATTAGCCAACTGAAGGTAGAGACTTAGGTGGTAACAAAAGCATCACCAATTTTATCTTTCATCTCATCAATTAACTCGATATAGCGCTTGAAGCCACCATTGTAGGTACCATCCTGACGGCGATTATCTTCGCCCTCAAAGTTGTAGTAACCCGGCGTACAGTCCTTATTGCGGTCTGTTTTACCACGATTGTTAATCACCTCCTGTACCCACCACTCCTCAATTTCTGGGGTGATATCGATAGACTTACAGTTGTTCTTACGCGCATAGTCAATACACGCCGCAATACGCCCACCCTGCACCTGCAAAACATCGGTAATGTTGAACTGGAAGGAAGCCTGGTAGCCCGCCATGATAAACATGTTGGGGTAACCAGCAGACTGAATGCCAAACAAGGTGCGAATGCCATCCTCATACTTGTCATTAATTTCCTGACCATTCTTACCAACAATCTGATTGTAAATACCGGTCTTCTGTACCTCAAAGCCCGTGGCATAAATAATCAAATCAACTTCGTATTCTTTACCTTCAAAGACGGGGCCTTTTTCAGTAATTTCGTGAATGCCCTTACCCTTAGTATCAACCAGATGAACATTGGGCTGGTTGAAAGAAGGCAGGTACTCATCGTGGAAACAGGGACGTTTACACATGAACATATACCAGGGCTTCAAGGCATCAGCCGTCGCTTTATCCGTAACGATGTCACCGATGCGCTCATGGATCCACATCATGTAATCGATGTTGGCATTTTCCTGCTTCTGAATTCGCTCTTCCTTGCTCATGGCATCGCGGGTTTTCTTTTGCTTTTCTGTCATAACAGGCCCGTCAATGGTGCGCTGACGACGCTTGGCCTGCCAACCGGGCTGTAACTTCCGCGCCCAATTAGGGTCGGTCGGCCAGTCATTGCGAATATCGATAGACGATGGTGTGCGCTGAATGACATACAGCTCTTTCGCCATCTTCGCCAACTGAGGAACAGCCTGAACGGCCGTTGCACCGGTGCCGATAATAGCAACGCGCTTATCTTTCAAATTCTCAAGGTCTTTACCCGTGTACTCATAATCCCAGCGCGAGGTATGGAAAGAGTGTCCTTTAAAACGCTCAATACCTTTAATTTTCGCCAGCTTGGGCTTGGACATGGGGCCATTGGCACAAACCACGAACTTCGCTTTCATGTGATCGCCGCGATCAGTTTTCACATGCCACAAATTTTCTTCTTCATGCCAGACTGTCGTCGTAACAGTGGTCTGGAAAACGGCAAGATCGTAGAGGTTATATTTCTTCGCAATCGCCTGGCAGTGCTCGTAAATCTCAGGTGCCTTGGCATAGCGATCTTTAGGCACATAGTCCATCTCATCAAGCAGTGGCAAGTAGTCGTAAGAAACCACGTCACAAGCTGCGCCAGGGTAGCGGTTCCAGTACCAGGTTCCGCCAACGTCGGCACCGCGCTCAACGATGCGAATACTTTCAACACCAATGTCACGCAACTGTGAAGTTGTTAGCAGAGCAGAAAAACCACCACCGATGAAGAGCACGTCAACGGTATCGGTCAGGGCATCTCTTGGTTCGACATCGCGATTATAGGTATCTTCACCGAAATGGGCTAAATCGCCATCCAGATTGGAGTTAAATTGCCCCGTGCCTTCGGGCCGAAAGTTCAAACGCAGATCGCGCTCTTCGGCAAATTTTGCCTTTATTTCATCGTAATAAGACTGAGAATTCTTGCCATCACCAGTCGTTGGTTCAAAGGAACTTAGCTGGGCAACGCCATCTTTCCCAGACTCCTGTTTTGATTTTGCCATAGTAAAACTACCTTAAGGTTAATAAACGGGGTTAATAAGTGTTTTAAAGCAGGCCCTAGAGCTGACGTTGGCACTGGGAAAAACACCCATTACCAAACCCTAGAAACACCGACTTAGATTAAAAAATTTAGAGCCAGATTATGGCGTAAAAAGCAGTCTCAGGTCAACGGCGTGCGCCTCCACATCCACTGAAGATAAATACAAAATATCTAGCTAATAGGCCCAGCCGGCAAGGTTATTAAGACTTTAATTCCGTGCTTTAGCTCACTTGGATCTAGACAAAAAGCTCACTCACAGCAACAGGCTTGATCCGTATCAAAGTACATCCATCCACCACTTGCCCAAGGCCACCCCTGTCTTTATCATCGGTCTTCCAAAATTATTAACATTCCCACCTAAAACTGATATTGCAGTAGCAATACACCAATCAAGGAAACTAAAAATGAGCGGATCAAGTACCGGCCAACTGTATGGCCGAATGGACCTGGACGGCAACGTCACACTCGAAGATGCAAACGGCTCGATTGTTACCACTATCGATGCTGACGTTCAACCAGTCGATAGCAACCTTCCTGCGCGTGAAGAACACCCCGATGGCATTACCTTGTCTCGCCCTGACGCTGCCAAACTCGGTGTTATTCTCGAAGGCATGTAAGCACGGCTGGCCAACTAAACAAGAGGGCCTTCCGCGGCTCTCTCTGTTCACTACAACCTTTTTAGCCTCACTCATAACCCTGCCAAGCCTTTCAGCCACAACCCCACACCGCCTTCACTCGTCATTTAGCATTCACTTGCTTAAAATAATAAAAAGCTCTCTAATTGATCCAAACAAAATAATCACAAGAAACAATTAGCACGTCAAAATCACAGAAGTTTAAACACTACAGCCCGAACCTCGCCCTCGGCTTTATAGCAAAGCACTAATAATAATCATGGGAACCCAATGACAGAAAGCTCTTACGTGATTTTAAAAAAAGAAAACCGCGCTCTAACCATTAAGCTCAACCGCCCCGATGCCCTCAACGCATTTAATGACGAGCAATACGATGGTGCTGGCGATGCCCTGAGTAGCGTCGCCACGGACGACAATATTGCCGTGGTGATTATTACCGGCGCTGGCCGCGCCTTTACCGCCGGGCAGGATCTCGATGAAATGGCCGAGCCACGCAAGCATAACGACGGCAAGCGCCACGGCTTCCCCTATTTTATCGACACCCTGGCCAGCTTCCCCAAGCCGATTATCGCTGCCGTTAACGGCATGGGGGTCGGCATTGGCCTGACCATGCTGCCCCACTGCGACTTTGTCTTGATCAGTGAAAGTGCTCGCTTAAAGGCACCCTTCCCCACTCTTGGTGTCACCGTTGAAGCGGGCAACTCCTTTCTGTTACCCGAACGCGTGGGCTGGGCCAACGCCGCTCATATTCTTTATACCGCCGAGTGGGTTGATGCCGATAAAGCCGTCGAAATAGGTTTGGCCTGGAAAAAAACCAGCGCCGAGCAGCTGATGACAGAAGCCGAAAAGCTCGCCTCGCAAATAGCGGCCATGCCCATCACATCTCTGGTACACACCAAAAACCTGGTGCTTGCACCTCGCCTCGACGCCATTAAAGTCGCACGCAAACTTGAAACCGCCGCCTTTGCCGAGCTAGTGGGCGCACCCGCCAACCGAGAAGCCATACAAGCCTTTAAAGAAAAGCGGCCGGCTGACTTCACCAATTTACCCAAATAATAAAGACAATAATCCTGTCATTAAATAGAAAAATAAGGAGCAAAAAATGAGACTAACCACACCTCGCATACCCCCTGTTGAACCTGAAAACTGGACGGAAGAACAAAGCCTGGCTCTGGGCATGGACATTAAAAACCTACAAACCAGCGTTGGCTCACCCGATAAGGTGTTTAACGTTATTAAAACCCTGGTTCGCTATCCCGAGCTGTTTAAAGCCTGGCTCGGCTTTGCCAATCACGTCATGTTTAATTCTAGCCTGGCACCCAGAGATCGAGAAATTGTTATTTTACGCATCGGCTGGCTCTGCCAGTCGGGTTATGAATTTGGCCAGCACATTCTTATCGGCCGCGACGCCGGTTTGAATGATGGTGAAATTAAAGCCATTGCCGAAGGTGACAATGCAGCCAACTGGTCCGATGCAGAGCGAACCCTAATCAAAGCCACCGACGAATTACACGCCGATGCCTTTATCGGTGACGCCACCTATGCCGAGCTAGAAGAGTATTTCGACGAAAAACAAATACTCGATATTATTTTTGCCGTAGGACAATACAACATGGTGTCCATGGTCTTAAATACCACCGGCGTGCAACTCGACGAAGATATACCGGAATACAAAGCCTTTCTTGGCAAATAAGGCCCCCAATAAAATCCCCATAAAGTAAGGTACCGTTAATTAGTTATCACCTTAATTCTTCATTTAGTCACAGGAAGCATTAAATATGCCCGACAAACACATGACACTTGAAATCGCCGATGGCGTTGGCCTGATCACGCTCAACCGCCCGGATGAAGGCAACCCTGTCGTACACGGCATGGTAGAAGAACTGCTCGACAAAGCCATCATCTGCGACGAAGACCCCGCTATTCGCGCCGTGGTACTCACCGGCAAAGGGCGAATGTTCTGCGTCGGTGGAGGCCTCAAAAATTTTGCCGAGCAGGGCGATAACATTACCCGCCATTTAAAGCTGGTGACCCAACTATTTCACGGCGCTATTTCCAAATTCAACCGTATGGCACCACCCGTTATTGCCGCCATCAACGGCACCGCAGCCGGTGGCGGCCTGAGTTTGGCACTGACCACCGATCTCGCCATATCAGCCGAGTCAGCAAAGTTCACCATGGCCTACACCAACGCGGGGCTAGCCCCCGATGGCAGCTCCAGCTTTTATCTGGCAAAAATGATAGGCATGCGCCGCGCCAAGGAAATGGCCCTGCTCAATACCGTACTCAGTGCTGAGCAAGCCTTAGACTGGGGTTTGATCAATAAAGTAGTACCCGATGACGAACTGATGACAAGTGCAATGGCAATGGCACGCAAACTGGCGCAAGGCTCAATGACTGCCTACGGCGAAACCAAAAAACTGATGCTGGCCGGTGCCACTGAAAGTCTCGAGTCGCAAATGGAGCTAGAGGGCAGAGCCATCTCATCACTTGCCGGCAGCCGGGATGGCCGCGAGGGCGTCGGGGCTTTTATCGACAAGCGCCAGCCAGAATTTAAGGATTAAATTGATCAAGAAGTAATTGGCCTCAAGGCTTAAGCACTTAAAATACTGAATCATGCGGGCACTGCACCAAGGTGATCCTATGCACACACGCCCCTACGCCATCATTCACGAGCCGTTTATGACAAGGCTTACGGGGCGTGTTTAAAATCATTCGTACGCACACTGTCAATAAAAAGGCTGGCCATGTGCTTGCCAGACACCATAACCACAACTGTATTAATAGCCAGTATATTAACCCTAAGCCAACTATGTTGCGCGTTATCATGCCAGGACTTGCGCGATATCATTCCGCTGTATTTTTAAAATGTATAATAATTAGTGGCTTGGGTATTTTATGGAGTGGATACTGCGCAAGTGGGAAGTTGCATACTACGCATGCGCGTTTAGCGCGACAGGGAGCTTGGCTTGCTTGGTATTATCTTTTTAAATCAATGGCTTGCGGGTGTTTTGCGAATATCAAATTCAGCAAAGTGCGCATGCGCAGTATACAAATGTTAGGCACCAAATCAGAATATGACTTACAACGAAGAATTATTAAATAATCTTAGAGAAGAATACTTTAATGTTTGCCAAGGGCTTCAAGATCTAGGTTTAAGCATTGTTGTTTCCGCGTAAGAAAATGATGCTTCATTAGTTAAAGAACAGCTTCTGCATGGGGTTGCGCGCAGGCTAAGTGTTATCAAAAAAGCCATCGAAAACATATTTGATAAATTCCCTCCTACTACGGAGCGCCCTTTAAGTAGAGACGACCTTTATGATGTTCAAATCAACCTACATGCTTATGTGATAAATATCTCCGGAATCTTTGATAACTGGGCATGGGCTTTTGTTCATCGGCATAATTTACTTGAGGAAGTTGGTGGAAAACACGGGGTTGGCTTATTTCGCAATGGCACCTCGCAATTTCTTCCTCCTGAATTATCAAGCTATCTATCTTCGGAAACAACGGTAAATTGGCAAACAGACTATGTTAAAGAATACCGTGACGCTTTAGCGCACAGGATTCCGCTGTATATACCGCCCGCTGAGTACACGCCTGAAGAGGGTATACGCTACAACCAGCTAGAGTCGCAAAAAATAGATCTAATAAAATCGATGGCGTGGGATGAGCTCGACGAAACATACGAGCAACAGGCCGAACTAGGAAAGCCATCGTTTGTATTCCTCCATTCTCATGGCGATGGAGCAACGAATCCCGTACTATTTCATCCACAGATTTTATGCGACGGTCTTGCTGTTGTTGAGTTTGGCAATTTATTCATGGAACATTGGAGTAAAACTGCCTAACAAGTCAATCAATGTTCGCCAGCAAGCTGGCTGGACCGCTAAAAGCGCTGCTTCGCAGCAACGCGGCCCATTATTGAGGCGTTAGCTGTCCCAATTACCCACCAAAAGTAGACACATCAATACAGCCTCACGGCGATCGACCGGATGGCAGCTACGATTCCTACCAGACCTTACATCGTCAGAAAGTTCTGGTTCGTTTCTAGATAGCGGCTCTACCTACCCTGCCAATATTTGCCACCTGTAACTACTGCCCAGAACAGCCTGCGGTATAGGGTATCGCAGTGTATTCAGAAGGCACTTCTGACCCTAAATAATTCAGGGCTTGTTGCAGAACTACTGTATTTTCTGAATGTTGTATTTGCCAATTATTCAATTCATTGATGGACTCTTCGAATAATTCCTTGGCCTCATCGGTGATTAACCATGCCGTCAGTCCCTGATTATCTTTCATCCAGGATTTATAGGCCTTATCAATTTTTGCACGAATGCCCAGCGAGCTTGCATTGGAGTATACGCCGCGAGGATAAGGACAAAACCCACCATGATCATGGGTATTCACCTCTAAACGCTGAATGCCGTCACCAAAATCTGGGTCAGTTTGACCGTACAGTGTTGTCGGCAATGACTGTAGCGTCATCATGCCCCCGCACATGGCACAAGGCTCCAGTGTGGTATAGAGTTTAAAGGTGTTTTTCAAACTGGCTACCGACGCGTTGGAGAGATAGTTTGTCATTAAGCGAACTTCTCCATGCTGGGTACTATTGACGGTAGTAATAACGCTATTGCGAGCCCAGCATACAATTTGCTGACCTAAGGGTTTGCTTGTATCGACGAGAATAGAGCCGATGTTATAGCCGCGAGCTGGCTCACTATCATCTTGGGACCAACTTTTAGTCTGCCAATCTTTATAAACTACGCCATAAGCGACCAGCTGATAGAGCTGATCCCTCTCCTGTTCTGCAAGACTGGGCTGATAAGCCGTTGGGCCAGTCGTATCGCAGGTTTGTTTGGGGTGGGAGCCGGGAGGTAAAATAATATCAGCCGTTTCTTTACTGACAGCTTGCTCAACATCAGCGGCGCCAGAGTATTTACTCGATGATGTGTTGGCACACCCACTCACCGTAAAGACAAAAAATACACTTATGAAAAGTCGTAAAACTGGCAATGCTTTTAGATGGTTCATTTTGCTATTCTCCTTAATATGCAAATCCAACATTCATTTTGCTTTCAATGAGCAGAGCCTTATGTGATGTTAAACGCGACAAGTCCTTTAAAATTTGTAATGCTGGTTTGCTCAAAAAAACTGCCGCTAGCGAGTATATAGGGCCCTGCGCCATACTCACTGTTTGTATTAATAGCGATACTTAGCTCCCCACCATTTGAAGCCCCTGTAACAGCCACATCGGCATCAGTATCATCTATCCATATTTTGGCGATATGACCATCGTCACTTATCTCTACACCATTGGCAAAGTGATCCATACTGCTATTTTTAAATACTGCATTATTATTTTTAACTGTTATAACCGCTACGTGACTCATCATGACTCTCCATACGTTATTTATTATCAATACATCCATGCACAAATATTTGGCCTACGATAAAACAGTTTTTTCATATCGGCAAGCCGGTTTAAGTAGCAGGGCCAAAGCAAGGCATTAAACAATGCAAGTACTAGAGTACTATTCCGGCAAAGACCTGCAAAATATGGCCGGTTAATTATTATGTACTTGGGGTTTTAATCTAGCGTTACCTTTGAGCTATTCAGGCTTCAAACCGAGCGCCTTTCGTGTTGCTTCAGGCAAGCTACTGGCGTCCAAAAGCGTATCGTAAAGCTTCACAACCAGTCGATATGGGCCAGCTCACGGCCCTGAGCATCTTGGCAGGCGTTAATGGCCTTTTTCGTTAACTTAAGGGCAAAGCGCGATTTAGCGGCAATTTTACGTACCATCACCCGCGTTGCTTCTTCCAGTTCATCTCGCGATACCACTTGATTGACCATGCCTAAACGCAGGGCGTCATCGGCAAGAATGGCATCGGAGGTAAATAGCATGTCCTTGGCCTTGCGCGCACCAACCTCCCAAAAGTGGGTAAAGTGCTCAATACCACTAACGCCGAAGCTCACTGTGGGGACGGTAAAGCTTGCATCATCCGTGGCAATAATAATATCGCAGGGCCAGGCCAGCATCAGGCCGCCGGCAATACATTTACCCTGCACGGCTGCGATGGTCGGCTTGGGAATATTGCACCAGCGCTCACTAAAGCCGAGATAGATTTCCTCCTCGCGGCTCATTTGTGCTTCGGCACCTTCACAGGTAAAGCCACACAAGGGCGCTACTGTGTCGTGCTTACCCATGTTTTCGTACCAATCCTGTTCGCCCAGGTCGTGACCGGAAGAAAAGTGCTTGCCATTGGCTGCGAGAATAATTACGTGGATATCATCCGTCGTGGGCGGCGCGATCAAAAGCCGCATTTAATTCGTAGAGAAACTGTGTGTCCTGGGCATTTGCCGTCTTCGGGTGTTTCATAAAGAATGTATGTCATTTCCGTTTTTAGTCCTTGTTATTTCCTTTTATGAAAAAAAATAAACTGCTCTCTATGATTCAATCTTGTCCTGAGTTTTGTTCTCGAAGTCACTGGCATTGTGCCGCTCATGAAGCTGGCCCTCTAAAGGCCCCCAGGTACAATTCACCATTCTTCCACGTTGCACGGCCTTTCGTGCAGCCACATTTTCCGCCCATCGCTTAAGATGAATATAAGAATCTGTACTGAGAAATTCACAGGCGTCATAAATACCGTCCACTACCAGTAGGCCATACCAGGGCCAAATGGCAATATCGGCGATGGTGTAATCATCACCACACATATATTCTTTATCCGACAAATGATGATCGAGCACATCCAGTTGACGCTTTACCTCCATGGCATAGCGGTCAATACTGTATTCAATTTTGATCGGGGCATAGGCGTAAAAATGGCCGAAGCCGCCTCCCAAATAAGGGGCGCTGCCCATTTGCCAAAATAGCCACGACAAACATTCCGCTCGATTTGCCGGATCTGAGGGCAATAGAGCGTCAAACTTTTCCGCCAAATACAGCAGCATGGCACCGGATTCAAAAATTCGCGTTGGCAGCCCTGTACTTTGATCGACCATGGCGGGAATTTTAGAATTTGGGTTCACTTCAACAAAGCCACTACCAAATTGTTCACCCTCGCTGATGTCAATTAAAAAGGCATCGTATTCAACCCCAGTCTTACCCAGGGCCAGCAACTCCTCCAACATCACCGTCACTTTTACGCCGTTCGGCGTGCCAAGGGAATAAAGCTGTATCGGCTGTTGCCCTACGGGTAGAGGCTTTTCATGGGTGGAGCCCGCTATGGGTCGATTAATGCTCGCCCAACGTCCACCGCTTTCGGCGTCCCATGTCCAGACCTTGG
Source organism: Candidatus Reddybacter sp. (assembly GCA_041277045.1). Taxonomy (GTDB): domain Bacteria; phylum Pseudomonadota; class Gammaproteobacteria; order Pseudomonadales; family Porticoccaceae; genus Reddybacter. Next base: position 226,558 of record JBGFSY010000003.1, on the reverse strand, counting down.
GCGGTGTATAGCCCGAGGGTTGATTATTTTGAGTGTCCTTCGTTGTGGATTCATTCATTTTGTTACCCCCTTTATTATTAAAATTTTAGATCTTATCGACTACTTTAAACTGCCTTGTGCGCAGTAACCAGTAAGGCCGCTGCATTCATACTAACGCCCTTGTCGCTCTCGTATGATTTAAGCAACTCCGCCATATCAAGGGCAATCCGTGCCCGGGTAGGTTCATCCGCTTCTGCGTTATTGATGGCGCCACCCGACGGCGACAACTCCATAAGAAAACTCAGCGCCTCGCCAACATGCTCACCCAAGACAAAGGGTGTTTGAAATAAATCGACGGCAATATTGGTAAAGCCCGCTGCGCCAAGAATGCCACTAATACGAGGCTCTTCACTGAGCGAAAAAGGCCCCGGTTCATCACTACCCGGTGGTGCAGGCAAAGCCAGGTGTTTGGCAACGACCTGTAATGGCAAACCCACCCAGGCATTTTGGTCACGCGGAGCCCAGCAAATAAAGGCGAGCTGGCCGCCCGGCTTTAGGGACGAGTAAATATTTTTGAAGGCCGCAATGGGATCGTCAAAAAACATCACACCAAAACGAGAAAAAACCAGATCGTAGCTATTGCTGGTAAAGGTCTTTGTCTGTGCATCGGCACATTCAAAGGAGGCGTTGGCAACACCTTTTTTTGCCGCTTTATTTTCTGCCGCCTCAACCATGGCAACAGAAATATCTACCCCATGTACCTGCCCCTGGGGCCCCACTTTGCCGGCCATTTCAATGCTACTGTCGCCACAACCAAAACCAATATCTAGAATTCGTTGCCCTGCCTCAATGGCCCCGGCAGCCATTGCCTGCTGACCAAAAGGTCTTAAGCTGGCCTCAAGTCTCGCCGCCCGGCTGACCCAGTTTTTGCCACCGTTGCCGTTCCAGAATTCAGCCATTCCCGCGTTGGGTTGATCTGTCATTATCTTACCCTCTCAAAAACCTTGTATTACAGGCTGCGCTTGTTTTTTGAATACGGACATCCTTGAACCGTCAATTATTGAGCAACGAATACGTTGTTTGAGGGATATTCTAGCACTGCAATCTCCAATCATTTTATTTTTGCCCGGAATCAATTCTAGACTGAAAATAGGTTCTACAATAAAAACTTACCCACAAATCAGGGCGCCGACAAACCATGAGTGATAACGGCAATGAAATTGACTACGGCCCACTTCAACCACTGATTGGTCACTGGGAGGGCAAAAAAGGTACCGACCTTGCACCTGAGCCGGATGGGGGAAAAAGCACGCCCTATTACGAAACACTAGACTTTACAGAGGCGGGCACCGTCACTAATGCCGGACAGCAGATCTTGGCTGTATTACGCTACCATCAGGTGGTGAAGCGGCTTAGTGACGACGCCGTATTTCATGATGAAGCCGGCTACTGGATGTGGGATGCCGCACAGAACGTTATTATGCACTCCCTGTTCGTACCCCGCGCCGTGGGCATTCTCGCAGGGGGTAGTTACACGGCTAATCCCGCATCAAAAGAAAGTGTTGAGCTAAAGGTTGGCGCTAAAATTGACGACCCCGACTGGTCAATTATTCAGTCGCCCTTTATGCGTGACAAGGCAAAAACCATCGGCTTTGAACATCAGATAAATATCGAAGCCACAACATTGCGTTACAAAGAGACAACGGTACTCGATATCTACGGCAAGATTTTTAATCACCGCGATGAAAACACCTTAAGCCGCTGTAGCAACTGAACCTCTAAGTTAGAGACGGCTCCCATCCCTCAATGGCCTTGATGTGAGCTTTTCCCTTCCCTACCACTGCTTTTCAAAGGGTAGATTTGATAGTGTGCATGGCAGGCTTGGCACTTCTTCATTGAGCGACTTAATTCACGCAGCACGGCTTTACTATCAGCACCCGACTCTGCAAGCGTGGCTATGCGGTCAAAATCATGATGCACATCCATACCCAACTGCATGAAGTACTTGGGCAATACACCCTTGAGATGATCTTCTGCCTTACCCGCCATACTACGACCCAGTGGGCGGGCAATTTCGGCGACGGCCTTCATATCATTTTCAGCCAATGCGCCAAGAATATTCTGCACCCCTGATAACAAAGCGCGCATTTCACCGAGCACGTGTTCCCGCTGCATGGGTGTGAGTGCCAGCACCTCGCGCTTATCGACCGAGGTGCCCGCATTTTCCGCCAACACTGGCAGTGTGCTAAAAATAAAAACCAAGATAAAAAATAAGGGCCTCAGTCGTTTCATCAATGATTCTCCAACAGCTTGAAATATAAAGACGGCACAATTATTTACGCACCACTAACACTACGATGTAAGCGTGGATCTCGGAAGCCATACCAGGCCACTAAGGCAGCCAAGAGGCAAAGTCCCGAGGCGACATTAAATATTTGTGTCGCACCCTGCTCCCAAAAATGACCGGCTAAATAAGAACCGCTAGCACCGCCAATACCAAAGCTAATTGCCCCGTACAGCGCCTGCCCGCCCGCCTGCGTGCCTCCCTTAAACAGACGACGTATGGATTCTATCGACGCCGCGTGAAAGGTACCAAAGGTAAAGGCATGTAAACATTGGGCGAGTATCAGCAGCCACAGCCACTCACTGCCATTGCCAATCATGTACCAGCGCAGCGCCGCCAGTAGCAGGCTGGCGATAAGCACAAAGCGCACGCCGAGCTTGAGTAAAAGTGTGTGCATTACCATAAAAATAAAGACTTCAGCGACCACACCGATGGACCATAAGAAGCCGATGGCGGTACGGGAAAAACCCATTTCTTCAAGATAAATACTAAAAAAACTGTAGTAAGCGCCGTGGGCCATTTGCAGCAAAGTACCGGCAATTAAGAAGGCAATCACCGTTGGCTGACGCACTATCTGCCAAAGGCTTTCACGCTTGTGCTCACGCACCTCTTCACTCGACGGGGGGATTAATAAACTACTAATAAAAATACAGGCCAACAGACCAATACCCACCCAGGGGAAAAGTTCAATACTGAGGTGCTCGAAATAATAGCCGCCACCGAGCACCGCGAGAATAAAACCGATCGAGCCCCATACCCGCACCAGGCTATAGCGCTCGGGTTTATCTTTTAAAAAGCCCAGGGTGATCACTTCGTACTGGGGCAGAATGGCATTCCAGAAAAAGCTATAGCCGCCGATGACGACGGCCAACCAGTAAAAACTCTGGTTGATGGTGATGCCTAAAAAACACAATAAACCGAGAAAGGAGCCGAGGCGAAGAATCGTCAAACGGCGGCCAGTAACATCACCCAGCCAGGCCCAGAGATTGGGTGCGATCAATTTGGTGATCATCGGCACTGCTAATAGCAGCCCTATTCGCTCAGGGGTAAAACCCAGGTGCTGTAAATACAACGGCCAGTAAGGATACATGCCACCCAGCAGGGCAAAATAGAAAAAATAAAACCCGGAAAGCCGCCAGTACGGTAGTGCTAGATTACTTTGCTCTGGTGACGATCCCGGCGAACCTTTGGCTGTCGACAATTACTCGCAAACCCCAGGATCAACTTCAGGCGGCAATGGCTTGAGCTGGCTATCGACATCCTGATTCTGCCCACGATGGCGCAGAGCATGGTCCATCAACACCAGTGCCAGCATAGCTTCAGCAATAGGCGTGGCGCGAATGCCAACGCAGGGGTCGTGGCGTCCGGTGGTTGAAACCTCAACCGACTCGCCGCGCACATTCACCGACTGCCCCGGCAAGCGAATGCTGGAGGTCGGCTTTAGCGCGAGGTGAGCAACAATACGCTGCCCAGTGGCGATGCCGCCAACAATGCCGCCGGCATGATTCGACAAAAAGCCCTCGGGGCTCATCTCATCGCGGTGCTCGGTACCTTTTTGTTCGACGCTGGCAAAGCCGTCACCAATCTCCACACCCTTAACCGCATTGATGCCCATTAAAGCACCGGCAATATCGGCATCGAGTCGATCAAATACTGGCTCACCTAAACCCGGTGACACACCCTCTGCAACAACAGTGAGTTTGGCGCCGATGGAATTACCCTCTTTTGAAAGGGCCCGCATATAGGCTGCCATTTCCTCAACCTTGTCGGCATCGGGGCAAAAGAAGGGGTTGTTGTCGACTTCATCCCAGTCGACCTTGTCGATAGTGATGGGGCCGAGCTGGCTTAAGTAACCGCGCACGCTAATGCCCAGGGTCTCGGCCAGGTATTTTTTAGCGATGCCGCCAGCGGCGACACGCATCGCCGTTTCGCGAGCGGATGAGCGACCGCCGCCGCGATAATCGCGCACGCCGTACTTTTGAAAATAGCTGTAATCGGCGTGGGCCGGGCGGAACATGTCTTTAATGTCGCCGTAATCTTTGGAGCGTTGATCGGTATTTTCAATCAATAGGCCAATAGAGGTGCCCGTAGTCTTACCCTCGAAAACGCCGGACAGTATGCGCACCTGGTCAGCCTCACGCCGCTGAGTGGTATAGCGCGACTGACCGGGTTTGCGTCGGTCGAGGTCAACCTGTAAGTCGGCTTCACAAATCGACAAGCCCGGGGGGCAACCATCAATAATGCAGCCCAGAGCAGGCCCGTGACTCTCGCCAAAGGTGGTAACGGTAAACAGTTTTCCAAAAGTATTGCCCGGCAAGGGTAACTCCAAGTTATTTAGTGCGTGAAAATTGCGTAGCTATTATAAACCCAGCGTCTACAAAATGGGGCTTGGCGCTTAGGCAAAATTTGTAGCATGGGCAACCAACTCTGCCCGCGTGAGGACGAAAACGCCGTAGCCACCACGCTCAAACTCTAACCAGGTGAAGGGCACATCGGGGAAGGCGTCTTCCAGATGCACGGCGCTATTGCCAACTTCAACCACCAGCACACCGTTTTCATTAAGGTAGGCAGCCGCTTCACGCAACAGTCGTCGGGTAAAGTCGAGGCCATCATTTCCCGACTCAAGCGCCAGTGCGGGTTCTCGATGATACTCCGGGGGCATTGCCACGTAGTCCACCGCATCGACATAGGGCGGGTTGGAGACGATAAGATCAAAGCGTTGATCAATACCTGTAAACAGATCGGACTCCACCGCTGTCACTCGCGAGGCCAGCTCATGCTGCACAATGTTCTCACCGGCAACCACCAGGGCAGCGGCAGAAATATCACTGAGCACCACCTGCACAGCGGGAAAGGCATAGGCACAGCCGATACCAATGCAACCACCGCCGGTACAAAGATCGAGAATCGCCGCAGGCTCGTCCGCCAGCCAGGGTGAAAAACCCGCCTCTATCAACTCGGCAATGGGTGAGCGCGGGATCAGCACTCTTTCATCGACCTTAAATTTAAGACCGGCAAACCAGGCCTCCCCGGTTAAATAAGGTACCGGTATGCGACCCTCAATGCGGCGAATAAACAGCGCCAATATCGCCCTGCCCTCACCGGGTGTCAGACGCGCATCGAGTATTTGCTCACGGCCTTGCTGACCCAAATGCAAGGCGTGAAGCACCAGCGCCAAGGCGTCATCCCAGGCATTATCGCTGCCGTGGCCAAAATACAACGCCGCTTCGTTAAAACGACTGGCGCCAAAACGGATGTAGTCGCGTACGCTATACAGGTGGTCGACCAGTTCTGGGGTGATTTTCGCCATCGTATTCGCCGTCATAGTGGATGATGCTTTCAAGTTGTGGATTCGCCTTAATAATCGATGGTAACAACCATCGCTGTAATTTCCCGGAGGCGGCCATTATAATCCCCTCAACTAAAAAAGATTAGTCTAGCTAGACTGAATAGCCCTTATTTAATAGCACTTTTATTTATACGTGCTTTTGAGCCCTGTAGAATAATCGCAAAGGGTGGCCAGTTAATTATAACGAAGAATTTCACTATTGAGATCGGACAGAACTATGGAAGAGCAATACGCCAAAATTATAGAGGCCATCGGCGAAGATCTGAGCCGCCCCGGCCTGGTTGACACGCCCAAGCGCGCCGCAAAAGCCTTTAAATTTCTTACCGAGGGTTACCACCTCGACCTTGATGAGGTGGTCAACGACGCCCTCTTCCCCAGCGATTCCAGCGAAATGGTCATCGTCAAAGACATTGAGCTCTACTCCCTGTGCGAGCACCACCTGCTGCCCTTTGTCGGGGTTTGTCACGTCGCCTATATTCCCGACGGCAAGGTGATTGGCTTGTCGAAAATCGCCCGCATTGTCGATATGTACGCCCGGCGCCTGCAAATACAGGAAAACCTCGCCACCCAAATCGCCAATACCATTGAAGAGATCACCGGCGCCCTCGGCGTTGCTGTCATCATTGAAGCCAAGCACATGTGCATGATGATGCGCGGTGTCGAGAAGCAAAATTCAAGTATGAAAACCTCGGCCATGCTCGGTGTGTTCCGCAGCAATCAGTCGACGCGTAGCGAATTCTTATCACTCATACAGTAGCGTCTTTAATTCAGTACGCGCTAATTCAATAAGCCCTTTCGATCATGCAAACTGCTCAGGCCAAGCTGGCCTTACCGCTTGGTAACACCCGTTCTGGCCTGACAGATTTCTGCCAGCGGTTTTTCCAACAGCTGCCAAGCATTGTCGAGTAAGCGCGGCTGTGCTGCAGCCGTCGGATGCAGGCCATCCGCTTGAATCAAGTCACGGTTGCCTGCCACGTCTTGCAGAAAAAACGCCTGGAAAAATACCGACTCATCTTCGCCAACATTCTCCATAGCCTGCTCGAAAAGTCGCACATAGGCCGCACCAAGATTCGGCGGCATCAACATGCCCAGCAGCGCAACCTGCGCTCCGCCCCCTTCGGCAAGAGTAACCATTTGCCTCAAGTTTTTGCCCATTTGCTGAGGCGACAAACCACGCAGGCCGTCGTTTCCGCCAAGCTCAATAACCAGCAGGCGGGGCTGATGGGCCGCCAGCAGACCCGGTAAACGCGCGAGACCACCAGCGCTAGTCTCGCCACTGACTGAAGCATTGTGAATCTTGACCCGCGGACACTGGGACTCGAGACGCCGCGCCAGCAGAGCTACCCAGCCATCGCGCTTGTCTATTCCATAGGCTGCGCTGATACTATCCCCCAGCACGAGCACCCCATGACTACGGCCAAGCTGCTGATATTCGCTGGCCAATAAACCAGGCCCGAACAAAAGCCCGTAAAAAAATAATGCTATTACCAGGACCCGATAGCCCATGAAGTCATCCCCTACGTCTGCCGCCCCCCCGTCTGACATGCCTCAGCAGACAGCACCCCTGCTTGAAGTCAGCAACATTACCAAGTGTGTGCAGGGGCCAGAGGGGGAACTCACTCTGCTTGAAAATATTGATTTTACGCTATCTGTCGGCGAAAGCCTCGCCATTACCGGGCCATCCGGTAGCGGCAAAACAACACTGCTCGGCCTGCTCGCCGGACTCGACACACCCACGGCGGGTGAAATACACCTGAATGGCAATACTTTTAGCTCACTCAGTGAAGATCAACGCGCCAGTCATCGCGGCGCCACCTGCGCCTTTGTGTTTCAGGAGTTTCACCTGGTGGCCGATATGAATGTACTTGAAAACGTCATGCTGCCCCTGGAACTTGCTGGCCGGGACAAGCCCGCCGCCATCGCCAAAGACTGGCTTGAACGCGTCGGGCTCTCACATCGCATGCGCCATTTTCCGGCGACCTTGTCTGGTGGCGAACAACAGCGCGTTGCCCTGACTCGTGCCTTTGCGGTGCAGCCCCGACTACTCTTTGCCGATGAGCCCACCGGCAGTCTCGACCACGCCAACGGCAAGCGCGTCATTGATCTGTTGTTTGAGTTAAATCAGAGCAGTGGTGCGGCACTGGTATTGGTCACCCACGACCCTCAGCTGGCCAACCGCTGTCAGCGCCACCTGGAGTTGCACGAAGGCAAAATCATCAATAAAACCTTTACTGACGGAAAGCCTGTCGAAGAATCCGTCATCGAAAAATCCATACATCAAACCCATTTGTCATGAGTAAACTTTTTCGCCCCTGGCGGGATCACAGTTTTCAACTACTGGCCCTGGCACTGGCTATCGCCGCCTTCGCATTGAGCGCCGTTATATTCCTGCGCGCCGAGCTAGAACAGCGCTTTAGTATTAGCACCGCCGAAGCACTGGGTGGTGATTTGGTACTCGCGAGCAGTCGTACCCCAGAGCCTGAACAACTCGCAAAAATGGCGGGATTACAGGTATCGCAAATTATCGATTTCTCCACCGTGCTGGTACACCAGGATGTATTGCTCTTAGTCAGCGCCCGCGCAGTCGACAATGCCTACCCCCTCTACGGACACATACAACTCGCTAAAAATCGTTTTGCCGATGAGCACGCACAAGAACACGGCCCAGCCCCGGGCCGCGTCTGGGTCGCCGACCAGGTGATAGACCGCTTAAACATTAACGTCGGCACAACGCTTACTGTCGGTAACAAAGCTCTCGAAATCAGCGCCATTATTCGCCAGTTACCCGATCAAAATGCCGGTTTTTACAGTATGAATCCGCGTATTGTGATCAACAGTGCCGACCTTGAAGCGACGGGCGTAATGGGCCCCGGCACTCGTATTCGTCAACAAAGCGTGGTCGCCGGCGATCTTGAGGCCATGAAAAAGTTGGGGCTTGAACTGGATAAAAACTTGCGCCCCGACCAAACGCTGGAAACCGTCGACGACGCCGCACTGCGCAGCATGGGCCCCCTGCGCCAACTCAGCCTGTGGGCAAACCTTGCCGTACTCTTAATCAGCTTGCTCTGTGGCGCGGCCATTTATCTGGCCACCTCACAACGGGTACGCCGGCGGGCAAAACTGGCAGGACTATTACGCAGCTTTGGCGCCAGTCGCTACCAGGTGATGGCACGACTTCTGGGCTGGGAGTTTCTCGCCGTGCTGCCTGCTGTCGTTATCGGCAGCACACTGGGCGCCGCCATTATTATGACCACGATGGGTGGTGTAGGTACAAACACGGGCGCGGGGTATATAGGCTCCGCCAGCCCCTTCGAATGGTTCAGCGCCCTATTCGCCCCGCTGCTACTGTGGCTGGCCTTTGCCCTGCCCCGGCTCAGCGCACTGGTGCGTGTGCCCGCTATTGAAGTACTGCGCCCGCGACAGCAAAGCAGCCTACTCAGTACCAATATCGAATTGCTCGCCGCCCTCAGCGCCCCGGTATTATTGGCCAGCTTACTCACCGAATCACTCGCTGAGCTTGGCAAAGTACTCGGCTTAATTGCCGGCCTCGGCGTACTGCTACCGGTTTCACTCTGGCCTTTAATTAAAGGGCTTGATCTGCTCCGTACACGCCTACCATTGGCCGCCCGGCTGGCCATTCGCCGACTCAGTCGCCGCCCAGCCTTGACCCTACCCCTGCTGGTATCACTGACCTTGGCGATGGCAGTGCTGGCACTCGCCGGACAAACCGGCTCACAACTGCTTAACGACTGGCGCACGCGTCTACCCGCTCAGGCACCCAACCACTTTGTACTCAACTTATTTGAGCGTGACATGTCCACCTTCGAGCAATGGCTTAAGCAGTATGACGCCATCGCCCAGCCACTCTACCCTGTGGTTCGCGGTCGCCTCAGCACCATCAATGCTGTACCGGTACGTGAAGCAGTCACTAAAGAAAATAAATCCAGCCAGCGACATTTGAACAGAGACTTAATACTCACCGAGGCTAGTGTTCTACCCGCCAGTAATGCGATTAACAGCGGCCAATGGCATGGCGAAACTGCACTCGATTTAGCACTAGCTAAGACAACGAAGACAACGAAGACAACGATTCACAGTGTTTCCGTTGAACAGGAAATAGCCGACAGACTGGGGTTAAAACTGGGCGATAAACTCGAGTTTGTTACCAGCCAGGGCATACTTAATGCCACCATTGGCAGCTTGCGTGAAGTGGACTGGAATAGTTTCGAACCCAATTTTTATTTTATTTTCGCCAGCGGTGAGTTCGTCGCACAAGATATTACCTGGATAACCAGTTTCTGGCTGCCCGAGGGGGACGGTGAGCGTCTCGCCGAATTGCTTAATGAATTGCCCCACATCACCTTGCTCGACGTCAAAAGCCTGCTTGATAAAGCCCAGGAAATTATGGCCCAGGCAAGCCAGGCTAGCGCCCTGCTGGGTGCCCTGCTGATGTTTTCTGCACTACTTGTGCTCGCCGCCGGCCTGTTAAGCGGACAGCAACAACGAGGCCGAGACAATGCCCTGTTGCGTGCACTCGGCGGTAAACAGCAATTAATTAAGCGCATCCTCTGGATTGAGTTTCTCTGTTTGAGTGGCAGTGCCGCCCTGGGCGCAACGGCTATATCACTGCTCGCTCTCTACCCCTTAAATGAAAGGCTATTTCAGCAAGGCCTGAGTCTATCGAGCTGGCAAGCCCTACCACTGGCACTGGCATTACTTGTCACCATTTGTGGCCTACTTGCCAGCCGTAGAGCACTTGAGCGACCCGCACTCAGTTTGCTGCGCAGTAGCGAGGGCTAAGCGGAGGTTTACAACTTACAGCTCGACAAAGACCTCATCATTATCAATATGCACCGGATAAGTCTTTAAAGCCTTCTCGCCACGCACAACATTGAGTAATTGAATACCCGGGGGAAAACAGACCCACTCCTTAACGTCGCCGTTTTTGACACAAAACTTGGCGCGATGGATGGGGCACTGCAGTACCTCACCCTCGAACATGTCACCCTTACCCAGCGGCAAACGCAAATGGGGACAGCTAGCCTCGGTCGCAAAAAAGCCACTATCAAGATGAAAGACAATGACTTTATTACCCTCCACCTTTGTCACTTTACGCTGTCCCGGTGGAATATCATTAACATGACCAACACTGTATTTAGGCATTGAGGCTTTCCTTTTATTACTTACTATTTAAAGGAAGTCAGATTACTCAAGTGACGACTTTATGCGCAAGCAGCAAAACAAGTCGTCCTAGCCTGCTCTTCAAACACAACAGCAATTGTAAATAGTTTCTAAAATCGCTTATTTATTTCGCGCTCGTAAGCCGTCGCACCAGCGGCCCCAAACTAAGACCCTGCACGACGATGGAAAACACCACAACCACATAAGTCACGGTCAGTAGTAAATCGCGCATTTCACCGCTGGGTAGTGAAAGAGCCAATGCCACAGAGATACCGCCCCGTAAACCAGCCCAGGTCAAAATACTCACCACGCCGGGGGTAAAGCTGCGAAAGGGACGCATCAGCGTTATAGGCAGGCCGACGCTAAATAGCCGCACCAATAAGATAAGCGGAATAGCCAGAGCACCCGCCAGTAAATAATCATCGCGCAGTGATATCACCAACACCTCGAGCCCGATCAGCACAAACAATACCGCATTGAGTATTTCGTCAACCAGCTCCCAGAAAGTGTCCAAATGCTCGCGGGTTTTATCCGACATCGCCGCACGCCGACCGTGATTACCAATTAATAAACCGGCGACGACGATGGCGATGGGGGCCGACAAATGCAGATGTCCCGCAGCGGCGTAACCACCCGTCACCAGTGCCAGGGTGATCAGCACTTCAACCTGGTAGTTGTCGATGTGTTTGAGCATAAAGAAAGCCAGACTGCCGGCTACCAAGCCAAACACAAGACCGCCGATGGCCTCCGTAAAAAACAGGGTGGCTATGGATGCAGCATTGACATCAGCTTCACCAGCGGCGATATCCGCCAGCACTAAAAACACCACAACGGCCACACCGTCATTAAAAAGTGATTCGCCGGTAATTTTTGTTTCCAGGGTTTTGGGTGCGCCGGCACTTTTGAGAATACCCAATACCGCGATGGGATCGGTGGGTGAAATTAAAGAGCCAAACAATAAACAGTAAATAAAGGGGACCTCTATCTCGAGCCATGCAAATAAATAATAAACACCGCCACCGATTAAAAAGGTAGCGCCAACGACACCCACGGTCGACAAGATACCAATCACCCAACGCTGTTGGGCCAAATCATTGAGATTAACGTGCAGAGCCCCGGCAAAAAGTAAGAAGCTCAACATGCCGTGGAGCAGGGTTTGGTCAAAGTCGATACTCGCCAGCATCGCCTCTGCCTGATGCTCAAGCCCACCAAAGAGTGGCAGCTGCAACATCAGTGACATTAACAGCGCGCTGAGCATCAAACCGATGGCTGTAGGCAATTTCAGCACGCGGTAATTAAGCCAGCTAAACACCGCTGAAAGGCTGAGAAGAATGGCGACAATATCAAATAGACGCATAGTGAATTTTCGCTAATTAAAGTGTGCTTAAAATTATTATTTTAATTTCGACTGTAAAACGTATACCGCCTGAGTTTTTTTCATTCAGGCGGTATACCTGCCCAACTATTTTTTATTTTTCATCGCCTGCTGTAACAAAGCACCCATGCTACCGACCTTGGCTTTTTCCTCACCAGCCGGCTTGTTTTGCCCCTGCCTGCGCTGGCCGCCGTGTTTTTGTCCGCCCGTTTTTTGCCCGGCAGGTTTAGCCCGCTGCGAGCGCCTTGCCCCTGTGTCACCCTCTTCTTGATCGGGCAACTCATCGTCAAGGCGCATGGTCAGGCCGATGCGATTACGCTTCACATCCACTTCCATGACTTTGACTTTAACCACATCGCCAGCTTTCACCACTTCGCGAGGATCTTTGACAAAACGATTCGACAGGGCAGAAATATGCACCAGGCCATCTTGATGCACGCCGATATCGACAAAGGCACCAAAGTTGGTGACATTGGTAATCGCCCCCTCCAGCACCATGCCCGCTTCGAGGTGGCTGATTTTTTCGACACCCTCCTGAAACTGTGCGGCTTTGAAATCAGGGCGCGGGTCACGGCCGGGCTTGTCGAGCTCGCTAATAATATCGGTCACTGTCGGCAGGCCGAATTGATCGTCGACATAGTCTGCCGCTTTAACACTGCGCAGAAAGCTTGTATTGCCGACAAGACCCTCCATATCGAGACTATTGCGCTGGGCTATTTTCTCAACCACGGCGTAGGATTCGGGATGAACGGCGGAGGCATCCAGCGGATTACTCGCATTGGCGATGCGTAAAAAGCCCGCCGCCTGCTCATAGGTTTTTGCGCCGAGGCGAGGCACGGCTTTGAGGTCGCCACGGCTACTAAAGGCTCCGTTATTATCGCGGAACTCGACAATGTTATTGGCAATGCTCTGACTTAAACCGGAGACCCGAGCCAGTAGCGGCGCCGAAGCGGTATTCACTTCGACACCGACGGCATTCACACAATCCTCTACCACCACATCGAGAGAGCGGGCCAGTTGAAATTGCGACACGTCGTGCTGATACTGGCCAACACCAATGGATTTAGGATCAATCTTCACCAGCTCCGCCAGGGGGTCCTGCAAGCGACGGGCAATGGAAATAGCGCCGCGAATCGTCACGTCGAGATCGGGAAATTCTTTCGCGGCAAACTCACTGGCGGAATAAATAGAAGCACCGGCCTCGTTCACCATCACGCTTTGTACATTGAGTTGCTGGTGGGTTTTTAATACATCTTTAACAAATTTTTCCGTTTCTCGGGAGCCCGTGCCATTGCCGATGGCGATTAAACCGACCTGGTGTTTTTCACACAGCTGCAGTAATACCGCCTCCGCTTCCTGTAAACGCCTTTGCGGCGGCGTGGGGAAAATAGCGCAGTGGTCGAGCACCTTACCCGTGCCGTCGACAACGGCGAGTTTTACGCCGGTGCGCAAACCCGGGTCGAGGCCGATGGTGGCCTTTTGTCCCGCCGGGGCTGCCAATAGCAGATCTTTTAAGTTATCGGCAAACACCTGTATCGCGCCCTCTTCGGCGCGCTCACGAATTTCGCCCAGTAAGTCGGTTTCGAGATGGGTGAGTAATTTTACCCGCCAGGTCCAGCGCACCACTTCATTGAGCCAGCGGTCGGCGGCGCGGCCCTCGTTACTAATGCCCCAAAAGCTGGCAACCATGCCTTCGCAGGGGTGGGCAACTTTCAGCGACCCGGCCTCCTCGGCATCACCTACGGTGACGGCAATGCTGAGCACGCCTTCATTGCGACCCCGGAAAATCGCCAGCGCCCGATGGGAGGGAATGGTGCTTAACAGTTCATCGTATTCAAAATAATCGCGAAACTTGGCGCCTTCGTTTTCTTTACCCTCGATTAAACGCGCACTGGCCTGCCCTTCGTCTTTAAGAAAGGTACGCAGCTGTCCGATCAGCTCGGCATTTTCGGCAAATTTTTCCATCAAAATAAATTTGGCGCCATCGAGAGCCGCTTTAACGTCGGTGATCTTTTTACCTTCTTCACTCTCACCGTTAAGATATTTTGTCGCTTCGTCATCCGGGTTTAGCGTCGGTTCAGCGAGCAGGGCTTCGGCTAGTGGTTCAAGACCCGCCTCACGGGCAACCTGTCCCTTGGTACGACGCTTCACTTTAAAAGGCAGGTAGAGATCTTCGAGTCGCGTTTTGGTATCGGCGGCCTTTACCGCCTGGGCCAGCTCGGGCGTCATTTTGCCCTGCTCTTCAATACTTTTAAGGATGGCTTCGCGGCGCTCTTCGAGTTCACGCAAGTAACGCAGACGCTCTTCAAGGGTACGCAGCTGGCCATCATCGAGCCCGCCGGTCACCTCTTTGCGATAGCGCGCAATAAAGGGCACCGTGGCTCCCCCGTCCAACATTTCAACCGCCGCTTCTACTTGCTGTCGTTTAGCACCAATTTCATCGGCAATTCGCTGGGCAATACTCTGCATACACTTATTCACTCTTAGTTCGGTCGGCTTGATTAAGGGAGGCTATGGTGGATCGGCTTCACGCAGTGGCCCGAAAATGAAACAGGCCTTTCTGCGCCCCGCTATTATGGATACAAGCGCCGCATAAAACAGCACTAATCTGCTGGCTCACAGTGTTTTTTATTGAGGCTATCTCTGTCGCCCTAAGCCCGTACGGCTATGCCTCTCGTCTGTATCATGCACGTTGCACCAGCAAGCCCAAACACAGCCAACATTCAGCGAATAAATACCGAACATAGAAATTATTGATTTAATTTATTAGCCTCATTTCGCTACTATTCTCACGTTAGAAAACAACCGCTACTTAGCTGTCCAATGTATCTCGCCCGATTACTCGCAAGATGCCAACGTTCAACTAAGCGGCTTTTCACCACCCATCTTCATTTAAGGAGTCACTGACTATGTCATATTCATCAGACATCGACGCTGCTGCCAGCTTGATCAAAGAGCAAGGCAGTGCCTGGAACGCCATCAGCCCTGAGTATGTCGCTCGTATGCGCGCCCAGAACCGCTTCCAAACTGGCATCGATATCGCCAAGTACACCGCCGGCATCATGCGTAAAGATATGGCCGAGTACGACGCTGACTCCGCTAGCTACACCCAGTCACTGGGTTGCTGGCACGGTTTTATCGGCCAACAGAAAATGATCGCCATTAAGAAGCACCTACAGACCACCAACAAGCGCTACCTCTACCTGTCGGGTTGGATGGTTGCCGCTCTGCGTTCTGACTTCGGCCCACTGCCCGATCAGTCTATGCACGAGAAAACCTCTGTTTCTGCACTGATTGAAGAGCTTTACACTTTCTTGCGCCAGGCTGATGCCCGCGAGCTCGGCGGTTTGTTCCGCGAACTCGACGCTGCCCGTGACGCTGGCGATGCCGCTGCTGAGGCAAAAGTACAAGCCAAGATCGACAATCACGAAACCCACATTGTGCCCATTATTGCCGACATCGATGCCGGTTTCGGTAACGAAGAAGCGACTTACCTGCTGGCCAAGAAAATGATCGAAGCCGGTGCTTGCTGCATCCAGCTTGAGAATCAGGTGTCTGACGCCAAGCAGTGCGGCCACCAGGACGGTAAAGTCACCGTGCCTCACGAAGACTTCGTCGCCAAGATCAATGCCGTTCGCTACGCCTTTTTAGAGCTGGGTGTTGACGATGGCGTTATCGTAGCCCGCACCGACTCACTGGGTGCTGGCCTGACCCAGAAAATCCCCGTATCACAAGAGCCCGGCGACCTGGCCGACCAGTACAACGCCTTTCTCGAAGTGGAAGAAGTGACTGCTGACGACCTGGGTAACGGCGATCTCGTTATCAAGCAAAACGGCAAGCTGGTTCGCCCCGTACGTCTGCCCAACGGCCTGATGCGTTTTAAAGCCGGTACTGGCGAAGCGCGTTGCGTACTCGACAGCATCGTTTCACTGCAAAGTGGTGCTGACCTGCTGTGGATCGAAACTGAGAAGCCCCACGTTGGCCAAATTGGCGCCATGGTTGATGAAATCCGCAAGGTCATCCCCAACGCCAAGCTGGTTTACAACAACTCGCCATCGTTTAACTGGACGCTCAACTTCCGCCAGCAAGTCTTCGACACCTGGGCCGAAGCGGGTAAAGATGTTTCAGCCTACGTTCGCGATGACTTGATGAGCGAAAGCTACGACGAGACTGAGCTGGCCGTTGTTGCCGATGAAAAAATTCGTACCTTCCAGGCTGATTCAGCTCGCGAAGCCGGTATCTTCCACCACCTCATCACCCTGCCGACTTACCACACCGCCGCACTGTCTACCGACAATCTGGCGAAAGAGTACTTCGGTGACCAGGGCATGCTCGGTTATGTGGCCGGCGTACAGCGCAAAGAAATCCGTCAGGGTATCGCCTGCGTTAAGCATCAAAACATGGCTGGCTCCGATATGGGCGACGCTCACAAAGAGTACTTCTCTGGTGATCAAGCGCTGAAAGCCTCGGGCAAAGACAACACCATGAATCAGTTTTAATATCATAAAACTGAAGCAATAAAAAAGCCCCGCTGGTGACAGCGGGGCTTTTTTATTATCGCGTTGTTATGAACTCATTATGTCTAATTACAACGAGTGCACAGCTAAACTTGCGTGCTTTCGCCTGGTCGGCCAGTTAATTTATTCCCTTCAACTAAATGACTAAACGCCGTGACACCTGGCGTTAAACAAGCTATTAATCAGCCACTTCAACTCGGTTACGCCCATTCCTTTTCGCTTTATAGAGTGCATCATCGGCGCGATTTAATAATGCATTAAAGGTCTCATCGTTATCAGCCAGTTGAGCGAGGCCAAAGCTGGCGCTGACACGCAAGCCCTCTATAGGCGACTCGATAAGGCTGGCGCGCAGTGACTCAACTTATTGAGCACCATTAACCAGGTCACAGTTGTCCAGTAAAACTACAAATCCCTCTCCGCCAAGGCGGGCACAATATCTTCACTGCGACTTTGCTGCTTCAAAATAGCAGCCACTTCGCGCAGTACGGCATCACCCACGCTGTGACCGTGCTTGTCGTTGACCTCTTTAAAGTGGTCAATATCGATCACCAGCAAACAAAGCGTCCGCAGGTGTCGGTGTGCCTGGCTAATGCGCGTGGTGGCAACATCAATCAAAAAATGGCGATTGTAGAGGCTCATCAACTGGTCGAGCATGGCCAAACGACGCAGCTCATCACTCTGCTGTTTAAGGGTGATATGAGTGGCTATACGGGCTTCAATGATGGCGGGGGAATAAGGTTGGGTGATGTAGTCCGCCACACCCAGGCTCAAACCCAGCTCCTCGTTTTCAATTTGATCTTTGCCGGTGACAAACACAACTGGGATTTGCTGGGTACTATCTGAGCTTTTCAAGCGCTGACAAACCTCGTAACCATCCATCTCGGGAATTGAACGTCGAGGAGGATCAGGTCTGGGGCTGGTACATCTCAATCGCCAGAGGTGTCATCACATAAGCCATATCTGCCTCGCCCGACTGGAAATACGTGCGCAGTAGGTTCCAGTTACCCATTTGCTCGATCTGAAAATCTGCGTACTGCATTTGCTCACGATAACGTTCGTAGGCAACGATGGCGGCGTAGTGATCGGCGAGGGGGATATACAGCGCCTTAATGGTTTGGCGCGTCTCGGTCACGGCCAAGCTCATGGCGGAGCTCAGGGCCAGCAATATCCCGTAGAGGACTCGTGTAACAGCGTAAATAAAGGGTTTTGCATATTCATCCGATCTCTGCGAACACTCTTATTGTTTGTTTTTAAGACATGCCCTGCAAGCATCATCGCGCCCTCGAGTCGTACTGTGAAGAGAAGCTAAGCTGAACCTACTCAGAGTATAGACAGGCAGAGAGATTGAGAAATAACGCTCAAAAAAAAACGGCGGCTCCCAAGAACCACCGTTTTTCTAACTGTCTTTCGAACGACAGTTTACAAAGACTATTTCAGCACAAAGCCGTCGTAATCTTTGGCCGCAACATCGTCACACTTCGCCTTGTAGTTTGGCGCACCACCGGCGTAGAGCATAAACATGCGCTTCTTGTCGGGGTTGTTGACATTGGTGCCCATAAACCAGGAATCGGCTGTCGGGAACAATGTCTGCTGTGCCAACTCATCGACGTGAACAGTCCAATCGTCCTCGGCCTTTTGTGTCGGCTGAATTTCATTGAGGTTTTTGTCGCGCATATAGCCGACCAAATCACTGACCCATTCCACATTTTGCTCGATGCAACGGGGAATATTACAGAAGGTCGCGCCGTTGTGTGGGCCAACCAGAGTAAACAGGTTGGGATAGCCCGTGGTCTGCATACCCAGGTAAGTGCTGGGGCCATCGGCCCATTTGTCGACCAGCTTCTCACCGTTAATACCGGCAATGTCAATGCGGCGCAGTGCACCAGTGACCGCGTCAAAACCGGTGGCATAGATCAACACATCCAGGTCATAGGTTTTGTCAGTGCATTGAATGCCCGTGGGGACGATCTCTTCGATGGGCGTTTTCGTCAAGTCGACCAGGTGAACATTGTCCTGGTTGTAGCACTCAAAGTACTTGGTTTCCATCGGTACACGACGGGTACCAAAACCGTGATCCTTGGGGATCAAAGCATCGGCTACAACGGGATCTTTTACACGCTGACGGATCTTCTTGGCAATGAACTTAGTGATGATTTCATTGGCTTCTGGGTTGACCATGATGTCGGCAAAGTTGCCCAACCAAATACCAAAACCCGGCTCGGCGTAGAGCTTCTCGAAAAAGGCTTCGCGCTCTTCTTCAGGTACATCGCCCGCTGAACGCTCGTCAAAGGCATGCAGGAAGCCGCCGAAAGTGGCGTTGCACTGATCGAAAATCGCCTGGGCATTTTCTTTGTTGTGAGCCGTTTCTTCTTCGCCAATGGGGCCATTATTTAACGGTGCACACCAGTTGGGTGACAGCTGGAATACACTCAACTCTTTACAGGTTTTGGAAATTTCCTGAATTACCTGTACGCCGGTAGCACCCGTGCCGATGACACCAACACGTAAGCCACTGAAATCATTCGCCTTCCAGCCACTATCGCCAACAGGCCAACGGGCCGTGTGGCAGGAATCACCGGCAAAACTATCGCGACCGGGGATGTTGGGCAGAGTGAACGCAGACAATGGACCTGTTGCAGAGATCACAAATTTGGCGCGCGCAGTGCTGCCATCGTCGAGCTCTACTTCCCACTCGGTGTTAGCTTCGTCGTAAGTGGCTTTGGCAACACGACTGTTGAACTGAATATCTTTGCGCAGATCAAACTTGTCGGCGACAAAGTTGAGGTAACGCTTGGTCTCGGGCTGAGGCGCGAAACGTTCGGTCCAGGTCCATTCTTTCAAGACCTCTTCCGACCAGGAGTAGGCATAAGTGTAACTCTCGGAGTCAAAACGGCAACCCGGGTAGTTGTTCCAGTGCCAGGTACCGCCAACGCCGTCGCCCGTTTCATAAACCTTAACCTTGAAACCCTGCTCGCGCAGTGTGTAAAGCTGGTACATACCAGCAATTCCGGCGCCCATTACAATGGCGTCATATGTATTTGATGTTGTCATTTTTTTCCTCGTTAAATTTCTCTGAACAAAATGTAATACTTAAATCGTTTTTGACCTTGTATTTGATCTTCTGACAACGAACTCCAGGATATCCTCAGGCCTTATAACCACTTAATTTACAAGGATTTAAAGGTCTCCTTTAGTTTCGTAAAAAAAGCAGCGGAACATAGTAGCACCAAGACTGGCCAGGGCCAACGTTGACAAAAGAGTTCAATTACTATCAAAGGAAAAGTTGCAGGCTCAATCTAGAGACGTCATACGCAGCATGTAGAGTGCCCATATGATCTACCCCAGACTTGAGAGCTTAATAGCAAAAAAGCATAATGATGAAATCTTAAAATTAGCTCGAAAAAAAGGACTTCCCAACTTCGTGGATATAGCCGTTAATAAACACACCCAGGCTTGGCGATTTTTCTGGGCCAGCACTGCTTATCCGCGACTCGGTATTTGCCTAAGCATCTGCTTAATCATTATTTTCGCCCGTTTTATTCCGACGCTAGAAAAAGATACTCGCAGCGATGCCTTTATGCCCGAGGATCACCCTGCTCTGCTGCTCAGTCAAAAAGCCCGCGACACCTTTGGTCTGGGCGACCCCATGGTCATCGCCATTATGAACAATGGCCCCGAGGGCGTGTTTAACCCCCACACACTGCAGCTGCTTGATTGGCTGACGAGCGAACTCGAGAACATTGACAACCTCGACCCAGAGGGCATCAGCAGCCTGGCCAATGAAAACAACATTATTGGCAGCGATGAAGGCATGGAGGTCGAGCCCTTTTTAGAAACCCTGCCCGAAACAGCCGCCGATGCAGCTGCAGTGAAAACAGCAGTGATGGCTTTCCCCCTTTATGTCGGCACTTTGGTGGCAGAGGATGGCTCGGGCACAATAATTATTGCCGAGCAAATCGACCCCGACAAAGCCCAGGCAACTTATCAGGCTTTATTGGCACTGGCCGACAGCGCCGACTTAAGGAGTGATGAACGTATTCACGTCGCTGGGGAAGGTGCATTGGCGGGTTATTTTGGCAGCTACATTGACGCCGATGCCTCGCGGATTATGCCACTCTCGGCGCTGCTCATTATTGCTCTGTGCTTCGTCGCCTTTGGCACCCTACGTGGCACCTTGATTCCCGCCTTTGTGGTACTTGCCACGGCCGCATCCGCCATTGGCTTAATGGCCGCATTCGATATCAAATTCTTTATTATCACCAATGCCCTACCGGTGGTATTAATTGGCATCGCCGTCGCCGACTCTATACATATTCTCACCGAGTACTACGAAACCGCCGCACGGCATCCCTCATTTAGCTCCAGAGAATTAAGCGCGACGACAATGAGCCATATTTGGCGCCCCATTACCCTGACATCTTTGACCACTATCGCTGGTTTTTTCGGCCTTAGCATCGCGACGATCATGCCGCCGATGAAATACTTTGGCCTCTTTGCCTTATTTGGCGTCAGTATCGCCTGGCTCTATTCGATGTTTATCGTGCCCGCCCTACTCAGCCTACTCAAGCCCCAGCGCAGTCGTGCCTATCTACAACACACATCCACCAACACAAATTTGATAGGCGCCCCTCCCTCTCAAACAAGCACTAGCAACACAACGACCCCACAACCGCAGCTCGACAGTTTCGCCAAAGCCGCCAGCTGGCTGGGTAAAGTGACACTCAAGTACCCCAGGTCTTTCCTACTGTTGGGGCTACTCACCGTCACGGCGGGGATTCATGGCGGGCTTAAAATAGAAATGGATGAATCTTTAATTAAGGCTTTTCAACAGGACGAGCCCATTATTATCGCCAACGATGCAATCAACGAAGCCTTTGACGGCACTTATTTTCTCGATGTCATGGTCGAAACTGAAAATACTGAGGACCTGTTCAAACCCGAGAATCTGCACAAAATCGAAGCCCTGCAAACACATTTGGCGCAGCATCCCTACGTCAAAGGCAGCACCTCTGTGGTCGATTATTTAAAACAGATGAATCGGGCCATGAACGCCGACGACCCCAAAGCCTATCGGCTGCCAGAAAGTGTCGATCTCAGCGCCCAGTATTTCCTACTCTACTCTGTCACGGCTAACCCTACCGACTTTGACAACATTATTGATTACGATTATCGCCTGGCCAATATTCGCATCAGCCTTGAAAAGGAAAATTACAAGACCATTGCCGCCGTCATTGAATATCTCAATGATTATCTGCGAACCACATTTAATCAAACAGGTATCAAGGGACAAGCCACCGGGCGGGCCTACATTAATTATGAATGGATGCAGCGCCTCGGTGATGGCCACCTCATCGGTTTATCGGTCACCCTGGCCCTGGTCTTTCTTATGGCGGCACTGAGTTTCCGCTCCCTCACTGCTGGCCTGTTCTGCTTGGCGCCCATTATCACCACCATTTTTGCTGTCTATGCCTATATGGGCTACACCGGGGTTGCCCTGTCAGTCAGCTCGTCAATGTTTGCTGCCATTGCTATTGGACTCGGTGTCGACTTCTCAATTCATACCGTCGAACGCCTACAAGTATTAATAGGCCGTAGCGATGTCGTGACAGATCAAACACTCATGGCCCTATTCCCCTCTACCGGCCGCGCCCTGCTGTTTAACTTTCTAACCCTGGCCTCTGGCTTTGGCATCCTTGTTTTTAGTAAGGTCGTTATCCTGCAGGAATTTGGCACCTGCGTAGCACTATCAATTACCATTAGCTTTTTAGCCAGTATGATCTTATTACCCGCGATGGCAAAAACATTTAAACCGCGATTTTTAGGCTACGCTACGACTCAATAAAACTGTTTATATTAAAAACACCCAGTGCCACTTCTTAAATAAAAACCGAATTAAAAGGAAGCCTGTTTTGCAAAAATTCATCTTATTTACTAGCCTATTCACCATTTTCAGCGGTCCACTGCTTGCTGAAAATGCGGTTAGTAATAACAAAAACAAGCTGCCAAGTGGCGAGCAAGTTGCGACAAATATTAATAGTCGTGATGAAGGTGAAGCCGTCAGTCGAAAGCTCAGCATTGAAATGCGCGACAAGCGTGGCAAAACTCGCCACCGGGAAACCATGGGTTATCGCAAATATTACGCCGCAGAAAAGCGCACCGTTATTTTTTATCTGTCACCAAAAAATATTAAAGATACCGCCTTTTTAACCTACGATTACAACGATCCCGAGCTGGAGGATACGCAATGGCTCTATTTGCCCGCACTGCGTAAAGTCAGGCGCATATCGGCATCAGACCGAGGAGACTATTTCCTCGGCACTGATATGACCTATGAAGATATCAAGCTGGAAACACGCATCTCAACAGCTGACTTTAATTTTCAGACGCTCGGCACCTGCAGCGCTGACGGCAATTCTGGCCTGCAAATCGAGGGCACACCAAAAACAAAAAAAATAGCCCGGGAACTTGGCTATAGCAAAACGCTCTCCTGCGTCGACAATAAAATATGGATGGTTCGCCATAGCCGGTTTTGGGATATTAAAGACAATCTGTTAAAAACAGTCACTATAAGCAATATTGAGAAAGTTCAGGGTATTTGGACCCAGCACAACATTGATGTTGAAAACCATAAGACGGGGCACAGCACAAAGCTCACCTTCAGTGCCGTCGACTACCAAAGCCCTGTGCCGGACGATATTTTTACCACGAATGCCATTAAACGCGGGCTGTAAAAATCACCGTGCCTCACCTCACCGTATCCAAGGTACTCATACCCTATGCGCAGGTATTGTCAGCAAAGCCCCGCCTTATTTTAGCAACCATTAATGCCGTACTTGTGGCTGTCCTGAGCTGCTTATTTACCTCACAGGCGTATGCATTTGATGTACAAAGCTCTCTCATCAGCAGTGCAGAATGGAGTGCCCGCAGTCACAATTTAAAACGGCAAAATTTTCAACTCACACTGGAACCCGAATTTATCCTGCGCTTTGATAAGCGCGTAAAACTCACCGCATTAAGCCGCTTACGCAGCATGAGTCTCGACGCCCTATCACCCAAAAAAGTCACCGACAATGCCTACAGCCTCTACAGCAAACCCCTTTTTATAGGCAACAGTAGCGAATTTGAGTTGCGGGAGTTCTACCTCGAAATACCCAGCGACAATTATTACTTCACCCTCGGCAAACAACAGGTGGTGTGGGGCAAGGCCGATGGTTTAAAGGTGCTCGACATCGTCAATCCCCAGTCTTATCGCGAATTTATTCTGGAGGATTTTGACGATTCACGCATTCCACAATGGATGGTCAATATTGAGACCAGTGTCGGCGAATGGGACGCACAGTTTTTGTGGATACCCGACCAGAGCTATCACGTACTCCCGGTCGATAACGCACTGTACACACCCACCTCCCCCCTGCTAATACCAAAGCCCCCACCTGGAGTGAGTGTCGAGGTAGAGCCCATTGATCAGCCGGGGCGCACACTGATGGATTCTGATGTCGGACTCCGCCTGTCGCGCTTTTGGAAGGGTTGGGATCTCAGCCTCAACTACCTTTACCAATACGATAACTTTGCCCTGCCCTATCAGCGCAGGTCGATTACCGCCAATGGCCCCCACGTCGAAATCGAGCCCCAATACCGCCGCACCCATGTCCTGGGCGGCAGTTTTAGCAATGCCTTCGATGACTGGGTACTGCGCGGTGAGGTGGCTTATTTTAGCGATCGCTATTTTCTCGCCGAGGGTTTCAGCGACATCGATGGCATCACCAAAGGCGCGGAAGCCTCTTATGTGCTGGGCCTCGACTGGGCAGGGCTTGAAAACACACTAATTAGCGGGCAGCTATTTCAAAGCGCCGCACTGAATCGCCAGTCAGCCACCTTGCGCGACAAAACCAACTCCACGCTATCACTGCTGGTAAATCACACCTTGCTCAATGAAACCATGGAGCTAAGGCTGGTCTGGCTGGCCAACACCAATATCGGCGATGGCCTATTCCGTTTACGCGCTAGCTATGAATGGCAGGATAACCTGAAAACCTGGGTTTCTACTGATACCTACTACGGTAGCGAGGAAGGTATTTTTGGCCAGTTTGATGATAACGATCGTCTGACCTTTGGTGTTGAGTTGGCTTTTGAATGAACCGGCGCCACGTTATCACCGTGCCCTTTTAATTGCCGCTAACCCCGCCCCAAATAGGGCTGGGTTACCGGCAAGATAACCGACTCAAACAAATTAACGTGGTCGGGCAATGAGGCCATAGTGACGACCAGTTCAGCAAGATCATCCACCGCCATCACGCCTTCTTTCTCCGGCACTTGCGGTGACTTTTCCCAAATATCGGTCATCACGTTGCCGGGGTTAATACAGCACACGGCAATATTATAGGCGCGCAATTCTAGCGCCAGCGCTTTGGTTAAACCGGCAACGGCAAACTTTGAGGTAGTGTAGGGCGAGCTTTTCACCCGAGGCATTTGCCCGGAGATACTGCCGATATTAATGATGCGCCCCTTCTTTACAGGCTTCATCAAACGTGCCGCACCACGGCAGCAGAGAAACATGCCGTTGACGTTGACATCCTGTACCTGGCGCCAGCTGTCATAGCTGAGCTCATCAATGCGACCGGAAATGGCCATGCCTGCATTGTTGACGAGAATGTCCAAGCCCTGATTATGCTCTGCCACCAGCTTGAACAAGGCATCGACAGAGGCCTCATCGGTTATATCGCAGACGCAGACCTGAACGCGGCCGCCGGCGGCGGTAATTTCTGCCGCTACGGCCTTCATTTTTTCTTCATCGCGGGAGGCGAGGATCAGTTTACAGCCCTGCTTGGCCAGCGCGATGGCAATGCCTTTGCCAATACCTTTACTCGCGCCGGTGACGACGGCGAGTTTATTGTCGAGTGATTCCATTATCTGCCTCAATTTTTTTGTTGCGCGTATAAATAAGTGTTAATAAAAAGGCGCCCGTAGGCGCCTCAAGACACGGGACTCAAGCTTTAGGTGTTGTGCCCGTTTTTGATGAGGTCATCAACCACGGAAGGGTCAGCCAGAGTAGAAGTATCACCCAGGCTGTCCAGTTCATTGGCTGCCACTTTACGCAAAATTCTACGCATGATTTTACCCGAGCGGGTCTTGGGCAAACCGGGAGCCCACTGAATCAAATCGGGCTTGGCAATGGCGCCAATTTCTTGCACGCATATGGCAATCAGTTCTTTCCTCAGGTCTTCAGAGGGTTCAACACCACCCATAAGTGTAACGTAGGCATAAATGCCCTGACCCTTAATATCGTGGGGGTAGCCTACCACCGCTGCTTCGGCAACCGCCTCATGCAGTACCAGTGCACTCTCCACTTCGGCCGTACCCATGCGGTGACCGGAGACATTGAGCACATCGTCAACACGGCCGGTAATCCAGTAGTAACCGTCCGCGTCACGACGTACACCGTCACCGGCAAAGTAGTAACCCGGGTAGGTGGAAAAGTAAGTGTCGATGGTGCGCTGATGATCACCGTAAATAGTACGGATTTGCCCCGGCCAGGAAGATTTAATCACCAGGTTACCTTCACAGGGTCCTTCCATTTCTTTGCCGTCGGCATCGACAATAGCGGGCTCGACACCGAAAAATGGCAGTGTCGCCGAGCCTGGTTTGAGGTCGATAGCGCCGGGGAGCGGGGTCAACATAATGCCGCCCGTTTCGGTCTGCCACCAGGTATCAACGATGGGGCAGCGGGATTCGCCAATTACTCGGTAATACCACTCCCAAGCTTCGGGATTGATGGGCTCGCCTACTGAACCAAGTAGTTTGAGTGATGAACGTGAGGTGCTTTTAACAAAGTCATCACCGGCACCCATTAAGGCGCGTAGTGCAGTGGGTGCTGTGTAAAACTGATTGACCTGATGCTTGTCGATGACCTGCCAAAAACGCGAGGCGTCGGGGTAAGTCGGTATACCTTCAAACATTAAAGTTGTAGCGCCATTGCACAGCGGCCCATAGACAATGTAGCTATGGCCCGTCACCCAACCAACATCGGCGGTGCACCAGTAAACGTCGCCCTCTTTATAATCGAAGACGTACTTGTGAGTCATGGCCGCCTGCAAGAGATAGCCGCCAGTAGTGTGCAGTACACCCTTGGGTTTGCCGGTGGAGCCGGAGGTGTAAAGAATGAACAGGGGATCTTCGGCATCCATTGACTCAGGGGCGCAGTCACTGTCGGCCGCTGCCATGGCCTCAGCGTATTTAATATCCCGCCCTTCCTGCCATGCCACATCGCCACCCGTGCGCTCTACTACCAAGCAAGTGTGGACATTGGGGCACTGCTCAAGAGCGATATCAGCATTGCTCTTTAAGGGCACAGAACGGCCACCGCGCAAACCTTCATCAGCAGTAATCAACAGTTGGCAGTCAGAATTGAGGATACGATCTTTAAGGGCATCAGGGGAAAAGCCACCAAATACCACCGAGTGAACCGCGCCAATGCGGGCACAGGCAAGCATGGCGTAGGAGGCTTCGGGGATCATCGGCATATAAATGCAGACTCTATCGCCTTTTTTAATACCCTGGGCTTTAAGCACATTAGCCAGCTTACAAACTTGCTGATGCAGCTCGCGATAAGTAATTTTCTTATCGACACTGGGGTCGTCGCCCTCCCAGATAATGGCAGTTTGATCACCGCGGGTGGTCAGGTGGCGGTCTATGCAGTTGACGGTGACATTGAGCTTGCCGCCACTAAACCAGGCCGCTTCGGCTTTGCGCAGGTCGAATTCACAGACCTTATCCCAGCTTTTATCCCAGTCCAGGAACTCAGAGGCCTGTTCTGCCCAGAAGGCATCTGAGTCACTAATCGAGCGCTGATACATATCCTCATATGTTTCTTTATTGATATAGGCACTTTCGCGCCAGGCATCCGGCACGGGATGAACGGGAAACTCAGACATACTACCCCCTAGGTAAGTTAAAAATGGCGAATAATTAGAGGCAGCATTCTGTCACAACAACGGCCTTTTGTCATAGCCAAGGGGCTAGCTTAGATAGAGTGGTGATGCTTTAGATAGAAAGAGAACAGGCCCTGGATCAGGGCCTTAGGTATATCAGGAAACCGCTTGTACAGGAATCGTATTGGTGGTGCGCTCAACGCTGTTGTCTTTATTCAAATAAACCAATTTGGGTTTGTGTTCAGCCATTTGAGCTTCGTTAAACTGTCCATAGGTGGCGATAATGATCCTATCGCCAACCTGCACACGTCGCGCGGCAGCGCCATTCATGGAGATAGTGCCACTACCCGCTTCGGCCTGAATAATATAGGTGGTGAAGCGCTCGCCGTTATCGACGTTGTAAATATCAATTTGCTCAAATTCACGCATACCTGCCAATTTGAGCAGGTCGCTATCGATGGCGCAGGAGCCGTCATACCACAGCTCCGCTTGAGTAACAGAGCCCATATGTAACTTGGCTTTCAACATGTTGCTCAGCATAAATAAAACCTCTACTTCTTCACTTTTGTCTGTTCTGCCGGTGCATCGGCTTCACCAAGCACCAGGCTGATATTATCAATAAGACGCGCGCCCTTGGTAAACATCGCACCCAGTATGGTTAACTGGCTGTCATCGTGCGCCGCCGGCTCCAGCGTTTTCGAGTTGCGAATACTAACATAATCTGCACGAAAGCCACTTTTTTCAAGGGCTTTCGTGGCCTGAATTTCAAGTTCCGTAAAATCCCGCTCACCACCCTGAATTTGGTCTCGACACCAGCACAGGGTTTCGTAGAGCACTTTAACGCGGGGGCGCTCATCTTCACCCAGATAGCCATTGCGCGAACTAAGTGCCAAGCCATCCACATCGCGGGCGATGGGCGCACCGACAATATCCACAGGGATACACAGGTCTTCGACCATGCGCCGAATCACTGCCAACTGCTGATAGTCTTTAATACCAAAGATGGCTGTATCGGGCTGCACGATATGCAGTAATTTTGAAACTACGGTAGTGACCCCTTCAAAGTGACCGGGGCGGCTGGCACCACAGAGGATGTCCGTCATGGTGGGCACCACAACGCGGGTCTGGTCGGCCATACCGTTGGGGTAGATCTCATTTTCATCGGGATGAAAGAGGAAATCACAGCCCTCAGTTTCTAGCTGTCTGGCGTCATCCTGAAAAGTGCGGGGGTATTTTTCCCAATTTTCGTTGAGACCAAACTGCAGAGGGTTAACAAAAATGCTCACCACCACGACATCACACTGGGCCTTAGCCAGGCGCACTAGCTGTAAATGCCCCTCGTGTAAATTACCCATCGTCGGTACAAAACCAATAGTCTCGCCATTTTGGCGTCGCGCTCTAATTTCAGTGCGCAAACCAGAAACTGTGTGGTAAAGATTCATTCGGCTCTCCTACTTTCAAAGCGCGTCGACACTTCAATTTTAATCTTCAGAAAAATAATCCCGGGCCAGATTTTCAAAACGCGTGTACTTACCGACAAAGGCCAGCTTCGAGGTGCCAATGGGGCCATTTCGCTGCTTACCAATAATGATCTCGGCAACGCCCTTGTCCTGGCTGTCCTCGTTATAGACTTCATCGCGATAGATGAAGATAATCACATCGGCATCCTGCTCGATGGCACCCGAGTCACGCAAGTCTGAGTTGATCGGTCTCTTATTCGGCCGCTGCTCAAGATTACGACTCAACTGAGAGAGCGCTAATATCGGGCAATCAAATTCACGGGCAATGATTTTTAAATCCCGTGAAATCTGCGAGATCTCCTGCACTCGACCATCGGCCTTGGTGCTGGCACTCATCAGCTGCAAATAATCGATCATGATCAATGCCGGGCTACCGTGCTCACGACTCAGCTGGCGAATACGGTTACGTAGCTCCATGGGGCTAATGCCCGGCGTATCATCGATAAACAGGGGGCGATCTTTAAGCCGCGCAGCAGCACCCGCCAAGCGAGTAAAGTCATCCGGATCGAGATTACCGTTGCGCATTTTGGTTTGGTCAATCTTGCCCATCGATGACAAGAGGCGAATCACCAATTGGTTAGCCGGCATTTCCAGGCTGAACACCAGAACTGGCTTGTCCTGATGTAGCATCGCGTGCTCCACCAGGTTCATTGCAAAAGAGGTTTTACCCATCGAGGGGCGGCCAGCGACAATCACCAGGTCGGCCAACTGCCAACCCGAGGTGCTGGCATCGAGCTCATTAAAACCGGTGCTCAGACCGGTAATATCAGCATCGCTAGTAAAAAGCTGTTCAATGCGGTCAACGGCCTGGCGCAGCAAGTCGGTAACATTTTGAAAGCCACCCTCTTTCGGCCGGCCTTCAACTACCTCGAGTAGACGGCGCTCTGCCTCCGCGAGTAATTTGCCGCTGTCCCAGCCTAAGGGGTTATACCCTTGTTGGGCGATTTCACTGGCGGCAAGAATGAGTTTTCGGACAATCGAACGCTCGAGAATAATCTGCGCGTAGGCGCGAATATTTTCTGAGCTGGGTGTATTGCGGGCGATATTAACAAGGTAGCTGTCGCCCCCTGCTTCCTCGAGGAGGTGCAGGGACTTCAGTGCTTCAGAGAGAGTAATCGGGTCGAGGGGCTGATCTTTATCAGCCAGCTCTTTCATCGTTTCAAAAATCAGGCGGTGGTCCTGACCGTAGAAATCCTCTTCGGTAATCAAAGAGGCGACACTGTCGAAGGCATCGTTGGCCAACATCAGCGCACCAAGTACCGCCTGCTCCGCTTCTATGGAGTGGGGTAACTCCGGTATTTGCTTATTGGCGGTGGCGAGTTCAGTCATGTTTAAGCCACAAGCAGCGGCCGAGGGAACCAGCCTTTGTCGACAGAACGGTCACGGGAATAGCGAGAACAGCAACCAGACAACGAGCTACTCTATAGGTAACTCGGTTTTGCACGAGAATATTCATAACAGAAAAATTTGTGCACCTGGCCATTTAACAGTTGGCCAGCAATTGTGCCAACAAAAGGTCACTCACTACAAGTCGACAGGCACAACCTGGCGACTTGTAATACAGAGTAAGATTTACTCTTCTTCTGCGACAACGACCTGAATAGACGTTGATAAATCACTGTGCAATTGAATAGTGACAGTGAACTCGCCGAGTTCACGCAGTGCGCCTTCGGGCATTTTCACTTCACTTTTAGCCAGCTCAACGCCTGCAGCTGTCACGGCTTCGGCGATATCGCGGGCACCAATGGAACCGAACAGTTTGCCTTCCTCACCAGCAACAGCGC
Organism: Candidatus Reddybacter sp.; assembly: GCA_041277045.1. Lineage (GTDB taxonomy): Bacteria > Pseudomonadota > Gammaproteobacteria > Pseudomonadales > Porticoccaceae > Reddybacter. Next base: position 195,581 of record JBGFSY010000003.1, on the reverse strand, counting down.
TGATAGTGACACTTGCCAAGCCGGAAAGCGCCGTAGCACGCGTTTCAGCTTTGCCCAATTTATCGGCGGCGGCGGCTTCTAACTCAGCGCGACGCTGTTCAAAATCAGCCAGGTTGGCGTCAGTAGCGAAAACAGCTTTACCGTGGGGAATCAAGAAATTACGGCCAAAGCCCGCTTTTACAGCGACCTTGTCACCGATAGTGCCTAATTTACCCACTTTTTCTAATAGTATTACGTCCATCACTCACCTCTTAAATCATGCTGTTCAAGACGACCGGCGTGCTGCCAGTCGCGAACGAAAATCCATCACGCTGTCGAGAAATCCCAACCCGATCAGCACCGAACTCAAAGGGCCCAGTAATAAAACCAGTCCCATATAAAAAACCACTATCCAGCGAGTGCCCAGCTGTGCATAAGCGACAGCGTGGTGCACCAAAGCAATGCCACTCAACAACAATGGCAGGCCGAGCAAGTTGCCCCAGGTCACATACTCCTGTCCCAGCAAGTAGCAGCCCATCAGCGCTGCAAACAACAGTGAGGCACTTAGCCTGTCAAAGCGCAAAGCGTGAAACTCTGTGCTAAAACCACCGGGGTTATACAACAATGACTGCCACCAGCGTGCCAGTAAAAGTGCCGCTATTGCCGTCAAGGCAATAACCCAGGCTAACAAACCCGCGACAAACAAATCGCTGGGCTCAAAAACAAGCGCGTTGTTCTGCTGTTGTAGCTGGCGGAGCATTTCATTTAAGGCTTCGCGCATTGCGCTCACCTCAGCTGCTAACAATAACTTCATCGCTAGTCCGCTTATCACACTCACACCAAGCATCACTTTAAGTGCACTTGTCCAGACACCGGCTTGCTTTAAAGCACTAGCACCAATCAACACCACCAGCACCGAAAATATTGAGGCCCAAACCATGGCGCCGTTCATATTCCCTGAGCTGACCAATATCACCAGGGGTAATAGAGCCCAAAGTAACACTAGACAACCCTCAGTGAGGCCTTGCCGTAACACCACCAAACCGACAGCCGCAGGGCTCACCAGGGGCAAAAAATTCCCCAGCAGTGCAACCAGTGCAGCCTTGAGGCGACCAGCCATAATGAACTCAGCTAGAGCGCGCATCGGTAAAGGCGGTGTCTATTTCGCTAGTTTATTTGTGGCCGTCAGTGTAGGGCAACAGGGCAAGAAAGCGGGCTCTCTTGATAGCTGTCGCCAACTGGCGCTGGTACTTGGCTTTGGTGCCGGTAATTCTGCTGGGCACAATTTTTCCGGTTTCGGAAACATTGGCTTTCAGGGTATCGAGATCTTTATAGTCGATCTCAGTTACACCCTCGGCAGTAAAACGGCAAAATTTGCGACGACGATTAAAACGTGCCATGGCTTATTCCTCCGCTTCGGCAGTTGGGGTTTCAGGGGCAGCTTCAGGCTCTTGAGCAGCAGCTTCAGCTTCGGCTTTCTTCTTGGCTTCTTCACGAGCATTACGCTCGGCTTCACGACGAGCACGGCCTTCTTTTTCAGCCTTCTCAGAAGCTTCAGCTTTCATGATATCGGTTTCTTCAGTGATCGCGCTATCGCGACTAACCACCAAATTACGCAGTATCGCGTCGTTGTAACGGAAGGTAGAAGTCAGCTCGTCGAGCTCCTCCTGACCGCACTCAACGTTCATCAGAACATAGTGGGCTTTGTGGATTTTCTGGATGGGGTAAGCGAGATGACGACGCCCCCAGTCTTCCAGACGGTGGATCGCTCCGCCGTTTGCAGTCACAATAGAAGTGTAGCGTTCCACCATGCTGGGAACCTGCTCACTTTGATCAGGGTGTACTATAAAAATTATTTCGTAATGGCGCATTATGCCTCCTTACGGGTTAAAGCCACCCACTTTTAGCGGTGTGACAAGGAGAATCCCGACAATACGCCGGGATCAGGGGCGCGAATTCTAGGCCAAGCCAAGCCAAATAGCAAACGTGAGCGGCTTCGGCACAACAAACATCAGCAGAATAAAAAAAGGCCGCACGAGGCAGCCCTTTTTGTCACTCTACTTCGCGTCCAAACGCTACATTAATAGGAGCGAGGCAGACCGAGTACATTAGTCGAAATAAAGTTGAGGATCATATTCTGACTGACCGGCGCCAGGCGCGGCAACATGGCTTCACGCATTAAGCGTTCGACATGATATTCCTTGGCATAGCCCATGCCGCCGTGAGTCATCACCGCCTGCTGGCAAGCCTTGAAGCCCGCTTCCGCAGCAAAGTACTTGGAACCATTGGCCTGGGCACCACAATCCAAACCACTATCGTAGCGCGACGCGGCAGACATAATCAGCAGATAAGCGGCTTCAAGCTCCACCCAGTTTTCCGCCAGGGGATGCTGTACCGACTGGTTCATGCCAATGGGGCGACCAAAGACTTCGCGGTCTTTAGCGTATTGCGTGGCGCGCTCTAGCGCACTGCGGCCCATGCCGACAGATTCTGAGGCCAACAACATGCGCTCGGGGTTTAAGCTGTGCAGGATGTAGCGAAAGCCCTTACCCTCTTCACCAATCAGATCGGCTTTGGGCACCACCAGATTGTCGTAAAAGGTCATATTGGAGTTGACGCACTTACGACCCATTTTTTCGATTTCTTTAATTTCGACATGCTTGGGATCCATGTCGGCATAAAACAAAGAGATACCTTCGTGGGGCTTCTCACACTCATCACGCGGTGTGGTGCGCGCCAGCATCATAATCTTATCGGCCTGCTGAGCCGTGGTGGTCCAGATTTTCTGACCGTTAATAATGTAGTTATCACCCTCGCGCCTAGCGAAGGTTTCAATACGCGTGGTATCGAGGCCGGCATTGGCTTCCGTGACACCAAAGCACGTCTTCTGCTTGCCCTGAATCAAGGGCGGCAACCAGCGCTGCTTTTGCTCCTCGGTACCAAACTTAACGATGGGGTGGGGGCCAAAAATATTAATGTGCACGGCTGAGGCCGCGGACATACCACCGCCCTCGGCAATGGTCATCATCATCAACGCCGCTTCACTCACACCCAGGTTAGAGCCGCCGTATTCTTCCGGCATGGTAATACCAAGCCAGCCACCTGCCGCAACCGCCTGATAAAAATCTTCCGGGTATTCGCCAGTTTTATCGTGCTCCAACCAGTAATCATCATCAAAATCTTTCATCAAGCCTTTAATGCTATCGACGATGGCCTGCTGTTCACTACTCAGTGAAAAATCCATTACACAACCTCTTCTCTATCTACATTCAAAAAATATTTAAGGATGAGCCTAAACGCTATCGCGCGTCGGTGACGGCGGTAATGCGCGGCCAAAGTTCATCCGCACCCCAGCTCAACACTTCTTCACCCAAACGGCGGGCCCAAACCACATCACTACCGAACTCATCGCGCCATGACCACAAACGTCGAGTGACATGATGCAGACTGTGCTCATAGGTAAAGCCCATCGCACCGTGTACCTGGTGGGCCACGGCAGCACCATTGTTGACGGCCTCTTCGAGACGGGTTTTCGCGGTGGCAATTTCTATCCAGGCCTCATGGTCGATACTCGGCGCTCTCGCTACCGCTTCTGCAGCGGCGTCGGCAGCAGCATTTATCGCGGCGACTTCACCGGCGAAAGCCGCGATCGAATGCTGCAAGGCCTGAAATTTACCGATGGCACGGCCAAACTGTACACGCTCCATGGAATATTCAATGGTCAGCTCTAGTGCCGTACTGAGCGCACCCGCCGCTTGTACACAGCGAATTAAAGCACCCATAGCTACGACATTCTCGCCATTAAAGCCTTCAGCCGGCTCACCAGCTTGCACCACGGCCACGGCATTAAAGTTGATCGTATCTGCTGGCTCGCCCGCCATATTGGCCTGTTCAATTAGCTCGCATTGCTCCGTAGCCACTTGTACAACCTGTACCTTGCCCGCAGTTTCTACCAAGGCGACAATCTGCTTGGTATTGCGCGCATAAGGCACGCCCTGCGCACTACCACTTAGCTTACCGTCGGCCAAACTAAACTCACCGACCGCAACAGTCACCGTTTCGCCGCTGACCTGCAAGCCCGCTTGAGCCAACAACCATCCGGCAAACAGCGTTTCAGCCAAGGGAACGGGAACGGCGGCGCCGCCGGCGGCTTTTAGCACGGCAAAGCCATCGAGCATGGTGGCACCAATGCCACCATTGTCCTCTGGTACCCAAGTGAGACTCAGGCCGGATTCACTAATCGCCTGCCACAGCGCTTCCGGCCATGTGCCCGCTTCGGCGTCGTTGATTACTTCGGCAGTGCTGAGGTCATCGAAGATACGACTGGCGGTATCAAAAATAATGTTATCTGAATCTGTCATTCTTATATCCTTTGTCTATTGCCAATCAAATTAACGGATGCCCAGCTGCCGAGCAATCATGCCTTTCAGCACTTCATTAGTACCACCACGCAAGGTGGACGAAGGCACGCGTAGTACACCTTCGCGCAATAAGGTCGGCAATAAACCCGCAGATGAATAGAGCACATTCTGCGGCAAGATACGGCGCAACTTTTCAAGCAGCTCGCGCTCAAAATTGGTACTCATGTCTTTCACCAGGGCGGCTTCCATTTCCGGGGAGGAACCCTCCTGCAACAGGCCAGCAATACCCAGTGACATGCGGCGCAGAGTCTTAATTTTAGCAACCACCTGGCCGAGCACTTCTTTGGTTTGCTCGGTCGGATTATTCACCAACAAACGCATCGCTTCCTGCAGCACGATAAAGGTAGAGAGGAAGCGTTCGGGGCCAGAGCGCTCGAGAGCCAACTCACCCACCACCATATTCCAGCCTCCACCGACTTCGCCCAGCACATGGGAGTCCGGCACGAAAACGTCTTCAAAGTTAGTTTCGTTAAAGTGTACCTGGCCGCCGATATCGGCAATACCACGGACATCGACACCGGGCGTATTGAGATCGATAATAAACTGCGACAAACCCTTGTGACGCGCCGAGGTGTCCAGCGGCGACGTGCGCAACAGGGTGATCATGTAGTCACAGCCGGGGCCGTGGGCGCCGGTTGACCACAGCTTGGTGCCGTTGACCTTCCAGCCACCTTCCACTTTTTCGGCGCGGGTGGATACCGAGGCCAGATCGGAACCCGTACCCGGTTCACTCATGCCAATGGCACAGAAGCAGTCACCGGAAACAATGCGCGGGATGATGGCATCCCGCACTTCAGGGGCAGCATTTTTAATGATTTGCGGGCCACTTTGACGATCTGCAATCCAGTGGGCCATCACGGGGGCACCGGCAGCCAGCATTTCTTCAGTGACCACATAGCGCTCGAGAAAAGAGCGCCCGTGGCCACCGTATTTTTTGTCCCAGGTCATACCCAGCCAACCGCGCTGGCCCAGCTTGCGGCTGAATTCGGCACTCATGCCACCAGCCCAGCAGTCGGCCATTGGGGTATAGCCGCCATTGGCACGTTCTTGCGCAAGAAATTCCCGAACCTCTTGTCGCAACTGTGTTGCCTCGGGGGGCATTTCGACAAAGGGAAAACGAAATCGGGTTACAGACATACCTTGTTCTCCAATAAATTACTTCAACAAAACTTGTTAATGGCGAGAATACGCCATCGGCAAAGAGACTTAAGCCTTTCTCTGTAGAATGGAAAGTCTATAGAGAAGGGCTTAAGTCGCACACATCGCTGAGTGCTTAGCCTCCCGTGAGGATGGCTTTTTCTTCGGTGTACTCGACCAAACCACTGGCGCCCCACTCACGACCGTTACCGGACATTTTGTAGCCACCAAAAGGAGCGTCAAAGCTAAAGGCAGGGCCATTCACTTTCACCTGACCGGCGCGCAATTGGCGAGCGATGCGCATTTGTGTCTCTTTGCTCTCCGCCCAAACACCGCTAGACAAACCGAAGTCAGAGTCGTTGGCGAGCGCAATAGCTTCAGCTTCAGTTTTATAAGGAATAAAGCACAACACGGGGCCAAAAACTTCGTTGCGCGCAATCGGCATATCGTTAGTGACGTCACCAAGGATAGTGGGTCGTACATAAGCACCTTTTTCCAGACCTTCGGGCAGCTCACTACCACCAGCGACCAGGCGAGCGCCATTGGCTACTGCATCGTCAATCATACGCGTTACTGACGCACGAGCCTTCATCGAGCTGAGCGGGCCAAGGAATGTATCCTTGCTCGTGGGATCACCCACAACCAGCCGCTCACTGACCTTTTTCGCCGTCGCCAAAGCTTCTTCGTATTGTGATTCATGGACAAATATGCGGCTCAACTGCACACACATCTGCCCGGAGTTAAACATGGAGTCTTTCACTACGTATTTAGTGGCTTTCTCAACGGGGGCGTCCTCGGCAATAATAAAGGCCGACTTGCCACCCAGCTCCTGGCAAACACGTTTAATAGTGCCCGCTGCGGATTTAGCAACATCAACACCCACTTCAGTGGAGCCGGTAAAAGACACCAAATCAACTTCCGGATGTGAGCTCAGTTCGTCACCGATTACCGAGCCTTTGCCTGGCAGCAGGTTAAATACGCCGGCAGGTAAACCCACCTCATCGCACACTTCGGCGAAGATATAAGACGACAGAGGCGTCTGCTCACTAGGCTTGAGAATGCAGGTACAACCGGCGGCCAGCGCGGGACCCACCTTGGCAATCACCTGAAACAGTGGGAAGTTCCAGGGCGTAATAAAGGAGCAAACACCGATGGCTTCCTTAATGGTGATATAGCCTTCTTCATGCTCCTTAACAGCATCCATGGTTTCGGCCAATTTAGCGAAATTTTTCAAGCCTGAAATGGGACCCAGCACCTGAATACCCAGAGCAAAGTGTACGGGAATCCCCATCTCCTGGGAGATCAATGTAGCCATCTCATCTTTGCGCTCTTTAAGCTTGGCGCAAATCGCTTCAATTAAGGCTTTACGCTCAACAGCCGGGGTCTGAGACCAGGGGATAAACGCCGCTCGTGCCGCCTGTGCTGCTTTTTCGACATCTTCAGGGAAAGACATCGCCACGGTGGCAAATACTTCTTCAGTGGCAGGGTTTACCAAATGCGATGTCCCTTCGCCGGAAGGCGCAACCCACTCACCATTGATATAAATCTTGTCGTATTCAATCATCGCGTACTCTCTCTAGTTTCACTTGCTGTTCACTACAAAGGCCGCGGTATAAATACAACGGCCCATTTTTAATGGGATTATCCCCAAATTTAAATTACTGGGCCAGACCCAGGTGTGGACGCATGAAGGCGGCAATTTTCGCGATCGCATCGTCCGCTTCCGGTGCATTACCTGCCATAAACTGGAACACGTGCTGCATTTCATCAAACACCTGAAGTTCAACATCGACGCCAGCTGCTTTACCATTTTCATAAAGGCGCGTGCTGTCATCGAGCAGCACTTCATACTCACCCACCTGAATTAAAATCGGGGGGAAACCGGCCAAATCACCGTAGAGGGGATTGGCAAAGGGGTCTTGCGTTGAACCATTCTCACCGAGGAATGCACCGATCATACCGGCCAGCATCTCGCCGCCAACCAGAGCATCGTTTTCAGCATTAGTCTGCATACTGGCGCCTTTCGACTCCATGTCATACCAGGGAGACAGAGGCGCAGTACAGGCCGGTGCAGGCAAACCCTTGTGACGGGCGTACAAAATCATGGAGGTGCACAAGTTGCCGCCAGCCGAATCACCGGTGGTGGCGATATGCTCGGGCTTATAACCCTGTTCAAGCAACTGCCCATACACCGCCACTGCCTGCTCGACAATACCGGGATGGGGGTTTTCAGGGGCGCGGGTGTAGTCGATGACCAGAGCACTACAGCCCACCGCTTTCGCCACGTGGCCATACATTTTATTGTGGCTTTTTGGTGAACCGACCATAAAACCACCACCGTGGCAGCAAATCACTACACGACTTTTGTCGGCACCTTTGGGTATTGCCCAAACGCAATCAACACCGGCTAGTACAGTCTCCTGATATTCAACATCAGCTGGTTCGCTGCTCAAATCACCCCAGTGATCAAATAATTCACGTAGCTCAGGTAGTTCCATATCACCTCCGAGCATCAGCTTTTCTGACCACTCACGATATAAACCCACTATCGATTCTGCTTCTTTGCTCGCCATATCCCCACTCCATGTCGTTCGACTTTATTATGAGTCGTTTAGATTTTATGTTTAATTATTTCGTTAACGGTTATTGCCACGGCATTTACTGTCCGTACACCGCTTGCCAAATCTCAATGCTGCTCGACATTTTGCCTTAGCACTGCAAGCAGGTAAACCGGCACAAGCCCTTATCTGGGCTAATTCCATTTAATCGTCCGCCAGACCGTAGTTTTTTATTTTCCGATACAGGGTGCTGCGAGAAATACCTAGATTTCGCGCCACTTTTGAGCGATTGCCCTTGTGTAAAAGCAATTCTTTACGAATCGCCTCACACTCCAGCCCATGCAAGGTATCGGCACCGGGTAGCGTAGCGCTCGCTGCGCCGTCGAATAGCCCTACTGGCATAGCGCTCAGGGCATTCAGCCTCGCCGTCGTCATATCAGTGGGTAGTTCATCGCAACTGAGGGTCTGGGCATCACTCATTACAAACATACTTTCGAGCACGGCCCGCAACTCGCGAACATTGCCCGGCCAGGAGTACTGGCATAGCGCATCGAGCAAGTCAGGGTCGACCTGGCGAGGCTCCATGGCGTAACTTTGGGCAAATTGCTGGAGAAATAAATCACTCAGTAGCGCAATATCATCCGGACGTTCGCGCAGGGGCATAATATCCAGGGACATGACTTTGAGCCGATAGTACAAATCTTCGCGAAAACTGCCCTCTTCTACTGCCGCAGCGAGACTACGATTGGTCGCGGCAATAACCCTCACCTCAACCTTGCGCTCTTTACTACTGCCCAACCTCGCCACGACGCCATCTTGTAAAACCCGTAGCAGAGCGACCTGCACATCGAGTGACAACTCACCAATTTCATCGAGAAATAAGGTGCCGCCATGTGCCTCTTCAAACTTGCCAGGCCGCCCCTTCGGTGCAGCGCCGGTAAAGGCGCCGGGCTCGTAACCCAGCAGCTCACTCACCGCTAGTTCACGGGTTAGGGCACCGCAATTCACCGCGATAAAGGGAGAGCCCTCTCCATTACCTGAACAATGCACGGCGCGGGCAAATAAGTCTTTACCACAGCCAGTCTCGCCCTGTATAAGCAACGGCGCCGGGGATGCAGCAAGGCGCAGGGCGCGCTTTTTTAGGGCTTGCATACCCGAGTTTTGACCAATAATGGCATCAATAGCGGAGCAAGAGGCCGCCTCCGGAACTGCCAGAGTGGGTCTTACAGCAGCCAGGCGCGGCCGAATAACCAGGATTCCACCCTCGGTACGGCCATCACGATTGTAGGCCTCATAGGCCACCGGTACGATGGCCCGGGGCAGTAGCCCCTCCCAGTCTTTCACCGTACCTAGGCTATCGGGCTGTAGTAGGCGATAGTTTTTCCCCAGTTTCTCGTCAATGCCCTCACTGGCAAACATGTTTTTGGCCTTTTCATTGGCCGTCACCACTCGGCCCTTGCGGTCGAGTAAAACCACCCCATCCTGACGCCAGCGGCTGACACTACCGGCAAACCAGTCAACCAGCGTGATATTGCGCGCCAGTTCTCGTGAGTGCAAGGTCTGTTCAATCTGTCGCGCCGCCGTCATTGCCAATGCCAAACTCTGGGCGCTGTAAGCATGGTTGAGGGTAGTGACGTCGATAACGCCCAGCAAGTCGCCATCAATCACATCGATAATGGGTGCGGCCGAACAACTCCAAATCTTTACCGTCTCACAAAAGTGCTCGACGCTATGCACTTCGACCGGCCGCTTTAAAGCCACCGCCGTGCCCACAGCATTGGTACCGGTGTAGCTTTCACTCCAGTCGTAACCGGGCGCTATACGCTGTCCGGGCAAGCTGTCACACAGCAGGGGGTCACCACAAACATCAAGCAGTACACCATTGCTTTCGGCGACGGTGAGAAAGCTTTCGCTATCGGAGAGAATATCGGAGAGCATTTGCCAGGTATTGTGAGAGGCGAGCAAGAGTTCCTCATTTTCCTGTTTCAGCAGGTCGAGCTGGGCACCGGATGCTACTAGCGGTGGATAGTGCTGGGTACACTCCACACCCCTAGTACGGCAGCGTTGCCAGGAATCATGAATGACATCCCTAACCTGTCCCGGCCGGCACTCACCTTTATTGACAAAGTCTGTCCAGGCGATATCGACCTGCTTACGAAAACTAGCCTCCGACTCTTTCGGCATGCGGCCCAGATGTTGAATTTGCATAATTGACCTCAAAATGACGCTATTCGAGCCTATTTCTATACTATCGCTCTAACACGCGCTAATAATCTCCAGTATGATTTGCACCGTGGCATAAAAACCACTAAACCTGCTATCCCGCGACAATGCCCTGATCGTAAAGACCGCCAATTTCTGTGCTACTTAGGCCCAGTTCGTCGGCGAGTATCTCTTCGGTATGCTGGCCCAAAGCCGGTGCCGGGCGAGCATTTTGACGCTCAAAGGCACTGAACTGCAGCGGGCTCGATGGCGACAAATAGCTGCCGATATCGCCCTGCTCAACTTCACTAAACAGCGGGTTATCGACAGAGCACTCGGGGTCACTAGCAACCAGCTGCTGTAGCGTCTGATACTTGCCCCAACAGACATTATGCGTATCGAGCAGGCCCGTGGCTTGCTCATAAGATTGGCTGGCAAACCAGGGTTCAAACAAAGCCGTAAGCTCGACACGCGCAGTAAAGCGATCGCCCTCCTGACGCAGATTCAAGCCCAAGCGCTCAGCCAACTGATCGACTTCATTACTCAGACCTGTGGCCTTACAAATGCCCTTCCACTGATTGCCCGTCAGGCCGACAATCATCACCCGGCGTTTATCAGACGTAAGAAAATCTTTACCGTAGGCGCCAAACAAATAATTGCCGCAGGGCTGGCGATCCTGCTTATTAATCTGCGCTTCAGCAATGAAGCCCAGGTTACCCATAGTGGCCAATGCCACGTCGGCCAGGGCCAACTTAATGAGCTGTCCCTCACCACTAATACGGCGATGGCGCTCTGCGGCCAACATGCCCAGAGCCAGTGTCTGACCGGTAATCACATCCCAAGCGGCCAGCACATGGTTGACCGGCTCGCTGTTTTCGCCGGTCATCGTCGGCAAGCCCATCGCACAGTTGACCGTGTAATCCACTGCCGAGCCACCGTGGCGATCGCCACTGAGGTTCATGTAAATCAAATCGTCGCGCTGCTCACGCAATTTATCGTAGGCAAGCCAGCCCTTGGCGGGGAAATTGCTCAAAAACATCCCCGCCTCTTCACCGGGTGCGGCGATTAAGCGGGTGAGAATTTCCTGCCCTTCGGGCTTGCGGAAGTCGACAGCTATCGAGCGCTTGCCCTTATTAAGACCGGCCCAAAACAAACTTTGATTGTTTTTATCGACCGGCCAGCGGCGGTAATCGAGGCCACCGCCGATCATGTCGAAGCGAATAACATCGGCGCCAAGCTGGGCCAGAGTCATCGCCCCCGAAGGTGCGGCGACAAACGCGGCCCCTTCAACGACGCGCAGTCCGGAGAGAATATTCTTCATAGCCTTACTTTCCACAAATAGCTTCCATCATTCACTTCCAAATTATCTTCCCTGCTGACTATTCTCCGTCCCAAGCTGTCCGGGTCGAGCTTGCCCCGACCCAGCAACAGCCATGGCGATGGATCGATAGATCAACGGGCACTAGCCAACGTCGGCAAAACCATTGTCGATAACCACCAGATCGCGCTCAATCACGGTGCAGCGAAACGCTACGCCTTTATCCAACTTCCAGATATCGGTACGGATGGTCTCACCCGGATAAACCGGCGCGGAAAAGCGCGCTTTCATACTGCGAAATTGTTTCACATCGTAATCACAACAGGTCTTGAGTAAGGCATGACCGGCGACACCAAAGGTGCACAAACCGTGCAGAATAGGACGATCAAAACCGCCCTTCTTGGCCACAGCCGGATCGGCGTGGAGAGGGTTGTAGTCACCGGACAAACGGTAAATTAAAGCCGCCTGCAATAACGTGGGTAGCTCACAGCTTTCATCGGGCGCCGTTGCGGGAATCACCTGTGAAGCCGGTGGCCGGTCGGTACAACCGCCAAAACCACCCTGCCCGCGAGCCATCGTATTTTGAATCAAAGTACACAGTGGCTCGCCGTCTTCGGTCGTTACCGTGCGCGATGAATAAATAAAGACGCCCTTGCCCTCACCTTTGTCGATCACTTCATCGACCTTAGTGGTGGCCTTCAGCGTGCCCGCTGGGGGCAGTGGTTTGTGCAGAATGATTTCTTGATCAGCGTGCAGGACCTTGGTCCAGTCGACACCGGTGTCGGGCTCTTTTAGCCAAAACCCCGGATAGGCCAGCACAGTCGCCATGGTTGGCAGCGCACTAAGATTTTCTTCGTAAACATAATTCAGGGCTTTCACATCCATCGGGTCGTAACCAACACCGGCGCCGAGGGCGTACAACATGGTGTCGCGCTCGGTATACGTGTGGACGATCTCTTCAAATTTACGGTTTTTTAATGTCTCGTAAACGATTGCCATTATTCAGCCTCGATTTTCATAAATTGCATTTGAAAAAAAGGAGCGTCAACGCGCCCCTTTCTATTGCGAAATTTTTACTCGCTGTATATCCGTTTTATTAAACCGGATCCCAGGAGAAGACATCCTGTGAACGGTCCAGCGGATAAAAGTGACTCTCCAACTGGGGCATAGCCGTTTCGAAAATACTGTCAATTGTCCAACCGTCACCGGCGTGGCTTGAGCGCACGGGGCGCGACTGGCTCATCAGGAAGATCTCATTCATACGCACAGCAAAAATTTGACCGGAGATATGGGCAGCCTGATCGGAACATAGTGCAGCAACGACAATACCGACCTTCTCTGGGGTCATTTTTTTCAGCTTTTCAACACGGGCGATTTGATCCGGCGTAGTCGCCGGGATGGAAGCTGTCAAACGGCTCCAGGCAAAGGGCGCAATACAGTTTGAACGCACGTTGTAACGCTGCATATCGAGAGCGATGGACTTGGACAAACCGACGATGCCCGCTTTAGCGGCCGCATAGTTCGCTTGACCGAAATTACCGACCAAACCCGAAGTCGAGGTCATGTGCACGCAGCAACCGCTCTCTTGATTGCGGAAGTGGGTGGCGGCGGCACGACTGACATTAAAGCTACCATTGAGGTGAACATTCATCACCTGGTGCCAATCGTCCTGGGTCATTTTGTGGAAGATCACATCGCGTAAGTTACCGGCATTGTTAACCACGGCGCTGATCTCGCCAAAGCTATCAACGGCTTGAGTGACCATTTTATTGGCGCCTTCCCAATCCGCAACGCTATCGGTATTGGCAACGGCATCAACACCGAGGGCTTTAATTTCTGCAACCACTTCTTCGGCAACATCACGATCGAGATCATTGACCACAACGTTACCGCCGGCTTTGGCGATTTCCAGTGCGATGGTGCGACCAATGCCACGGCCGGAGCCGGTGACAACAACCGATTTACCTTTAAGATGTTCTGTAACGCTCATTGCTTTTCCCTTCTTTAATTTAATTTAATGAAAATACTGTAAAAAAATCACCTGACTTAAACTGTTAACAGTTTAAGCGTTGGCAACCAGTTCTCGAGAAATAACTTTCAAGGCTAATGTTTCTTCCGCCCCTTCAAAAATTGAAAGTACCCGTGCGTCGACAAAATAGCGACTCACTGGCACCTCTTCGGCATAGCCCATACCGCCGTGAATTTGCAAAGCTTCTCGCGTCACCCACTCGGCGGCGCGACAGGCAAACAACTTCACCAAACTCGCCTCCATCTTTCCACCACCGGCATCCACTTCGCGAGCCACGGCGTAACTGAACTGCCGCGAGGCCAACAAGGTAGTCACCATGCGACTCAACTTCACCAATGTTAACTGGTAATCGGCAATCGACTGCTTAAAGACTTTGCGCTCTTTGGCATAGGCAATCGCCTGCTCGCTAGCCGCCTGCATCACCCCTGCCGCGCGGGCTGAGGTTTGAATACGCCCCCCGGTCAAACCGGCCATGGCGTAGTAAAAGCCTTTGCCAATGCCCGCTTCTTCGCCAACGAGATTGGCGTCGGGGACGAAATAGTCCTCAAAAAATAGGTCGAAGGAGTGCATGCCCCGGTACCCTAAGGTCGGTATCGACTTGCCTGATAACTTGCCGCCACCATCTTGTACGACATCGAGATCGTGACCGAAGGTGCGCGGCTTTTCGACCAAAAAGAAACTCAGGCCCTTGTAGCCATCGGCTTCAGTCCCGGTGCGCGCTAAGGTCAGCAATACACTGGCGGCACCAGCAAAGGTACACCAGGTTTTACTGCCGTTTAATAACCAACCGCCCTCGGTCTTGGTGGCCTTCAGCTTTGCCGAGGCCAGATCAGAACCGTAATCCGGTTCAGTCAGGGCGATACCACAGAGGGTTTCACCGCTGGCGATCTGCGGCAACCACTTTTGACGCTGGGCATCGGTGCCACCCTTCATCAAGGCGCGAGCGAGAATTTCGGGACGGGTAATCAAGCTACCCGCGGCACCGAGGGAGCCTCGCGACAATTCTTCGGTGACGAGAATCATATACAGGCTGTCATCGCCGGCATCGGGCTGCAGGCCATCAAAACGCTCGGGAATGGAAATACCAAAGCAGCCCATTTCACGCAGGGGTTGGAGTATGCTCTCGGGAATATCGATGTCCTGGCGGTGAATATCTTCGGCCAGAGGCATCACTACTTCCGTGGCGAAACGGCGGAAGGTATCGCGAATCAATTCTTTTTCACTGTCGAGGTTTGAAGGCAGGAAATCGCCCTCTCTGTCGATCAGTTGACGACCGAGGGCCGCCATCATTTTCGCGGACAGGTAGTGCCCGGCAATACCGGTATTGTCGAAAGCCTCAAAGCTGAGGCAAATGCTCGCCATGCTTAAACCGTAATCGGCGGGACGTGCTAACAAGCGCCCGGCAACGGCTTTCAAGGCTTCGCTACCAAACTGGCAGGCGACCCAGCCGGAGAGTTCGTCGCGCTCGAGAACTTGCTGGGTGTAATTGAGCAGTGCCTCGGTGGCCGATAAATCCGCCACACAAAAGGAGGTTTCGTAACACACCAGCTGCTGCTCATCGAGCAGTGCCGGCGATAAACCTTTTTCGGTACTACTAACCTTTTTGATATGGGCCAGCGCCTGGTCAACTAAAGTTCTGGCACTGCTAACAGCCGCTGCGACTTGCTCTAGGTCACTGGTATATGAACCGGTGACAGGTTGATTTTTAATGCCTTCCATTTTTGTCCTCGCGCTTACTCATCAGGCTATTTAAGCGAAATATCTATCTACCAAAACAAGAAACCGGCCTTGCAGCCGGTTTCTTAAGTACAAACTCTATCAGATGCCGTATTCACCAATGATGGCGACACTTGAAACATTCTGGTGGGGGAAGCCACCGAGATTGTGGGTCAAGCCAATGGTCGGATTCGGCAATTGACGCTCGCCCGCTTTGCCCGACAACTGCAGATACATTTCATACAGCATACGCAAGCCGGTCGCACCAATGGGGTGGCCAAAGCACTTCAGGCCGCCATCAATCTGGCAGGGGATTTTACCGTCGGCATCAAAAACACCATCCAGCACATCCTTCACCGCACCACCGTCTTCCGACAAAAACAGATCTTCCATGGTGACCATTTCGGTCACGGAGAAGCAATCGTGGACTTCGGTCATGCTGACCTGCTCACGGGGCTTGGTAATGCCCGCTTCTGCGTAGGCGCGCTTAGCGGCAACGCGGGTGGTATGCACGTAAGAACCATCCCAACCCTCGTAGCCACCTTCCTGGCCATTAGAGGCACAGAGCTGCAGGGCTTTAACGGCGATCAACTGCTCTTTACCCAGGCTCTTGGCAATTTCAGGGGTAGTTACGATGGCACAAGCCGCGCCGTCACTAACACCACAGCAATCGAATAAACCGATGGGTGCGGCAATCATTGGCGCATTAAGGACTTGCTCCATAGAAATGGCACGCTGCAGGTGGGCCTTGGGGTTTTTCAAGCCATTGGCATGACTCTTCACCGAGACATGCGCCATGGCGCGTTTTAGATCTTCTTTACTGGTACCGTACTTGCCGCGATAACCCGCTGCCAACTGAGCGAACATACCCGGTGCCGACAGGTTGGGGTAGTAGAGGTCATTGGCCACACCGCGTGAACGCTGGGGCAAACCGCCGTAACCGGTGTCTTTGAGCTTTTCAAAGCCGACCGCCAGGGCGATGTCGCAAGCGCCGGACGCAACGGCATAAGTCGCCGCACGAAAGGCCTCGGTACCACTGGCACAGTAGTTTTCAATTTTGGTAACGGGGATATTGGGTAAACGCAGTCCCATGCTCAAGGGCATAGCACCGGGGCCAACACTGTAGGCGTCAATACCGGTCGATTGCCAGGCCGCTTCGATCTGGCTTTTTTCAATGCCGGCATCGGCGATACACTCTTCGAAGGCCTCGGCCATCAAATCGGCGGGTTCACAATCCCAGCGCTCGCCAAACTTGCTACAGCCAGCACCTAAAATAACGACTTTATCTTTAATTCCACTTGCCATGATATTTAGCTCCTAAGCTGATAGTTAGACTTGAATTGCTTTCCAGAAGTACTTGCGGAAACCGGCTTGATCGTCGATCTGCTTGAGACGGAAGTGAAGCGCGACTTTCGAGCCCGTATCAAAGGTCTCGGCGTCGACTTCGCTCATGTCCATCATAATGCGACCACCCTCTTCAAAGGTCACCATGCCGAAGTAGGCCGGTGGGTTGTAGTCGAAGGTCAAGGTGTCAGCGGTCCAGGTCGCAATCGTGCCCGTGGCACCGGCCATGGGATGATCAACCTGAGTATCGTAAGCGCCACATTCTGGGTTAACGCAGTACTTATGCTTGGGCATTTGTACGGTGTCACAGGCGGTACATTTACCGCCGAGGAAGCTATTGGTCAAACCCCGCGCGCGATACATGGCGGATAGATAACCCTGCTTGTTCACTTCCGAACGCTTGCCCAGTTCTTTCTCGAGCAGATTATTAAACGACTGGTACTTATTGTAGTTGGTTTCGGGACGACCATTGCTAAGATGGCCAGAAACGCCCTTACCTGCACGTTGATTACTGATGGCATCGGTCACTTTAAACAGCAGCACATCGCAACCCTGACCAAAGCCAGCAACCAGCACCAGATCACCCGGTGCGGCCTGTTCAAGACGGTGAGCCAACAGCAGCATAACGTGAGCAGCACCGGTTATGCCAACGCTCTGCAGCAAGTTGTCGGCAACGGCTTCGCCTTTGATGCCGAGTTTTTTGGCGACCATCGGCGGCACACGGCCCTGCTCGGTGGGCAGAATAAAGTGGGCAATGTCGCCGCCACTAACACCGGCCTTGCTCAACAAAGCATTAACCGCGTCGGGAACGATCTTCATATAGCCTTCGTCGCGTACCCAGCGCTCTTCCCAGCCGTAGTCAAAGTCTTGGCCTTCACCCCGGTAGTGGTCGATAAAATCAACGGCCTGGCTCTGGCTTGCAATCAGTTCGGCAATGACATTGTCACTACCGACGGCGATTGCGGCAGAACCATCACCGTAGAGCATCTCTTCACGGGAGGCACATTTGGCTTTGCGGTGCTCGGAAGCAACCAGTACAGCCTCTTTACCGGCAGCGGCAATATCCAGCGCCGACAATAAACCCGAAGTGGCTGCACGTTGAGAGCAGGTAATATCCATGGTACGCAGATCTGAGGTATCTAAGTTCAGCGCTTCAGCAACAACCACTGAATTTTGACGATCGGCGAATGGCAGCGTCGTCGAGGCTAGCAACAGTGCAGCTGGCGCCTGGCCCGGAGTATTACCCAAGCAGTCCTGATAAGCCTCAACCGCCATGGTGATAGTATCTTCATCCCAATTACAAATGGCTTTTTCACCTTTTGCCAGGCCTTTTAAGCCGGGATCAAACCAGGCATTAGCATCCGCAATCACTTGCTTCTGTAAACGCATTCTTGGCAAATAAGCGCCGAAAGCTGTTATTCCAACCATGATATTTCCTATATATGAATAGCTATTAAAAATTAACGACTGCGTCGTACTACCTCACCCTACACTGTCGCTGCAATTACAAAGAGCGACCGATAAAGAGCTTCATAATTTCTGTTGATCCGCCATAAATTCTCCGTACCCTTGCGTCGGTGTACATGCGCGAAATCGGGTACTCACGCATGTAGCCATAGCCGCCAAAGAACTGTAGACAAGTATCAACAATTTTACCTTCTTTTTCGGTGGTCCACAGCTTTGCCATGGCGCCTTCCTGAGCGGTCAATGTGCCATCAACAATCTTGCTCAAGCATTGATCGAGGTAGGCCCAGCCCACAGCCAGCTCTGTTGCCACATCGGCCAAACTAAAGGCGGTATTTTGCTGGGCAAACAGCGGCTTGCCAAAGGCTTCACGCTCTTTGGTGTACTCAACCGTAATCTCGTAGGCACGCTGGGCTTCGGCCCAGGCACGGAAGGCAACTGTCAGGCGCTCGCGGGGCAGCTCGTCCATCAGGTAAGAAAAGCCCTTGCCCTCCTCACCAATCAAATTGCCGACTGGCACGCGTACATCGGCAAAAAACATTTCGGAGGTATCGGCGGCTTTTTGACCAATCTTGTCCAAGTTGCGACCTTTCTCATAGCCCGCCGTGCCCGTCTCGACGATCACTAAGCTGATACCTTTAGCGCCCAGTGTAGGGTCAGTCTTGCAAACAACAATGACGAAATCGGAATGCTGGCCATTGGTGATAAAGGTCTTTTGACCGTTGATGACATACTCGTCGCCATCGCGAATCGCCGTGGTACGTATCGCTTGTAAATCACTACCAGTACTTGGCTCAGTCATGGCGATGGAGGAAATAATCTCGCCACTGACCATGGGCGGCAACCACTTCTTCTTCAGCTCTTCACTGGCGTGGTTGAGGATGTAGTAGGCAGTAATGTCGGACTGCAGAGCAAAGCCACAACTGCCACCACCAATGGCGTAACCGATTTCCTCGGAGGAAATCATGTTGTATTTAAAATCGGCTCCGGGGCCGCCGTACTCTTCAGGAATACCACAGCAGAGTAGGCCTTTCTCGCCGGCACTGCGCCAGAATTCACGGGGCACGATGCTGGCGTTTTCCCACTCTTCGATGTTGGGTTCTAGCTCTTCACGGAAAAAGCGCCGGGCATTGGCGCGGAATAACTCATGATCACTGTCGTAAATCGACCGGTTTTCCATAGACATATACACGCTTCCAGTTGGCTAAGGGCAGGAACCGCCCAAATTGAAAGGCCCGGAGTTTAACGTAATTATGTTCAAATTCGAACCCGCTACCAACAAGTAACAAAAAAGTTAAGCCACCTTGTCAATAACACTGCTAACTTCGGGTAGAAAATAACACTCAAACCCCTAGATAAAAATAAGGGGCTTGAGTGTGCCAAGCTACTTAATTTTGTCAGTAAAATGTGGCAGTACTTGCTCGGTCAATAGCTCGTAATGGCGCATCATTTTAGCTTGGGGCACCAAACCATTGTAGGTGAAGAGCCAGAAGTAGTCGCAGGGCAAGTCGGTAAACAGGGCTTCGAGCTTGCGCTTCACCGTGTCGGGACTGCCGTAGATCACCAGGCCACGCTCAACCATGGTTTCAAAGTTATTGGGCACATCGAAGGGCGACTCACCGGGGTTGGCCACCGCAGCATTAAAGCCAAAGGGTTGGAAGAAGTTACACCATATATAATTGCCGCCGTTCTTGGCAATTTCATAAGCCTCTTCGTCGGTATCGGCAACGTAGACCTCGCGGGTCATACCCATGCGATAGGGCTTGCCAGCCTTATCAGCGGCGTCTTTTGCTGCGCGAATATGGCTTTGCGCAAGCTCTTTATTGGTAATGATGGTGATCGGCGTTACATCATTTTCCTGAGCCCACTCAATAGAACTCGCCGATACGCTAAAGGGTTGAAACAGGTCGGGCATACGCTTGTTGTACGTCGGCGGGGCAATACCGATTTCTGTCAAAATGCCCTTTTCATCAACACCCTGGCCGTATTTACGCGTCACTTCATGAGTTTTCCAGAAGGTGTTTGGTGTGGGAATTTGCCAGAATTTACTGTTGTGGGAAAAAGTATCGTTCGACCAAGCCTTCATAATGATATCGAAATGATCGTAATAAACCTCTTTCTTCAAGGCGTCATAGGCATCGGCACCCAGCTCATTGGCATCGGCCATGCCATTCATTTGCTGACCAAGAGTCGACACCCAGCGTGGCTGATAACCGCGGGCGAAACCGGCGAAGGTACGGCCACCCAACATTTGATCGACCATGGCGATATCTTCGGCCAAGCGCACCGGGTTGTGGGCCGGTAGCACATTACCCAGCTGACCAAATTTCATATTCTTGGTTTGCATACCGAAATACAGGTTCAACAACACCGGGTTAGTAGAGACCTCTTCACCTTCAATATGAAAATGATGCTCGGTTGTCCCCATACCGTAATAACCGTGCTCATCCATATACTGAACTTGCTCGGTAAGCTCTTTGAGCATTTCTTGGTACAGGTCGGTACGCTTACCCGCCATACCTTTTTCAATTTCTTCTTTGTTGCCCACCACGGGCATGTAAAAAGCACCTACTTCCATAACCTTTCCTCTAGTATCGCTTAAGGGTCTACCCAAAAGAATAAGCCCAGTAAATTGAACCGTCCTACTTATCTTGCAGGACTGGCATTAACAGCTGTGCTACTAGGACCGAATTAAAAATACCCAGAGCACAGCCAAATTATAGGGCAGGGTTTATGCCAAAAAAAAAGGGGTAGATTAACTATATATTTTTCAGAGGGTTAGCCCTGCCTGCTGGTAGAGCGAGATGATAATGTCAAGAAAAATGACGCATATTGACACAACCCGAACAAAGTGACCGCATCGATACGGCACAACGGGCGCCCAAGCGCAGCCAAGCATAAAAGCCAGATCTGATTAGAGAGAGCATCAACAAGGCGGAGGCGGTGAAGTAAGAAGGAAGCACCAGCAGGGCCCAGGCACCTGCTGGTGGACAGCAGCGCCCAGTTAGCGGCCTTTAAATTGCGGCTCGCGTTTTTCCAGGGCGGCATCTATCGCTTCAAGATGGTCTTCGGTGTTTTGTAGGGTGGCCTGCATGCCCGCCGCCATTTCAAGGGCGCCGGAGAGCGGCATATTTTGCGACTCGACCAAGAGCTTTTTAGCATAGCGAATACCCAGAGGGGGGTGGGCGACAATGCGCTTGGCCACGGCCATAGCCGCATCGAGCAGGGCTTCGGGGGCGACGATATCGGAGACCATGCCCCACTTGTCGGCCTTCGTGGCATCGATCATGTCGCAGGTGTAGCTCATCTCACAGGCGCGAGACAGGCCAATCACCCGAGGCAAGAACCAAGCACCGCCATCACCAGGAATTAAACCAACGCGCATAAAGCTCTCGGCAAACAGGGCTTTTTCAGAGGCGATACGGATATCACACATCATGGTTAAATCGCAGCCCGCACCAATGGCGTGGCCGTTGACGGCACAAATTACCGGCACGGTCATCTTCTCCATGGTGCGGGGAATCTGCTGGATCATATCCAGATACCAGTTGCGAATCTGATGGGTGGAGAGTTTCTTCTCCTGGGTCATGGCGCGAATTTCTTTCAGATTGCCACCGGAGGAGAAGCTTTTACCGGCACCGGTGAGGATCACACAACTCACACCTTCATCATTCTCGGCCTGGTTCAGTTTTTCAATCAGGCGTGGCACCAACACATCAGACAAGGCATTGCGTGTCTCTGGCTGGTTCAGCGTGATGGTCACGATGCGACCCGTCTGTTCGTACAATACGGCTTCGGTCATGGTCTTTTCCTTTGTTGATTTAATGTTATTAACGACCGTCAAGAAGCACCTGACAGCCCAGTTATTTACGGTAAAGGTTCGTCTTTGTTCATGACCGTTAGAGGTATGGACACCAACACGAGCCTACAGGGATGTATTTACTGCGAATCATGAGAAAAGACTCGCCTTTATACATTTACGATCAGGCCTGCTTTGCGCTCAAAGCACGATGCTTACGCAAAGTTTCTTCAGCGCGAGCAACTACCGGGGCGTCGATCATTTTACCTTTGTATTCAACGGCACCACGACCTGCAGCCAAGCCTTCTTCGTAAGCGGCTAGTAAGCCCGTTGCGTGCTCAACCGCTTCAGCAGAGGGCATAAACTCTTCATTCATAATGCTGATCTGGCTGGGGTGAATACCCAGGGCACCGCTAAAGCCCAGCTGCTTGGCCTGGCGGATTTTCGCGCGGAAGGCATCGAGGTCAGAGTAATCGGCAATGGAGCCAACAAAACCCAAGGGCAACACGCCGGCTTTACGGGCGGCAAATACCGCACGCTGGTTTGGGTACATTAAGCCGATTTCGCTCGGCTCCATACCCACTTCGGAGGAGAAGTCCTCGGCACCAATAAACACACCCAACACCCGGTCGGATGCCGCAGCGATAGCGTCGATATTCTCTAGGCCATCAAGTCCTTCAATAAAGGCGAGGATACGTGTGTGGCCGTGGGGCAGTTGTTTTTCCACCTCCAGCTCATCGATCACCTCGGCAATAAATTGAATATGGTCAGCACTGGCAACTTTCGGTATGGCGATGGTGTGCACGTCTTTGCAGACAGCGGCTTCGAGGTCGCGCACGGCCAAACGCCAGGGGCGGTTAATGCGCACCAACACATCGAGGCCATGTCCGGCAACCGTTGCCGCCGCAGCGGGCACAACATTACGGGCATTGTCTTTTTCCGACAAAATCACACTGTCTTCAAGATCGAGAATAATCGCATCGGCACCACGGGTATGGGCCTTGGCGACAAACTTTTCAACATTGGCGGGCACAAATAGCGCCGAGCGCCATAGGGGGAGATCTTCTTGATTCACGCTTATTTCCTCAGGGTCTTTCTTTATTGACGAAGGCCTCTCTTTATCTACGAGAGCCTCTGTATTTATGCCTTTAAAACGACTTTGGCTTGCATGGTCATCGCACCTTCGTGGTCGACAACCCACAGGTTAAGACCCTCATCACTGCGACAACCCTGAATTTTGAAGGCATTGCCATCAATCAAGGGCCGCACGGCTCGATAATCATAGTGGGCAATCTCAGCATCGGGCAATTCACTGCGCACCAGGTCGAGTAACAAGGTCGCACTCAAGGGGCCGTGTACCACCAAACCGGCGTAGCCCTCTTCATTCATCGCGTAGTTGCGGTCGTAGTGGATGCGGTGACTGTTAAAGGTTAGGGCTGAAAAACGAAACAGCAGCACCGGATCGGGCATCACTTCACGGCTGAACTCAGCCTCAAACTTCGGTGTCATCGGCTTCGGTGCAGGCGCGCCGGGAGCGGGGTCTTCCCGGTAAACGAGGTTTTGCGTATCGCTAATCGCCAGGGTATCGCCACTGTATATTTCGTGCTCAACAACGACGAAGACCAGGTTGCCACTGCCACCCTGCTTGTGGGTCACACTCTTCACCGTGCTGACGCGGCGCAGCGCGTCGCCAATCTGCAGAGCTGCGTGAAAATCGACTTTGCCCGAGGCCCACATACGTCGCGGTAAAGGCACCGGGGGCAAAAAACCGCCCTTCTTCGGATGGCCATCGGTACTGATGTCGGACTGTCTAGCGGTGGGTAAAAAGTGCAGCCAGTGGCCGGGCTTGGCTAGCGTGTCGCCAGCCTGGGGTAGCTCATCCCAATCGAGGGTGGCCGCCATGGCCTGGCCGGTCACCAGTGAGACCACATCGTGGTGGGTTTCAGTCTTGCCCTCCCACTGCTTCAAGTACTCTAAATCAATCGCTGTCATTGCAAAACCTTAGTAATCACTTTAAATAAAATAGCTTATAAAAATTAGGCAACCCCATGTATTAAAAGGATTTAGGCATGCCAAGCTCGTGGATACCAACATGGGAGAGAATCAAGTTAGTGGAGATTGGCGCGGTTTGATAGAGCCGGGTCTCGCGAAACTTGCGCTCAATATCATACTCCTGGGCATAGCCAAAACCGCCGTGAGTTTGTAGGCAGGTATCTGCGGCATGCCAAGAGGCCTCGGAGGCCACCAGCTTGCACATATTGGCCTCGGAGCCACAGGGCTTGCCCTCGTCGAACAGACTGGCGGCGTTGTTAACCATCAGCGCCGCCGCCTCGGTTTCAATGTAATTGCGGGCGATGGGGAATTGAACGCCCTGGTTTTGGCCGATGGGCCGACCAAAGACTTCGCGCTCACAGGCGTAGGCACTGGCGCGCTCGACAAAGAAGCGGGCATCGCCGATGCACTCGGAGGCAATCAGAATGCGCTCGGCGTTCATGCCATCGAGAATGCACTTAAAGCCCTTGCCCTCGGCACCGAGCATATTCGCCGCCGGTACACGCATATTGTCAAAAAACAATTCGGTAGTGGCATGGTTGAGCATGGTTTTAATCGGGTTAATGGTCAGGCCATTACCCAGCACTTCACGCATATCGACCAAAAATACAGACATGCCGTCGGAGGGCTTCTTGCACTCATCACGGGGCGTGGTGCGTGTCAGTAAGACCATCAGGTCGGAGTGCTCGGTGCGGGAGATAAACACCTTTTGGCCGTTGATGATGTAATCGTCGCCATCGCGTACCGCCATGGTGCGAATGCGCGTGGTATCGGTACCGCTGGTCGGCTCGGTAACACCAAAGGCCTGCAAGCGCAGCGAACCCTCGGCAATGCCGGGCAGGTACTTTTTCTTCTGCTCTTCCGTGCCGTGGCGCAGCAAGGTGCCCATGGTGTACATCTGGGCGTGGCAGGCGCCGCCGTTACAACCGCTGCGCTGGATTTCCTCGAGGATCGCACAACCCGCACCAATGGGCAGACCCGCACCACCGTATTCCTCGGGGATCAACACCGAGAGAAAACCGGCATCGGTCAAAGCCTGCACGAATTCGCTTGGGTAGGTATCGGTATCGTCGAGGGCACGCCAATATTCACCGGGGAAATTACTGCAAAGTTTGGCCACCGCTTCGCGGATTTCAGGGTAGTTCGAATTCGTGCTGCTCATAATATGTCTTCGTCTCGTCGAAGTGAAAAGTTCTCAAAATACCGATGCTTTATATAAAGCATCGGTATAAAAGATGTTTACAGAAAAGGAAGCAAGGGCTGCGACTGAAAAACGCCAAGCGGTAAATGTGCCGTCCGCTGGCTAAACAGGTTTAAATGGCCTGAGCTAAGCTCTGCCCCTGCTGTCAATTAAAACGGGCGGGCCTTTGCTAGCCGTTAAAGCACATCATTGACCCAGGCGAAATAGTAGCTCAGGCCACCCAATACACTAACCACGGCCCACAGCACCAACAGTAATTTCCAGGGGCTGTAGGGCCTACGCTCAACCTGATGCGTTGACAGAGACAGGTACTCGTCAACCCGCGCCTGGTCTTCGGGGGACAACTTGTCGTTTTTATCCACAATCATTTACCTCTAAATTCGGGAGGATGTTAAGCGCGCGTTAGTCCGACTTCTAATCAAGTTCAAGACCGACAACAAAGCGCGACTCATCCATGGCCATCAAAGAATCTGCACCGACGCTGATGGTCACAGCCAGGGTTTGAATGCGCGGTAGTATACGATCAAAGTAGAAGCGTGTGGTCTCTAATTTGGCGGTATAAAAGTCTTTCTCTTCACTATCTTCACCCAGCTTCGTTTCAGCCACCTCGGCGGCACGCAGCCACAGGTAAGCCAGCACTACATAGCCCGAATACATCAAATAATCAAAAGAAGCCGCACCCACCTCTTCCGGGTTTTGTAGGGCTTTCATACCAACGTCCTGAGTCAATGCCTGCCACTGGGCGAGAGCAGCGGTGAGTGCCGGTAGTCGCTCAGCTTTAATACTGCTACCGCTTTCAGCGCCACACCAGGCACTCACCTCTGCAATAAAGCCACCGAGCAACTTGCCCTTCGAAGCCAGCACCTTGCGCCCAAGCAGGTCGAGGGCCTGAATGCCGTTGGTGCCCTCGTAAATCATGGCAATGCGGGCATCGCGCATATTCTGCTCCATCCCCCACTCGCTGATATAACCGTGGCCGCCAAAAACCTGCACCCCATGACTAGCGCATTCAAAGCCGGTCTCGGTCATAAAGCCCTTGGCAATGGGCGTTAGCAGCGCCAGTAAATCCTCGGCGCGCTGGCGCTCTGCCTCATCTTCGCTGAGTTTGGTGATATCGAGGAAAGAGGACAGGTAGTGAGCCAGCAGACGATTGCCTTCGGTCAGCGACTTAATGGTTAACAACATGCGGCGCACATCGGGATGAACAATAATCGCATCGGCCGGGCCATCAGGGTTTTTTGGCCCGCTCAACGAGCGCATTTGCAGGCGCTCGCGAGCGTATTTAGTCGCACCCTGCAGGGCGAGCTCACCGTGGGCAATACCCTGAATCGCCGTGCCAACCCGAGCCGTGTTCATAAAGGTGAACATGCAATTGAGGCCGCGATTGAGTTCACCCAACAAAAAGCCCGTGGCACCATCAAAATTAATGACACAGGTGGCATTAGCATTGATGCCCATCTTATGCTCGATGGAGCCACAGCTAACGCCATTTTCAGCCAAACTGTCATCGGCACCTGGCAAACACTTCGGCACTAGGAACAGAGAAATACCCTTGGTGCCAGGAGGCGCATCAGGCAGGCGAGCAATAACGATATGGACAATATTATCGACCATGTCGTGGTCGCCCGAGGAGATAAAAATCTTGCTGCCCGTAATGGCGTAACTGCCATCGGCATTGGGCTCAGCCTTAGTACGTAGCATACCCAGGTCGGTGCCACAGTGGGCCTCGGTGAGGCACATGGTACCGGTCCACTGCCCCGCCACCATTTTCGGCACATACTGATCAATCAAGTCCTGGCTGGCGTGGGCGAGAATTGTTGCCCGCGCACCTTTCGCCAAAAACGGATACATACTCCAGGCCCAATTCGCGCTGCCAGCAAATTCATTGAGAATACTTTCCATTGACGGCGGCAAGGCTTGCCCCCCATATTGCTCGGGGCTAGTCAGCCCAGCCCAGCCACTCTCAGCGTAAGCTTTATAAGCCTCTTTAAAACCGCTCGGTGTGGTCACACCCTCCTTCGCCCAGGTGCAGCCCTCTGCGTCACCGGACTGATTGAGCGGCGCCAGCTCCTCCTCACAAAAGGTGGCCATTGCTTCGACAACAGCCTCAACTAGATCGGGGGTCGCCTCCTCACAACCGGACAGACCTTGCCACAACGCGGGGTAGTCAAATACCTCGTCGCGAACAAAGCGAATGTCACGCACTGGTGCTTTGTAATCCGTCATCTCTATCACCCTGTCTTTTATGATTTTTCAGTTGGTGCAAGTTTATGTCTCTGTGCTATCTTTTGTCTATGTGTGGGCTGTGATGCACTGGAAAAGCAAGGTAGCTCAACACCCTGGGAGGACCCACTGAAGTAGCATTGGGTGCGAAATAGCACGCACTAAATTGAGCGAACCAGTCACCGGCCCTAGATATCAAGTACAGAGACTGGTTAGCGAGAAGACATAATAAAAAGAGGGCTCTCCAGCACATGATTCATGATCAGCACGCCCCTAAAGATAAAGGTAGCGCGCCAAAACCGCACGCTATTGAACAGATCCAAGATACACTCTGGGCCTGTGATCTTAATTTAAAACTCACTTATGCTAATTCAGTGGGTGAAAAAAACACGGGCATTAGCGCTGCAGAAAGAAAAAAAACGAACATTGCGCAGATACTGGCTCCAGAGTCTATTGCCACTATTATTGAACCCATTCTACAAGCCCTCAATGCACACGACTCTAATAGCAAAGTGCTTAGTAAAAATCGCACCAAAGATGGTCGCACCCTTTTTTGCGAGTGGTATAACTCACCCGTTAACGACAGCACCGGCAAGATAATCACCGCCATCTCCATCGTTCGGGATATCACGGCAGAGCACCAGGCACAGCAGGTGCTGCGGCATCGTGATGCCGAGCAGCTCTCTATCAACACCTTGCTACAAAGCCAGCAACACATGCTGGCCAAGTCCATTACGCCACGTATCAAACTGATTTATGACCTGACGGAAAACCTCTGGCCGGTGTATCTGGATGGCGGCGATCTACTCGACGCCATCCTCAATATCAGTATTAATGCCATGCACGCCATGTCCGATGGGGGGCAGCTATCCATCGCCAGCTATAATGAGCATGTCAATGAGTTTGACGCGCCCTTAAAAGGCTTGCCAAAAGGTGACTATGTGCTACTTAGCATCAGCGACACCGGCTGTGGCATGGATAAAGAAACCCAGGAGAAAATATTTGGCCCTTTCTTTTCGACCAAGGGTGAACTCGGCACCGGCCTGGGCTTAAGTCAGGTCTACGGTTTTGTCGAGCGCAGCAAAGGCAGTATCAGAATCTACTCCGAACCGGAACACGGTACGCATATCCGCCTTTATTTCCCCCGCCACCACGACATCGACTCCAGGGATAACAGTGAAGCCCAGGTCTCCACAACACCTGCCCTCGGCGGCCAGGAAACCATCCTGGTGGTGGATGATGAAATTGCCCTGCTCAATTTAAGTAGCGAACTTCTTCGCCAACAAGGTTATAAAGTCATCCCCGTGGCCAGTGGCCAGCAGGCCCTCGAGGTACTAAAAAGCACCCCGGCCAACCTCCTTCTGAGCGATGTTATTATGCCCGAGATGGATGGCTACCAACTCGCGGCCACAGTACAGGCACAATACCCCGAGGTAAAAATTCAGCTTGCCAGCGGTTTTACCGACAACCGCCACACGGAAAAGTTGAGCGCCAACCTGATCGACAACATTATTCAAAAGCCCTTTAACATTAGAGACATGCTGACAAGAATACGCAGCCTGCTTGACGAATAACCTGGTTCACGAATCTACAGCCTGAATCATCTATATCAACAAGCCCCTATCAGCCAATAACCCCCTGGAGCCCAGGCATGAACTTTGACCTCAACGAAGAACAAAGTATTCTGCGCGACAACCTGCGGCGCATGATGGATGAGGTCGCAACATCAGATTACCTGCGCGAACACGACGAAAAGGGGCTCTACCCCTACGCGGTCTACGACAAATGGGTGGAGATGGGTCTACTCGGCCTGCCCTTCCCCGAAGAATACGGCGGCTATGGCGGCGACGTCATCGACATGGCTCTTGTCAGTGAAGAGCTGGGCCGCAAAGCCTACCCCTTTCTCGAAGCCTACGGCCTATCCGCCTTCAGTGGCCTGAGCCTGCTACGCAATGGCAGCGAAGCTCAGAAAAAGCACTACCTGCCAAAACTCATTAAGGGCGAAATTCGCATGTCGATTTCGATGACAGAGCCCGACGCCGGTTCCGACGCCGGCAACATGCGCACCCTGGCGGTTGCCGATGGCGATAGCTGGGTGATCAATGGCCAGAAGGTCTTTTCCACCGCCGCCGATGCCAACAACAACATCATCACCCTGTACTGTAAAACCGACAACGATGCCTCCTATCAAAAAGGTATCACCGCTTTTTTAGTACCCAACGACACCCCCGGTGTAGAAATCAAACGCCTCGACACCTTTGGCTGCAGAATGCTCGGGCTCAGCGAAGTCTTCTTCGTCGATGTGCGCATCAGTGACGATCAACGCCTCGGCGCGGTGAATGGTGGCTGGCAATGCATGCTCTCAGGGCTGATGTTTGAACGCATCGTCACATCGGCGGGCTATGTTGGCAATGCCCAAACGGTGGTTGACCAAGCTCTGGAATACGCCAAGGAAAGAAAACAATTTGGCAAGGTGATTGGTAGTAATCAGGCCATCGCCCACATGCTGGCGGACATGCAAACCGCCGTCGACGCCTCGCGCATGCTAATGCTACGCGCGGCAGCAAAGCTTGCCAAGGGCGAAAATGCCATGCGTGAAGTTACCCAGGCAAAACTCTTCGGCTCTGAAACCTTTGCCGACGTCGCCAACAAAGGTATGCAAATTATGGGTGGCTACTCCTACATGATGGAATACGACATGCAGCGCCACTACCGCGATGCCCGCAGCACCACCATCGCTGCCGGCACCTCGCAAATGCAACGCAACCTGATTGCCAATACCATGGGGCTGAAAGTTAAATAGACCTTTATTCGAGTACTTTTCGCCGATTAACTTACTAAACTCTATAGACTGCAAAAACACTCAGGAATAAAACATGAACACAGGACGCACCTCAACAATCTTTGCTTTTGCCGCCTCTCTGGCCATTTTGTCACCCGCTATCTACGCTCAGGAAACGGACTGGCTGGAATTAAAAGAAGGCTACGAAGGCAAAAAAATGCACGCCAAAGTGCACCGTATTAAGTTGCCCGAACTCGGTGGCAATGGTGGTCAACACGTCACCGTGAGTATCCCCAAAGGCGAAATAAGCGGCACCGACAGGGTGCATGAGGTGGTTGTGGTGGGTCGACATGACGGAAAGGAAGAGGTACTGCAAGGCACCAGTTATGAATGGGTCAAGGATTATGAGAACGACAACTACGGCTTAATCATTAAGCTAGATAAGATGCAAAACTACCCGATTCGTGTCTATTTAAAGGATGACTTACCCCTACCAGAGAATCACTAACACCGTCTAACTCCAGGGGTCTCTCTATGGTCCAGAGTGTTAGCTCGACAAGCACACCCTGGACGACTTACCCCTAGCGCTGTGCACCCCGCGCTTTCAGCTTACTCAGCTGACGCTCCCGCTGTTGGCGCTCACTGGGCGTAAGGGGCTGGGGTTTGCTGGCAATACCCATCGATTTACACAGGCGGCTTACCTCCACTGGCGTGAGATCGAGCCAGTCACCGCTGCGCACGTAAGATGGCAGCTCAACCGTACCAAAACGAATGCGCTTCAAGCGGCTGACCTCAACACCCTGAGACTCCCATAAACGGCGCACTTCGCGATTGCGCCCTTCAGTCAGCACCACCGTAAACCATTGGTGAGTACCGGAACCGTCACCGATTTGAATTTTCTTAAAGCGTCCCATGCCATCCTCGAGCATCACGCCCTGCTGCAAGCGCTTGAGCATGTCATCGTCGACGATGCCGTGAATGCGCACGAGATACTGTCTTTCAACTTGACCGGAGGGGTGCATTTGACGATTGGCCAATTCACCGTCATTGGTGAATAACAAGAGGCCACTGGTATTAATGTCGAGACGACCCACGGCAATCCAGCGGCCCTCCTTGATAGGCGGCAAACTGGAAAAAACCGTTTTACGGCCCTCGGGGTCTTGACGGGTACAAATCTCACCCACCGGTTTGTGATAAATCAGGACGCGGGTACGGCTATCTCGAGCTTTGAGCTTAATCACTCGTCCATCGACGCTGACCTTATCCTCCATCGAAATGCGATCACCCGTGGTCGCCGCCTTGCCATTCACGGATACGCGCCCCGCAGCGATCCACTTTTCGATTTCGCGTCGTGAGCCCAAACCTGCCTGAGCCAGTAGTTTCTGAATTTTTTCACTCATGTTGCAGGGCTATCCTCATCGTTACTTATAGGGTTTTCAAGGCTTTCTTCGGGGGCCGTCTGCGGCTCTGGCTGACTCTCCCCATCGCTAAAATTATCCACCAGCTTGCCCATCGTTAGATTAGAAGCCTCAGTGCTTCCGGTATCATCTATTGTTTCAACGTCACTTGCCTCGGCAAGCTCTTCAACAGGCTCGCTCGTATCATCGCCCTTGCCCAGCGCTTCTTCAAATTGAAGCTCGCGATCAATTGAACTGAGCTCGCGTATTTCGCTGAGGGGGGGCAGTTGTTCGAGACTCTGCAGATTGAAGTTATCGAGAAACTGCCGTGTAGTGGCGTAGAGTGCGGGCCGACCCGGCACATCGCGGTGGCCGACGGAACGAATCCAGCCCCTGTCGTGAAGGGTGCGAATAATATCCGAGCTCACCGCAACGCCACGCACCTGTTCAATATCGCCACGGGTCAGAGGCTGGCGATAGGCGATCAAGGCCAGTGTCTCGAGGGTGGCACGGGAGTATTTCTTCGGTTTCTCTTCCCACAGCTTGCCGACCCACTGGCCGTACTTTTCTTTTACCTGAAAACGATAACCACTGGCGGTACGCTTTAATTCATAACCCCGGTCACGGCAGTCGGCTTCGATGTCTTCCAGCGCAGCCTTAAGCTCGTCGCGCTCGGGCACAAACTCCTCATCAAAAAGCTTTTGCAGCGCAGGGATATCTAGAGAATCACCCGCCGCCAGCAAAGCCGCCTCAACGATTTTTCGCAGTTGATCAGCGTTCATCACTCAGCCCTCGCTTTCAGGTGTATCGGCCCCAGAAATTCATTTTGAACAATCTCAACCAGAGACTCTTTGACCAGCTCCATCATCGCAAGGAAGGTGACGATCACACCCTGACGCCCTTCATCAAGGTTAAACAGGGTAATAAAAGGCACAAAGCGCTTGCCGCTGAGGCTTTGTAATATATGGCTCATGCGCTCACGGGTCGACAGCACTTCAAACTCAATGTGATGACTATCGGTCAACTTAACCCGACGCATGACATCGGCCAGGGCTAATAGTAATTCTTCCATTTCAACGGGAGGATGAGCACGGGGGGCTCTGTTTTCCCCGGCTTTGGCACTAGCGGGAAAAACATCCCGCCCGGTGCGCGGCAGCAAATCAATATCTTCTGCCGCCTGTTTAAAGCGCTCGTATTCCTGCAAACGGCGAATCAGTTCAGCGCGAGGATCTTCGTCGCTCTCCTCCTCTTCATGTTGACGAGGCAGCAACATGCGCGATTTTATTTCTGCCAGCATTGCCGCCATCAGCAGATATTCCGCTGCTAGCTCCCACTGCATAGCCTCCATCAGCTCGATATAGCTCATGTATTGATGGGTGATTTGAGCCACATTAATTTCGAGAATATCGAGATTCTGTCGTCGGATGAGGTAAAGCAGCAGGTCTAGCGGGCCTTCAAAAGCATCGAGAATGACCTCGAGGGCCTCAGGAGGAATATAGAGGTCACGAGGCAATTCGGTAACTTGCTGGCCCTGAACAATGGCAAAAGGCATTTCATTTTGCTGGGGGGCCACCGTTTTGCCTTGCTGGCCATCGGCCAATTCAGCGGCATCGGAATCGGCTTCACTGGAATGCGCATTGCTGGGAAGGGGGTCAGATGTCACTGCGCTACCGAATCAATTTTACGAGATCGGCCATTATACTGTTTCGCCCGTCGCGGTGACAGAAGCAATAGGCTGAGTAGCAAATATTAAAGGCCGAAGGGAGCCAGGTCACCCATGCCGGCACGTATCAGTTCTGGCGCTTCACCGGTGAGGTCAATAATCGACGTTGGCTCGAGCCCACAATAGCCGCCATTGATGATTAAGTCGACCCGGTTGCCGAGCATATCTTCGATATCCTGCGGGTCGGTCAGGGGGTATTCATCACCCGGCATAATGAGCGTGATGCTCATTAGTGGCTCGCCCAGCGTTTCGAGTAATGCCTGGGCAATATGGTTTTCTGGCGCCCGCAGGCCAATAGTTTTACGTTTAGGGTGCATTAAGCGACGCGGCACTTCGGAGCTGGCGTCAAGAATAAAGGTATAGGGGCCGGGTGTATTGGCCTTGAGTAAACGGAAGTCCTGATTATCAACCTTGGCGTAAGTTGACAGTTCCGACAGGTCACGACAAACCAGCGTAAAGTTGTGATTCTTCTCCAGCGAGCGGATTTGACGGATTCGATCCAGCGCCGATTTATCACCAAGATGACAACCCAGGGCATAAGCTGAGTCGGTCGGATAAATCGCCACACCACCGCCACGAATAATATCCGCCGCTTGCTCAATTAAGCGCTGCTGGGGATTGTCAGGATGTATGTAAAGAACCCTTGCCATAAATATTGCTTACCAACGTGATTTGCCGCGACTATAAACCCTATACCGTCAAAATTCGACTGCCAATACTACACACGCTCATTTTGGCATATGAGCGTGTGCGAAAATAAGCTGAAAGCGCTAGAATAACCGCCACGATTGATTCTGATCAACGATTACGGTCAACCATTCCAACTAACAGAGACGAGCATTATTTAGTGAGTAGTCCCGAAGCAAAAGCCACCAGCAGCCCCAATAGCCCCCCGCCAGCACAAAAGTCCTCCGCGCCACCCAAACAGGAGAGCATGCTGGTCAATCTCGGCTTTAATGTGATCGTCCCCACTTTGATTTTGACCAAACTCAGCGGCGATGAGTACCTCGGCACCACGTGGGGTGTCGTTGTCGCCTTGCTCTTTCCCATTATTTACGGCCTGCGTGATTTTCAGCAACGGGGCAAAATTAACTTTTTCTCCGGCCTCGGCGTCTTCAGTGTAGTAATGACTGGCGGCATCAGCCTACTTGAGCTCGATCCTCAATACCTGGCCTATAAAGAAGCAGGTATACCTGCCATTTTTGGTCTGGCCACACTCATCTCGCTCAAGACGCCCTACCCCCTGGTGCGCACCCTGCTATTCAACGACACGGTGATTGAAATTGATAAGGTGCATCACGCGCTAGTCGAGCACAACAGCGTTGAAGCCTTTGACCGGCGTTTAATTACTGCCTCGTGGATAATTGCCGCCTCTTTTTTAATCTCGTCTATCTTGAACTATCTACTGGCGACGATGATTGTCACCAGCCAACCCGGCACAGTTGAGTACAATGCCGAACTGGGCAAAATGACCGCACTCAGTTTCCCTGTGATCGCCCTACCAGCAATGATTATGATGATGGGAGCCATGTTTTATCTATTTCGCGGCATTACTCGTATGACTGGCATGCCCTTTGAGGACATTATTCGCACCCACCATGAAACGACAAACGAGAGCGATGATAATAACAAGGACAAACAATAATGTGGTATAGCCTGGTTTGTACAGATATAAGCAATAGCCTGGCCCTGCGCAAGGCAACACGCCCAGCTCACTTGCAACGCCTCGAGGCACTGCGTGATGCGGGACGCTTGCTGGTCGCTGGCCCCAACCCTAGCATTGACAGTGAAGACCCCGGCGAAGCCGGCTTTAGCGGCAGTATTATTATTGCCGAATTCGACTCGCTGAAGGCCGCTGAAGAATGGGCTGCTCAGGACCCTTATCAAGCTGCAGGTGTTTACGCCTCGGTTAGCGTCAAAGCCTACAAAAAGGTGTTACCTTAATAAACTTCGCGGGGTTACGTTGGGTCTTTGTCCTAGGTGGCTTTCAACAAGCCCAAAGTTCTTACAAAGAGCCTGTTTCAAAACAGACCGATTATTCATATTCACTCAATTGCCAACGGTATTGCCATGTACAAACTTTGTTTAAGCCTGCTACTAATAACACTCACGCCAAGCTTAATGGCAGAGACACGCTATGTCTCCGATGAGTTTCGCGTACCGCTGCGAAAAAGCCCCTGTAGCCGCTGCGCCATTTTGCATCAGGGCCTTAAAACTGGGTTGAAACTGGACTTTATTGAAAGTGCCGACGGCTGGAGCCATATACGCACCCCCGGTGGTATGGATGGCTGGATAGAAAATCAATATATCGTTACACAGCCTATCGCCCGCGACAGAATCGCCCGCTACAAAAAACAAAACGAAGCACTCAACATCAGTAACGCCAAGCTTCAAGCTGAGGTAAAAGAATTAAAGACTAACAATAAACAATTAGACGGCCGCCTTAGTGCGGTGAGTGATGACAACGAAGCTGTGTCTCGCGAACTCGCCGATATCAAAAAAGTGTCTGCCAATGCACTCAATCTCAAAGTACAAAATCAACAGCTACTCGAAGATAATGGAAAGCTACAGGGTCGGATTGATGTGCTCAGCGCTGTGAAAGTACAACTCGAAAGTAGTAACACTCAAAAGTGGTTTCTCAACGGCGGCATAGCCGTTTTCCTCGGCGCAATACTCAGTATTCTTCTACCTCGTTTAAAGGGTAAGCGTCGCGGACATTCCGAATGGGCATAAGTGTTATAGGACAGCTCAGGTTTAAGCGGCACTTTATTAACCAAAGTTTGCTGACTTGCTTCGTCATTCTATTCTGTAATAACCCCTGGGCCGAGTCCAGCGTAACTGTCGAGACAAAACCTCGCATTATTATCGCAACTAACCTCGGTGATATTGAGGTAGAGCTGGCGCCTGAAAAAGCACCTCTCACCGTGCGTAATTTTTTACAATACGCCGATAGAAATTATTACGACGGCACTATTTTTCACCGGGTTATACAGGGCTTTATTATTCAGGCCGGTGGCTTCGACCGCAAGCTCAATACTTTTGAACCTGGCCAGCCCGTCAAAAACGAATCTGTGGATGGTCTACTCAATATTAAAGGTTCTCTCGCAATGGCGAGAACCCACGACCCCGATAGCGCAAAAGCGCAATTTTTTATCAATCTAAAAGACAACCGCAGCTTTGACGCCAAATATGGCAATCCCGGTTATACCGTTTTTGGCCAGGTTATTTCAGGCATGGGAGTGGTGCAAAACATCGCCGCTAGCAAGATTGAAAAGGTCAACTATCAGTTTGTTCACAAACCGGTTGAAGCCATTGAAATCATCAGCATTCGACGCAGCCCCAAGCCTTGATTGCCCTCAGCGTCAACGTCAATAAAATAGCCCTGATTCGCAATTCTCGCGAGGGTAATTACCCAAGCGTAGTGGACTACGCCAGCACCTGCATTGCTGCTGGCGCCGACGGTATTACCGTCCACCCGCGACCCGATCAGCGCCACATTCGCCCCGGCGATGTGATTGAACTCAGTGAACTTTGCCGCGCAAAAAACACCGCCAGCGGTACGGCTCTCGAATTTAATATAGAGGGCAACCCCTTTGCTGAGCCACTACAAGAATACCCCGGGCTACTGGCGCTGGTAGAAGCGACTCGGCCCCAGCAATGCACGCTGGTGCCCGACAGCAGTGAGCAACTCACCTCCGATCACGGCTTCGATCTCAACACTTCAACCGCAAAGCTGAAGCCACTAATCTCTGCTTTACAGGCGCTCGACGTACGAGTCAGCCTGTTTATGGACCCCGATAAAAGGCAGCTGGATTTAGCCCGCGAACTGGGCGTTGAGCGCATCGAGCTTTATACCGGCCCCTACGCAGCGGCAAAAGACAAGCTGGCGCTGTTCAATAATTATTGCGAAGCCTCTCGC
Organism: Candidatus Reddybacter sp.; assembly: GCA_041277045.1. Lineage (GTDB taxonomy): Bacteria > Pseudomonadota > Gammaproteobacteria > Pseudomonadales > Porticoccaceae > Reddybacter. The sequence goes on along the minus strand of JBGFSY010000003.1, from coordinate 158,317 downwards.
CACGCGACTGATATTGGCCTCGGCGTTAACGCTGGTCATGACTTAAACCTGCACAACCTCGGCCAGTTTGCCACCGCGCCGGGCTTACTCGAGGTTTCCATCGGCCATGCCTTGATCGTTGATGCCATCGAAATCGGCCTTGCACCTGCCGTCAAAGCCTATAAAGCACTGCTAGAGAAGCACGGCAACTAACGTCAGCCCATGATGAGTGAGCCAGAAAAAAGCACATCGAGCACCTCCCCGCCAAGAATGAATATTATTGGCTCTGGCAAACTGGGACGCACCCTGGCCAGGCTATTTAATGACGCCGGGCTGATTAGTATTGGCGGGATCTATAATCGCAACATCGAAAGCAGTCAGTCGGCTCTCGAATTTATCGGTGCTGGACGTGTTATTAATAATATCGAACAGTTATCGAGCCAGCCTGCCGAGCTGTGGATGATCGCCACGCCGGACGATGTTATTCACAGCTGCGCAGAACAACTGGCCGAGCTATCCAATATAAACTGGCAAAAAACCGTCGTCTTTCATACCAGTGGCCTGAAAACATCGGCAGAACTCGCCCCCGTAAAAAAGCGTGGCAGTCTAGTCGCCAGCGCTCACCCTGCACACAGCTTTGCCAGCCCAAAACGCTCAATCACCACCTTCGAGTCTACAGTCTGCACTCTCGAAGGTGACACCCCGGCTATCGAGAGCATCAATACACTCTTTAGTGCTGTTGGTGGACAAACAACAACGATAAAAGCAGAGGCCAAACCCCTCTATCACGCCGCTACAGTGATGGCGTCGAATTATCTTATTGCCCTACTTAGCGCCAGCGAAACACTACTTGAAAAAGCGGGTATCGAAGAAGCCCTTGCCAGCGCCATCCTCTCCCCATTGATGCGCCAAAGCCTGGAGAACGGGCTCATAGAGGGCGCCGTCAATGCCCTCACGGGGCCAATTACGCGCGGCGACATCAACACACTGCTGACACACCTCAAAGCCATCGAACAGACTGCCCCCAACCTTCGCAGCACTTATACAGCTATGGGCACACAAGCCCTGAAACTGGCGCGGCAACAAAACGTATTGAAAGAGAGCGAGCTCAGCGCGATGGAAAAGCTCTTGCACAAAGAATAAAAACAGCCTACTTAAACAAGTGTTTTATTGCATCAATGCCCGGTTTGCTCTGCAGTAGTTCAGTTTGATTCAAACCACAAAGCTCGTGAGGGAAGACCAGCCAGGCATCCGTAGTGTGTAAAAAATAATCGGGTTTATTGTTAGTTAAATTATTTCCCGGCTTGTACCAGGGAACAGCAACGCGACATTCGAGTGGCTTATCCCCCGCCAGTAAAGCAATGTCAGTCAAAATTTGCGCCATGCTCAAACCGCTGTCGAAAACATCATCAACAATCAGAATGCGCTGAATTTCCTTCAGATGTCTAGCCACATAATCGAGGCCATCGACTTCAACTTTTGTCCCACGTTCATCGATACCTTTGTAAAGCTTACTGCGAATGGGAATATGGTCTGCCTCAACCCCCTGACTCATCAGTAGCTCATGAATGGCTATGGCAATCGGCGTGCCGCCGCGCCAAACACCGATGATAAGATCTGGCAGGAAATCACTGGCCAGCATTTCAGCACCAAGAAGATAGGCATCGGTCAATATTTGTTCGGCGTTGAGGTAAATTTTTTCGCTCAAGGTAGAAATTTATCCTTGTATCATTAAAAGGAAAGAGCTTTGGGAGTCATAACGTTAGCCCTGTAAAAAAATATCTTTTGCAATAGTACTCCATATAACCAACACAACATGCTTCGAATACGGCAAGAAACAAAAATATCGATAACCGATAAAAAATAGCGACTTCCGCCTATATCAGGATAGATATCGCCCCATAAAAAAACCGCCGTGAATTCGCACTGCGGTTTTTAAGTTTGTCGTCTTTCTTTACGATAGATTAACTAGTAAATAACCCTTCTTCGTATCGCTGAGGAAGCAAAGTGTTTATCTTCCGTACGCCAAGTAAAACCTGGCGTCTTACTCTTATCCTTCATCAAAGCCAGCATGTTGGTGAGCATTAAAGTTATTTTGCAACTCCGAAGCACGTTGGGAAAGCCGGCATCATAGAACATAAGGTGATGATCTTCCCAATGGCCTCAGAGCTCGCCGCGTCGCTCATAATTATCCGACTTCCAAGGAATCTTCATCGAAGTAATAGACCCGCTTACTGTAGTCGTGACCGGTGCCCTCTTTGAGCTTGGTTCCAGCAACCCAAACGCGGTGTAACTCATAACGTACAGACTTCACACTTGCCTAATAACTCATAGGTAAAACGGTCATTCGGCCCATAAACCATAGGCCTGATCCGTAGTAACCAAGCCATCGCCTACAGTAATAGGGTATTACTGGTCTCAAAGCTGCCATTACTGGCAACAGCTATAGTTACTTCTCTCGATTTGATCAAGACCAGCTTTGGCCGTGATTGCCGGTTGAGAGAAGCTTCGTCTGCATTGTGAGGAGTGGGGAAGATCCTCGCTCTTCTGGTACCCTTAAAACCAATCATACCCATATGGCTATCAGAGTTCTCAAACACCGCGTGGTCGAGATTATCCAGGACGGCTTCATAAATATAGTTGTTATAAACCATCGAGTGCCGAGTAGTGTTGTTCATACAAAAGTTATCGTAGGTCGTGAACATCATTTTCTAACCTTCAGAGAGCTTATCGGCATACTCCTGACAGTTCTGCACCGTAATCTTTAACCGGACCTTGTCACCGCTAAAGGGGTCGGGGTGAAAGGTACTCGGCTTGAAATGATCGAGTACCGGGGTGAACTAATTCTTCCACTGTGGAATAGTACTTTCCGCATTCGCAGCATGGCTCGTTCTTCAGGCGTTACAGCAGCCATTGCCACGCTATTTATGGTGCAGGGCTTTCTTATCACAGACATGTAGTGAGCCCCTTTCATCAATAATTATTAGGATGATTGAGCGAGCGTTATGCCTAGGCGTATTCAAGATTAGGTTTCCCGGCACATTAACCTGAACCTTGCCAACATCTATTTTTAAAGAACAAGCTCCTATATTTTCCAGAAGCATTGGAAACCGTCTATAATACGCGCCATTCTCGCCAAGACACTGTGACTAATGGAGTCCATTTTATGAAAAATTTGAAACTTTTTGCTCTATGTACGGCATTTTTATCGCTACTAACTTTAGGTGCCTGTAGCGGAAAAAAGAGCGAAGTTAAACTGGGCGCCGAACAGGAAAAAGCCATGTCTGAGCGCCTGGCACCTGCCGGCGAAGTCACTATGATTGGCGATGTTACCAACGCACCTGCAGCCGGCAGTGGTGATGGTAGCCGTAGCGGCGATGATGTCTACAACACCAGCTGTAAAACCTGCCACGGTGCTGGTATGGCAGGTGCTCCCAAGTTTGGCGCCCCGGATGACTGGACAGCGCGTATCGACAAGGGCATGGACACCTTGTACACCAGTGCTATCAGCGGCTTCCAGGGCATGCCCCCGAAAGGCCTGTGTATGGATTGCTCGGACGATGAGCTGAAAGCGGCTGTTGACTATATAATCGACGGTAGTAAATAAAACATTCCAATCTCGGTGGCCGCTCTTCGGTCACTCGCGCAATTGAAAAATGCCCGCTTCCAGTGAAGCGGGCATTTTTTTGGCCCTCTAAAATGGCTACTCCCTTAGCCATGGCGCTATTTCCTCAAACAAGGTTACACTCAACAAGCCAGAATCTAACAATAAAATTACATCCAGAGGTGTTCCCGCTCGTGAGTAAAATAAAAACCAAGGCCCAGCCGGCTATTAACACCGACAAAGACGAGGTCATCAAACATTTTGACGAGCGACTAAAGGCCTCTCTGGATGAAGGCCGCAAAGACATTATTGCCAAACGCCACAAGCGCGGTTATCGCAGTGCTCGAGAAAACTTGAATGACCTCTGCGATAAAGGCTCTTTTCTTGAGTATGGCCAACTGGCAGTGGCCGCCCAACGCCGGCGCAGAGATATAGACGACCTTAAGAAGCACACGGCGGCCGATGGCATTATCACCGGCATAGCCACCATCAATGCCCCATTATTTGATGAACAATCGAGTCGTGCCGTGGTTATCGTCAATGACTACACCGTACTAGCGGGCACTCAGGGAGTTTTCCATCACAAAAAACTCGATCGCGCGCTGGAACTCGCAGCAGAATTAAAGCTGCCCGTGGTGATGTATGCAGAGGGCGGTGGCGGAAGACCCGGCGACACAGACTACGAATTAAGTTTAAATTTAGGCTCCTTCGCTGCCTGGGCCGGATTGCGGGGACAGGTACCGATGATTGCCGTTAACAATGGCTACTGCTTTGCTGGCAATGCCGCCCTGTTCGGTTGCGCCGACATCACCATCGCCACCAAAAGCTCGTGGATTGGTATGGCCGGGCCCGCGATGATCGAAGGCGGTGGCATGGGCAGCTATAAACCTACAGATATTGGCCCCATTGAAACCCAGAGCAAGAACGGCGTGGTTGATATCGTCGCCGAAGACGAAGCCGATGCCAGCCTTATAGCCCGCCAGGTACTCTCCTACTTTCAGGGCAGTACAGAAAGCTGGGGTTGTGCCGACCAACGCAAGCTATGGCCTCTGTTGCCTGCCGATCGTCGCTTTGTTTATAAAGTACGGGACATCATCACCACCCTGGCCGATACCGATTCCTTTACCGAACTACGCAGCAACTACGGCTGCGGCATTATTACCGGCTTTGTACGTATTGAAGGTAAGCCTTTCGGGCTGATGAGTAACGACTGTCAATTCCTCGGTGGCGCTATTGATGCCGAGGCCGCACTAAAAGCGGCACGCTTTTTAGAACTCTGTAATAACTTTGATCTACCGCTACTCTCTCTCTGCGACACCCCCGGCTTTATGGTCGGGCCGGAAAGCGAAACTGAAGGCGCAGTGCGCAAGATGTCCGATATGTTTGTCGCCGGCTCCCGTCTCAAGTCGCCCATGGTCGCTATTTTTCTACGCAAGGGTTACGGCCTCGGTGCTATCGCCATGACCGGCGGTAGTTTTTCTCGGCCCGTTTACAGTGCCTCGTGGCCGAGTGGTGAATTTGGCGCCATGGGTTTGGAAGGAGCAGTGCACCTTGGCTTTAAAAAGGAATTAGAAGCCGTCAGAACAGAGGATGAGCGAGAAATTCTCTTTAACAAATTACTCAATGCGATGTATGAGCGCGGCAGGGCGACGGAGGCTGCCAGCTACCTTGAAATTGATGCGGTGATTGACCCTGCCGATACGCGAAAAGTCATAATCCAGGCACTGGGTAAAAACAATGAATAAATCCCAGGCATAAAAAAACCGGGACCAATCATCCCGGTTTTTTGACGAACAACAAATCGTTTTAGTACTTAAAACTTATAACCCACACCCAGCATATAAACCCAGGGGTCGATATCCACATCAGCTTGAATACGAGCGCCATTATCAAATTTGAAATCTGCTTCTGTCTCGATATCGATATACCAGACGGAAGCATTTAACAGCCAGTGCTCGTCAATGGCATAGTCAAAGCCAATCTGTGCCGCCAGACCAATCGAGTCATCCAGCTCCAGATCACCACTACTTCCGATCACTGCTTCCAGGTCAGTATCGACGCCTTCGTCAAAGAAAGCCGTGTAATTAACACCAATGCCCACATAGGGCTGAAAGGCTGCAGATGGCTCCATCGGGAAATACTGCAGGGTCAATGTCGGCGGTAACTGCTTGGTATCACCGGCATCGACACCAAGGCCATTGGCCGAAATATCGTGCTCAAAAGGGGTTGCCGCCAATAAGCCGATACCAATTTTCGATGTCAGCATATAGGTACCCGTCAGGCCCAATTGCTCATCACCATCCACACCAACACTAGTGCCAGCAATGGGTCCCGAACCTACAACATTTAGTGTAGAACTGCTCTCATCGGGCTGTACTGAGGCAACACCGGCACGAATAATAATATCCCCCGCCTCATAGGCCATCGCACTACCCGTGGCACATGCCAAACTGGTAGCTAACAAAGAACCGGCAACTAATGAATTGATTTTTTGACTTCCCATACTATCTATCCCTCTCTAAGAAAATGACCCGGTAATTAGAGCATTCGAGGGATAAGCTGGAATTGATCTAGGTTAAGAGAACTACCGTTGAGGACTATCTTTAAAAGCTATTTAACGAAAATCGAGCACTGATTTTTTCCAGGACAGAGCAGCCTAAAAAAAACAGGATTATTTTAGTAAGCTACTCACCACCGAGACATTCTGGCGGAGCTGGAACCTCACCACTTTGCGCCCAGTACTCTGGCGTGAAGGCATGGATAGCCAGAGCATGAACGCCAGAAGACAATTCTTCAGCAAGCAATTGATAAACGCGTTGATGACATTGCACCGCGCGCAGACCTGCAAACGTGTCAGAGACAACAACAATATCAAAATGAGTCTCGGCGTCTGCCGGTACGGCATGCATATGACTGACATTGTCGACCTGTAAATGCGTGGGCGATAGGCCCTCACGCAGTTTGTTGATGATGGCTTCCTGTACAGTCATCTATAAACTCCCGGTGCCGACATTCAAAGCCCGGAAACCATAGAAATCATCACTCCAGCTGCAACAGCCGAGCCGATAACACCGGCCACATTCGGCCCCATGGCGTGCATCAATAAAAAGTTCTGCGGATTGGCTTCAAGGCCAATTTTATTCGACACTCGCGCGGCCATCGGTACAGCCGACACTCCCGCCGAGCCAATTAAAGGATTAATTGGCGTATCACTAAAGCGATTCATCAACTTGGCCATCAGCACTCCGGCCGCAGTGCCAATGCAAAATGCCAGTGCACCGAGGGCAAGAATTCCCAAGGTTTCCCAGTTGAGAAACTTATCGGCACTCATTTTAGAACCAACGGCGAGACCGAGAAAGATGGTGACAATGTTGATCAAAGCGTTTTGCGTGGTATCACTCAAACGATCAACAACGCCACATTCACGCATTAAATTACCGAAGCAGAACATACCCAGCAGCGGTGCAGCACTCGGTAGCAACATGGCCACAAGACCTAATAGCAACATGGGGAAAACAATTTTTTCCCGGGTTGATACGGGGCGCAGCTGTACCATTTCAATTTTTCGCTCGGCCTCTGTAGTCAGCGCGCGCATAATTGGTGGCTGAATAATCGGCACCAGCGCCATATAGGAATAAGCAGCAACCGCTACCGCACCGAGTAAATCCGGCGACAGCTTACTGGTCACAAAGATCGCCGTCGGTCCATCGGCCCCACCGATAATACCGATCGATGCCGCATCGCGAATAGAGAAGTCGAGAATCCCCAAACTGCTCAAGCCCACCGCACCCATCACCGTAACGAAAATACCCACTTGCGCGGCGGCACCGAGTAATAGGGTTTTCGGATTGGCCAGCAGGGGGCCAAAGTCGGTCATCGCACCGACACCCATAAAGATAATCAGCGGGAACATGCCCGAGGCAATACCGACATTGTAGATGTAGTACATCAAGCCGCCGGGGGATTCGAGATGGCCCATCGCATCGTAGATGGGCGCGGCCTCAAAACCGGCACCGGGGATATTAACGAGGATGGTGCCAAAGCCAATGGGTACCAACAACAGGGGTTCAAAACCTTTGCGGATGGCCAGAAACAGCAGGGTAAAGCCAACTGCCATCATCACGACCGTGCCAGCATCGACTTGTGCTAGACCCGATTCGGTCCAGAGTTTTAACATTTGTTCCATGATTTACTCCGTAGGCTAGATGAGTGTGACCAAGGGATCGCCAACACTAATGGCATCGCCCTCTTTCACTAAGACATCACCGATGGTGCCAGCTCGTGCGGCACTCACGGCAGTTTCCATCTTCATCGCCTCGAGAATAATCAGGTTGTCACCTTCGGCCACCTGCTGACCCGGGCTTACCAGCACCTTGAAAATATTGCCAGCTAGCGGTGCCAGTACGAGCTCACCGCCACCCACTGGCCCTGAGCCACCGGCAGCAGGCGCAGCACCACCCATCGGCACTATGGCCGACACATCCCCGCCATTACTGACAGCAACGGTGTAGTCGCGACCTTCTACCTTCACCGTATAAATTTCTTCGCCACTATCGTTGGTGACAAGGCCACCCTCTTTACCCGTCGGCACCGGCTCAAAGGCCGAGGGGTCGTCGCGGTTTTCGAGAAACTTCAAACCAATTTGCGGAAACAGGGCATAGGTCAGTACGTCGTCAATCTTTTGCTCACCCTGTTTTAAGGTGATATTTTTTTCCTGCGCTTCGCCATCGAGCTCGGCGATCAGTTTGTCCAGCTCGGCGGGAATTAAATCGGCAGGGCGCACAGTAATCGCTTCACCACCTTCCAGCACCTTGGCCTGCAGCTCAGCATTTACCGGCGCTGGCGTGGCACCGTATTCACCTTTCAAGACACCGGCGGTCTCTTTGGTAATCGTTTTATAGCGCTCGCCGGTGAGGATGTTGATCACCGACTGGGTGCCAACAATTTGCGAGGTGGGCGTCACCAGCGGAATGAAACCGAGGTCTTCTCTGACGCGGGGGATTTCAGCCAATACTTCGTCAAACTTTTCAATGGCACCCTGCTCGTGTAATTGACTTTCCATGTTGGTGAGCATACCGCCGGGCACCTGGGCAACGAGAATGCGTGAATCGACACCTCGCAGAGAGCCTTCAAACTTGGCGTATTTCTTTCTGACCTCGCGGAAATAGGCAGCAATTTCTTCCAACAGCCCCATATCGAGACCAGTATCGCGCTCAGTGCCCTCAAGTATGGCCACCAGGGCCTCGGTGGGCGAATGACCGTAAGTCATCGACATCGATGAAATCGCCGTGTCGACATTATCAATGCCGGCTTCAATACACTTCAGGTAGGTCGCCGTCGACATGCCAGTCGTGGCATGGCATTGAATGTGAATCGGAATATTGACCGCCTTCTTCAGACGACTGACCAGCTCAAAACCCGTATAGGGTGTCAACAAACCGGCCATATCTTTAATGCAGATGGAGTCGGCCTGCATGTCTTCCAGCTCACGGGCCATATCTACCCAGAGGTCGATGCTGTGTACCGGGCTGACGGTATAGGAGATCGTACCCTGGGCATGTTTGCCAACGTTCTTTACTGCCTGAAGGGCGGTGCGTAAATTGCGCACATCATTCATCGCATCAAACACGCGAAAAACGTCGACACCGTTGACGGCGGCACGCTCGACAAACTTAGTCACTACGTCATCGGCATAGTGACGATAACCGAGAATGTTCTGCCCTCTAAAAAGCATTTGCTGAGGCGTATTGGGCATCGCCTTTTTCAGCTCGCGGATGCGATCCCAGGGGTCTTCACCCAAATAGCGGATGCAGGCATCAAACGTTGCCCCACCCCAGGTTTCCAGCGACCAAAAGCCAACTTTGTCGAGCTTCTCGGCAATCGGCAACATATCATCGATGCGTAAACGCGTGGCGAAAAGGGATTGGTGCGCATCGCGCAACACCACATCGGTAATACCAAGGGCTTTTTTCTGCTCTACCATTAAATCACTCTCAACTGTTTAAACGATGGGGCTGCGTTGACACTGCAGCTCGTTCTTAATAAATTCTGAGGCCTACTTGCCGCGATGTTTATCAATTGCCGCTTGTATGACGGCTTGTATACGAGGCTCTACGGCTGTCACCGGGGCCATTTGCACGGCCACCGGCGGTGGCACGGGTTCGGGGAAAAAGCGGGTGATCACCCAGGACATCAGGGTAAGTGCGCCGACCAATAAGATCAGAAACGCAAACACTGTGCCCATACCAAAGAGCATCAGATCGATGCCCTGTTGAAATAAATCGACTTCCATAAACTTGCCCTTATATCACTCCGTACACAGCCCTTCAGCCAACAGCCCTAACCCACCCTCAAACAAAACCGGTCAAACCTCATACCGCGCCTCACCGAGGCGAGAAAAGTGTTAGCGACTGCGCCTGCCAATAAGACATTCACAACTGGCGAATTGTAAGCGATCCACGGCCTCGAAACAAAGTGAGTTTACGATTCAAACGGCCTAAGTTTAATAACGCCGTCGCACTACGCTCCAAGCTGAAAGGAATAAAAACGCCCATATGCAGTCACTTTTACTGACTTCCTTCGCCGATTGCTCTAGTGCTATAGTGAATTGAAATTGACAGGGGGCTACAGATACCCGCAGCAAATTTCAATTTTGCCGCCGGCTTCTGAACATAAACTGCCCATAAAACTATAAACCAGATACGTTCAATTTGAATAATTACGGCTGACTGTCATTCGTTCGATAAAAAAAACAGCAGCCTGCCGCCTTCATTCTCTGAACGACATCTCACCGTTTCTACCTTAGGAGAGTTAACCATGTCCGACGTTTACGATATTCAAATCAAGGGCGGCACCGTTGTCGATGGCACACGTGCCCCGCGACGCATAGCCGATGTCTGGATCAAAGATGGCAAGATCGCGCAAATCGGCGGTGAAGCCCCCGGCGCAGCCAAAGAAGTCATCGATGCCACGGGCAAGATTGTCTGCCCCGGCTTTGTCGATCTACACACCCACTACGATGCACAAATCCACTGGGATCCCTACTGCACCATTTCCGGCTGGCACGGTGTCACCACCGTGGTGCTGGGCAACTGTGGATTCGGCTTTGCCCCCGTGAAGCCCGAGTATCGCGAGCGCTCACTGCTGACCATGACCCGCACCGAGGCCATCCCCTATGACTGCATGAAAATCGGCATGCCCTTTACCTGGGAGACCATCCCCGAGTACCTCGACTCACTCGATGCCAGGCCCAAAGGCATTAACTGCGTACACTATATGCCCACCGCCTCCCTGCTGACCTATGTCATGGGTCTTGAAGCGGCAAAAACCCGTGAAGCCACTCCCACTGAACGCATCGAACTGAAGCGCCTCCTCAACGAGGGCATGGAAGCGGGTTTGATGGGCTTCTCCATCCAGCGCCTCGGTGAAAACTCCACCCAGGCCGATTTCGACGGCACCCCCATGGTCACCGACACCATGACCGATGCCGAGGTGCTCAACCTCGCCGAAGTACTGCGCGAGCGCGGCGAGGGCAATGTGCAAATCACCCAAGCCACCGGCGATATTAAAACCGACATGCAGTTCCTCGAAACCCTGGCAGCAGCCACCGGTCGCCCGGTACTGCACAACGCCATCGCCCCCACCCGCAAAAACGCCCGCGTTCACCGTCGCAGTCTCGACTGGCTCAATAATGCGCGCGATAAAGGCCTGCAAATTTACGGTCAAGCCGGCACCGTGCGCACCGGCTTTTGCTTCACCCTCGAGCACTGGAATCTCTACGATGCCAGCCCCGCCTGGCGCAAGCTAACCACCGGCACCAAAGCGGAAAAGCTCGAGAAGCTGAGAGACCCCGAACTGCGTGAAGCCATCATTGCCGAAACCGAAGAGGCCGACCGGCGTTTGCAGGTCATTCAGGCCGGTGTTGGCGGCGCGGTTCCGCTACTGCAGGTGCAGGATGTCCACGGCACCAAGTCACTGGAGAAATACGTCGGCAAAACCCTCGCCCAAATTGGTGAGGAGGAAGGCAAGCACCCCATTCACGTAATGCTCGATCTGTCTCTCGAGGGCGACCTCAACGTCCATTTCCTCGGCCCAGACAAAGGCTTCAACGCCGACTTTATGGCTGAAATCATCAACGACAACAGCTACACCATCCCCGGTGTTTCCGACGGTGGTGCTCACACCAAGTTCTTCACCGGCGGCGCCTACACCACCGACTTCCTCAAGTGGTTGGTGCGCGATGAAGAAAAGATCACTCTGGAAGAGGCCCACTATCGACTCGCCGCCCTGCCCGCTCAAGCGGCAGGCCTGAAAGAGCGCGGTGTGCTACGTGCCGGCTGGGCCGCCGATGTCGTGGTTTACGACATCAACGCCCTCGGTGATGGCGACGAGTGGATTGGCGAAATCGTCCACGACTTACCCGCAGGCGAATGGCGCCGCATTAAACGCGCCGAAGGCTATCAAGCCATCATCGTCAATGGTGAAGTGACCTTTGACAACGGTGAATGCACCGGTGCCACTCCCGGCGAGCTACTGCGCAATGGCCGTGGTAAAAGTTCAGCCAAGATTGCTAAAGAAAGAGCCGCATAAGCACTCCTCTTCGCAGCTAACAACAAACCCACACCTCGGTGTGGGTTTGTTGGTTTTGGGCTATAGATAAGCCCCCGATAGATAGTCCTTCAATATTTCCGCTAGAATGACCGCATGCCATTCTCCCTAAGCCCGCCCTCCATCAAACGTTGTTTTAATCTCGACGATTTTCGACAGCAAGCCAAACGTAAACTACCCGCCCCGCTGTTTCATTACATTGACGGCGGCGCCGACGATGAATTGACCCGCCTCAATAACACCCAAGCTTTTAACAAATACAAAATAGTGCCCCGCTGTCTTGAAGATGTCACCACCATCAACATGAAAACCAGGGTACTGGGCTGCGAACTCGATTGGCCGGTGTTGATGTCACCCACTGGCATGTCGCGTTTTTTTCACCACGAAGGTGAGCGCGCAGTGGCCCGTGCCGCTGAACAGTCCGGCACAATGTACTCAATGTCGACGGTGGCGACCACGACGATTGAAGATGTCGCCGCCGCAACCAGCGGCCCAAAAATGTTCCAGCTCTACGTACTGCGTGACAACGCGATTAATGAAGAGTTGATCGACCGCTGTCGCGCCGCCAAATACGACGCCCTGTGCCTGACCGTCGACACCGTGGTACAGGGTAACCGCGAGCGTGACCTGCGCACCGGCATGACGATTCCCCCGCAGTTAACTCTGCAAAGCCTCACCAGTTTCGCCCTGCACCCTGCCTGGTGCTACCACTACTTAACAACACCGGCGCTGGAAATGGCCAACCTGAGCCACCATATTGCCGAGGGTAGCTCCCAGGTCAGCTCCCTGGGCAAATACATTAACGAACAATTTGATCGCGCCCTGAACTGGGCCTATGCCGAAAAAATCGCCGCCCGCTGGCAGGGACCTTTTGCCATTAAAGGTATTTTGTCTGTTGAAGATGCCCGGCGGGCTGCCGACATCGGTGCTACTGCGGTGATCATATCCAATCACGGCGGCCGCCAGCTCGACACCGTGGCAGCACCCATTGATCTCGTCGCCGAAATTGCTGAAGCCGTCGGCGATAAGTTAGAAATTATTCTCGACGGCGGTGTGCGGCGCGGCAGCCACGTATTAAAAGCCCTCGCCATGGGCGCCACTGCCTGCATGATGGGCCGGCCCTACCTGTACGGGCTTGCCGCTGGCGGACAGGCCGGCGTTGAACGGGTATTGAGCTTGTTAAAGAGTGAAATTGAACGGGATATGATTTTGTCGGGTCGACCCGACATCAAGCAATTAGACCGCAGTTTTATTCGCGGCCTGCTTTAGTCGAGCAAGCAGTAAAGTACTAGCAATACCAGAATAGCCCCTCAAACCAAATGCTTATCGAGGGTTTCCCTCACCTCTTCCTCAATCGTGCCCCGGAAAACCGAAGCCAGAAAATTCAGATTTATATCGATAAGAATATCGCTCTCGCCGCAATCGATACGCGCCTTCACCCCGGTGTAGGTGTAGTGCACGGTATCACCCTGCCAGCGATACCGGCCGCCGATGCGCTGGGTTAAATTCTGCGCCAGCTGCTCGGCTTTTTGCTTAATCTCATCCAGCGGTAGCTGGTGTGAGCGTTGTATATTAATCGTCGCCAAAAACAATTCTCCCCGAGCACAAAATCAACAGCGTTCAATTGACACTATTATTACAGCATAAGCCGACATAGCAAGTCACGTTCAAGCCAGGCCAATGCGCTACGCTAACAAAGCCATTATAATTAGCGCCCCAAGCCGCCACAATGTCATCAAACTTGCTACACCAGCCACATGGAGCCACTCTTGTCAGCCACACCCCAAAAGCCAGACAGCACCGCCCCTTTAAAAGACCAGAGCAGCTCTACAGAAACGAGCATAGATTCCGGCCCCCAGGCCCTGCCCATTGCATTTCCTATTGCTCGCCCCATACGGCGCATCGCGGCACTGGTGTACGACATATTCCTACTCGCCGCCATCAGCATTGCCTACGCAACAACCTTCTTTGTTATTCAGATCTTCACCGATGGCAGCGCGGCCACGCAAATATTAACGCAAGGTCAGGAAACAACACGGTTAGAATACGAAGGCCCCTTGCGCTATTTCTTCCTCTTTGGCTGGTGGCTTTGCCTCGCACTGTTTTACAGCTGGTGCTGGCGGCGCAGTGGCCAAACCCTGGGTATGAAAACCTGGCATATCTGTCTCGAACAACTCGATGAATCAGCACCCGGCACCAGCCCATTCGCCAGCTGGCAGCAGTGCTGGATTCGCAGCCTACTAGCACCACCCGCTCTATTATGTGGCGGACTTTCTTATGTGTATTGCCTGTTTAATCGCGATGGACATTGCCTGCACGATATTTGGAGCCAGACACGGGTTGTGGTTTTGCCAAAAGAAAAGACTCGCAAACAACTCAATAAAGAGGCTATAGAATCTAGATACAAATAGCGTCTAGAAATAACAAGGCATGAACGAGCTAAGCCGCCCGCCGCAACAACACCAAACCAATACCAATACACACCATAGCCGGCGTAAACACGGCCCAAAATGGTGAGAAGCCAAACACCACACTCGATGGCCCCAGCAGTTGCTGGCTGGTTTGAAAGGCGATGCCGGCAATCACCCCAGCAAAGATTTTAAAACCCATGGTTGCATCTCGCAGGGGGCCAAACACAAAAGAGGTGGCGATTAACACCAAGCTGAGTACCGAGAGGGGCTGTAATGCCTTGCTCCAAAAAGCTAGCCAGTATTTCGACGACTTCTGCTCCTGCTCATCGAGGTATTGAGCGTAGCTGTACAAACTGCCCATCGATAGTGAGTCTGCTGGCATAACCATCAGCGTTAACAAATCGGGCGATAAATGGGAGTCCCAGCGCCGCGTTAAAAATTCACTAGTTTGCGTGCCGTCATCGACGAACCGAGTAACAACACCCTCTTCTTCCAGCCAATAGTCCTTAAAGAAAGTCGCCCGAGCGGCAAAGCTGACCTCTTCGATTTCGCGCTGTTCACTAAAGCGATAACGGGTAACACCGAACAACTTGCCGTTGGGATAAACCCCGTTAAAATGAATAAACTCCCTGCCCTCTCGGTTCCAGACACCGCTGGTGGCAGATAAATTCTCCTGCTCACCACGCAGCAGCATACGGCGACTTTCCGCCAACTGGTCCGTGTAGGGCACGACAAACTCGCCCAGCAACACGCCCGCTACAATGACCAATAAAACGGGGCGCAACACAAAACCGGTAATGCGCAGCAGCGACACGCCGGCAGCGCGCATAATTACCAACTCACTATTGCCCGCTAATATACCCAGGCCAATCAAACAACCGATTAAAGAAGCGAAGGCAATATTGCGGTAGATGCGTGCCGGCAAAGTCAACCAGACGTTGTACAGCACATCGGCAAACTGGTAGTCATTGCGAACATCGCCAAGGCCATCGACCACCGCAGCAATCACGTCAATACTGAGTAATACGAGTAGTACCAAAATGATGGCACCAAAGACAAAGCGCATCACGTAGCGGGATAAATGGTTCATTGCTCACTCCCCGCGGCTATCGTGGCAGAAGACCTCAAGCGCTTACCCCGCCAACCGCTATCCCAAAGTAGCAGGCCCGCGGCAATCACCATAAAAATACCATGTACCCACCACAGCCCCAGGGTCGCTGAAATATCGCCATCCTCCAATGCACCTCGAGCGGCATTAAGGCCAACTAGATAAAGAATATAAAGGATCACTGCGGGAAACACTTTAACGAAACGCCCCTGTCGGGGGTTGGTGCGGCTCAATGGCACTGCCATAAGCGATACTACCAGGACCAAAATGGGCACCGAATAGCGCCATTGCAGAGCGGCAATATGCTCGGGTCGATCCGATGCCCGTAGCGCAGCGGTCGACATCAGCGCCGCCTTTTCACGATGGCGTCGAATATTCTTGTTTTTTTCCAGACGCTGACCGTATTCCTCAAAAGCAGTAATTTGAAAATCCGCTCGCCCCGGCGTGCCCTCAATGCGATACCCCTTATTAAGCACCAGATAGCGCTCGCCATTTTCCTCAGCACGCTTAGGGCGGCCATTTTCAGCCAGCACCACTACCTGGCGTACGCCGCTACTATCAACACTCGATTGGGATAAAAACACTTCGTGCATAGTGCCATCGTCATCTATTGACTCGGTGTAAGTAACTCCACGGCCACCACGCAGGGGGTAAAACTTGCCGCCTTCAAGGGATTCAAATTCCCCCCGAGATTTTTGCGCACTGAGCAGGGCCTCTGCCTTGGCCAGCCCACCGGGGCTGATGGAAAAACTCAACCAGGCCACCACCCCTGCCACCAGCACGGCAACGGCCATGGTGTAGGCAATTAATTTGTTGGGGCTCATGCCACAGGCGTAGAGCACGGTCATTTCACTGTCGACATAGAGCCGACCGTAGACCAGCAAAATACCGAGGAAAAAGGCCAAGGGTAAAATCAATTCGAGAAAACCGGGCAGGCGATAGCCGATCACCGCAAAGAGGATATTCGCATCGAGCATGCCCGCGGCAGCCTCGGCGAGATACTTCACAAAGCGGCCACTGATAATGACCAGCATCAGCACTGCGCAAACGGCAGCCGTGGTGCCAAGTAAATCCCGGGCGATGTAGCGAAAAATAATCACAGAAAAATGTACAACCTTGATTGGTTAATTTGTTCGTTAAAAAGCATTATTTTGAGGTCGAGGCGTTTGGTCTCAACAGAGCCATGGCATACACTAGCGACCGTAAATAATTATCCAGTATTTAACCACCTTTGTCTCGGGAGACACCATGGAAATTGTCGCACGTTCCACCGACCCACTTACACTAAAAACCGATTGCTTGGTTGTCGCCGTGCCCGCTAACAAAAAACTCAGCGCAACAAGCGCTGCCATCGACAAAGCCACCGACGGGCTGATCAGCCGCAGGCTTGAGGGCAAGGATATTAGTGGCAAGTGTGCATCGACATTGATGCTGCACGAACCCAGCGGTATTGTTGCCAAGCGCCTGTTATTAGTCGGCACCGGCACTGGGGCAGCCTCGAGTAAAGATTTTTTGAAGATTGCCCGCACTGTCGCCAAACAAACCAAGGGCGATGCCATCGCCTCTGTGGCGACAACCCTGGCCGAAGTCGAGGTGACAGGTCAGGATGCACGCTGGGCCGCACAACAACTGGCCCAGCAGTTTGGTGAAGCCAGCTACGCCTTTAACGGCGGCAAGCCCCCGGCCGCTAGTAAGCTTAAATTAAAGAAAGTCACCCTGCTTTGCAGCGACAAAAAAGTACAGGGTGCCGCACAAGCGGGTCTTAGCTACGGTCAGGCCGTAGCCGTCGGTGTAAATCAAGCGCGCTTACTGGGCGATTTAGCCGCCAACACTTGCACGCCCAGTTATCTGGCGAAGTACAGCCGCGCCCTGGCCCGCAAGCACAAAAGCATGGGCTGCCAGGTTTTATCTGAAAAACAAATGGCCGATCTCGGCATGGGTTCGTTGTTATCGGTCACAGCCGGTACCGTGGAGCCAGCCCATTTAATCGCCCTCGATTACAAAGGCGGTAAAAAAGGCGCCAAGCCCATCGTGCTAGTCGGCAAGGGTGTGACCTTCGACTCCGGCGGCATTAGCCTCAAGCCCGGCGGCAAGATGGATGAAATGAAATACGACATGTGCGGCGCGGCCAGCGTGCTCGGCGTGATGGAGGCACTCGCCACATCGGCCCTGCCCATTAATGTCATCGGCGTTATCCCCGCCGTTGAAAATATGCCCAGCGGCAAGGCAACGAAGCCCGGTGACGTCGTGACCTCCATGTCGGGGCAAACCATTGAAGTACTCAACACCGATGCCGAAGGCCGCTTGATACTTTGCGACGCCCTCACCTACGTGGCGCGCTACAAGCCCGACACGGTGATTGATATTGCCACCCTCACCGGCGCCTGTATTGTCGCCCTTGGCTCCCATGCCTCCGGCCTGTACAGCAACGATGATGAGCTGGCGCAAGACCTGCTCGACGCCAGCCAAAACTCGGGGGACCGCGCCTGGCAAATGCCCCTCTGGGATGAATACAACCAGCAACTGAAAAGTAACTTTGCCGATATGGGCAATATTGGTGGCGCCGGTGGTGGCAGCATTACCGCTGCCTGTTTTCTCGCGCGCTTTACCAAAGACTACCGCTGGGCTCACCTCGACATCGCCGGTACAGCCTGGTTATCAGCTGGCCCCAAGGGGGCGACCGGTCGCCCGGTGCCTTTATTGATGGAGTATTTACGCAATCGCGCCTCGGCATAAAACGTAAAATAGCTACCTATGACAAAAGTACATTTTCATCAATTGCAGGGCAGCAGCGAAGACACCATCGCCCGCGCCCTGCAATTGGTTTGTGAATTAGCCAGTGAAGCCGGAAAAAAACAGCACAGCGTGCTCGTCTACTGCCGCGATGCCGCGCTGGTAAAAAGCCTTGAGCAAAGGCTCTGGCAACATATTCCCAGTAGTTTTCTCGCCCACAGTACGGCCGCCGACGACAGCGCGCCTATCTACATCTGCAGTGGCGAAGAGCCCGGCGACTACCACGACATGATGATTAATCTCGATAGCGACACGCCCAGCTGGTTCAGCCGCTTCGAACACCTAGCCGAGCTCATTTATGGCGATGAAGCCCAGGTGCAAACGAAACGTGAGCGCTTTGCTCACTACAAACACCTCGGCTACCCCTTAGGCTTTAGCAAGGTTGAAAATCTCAAAGGCGCGCCCGTGCTCTTATAGTGATCGACGCTGTTCTCGGCTATAGAGTAACGCCCCCTCTCCCCGTATAATTCGCCACCCCTTAAGTCTCATTCGTCAACCCAACGCTTCAACTCAACCTTTCAACTCATATACAGGTACGCACTCGCATCATGGATAAAACCTACCAGCCCCAAGCCATCGAAAGCCATTGGTACAAAATCTGGGAGGAGAGCGGCCACTTCAAGCCCTCCGGTAGCGGCGACCCCTTTTGCATCATGATTCCGCCGCCCAATGTCACCGGCAACTTGCACATGGGCCACGGTTTTCAGGAAGCCATTATGGATGGCCTGGTGCGCTACCACCGCATGAAGGGTGACAACACGCTGTGGCAAGTGGGTACCGACCACGCGGGCATCGCCACGCAAATGGTGGTTGAGCGCCAGCTTGAGGCCGATGGCATTAGTCGCCACGATCTCGGTCGCGATAAATTTATTGAAAAAGTCTGGGAGTGGAAGGCAGAATCCGGCGGCAATATTACCCGGCAACTGCGCCGCCTCGGCGCCTCGCCCGACTGGTCCCGCGAACGCTTCACCATGGACGACGGTTTCTCCGACGCCGTACAAGAGGCCTTTGTCCGTCTCTACGACGACGGCCTGATTTATCGTGGCCAGCGTCTGGTTAACTGGGACCCAAAACTGCACACCGCCATTTCTGACCTCGAGGTGATCTCCGAAGAAGAACAGGGCCACCTGTGGCACTTTCGCTACCCCCTAAGTGATGGCTCGGGCCACATGATCGTCGCCACCACCCGCCCCGAAACCATGCTCGGCGACACTGCCGTCGCCGTACACCCCGACGATGAGCGCTACCAGGCCTACATTGGCAAGACCATTACCCTGCCCCTAAGCGGCCGGGAAATACCGATTATTGCCGACGACTATGTCGACATAGCCTTTGGTTCGGGCTGCGTGAAAATCACCCCGGCCCACGACTTTAACGATTACGACATTGGCCAGCGCCACCAGTTGCCAATGATCAACATCTTCGACCGAGACGCCAATCTCAACACCAATGTGCCGGAAAAATATCAGCGCCTCGATCGCTTTGACGCGCGCAAGGTTGTGGTTGCCGATCTCGATGAGCTCGGCTTACTTGAAAAGGTCGATGCCCACACACTGAAAACCCCACGCGGTGATCGCTCCAACGTGGTCATCGAACCCTGGCTCACCGACCAGTGGTACGTTAGCGCCAAGCCCCTGGCCGAAAAAGCCATCGACGCGGTTGAGCAGCAGGACATTCAATTCGTGCCCAAGCAATACGAAAACATGTACTTCTCGTGGATGCGCGATATTCAGGACTGGTGCATCAGCCGCCAACTATGGTGGGGCCATCGCATTCCGGCCTGGTACGACGAGGCCGGCAACATTTACGTCGGGCGCAGTGAGGCCGATGTGCGCAGTAAGCATAGTCTCGACGACAGCATTAAACTGCGCCAGGACGACGACGTGCTCGACACTTGGTTCTCCTCCGGCCTGTGGACTTTCGGCACTCTCGGCTGGCCACAAAATACCGATGAACTGAAAACCTTTCACGGCACTGACGTCTTGGTCACCGGCTTCGACATTATCTTCTTTTGGGTGGCGCGCATGATTATGCTCACCCTGTATTTTATGGACGACGTGCCCTTTAAAACCGTTTACGTTCACGGCCTGGTACGCGATGGCCAGGGACAGAAAATGTCCAAGTCGAAGGGCAATGTCCTCGACCCCATAGACCTGATTGACGGCATCGAATTAGAGCCACTGGTGACCAAGCGCACCACCGGTATGATGCAGCCGCAAATGCGCGAAAAAATCGCCAAACAAACCCGCAAAGAATTCCCCGATGGCTTGTCGGCCTACGGCACCGATGCCCTGCGCTTCACCTTCTACTCGCTGGCATCGACCGGGCGCGACATTAAATTCGACGTCGGCCGTATCGAGGGCTTCCGCAACTTCTGCAACAAAATATGGAATGCCACCCGCTACGTGCTGATGAACACCGAAGAGCACGACTGTGGGCAGGATGGCAGTGACGACTACCAGCTCTCCATTGCCGACCGCTGGATTATCAGCCGCCTGCAAGATGCCGAGCAGCAGGTCATCGACGGCATCGAAAGCTTCCGCTTCGACCTCGCCTCACAGGCCCTCTACGACTTTGTTTGGTCCGAATATTGCGACTGGTATCTGGAATTATCCAAGCCCATTTTGTGGGACGACAATGCTCCGGCCGCCCTGAAAAAAGGCACGCGCCGCACACTGATTCGCGTACTCGAAAGCATTATGCGCCTGGCCCATCCGATGATGCCCTTCATCACTGAAGAGGTCTGGCAAAAAATCCACACGCTGGCGGGCAAGCAGGGTGAAACCATTATGCTTCAGCCCTTCCCCCTGCCCGACGACAGCCAGCGCGATACCACGGCCGATGCCGATATTGAGTGGATCAAGCAAATCATTATGGGCGTGCGCAATATTCGCGGCGAAATTAATATCTCCCCCGGTAAATTACTGCCTCTGCTGTTTCAAAATGGTGGCCCCGAAGACCAGCGCCGCCTCAACGAAAATGCCCAGTACCTGACCAAACTAGCCAACCTTAAATCGGTGCAATGGCTCGACGCCGATGCACCCGTGCCACCCTCGGCAACGGCTCTGGTGAGCGAAATGGAAATTTTCGTACCCATGGCTGGCGTTATTGACAAAGACGCAGAACTGGCTCGCCTCGACAAAGAGCTGGGCAAATTGAATAAAGAGCTAGGGCGCTTAAAAGGTAAGCTATCTAACGAAAAATTTATCGCCAATGCACCGCATGATGTGGTCGCTAAAGAACGTCAAAAACAAAGTGAAGCCGAGAGCGCACTAACGCGATTAGAGGAACAAAAAGAGAAAATCACTGCGCTGTAAAAGTATAGATCTTATTGGGGGCATTTGAGCAATCTTGCGCCTTAAAAAAATCGAGCAATATTTGACGATTGGCTCCTACCATAAAGGTGGCCGTGTGGCGGCCACCTGTAGCAATACGCTGATGATAGCCCTTGTGATTCTCAATTAATAAATCCAGATTCGAGAAAGGGATAATCCCATCTTCTTCACTATGGAAGAATAATATCGGCGTTTTGGAAAGACTAGCCAAGCCATCGATGGGGTCATACTGATCGTAAGCACGCCAAAGCACAGGAAAGTGGAAGGGCCACGTCACCCAGGACTGTCGCGTAACATGGCTAGCAATATCTCGATAGCGAGTGAAGGCAGCATCACTAACCAGGCCACACAGCTGTGGATTATCCGCATGTTTGACAACATCGTGCAGCATTAAGCTGGCACCAATGCTCTGCCCAAGAATAAAAAAGGGCTGCTCTTTTGTCTGAACCGCGCTGCTCATCCAGCCCACAGCGGCATCAATATCGAGAAAAATTTCAGGTATTTTTGGCACGCCATCAGAATGCCCAAAGCCTCGATAATCCAATAATAAAACCTGATAACCCGCTTTAGGCAACCAGCGAATATTGTATATATGAGTACTTATATTCTCGGCATTGCCATGTAGATACAACACGTTGCCTTTGGGCTTATCGCTGGCGGGCAAGAACCAGGCGTGCAGTTTAGTGCCGTCTTTAGCGACCAGCTGCACATCTTCGTAGGGCAGAGCATAGGCCGAAGGCGTTTGAAGATGGGCTTTATAGGGGAAGAAAAATAAATTCGAACAGCCGCTTAGCGACAAACATAATAATGCTGCTGCGATATAACGGATGATTTGGCGCTCCTGCGTAGCATTATTTTTCATGCCTATTTAATCCATCAACAAACGGGTTTGCCATCACTCAAAAATAGTGTCTGTAACCCAGTTTAATATTATTTTCCTGGTACACACCTTCTTTCACACCCTCGGCTGTTAAGCGTATTGCTTTATTTTTGGCGAATTCATAACTCAGCCCAAAGGTCATTGAATAGCGTTCCTCACCGTTTAATAGTTTATACGTGGTTAAATCGAGTGTCGTGTTCACATTATGAATTTCACCAATAATGCCCAGAGAAATACCTGCGCCGACCTGATGATTGCCATTGTGCATTTCATTATATTCGTATCGACCCGTTATGAGGGTGTAATAAAGTAGATCATCGTTGAGCTCAACGCTATAACCTCTGCCACCGGTAATATGGGGTGCCAATTGATCGCCGTCATCACTGTAAATCCTCTCCAGACCTCCATTCACTCGCCAGGAAGAGGGCTTAAACAAGATATCCCTGGCAGCAAATGAATTGATCTCTACAAAATCCAAACGCTCAAGCGTTGATCTTCCGCTTTGCCATTGTCGAGCGGTAACGCCAAACATTTCAATACCCAGGCCCAGGGGATACCCGGGGCCTGGGTCTAATAAGTCGTGGTAGGTCATACGCCACTGCCCTTCAATAAACTCTTCGCTACCTTCATTACCAGCAGCAACAATCAGGCTCATCGTTTTATGCCCCTCTATAGGGTTAAAAGGTCTAGGCAGGGATGAGAGATCAGCATTGCCATGCTCATTGATTTCGACTAACAAACGATGGCTACGTTTGGCAATGTCCTTATCACGGGCTGTCTTAGTTTGTTTATAACGCAAATAATTGTAGGCCACATAAAGAATATTTTGCTTATCATCAAGGCTAGTACTTTTATACTCCTCCCCTTCAGCAAGCCCCGTATCGATGGACAAATCATGGGCCAGTATCTTCTGCTCAGGGTTTAACGATGATGCGATATAATTTATTTTCTCGATATGTGAGGCGCGGTAGTTAATGTTTTTTATCATACCGTGGTCGCTGACCACTCTAACGGTATCGGTAGGAATTGCTTTGTAAGCAAAGGTTGACAGTAGATTTATATTGGGGCGAGCAATCTCAAGTAGCTCTAACAGACGGAAACTACAATTCTCATCCGTAAAGAAATAGTCGAAACTTATCCCCTTTAGCTCCCAGAGGTGGACAACGAGCTTGTTTACCTCTTCAGGTGTCAGGTCTAACTGGTATTCCCATAGGCCTCTATTTTCCAGGTTCGAATACTGCTTAATTTTTTTATAGTACGGCTCCATAGCAAACAGCCCAGGATAACCGCCCGTCAGGCCTCGCCAGGCGTAAAAAAGAGAGTTCTCATCCTCGCGCACATTGGCTCCAAAATTAACGGCATACGACAGCCATTGTGAGGGATTGACCCTTTTTGGCGGATCAATTCGCAATAAGGTGTGGCCATACATGGATGAGGGGCTATTCACAAAATGAGAGGCGAAGATTAGGGTGACCGTTTCCGCATTAATAGCGTTACGCCAAACCTGGTATTCAGCGCAATTCTGTTGAGGTAGTTTACTTCGATCTGCCGATAATTCACTAATGATCCAGTTTAAGCGGGCAACAAAACGACATTGAGCATGTTCGTTTCCAGTCTTATCGCGATCAAAAAAAGCACTTAGGGTTGCTTTTAGCTCATCTTCCGGTGAATATTTTCCATTCTCACTGAGGAAAAAACCAGGGTCATCGGTGTAACTTTCAAATTTATTATTAGCTGTACCTACGGTATTGTAATGCCCTAAAGCTAGCCAATAGGGTTTTTCATACAGCTTTTTATTCTCAGCTTGTTGCTGTAATTTTTCAATAGTGGATAGCGCAAAAGATTGACTTGATGCGAAGAAAAGAATTAGCAGAGATAAACGCGTGAAAAGCTGGAAGTCGTATTTTCTGTAATGAGTCAAAGTGTTTACCTCTGCCAACCAGCAATAAAAAAGGCCAGATTTAAACTGGCCTTTTTTATTGGGGTTACGATGAATCAGGATACGACGTATTTAGCCAACCTTTCATCATTAGCCAGAAGGCTGTCTATGGCCGTCATGAGCTGATCGCCGGTCACTTCTGATGATGGCGCAATAGTATTGAAGTTGTCATGGGTTAATCGATTAAAGTAGGCACGATCTTCTGTTTCAATACCGATCATCACAGCAAGAGCATCAAGGGCTTCGCCCTCACCTTTGGCTATATCCTCGACGATATCATCCGCAAAGTCGGCAGCGGCAAACCACGATTTACCACCGTAGTTTATCGGGTGATGCGTTTGGCAGCCATTGGTGTTAGAGGTCATGCCAAAAACAGCATTACTCGCAGTGGCATTAGTAAGAGAGGCTAGTACATAGGGCACCAGGCCACTTTGGCCGTCAAAAATCAACTGTCCCCAACCACAACCATGTTCGTCAGGGTCAGCAAGAGTTGCAGATGACAGACATACGATAGCTAATCCACTTAGTATTTTTCTCTTCATGAGTATTCTCCTTAATGTGAAAGTCGCATTTTGCCAAGCGAATATAACCTAATTATGGTAACGGGGGTACTTTGCGGTTAAACCTCAAAGCTCAATCATATTGAGCTGCCGCTCAGATACAGCCACACCAAACAACACACTCACAGCCACCCCCTCCATAGCCCTACATACTGAACAACTTCGAACACGACCTATATCGAAGAAGTTCACACTTATCAACACCCACCCTTTATTCCTCCCGCCCTTCCCTGCTAGCCTTCACGACATCTAAACCCCTCTTAATTGAAGGCCTTCAAGTCATGGAATTTTTTGATTTACTGCGCACCATCGTCAAAAATGACGGCTCCGATCTCTACTTTTCAACCGGTGCCCCACCGAGCATGAAAGTGTTGGGTAAACTCTCACCCATTACTAACAAGCCTTACGGCAAAGGTGAGATCAGAGAAATCGCCTATAAAATTATGGACGAGGCCCAGATCGCCGAGTTTGAGCGCAAGCCGGAAATGAATCTGGCCATATCAGAAAAAGATATCGGCCGATTCCGCGTTAATATTTTCAAACAGCGCAGTGATGTCGCCATGGTCGTGAGGGTAATCAAAACAGATATACCCCACTTTCGTGATCTAGGCCTACCAGAGATCGTACCCAAGTTGGTTTTACAAAAACGCGGCCTGGTATTGTTTGTAGGTGGCACCGGCTCTGGTAAATCGACCTCGCTGGCCTCACTTATCGACTACCGCAACACCCATACTTCGGGCCATATCATTACTATTGAAGACCCCGTTGAATTTCTCCATCCCCATAAAAAGAGCATCGTTAACCAGCGCGAAGTTGGCGTTGACACCGACAGCTACGAGGACGCTCTACAAAACACCCTGCGCCAAGCTCCCGATGTCATCCTTATTGGTGAGATTCGTAGCCGTGAAACCATGGAACACGCCTTGGCCTTTGCCGAAACCGGCCACCTCTGCCTATCCACCCTGCACGCCAATAACGCCAACCAGGCACTTGAGCGCATTATTAACTTCTTCCCCGAAGAACGTCACAAACAGCTTTATCTGGATCTATCACTGAATTTACGCGGCATTATCTCCCAGCGCCTGGTGCCCACCGTCGATGACAAACGAGCTGCTGCTATCGAAGTACTTCTCGGCACCCCTCGGGTTATCGATCTGATCAAAGGCGGCAAAGTCACTGAAATTCGTGAAGTCATGGAAAAGTCTGAAAACCAGGGCATGAAAACCTTTGACTCTGCCCTTTGTGAACTCTACGACGCCGGTAAAATCACCCTGCAGGAAGCCCTACTCAATGCCGACTCACGCAATAACTTGCGTCTGAAAATTCAGCTAAAACACGGTAATAATCCGCCCAGCGTCATCGGTCAAGATGCAGCGACTACTGGAGCTGGCAAGGGAGCAGCACCCGCCGGTAAAGCAGCTAGCGGAGCGGGGCTCAGCCTGGAGCCAATCAAAACCCCCGTAGAGGACGACGATGAAGAAGCCAGCTAGGCTTCTTAATTCACACTAGCTCAGCCTTTTCTAAAATAAGGCACATCAATTCCCTCGAGCTTAAATAAACAAAGCTCGAGGGAATGAAGCCGCTGACACTCCCCTGCAAGATTCTCCCACCCGCTCCAACCTTACTCGCAAAACTAGAAGCAATAATCACAATGAAATAATGCTACGAAGCCTGCCCTTGCACGCAAATTTTCGACGCTTCACCTCGACGTACTGGCCACAAATCCCTATAGTAGCCACCCTCAGAAAACCCACAGCGCCACTCCCCAGCTTTCAGGAATAAACCGTTGATCTCAGCAGCTAATATCACCATGCAATTTGGTGCCAAACCCCTATTTGAAAATATTTCCGTTAAATTTGGCAACGGCAACCGTTACGGCCTGATCGGGGCCAATGGCTGCGGCAAGTCAACGTTTATGAAAATACTCGACGGCAACCTCACGCCCAGCGCAGGCAATATCTCCCTCAGCCCCAACGAGCGTATTGGCACCCTGCACCAGGACCAGTTCGCCTTTGAAGACGTCAGCGTCATCGACACCGTGCTAATGGGCCATAAGGAACTGTGGGTCATTAAGCAGGAGCGCGACCGCATCTACAGCCTGCCCGAGATGTCCGAAGATGAAGGTATGAAGGTTGCCGAACTGGAAATCGAATTTGCCGAGCTCGACGGCTACAGTGCCGAGAGCCGCGCCGGTGAATTACTGATGGGTGCCGGTATCGAAGAATCCCTGCACTTCGGCCCCATGAGCCAAGTCGCCCCCGGCTGGAAACTGCGGGTACTGCTGGCCCAGGCCCTGTTCTCAGATCCCGATATCTTGCTGCTCGACGAGCCCACCAACAACCTCGACATCAGCACCATTCGCTGGCTCGAAGATGTGCTCAACGACAGTAAAAGCACGATGATCATTATTTCTCACGATCGCCACTTTTTGAACTCGGTCTGCACTCACATGGCCGATATCGACTACGGTGAACTGCGGCTCTACCCGGGCAATTACGACGACTTTATGATCGCCGCAACCCAGGTGCAGGAGCGCATGCAGTCGCAAAACGCCAAGAAAAAAGCGCAAATCGCCGAGCTACAGCAATTTGTTAGCCGCTTCTCTGCCAATGCCTCCAAGGCCAAACAGGCCACCTCGCGCGCTAAGCAGATCGACAAAATCAATCTCGATGACATCAAGCCCTCAAGCCGAGTCACGCCCTATATTCGTTTCGCCCAGGAGAAAAAACTCCACCGCCAGGCACTGACCATCGAAAACCTTGGCCACGGCTTTGACGGGGAAGAACTCTTCAGTGATGGCAGCCTGATATTAGAAGCCGGCGCACGCCTTGCCGTGATCGGTGAAAACGGCGCGGGTAAAACCACCTTTTTACGTTGCTTAATGGGTGAGATCGCCGCCAATAACGGAAAAATAAAGTGGGCCGAAAATGCCACCCTCGGCTACTGCCCCCAGGACAGCAGCGCCGACTTCAACAGCGACACCAACCTGTTCGACTGGATGAGCCAATGGCGCAAACCCAGCCACGACGATCAAATCGTCCGCGCCACCTTGGGTCGCCTACTGTTCTCATCGGAGGATTCCGAGAAGGCCGTCCGCGTTTGCTCCGGTGGTGAGAAAAACCGCCTGCTGTTTGGCAAGTTGATGATGACGGACAACAACGTGATGATCCTCGACGAGCCCACCAACCACCTCGACATGGAAGCCATTGAAGCATTGAACCTGGCGCTGGAGCATTACGAAGGCACGCTGATTTTCGTCAGTCACGACCGGGAGTTTGTATCATCTCTCGCAACGCGCATTATCGAAATCAAAGACCACAAGTTAAATGACTTTAAAGGCACCTACGACGAGTTTCTCGCCCATCAACTAGCAAACGCCTAGAGCGTTTACAGTCGATCTAAATCGAGGTGAGCAGCCAGTTCATCTTGATTTAGACTGTGGGGAAGATCCCCCAGCAGCGGACAAGCCAAGCGGCTTTGCAGATCCGCAAGCATCTCAGCGTGACACTCATTAGCGCCACTGGCCTGATTCGCCACCCAGCCCGCCAAAGGTAAACCATCGGCGCGAATAGCTTCGACGCTGAGCAGGGCGTGATTCAAACAGCCCAGCTTAATATCGACTACCAAAATGACGGGTATATTGAGTGATTTTGCAATATCGGCAAAGGTCTCTTTATTATTGAGAGGCACGCGCCAACCGCCAGCACCTTCGATGACTGTCAAGTCGGCCTTTAGGTCGAGCACCAACTGACAGTGTTGCGCGAGCTGGCCGGCATCGAGCTGCACACCCTCGCGCGCCGCAGCAAAATGCGGGGCTATCGCCGGCTGTAAAGCAAAGGGGTTAATCTGTTCATAGCTCAAGCTGAGCGTGCAGGCCTGTTGTAGAAATAGCGCGTCGTCATTGCGCAAACCCTCGCGGGTAAGCTCACAGCCCGCCGCCGCTGGTTTCACGGCGGCCGTGCTGAGCCCACGTTTTTGCGCCGCTTGTAACAATGCCACGGCGACGGAGGTTTTACCGACACCGGTATCGGTGCCGGTAATAAAATAAGCTCGGCTCACAAGTCATCCACAGCGACGGTTTTTAACGCCCTAGCCAAGGTATCGAGCAGGGCGTCAACTTGTTGCGTCTCATGCTCTGCGGTTAGGGTAATGCGTAAACGGGCACTGCCCACGGGCACGGTGGGTGGGCGAATTGCCCCCGTCCAAAAGCCAGCCTCAAGCAAGTATTCACCAATTTTTATAACTTTCTCATCATCGCCAATTAACACCGGCTGGATGGGCGTTGGCGAAGCCATAACAGGAATGCCTCGCTCAACAGCACCACGCTGAAAGTGGGCAATCAGCCTTTGTAGTTTTTCTCGCCGCCAGCTTTCACTGTCAATTAATAGCAGCGCGGCACGAGTTGCGGCGGCAACTGCCGGGGGCAGTGCGGTGGTGTAAATATAGGTGCGAGCAAATTGAATAAGACTTTCAATAAGGGCTTCACTGCCGGCGACAAAGGCGCCGAAGGTGCCAAAGGACTTACCCAGGGTGCCGACTAGAATCGGCAGGCTGTCTATGTCCATCGCAAAGTGCTCGCCAATGCCGCGCCCGGTTTCACCCAGCACACCAAAACCATGGGCATCATCGACCATTAGCCAAGCATTGTTTTGATCGGCGATAGCGGCCAGTGCCGGTAGGTCGGCGAGATCACCGTCCATGCTAAACACGCCATCGGTGACCAAGAGCTTGCGCTGGCCATTACTGCCGGCGAGTAAGCCTTGCGCTGCGCCGATATCGGCATGGGCATAGCGCTCAAATTGCGCGCGGCAAAGAAAGCCGCCATCGAGCAACGAGGCGTGGTTGAGCCTGTCCTGTACCACCAGGTCGCCCTGCCCCATCAAAGCGCGAATCACCCCGACATTGGCCATATAGCCGGTTGAAAATAACAGTGCACGGGGGCGACCGGTAAAAGCCGCCAGCTCTTCTTCCAGCGCTTGATGCTCAGCACCGTGACCACTCACCAAATGCGAGGCACCACTGCCGACACCGTAGTCATTCGCAGCCCGCTGAAAGGCGGCGATGACGGCCGGATGATTAGCCAGGCCCAGGTAGTCATTGCTACTAAAGCCAAGGCAGCTTTTGCCATTGACCAGCACCTCGACACCCTGGGGGCTTTGCAGAATCTTGCGCCGCCGATACCGGCTCTGGCGCTGGCGAGCATCGAGTTCTAGCTGTAGTACCGCATCTGGATTAACCATGATTAAAACCTGCTAGCTAAGACTGATCAACGCGCGGCATTGTAAAAATGCTTATCCAGTGCCGCCTCGGTAATTTTCTCCGTCACTGCCGCCTCTTGCTCATGGGCGACGCAGTGCTGCTCGGGCTGTATACCCAACTTATCGAAAAGTTGCATATCTTTATTGGCCGAGGGGTTGGGCGTGGTGAGGAGTTTTTCACCGTAAAAAATGGAGTTAGCGCCGGCGAGAAAGGCCAGGGCCTGCATTTGTTCGTTCATTTCCTCGCGCCCGGCAGACAGCCGCACATGGGATTTGGGCATTAAAATACGCGCCACTGCAATGGTGCGCAAAAAGTCGAAGGGCTCGAGATCGGCCGTATTTTCCAGCGGTGTACCTTCAACCTTAACCAACATATTGATCGGCACCGACTCGGGCTGTTCTTCAAGATTGGCCAGTTGTACTAGCAGGCCGGCGCGATCTTTCAGTTCTTCACCCATACCAACGATGCCGCCACAGCAGACCTTCATACCCGCAGAGCGCACATTGGCCAGCGTATCGAGCCGGTCCTGGTAGGTGCGCGTGGTGATAATGTCGCCGTAGTGTTCGGGCGAGGTATCGAGGTTGTGATTGTAGTAGTCGAGTCCGGCATCGGCCAGATCACTAGCCTGCTCATCACTGAGCATGCCCAGGGTCATGCAGGTTTCCAGGCCCAGGGCCTTCACCTCTTTAACCATATCGAGTACGTAGGGCATGTCTTTTTTACTTGGCGAACGCCACGCGGCACCCATGCAAAAACGGCTGGTGCCATTGGCTTTGGCAACTTTAGCCTCGGCAATCACACGCTCAATTTCCAAGAGTTTTTCTTTTTCGAGGCCAGTGTTGTAGTGGGCGCTCTGGGGGCAGTATTTGCAGTCCTCGGGACAGGTGCCGGTCTTGATCGACAACAACGTGCTGACCTGCACCTGATTGGGGTCGAAGTGCTGGCGATGCACGGTTTGCGCCGCGAACATCAAATCGCTGAAAGGCTGATTAAACAGGCCCAGTACTTCTTCTTCGTTCCAGTCGTGACGGACGACAACAGACATAAATTCACCCTAAGCTATGGTTCGATGTGGCGTTGCTATTACAATTACTATTGTTAGTGCCGCTAAAATAAGTCCGACTAAATAGCCCGGCTAATAGCAAAATGACAGTGCGCCATAATAGTCCCCACAGACAAGCTGTCAACCAAATTTCACAAATAGGGTTAACAGCGCACCCAGACCAAGGCCCTATGTGGCGCTAGCCTGTCGTAAAGCCCTGCAATGGGAATACAGTAAATAGCCCGCTAGCAATATTGAGGAAATCAGAGTGAAGAGGAGTTGAGCGTCTTCAGCGATGGGAAGTAGTCCCGTCGTCCTGGCACTGCGAGCAGTGTGCCCAAACAAATGTGCACACTCATTATCGACAGGCGCCAATGACCCAACAGTGCGACCACTTCACTGAGCAGCAATAAAAAAGGCATTGCCAGAACGGCTGGTGTGAAAGGCGCAAAACTTAAGACCAGAACGACTACTGTAGACAGCAACACTAAACAGCCAAAGAAATATCCAAGTCTATTCATGCCCTCCATCCGTTGCGGGAGTTCTGCTGTAAATCTAAGAAACGTCGCTTAGCTTGAAGCCGCTTGGCAGGCAATCAACTGATCCGGGTGCCTATCAATCTCGCCATAAAAGGTCGTTCTCTGCCGCGCCGGACGGCCGTTGCGTTGCAGTAAAGCACCCATTGTATCGACAGTCATCTCCTGACCGTGGGTGGCGCCGGCAGCCCGGGAGATACTTTCGTTCATCAGTGTGCCGCCCATATCGTTGGCTCCAGCATTGAGACAGGCCACCACCCCCTGCTCGCCCATCTTCACCCACGAGACCTGAATATTGTCGATCTGGGTGTGGAGCACCAGCCGCGATACCGCGTGCATCAGTACCGACTCGCGCATGCTCGGCCCCATGCGCGACAGGCCGCGACGGTACATCGGTGCCTCCATGGGTACAAAAGGTAGGGGCACAAACTCGGTAATGCCGCCGGTTCTCTGCTGCAGGTCACGCAAATGCAGAAGATGCCGCGCCCAGTGCAGGGGCCGCTCGACATGGCCAAACATAATGGTGGAGGTGGTTTTGATACCGACCTTGTGGGCGGTCTCAATCACCTCCAGCCACTGCTGGGTATTGATTTTGTCGGGGCAAATAATTCCCCTCACCTCATCATCGAGAATCTCCGCCGCCGTGCCGGGTAGGCTGTTCAGCCCCGCCGCCTTCAACCGTAGTAAAAAGTCTTCAATGCTGAGGCCCAAGGTCTCGGCCCCCTGACTCACCTCAAGGGCGGAGAAGGCATGAATATGCATGTCCGGTAGGGCTTTATGAATATCGCCGCAAATTTCCAGATAGGTGTCACCGGTATAGCTGGGGTGAATCCCGCCCTGCAGGCAAACTTCGGTCGCGCCCTTTTGCCAGGCCTCAACAGCGCGCTGGGTGACCTCGGCACTGTCGAGCACATAGGCCTTGCCGCGCAGGGCCTCGGTGGTTTTACCCTTGGAGAAGGCGCAAAAGGTACAGGACAGGTAACAGACATTGGTGTAATTAATATTGCGATTAATCGCGTAGGTAACGGTGTCGCCCACCACCTCGCGGCGCAGGCCATCGGCGGCCTCGCAGATGGCTTGGTAATCACTGCCCCGCGCCTGAAACAGCTGCACGATGGCGCTTTCATCAAGGCGCTCGCCACGGACGGCGCGGGCAATTAAAGCCTCAATAGCGGCCGACGATGAGGTCATCGCGGGCGGGGCAAAAGACCAGAACTCCCGTTCGACGTTTTGTGGCGGCGCCTCAGCACTGCCCGGTGTCCAGCTCTCGCGGCGTGCATAGCCATCGCTGTCCATACGTTTGATCAGCGCGGCGGCCATCGTCGGTGCCTGCCACCGCTGCCCATCCTCGGCAAAGCCGGGGTAGACCGGCAAGCGCTCAACCAGCAATTTATTGCTAGCCGCCGTTAGCCGCGCGAGATTTTCCAGCCCCGGCCAGGGTTTTTCCGGGTTAACAAAGTCGGGAGTCACCGGGGACACACCACCCCAGTCGTTAATACCGGCGTCTATCAGTTGCGCCAACACGCCCTCATTTAAATTCGGTGGCGTTTGTAGATTCATCGCGCCGCCAAAAATAATCCGCGCCACGGCAATGGTCCACAATAATTCGTCGAGAGGAGCATCGGGCACATCGGCCATTAATGTGCCTTTTTTAGCACAAAAATTCTGAATAATAATTTCCTGAATATGCCCGTATTGCTGATGCAGATCGCGCAGCGCCAGCAACGACTCGACGCGTTCGAGCCTGGTTTCACCGATGCCAATCAAAATGCCACTGGTATAGGGAATATTTAATTGCCCCGCCAGCGCCAAGGTCTCGAGGCGTACTTCGGGCAGTTTATCGGGCGAGCCGTAGTGGGGGCCACCCTTTTCACAAAGCCTTTTGGAAACACTCTCCAGCATCATGCCCTGAGACACGGACACCTCGCGACTAGCTCGTAGTTCGGCTGCGTTCATCAGCCCCGGGTTGAGGTGGGGCAAAAGACCGGTTTCCTCAAACACCAGTTTCGCCATCGCCAACACATAGTCCATGGTCGAGTCATAGCCCATCTCCGCAAGGGCCTTGCGCGCCGTTTCATAACGCAGCTCCGGCTTATCACCCAGAGTAAACAGCGCCTCGTGACAACCCGCCGCCGCACCTTCGCGGGCCACCTTGAGAATTTGTTCGGGCAGCATGTAGGGCTGCTCAAGCTTCTTCGGCGTTTGCGCAAAGGTGCAGTAGTGGCAAACATTGCGACACAACTGGGTGAGGGGGATGAAGATTTTGCGCGAATAGGAGATGCGCGCACCGTGGGCCTCGTCGCGCAACAGAGCGGCGCGGCTCATTAAAGCCACTAGATCGGTTTCGTCGGCCAAAGCCAAAGTAGCTGAGTGGCTCGGTGTTATCGCCTGTCCGGGCTTAACAATACTGTTCATCCAACCTGCCTATCACTTTGTTTGGTTTTGCAGACGGCTTTCTGAACTAAAGCGCTGCTCGAAAAGAGCTCTTCTGTAACAGGGCCTTGCTGAAATCTTTCAGCAGACAAGTGTCCCTCGGGCTGACGTTTATCCCTACCCAACTCGCCAGTAATACCACTTTCGTGCAAGTAGCGCAGAGTCGCGCAGTCCTTGCCGCTTGCCAATAGCGCACGGATATCCTCAACGGTATCGATATCGAGGCCCAGACCGGGGCTGGTAATGACATTTGGTTCGAGCCCCTGCTCGCGGGCGCGGGCGATATGGCGTTGGCAACTGCGCTCACCAAAGGCCGGGGCAATAATATCCGGGGGCGATACCAGTAGGGCATTGGTGCCACCGTCGGCACCCGCCACGGCCAGACTAACCCCCGGCTGAGAATGTTTGGCTAGCAGCGCTTGTATATCTGCCGTCGCTAGCAGTGGAATGTCGGCAGGTAAAAACAACATGGTATCTGCACCTCGGGTAAGCAGCTCAACAGCCGCGACGCAGTAGGCATGGCATAACCCCACCTCCGCCGACATATCCTGTGCCGATAAAGGGGAGTCAGCGGGGATCTGGGCCTGCTTCGGATCGCAGACCTTCAGCGCGGAGCCAAAGCCGAGGGTGTGATTTCTAAGCCACGATTTCACTTCCGAATCGCTGGTGACCACGGTAATCCTTGCAACCTCGGTCATTGCCCCAAGGCTGGTGAGCACGTCCTCCAGCATATGTTTCGTTAGCTCACTGCGCTGGCGCACTGTCAGCACAGAGGCCAAACGCTTTTTAGCTTGTTTGAAACTCTTTACGGGAATCACAACTTGCATTTCATTCTCCGGCTAACGGCAGCATAGATAGCGTGGCTAACAACCAGGCGCTGAAGCAAGCTTAATACTCTTGTTACTGGTTTTTATTAGCGGTATCAGGTGGTAAAAATCGTTCGGCAGAAGCCAGCTCAATAAAACAAAATCTAAAAAATAGTGCCATATGTTGTTCAAGAGTGACAGGAAAGAATTATCGACAGAGCCGCCCCAACGACACTCTCTTTTGGGTAAAGAGAGTGCCATCAACACAGAGAGACTTTATCGAGTCCTGAAAAAGCTACAGTAATTCTCTGGCGATACTTTCCATTTCATTCAATACCACGTCGATAGTACCCTCCGTAGGCAGCCATAGCACGATACGATCAGCGCTAGCCGCTTCCAGAGCTTGCACCTCTTCGGGTGTGCGCCATTGCCCGGGCAAACCAAACGCAGTACAACTAAGTTCGCTGAAATCGCGTCCGACCTCATCACAGGCGCGCTTCAGATCATCGAGACCCTGGGTAAATTCTTCGAGATTCTCAACCAACGGCATCCAGCCATCGCCCCATTCGGCGATGCGTTTATAAACTACCTTTCTGCCGCCCTGGCCACCAAATAGAATCGGCGGGTGGGGTTTGCGATAGGGCTTGGGATAGCATTTTACCGGCGGAAAATCGATGAACTCACCATGATATTCAGATTCATCCTCTGTCCACAGCTGCTTCATAGCAAGGATATAATCCTTAACCTGACCCCAGCGCCGATCAAAATTGCCGCCTAGCATTTCGCATTCTTCTCGATTCCAGCCAGCCCCTATGCCCATCAGATAACGCCCTCGGCAAGCATCGTCGAGAGTAGCCACCATGTTCGCTGTGAGCAGAGGGTTGCGCTCGGGGACAAGTAAAATACCCGTACCTAGATTAATGGTGTCAGTCACTGCCGCTGCCGTCATTAAGGCCATAAGGGGATCGGGCATGCTCCAGAGATAATCGGGTGGCGCTTCTCCCGGGGCCATCCCAGGATATGAACAAGTAGTGTGCACCGGCAAGATTGTATGGTCGGCTACCCAGTAAGATTCAAAACCAAGTTCTTCGGCCCGCTTGGCAACAATCGCCGGGCTAATATCATGGTCTGAGCGAGCTGTCATAACACCTATTTTCATTATTATCTCCTGATTTTATTGGTATAACTAATGTTAAATAATTTACGAACAAGCGCTACTCAAGCCTGCTAGTTTGCTCCTACGCTAAAGATGTAGGGACAAACATTTTTTACTTGGCTGCCACTGATCACGCTCAGGCCTTGACGCCAAGGCCCTTGATGGGGCCTCAAACGGCATATTATTATCCGCCTTACTGAGGCATATCGCGCCTTGTTTATACTATCAACTTCTCTCAAGCCTCCACCGAGCTATCATGGATTAAAGAAACTAAGTATCCAGCCCGACAAAATCGAGGGTTTCACGAGCCAGGTCAATTTTATCCTGCAAGGTCTGCATCAAGGTTTGCGCCACGCCAACCCGGGGGATAATCTGGCGGATGGCATCGGCCTCACCGGCGTCACGACGGTCGAGAATAAAGCCGCTAACAATATCCTGATAGTAATCGGCCACGGTAATCGAGCTCATGCTCAAACCCAGCTCGGCCATTATTTTTGCCGTTGGGCCTTTTACTGCCGCGCCACCTATTATGGGCGATATCGCCACTACGGGCACCTGAGTCTTTTGCAAAATACCGCGAACACCGGGCAGGGCCAACATCGGGTCAATGCTCAGAAAGGGGTTGGAGGGGCAGATAACGATCAAGTCGAGCTCGGGGTCTTGCAGGCTGGCGAGAAATTGCGGATGGGGCTGGGCCTTTTCTCGGCCAATAAAGTGAATCGCTTTCAGTTTGGGTTCGCAGCGCTGGCGCACGAAATAGTCCTGAAAAGGCAGAATTAACGACGTTCCGTCACATTCCACCTCTACTTGAGTTTCAAGAGCGTCATCCGTCATGGGAATTAGCGGCACAGACACACCTAGCTTGCGGCTCAAAGCTTGAGTCACAGCACCGAGGCCTTCGCCGGCGGTCAAGCGACGAGTTCGTTCGACGTGCATGGCGAGGTCTTTGTCGCCGAGGTAAAACCAGTCATCACCGCCAAGCGTCTTGAGCGAGGCCATAAATTCGCCGGTTTCCCCCGCCCTGCCCCAGCCGGTTACAGTATTAACGCAGCCCGCCAGCGTATAGGTGACGGTGTCGATATCGGGGCAAATACGCAGGCCGAGATGGGTGAAATCATCGCCGGTATTGACCACGATACTCAGCTCGTCGTCATCGAGTACATGACTGAGGCCTAGGGCCAGCTTGGCACCACCGACGCCGCCACAGACGGCTAGCACTTTGCGCTTGCTACTCACCGACATCACCCTTCATCACAACACTTGTCATCTGAACCCTTTTCATCGAAACCTTCCTTAACTAAACCTTTTCTACCTAAACAAGTCGCGCTCTTTATCGCGCAACAGAGCACTAACGCCATTACAGCGTTCGGCGGCACTATCGAAATTGTAACCACGAATAATCACTACCGGCTTGCCCTCGCCGCCCTCGCCCTGCAGCAGAGCCGCCGCGCTGGCCAGCTGATCGGCCACGGCAACTTCTGTCACTAGCAAGGTACGTCCATATAAATCTTTGTCACCGCGCCGGTCATCAAGGGCAGCCAAACCCGCTGCACCCAATGCCAAACCCGTGGTGCCATTGCGCCAGGCTCGACCAACACTGTCGTTAATAATAACGGCGACTTTTACGCCATGAGTTTGCTGTAAGTGTTGCGCTAAGTCGGTGGCAAATTGGTCGGGATTATTGGGCAACAACAATACGCGCTCGACTGTTTCATCTCCGCCATCTTCAGCCGCCGAATGCTTGATATTCGAGGCATCAATACCCGCATTGGCCATCACATAACCGAGGCGGTGCTCGACGATCAGCACACCGGGGCAATGGCGCACCACTTCTTTTGATTCGTCGAGAATCACGCTCACGATGCGCGGGTCTTTATCAACCGCTGCTGCCAGCTCCAGCGCTTCAGCTGTAGGCTCGATCTGTTTTAAATCGACATAGCGGTCTTCAACCTTAGAGACTATTTTTTGCGCCAGCACCAGCACATCGCCATCTTCAAGAATTAACTGATTGGTGCTGAGGCTTTCATCAATGAGCCGGGCCAGATCATCACCCGGTTCGACCAGGGGGAAACTACTCAGAGCAAAGAGCTGTAACTGAGCAGCCGTCATTTGCACGGGCACTCAGTATTAACTAGCGCTGCACTGGGCAGCGCTACAGGGAACTCACACAAAATTTAAACCCCGGGTTTGCCAGTAATGCTAAAGCCAGCACCGGGAATTTTGTAACGGCGATTGAGAGTAATCAGCACCGAGGTCATCGCCTCGGCAACCACCGAATTGGCAATTGGCCCGGCGTGCCAGCCCTTCATGCCCGCCGCTGCGGTGAGTGCAACCACCAGTGCGCAGGCTTCTTTGTCGTTGCCGCAAACCAACACGTCACAATCCGGCGCGTGGTCGAGATCGTTTAAGTGGGCAGCCGCGACATTTTGATAGGCCGAGACAACTTTCACTTCATCACCCAAGTAGGCCTGGGCCTGTATGCAGGCAGAGCCGCCCTCGGGCATTTGCACGGTGCCGACTTTCGGTGGCATTAAAGGCACGGTCACGTCGATAAAGACTTTGCCCTGTACCGCTGCACGAATCGCTTCGAGGGTCGATTGATGGTTGGCAAAGGGCACGGTCATCACAACCACTTCGCCCGCCGCCGCTGCGGCTTCGTTGGCCATTGCCCGTACGGGAATGGCCAGATTGCGCGCGTTCAATTCTTCAGCTGCTGCTGTCGCCTTTTCTTCGGTACGGGAGCCGATAATCACTTCATAGCCCGCCGTTGCCCAGCGCAGGGCGAGACCGCCGCCGAGATCACCACTACCACCAAGGATTGCTATTACCGGGTTTTTATCTGTACTACTCACTACTTATCACCTTTAATCTGTGCTCTATCGACCTGCGATTAAGCAGGCTTGAACGGGTTAATAAAAAATTGCGCCTGTGAATTAGACTCGAAAACCAGTGCCTGGCTAGGTTAACGCTTTGAGCCGTGGCATCACTTCACTGGCAAATAACTCCATGCTGTGGCGTGTCTTACTGGGGTCGGCCCCGGGTAGTGACATCATCAACGTGAGGTGGGTACCCGGTGATTCTTCATGCGCCGCTAACAACTGTGCCAGCACCGTTTCGGGGTCGCCAATAATAGCCGAGCGACCAAAGCTTTCACAGTAGCGCGTTTTTTTCAGCTCTGCCGGTGAAGGCACAACGCTTTCGGCAACGCCATCGCCAGTCGCGTCTCCAGACTCCTCAGCCCAGGTTTGATATTCGCTCATTACATGGTGGAGGGGCTCGGCACAATCGTCCCAGGCCTGGTCATTGCTGTCCGCGACATAGCAAATGAGGAGGTGGGCGATATTGAAATCATCAGGATTGCGTCCATGTCGGCGCAGGGCCTCGATGTATTTCAGCCGATGCTCAACCAGACCGGTCGACGCCAAATGACAACCCAGTCGGGCTGCTCTGTCTAAAGCCTTATCGCCCCGCGCACCCACCCAAATAGGAAAGGGCTGTTGCACTGGCGGTGGAAATAACTGCACATCGGTATATTGATTAAAGCGGCCATCATGGCTGACTTTTTCGCCATTCAGCATAGCCTGCACCAGAGGCAAACCTTCGGCCAAGCGCGCACCCCGCTCCTTCGAGCTAATGCCCATGCCAGTAAATTCGCCGGGGCGATAACCCAGGCCCATGCCCAGATCAAAGCGCCCACCGGAAATCACATCCACCGTGGCCGCATCCTCGGCTACTCGCACCGGATTGTGCAGTGGCAACAAGAGCACATAAGTGCCGATGCGCACTCGCTCGGTGCGGGCTGCTATGGCCGCCGCGATGGGCAGCACCGAGGGCGAATAACCGTCTTCGACAAAGTGGTGCTCGCTGAGCCAGACGTGGTCGTAGCCAAGGGTTTCACAGGCAACCGCGTGATCTAATTCGTGACGATAAATGCTTGCCCAGTCAGTGCTGTTAAAGGGCGGATTACGGAACATAAAAAGAATGCCGATATCGAGCATGGCAGTAACTCCTTGTGTGAATAATTATTATTATCGAAGTCTAACGGTATAGGTGCGAACAATTTTTTACAATATGCATTCGTAGTAAACCTCTATCTGAGCTGCGTCCTTCTATTACCCACTCACCCTAACAATGATAAAAACAGGTCCGCACAACACCCGATGAAGGTTTCACTTTACATTAATAAATTTCAACGAAAGGGGGGGGGGTTGTACAAAAAATGATTTTAAAGGACTATGGATAAATCGTATTAAGCTAGTGACACCCTCTAGCACTACCGTACCCTGCTTTAATGACTTTTGGTTGGCGTTCAATACGACACAATAAAAATAACAACCAATACAGGCGAACAAATTGTCAAAAGACTCAACAAATATACTTGTCGACAAAAAAGACGACATTCTTTATGTCTGCATCAACCGCCCCGAAAAGAGGAACGCACTAGCCCGTCAAGTGCTCTCGCAACTGAAGGAAATTTTTACCGCCTATGGTGATGATGAAACGCTAAAATTGGCGATATTAACAGGCGCAGGTAACAAGAGTTTTGCCGCTGGCGGGGATCTTAAAGATTTATACGATGTGCGCACGCCTGAGCAAACGCGTCAAATGTCCGATGAAGCCAATGAATGTCTGGAAGCAATTCGCCAGTTTCCCCTACCTGTTATTGCCGCGCTTAATGGTGACGCACTCGGGGGCGGCAGCGAGTTAGCCATCGCTTGTGATTTTCGACTTGCTGCCCGACATGCTCGCATTGGCTTTATTCAAGGCAAACTAAGTATCACCACAGCCTGGGGCGGCGGCCCTGACCTGGTTAATTTACTCGGTTCAACACAAGCACTTCGGCTGTTGACGACGAGCCAGATTTTAACCGCGGAAGAAGCTACGAAAATAGGTTTAATTGAACAAATCACAGAACCCGATCAATCGCTAGACGCGCTAATAGAGGTGTTTATAGCGCCAATGCTCGAAAAAACCAACACGGTTTTAAGAGGGTTTAAAGCACTATCCAAAGGGAAGAAAGATGGCATGCCCCGAGAACAGCTACGCGAACTGGAAGCCGGATGGCTAGTACGTAGCTGGACCGAAGAACCCCACTGGCAAGCGGTGGATCGATTTATGAACTCGAGGAAAAAGAAATGAGCGACCTCAACAAAAAGAATCGAAAAAACGGGGGCTTTATAGGCAACCCGCCCATTCCTACGCCAGCCACCTCTTCAGGTATCGAGATACCCAAAGTATTAACCCCAGAAAATGATGAAAACGCACTCCTACCCGGTCAATACCCTTTTACCCGAGGGGTTTTTGAGGATGGTTATCGAGGCCGTTTATGGACCTTTCGTCAATATTCCGGTTTTGGCTCAGCAGAAGATACCAACAAACGCTTTCGCTGGTTACTGGATCAGGGCCAAACGGGACTATCTGTCGCTCTCGACCTGCCTACCCAGTGTGGTTATGACCCGAGCAACCCCGTTGCTACCCCTGAAGTAGGCAAAGTTGGCGTTTCAATTTCTAACCTCTCAGAAATGGAATTATTATTTGACGGCATTGACCTGAGCAAAATATCAACCTCGTTCACCATCAACGGAACTGCGGCCATTATCTATGCGATGTATTTGGCTTGCGCAGATAAACTGGGTGTCCCCCGTGCCAAATTAACGGGCACCATTCAGAATGATATTCTCAAGGAATATGTCGCGCGGGGTACGTGGATATTTCCAGTCAAGCCATCCATGCGCCTGACCTCCGATGTTTTAATGTTTGCCAACCAACAATCACCTCGCTTTAACGCCATTAGTGTCGCTGGCGCCCATGTTCGCGATGCAGGTTCAACTGCCGTTGAGGAATTGGGTTATACCCTGGCGAATGGCCTGGCCTATGTGGAAGAGTTAAAACAACGGGGCGGTGATATTGAACTACTGGCTCAACGTCTCAGCTTTTTCTTCTATGTTCACATGGATTTCTTTGAAGAAATTTGTAAGTT
Organism: Candidatus Reddybacter sp.; assembly: GCA_041277045.1. Classification (GTDB taxonomy): domain Bacteria; phylum Pseudomonadota; class Gammaproteobacteria; order Pseudomonadales; family Porticoccaceae; genus Reddybacter. The sequence goes on along the minus strand of JBGFSY010000003.1, from coordinate 115,889 downwards.
CAGAGCCGCCCGGCGACTTTGGGCGAAGTTATTAAAGACCCGTTACGGCATCACTAACGAAAAATCTCTGCGTTTACGTTTTGGTGTTGTCTGTGGTGGTTCATCATTAGTCGCGCCTCAGCCACAAAATAATATTGTGCGCGTTGCTGTTGAAACCATGTCAGCTGTTTTGGGTGGAGCACAATCTATTTTCACCTGTGCTTACGATGAGGCATTTCAGATCCCAACCGAGCGCAGTGCTGAAATTGCACTGCGAACACAACAAATTATCGCCTTTGAAAGTGGCATTAGCAAAACGGTTGACCCCCTGGGTGGCAGCTATTTCGTCGAAGATTTGACCGACAAAATGGAACAGGAAACTCTGGAAGTTATCGATGAGCTGGATGAATACGGCGGTGTAATAAAGGCAATTGAAGAAGGTTATATTCAATCTAAAATTGCCAATAGAGCACTTGAAAGAAAGAAAAAAATTGATTCCGGTGAAACGGTTGTTGTCGGCCAAAACTGGTTCCGGCGGGAAAATCAGAAAAACGAACATGGTGAAACATTCAGTTTAGATCCAGAAACTGCGAATCGAGTAACTGAAAAATATCATGCGCTTAAAGCGTCTAGAGATGACCAGGCTGTAACACAAAGCTTAGAAAAGCTTGAAGCCGCCGCCATTACCGATACTGAAAATGTAATGCCTTTATTGGTGGACTGCTGCCACGCTTATGCCACCGTTGAAGAAATGGTCAACACCCTCACCAAGGTTTGGGGGGAGTTTCAAGAGCCCCTGGGTTTATAACAGGCTTATTAAGGAATAATCATGTTAAAAAATAAACGTATTCTAGTCGCAAAACCAGGGCTTGATGGCCACGACTCCGGAGCCAAGGTTATTGCCCTTGCCCTACGTGATGCGGGTGCTGATGTCATCTACACGGGGCTGCGCAAAACGCCTGACTTTATCGCCCGCATTGCTATTGATGAAGATGTTGATGCAGTGGGCTTGAGTATTCTGTCGGGTAGTCATGTTGCATTGTTACAGCAAACCCGAGATTCACTTCGCGAAATGGGCGCCGAAGACATGGTGATCTTTGTCGGCGGAACAATACCACCTCAAGATGTCGAAACTCTCAAACAAGGCGGCGCGGCTGCAGTTTTCACTTCAGACATGACAATTGAGGACACCATTGATGAAGTGGCGTCAATATTAAAATGAATGCGCTTAAATCGGCTCTTAAAATTAAAAGAAGGCACCCATGCCCGATAAAAACTGAGGGTCTGATATGAATCGACGGCAAATAGCCCGCGGACTGACAAAAATCTTAAATGCCAGTGTTGATGAAATTCTGGCAACCTCTGACGAGCCTATAACAAGCAACGCGGTACGCATAGGCATTACCGGCGCGCCGGGGGTGGGCAAAAGTTCGACCATTGCCAGGCTCGCCGCCTACCGTGCTAAGCCGACAAAGCAATTAGCGGTGCTGGCTATTGACCCCAGCAGCCCTCTCTCCGGCGGTTCACTCCTTGGAGACCGCATTCGCATGGGTGATCTGGTTGAAAATCCCGATGTTTATATTCGTTCTTTACCCAGTCGCAGTACCAATAATGGGCTTTGCAACAATATCCCTGAGTTGATCAATGTTCTGGAATCCCATAGGCTTTCCGAAATCATTCTTGAAACGGTCGGTGTTGGGCAGGCGGAATATGCCATTCGCAATCAGGCCGACATTGTCATTCTCGTCATGCAACCAGAATCCGGCGATACCATTCAAAGTATGAAAGCCGGCGTCGTTGAAATGGCCGATATACTCTTGGTTAATAAGGATGACCTGACGGGTGCAGATAAAGTATGTGCTGAGCTTGCAGAAATTGCTGCGCGAGGTGGCCGCTTAGAAGGCTGGTTTCCCCCTGTTGTAAGAATGTGTGCCACAAATAATAAGGGTATAAAAAGTTTAAGCGATGCCATCGACCAAACCATAAGCTGGCAAGCCAAACACAGAGACAATGAACTGATTGCCCAGCAAAGGCGTCGCTACCAATTACAAAGTCTGCTCGAACGCCGCATCGACGAACTGCTGGATGAAGCCGCCCCTGGTTTTTTATCAACATCCTTAAATGAAGGGTTTAGAGCGATTACGGCACGCTGTCTTCTTGAGCCATAGGCCTCTAGTTAAGTCTGAACCTCCTTAATTCTGGATCCATCCCCTTTCAAGTAGCATACAGCTTTGAAAAGACCCAATAGCAATGCTATTGCTAGGCTGTAGCCGCCACTTATCAACTATAAATTTAAAAACAGGGTGTTCCCATGAAAGAACTCACAACGACTGTATTTGCCGACGACTTCGTTTTCCTCGAAGGCCCACGCTGGCGCGACAATAAACTCTGGACCTCAGATATGCACGGCCACACGGTCTACACCCTGACCATGGATGGCCAACGGACAAAGGTAATCGACGTGCCGGGCCAGCCCTCGGGCCTTGGCTTTTTACCCGACGGCACACCGCTGATTGTGTCGATGCACGACCGTCAGTTAATGAAGCTGGTCGATGGCAAGCTTGAAGTACACGCCGACCTATCGACGCTCTGCCCCTATGAAATCAACGATATGGTGGTCGACAAAAAGGGCAACGCCTACATCGGCAATATTGGTTTTGATATCTTTAAAAAAGAAAAATTCAAACCAACCAATTTTGTCTTAGTGACAGCCGAGGGTGAAGTACGCGAGGTTGCCCGCGACCTCGCCGTGCCCAACGGCCCGGTAATAACTCCCGACGGCAAAACGCTGATCGTCGCTGAATCCTGGGCAAAAAGGCTGACTGCCTTTACTATCGATGATGATGGTTCGCTGAGTGACCGCCGAGTCTTTGCCGATCTCGGCGCTGCCGCACCCGATGGCATTTGTCTCGATGCCGAGGGCGCAGTGTGGCTAGCGGCCTTTAATCAGGACCATTTTATTCGCGTGTTAGAAGGCGGCGAAGTCACCCACCGGGTGAAAGTCGTCGACCGTTTTCCCGTTGCCTGTACACTCGGCGGCCCCGATGGCTGTACACTTTTCGGCCTAACCTATCAGGGCTCAATTCAAGATATCGGTGCTGGCAAAGCGGCAGCGCGTATTGAAATAGCCCGTGTAGATACACCCGCTAGCGGTTCACCCTAGTCAATAAAAAAGCTCGGCACCTCAGCCACCGTCGCTCTCATCGGACGGCTTTGGGCTCAGCTTGGCGGGAATAAACATCGCTAAAAACAACACCGGCACCGCGACCCAAATACAAACAATAAAAGTGTCGTTAATACCCAGAGTCGAGGCCTGCACGCTGGCCATATGCTCGGTCATCGCCCACATGGCCTGTTCATTACCCGCACTTAATTGCTCCAGGGGGGCGAAGGCTTCTATCAATGCAGGGTTGAGAGGATTGAGGTCTTCTACAAGCCGCTGACGGTGAAAGGCCGTGCGCGACTGCCAAATACTAATGCCCACGGCGATGCCGACACTGGTGGCAATGGTTCTAAAAAAATTAAAGAAGCTGGCCGCCGAGGCGGTTCTCTCCTGAGACACCGAGCCTAGAGAAATCACCATCAGTGGTGGAAACATCAGCGTGAAGCCAATGCCCATCACCACTCGGGCCATAATCAACTGTTCAAAGGTCGAATCCGTGGTCGAGACTGACTGTAGATAAATGGCATACATCATCACCAAGGTGCCGGAAATAATCAGGTAGCGCAGGTTGAGCTTGCCGATATTTTTACCCACCAGCATCATGCCGACAATGGGTAGTACGCTGGTGCCGGCCATCACCAGACCCGACAACGTGGCGGTGTAACCGAGGGCCGACTGCATCCAAATAGGGTAGAGCACGGTGCTGGCAAAATAGGTGAAGTTAAAAATCACGCCCATGATGGAGGCCACCACAAACACCGGTATTTTAAACAGGCTGTAATCAATAATCGGGTGGGGCTCGCGGCGCTCCCAAATCACATAACCAATGAAGGCGATCACGGCGATGTTGAGCATCAGGCGAATATCCGCCGAGGCCAGCCAGTCGAGTTCATGCCCCTTGTCGAGCACCAATTGAAACAGCAGTACCGTGCTTGCCAATAGAAACATCCCCACCGCATCGACCGGCACCTTTTGAACCGGGGTCTCCATGTGACTCATGCTGGTCCAGACGATCCACGCGGCGAGGAAACCGATGGGGATATTTAGGTAAAAAATCCACGGCCAACCCACCGTGTCGGTAATCACACCACCCAATACCGGGCCAAGCACCGGCGCAATGGTCGAGGCGATGCTCCACAAGCCAATCGCCATACCGTGCTTTTCAGGGGGGAAGATACGCAACAGTACGGTTTGCGAAAGAGGCACAATCAAGCCGCTCGACAGGCCCTGCAGGGCGCGAAAAAACACCAGCATTTCCATGCTGGAACTCATACCGCAGGCCCACGAAGTCAGCGAAAACAGCATCACCGAACAGGTGAAAGTCCGCACCTCACCGTAGCGTTTACAGACCCAGGGCGTGAGCGGTAAAACAATCGCCAGACAGACACTGTAGATGGTCAGTATCCAGGTGCCCTGGGAGGGCGAGGCGCCTAAAGTGCCAGAAATAGACGGCACCGCCACCACGGCTATGGTGAGGTCGAGTACGTTCATAAAATTGGCGGCAGTAATGGCAAATGCCGTGATCATCAAGGGGAGTCGCGGAATCTGCGCTGGAGGCGCGAGTGGAGCTGTTGCCGTTGCTGCTGTCATAGTTAAGCCAAGTGCCAGTGCCAAACCTAAGCCAGCCTGACCGAGCCAACTCGAGGCAATAAACAGGACAACGCTAGGAATTGGCAATAAAGTTATTTAAATAAGCGATGGCAGAAGACTAGCGACAAGCCGTTGATGAGTCAACGTTAATCGTAAAGCTGTTTACTTAAGTGTAATTGTCGGTGAAGAAATATAGGCTTTTAAAAAATTATTATTATCAGTGTCTGTATCAGTGTTAGCGCAAGAAAAAACTGGGTAGCTAGGCGTGGGCCGCCATCAATAACAGCCCACGCGATGCTATTTAATTACCGAAAACGCCCTTCTCTTTCATCGCCTGAATTTGCTCGGCACTAAAACCCAGCTCCAACGCGACACTCTCGTTGTCGGCACCCAGCTCGGGGGCGGTGAAATTCACCTTGCCGGGCTCATTTTTAAATTTGATGGGAATGCCAATATGTTCGCGGCCCTGCTCGTCTTCAATAATCATTTCCCGGGCGCGAATCTGTGGATCGTCGGCACCCTCGCGCAGGTTATTGACCGGGGCAAAGGCGGCCTCGACACCGTCAAACCACTCGACCCACTCGGCCTGAGTTTTACTGAGGAAGGTCTCGGTGAGAAACTCCTTCACCGGATTCTGATTGGGGCCGGGGGGCGGCTCGCAGAAAGGAATTAAATCGGGGCGTTCCATTTTATTCAGCACCTCGATGGCGAAGTGCATTTCGGAGGCACCGAGCACCACGTATTTATTGTCTTTGGTCTCGTAGATGTTATACATCGCATAACCACCCCAGGTGCGCTCCTCCTTCACCACCGGCGCTTTCTTCTCGCTAAACACCGTACCCATATTATTCGGCACACAGGCGATTAATGAGTCCATCATCGCCAGGTCAATATAGTCGCCCTCACCCGTTTCCTTGCGACGCAGCAGAGCCATGAGCACGCCAGACAGGCCCATCATCGAACAGAGCATATCGGCATTGGGAATAGCGGGAATCGCTGGCTTGCCATCAAAACCCAAGTTGACACTGAGAATACCGGCGTAAGCCTCGGTCGCCAGATCGTGGGCGGGCTTTTTAATATAGGGGCCAGTCTGACCAAAGGCCGACAGTGAAGCGTAAACAATACCGGGGTTACGGGCTTTAATGGACTCGTAGTCAACACCCAAACGGGCAGCAACACCGGGGCGGAAGGCCTCAATCACCACGTCGGCAGACTCGGCCAATTTAAGGGCCATCTCTTTGCCCTCATCCGTTTTCAAATTGAGCTGAATACTCTTTTTGCCACGGTGTGTATTAGAAAAATACACCGTCATGCCGTCGATCTTGGGGCCAATCTCACGATTCGGCTCACCACCATTAATAGGCTCGAGTTTAATCACCTCGGCACCGTGGTCGGCCATCATCTGCGAGAGCAGTGGCCCCGGCAAAAACAGCGACAGATCGAGAACTTTAATACCTTCCAGTTTCATGTAATACACCTTCTTTAACGTAAGACAACAGAGCGAAGCGACGATGGGCCGGTGCAAGTGCAAACAAGAGTGCACCGGTATTCGAGGCGGCAAGGATATTAGCCTGAAGGCTGCCTGTCTACGCCCTCTATTTGCAGCCCCCTGCCCCAGCCCCTATCATAGCCGCCCCTTATTCATGCCCTCTGTCTTTTTCACAACTGAGGGAGAGACAGATTACCCTTACTGGAAGTAAATTAACCATGGCCATAGAAGCAATACTTTGGGATTTCGGCGGTGTTATCACCTCCTCCCCCTTCGAATCCTTTAATCGTTTTGAAGAAAAAAACGGCTACCCGAAAGACTTTATTCGCGGTATTAACTCCACCAACCCGGAAACCAATGCCTGGGCACAGTTTGAATCCAGCCAAATGTCGGTGGAAGAATTTGATGGCGCTTTCGAAAAAGAATCCCGTGCCGCCGGCCATGTCATCACCGGCAACGAGGTCATCAAACTACTCGCCGGCAATGTACGCCCCCGCATGATTGAAGTGCTAAAACGCTGCAAGCAGGACTATAAAATATCCTGCCTCACCAATAACGTCCGCGCCGGTAAGGGCCCGGGCATGTCCCGCTCGCCAGAAAATGCCGCCGAAGTTAAAGCCGCAATGAGCCTCTTCGACTTCGTTATCGAATCGAGCAAAGAAGGCATGCGCAAGCCCCAGCCCGAAATTTACTTATTGGCCTGTGAGCGCATGGGTGTTGACCCGGCCAATGTGGTGTATCTCGATGATTTGGGGATTAATCTGAAGCCCGCTCGCAAGCTGGGTATGACGACGATTAAAGTGCTGTCGCAGGATCAGGCGATTGCAGACTTGAGTGCCGTGTTGGGTATTGGTTTATAAGCAGGCTTGATGGTGCAAAATATAGATAAAGGCTTTCATGTTATTAAAGCCCTTAACAAGTACAGTTTGCGCGTTGCTGCTTTTCAAGCAACGTGTCAATGTTGCTTCTCCTAAACTTGTTAAATCTTGACCTCGCTATACAACAAACTTTACTCACCCAGCAAACCCACTCCCCTCTATCGCATCACCCATGCGAATCAAACGGCTATCGAGTACCGCTGCCTGACGGTGAACTACCGCTTGCTTGTAGTCCGCGTCAGTAATCATCGCCATAAAAGCACCGGCATTAGGGTAGCGTGCAATAAAGGCAATATCCCACGCCTCTTCCAGGGGGCCGATGACCACGCACTCGGGCTCGCCCCGCCAAATAATTTCACCACCGACACCCTTTAAAATGGGTTCACTTTCTTCGCCGTAACTTTTATAGGCAGCGGCTCCACTGGCATTTCGACCATCAGGATATTGGGCTTCATCGCGCAAACGAATCAGGTTCAACATCATAATGGGCGTATCTCTGGGTAAGTTTTTAAACGTATCGAATTGTTGCCGGGTGGGATCAACACTATTACTCATGGGTGTTCCTTATTATTAGTTTTTCTTCAAAATTGGCACTAGTTGAGGTCGTATTTAACGTTTACATAAGGGGCGCGCGCTCTTTGCGCGTCCCAGAGAGCGGAGCGAACGAACTTGATGTTTTTGTTAGAGTGCTTATGGATTAAGCCTCTCTTGAAAGTCAGAGAATTTATCATGTAGCCCTAGCTTAGAATTAAATTGGGTCATGAATTCGATGCTTTTTTCGACAGCCCATTTTGTACAGCCGTGGCTGACAATCCTTTGTGGAAAAAGGACACCTGTGGATTCTGTGATGAATGGACTTAGCTCAAATTTCCCTCTCAATTTTCGGCCAAGCTTTTCATGGCGTTGTTGCTCATCATGCCATTCAGGATGAAAGTGAACTAGTTCATTTCTTAAAGAAATGAGTACTTCAATATCTTGTAGTGGTTGAGAGCCTTTATCAAAGGCTGTAATTCCTTTTGCTAGAAGAATTCGTTGGTATTTATCAATTATGGAAAGTTCTCCTATTAGAGAGGATACTTCTTTTTGGATATTAGGGTCTGCTTCTGGGAATAATGTCTCCGGCATGGAAAGGAGTTCATTAATATTTGACTCTATTGAGGCGACACACAACATAATTGCTGCAGAAACGCACGAAATTTGCTCATCATAGAATGAGCCAAGTGCTTTCCCTTCATTTTGTTTTTGTATTTCACCACATTGGCGAGAAAATCGTGCTGCAGCTATCAAGTGCTGAATTGCAAAAGCGCTTTTTTGGCGTAATTTGGCACTGACAGTTGCCCCCTCTAGAACAATATTCGCAGTACCAGTTATTGCTTCGCTATCAGTCATAAGTTAAATCTCGCGGCACTCTAACAGCTTATTCAACGGAACCCTTCCGACTATCATCTTTCTCACTATCACAATGGCTTTACGGTAAGTGAAGAGTTAATTCACTCTATTATTCAAGGTGTTAAATTAACTACAACCCGCTGCCGAAAGAAGATAGTGAGAACAGCGGCTTTGATCAGAAAAATCACTTCGCCTGATCATATATTTCTATTCTTTCAGTTTCAAAGACTTATGCCGTCTCACAGTGATAGTCGGAACACTTCTGCTGATGTAGGCCTCTTGGAGTATCTCAAGTGATAGTGATACCGAATATGCTGGCGGCATTGCGCACATTTCACTTCCTAAAGTAGCAAATGGTGTGTAAACCATCCTTTGGAGCGCCCTAATCATCGTGCTTCGGCGCAATACGCAGGTGCTGCACCTTCTCGCCATTTTTCAAATGGCTCTCGAAAATCTCGTCGATGTCTTCCTTCGTGTGATAGCGATACCAGGTCTCATTGGGGTAGACCACCATCACCGGGCCCAGGGCGCAGCGGTCGAGGCAACCGGCATTATTGATGCGTAGCCCCTTGGGGCCATTGAGGCCCTCTTCCTTAACACGCTTTTTTAGATAGGCGCGCAGTTCGCTGGCGCCGTGATCCTCACAACTGGCGCGACCATCGCTGCGCTGATTGGTACAGATGAAAACGTGCTGCTTGTAGTAAGACATCGAGACTGTCCCTTTGCATGGCTGTAAATTGAGCGTCATTTTAGTGATGGCCCCGCCTTGAACTCAAGCACCCGCGCTGGATTAGCCACTATGCGCCCGTCACCCGGCAACATGAGCCGGTGGCTCATTACCCACACTGGCGAGGCCGGTGTGCAAAGCGTACCATCTGCCATCCAACTTATTAACAGCGAGGCGCCCATGTCTTACCAGGCCATTAAATTTCAACGCGAGGGCAATATTGCCCGCATTACCCTCGCCCGCCCCGATGCCGCTAACGCGCTGAATTTCGCCATGGGTGAAGAACTCTACGAGGTCGCTAAGATTTGCCAAAGCGATGCAGGCATCCGCGCGGTGATCCTCGATGCCGAGGGCAAGATTTTCTGTGCCGGTGGCGATGTTATGGCCTTTGCCGAGGCCGGTGATGAGCTGCCCGCCACCCTGAGCCGCTTGCTCGACAGCTTCCACCCGGCTATCGAAACCCTGTCGGCAATGAACGCCCCCGTTATCGCCAGTGTGCAAGGTGTTGCCGCCGGCGCCGGCCTGTCCCTACTCAGCTCCTGCAGCTTTGTGATCGCCAGTGACAAGGCCAGTTTCACCATGGCCTATACCGGCATTGGCATGACCCCCGACGGTAGCTCCACCTACTACCTACCGCGCCAGATTGGCCTACGCCGAGCGGAGGAGTTGATAATCACCAATCGCCGCTTAAGTGCAGCAGAGGCGGTAGAATGGGGTTTAATCAACCAGTGTGTTGCCGCTGACGAACTCACCAGCACCGTACAAAGCCTGGCTGACAAACTGGCCAGCGGCCCCACCATTGCTTTCGGCCGCACCCGCCAGTTGTTGATGGACAGCTTCGACAATAACTTTAGCCAGCAATTAAAAGCCGAGGAAGAGGGCATTATCGCCATGGGCAGAACCCGCGATGGGCTCGGCGCTATCGCCGCCTTTAAAGACAAGCAAACAATCGAATTTAAGGGCGAATAATCACCCTCAATTAAGCCAGTGGCCCAGTTGCCATCCACCCAATATGTAAAGGAAACTCAGTGCCAAAAGCCAGTGAATTAAAAAAAGGCCATGTTGTTGAAATTAATGACGCACCCCATTCTGTTAAACAGGTAGAGGCGAAAAGCCCCTCATCTCGCGGTGCGGCAACCCTGTATAAAATACGTTTTACTAATTTAAAAACCAGACAAAAACTGGATGAATCCTATAAGGGTGACGACTTTCTAAAAGAAGCCGACTGCGTTCGGATGCCGCTGCAGTACTCCTATCTCGACGGCGACACCTACATATTTATGAATTCAGAGGACTACAGTCAATACGGTCTCAATAGCGACGAAATTGAAGGTCAGCTCGTCTACATTAGCGAGGGGCTGGAAGACATCACCGGTCTGGTAATGGATGGCGCACTACTGGGTATAGAGCTGCCTCAATCTGTCGCGCTGGAAGTGGTAGATACCGCACCCGGCATTAAAGGCTCCACCGCTGCCGGGCGCACCAAACCAGCAACCCTCACTACCGGGCTGGAAATACAGGTGCCAGAGTATTTAGAACCCGGTGAGATTGTCAAAGTGAATACGGTGACGGGTAAGTTTATGTCTCGGGCTTGAGCCTATTCAATCAATAATAATATTTGAAATATAAATCTGATAAAAAGAAAACATTACTCAGAAAAAAGGACAGGCAAAATGCTAGCAACCATAACCACTCCTCGCATTATGCTCATCGGTGGCGGCGCTGTCGGCGAGATCGCCGATGTAATGGCCAAACTGGGCTGCAGCAAACCCTTATTGGTCACCGACCCCTATATGCGCGACAGCGGCAAGGCGGCCCATGTTACTGACGTGCTGGATGCGGCAAGTATTCAGTGGGAACTATTCGCCGACACCGTGCCGGAGCCAACAGACGACGTAGTAATTACCGGTGCCGAGATTATTAACCAGGGCGACTTCGATTGCGTGATCGCTCTCGGTGGTGGCAGCCCCATCGACACCGCTAAAGCCATGACTCTGCTGGCCCACGGTGGCGGCGCGATTCGCGATTACAAGGTGCCCCACCAGGCCAACGAAAGCGGCCTGCCGATTATCGCCATACCCACCACCGCGGGCACTGGCTCCGAAGTCACCAAGGTCACCGTGATAACCGATAAGGCCAGCGATGAAAAAATGCTGATCATGGGCCTGGGCTGTTTGCCCGCAGCGGCTATCGTTGACTACGAGCTGACCTATAGCGTGCCCTATCGCACCACGGCCGATACCGGCATCGACAGTCTCACCCATGCCATCGAGGCCTACGTCAGCGCCAAACACAACCCCTACACCGACACTCTGGCGCTATCGGCCATGGGCTTAATCGCGCGCAATATTCGCAGCGCCTGCAACGAGCCCGACAACAAGGCCGCCCGCGAGGCGATGATGCTCGCCGCGACACAAGCCGGCATGGCATTTTCGAATGCCTCCGTTTGCCTGGTACACGGCATGAGCCGCCCCATTGGTGCCTTCTTCCACGTCGCCCACGGCCTCAGTAATGCCATGTTGCTGCCGGCTGTTACCGCATTCTCAGCCGGGGCCGCGATGCAACGCTACGCCGAGTGCGCCCGGGCCATGGGCCTGGTTAAGCGCGGCAGCGACACCGACGCCGCAGTCACTAGCCTGCTCGCAGAGTTGCGCCAATTGAATATCGATTTGAAAGTGCCATCACCGAAAGAGTACGGCATTGATGAAGCAAAATATTTTTCGCTGTTAAACACCATGGCCGAGCAGGCATTAGCTTCCGGTTCGCCCAACAACAACCCGAAAGTACCCACCGTAGAAGAGATGGTCGCGCTTTATAAAGGCGTATGGAACGCCTAGCTATTTGAGCCTGTGTCACTAAGAACCGCCACAGCCGCACCCGCGCCATTGTGCCAATTCATCCAACTCAGCCAGCTCCTCCTCGGGGCTGAGGCCTTTTTGATAGGCTGCAAAATGAGATTTCGCCTCGGTGGATACCAGCCAGGCAGAATCAGCTACTTGAGCGAGCTGCCGTAGCGCTTGGTGCCAACGTAAAAACGCTTCTGAGTTTTCGCCGCTTATCATCTAGCCTCACCCAATAAGCCCCAGCGTACTTCAGATAACACAAACACCCTCTAGGCTACCTCTCGATTTCTATTTTTACTGGAATCCAGTGATATTGAATTTGATTCAAGGTACCCGCAGCCTTCAAGGTAGTCAGCGCCTCATTCAAAGTAGCCAGTAATGCACCGTTATTTTTATTCACAGCCCAGGCGATAGACTCCTTCGTCAACGGTGAGTACAAGGCCATCAGGTCTGGCCAAGCGGAATCCTGCGCCAGGTTCCAGCTAGTTGGCGCATCGTGAACAAAGAAATCAATTTCATTAGCGTCCAACGCGGCGAATGCTTGCGCCGGATTATGATACGGCTTTATTTCAGCCTCGCCAGCATACTCTTTAACATATTGCTCACCCGTTGTACCCAGCTCAACACCCACACGCATGCCCGCTTTGTACATTGCCCGGGGTTGGCTTAGCCGACCAATATCGGCTTTGCGGATAATCGCCATTTGGCCAATTTCAAGATAGGGCTGAGTAAAATTGATCCGTTTTGAGCGCTCAGCAGTAACACTCATGCCCGACATAATGACATCAATATCACCGTTTTCTAGCGCAGGAATAAGCTCAGCCCAGGGGTATTCTTTGAATTCAATCTTCTTTTTAAGCAGTTTGCCCAGCTCTTTAGCAGTAGCAGGCTCAATACCCGTCAGCTTACGACCCTCTTTGTAAACCAGCGGCCTGTATTCAGGATTGAGCCCAACCACCAGCGTATTGCTATCACCGGAATGTGCCACCGGCAAACAGCACAACAGAGCCGTTAGACAAATGAGGGGAGAGCGAAACCATGATTTTATGTACTTCATATTACCTGCATCCATTGTTGGAATTATCACCGCACATTAAGCCTAGTCAACACGCGCGCCGGGGGTTTAATGCTAACGGCACGCTGCTTGAAATCAAACCTTTTTTACAGCATCTCTTCAGCGGGGAAACAAGTTAATTCCACCGGATTGATGACAAAGGCATTGCCCGCCAAACCAATAAAGAAAACGGCTGTACGGGGCGCTTTGAGGGGGGCGTTTTTAGGAGGGGCGTTTTAAATTCCAGGCCTTGCTAGACGAGCAAGCCCTCTTTGCCTGTATGGCCTATGTCGACCTCAACCCCCTGCTAGCGAAGATGGCCAACACACCAGAAGGTCACACCATACATCGATCAAAAAGCGCATCGCCAAGGCCCAAACAGCCCACCAAATTAACCACCCACAACAACAAGAAAAAAGCCTGATGCGCTTTGCTGGCAACCCACGCCAAATCATGCCCGATGGGCTACCCTGCCGTCTGAGTGACTACCTCGAATTGATCGATTGGACGGGGCGCCTCGTCAGCGATGACAAGCGAGGTGCTATGGATAACAGCACTCCCCCTCTGCTAAGTCGTTTAAATATCTCAGCCGATAACTGGCTTACCCTCAGCACCCAATTTGAAGGGCGCTTTGGTCGCGTTATGGGCACCCTCCGGCATCTCAAGCAAGCTTGTGCCGTCCTGGACTATCGACGAATCCCGGATATGAGCAGCTGTAAATTACTATTTGAAGGCGACTAGCCAACAAACGCTCAGCCCGATCAAAGTAAAAACCTGCCTTTTATACAGAGAGAACCTATCAGCTCATCACCACAATACAGCCACCCTGTGAGGCTTTAAGGCAGGTTTAAGAGTTACTGCCAGACAAACCACTCCAATTAATAGTCAAAATGAAAAAGTAACGATAAGGTGTTTCTACAAACCGCGTTTTTAGTGCCTTAATTTAAGATGGATGTCCTTTCGAATTTTGCACGGTTCTTCTCATAAAATGTAAAGATCGCTACTTTATTTTTGTGAAGAAGCGTTTGGATTTTTTTAACCGGTCTAACTCATCCTCCCGATTGACGAATTGTTTTTCCAATTATTGGATACGTTTTTAGGCCACCTTTAATGCATCGTCTTTTTCCTGGATGGGATCTATTCTATCCGGGCGCCTTTGCGGGGAGGATTTCCTCGTTTTCATAGATTTATTTTCTCTCAGATCGCCGTTCCTGTTTTCCATCTGCCAGCGATACAACATGACGGGATGAATGCCGAGTGATTCTGCCACGTCCTTGGACATAACGTCAGGGTGATTGGCTAACTTAACGGTCTGAAGTTGGTAGGCCAGGGTATAGCGGTCGTAGTTTCTCTTTTTAGCGTGTCCCATGCTGAACCTCTCTCGTTGACGAAATTAATCGTCCACCAAAGTGACACAAGATCACGCCGCTTAAGAGGTCGGCTGGAAAGAACTGTTAGGCGTCTTTAAAGGGTTCAATATCACCTGGTGTTCTTAGCATTTTATTGACCTCATCAAGATGCAACTCTTCGTTTGTAATCATTTCCCTTGCATATTCTTCTACCAATATATTGTTTTCATTCTCAGCTAGTTTCAACAAATCGTAATAACAGGTCAACGCTGCTTTTTCATGCTCCAAGCTTTCACGCATAATATCGCCAATATCGTGCATTTCTGTCTCCAATAAATCTCCAATTTTGAGCGATGGATGACCACCTAGTAAAGTTACCATTTCACCAGCCCGATGGGCGTGGTCTAAACTTTCTGTTGCATTGCCTTTCATCCAGCTAACAATAGGGATTCGATTATAGCCGTAAATCATTAATGAATAATGCGTGTACCTCACAACACCGGCTAGCTCTATCTCCATGATTTGATTAATTTTATTTATAATTTTCATTTTTCCCCCAAGCCCTCTATTAAAAATTCAGCGGTAAGATGCAGAGGGTAAGCACCTAACGTTCAGCCCGTAGGGCGATCTTTAATGTTCTTGTTATGCATTTGTATATGACGCAACAAAACATACTATACAACCAAGACCTATTAGAAACCCACTCATCATAAAAAATAAGCTGCGGTCTAGCCATTTTTCAATTGAAGGACCTGTAATGGGGCGGTCAAAAATATCAGGTGTTTCACCCCAGGCGTTTTTTACCCATTTGGCAGAAAAGTAGTAGTAAATCACACTAGAAATAATTGATACACCTAGACATACTAATACAAAATAAACCAAACATGATAGAGAATCAGTACGGGGCTTCGTTGTATCCGCCGCCGCGATATTTTTTAGATAGAGCATAGGTAAAACCAAAGGTGCTGTTGAGAGACTTGTGACGACACTAACGCCTCTTGCATATCTATCATTTACATCTAATTTCCATTGCTCTGGACACTCTGACATTGGAGACCTCTTATCTGCCATGGTTTATATTAGCTATCGCACTATCTAGATTCTTATGCATAACATTTGTATATGCACATGCGCATTTTATATTCGACACACCTTTATAAGCATCTGATTTAAAAGACAATACCAGGCAGCTCACACCCCTTCCGCACTAAACGCGCATGCGCAGCATCTGACTTCCCCTTTGCGCAGTATTCACCCTACAACCAACCTAAGCCACTGATTATTATGTACTTTCAAAAGGTAGCGGAATGATATCGCGCAAGCCGATGGGTGGTAACACGCAAAAGGTCGCCTTAAACGCTGTCGTTTTTCTCTATCACAAAGTACTCAACCTGCCTATTGGCGAGCTTTGCTTCACGCTGGCGAGTAAACAACGCACCCTGCCGGTAGCACTCAACCCCGACGAGGTGGCGCGTATTATCGGCCAGCTTGAAAGTCGCAAGGGCTTGATTATCGAGCTGCTATACGGCAACGGCCCTTCGCATCAGTGAGTGCCTGCGTTTGCGTGTTCAAGATGTCGATACAAAGCGCCATGCACTGGCGGTACTTGATGGCAAAGGTAATAAGGATAGGCAGACTTTATTAAGCCCTACGCTAGTAGAGCCGCTACAACAAGAAATAGCACCCGCCATCGACCTCAGCGCGGAGACAACAAACAGGGCATTGGGCCCTCACTGCCCGGCGCACTGGGGCGCAAATACCCCAATGCCTAACGCAGAGCACACTGGGCATTATTTTCCCATCGACGACATGGTGCAAACACCCAGTCACTGGCACTACCTGTCGCCACCACTTACACCAGTCGGTAATACGCAAAGCTCTTGCGCAGAGCGTTCGCAAGGCGAAGGTATTCAACAAAAAAATGAATTGCCATACCTTCCACCATTCCTTCGCCACTCACCCTCTACAAAGGGGTACCGACATTCGCACGGCGCAAGAGTTGCTGGGGCATAATGATGTGAAAACTACGTAGATTTACACCCATGTGCAGGGTCAGCATTATGCGGGCACACAAAGCCCTCTCGACAACCTACAAGCGCCGTAGAGATTCGCACTGGGCAGGCAGGCTAATCTCGCAAAACTACTGTAAAAGCACCATCCCTTCCGCTGCGTCACCAACCACTACCTGACCAATGATGCAGGCCTGCTTGTAACCTGCCCGGTGTAATGCCCGCAGGCAGCTCGCCACTTCATTTTCTGCAACGCTTGCCAGCAGGCCACCGGAAGTTTGAGGGTCAAATAAAATAGGATACACAGGGTGTTGTTGCCAAGCCTCCCAATCGTCAATGGCGCGCCGGGCGCGATTATTTTGCGGTTGTAAGCTGCTACTTATGCCCTGGACGAAACATTCCAGCGCACCCGCCAGTAAGGGTAGTTGTCTGAGATTAATACTGGCGCCCAGCCCCGCTGGTTTGAGCATTTCTAACAGATGCCCCAGGAGGCCGAAGCCGGTAATGTCGGTGCAGGCACTGGCGTTATGGCGATAAAATATTTCACCCGCCTGTCGATTCGACAACTGCATAGCGGCGATGGCCTGGCTAATCCACTCACCCTTTGCCGCTAGCTGGGCGTGAGCGGCAAACAGGGTGCCGGTGCCAAGGGACTGGGTGAGAATTAATTGATGGCCCACTTTCGCCTGGCTTTTTTGTAATAACTCTTCGGCTTTGCAGGTGCCATTCACCGAGAAACCCAAACTCAATTCGGCCCCTTCACTGGTATGGCCGCCGATTAAAGAGCAGTTGTTTTGATTGAGCACAGCGACGGAGCCACTCATTATTTGTAATAGATCGCGCTCAACGATGCCTTCGGCCCCGTAGGGTAGTGTGGCAATGGCCAAGGCGCTGTGTGGCCGTGCATTCATGGCAAACAAATCACTCAGGGCATGCTCAGCAGAAATTTGGCCCAGCACATAGGGGTCGTCGAGCAGAGCACGAAAAACATCGACACTTTGTACTAATACTTCCCCGGCGGGGATGGCTATGACACTGGCATCATCCGGACTCTTTAAGCCCAGTACGACACCCTCATGTTCGACCGGCGCTAGTCGCTGCATCACTCGATTTAGCACCGAAGCGCCCACTTTGGCACCACAACCGCCACAGCGCATGGCAGCACTATTATCATCCTGCTTTTCACCGCTAATAACGTCAGACAGCGATGGCATAGCACCACCCTCCTCTGCCATCTGCAAATCACTAAACATCCTCATAAAGCGGCGATCAATGCGGTCTTTCAAGCGCCATACCCACTTGCCACTAAAGCTGGGCATGAGGCTAACCGGCTTACAGGCCAGCGCGTATTGCTCACCACAGGCCAGTAAACTGAGGAAGGTCTTTTGCGGGCGAAAAGCTGCCAGTGATTGTTTGAGTAGAGCCTTGCGCAAATTATTAAACAGCACCGGCCCCTGGCGCACGGCGAACACACCGGCTCGTGGTCGGGAATAGTGCTGCTGCTGGGCAATGTCACCGGCGGCAAAAACAAAATCGTGACTTGTCGACTGTAGATATTGGTTAACGCTGATAAAACCCTGTTGATCAAGCGCTAAATCTGCCCCCCTTAGCCAGCTTGGCGCACTGGCATTGGTACACCAGAAGAGACAATCAAAATTAATCGTTTTATTATTCTCGTCTTTTAACTGTTTGGCAGAAACGTCTTCAATACGAGTATTAGCGATAACATCAATATTATGACGTGTGAATAATTCGGCAACCTTGCGCTGTAGTCGGGGTGGATAATTCTCGGGCAGGCCTTCGCCCTGTTGCACCAAGCAGAATTGCAAAGGCCTGTTGATTGAGGGGTCACGACTCAGGGCAAAATGCATCGCCAATATCAGCTCAACGCCTGCAGCACCGCCACCGACGATGGCAATACGATAGGCGGCTTGCTTTTCTGGCTGACCTTTATCACTGCGCAAATAGTCTTTCACCCCTTGCCAGCGCGGATAAAAAGTAGCGATGGGTTTAACAGGGGTGGCAAACTCAGCGGCACCGGGGATAGCTAAGTCAGGGCTAATACCACTGTTAATCGACAACAGATCAAAACCCAAAGGTGCTCTATCACCAAAGTGTATTTCTTTATTTGCAAGATCAATACCTGTGACGGGCGCTTGAATAAAGCGCGCATTGGCGTAACGGCATAAACGCGACAAATCAATATGGGTTTCTTCCAGATCATAATGTCCGGCAATCAATCCCGGCAGCATGCCAGAATAAGGCGTTAGTACTTGCGGTGAAATAAGCGTCAGACGCACACCGGGCAGTGGTTTCATGGCCCACATTTTTAACACCAGGGCATGGCTGTGCCCGCCACCAATGAAAACTAAGTCTTTATAAATGGGTATGGATGTTTGCATTAGCGTATATCTGCAGTGGTCACTAAGTGGAGGCGTCGGCGCAAGGTACGCGCCAATGTATCGACAGCCATATTCAGCAGGGCTGAGGCGAGAATTAATAAGGCAGCACGGTCAAAGCGAAATTCTTCAAACGCGGAATCAATATAAAAGCCTAGGGTGGCGATGCCGAGGATGCCGAGAATGGCACTCTCGCGCAGTATCACTTCCCAGCGATAAAAAAGCAGGGCTAAAAACTGTCTGTAAATGCGCGGCAGTATTTCATAGGCATAGCGATTAACACCTTTACAGGCGTCGTCGCGCAATTGTAGCGGCTCACTAAAGCGCGCCAGTAGTTGGGCGATAATGGCGCTGTTGTGCAGAGCCAGTGCGACAATGGCCGGCAGCATGGATGGCCCCCAAAGTAGCAATGCTACAAAGGCCAGTAAATATTCAGGCAGGGTTCGCGCAATTAACAGCAAGCCAGCGCAAGCCCGACTAACAACGGGGCCAACAAACAGACGGGAATTAAAAGGCAAGGCAAGCAAGGCGAGAAGCGCCGTAAAGAAAAGTGCAATTTGGCTCAATATCAGCGTATGACACAAGCCTGGCCAGAGTTGTTGTTGCCACAAAAAGACCAGCCAGGGGCCAATGCCATTAGCACTGGCAGTACGCAGAGGCTGGGGGATAATATCTTCAGTAAAAAACTGAATAACAATTTGCCAGCTAAAGCTCGCGCTGGGTGGTAGATAGACAAGAGCGGCCGCTAAATAAACGGGCAGTAAACGCTTACGCAACCACCATCGTTGGCTGACAATTAATAGCAACAGCACATAAAGCAGGCCAGCAGCCTCGCTATAAAGCCCTTCACTCAAAGCGGTTTCGAGATAAAAGCCCAGTGTCGGCAAACCGACAAAACCGAGTATTACCGTTGAGCGCAATGCACATTCAAAACGGTAGCGGGTGTAATGACTCAGTGCCGGCCAGGCCAGGGGCAAGGTCGTGTAAAAAAAAGCACTCAAACTTTTACTATTGTTCAGATTAGCCCGCGGCTGAGGTGAGGTTTCCTCAAATAATTCGCCGTACACTTTTGCCAGCGTACCCGCATAGGGCAGCGCTATTGCCAATAATCCGGTCAACGGCGATAAACCAAAACATTGAATAAAAATAAGCGCCCAAAACAACTCGTGAATGGCGCGAATAAAAGCGCAGAAAGAGCGCACCCACCAATATCGATACGCCAGCGCCAGGCCAAAGCCAGCCACCACAGCCACCGCCATGCCCTGTAAGGCAAAGCAAAGGGTGTTCGCTAGTCCACTGAATAATTCGCTATAACTGACAATACGCGGCTTAATCAAACCCTGCCCCATGGCCTTTAATTCCAGCCAGGGATTGGGACTTATGATTTCAAGGTCAGCCAATAATAGGCAAAGGCCCGCGATCACAGCGATATAAAAGCTTGTCGATCGCAACGAGAAAATTCCGCTAGTGGTTTTTTTAACCTTATTATTCAAGCTGTTAACAGACGCTGTTTGCATCAGCTGTAAAGCTCGGCGAGATCGCTCGCCTGCAATGTAGAGCAGGGAGTATCCAGCACAATGGCGCTGTTTTTTAAGCCAATAATTCGATCACAGAAGTGCAAAGCCTGTTCAACATCGTGCAATGCCAGCACCAGGGTTTCATGCTTTTCTGCAATCAAAGCGAGTAGTTGTTGCGCCTGATAATCATCCACCGCAGAAACGGGTTCGTCACCGAGGAAAATATTTTTCTGTTGATACAGTGCGCGGCCAATGGCGACCCGCTGCGATTGCCCACCAGAAAGCTGCTCGAGGCGATCAAACAAAAACTTATCAAGTTGCAATGGCTTTGCCAGGTTAGTCACTTCGTGCAAAGGTAGGGATAGGGGCTTTATTAAATTCAAGAGGTTGTACAACGCATTATGACGATGCAGGCCGCCCATATAAATATTGTGATAGAGACTCAGCATGGGCACCAAACCGTGCTGCTGGGGACACCAGGCGACACTGTTGGATTGCTGATCACGTAGGGCCGCTAGTAGCGTCGATTTACCGACGCCAGACTTACCCACCAGCGCCACACGCTCACCCGGGGCAATGCTGAGTGAAATATTCTTCAATACCACTCTTCCCTCGTAAGCTAATTCTGCGTTGGCCAATGAAAAAACGGGCGCGTTTATAGAGGCGGCGTTTTTTAATAAAATGCTTTCTCGCAGAGCCGCGCTTTGATTTTCTGCGACAAGCTTAGCGTTCATCAATAAGGCCAATGGCAATTGCCGTCTCGCGGGTAGAGGCATAGTCACTGTTCTTTGCACTAACAAAGGCACTGCGCGGAAATGCCGTCAGTAATTCAGGTTGTTTTATCGCCAGCAAAGCGGCCTTCACTTTATCGCTAAAACCCTCACCCCAGCGCTGGTCAACATCACCGCGAATACTCCACTGATAGTCTGAGTAGGTCGGCGTTTGCCAAATAACCTGCACTTGCTGAGGGTCAATTTTGTTCGTCGAAAGGGCCTTTTCCCACACCTTGTAATTCACCGCGCCCACTTGATAGGCGCCGGAACCCACTAGGGCAATGGTGCGATTGTGGTCACCACTAAAACCAACACGGCTAAAAATTTTATCCGGCGCTTTACCCAGGAATTGACGAATATAGTATTCGGGCATTAAGCGGCCAGAGGTCGAGCCCTTGGCGCCGAAGATAAAGGTATGGCCCGCGATGCCAAGGGGGAATTGGCCCTTGCTAGTCGCACTCTCATCGTCGAGTAAACCGCTGGAGCGGTGGGCAATAAAATAGGTTTTAAAGAATTGGTCTTCGTAACCCTGGGCGATGGCGCAACTGCCAGGCACACGCTGGCGAGCCTGTACGCCAGATAGCGCACCAAACCAACCCAACTGCACCTGATTATTGCGAAAGGCCGTTACCGCAGCGGCGTAGCTTTTGACCGGAATGTATTTTACCTCGACACCCAGCTGCTCTTGCAGATAGGAGGCGACCTGACCAAAGCGCTGTTGCAGGCGCGATGCATTCTGGTCGGGAATGGCGGTAAAGGTAAAACTCTCAGCCCACGTGGGGCTGACTAAACTGAAAGAGACGAGCAGCGCTACTAAAGTAGTCAATAACCGCACGGGCATTCTCCTTAATAATTAGACAATTTATTAAACAGATTTGTTTTTATTACTTAAACCATGGAATAAGCCTCCGCCCATTCTACTAGCTCCGCCCTTGGGCCACGAAAAACCACACGACCGTCACGCTGGCCTTGTTGATAGTCGTACATGGGGTCGTAATAATCCGTGAGTAGCAATTGAATGCCGCCGCGAAAACCATCGGCATTATTGTGTTTGACTAATTGATCTAGCGCGTCACTAAACTCAGCGTGCAACTGGGTAAAACGCTCGCCACCCAGACGTTTGCGAATGCGGCTGAGATTGCCGAGAATTTGTTCACGGAAGTTAACCGCGCCCTCTTCTTCACCGAACTGGGCCGTGTACTGGGGGTAGGCCCCGGTAATATAGTCGGCCAGTACAATGTCGATGCGCTCGTTAATGTGGGTTTCCAACACAGCGAGTGGGGCTTGTTGCATCCGGTCTATTAAGCTTGCGGGTAAAGTCACACCACCGATCATGCGGCCCTCGTCTTCGGCAAAAATGGGCTGGCTGTGCTGCGCGCGCTGCTTCATCACCGCGATGCTCAAGCTGTTTTCAAAACCAATTTGCTTAGGCTGAGGCTGTAATTGGCGGCCAAAGGCAGAGCCACGGTGATTGGCCAGCCCTTCTAAATCTAACGCGTGAGCCAGTTCGTGTATCACCAAAGTCTTGCCCGAGCCTGTGCGCCCTGACACCAGGGTTAACGGCATAGACTCACAATGTTGATCAAGCTCGTCGATCAAAAAACGCCGCATGGCCTTATAGCCACCCTTAATTAGTGGATAGGCCGTGCCCGCCTCGCCCACCAACTGCTGGCTAAGGCGTGAGCGCAAACCACCGCGAAAGCAATACAGATAGCCATTGGGGTGACGTTGAATAAAGTTTTGCCAGGCGGTAATGCGCTGCTCGCGAATAGCGGGCGTGGCCAGCTGCCAGCCCAGTTCAATGGCTGCATCCTGCCCCTTCTTTTTGTAACAGGTGCCGACGGCTTCGCGCTGTTTATCATCGAGTAAGGGGATGTTTTCACTACAGGGGAAGGCACCCTTATTGAACTCCACGGGCGCACGCATATCCATCATCGGGATATCGTTGAGGAAGAGTTCGCGGTAGTGATCGGTATCGGGGCGGGTCGTCATGGGCGGGGATTCTACAGCAGGACAGCACAAGTGAAAATAAGCACGCATCGCGCGTGCCATCAAGAGTAAAAGACTATGAACCACCATCAAGGCTGTATTTGCGTCGATGAGCCTCTTTACGCTGAATAACCCGGTCGAGAAACCCTTGCCGCTGTTCATTGTTTGCAGCGCGCCAGGCGAGTATTTCATCGAGGCTTCGAAAGCAACCCAGACAAACATCCCCCTCATTGAGGCAGCAGTTGCGAACACAGGGTGAAGCGATGGTGTCCAAGGAAGTCACTCTAAGTCATTGGCTTTCGATCATACAAAAACCGTACGAGGGACTTTATAATACAAGGCGCTATACGGCAGGCATATAAATATAACGAATAAATAGATCTAGACCCTAAAATGCCAATTCCAACAACGCTGACTTTCCCCGCTTTATTTGGCGCTACGCACACTGGGCTCGGTGGCTCAGACGGTAATGCGGCAAAGGCAATCAAAACTGGGTTAAGAATGGTATCGACATCCCCTATGTCCACGAGCAAACAGTATTTTTTTTCACAGCATTTACATTCTCTCGACTAACCTTAATAAGAACGCGATAAGCCCATACCTTTTTCGGCAATAAAATTCAGCACCATTTCATTGTTTAGTGGCGCTGTTTTAAGCAGCCGTGCAAAGGGGTAGAGGTCAAAAATACCGTACTCTTTGGTAAAGCCATTGCCGCCAAAGCACTGCAGAGAAGCATCAATGGCATTCACCGCCGCCGTAGAGGCGCCAAATTTTGCCATATTGGCCTCTTCACCGCAGGCTGCGTTGCTATCAAATAAGCAGGCCGCGTTGCGAGTCATTAATGAGGCCAGTTCAATATCGGTTTTAGCCTTAGCCAGAGGGTGCTGAAGGGCTTGATAGGCACCGATGGGGCGATCGAAAACCACTCGTTCGTTGGCGTATTCCACCGCCCTGCCCATGGCATAACGGCCCATGCCACAGCACATGGCGGCGAGGATCATGCGCTCGGGGTTAAGGGATTCGAAGAGGATATTAAAGCCCTTTCCCAGTTCCCCCAATATATCGCCAGCAGCGACACTGACATCGTCAAAAAATAGCTGGTACTGCTTTTCAGGCAGCGGAATACTCAATTCAATGGGCTGCATTTCAATGCCGGGAGCCTTGGTATCGACAATGGCAATGGTGAAGCCATCGGTCTTGCGCTCCACATTACTGAGCGACACATTGCGCGCCACCACCAGCATATAGTCGGCACCCTCGGCATCGGTAATAAAGGTTTTACGACCGTTGAGTTTATAAGCGCCGTTGCCATCGTCGGTGAGCATGGTCGAGGTGCGCATGGTGTTGGTACCGGCATCGGGCTCGGTAATGGCAAAGCAAAAGCGAATATCACCGACACAGCCCGCCGGTAAGTATTTTTGTTTTTGCTCAACCGTGCCGTGTTTGCCAATGGGGCCGAGCGACATGGTGGCCCCCACCACCAGGCTTTGCAGAGGAATACCGGCATTGGCCAAACCCTCCTGCAGCAAGACCATTTCCAACATACCTAGCCCGGCCCCGCAATCGGCTTCGGGCACCATAATGCCGACGAAACCATCCTCGGCGACACGCTTATACATCGCCGAGGGAAAGGCGCGGCGCTCGGCGCAATCGAGCCAGTAGTCACGACCAAATTCTTTGAGCAGATGACTACCGTAGTGGTAAATCATTTGCTGTTCGTGACTGAGGGACAAATCCATGGGCCTATCCTTATTTATTATTTTAGCGCTAACAAAATAATATTTCGTTGCACCTTTATTTTTGCTACCAGCCTACCCGACTAAAAGAAAGAAGGGCTCAATGCTGCCTTAATTTTGCCCTATAGTAGCGAAAATTTGAGCTACCAGCACGGCGTATCACATTGGCGAGCAATATCCTCTGGATTTAGGCGACAGGAATTTTTACACTGGTTGAAAATTCTTAACAACGTTTAAACCGCCTTTAAATAAATAGTTTGCAGGGGAAAGCCTATGTCCGAACAACGTACCCACCTAGAAGTACGAGACCACGTGCTGATTATCACCCTGACACGACCGGCAAAACGCAATGCCATTGACGGCGAAATGACCCTAGCGCTGGATGCCGCCCTCAATCGCCTGGAAGATGAGTCAGACCTGTGGGCGGCCGTTATTACCGGCGGCACCGATATGTTTTGTGCCGGCACAGATATGGCCGCCACCTCAGGCACCCCTACCGAGCGCGGTGGTGTCTATGGCGTGGTCGGACGTACTCGCACCAAGCCTTTAATCGCAGCCGTTGAAGGGGTGGCCTTTGGCGGTGGCTTTGAAGTGGCGATGGCCTGCGACATGATCGTTGCGGCCAACAACGCACGCTTCGGCCTGCCCGAAGTGAAGCGCGGCCTGGTCGCCACCAGCGGCGCTATTTTTCGCGCCAGTCGCGTACTGCCCCTCAACGTCGCCAAGCAAGTAATGCTCACGGGTACAGAGCTATCACCGGCCGAGGGCTATCGCCACGGCATGGTCAATGAACTGTGTGGACCCGGTGAGGCGCTGGCAACGGCACTGGCGCTGGCCGCACAAATCACCGCCAATTCACCGGTATCGGTACAGCAATCTCTGCAGGCCATCGATGCCCTGCCCTCTGCCGACGATGCTCACGGCTGGGAGTTAACCGCCAAGGCGAAGCAGGTGATTGGTGACTCCGCCGATGCGAAGGAAGGCGTCGCCGCCTTTTTTGAAAAGCGCCCACCCGTATGGAGGGGGTATTAAACACCCGAAAATTATCAGCCATGAACAGATGGAAATACTTTGACCACAGAATTCTCGACCAGCGGGTACCGCTCTGTTGGTTTTGCTATGGGATTGCAGAAAGGGACGGTCTATAATGCTCGCCCTCATCTGCCTGCTTCGCACTCTTATAGGCTAGCTGGCCAGAAAAGGGGGCGATCCATGTATCAGCCCCGAAGTCATTCCCGTTGTAGAGTAAAGGCAAAACATGAGCTACCAATTTATTCGCTATCAGGTCATTGATTCACTCGCCCTGATCACCCTTAACCGCCCCGACAAACTGAATGCCGTCTCTCTCGGCATGCTCGATGAATTACATCTTGCCGTCGATGCCGCGCAGATTGACGAACAAGTACGCGTGATTGGCATTACCGGCGCCGGTAATAAAGCCTTCGCCGCCGGCTCCGACCTGGCCGAGGTCAAAGATCGCGATCTCAAGAAAGCACTGGAGCCAATTGTTCAAGGCCTGGCCGAAAAACTCGAACGCTGTAACAAAGTCAGCATCGCGGCGATTAATGGCATTTGTTTTGGTGGTGGTCTCGAAGTTGCTCTGGGCTGCGATTTACGCCTGGCGACACCCAATGCCACCTTTGCCACACCCGAGGGTAAACTCGGCATTATTCCCGGTGGTGGCGCAACTCAGCGCTTGCCACGCCTAGTAGGCCGCGCCTGGGCCCTCGAAATGCTGATTATGGGCGAGCCCATCGATGCCGACCGCGCCCTGCACATCGGCCTCGTCACCCGCATGGTCGATAGCGAAAACTTACTGCCCGAACTGTCGCGCATGGCCGAGCATATTTCCGCCTTCGCACCCCTGGTGCCACAGTTTATGAAGGCGATGGTCAACTACGGTATGGAGGGCAGCAGTGCCGCCGGCCTGGCGATGGAAAAATTCGCCCAGAGCGCCCTGTGTAGCACGCCCGACAAAGA
This sequence comes from Candidatus Reddybacter sp., assembly GCA_041277045.1. Taxonomy (GTDB): domain Bacteria; phylum Pseudomonadota; class Gammaproteobacteria; order Pseudomonadales; family Porticoccaceae; genus Reddybacter. The sequence continues at coordinate 89,025 of JBGFSY010000003.1, read as the reverse complement.
AGAGGGGCTCAGCGCCTTTCTGGAAAAACGCACGCCGGTGTGGAATAAATAAGCCATATCGAGCAGACAATAATCATTTATCTCAACGCTCTGGAAACGCAGGCAGACTATCCTTACGCCCTAAAAAAAACCAGTCTCGTCGAAGATAAGATTGATAAGATTGATAAGATTGATAAGACTATTTTCACACCCTCCCCTGGGCGATAAAAATACTAGCGGCTCGTGTTGCGACATTTATCATTTTTCGCAACGGTTAACACGGTGCCGTCAGCATAAGAGCAATATCGGTTATTACCCTTAATTTTTTGCCCGCTCAATGGCCCAGAACTCGGCCACCCTTTTTCTCTATATTGACGATGGGTGGGCTACCACTCTTTGATGGCTTAGGGTTTTTTCTCGGGCACTGCTTAGTATGCTCAACAGTCGATATACCACCGTCTGAGTAGGTGCAGTAGCGGCTCAGACCTTTCACTTTATCCCCTTTGAGGGTGCCTGCAGGGCTTGCATAAACGTCGACACGCAACAGGCTAAAGACACTGAAAAAACATAGTGGCAATAATCTTATACATAATGACAATCTACCTTTATTAAAGAGGCGGTGAAGAAAATACTTCAGTTGTGTCACGCCTTTTTGCAAGAATTATTTTAAATATAACAAGAAGTCCTGCTCATCCGCCTATAAAAACCAATGCCAACAAGACCCGCTGTCAGCCCAGCCAGGTGGGCGTCGGGGTAAGCCTGCCAAGCAGTATCGACAAAAATGATACTTTGGAAAGAAAGCTCCCAAAGCACCTTGGTAGACACGACGAACATAGGAAGCAGGCCGATAACACCACGATTAACCTGTCTGAAACGGTAACAAGCCAGCACCAGCGTTGAAAACAAAATCCCTGAAAGCCCACAATAGTAGTCAAGCGTTGATAGGGAGGAGAGCAATAATATATCCACTGCCACAATGCCCAGAACCACAGAAATCATCATCTGCTTGATGGAATACTGACTCAGCCATAGGGTAACGCCGGTAAAGGCCAGCACATCCCAAAGGGCATGACTGGTAGAGCTGTGGGTAAAGTGAGCCGTCAATAAGCGCCACCACTCACCATCACTCACTGCCGTACGGTCAAAAACAAACAATGCCATATTGTTTTGTAGTACGACTAGCACTAGAAAAAACACTGCCGGGTAAATAAGCGCATTGACTCTTTTTATTAAAACTGACTTGCTAGAACAGCAAGTCAGTTTTGTTGTAAAGCCTTGAAACATCTTTAAATTGCCTGCTGGTCTTTTCGACGGGCAGACGATAGAATCATTAACGCAACAATCAAGATTAGCCACGATGGATTGACCGCACCGGCACCACCGGATGAAGATCCACCTCTATTGACAGGGCGCGGGCTATTAAACATCGGCTTATTCGTATCGGCGCGATGGTTTTGAACGGCCTTTGCTTTTCTGACATCCCGCGCTGCATGCTCGGTTTCAACACGCTGTTTATTTTGACGCTGAATGTTGAGCTGCTGGAACCTCGCTTCTTCCAGTACGATCATTGAGGTGTAGTCAGTCACCAGTCCGTATTCGACGGCGATATCTGTGATCGCCTGCTCAACATCGGCGTCCTGCCCAAAATAATCGAGCTTTGCCTGTAGTTGCTCAATGGAAGCAAAAGCCCATAACCGTTCTATCTCTGGGTTTAGATGGCTGACATTGGGAAATTCAACAAAGGTTTTATATTCTTTATCGAGCCCACCTACCTTCGCCGTTAAGACCACTTCGGCCTGACCTGGCTGCCAGTAATGGCCGAAGACATTGAGCTGCTCACCCCGGTAGAGGCTACCGATGTTTTCTGGTGTCATATCTTTAACCTTGACGCCATTGATGCTGAGTTCAACGTGGCGAAAGGCCTGGTGGGTCAACTTGCTGGTTGCCAGCATAATCTGGCCGACAATGTCATCGGCATTTGAAACAGAAATCGCAAAGCCCTGAGACACCGCCGTCATTTCATTCAACAGAGGGCTGTTTGCACTATTGCCCATAATGAAGGTAAATAAACGCACGTCATTATTTTGGAGTAATTTCAAAAAGGCTTTTTTACCGGTTTCACCGACATTGGCAACACCGTCGGTCACCAGAATCACACCCGTGGGGCGATCATCATCGAGACCTCGCAAGCCCTCGACTAAACCCCCATGAAGGTTTGTACCACCACCCACCTTATAGCGGTCCAGTTGCGCTAAAACGCTACTGACATTCGACGCAGAGGCAGCTTGAAAGCCACCGCTAAGATCGACGGTCGTATTATTAAACAACACCACTTTAAAGCGATCATCCTGTCGAAGTTTGCCCAGACCCTGCCTCACCCCTTCAATTAAGGTCGCGTATTTGCCCTGCATTGAACCTGAGATATCCAGCACAAACACCCAGTCACTACCCTGGGTTATTTCCCCCAACTCGCCGCCCGGCGTCAGGGTTAGCATGTAGGTACCCCGACCACTGGCATCGGGCTTGTAGGTCACCAGGTCTAATGTCGCAGGCAGCCCTTCCTTATGTCGCCAGTACACTAAAATATCTTGAGATAGGGAAAAGACATTTTTTGAATCAGTAGCGACTCCACGACTCAGCCCTTCACTTTCTACGCTATCGCTGCCACTCTCACGGGCTTCTTTCTGATTGACAAGGGCCACCGTCCATTCATCGTCTGCCACCTGTTGTATCAGTGCCCCAGGGTGATTGGGCAGTCGCAGTGCATCAATCGGATAGCTGGAACGAAAGCATAAATTAAAGCTAAACCTTTCCCTTACCACTTCGTTACGCGACCAAAAAGACAGCTTCACATCATCGACCCCGCCCTCTTCCAGGGGGTAGAGGTAACGACCCACCCCAGTATCTGCGTGCGCCGCCTGCACATACACCAGGCGTATCTTCACGTCGGACTGCGCCCGTACTGGATAGACGCTGATATCAAAGGTTTTATAGCCGTCTTTCTCCACGATCGCCGCATTTCTGCCAGCGGCCTTTTCCTCCTCATAAACTGTTCGCGCTTTTTGTTTTTCAAGAACCTCACCGATCACCGGCTTGCCGTCGATCCAGTAAGTAAACTCCCCCACGGCCGCAGACTCGGGTACGGGAAAGGAATAAATGGCCTCCATGTCATTCGCGCTGGGGTTATAGAAAGTTTGCTCGACCGATGTTGTGACATAACCCTCTTCAATCAGTACATCAATATGGTGCTCGCGGATTTCCAAATCGGGAAGCCCGCTATTGACCGGTTTCAGTAAACCCGCCGCACTGCTCCAGCCACTGAGCAACAGGGGGATGGTGGTACAGAGTATTTTTAACAGTGTGTTACGTTTCATTGTGACGCCCTCTAGCGATAAAAAAGATACAGGCCAAATGATGGCGAGAGGGAGTCTGGTAGCTTGGGGTTTTGATGAACAGCGCCACCAAAAAAGTAGCGGCGGATAATACCTGGCGGTTTACCCGCTGCTACTTAGGCAAAGATGCGATGGGATTTGTTACTTTTTAAAGGCTTCAAATAAGCCGAATTGCCACTGGCGCATAGCCAACACAGCACTGGCACCGTGCTTTTTTGCCATGGGTAGTGACTTATCTTTTTGCGCCAGATGGTTAAACTCAAGGGCCAGGGCACGAATTTTCTTCTGAAATTCAGCATTGCTAGATTTTGACAGCAGGCCATTAACAACCACCAACTGCTCGTGCTCTTTATCAAAGCGTGAATTGAAAAAATCCTGCTCCACCTTTTCCTGAAAAAAGCGCTGAATGGAGCCATTGGCATGCCATGAAAAATTCGGCGCAACTAAGAGTTTGATACGATTTCCGGGCAGCAGATCAATAATCTTTAGGCGATCCAGCAGCGCCAGCTTTTGAATACAGTCGTGCGCGGGAATGTCATATTGGTCGAGTAAATCCTCGTAGGTATAGCCGCTAATCACACAAACAGTGATCATCAATAACAAGAGATCGGTAGCAATTTCCGCCTCCTGCTCCAGGCTCAGCTGAACAATTTTATGCTGATCACTGGCCATACTCTGCACCAGGTCTGAAATCTCGAGACCCATCATGTGACAAATGCTCTCGAGCCTCTGCAAGGTAAAATTTTGTTCGGCGAAGAGGCGCTTAACGGAGGCTTCACTCAACTGCAATAGATCTGCCACATCAGCATAGGTAATGCCGTGGGCTTTAAGCTGTTTCTTCAGAGTAGATATGAGTGGGCTTACTTGGGGCATAACAATAAACCTGCGAGCGTAAAAGCATCGGAATATACTACTTTATAGCTTGACTAGCCTTTCCCTTCAACTTCAGGTCGCATAATTCAAGAACAGGCACATCAAACCGGGCAGCACACTTGGCAAAGCGCTTTTCTTTTCAGCATCAAAAAGAAGCAGTGTCATTCATCTGTGCCACGCTATTCGATTGGCAAGCATCAATTTACGCTGGGTAATCAAAACTGGCACTTCGCAGAGGTCTCGTGAAACATACCCCTACGAATACCACACCCAACAATAAATATTAATACCTTGATGGTAAAAAACACCTGCTGCCATTTAAAAAATAACGCTACACCCAAGGAATACTTTGACCTCGTTGCACTAAGGCCGTAGCCATAGTGGCTGGCACGGCCTGCACACCCGGTCATTACAAGCTTGAGGGGCAGCATCACCCCAGAGCCTGCCATAACCGCCCCTACGACGGCATGCTCGTACCTAACCACTATTTCGATAAGCTGGGGGATTTTCGAGAGGGGGATAAAATTCCCGGTTTAGCGCCCCCTAAGAGTTGGTTATTTCCCAATAAATAATTATTTAAATTTTATCTGATAGTCATACTTTTTAAACGATGTCTGCCAGGTAAAATCCGTTAAACCAAAACATCAACATCATCCAAGCCGTTCTCATCAATTACCACTTCATCATCGGCACTGGATTTAAAGGGTGTTTAACAAACCAGCGTGCGGCTAACTTACCCAGGTTTTTATGGAAACTTGCATTTGGAAAATTATTCTTCACTTCTTTAATCGTGGATTTAGACAAACCAAACTTAAATAATCCCAAAGAGAAATCCACCAGGTCACCCTTTCGGAATAGCTCGACAAAATCCGAGGGCCCGCCAACATACTCGCGCAGCTTATGGTGCTCAGTAATCATTAAGGCGATCTCATCACACCAGGCTTGGAGGCTTCTACCTTCCAGGTAAGCCATAGCCGGGGGTACTGAGGGTTCAATATAGTCAGCTGTATTTTCTATCCAAATACCGATATCGTGGAATGCTCCCGCAATAATAATTTTCTCTCGCTCTTCAGCATTACACTCTTTCAGTGCCAAACAAAAATGAACCATTCGATAAACATGATTACGGTACCCCCTATATTCCGCTCCAATGAGGTCTTCCCACTCCGACAACAGGTCTTTAAGCAAGGGGATTTCTTGTTCTATCTGCATTTTTTTCGCTCCGGTTTTATACCACGGGGTATAGCGAAGTATTATGTCGATTCCTAACTTTGAACTTTAGTGGCGCAATAGACATAATATAGGTCAAAACAGACAGACAAATGCCATGAAGATTGCCATAGTCGATTACCCCGGCGCACCAAAATCATCGGTTTACGGCTTACAAGAAATGTTCACGATGGCGAATGACGTTAGTGCTGAGCACGGACTAAGCGCAAATCTAAAAGTAGATATCCTCGACTTCACGGGTCTTGAGACCTCACCAGTGAGCGGTGAATTATACGAAGCTGTAATTTTGCCACCCAGTTTGCCGAGTGATTTTTATTTGCGGCCCGCAGCCAGTTTACAAAGTTGGCTGCAAGAGAGGCATAGTGAAGGCAGTATACTTTGCTCAGCCTGTGCCGGTGCCTTCATCATCGCATCGACAGGTATCTTGTCAGAGCGTGAGGCGACTACCCACTGGGCCCTGGCCAATGACTTTAGTGATTTATACCCACAAACACGCTTAAACCTAAATAGCATTGTTAATAACGACGGCGACATAATTACTGCCGGCGGCATGATGTCATGGCTAGATCTTGGCCTCGAGTTAGTGGCCCAGCTCATCTCACCTACCGTCATGCGTCAGCTGGGTAAAATACTGCTTATCGATACCGGCCAAAGGGAGCAGCGATTTTATCAGCAGTTTTCTCCCCGCTTGAATCATGGCGACGAGATTATTCTCGAAGTTCAGCAAAACCTGCAGCGTAATTATTCAAACATCATTAGAATCGCAAAGCTGGCGAGTTCCTGCTGTTTAAGCGAGCGTACTTTTTTACGCCGCTTTAGCAAAGCCACCAGACTCAAGCCCAGCAAGTATCTACAGCGCTTACGTATACAGAAAGCCTGTGATCTATTGGAAAACACACAGAAGTCCTTTGAGCTGATAGCCAATGAAGTCGGCTATGAAGATGTTAGCGCTTGCCGCAAAGCGTTTATACGCATTATCGGACTAAGCCCTCGTGCTTTTAAGCAACGCTTTGTGCGACGCTGAATTCATAAATCTACTGCGATACGTTTAAAAAAAATAAAAAGGTGCGCTGTAAAATAGGCCTTATCCAATTCCGGCAAGAAGAAAGATAAGTTCATGTTCTATATACAGATCAACTATGAAGAAAAGAGTAAGGTTATCAACCTTGTGCCAGCAAGGCCTTTCAGTGCGGGCGATAGCTGGTATCTTGAAACGCCACCGTTCCGCCCTGTACGAGAGCTTGATCGGAATCGCTGTCGTATCACCGATGGTGCTTATCGGCCCTCTTAACAATGAACACTATGCTCTCGGGGTTTTATCAAGGTATTTTTCTACCACCGCTACAAGTTCGTCCGAACACCAGCAATCTACTACTGCGCTATCCATCTCGTGGCTATGTAGTGAAAGTATATCTTTGACACCGACTCGCATAGCAGCCTTACTGAAGCTAAAGCTTTCGCCTGGAATCTCTGCCAGCTCCTGCGCCCGCGCACAGGCACTTTCGATGAGCTTCTCAGCCTCAAAAACTTGCTCGCAGAAACCTACTTCAAGCGCCGATTCAGTATCATAATTTTTACCAATGTAGATAATTTCTTGAAACTGATCTGGACGAACTGCATATTTTATAATCTGCATTACAATCAATGGAAATGGCACACCAATGAGTAACTCCGGCACACCAATCCGTCCCTTGCCACGAGCGGCATAGCGAACATCAGCAGCACAGAGCATCACCGCACCGCCAGCAATCGCATGCCCGTTGCAGGCTGCCACGAGCGGACGGGGAAAAAAGAACATCTGGGTAAACGTGTCTATCAAAGCCGGGATGAACTCTCGTGTATATTCAACACCGCCAGCAACCAGTCGCTTTAGGTCGACACCCGCAGAGAAAATCCCGTCGCTCCCGGTGATGACAACCGCACCAACATCGGACGTCGAGAGCTCTTCGAAGGTTCGAGACAACTCCCTCAGAAACTCCAGGTCGAGGGCATTCGCCTTCCCGTGAGACATACGCAGCAGGACGACATCGCCAATTTTTTCTCGTTCAATCATAACCATACTCCTTTGATCGATAATCCGATTTAGGGAATCATGTCCCGTTTTAACCTCAGTTTTATAATCCGTGATTGGGCCATTCAGGTATTTTCTTTTCCTTAAGTGCTATAGCCCCAATATCTTGTCTGTCTTTGCGCATAGACATCGATAACGTGGCTACGGCTTCGTTACGCAATTTCTCCTCAAAGGTACGACCGACATTACGCACCAATGTCTCTTTGTCCGTGCGTATTGCGCCCTGAGGCAAAGCAGCTATATCTTTGGCCAGAGTCATGGCCCTGTCGAGACTACTGCCTATGGCGACGACTTCATTAGCGAGACCGTAGCGGTAGGCATCTTCTGCATCTTCTGCATCAACAGGTCGACCGGTTACGATCGTTTACATGGCTCACGCATATCCTACAATCAAAGGTAGACGCACGGTGGGCCCATCGCCACTAACAATATTCCAGCGTCCCTCCAGAGCGCCAAAAACAGCATCTTCTTCAACCATACGAATATCGGCCAGCATGGCTGTTTCCAAGCCCGCAGCCACCGCATAGCCGCTCACCGCTGCGGTGATTGGCTTAAAGATATCCACCCGACGGGTGTTGTAAATATACGTGCTATGTTTGTCCCAGCCTGACACCTCCCTATGATTGCAGCCATTGCTTCAGCCGTTTCTAGTGACTTATCCTGTGCCACGACACGAGAGACCAGCTTGCACTGCAGTGCTCGCTGCGCATCAATGGCCTACCCTGTTAGATTCATTCCCAGGGCAATCCCAGCGCCACAAATATTCACCATGCGCACAATACCGCCGTCATCGTGATGGTAGCCCCGACGAACTTCGAATGAGCCAAACATAGCTTTGTCGCAAGCAATTCGAATATCACATGCTAGCGCTATCTCAAGCCCACCAGCCACAGCACAACCATTTATTGCGCCAATAATAGGCTTATAAATACGGTGTAAGCCACGAGTAATCGTTCCAATACCATCCTTTAGTTTGTCTCGTGGGTATCCAGCACGATTGTTTTCAAACCACATAGGAACATGGGATTTCAAATCGGCACCAGCGCAGAATACATCAACCCCGGCCCCTGTAATAATGGCTAGCTGAAGGCTATCATCTGCATCGAAATCCTCCCACACCTCCCATAACTGCTGATGCATTTGCAAATTGAGGGCATTCACTGCCTCGGGACGATTGAGTGTCACATAGGCAATTTTTCCACGTTTTTCATAAATAACCTCAGGCATAGGAACCCCCGTTGATGTGCTATCCAAGAATGACATGGGCTATGATAAAAAAAGGATGGTACAAATCCATTGGGTAAGTAATAAAGAAATGCAGGGGCCTACAAACTGGCTCCTTTGGGACATATCAAATCGACGAAATTTTCGAGGGTTGCCATTAACCTTCAAAACGACACCGTTAATAGGGTCGCCCTTCTGGCCTTTGAAGACTCTATTGAAATGAGTATCACCATTTGTAGAGATATGTTCTGCGCCGCACATAGGGCCGAATAAAAACCCAATCAAAGTGATAACAATACCGACCAGCTAGTTAAAGTCGCCACCCAGGATGGCGAGAAAACCCACACTTTTAGCGGCTCTATTTTTAATCCCGATTGCGCTATAAAAGATATAACGCACACCGATCTAATTTTCATTCCAGAAATCTGGTGTGAAACTGAGCCTTTTCTGAACAAGTACCAGTATTTAATCAATTGGCTTACACAGCAGTAACAGCAAGGTGCACTGATTACCTGTATGAGATCGGGCTTTTTTATTAGCAGAAACAGGTTTGCTCGATGGAAAACCAGCAACCATTTATTGGCGAATGGTTGATCAGTTCCGAGTTCGCTACCCCCAAATAATCCTGCAACCAGAACAAAAAATCACTGTAGCAGATAAGCCGTTTTGCTCCGGTGGAATTGACTCAGGAATCGAGCTGGCTATTTATTTAATCGAACGCATCTGGGGCGTTAGCGTAGCCCAGAAAGTCGAGCAGGACTTCTTAATGGACATGCACAGGGAGGTGCCCGTATTCCAGTTAGCCTTTGACCAGTAAAAACACCATGACGACAAACCCATCTTGCAAGCTCAACAATGGTTGGAAGCTAACTTTTCCGCCAATTTTTTACTGGAAGAAGTCGCCGATAAAATCGCCCTGGGCTTTTGAAGCTTTATGCGCCGCTTTAAAAAAGCAACAGGAGATAGCCCCTTAAACTATTTTCAACGAGTAAGAATTGAGACTGCTAAATAACTACTCGAACATGGCTCATTAAACATCGATCAAATAAGTTATCGGGTTGGATATGAAGGCCTTAGCTTTTTTTCCGTCTATTCAAACGTAGAACCGACAGGACACCTGGCGAGTTCAGAGATGAAAAGAAAAAAATAATTTCTGCTGCAACTTTTTGATCGGGTTCAATTGCCCCTAAAGCGTTAGATTAGGCCACTATTCATTTTAAATGGTCTTCAACCTGCGGAGGTGACGGCAAGCCATTTGATGATAAATTTGCAAAAAACGATCTCAATCGAGCCTGAGCCTAGTAAATCCTGGGTTTTATCTGGCCTTTAGCAATTCTTCACAGCCGGTATTAGCAAGCACACTATCCACAAAATCACGGTCAGCTGTGGAAAGGCTGTCGTACATCCCCCTTATCCACTGGATACATTTGGCCTGGTACGGAAAGGGCTGTTGAACCCAGGTCTGGCCGTCAACGATAGTTGAGACTCTGTCTTCTCCTTGTCGGAGTGCAGCGGCATTTGCCAACATAACGGGGACATAGGTTCGGCCGATTTCCTGCAATAAGTCACCAAGGTGGGAAATCAGATTGTTTCGGTTGATCCAGTCTTTATCTTCGATATCACACCCCGACAAATCATCTACGATGTCTACCCAGGCATAGACACGTGGTGCTTCGCGTAAAGTCAGTGCCATAGGTGTAGGGTCGAATTGTGCAAGCTGGGTAAGTTGGCCGTAGATGCCAAAATCAGAAGCACCCGGACGGTCTCCCATTATAAACGGCTGTTGTTCCAGAATAGCTTTAAATATCGCTAAAAAACGCTGGTAGCTCGCTTCAATAAGTGGCCCGGTAGTAGCATTCGAACCCACTACATAGAGACGATCAATCTGTCGCTTACCGAACGCGCTACCTTGTTGTTTGGCAATTTTTTCAGATTCTGATATTCCAGTCCAACGAACCAGAACATCCTGGCATTTGTGAATGTTATCTTCGTAAGACCAGCGGTAATGAAACATTGCCCTGGTTAGCCATTCGTCGGCATAGTCCTCCAGCAAGTAATCAAAAAAATCGACGACGGGGTCCCTCGGAACAACAGCGCGATCTGTAAATTCCTCTTCAAAGCGTCTAATGAGTGGTGTTGAGTCAACTACCGCTTCTAAATTGCCCTTATTATCAGGCAGATAAAATGTTGGTAGAAGATTGACTTTGGGTGATGGCAGCTCTGTGCTGACCCATTGGTTGCCGATCAGCAAGCGATAAGGAATACGTCGATGGCGCATGTAAGCGAGCATTTTACGAGTGTAGGGTGAACCTGGTAGGCCGCGCAATAATAGGGGAGCGGGTAAAGTCATGAGGGCAGTCTCGCTAAATTAATGAATCAATAAAGGGAGCGCATCGGGGTGGATTCTTATAAGAAGTGCAACTCCTAAAGTCACCTCGCAAAGATACGATTGATATTGGCAAACCTGCCTCCGCTTTCTGCATCCCATTGCCAGGCTTTTGGTGGTGTTTAAGCATCACTCATACCGGGTTCGTGTTGATGGGATATCCGTCGGTTCGATTTTTCTATTAGAAAAATGGCGACGATATACCGTCGATTTAGGACTCTGGTAATCCTACGCTCATAGCGCCCAAATAATCCATTTTCCCCAAATGGACCCCTTTGATTCGTAGCATGTCATACAGGGTATGTAGCATGAAAATAAAGATTAGGAAGAGAGAACGACTGGATAAAATTTTCCGACGTAAAGGGGATTTCAAAATCACCCATCCTAAAGTGCATGGCATTCCCTGCTGTGGCGTTAATCGTGTCGGGGCCTAAAGTATCAAGTTCAATAAGAGTTTCACAAAGCAGGGTTTTTAAACCTTGATAATCAAGTTCTGGAATGTCCGGCGGTGGCGAAAACTCACCGACCAACAATCCTTTGGCGGCACCGAGAGAATGATGACGAATGGAGTTCACCTGAAATGGAAACGCGGCCATGTCTGGTGCCAGGCGCATATCGATAATGTCATTAGGATCGACTTTTTGCTCAGCAAAGTAACTGGCGCCTTGATACTGGACGCTATTACACGCTTGTAGTTACTCACGCTTATGTCATAGAGACTGGTCATAAATGTTCTCCTTATTGTAATTAATCACGATATTGAATCGAGCTAATAAACACAGCATATCTTTTTATCCAGTTTAGGCATAATTTCTGTGTTCGTGAAATGAACCGATTGGATCATTGGATGAGCGCCGTTATTGCTTGTCCCGGTGTTCCACCCCTTAGCTGAGTCATCCCTTCATGGTGGCAATCTATTTTGTAAATTCGGTTCTAGCCTCTTCTATAAATGCCATCCATTGATCGAAATTGTGCAGTTCGAAGCCTTTATTATTACCCCAAATAGTGACCATGCTTTTGTATGCATCATCATCGTCGTCGGTTGCCTCTAGAGATCGCCATAAATAGACGAATAACGACGCTCTGGCGTTGGCCATACAATGAACGAGAATACGCTTATCACTGAACTTATCCATTGCCGCCAGGAAGGTTTTCAGGTCGGTAAGCAGTGGTTGTTCCCAGTTGACGGGGATATGGATGTAATCGATGCCAAGTTCTTCGAAGCGCTTACCCTCATCGGCGAAGGCACCTGGGCTAGTTAACGGCGCGAGGTTAATGACAGCGTTGATACCAGCTTCTGCGATGGCAGGCAGCTGCTCTATGGTTGGTTGACCAGACGATGCTAGATCGGATGAATATTCGTAATAATTAAATAACTCGAATAAATCAATGCTATCAGCTTTAAGCGAGGCGGCCGTTGTTATCAGTACAACAAGTAATATAAATGTACGCATTTCCCATTCTCTGCCTGTTTAGATAAAGACATTGGCAACAATGTTTGTGCTCAATAGCCAGCGTTGCCTGTGCTAATAGTGCCGGCAAAGCGTGCATTGAGTCTTACATAACGAGATGTACCGGGTTTCATTACATAAAGCGGGTCATTCACCCGCGCCAGGTCGTAGGCCAGGTCTCGCAGTTCACCTTTGAGCATTTTGAATGTCCCAGTGGTCTCCATATTGGGCAGAACACGGAGAAAAACCGGTTGCGCATAAGTGGGCAGTTGCTCGCGGATGTGGCGGGAAATACCCGCTAAATCCAGCTTTTTCACCCCGTCTTTAAGAACCAGTGCCGCCATGCCCGCGCGACCGTCAGTACCTGGTAGAGTTACACCGTAGACATTGCACAACTGTACTTTAGGGTAGGAATTGATAATCTCGCCCACTTCATTGGTGGAAACATTTTCGCCTTTCCAGCGAAACGTGTCCCCTACCCGATCAACGAACTGGTAGTGAGGCATGCCCAACGCAAAGCCTACATTCACAGACTTCATCAAGTCGCCCGTATTGAACCAGGCATCACCGGGTTCGAATACATCGTTAAGAATCTTGCTCTGGGTCGCCGCCTTATTGGTATAGCCTTCGAAGCTACTCAGCCCAGTGATTTTACCCAGCAACAACCCCGCCTTACCGTCCTTAACCCGAATGCAATTGCCTTCACTGTTGCGCAATATTTCATCTGCATCCACGTCGTATTTCACCAGGGCATGGGGTGAAAGGGTTGTACCCACGGTACAGTCCCGGTTGAGCAGGTTAAAGAAACCAATATTGCCTTCGCTAGCGCCGTAGAGTTCTGCCACCCGATTAATACCAAAACGTTGTTTGAATTGATGCCAGATATCGGGGCGCAAGCCGTTGCCCATCACTGTGATGAGCGGGCTGTCTGCGTCGCCTTTATTTTCCGGCACACTTAATAGATAGCGGCACAGCTCCCCGACATAGATAAAATGAGTCACGCCATATTCACGAATATCATCGAGGAAACTAGAAGCGGAAAATTTGCGTTTAAGCACCACGCAGGTACCGGTGCAGAATGCCGTCCCTGCGCCCAGAAGAAGACCGGTACCGTGGTACATGGGCAGACAGAGGTAAATGCGATCTTTCAGACCACAGCGTAGGCCCACGATGGCAGAGAATGTAGTCATTAGTAGAAAACGCCGATTGGAAACCACCGCCGCCTTGGGAAGGCCCGTGGTGCCAGAGGTAAAAATATACAGCGCGATATCGCCCAAAGCTGTTTCGCGGGTGGAGGAAGGGTTCTCGACGCTTTGGTCGGCAGACTCTTCCTCCAAATTCTGAGCCCATTTCGGGCAAACTTTATCGCCACTATCGGGCACAAAGAGATAATCTTGAACTTCCGCCATAGACGCACTGCGACGGACCTTCGATATTGCTGCCAGGCGCTCCTCTCCGAAGATGCAGACCTTTGAGTTGCTCACCTTAATGCAGTGCGTTAGTGGTCGCCCGGTGAGGTTGGTATTGATCAGCGCGGCCGTTACACCCAGTTTGTTGAGGGCAATAACTGTCGCGACAAACTCAATGCGGTTTTCCATCATCAAGCTGGCAGTATCGCCGCGCTGTAAACCGAATCTGCTAAAGCTGTGGGCGTAGCGGTTAGCTAAGCAGTTTAACTGACACCAGGTAAGTGTTTTGTTCTCGAATATCACTGCCTCGTGTTCGGCATAACGCTCCGCGTTATCCTCGACCCGGGTGGCGAAACAACCCCGATCTGACAATAGACGAGGCACAACCTCCTTACTCAGTTTTTTCACTAGCGGAATATAGGAGAGTGCGTTATTTATTATTTTTATGGTCACAATGTTTTACTTAAGCAATATGAGGAGATTGAAAGTTAGCCTGTTTACTGCATCACAGCAAGTGAAGCCGGTTATTGCTGGAAAAAGCAAAAGGCAATACGCAACCCGATTATTCCGTAACCCGAGGATTTACAGAAAACCAGGGCCATACCCAAACCTTATAATCAGGTATTTTTAACCGCCCGATTCACCGTTGAATAATGAACATCAAAATAACCAGCAATTTCATTCAATGTGTAATCACCCGTCGCATACGCTTCGGCCATGGCTACCTTGCTGGTCTGATGTTGAGCCTGATAATAAGCCAAGGGTTTAGCGGCGGACGATGCTGCGCTCGCGGTATCTCTTTGAGCTTGAGGGTTTCTTTAAGGTGTTTTTGCATCTCTTCAACAAACTGTTTATCACCCAGATATATCAGCTATTTCAGATCACCCCAAACCGGCGACATGCCCACACCTTTGATAACAAAATCCCTGTACTTAGCTATTGCCCGCTATCTGTGACGGCTAAACTGCCCTGGAGAAAATCTGTTCCCAGCCAAACCGGAAAGGGTGCCTCGCCAATCATTGCCGGGTAACTGCTCCACGGCCATTTAGCGACATTCTTAACCATCCTCGCCCGTAAGGGGTTAAGCACCACATTAAACACCGTTTAACTGCCGCATTCACTTAGACAAGTTACCTTCAACAGTCTCCACCACAATGTGATAACGATTATTCATCAAGCAATAAGCCTGGCAACGCCAGTTAAAACGTGTGCACACCTCAGCCAACAAGGCCAACCACTTTACCCGGTCGGAATCATCCGCGTAGATATTCTCATGCCGATCCCCTCATGAGGTGGCGTGGTAGAGACCACCTACTAGCTCTATCTTAAAGGTCTACTCATGCAGGGAGGGCTAGCAAGGTCATACTTGGTTGCAAGAGCTGATCTTCCCCCAATTTTCCAATGTAATGGGTTAAACAATACTAGGCGCATGCACGAAATATTTTGTAAAAACGCCCTTAAATTCAGACTCGTCAGATTGACAAAGCCTATTGCCGTAGGTGGTAACAGAAACACCATGGGTAGTTCTCTTTAGCACAATCTCTTGTATTGTTTAGTAAGTAGATTGGCAGCATTATTTACTACGCCAATAATGCTTGATGGCAAGACTTGATCCTATTATTTCACTATAGTAGGTAGCGTTGCATTGAGTAGCAAAGATATTATCCTTCTAAATTGGCTTTAAAAATAAAAATATGAATAAATTCCCAAGCACTTTAATCATCATAATACTGATCTTACACAGCCAGATTGTTTACTCAGAATTGGGCGGGAGTATTTCAGTGGTTAGCGACTACCGCGCAAGAGGTATTTCACAGTCGGGAGAAAAACCTGCCGTGCAAGGTTGGATCGAATATTTTCATCAATCAGGCTTTTATGCCGGCTGGTGGGGAAGTAATGTTGACTATTACCGTTCAGGTGATCCGCTTGACAATAAGGAACGAGTTGAACATGACCTCTATCTTGGTTATTTCAAGCAACTTGGTGAAAACTTGTCATACGACATCACTTATTATGAGTACGTATATACAGGCACTGAATCAGATGTGGATTTCAGCGAGGTTGTCCTGGGTGTCGATTTTTACAACCTTCGAATGGTCTACTGGTATACGAATGATTCATTTAATACTGGCGAAAATTATAGTTACATTGAAGCTGACTATAAGGTGTCTTTACCCAGGGGCTTCAGCCTTACCTTTCATGGTGGCTACTCGTTCGGAGATGCTCTAGATTTAGCTGTTTTTGGTTTTGAGGAATATCTTGATTACTCGATAGCTCTCGATAAAAACTTTGCTGGGGTCGATTTATCTATAGGCTATTCAGATACCAATATTGGTGATAGGTTTGTGGTAAACGATAACTATAATGCCAACCAGAATGCGGTGTTATTTTCAGTATCAAAAAAATTCTAAGTGAATTAGCAACAAAACAATTAAAAATAATTAAGGACATCCATTCCAATACCCAAGTGGAATTAAATCAGCCCTCCTCGCTCTAAAACAGTCTTTAGTAAAACTCTCACACCTGACCACACTGGCTCAGCATCAAATCCACTTTAGAAGATCAGCACCCTATGACCAAGGCTAGATCCCAACAAATCTCGCTAGAGGCAACTCCCTACTACCACTGTGTGTCTCGCTGTGTACGAAGAGCCTTTCTCTATTGTGACAGTTATGAGCACCGCCGGAGCTGGGTCGAAGATAAATTACTCGCCTTAGCAGAGGTATTCTGTATCGATGTCGCCGCCTATGCAGCGATGTCGAATCATTACCATGTGGTCTTACACATCAATACGCTAGAGACCGAGCAGCTCAATGCGCTTGAGGTAATTGAGCGTTGGCACCAACTCTTTAAGGGCAACTTATTGAGCCAGCGCTATGCTCGCGGTGAGCCCCTAATTAAAACTGAAAGTAAAGCCCTAGCAACGGTAGTTGGTACATGGCGGCAACACCTTCGACAGGCCTGTCAGGCCCTGTACTATCGGCGCACACCGGGTATTAGTAGCTGTAAGCGGCTATTTGGATGAACAGGCTTTTAATCTTAGCCAGTAGAATAGTTGGCAATGCTCTGCCAAGCCTCCCCGCTATATAAAGTCCTGCCCGTGGTAAAACTCGACGCTTAAAATCTGCATTCAGCGCGTTCCCGAACGCAGGTGCTAACCCGCTCTGCGATTTGTAGCACCATTACACTAGGCCCGGCGAGTTTCCTCTTGCCGATTTAGCTATTTAAAGCCCCGAAAATTTGAATGGATGTCCAAATTTGAATGGATGTCCTATTTTATTTATTACGAGCAAACAGCAACCCTGCGAAGCGCGGTGAGGGCTGAAATAACGGGCTAAACCGACGGTATCAGACCCTACTTTTCTTACTTGCGCTCACCTACTTACAACAAGAGCTGAACCCAAATACTCACACTCACTAATGATAAAAGCGTGGAGAAGACGATCACCTGCGATGTGCCGGTGTCAAATACTTGATATTTCAGGGCAATGACATGGGCTAAAGCACCGGTCGGCAGTGCGCATAAAAACACCGCGGTTAACAACCAGCTCGAATCCTCAATACCCAGAGCGTAAAAGCATGCCAGTGTCAGAACCGGGTGCAGGACTAATTTAATAGCCACCAAACTGAAAATTTGAGAGTAAGCGATTTCAGTTTTTCGAAACTGTAAACTTGCTCCTAAACAAAACAACGCCACAGGAATAGCCGCTGGGGCCAACATGTCGACCACACTTTGCAAACTACTCGGCAGCGAGAGCGCGTAGTTAGAAAAAACCAGCCCAATGACTGTCGATAGGAATATGGGGTTCTGCAGTAATGAGCGCTGCACAATGCCGCGTATAGCTTTGCCATCGATCGACCGGTGCTCGAAGGCTTCTAACAGCAGCTGCGAACCGTTCACAATCAATATATTCCCCAGCAAAACAATACTGATCGTAGCTGCATAAGAAGACTCCCCTAATAAGCTAAAGGTGAGGGGAATACCCATGTACGCAAAATTAGAAAACACAGCAACTAAGCACTGGACGACCGGGACGCGCCGGTCAGTCGAGGGAAATATTAGCCGAAAGCCAAGGTAAGTGAACAATCCCGTAAGTACCACCGCAAGGCTTACCGCCGCAAGCGCAGGGATATTGAGCAAGTCATTAATGGATTGCTGGCTAGCCGCATTAAACAGCAGCGACGGTACCGCAAAGTAATAGACGAATAGGTTGAGGCCGGGGAGGAACTTAACATCAAGCACCGTTCGCTTAGCGCCATAGCCGAGGGCTATCAATAAAAACAGAGGCAATATAGCCTCTAGACTTACTAGCATCGATTACTCCGTACTATAACTCGGCCGGGAAAGGGCTTCAGATCAGTGAATCGTTGGTTGGATCATACAATTAATAAGGATGAGAAAAGCGAAAGACCAATAGACTAATAGGACAGCCATTATAAAAGATCAACAGGACAGCCATTATAATAACGACAAAGAATAAAACCAGCAGGCCTTACTGCAGAACTATCTTTAGTAATACGACTGACCTTAACCATACTAAGCCCATACCAAACGTACTTTTCAGGAAGAGAAGCAAATGACCAAGGCCAGAAGCCAGCAAGTCTCGCTTGAGGCTACCCCCTACTATCACTGTGTTTCACGCTGTGTGCGAAGAGCTTTTCTCTGTGGTGAGAGTTTTGAACACCGCCGTGGCTGGGTTGAGGATAAATTACTCACTTTGGCGAAAGTCTTTTGCATTGATGTGGCGGCTTATGCCGTGATGTCGAACCACTATCACGTGGTGTTACATATTAATGCATCGCAGGCTGAGCACTTGAGCGATCTTGCCGTCATTGAACGTTGGCATCAGCTGTTTAAGGGCAATTTATTCAGCCAGCGTTATTGTCGTGGCGAGACCTTACTCAAGGCCGAGCGAGATGTTTTAAATGGGATTGTTGATACTTGGCGAAAACGCTTGCAGGACATCAGTTGGTTTATGCGCCTGATTAATGAGGGCATTGCGCGCCAGGCGAATAAAGAAGATCAGTGCACGGGACGTTTTTGGGAGGGTCGCTTTAAATCTCAGGCCTTGTTGGATGAACAGGCGCTATTTGCCTGCATGGCCTATGTCGACCTCAATCCTCTGCGAGCGAAGATGGCCAAGACGCCAGAACACTCACACCACACGTCGGTAAAGAAGCGCATTAGCAAGGCCAAAACGGCCCGTCAGATCAACCATCCACAGCAGCAAGAAAAAAGCCTAATGAACTTTGCCGGTAACCCCCGTCAAATTATGCCTGAAGGGCTCCCCTGTCGGCTTAGCGACTATCTGGAACTGGTCGACTGGACCGGGCGTATCGTTCGCGAAGATAAACGAGGGGCCATGGATAAAAACCTGCCCCCGCTATTAAGCCGTTTAAACATCACGGCTGATCATTGGTTGACCCTTAGCACCCAATTCGAGGGACGCTTTGGTCGTGTCATTGGCACCCTGCAACACCTTAAACAGGCCTGTACAGCTCTGCACTATCGACGTATTCCGGGTATGACCAACTGTAAATTGCTGTTTGAAGGCGACTGATCGTCAAGTACTCCGCCAACCAAAACCGTAAACCGTAAACCCTTCTTCTACACAGATAGAACCTAGCAGCACGACCAAACACCCCGCGAGACCCTATTCCTGCCAGTATTACAGCAATTCAGTCAATAACTGCCCGCTAAACCACTGCAATCAACAACCGAAATGATGGCGTTACGACCAAGTGACGCCACAGACCTACTTTTGGGATGTAAATTATAGATGGATGTCTTTTAAGACCCTGAGCAAACCTGTCCAAAGTAATTTCTTGCTCATATTCTCGGGGTGTTAACGCCGCAATAAAAGGCGAGCGGTAGCGAGTCCAGCCCACGCTTTTTGTGGGCGATTTTTAATTGCCTTGTTATGCATTTTCAAGAGTAGAATTACGCCATTCAGCATTCATAAAGTGTACATTTACACCTTCAAGGTTTTTACATACCTTTGTGAAGTTATGAAGCGAGCAATTGAACTCGCAATGAATAGAAATTGATGAGCGATTATCTTTGTAGTGACGGGCCATTTGAATTGCTTTAGGCGTCTCTATTTCGCCTGTCACATAGAGGGTCCCTACTTCACCAGCTTTATAAGCAGCCTTCTTGATATGTTGTTTAGATACAGATGTTCCTGCACACATAAAATCTATCTCGGCTCTATCTAGTTCAACATCAAAGGGAGACATGTTAATTATTTGAAAATATATCGAATAAGAAGCGATGTCACCGAGATTTGCACAAACAGCTTCATGTCTAGCCTGCACATCAATCAGAACTAAATCACCCATTCGTTCTTGACTGAATAGCTTACGCAAGATGAACTTTGGGAGCCATTTAAGGTATTTCCAAATTTCAATTATGGATGAAATTTCCATTCATACTCCTGATGCATAACGCCGCAATGTGCGGATTTTAAAAATGGAGGCGAAGCCGGAGCTTTTAAAATTCCGAACCATTGCCTTGTTAGAAGCATTTTACGAAAATCAGTCGATTATATAGTCAGTGGTGATTATTTCTAGTACATGGCCATTTGGATCTTTGAAATATACACCTCTACCACCGTAAAGGTTATTGATTTTTCCATCGTCTTGCGAGTTTGGTGTGCTACCGAATTTAATATTGCCAGTCTTAATACGGTCAAATATTTCATCAAACTGCTGTTCACTGACTTTGAAAGCGTAATGCGTTGATGAAAAGGCTTCTTTAGTTAGAAAATCTAAAGTCAGTGTTGAATTGACTTTAACAACAGCAAAGTGCCCCCATTCTTTTACGAACTGAAATCCGAAGAGTGCTTCATAAAACTTTGCTGACTCAACATTGTTATGCACAGGCACAATAGTGTGATTTAGTGTTATTTCCATATACTGTTCGGTCTCGTTTTAATGTAAAAATTTGGCCTTATAACAGCTAAGTCTGCGTCACCCGACGCAAAAAAATACGTCAGGTGACGTACTTCTCCAATTTAAAACCTGAACAACCATACCCAAGCCGTTGACTTCAAACAAGATATTTATTTTCCAACCCTACCATTCCTGGAAAAGTACGTCGGGTGACGTAAAACTTTACGTCACCCGACGTACTTCACCCAAAGCCAACAGACAGGCTCTACAGAAACACCCATTATTACAATCACTTAAACAAAAACACCACATTCTAACCCCAAACTTTACGTCACCCGACGTAAAACTTTACGTCACCCGACGTAAAACTTTACGTCACTAAACTTGCCTTATCGCCAGCCGCCAGCCACTGTTTATACAACCAGCTTAGGGGTGATTTATGCGCAATGAAATTTCCACACCAAAATCGAGCCCCTTCCTTGAGCAGGTGCGACAGGTCATTCTTTGCAAGCATTACAGCATTAAGACCGAGCACACCTATCTGCGCTGGATTAAGAACTTCATTCACTTCCACAATAAACGCCACCCTCGGGATATGGGAGCTGATGAAGTCGGGGCCTATTTAAACCATCTCGCCATTGAGCGCGGCGTAGCACCCGCCACACAGCGTACCGCTTTAAACGCACTGGTGTTTCTATATCGCGAGGTATTAAAACGACCTATAGAGGAGGCTATTACATTCACCTATGCCAACAAGGCCCCACGCATACCCACGGTGTTCTCCCACCAGGAGGCGAGCGCCGTTCTGGGGCAGCTCAAAGGTCGGCATTATGTAATGGCCGCTCTACTGTACGGCGCTGGTTTGCGGGTAATGGAATGTGTGCGCTTGCGCATTAAGGATGTCGATTTCAACGTAAAACAACTGGTAGTGCGTAATGGCAAAGGCAATAAAGACCGTGTCACACCCTTGCCCGAAAAAGTTATTCCACGCTTGCAGCAGACCATTGAACACGCGCAACAATTACACGCCTATGACCTTGCCGAGGGCTACGGCGAGGTTTATTTACCCTATGCGCTGAACCGCAAGTACCCCAGTGCCGCAACAGAGCTGGCCTGGCAGTATGTGTTTCCTGCAGGACATCGCGCTGTTGACCCGCGCGCTGAGATTATTCGCCGCCATCATATTGGCGAGCAGTCGTTACAAAGAGCGGTAAAGGGCGCCATAAAACGGGCCGGGATTAATAAGCAAGCGAGTTGCCATACCTTTCGCCACAGCTTTGCAACGCGCTTACTGGAGATGAATTACGATATTCGCACCGTGCAAACTTTATTGGGCCATGCCGATGTAAAAACCACGGAGATTTATACCCATGTTGTTGGCCGGGGTGCATTGGCGGTGACATCGCCGCTGGATATTTAGCGGTTTTTATTGGGGCTGAGTGCTTACGCTTTAGCCCTTAAGCCTTGCCCCATGCTTACCGCTGTCAATTTGGGCGAAGCGCAAACTCTGCTGCTCATGCGCTTGCATGCCCCGCCCTATCGACAAATGCCTAAATCACATCCCCAGGCACCCGAACCCAACCCTGCATCAACACCCGGGCACTACGACTCATACTCGCCTTATTCACCGCCCACTCACCATCGACCTGACTGGCTTGCGCACCCACTTTCAAGGTGCCGGAGGGATGACCAAAACGCACAGCGCTGCGCGCCTCACCGCCTGCGGCGAGATTGACCAAGGTACCGGGAATGGCAGCAGCCGTACCAATGGCAACAGCCGCCGTACCCATCATCGCATGGTGCAGTTTACCCATCGATAGCGCCCGTACTTGCAAGTCGATATCGGCCACGGTTATTTCTTTACCACTGGAGGAAGTGTAAGCACTGGGGGGTGCCACGAAGGCCACCTTGGGTGTGTGCTGCCGCGCCACAGCTTCTTCCACATCTTTAATTAAACCCATACGAATCGCGCCGTGGGCACGAATGGTTTCAAAGCGGCTCAGCGCTGCGGGGTCACCATTAATGGCTTCCTGCAGTTCTGCGCCGGTGTAGCCAATTTCGTCGGCATTGAGAAAGATAGTGGGAATACCGGCGTTAATCATGGTGGCCTTGAAGGTGCCAACACCGGGTACTTCGAGGTCATCCACCACATTGCCGGTGGGGAACATCGCGCCGTCGCCGTCGGCGGGGTCGATAAAATCAACCTGCACTTCGGCAGCGGGAAAGGTCACACCATCGAGTTCAAAGGCGCCGGTTTCCTGCACGTCCCCTGCTGTCATGGGGACGTGGGCGATAATGGTTTTTTTAATATTCGCTTGCCAGATGCGAATCACGGCGATGCCATCGGTAGGAATACGGGCAGCATCGACCAGGCCATTGCTAATGGCGAAGGCGCCGACTGCTGCGGTGAGATTGCCGCAGTTACCGCTCCAATCGACAAAGGCCTTGTCGATGGCGACCTGGCCAAAGAGATAGTCGACATCGTGGTCGGCCTGCTGGCTTTTTGCCAATATCACGGTTTTACTGGTGCTGGATGTTGCACCGCCCATGCCGTCAGTTTGCTTGCCGTAGGGATCGGGGCTGCCGATGACCCGCAGCAATAAAGCGTCACGCGCCGCTCCGGCCACCTGTGCCGCTTCCGGCAGGTCTTGCAAACTAAAGAAAACACCTTTGCTGGTGCCGCCACGCATGTAGGTGGCGGGGACTTTTATTTGTGGTGCATAGGCCATGAGCTTTATTCCTGATCTAATATTTTAAATATTAAAAAATAATCGTTTTTTGGCGAGCGTTAATTGTAATGAGGCAACGCTGAATAAATCAGCGTTGCCTCATTAACAGGATCAGCCCTTAGCTAGCGACTGAAGACTCTAAAAAGTCATCGGCAAAGCGCTGCAGTACACCGCCCGCTTCGTAGACCAGTACTTCTTCGGCGGTGTCGAGGCGACAGATCACCGGCACATCGACGCTCTCACCGTTGCTACGAGTAATGCGCAGGGTCAGGTCGGCACGGGGGCTGGCCTTACCAATCACATCAAAGGTCTCGGTGCCATCGATGGCATAGGTCTTGCGATTTTCACCGGCTTTAAATTCCAGCGGCATCACACCCATACCCACCAGGTTGGTGCGGTGAATGCGCTCAAAGCCCTCGGCGACAATCGCTTCAACACCGGCTAAACGAACACCTTTAGCGGCCCAGTCACGGGATGAACCCTGACCGTAGTCGGCACCGGCAACAATAATCAGCGGCTGCTTGCGCTCCATATAAGTTTCAATGGCTTCCCACATGCGGCTGACCGTGCCTTCCGGCTCGATACGTGCCAGTGAACCCTGCTTGGTTTCGCCGTTTTCCTGCACCATTTCGTTAAACAGTTTGGGGTTGGCGAAAGTGGCACGCTGGGCCGTGAGGTGGTCACCCCGGTGGGTAGCGTAGGAATTAAAGTCCTCCACGGGCAGGCCCATTTTGTCGAGGTAGGCACCGGCGGCACTGTTGAGCTGAATGGCATTCGACGGCGACAGGTGATCGGTGGTGATGTTGTCACCCAACACGGCCAGGGGACGCATTCCTTTCATGGTGCGCTCACCGGCTAGCGCGCCTTCCCAATACGGCGGGCGACGGATATAGGTGGTTTGTGGTCGCCAGTCGTAGAGCGGGCTGATCTGCTCGCCCTGCTCTTCGGTGATATCAAACATCGGGATGTAGATTTCACGGAACTGTTCGGGCTTAACACTGGCTGCAACAATGGCGTCGATCTCTTCATCGCTGGGCCAGATATCTTTCAGGGTGATGTCGTTGCCGTTTTGGTCTTTGCCCAGTACATCTTTTTCAATATCGAAACGAATGGTGCCAGCGATAGCATAGGCAACCACGAGAGGCGGTGAGGCCAAAAAGGCCTGCTTGGCATGGGGATGAATACGGCCGTCAAAGTTGCGGTTGCCCGACAACACGGCGGTTGAGTACAGGTCGCGGTCAATCACTTCCTTCTCAATAACCGGGTCCAGCGCACCACTCATACCGTTACAGGTGGTGCAGGCAAAACCGACGATGCCGAAACCCAATTGCTCCAGCTCAGGCAACAAATTGGAATCTTCCAAATACAGCTGAGCCACTTTTGAACCCGGCGCAAAGGAGGTCTTCACCCAGGGCTTGCGGGTCAAACCCAGCTTATTGGCGTTGCGGGCAATCAGCGCTGCGGCAATCACATTGCGCGGGTTACTGGTGTTGGTGCAGCTGGTGATGGCGGCAATAATCACTGCGCCATCGGGCATCAGGCCCTCTTCATTCTCAACCACACCGGAGATACCGCGGGCGGCCAGCTCTGACGTTGGCACACGGGCGTGGGGGTTGGACGGGCCAGCGATGGTGCGCACGACGGTGGAGAGGTCAAAGCTCAACACGCGGGGGTATTCGGCCGTCTTCAGGCTATCTGCCCACAGGCCAGTTTGCTTGGCGTAAGTCTCAACCAACTTCACCTGCTCGGCCTCGCGACCGGTGATTTTCAGATAGTCGATGGTTTGCTGGTCGATGTAGAACATCGCCGCAGAGGCACCAAACTCGGGGGTCATATTGGAGATAGTCGCACGATCCCCTAGGCTCAAGTTGGCAGCACCTTCGCCGTAGAACTCAAGGTAGGAGGAAACGACTTTCTCGTTGCGCAGGTATTCGGTCAAGGCCAGGACGATGTCGGTGGCGGTAATACCCGGTTGCGCTTTACCTAATAGCTCAACACCAATGATGTCGGGCAGGCGCATGTAGGAGGGACGACCCAGCATCACGGTTTCGGCTTCTAGACCACCAACGCCGAGGGCGATTACACCCAGAGCGTCAACGTGAGGCGTGTGGCTGTCGGTGCCAACTAGTGTATCGGGGAAGGCCACGCCGTCGCGGGACTGAATCACCGGCGACATTTTCTCCAGGTTAATCTGGTGCATGATGCCGTTGCCGGGCTGGATCACGTCGACGTTTTTAAAGGCCTTTTTGGTCCAGTTAATAAAGTGGAAGCGATCTTCGTTGCGACGGTCTTCAATAGCGCGGTTTTTAGCGAAGGCGTCCTTGTCAAAACCGGGGGCTTCTACGGCCAGAGAGTGGTCGACAATCAACTGCGTCGGTACCACGGGGTTCACTTTGGCAGGGTCGCCGCCCTTGTCGGCAATGGCGTCGCGCAGGCCGGCGAGGTCAACCAGTGCGGTTTGGCCGAGAATATCGTGACACACGACGCGTGCCGGGTACCAGGGAAAGTCGAGATCTTGCTTACCTTCAATGATCTGCTTCAGAGAGTCGGTCAGTACTTCGGGCTCACAGCGGCGTACCAGGTTTTCGGCATAAACGCGGGAGACATAGGGCAGCTTAGCGTAGGCGCCGGGTTCGATAGCATCGACAGCTGCTTGCGTGTCGAAAAAATCGAGCTGGGTACCGGGTAGAGATTTGCGATATTCGGTATTCATAATGTAAGACTCCTTATGAAACAAATCACTTTAATATTGACTTGCAACTTATTGAAATTAAAAAAGGAGCACCGCAAACACGGCACTCCTTTTCGTTTAGCTATCAAGCACCAGGGCTATGTAATTAGCGCTCGGTGATCGCGGGTACGGCGCGCATGTCCGGCCCAGTGTACTCGGCACTGGGGCGAATAATACGGTTGTCGGCGCGTTGCTCAAAGACGTGGGCAGCCCAACCAGTAAGACGTGACATAACGAAAATGGGTGTAAACAGCTTAGTAGGAATTCCCATAAAGTGATAGGCCGAGGCGTGGAAGAAATCGGCGTTACAGAACAACTTTTTCTCGCGCCACATCACTTCTTCACAGCGTACAGAAACGGGGTAGAGAACAGTGTCGCCAACGTCTTTACCGAGCTTTTCAGACCACTCTTTAATGATGGCATTGCGCGGATCGGAGTCGGCATAAATAGCGTGACCGAAGCCCATGATTTTATCTTTGCGCGCCAACATGCCCATCATTTCTTCTTCAGCATTATCGGCGCTGGTGAAGCTCTCGATCATGTCCATTGCCGCTTCGTTAGCACCACCGTGCAATGGACCACGCAGACTACC
Source organism: Candidatus Reddybacter sp. (assembly GCA_041277045.1). Taxonomy (GTDB): domain Bacteria; phylum Pseudomonadota; class Gammaproteobacteria; order Pseudomonadales; family Porticoccaceae; genus Reddybacter. The sequence goes on along the minus strand of JBGFSY010000003.1, from coordinate 62,067 downwards.
AATCGCTGCGGTCACGCAGGAGTGGATGTCAGACAGCGTAGAGGCACAAACCCGAGCGGTAAAGGTAGACGCGTTGAACTCGTGCTCGGCGTAGAGGATCAATGATACGTTCATCACTCGCTCGTGCAGTTCATTGGGCTTCTCACCGCGTAGCATGTGCAGGAAGTGACCGCCGATAGACTCGTCATCGGTTTCAGTCTCAACTTTCACACCGTCGTGACTAAAGCGATACCAGTAGCAAATGATGGAGGGAAAGACGGCGAGCAAACGGTCAGTCGCGACTTCCTGCTGGGCGAAGTCGCTCTCGGTTTCGAGGTTGCCTAAAAACGAACAACCGGTGCGCAGTACGTCCATGGGGTGGGCATCGGCGGGAATGCGCTCGAGCACGTCTTTCAATGCCTGGGGTAAACCACGCAGACCCTTCAACGTTGTACGGTAGGCATCCAGCTCAGTTTGTGTGGGCAGCGCACCTTTTAAAATCAGGTGGGCGACTTCTTCAAACACGCAGGTTTCGGCAAGATCTTTAACATCGAAGCCCCGGTAAGTTAAACCCGAGCCCTCTTTACCAACGGTGGATAATGCGGTTTTACCGGCCACCTGGCCGCGTAGGCCTGCGCCTGAAAGTACTTTAGTTGCCATGTTCCATTTCCTCTACTGTTAATCAGTGTGAGTTCTTTTTGAACTCAATTTGGCTGCAATATTTCAAATAAAGCACTTTAATAAAGCGCCTTAACTCTTGGTTTTTAAACTACTTATTCTTGCCCTGTGCGAATAAGCTATCCAGCTTCTGCTCATATTCGTGATAGCTGAGATAGTCGTACAACTCCATGCGCGTTTGCATGGTATCGACGACGGCCTTTTGGTCACCCTCTTCCAGAATACTGGTGTAAACGTGCTCCGCCGCCTTGTTCATGGCACGGAATGCAGACAGTGGGTAAAGCACCATATCGACGCCCCACTCACCCAGCTCGGCCTTATTGTACAGCGGTGTTTGACCAAACTCCGTAATATTTGCCAGCAGTGGCACATCAATTGCCGCACTAAAAGCACGGTAGTGCTCTTCTTCATTCACCGCTTCGGCGAAAATGCCATCGGCACCGGCTTCGACACAGGCCTGGGCCCGTTCGATGGCACTCTCTAAGCCTTCCTGAGCAAAGGCATCGGTGCGCGCCATGATGAAAAAGCTCTCGTCGGTGCGAGCATCGACGGCGGCTTTTACACGGTCGACCATTTCCTGCTGACTAACGATTTCTTTATTCGGGCGGTGACCACAGCGCTTTTGCGCAATTTGGTCTTCAATATGCACGGCAGCGGCACCGGCGCGAATCATGTCTTTGACGGTGCGGGTAATGTTAAACGCCCCGCCCCAGCCGGTGTCGATATCAACCAACAGCGGTACTTCAACAGCGGCGGTAATGCGACGCACATCTTCGAGTACATCATTGAGGCTGGTCATGCCCAGATCGGGCAGGCCGTAAGAGGCATTGGCAACACCGCCGCCGGAAAGATAAATGGCTTTATGGCCAATCTGCTCCGCCATCATGGCGCAGTAGGGGTTGATGGTACCGAGAATTTGCAGGGGTTTGTTGTCTGCTAGCGCCTTGCGAAAGCGAGCCCCGGGGGTTAATGATGTCGTCATATATCACCTCTGTTGTCGTACGTTGTCTTTCTGTTTGTGCTGATTAAACGTTAACTGCTAACTACTTATTTTCGTGGCTTGCCGAATACTTAACCGGCGGGGTTAAGCGGAAAATTGAGGCCATCGCCCATCTGTCGCTCAACATTGATTCGCGATGCGCGTATGTGGCGGCGCATCAGCATTTCAGCCATTTCACCGTCGCGATCGGCAATGGCCCGGACAATATGGCGGTGTTCAGAAAAGGCATCACTGGCCCGGGGGCTGAGCATGCCAAACTGGTAGCGGTACATTCTAACCTTCGCGTAGAGCTCATCACAGAGCAGGCGAATTAATTCGCTATTGCCGCTACCCATGACCAGGCGATAGTGAAAATCCAAGTCACCCTCTTTCTGATAATAGGCCCTGCCCTCTTGTAGCGCGCTATTTTGCATATGCTCTTCGAGCAAGTGCTGGAGTTCAGCGATTTCAGCTTCACTCATATTCTGTGCCGCTAAGCGACAGGCCATGCCTTCGAGAGCTTCACGCACATGGTAGATCTCTAGCAGGCCGTGCAAGCTGAGCTCAATAACGCGAGCACCGGCATTGGCCTTGCGTGATACCAAACAGGCGGAGACCAAACGGGCCAGAGCCTCGCGTACCGTACTGCGTCCGACTTTGTATTGGCGGCTTAGCTCGGTCTCATTGATTTTGCTCCCCGCCGCGATCTCTCCACAGATAATATCGCCGCGTAAACGATGAAATAAGGTATCGACTGCGGTAGAAACATCGGGCTGGGCAATATACGTGTTCAATTTTTTCAGCTGAGGGCCAATGGCCACCTGTTGTCTGACAGGGTGAAGTTTATACCAATAACTAAGCGAGCAATCAACCTCGATTGTCTGACAATCTTACACCCCTTTATTTCTTAGCACGCTTTGACCGAGCCCAACCGGGCCCACAAATAAGCGTCAGGCTTATGGTTTGCGCTAAAAAAAGCCGGCATAATGCCAACGCTTTTTAACCGAGTCCCTCAACCAAGCGCAATGCCCAGAAAACTGTTCCGCCGGCTAATACCCGTCAAGCTGAACCCGAAACCCAACTCTCTCGCCGCGCGTTGGTTCGGCCCAATCCTGAACGACCCTCATCTTCTGCATTTAAATCGCCACTCGGTTTCTACCGCTTTTTTCATCGGTTTATTCTGTGCCTGTTTACCCCTACCCGGGCAAACCTTTGTGGTCACCGCACTAGCCCTGGTATTTCGCTGCAACCTGCCCTTATCCCTGGTGCTTATTTGGGTGAGTAATCCACTCACAATTCCGCCAATGATTCTTGGCCTGCATAAACTCGGGCAATGGATGATTGGCCATGACGCAGCCGCTAGCGCCATTTACTTTAACTGGGAATGGCTCAGTAAAAATCTTGACGACGTCTATTTACCCATGCTCCTTGCCGGTGTCACCTGCGGCCTGATTATTGGCGGCATCGGCTATTTATCAGTACGCATTTTATGGCGCTGGAAAGTCATAAAAAGCTGGGAATCCAGAAAGCAAGAACGCCTGCAGCGCTCTTTATAAATCTTAGCGATACAAAAACCACAGCCCAAAAACACCTTTGTACAAGCTGTTATTCGTAGCGTAGTACCTGGGCTGGTTGTAATCGTGCAGCACGCCAGGCGGGATACAGAGCGGCGAGAAAGTTAAGTGCCAGTGCAACTAAAGCCACCAGTATGACGTCAGAACTGCGCAGGTCGGAGGGGATATAGTCGATAGGGTAAATATCAATACTCAGAAACTGCCGTCCCAACAAGCCCTCGAGCATGCCAATAATATCGGCCACAAAGTAGCTACCGAGCACCCCAAGCAAGACACCCAGAGCCGTTCCCGCAACACCAATCATGGCACCCTGCACTAGAAAAATAGCCAGCACGGCAGCGTTGGTCGCACCCAGAGTTTTTAGCACGGCGATATCACCACGCTTTTCAACCACGGTCATCACCAGCATTGAAACAATATTAAATACCGCAATGGCGATCACCAGAAACACCAGCAAGCCGACCAGCTTGCGAGACATTTGAATCGCCTGATAGAGGTTGCCGTGGGTTTGCAGCCAGTCGGTAAAACGGAAGCCTTCGGGTAATTGCCGCAACAAGTGATAAGCAACTTGTCGGGTATTAAACACATCATCAACCTTAAGACGAAGGCCACCAATCCGCCCTTGAAGGCCTAACAGCGTGCTGGCCGTTTGCAGGCTCACCAATGCCATTCGGGCATCGACTGTTGTGTGGGTTTGGTAGATACCCGCTAGCTTAAAGACGCGCGCTTTGGGCAAGGCCTGACGGCCCTCGGTAACCTGGCCGGGGATAATTAGAGTAATACTATCGCCGGTTTTTGCAGCCAGTTTTTCAAGCAATGGCAGGGGCAGCAAAATCTCATTAGCACCCAGCTTTGAGTAAGCAACACTACCTTCCTTCAGACTAAAACCTTCACCCAGGCCATCGCCCGTGGTGCCTAGCAGCTGTACCGCCTGAGTACGACCGCGAAAATTCAACATGCCATCAAGCTGGGTAAAAGGCTTTACGTCCCTAACCTGCGGCGCCTGGCTAATCTTTTCCGCCAATACCCGCCAATCGCTGACGCCGCCCGGTGTAAAAAGTTGGATATGGGGAACAACACCCAGCACGCGGGTACGCATCTCCTTATCAAAACCATTCATCACAGAGAGCACGATAATCATCAGAGCCACACCCAGCACTAAACCGCTAATAGCCAATAGCGCGATAAATGAAGCCAGCTGCTTATTCGTGCCGCTACGGGAAGAACCAGCGCTAAAGAAACGTCGGCCGATAAAAAGTGGGTAGCGGCGCATTAAAGTGGGGACTCGTGCAACTCACCCTTCTCCAATACCAACACACGATCCATACGGGCGGCGATATCTCTATCGTGGGTGACAATGACAAAGCTGATGCCTAGCTCAGCATTGAGTTCGAGCAAGAGCTGAAGCACAGTTTCAGCCGTATCGGCATCGAGATTCCCCGTCGGTTCATCCATCAACACACAGGATGGCTCAGACACTAGAGCTCGAGCAATGGCAACCCTTTGACGTTCGCCACCCGAAAGGGTCGATGGTTTATGTTTAAGGCGCTCGCCTAAACCAACACGCTGAAGTATTGCCTTGGCACATCGCTGTGCTTCGTTGCGTTTTACACCACCGATTAAGAGCGGCATGGCAACATTCTCAAGGGCCGTAAACTCGCCCAACAAATGATGAAATTGATAGACGAAACCGAGTTCATGGTTGCGCCAAGCGGCTGATTGTGACTCACTCATGGTCGCAAAACTGTGGCCACTGACAATGACCTCGCCACTGCTCACCTCATCCAGGCCTCCAAGCATATTCAATAGCGTAGACTTACCGGAACCGGAGACGCCAATAATGGCCAGTTTTTCACCCGCTTTAATGGTCAAATTAATATTCGACAGCACCGCGAGCTGATTACCACCCTCTATATAGGATTTGCACAATACACGGCAATCGATAACCGGCTGATTATTACTATGGCTATTCATCAACTCTCCAGCTACTCATAACGCAGGGCTTCGGCCGGCGGTACTTTCCCGGCTCGCCAGGCCGGGTACAGGGTGGCCAGCACACTTAAGATGACGCCCAGTGATCCCACCACAATGACATCGAGCCACTGTAAGTGCGAAGGTAGGGCAGTGATAAAATACAGCTCGGGATCAAACACCTGAGCACCCGCCAAACTTTCCAGAAAGGCCACTATGGAACCAATATTCGGCGCCAGCAGACAACCGGCAATAACGCCACAGGCAACACCCAAGACACCCGTAACACCACCCTGGGTTCTAAAGATGGCGGCGATGCTCGCCGGCATCATGCCGAGGCTGCGTAGCACGGCAATGTCTTTGCGCTTTTCATTCACCATCAGCACCAGGCTGGCAACGATATTAAAAGCGGCGACCCCGATGATCACCGACAGCAGTAGGCCAACCACTGTTTTCTCTGTGCGAATCGCCTGAAACAGCTGAGCCATCGATTGCTGCCAGGTCTCGAGTTGATAGCCCTTGGCGTTAACTTTATCCCGCAGAGAGGGTAGACCGGACATCGTAAAAGGATCAGTAAAAAACAATCGTAAGCCGCTGACTTTATTACCCATGCGCAACAAACGGCCGAGATCTTTGATATGCATAAAAGCAACGCCGCTATCAATTTGCGCCCCCACCTGAAAAACACCGAGTACGGTCACTTGTTTGACCCGTGGAAATACACCCAGCGGGGTGACCGATAATTCAGGTAGAGTGAGCAATAGACGGTCGCCGACTCGAACACCGAGGCTTCTCGCCAGCAACGAACCCAGGACCACACCATAGCCACCCGCTTGCAGTTTTTCGACCTGGGATGTCAGAGCATTGGGGCCGGAAACAGCAGGCGGATCACTGGCACGGGGCAACACGCCCTGCACACTCACGCCTTGAAAGTGCGACGCGGAGGTGAGCATAGCCTGGCCTTCTATATAGGGAATGGAGGCAGCCAGCCCAGGTTGATCCAAAGAGCTAGCCAGCGCCTGCCAGTCTTCAAGCCCCTCTGGCACGTTGATCGTCGCGTGGGGGATAACTTCAAGTAGGCGGGTTTTAATCTCCCGGTCAAAACCATTCATCACCGACAGAACAAGGATCAGCACCATCACCCCGAGACTCATCGCCAGGAAAGAAAACAGCGAGACAAAGGAGCCGAAACCGTCAGCACGCCCACTGGTGATATAGCGCAGACCGATAAAAACAGGAAGGCGAGAAATCATTTAATGTTCGCCAAACTTAAATAGAAATGACTATAACGCGTTCTTTTACTAACAAATGCAAAAACCTTGAACAACACAAAAGACAGCACCAGGATAAAAAATCTTGATTGATTCGGCATATCAGCGCCCAAACCTTGTACTTTCGATATTGACAGTGTCTATAATCATGGCCTTCAAGTATTTTATGCCACCCAAAGGAGAGCAAATTATGGGAAAGCTATTCGCTATTATTTTAACCACTGCCTTTATTGCGCAAGCTTCATTCGCCGAGGTGATAAAAGTCCCCGTCGGTACTCAAGCGGCCAGTAAGCAAGACATGGTCATGCCCAGAAACGGCCAAACTCGCGACAGTGTACAAGAGCAGTTCGGCGCTCCCGAAGCGATGAACGATGCCGTTGGCGAGCCACCCATTTCATCCTGGCAGTACCGCGATTACATGGTCTACTTTGAATATGAGCGCGTTCTGCACAGTGTGCTCAAGCACACAGCACAAAACCTCGACAATGCAGCCGAATAATCTTTTCTAACTTATCTGCCGGACTTTTGTGTCGCGTCGTAGCTCAACTCGGTAGATAAGCCACCCGGTAGGGACGCCACACGCTCCTGCTCTTCATCACACTTCTTCGTATCACCACCACAAATATCACAACTGCGATCCAGACCCAGTGCAGCGATGCCCCCGCAGGTACCTTTGATAGGTTTATTCGAGAAAATCACACCCAGAGACATACCTGCAACCAGCAGTAATAAAAAGAAAAAGGCAAAAACGAATTCAAACATTATTCAGCTCCATCCAGATAAGACTTAAAGGCAGCACTATGGCTTGCCTGAAAACCATCAGCAGTTTTGACCAGCAGATAGACGGGAATATCCCGCTGCCCCGCCAGCTCAAGCGTTTTTTCAGCACCCATCACCATAAATGCCGTCGCCAGCGCATCGGCGACCCCGGCCGTATCTGCCAATACCGTCACCGACGCGAGATTATGAGTGATCGGTTTACCGGTACGCGGGTCTATGGTGTGGGAATAACGCACACCCTCGCGCTCAAAGTAATTGCGGTAGTCACCCGATGTCGCAACACCAATATCACTGAGCGCGATAACCTTTTCAACCTCTCCCTGTAGCAAGCTCGGCACTTCAATGGCAATACGCCAGGGCGTGCCCTTGCGGTTATGTCCCGCGAGTTGTAATTCACCACCCACTTCAACCAGGAAGTTACTAAAACCCTGCATTTTAAGTAAAGCGGCAACTTGCTGGGCCGCATAGCCCTTGGCAATGGCCGATAAATCGAGATCGATTTCAGCTAGCTTACTGACTTTATTGTCGCTGCCCAGGCGCAATTGCCCAAGATCAACCTGTGACATCAAAGCATTAATTTCAGTCTCAGAAGGGATTCTATCGCCCGTATCCCGAGGCCCGAAACCCCAAAGATCAACCAGGGGGCCGACGGTGGGGTCGAAGGCACCGCGTGTTAAAGCGTGAATATGCTGGGCACCTTGCAGAACCTGCCACAGATCAGCACTAATACTTAGCTCTTCGCCAACCGCAAGGCGATTCAAGTTGTTTAGCTCAGAATCTGCCTTGTATGTGCTCATTGAGTGGTCGAGCTGGGTAAGTAACTCGGCTACCTCGTCTTCAACCCCATCGGGAAAGCGTCCAGCGTCGGTCACCACAGTAATGTGGTAGCTGGTACCCATGGTCTGCCCGGCAAAGGACAAATCAATATCTTTATGGGTACAAGACGACAGCAGACTAATACAAGCCAGCAGAAACAAAAAAGAGGCCGATAAAGGCCCCGTTCTAGCGCGAAAGATCATCGCATTAACCGCCGAAGTCATCGAGGAAGATATGGTCATCCTCCACACCCAGACTGTGCAGCAATTGAATTACTGCCGCGGTCATCATCGGTGGCCCACACATGTAGTACTCGCAATCTTCTGGCGCTTCGTGCGCCTTGAGATATTCCTCGAAAAGTACATTGTGGATAAAGCCGGTCAGACCATCCCAGTTATCTTCGGGCTGGGGCTCAGATAGAGCGATATGCCATTCAAAGTTATCGTTCTCTTTGGCCAGCATGTCGTACTCATCCTGATAGAACATTTCGCGCAAGCTGCGAGCGCCGTACCAGAAGCTCATTTTACGCGTGCTGTTTAAACGCTTGAGCTGATCGAAGATGTGCGAACGCATGGGTGCCATACCCGCACCACCGCCGACAAAAATCATTTCTTTGTCGGTATCAGTGGCAAAGAACTCACCGAAGGGACCGTAAACCGTAATCGTGTCACCCGGCTTCAGGCTGAAGACATAGGAAGACATCTGCCCGGGGGGCAAACCCTGTGTGCGCGGTGGTGGCGCAGCAACGCGAATATTAAACTTTACGATGCCCTGCTCTTCGGGGTAATTGGCCATAGAATAGGCGCGAATCACCGGCTCATCGACCTTCGACTCGAGGTCGAAGAAATTAAAGTGGTTCCAGTCACCGCGATATTCTTCTTCAATATCGAAGTCGCTAAACTTAATGTGGTGGGCGGGTGCTTCGAGCTGCACATAACCACCGGCGCGGAAGTCAACGCTCTCGCCTTCAGGCAAGCGCAGCGTCAACTCTTTAATAAAGGTCGCCACATTGGGATTGGACTCAACAACACATTCCCACTGTTTAACACCGAAAACTTCTTCGGGAACAACAATTTTCATGTCTTGCTTAACCGGCACCTGACAGGATAAACGCCAGCCTTCAGCCGCTTCACGACGGGTGAAATGCACTTCTTCCGTGGGCAGAATGGAACCGCCACCCTCAGTCACAATGCACTTACACTGGGCGCAACTACCGCCGCCGCCACAGGCCGAGGCCAGGAATAAATCGTTGGCCGCCAGGGTTTGCAGTAGTTTGTCACCAGCCGGTGAGGTCACTGTTTTCTCGCCGTTAATTTCAATCGTCACGTCGCCACTACTCACCAGGCGCGATCTTGCTGCCAGGATAAAAGCAACCAGTCCCAGCACAATGCCGGTAAACATCGCGACGCCAAGAATGATGGTTATATTTTCCATATTCATAAAATTCTCTACCTCGTCTTACAGGTTCATGCCGCCGAAGGACATAAAGCCCAGGGACATCAAGCCAACAATCATAAATGCGCCACCGAGACCACGTAGACCATGGGGCATATCACTATATTTAAGCTTTTCACGAATACCCGCCAGGGCGACGATAGCCAGCGCCCAACCAATGCCCGCACCAACGCCGTACACGACGCTCTCACCAAGGTCATAGTCGCGTTCAACCATAAACAGTGATGCACCCATAATGGCGCAGTTAACAGTGATCAGCGGTAGGAAAACACCGAGGGTGTTGTACAAGGCTGGCATATAGCGATCGAGAACCATTTCCAGAATTTGCACGATGGCCGCGATCACACCGATATAGCTCAGCAGACCTAGAAAGCTCAGATCAACCGTTTTCATGCTCTCGATGCCAGTCCAGGCCAATGCGCCCTCGGCCAGCAAGTAGGTATAAAGCAGGTTGTTAACTGGAACAGTGACGGCCAATACGACAACCACCGCAATCCCCAAACCAATTGCTGCTTCAATTTTCTTCGAGATGGCCAATAAGGTACACATACCGAGGAAGAAGCTCAGTGCCATATTCTCAATGAAAACTGAACGAATAAATAAACTTAGATACTCAGCCATTACGCCACCTCCGCTCGAGTATTGGGCGCCATTTCAAAATCAGCCGCTTCAACTTGATCCTTCTTGAAGGTACGCAGTACCCAGATAAAGCCGCCAATTAGAAAGAAAGCACTGGGCGGCAAGAGCAGAAGACCGTTGGGTACATACCAACCACCGGTACTGACCACGGGCAGTATTTGGAAGCCCAGGAGAGAGCCAGAACCAAAGAGTTCACGTACCACGGCTAGAACGATCAAAATCAAGCTGTAACCCAGACCGTTGCCGATGCCGTCAAGAAAGCTCGCCACTGGCGGGTTTTTCATGGCGTACGCTTCGGCACGACCCATGACTATACAGTTGGTAATAATCAGTCCGACAAACACCGACAATTGCTTGCTCGTATCGTAGGCTACGGCTTTGAGCACCTGGTCGACGACAATTACCAGCGAGGCAATAATGGTCATTTGCACGATAATACGAATATTACCGGGAATGTAATTGCGCACCAGCGAGACAAAAAAGTTGGAAAATGCCGTAACCACCGTCAGTGCCAAACACATCACCAGGGCCACCGACAGCTGCGAGGTTACCGCCAGTGCAGAACAAATACCCAAAATTTGCAGGGCAATTGGATTGTTTTCAACGACCGGCTTAAACAGAATATCTTTTGTTTTTTCCGTCATGATTACGCCTCCCCTTCTTTAAGTTTGGCTAAAAACGGCGCAAAACCATTATCACCCAACCAAAACTGAATTAAGTTACTCACACCAACACTCGTCAAGGTGGCACCGGATAAACCATCAATCTGGTACTCGCTGCCATCACGGCTGGTATCGACCGTGCCTTTAATAATAGCCAGAGCCGTTTTGCCCTCACTATCAAAGACCTTTTTACCGACCCACTTGGCTTTCCATAAGGGATTGTCAACTTCGCCACCCAGGCCCGGTGTTTCGGCGTGCTCGTAAAAGCCGAGGCCGGCAACAGTGTTCAAGTCACCATCTAGAGCGATAAAGCCATACAGCGTTGACCACAGGCCGTAACCCTTAATCGGCAGGATCACCTTGTCGATGCCCTCAGCATTTTCGACGATATAGACGGTAGCGACATTGGCACGGCGTGAAATTTTCGCTAGATCATCGCTACCAGCCAGCTCTTCAGACTGGGCCGGATCTTTACTGGCCTTGCGTTGATTGTAGGTTGCCACATCGACAGCATCGGTGAATTCACCCGTATTCAGATCAACGGCTCGCACCGTAATATCTTCAAACTGGCTATCAACACTGACACCCTCTTTCAGCAAACCGGCCGCTGCGAGGATATTGGTTTTTCGATCGAGGTCTTTGTTGGCCTGCTGCATGGGGCGCAGCAAAACCGCCGAGGATGCAACAACAATCGAGCACACCACACAAAGGATGAGGGCAACGCTGAGCGTGCCACCAACGGTATCTTTATTAAACACGTGCGAGCCTCCGTTTTACATTTGACTGGACCACAAAATGATCGATCAATGGCGCAAAGAGATTGGCGAACAAAATAGCCAACATCATGCCTTCGGGGAAGGCCGGGTTAGTGACTCGAATCAACACCACCATGACACCGATCAAACCACCAAACCACATCTTGCCGGCATTGGTCATAGAGGCCGACACGGGGTCGGTCGCCATAAACACCATACCGAAAGCGAAGCCACCCACCACCAGGTGCCAATGCCAGGGCATCGCAAACATCGGGTTAACGTCAGAGCCAATCATATTAAAGAGGGTCGATACGCCAAACATGCCGAGCATCACCCCGAGCATAATGCGCCAGGAAGCAATGCGAGCGAACAGCAGCAATGCACCGCCAAGTAAGATGGCAATCGTAGACACCTCGCCCACTGAACCGGGAATGCGACCGATAAAGGCATCCATCCAGGTCATTTCGGTTTGCAGTGCTGCCATGCCGTCACTGGCGATAACCGACAAGGCGGTTGCACCGGTGAAGCCGTCAACGGCTGTCCAAACTGCATCACCCGACATCGCGGCCGGATAGGCAAAGAACACAAAAGCGCGGCCGGTGAGTGCCGGATTGAGGAAATTCTTACCGGTACCACCGAAGATCTCCTTACCGATCACCACACCAAAACTAATACCCAACGCCACCATCCACAACGGTAGGTCGGGCGGGCAAATCAGCGCGTAGAGAATGGAGGTAACGAAAAAACCTTCGTTAATTTCGTGACCCCGCACGACTGAGAAGAGCACTTCCCAGAAGCCACCGACAATAAAGGTCACCATATAGATAGGCGCAAAGAACACCGCACCGTAGATAAAGCAATCCCAGATACTGGCGGGATCCTGACCGGCAAACATGCCGATCAACGCACCATGCCAACCGGCAACTTCACTGCTGCCCATAGCGGCCATCGCAGTATTAGCCTGGAAGCCCAGGTTGTACATGCCGTAAAACATCGCCGGGAAAGCGGCCAACCAAACGGTGATCATCACCCGTTTCAGGTCGATGCCATCGCGCACGTGGGAGCCTGTTTTGGTAACGCTAGAGGGCGAATAAAAAATCGTATCGGCCGCTTCATAGAGCGCATACCATTTTTCGTACTTACCGCCCTTATGGAAATGCGGTTCTATGGAATCTAGAAGTTTTCTCAAACCCATGGCCTAACCCTCCTTCTCAATGCGCGCCAAATTGTCACGCAAAATGGGGCCGTATTCATATTTACCCACACAAACGTAGGTACACAGCGCCAGGTCTTCTTCATCGAGCTCAAGACAACCTAGCTTTTGGGCCATTTCAGTATCACCAACCACTAATGCGCGTAGTAGTTGAGTGGGTAAAATATCGAGCGGCATAATGTTTTCGTAGTTGCCTAAAGGCACCATCGCACGCTCGCTGCCATTGGTACTGGCATTCATGTTGAACAACTTACCTTTCGCCAAACTGGAGAGATAAATCGGCAGTGAAGAATGCAGATTCGGACCCGGCGACATGTATTTCATAAAGATTCGCTCGGCGCCCTCTTCCAGCACAGACACTTGGTTATGAAAGCGACCGAGAAAAGCCAGTGAGCCACCGGCCTTGTTACCCGACAAGACTGAACCCGAGACAACGCGGTTACTGCCTTCTTTACAGGCGCCAGCCAACACTTCACCGAGATCGGCGCCGAGGCGGGTACGCAGTAATTTGGGCTCTTTAACTTGAGGGCCTGCCAGAGCGACAACACGCTCCACGGGCAAACGACCTGTGGTGAACAACTGGCCGAAAGCGACAACGTCCTGATAACCGATAGTCCAGACTTGCTTTGAGTCGCTAACCGGATCAACAAAGTGCACGTGAGTACCGGCCAAACCTGCGGGGTGAGGGCCAGAAAACTCATGCTGAGTGACGCCAGCCACCGTGGGGATAGTCGCACTTGGCGCCGTGCAAAGGTTAACGGCACCTTCCGTCAAACGCGTCAGCAGGGTTAAACCATTGCTGAAAGCCTCTTCCTGACCGGCCAGAATTAGCGCCGGATCAGCCGCCAGTGGATTGGTATCCATGGCGGTGACAAAAATTGAACTGGGCACTGCGTCAACCGCAGGTGCCTTTGAATAGGGTCGCGTGCGTAGCGCCGTCCACAGACCAGAAGCCAGCAGGTTGTCGACAACCTTGGCTCTATCCAGAGAAGCCAAGTCACCGGCCTGGTAGCTGGCGAAGGACTCAGCTTCGTCGCCATCAAGCTCGACAACCACTGACAGTAGTACTCTACGCTCGCCGCGGTTAATGGCTTTAACCACACCGGCACCGGGGGAAGTGTAGTGCACACCGGGAATTTTCTTGTCGCTAAACAGAGCCTGGCCCAACTTCACCCGCTCACCTTCACGCACCAACATGGATGGCTTCATACCCACATAATCAGGGCCGAGCAATGCAACATTGCTGACACTGGGGGCATCGTGAATGGTTTGTTGTGGCGCACCAGTAATTGGTAGGTCTAATCCTCTACGGATCTTGATCATAGAAAGCGCTCTCACAGTTAACATAATATTTTGCCCCACACAGAAAAAAAGCTTGCTCTATAAAACAGGGAGCAAACGCAGTATTTCAGGGGGCATACCGATCAATACACTAAAAAAGGGATATTGACCGGCACAATCGGGCGGAAATTATAAAGAGGTCGACGCCTATTTACCAGAGCGCCAGCAACTTGCTAACGCTCTAACACCGACCCAAGCTTTTAATGCGCGGATGGAAACATGGGCCAGCGTACGCCTGCCATTTGCTCCAAACAACGCAATACCTGACAGCTGTAACCAAACTCATTGTCGTACCAGCAATAAAGTACGCAATTATCGCCATCGACAATGGTCGCCTGGGAATCAAAAATACAGGCGTGACGATCACCAACAAAGTCCGTCGATACCGCTTCACTCGAAATTGTATAGCCGATTTGCTGCTGCAATGGCGAGAACAGAGCACTGCGACGCATAAATTCATTCAACTCTTCACGATTGGTCTCACGACCCAAACGTAGATTGAGAATGGCCATCGAGACGTTGGGCGTGGGTACGCGAATCGCATTGCCCGTCAACTTACCCTCAAGCTGAGGGATGGCTTTAGCCACGGCCTTAGCAGCACCGGTTTCGGTCAACACCATATTCAAGGCGGCACTGCGACCACGTCGGGCACCGGAGTGATAGTTATCGATCAAGTTTTGATCATTGGTATAAGCGTGAACCGTTTCAACGTGACCACGCTCCACACCGTACTCATCGAGCAGTGCGCGCAGCACGGGCACGATGGCATTGGTGGTGCAGGAGGCCGCCGATATAATCTTACTATCAGCATTTATCTCATTATCGTTAACACCGTAAACAATATTCGGAATATCGCCCTTACCCGGTGCCGTCAGCATGACCTTGCTGACACCTTTACACTCGAGGTGCTGACCGAGGCCTTTCTCGTCACGCCACACACCGGTGTTATCGATAACGATGGCATTGTTGATACCGTAGTCGGTGTAATCTACCTCGCTTGGCGAGTTGGCATAAATCACCTGGATTTCATTGCCGTTGCAAATCAGCTTGTTCTCTTCTTCGATAACACGAATGGTGCCTTTAAAAGAACCGTGTACCGAGTCGCGACGCAGCAAACTGGCGCGTGTCACCAGATCGTTATCGCTCTTGCCCTTGCGCACCACAATAGCGCGCAGACGCAGCAAATCACCACCGCCGGCTTTTTCAATCAACAAGCGCGCCACTAAACGGCCAATGCGACCAAAACCATAGAGCACTACATCCTGTGGTTCAGACAGCGGCTTTTGTTTTTTGGCGATCATTGCGCTCATTTCTTCGGTCAGAAAGGCCTTGGGATCGCGCCCCTCACCCTTCTCCTGATAAGTCACTGTCAACTTACCGATATCGATATGTGCCGGGCCAATGCCCATTTCCACCAGCGCGGTAATCATCGGAAACGTTTCGAACTCCGACAACTCATTATGCTCAATCTGGCGTACAAAGCGGTGTACCTTCATCAGGTCGGTGACCGACAAATTCACCATATTGCGTCCATACATATAGAGCGAAATATTGTTCTCACGGTAGAGTTTGCCGATCAAAGGGATCATTGCCTCTGCCAGTGCTTCGCGCTCTTTCCAGTCTTTAAAGAAGTCAGTCGGTTGCGGTCGATTCACGTTGTATTACCTGCTTTCAAGGGTTGCTAAAGTGAGGGCCTTTGAAAGCGCCGCGGAGAATAAGCTGCCAAAAAGCAATAGCTTATGAATTGGGCCGCTATTATCGTGATTCACCTGCCTAAGTGCAACGGGCCTAGAGAGGGAAAAACACCAATGCGGCCACATTTTGCGCGGTTCGCTTGATCAATCGTTCATTTTTGAGAGCCACAACCACCGCCATCATGTCCTGGCTCGAGATCAACTTGCCAAACAGCCGCTCAAAGCTCAAGTTTGTCGCTTCGCCTGACACGCTGTTTGTCAGCAATAGAGGCCTTCCGCCACTACTTGAATGAGCCAAACGCCAAACCAATATTTCAACATTGCGCGCACTTTCGTAAAGCTTTTGCTGGTCGAGCGTATCAAACATAAAAAACTCATCCTTATAGCCGTAGGCGTGGCGAATCATGCCATTCAGACCCGCCATCATCGCCATCACGCGATCACCTTTATAACCAGATGACAGCGCTAACTCGAGAGCATCCGTACCCCGTGGGAAAGATAGCTCTTCATAGGGTACAGACCCCGCTTGCGAAAAAAGCTGGTCGATCCGCTGTTTGACGCTGTATCCAGGGCCGCGCCTCAGCTGCGCCGGATTGCGCTTGTACAACTTCACAGTCAATTCACGCATCAAACTCTGGGTTTCCCGATAATACAAATCAGTAACCAGATCGATATCGCTTTTCACCAGGTTTTGCGGTCGAAAGGTCAAGTCCCCGCAAGCAACCATGAGTAGACTGAGAAAGACCAATAACAAGACGCTAACAGGACTTGATCCCCTATCAGCACAAGACCATTGGCGAGCCATAGCGACAATCATCTCAAGCAAGAAAAGAAAACCTCATCATAATTAATACCGTTACCGTCGATTTACATTAATTGATTCACGTCATAGCATGACGTCCCGCAAGCACGCCGGTACAATAGTACTGTTATTTCCAATCAATTTTTATGACGCCTCTTCGAATTATTGCCAATGCCACAATCTGAATTCACCACCCCCGCCGCCGCCAAAGCGGGCGACCGTCGCCACTGGGGACAACTCTACGGCGCCGCCAAATCCCTGGCCATTATGTCGGCGGCAAAAAAACACGATGGTTTAACCCTGGTGCTGACAGAATCAGCAAAGGCCGCTGCCGCTCTGGAGCAGGAATTACAGTTTTTCAGCGACGATGAAGAGCTGCCGGTGCTGCACCTGCCCGACTGGGAGACCCTGCCCTACGATTTATTTTCACCACACCAGGATATTATTTCTGAGCGCCTGCAAACCCTGCATCTGCTGCCAGAGGTGAAACGCGGCGTACTCGTCGTACCGGCCTCCACCGCCATGCATCGTTTACCCCCCGCCAGTTATATCGCCGGCAATAGCTTTGTTTACAAGGTCGGTGAAAAGCTCGACATCGACGCCCTGCGCCAACAATTCCAACGGGCCGGCTACCACTGCGTCGACACGGTTTATGAGCACGGCGAATACGCAGTACGCGGCGCGCTGATCGATGTTTTTCCCATGGGTTCAAAACACCCCTTTCGCATCGACCTGTTCGACGATGAAATAGAAACCCTGCGTAGCTTTGATGCCGAGAGCCAACTGACGCTGGAGAAAACCGACAGCATCGCCCTGCTGCCAGCGAAAGAATTCCCGCAAACCGACGCTGGCACCAAGCGTTTTCTCGACAACTGGCATCTGCAATTTGATGCCGACCCCCGCGATTGCACCCTTTATCAAAACATTCGTAGCGGCAATACGCCCAGCGGCATCGAATATTATTTACCCCTGTTTTTCGAGCACACCGCCACCCTGTTTGAACACCTGCCCGCCAACACCCTGTTATTTGCCGATAGCGAAATTAATACTGCCGCCAGCAGCTTTTGGCATGAAGCTGCCGACCGCTACGAATCCTATGGCGTTGACCCCACACGACCATTGCTCAAACCTGCCCAACTGTTTATGCCGGTTGATGAATTATTCGGCGCCATCGGCAAGCTGCCGCGCACCGACATTCAATACCAGAGCCTTGAAGCCGCCAGCGCCAACTATAACTTTGCCACCCAGCTCTTGCCCGAACTCAGTATCGACAGCAAGGCCAGCCAGCCCCTCGATAAACTCGACACTTTTCTTTTGGAGACCGAAGCGCGCACCCTATTTTGCGCCGAGTCCCCCGGCCGCCGCGAAGTATTACTGGAGCTATTAACAGGCATTGGCGTAACACCCAGCGCCGTCGATTCATGGCAGGCCTTTTGTGACGATAAAGCCTCAATCTGTATTACCGTCTACCCCCTCGAGCGCGGCTTGCAACTCGACACACCCGCGGTTAATTTAATTAGCGAAAGTGAATTATTTGGCCAGCAAATTCTGCAGCGCCGCCGTCGCTCCCGGCAGAAAGAAGGCGCCGAGCAAATTGTTAAAAACCTCACCGAACTGCAAATCGGTGCACCGGTGGTACACATCGATCACGGCGTCGGTCGCTACGCCGGTTTAACCACCATGGAAATGGACGGCGAGCCATTGGAGTTTCTCGAATTACACTACGCCAACGAGGCCAAGCTTTACGTGCCCGTGGCCAACCTGCATTTAATCAGCCGTTACAGCGGTGGCGATGCCGATACAGCCCCGCTACATATATTGGGTAGCGAACGCTGGCAAAAGGCCAAAGAAAAAGCCGCAAAACAGATTCGCGACACCGCCGCCGAGCTGCTCAATATTTACGCCCGCCGCGAGGCCCGCGAAGGCTTTAACTACGAAATGTCGACCGACGACTACCGCACCTTTTCCGCCGAATTCCCCTTTGAAGAGACCCCCGATCAGCTCGATGCCATCGAGGCCGTGTGCGCCGATATGACCGGCGACCAGCCCATGGATAGACTAATTTGCGGCGATGTCGGTTTTGGTAAAACCGAAGTCGCCATGCGCGCTGCCTTTATTGCCGTCAGCAACAATAAGCAGATTGTCATACTGGTGCCGACGACCCTGCTCGCCCAGCAGCACCACGACAATTTCAATGACCGCTTCGCCAACTGGCCGGTCAATATCGAAGTAATTTCTCGTTTTAAAACCGCGAAAGAACACGATGCTGTGTTCGAGAAAACCGCCAGCGGCGACATCGACATTCTCATCGGCACCCATAAATTGCTGAACAGCAAAATCAAATACCGCGACCTCGGCCTGCTGGTTATCGATGAAGAACATCGCTTTGGGGTTAATCAAAAAGAGAAACTCAAATCACTGCGCAGCGAGGTCGATATTCTCACCCTCACCGCCACCCCCATCCCCCGCACCCTCAATATGGCCATGGGTGGCATTCGCGATTTATCCATTATTGCCACGCCACCGGCGCGACGCCTGTCCGTTAAAACCTTTGTTCATCAAAATGAAACCCGCGTGGTACGCGAGGCGATACTGCGCGAGGTACTGCGTGGCGGGCAGGTTTACTACCTGCACAACGAGGTGAAGAGTATCGAGCGCACGGCCAGTGAACTTCAAGCCATGCTGCCCGAGGCGCGCATCGATATTGCCCACGGCCAAATGCGCGAGCGCGATCTGGAAAAAGTCATGGCCGACTTCTATCACCAGCGCTGCAATATTTTGGTCTGCACCACGATTATCGAAACCGGCATCGACGTGCCCAGCGCCAACACTATTATTATCGACAGGGCCGACAAACTCGGTCTTGCGCAGCTGCACCAGTTGCGCGGCCGCGTTGGACGCTCCCACCATCAGGCTTACGCCTATTTACTCACGCCCGACCCCAAGCAAATGAGCACCGATGCCCGCAAGCGACTCGAAGCCATTAGCGCCGCCGACCAATTGGGCTCCGGCTTTACCCTCGCCACACACGATTTAGAGATACGTGGTGCCGGTGAATTACTCGGCGATGGTCAAAGCGGGCACATTCACAGTATTGGCTTTTCGCTGTACAT
Organism: Candidatus Reddybacter sp.; assembly: GCA_041277045.1. Lineage (GTDB taxonomy): Bacteria > Pseudomonadota > Gammaproteobacteria > Pseudomonadales > Porticoccaceae > Reddybacter. Next base: position 42,345 of record JBGFSY010000003.1, on the reverse strand, counting down.
GGATTTACTCGAACGCGCCGTGAACGCCATTCGCGACGGTAAAACGCCGGACATCGACAGCGCCCTCAATCCCGTGGTCGATGTTAATCTCAATATCCCCGCACTCATCCCTGACGATTATTTGCCCGACATTCACACCCGTCTGATTCTTTATAAACGCATCGGCAGTACCGAAAATGCCGCCCAGCTACGCGAGTTACAAGTTGAAATGATCGACCGCTTCGGCCTCTTGCCCGACCCGGTTAAAAACCTGTTCCGCGTTACCAGCCTGCGCCATCGTGCCGAACAACTGGGCATCGTCAAATTACAGGCCGGTGCCGGTGGTGGCACCGTTGAATTTGGCAAAGAAACCGCCGTCGAACCGATGACCATCGTTGCACTGGTGCAGCAGCAAGGCGATATCTTTCGACTACAGGGTGCGACACAATTACGTTATAACGTTGATATGCACACGGCCGAAGAGCGGCTACAAAACTGCGAAGAATTACTCGAGCTACTCGCGCCCCAACAAAAACAGGTTGCTTAATGAATCTACCGACAAAATTAATAGCCTCAGTAACACTGTCGCTATTAACACTACTGGCGAGCCTCAGCCACGCTAGCGACACTGATAATGACAACAAGGCAGCGGCCAGGCCCGTACAGAAATGGTACAAGGTCGAAGTGATTATTTTCACTCAACGCGATGTCTTTGGTGATGAACTCGCCTCCCGCGATATCGTCATGAGCTACCCCGAAAATGTGATTGACCTCGACAATAATCTTGCCGGTTTTGTCGCTCTGCCCGAGGACGAGCGAGAACTTGGCCCGGATGTTTATTCACTCAATCGCACCGGTGTTTACAATGTGCTCTTCCATAAAGCTTGGCAACAACCGGGGTTAGCCCCGACGGCTGCGCCCTGGATCAATATCGATATTGCCGGGAAAAATACGGCTATCAATGGCAGTCTGCGTGTTTACCTGTCTAGCTACCTGCATATGGAAAGTAATATTTGGCAGGTGAGTTACGCTACAGCCCTGGAATCAACCAACCCTCAGCCACTCGAAAATACTGCATTAACGGCGGAATATTCATTGCAAACCCCTCCCGGTACAGACCTGCTGCTACCGGCGCCAACACCATGGCCACAACCACCCACGTCACCTATCGCTCTATCAAAGATAGCAACTGAAGAACAAAGCAGCAATAAGGTGCTAAACCCTATAACCGTAGATGCCTTAGATGTAGTAGATGTAGTAGATGTAGTAGATGTAGTAGATGTAGTAGATGTAGTAGATGTAGTAGAGAGAAACATTGAAGAAATCATTCTTCTCAAGCAAGCCAGTCGCCTTAAACTCAATAAGCTACATTATTTCGACCACCCGAAGATGGGTTTATTACTTAAAGTAAGCCGCAGCAAAGCGCCTATTGTGAAAGACCTACCCAAACCTGAAACTGAGGCGTCGGAATCAACTGAGCAAACAAGCACTGATAATCCTGTGTTTGGAACAAACCCAGCCCTCGATTAATAGCAGTGAAATAAACACTGCGCTGAAAGACAACCAGCCCATTAACAAAGCCATCGGAATTACCATGGAAGCAAAAATTGAAAAACTTTTGTACGCAGCTCGCTGGGTACTGGCTCCTTTATATCTCGGGCTAAGTTTAGCCTTGGTATTATTGACATTTAAATTCTTCCAGGAAGCACTACACTTCTTCCCACTTATTTTTAGTACCACAGAGTCAGACCTGGTACTGGTTATTTTATCCTTAGTCGACCTCGCCCTGGTCGGCGGATTGGTGGTCATGGTGATGCTAAGTGGTTACGAAAATTTTGTCTCACGCATCAATATCGATGACGGCGATGAAAAACTATCGTGGTTGGGAAAATTAGATGCTGGCTCACTGAAACAAAAAGTCGCCGCTTCAATTATTGCCATCTCTTCGATTCACTTACTTAAGAAATTCATGAATGCCACAGAAATCGAGAACGACAAACTGATGTGGTACGTGATTATTCACCTAACCTTTGTTGTCTCCGCCATTGGCATGGCCTGGGTTGACCGGATGAACAAACAACTCAAATAATAAAAAGACAAGCCCTGCCCCATTGAACCTTAAAAAATTATTCTTGCTTTCCACACCTAAAACAAAGGTAATTGAACCTAACATCACGCATTACAACACCGCGTGATCCACAAGGCTCAATTACCGCTGGAACAAGCACTGAACAAATGAACGAAATCAGGCCCGGGCAACTGCAAGACCAGGCCTCTATATATACCGGCTCATGAAATCAGTTTCTTTTCCCCTGACAATATGAGGTGTGCGATGCGACATTTTTCCCTGCCTTACCGACAGTTTTGGCGGCTTGCTTGTCTGAGTATATCTCTTTGTCTAACGCAAACAGTCAGCAGCTCCGAAGAAAATATCGCAAAGGAAATTAGAGTCTATATTGAACCACAAACCCTCGTTGCCCTGGAAAACGGCAAGCAGGTATATTCCTTCGATATTGTTAGTGGCCAGCCGGGAAAGGAAACCACTCTCGGCACTTTTGGCGTACTGAGAAAGCACGAAAAATACACCAGTAAAGCCTATGGCTCTGAAATGCCCTATTCGATGTTTTTCAGCATAGACGGCAAAGCCATACACGGCACCCACATGTCGGTGCTGCGATCCTATCTTCACGCCTACCTTAACGAATCTGTGGGCTCGAAGGGTTGCATCGGGCTGACGGACGATAATGCCAAAGCCTTATTTGACTGGGCACCTGTAGGCACACCCATCATTATTTTGGCCGATAAAGAATAACGCTACGGAAACGACTCAATATGCCAAAGCGGTTTCTAATCCTCTTTATTCTGCAAAGCCTACTCATAGGCGCTACGCCAACTTACGCCATAGATAAAGCCGATATCGTGACGGTCTATAAAAGTGAGCGCATCCTCTTTCTTATGAGAAAAGGCGAGGTACTTGCCAAATTCAATGTCACCTTTGGAGCAGAGCCCATCGGTCACAAACAGCAGCAAGGCGATGAAAAAACACCCGAAGGGCCCTATATGCTCGATTATAAAAACGCAAACAGTGCCTTCTATAAATCGATCCATGTTTCCTACCCAAATTCCAAAGACCGTAGCACCGCCCGAAAACTCGGTGTCGACCCCGGTGGCGACATTATGATTCACGGTCAGGCCAACAACTGGGGCTGGGCCGCGCCAATCAGTCGTTTTTTTAACTGGACCGATGGCTGCATAGCGCTTAGCGACGAAGATATGCAGCAAGTATGGGAATCCGTTGACAGCGGCACCCCCATTGAAATCCACCCATAGCAGCACAACAAGGTAGACCATTAATTATTTAAATCGATATAAGGGATCAAGCCGCGAATGACTAATCAACAGATATCAGCACTACCCCAAAAAGTCGATCTCGCCGTTAAGCTACTTTACGGTGTAGTGGCAATTGGTGTCGTCCGTATGATCATCAATATCATCAACCATATCGAAGTCAGGTCGGTTGGCATGACGCACTTAATACACGCCCTAACATTTGTACTATCGAGCTATTTTATTTACCAGCTCAGCAAACAGCAGAACTGGGCGAGGATTACACTACTGATTATTCTTATTGTGGAAATACCATTTTCCATTCTGCCGATGTTTGATGCCATTAAACACAGTCTATTGAATAATGGCCTGGGCCTAATACAAGCCATGCTCTTTGTCACCGCCATGATATTGCTCTATAGGCCGGAATCGTCTGCCTGGTTTAACAATAAAGCAGTGGCAGAGTAAGACTATCAGCCACCCGTAACGGGTGGAAAAAATGCCACCTCATCACCACCCTTTAAAATAGAGTCATCATCGCTAATCACTTGATTAACAGCCACTAACACTTCTTGCTCGGCAAACATCAATTGCCAACGACCGCCTTTTTCAGCGAGTTGTTTCTTGAGTTCGCCAACGCTGATCGCTTGGTGCAGGTCAAACTCTAGCGACTCCAGCTCAAGCATCTCGCGCAGCTGGGCAAAAAATAATATTTTAATCACCCTGGCTCTCCGCCAATACTCGCATCGCTACGCTGCCAGGGGCCGGTCTTGCCGCCCTCTTTGGTTAATACACGAATGCCGTCGATGGTCATGCCAGGGTCAACAGCTTTGCACATATCAAACAGGGTTAATGCCGCGACCGATACAGCGGTAAGCGCTTCCATTTCAACGCCGGTTTTACCGTCCAGCTTACACAGTGTTTCAATCCGAACAGCACTATTTTCAAGCTGTATTTCGAAATCGACCTGTACTTTAGAAAGCAACAGGGTGTGACAGAGAGGGATTAACTCGGGGCAACGCTTGGCACCTTGAATACCGGCGATGCGCGCCACCGCAAGTACATCACCCTTGGCGTGGCCGCCCTCCTGTATTAGTGACAGGGTCTCTGCGCGCATGCGCACATAGCCTTCGGCGACGGCGATACGTGTAGTGGTCGCTTTGCCACTGACATCAACCATGGCCGCTTCACCGGCCTGGTTAACATGACTTAATTCGGACATGGCTGAGCCTTACTGTTAACTAACACTTTAAAATAAATTTGTTTAATCCAGCTCTTCGCGGCTACCGCAATCAACACCGCTGGTAGCTTTTAACTGAGCGACAAAATTACAGGGCCGGTGGCTGGCGTCGAGTTGCTGGGCAATAATGCCATCCCAGGCGGTGCGACAAGCATTGGTCGAGCCGGGCATACAGAACACCAAAGTGCCATTAGACAGCCCGCCCAATGCCCGCGACTGCACGGTAGAGGTGCCAATATCCTGATAGGAAATCTGGCGAAACAATTCGCCGTAACCATCGATAGTCACATCAAACAAAGGCTCAACCGCTTGGGGAGTGGAATCTCGTCCGGTAAAGCCGGTGCCGCCGGTAATCAACACTACCTGAATATCTTCCGAGGCTATCCAGCGGGCGACCAGGGCGCGAATCTGATAAAGCTCATCTTTGAGAATGACTTTCTCGCCCAACTGGTGGCCCGCCGTTTTTAGGCTATCAACCAGGTGTTTACCCGAGGTGTCGGTGTCTTCATTGCGACTGTCGGAAACCGTTAATACTGCGATCGTCAAAGGCTGAAAGTTTTCCGCGTAATTCTTTGCCATCCGTTAATCTCCTTCACTTACTGTTTATTGATTAACCACCAAGCATGGCCAGATGGCGGGTGCCACCGGTGTAACCGTCCTGTAAATAGTGGCTCACTTCTTTGTCATTTAACTGCGCCTGCATATAGGCAATTAATTCGTCTTTTTGATCTTCGTGCTGTAGCAGCTGGCGAAGCTCAATGCCCTTATCAGAAAACAGGCATAAATGAAGCTTGCCCGTGGCGCTGATGCGCAGACGATTACACGTGGCACAAAAGTCCTTGCTGTAGGGCATAATCAAGCCGATACGGCCCTGATAATCGGGGTGGTAAAACTCTTCAGCCGGGCCTGCATCTTTGCCGCACAGGGCTTGCTCCCAACCCTCGCTCAACAGGCGCTGTTTAATCGATTCACCAGAAACATGATTGCGCTGATAAAACGCCTCATTATCGCCAGTTTGCATTAACTCGATAAAACGCAGGGTGAGGGGTTTGTGTTTCACCCAATTGAGGAACTGGTCGATTTGATTGCCGTTATAAGCGCGCATCATCACCGCGTTGACTTTGATCGAACTCAGGCCAAGTTCGGCGGCCCGATCGAGACCATCGAGTAATTCCTGCAAACGGTGATGGCCGGTAATTGCCTGAAAGATTGAGGGGTCGAGACTGTCGATACTTAAATTGAGGCCGTCGAGGCCGGCATCAATCCAGTTCTCAATACGCTCGGGCAGCTTATAGCCATTGGTGGTGATCACCACTTTTTCAATACCCGGCGTTTGTTTAACAGCGGCAATAATCTCGGGCAAGTCGCTACGCACCGAGGGCTCGCCCCCGGTAATACGGATTTTGCGGGTACCCGCCTCGGCAAAAGCAGCGGCGATATTGCGAATTTCTTCAAGGCGCAAAAAACCGCCGCCCTCGCGACCGCTATCCCCTTGATAGCCATCGGGCAGACAATAATTGCAGCTAAAGTTGCAAACATCGGTGACAGACAGGCGCAAGTAACGGAACTCGCGCCCGAAGTAGTCTTGTAACATATCAAACACCTTTCCAATGTCGGGAGGATAGGAGGTTTCCCCGCTATCCCTCTGAATCGTCTGCCAGCCAACACAAATCGCATTGAGCAAAGACAGCATTCACGGCGCCGGGTTCATAATCACCAGGGAGTTAAACTGCTGGTGATGTTTAGAGCCCCGGAGCTCGGAGTTTGTTAATAATAGTTTGTCCTCAGGGCTAGTACCTGAACGCTAAGTTTAACACAGTGTGGTGATGGAAAAATGTCAGGCAAAGGAGAGAAATACGGAACATATAACGAGACAACACTGAAATGACAACGGCCTTCCCACATCCGTTGAAAGACCGCTTTTGGAAAAACCGCGTGGTCGTTTACTCGGCGATAAAGCCACCACCGAGTAGCCAACCCTGCCCCGGCAAAACATTTCGACTCTTCGCGGGCCAAATACAAACTATAGGCAATATCCTGAGGCTCACCCAGATCATCCATACCCTGTTCCTACATGCGCATGAGAAAGGGGCCGGGATGGATGGAATGGCTACTGATCCAGAAAATTGAAGCTTGCTTTCAGAGGACTGTGCTTACCTAAGGCCGACTCAAGCAGCGCGCCATAATAAACCGACACACTACTCTCACCTTACAGAGTTATTTAATATCCAAACCCTGCAACTGCCCTTCATCACGCCAGTCATCGAGAATCTTAAAGAACTCCGGTGCACCACCGCCGTATTGACCGCTGAAGAACCCTGAACCGTTCTCTTTGCCTTCTTCGTTGTAATAGCCGGGGGTACATTCGGCATAAAAGCGCTTGCCGAGGTTGGCCAGTTTGTTGATGGTCGCTATCCATTCGTCTTCGGCTTCGACAGTGGTTTCAATGGTGCGGGCATTATTATCCATGGCGTGTTTGAGCACGTAGGTAAGGTGCTTAGCTTGCTCGTTCAAAGCATGGGGGATACTGGTAGTGAAGCCGGTCTGGGTGAGCCCCATGGTGAACACATTGGGGAAGTCGTGGGTGTAGAGTCCGTGGAAAGTCGACAGTCCATTGGCCCATTTTTCGCTGAGGGTAGAGCCATTACGGCCGGCCAGGTCGTAGCCCGATTGTTGGGTAAAGTTGGTGCCAACCTCAAAGCCAGTGGCGAAAATCAGGCAGTCCAGCTCGTACTCAACACCATCAACGACTATGCCTTTTTCTGTGATTCGCTCAACGCCCTGTCCTTTAGTATCAACGAGGCTTACATTGGGCAGATTGTAGGTGGCAAGATATTCATCATGAAAACCCGGACGCTTACAGAACTGGCGATAGTAAGGCTTGAGCAATTCAGCCGTTTCAGGGTCCTTAACAATCGTATCGACTCGCGCCCTGACCTGATTCATTTTCTTAAAATCAGCAATTTCCAGAGCGGCGGCTACTTCTGTCGAGCTCAGATGGGGGTTTAGCTTACGCTGTATGGGGCCGGACAAGTTGCGGAAAATCTCGGTCCAGCCATCGCTGACCAGGTCTTCGTCCTGAAAGCCACCGGCGGTAATAATATTGAAATTGTCCATGCGCTTTTGCTGCCAACCCGGCTGCAGGCTTTTCGCCCACTCGGGGTCAGTGTCGCGATTATTACGCACATCAATGGACGATGGCGTACGCTGAAAAACATGCAGCGACTGGGACGTTTCACCGAGGTGGGGGATACACTGCACCGCAGTAGCACCGGTGCCAATAATGCCTACTCGCTTGTCTTTGAGCTTATTGAGGCCACCTTCGGATGAGCCGCCGGTGTAGTCGTAATCCCAACGGCTGGTGTGGAAGGTATGGCCCTTAAAGTCGTTAATACCGGGGATGCCTGGCAATTTCGGGCGATTGAGGGGGCCGTTAGACATGACGACATAGTGAGCTTTGATGCGATCGCCGCGATTAGTTTCGATAATCCAGCGAGCCGAATCTTCATTCCACTGCATGTGGGTGATTTCAGTTTGCAGACAGGCGTTGTCGTAAAGATTGTATTTACGCGCTATGGCCTTGGAGTGAGCAAGAATTTCCGGCGCGTGGGAATATTTTTCTGTCGGCACAAAATCCAGCTCTTCGAGCAGGGGCAAATACACATAAGCCTCAACGTCGCACTGCGCACCGGGGTAACGGTTCCAGTACCAGGTGCCGCCAAAATCGCCGCCCTTTTCAATCACGCGGATATCTTTCACGCCGGCATCTCGCAAGCGGGCACCGGCCAGTAAGCCACCAAAACCGCCACCGACGATAACCACTTCAACCTCGTCGTTGAGAGGCTCTCGCGTTATTTCTTCTTCAATATAGGGGTCGTCAACGTATTGGGTGAAATCACCGGTGACTGCCTGATATTGCCCTGAAGTCTCTTTGCGGATGCGCTTATCGCGCTCCACGCGGTATTTCTCACGCAGGGCATTGGGGTCGAAATCGAGTGCGGACAGATCGATTGAGGGATGTGTTGCATTAGTCATAGTGGGGCTCCTGTTTCAAGTAACTTTACCTCTACTTATGCTCACGCTAATTATTGGAATTAGCTTTTCAAGGCCGCAGAAAAATCACGCCGGCAAAAAATAACAGCAGTTGCCGGTGATGCTTTTCTGTCAGGGCTGAATGCGTACTCAGATGTAGGGGATGGAAATATATCTGAGTATTGTAACAGGCGGTAAGACTCAGATTCCCTTCTGCTATCAAGTAGCCCCTGGGGGCTTAAATAAATCTGCGACAAGCGGATGGCTTAAGGCTTTTAAGTCAATTAATGTACTTTAATTCCCTGCAATAACACCTTGAAAATATCAATTTTATTCTTATCAAAACCCCATGCGGCGACCCCCTCCTTTGCAGAGTAGTTGTGGATTGCCTGCCCCAGCGCTCCCAGCTGAGCTGCCGTCAATGGCGAACTGCCCTCACCACGTCGCTGATTTTTGAGCTGATTAATATTGAGGTGTTTTAGAAACTCATCGGCACTATCAACCTCAGAAGTCAGCTCAATACAGGCGGGGTCGAGTAAATAAAGCGCCGCCAGACTGACAATTTCTTCTTCATTGAGAGTGTTTTCAAAGTCCGAATCCGCTGCCATGCCATTGAGCCGCACGGCACTATAGCGCAGGCGATTCATAAAGCGACGCAGCTCGCGAGGTGTTTCAAGCTGACTGGCGATGACCGGGTTCCAAACCCTCAATGCGCGGCTAAAGGGTTCGGAGTCATCGACCACTGCCGCCGCTTCTTCCGACTCGGCCCGCCTCAGTTTCGACATAACGCGATAGCTGCCAAAGCCAAAGATCAGCGCCGCCACCAGCACCGGCAACCAGGGAAACACCGTGGCCTGGGCACCGGGGATAAACTCAGCCGGCCTGTCTGCTGACTTATCGGGTAGAGACGCCTGCTGCATGTTATCGACAGACCTTGTTTGATCGGCGCTACCAATGGCACCATCCTCGCCTGACTTAACACCCCTCTCGCCAGCACTTTGCCCAGCAGGCTCAACCTCAGGCTGGCTGTACGGGCCGAGCACATTGCCAAACCACAGCGTGGCTAATATCAAAGCAAAAAATAAAGCCCCCTGGGCAAGAGTCGACAGGCTGTTCGACAAGCGCCATGGCTCAGTGGTCGGCTTAGCACTGGTGTTGTCAGCCAGTAATCGTAGTGCCTGTGCGGCCTCTACCGTCGGCACGGGGATCTCCAGGTTAATTAATTTTTCCAGATATTTTCGCGCGAACTCTCGGCGTTGCGCGTAGCCATTCTTCTGTTGTTCCCCGTCGTTTGCCTCACCTGAGCGGTGATGAGTAATTTCATCGGCGATGTCTTTAAAGGCCAAACCCACAGCCGGCTCCACCATTTCTCGCGCCATACCCAGCACCACATAACAGCGCCCCGCCGAGGTAAGAAAGTTGACCGCCTCGAGTATTTGCACCACGGTTTTCGGCTGGCAACGGTCTAAATCGTCAATCAATATCAGCATGGTTCTAGGGTTCAGGGCATCGGTGACCGTATTGAACTCCCGTTGGAAATTATGCCGATAACCCATGCGCTGCTCTATTTGGCGATCACCGCCGCTGCCAATTTCCTTGGCCAGTCGTGCCGGGCTAATGCCAAAAGCACGTAGCCAGCTCAATATAGCGGCACCACTACCGGTACCGAGAAGCAGGTTGATCAGGGTTGTAAACCAGTTAATTGAGTCGAGCTTCTCCGCTTGTTTTATAGAACTGCCATCAACCGCTTGCAGATCGTTCGAGTCTGAGGATGCTCCCCCCTCTCCTCTCTCGACCTTTTCCGGGCAAATAATTGCGGGCAATTCACTGCCTTTGCAAAAAGCAGCCCGCGCCAAAGCCAACTGTTCGGGGCCAAAAGCCGTTCTGTCTTTGACGATAACAAAGCCTGTGTTAAGAGCGAGAAAGCCCAGCAGCAGCGCCAGAAAAACAGGCCGCGCTTTAAGCCGCTGCCAAAGTAGGCGGGCACGAAAACGTAGACCATAGAAGCGGCCACCGTTAAACGACAAGAGAGGGGGGATTGCCTGCTGGCGAATATTTTGTAGCAAAGCGGGTAGTAGGTATTCCTCTTCACTCTCGTGGTGCCAGGCGTTAAACCACACGGCCTGCACGCCAGAGCGAGAGAGGTCAGTCTTGAGCAAATTCATCAGTGAGCTTTTGCCACTCCCCCAGGCGCCGGTAATCGCCACCGTCAGAGGTGGCTGGGTGTGACGATTGCGCAAGAACCGCGACAGCGCCTGGCTGACCGGCCAAAAATCGAGTTTGTCTTCTAGTTGAGTCTCAACGGGGCGGTCACTTTGCCCACGCTCTTCAATACCCAGGCCATTACGAAGACTGATTGCCACAGCTTTAAGTGGTGCCGCTGCTATCACCAGGGCGAACAGTACGGCAGCGTAATACCAGGGTGCAGGCCAACGACCGTAGGGCTCTACAGAAGGAACCCAGTTTACGCCGGCATCGGTGGTAATAAGAAAGCGTCCCGCTGGCTCAACGGCCCAGCCCCGCTGTACATCTCGGGTGTAGCTCAAACTTTCGACACCTTCGAGAGCGTCACTGTTGTTAATTCGCCAATGCTTAGCCTCGTCATCAACGCTCAGGGTGGCAGCCTTAGTAGTTTCCCCATTTTGTTGGGACGAGTCTTGCTTAGAGACAAGGAACTGCAACCACGGCGAGACACCCGAACTTTGCAACTGCCAGCTCTGGCCACTGTCACTGGTAAAAAGCAGGCTTCCATCCCTGCCGACAACCCAACCTTGCTCAGCATCTATAAAACTCACGGCCAGAAGAGTGGCCCAGCTACCGCTATCCTGAGCTAGCCAACTAAGACCACCATCAACAGTCGTCAGCACCGCACCATTCTCACCGACCACCCTACCCAGCCGTGCATCAGTGCTAAAGCTTACGCCCCGAAGGCGCTCTTCTAGCGTACTATTCTGCGCCTGCCAGCTAAGGCCAGCATCCAGGGTACGCAAAATTGTACCGCCACTACCAGCCGCCCAGCCCTGTTGAACATTGCTAAAGCTCACGGCAGTCAGGGTATTTGTCGTACCACTGCGCTGCATTTGCCAGTGTTGGCCGCCGTTAGTGCTAGTGAGTACAAGACCGCTCTGGCCCACGACACAAAGTTGCTCGGCCCCATCATTGAGACTCAGCCCCAGCAGCGTCATTCTGGTGCCGCTGTTTTGCGGCTGCCAGCTTGCACCGCCGTCTAGACTGCGCAAAATGCGCCCGCCAATACCCACCACCCAACCCTGCCTTGCCTCTGTGTTGAAAACCACATCCCTTAGCGGCCAGACACCAAGGCTTTGAGCTTGCCAACTCTGACCACCATCAACGGTACTTAAAACCAGGCCCTGCTCACCCACCGCCCAGCCCCGTAGAGCGTCGCTAAAATAAACCGCTTTAAGTGCGGCATTTAGCCTGGGGGGTGTGGCTCGACCTTTTTCAAGGGAATCGATGGAAGGTTCTGGTTTTTTTTCTACACGCTGCTCTTCCAGCGGCTTTTGAACTTGCTGCTCAAAAGGTAAACCACCTCTATCCACCGGCGCCTTTGTTGCCTGGCGAGTATTGATTTCAACGGGGGCTTGCTGCTGCACAGCGACGTTTCGCTGCTCGCTATAATCAACCTTCTTGGAGGCATCCGCGGCACGAGCACCTGCTATCAAAGACCCGTTATTGCCACTGTTTTCACCACAAGGTATGCCCTGCACTGGATGTTGCTGCTGCCAGCAGCGACCGGCATTGGGGCTGTAAAGAATTAACCCGCCATCACCCACCGCCCAAACGTGCTCACCGCCGGGTAAAGCAAACACATCGTTAATATCACTACTAAGCACCGGCAGGCGTAAAAAGGCATTGCGCTCAAAGGGGTAGGCAATTTTTTGCCAAAGCCCAACTAAAGCACTACTGTTTGGCGTTGACGAAACAATGGCACGACCGGGTTGGGTAAAGGCTAGCCAGGTGGCCAGTAATAAAAGCAAGGCGGCCAGAAGGATGTGTACAAGGCGGCGTTGTTGCACGGCCAGACTTCGATAAGGGGCAAGGAGACTAAATGCAGGTGCGTCCGTACTCGTCGTTGACGAAGCCTGCTCCGCAAAGCGGGACTTTTTTTGTTCTGGGGGCGCTTCCATATCGACCCGTCACACTCCATTACCTGAGTTGGTGTGAATAAAGTAAACCAATCGACGACAGAAGCCAAGATGAACCGACCCCGCACGGCGAGTGGTACGACGGGGCAGGCTTCGGGTATCATCCGCAACCCATTCAACCCGTCACATCAGCCTTGTTAACGCCATGAAAACAATTGATCTCTTGTCCTGCCCAGAAGCCACACTTACGACTGAACTCAAACTGATGAAAAGCAAAGAGCTGGAGCGCCATACCCGCAAACTATTGCTTAAACTCGGGCTCAATGATTATGAGGCCGTTATGGCCACCGTCATTAAAGCCATCGCCAAAATGGATGCCGATCAAGAAAATCGTTTTGCCGCCCTGCAAGCCTTAATTAACTCATTGCTAGTCAGCGATAAACATAAGGCCGAGCAAAAGACTGTGGTGGAAAGATTGGCCATTATCATGATGCTTTTAGTCGCCAAGAAATTTCATAAAATACACGCTAGCAGTCACTAAAGCCGACTCGAGCTAATCACTCGTTAATGGCTTTAATTCCTGGGCTCAGGTAATAAATGCAGCAAATAATACAAAGTATTCAGCGTGGGGCTAAAAAAGGTGTCGACGCCTGCCGCTTATTTCACGGGCGGGGGCACTGCTACCCCGGCCTTGAGTTTGTCAGCGTCGACTGGTTTGCACCAGTGCTGTTAATCAGCTTATATAAAGAGCCGGATGCGCAATGGATAAAACAATTGGCCGACGAGCTCACCCAGCTTGCTAGTGACGAAGCCATTGAAAATATCATACTGCAACACCGTTATTTAAAAGATGCACCGAGCGAAAATCTCAAAGGCGATATTGCCGGCGACTATTACGCCGTAGAAAAGGGTCTTAAATTTCGACTGAATTTTAAAACCAACCAGAACGTGGGTTTTTTTCTCGACATGGCCAACTGCCGACAAGTACTTCGCGAGCAAGCCAAAGGCAAACGCGTACTCAATCTCTTTGCCTACACCTGTACTTTTTCGGTCGTGGCCGCAGAGGCAGGCGCAGAAAAAGTCGTGAATGTCGATATGGCAAAAGGCGCGCTCAACACGGGCAGACTCAACCATCAACTGAACGATATCGACACCCGCTCAGTCTCCTATTTGAGCCACGATATTTTTAAATCCTGGGGCAAGATCCGCAAGTACGGGCCTTATGATAGGGTGATTATCGACCCGCCCAGTTTTCAGGCAGGTAGTTTTAATGTCAGAAAAGATTACCAGAAGATTGTTCGCAAATTGCCTGGCTTGCTATCAACGCAGGCGCAAGTTATCGCCTGTTTAAATTCGCCGGATTTGAGTTTTACTTTCTTACGCGAGCTATTTGCCAACATTGGTGGCTTTGTCGAAAGGCAAGTCATCGCAACACCGGCCTCTTTTCCTGAGGCCGATGCCGACAAGGGCTTAAAAACTTTGCTCTTTGAGAGAACTGGCGATTAAGTTGTTTCTGTTAAAGCCTCTGTTGAAACAACAATACCGTTGCTATCGGCGTAAATATATTCACCGGGCTTAAAGGTAACGCCACCGAAGGTGACGGGGATATTGAAGTCGCCAATACCGCGCTTCTGGGTCTTTAGGGGAATAGCCGACAGGGCCTGTACGCCGAGGTCGAGTTCGGAGATAGTGCTCACGTCACGAATACAGCCGTAAACAATCACGCCTTCCCAACCGTTCTTCAGGGCATTTTCGGCGATCATGTCACCCAGTAGTGCCCGGCGTAGGGAGCCGCCACCGTCGACAACCAGCACGCGACCGTGGCCCGGCGTGGCCAAATTCTCTTTCACCAGGGAGTTATCTTCAAAGCACTTCACCGTGACGATCTCGCCATAAAAGGCTTCGCGGCCACCAAAGTTTGACAGCATGGGCTCAAGTACACGCACCAGCTCGGGGTTGTCATCGCATAAATCGGGGGTAAGATCGGTCATCGCTTTGCTCCATTAGCACTCAGTTTGTTAGCCAACAATTATACGCAAAGCCTGAGGGCCGGCCCTGATTAATTCTTCTACAAATGCCCTATCGAGGGCCAAGAGCCTATAAAATAACCCCCCGCTATTTGAATTGAGAGCAAGCACGGCAAATGCCCAAGATGATCGTACTGGACTACCCCTTTCGCAGTGACGCTGAAGTTCTCTTCAATGCCGTGCGCGATTTGCCCAGCCCGATATGGTTCGACAGCGGCAAACCGAGATCCCTGCAGGGGCGGCTGGATATTATTAGCGCCGCCCCGGCCCGCATTCTGGAAACCTGTGGTAGCTCAACCCTGATTAGCGATAGCGAGGGCAACAGCCAAACGAGCACGGCTTGCCCCTTCGTACTGTGTCAGGAGGCAATGGGTGACTTCGCCTTAGAGGGTGATAAGTTCACCGAGTTACCCTTTGTCGGTGGCCTTGCCGGCTTTTTTGGTTATGGGCTAGGTGCTGATCGGGCAAACGATACACACAGCGGGCCAAGCGATATGCCCGATATGCGGCAGGGCTACTACCTTTGGGCACTGGTGATTAACCAGCAAATCTCCCAGGCCCATCTGGTTTTTCATCCCGCCTGCCCCCGCAGTTTAAGACGCGATATACAGGCCCGGCTCGCCGCCCCACCACCTCTGGCCGAGAAGCCCTTTGCCTTACAATCAGATTTCCAGGCCAGCACCACACGCAGTGACTATGAAAGCGACGTCGCTAAAGTAAAAGACTATATCGCTGCCGGTGACTGCTATCAGGTCAATTATGCCCAGCATTTTTCGGCCGAATTTGAAGGTGAACCCTGGGCCGCCTATTTACACTTGCGCAAGGCTCTACCCTCGCCTTTTTCTACCTTTTTAAGCTGGGATGATAAGGCACTGCTTTCGCTTTCACCGGAACGTTTTATTAAAACATCCGGCCAGCAAGTTGAAGCCAAGCCGATAAAGGGCACGATTACCCGGGGTATTTCTGTCGAGGAGGATCAGGAGCAGGCTATAGCCCTGATGAATAGCAGCAAAGATCGCGCAGAAAATTTAATGATCGTCGATCTGCTGCGCAATGATTTGGGTAAGTCCTGCGAACCGGGGTCAATCCGCGTGCCGAAACTGTTTAACCTCGAGAGCTTTGCCAACGTCCACCATCTAGTCAGCACCATTACCGGGCGCATTCGTGAAGAGATTAGCGCACTCGATTTACTGGCAGGCTGCTTTCCCGGTGGCTCCATTACCGGCGCACCGAAGAAGCGCGCCATGGAAATTATTGCCGAGTTAGAAAAGGTGCCACGCACAATTTATTGCGGCAGCATCGGCTATATCAGTGCCAATGGGCGGATGGATACCAATATCGCCATCCGCACCCTGCTCGCCGAAAAGAATAAACTGCACTGCTGGGGCGGCGGCGCGATTGTTAGTGACTCGCAGGCCGATAGTGAATACCTGGAGTCTTTGGCCAAGGTCTCCTTATTAATGGATACCCTGGCTAAACTATAAAAACCTCTTGAACCAATTTGACGCTACTTACAAACTCAGCGGTCGATTACTGGCATCAATAAACGCCTGCTTAAGATTGTCGTAACCGTAAACTGCCGGGAATTGTGGGAACTCGGCAACCACATTATCGGGCGCCATAAACAGAATGCCTTCGTCCGCTTCGGCGAGCATGGTGGTGTCATTGTAGGAATCACCGGCAGCAATAATGCGGTAGTAAAGACTCTTCAGGGACAATACAGCCTGGCGCTTGGGATTGGCCTGGCGCAGTTTATAATCTGTCACTCGGCCGGTTTTTTCATCCACTTCAAGCTGGTGACACAGTAGTGTCGGGAAACCCAGTTGGCGCATTAGTGGCTGGGAAAACTCGTAAAAAGTATCCGACAAAATAATGACCTGAAAGCGCTCGCGCAGCCAGTCAACAAATTCGACGGCACCGTCGAGAGGCTTGAGACGGGCAATTACGGCCTGAATTTCATTCAAACCCAAACCGTGCTCATCGAGTATTCGCAAGCGTTGTTGCATCAGCACATCATAATCGGGAATATCACGGGTTGTGGCTTTTAAGGCTTCAATGCCGGTTTCTTCGGCAAAGGCAATCCAGATTTCGGGTATCAATACCCCTTCAAGATCAAGGCAGGCTATTTCCACAACAAGGCTCCAATTGGTTAAAAATCTGCGCTACTCTACCAGCTTGGTGCCGGGGTGCAAGCGAGTAATCGCTACACCGAACACTATCAAAACAATCCGTAACAATAAATTACCACCCATAAAAAAGGCCCGTTCAGCATAAGCAATGCACTTATGCTGAACGGGCCTTTTATTAATGGCAGGCTGCCTAGTACTCGGGCAAGTCGAAACCCGCAAAGAATTTATCCAGATCTTCTTTGGCACTAATACTACAGGCCTCATCCACCACATCACGATTGAGGTGGGGGGCGAAGCGCTCAATAAAATCATACATAAAGGTACGTAAATAGGTGCCCCGCCGAAAGCCGATGCTGGTGACACTCGACTTAAACAGGTGCTTGGCTTCGAGGGCAACCAGGTCGCTGTCCTGTACGGGGTCGTAGGCCATGTGGGCGACAATGCCAATGCCCAAACCCAGGCGCACATAGGTTTTGATGACATCGGCATCAGTTGCGGTAAACACCACTTTCGGGTCGAGGCCCTTCTGGCGGAAGGCTTCGTCCAGTTTAGAGCGGCCGGTAAAACCAAACACGTAAGTCACCAAAGGATGCTCGGCCACTTCTTCGAGTGTCAATTCAGAGACCTGACAAAGGGGGTGATCCTTAGGCACGAGTATGCAGCGATTCCAGCGATAGCAGGGCATCATCAATAAATTGTTAAACAGGTCGAGAGCTTCGGTAGCGATGGCAAAGTCGACATCACCATCAGCAGCGAGTTCTGAAATCTGCACGGGCGTGCCCTGGTGCATATGCAGGGATACGTTAGGGTAGCGCTCGATGAAAGACCCAATCACATCGGGCAAGGCATAGCGCGCCTGGGTGTGGGTGGTGGCAATCGACAGGCTACCCTTATTGGGCGAGCTGTACTCCTGGGCCAGTTGTTTAATACTTTCGACCTTGCCGAGGATTTGACCGGCAATTTCCAGCACTTCGGCCCCCGCCGTCGTCACGTGGGTCAAGTGTTTGCCGCTGCGAGAAAATATTTCAACGCCCAGCTCGTCTTCTAAAAGGCGTATCTGTTTGCTGATGCCCGGTTGGGATGTGTACAAACTTTGAGCGGTCGCCGACACATTGAGATCGTGGCGAGACACTTCCCAGATATAGCGCAATTGCTGTAATTTCATGGACACTTTCCCTAGACGACTAAGATATAAAAATATAAACAACTATTCCTTTGAAGCATAGAGTCTTATCGGTAAAGTTGCCAATTAAATTATCACCCTGTTAACGGATTCCGCTTGCCCGACATACTTCTCTACATTCTCTCTGGCGCTGGCGTCGGACTGGCGATCGGCCTGACCGGCGTCGGCGGTGGCTCGTTAATGACGCCGCTGCTGATCCTGTTTGGCTTCCCCTACAATGTCGCCATCGGCACCGATCTGCTCTATGCCGCTGCCACTAAAGCCAGCGGTGTTGCCGCCCACAAGCGCAAGCAGAGCATTCAGTGGCCGATTGTTGGCTATCTCGCCGCCGGCAGTATTCCGGCATCGCTACTGACCAGCTATTTTCTCAACAGTTTCTTTAGCGAAGCCGACGCCTACGAAGATCTTCTGACCCGCAGCCTCGGCATTATGCTCATCCTCACCGCGCTGGTATTACTGTTTAAAAAGGTGCTACGCCAAAAGAGTGAAAAACCGCCGGGGCAAGTCGGCCTGTTTTTTCAAAGCCACGCTAAAACTGTCACGCTGTTTAGCGGTGTTTTTCTCGGTGTTTTTGTCACCCTGTCTTCCGTCGGTGCCGGGGCTTTTTGCGCTGCTCTATTAATGACTCTCTATCCCCGCCTGCCCGCGTTGCATGTCGTGGGTACGGATATAGCCCACGCCGTACCTTTGACACTGATAGCCGGGCTTGGCCATTTATTATTATTGGGCAATGTCGACTTTACCTTACTGGCCTGTCTGTTAACCGGCTCTCTGCCCGCCATTCAACTGGGCACCCACTTGGCCTCACGCCTGCCGAGCCATGTGCTGCAATCCCTACTCGCCTGCCTGTTACTCGGTATGGGTGTGCACTTCGCCACCGGCTAACAGCTGAGACCTTAACCTTCTTCGTTAGCAATACCATGGGGCACATGCCCCGTCGCCACCTTGGCACTCGCCGATTCACAGTGGCCCTGCTGGTCGTCAAAAAACACATCGGCACCGTAGGCGCGAAGAAACTCACTTTTATTGAGACCGCCCAAAAATAGCGATTCATCAATGCGAATACCCCACTCCCGCAGGGTGCGCACCACTCTTTCGTGGGCCGGCGCTGAACGGGCCGTGACCAGCGCGGTGCGAATAGGGCCGGTCTCGGGGGGGAACTCCGCCTGCAATAGCTGCAGAGCCTGCAAAAAGTTTTTAAAGGGGCCACCACTCAGCGGTGTTTTGGCAGCGGCTTTTTCACTCTCGGTAAAAGCGGCTAAGCCTTCGGTTTTATAAATTCGCTCCGCCTCATCGGAAAACAGTACCGCGTCACCATCGAAGGCAAAGCGTAATTCATCGCTGTCATCATCAGATACTTTACCCGAAGACAACAGGGTCGCCGCCGCTATGCCGTATTTCAGAGCGTTGCGTACATCCTCTGCGTGGGTCGATAAAAACAGATGGCAGCCAAAGGCCGCAACATAGCGATAGGGGCTTTCACCACCGCAAAAAGCAGCACGAGTAATATCCAGCTGGTGGTGTTCGATAGAATTAAAAATACGCAGACCGGTATCGGCAGAATTGCGTGAGAGTAAGATCACCTCGACCCGGGGGGAGGCAAACTTTTCATTAATGCGCAATAACTTTTGTACGAGCGGGAAGGCATCTCCCGGCTCGAGGGGTTCATCCTCGTGTTCAATCTGGTACTGGGAATAGGCCTTTAAGCCCTGCTGCTGGAAAACCCCATCGCTCTCTTTAAGGTCGAATAAAACCCGAGACGAGATTGCGATAACCAGTTTTTCAGCCTTGCTATCCTGGGTATTCGACACGTTTTACTCTTCCCAATGTTCGTTGTTGATACACATAGTCTATAACTACGGGACGACTTAAACCTTCCCCGTTTATGGTTTACTCTCTGCCTCTGATGAAAACCAGGAAAGCGTTAAACGGAATATTACCGGGCTCAGTAAAAGTAGCGCAATTAAATTCGGAATCGCCATCAAGGCATTCAGTGTATCAGCCAGTAGCCAGGCAATACCTAAGCCTTTAACGGCGCCGATGTAAACCGCCAGCGTCCAGAGAATACGGTAGGGCACAATAACCTTGAGGCCAAATAAGTATTCGGCGCAGCGTTCACCGTAGTAACTCCAGCCAAGGATTGTGGTGAAGGCAAAGAGCACCAGGGTGACCGCGACAAACTTGTCACCGATATTGGGAAAAGCGGAGGCAAAGCCCGAGGCCGTCATCGCCGCTGCCTGGGCATCGCCCGTCCAAACACCGGTGAGAATAATCACCAACCCGGTCATGGTGCAAATAATCAAGGTGTCGATAAAGGTACCCAACATCGCAATGCTGCCTTGCCGAACGGGGCTATCGGTCTCCGCCGCCGCGTGGGCAATGGGCGCACTACCGAGGCCAGCCTCATTCGAGAACACGCCTCTGGCGACACCCATGCGAATTGCCAGCATCACCGCAGCACCGGCAAAGCCACCCTCAGCCGCTGCCGGGTTAAAGGCACTGTGTAATATCAGGCTAAATGCTGCGGGAATTTCACTGAGATGCTGGGCGATAACAAAGCCGCAACCAAGTAAATAGCCAATGCCCATAACCGGCACCAGGGTCGAGGCAACGCGAGCAATCACCTTTACGCCGCCGAGCAGAACAATGCCCACCAGTGCGGCCATCACCGCGCCAGACACCCAATGCGGCACCTGAAATGAGCTTTCCATAACCCGCGCCACTTCACTGGCCTGTACGGTATTACCGATGCCAAAACCCGCCAGCATGCCGAACAAGGCAAACAAGGTGGCGAGCCACAGCCAGCGTTGGCCGAGACCATTTTTGATGTAGTACATGGGGCCGCCTACTTTACGGCCGGTGTCATCGGTCTCGCGGTAGTGCACAGCCAGCACCGCTTCGGCATATTTTGTCGCCATGCCGAGCAGAGCTGTACACCACATCCAGAACAGTGCGCCCGGCCCACCAATGCCGATGGCAGTGGCCACCCCGGCGATATTACCCGTGCCGACCGTCGCCGATAGTGAAGTCATCAATGCGGCAAAGGGGCTGATGTCACCCTCGCCTCTTGCCTTGCGTCCTTTGAATAACTGCACAAAGGCAAAGCCCAGTTTGCGCAGGGGCAACAGACGCAGACCCAACATTAAATAAAGCCCGGTGCTGAGAATGAAAAACAGCATCGCCGGGCCCCAGGCAAAACTATTGAGAGTGCTTAACAGGGATTCAATTGTTTTCATTATTTTTGTTTTTTCTCAAGGGTTTTAATGTCACTGGGTTTTTATAAAAAGTAATTTCGCATTTAAAAAACACGGCTAAAAAGAAAGCTGTTCTCGCTGGGCAAACAAACCGAATAAACCGCCGGTGTGGATAAAAACAATATCGCTGGCCTCTGCAAAATAACCCTGCTCTATTAGGGTGAGCATGCCGTGAAAAGCTTTGCCAGTATAAACCGGGTCGAGTAATAAACCTTCAAGAGCGGCTACCTTTTTAATGGTCGAAAAGACCTCGGGGCCAGCTTTAGAATAACCCGGCCCGATAAAGTCATCATTCACCTGTACCGATAAACTCTCGGGCAAAGAAGAAACCTCGTAACGGCTTTGCCAATCGCCAATATCGGCCATCACTTTACGCTGAAAATAAGCGGCGTTATCGCACACGGCAATACCCAGCACCTGCGCGTCGAGCTGATGCAGCGCACAGCCCAAACTCAAACCCGCCTGTGTGCCACCGGAACCTGTTGCATGAATAATATGTGAGGGCTGAATTTCAGCGTGTTTGAAATCGCCAATTAGCTCTTCAACACAGCGGATATAACCCCAAATGCCCGTGCCATCGCTGGCACCGGTGGGAATTAAATACGCCTTGCGGCCCTGAGCGGCATAGTGCTGCGACCAGTGCTCGAAGAGTTCACGCTGGCGCGCCTGAAATTCAGCCTTAGGATAAATTGAAACTTCGGCACCGGCGAGGTAATCGAGGAGTAAATTGCCATCGGGGGCGCTCGATGGCTGGTCGCCATTAAGCTCTTCATCTCGAAGTATGAGATGAACCTTAAGCCCCAAACGGGCACCGAGAATAGCGGTGGCGCGACAGTGATTGGATTGCACACCGCCGCAGGTGATCAGCGTGTCACAGCCCTGGGCCAGCGCCCGGGCCAGAGTGAATTCGAGCTTGCGGATTTTATTGCCACTGAGGGCACAATCCGTCAGGTCATCTCGCTTGACCCAAATGCGCGGGCCTGAAAACTGAGCGGACAAGCGATTTAAAGGCTGGAGAGGCGTTGGCAACTGGGCCAGCGCCAGCCTGTCGGGATAATGAAGAGTGGGGGCGGCAATCATCGATGCTCGTCCTTGGCCAGGAATCGCCTAAGACCATAGCATAGCGCGTGAAATAAGCAGGGGATGAAATGCGGGGGCAGCCCTGCCCCCTAAAATCTTCAAGTCTTAGATCATCAAACCTTAAATCATCAAGCCTTAGATCGCTTTGATAGTGCCTTTTGGCAAAACAGCGTGGATGGCGTTGCGCTGGAATTTAAGCTCGACTTTATCGGACACTTCAAGCACCAGGTAGTCACCTTCGAGCTTGTTGATTTTGCCGATAATACCGCTGTTGGTGACGATTTCGTCGCCCTTGGCAATACTCGTTACCAGCTCACGGTGCTCTTTTTGCTTTTTGCGCTGAGGGCGGATAATCATGAAGTACATGAAGACAAACAGGCCGGCAAACATGGCCATAGTGATTAGCGGATCGGGCTCACCGGGAGCAGGCGCTGCTGCGTGGGCTGAAGATATAAAAAATGACATGGTCTAAGCTCCTAAAGCTACTTTGTTTAAATTAACAGATTTAAGTGACGATCGATTTATACCAGCAGCTCAATCAGTGAGATTTTCTTTTATCCACTGCTGCACATCGTCATGATGGATTTTGGTTTTTACTTTGGCGATGACATGCTTGAGCCGCCCATCTTTACCGATAATAAAGGTGGTGCGTTTAAGACCCATGTATTCCTTACCGAAGGTTTTTTTCATACCCCAAACACCGTATTTATCGGCAAGGGCGTGGTCTTCGTCGGACAATAAATCAAAGTTCAAGGACTGCTTCTCTTCGAAACGCAGCAAGCGAGCGACAGCGTCTGGGCTAACCGCCAGCACCACCGTATCGAGCTTGGCAAACTCGGCTTTGCTATCGCGAATACCACAGGCTTGTACATTACAGCCGGGGGTCATGGCCTTGGGGTAAAAATATAAAACAACATTTTTACTGTCGCGGAAATCTTTCAGCGTAACGGTTTCGTCGCGCTGGTTTTGCAAACTAAAGACGGGCGCTAAATTACCAATTTTAGGGAGTGGCATAATGATTTCCTCTTTAACAGCTCACTTTGTTTTATTTTTATTACTCGGTCACGCAATAAACACGCTGCTAAAAAAAGAGCGCCAAATAGGCGCTCTTTTCAACAGTACTCGCTTAGGGTAGCAAGTGCTGAACAGCGTCACGCTCTTCAGTCAATTCCTGCTCGGTAGCCTGCATTTTGCCACGGGAGAAATCATTGATTTCAAGACCCTGAACAATGCTCCAGTCGCCGTCTTTACAAACACAGGGGAAGGAGTAAATCAGGCCTTCGGTAATGCCGTAGCTACCGTCGCTGTAAATACCCATGCTTGCCCAGTCGCCTTCGCCAGTGCCGAGAGCCCAAGTGCGCATGTGAGAGATTGCCGCGTTGGCAGCCGATGCAGCACTGGATGCGCCACGAGCCGCAATAATCGCCGCGCCACGCTGCTGAACAGTGGGGATGAAATCAGCTTCGTACCAGGCTTGATCAACCAGATCGATGGCTGTTTTGCCATTCACTTTGGCATGGTGCAGATCGGGGTACTGAGTCGCTGAATGGTTGCCCCAAATCGTCATGTTAGTGACGTCATTAATGGTGGTGCCGGTCTTGTCGGCCAACTGAGACATGGCGCGATTGTGGTCGAGGCGTGTCATGGCAGTGAACTGACGTGGGTTGATCGATGGCGCATTGCGCTGGGCGATCAGAGCGTTGGTGTTAGCGGGGTTGCCGACGACCAGTACTTTGATGTCGCGGCTAGCATTGGCATCAATCGCCTTGCCCTGAGCCGAGAAGATAGCAGCGTTGGCTTCGAGCAAATCTTTACGCTCCATGCCGGGGCCACGAGGACGCGCACCAACCAACAGAGCGAAATCAGTGTCTTTAAAAGCCACGTTAGCGTCGTCAGTTTGCACGATGCCAGCCAACAGAGGGAAGGCACAATCTTCAAGCTCCATCGCCACACCTTTCAGCGCTTCGAGAGCAGGAGTGATTTCCAACAGCTGTAAAATAACCGGCTGATCCGTACCGAGCATTTGGCCAGCAGCAATACGAAATAAAAGGGAGTAACTAATTTGGCCAGCGGCGCCGGTAACAGTAACGCGAACAGGTGCTTTCACAGGAAATCTCCGTAGTCATTCAATAAAGAAGGGTTTTCGAGGCGCGAATTATACGGCAATGCAGCGCTGCACGCCTCTATTTTCAACCCGACTAGCGGGGTCATTCGAAATTTATTAAGCCGTACAGTACATCCAGGCGCTTAGCCCACAAGCTCGGTGTAACGGGCCTTTAAGGCCGAGTACAGGGCATCTTTAAACGCCGGGTCAGTGGCATCGAGCGCGAGGCTCAGCTCAACCAAATGCTCGTTATCCTCGCGCCCACCCCAGTTTTTTGAGTACGTGCCGTTTTGGTAGCCGTGGTCCTGGCGAAAAAAGTTGAGTACATTCTTGCCAACATAGCGGGTATAGAGTTCATCAAAATCCAGCTCGGCACAATTGAGTAACACGACAAACTGCTGGGGATCAAAGCCTCGAGTACTGAGAGTACTCAGGGTAAAGGCTTCTAATTGACCGCGAAAATCACCGGCTCCGGCAGAATCGGCAGCTTGAAATACTTTCGCTAAATCAGTAGCCAATGTCTCTTCATCAGCCGTTTCAAGCAGCAACTGGCTTAAACCAAAGTGCCAGATATCAATCAACTCGAGTTTCACCTGCTCCATGTCGGGTTGCTGGTGCTTCCACCACTTCCAACCGTAGTGGTCGAGTAATTCCGCACACTCCACCCAAATTGCCCGATACCAGGGAAAGCCCTGCTGGCGCCAGTCGGCATTGACTTTGCTATTCATGGCATCTTGTAAATCGAGCATGGCGCTCAAACGTGATTTCATGGTTGATCCTTAATTGAGCTGGGTTTTTACGCGTCGTAAAGCGAGCTGCAGTTTAACCCATGCCTCGCTAAGACTTGCGTTAAAATACCAGGCTTCACAAACAAACGATTGAATGTCGTACATGGCCAGCAGCTTTTTTTCTCTCAACATTTCTGCCCAGGAGTACTTGCGCGTCTATCGGGGTTCTGCCCGTCAGGTGGTGGTACGCGGCACCGATGGCGCGACTTTGAGCTTCCCCGCCGAACATCTGCGCCGCTTTGTCAGCCACGACGGGATACAAGGCCGCTTTGTGTTGAGTTACGACAGCGACAATAAGTTTATCTCGCTGCAAAAACTTAGCTAGCCCACTATTTAAAATCCCAGCAGCGTAAAACCCACACACAAAAACCAGGCATAAAAAAAGCGGCCGAAGCCGCTTCTCTCGTCACACGACCAAAACTACCAGCCAGTGATTTCTTTCAGGCCATTGCCAATTTCGGCAAGACTGCGCACGGTTTTAACACCGGCATCTTCAAGGGCGGCAAACTTCTCATCGGCCGTACCCTTACCACCGGAGATAATCGCACCGGCGTGACCCATGCGCTTACCTGCAGGTGCGGTAACACCAGCGATGTAAGAAACCACAGGCTTGGTGACATTGGCTTTAATGTAAGCCGCAGCTTCTTCTTCTGCTGTACCGCCGATTTCACCGATCATAACGATCGCTTCGGTCTGCGGGTCTTTCTCGAACAGTGCGAGAATATCGATAAAACTAGAACCGGGGATGGGGTCACCACCAATACCGACACAGGTTGACTGGCCGAAACCAAAGTCAGTGGTCTGCTTAACTGCTTCATAGGTCAAAGTACCGGAGCGCGAAACAACACCAACCTTACCGGGCAGATGAATGTGGCCGGGCATAATGCCGATTTTGCACTCACCGGGTGTGATAACGCCGGGGCAGTTAGGGCCGATCAAGATGGCACCCAGGTCGTCACACTTCACTTTACATTCCAGCATGTCCAGCGTTGGGATGCCTTCGGTAATGCAAACAATTAACTTGATACCGGCATTCGCCGCTTCAAGAATAGAGTCTTTACAGAAAGGGGCAGGCACATAAATAACCGATGCTTCTGCACCCGTTTCAGCAACAGCGTCAGCAACGGTATTAAACACGGGCAAGCCCAGGTGAGTTTGACCACCTTTACCTGGCGTAACACCACCTACCAATTTAGTACCATATTCCAGGGCCTGCTCGGAGTGCATAGTACCCTGCGAGCCGGTAAAACCCTGGCAAATAACCTTGGTATCTTTATTGATTAATATGCTCATTATTTACCCTCCGCTGCTTTTACTACTGATTCTGCTGCGTCGGTCAAGCTGGTGGCAGCGATAATATTTAAGCCACTGTCGGCCAGTACTTTAGAGCCAATTTCTGCGTTGTTGCCTTCGAGACGCACGACAACCGGTACGTTGACGCCCACTTCTTCAACCGCGCCAATAATGCCTTCGGCGATCAAGTCACAACGCACGATGCCACCAAAAATATTCACCAGTACAGCTTTTACGTTGTCGTCAGAGAGGATGATTTTAAACGCCTCTGTAACGCGCTCTTTGGTTGCGCCGCCGCCTACGTCGAGGAAGTTAGCGGGGAAGCCACCGTGAATTTTCACGATATCCATAGTACCCATGGCCAGACCAGCGCCGTTAACCATGCAACCAATAGTGCCGTCGAGGGCAACGTAGTTCAGCTCCCACGCGGCAGCTTGTGCTTCGCGTGCATCTTCCTGGCTGGGGTCGTGGAATTCTTTCAGCTCGGGGTGACGGTACATAGCGTTGCTATCAATGGTCATTTTCGCGTCGAGGCAATGGAGGTTGCCTTCGTCGGTAATGACCAGCGGGTTAATTTCGAGCAGGGCCAAATCTTTATCTTCGAACAACTTGGCGAGGCCAAGGAAAATTTTAGTAAATTGGCCAATCTGTGCACCCTTCAAGCCGAGAGCAAAAGCCAGCTCGCGACCCTGGTAGGGCTGAGCGCCAGTTAAAGGATCGATTTCAGCTTTGAGGATTTTCTCCGGCGTCTGTTCGGCGACGGTCTCAATTTCTACACCACCTTCGGTGGAGGCCATAAAAATAATACGGCGAGTTGAGCGGTCAACAACGGCTCCGAGATAGAGCTCATCGGCAATTTCAGTGCAGGTCTCAACCAGAATGCGGCTTACGGGCTGGCCGTTAGCATCGGTCTGATAGGTGACCAAGTTTTTACCCAACCACTGCTCGGCGAAGGCCTTAATTTCTTCCTTCGTGGTAACCAGCTTAACGCCGCCAGCTTTACCGCGACCACCAGCGTGCACCTGAGCTTTAACCACCCACTTGTCACCGCCAATTTTATCGGCCGCTGCTACTGCTTCTTCAGCAGTCGCGGCAGCAATGCCCTTTGATACGGGCAAGCCGTATTCAGCAAACAGTTGTTTGCCCTGGTATTCATGTAAATTCATGTTGTTGTCCCAACTCGTTAACGATAAAAAAGCAGTAATTTATGACACGGAAACCATCTTGCCCCTATGCCCTGAACTCAATTTCTATTTTGGTTTACGTTTGCGCCGGTTGGCCACGTGAATGGCATGTCCGTTGACTGCAAGAGCAGCCTCATGAACAGCTTCAGACATGGTCGGGTGAGCAAAAACCATTAACCCAAGGTCTTCGGCTGTTGAGCCAAATTCCATCGCCACCGCAACCTGTTGCACCAATTCAGCCGCTGACGGGCCGATAACATGGCATCCCAGGATGCGATCAGTCTCGCCATCGGCGAGAATTTTTACCAGGCCATCAGTATCATCGGCAGCCAATGCACGACCACTGGCCGCAAAGGGAAACATACCGACCTTGTAATCATCACCTGATTGTTTAATTTCCTGCTCTGTCAAACCCACCGCAGCAATTTCGGGGTGGGTATAAATGACATTAGGAATAATGTCGTAATTGACCTGTGTTTTCTGTCCGGCGATGCGCTCCGCTACCATCACACCCTCTTCCGAACCCTTGTGGGCCAGCATAGGGCCACGCACCAGATCACCCACCGCCCACACACCGGGAGCATTGGTGGCACAGTGCTCGTCGACGAAAATAGAGCCACGCTCGTCGAGATTGACACCGCTGTCTTCTTCCAGCAGGTTCTCTGTGAACGGGCTACGACCGACACAAACAATCAATTTGTCAAAAATTTCCTGGTGCTCTTCGCCATCGGCAGTTTGGTAAGTCACGTGTACTTTATTGCGCTTCACTTCGCTGCCGGTGACACGACTGCCCATGCGCACATCCAAACCCTGCTTTACAAATATCTTTGCAGCATCGCGAGCAATTTGCTTGTCCATCATGGCGAGGAAGACATCGAGGGCTTCGAGTAGTACCACGTCGGAACCCAAACGATTCCATACGCTACCCAGCTCAAGGCCGATTACACCAGCACCGATGATGCCGAGACGCTTTGGCACCTTGGTCATGTCGAGAGCCGCTTTGGCGTCTATAATCGTTTCACCATTAATCGGTGCTACGGGAATATCAATCGCTTGAGAACCTGTTGCGAGAACCACATTCTCCGCTTCAATAACTGAAACTTTACCCTTGAGGTCGGTGTATTCGACCTTCTTACCGGCCAGCAGCTTACCCGTGCCGTAAAATGAGGTAACGCCATTGGCTTTAAACAGCGCCGAAATGCCGCCGGTCAACTTCTTCACGATGTCATTTTTACGCGCGATCATCTGCTCAACATCGACGCTAACGCCTTTGACCTTAATGCCGTGCTTTTCGAGCTCGCACTGGGTCTCGTGATATTTCATTGAGCTATCAAGCAAGGCCTTCGAAGGTATGCAACCTTCATTCAGGCAGGTACCACCGTTAACGCCAGCGCCATCAGCAGTTTGATACTTTTCGATACAGGCGGTTTTCAAACCTAGCTGGGCAGCGCGAATGGCGCACACATAACCGGCGGGGCCGGAGCCGATGACGACAACATCATATTTATCAGACATGGAATAACCTTTATTTATCAATAAACTAACACTTATATCTCAAGTAAAATCTTTGCGGGATTCTCAATCATATCCTTAATCGCCACAAGGAAGAGGACGGCATCTCGCCCATCAATGATACGGTGATCATAAGACAGGGCCAGGTTCATCATCGGCCGAATAACAACTTTTCCGTCTTCCGCTATGGGCCGCTCTTTGATGGCATGCATACCAAGAATAGCGGCCTGGGGTGGATTCAAAATCGGCGTCGAAACTAAAGAACCAAACACACCACCATTGGTAATAGTGAAAGTGCCACCGGTGATTTCATCAATGCTCAACTTGCCGTCGCGAGCCTTACCACCGTACTCGGCAATTTTGTTTTCAATTTCAGCGATACTCATTTGATCAACATCGCGCAGCACGGGCACCACCAAACCGCGGTCACTGGATACGGCAACACCAATATCTTGATAACCGTGATAGACCACATCGGAACCATCGAGGGAGGCGTTAACCAGAGGGAAGCGCTTCAGTGCTTCTACGGCAGAACGCACGAAAAAGCCCATAAAGCCCAGACGCGTACCATTGTGCACAGAAGAAAACTGATCTTTGAACTGGCTGCGCAAATCCATAATGCGATGCATATCCACTTCGTTAAAAGTGGTCAACATGGCCGTGGTTTGGGTAACCTCGAGTAGACGCTCGGCAATACGGGCGCGCATGCGAGTCATCGGCACACGTTTTTCAACGCGCTCACCGGCGTTCAAGGTAAGCCCACTATCGACAGGAGCTACGGGCGCCGCTGGTGCGGGGCTCGCGACCGGGGCAGCGGAAGCTGCTGGCGCCGGCACAAAATTCACCACATCTTCTTTAGTAATGCGTCCGTCTTTACCACTGCCGGCAATAGCGGCTAGATCGATGCCTTTTTCGTCGGCCAGTTTGCGTGCAGCGGGGCTTGCCGGAGCAGCATCGCCCTCAGCAGCCGGCGCACTAGCCGCTTCATCACTCGCGGCAGGACTACTCGCTTCGACACCACCTGTAGCGCTGCTGTCGAGGCGCGCCATAATCTCACCACTGAGCAGGATGGCACCCTCTTCTTTGAGGATTTCCACCAGCACTCCGCTCTGGGCGGCGACCACTTCCAGCACAACTTTATCGGTTTCTACATCCACCAATAAATCGTCCCGCTGTACACTATCACCTACCTGCTTGTGCCAGGTTGCGATTTCGCCTTCCTGTACAGATTCGGGAAATGCGGGAACCTTAATATCAATTAGCATCGACTATCTTCCTTCCTGATTGAAACGGATCACTTAAAACAGTTAACACTGACTTAAAAATTAAGATCCAGGGCCTCGTTGACGAATTTCTTTTGCTCTTCTAAATGCATGGACATATAGCCCCCCGCCGGTGCCGCTCGCGCGGATCGACCAACGTAGCGTAAATACAGCGGGCTTTTACTGGCGTGTATCGCCTTGCGAATATGGTGCTGGCCGTTATACCAAAGCCCCTGATTTAAGGGT
Organism: Candidatus Reddybacter sp.; assembly: GCA_041277045.1. GTDB lineage: Bacteria > Pseudomonadota > Gammaproteobacteria > Pseudomonadales > Porticoccaceae > Reddybacter. The sequence goes on along the minus strand of JBGFSY010000003.1, from coordinate 11,599 downwards.
TCTTCCTGACACCAGAGAATATCTTGCAGGTTTTTATAGCCTTTCAAAAGTGTGGTCAGCGCATTCTCATCGAAGGGATAAACCTGCTCTATACGCACTAGAGCCACATCGTCTTGCTCGCGCAACTCACGCTCTTCCAACAAATGGTAGTAGACCTTGCCGCTGCACAGGACGACGCGCTTAACCTTCTTCTGCTCGAGGCCATCAGGAATAATGGTCTGAAACGCGCCTTCCGATAAGTCCTCCAGTGAAGAAGTTGCCAGCTTGTGACGCAAAATCCACTTCGGACTCATCACAATCAGCGGCTTGCGCATCGGCCTAATGGCCTGACGGCGCAGCATATGAAACAACTGGGCGGGCGTGGTCGGATTACAGATTTGAATATTGTGTTCGGCAGCCAATTGTAAAAAACGCTCTAGCCGGGCCGAAGAATGCTCGGGCCCCTGACCTTCATAGCCGTGGGGCAACAACATAGTGAGGCCGCTTAAACGCCCCCATTTCTGCTCACCGCTAGTAATAAACTGATCGATCACCACCTGGGCACCGTTGGCGAAATCACCGAACTGCGCTTCCCAGATAACCAGACCGTGAGGTGTACCCGTGCTGTAACCGTACTCAAAGGCCAGCACCGCTTCCTCAGACAAGTAGGAATCGTACAAAGCAAAGAGGGGCTGGTCTTCCTTAATATGCATTAAGGGCGTGTAGGCTTCACCATCTTTCTGGTTGTGGGCTACGGCATGGCGATGGGAAAAAGTACCCCGGCCGGAGTCCTGGCCTGTCATGCGGATACTGTAGCCCTGCTCCAACAAGGTGCCATAGGCAAGAATTTCTGCCATACCCCAGTTAAGTGGCAAGGCACCACCGCCCATTTTGCGGCGATCATCGTAAATTTTTTGCACCTGGCGTTGCATCACAATTCCCTCAGGAATGTGATTCACCTTTTCCGCCACCTCTTTCAACAGAGACAATTCAATCGAGGTGTCGGCCTCGGTGTCCCAGTCGTGGTCTAAATAGGGCGACCAGTCGACAAACAAGTCTTCATTGGGATCTGAAACCAGATTACTGGCAACGTGCTCACCCCGGTCGAGCCTGTCGCGATAGTCATCGAGCATCGCCTGAGCGGTTTCGGCAGAAATCAGCGCTTCAGCGGCGAGGGTTTCAGCATAAAGTGTGCGCGTGGTTTTGTGCTGGCGAATTTTTTCATACATCAAAGGCTGGGTGCCGGAGGGCTCATCCGTTTCGTTGTGACCACTGCGGCGATAACAAACCAGATCAATAACCACGTCTTTACGGAACTGATAACGGTAATCCATCGCCAGTAGAGTGGCAAACATCACTGCGTCGGGGTCATCGCCATTAACGTGGAAAATCGGTGCCTGAACCATTTTCGCGATGTCGGTGCAGTATTCTGTCGAGCGCGCATCCTCACGCCGACTAATGGTAAAGCCCACTTGATTGTTGAGTACGAGATGCACCGTGCCGCCGGTTTTATAACCACGGGTTTGTGACATCTGGAAGGTTTCCATCACCACGCCCTGCCCCGCAAAGGCGGCATCACCGTGAATGATTACTGGTACAACTTCCGTGCCCTCGCTATCGCCACGCCGATCTTGTCGGGAGCGAGTCGAGCCTTCAATAACTGGGGCCGATATTTCCAGATGAGAGGGGTTAAAGCCAAGGGCCAAATGCAATTCACCACCCGGGGTCATGACATTCGACGAAAAGCCTTGGTGGTACTTCACATCACCTGAGGTATTGAGAAGTTTTTTGCCCTCAAATTCGTCAAACAATTCGGCGGGGTTTTTACCCAGCACATTAACCAATACATTCAAACGACCCCGGTGGGGCATACCGAGAACAATTTCCCGCGCGCCGTATTCACCGGCCCGCTGAATCAAGCCATCGAGCATCGGAATTATGCATTCCGCGCCCTCGAGGCCAAAGCGCTTAGTGCCGGGGTATTTTGAATCGAGGTGTTTTTCAAGGCCTTCTGCCGCCGCCAAACGCTGCAATACGCCGATGCGCGCCTCATCCCCATAAGTAGGCCGCGACCGCACCGATTCAAAGCGCTGCTGTAGCCACTGTTTTTCAGACAGCGACGTAATATGCATAAACTCGGGGCCGACCTGTCCACAGTAGGTCGCCTCCATATGCTGCGTAATCTCACGCAACGTCGCCTCTTCTTTACCGATGTAAAGCGGGCCTGTCTGATAGGTAGTATCGAGATCGGCGTCGGTTAAACCGTGAAAGCCAAGCTTTAAATCGGGAACGTCTTCCCTCTCCATCAAGCCAAGAGGATCGAGATTGGCTTTCTGGTGACCTCGCTCACGATAGGAGGTGATAAGCTGCAGCACTTTGACCTGTTTGCGCTCATGCTCAACATTGACGCCACCGGAACCCGGTGTAGGCAGAGGACGTGAACGCTTGCGACCCAGCAATTCGAAATGGCCCTGAATAGTGGCATGGGAAGAGTCGGCACCGGCAAAGCCGTTAATGTGCGGCAGAGAATCAAAAAAGGCGCGCCATTCTTCTGGCACGCCATTGGGATTATGTAAATAGGTTTCGTAAAGGCCCTCAATATAGGCCGCGTTGCCCCCCGAGTAATGGGACGAACTGAGAAACTGCGCCATGATGCTGTCTTGCATCTATCTAGTCCTGACTGAGTAATTACCGAATTGAGGTCTTACAATGCTGGGGAAGGAAGGCCTCCCCCAGCAGTTCTTAGCACGCTTATCAGGTGCCGCTGCTAAGTAGCATACTACGTATATGTCCAATGGCCTGCGTTGGATTAAGGCCTTTAGGACAAACCGCGACACAATTTTGAATGCCGTGGCAACGGAAGACCGAAAAGGGATCATCCAGGTTTGACAGACGCTCTTCAGTCGCTGTATCGCGGCTATCCGCCAAAAAGCGATAGGCCTGCAACAGGCCGGCCGGGCCGATAAACTTATCGGGATTCCACCAGAAGGATGGGCAGCTGGTCGAACAACAGGCACAGAGTATGCACTCGTACAAACCATCGAGTTTTTCCCGCTCTTCGGGTGACTGCAAACGCTCAATCGCCGGCGCCGGGGTATCGTTAATCAAGTAGGGCTGTACTTTTTCGTACTGCGCGTAGAACTGCGCCATGTCGATCACCAGATCGCGAATCACCGGCAAACCCGGTAGTGGACGCAAGATCAAGGTGTTCTTCTTCACGCACTCCGACAAGGGTGTGACACAGGCCAGACCATTTTTGCCGTTCATGTTGACGCCATCGGAACCACAGACGCCCTCGCGACAGGAGCGACGGAAAACCAGGGTGGGATCCCCTTCCTTCAGCATCTCCAGCACGTCCAGCACCATAATATCTTTGCCTTCGGTATCCAGCTGAAAATCCTGCATATACGGCGCTGAATCCGTATCGGGGTTATAACGATAAATACTTACTTTGAGCATATCTTAGGCAGCCCTACTTAAATTAATAAACACGTGCTTTCGGAGCGAAGGCTTCGCGGGTAACAGGCGTGAAGTTAACATCACGCTTTGCCACACTTTTATCACCGGGAAAATAAATTGAGTGACACAGCCATTCTTTATCGTCGCGATCGGGAAAGTCTTCACGGGCGTGAGCACCTCGGCTTTCTTTACGCTCTTCGGCGGCAATCGCCGTCGCTTCGGCCACTTCAAGTAAGTTCTGCAATTCCAGCGCTTCAATACGCGCGGTGTTATAGGCCGTAGACTTATCTTCCAGCTGTATATTTTCAATACGCTTACGTAGGTCAGCCAGCTTTTTCACACCGTCCTGCATAAAGTCACCGCGACGGAATACGCCGAAGTGGTTTTGCATAATGGTTTGCAGCTCTTTGCGCAGATCGGCTGTCTTCTCACCAGTCTCGCTACCGTTCAAACGATTGAGGCGGGCACAAGCCGTGTCGATATCGTCTTCGGTGGCGTCAGCCAGAGCAACGCCATCGCGCAGTGATTTCTCAATAAACAAACCGGCAGCACGACCAAAGACCACCAAATCAAGCAGCGAGTTACCACCGAGGCGGTTAGCACCGTGTACCGAGACACAGGCCACTTCACCACAGGCGAACAGGCCATCAATGACTTCTTCTTTACCGTCCTTATCCAGCGTTAAAGCCTGGCCGCTAACATTGGTCGGGATTCCGCCCATCATATAGTGACAAGTGGGCACCACCGGCACCAGGTCGGTAACGGGGTCAACGTGAGCAAAAGTTTCGGACAACTCACAAATACCCGGCAGCTTGCTGTGCAGTACTTCTTCACCGAGGTGATCGAGCTTCAAGTGCACATGGTCGCCATCGGGGCCACAACCACGGCCTTCGAGAATTTCCAGCACCATCGAGCGGGCGACAACGTCGCGACCGGCGAGATCTTTGGCATTAGGTGCGTAGCGCTCCATAAAGCGCTCGCCGTCTTTATTGACCAAATAACCACCCTCACCACGGCAACCCTCGGTAACCAATACGCCGGCACCGTGAATACCTGTGGGATGGAACTGCCACATTTCGATATCTTGCACCGGGAAACCCGCACGCAGCGACATGCCCAGACCGTCACCGGTATTAATGTGGGCATTGGTGGTTGAGGAGAAGATACGCCCTGCACCACCGGTAGCGAAAACGGTTGCCTTCGACTTAACGTAAACCGTCTCGCCGGTTTCAATATCGATGGCGATAACACCGACGACGGCGCCGTCTTTGTTTTTCACCAAATCAATGGCAAACCACTCGTTGAGGAAAACCGTTTTGGCTTTCAAGTTGGCCTGATAAAGCGTGTGTAATAAAGCGTGGCCGGTGCGATCTGCCGCTGCGCACGTGCGCGATGCCTGACCGCCGTTGCCAAAGTCTTTCGACTGACCGCCGAAGGGACGCTGATAGATGCGGCCCTCTTCGGTACGGGAAAAAGGCAGGCCCATGTGCTCGAGCTCAAATACCGCCTCGGGGCCGACTTGACACATATATTCAATCGCGTCCTGATCACCGATGTAATCGGAACCTTTGACAGTGTCATACATATGCCACTGCCATTTATCATCTGGGTCATCACTGGCGATCGCACAGGTAATGCCACCCTGGGCCGATACAGTGTGAGAGCGCGTTGGAAATACTTTGGTGATAACTGCTGTTTTGTAACCGGACTCCGCCAGCTGCAAAGAGGCGCGCATACCCGCACCGCCGCCGCCAATAATCACGCCATCAAAAGAGATCGTTCTCATTTTAGTCATTAACCTAGTTCCCCCAGAGAATAGCGACAGTCCAGACCACGTAGACAAAAATGACTGCGATCACGCCCAACTGCAAAAACACCCTCAACAGGGTAGCTTTCGGTCCCATCAAACGCACCGTGACATAGTCAGTCAGCACGCCCCACATGCCAATCCAGGCATGGGCCGCAAGCGACAACACGGCAAACACCGTTAACAGGCGCATACATAAGCCACTGTTCAGTTCTTTCCAACTGGCGTAGTCGATTTCAGGTGTGAGCAGTAAATAGCCGGCAATAACCAGTAAATAAACGGTTAGCACCACACCACTAACGCGCTGCACGACCCAGTCGGACAGCCCGCTGCGACCAAAACTTGTTACATTTGTTACAGCCATACCCAGGCTCCTGCGAAAAGAATCAATACAGCGGCGATGACAAGCACGAGCTTCGCACCCAGAACGCCCCCTTCCAGAGATTCACCGACACCGAAGTCCATAAACATATGGCGAATGCCCGCGACCAGATGGTAAGCCAGCGCCGCCAACATGCCCCACAACACCACTTTTACTAAAGGGTGGGTGAGAATGCCTTGCAGCGCGGCAAAGGTTTCTTCGGAGGTGAGACTACGATCGAGCATCCATATAAACAGTCCGCTGATAACAAACAGCGCAACCCCGGAGACACGATGGAGAATAGAAACATAAGCAGTAATTGGAAGATGGATCGTTCCAATATCTAAATTGACAGGTCTTTTATCGTTCACAACTAGCTATACCTCAAACCCATAAAGGGCGTTATTTTTTAGGCACCAAATAAAAACAATATTTAACACAGTTGCCGTGGAATAACCCCCGATAGCTGGGGCCGCAGCAACTTTGAACGCGGGGCATTATAGGATTAATGTAATTCAATTACAACGAATCAGAAGCCTGCAACGCCTTCATTTTAAAGTACTAATACACCCATAAATACGGCAACAACCACAAAAACTGCACCCTTGTTGTGCGTCCTTATTTATTCATGCACCACAATAAGACCAGCCCTCTGGAAAGACCAGAAAAGAGCCAATCCAAATTGACAAACCCACGACTAGAAGGCTAGAGTCGCGGGCTTTGTAATGATCACGGCGTCGCTGTCGTGATTCGAAATATCTCCCAGGGGAACCCTATGACCGACAAGAAAGCCTCTCTCAGCATTGAGGGCCGCGCCGACGCCATTGAACTACCTATACTATCTGGCACTCTCGGCCCAGATGTGATCGACGTTGCCTCGCTGACCAGCAATGGCATTTTCACCTTCGATCCTGGCTTTACATCCACCGCCTCCTGCGAATCCAAGATCACCTTCATCGACGGTAACGAGGGCATACTGCTACACCGCGGCTACCCCATTAACGACCTGGCGCAAAACACTACTTACCTTGAGACCTGCTACCTGCTGCTCAACGGCGAGCTACCCAACGCCACGCAAAAAACCGATTTTGAAAACCTGATCAGTAGCCACACCATGGTCAACCGCTCTATCGAGCAGTTTTTGTCCGGTTTTAGCTACGACTCCCACCCCATGTCCATCATGTGTGGTGTCGTTGCCGCTATGTCCTCTTTTTATCACGACTCACTGGACATCGCCGACCCCCACCACCGCATGGTTACGGCTCATCGGCTAATCGCGAAAATGCCCACCCTCGCCGCCATGTGCTACAAGCACTACATCGGCCAGCCCTACATGTACCCCAGGAACGACATGAGCTACGCAGAGAACTTTCTGCACATGATGTTCGGCACACCCTGTGAAGAGCCCAATGTTAGCCCGGTGTTGGCCAAGGCCATGGATAAGCTGTTTATTCTGCACGCCGACCACGAGCAAAACGCATCCACCTCTACCGTGCGTCTCGCTGGCTCATCCGGCGCCAATCCCTTCTCCTGTATCGCAGCCGGCATTGCCGCACTGTGGGGACCCTCACACGGCGGCGCCAACCAGGCCGTACTGGAAATGCTCAACGAAATTGGCGACGAGAAAAACATCGACGCCTTTGTGAAGCGCGCCAAAGACAAAAACGACCCCTTCCGCCTCATGGGTTTTGGTCACCGCGTTTACAAAAACTTTGACCCCCGCGCCAAAGTGATGAAAGAAGCCTGTGACGAAGTACTGGCCGAACTCGGCATGGAAAATGACCCGCTGCTGAAAATCGCCAAACGCCTCGAGCAAATCGCACTGGAAGACGATTACTTTGTCAGCAAAAAACTCTACCCCAATGTCGATTTTTACTCCGGCATTATTATGAAAGCCATCGGCATTCCCACAGAAATGTTTACGGTTATTTTCGCCACCGGCCGCACCGTAGGCTGGATAGCCCACTGGGACGAAATGATCAGCAACAGCTATAAAATTGGCCGCCCACGCCAGCTGTATACCGGCCCCGGCGAGCGCGCAGTAACGCCTCTCGACCAACGCTAAACACCTGGCGTTAATTAATAAAAAGCCCGGTTTTTAACCGGGCTTTTTATTGCCTGGGTTATTTTATAGAAGCTTAAGCCCAGCAGAAAAAACACCAACAAATGCACAGCATTGCCCCCTACCACCAGCAGCAGGACGAAGAAAACTCAAAATATTACTTGCGATACTCCAAAATATTGACCAATGTGGAATAACGCACCAAAAAATCGCCTGTAGACAGGAACGCATTACCGTAAAAACTATAAATAGAATAAAAACCACTAGACCGAAATCATCATGAATAACTACTTATCAAGAAAAATAATAGCTGCTGGCGCCATCCTCTTTCTTTTCGGTCTGATTACGGGGTTTATCATACCTATTTTGGAAAATTCACGAATGGGGCTGGCGGGTCACCTTGAAGGTGTTATGAACGGCACCTTCTTGATCGCCGTCGGCGCTGTCTGGACTCGTTTAGTGCTTTCTACAGGCTTTGCACGAACAGCATTCTGGCTGCTGTTATACGGTACTTATGCTAACTGGCTACTGGTTGTGCTCGCCGCTTTTTTTGGCACCAGTGAAATGACGCCAATCGCGGGCGCGGGTTATTCGGGCCTGCCCTGGCAAGAAACATTAATCACAGTCGGTCTATCGAGCGTAGGCATTACAATGTTAATCGCCTGTATTATTCTGGTCATTGGTTTCGTGCGACACCCAGAGCCAGAGAGCACATAAGGCAAGCCCGAAGACAGCCAGGCCATCATTATTGTGTGCACCGAGATCTAGCGCCGGTCTATTTAGCTGCTGCCCAATGAGCCACGAAAGTGCCGATTATCGACACATCGCCTTCTCCGCTTTTTATTAGCACCTCGGGGTTGTGATCGATAGCACCTCTTTGCCCGTCTCAAACAAGCCGTAGACAGCCGTTTGCGCACTGCTGAGCGAGTACTCCACCGTAAAAACACAAGCCTTTGGTACTTCGGCGAACTGCCCGAGAAAAGCAGCGCAACAGGCTACATAGCAAAATATATCACTAAGAACATCGACGGCCATCAAGTCGATTTTGATCACTATGGCTATGACGCCATTCAATCGGCAATCCGCATTGAAGCATGGGCTTCAATCAAGGGCCTTCGCCAATTCCAGCAAATAGGCGGTGCGAGCATCACTGTTTGGCGAGAGCTGCGCCGCCTTGCTGAATATGAAACCGATAAGACGCTACTTAAAAAAATCATCCAAGCCGCCGATGAGGGTGACTGGGCCGGCTATAACGAATTGATGGGCGGAATGATCTGCCCACGTAATCAGCGCCCTATTCGGCCAATGCTATTAGAGCACAAAGAAACAAATCGCTACGGTGAAGCTGTCAAAGTCATTAAAGGCCTTTTGTTTGGCTCACTGCCAATGATCACTCGCTCCTTTGAGTAGGTCACAAGACTTCAACCCAAGACCACAAAGAAAGTTTCCGAAGATGGTATTGGCTATGGCGCGGCGCTTAGCACTGCGCCTCCAGGCTAAAATGGTTTTACCTTGGCGTTCTGTCAATAACTGTACGCAGGATCGACCCAACCATTAAAGCACCAGGCTATCAGCGGGACTCAGCACGCCTTTACCACCCCGATTAACGACATGGGTATAAATTTCGGTAGTAGAAACATCAGAATGGCCCAGCAACTCCTGGATCGTGCGTAAATCGTAACCAGATTCCAGCAAATGGGTAGCAAAGCTGTGACGAAAACTATGTGACCTGGCAGGTTTGTTAATGCCAGCGCCCCTTACCGCCTCCCGAATTTTCTTGGCAAGTGCAGATGGGTGTAAATGATGCCTTCGCAGGACGCCTGAACGGGGGTCTTTGCCGATCCTACTGGCTGGGAAAAGGTATTGCCAGGCTAGCTCTCTCGCCGCGCTTGGGTATTTTCTGCTTAAGGCATCGGGTAGATAGACATCACCATAACCTGCTTCTTTGTCCTGTTCATGGAGTCTTTTTACGTGTTGTATTTGCCGGTTCAATGCCGGCGTTAAACGCTGAGGTAGCATTGTGGTGCGATCCTTATTGCCCTTGCCGCCGCGAACAAAAATATTATTGCTACCAAAATCGACATCCTTGACGCGTAAAGACAGCAACTCGGCACTGCGCAGCCCCGTACCGTACATAAGTCCGACCTGTAAACGATATGCACCGTGTAAAAGGCCCATTATCGCTGCTACCTCATCACGACTATAGACCACCGGTAAGCGCTTGGGCGCAGTCGCTAAAGAATAATCTAAATTACCTATATCACAGCCCATATATCGCTTATAAAGGTAAACCAGAGCATTCAGTGCAATACGTTGTGTGCTAATCGAGCAATGGCGCTGGATGCCAATATTGCTTAAGAATGCTTCAATTTCAGCAACGCCCATATCTTTAGGGTGGCGCTTATCGTGAAAATAAATAAATCGCTTAATCCAATGAATGTAAGTTTGTTCGGTTCGATAGGCTAAACCACTTTCCCGGATATGCAAACGCAAGCAGTCGATAAAACGTGTGGGTTTCGACGGTAGTGTGTGGCGGATGTCGTCCATCAGCTTGCCTCATCATACTGTTGTTATAGACAGTATTGTTCAGGCTGTAAACTTGTCAAGTCCAAGATCACGAGCCAGTGGCTCTTGTTCACCGGAAAATAATCAATAAGTCATTGATTTTTAAGGACACTCGAATATGATAATGCGCCAAGGGAAAATACAAGCTCAGCAAAGGATGGCTCTATATGTCGGCGTCTCAAATAATAACAAACACCCAAGCTATTGTTTTTACAAGCAATAATCTCATTCATGTTGTGCTGAACCCAGTGAACAAGAGCCAAAGTGTTATAGAGCCAGTGGCTCTATAATTCGCTGTTAGCTGTCCTATCAGATATCACGCACAGGAGAAATAATGGAAAATACTTTGGTCGCACTGGCAAGCATCCTAATTGGTGTCGCTGCCACTTTTATCGCGTCGCGCCATTATTACCGCAGATCGGTAGATAAGGAATTAACGCCATTTATTCAGCTACAGTCAAATGTTCTTTCTCGAATAGATAAGGAAGTAAAATCTGATCTTCATATTGAGTATAAAGGAACAAAGGTCGATAACTTACAACAAGTGCAATTCTTGATAGCTAATACAGGTGAGCGTGCACTTAGAGATGTTATTAAGCCTTTGAGCTTAAAGCTTCCTGACACAGTAGAAATTATGGATGCAGCTATTCTACATATATTTCCAGAAGGTCGAGAAGTCACCCTGACAGTATCAAAGAATGATTGCTCAGTTAACTTTGATTTCCCTCTACTGAACAAAGATGAATTTTTTATATTCAAATTATTATTGAAAGGTGAGCCTAAATCAAAAGAACTCAATTTCTCGATCGTTGCCGATGACTTACCTCCTCGGCTAAATATAAAGCGTCTTGACTATAGTCAGATCGAAAGAGAAGAAAAATCTAAGGGCGCGGGCTTTGAGTTAGGGCTTTTTGGAGCAAGTTTGGCACTAATTTTCTTATCTCTCTGTATGGCAATTTTGGCCCATTATATAGCCCCAGATTCTTTGCCTACTATTGAATCAGCCTCCTTAGCATGGGTTAACTCCATTCCATTTCTATCTATAGCTGCATTTGTTGGTTATGCATTTTCAGGGATTTTCGGTTTAATTGGGTCAATGATGATGTTTGCCTCTATATTCGGCGAGTTTGAATTTCCGAAAAGCAAAAAGTTCAAACTCCCAAAAGAACTTGCAACAACTAGCTATGGATTTAGGTATGTTGAAAGTGTTGCTGTCCGCGAAGTAGAGCCAGCTAACAAGTGATCTTGTACCACTTTCGTGGACGATTAATTTCGTCAACGAGAGAGGTCCAGCATGGGACATACCAAAAAAAGAAACTACGACCGCTACACCCTGGCCTACAAGCTTCAGGCCGTTAAGTTAGCC
>JBGFSY010000002.1:0-832349 GCA_041277045.1 Candidatus Reddybacter sp. | reverse complement strand
CACATATTATTGAGTACATTGATTTTTACAACAGAGAGCGTCTGCATTCTAGTTTGGGGTATCAATCGCCCATCAATTATGAAAAGCTGTGCGCATAAAAAGTGTCCGCGAAAGTGGTACAAGATCAAACCGCTTCTAACGGCGTTACGTGTCCAAACCAAACATCAAGAATGACTGGAAAATAATAATGAGGGAAAATTATGAACGATATGGTAAGTGAGATCCGGTCAAACCTTGATGATGAGGAGGTTATAACACCCCAAACGATCCCAATACATTGTTTTAGTAAAAGGAATAACCGCTCAACAAAGCTAATAAATAATGAAAGCGAGGAAAATATCCTTCGTGGTAGAAATTCTAGGTTTGAATTTTCATTTAACGAGCCGGTATATATCTCATCGATCACGGTTAAAACAAAGGGCTACTCGAAATACAAAGATCTTGAATTTTTCTGGGGCTCCATACAAAGAACAAACGAAAAGTCGATTTCAAAAGGCTTTAATGATGACCAGGCCTCAATATTTATCAGAGAGATAGTAACCGACTTTGCAATAAAGCCACCAAAACATTATATATCCAACCCTGAAATAGAATCTGTAACTGTTTGGGGGTTAACTCTTAATGAGTTTAATGAATCTTGTGGAATTGTTGGCAAACTAGAAACACATAAAGACTCTATTTTAGATATATGTGATTCTCAGATCAGTAAGGCCACCGAGGCAGAAGAAGAACTATCGGCTTTTGAGCAACAGAAATCCGATATAGAGAGGGGCATTTCTGAGCTAACAAACGAAAAGGGAACATTACAAAAGGAAGTAGAAGCCACCAAGGGAAAACTTGAAGAGGCATCTATCTCCTTCTCAGAAAAGAAAAGCCAAGAATCAGACGTCCTTAGTAGAATTGAAAGTCTAGATGATTCAATTGACCAAAAGAAAAATGAATCTCAGTCACTGAACTCACAAATTTCTACGAGCCAAGAACAGCTAAAGCATTTACGCTCTGACATTAATATGTTTCCTAGTGAATTTCAGGGGTTTGTAACGCAAGGTGGGAGAAATATACGTTGGTATTCTGCGTTAGCACTTATTCCTATGTTGCTTTTGGTAGGTTATACGATTGTGTTGTTCAACGGCGCTATTGATTTAACAACCATATACCAGAGAGAAGAAGGTGTAGATTTGTGGTCTACCTTTTTGTCTCGCCTACCATTCGTAACTGTCTCAATTTTTATGATTCATTTCTGTTATGCGATATCAAAAGTATTCATCCGCGAGCTAATCAGGATTAATCAGCAACGACTAAACTTATCTAAAATAAGTATAGTTGCAAAAGATATCGCGGATACCGCCATGTCAGACCTTGACCTAACCGATGATGAAATCTATGAGATAAGGACGAAGTTAAAAATGGACCTTATTAAATCCCATTTAAAAGGTTATGTGGATGATAGTTATGAATATGATCTTGAAGTCGGGTTGTGGCAAAAGTTCCTAAATCGAAAAAGCACAAATGAAGCTGATCAAGATGTCACTGCGGAAGGCACGTAACAAGGCCATCAATTTGACCGCCCTACGCTGCGCTTCGGGCGGCAAATTATGGCGGCGTTATGTTTCTATTGGAACACCGAAGAAAAATGGGGTCAGGTCTTTCCCCGCCACATATTCTCTGTTAAGTTAATTCAATGGCCAGACCTCTACGATTAGAATATGCCGGTGCTATTTATCACGTGACTTCTCGTGGTGACCGGCGGGGTGATATTTATGCGGATGACAGTGACCGTAGTCGCTGGCTTGAAACGCTAGGTGATGTTTGCAGTCGCTATAATTGGCGCGTACATGCTTATTGTCTGATGGATAATCATTATCACCTGGTGGTTGAGACTATAGAGGGCAATCTATCCAAGGGGATGCGTCAACTCAACGGCGTATACACGCAGAGCTACAATCGTCGCCATCATCACACAGGTCACCTGTTTCAAGGTCGATACAAAGCCATCCTTGTCGACAAAGAAGCCTACCTGCTTGAACTCACGCGCTATGTGGTATTAAACCCGGTCAGGGCGCGGATGGTTAAAAATGTTGGTGATTGGCTCTGGAGCAGTTACCCGGCAATGGTGGGTGATAGTCAGCTCTACAGTTGGCTTGAAACCGACTGGTTATTGAGTCAGTTCGGGAAACAACGGAAACGAGCACGGGAAAAGTACACAGACTTTGTGCGTGCCGGCATTGGCCTGCCTTCAATTTGGGATGACCTGCAAAAGCAAGTGTTTCTTGGTAGTGACGCATTTATTCAGCGACACCTCAACGCCATCGAAGAGAAAGAAAGCCTGGATGATATCCCTGCCTTGCAGAAACGCGCACTGGCGAAACCGATAGCCTACTACCAGGATAAATACCCCGACAGTAGTGAAGCGATTCGGCAGGCATTTTTGACAGGTGCCTACACTCTGAAGGAGATTGGTGAGCACTTTGGAAAGCATTACTCAACGATAAGTCGCATTGTAAGCCGGGGATGATGTTGTATGGAAAGACTTGACTCTATTTCCTTTGCTAAAGCCGCTAGTTGATAAAACCTGCCTTCAATAAATCAATTCACACAAACCATCAAAAACCAGCTCGTTGTAACTAACGATGCCGAGCACTTTGCCATCCTCAACAACGGGTGCATTCGATAGACCGAAGCGGCTAAAGAGCCGTGCACAGTGGCGCACATCCAGCTCGGGCTCAACGGGTATCACGGGCTTGGACATGATTTCGTAAACATTGATTCGTTCAGGCGCCTTGTCCTTGGCCAGCACTTTTTTGACAATATCTGACAGTAGAAGAATGCCCATGGCATCGTGGGGATGGCGTTTGTTGATGATTACGACCTCGGCATTAGCGGCTTTCATGGCGTCGAGGGCCTGTTTGATAGTGGCCGTGCCATCAAGTTCAAGATGCCTTTCGTGCATGATATCGCGTACGAGAATGGTTTTTTTACTCTTCACAGAAGTTCCTCTACAGAGTGACTGATTTCTTTCGCCTGGTGGGCGACGCCAATGGCGTCTTCGACATCGATCTGTACAGCAATACCGGTGCCGGGTTTATCATCAAACTCACCAACACGACCGATTTCTTCGAGAATATGGCGGCTAAGGTGTTCTTCAACAAGGAGTAAGACAACGTCTCGCTGAGTTGCTAGCGACAGGCCGAAAAAGGTTTTACTTTTTTTTAGGCCCTCGCCTCGGGCATTGCTAATAACGGTTGCACCGGTGGCTCCAGCCTTACGGGCAGCGGCCATGACGGCATCTGTTTTATCGTCTTCTACAAAAACAGTGATCATTTTAAAGTGCATGTTTTGACCTCATGGTAAGTTACTTATCCGTATTTTTCTGGCCACTTGTAGTGGCATATTTTGCAATAATTTCAGACAGCTGGGCATAGGCCATAACGGAGATAATAGGTAATAAACTGGCAAAGGCAATTAATCCGAAGCCGTCAATCAAGGGGTTTCTACCCGGTACGTTTTCCGATAGGCCTAGTCCCAGTGCGGCAACGAGCGGCACGGTGACTGTTGATGTTGTCACGCCGCCGGAGTCGTAGGCCAGGGGGACAATAAGTTTCGGCGCGACCATGGTCTGTAATACAACGATAATATAGCCGCTAATAATGTACCAGTGGATGGGGTCGCCGACCACAATGCGGTAGCAGCCCAGTGAAATGCCTACGGCCACGCCGATAGCCACGGCAATGCGTAAACCCCAGACACCTATGGCACCACCGCTGACTTCATGAGCTTTTATTGCAACGGCCATGAGAGAAGGTTCGGCAATGGTGGTACTAAAACCGATGCTAAAGGCAAACAGGTAAACCCAGTAATAGTCTCGCCAGTTGACCGCACCAAGCAGCGTTTTACTCGATTGTGCGGCCTGAATAAATGTCGGGTCAGTGAGCTGTTCCGCCATGACCCGACCCAGAGGGAAAAGACACCACTCGAGCCCCAGTAAAAAGAAGGATAAGCCAATTAATACCCAAATAAAGCCGATTAAAATTTCAGCGAGATTGGCTGGCTTCTTGCGAATAACAAAAAACTGAAAGCCAAAAATAATCACCGCAATGGGCACAACGTCGATAACCGTGCCCAGCAGGGTGTCGAGTAGTTCACTGAGAATATTCACGCGATGATCATGCCGTAGGCCATGACAAAAATGATCGGTGTTAGAGAGGCGAAGGCGATGAGGCCAAAGCCATCAATCATTGGGTTGCGGCCCTGAATAGACGATGCCAGACCGACACCGAGGGCGGTTACCAATGGCACAGTAATGGTCGATGTGGTGACGCCACCGGAGTCGTAGGCGATGCCGATGATTTCCTCGGGGGCGAAAAAAGTCATGATTACGACCAGTATGTAGCCACCGATAATCAGCCACTGGATGGGCCAGCCTTTAAGAATGCGTAGCACACCAATAACGATGGCCAGGCCCACAGAAAAGGCCACGGTAAAGCGCAAGCCAGTCGCATACTGAGCTTTTGCAGCCGTATTCGATTCTATCATTTGCCCGGTAGCGGCGACATTGGCGGCCTCTTCGGCGACGGCAATTAGAGCGGGCTCGGCAACGGTGGTGCCAAAGCCTAAACAAAAGGCAAAGCTCAGTAGCCAAAATACGCTGCCCTTGCGGGCGAAGGCGTGGGCCATGGATTCACCAATCGGGAATAAACCCTGTTCCAGGCCGTGAATAAAAAAGGTTAAACCAAGAATCACAAACACGACGCCGAGTAGTAGCTGGCCAACATTAGGCAGGGCTTGTTGCAGGACAAAATATTGAAAAAACAAAATCACCAGCAGGATGGGTAGCAAATCACGCAGGCTACCGAGCATGGCAAAGAAGAGTTTTTTGATGGTGCTTTTCAAGTAGCGTGGGCCTTATCTAAAACGGTCGCGTGGCAACACAGACAGTTAATTTTACTTGCAATGTGTTTTATTTGTAGTGGTTGACGGAATGATGATCTCCATCGAATACCAACTAGAACAATGCCTAAATATTAGGGCTTAGGCAATGATATGAAGCCGGCTTTGATGATATTTGCGATGCACATACTATTTCATTAAAGCGACACTTTTAACCTGAGCATAAACGTCTTTACCGGCCTTTATGTTCAACAAATGTACAGAGCGACGAGTAATGCGTGATAACAAAAATTGGCCGCCAATTTCACAACGCACCAGCATTTGTGAGGGGTCGCGGTCGGGGTCGAGTCTTACCACTCGCACCTGAAAACTATTAGTGATGCTGATTTTCTGGGGCTGCACTAAAGCCAGACTGACATCCCGGGCACAGATACGTAGCCGGGCTTTATGGCCGATGGGCAGGCCATTGTAGGACACCGACACCTGTGCGCCGTCGAAGGCCAGGCTGGTGAGATGGAATTCTTTATCGTGGCCGACCACGGATGCTTCAAGTACAGCAGCGGCCTCTTCAAAATGTGAAATTGCCAATGATGGGTCGGTGAGCAGTGCGTTGAGTTCACCACCTGCAAGTACTCGGCCCTGACCGAGCAGAATTAAATGATCGGCCAGTTGCTGTACTTCCTCAGGGGCGTGACTGACGTAGAGCACGGGAATGTCCAATTCCCGCCAAAGGCTTTCGAGGTAGGGCAGGATTTCTGCCTTGCCAGTGGCGTCGAGGCTGGCGAGAGGTTCGTCCATCAGCAAGAGTTGAGGGCTGGTGAGCAGGGCGCGGGCGATGGCAACGCGCTGGCGCTGGCCGCCGGATAACTGATCGGGGCGGCGTTCGAGCAAAGCCTCAAGGCCGAGCCAGGTAGTAACATCATCAAACTGTAATTTGCGCTGCTGTTTGGGAATGCGCCGCCAGCCGTAGGCCATGTTTTCACGCACATTCAGATGCGGGAAGAGGCTGGGCTCCTGAAACACGTAAGCGATGGGGCGCCGGTGTACGGCAAGGCTGGTATTTTCGTCGTGCCAACAATTGCCATTAATTTTAAAGTAGGCGCTGTCGGGTTTTTCTAGCCCGGCGATGCAACGTAACAAGGTGGTTTTACCAGAGCCGGAGGCGCCAAACAGTGCGGTTACACCTTTGCCGGGTGCGGTGAAGCGAATATCCAGTGTGAAGTCTCTACGCTTCAGCTCAAAGTGAGCTTCTATGCCGTGCTCGGCACTAAGGCTATCGTCCATCAATAAACCTGCTCAAGTGGACGTTGGCCTGTGCGCCAGTACAGAGTGAGTAGCACCAAAAATGAGAAGCCCAGCATGCCCGCAGCAAGGACATGAGCGGCCCCGTATTCGTAGGCCTCAACATGGTCAAAAATAGCAACTGACAAGACCTGTGTTTGGCCGGGAATATTACCGCCTATCATCAGTACTACGCCGAACTCGCCCAGTGTGTGGGCAAAGCCAAGTACGGCGCCGGTTATTAAGCCAGGCTTTGCCAGTGGCAGGGCGACGCTGATAAAACGATCCCAGGGTGAGGCACGCAAGGTGGCAGCAACTTCCAGGGGGCGACGGCCAATGGCGACAAAGGCATTTTGAATGGGCTGTACGGCAAAGGGCAGGGAGTAGATGACTGAGGCAATCACTAAACCGCTAAAGGTGAAAGGCAGAATGCCAATGCCTAAACTTTCTGTTAGTTGCCCAACCCAACCCTTTGGGCCAAGTATCAGCAATAGATAAAAGCCCAGTACCGTTGGTGGTAGAACCAGAGGCAGGGCGACCAGAGCGTTGATCACTTGCCGATAGCGCCAGCGAGTGTTGGCTAGCCACCAGGCCAGAGGTGTCGCTACGCAAAGTAAGAGTAGTGTGGTGACGCTAGCCAGGCGTAGGGTCAGCCATACGGCTTGCAGGTCGAGTTGGGAAAATTCCATGGCGCTATTTTGTCAGTTCTTGGCAGACTTTGTTAGCGCTAGAATGGTATGGGGAAGAGCGGGGTGAGGTGAGGTGCTATGGCTAGTGAAAATTACTGTTAAAATGAGAGGGCTGCTGTCAGCCCCCTTATTGAGGTGTGAGTTATTGGGTCTTTACACAGTGCTTTGGGCGACGACTTTTTGTTGTGAGGTGTGCATCTTGAATCCCTCTGATTGATCGTCTCGGCCCTCGCGCCAACCGTTCATCCATTCATGGGCAAAAACACTATTTGTTTGATGGGGACAAGTATCTTTAGAACGACCGTCAAATCCGAGCTGATATCCTTTAGTATAGGCGCGTTGAGAGGGATCTCTTTTTTGTCTTTTCATCGGGGGTAATGCTCCTTCTGCCACAAAATTATGGTAGCCAATAAATGGTTTTTTATTAAAGCCAAGTAAGTTCACCAAAAACCCAGCACTCTGTCGAAGATTTTGTTTGTCTATAAATTGACTGTTTTAATACCCTCCGGGAATCATTAATGAAAGATCAAAATACCCCAAGCTATTGGTTTGCAAGTTGCCCCAAGGGCTTGGAAGGCCTTCTTCTTAAAGAACTTGAGAGTCTTGGTTTAAGTCAGCTGCGCGAAACCGTTGCCGGCGTCGAGTTTAAAGGCAGCCTTGAGGACGGGTACCGGGTTTGTTTGTGGTCACGCCTGGCCAATCGTCTGCTCCTGCCCATCAGTAGTTTCCCCGTTGCCAGTGCCGATGAGCTCTACGCCGGTGTGTCCGCAGTCAACTGGACAGAGCACTTTGCTGACCAGGTCAGTATCGCCATTGACTTTATTGGCACAGGCGAGGGCATCAATAACACGCAGTACGGTGCACAGCGGGTGAAAGATGGCATTGTCGATCATTTTCGTGAGGCCACTGGCAACCGTCCCGATGTTGATTTGCGAGAGCCCGATATTCGCATTAATGCGCGTTTTGCCCGCGAAAAGGTCACACTGAGTCTCGATTTCTCGGGTGATAGCTTGCATAAGCGTGGCTATCGCATTGCTCAGACTACAGCACCCTTAAAAGAAAACCTCGCTGCCGCACTGCTGATACGGGCCGGTTGGCCGGGTGAGCACAAGGCTTTAATAGACCCCATGTGTGGTAGTGGCACCTTGCTGATAGAAGGCGCCATGATGGCTGCCGATATCGCCCCCAGCCTACAGCGCCAGCGCTTTGGCTTTAGCCACTGGAGCGGCCACCAGCCCGATATTTGGCAGGGCCTACGCGATGAGGCCCAGGAGCGTCGTGAGCGTGGCTTACAGGGGCAGTTGCCATTAATCAGCGGTTACGATCAAGATAATCGTGCTCTCACCGCTGCCGAGCGCAATGTCGAGCAAGCGGGCCTTGGCGAGTTTATTGAACTGAAGCGCCAGCCGGTGAGTGCTTTGCAGCGGCCGGTGTTAGCCGATACGGCTACGGGCTTACTGCTTACCAACCCTCCCTATGGCGCGCGTTTGGGCGATCAAGAGACACTGAAGGGGCTCTATCAAGAGCTGGGCGAGGTCCTTAAGCGCGAGTTTGGCGGTTGGTCAGCAGGCGTTTTTACCGGCAATGAATACCTCGGTTTTGCCCTGGGCTTGCGCAGTCATAAGATCTATAAGTTGTTTAACGGCGCCATTCCCAGTCAGTTGCTGCTCTTCGAATTATTCAAGGGGGGGAGGGTAACTCAGCAACGCGATGGTCAAGGTGGCGAAGCGAAAGAGGGTGCCGTCAATCCCTGGGGCAAGTCAGGCAAGCTGAGCGATGGTGCCACCATGCTCGCCAATCGCCTGCGCAAGAATCAGCGCAAATTGGCGCCCTGGTTAAAGCGAGAAAACATCAGTTGTTATCGACTCTACGATGCAGACTTACCCGAGTACGCCGTGGCTATCGACTGCTACGGTAGCGCCATTCATGTGCAGGAGTACGAGCCGCCCGCCAGTATTGACGCCAGTGCGGCGCGGCGACGGCTGGCCGAGGTCAGTGATGCGGTGTTTGCCGTGTTAAAGCCAGAGCAGAGCGAATTCTTTGTCAAACAGCGCCAGCGTCAGCGTGGTGATAAACAATATCAGCGGCTCACAGAGCAAAGTCAACAAGCCGCCAGGCGAGCGTTTGAGATAGTGGAGAATGGCGCTCGCTACGAGGTGAATCTCGAAGACTACCTCGACAGCGGTCTGTTTCTCGATCATCGCCCGGTGCGTAAATTACTCGCCGAGCGCTGTGTCGGTAAACGCTTTCTCAATCTGTTTTGCTACACCGCAACAGCTACCGTGCAGGTGGCCATGGCCGGGGCGGGAGAAAGTTTGAGTATCGATATGTCGAATACCTACATCGACTGGGCGGGGCGAAATTTCGCGCTGAATAAGCTCGATACTGTACGTCACAAATTACTGCGCGCCGATTGCTTGAGCTGGCTGGCTGCGACCGAAGGGGCAGGCCTGGAAGACAGCTTCGATGTGATTTTACTCGACCCTCCGACCTTCTCTAACTCGGCGAAAATGGATGACGTACTCGATATTCAACGTGACCATCAGCGCCTGGTCGAGCAGTGCATGGGCTTGTTGAGCGATGACGGGGTACTGGTTTTCTCTAATAACTTCCGCCGTTTTAAATTGGCCCCGGAACTTGCAGCGCACTTCGCTGTGGAGAATATTAGCCCGGCGACTATTGATAAAGACTTTGCCCGTCGCCCACGTATTCACCAGTGCTGGTTAATACGTAAGAACAATTCATAGAGAATTTAACCCGCCAACGAAAGAGTGTTAAAGCCCGTGGTTACAGAGAACGACAACGTAAATAACGAGAAGATTGTGACTCTTTATAACGGCACTGGCTGTCATTTATGCGAGAAGGCTAAAGAGGTCCTTGAGCCGGTTCTCGAACAACTCGACTGGCATTGTCGGGAAGTGAATATTCGCGGCGATGAGGCTTTAGAAGCACTTTATGGCTTGCGTATTCCCGTGTTGAAAACCCCCTCTGGGGAAGAAAAGGGCTGGCCCTTTAGTGAGGGGCAGGTGAGGCGGTTATTACTTGCTGAACAGTAATGACCTGCGAGAGGGTTAGTGAGGCTTGCCCTTAACCTGAGCACGTAGCTCACCAATTTTTCGCTCTAGGGCCTTTACGCCCTGCAAGGGCGGTTTGCGATTGAGCACTTGCTCGAGATCCTGGGCGGCGGGTTCATAACACTCGAGCTTTTCGAGTACCCCGGCACGATCAATACGGTCCTGTACCGAATCTTTATCAAGTAGCAGTAGACGGTCGCAAAGGCTTAATGCCTGTGGGTAGTCGGCTTCGTTAATATAGATGGCCTTTAGGTTGCCGAGCATACGGCGCAGGATGGCCCGTTTATTAATTACCGCTAGATATTCTGGCTTAAAGGGCAGGGCGTTGCCCGATGACACGGCGAGCAAGTCTTTGCAGTCTTTAATGCTGAGAACCTGTCCGGCGAAGGGGTCGATAATCACGGGCTCAGACTGATCGTCACTGCGTGTAATATCGTCTTTAGTGCGGCTGATTGTTAAAAGAAAATGGCCGGGGAAGCCAAGGCCATCAACACGCAAGCCGAGTGCTTCACCCACCGCGATATAGACCAGGGCCAGACTGATGGGAATGCCTCGGCGGGTTTCCAGTACCCGGTTGAGGTAGCTGTTGTCAGGGTTGTAATAGTCTTTACTGTCGCCGTAAAAGCCAACCTGGCGATAGAGCAGGTGGCAGAGTTTACCCGCGATATCAGTCAGGTTTTGATCGATGTCGATCTGCAGGCGGGCGCGGTCAGCTAGTTTTTCCAGCCGTCGATAACTGTCTTGTGGGTCGAGTTCAGGGTTGTTTTCGCCAGCAATGCAAAAGGCAGCGTGAATGAGGTCAATGGATTCGTCACCACCTTCGAGCATAGCGGCAAATTCTACTGTTGGCTCAAAGGCGGGTGTGTTCAATATTGGCTTCTCGATAAAGACATTGCTGTTTCGTTGCGTGAGTATAGGCGGGAATGACGGTTTTTAGTTTGAGCACAAAGCGATACTCAATTTTTTAAACGAAAAAACTGCTGGGCTGTGGTGCTTGTCGCGTGAGCAATGACGTCGGCCGATTCATCGCGAAACTCCGCTACGCAATCAAGTACCCAGGGCAGATAGGCGGGCTCATTGCGGCTCGACTTTGGCTTGGGTCGCAGCGTGCGGGGTGTCAGATAGGGGGCATCGGTTTCCAGCATTAGCCGATAAAGGGGAATATTATTGACCATCTTTTGCAGGTCAAGGCCTCGGCGTTCATCGCAAATCCAGCCGGTAATGCCAATGTGTAAGTCCAGATCGAGATAATTAAACAGGGTTTTTTTATCGCCGGTAAAACAGTGCAGCACGCCATCGACCAGGTGGTCTCGATAGCTGTGGAGTATTTCTAATTGACGCTTATGGGCATCCCGCTCATGGAGAAAGACGGGCAGTTGTAATTCGCTGGCGAGTTCGAGCTGGGCCTCAAAGGCAAGCTCCTGTTGGGGGCGGGGAGAGAAATCTCGGTTAAAGTCGAGCCCCGTTTCACCGATGGCGACCACGGCATCATGACTGGCCAAATCCCTTATTACACTGGCACTGCTCTTATGCCAGTGTTTTGCATCATGGGGGTGAACACCTGCGGTGCAGGAAAGCATGCCTGGGAATTCTTCGCCGTAGCGCTCACACAGATCGATCAGCTCATGGCTGATGGACTCACTGGTGGCGGTGAGAATACAGGCGATGATGCCGGCATCACGAGCGCGCTCAAGTACCTCGTGAGTGTTGCTTTTAAAGCGTTTGTCGGCGAGATTGAGGCCGATATCAATCAGTGGCCGGGGGTGTTCACTGCTATCCATAAATAAGCTCAGAGCAACTGCTGTTTTTCAGCGGGCGATAAAACGGGCTGATCTTCGCCGAGGTGGTGGGCAAAAATGATCGAATAAGCGAGGACGTTTTGCACATATTGGCGGGTTTCATTGAAAGGTATAGTTTCTATCCAGACATCATAGGGCAGCTTAGCATCCGTTTTTTTACGCCAGCCGGCGACGCGGTGTGGACCGGCATTGTAAGATGCGATGGAGAGAATGCGGTTATCAGAAAAACGTAGCATCAAGTCCTTGAAATAGCGGCTGCCCAGGAGGATGTTCTTGGCGGGCTCAAACAGTTGCTGGCGGCTTTTGTAGTGAATATTGTGCTTTCGAGCCACCTGTTTGGCTGTTCTTGGCATTAACTGCATTAAGCCTCTTGCACCGGCGGGAGAGGTGACGTCGGCAGCAAAAGCGCTCTCCTGGCGAGAAATGGCAAACAGCAGGGTTAGAGGGAGATTAACCCGGCCCGCCTGTTTTTCGAAGTCCTGACGATAGGGCTCGGGGAAACGTATATCAATATCGTCCCAGTATCGAGCCGCCGCCATGGCGAGAATAGCCTGTGAATACCACTGTTCCTGGTCGGCAAGTTGGGCGGCGACGAGTAATTGATCGGGCTCGAATTTTTTCGTTGCTTGATACCATTCGCGACGCGCTGAGAGGTTCTCGCCGTGGACAAAGAGTTCGCGCACACGCAGCATGGCGGGGGTGCTGGCGAGACTGTCGATATTGGCACTTTTGAGCAACAGCGGATTTTCAGCCATGCGATAGGGGTTGCCGACGCGGTCAGAGGCGAGAAAACCATAAAAACTGCGAAAGCGCGAGAGTTCTCTGAAGGTGGTTTTGGCCTGGTCGATCACAGCCATGTCGCTACTGGTCATTAACTGTGCGCGGGCCTGCCAGTAGCGCCAGCGCTGTTCGTCCCGGATTGGTGTGGGCAAATCATCAATCCATTGTTTGAGTACAACCCAATCGTCGGCACGCAGCAGAATACGCAGCTGCCATTCCAGCAATTTGCTATCAGCCAGTGCGATATTGTCATTGAGATAACCCAGAGCGGCAGCGTCGTATTTCTGTTTGTGCAGACCCTTGACCAGGTGGGGCAGCATCCGTTTTTGGGCAGCCGCGTCGAAGCTATGGCTTTGGCGATAGCGCGCCCAGTGTTTCATGGCTTCGGTGGCACGTTGTCTGGCGAGGTGAGAGATGCCGTGCTCAATAATTGCCCGGTTATCCACAGAGTCTTCACCGAGCTTTCCGTAGTCACCAACCCGTGTGGGCTTGCGGTCAACAGCGAGGTAGAAGGCCGCTTTATTTCGATAGTTTTGACTGGTAAAAAAGCGTTCGATATAGCGCGCTAGCTGGAATTTATGATTGAGTATGGCGAGGGTATAACGTTGCCAGGCAATCGCTTCGGTGATTTTTCCCTCATCCGTGAGTCGTTTAAACAGAAGATCACAGGCTTTAGGCTGTGACTTGCCGACCGTCCACAAGGGGAGGGCCTCGCGCAGAGCGGCCTCTTTCTGGCCGAGTTTGTAGCGGGCGTACTGGTACTGGCATTGTTGGGAGGTTGAGGCGGTGGCCGGGTCGTAATAAGAGGTAAACAGTTGCCAGCGCTGCCTTCGATAGAGCAGCTTTAGCCAGCGTTTTCGTAGTGATTTTGACACGGGGACAGCGCTGAAATCTTTAAGAAACTCAGCAATAGCCTCTTCATTACTGAGTTTAATATTTTGTCTGATGCGGCTGTATTGCAGATAGGGGTAGAGTGGGTAGACTTTGAGAGTATCGTGGTGTTCGGTAAAACTTGCCGTAGAACCACCTTGTAAGTCCTGATTTACTTTCTTATAAAGCTGACGCTGTTTTTCAAGAAGCTTATCGGGGGCGGTTATAGCAGGTCTTGTTACAGAGGTGGTCGTGGTGGACACCTCGTCGTTACGATCACTACTAACAGTAATCGTGATCTCGGCGCGAACTGCGGTACTGGCAAAAAATGGACTGGTGAAGACGGTCAGTAGTATCAGCAAGAGGAGGAACTGGCAGTCCCGCAGAAACAGCGCCCGTAAAGAGCATTTGCGAGTAATAACAAAAATATTCATGTTGGGGAAATAACTACGTCCGTGAAGTATCAATGGGCAACTATGCTACCCACACCCAGTGGGAAAGTGTCTATTTTTGTTTTTTTATTCTGACTGCAAGTACATCACAAACTGAACCGTGTAATACCCCGTTGGCTGTCGAGCCAAATACCAATGCCAGGCCGTGACGACCGTGGCTCCCGACAACGGTGAGGTCGACATCATTCTCCTTGGCGAAGTGGTGCATTTCCTGAGCGGGTTGACCGATCAATACATGGGCATGATCAGTTGACAAGCCAAGCTGCTGACAAAAGCTTTGCAGGCGGCTATGAGCCTGTTCTTCCATCTGTGCCTGCACTTCACTCAGATCCATGGGGATATCACCGCCGTAGGCAAAGGACAGGGGTTCCTGCACATGCAAGAGACTGATGCGAACATCTTTGTCGTCGAACAACTCTTTGACCCGATCAATAACCAGCTGTGATTCGGGCGATAAATCGAGGCCAACAAGAATGTGATTGTAATAGGACATAGATAAAGTTGCTCCGTGATTCGCGCTATAGTGTAAACCTATCACCACCCAGAGTTGAACCATTGTGAGTTATTTAGTTGTTGCCGTCGCCGTGTTGGTGATGATCTCTGTTTTGACCTCGTTCCGGCCTTCAACCCGGCAGAAGCAGCAGGTGATTTTACGTCGCTATGCCAATGAACGTGGTTTGCATGTTGAAATCGTCGCCGATGCGGTGACCGACCAAAAGGGTAACAGCCCGACGGCGGTGCGCTACTTGCTGCCCTGGACGGCGCAGAATATTCGCCACGACGACCAGCGTCACTGGCTGCTAGTACAGGGGCAGCGGGGCAAGTTGTCACCGTGGCAGGGTTGGTGCTGGTTTCAGCAGGAAGCCCCGAAGGATTGTCACAGCGCCATTCAGCGGGCGTTGGACAAAATGCCGAAGAGCGTTAATGCCATTTGTAGTAATAGTTTTGGTTTGGGGGCCTACTGGCCGGAAAAGGGCAAGGTCGAAGAAATCGATAAAATAGCAGACGGCCTACGCATCATCTCGAGAAATATCAAAACAGAATGAGCCCTTTATAGCAGGCTTGAATCGATCCTCACCTGCCTACCTGTGGACTGATAGATGAGTTCATAACTGAGACCCTCGACAAAGAAATTTAGAAAATCCCTTGACCGATGAGGGTTCAGGCCTTATATATCGCTCCTCGTAGGCCCCGTCGGGCTTCTTCAACCAAATGATATTGTAGGTTTGCATGGGTAAATCACTGGTTATTGTTGAATCACCAGCAAAAGCGAAAACCATTAATAAGTATCTGGGTAACGATTTTATCGTTAAATCCAGTATTGGTCATGTACGTGATTTGCCCACGGGGGCCTCTAATCGCAAACCTGCTGACCCCAAAGAGCGGGCGAAGCAAGCGGCTATTACCCGCAAGTTGTCGCCGGCTAAAAAAGTTATTCACAAGCAAAAGAAGGCGAAAAAGCAGCTTATTACCCGTATGGGAATTAACCCCGACAAAGACTGGGCCGCGGATTACCAGATACTGCCGGGTAAGGAAAAAGTGGTCAGTGAGCTGGTTAAGCTGGCGAAGAATGCCGACACCATTTATCTGGCGACGGATTTGGATCGCGAGGGGGAGGCGATTGCCTGGCACCTGCAGCAGACCATTGGCGGTGATGACAGCCGTTATAAGCGCGTGGTGTTTAACGAAATCACCAAGAAGGCCATTCAGGAAGCCTTTGCCAAGCCGGGTAAGCTCGATACCAATCAGGTTAACGCTCAGCAAGCGCGACGCTTTCTCGACCGGGTGGTGGGCTTTATGGTGTCGCCACTGCTCTGGGCCAAGGTTGCCCGTGGCCTTTCAGCCGGACGAGTGCAGTCTGTTGCCGTGAAGCTGGTGGTGGAGCGCGAGCGTGAAATTCAGGCCTTTCTACCCGAAGAATACTGGACCCTGCACTCCGACCTGGAAAAGAAAACCGAGGAGCAGGTGCGCTTTGAAGTGCGCAGCCACAATGGCAAGGCTTATCGCCCGACCGGTGAAGCCGGCAGCGTAGCGGCGGTAACGGCCCTACAAAATGCCGAGTTTAAAGTCACCACACGTGACGACAAGCCGACACAAACTAAACCGCCCAAGCCCTTTATTACCTCGACCCTGCAACAGGCAGCGAGCACACGCCTCGGTTTTGGCGTCAAAAAAACCATGATGATGGCCCAGCGTTTGTACGAGGCGGGTTACATTACCTATATGCGAACCGATTCAACCAACCTGAGCAAAGATGCGGTTGAAGATTGCCGCGCATTAATCGCTACCCGCTACGGCAAAAAATACTTGCCCGAGCAGCCCAATATTTACTCCAGTAAAGAGGGTGCTCAGGAAGCGCACGAAGCGGTGCGGCCATCGAATGTCGATATTTCCGTCGCCGATATTCAGGGTGTGGATGAAGACGCTAAGCGCCTTTATGAAATGATCTGGCAGCAATTTGTCGCCTGTCAGATGGTGCCCGCAAAATTTACCAGTACTAGCGTCGGTGTCACGGCGGGTGAGTATGGTCTGCAGGTGCGTGGCCGGGTGGTGCGCTTTGAGGGCTTCCTCCGCGCCATACCGGTGTTGCGCAATAAAGATGACACCGAGCTGCCGGAATACAGCGTGGGCGAAATTTTAAAAATGCTGGTGCTAGTGCCGCGCCAGCACTTTACCAAACCGCCCGCTCGTTTTAGTGAAGCGGCCCTGGTGCGCGAACTTGAAAAAAGAGGTATCGGCCGCCCATCAACTTACGCGGCCATTATTTCCACCATTCAAGATCGCGGTTATGTACGGCTTGAGAGCAAACGCTTTTATGCGGAAAAAATTGGCGATATTGTCACCAGCCGTCTCAGTGATAATTTCAGTGACCTGATGGATTATGGCTTTACGGCCACGCTGGAAGAGCAACTCGATGAAATTGCCGAGGGCACCCTTGAGTGGAAAGATGTGCTCGATCGCTTTTATGCGGGCTTTAGTGAAAAGCTGGAAAAAGCCCAGGCGGAAGAGGGCGGCATGGCACCCAATGGCGCCACCGAAACCGATGTTCCCTGCCCTAAGTGTGAGCGCTTAATGATGATTCGCACCGGCAGCACCGGTGTCTTTCTCGGTTGCTCCGGTTACAACCTGCCCCCCAAAGAGCGTTGTAAAGAAACGCTCAATCTTGTGCCGGGTGATGAAGCAGTTAATGCCGATGAGGATGAAGAAGCCGAATCTAAGCGTTTAATGAACAAGCACCACTGCAGTATTTGTGCAACGCAAATGGACAGCTACCTGATCGACGAGACGCGCAAGCTACACGTTTGTGGCAAGAACCCCGATTGCCCCGGTTATGAGGTTGAGAGCGGTACCTATCGTATTAAAGGCTACGAAGGCCCCCTTATCGAATGCGATAAATGCGGTGCCGACATGCAATTAAAGTCGGGCCGTTTCGGTAAGTATTTTGGCTGTACGGCGGATGAGTGTAAAAATACCCGCAAATTATTGCGCAGCGGCCAGGCGGCACCGCCGAAAATGGACCCGGTGCCGATGCCAGAATTGGCCTGTGTCAAAGTGGATGACACTTATATACTACGCGATGGCGCTGCTGGCTTATTTCTGGCCGCCAGCCAATTTCCCAAGAACCGTGAAACGCGTGCGCCACTGGTGAAAGAATTATTGCCCCATAAAAATGAAATCGATCCTAAATATACCTTCTTGTTTTCTGCCCCCACGGAAGATCCCGATGGCAATAAAACCGTGATTCGTTTTGCCCGTAAGACGCAGGAAATCTACGTGCAGTCTGAAATTGAAGGCAAGGCCAGTGGCTGGAAAGTGTTTTATCAAAATGAAAAGTGGGTCGTTACCGACAAGCGTAAAAAATAGATTTTTTTGTTGTGTATGAGGTGAGTGTCTATGATTTATCGACGTCTGTTTAATCAGCACTTATCTTCTGCACAATTACTTCTAACTGATCTTGCGGGCCAGATTAATGCTGACCTTTCCCGACAGCGTGCTTTTGAACACAGTGCGCTGCATTTGCTCAATAGCGCTTACCTCTGCCAGTTGCGGGCCATTGCCGATAACTACCACTGTCCGGACATTGCCTCAATTAGCGATATTCAGTCTTTGCAGACGGCACTAGTGGCTATTGATACACCTGCTCCCGAAGCGAGAGAGATAGCGGTATTGGCCAGCGAAGGCTGGTTGGCTGAGCTGTTAAGAGAGCAGCAGAAACTTTGCTTGCCTGCAATCTCGCAGATTCCTGAACAAATTATACCTGTTACCAGTCAATCAGACATTGCACTGCACGATGATAGCCGAGGTGAGTCGATGCTCAATGTCGATAAACTTCAACAGTGGTTTCTAGCGCTTGAGGAATTAGTACAGCGTCAGGGTGAAATGATGACGGAATATTAATTTCAGCCCTTAAGCGCTTTCATTTTAAGTCGGTCTGGAAACTCACACACTCACCGCCGATGGTGGTATGCATGCGTTCGTAAAAGAGTTGTTCGTCAGCATCGCGTAGTCGCCTGTCACCTCCCTGCTCAAGTTCATTTGCAAGGGCGTGAATTGCTCGAAATCTTGGTGATAGATGCTGCGTAGATCGGTAGCCGTTATTTTAATTAGCGCGGTGTTTCAGTGTCAAAGATAGAGGCGCCGCGTGGGTGGAAATCAAATAGCGCTATCTCGCCAATACAGTCACCCTGAGTCAGTTGTTTGAGTAAATACGAATCTGCGCGCCATTTTTTAATTTAACCAGTGGTGCTTGCTCGACCAGCTATTCGGTATATCTTTACGAATAGCGCCGAAGATGGGTACTTGCATTAATAAACTAATTCGTTGCTTATCCATTGGCCTGCTATCGATGAGTTGGTAATACTAATTGCTTTATTGATAATAGTTTGTGGGCTTTTTGGGCTGGAAACCCGTTAGCTCATTAGAAAATATTCGTCAAACTAGCTGGCTTTTCCGCTACGCAGCACTTGGCCAGGTACCTCTTCCCGGGGGGCACTTGGTCTTCGCCCTATAGACGCAAGAAGGTAGCATTGACGATGACGGACTCTATGCCTGTCCTGGCCGCAGGTTGGTCGTAAACCCGCTCCAGTTTCCCGCCGTTGACAGTTTCTGGATCGACTACCAGTACATCGACGGGGCGGCCTACTTTTACGAGCCCGTAATTGCTGATGCTAAACACATCTACTGGGCGATATGGGTATCGGGTGGAGCCATGCCTGCGAGTATTGCTATCCAGCTAATCGTCATGACGTATTTGCCTGTGAGGTCTTCATATTCGTTAAACCAGAAGCTCTTGCCAGCAGTGACTTGTATGACCGCGTCGCGGTTTTCCCACGATTAAGGCCTAGTTCTCCAGCTCGTTCAGAGAGGTAACACGACTGGTCACAGATTAGCCCTTAAAGCCGACATAGGTCGGCGATTATGAGGGGCGAAACCGAGGGCGCGAGCATCCAGTGGCGCAACAACAATTTGGCGTATTTGTACAATTTCGTCGTCGCTGGCCTCGTGTTCACAGGCCTCTTCGCCCATCACATAGCCACGGGGTGGCGTATGGCCAAGCAATATGCCCATCTCTTCGATGGCATCCCGGTATTCGGGGATGGTTTTAAAGGGCCGTAGGCGTGATCCATGCGATAGATAAAGTGGGCCACCGAGCCGATATCGGCTTCGGCAAAAACCGCTTTCAACTCGGGGTTAAGCGGAATTTAGGGCAAATTAGCTACTGCTAACAGAGACCATTTTTAAGCCTCTTTGTGAATAAATATCGACTGGGATTTTGGCTGACCTGGGGTTATATTTTTCGCCGTTTCATATCGCGAATAATAAAGCGCGCTGGGTTGAGCGCCATCAGTAGCTCTTGCTCAAGGGGCGGTGGTTCACCATTGATGTGGCTGGCTAATAGTTCGGCGCCGATGGGAGCATAGCTCAGTCCACGGGACCCCAGACCGCAGTGAATAAAAAGCCCCGGCCAATACTGCCCCGGCGTGGCAATATCTGTACTGGCATCACGGCGCAGCTCGGCATAATCTTCAAGAAAACAGTGGTAATTAGGTGCGGGCCCAACAATGGGTAAATAGTCGAGAGTGGTGCAACGCAGGGCAG
Organism: Candidatus Reddybacter sp.; assembly: GCA_041277045.1. Classification (GTDB taxonomy): domain Bacteria; phylum Pseudomonadota; class Gammaproteobacteria; order Pseudomonadales; family Porticoccaceae; genus Reddybacter. Next base: position 812,418 of record JBGFSY010000002.1, on the reverse strand, counting down.
CGCGGCCACTGAGTTTATCGGCGCTGGGTATTTGCAGTGCGGTGGGCAGGCCAGCGGCGCTTTTTTCCAGCAGGTCAATATTGTGCTGATGATCCTCGCTGCGAATTTCAAGGCTGGTGTGGTGAAGGTTATAGCTGGCGCCAAAGGTGTGGAGAGCGTTTTCGGCGGGGGCAATATAACCAGCGCCGCAAAGGACGGTTTTTAATGACGAAGGGTTTGCAAGATTACTGTTGCTCGGTGCAATAGAAATCTGCCCGCGAATGGCTTTAATCGGTAGGTGCTCGGTTTGGCTAAATTGCCCCGTTGTCGTGCTCGTGGCCAGCACCACCGTGTCGGCAGTGGCGAAACACTCTTTGTCGTCCTTGCTTAATTGCCAGCTCGACGCGCTGCTGTCGTAAGTAAAAGCAGTAATGCTGGCCTGCTTAACGTCAATCAGCGGATGGTCGACCAGGGCTCGACAAATAGCGGGCGGATTAAGCCAGCCGAGTTGTGGGTAGTAAAGGCCGCTTGAGGCATCTATCGCGAGGCCAGAAATATTTTCTATCTCGCCTTTATCGAGTAATTGAATAAAGTCTTTTTGTTGTTTGAAATGATTGGCAATGGTTTTAAAGGCCGCTGTTTCTTTTTCGCTTTCGGGTAGCACCAGCACGCCGCACTGCTGACCAAAGCGTGTTTGTTTAGCAGGTGCCTGCCAGTAACGCTGGTAGTAGCGGCTGGCAAATTGAATGGCGCTTAAATTAATGCGACTAAGGGCGGAAGACTGAGGCGATAACTTGGGATAGACAATGCCCTGGGGGTTGCCCGAGCCCTCGTTGGCGAGACTGTTGTGTCGCTCGTACAAGGTAACGCGCCAACCGCGCTGCGCCAGTGCTGCTGCCGTGGTGCAGCCGGCAATGCCGCCGCCGATAATGGCAGCATGTCTGGATTGAGAGCGGTGGGGTGAAGCGCTGATATGCCAGGGGAGCGGGTGGCGTGATTTTCGTTTGTGTCGAGAGGCGGTTGGCTTTTCAAAATCACTCTGCGTATCTGCTTTGGGCTCGTGCCACTGACCACACAACACATCTTCTTTGCCAATCGAGCTGCCGGCTTGTTTAATCCTAAAGCCAATATTTTCTAATTGATTTTTTGTCGGCTCGTCCGTCTTTAGACTGGCCAGCGTTGTTCTTACATCACTGAGATGTTTGATGTGTTCGTACAGCGTTTCGGGCAAGGTATTGGAAACAAACCAAGCGTCGACGCTAAAGGATTTTATATTTTGAGTGCTTGGGTGAAAACTGGGCCGCAGTTGTGCCAGTCCCCGCGCTAATGTGGTGTCGGCATCGACAAAAATAAGGGTTAAACAAATGCGCTGCTCGGCAAAAAAGAGGCGATGAAAGCCGGGACTGAGCATGGGGTAGTGTTCAACAAGCTGATCCGCAAGCTCACTGCCTGGCGCTGTTTGTTGCATGGCCTGCTTAAGGTCTGCCCTGCAAAGTGGCGCTGCTTCAAGGGCAATAAAATGCAGTTTGGCTGTCACCGGTGCGCACTGTAGCCAAAGCGCAGCGGCGGCTAAAAAATTATGCCCCGCACCAAAGCGAGTTTCCCCAATTACAACGCGAGTGTTTGTTTGCGAGTCTAGCGCTTGCCAACGTTGCTGAAGATCGTTGCCCTCGAGCAGTGGGTTTTTACCTGTGTTTATCTTGGCGTAGTGCTGTTCGTTCAGCTCAGCGGCAGGTATTTCTGTCAGTTGCTTGCTCATTGGGCGGCACTACTGGAGTTGCAAAGGAGTTGAATAAAGGCCTCGGCAGCATTCGATAAACTGCGATTCTGGTGGTGAATGTAGCCCAGCGTGCGCTTCAGCGCGAGACCCTCACAGTCGAGTTGACGTAGGCTGTCGTCGATCATAATCGCTGGCAGCATACTCCAGCCGAGTCCGACGGAGACCATCATTTTTATCGTTTCTAGATAGTTAGTGGCGATACTGGTCGAGAGTTTACAGTCGCGCTGATCAAAGAACTGTTTGATTTTACGCCCCGTGTAAGTCGACAGGTCGGGCAGGATGGCTGGGTAGTTGCTGAGTGCGGCGACCGAGAGTTTACTGACTTGAGTGAGAGGATGATCAGGCGCCACCACCAATTGCAGGTGATCTTGCCACAGGGGGAAGGCCTGCAAGCTGGGGTGTTGCTCGGGGGCGAGAGTGATGACGGCAATCTCAAAGCGCCCCTGACGCACCGCCTCATAAGCCGTTTCAGACTCCATAAAATCAATATCGACCCTGACTTTAGGGTGGCGCGTGGTGAACTCTTTCAATACCGAAGGCAGGCGATGCAGGCCGATATGATGGCTGATGGCCAGACGTAAATTACCAGCCACTGAGCCTGATAAGTCGCGAATACTCTGACGAGTCTCTTCAACGGTGAGCAATATGTCGCGCGCTTTTGGCAGCAGTGCAATACCGGCTTCGGTGAGGCTGACATTGCGAGCAATACGATCAAACAGCCGGCAGTCGAGTTGTTGTTCGAGCAGGGCGATACGCTTGCTGACGGCGGGCTGGGTGAGGTGCACGCGCTCAGCGGCGACAGAAAACGAGCCGCTTTCAACCACGGCAATAAAGGCTTCGAGTAATTGTGTATCCACTATCGACCTCTGAATAATTTCGCATTCCAATTTGGAATCCAAATAATGAAAATTATAAATTTGTTTTATTTGGATTGCGACTCTAAAATTCACCCATCGCTAACAGATGGAGAGAACAATGGCTGGCAAAACCTTATACGACAAACTCTGGGATTCGCACCTGGTCAAACAGCGCGACGATGGGTCGGCCCTGCTTTATATCGACCGGCACTTACTGCACGAAGTGACCTCACCCCAGGCATTTGAAGGTCTGCGCATTGCCGGTCGCAAGCCCTGGCGCATCGACGCTAATTTGGCCACGGCCGATCACAACGTGCCGACCACGACCAGTGAGAGAGCCGGTGGCATTGCTGCCATCACCGATAAAGTGGCGCGCATACAGGTGCAGACCCTCGACGATAACTGCGAAGCCTTTGGCATCACCGAATACAAAATGAACGATGCTGGTCAGGGTATTGTTCACGTTATTGGCCCGGAGCAGGGTGCCACCTTGCCGGGTATGACGGTGGTATGCGGTGATTCCCATACCGCGACCCACGGCGCCCTCGGTGCCTTGGCTCACGGCATTGGGACTTCAGAGGTTGAGCATGTGCTGGCGAGCCAGTGTCTGGTGGCGAAGAAAATGAAAAATATGCTGGTGCGAGTCGATGGTGAACTCGGCGCTGGTGTGACGGCAAAAGACGTAGTGCTGACAGTGATTGCCCGCTTAGGTACTGCTGGCGGTACCGGCTACGCCATTGAATTTGGCGGCGAAGTCTTCCGCACAATGTCGATGGAAGGGCGCATGACCGTCTGCAATATGGCCATCGAAGCCGGTGCCCGAGTGGGCATGGTCGGCGTTGATGACATCACGCTGGAATACGTCAAGGGCCGTAAATTCGCCCCAGCGGGTGAGCTGTGGCAGCAGGCCGTGGCCAATTGGCAGACCTTGCATAGCGATGACGATGCTGAGTTCGATGCCGTTGTTGAATTTCAGGGCGCAGATATTCAGCCCCAGGTGAGCTGGGGGACTTCCCCTGAAATGGTCTTGCCGGTCAATGCCCTGGTGCCCGACCCTGAGCAAATGGAAGACCCTGTGAAACGTGAGGGTGCCAGTCGTGCGCTGAGTTATATGGATCTCAAAGCCGGGCAGAAACTGACGGATATCAAAGTCGATCGCGTTTTTATAGGCTCCTGCACCAACTCGCGGATTGAAGATCTGCGTGCGGCAGCGGCCGTGGCGAAGGGCCGTAAGGTCGCCGCCAATGTGAAGCAGGTATTGATCGTGCCGGGTTCACAGGCTGTTAAGGTTCAAGCCGAAGAAGAGCAACTTGATCAAATCTTTATTGATGCCGGTATGGAGTGGCGCGAGCCCGGTTGCTCGATGTGTTTGGCGATGAATGCCGATAAACTCGGTGCGGGTGAGCACTGTGCCTCGACCTCGAATCGTAACTTCGAAGGGCGGCAGGGCAATGGCGGCAGAACGCATCTAGTGAGTCCGGCCATGGCGGCAGCTGCTGCGGTAGCCGGCCACTTTATAGATGTGCGTGAACTGATGACGAGCGAGACGGCTTAGGGCCAACTTTGAGGAGCAATGATGAAAAGTTTTAAGCAACACACCGGCCTCGTGGCCCCGATTGATCGCGCCAACGTCGATACCGACATGATCATTCCCAAGCAGTTTTTGAAGTCGATTAAGCGCAGTGGCTTCGGCCCCAACTTATTCGATGAGCTGCGTTATCTGGATGAAGGTTTTCCCGATCAGGACAATAGTCAGCGGCCATTGAATATGGACTTCCCCCTCAATCAGCCGCGCTTCAAGGGCGCGTCGATTTTGTTGGCGCGGGAGAATTTTGGCTGTGGCTCCAGTCGTGAGCATGCACCCTGGGCGCTCAATGACTACGGTTTTCGGGTGGTTATCGCCTCCAGTTTTGCCGATATTTTCTACAATAACTGCTTTAAGAATGGCCTGTTACCCATTGTTTTATCAAAAGATATTATTGAAAGTTTATTTCTTGCGTTGGAAGCCAATGAGAGTTATTCGCTGCAGGTCGATCTCGAGCAGCAGAGTATTAGCTTGCCCGACGGCACAAGCCTTAGCTTCGAAATAGATGTCTTTTATAGGCAATGCCTGGTCGAGGGGCTGGATGAGATTGGTCTGACCTTGCAAGATGCGGATAGCATTCGTACTTTCGAGCAGCAGTGGCGCAAAGATAGCCCCTGGTTATTCGACACTCTTTAGAAAGAATATGCTTTAAATAGATGTCATAACTTTTTATTAATTAACGATTTGGTAGTTGAAGTATGAAGCGAGTGGGTATTGTTGGCTGGCGCGGTATGGTGGGCTCTGTCTTAGTAGAACGGATGCTGGCTGAGAATGACTTTGCTCTTATCGAGCCGGTATTTTTCACCACATCCCAAAAAGGTCAGCCCGGGCCGGATATCGGTCAAGATGTGCCGCCACTCGCGGATGCCTTCGATATTCAGGCGCTGCAAGGGATGGATATTGTTCTCACCTGTCAGGGCGGCGATTACACCAAAAAGGTCTACCCGAAGCTGCGAGCGGCGGGGTGGCAGGGTGCCTGGATTGATGCGGCTTCTGCTTTGCGTATGGCTGACGAGGCGGTAATTGTTCTCGATCCGGTGAATAGCCCCGTCATTGAGCAGGCGCTTGCGAAGGGCGGTAATTGTTTTGTCGGTGGTAATTGTACGGTCGGCTTGATGTTGATGGCTCTCGGTGGCTTGTTCGCCGGCGGCCATGTCGAATGGGCCAGTGCCATGACTTATCAGGCCGCCTCCGGTGCCGGCGCGCAAAATATGCGTGAATTGATTGGCCAGATGGGCGCAATTCACAGCCACGTTACCAGTGAGCTGGCCGACCCGGCTTCGGCTATTTTGGATATTGATCGCAAAGTGTCGGCCTTTATTAATAGTGAGGCTATGCCGACGGATAATTTCGGCTACCCGCTGGCGGGCAGTTTATTGCCGTGGATTGATACCGAGTTGGACAACGGCCAAAGCCGTGAAGAGTGGAAGGGGCAGGCGGAGACCAACAAGATACTCGGTCGAGAAAACAATCCTATTCCTCTCGATGGCTTGTGTGTTCGCGTTGGCGCCATGCGCAGTCATAGTCAGGCATTAACCATCAAGTTAAAAAATGATCTGCCGATGGCCGAGATTGAAGGCCTGTTGGCCAGTGCCAATGACTGGGTGAAGGTCGTGCCCAATCACCGGGAGGACAGTTTGAATGAACTATCCCCAGCAGCAGTGAGTGGCAAATTGCACGTTCCCGTTGGCCGTCTGCGAAAAATGAATATGGGTGGCGAGTACCTATCGGCGTTTACTGTCGGTGATCAACTACTCTGGGGTGCGGCTGAACCCCTGCGTCGCATGCTGCGAATTCTCCTGGAACAATAGTCACTCGAGAACTGTTTTCAACCTTCGAATAATTGACCCCATGAGTGGAGTATTAAATGTCAGAACTTATTGATATTGCTGTTATTGGTGCCACGGGCGCTGTCGGCGAAGCCATTATTGAGCAGCTCGGTGAAGTTGACTTTGCCGTCGGGCAAATCTACCCGGTAGCGAGTTCAGCCTCTGTCGGTGACACGACATTAATCGCCAAGCGCCCTGCGAGTATTAGCGATCTAGCCGAGTTTGATTTCTCTACCGTGCGCCTGGCATTGTTTGCCGTGCCGGCTGATGTGTCTGCCGAATACGTGCCCCAAGCTGTCGATGCCGGCTGTACGGTGATTGATTGTTCCTCCGCTTTTCGAGCCGACAGCAATGTACCGCTAGTGATTGCTGCCGGTTTATACGGTGACGATCTTGCCAACCTTGGTGGCCAGTCAATCATTGCCACGCCGGGGAGTTTGTCCGCAGAGCTGGCTTTACTGCTTAAACCGGTCAATGCGGAAGTGGAAATCATCAGTGTCAGCGCCGTTGCCTGCATGTCTGCGTCGGATGCGGGTAAAGCTGGGGTCGGTGAGTTGGCAAGTCAGTCGGCGGGTTTACTGGGTGGCAAGCCGGCAGAGGCCGATGTCTTCGCTCATCAGACAGCGTTTAACCTGATTCCAGAAGTCGGGGCAATGGGGGGCAACGGATATACGACGACTGAGGCGAGTACCGCCAGTGAGTTACAGCGCTTGCTTCAGGCCGATGGCATGGCTGTCGATGTCAGTTGTATTCAGGTGCCTGTTTTTTACGGTAATAGCATGTCCGTTACCATTGAGACGCGCTATCCCTTTGGTGTTGATGAGCTGACACAAGTCCTCAGTGCTATTGACGGTGTTAGCCTATTTGAAGACGCTGAACACAGTGGCCAGCCCACGCCCGTTACCAACTTGCAAAACTCCGACAAAACCTGTGTCGGGCGTATTCGTGAGAGCAAAGCCCGTGAAAATGCACTCAATTTGTGGATTACGTCAGATAATGTGCGAAAAAGTGCCGCAAAAAACATAATAGCTATTACGCAACTCTTGCTAGAATCTTATTTATAATAAATGCTTACAACCTTCTACCGCTGTAACTTATACATTTAATACTGGTGGTAGTGATGGGGCTTGTGGTTTGAATCTGTTTCGTCAATAGAAGTTGACGTGTCTTCCCACAATAAACCAGTTAAAGTTGAAGGACATACTGAGGGTAAAGGATCATGGCATTGCGTAAATCATCTGTACTGACTGGGCTTGCTGCTCTGGGTTTTTCCTGCTGGGTTTCTGCACTGGGCTTGGGCGAGTTGACATTACACTCTGCACTCGATGAGCCCTTTAATGCGGAGATTGAACTCGTCAATATTGGCGAGGCAGATGAAAACCAAATTCTGGTTGGTCTGGCGTCTAAATCCGACTTTGAACGAGCCGGCGTAGCCTGGGAATTCCACCTTTTAAACTTGAACTTTAAAACTGATTTGTCTGATGCGGATCACCCGGTTGTAAAAATCAGTTCCAAAGAATCTATTAAAGAACCCTACCTCGACTTTGTTGCTCAGCTTCAGTGGCCATCTGGTCTGCTCCTGCGTGAATACACGCTATTTCTTGATTTACCTGTTTTTGATCCGAATAATAAAGCTGCAGCTAGCACTTCGACGGCGGTTTCATCGAAGTCACCCAGCAAGTCCGCTTCGAGCTCTATTACTCGCCAAGACGAAGCTCCTGCTGGGCAAAAAACCTCCAGCGGTTCGTCTTCTACTACCGTGAGTACGCTTACTAGTGATGGCACTGATTATCGGGTTAAAGGTGGCGATACCCTTTGGCATATAGCGTCCCGTGCTGAAATTGGCGAATCAACTCTTCAACAGCGCATGGTGGCAATTCATGCCGCCAACCCTGACGCCTTTGCCAATGGCAATGCGAATCTGCTGAAAAAGGGTGCGATCTTACGTATGCCCGATTTGGCGAGCGCAAAGTCTGTCAACCCTGTTGAAGCCCAACAACTTGTTAGCGACCAGGCTAGAGCCTGGAACGAACAGAACAAACAAAACAATGTTCGCGAGTTGATTGGTGATGTGCCTGTCGCGTCGCAAAGTAAGAAGGCCGATTCCAAAGATGGCTTGCTGCGCTTATCGACGCCGACTGAAAAAAATGCATCTAATGCTCAGCAACTTGGTCGAACAGCTGGTAGCGAGGGTAGCTCTGCCACATCAGAAGTTTTACAAAATGAACTGGGCATTACCAGGGAAGAGCTTGATCGCTCCAAACGAGAAAACTTGGAGCTAAAAGCAAAGCTGGAAGGCCTTGAAGCTCAGCTGACGACACAATCAAAGCTGCTTGAGCTGGAAAGTGATGCGTTGAGAGCTGTTCAACTTGGCGTATCGGCCGACAACGCAGCTGAGGAAGTTAGCACTTCTACTGAGGATGAAGCAACAGAAACTTCTGTAGTTGTCAGCGGGGTTGATGGCGCTAAAGAGACGGAACCGGACACTAAAACTAAAACTGAGAGTACAGTTAAAGGTCCGCTGAGAGAACTTTTTGCTTTTTTACAGTCTAACTGGATGCCTTTACTTGGTTTTGTGGCAGTGCTACTGGGCGTTATATTCCTGGTTGCTAAAAGTAAAAAAGATGATCAGCCAGAATTGATTGAGCCTTTTTTAAGCCCCGCTGCAGAGGCTGCAGAGGCTGCAGAGGCTGCAGAGGCTGCAGAGGCTGAACAAGAGGGCGTTAGCGGTACAGGACTTTCGCAAGAAGATGAGTCTCTGACTGACGCTGAGCCCTCCACCCCGGAGCCCGTAAGCCAGGAAATCGTTGAGCCCGAAGAGATAGAGGACGTCGATCCCATTGGTGAAGCTGATATTTATCAATCCTTAGGTGATTTTAGCGAAGCAGAAAGTGTTATTGAAAAAGCCATCGTGGCTTCACCGAATGAGAGCAAATTACAGTTAAAGCGACTCGACCTCTTTGCGGCTCAGCATGATGTCGAGCGTTTTGATGCGTACTATCCAACCCTGGTTGCCCTTGGTGATGCTGCAGCAACGGCCACAGCGGATCGTTTGCGGGCGAATATACCTGATCTCGACCCTGAAGTTGTAGAGGAGCCTAGCGAGCTAACGCTTGGGCAACAGGTCGCGGAAGAGTTAGGTATTGCCGATCTGGAGCTAGACCTATCTGATTCAACGGAGCTGCAGTACGAATCGACTGATGATATTGAAGGATTACTGGGCGAGAGCCCGCTTAGTGAAGAGCTAGAGACAGAGCTAGAAAGTGGTTTTGTCGAAAGCGACGAGGGCGAACTTGATCTGAGTGGAATTAAGCTCGATCTTGAACCCAGTAAAAGCTCAACCGAAACAACAAGCGACGAGTCTGATGAAGATCTTGATGCTTCTATGTTCGGTGACATTTCTTTACCCGATGAGCTTGAAGAGTTGTCTGCCGGTCTCAAAAGTGAAGAGGTAGTAAGCGAAAATGAATTAGAATTGCCTGATTTCGAAATCGATCTGCAGGATGTGCAACTTGAAAGTAGTGAAGATGAAGGCTTGGAGCTGAGTCTGGATAGCCTCGATTTTGATAGTGATGAGGGGCTCGAGCTGAGTGCCGGTACCGATGAAAGTAATACGCAGTTAGAGTTGGCGCAGGCTTATATCGAAATGGGTGACGAGTCCGGCGCTAAAGATATTCTTGCCGAGGTACTCAATAATGGCAACGACGAGCAAAAGCAGCAGGCTAATGAACTACTTGCAAAGCTAGGCTGATTAAAAGGACAATTAGCGACTTGTTGATTGATAGTGTAAGGAAAGATGCCAGCCGATAATAACTGGAAATACTTGCCTAACTGCAAAGTGCCCGAGGGAGAGAAATTGCCCTCGGGCACTTTGCGTTATAGTGCTGTGGTCGAGTACGAGGGCAGTCAGTTTTGCGGCTGGCAGCGCCAAGCCCACTGCACTGGGGTGCAGCAGGTGGTTGAAAAGGCGCTATCCAGCGTTGCCGCACAACCCGTGAATGTCGCCTGTGCCGGCAGAACAGATAGTGGCGTTCACGGCTGGCACCAGGTTATCCACTTTGATACGAGCACTGAGCGCGCACCGCGAAACTGGATGTTAGGGGCCAATGCCAATCTGCCATCCAGTGTTCGTTTGCATTGGGTGGAGCAGATGCCCGCCCAATTCCATGCCCGTTTTAGCGCTGTCTCGCGTACCTATCGCTATTTGATTTTGAACCGCCCGGTGAAGCCGGCCGTCATGCACAGTGGTTTGTCGTGGTGTCGCTATCCTTTATCGGCTCAGCCTATGGCCGAAGCCGCACAGGCATTAATTGGTGAACAGGATTTTTCAGCCTTTCGAGGCGCTGGTTGCCAGTCAAACACACCGATGCGCAATGTGAAATCTATCGAGGTTTTCCAGCAGGGCGATATTATCGCCATCGAAATATGTGCCAATGCTTTTTTGCTACATATGGTGCGCAATATTGCCGGTGCCTTAATAGAGGTTGGCAGGGGCAATCAAGATGTGACCTGGATTGGCAAATTGCTGGCTGGGCGTGACCGAACAAAGTCGGCTGCAACAGCACCCGCTGCAGGTTTGTATTTGATTGACGTTGGCTACCCTGAGCAATTTACCTTGCCCTACAGGCAGCCACCGGCGTATTTACTGGGAGCGGGTGCTGCTCGATAATACCTGTTCTAAGTGGTGCGCTTGATTTTTGAATACGGGAGCGCTGTAGTGGCAAAACTGATAGCCGATCTATAGATCGCAAAGCTCGTTTCGAGCCTTTAGAATAACCCCAACTCTTTTTCGAGACGCTGATTTGACTTCCTCTCCGCTCAAAACCAAGGTAAAAATTTGCGGTATTACTTCTCTTGAAGATGCCCAAGCTGCCGTCGCAGCAGGTGCCGATGCTATCGGCCTGGTGTTTTACCCACCCAGCTCGCGCTATGTCACACCCCTGGTGGCGGCAGAGATTGTTGCCGGCCTCGGCCCCTTTGTGACGACGGTTGGCCTTTTCGTCAATGAAGATGCCGCAGTGGTTAAAAAAACGTTAGCGCTGACAGGCCTACAGTTGCTGCAGTTTCACGGAGATGAGTCCGCACAATATTGCCAGCAGTTTGAGCGACCCTATATTAAAGCCCTGCGCATGTCCCCCGAACTCGACCCCCAGCAAGCGATAGCGGCCTTCCCCCAGGCTTGTGGTTATCTTTTTGATGCCTGGCAGCCCGATAAATTTGGTGGCACTGGTAAGACCTTTGACTGGCAGCGTATCGCCGGCCTGGCCAGTGATAACCTGATTTTGGCGGGCGGTTTAAACCCCGATAATGTTGAGGCCGCCGTGCAGGCTGTGCGCCCCTATGCCGTCGATGTCAGTGGCGGCGTAGAGTTAGCGCCGGGTAAAAAAGACCATCGCGCATTAAAAGCCTTCATCAACTCTGCAAAGCGCAGTAAATCGCTGTGATTACAGGTTATAATTTGCACACCTTCCGCAGGTGATACTAAAACTGCTGTGATGGTGCCAACAGTCATGATAGAAACTCCTTATTTGGATTAAATGGATGAGCTGGTTAGACAAGATAAGGCCCAGTGGTCTGGGTACAAAGAAAAAAGAACGGAGCACCAGTGTTCCCGAAGGTTTATGGAAGAAGTGTCCCCGCTGTGGTGCACTACTCTATAGGCCCGAGCTAGAGCGAAATTTTGATGTCTGCCCTAAGTGCGATCATCATCATCGCATTGGCGCGCGTCGGCGCCTCGATATTTTCCTCGATGATGACAACCGCGTTGAGCTCGGCACCGATATTGAGCCGGTTGATAGACTTAAGTTTAAAGATATTAAGAAATACAAAGATCGACTCACTGCCGCGCAAAAGGCGACGGGTGAAAAAGACGCGCTGATAGCCATGCGCGGGGCTCTCTATCAGCAGCCAGTTGTTGCCGTTGCCTTTGAATTTGCCTTTCACGGCGGCTCCATGGGTTACGCTGTGGGTGAGAAATTCACCCAGGCTGCGCAGCTGTGTTTGAAAGAAGGTCTGCCATTGGTGTGTTTTTCCGCCACAGGCGGTGCGCGCATGCAAGAAGCCTTGATCTCTCTGATGCAAATGGCCAAGACCAGCGCTATTATTGAACGACTCAAACAAGCGGGAATCCCTTACATTTCGATCATGACTGACCCGGTATACGGCGGTGTTTCGGCCAGTCTCGCGATGTTGGGTGATATCAATATTGCTGAGCCGGGAGCGCGTGCTGGATTTGCAGGCCCGAATATTATTGAACAGACTATTCGTCAAAAACTGCCGCCAGGCTTTCAGCGCAGTGAATTCCTGCTTGAGCATGGCTCGATCGATATGATTGTGTCGCGTCTTGAAATGCGTAACACCGTGGCGAGCTTGTTGAGCAAGTTCACCAATGTTCCTGAACCTGAGACAGCTGCTGAGCCTGAGAGTAAGCCAGAAGTGGATGAGGCTGACGCTGAAGCCCCTGCCGAAGAGTAAAGTATGCAGGAGCAAGGCGAGCGTAAGCTCATGCCGCACTCACTTAAGGGCTGGTTGAGCTTACTAGAAGCTCGCCATCCCTGTGAGATTGAACTCGGGCTCGATAGAATCGCAAAGGTCGGGGAAGCCCTCAAGCTTACGCGACCGGCGACTAAAGTCATTACTGTTGCGGGTACCAATGGTAAGGGTTCAGCTGTCGCTATTATGGAAGCGGTACTGCTGCGCAAGGGACGTCGTGTCGGCGCCTATACCTCTCCTCATTTACTGCAATATAACGAACGCGTGCGTATTGATGGCCAGCCGGTCACCAATGAAGAGCTATGTGCGGCTTTTGCTCGGATTGAAGCAGCCTGTGGTGATGTCAGCCTGAGTTATTTTGAATTTGGCACTCTTGCTGCCTTACTGATCTTCGAGCAAGCAGGACTTGATGTAGCTCTGCTCGAGGTGGGGCTTGGTGGTCGTCTCGATGCGGTCAATATTGTCGATGCTGATATTGGCATTATTACCAGCATCGCCCTCGATCATGAGAGCTGGCTCGGCGACAACCGTGAGCAAATTGCTCTGGAAAAAGCCGGTATTGCCCGTGCCAATAAGCCTTTGGTATGTGCCGAAGGCGACATGCCAGCAACACTTTTACCCCAGCTTAACAAACGGGGTGCCAAGCCCTACATTCTGGGTGGCAGTGACTTTTTTTACGGCACCATAGGTCAAACGCTGACCTTGAATTGCATCGATAGCAGTGGCGAACGACAGACTTATAGCCATCTGCCGCTGCCTCATGTGCCTCTACCCAGTGCTCTGTGTGCTGTACAGGCTTTACTTCTCCTCGATGAGCCTGAAGATGGGGAAGTGGTTTGTGAGCAGGGCTTGCAAGCCGTGTTTAGCGATACCTGTTTGCCCGGCCGTTTACAGAAACTCCGTTTTCACGAGAACAATATTATTCTCGATGTTGCTCATAACCCGGCTGCCGCTAAACTATTAGCGCAGAATTTATCCACCCGAAAGCCCGGGGCCATACATGCATTATTTTCTGTGATGGCCGATAAAAATATTGCCGGTATCGTTTCGCCTTTGTGCCACCTCGTCAGTCATTGGCACATTGCTGATCTGCCAACTATTGCCAGGGCCGCCAGGGCGAGTGATATTGTTGATGTCTTGAAGACTTGTGACCCCGATAATATCGAATCGAGTACTTACCCTACTATTGAGATGGCCATGGCAGGGGCTCTACAACAGATGCAGCCAGAAGATACTTTATTAGGTTTCGGTTCTTTTTATACCGTGGCAGATATACTGGCATTCATCGAAGCAGAGACTCCGCCAGAGGATGCAGGCACACAATGAAAGCAATGAATGAAGGCATGAAGCAGCGTCTGGTTGGAGCGCTTGTGTTGCTTGCTTTGGGCACGGTGGTACTGCCTATTTTGTTCGATTTTGATGGCGCCTATAATGTCGATACTCGCACTACCATCCCGGCTGCCCCCGATATTCAAGCCGTCGAGATTGAAAAGGCAGGCCCGGTAGCTGGCGCAACTGCGACAGCCTCTCACGAGGAGATGTTTCGTTTTAATAAGAGTCGTGCAAAGGCTGTGCAGAGTGATAGTGACGAAAGCAGCTTGCAAGATCAGCCCTCGGGCCTTACTGCAGAGGGCATCCCCCTCGCCTGGATAGTACAAGTTGCGAGTTTTGGTGACATCGGCAAAGCGCAAGCCTTGACTGAGCAGTTGTTGGTCGATGGCTATAAGGCTTATCGCCGCGGAGTTGTTGTCACGGGTGAAGTTAATTATCGCATCTATGTTGGCCCTAAAGTTTCAAAGCAAACCATGCTCGCCGAAAAACGCGCGATTGAGCAGAAATACAAGCTTAAAACCCTCCTGCTGGAGTTTGAGCCCTGACCCTCATGCTGGTTTTTGTTAAACTTCAAACTCCTATCGAGAGCGATTAAATCCTGTGAATTGGGCTGACTGGGCGATTCTCGCCATCCTTTGTTTATCCATGACTATCGGTCTCGTTAGAGGCTTTATTAAAGAGGCAATGTCGCTGGCTGTCTGGTTTGCTGCCGGCGCGCTCGCCATGCTGCTCTATCAGCCGCTGGCCTCTTATTTAGTTGAAATTATTAGCACCGCATCGTTGCGCTTTTTGGCGGCATGGACGGGAATCTTTGTCTCAGTACTACTGGTTGGCGGCCTGTTGAATTACCTGCTCGGTAAGTTGGTTGATGCCACGGGGCTGAGCGGCACCGATCGCTTATTGGGGCTGCTTTTCGGTGCGGCTAGAGGCGGCATAATTGTTATGGCCATATTAGTAATATTGCCGGGTGTATTGCCTGTTGAGCAGGATTCCTGGTGGCGGCAGTCTATACTCATTCCTCAATTCTTACGTTTTGAAGATTGGGCGCGAGAGGCTGCAGCCGCAGTTTCTACTTTGATTAAACAGCTTTTTTAGAGGAAGCCTACGATGTGTGGCGTGGTTGGAATTGTTGGTAAAAGTGATGTGAATGTGCAGCTCTACGATGCATTAATTATGCTGCAACATCGTGGGCAGGACGCGGCAGGTATCATGACCTGCATGAATGGCCAGTTGCATCAGCGTAAAAATATTGGCCAGGTGAGCGATGTTTTTAAAAGCAGCCACATGAAGGAGTTGCGCGGCCCCATGGGGGTCGGGCATGTGCGCTATCCCACCGCGGGTAGCTCTGGCCCCTCGCTGGCACAGCCCTTTTATGTTAATTCGCCCTACGGCATTTGCATGGCCCACAATGGCAACTTGACCAACTCGGATGAGTTATCTGAGCACGTGTTTAAATCCGATTTGCGCCACGTGAATACCGATTCCGATTCAGAAATCTTGCTCAATGTCTTCGCCCATGAATTACAACTGCAGGGTAAATTGCAGCCCGAACCGGCCGATGTCTTCGCCGCTGTGTCGCGAGTGCATCGTCGCTGCCATGGTGCTTATGCCGTGGTCGGCATGATTGCCAGTTACGGCCTTTTTGCCTTTCGCGACCCCTACGGAATTCGCCCATTAGTCTTTGGCAAACGTCGCACCGATACGGGCTACGAATATATGGTGGCCTCAGAAAGTGTTGCCCTCGATGTACTGGGTTTTGAGTTGGAGCGCGATGTCGCCCCCGGTGAGGCCATCTATATTGATAACGACGGCAAATTTTTCTCCCAGCAATGCGCTGAAAACCCCGAGCTCGCGCCCTGCATTTTTGAGCAGGTGTATTTCGCCCGTCCTGATTCACTCATGGATAATATTTCTGTTTATAAATCACGTCTGCGCATGGGTGAAAAACTTGCGGCAAAACTGTTGCGCCAAAAACCCAATCACGATATTGATGTGGTGATACCGGTGCCCGACACGAGTCGTGTGTCTGCACAGGCTATGGCGGAGGTGTTGGGCATTAAATTCCGCGAAGGCCTGATGAAAAACCGCTACATTGGCCGCACTTTTATTATGCCGGGGCAAAAACAGCGTAAGAAATCCGTTCAGCAAAAACTCAATCCGGTTAAATTAGAGTTTCAGGGCAAAAATGTGCTGCTGGTTGATGACTCTATCGTGCGGGGCACCACCTCGGGTGAAATTATTCAGATGGCGCGGGATGCCGGGGCGAATAAAGTTTACATGGCTTCGGCGGCACCACCGGTGCGTTATCCCAATGTCTATGGTATTGATATGCCCACGGCCAGCGAACTCATCGCCCACGGGCGTAGTGTTGAGGAAGTGGCTGAATTGATCGGTGCTGACTGGTTGATTTACCAAGATATCGAAGACCTTATTGCCAGTGGCAAAGAGGGCAATCCTGACATTGAGCGTTTCGACTGTGCCGTATTTACCGGCGAATACATCACCAATGACGTCGATGCGCAATACCTCGAGCAACTGGCGACCACTCGTAGCGAAAATGCTAAAAAGAAAAAAGAGGCCGGCTCTTCACCCGAGGTGATAGGTCTGCACAACTCATCGGCGGGAACACATTAAATGAATGAATTTACAGATGAGTGTTTAGACGACCCACTGACAGGTGCCATGCTCGACACACTGGCCGTCAGGGCAGGGCAGCGACGTTCCATGGAGGGTGAACACAGCGAAGTCATTTACACCACATCAAGCTATGTCTTCGCCAATGCAGCAGAGGCAGCGGCACGTTTTAGTGGCGAGCAGCCGGGCAATGTTTACTCGCGTTACACCAATCCCACGGTGCGTACTTTTGAAGATCGCATTGCTGCTCTCGAAGGTGCCGAGCAGGCGGTGGCGACATCATCGGGTATGGCGGCCATTCTTAGTACCTGTTTGGCTTTGCTGAAAAGCGGCGACCATATTGTTTGTTCGCGCAGCGTGTTTGGTACCACCACCGTACTGTTAAATAAGTTTCTCGGTAAGTTCGGTGTTGATACCAGCGTAGTTCCCCTGACGGATATTGCCGCCTGGGAAGCCGCCATACGCCCCGAAACAAAGTTACTGTTTCTCGAGACCCCCTCCAATCCACTGTGTGAAGTGGGTGATCTCGCGGCCTTGTCAGCACTGGCAAAACGCCACGATGTACTGCTGGTCGTCGATAATTGTTTTTGCACCCCGGCCTTGCAACGGCCATTGGAACTGGGTGCCGATATTGTTATTCACTCAGCCACCAAATACCTCGACGGCCAGGGCCGGTGCATGGGCGGCGTTGTTTTAGGGCGCAGTGAATTAATGGACGAAGTACTGGGTTTTGTGCGTTCCGCCGGGCCAACCATGAGCCCCTTTAATGCCTGGGTTTTCCTCAAGGGGCTCGAGACTTTGCGCCTGCGTATGGAGGCCCACAGTGCCAGTGCCATGAAACTGGCGCACTGGCTTGATGAGCAGCCCGCAGTTGAGAAGGTGTTTTACACCGGGCTGGAAAATCACCCGGGGCATGAATTAGCGGCGCAGCAACAAAGCGGCTTTGGCGGCGTATTGTCTTTCCGTGTGCTTGGTGGACGTGAGCAAGCTTGGCAAGTGATCGACAGCACACGCATTCTTTCCCTAACGGCCAATCTTGGCGATGCAAAGACCACCATCGTTCATCCGGCAACAACCACTCACGGTCGACTCTGTGCTGAAGATAAAGCGGCATCGGGTATTACTGAAAACTTGATTCGCGTTGCTGTTGGTCTCGAGGCGATTGAAGATATTAAAGCTGATTTGCAGCGGGGACTGGCGCTTATTTAAGAGGGCTCTGGACAACTGATTTTAATAAAGCGATTTGAGTAAGCGGATGTGACTAAACAAAGCCAACAAATTACCGAAGCCATTGTTGAGCGCGTTGAAAGCGTGCTGGTTGGCAAGCAACATTCGGTACGTTTGGCGCTGGCTTGTCTCTATGCCGGTGGGCATTTGTTGATCGAAGATCTACCGGGCATGGGTAAAACCACATTGGCCCAGGCACTCGCCGCCGCGATCGGTCTGAGCTACACCCGCGTGCAATTCACCAGCGATTTACTGCCCGCTGATATTATCGGCGTTTCGGTTTACGACAGAAATAAAGCGGCCTTTGAATTCCACCCCGGCCCCTTATTTAATCAGCTAGTGCTGGCTGACGAAATTAATCGCACCACACCCAAAACACAAAGCGCGTTGCTTGAGGCGATGGCGGAAGGGCAGGTCAGTGTTGAAGGTGAAACCCGCCAATTGCCAAAACCTTTTTATGTTATCGCCACACAAAACCCACTTTCCCAATCGGGTACTTTCCCGCTACCGGAATCGCAGCTAGACCGCTTTTTAATGCGTCTGCGCCTGGGTTATCCCGACCCGGAGGCTGAGCGACAGTTACTCTCCTGTGCTGATCCGCGTTTAAAGCTGGCCGATTTAAATCGGAGCATTACTGCTGCTCAGTTAGAGGCGATTCAGGTTGCCGTTAACGGGGTTAATGTCTCCGCTAGTTTGGTCGATTATTTACAGCGCCTGCTGCAGTTCACTCGCAATAGCGCGGATATTGAATACGGGATTTCACCCCGTGGTGGCATGGCTGTATTAAAAAGTGCCCGTGCCTGGGCGCTGATGGCTGGTCGCGACTATGTGATACCCGAAGACATTCAGGCTGTTTTTGCTCCTGTTTGCGCCCACCGTTTGCCGGTCAGTGGCAGTCAACATAGGGCCGAAAATTTTATTCAACAGACCCTGAATGCGGTCGATATCATCTAGCCCCGCATGATTAAACGGTTGCGGCAAGTAGTTAAGCAACGCTACCAGCAGTGGATATTCCGGCGTCTGCCCCCGGTTAAAAAAATTAGGCTCGACAATCGTAAACTGTTTATTTTTCCCACTCGTGCCGGCTTTGTTTTTTTCGGTTTGCTGCTTTTACTTTGGTTAATTGCCACTAACTTTGAAAACAATCTTATTTTTGCCTTTACCTTTTTACTGGCCTCACTATTTATTGTTGGAGTTTTCCACACCTTTTTAAATTTATCGGGCCTGAACATTGAAGGGGGCAAAGCGACACCGGGCTTTGCTGGGCAAACGGCTGAGTTTGAATATTTATTGAGCCAGGGCGGCAAGCGTCATCGTTACAATATTGAGATCTCATACCCCGGTGTTGAGCCTACATTCGTGTCGCTAATGGGCAGTGAAATAAAGGCGGTTTATCTGTCTATTCCAGTAAAAAAACGGGGTTGGTTTCAGGCTCAGCGTATTACGGTTAAAAGTGTTTATCCTCTCGGTCTGCTAAAAGTTTGGACCTACCTGCAGTTTGACTCGACGGCTTTGGTTTACCCCAAAGCTATTGATGCCCCATTGCCGTCTCAACTCGCCGCTGGGCAGGGGGATAAAACGCCACCCCAGAACTACATCGCCCATAACAGTGGCAGCGAAGACTTTGTCGGCCTGGAAAAATATCGGCTCGGTGAATCCCTACGCCATATCGCCTGGAAGCAATATGCACGGGAGCAGGGCCTGCAAACCAAGCACTACGCCGATGCCATCGACGATGAACTTTGGCTCGACTGGGAGGCATTACCCGGTATGGATGCTGAAGCCCGCTTGTCGCGGCTCTGCGCCTGGGCCTTGCGTTTTAGTGAAAGCCCTCAGCCCTATGGCCTGCGCCTGCTGGGTCTTGAATTGGCGCCGAGCACCGGCCGCCCACACCGCGATGCCGTGTTGCGTGAGCTGGCATTGTTTGAGCTGTCATCAGCAACAGGCGAGCAAGTATGAGGCCGCTTTGGCAAATCCCTAGAGACTGCCTGTTCTGGCTACTGGTTAGTGTCGTCATCAGCATTGGTCTGCATTTAGAGCACCTTCCGCCCTGGGTTGCGCTGTCGGGCATTTTCGCCGCCCTGTGGCAAATCCAGCTCTATCGTGAGCGTTGGCGCCAGCCAGGTCGTCTACTCAAATGGAGTTTAGCCGGTGCCTGTACGGGTGGCCTATTTCTACACTACGGACGCATGAGCGGACTGGAACCCATGGTTGCCCTGTTATTTACGGGCTACGTGTTGAAGTTGTTGGAGATTCACCACAAGCGCGATGCGCTGGTACTGCTTTATCTTTCCTATTTGATCATTATTTTACAAAGCTTGTTTTCAACCAGCATCGTCTCCAGTTTGCTGGTGCTAGCGGCCTTGCTACCGGTGACAGCGGCGTTGGTGGCTATGCACGCTGGTGTAGAGAACAGTCGTCCAGTATCGGCCTTGCGCACAGGCCTAGCGATGATCCTGCAGGCGATACCGCTAATGCTGGTGATGTTTATTGTTATGCCGCGCATTGGCTCACTATGGGCTGTGCCGCAACAAAACAGTGGTACCACTGGTGTCAGTGACAGCATGTCGCCGGGTGATATGACCAAGCTGGGGCGCAGTGGCAAAATTGCTTTTCGGGTGGAATTTGATGGGCCGATACCCATGCAAAGCCAGTTGTATTGGCGTGGCCTGGTGTTCTCCGGTTTTGATGGCCGGCGTTGGGATCAGCAAGCCCCCTGGGGTTATAACGATGGTCAATTTCTACAATGGTCTAGCCAGAAATTAGAGGCATGGGACAGGGTGATTAAGCGCCGTGGCGAGTCGCTTTCCTATCGTGTCACACTGGAAGCAACGAAAAGCCCCTGGTTGTTTGCGCTGTCGACACCGCTTGCGCAGTCACCCACCGTTGCCCTGAGTCGGGATTTTCGTCTGGTTAACAAGAGCCCCGTGAACGCCAAGTTACAGTACTCGGTTAAATCGTGGCTCGATAACCAACTTGAACCGGAAAGCCTGGCCGGCTGGCGCCATAAATTAGAGTTGGCACTGCCCGCTGGCTACAACCCAAAAACTATTGAAATTTCCAAGCAGTGGCGTGAGCAAACACCCGATACAGCGGCACTGATTAATCGCTTACTCGGGCTATTTAATCAGGAGTTTATTTATACCTTAAGCCCTCCGGCACTGGGTAAACACACGGTGGATGAATTTCTCTGGGGTACAAAAAAGGGTTTTTGTGAATTTTATGCCAGTAGCTTTGTATTTTTTATGCGTGCCGCTGGGGTGCCTGCTCGCGTGGTGGTGGGTTATCAGGGCGGGGAGCGCCACCCCACTGAAAACTATTTATTAGTCCATCAATACGATGCCCATGCCTGGGCAGAGGTGTGGCTAGAGGGCCATGGTTGGTTGCGGGTTGATCCCACGGCGGCCGTAGCGCCCGAGCGCATTGAAATGAGTTTCGCCGATTTGTTCAGCGAACAGGACGATTTTTTATCGGAGTCACCCTTCGCCCTGGAGCGCATGCGACATATCCAATGGCTCAATACACTGCGTTTAAAGCTGGATTCCCTGGACTACGCCTGGGCCAAGTGGGTGCTGGGCTATGAGAATATGCAGAACGATTTCCTCATGGGCTTGTTAGGGTCTATTAATCCGCAGCGCATCGCTGTGTTTTTATTGTTGGCCGGCGCTATTGCGCTCTTGCCCATCTTCATCATGCTGTATTTAAGTCGGGAAAAAAATACACGGGATCAGCTCGACCGTCTATTTCTACAGTATTGCGCGCGTTTAGAAAAAATGGGTTTGCCGCGACAAGCGGGAGAGGGTGCCCGTGACTATGCCCAGCGTATTAGTTTGCAAGCCCCGAGCCTTTCCAGTCCGGTTCAGCATTTAACGGGACTCTATGAAAGTGCGCGTTATGCGGGCGAACAAGAGTCTGAGGTTCTTTTATTTAAAGCGGCACTAAAAGTATTTAAACCCTCAGGTAAAGATCTGCCAAAAAGGGCTTAATGGCTCGGTAAGGATTTCCCAAACTGTATCGCCGATACCTGCGCACCCAGGACCTGGTCCCGATAGATGGCGACACCGGCATCATCCCCAGCCGCACCGGCGGCGACCATTAGGGGTAATAGATGCTCTTCTCTCGGGTGTGCCTCACGAGCGGCGGGTGCGTTCTGCCAATTACAAAGCTGTTGCTCTCGTTCACCGGCCGTATTTGCGCAAGCACTTCTTAACCAATGATCGAATTGCAGAGCATCAGGTTTGTCGTTGCCGGGTGTCATCAGCGCCTGCATATTGTGATAACTCATGCCGCTACCGACAATTAATGTGCCTTGCTCGCGCAGCGGCGATAGTGCGCGACCGACGGCAATATGGTGAGCGGGGTCGAGATCACTGCGTAGAGAAAGTTGTACAACCGGAATATCGGCCTCGGGATAAATTAATTTAAAGGGAATAAATACCCCGTGATCGAGCCCGTGATCGGTGTCCAAATCGGCTTCAATACCGGCGTTATTGAGTAAGTTTTGGATCTCCTCGGCAAGTAGAGGCGACCCCGGTACGGGATATTCAAGCTGGTAGGTGTGAGGGGGGAAGCCGTGGTAATCATAAATTAGTGCTGGCTTTGAGCTTGAATTAATCTGTATGTTCTCGCCCTCCCAGTGAGCCGAACAAACCACGATTTGTCGAGGTCTTGCACCAATAGAGTCAGCCAGTTCACGCAGCCAGTGTTCCATTTTGTGCCAGGTATCTGCAGGCCCCATCGTCCAGTCCATAAAAAAGCAGGGACCGCCACCGTGGGGGATGTAGATGGTTGGAAAGAGCTGCGACGGGCTATCTTTACTCATATAGTTCACGGCCTTTTTTCGATCAGATTTTAATTTATAAATTAAGTGTATGATCTTATGTCACTTTGGCACACACATTCCTTTAAGGTCTTTTGCGCCTATAAGTCTCACTTTACAAGATTAAGCCATAAGAATTGTACATAAAGGATATTGCATTGGATGCCAACATAATACCAATAGATATATTGTTTCCCTCATTTGATTGGAGTGATGTGAAAATACACGTTGCTCAAAAGTCCTCGAATTACAGGCCGATTGATGTGTTTACAAGAAGTTTTGACGAATGGCAAAATGACTGGGATGGAAACTTTCATAGCAATCACTGTTGAAATAAAGGGTATGTCTTCTCAATGATTGAAATTCCAATGCAGCCTGATTGCTGGTTATTCGGTGGTGTTTTTGAGGTTTTATCTCATCGAAAAGGTAAAAGAAGAACAGGAAAAGATGGTGTGATTTATAAGGTTGGTCTCGCCGAGCAAGGTGCCTCTATGATTGGCAGGCTCGTAATACATTGGATTAAAGATGCAAGGGCGAAGGGTAGAAAGACAGAAAGCATGTTAGATAACATGCGGGTTTCAGAAATATTGCTGGAAACCTATGCCGGCGAAGATTTCTCGGGTTACGCTAATATTAATCATAACTATACGATTCTAGAAAAACTTTGACAGGATTCCAAGCCTGATTGGCAGACAGCGTTGACTCATTGCCAGGGTGTGTACTTAATTACTGATGTAAGAACGGGCATGCGTTATGTAGGCTCGGCATATGGTGATCAAGGTATTTGGTCCAGGTGGGGGAATTACTTTGCCTCTGGAGGCCATGGTGGCAATAAGCTACTAAAAAAACTACTTGCAAGTAAAAAAATCGGGGAAGATTATGCCCGCGATAATTTTCAATTCAGCCTATTAGAGCAGGCATCCTTACGTGATAGCGAGCAGTATATTATTCAGAGAGAAAGCTTCTGGAAGGAGGTTTTGTTGAGCAGAGGGAAATATGGGCTCAATGAAAACTAAGGTATCTCTATGGCTGTAATGGCTGATGATTAATCGTTGTCTAATCAGTAAAAAAGGGATGCCCCTAACAGCGCATCCCTTTTAGTTGCTTACTTAAACCCTATCTTAAAAGAGGCTCGCCGGGCATTTTACGCAGCTCGGGCAACACATCTTTGGCAAATAAGCGCAGGCTTTTCTCAACGTCGGCATAGGGCATGCCGCCGTAGCTGAAGACACCGTTGTAGGCACCGGAACCGGTACGGGCGGTGAAGTCCTGAATGCGTTCCAGGCATTGCTTGGGTGTGCCGTAGATTTGAATGCTCATAAAGAAGCGGATGGTGTCTTCCATATTTTTGTTGATATGGTCGACCATGGCACCGTAGGTTTCATAGCCCTTGGTGGTTTTCAGGTGGTCGCTGGCCATTTCGTAGTGTTCGATCACCGAGCGATAGTAACCGCCGATATATTTATAGGCCATTTCTTCGGCGCGGTCGGCGCTCTCATCACAATAAGTCCAGCCGCCGAGAATAGGGGCGGGGGCTTCTTCGCCGTTCACTTCACGATAAATGGTGCGGTAGTCATTCAATTCTTTTTCCACATGTTCCCAGGGCTTTTGCGGAATAATCAAAATACCAACACCCAGCTCGGCCATAATTCTCGATGACTCGGGGGATACAGCGGCGGCATAGGTGCGGCCCTTAAATGACTTATAGGGGCGGGGGCGAATTTCGCGGCGCTGTTGCTTAACATGCTTGCCATCGGCTTCACAGAAGCCACTTTCGAGACCGTCGAGGATCATCGTCGCGCTTTCGGTGAAGGTTTCACGGCTGGCATTCATATCCTTGCCAAAGCCTTCAAATTCGACGCGACCCAGGCCACGGCCAATGCCTAGAATCATACGGCCATTGGACATGTTGTCGAGCATGGAGATTTCTTCGGCGACGCGCATGGGATCGTGCCAGGGTAGAACGATAACCATGGAGCCGAGGCCCAGGTCGGGGTTGCGGCCGGCCCAGTAAGAAAGATACTGCGTAACGTCGGGGCACATGGTGTAGTCGGTAAAGTGGTGCTCGACGCCCCAAATAGATTGAAAGCCCAATTCGCTGGCCAGGTCACCCATGCGCAGGTCGTTGGTGTAGACCTCGTGGTCTGTCATGTCGGGGTCTACGCCCTGAAATATTAAAGATAGTCCTACGTCCATTTTCTTTTCCTCTGTCGGTTAATAAAATTTTTAGTAAATTTGGCTTTTATCTCTAGGTAAAAGCTCATGGTGCTCTGGGTCATAAATCCATCAGTAGATGTATTTATTGATTAAACATTCTCAGGCTTGCATCGAGACGAATGACTTCGCCGTTGAGCATTTTATTGCAGCATATATCCCACACCAAGGCAGCGAATTCATCGGGTTGGCCGAGACGTTTCGGGAAGGGGGTTTCCTTGATGATTTCGTTCCACAGCTCTTCGGGCACGGTTTTGGTCAAGGGTGTTTCAAAAGCCCCGGGGGCGATGGCCATTACGCGGATGCCATATTTTGCCAGATCCCGAGCCATTGGCAAGGTCATGCCAATAACCCCTGTTTTTGAGGCGCCATAGGCGACTTGCCCGGCAGGGGATTCATAACCGGCAATGGAGGCAACGTTGATGATAACGCCGCGTTCACCGTCATCGTCGAGTGGGTCGGCGTCGATCATTTACTTGGCGGCAACACGGGCACAGCTAAAGGTGCCGGTAAGGTTGACGTTGAGCATGTGCTGGAAGTCGTCGAGGCTGTGAATACCCTTGCGGCTGGCAGTCTTGGCGATGACGTCGACACCAGCGGCATTGAGTAATACGCGTACCGGGCCGAGTTCAGTCTGTATTTTTTCGAAGGCGCTAATGATGCTGT
This sequence comes from Candidatus Reddybacter sp., assembly GCA_041277045.1. GTDB lineage: Bacteria > Pseudomonadota > Gammaproteobacteria > Pseudomonadales > Porticoccaceae > Reddybacter. The sequence continues at coordinate 787,004 of JBGFSY010000002.1, read as the reverse complement.
CTTCATTGGCGACGTCATTGGTGATGGCCGTTGCGCCAAGAGTTTTTGCGGTTTCCTGAGGCAGGCTTTCATTGCGGAGTATGACAGCCCACTTCACTGAGTATGTGAGCAGCCCCCGCGCCAAGCCCCGATGCGCCGCCGGTAATGGCGACGATTTGGTTTTTGAGATCCATTGATAGCGTCCTTATATCTAGACTATGTTTTAAAGGGTGTGGCTTAGAAACCATAAAAAAACCCGAGTGCAAAAGCAGCTCGGGGTTTTTGTATTGCTATGCATCGGCTAGCGCACTAACCGGGTATTTTAGATGGCGAGTGACAACCCTCCATCCATGACAATAATGGAACCTGTAATAAAGTCAGATGCTGAACTCGACAGCAGTACTGCCATACCGTGGAAGTCTTCTGGCTGGCCGTAAGTACCAGTGGCTGTTTTCGATACGGCGAAATCAACGAGAGGGACTTTGTTCTCGCCTTCGCAGGGCATCATTTCAGTGTTAACTAGACCGGGCAGCAGGGCGTTAACCGTAATGCCGTGCTTACCCCAGCCTTGGGCCAGACTCTGGGTCATGTGATCCATGCCGCCCTTGGCTGCTGCGTAGTGCACCAGTTTGCCAAAGCCAAGCTTGGTGATGATGGAGCCAACGTTGATGATTTTACCGCCACCGGCTTCAACCATGTGGGGGAATACCGCCCGGCAGGTGAGGAAGCAAGAGGTCAGGTTGATCGAAATAAAAGTGTTCCACTCATCGAGTGTCATGGTTTCAGCGGGAATGCCCCAACTGATTGCGGCGTTGTTAAAGAGGATGTCGATGCGGCCATAGTGCTCGGCAACGGCGGCAACCATATTGTTGACATCATCTTCTTTCGATACGTCGCACTGCACACCGTAAGCAGTTGCGCCATCGGCCTCGAGGACTTTCACGGCGTTGTCAATTTTGTCCGGGTTGCGGCCAACCACGGCAACCTTGGCGCCAGCTTCAGCCAGGCCTCGGGCGATGCCCAAACCGAGTCCGCCGTTGCCGCCGGTGATAATGGCGACTTTACCGGTTAAATCAAATTTGCTATTCATTTACTTATCTCCAAAAACACTACGTCGCGCGCCTTGTTTAGCCGTGCATTGGCGTAGTGGACGATCTTGTAAGGTTAGGTAATAAACCTGTTATGTGGTTTAAATACCCAGGGTCATGCCGCCGTCGGCAACGATGATGGAGCCGGTGATGAATTTAGAGGCTTCGCTCGAGAGTAGAATCGACAGGCCTTCAAAATCATCGGGCATGCCGTAGCGGCCTACCGGCGTTTTCTTGGTAATGTAGTCGACTACCGGGCCAATTTTGTTTTCGCCGAAGCAAGGCATCATCTCGGTGTGTACCAAGCCGGGTAGTATGGCGTTGACTTGAATATTGTCCTTGCCCCAGGCCAGTGCCAGGCTTTGGGTCATCTTATCCATGCCGCCTTTTGCAGCCGCGTAGTGCACCAGTTTTCCCATGGCTTTTTCGGAGATAGCAGAGCCAATATTAATGATTTTACCGCCGCCAGATTTAAGCATCTCAGGGTGACAGGCTTTGGCACAAAGGAAGCAGGAGGTAAGATCTATTGCAATAAACTCATCCCATTCTTCAATGGTCATTTTTTCTGGGGCAATCCCCCAGCTAATAGCGGCGTTGTTGAAGAGGATGTCGACACGGCCAAGTTGTTCGACAGTTTCGGCAACCATTCGGTTGACTTCATCTTCTTTTGAAACGTCGGCTTTTACGCCAATTGCTTTTGCACCAAAAGCAGTCATTTCAGCGACGGCCTTATCAATTTTTTCCTGGTTGCGGCCAACGAGGGCAACGGCACAACCTTCTGATGCCAAACCTTTAGCAATGCCGAGGCCGAGGCCGCCGTTGCCGCCGGTGATAATGGCTACTTTTCCTGTTAAATCAAAACACTTCACTTGCTTACCTCCAATCGTTTTACTACGAAATGAATTAAATATTAAAGGGCTAGAGATAGCCCGCCGTCTACTACGATAATTGAACCGGTAATAAAGTCTGATGCCGAGCTGGATAACATAATGGAAATGCCAGCGAAATCATCGGGCGTACCATGGCGCTTAGCTGCCGACTTATCGATAACATAATCGATAATGGGTGAGTGATCGCCAGTCTCACTTACGGGCATCATTTCTGAATCGACGAGCCCGGGTAGTAGGGCATTAACCTGAATATTATTTTCACCCCAGGCACAGGCCAGGCTTTGGGTCATATGATCCATGCCACCTTTTGCTGCCGCATATTGCGCCAGCTTAGGGTGCCCAATTTTGGTGATAATTGAGCCAACGTTAATGATTTTTCCGCCGCCCGCTTTAACCATTTCAGGATGTACTGCCTTGCAGCACAAAAAACAGGAGGTCAGATCAATGGCGATAAACTTATTCCATACTTCGAGGGTCATCAGTTCGGGGCGAACACCGTAGCTAATAGCGGCGTTATTAAAGAGGATGTCGATACGGCCGAAGCGCTCGACAGTTTCGGCAACCATGCGATTTACATCATCTTCGAGAGAAACGTCAGCTTGAATAGGCAGGACTGTCGCGCCGGCGCTTTCAAGGTTTTCCGTTGCTGATTTCAACTTGTCAGTATTACGGCCAACAATAGCGACTGAAGCGCCGGCCTTTGCCAGCGCCCGTGCAATGCCGAGCCCAAGGCCACCATTACCGCCGGTGATGATGGCAACTTTTCCACTCAAATCAAATATGTCCACTATGCAATTCCTATTTTCGGCTGTTGGTATAGCCGTCATTAAAGGTGAAGTGTTAACTGCCCAGGCATGCTGGTCAGTACTTGTTATTATTTTCTGTCACTTTCCGTCTTGTGTGTCGTTTTGCAACAAGATGATTTCATCATTGCGCAATAATAGTCGCATTATTTTTGATAAAAAGGAACTATTTTTTACCTCTTGGTAACATTGTGCTTGTGCTCAATTTGTCAAGCTCATGACATATTGTGGTGGCCCGGGCTCCGGTTTGTATATTGCCTGTTGTTTTAAGAGGGAGACTCGGAGTCTTTGTCTGCTAATTTTATACGGTAAATCTGATAAATTTAGTTTATTTAACAAAACGATAAAGGTAATATTTAATCTAAATTATAGTTAAATTTTCAATCTATCATGCGGCGATAAAGTATGATAGCAAGGTGATTTTAATGGTTTTTTTTACCCGATTCTATCCTTGATAGCGGTGATCAAAAAGGTAAAAAATAATCTCTATTAGATAAGAAAGTCGCTCCCACAACGAGCTTGAGTGAATAAGCAGTAACTAGCATAGTTTCCAATGGTTGGACTACTTAAAGCCTATTATTTATTGGCGCTGGAGCTTGTATCAGCGCTGGATTGGCATTGATTTGGCGTCAAAAAATAGCCATCAGATACTTTTTATGTCAATCAGTTGTTCCTGGGCGTTCAATGTTCACCGTCTATATTTTGTGCGTGGCTTTATTGTATAGTTTCAAGTTGCTTTGTAATGGCAGTCATAGCGGCGAATAATATTGCTTGCAAGGTCTGCCGTGTATTAAAAATAATCAGGGGAAAATAATGAGCACATATCGTCTCGATACGGTTGATGAGTACGGCCATGAACCCACCGAAGATAGTAACTTCAATGAAAGTGTTTACGTTAACGGCTGGGATCCCGAGCAGAAAATGGGTTTGTGGATGCGCCTGGGCAATCGTGTTAACGAGGGCCACGCCGAGCTTTCAGTGTGTATCTACCTACCCGATGGCCGCGTTGCCTGCCAATTTTTGCGCCCCGACATTGATACCAATGAGCGCCATAGCGCCGGGGGCCTCGACTATCAAGTAGAAGAGCCGTTTAAAGCGGTAAGTATGAGCTATAGCGGCGAGGCGATGATTCTCGATGACCCGCAAGTTCTACGCGATCCACGTAAAATGTTCAAAACAGCTCCCCGTGTGGCGTGTAGTGTCGAGCTCTCACTTGCGGGCCTGTCACCTATGAACGGTGGCGAGCCCACCGATCCCGAAACAGAAACCATGTACGGGCGTGATTTTTCCATCGGCCACTTTAACCAGCATACCCGCTCGACCGGCCGCATCACCTTGGGCGAGGAGAACTGGGACTTAAATGGTTTTGGCTGGCGCGATCACTCCTGGGGGCCACGCTTCTGGACCAATATTAATTTCTACCGCTTGTTTATCGCCAACTTTGGTGACGATCGCGGCATTATGATGCTCAAGCGCACCGACCGCGAGATGAAGGTACACCGTCGTGGCGTACTGATGTTCGACGGCAAGTACGAAGAAATTATCGATATGGATGTGATGACCGAATGGGATGAGAACAAAGACCCCAAAGCCGTCCGCCTCGGTGTGCGTACTACCAACCGAGCAGTGGAGCTGCATGGCAAGATCATCACCATTGCGCCACTGCGCAACCATCGGCAAATTGATGGGGAAACCGTAGAGAGCCGTATTGCTGAGGGTTTCACCGAATGGGTTTGGGACGACGGTCGTCCGGGTATTGGTATCACTGAATACATCGAGCGCCTTGAAGATGGCGAGCCCGTGGGTTTTCCACTTTGATTAGCCCTATTAACATCATTCGCTTGCTACAGGATTGTTGCTAATGGTAGAGCTTACTGAACAGCAGGCTCTACTTGATGACATTGTCGCTAAACTCGAACTGGCCCTAAAGCGGCGCTACGGTGAGGCTACCCGTGTCGAGAATGTTGCCATCGCCACACTCGGAGCATCGAATCGAACCCTGTTGTTCGACTTGGTCGAGCCCGCCGGTCGACGCCGCCTAGTGCTGCGGCAGGAAACTCTAAAATCCGAAGTGTCGCCCTTTATTTCTCCTCACGACCAATTCGAAATCTTAAAAGTAGTCTATCGCCACGGCGTACTGGTGCCCGAGCCAATATTTGAGCTTGAGCCCGAAGATGACCTCGATGTTGGTTATGTCATGGCCTGTGTGGAAGGGGAGACCCTGCCGAAAACCCTGCTTAATGCGCCCGAGTTTGCAGTGGCGCGCAGGCGCTTCGCGGCCCAGACCGGTGAGATTTTTGCCAAGCTTCACGCCATTGATCCCGGCGAAGTGGCCTTTCTGGAGAAAGTTGTCGATAGTGTCGATCCGCTGGCGGCACAAATTAGTCGTTACGATGCCTACTGTGAATATCACCCGGGTCTCGATGTCGGTATTCGCTGGTTGGAGAATAATCGCCCTAAAGATAAGCCCCGCGTGTTTGTCCACGGCGACTACCGCAATGGCAATGTCATTCTTAGCCCCGAGGGCATTGAAGCTGTACTCGACTGGGAGTGCGCCCATATCGGTAGCGCCATGGAGGACTTTGGCTGGGTTTGCCTGCGCGCCTGGCGCTTTGGCAATATTGAGCAGCCCGTGGGTGGCTTTGGCCCGCGCGATGAGTTTTACCAAGCCTATACCAGCAATGGTGGCCAGGCGATTGATGAAGAAGAAATTCGCTGGTGGGAAATTTTTGGTTCGTTGCGCTGGGCGGTGTTGAATATGATGCAGGCCGATGGTCACATTAGCGGCGTTAGACGCTCACTGCCCTTTGCCTGTTGTGGGCGCAATACCAGCATGATCGAATACGATATGTTGATGACCATTGACGGGCACTTTTCCTAGTGACTGGATAGTTTTAATACTGTTAGAGGCTTGATGCCTCTGCCAATTAATTCGATATTGGCAAATAAAAAATAAGAGTGGAGTAGTCGCCTTGAGCCAGGATAAACCCGATATAAAAGAAATTCTTGTGACCGTTAAACAATTACTAGAGGGCATCGCCAATAAGTCGAAAGGTGGTGAGCGCTACGATGCCCTTTGCGGTGCTTTCCTGCTTAGCGTCGTCGATAGAGAGCTCGACTTTGGCGAGCGTCAGGACGAAAGTCAAAGTGGAGAGCTACAGCAATTACTCGGCCGCGATGGTTCGCTAAGTGATCTCTACCAACAGTTCTGCCAGCAAGTACGTCGTGGCGAGTTGGATGAGCATTGGCCCGCAGCCTTTGATTTTGCCTTTAAACAGGTCATCGATAAGGTGAGTGTCACCAACCCCAACTATCTTGCCGAAATGCACCGGGCTGACTAGCGACAAAAAATACAGTTTTAAAGTGTGCGTTTTTCGTTTATTCATTTTTAACAAAAAAGAGGTGTTTTCAAATGACGGGAAGAGTAGAGGGACAAGTTGCCATTGTTACCGGTGCCAGTGGTGGTATTGGTCGTGCGGCGAGTGAAATTTTCGCCCGCGAGGGTGCGAGCGTTGTGGTTGCCGATCTCAATGTTGTCGGTGGTGAAGAAACCGCTCACATCATCGAAAAGGCGGGTGGTAAAGCGATCTTTTTCAAAACGGATGTATCCAGTGCCGCCGATACTGAGGCCCTTGTTGCCGCAGCTGTTGCTGAATTTGGAGCGCTCAACTGTGCATTTAATAATGCCGGTGTAGAGGGTGAGCAGGCGCTTGCTGCCGATGCCACTGAAGAAAATTTTATGCTTAATTATAAAGTGAATATGCTTGGTGTTTGGCTGTGCATGAAATACCAGATCAAACAAATGTTGGCTCAGGGCACGGGTGGCGCCATTGTTAATACGGCTTCCGACGCCGGTTTAATCGGTGTTAAAGGCCTCGGTCACTACTCCGCTGCCAAGCACGCGGTTATTGGTTTGACCAAATCGACAGCACTCGATTACGCCACCAAGAAAATCCGTGTCAACGCGGTTTGTCCCGGTCCGATTCGTACGCAAATGTTGGAGCGCGTGTTTGAAGAAAACCCCAAGTTTGCCGATGCGATGATCGCTGCCCAGCCGGTTAAGCGTTTGGGTGAGCCCTCAGAAATTGGTGATGCAGCGGTTTATCTGTGTTCTGATTCTGCCAGCTATATTACTGGTCACGCACTACCGGTCGATGGCGGCTACATGGCTACCTAATAAAAAAGTTACTGATAAATCGACTTCCCAGGGCCGTTCTACTTTGTGTAGTATTGCCCGACTTTAATTACAATTAGTCCGTTATTTACGGTATGGAGAAACTGAATGAAGATCAAAGCCGCAATATTGCGCGGGGTCGATCAGCCTTTCGAGATCGAAGAGCTGGAACTCGCGCCCCCAAAAGAAAATGAAGTACTGGTAAAAACCACTGCCAGTGGTATTTGCCACAGTGACTACTCCGTCGCTCACGGCATCTTGCGCTGTCCCTTTCCCATTGTCCTCGGTCACGAAGGCGCGGGTGTTGTCGAGGCCGTTGGCCCCGGCGTTACCGAGCTCAAGCCCGGTGACAAAGTGATCGCATCTCTAACACCGAGCTGTGGCAAGTGCACCATGTGTAAGGAAGGCAAAGAATTTATGTGTTCGGGTATGGGTAAATTGCTTACCGATTGCACCCAGCTCGACGGCACTACACGCCACAAAACCGCTAGCGGTGAAGACGTTTTCGCTCTGTGTGGTGTTGGCTCCTTTGGTGAATACATGGTGATGCCCGTTGGCTCGGCTATTAAAGTGCCGGAAGATACCCCCCTTGAGACCACTTGCTTGATCGGTTGCGGTGTTACCACCGGTACTGGTGCGGCGCTGAATACCGCCAATGTCCAGCCGGGTGAGGCGACTGCGGTTATTGGTTGTGGTGGTGTTGGCTTGTCTATTATTCAAGGCTGCCGTATTGGTGGTTCAACCATTATTATCGCTATCGATCCAATGGAAGAGAAGCGCGAGCTGGCCCTGTCTCTAGGTGCTACCCACGCAATTAACCCCTTTGAAGAAGACGCCGCAGCTAAGGTTAAAGAACTAACCGGTGGCCAGGGTGTGCACTACGCTTTTGAAGCATTGGGCCGTGTTGAAACCATGGCACAAACCTGGGACATGATTCGTCCCACAGGTACCTGCGTGATTGTCGGTGTTGCTTCACTGGATCAGTCAGTAAAAATTCCTTCAGCCGGCTTGTTGGCAGAGTACGAGATCCAGGGTTCTTGCTACGGATCATCTACCCCCAAGAAAGATATTCCCCGTTTTGTTGAGTTGTATAAGAGCGGTGAGCTGAAGCTGGATGAAATGATTACCCAGCGTATTGGCCTGGAAGATATCGATCGAGCCTTTGACGAAATGGGTCGCGGCGAAGGTGCCCGCTCCGTGATCATGTTCGGTTAATAACCAATTTATAGTCTAATTTCGAATGTCGGCCCAAGGGCTCGACGGGGAGAGAAATAATGAAAACAAAAGCCGCAGTGCTTTATGAAATAGGTTCGCCTCTGGTTATTGAAGAGCTGGAGCTGGAAGGCCCGAAAGAAAATGAAATTTTAGTCAACTACACCGCCAGTGGTATTTGCCACAGTGATTACTCCTTTGCCCACGGTGTATTGCCAACGCAGCTACCTGCCGTGCTCGGTCATGAGGGTGCGGGTATTGTTGAAGAAGTCGGCGCCAACGTTACTAACGTTAAAGTCGGTGATCATATTGTTGCCGCACTGACACCCGCTTGTGGCAAATGTACTTTCTGCCTTGAGAGTAAGCCTTTTCTCTGTGCAGAAATGTCCAGCGTTATCTGGGAGGGTTGCCTGCTCGACGGCACCAAACGCTTTAAAAACAGTAAGGGCGAAGACATCGGCCAATTGGTTTGTGTCGGCACCTTTTCTGAGCGCTCCGTTATTCCCGCCGGCATGGCGATTAAAGTGGATGATAAAGCCCCTCTCGAAACTATCTGCTTAATCGGTTGTGGTGTTACTACAGGTGTTGGCGCAGCTTTAAATACTGTTGACATTAAAGAGGGTGACAGCTGTGCGGTTATCGGCTGTGGTGGTGTTGGTCTGTCCATTATTCAGGGCTGCCGTATTGCCGGTGCCGGACAGATTATTGCTATTGACCCCGTTGCTGAAAAGCGTGAGCTGGCTCTGTCTATGGGTGCAACTATCGCTATCGACCCCACGGATATCAATATTGTTAAAGAAATCCGTAAGGTCAGTAAGGGCGGTGTTCACTTTGCCTTTGAAGCACTCGGTTTGAAAGTCACTATCGAGCAAGCCTGGGCCATGCCTCGCGTTACCGGTACTGCCGTTATCGTAGGTGTACCAAAGATGGATACCGAGATTGAACTGCCCGTCTTGGGGTTCTTTGGTGAGAAGCATTTCAAGGGTTCTGCCTACGGCAGTTCTATTCCTTCGAAGGACATCCCCAAATTTGTCGACCTCTATATGAAGGGTGAATTACAGCTCGATGAGATGATTACCAAGCGCATTAAACTTGAAGAGGTTAATACCGCCTTTGACGAAATGGGTCGTGGTGAAGGTGCTCGTTCAGTCATTATGCATGGCTAAACAGCTTGTTTAACGATAGACCTGTACACGAAAATGAAATAACTCTTGTGTACAGGTCATAATAATAAGGGAATAAACCATGAAAGAACTAACAACGACGCCATTTGTCGATGACTTTGTTTTTCTCGAAGGCCCCCGTTGGCACGACGGACAGCTCTGGGTGTCTGACATGTTTGGTAATACCGTTTATACGATAACAACCGATGGCCAGCGCACGGCAATGGCTACCTTGCCTAACCGTCCTTCCGGCATTAACTTTATGCCCGATGGTTCTGTGGTTGTGGTCTCCATGGCAGACCGTAAATTAATGACATTGGGCAAAGACGGTTCTTTAAGTGAGTACGCTGACCTGTCCGGTAATCTCGAATACGATATTAACGACTGTGTTTGTGCGCCCAATGGCAATATTTATGTTGGCACTTTTGGTTATGACGTCTTTGCTCACGCAGAGCCTAAAGCCGCAACACTGACTTTGGTCAAGCCCGACGGCACCATTCAAACCGTTGCCGAAGACGTACATTTTCCCAATGGCGCGAGTATTACGCCCGATGGTAAAACACTAATCGTCGCTGAAACTTTTGTGGGTCGCTTGACTGCTTTTAATATTGAAGCCGATGGCACATTGACGAATCGTCGTGCCTTTGCCGAACTGGGTGATTACACACCCGATGGTATTTGTCTCGATGCAGAAGGTGCTGTTTGGGTGGCCGCGTTTGAAAATGGTGAATTTATCCGCGTCCTCGACGGCGGGGAAATCACCCACACAATCGACATCGGTGACCGCCGCGCCGTGGCCTGTAACTTGGGTGGGGCCGACGGTAAGACACTCTATTGCTTGATTTATGACGGCAATTTAGAGGATATCCCCCTCGGTAAGCGCAATGCTAAAATCGAAACCGCAACTGTTGAAGTTGCTGGTGCTGGTTCACCCTAGTAGTCGGTTATTTGCTAAATAAAAAAACCGGAGATGTTCTCTCCGGTTTTTTTATGGGTGGTGTTTAATGACCTTATTTGTTTTTTAAATTACGCAACACATTACGCATCGCAGCCGCCACCGCTGCAAAAGCATTGAGGAAGGGACGGGCAGCACTGAGGTCGCAAATTTTTTCAAAGTATTTAGCAATGGTATCTAGGCGGAGGTGTGTCGGAGTCAAAGTAGACCCCCGTCAATCCCGGTATTTGAATAATAACCTGCGCCCGTAGTGATAATATACGCCAGTACAATTGAGGTCTTCCAAGACCAGTAAAGCCACGATTAAAGTAACAAACTCAGACTTTAACAAAGACCCAGTTTTATCATCCATGACAATTTTAGCGGCGGCATAATTGCTAAAGCCATGTCCGCTGTAGAGGCCTGTAGCAGAGGCCGTTATACAGATGAGCTCTTAGCCTTGGTCGAACATCGGTTGACAAGCTACCCGGGTGCTGTAAACCGCACCCATCAAGTGCACGTCGACAACGCAACGGAAGTCATCCGGCGACGCTTTTCGAAAGCTGTTTTCTATATTTTTACCGCCATGGTTAAATAGAATGTCAATTTGATCGAATGCATTGACAGCGCTTTAAATAACGTTATTCGTGCTTTGCTCATCGGCCACAGGGTCGTAGTTGGTCATGGCAACACCACCGGCATCGCGAACCTCTTTAACCACGGCATCAGCGGCAGTAATAGAGCCACAGTTACCCTCCGTCGTATCACCGAGATCATTAAGAATAACCCTGACACCGAGTTTGGCACAAAAAACAGTGCGTGACTGCGACCCAAGCCTGCGCCGGCACAGTAATTACCGCAACGCGCCCTTCATTTTTAATAGCCACCCCCCCTTGTTAGAATTTTAGAAGGGAAGCCCCGTACATGGGCTAATTACAATTTTCTGGCGATTATCCTATAGGGGCGATAAGAGAGGCACAATTGCAACAGATGTGGTGATGGTGCTTAGCCATTGAAGGGGCTCGTGGCTCAGTGAATAAAGGATTTAGATTTCCCCTCACCTTTTACTTCACCCAGAATTAATCAAGGCGTCCTTTGTTTTTTGCCAATGATGTTTTGTACATGTTGAAATAATACCAATGTTAAAATTATCAATTGAGTGATGATGTATGAGTAAACGTAGTTGATCGAACTATCCCCCCTGTTAATTACCACGCTAACCGTTGTGGCTTTTGCTGCCGGCTTTATTTCATCCATTGCCGGCGCTGGCGGTTTACTGACCCTACCGGTTTTACTTTGGGCTGGATTACCACCGATTAATGCGCTGGCCACCAACAAGCTACAAAGCTCCCTGGGTTCCTTATCATCAAGCTGGAACTTTTATCGTAAGGGCCATTTACATCTACATGAAATACGCTGGTCATTGGGCTTGGCATTTATTGGTGCTATTTGCGGAACATTTACCGTGCAACAGGTGGGCAATGCGGTATTGGTGCAGTTAATTCCGGTCTTGTTGATCGTCATCGCTGTTTATTTTTTATTTTCACCTCGCGTCGCTGATCACAGTACTGTCCCGCGACTTGGCTCTATACCGTTCGCCTTTTTAGCGGCATTGCCTATGGGCTTTTATGGCGGCTTTTTTGGCCCCGGTATGGGTTCTATATTGCCATTTCTATTTGTCTGGTTGTGTGGCTATAACCTGCGCAAGGCGACGGCCCAAACAAAAGTAATGATCCTGCTGGTTAACGGCAGTTCCGCTCTGTTATTTGCACTGCGCGGTGATGTGTACTGGGAGTTGGCGCTGAGTATGTCTGTTGCTCAGATTATAGGTGCCCGTATCGGCTCAAATATGGTGATCAGCCGTGGAGTCGTACTGATACAACCCGTAATTATCGCTGTTACTTTGGCTCTGGCAGTAAAACTACTATTTTTTTAATAGACATCAATTTAAGTTGAGGTGCTTGCTGCTCGCTTAAAAATAGACGCATAATGACCTGCGGAATGTTGCATATTATTTTTAGTGGAGTAGAGATAGTGAAAGCCCTGAAAGGAATTCTATTAGGCCTGTTGATATCAGTTTGTCTTTCAAGTTATAGCATTGCGGCAAATAATAGTGAGGATGAAACAGGGGGCATACAACCTTTACTTGATACATTAAATATCGATATCTCAACCCTTAAGTTGCTGAATGAGCATCTTGTTAGCATCGATAAAGCGAACCAAAGAGCGCTCATCTTTCGGCGAGATGAACGCAGTTTTCACCTCCTGGACGATTTTGATTTTTTGGTGGCTGAACTTGCCAACTTGCCTGAAAAACCACCCTTAAAAGCTGAAACTGAAGCGGTCTTGAAAAATCTTGGCGCTGGTATGGGGGAGTCGATTCTCACCCGTATTACTGAGATTCAACAGCGTGCTATTGACGCGAATGAGGGTCTTGATAAGCTCAGCGGTGGCTCACTGGTAGCCCAGCAGGCTTATATCAATTCTCTGGAAAGCATTCATGTCAGGTATTACGAGGCATTGGTCAATCACCTGGATAGCCGTAAAGCCCTTGGTCTCACGTCAGACAATATACTTCAGCAACTCTCCCCCAACCTTTATCTGTATGCAGAAATAATTATGGGGCGTATTGAGGCGAGTAATGCGACGCTTAATGAAGTTAAGTCTCGGGCAGAATCAGATCCAGCGAATGCAGATATTAGCGCGACGTTGAAAGACATTTCTGCCAACCATGCGCTCAGTTTAAACAGGTTAGAAAGTATTATATTAGTACTCGATCGTCTTGAGCTGGATAGCTCACACTACAAAGCAATAATGTTGACACAGTCTAGCAATATTTCTGTTAGCTTTTTTTCGATGAAGGCTATTGTGTCCGTATTGAAAGCCAGTTTGGCTTCACTTAAAAGTGTGTTGACAGAAAATGGGCCAGACATGTTTTTCCGTTTGTTGCTTTTTATAGCGGTGTTGCTTTTGTTTCGAACGTTTTCCCGAGTCACTAAACGAGTGGTGCGTACGGGCTGTGATCATTCTAGTCTTGATCTGTCGGAATTACTAAAAGATATTCTTGTTTCCACTTCAGGTGGATTTATTATGGTAATAGGGCTGTTAATGGCTCTGTCGCAACTCGGCATATCTCTCGCGCCAATGCTCGCCGGCCTGGGGGTCGCTGGATTTGTTATAGGCTTTGCTCTGCAAGATACTCTGGGTAACTTTGCCGCAGGCGCCATGATCCTTATCTACCGGCCCTATGATGTTGACGATTTTGTCGAGGTCACTGGCGCATCGGGCCTGGTTAAAAAAATGAATCTGGTATCCACAACCATTACCACCTTTGATAACCAGACCCTGGTAGTGCCCAATAGTAAAATATGGGGCGACGTCATTAAGAATGTTACTGCTCAGAAGGTGCGCCGTGTCGATCTAGAATTTGGTATTGGCTATGGCGATGATATTGAGAAAGCTGAGCGAGTTCTTGAGGATGTTGTTAGTAGTCATGAGATGGTACTCAAGAAACCAGAAATAATGATTAAACTCCATACCCTGGGCGACTCATCGGTGAACTTTGTCGTGCGCCCCTGGGTCAAGACGGACGACTACTGGGATGTGTACTGGGATCTCACTCGTGAGGTTAAAATGCGTTTCGACCGCGAGGGGATTTCTATTCCATTCCCCCAGAGGGATATCCACTTTTACAACGAACATGTCGAAAAAACCCAGGCTTTATAAACGGGTGTTGATTGTTGGTTCAATTTAGGGGCATTCCCCTTTCTCGAACTTTACAACCTCAGCATCAGCGCATGCCGAACAATCGGATGCGTAGGTTTTTCGAGCCTTATCTTTTGTCAGTCCACATACGGGGTCGTAGATCATGGTGCAGATCTGTGGTCTGGGGTCGTTGCATTTTGTCATCAATGGCTGAGCCTCTTCACCATTACTGGCACAGGCACTTAGAAAAATGACCGAAGCAATTAAACTGGAACGTAACACGCTATTTCCCTTTAAAAGTTAATTTGCAGAAGTAATTTTAGCAAGGGTGCTTGGCTTAGAGATACTGGCAATACAATTAGTGCAAGGCCCGCCCAGAATTTATTCATCGTTGCCCGTAATATTCAGCTTGTGTTGTTGGTGTTGAGCTACAAACTGTACATTAATAATAAAGTACGGGTCTAAAATAAGTTAGGATCTAAACTAGTTGAGTCAATCTATGAGTACATGATTTGCCGCTACTGATGTATCCTTGCTGTGCCAACTTTAACCGATAATAAAAGGGTTGCAATATGGACAGTCCAGATCGACAGGGTAGTAATACACCGGTAAAGCAAGCGGTAGAAATTGCCGTTAGTCTCGGCTTGATCATTATTATTCTTGCCTGGGCCTTAATGATTCTAAAGCCTTTTATTGCACTGGTTATTTGGGGTGCAGTGATTGCCATTGCCAGCTATACACCCTTTCTAAAATTGCAGTCGGTCTTTAATGGCAGTAAGAAAACGGCGGTTGTTGTCTTTGCCTTAATTGCCTTGAGTATTGTTATTGTGCCCGTCTGGATCTTTGCTGGCTCCACCATAGAAAGTGCGAGTAGCCTCGGAAAAGACATAGCCGCAGGCACGGTTCATATTTCCCCTCCTTCAGACGCCGTTAAAGACTGGCCCTTAATTGGGGGAAAAGTTCACACCGCATGGTCCGAGGCCGCCGCGAATTTTACGCTGTTTTTACAGGATAATGTCGATCAGTTGAAAGCATTGGGTAAAACCTTGCTTGCTAAAGTAGCGGGTGCTGGGCTTGGCATATTGTCACTGGTGTTCTCGATATTGATCGCGGCAGCATTTCTGTCCAATGCAGAAGCGGCGTCCATAGCCATGCAGCGTTTCTTTAGACGCCTGGCTGGTGAGCGGGGTGACGAACTCTTAAGCCTGTCCACGGCTACTATTCGTAGTGTGGCTACCGGGGTGCTGGGTATTGCCTTTATTCAGGCTGCCCTGGGGGGACTTGGAATGGTAGTGGTTGGCGTGCCCGGCGCAGGTTTGTGGGCTTTATTCGTATTGGTTGTTGCCATTGCCCAATTGCCGCCCTGGTTGATTTTAGGGCCGGTTATCGTTTACGTTTTCTCTGTTGAGTCATCGACAGTTGCCACCCTGTTTATGATCTGGAGTCTGCTCGTTTCATTTCTGGATATGGTGCTAAAACCCATCATGTTGGGTCGAGGCGTTGAGGCCCCCATGCTGGTGATTCTACTGGGTGCTATTGGCGGCATGGTCATGTCGGGCATTATTGGCTTATTTGTTGGTGCCGTCGTACTTGCGATGAGCTACAAACTCTTTCAGGCCTGGTTGGCTATGGATGAAGAGGGTGCCAATGCAGGGACTGATCTTGAATCAGGCATAAACCTTGAGTCTGAAGATTCAACAAATTAAGCGGGCCTAAAGCAGAAAAACAAGCATGCTATTACCTCTTGTTATCGGCACTCTCACTATCTTCGTCAATATGCTTGTCCAGGTATTGGCGGTGGTTATTTTGATTCCATTTTTTGTCAATCGAGGAAGCCGTAACCTTAAAACAGGGACAATATTGAGTGACATGTGGATATTGGCCTTTGCCTTAATCGTATTATTTGCCGGTAATATTTTTCAGTTTGTCATCTTGGCCTCACTGTTTATGTATTTGGGTGAGTTTCAGGATTTCGCGACGGCCTTTTATCATTCCACGGTTAACTTTGCCTCGCTGGGCTATGGCGATATTGTTATGAGTGAGCAGTGGCGTTTACTGGGGGCGCTTGAGGAGGCCAATGGTGTGCTCATGTTTGGGCTTACAGCAGGCACCATGTTTTCTATTATGCAAAGCATGGTTCGTCAGCATCAACCTGCTGATACCCCGGCCCAATAAACCTTCAGGTAACAGTTATTTTGTTGGTACGATTGTACAAATATTTATTCATCAGGCTTTTTATTTTAATAGTCCCCCTATGGCTTATAGCCTGTGCACCGGTGGGGCCTGACTTTGTTCAGCCCAAACTCGATACTACTGCGCAATGGTTAGACTCTACAGAACAGGGCCTCGAGCCCGTACCCCCCGATGTCGCCCGTTGGTGGCTGGTGTTTAATGATCCCGTTTTAAATGAACTCGTTGAAACTGCCAGAGCGAATAACAATACACTGGAAATAGCGGGTCTGCGCGTGCTCGAAAGCCGGGCGCAACTGGGTCTTGCTGTCGGTGTGCTCTACCCGCAGTCGCAGCGTATCAATGGCAGCGCTACCCATATATCCCCGCCCGCGAGCAGCGGCGCCACCTCCAACTACTGGCAGTACGGTTTAAATGCAGGTGTTGGCTGGGAGATTGATTTCTGGGGTCGCTTCCGTCGAGGTATCGAATCGGCAGATGCTGCATTTATGGCCTCGATTGCCGCCTACGATCATGCGCTGGTGTTAGTCACGGCCCAGGTTGTCGACACCTATACAGTGATTCGTGCCACCGAAGAGCAGCTGCGAATATCGCGGGAAAATATCGACATTCAAGAGCGTAGCTTTGCCATTACCGAGGTTTTATACCGTAATGGTCAGGATTCCGGCCTCGACATGCAGCAGGCTCAGTCATTATTACTCAGCACCCAGTCGACCATTCCGACCCTCGAAGCCAGCCTCAAAAAAGCCCGCAATGCACTCTCCATTTTATTGGCTCAGGCACCCGGCACACTCACGCCCTTATTAGCCCGGAAAAAAGACCCCGAGTCTATTCCCGCGATTCCGGTGGATATCCCTGTGGGTTTTCCCGCCGATATGCTGCGCCGTCGTCCCGATGTTCGCCAGGCTGAATTACAGGCCATGGCACAGAATGCCCTAGTGGGTTTGGCTGAGGCTGACCTCTACCCCAGCTTTAGTTTGATAGGTTCCATCAGCCTTAGTGCCGGTGGCCCGGTGGATGATGATTTTGACAACCTCTTCGATTCTGATGCACTCACCTACAGCATTGGCCCTACGTTTAGCTGGCCCTTTTTGAGCTATGGTCGGATCAGAAATAATATTCGCGTACAGGATGCTCGCTTACAACAGACATTGGTCAACTATCGTGAAACGGTGTTGCAGGCGGCGCGGGAGGCTGAGGATGCCATGGCCGGTTTTAATGGCAGTACACAACAGGCTGCGCTCTTGAAAAAAACAGTGGCCTCCTCGAAGCGCTCCAATGAGTTGGCGACCTTGCGCTTTCGCGAAGGCTTCTCCGATTACCAGCGGGTGCTCGACGCGCAGCAGGCTTTATTTAGTCAGCAGCAACGCTACGTGACTAGCCAAAGTGATAAAGTCCGCAGTTTAGTGAGCCTTTATAAAGCCCTCGGTGGCGGTTGGGAAGAGCGGGGGACTCTTCCCATGATTGATGCTGAGACCCGAGAAGCGATGGGCAAACGTACAAATTGGGGTGACTTGCTCGACGTCGGTTTTGAAAAAGTTGACCGTGAAAATGAGCGCGTGCCCAAACCCGACTGGTAGACAATAGTTAGGCCGTCGATAAACCTATTGATCAAAGGAAGTACCCACCGAATGGCAGAGCCAGCCAACCCGACTGAAACAGCCCCGAGCAGCAACCCGGTGCGCAAGTGGACCTACATTATTTTAGGCCTTTGTTTGCTACTACTTGTTTGGTATCTGCGCTCAGACCGTGTTACGCCCTATACCTCTCAGGCTCGGGTTCATGCCCTGGTTGTGCCTATTGCCTCCGAGGTATCAGGTACAGTCACAGAGGTTGCGGTGGCCAATAATCAGCCGGTCAAGGCAGGGCAAAAACTCTTCCAGATAGACGTCAATCGCTACCAGCTCGGAGTGCAAACAGCCGAGGCGAATCTTCAAGCGGCCAAACAGGGCCTCGGAGCATCAATAGCAGCGGTGGCAGCGGCGCGGGCCTCACTCAGTTCAGCTAAAGCCAATTTGCTCAGGGCTGAACAGGATGCGGTACGCATGCGCACCATTCGTAAAGAAGACCCTGATGCCATTTCTGTACGCAGACTGGAGTCAGCCGAAGCGTCATTGGCCTCAGCACTCGGCAGCGTTGCGGCAGCGGAGGCCAAGCTGGAACAAGCTATTCAGACCAGGGGGGCCGAAGGCGAAGCCAATGCCGGTATTCAGCAAGCCCTTGCCGCTTTAGGTCAGGCCCAACTCAATCTCGAACGCTCAACGGTTCGCGCCCCCCATGACGGCGTCGTCACCGGCGTACGCCTGGATAAAGGTAATTTTGCCGGGGCAGGGGCACCGCAAATGACCTTTATCGCCACCCATAATATTTGGCTGCAGGCTGACTTCACCGAAAATAATCTCGGTAATATTGACCCTAATGACAAGGTTGCTATCGTTTTCGACATGCTTCCGGGCCGCGTATTTCAGGGCACTATTCGCGATATGGGCTTTGGTATCGCTGTCGACTCCGCCGCTCTGGGTAGTCTGCCGACGATTGATAACAACCGTGCCTGGCTGCGTAGTGCCCAGCGTTTTCCAGTACTGATTGATTTTTACTTGCCAGAAGGCGAAGAACAGACCGGGCTTAAAGTCGGCTCCCAGGCCTCCGTTGTGGTTTATACCGGCGAGCACTGGCTGTTTAATGCCATTGCCTGGGCTTATATACACGCAGCCTCCATTCTTAGCTACGCCTATTGAGGCTGTGCCTGAAACAATGGAACCTGAGCCAGCCGCATTTTTTTCTGTACAGCCACAGACTGATATCGCCAGTCGTCGTATCTTGCGGCTGGCTTTGGGTACAGCGCTATCGTTGGCGTTTTCGCAGATAGCGGCGTGGCAGTTGTCATTTCTTGCGCCCGTCTTTACCTTATTTTTACTGGCCACGCCCTTACCCGCGCCGACGCTAAGTAGCGGCATAAAACTTGTTCTTGGCCTGCTTTTGCCATTGCTTCTCGGCGCGCTGACACTACTGCCTTTCCTCGAGCACCTGCGTTCGGTGGGTGTTTTGTTAGTCGCGCTGGCCTTGTTTTACTGCTTTTATTTCACCAGTCGCGGTGGCGCTGCGGTGCTGGGCACCTTTATGACCATGGGGCTAACACTGGTGGTGACGATTGGCAGCTTTAGCATTGATATGCTCTCTGCTGTGGCTCAGGGCTTGGCGCTAGGGGCTATTTTTGGACTGATATTTGTTTCTATTGCCCACGCACTATTGCCCGATTTATCGGTGAAGGCACCCGCTGCTGGGGCGGTAGATAGTACGCCAGCTCCCGCCAAACCCGAACCGAAGGAGGCACTGCGAAAAGCGCTGCGAGCTCTACTAGTGACCTTCCCGCTGACCTTTTTATTCCTGCTTTCCAGTGCTAGCGCTAGCTACATTGCGGTGATGATTAAAGTCGCAGCCATGGGCCAGCAAGCCAGTGTCGACAACAGCCGAGAGATGGGCCGCTCCATGTTGGAGTCAACGTTATGGGGAGGGCTGGGCGCCGTTATCGCCTGGCAGGTCTTGAGCATTTGGCCATCGCTGTTGATGTATACCTTGTTGATTGGCCTTGCGGGCCTATTGTTTGGGCCGCGAATTTTTCAGGGGCAGGGCATGCACCCGAAGTTTTCCATGTGGTCCTATGCCTACCTCACTATGATTGTCGTACTGGCCCCTGCTGTACTCGATAGCCAGAGTGGCACAGCGGCGGGCGCTGCATTTTATTCCCGTCTGTTTCTATTCGTAGTGATTGCCGTTTATGGCTCTATTTCAGTTGCCGTGTTTGAGGCATTTTGGCCGGCGGCTAGTCAACAAGATAGTAGAGAGGCTCTTTCGTCAGAGCGGAAATGATTTTCGACCGTTGTGATTTATGCGGAGGGGCTATTGACGGCCGCCGGTATTGATTCCAATTATTACTTGAACTCAGGGTTCATTAATCCCTTCAAGGGCAGCGGGCGTTAAATGGTGCACCGCTGTTATTCCCTCAGTTGATGGCTTTTAGAACAAAGCCCTGCCCTGGATCTTTAAGTACGGGATCAGGCTTTAGGTTGACTCTTCACTTTCAAACCAGCGATAAACTATTCCCGCCAATACTGCGCCAACAATGGGTGCAATCCAAAATAACCAGAGTTGAGATAAGGCCCAGTCACCTTGAAAAATTGCGACGCCGGTACTGCGCGCTGGGTTAACTGATGTGTTGGTAATGGGAATACTAATGAGGTGTATTAGCGTCAGTCCCAAACCAATGGCCAGTGGGGCAAAACCTTGGGGTGCGCGCTTGTCGGTGGCACCTAATATGATGATTAAAAACATAAAGGTCATCACAATTTCGGTGACCAGCGCTGCCGTTAAGCTATAGCCTCCCGGTGAGTGTTCGCCATAGCCATTGGATGCAAAGCCCGCACCGGCATCAAAGCCGACTTGCCCTGAGGCAATAACATATAAAATTGCCGCACCAGCCATGCCGCCCGCGACTTGTGCGCCAATATAAGGGGCCAGCTCGCCGAGGGAAAACCGCCCGCCTGACCAAAGCCCAAATGACACAGCGGGGTTGAGGTGACAGCCGGAAATATGGCCAATCGCAAATGCCATCGTCACCACCGTTAAGCCGAAAGCCAGGGAAACACCGAGTAAGCCAATGCCAACATCAGGAAAAGTAGCCGCCAGGACAGCGCTTCCGCAGCCGCCTAGCACTAACCAAAATGTACCGATAAATTCTGCACCCAGTTTTTTTGTTAAAGCCATTACTTTTCTCCCTTTGTAATTATAAGTTCCATTTTATTGGCCTATTCCTATCTTAGGCAGATTTAGCGGTGGCATTCGCGCCGAGAGGTAAATTAAACAAATTAACGCAGTTAAGGCCGAGAATTTGATCTTTTACCTCAGGGCTCACTGTTTCTGCATGCTTGTCGAGCAGGGCCATGGAGTCGGGCCAGGTGGAGTCACTGTGGGGGAAGTCATTGGCCCAGAGCAGACGTTCTGAGTTCATACGGTGGGAGCAGCCGAAGGCTTCCCAGTCATCTTGGAAGGTTAGCCAAACATTCTCACGAATATATTCGCTGGGCAGGCGCGGCAGCAAGGGGCCGTTTTTACCATAGCCGTGGCGAGTCATAGCGTGGTCCATGCGAGCCATGTAGTGGGGCAGCCAGCCGGCATCACCCTCGGCGCCGACAAAGCGCAATTTGGGGTGTCGTGCAAACACACCACCCAGAGTGAACAGGCCGATGAGATCTTGAATAGCGCGGATCAGCTTCATAAAGCCGTTGAGCTTGTGGCCGCGAAATTGACTGATGCTGGCGGCACTTTCTTTCGAGGTGAGAATGTGGAAACAAATGGGCAACTCCAGGTCGACGGCACATTCCCAGAGAGCGTCGTACATGGGGTGGTCGTAGTCTTCTTCAATCGGCGTGCCGGGCATCATAACGCCGACAAAACCGGCGGCTTTAATGCGGCGAAAATCCTCAATTGCGGAGTCAACACTGAGAATCGCGGTTTGACCGAGGCCAAATAAGCGGTCGGGCACTTCACCAACGTAAGCTTCTAGCCAGCGGTTGTAGGAGCGAAAGAGAGCGTCTTTGTAGAGTGGGTCTTTGGCGTTACACAGCACCATGCCCACGGAGGCGTAGATGATTTCGGCGTCGACACCATCTTGTATTTGATCGGCGACACGGTACTTCGGGTCCCAGCCACTTTTGTGCATGTCATGAAAGCGCCGGTTGGGTCCTTCCTTAGGCATGATCTCAGCGGGTATGCCGGCAGCGGACATCAAGCCTAAATCTAGCGGGCGTTTAATCCCTTCCCATAAATAGCCATCGCCACCCTTGCCGTCATCGACAATGCGCGGCACACGATCGCGGTATTTGGGGTCGATGTGCTCGGAGTAGGCCTCGGGGGGTTCGACAATATGTGAATCTGCGGAAACGACGGGAGCTTTCATCTGGGGCAACCTCAAGTTATAGAATGAATTATTGTTTATATTTTTCTATAGTTATCAGTTGAAATGATAGTGACTAAAATTGCAAGTAAATTAGGATGGCGTCTTCTGCGTATTGTTTAGACGGGTTTGGCATTTCATTAAAAAACCCCGCGGCTATTATTACTAGCGGCGGGGTTTGTGTACGAAAAAACCTTGAGGCTCAGTACTAAGCCGTTTTCTGCTGAATAAACTGACCAATGCGCTCAATGGCTTCGCGACCCTCTGGAACCATGGGCGCGAATAAATGCCAGACGTGAACCATCTCTGGCCAAACTTCCAGGGTAGTATCGACGCCGGCAGCTTCAGCACTGGCAGCAACACGGGTGGCATCATCGAGCAGGGTTTCGAGATCGCCAACCTGTATCAGCAGAGGTGGCAGGCCCGCGTAATCCGCATACAGCGGGGAGGCCGTTGGCTGCTTTGGATCACCGCCGCCCATGTAGATTTGTCCCATGCCCATCAAGCCACCGGGTTCAACCATGGGGTCGAGGTCAACCTTGGTCTTCATCGACTCACCCGTACCTTCCATATCGGTCCAGGGCGAAATCGGGATAGCTCCGGCAGGCAGAGAGTCACCTGCATCGCGCAGGGCGACCAAAGTGGCTAGTGTTAAACCGCCACCGGCAGAGTCACCTGCAAGAGTAATTTTGCCCGCATCAATGCCCTGGCTGAGCAGCCAGCGATAGGCTTTAGTGGCGTCATCCACGGCAGCGGGGTAAATATGCTCGGGCGCCAGGCGATAGTCGAGGGACAACACGCGACAGTTGGCGGCTTTCGACAACGAGGCGGTTAAGCCGCGATGGGTGGCGATGGAGCCAATCACATAACCACCACCGTGGAGGTATAACAGTACACGGTCGGTATCAACGCCGGGGGCATCGAGCCATTCGCCCGGAGTACCGTCAACATCAACCGCTGTTACAGTGACGTCTTCCGGTGGTGTGGCAAAACTCGCCGTGGCTTTAACAAAGTTGGCGCGCATTTTGTCAACTTTGTCTTTCATCATGTCGTAATTCGAGGGGCCGGGGTAATTTTTCCACAGCAACTCAAGTAGTTTTTTACTCTCTGGACTAGCCATTAAGTGTCCTCCTTATTATTTTTTTTAGTTAAATTGCTTCTGCAAAAAGGTGCCAATTTTTTCAACGGCTGCTTGGCCCTCTTCTAACATCGGTGCAAAGGCGTGCCAAACGTGAAAAAGCTCGGGTTCATCTAGCAGCTCGACTTCAACACCGGCAGCGCGAGCCTTGTCGGCAACGGTAATGGCGTCGTCATAGAGGATTTCCTTACCACCAACATGAATACACAGCGGCGGTAAACCGGCCATATCGGCAAATACGGGCGATGCCAGTGGGATTTTCGCATCGGTACCGTCGAGGTATTGGTCGCCCAGTGAATACAGGCCTTCGGGCTTGACCATGGGGTCGATGTCGGCACGGGCTTTGACCGATTCAGCTTCGCCAGTAAGATCCGTCCAGGGGGAAATCAATACACCGGCAGCGGGAAGCTCTATACCTTTCTCGCGCAGGTTAACCAAGGTCGCTAACGTCAGGCCACCTCCGGCAGAGTCACCGGCGATGGCGATGTTTTTAGCTTTATAACCCTGGGCCAGCAACCAGCAATAAGCCTTGGTGGCATCTTCGACAGCGGCGGGAAAGGGGTTTTCGGGGGCTAAACGATAGTCGAGGCCGAGGGTTTTAGCACCGGAGCAGCGCGATACGTTCTGCATCAAATAGCGATGGCTTTTAATGGAGCCAATCACATAGCCGCCACCGTGGAGGTAGAGTACAACGCGGTCATCGCCAGCACCGGGGGCAACCAGAAACTCAGCGGGGACACCATCGGCATCGACCACTTCCTGGCTGACATCATCCGGCACCAGGAAACGTGCGCCGCCTTCATCAAGGTTACTTCTCTCCTGCTCGAGAGGCAGGGAGCCAAGGGTCGGCATTTTTTCAAAAATGCTCAGTAGCTTGTCGAGTTGTGCTTGTGACATGTATTACTCGCTCTAATAGTTATTAGTCTTTAAATTTAATAGCTTAGTCATTATTTCAATAAATTAGATTAGCTTTATTCAGGTTGCTTATTAAAGGCCTTACGCAACACCTGCACCGCTTCATCGAGGAAACTGCGCGCCTCATCCAGTACGCCGGCCATCGAGGCAAAACCGTGGATTTGCCCTTCGTAACAGATGTATTCAACCGGCACGCCAGCGGCTTTGAGTTTATCGGCATAGGCACGGCCCTCATCACGTAGGGGGTCGAAGCCTGCCGTCATCACATAAGCGGGTGCCAGACCTGCCAGTTCATCATTGAGCAGGGGAGAGGCCAGTAGATTGTCCCAGTCTTCCGCTTTCTTTAAGTAGTGGTCGAAAAACCAGTTCATGGCTTTAGCAGTGAGAAAGTAGCCATCATCAAAATCTCTGTACGACTGAGTTTCCGTGCCCATACGTGTGGCCGGGTAAATGAGTAATTGCAGGGCGAGTTCAGGGCCGCTGCGCTGTTTGGTCATTTGTGCAACGACAGCAGAGAGATTACCGCCAGCGCTGTCACCACCAATGGCAATACGAGTTTTGTCGGCACCGAGGTTCTCGGCATTATCCGCAGCCCATTGCAGTACGGCATAACAATCTTCGGGTGCGGCGGGGAAGGCGTGTTCAGGCGCGAGGCGATAGTCGGGCAGCACAACAATGCACTGGGCTTCGTTGGCATAGTGGCAGCATTCTTCGTAGTGGGTCTCGGGGCTACCAATCACCCAGCCGCCACCGTGGTAGTAAATAAAGATGGGCAGGTTTTTCGTTTCGATGCCTTCGGGAGTAATAATCAGCGTGCGAATATCGCCATTCGGGCCACTGATCTGCACCTCTTTGGTTTCTTTTACCTGGGGAGCGGGTAGGCCAAGTAGTTGCGTGGTGGCGGCAAAAATCGCGCGGCCCTCTTCGGGCGTGCCTTCACCGAGGCCGGGTGTGCCACTCGCTGCAGCGCGTTTGAGTAGTTCTGCGGCCTGAATATTTAATGTCATGGAATACTCCTATTGTTATTGCTATACGTTTGATTTCAGTAATTGAATCTGTTTTACGCTTGGGTATTAGGTCTTTGTCGAGAGCTGGGCTAACTCATTAAAAAATGACCGTGCATCGAGGCTACCGGCTTGTCGGGGTCGTCCTGCCAGCACTGGACTTGTACATTGGCGACGCGGCGCCCCCGTTTGGTGACCAGGGCTTTGGCATGCAGGTCTTTAATAAAGCCCGTGCGTAGGTATTCGACGGTAATATTGATGGTTCGCGGCAGGTCATCACTTTCCTGATCGTGGGCCAGCTGCACAATGGCGGCCATTTCTAGCAGGCCACCGATGTTGCCGCCGTGCAGGGCTGGAATCCAGGGGTTGCCCGCTAATTGAGGGTTGGCCTTAAGAGTGGTGATTAGCAAGCCGCCGTATTGGTGCACGCTAATGCCCAGGGATTTCATATAGGGAATATTCTCGGAAAGAATAGAAAAATCTTCGTTTTCTTTTGCCCGTTTGATTAATTCCATAAAACTCATGTTGTTGGCTTCTCTTTTTCCAGTACAGGTTGGGCATTTTTTTGCGCCTTTCGGCCCGTACCTTTGGCGGTGATCATAAAAGTCGCCGTGGCGTTGGCGATGGGCTTGTTCTTGTCATTTTGGTAAGCGAGGCCCCTGACAAAGCAGACATTTTTTGTCACCTTGTAGCAATGACCGTAGGCAAATACCGCCGCATCTGGGCTTGCCGGTTTTAAATAATCAATGCGTAAATCGAGGGTGGCAATGGTGGTGGGTTCACCCAGGGCGGCAATAACTGAAAGGCCACAGACTGCATCGAGAGTGGTGGTGATAATACCGCCGTGAAGAACCCCAGTCAGAGAATTTCCGGCAAGATGCTTGGCATAGGGCACAGACACAGTGGCCTCGCCCTTGTCGATATCGACAATTTCCAAGCCTAGATAGAGGGCGAAGGGTGATTGGTTTTCGGGTTTGGAGCGAAAGTGAACGATGCGCTCCATTAATGCTTTATCGGTCATAGGTCCTGCGTGGCTTAGTTGTAGAAAATGAGGTGGATTTATCGGCGATATACTCTTTTGAGCGTTGCAATAGAGTCTCGTGACGCCAGTAAATTGCATACACATAATAGGCCCCGGGCTGCTAATTTTCAACGCAGGGTCGAGCAACGATATTGCATTCAAGATCCTTAAACGGCATCAGCTGCGAACAATCCAGCCGGAGTTAATGCTATATTTAGCGCTATTAAATATTCACCCAATGAATAGGATGGTGATCATGGGAAACTCAACAAGCACACTGCCCACCTCAGAACAAGCACTGCCCGGGCGCAGTGCTGTGATGCGAGTGCCGGCTGAACATTTCGTCAACGGCCACCCTTTGAAAGGGCCTTTTCCCGAGAACATGCAACAGGTGCAATTTGGCATGGGTTGCTTCTGGGGTGCGGAGCGGCGCTTTTGGCAACAAGAAGGGGTTTACACCACCGCTGCCGGTTACGCCGGTGGTGTCACACCCAACCCTGCTTACGAAGAGGTTTGTAGCGGCGGCACCGGGCATACGGAAGTGGTACTGGTGGTTTTTGATCCGGCCATTATCACTCTCGCCGATCTACTGAAGATCTTCTGGGAAGCCCATGATCCAACTCAGGGCATGCGCCAGGGTGGTGATATCGGCACCCAGTATCGCTCAGCAATCTACTGCTATGGCGCGGAGCAACTGGCAGAAGTGCAAGCCAGTTGTGTTAAATATCAGGCCGCACTACAGAGCGCAGGTTTGTCGAGTATCACCACGGAGATTGGCGACGCTCCTGAGTTTTACTATGCCGAGGACTACCACCAGCAGTACCTGGCCAAGGTGCCCAACGGTTACTGCGGGCTGCGCGGCACGGGGGTTAGCTGTTGAACTAATGGCTACTGACTCTGAAATGGCAGAGGGGGATGCCTGCGTTATTTTCGATGGTCAATGCCCCTTTTGTCGGGCTTATGTTGCTAGCCTTGAAGACAAGAATGACATTAATAAAAACGGGATAAGAAAAGTTGATGCCCGTTGCGCTCCAGAAGTTATCGCGCAACTTGCCAGCAAAGGTGTCAATATTAATGCGGGTATTGTGTTAATTAAAGGGGGTGCTGTTTTCCAGGATGCCGAAGCGTTGACACTACTCTCCAAGCAACACGCGGCCTCTGGCTGGTTTGGCAGTTTGCATCATCGCTTGCTGCGTTACAGATTTCTATCTCTTGCCATCTATCCAATATTACGAGCACTAAGAAATGCTTATCTGCGTTTAGCCGGACAAAGCGCTATCGAAACAGGAATAGATAAAGGCTGAGCTATTTTTTAGAAAGGGCGTCTAGCAAGGAATTTTTAACCTCACTATTGAAGCAAGAAAAAATTACTTTTTCGAAGGTTTCATCCTTCGCCAGAAAGTCGCCAACCTCAGCAGCGGCAATCTGACAGGCCTCACTGATTGGGTAGCCATAAACCCCACAACTGATGGCGGGGAAGGCAATAGTGCGCAGTCCGTGTTCTGCAGCCAAATTTAATGAATGACGATAACAAGCCGCTAACTGCTTGGCCTCGTTATGCTGCCCGCCACACCAAACAGGGCCAACGGTATGAATGACATATTTTGCCGGCAGTGCAAAACCTGGTGTGATTTTCGCAGCCCCAGTCTGACAACCTTTTAATGTTTTACAGGCTTCAAGTAATTCGGGTCCAGCGGCAGCGTGAATAGCGCCGTCAACACCGCCACCACCGAGCAGAGAATTTTTAGCGGCATTGACGATGGCGTCGACCTTGAGCCGAGTGATATCCTTTTCTAGTACTTCTATTTTATTCATCATCATCCTTTTTTGGAGAGGGATGGAGTCATTAAAAAGTCGGAACCCAACTCTTTCAGCAGTCCATAGCGATGCTTTCTTTTCAAGCTCTAAAAAGCCCTATCCATATCAATTACTAGTGACTCAAGAGCATGGATGTCTTGCTAGTGCTAACTTATCGGGCTATACCCATTAGGTGGCATCGAGTAAAGGTCACAATAGCTCAAGTATTATTTGCTTCCTAGCAAGGACAATTAAGGGTGTTGCATGGCAATTTTGAAAGCACTTTTATTCCGTTGTGGCTTCACCGTACAGGCCTGGTTCCTCGCGTTGTTTTGCTGTTTAGCGCTATTGTCGAATGCAGCTTACGCTGTTCCCGGCCAGGTTGTCGTCTTGTCTATTGAAGGCGCAATTGGTCCGGCGACAGAAGATTACCTGCAGCGCGCTTTTCAGGATGCCATGAAAGAAGCACCGGCCTTAATCATTATTCGCATGGATACGCCCGGCGGTCTCGACAACGCCATGCGCGGCATCATTCAAACCATCAGTGCATCACCCGTACCCGTCGCCACCTACGTGTCACCCACGGGTGCACGGGCTGCTAGTGCCGGCACTTATATTTTGTATGCCAGCCATATTGCGGCGATGGCACCAGGTACTAATCTCGGGGCTGCCACGCCGGTGCAGATCGGTGGTATATCGCTACCGGGTATGGATCAAAAACAAGAGGAGGGCGAAGAGGGTGAATCCGCCGAGCAGGCACCAGACGATGCCATGAAACATAAAATCATTAACGATGCGGCAGCTTATATACGCGGTCTTGCGGCTCTGCATGGCCGCAATGCGGACTGGGCTGAAGAGGCCGTCCGCAGCGGGGTGAGTTTACCGGCAAGCGAAGCACTACGACTTAATGTCGTTGATATAGTGGCGGATGATGTCAACGATTTGTTGGCCCAGCTCAATGGGCGAAAAGTGCTAGTACTTAATCGCGAGCAAACCCTGCACACCACGGGCCTGGTAATAGTCGAGTTGCTGCCCGACTGGCGTAGCCGTTTGCTCAGCGTTATCACCAATCCCAATATTGCCTACATTCTGATGATGATCGGCGTCTATGGTTTGATACTCGAGTTTTATAATCCGGGAGGCATTTTACCCGGTACGGTTGGCGCTATTTGCTTGATGCTGGCGCTCTATTCATTCCAGTTATTGCCGGTCAACTATGCGGGCATGGGCTTAATTTTACTTGGCGTAGTCCTAATGGTAGCGGAGGCTTTTCAGCCCAGCTTTGGTGTGTTGGGTCTTGGTGGGCTGGTTGCTTTTGTTATCGGTTCCATTATTTTAATGGATACACAATTACCGGCATTCACAATTTATCTTTCGGTGATCCTGACTTTTGCAGTGGTAACGGCGCTGGTTTTTTCCCTGGTCGTAGGTATGGCTTTGCGAGCACGCAGGCGGCCCGTGGTGAGTGGTCTGGAGCAAATGATTGGTCAAACAGCCACCGTTAACACCTTGCTTGATGACAGTCTGACCATGGTATCCGTACACAGCGAAAACTGGCGTGCGCGTAGCTCTATCCCTTTACACAGAGGGCAAAAAGTTAAAATCAAAGCCATTAATGGCTTAACGCTGGATGTTGAGCCTTTGGAGAGTGAGCAGCAAGCAATATAAATAAAACCCTGACGACCACAGGCTGAGTTAGTGAATTTAACAGCCTTCAATTTGAAAATTCATTCACGGAGCAAGGAGTGGCACGATGATCGAATACCCGATGTACACATTAATAGTTCTGGTAATTTTATTCGTTGCCAGTGCCATAAAAATTCTTCGAGAATACCAGAGAGGTGTGGTTTTTTTACTCGGGCGTTTCTGGAAAGTTAAAGGCCCAGGTTTCATTATTATTATTCCTGGCATACAGCAAATGGTGAGAACTGATTTGCGCACGGTTGTTATGGATGTGCCCAGTCAGGATGTTATTTCCCGCGATAATGTTTCGGTAAAGGTTAACGCTGTAGTTTATTTTCGTGTGGTTGACCCAGAGAAAGCGATTATTCAAGTCGAAGATTTTTACACAGCGACTAGCCAGCTGGCCCAAACCACACTGCGCTCGGTATTGGGTCAACATGAATTAGATGAAATGTTATCCGAGCGCGAACGCCTTAATACCGACGTACAAGCCATTCTCGATGAGCAGACCGATGCCTGGGGTATCAAGGTCAGCAATGTTGAAATTAAACATGTCGATCTGGATGAAAGTATGATTCGCGCTATCGCCAAACAGGCGGAGGCCGAGCGCACCCGGCGGGCGAAGGTAATTCACGCCGAAGGCGAAATGCAGGCATCTAAAAAGTTGCTTGAGGCGGCCGTCACCTTGTCAAAACAACCGGAGGCGATACAGCTACGGTATCTACAAACCTTGACTGAAATTGCCAGCGAACGCAGTAATACCATTGTTTTCCCTCTGGATTTAATGAATAAAGCTCTTCAGATCAAAGCGTGATTGGGTTTTGGCGGTGAGCTGACGATTGACTGGCGCTAAACAATGAACTCAAAAATTGAAAGCCTACTGGCAAAAATGCGAGCCCTGGAAAGTGAATTAGAAGCGGCTTTTCACGAGCGAGAAGATAAGCTGGTCTATAAAATCAACGGCCGTCGTGTACGCTTTGAACACCAGGTGAAATCAGCCCACAGCCAGATGAAAATTCGCTGGGCTGATTATTTGCGCCAAACACCACCCCGACATTTAATCTCCGCACCGATTGTTTACGCGATGTTGTTACCCCTGGTACTACTCGATGTATCCCTGTTTATTTATCAGCAGGTTTGTTTTCGGGCCTATCGCATACCTCGAGTCAGACGTGGCGATTATGTTGTCATTGATCGCCATATGCTGGCTTATCTCAATCTGTTTGAAAAAATCAACTGTATTTACTGCGGCTATGGCAATGGCGTATTGTCTTTTGCCAGAGAAATTTCAGCGCGTACAGAACAGTACTGGTGCCCCATCAAGCATGCTCGTCGGGTCACAAACCCCCACGACAAATACGCTAGTTTTATGGACTATGGTGAGGCTGAGGGCTTCCATAGCCAGCTTGAAGAACAACGGAAGAAGGTTCAGGCTTATGACGGTAGGGAGCATTTTTCTCCAGCGGCATCCGACCCTGAGTGAAGGCAAACCAGGCACTTGGTAAACAATAGTCAATGGGTATCTACGCTAAGGAAGCTCGGAACAAGTCATGAACTCGTATTCTGCGCCCCAGCCTATTCAGCTTCTTCGTAGCAAACCTTCGCAATAGCTCGCTATTACGCGCGATTTGCGCCTCGAATCTAAACACGCTGTGTCACAGCCTACTTCGTCCAGACTTATTCAGAGCTTCCCTGACAATTATTAATGCCGGGACCCCTTTTCTCGAGTTTTCAATAAGTGTTCTACTATCAAGCAAAAAGCCCGAATAAAGCTTAATAGCGCTTTATTCGGGCTTATGTAAAACCAGGTCGAAATTTACATATTGGGGTAGTTTGGCCCACCTGTCCCCTCAGGTGTCACCCAGGTGATGTTTTGTGCGGGGTCTTTAATGTCACAGGTTTTACAGTGCACACAGTTCTGAGCATTAATCTGGAATATTTTTTCACCAGCTTCATTTTCAAGCACCTCGTAAACACCGACAGGGCAGTAGCGCTGGGCTGGCTCATCGTAGAGGGGCAGGTTCTTAGCCAGGGGAATACTGTCATCCGTTAATTTCAGATGGCAGGGCTGGTCTTCTTCGTGATTGGTATTCGACAAGAAGACTGATGAGGGCTTATCAAAGCTGAGCTTGCCATCGGGCTTGGGGTAGTCGATTTTTTTACAGGCGCTAGCCGGTTTCATTTGTGCGTGATCCGGTTTCGGATCTTTCAAAGTAAACGGTAGGTTGCCGTTAAAAATATTGATGTCGATAAAGGCAAAAGCGGAACCGATAATGTTGCCCCATTTATGCTGAGCCGGGCCAAAGTTGCGCTGTACGTGCAGCTCTTTATAAGCCCATGAGCTTTCGTAGGCTGCGGCGTATTCAGTGAGTTCCGTACCCGCTTGCTCTTTACCCAGTGCGGCCGTGACGACTTCAGCGGCAATCATGCCAGATTTCATGGCCGTATGATTACCTTTGATTTTGGCAAAGTTCATGGTGCCAGCATCGTCACCAATCAACAGGCCACCGGCGAAGCTCATGCGTGGCTGCGATTGCAAACCACCTTTGGCCAGGGCGCGTGCGCCGTAGGCGATGCGCTCACCACCTTCAATATATTGCTTCACGACGGGGTGATGTTTAAAGCGCTGAAACTCATCAAAAGGGCTGAGGTGGGGGTTGGAGTAGGAGAGGTCGGTAATTAGCCCCAATGCCACCTGGTTGTCTTCAAGGTGATAAACAAAGGCGCCACCTGCCGATTTACTTTCATCCAGTGGCCAACCGGCACTGTGCACTACAAGGCCCTGCTTGTGTTGCTCATCGCTGACCTTCCAGATTTCCTTAATGCCGATGCCATAGTGCTGGGGGTCTTTGCCGGCATCGAGATTAAATTTTGCGATCAGTTCTTTGCCCAGGTTACCGCGACAGCCCTCAGCAAACAGGGTGTATTTTCCGTGCAACTCCATGCCCTGCATGTAGCTGTCTTTTTTCTCGCCGTCGATATTGAGGCCCATATCACCAGTGGCGATACCTTTTACGCTGCCATCATCGTGATAGACGATTTCAGCGGCGGCAAAGCCGGGGAAGATCTCAACACCCAGCGCTTCAGCCTGCTCACCCAGCCAGCGGCAGAGGTTGCCGAGGCTAATGATGTAGTTGCCTTCGTTGTGCATGGTTTTAGGCACAAACAAACCGGGCACCTTGATGCCTTTTTGGGCGCTGGTTAGTACATAAATGTCATCGCCATCGACCGGCGTGTGCAGAGGCGCACCCTTTTCTTTCCAGTCGGGGAAGAGTTCGTTGAGGGCAGTGGGTTCAAACACCGCACCGGAGAGAATATGCGCGCCGACTTCAGAACCTTTTTCAACGACACAGACCGTTGTTTCTGGATTCAATTGACGTAAACGACAGGCCGCTGACAAGCCAGCGGGGCCGGCACCAACAATCACAACGTCGTACTCCATATATTCTCTTTCCATCATTCTTCCTCCAGGCAACTAAGACAATCGCACATTTTAACCTACTGTTAGTGGACAAGACTATGGCGTAAACGGAGAAAACTATGACGCGCGGATTTTTTACGATCAAACCATAGAGTGTCATTGTTGATTTGACGCTTTACATTTGATTTTTGGCCCCAAAATCGGCATTATGACGCCCCCTAAATCCGGTGCTGTACGGTTTTGCACCTGATTTATTCGTCACACTCCACAACATACCAAGGGTGGTTCATGAAGATTCTTGTCGCTGTTAAGCGCGTTGCCGACTACAACGTAAAGGTAAGGGCCAAGTCAGATAACACCGGCCCCGATCTGGCCAATGTAAAAATGGCCATCAACCCCTTCTGTGAAATTGCAGTCGAAGAAGCTGTTCGACTGAAAGAAAAGGGCATTGCAACAGAGATTATTGTTGTATCCATCGGTGCACAGGCCGCTCAGGAGCAGGTTCGTACCGCGCTGGCACTGGGTGCTGATCGCGGCATTCTCGTAACGACGGACACTGACCTCGAGTCACTCGCCGTTGCCAAATGCCTGAAAGCCGTTTGCGATAACGAAAGCCCCGACATCGTCTTGCTGGGTAAGCAAGCGATTGATGGCGACAACAACCACACTGGCCAGATGCTCGGCGCATTGACCGGTTGGGCCCAAGCGACGTTTGCTTCTGAACTGACTATCGATGGTGATAGCGCCACAGTTGTACGTGAAGTTGATGCTGGCCTGCAAACGATACAAATTAAATTGCCAGCCATCGTTACTGCTGACTTGCGCTTGAATGAGCCGCGTTACGCTTCATTGCCTAACATCATGAAAGCCAAGAAAAAGACCATCGACAGCACTACGCCTGCAGATCTGGGTGTTGATGTTGCGCCCCGCACCACCTTGCTCAAGGCCGAACCCCCAGCCGAGCGTCAGGCGGGCATCAAAGTAGAAGATGTTGCACAACTGGTTGATAAACTGAAAAACGAAGCCAAGGTGATCTCATGAGTATTCTGGTAATTGCGGAACACGACAACAACGAAATCAAGGGTGCAACACTGAATGCCGTTGCCGCTGCCCAGGCTATCGGTAGCGATGTCGATATTCTCGTCGCTGGTGCTAACTGCGGTGCTGCCGCCGATGCTGCTGCAAAGATTGCAGGTATTAGCAAAGTTGTCGTCGCCGACAATGCCGCCTACGAATTTATGTTGGCTGAAAACGTTGCGCCTTTGGTTGCTGAATTAGCCGCCAACTACGGCCACATTCTTGTGCCTGCTACCACTAACGGCAAGAACGTGATTCCCCGTGTTGGTGCGCTGCTCGACGTGCAGCCGATTTCGGATATCAGTGCTGTTATCAGCGAAGATACTTTTCAGCGTCCTTTCTATGCCGGTAACATCGTCGCTACAGTACAGAGCAGCGACAGCATTAAGGTAATGACAGTGCGTACCACAGCATTTGATCCCGTAGCAGCAGAGGGTGGCAGTGCCACTATCGAAGCCGTTGGTGGTGTTCACGATGCCGGTGTTTCTGAGTTTAAAGGCGAAGAAGTGGCCAAGTCTGATCGTCCTGAGCTGACCGCTGCCGACGTCATCGTTTCCGGTGGTCGTGGCATGCAGAACGGCGAAAACTTTGAACTACTTTACAAAGTAGCTGACAAACTCGGCGCTGCTGTTGGTGCTTCACGTGCCGCAGTTGACGCAGGCTTTGTACCCAACGAAATGCAGGTTGGCCAAACGGGTAAAATCGTTGCTCCCGACCTTTATATTGCCGTGGGTATTTCAGGTGCCATTCAGCACCTGGCGGGCATGAAAGACTCTAAAGTCATTGTTGCTATCAACAAAGACGAAGACGCGCCTATTTTTCAGGTGGCGGATTATGGTTTGGTTGCCGATCTGTTTAAGGCATTGCCAGAGTTGGACGAAGCGCTGTAATAGCTGCCTTCATCCACATAAAAAAACCGGCTTTATGCCGGTTTTTTTATGTCTGCTAACTTACCCCGCCCTAGGTTTTGTTGCTTTTCTTAAGCTTCTTCTTAATTGCCTTATCGCGCTCTTCTGGCGATAAGTTGCGCCATTTGGTTCGCAATTTTTGGCGCTCTTCAGGTGGCAACTGTTTAAACCTTTTGCGTGCTTCTTTGACTCGCCTCTTCTCTTTCGGTGATAGAGACTCAAAACGCTTTCGACGTTCTTTGAAGCGCTCACGCTGCTCTGGCGTCATCTCTGGTCTATTACCGCGAGGAACGCCGTCCTTTTTAACAAGCAGTAATGTTTTTGGGCCGAACAAACCTTCATTAGAACTCGATAAACTATTCGTAGTACGTTGAATTTCATAATTGTTATAAGAATTTGATTCGCTTGGTACGCGGTGAGCGAGCGAGAATGCATTGGCTGCAACAACACAGAGGAAAAGGCAAAGTACGTTAAGCAATCGTTGCAATGCAAGCATATCAGCCTCTCAAATCCTGTTCGTTATCTGCCAGCCAATAATAAAACTCCAGGTCGTCATAGAGTTCAAAATTATCACTCACCTGCTCATTTATTGGCGCCGAGGTAAAAGGGGAGAGCGGTGAAACAAGAACAAGGACCAGAAGCGATGCCAGGATCATGCCCGCTGTGGGCCAAAAAAAACGCCGCAATCTGCGTGGCGCAGACACTGAACTAACGGGTGCAGCACTAAGGGCTTGCTGGCGAATAGTTGATAGTCGCGTGATGTGCTCAGCATCAATGGCCTGTTCAGCGTGGCGTAAATCACTTTGTAAATCTTGTTCAAATTGAGTTTTCATAAGGGCCCCCTAAGTGGGCTTTCCAAGTTGTGAGCGCAAAGCATTTAAGGCTCGCGAATAGTGCGTTTTCACACTGCCTTCACTGCAGCCCATGGTTGAAGCTGTTTCGATAGTGGAGAAGCCCTCCCAGCAACGCAGCATAAAAGCTTCCCGCTGCCGGCGTGGCAGCCGACTTATGTGTAAGTGAAGGCTGGTAATTGTGCGTTCACGCTGCAAATGGCGGGCAGGGTCGCCATCGGCAGCCGCTAATGTATCAAAGGGATCTGGTACAGAATCGTCACCCATACTGCTCTGTGAGTGAGAGCCCGGCAGCATGCCGCCAAAGCGCTGGCGTAATTTACGGCGTCGAAATAGGTCATTAAGTTTATTATTGAGAATACGATAAAAGAGCTTGCGCCATTCATCCTCATCCCGGTCAGCGTAAGACTTAACCAGCTGTAGCATGCTGTCCTGTACAACATCCATGGCGTCATCAGTACTGCCCGAAGCCGCGCGTGCCATAGCAAAAGCACGGCGCTGAACCGAGGCTAAAAAGCCATCAAGTGTCAGGCGGGACTGTTCGCTCTCGATGGGCAAATTACGCTTAATTGCGGGAATATCCATAAGATAGCCGTATTAGCGCCGAGCTAGTGATGGACATGGTGTAAAACTTCATTCAGTACAATAGCCCCGGCGATCAGGCGATAGGTATCGCGTCGATCATAATCGTAGGAAAGACGGTCCTCGTAGCGATGGTCATAGCGGTGATCATCACGATAAGCTGTACGATGTTTACCGCTACGGTAAACCTTATAACCGGGGTGATTTTCGTAGTTTTGCTGGTGTTGATGATACTCAGCAGGCTTATGATGGGCCTCACGACAATGGTGCCCAGCCTTGGGCACAGTGTGTTGGTGTTTTGAATGCTGGTGGCCGCTCTTATTTTGATGAGAGTGGTGCCCAGCAAAGGTATTACTGGCAAACACCAAAGATAATAGAGTAGGTATTATCCATTTCATCGTATTCATTCGGTCACTCTCCAATTTGGCTATAGGGCGGTATATACAAACAATAACGCCTATAGCCGTAATCGGTTGACAGGGATTAACGACTACTGGGTAATTGCTTCTTTTCTCACCAGGCGTGTTTCCAGTGAAGCGGCTTCCGCATGGGTGTAATCCGACAATAAATGCGCAGCTTCCTGCAAAATGGGATCTGGCGTCAACTCATCTTCTTTTTGCTGCTTACGGAAAGCCTCTACAGCCTCTGTCGTTTCAAACGGCGCTTTATTACGTTTTTCTCGTCTCGCATTTTCGATAGCCAACCACTTTTCTTCACGCTGCTCTTTTAATTGCTCACGGCTGATTTTATTTAGCGTAAATTCCTTCAATGCGCGTTGCTCGGTAATCAGCGCTATTTCATCGAGCATAAAACGCCAGTCCGGATCAGTTCCGACGCGCTGCTCGTGCTGCGTTTTCAGCACGAGCAGCAAGGGGCTAAAATCTTCGTACATACGGTGTCTGACTTCGCGAATACTGTCCCAGGGCAGGGCGTTATCCTGGCTACTCTCACCAACCTCGTCCATTTCAAAATAGGAGGGGAACTTAATATCGGGGATGACGCCGCGATGCTGAGTGCTTTGCCCTGAAACTCGATAGAATTTAGATTCCGTCAATTTAAGGCGGCCCTGTTTCAAGGGGGCGAGAACCTGCACTGTACCTTTACCAAAGCTAGTTGTACCTGCGACAAGTCCACGGCCATAATCCTGAATAGCACCGGCAAAAATCTCCGATGCTGAGGCGCTAAGCCGATTGGTCAGTACGAGAAGGGGGCCATCATAAAAAGGTTGCTGTCGGGCACGTTGCTCCCTGGAGACATGTTGGTTAGCATGGCGAATTTGTACAACCGGGCCAGGGTGAATAAAGAGATCGGTTAATGCCGTTGCCTCGTAGAGAGAGCCGCCGCCATTATTACGCAGATCGAGAACAATGCCGTCCACACCGTCTTTTTTTAAGTCGATGATGAGTTTCATCACATCACGAGACGTGCTTTTAAAATTGGGGTCCCGCTTGCGATAAGCTTCAAAATCCATATAGAAAGCAGGCACAGTAATAACACCAGCACGAAAACTGGTCTCACCCTGTTTGAGCTCGATCACGCGGCTTTTAGCGGCCTGTTCTTCCAGCTTCACCTTGTCGCGAATGATCGCAACAACCGTTGTTTTATCGCCACCTTCTGATGTGCCCGGAATGATTTCAAGGCGTACGCGGCTATCTTTTTTACCACGAATCAGAGCCACGACATCGTCGAGGCGCCAACCGATAATATCGACCATCGTGTCGTCATCTTGCGCAACACCAATGATCTTGTCTTCAGCGGCAAGAACACCTTGTTTATCGGCAGGGCCACCGGGAACAATGCGGACAATTTTGGTGAACTCTTCCTCCAGTTGCAATACGGCACCAATGCCTTCCAGGGATAAGGACATGGAAATATTGAAGTTCTCAAGGGTGCGCGGGGCAAGATAGCTGGTGTGGGGGTCATAGAGCCCAGCCATAACATTAATAAAACCTTGTATAGCATCATCTGCATCTTGCCGCGCTAGCTGCTTCAGTTGGTTAGCATAGCGTTTGCGTAAGAGCTCACGTGCGGCATCGGGTTCTTTGCCCGAAAGCACAAGGCGCAGTAGGCTGTCTTTCATGCGTTTACGCCAGTAATCGTCAACTTCGGCTTCAGAGGCAAGCCAGCTGCGACTATCTCTATCAAGGTTAATCGTTTCCTCGAGCTCGAAGTCAAAGCTGAAATCACTTTCAAGTAATGCAATATTACTTTCCAGTCGATCAGCTATACGCACACGGAACAGATTGAAAATTGTAAAGGTCTGCAGCAAATCGCCAAGTTCGAGCGCGTCATCAAGTTTATAACGTGCGTGTTCGAGTTGCTGCACATCTGATTTTAAAAAATACACTTTGACAGGATCCAGAGCATCCAAATAGCTATCCAACAACCGGCTTGAAAAACTGTCATCAATAGTCTGTTTTTTATAGTGTTTATTATTCAACGCGTCGATAATCTCAACGGTAGTTTGTGAATGTTGCTTAGTAAACACCAGGGGCTCGGTCTTGCCGTAAGCCGTAGTCGCGAGTAAGAGCAGAGTGAGTGTGAATGACAGTAACTTCATAAAATATTCAGTCTTTCAATTGTTAGGTTTGAAGTGTAGCACTAAGATTCTTGCGACTCGGTTGCTCAGCACAAATAGTAGTGAGCTGAGGGCAGTGTTGATACTTGAATTGACTTTAATTCCCGACCAAAACTCTATTTAACATAATATACATTATACGCAATTGTATAAGGTGGCTAAATAATAATGGTACAAGTAACTACGATTAGTGAATCCGCAGTCAGTTCAAACACGCAAGCTGATTCGTGAATCTAATGTTCAGTTTTATTGTGTTTACTAACGAGATACAGCCAAAGCACGCCGAGTAGCCCGGAAACGAGTGATGTCAGTAGAATGCCCGTTTTTGCAATGAGTAATAAACTCTCGTTATGACTAAATCCGAGTTGCGCGACAAAGATGGACATGGTGAAACCAATCCCGGCCAAAAGTGAAACCCCCGCTATTTGAGTAAAACGGGTATCTTTGGGTAACACGGCAATACCAAGCTTGAGCACGATCCAGCTAACCCCAGTTATACCAATAAACTTACCCAGTATTAAACCGAGTGATACACCCACTAAAACAGGATGTCTTAACGTTTCCCCCAATGACGCAAAATCGAGAGGAATACCGGCATTGGCGAGTGCAAAAACGGGAATAACAATGTAAGCAACGGGAATGTGCCAGGCATGCTCGAGGCGCTGTAAGGGTGCTTGTACACTGTTCACCCCGTTCTCGAGGCTACGCACGACGGCACGCAACTGATCATTGGTCATAATATCTTGATTGGACTCGTGGCTAGTGTCAAAGCGTTGCATTAAGCGCTTCACATGTCGGCTAAAGCTATCCGGGTCGTATTTGGGTTTGGCCGGTATACACAGCGCACCGAGAACCCCCGCCAATGTGGCATGCACTCCTGAGAGTAATACGAAGTACCAAAAAAACACGGCGACAATAAAATAAGGCAGGGTTCTGCGTATGCCGCCAAGGTTGAGCGCAACCATTGAGGCAAACAGGCAAAGTGCGACAATTAAGGGCCCGAGTGCAATGGTTTCCGTGTAGAACACGGCAATAACAATCACCGCACCCAAATCATCGACGATGGCCAGAGCCACTAAAAAAGTGATTAGTGCTTTAGGTACTCTATCGGCGAGTAATGCCAGTGCGCCGATCGCAAAGGCAATGTCGGTGGCCATGGGAATGCCCCAGCCTCGCGCGGCATCACCCTCTGGGTTAATTAAGTAATAGATAAACGCAGGTACAACCATGCCACCAATGGCCGCCGCAATCGGCAACGTAGCATTGCGTAGATTTGCCAACTCCCCGACCAGAATTTCGCGCTTTAATTCGAGGCCAACAACAAAAAAGAACATCGCCATAAGGCCATCATTGACCCAGTGACTCAAACTCATATCTATCGACCAACTACCGACATTGAGGCTGACCGGGGTGTGCACAATATGTGCGTAGGCAGATGCGAAAGGCCCATTGGCCAAGAATAAGGCGATGATTGCCGTGCCCATTAACAACAACCCACTTGTTGTCTGGCGGTGTATGAATTCTTCGAAGGGTGTCAGAACCTTGTCGAAAGCTTTTTCCCAGAGCGAGTTAAAAACCCCCTTCTCTTTCCGACCACTGGTTGAACGCGCAAACGGATCCATTAATTCCTCCTTGTTTTATTGTGGTAGAAATATTCTCAACGATTGACTTGGAGTCATTCGATAAGCCTACTTGCCATGCTTTCAAACGACGACGAGACAAACGCCCCGAATTCGCTCTAAAGGGCTGAGGACAGTAGGTATATTGGAAAAAAACAAGTGGTATTTCAAGGAGAGAATACAGGGCAAAAAATGACAGGGGTTTAGCGGATTGATATTGGGGGCGTTTTTGAGATTTAGATACCGGTTTATTCGGTAACTAACGCTGTGTTTTATTGTTTTAGCCTGGCGATCACAACATCTATCGCCCGGCTAAAACTCAGTGAATCAATCTATTTCAGGGCAAAACCTTCGTAATCGTGTTCCGCAACAGAATCACATTTCGCTTTGTAATGAGGTGCGCCACCGGCATAAAGCATAAAAGTACGCTTGGCATCGGGGTTATTCGGGTTGACACCCATAAACCAGGAATCTGCTGTCGGGAAGAGGGTCTTCTGCGCCAGGTCATCGACATGCTGAGTCCACTCGTCTTCCGCAGCCAGGGTGGGTTCAACCTCGACCAGGTTTTTGTTATTCATGTAGTTGATAAGGTCGGTTACCCACTCGACATTCTGCTCGATACAGCGGGGGATATTACAAAAAGTGGCGCCATTGTGGGGGCCAACCAGGGTTAGCAGGTTGGGGAAGCCAACGGTCTGCATGCCCAGATACGTACGCGGGCCATCTTCCCATTTAGCGGTCAATTTCTGCCCGCCTTTGCCGCTGATATCAATACGCTTGAGAGCACCGACAACGGCATCAAAACCAGTGGCGTAGATAATTAGATCCAAGTCATAGAGCTTGTCACTGCAGCGCACACCCTCGGGCATAATTTCTTCAATCGGTGTTTTATTCAGATCAATGAGATGAACATTAGGCTGATTAAAGGCTTCGAAATACTTGGTTTCCATCGGCACACGGCGGGTACCAAAACCGTGGTCTTTGGGGATTAGCAGGTCGGCAACGGCGGGGTCGTCGACGCGCTGACGAATTTTCTTGGCGACAAATTCGGTAATCAGCGCATTGGCTTCGGGGCTGGTCATAATATCGTTGTAGTTGGCCAGCCAAATGCCAAAGCCGGGTTCGGCATAGAGCTTTTCAAAAAAGGCTTCTCGCTCTTCGGCCTTTGCATCCAGGGTGGAGCTGTCGACAAACTTGTGGGCGAAAGCGCCAAAGGTGGTACTGAGAAACTCAAAGGTCTCTCTATAGTTGGCTTTCATTTCGTCCATTTCGGCCTGCTCGATGGGTGCATTGTGCAGCGGCGCACACCAGTTGGGGGCGAGCTGAAATACGGTGAGTTCTTTGGCTGTTTTCGCCACTTCCTGAATCACCTGGGTACCGGTAGCACCCGTACCGATAACACCCACGCGCAAACCACTGAAGTCATTGCCCTGCCAGCCGCTATCGCCAACGGGCCAGCGGGCGGTGTGGCAGTAGTCGCCCTTAAAGCTCTCGACACCGGGAATGCGTGGCATGGTATGGGCCGACAGTGGGCCGGTGGCTGAAATCAAAAAACGGGCGCTAGCGGTGCTGCCGTCTTCCAAGCCAACTTGCCACTGCGCACTGGCCTCGTCATAGGTGGCTTTGGCTACACGGCTGTTAAATTGAATGTCCTTGCGCAGGTCAAATTTGTCGGCGACGTGATTGAGGTAGCGCTTGGTTTCGGGCTGTGGCGCAAAGCGCTCGGTCCAGTTCCACTCTTGCAGTAGCTCATCGGAAAAAGAGTAGCCGTAGGTGTGGCTCTCGGAGTCAAAGCGACACCCTGGGTAGTTGTTCCAGTGCCAGACACCGCCCACGCCATCACCGGTTTCATAGACTTTAACCTTGAGGCCCAGCTCTCTCAGCTTCAGTAACTGGTACATACCGGCGATACCGGCTCCCATGACGATGGCATCATATTGATTAGCCATATTTCGACCTCTTTGAATTGAATAATATTAAAAACGGTATGACAAAAGCCTCACCAAGAATTATTTGAAGAATAGATAAAAAAAGAGCTGCTTGTTACAGCAACTCTTTCAATTGTACAAGCAGGCAGAACCAAACGGTCACCTAATTAAGAGTGAATCCTTCATAACCGTTTTCGGCAGCTTTATCACATTCAGCGCGGTAGTTTTGTTGACCACCGGCGTAGAGCATAAAGGTACGTTTTTTAGAAGGATCATTAATATTGACGCCCATAAACCAGGAGTCAGCTGAAGGGAACAGGGTGCCCTCTGCCGTTTCGTCAACGTGAATGGTCCAAGCATCCTCTGCATCTTGAGTAGGCTCGATCGAATGAAGATCGTTTTTCTTCATGTAGGCAATCGTATCGGCAACCCACTCCACATTTTGCTCAATACAGCGGGGAATATTACAGAAGGTGGCACCATTGTGCGGGCCAACTAGCGTGAACAAATTAGGGAAACCCACCGTTTGCATGCCGAGTAAAGTGCGGGGGCCATTAGCCCACTTATCCGTGAGTTTGAGACCATCTTTACCGGTAATATCGATGCGTTTGAGCGAGCCTGTCACCGCATCGAAGCCAGTGGCGTAGATGATGATGTCGAGATCATACATTTCATCGCTGCACTTAACGCCTTCGGGCAGGATTTCTTCGATAGGCGTTTCCTTGAGATTAATCAGTTTAACGTTGGGCTGGTTGTAACACTCAAAGTACTTGGTCTCCATGGGCACGCGACGTGTACCAAAACCATGGTCTTTAGGGATCAGGTTTTCTGCGATTTTCGGATCATTGACACGGCTGCGGATTTTTCTGGTAATAAAATCAGTAATCAGATCATTAGCCTTGCGGTCAGTCATAATGTCGTGGAAGTTACCCAACCAGATACCGAAGCCGGACTCGTCATACTTTTTCTCGAAAAAGGCTTCGCGTTCTTCATCAGATACTTCAAGCGCTGAACGCTCGTCAAACTTATGGTGGAAGGCACCAAAGGTGTCGTTACATTCGGCAAATATTTTCTTGTAATTCGCCTTAATGTCCTTCATTTCTTCAGAACTAATCGGGCCATTTTTAAGAGGGGCACACCACTCGGGTGCCAGCTGGAAAACAG
This sequence comes from Candidatus Reddybacter sp., assembly GCA_041277045.1. GTDB lineage: Bacteria > Pseudomonadota > Gammaproteobacteria > Pseudomonadales > Porticoccaceae > Reddybacter. Next base: position 743,227 of record JBGFSY010000002.1, on the reverse strand, counting down.
TCAGCGAGTCGGCTGTTTTCGCAACCTCCTGAATTACCTGTACGCCCGTAGCACCGGTGCCGATAACCCCGACACGCTTGCCTTTGAACTGATCGACGCCCCTACCACCGAAACCTTCTTTCGGGTAACGCGCCGTGTGAGCCCACTCGCCTTTGAAGCTGTCGATGCCGGGGATGCGTGGCAGTGTGTGCGCATTGAGAGGCCCAGAGGCGGAAACCAGAATTTCAGCGCTAGCAGTACTGCCGTCGTCTAACTCAACGTCCCACTGGCTATTGGCCTCATTGTAGGTCGCTTTAGTGACACGTGTGTTGAACTGAATATCTTTGCGGAAATCATATTTGTCGGCGACAAAATTCAGATAACGTTCGGTGTCGGGCTGAGCGGCAAACCGCTCTTTATAGTCCCACTCCTGTAGAACTTCTTCTGACCAGGAGTAGCCATAGGTGTAACTCTCGGAGTCAAAACGACAGCCCGGGTACTTATTCCAGTACCAGGCACCACCCACACCGGTGCCTGTTTCATAAACCTTCACCGAGAGCCCCTGCTCACGCAGCTTGTGCAACTGATACATTCCTGAAATACCGGCGCCGATAATAATGGCATCGTATTGATTTGACATGGTTTTACCTCGTTGATTGCTGGACAAAAAAGCCTAAATACTTGTCGAGATTAACCTCCCTAGAAAAGCAGAAGAAAATACAAATATGTCGCTAAACTGGGGACGAACCAACAAGTCGAGCCCAGCTGCGAAGCTGTGTGTGTCGGATGGATATTCTGTGAGCCAGCCGATTGCATTCAATGTACCTCTTCAGACAAAGCAGGCATTTGATGTAGCTCAACTATTCATTGACTACTCATGTGTATGAAAAGGTGAATTTGAGGGCTGACTTGCGAGTCATTAATGGAATTGCCTACCATTGGGTAAGCCGCTAATCTTTTGCTTCCTGTAATCGGCACAATCATCTAATGACGAGGGTTGCGAACATGGCTCAAAGCGCACAAGCGAATGTAATCGAGAATCCACAAACTGAAGCTGAAATAATTTTAAAAAAGCAAAAGGAGGCGTATCGTCAGAATCCCTATCCTTCCTTACAAGAACGATTGGAAAATCTGCGAAAACTTGAGGATCTACTCAGTAACAACACCGACGCTATCACCACTGCAATCTCTGCCGACTTTGGTCATCGCAACCCAACTGAAACCAAGATGGTTGAGGTTTTTGGCTGTTTAACAGCGAGCCGTGACACCCGCAAAAACCTTAAGAAGTGGATGAAAGCCCAGCGCCGGCATACCTCAATCATGTTTTTTACCGGTAAAAATGAAGTTATTCCCCAACCCAAAGGTGTCATTGGTATTGGCACGCCCTGGAACTACCCCCTGTACTTATCCATTGGACCGCTCATTAATGCGCTGGCATCAGGCAATCGCTGCATGGTCAAGTTAGCCGCCAATTCACAAAACCTCTGCCGTTTATTGCAGGGCTTATTTCACGACACTTTTGGTGACGATACGGCAGCCTATTTACCCGGGCTTAGTGGCTCGGAGTTTTCCAGTCTGCCCTTTGATCATATTGTTTATACCGGCTCGGCAGAAAGTGGCATTAATGTAATGACAGCCGCCGCGCAGAATCTTTGCCCCGTCACCCTTGAACTCGGCGGTAAATCACCGACCATTATTTGTGATGACTATGATTTACGCGAAGCCGTTAGTCGCATTATGTACGGCAAATACGTCAACGCTGGGCAAACCTGTGTTGCTCCCGATTATGTTTTTGTACCCCGGCATAAGCGCGATGAATTTGTCCGCATTGCCGGCGAAATTATGCGTCAGCGCTATCCCGATACCAATAAAGATGATTACACATCCATTATCGATGAGCGCTCTTACACCCGACTTAAAGACACCCTGAGTGATGCCGTAGCAAAAGGCGCTGAAGCCGTGCAGCTCACCACAGCTGGCTTCAATGATGAGTGGCGTAAATTCCCGCCCCACCTGGTGCTGGACGTGAACGAAGATATGCGCATTGCTCAGGAGGAGATTTTCGGTCCCCTCTTCACCGTTATGACTTATGAATCTCTCGATGAGGTGCTCGAGCACATCAACACCCGCGATACACCCCTGGCTCTGTATTTATTCAGTAACGACAAAGCCACTCAGGAAAGGTTGTTTTATGCCACATTGTCCGGTGGTGTTACCGTCAACAACTGTATTTTCCATGTACTGCAGCACAGCATCCCCTTTGGTGGTATTGGTGCCAGTGGCATGGGCCATTACCACGGCTATGAAGGCTTTATGGAAATGAGCAAACTGCGTCCGCGCTTTACCTTTCCCAAGGTGGGCAAGCCTGAATTGTTTTACCCCCCCTACACCAAGGCCCATGAAAGGCTGTATTGGCTACTGAACCGTTTGAAGTTATAGCTTTCGGCGACTTTTATTTCGTGTGACAAAAAAGCCCGCTTACAGTGCTGTAAGCGGGCTTTTTTATAGTTTGTAAACGTGGCGTTTTAAGGACCATTCACCAAAAAGTGTACCCAAATACTCGCCCCGTAACCGAGGGCAATCACCGGCATCCACTTTAAGTGGCCAAAAAAGGTGTACTGGCCACGGGCCTGCCCCATCAGGGCAACACCCGCTGCTGAACCCACCGACAATAAGCTACCACCGACACCTGCAGTCAAGGTCACTAAGAGCCACTGGAAGAGATCCATATCCGGCTGCATGGTTAGCACGGCAAACATGACGGGAATGTTGTCGACGATGGCCGACATAATACCCACCAATATATTCGCCGTGGTGGCACCGAGTTCACCGTAGACAAACTCAGAAGCCATGCCCAGGTAGCCGATAAAGCCAAGACCACCCACGGCCATAATCACACCGTAAAAGAAAAACAGGGTATCCCACTCGGCCTGGGCAATTTTGGAAAACACATCAAAATTATAGGGGTCTGCGGCTGAGCCTGGGGGGGCCTCAGTAGCGGCCGTCCAGGATTTCGATTTTTGACGCAAGTAATAGCCATAAAATTTAAGATAGGCCAAACCCAGCATCATCCCGAACACGGGGGGGATATGCAGGAAGTTGTGGAAGCAAACAGCGGTAACAATGGTAAGTAGAAACAAGCCAACAATGACCATGCCACCGTACTTCATACCGTCTTGCTCACCCTCTACCTCAGCCGGCTTACCGGATGGCAAAGCGAATTGCATAATGAAAGCCGGTATCAGGAAGTTAACCGCGGAAGGTATAAACAGAGCAAAAAACTCACCAAACTGCACGATACCTTTCTGCCATACCATCAAGGTGGTGATATCGCCAAAGGGACTAAAGGCGCCACCGGCATTGGCACTGACGACAATATTAATGCACGCGATTGAAACAAAACCGGGCTGGCCCTTACCGACGGCCAGAACCACTGCACACATAATTAAAGCGGTCGTCAGGTTATCGGCAATGGGTGAGATAAAGAAGGACAAAATTCCTGTCAGCCAAAACAGGCCGCGGTAACTAAAGCCTTTCTCAACCAACCAGTTGCGCAGGGTATCAAATACGCCTCTCTCGAGCATCGCGTTGATATAGGTCATCGCCACCAGCAGAAAGAAGAACAACTCGCCATATTCAAGGAAGTTGTGCCGAATGGCCGGCTCAACCACATGGGGCATATTGTTTGAGTTGTAGACCAGGGCAATTAAAATCCAGATAAGGCCTGCAGCCAATAGTACGGGTTTGGACTTGCGCAGATGGATCTTCTCTTCGAGGATGACGAAAATATAGGCGAAGGAAAAAATTCCGATGGCTAGATAACCCACCCAGTTATGGGTCAATTCAAGCCTGGCACCACCTTCCGCTGATGCCCATACGGGTGTAGCCAATAACAGGCCAAGGGCTAACGCCATATACCGTTTAATCAATTGTTGCCTCCAGATTACAAGTTATGCGGGTTTACAGATCTGTTTTACGATTTGCTATGGATATCACCGGGCCTCTACCAGAGAGATTGAAGCCACTACGATTCGAGTGCCTCAACAATGGAAGGCTCAGGCACAGAATCCGGTGCAAAAAAAAGAGTCGTGATTTTAAACCTATTCAGGCCTTAGGTAACCTAATAAATGGACTTGTATTGAATAATCAAAGAAATAATTCCAGATTCCTGACTCAGTACCCTCTTGAGGCGGTAATTTAGCCACTAAATTGCACGGCTGTACTTTTATAGCATCAGTAATTGCCTTTTCTTGCCGGCTTTTCTTAACTAAGCCTTAAGCTTTTATCTATTTTTCCTAGGTATCATCGCGCATATAGTCGCCGTCTTTATCACTGAGCTAAAGGGAAAAACAATATAATTCCAGACATGTTCAGCGGCAAAAAACATTTTATGACAAGCCTGTAGGCTTAGAAGAAGAAAAAAACGAGCACCTTGCACGGGATTCTACTTAGTTCTGACGCCGCTTTATTAGACCTGAAGAACGAATTTGTCCTTGCTCACGACGATAAGGTGTTTGAATAGCACTGTTGTCAATGTGCCTTTGATAGCTGCCATAGGATAGGCCGTAGTTAAATTTTGAACTGCCACCACCAAGGTGAAGCCCCAGGGAGGCGCCTGAGTGCTGTACAACGCTTTTCTTTTCCCCTCTGTAATGATGAGGCTTATAGAGGTAGGGGTAAGGCCGGGATCGATAAACTCGATTTTCGACCACCACAACGGGGGCTTGATATTGGCTCTTTTTGGCCTCGGCCTCGTCGAGACGCAGTTTTGAACGCAGTTTACGATCTTCCTGTAAACGCTTGGTGGTAGCGGCCATTTGGTCGAGGCGGGTTTGTAGCTCTTGGGTCGAGGTGTTTGGTTGGTAGTTGGGTCGTTCGAGAGTTTCGAGCTCAACCGCATTTGCCCTGGGATGATCACCAAAACTGACACGACCATGAGCATCTACCGATTTATAGATCCATTTGTTTTGTGTTGGGATTTCTACTGACTTTCCACTCTCGATTGAAGGTTTTATCACCACTTCAGCGCACACAAGCTGGGGGACCATTAAAATAAAGGCTATAAATAGACTAAAATGCCCCACTGTATTGATCGTTAGCCTCAAGCTCTGTGATGTTGTCATGATTCCTATCATGTCCCTTTCATAGTACGAAAGCCCATTTTCAGCAGAACCAAACAGGGCATATGCACTGACACCGGCAATACTGCTCGCTTGATACTTTTCTAGCTTTTGTTTCGAGACAGTAATACGCCCTTCTCCTCTAACTTAGCAATATTGACACTGCTGTAGCCGAGTAGTTCGCTTAATACATGGCCATTGTACTCACCAAGAAAGACACTATACATTTGCACGTTGACTTCATGGTAGTGGGAATAGGAATCGAGCAGAGAGATATCGAGGTATTGCCCACCATGGCGCCCTATTCGGTAAAATGGCTCTAGATTACGAGATGATTAAAGGTGGTTGGCATGCTTATTGTGGAGCTACCCCAGTAACATTAATTACTACGGGCAGTCATAACAAAATATTTTTTCTGGATAAATAAAAAAGGCCTACTTTCAAGTGAAAGCAGGCCTTTTTTTAGTGTGTAAAAATCACACAGCGAACATAAACAATTTATCGAGTCAGAATTACATATGTTTTTTCAGCTCAAGCCGAGCAATTTGATTGCGATGGACTTCGTCGGGGCCATCGGCAATACGCAAGATGCGCGTGTGCGCATAGGCGCGTGCAAGACCGACATCTTCAGTCACACCACAGCCGCCGTAGACTTGAATCGCATCGTCAATAATCTTAAGTGCAGCAATCGGTGCGGCCACTTTAATCATAGCGATTTCAGCGCGGGCCACCTTGTTACCCACGGTGTCCATCATGTGAGCCGCTTTCAGTGTTAGCAGGCGCGTCATTTCAATATTGATACGGGCATCGGCGATGCGCTCTGACCAGACACTTTGTTCGGAGATTTTCTTACCGAAGGCAACACGACTCATCGCCCTTTTACACATTAATTCCAGCGCTCGCTCAGCGACGCCAATCACGCGCATGCAGTGGTGAATACGGCCTGGGCCAAGACGCCCCTGGGCGATTTCAAAGCCACGACCCTCGCCGAGAAGAATATTAGATACCGGCACACGCACATCTTTAAAGACCACTTCGGCGTGACCGTGGGGAGCATCGTCATAACCGAATACCGGTAGCCAGCGCTCGACGGTGATTCCCGGAGTACCCGGCTCAACCAGAATCATCGACTGCTGTACGTGCTTAGCGGCAGTGGGATCGGTTTTACCCATCACAATCCAAATTTTACAATCGGGCTCATGTACCCCAGAGGCAAACCACTTGCGGCCGTTAATCACATATTCATCACCATCACGAACGATGCTGGTTTCAATATTGGTGGCATCGGAGGAGGCAACTAATGGCTCCGTCATGCAGAAAGCCGAACGGATTTCGCCATTCAACAGGGGCTGCAACCACTTTTCCTTGTGCTCTTCACTACCGTAGCGCTCGATGGTTTCCATATTACCGGTATCGGGTGCGGAACAGTTAAACACCTCGGAGGCAAATTTGCTCTTACCCATGATTTCACACAAGGGAGCGTACTCAAGGTTGGTGAGACCGGCGCCGCGCTCACTTTCAGGTAAAAACAGGTTCCACAGCCCTTCTTTCTTGGCCTGATCCTTCATCTCTTCCAGCACGGGTGGCTTGCACCAGCGGCCACCCTCTTCGAGCTGCTGATAGAATAGTTCTTCGTTGGGGTAGATGACCCGGTCCATAAAGTCCTGAACCCGCAGTTGCAGATCCCGTACTTTGTCAGAATAATCGAAATCCATAATATCCTCCAGTTATTGCGATAAGTGTTGATATAGCATTTAAATTTAGGCAGCCACTTTACATTTTGGCAGGTAAAAAGTCTTGGTCTATTTGATCAGGAAGCTTGATCAACGGTATTATCGAACGACAATAAAGAGGGTTCTTATTGACCCCGCGCACGGTGTAATATTGGCTGAAGGCTAAAGATATTTGCGCATTTTCACTGTCACGATTGCAACACCCTGAGTTTCGCTATACCTTGGGCGGCTGAACGACTTTTTATCGCACAACAACTGAGTCTAAAGGCTAACCAGAAATAGGAGAAATGCAAATGAGTGGTCCATTAACGGGTTTAAAAGTGATTGAGCTTGCAGGTATTGGCCCCGCGCCAATGGCGGCAATGATGCTTTCTGATATGGGTGCCGAGGTCATTAGAGTCGACCGCCTGACCGCATCAGGCCTGGGTATTCCCATGCCCAAGAAGTTTAACTTCTTGGGTCGCGGTCGTAAGTCTATCGCTCTTGACCTGAAAAACCCTGATGGCATTGAAGCTCTGCTTGAGCTCATTGATAAAGCGGATATCGTAATTGAAGGCTTCCGCCCCGGTGTTATGGAGCGCTTGGGCATGGGCCCTGATGTTTGTCTGGAGCGCAACCCCAAGCTAGTCTTCGGTCGTGTTACAGGCTGGGGACAGGAAGGCCCATTGTCTAAAAGTGCTGGCCACGATCTCAACTATATCGCCCTCTCAGGTGCTCTACACGCCATCGGCAGAAGTAATGACGAACCACCAACACCACCTCTTAATCTGGTTGGCGATTTCGGCGGCGGCACCATGTTTATTGTCGTCGGTATACTTGCCGCCCTGCATGAAGTGAAGAACTCAGGCAAAGGCCAGGTGGTTGATGCGGGCATGGTCGACGGCGCACTGTCGTTGATGACCTCTATCTACGGCATGAACGCTGGCGGCAATCAAAGCGACGAACGCGCTTCGAACATTCTCGACAGCGGCGCACACTTCTACAACACTTACGAAACTCGCGACGGAAAATACGTCTCTATTGGCTCTATCGAGACCAAGTTCTACGCCATGTTACTCGACAAACTGGGCCTCGACCCCGACTCACTGCCAGCACAAATGGAGCGTGAAAGCTGGCCTGCCATGAAGGAGAAGTTTAAGGAAATATTCCTCACCAAAACCCGCGATGAGTGGTGTGCCTTGATGGAGAATACCGATATCTGCTTTGCCCCCGTACTGAGCCTTGCCGAAGCGCCCGACTATGCTCACAATAAAGAGCGCGGTTCTTTTGTCGAAGTTGACGGGGTTATGCAACCAGCGCCAGCACCACGCTTTAGTGCCACACCATCCTCTATTAAATCGCCTACACCTGACACGGGTGTTCACACCGATGAAGTGCTGGCGGACTGGGGTATTAGTGCCGATAAGGTTGCCGCTTTGAAAGCCTCTGGAGCCATCAAAGCTTAAAATCTTCAGCGTTTAAGTGCTCAATACTAGAGCCATCGATGGTCAGGTAAGCTGCCAGTCGATGGCTTTTTTATTGCTAGATTTTAAATACGTATTGGTTTGAGAAAAGGGCCGACTACCAAAAAAACCACGATAAGCCGATAGTGGTGAAGGGTGTGGCGACTGAATAATTAAGTGACGCTGAGCATCGATAAAGGCGCCTTTTTTTTGTGCGTAAGCGCCCCATAAAATAAAAACCAGGCCTTCACGCTGTTCATTTAATACTTGTATTGCGCGGTTGGTAAACGTCTCCCAACCTTTATTTTGGTGCGAACCGGCCTGCCTATTTTCAACCGTCAAGGTCGCATTCAGTAATAACACGCCCTGCTGTGCCCAGTGCTCAAGACAGCCGTGGTTGGGCATGGGAATATCGAGGTCAGTAACCAGCTCTTTATAAATATTCACCAGTGAAGGTGGAACTTTAATATCTGGAGGTACAGAAAAACATAAACCGTGGGCCTGTGCTGGCCCGTGATAGGGATCCTGCCCGAGAATCACTACCTTAACCCGTTCGAAGGGCGTGCTATTAAAAGCGGCAAACCAGCGCTGACTAACCGGAAAAATGGCTTTACCTTTGGCTTTCTCGTCAACAAGAAAGGCTTTAAGGCTTTGCATATAGGGTTTATCAAACTCATCGCCCAATACGGCAAGCCAGGAGGCATCCAATTGAATGCCTCCTTTTTTATCGTTTAACACAGAACTATCGCCAACAAATTATTCGGCGCGCATATGGGGGAAAAGCAAGACATCGCGAATGGATGGTGCGTCGGTAAGCAGCATCACCAAACGGTCGATACCGATGCCCTCGCCCGCTGTCGGTGGTAGACCGTACTCCAGGGCGCGCACATAGTCTGCGTCATAGTGCATGGCTTCATCGTCGCCGGAGTCTTTTTCCTTCACTTGCTCGAGAAAACGCTCGGCCTGATCTTCGGAGTCATTTAACTCAGAAAAACCATTGGCGATCTCGCGACCGCCGACAAAAAACTCAAAGCGGTCGGTGACAAAAGGGTCATTGTCATTGCGTCGTGCCAGGGGTGAAACCTCGGTCGGATAAGCCGTAATAAAGGTGGGATTATCGAGACGGTGCTCAACGGTTTTCTCAAATATCTCAATCTGAATTTTACCCAAACCCCAGATTTCTTTAAGAGGAATACCCAAACCCTCGGCAATTTTTGTAGCGCTCTCAAGGCTGTCGATATCCGCTAATGCCAGGTCGGGGTTAAAGTGCAAAATAGATTCAACCACGGTATAGCGATCAAAAGGCTGAGCAAAGTCAAACTCACTGCCCTGATACGTTACTTTGCTGGTGCCCAGTACTTCTTCACACAAGTGGCGCAGCATATCTTCCGTTAAATCCATCAGGTCGCGGTAATCGGCGTAGGCCTGATAAAATTCGAGCATGGTGAATTCGGGGTTGTGTCGCGTCGACAGTCCCTCGTTACGGAAGTTGCGATTAATTTCAAACACCCGCTCGAAACCACCGACCACCAGCCTTTTTAAATAAAGCTCCGGTGCCACACGCAGGAACATGGGCTGGTCGAGGGCATTGTGAAAAGTCTCGAAAGGTCGAGCCGTGGCGCCGCCGGGGATGAGCTGCATCATCGGTGTTTCGACTTCCATAAAGTCACGCTGATTCAAATAGTGGCGAATAAAATCGACAATTTTTGAGCGCAAACGAAACACATTGCGCGACTCTTCGTTGACGATTAAATCGACATAACGCTGGCGATAGCGTATTTCCTGATCGGCAAGGCCGTGAAATTTTTCCGGCAGCGGTCGCAGTGACTTGGTCAGTAGATCGTATTCTTCGAGGTTGACATAGAGGTCGCCGCGCCCGGAGCGGTGTAATGTGCCACGCACACCGACCAGATCACCGACATCCCAGTGGCCCCAACGCTCGCGAATATCCTTCTGAGTGGTTTTGTCGGCGTAGAGCTGAATCGTGCCAGAGACATCCTGCAGCACCATAAAGGGCCCGCGCTTGGCCATAACACGACCGGCAACACTGGTTTGATGGCCCAAAGTTTCCAGCTCTTCTTTCGTTTGTTCTGCAAATTCTTCCTGAAGCTTATTGGCAAAATCCTCGCGACGAAATTCATTGGGAAAGGCCTGGCCTTTCTCGCGGATGGCAGCCAGTTTGCTACGGCGCTCGGCAATCAGCTTGTTTTCATCGACGGGCTGGGATTGTTCTTTACTCATGGGGATATTCCGAGGTTTGGTCGTACGTGTTGGAGCGAAAAATTAGCTAAATAATTGTAAACAGCGGCTTAAAGCCCCGCCTTCAAACTGGCTTCGAGAAATTTATCGATGTCGCCATCGAGCATTTGCTGGGTATTGTGGGTTTCAATATTGGTGCGCAGGTCTTTAATGCGCGAATCATCGAGCACGTAGGAGCGTATCTGACTGCCCCAACCGATATCCGATTTATTGTCTTCCACCACCTGGGCACTTTCTTTACGGCGTAATTCTTCTAGCTCATAAAGCTTCGCTTTCAGCATTTTCCAGCAGTTGTCACGGTTTTGATGCTGAGAGCGCTGGTTTTGACACTGCACCACTGTGCCCGAGGGCAAGTGAGTTAAGCGTACCGCCGAGTCGGTTTTGTTAACGTGCTGACCACCGGCACCACTGGCGCGATACGTATCTTCGCGCACCTCACTTTTACTGACTTCAATTTCAATATCATCGTCAATCTCGGGCGAGACAAAGACGGCTGAAAAAGACGTATGACGACGACTACCCGAGTCAAAGGGGGACTTGCGTACCAGGCGATGTACGCCGGTCTCGGTGCGCAGCCAACCAAAGGCATAGTCACCCTGAAAGTGCACAGTGGCACTTTTGATGCCGGCAACATCACCGGCAGAAGCTTCGATCAGCTCAACCTTAAAGCCCTTATGCTCACCCCAGCGAAGGTACATACGCAATAGCATTTCGGCCCAGTCCTGAGCTTCGGTGCCACCGGAACCGGCCTGGATGTCGAGGTAGGCACTGTTAGCATCCATCTCACCGGAGAACATGCGGCGAAACTCAAGAATTTCGAGGCGTGCAGTCAAGCTGGCAACATCCGACTCGACGTCAGCCAGGGTGTCCGTATCGTCCTCTTCGGCGGCCATTTCGAGCAGCTCGCTATTCTCTGCGACACCGCTGTCGAGGGACTCAATGGTCTCAACCACCAATTCGAGGGCGGCCCGCTCTTTACCCAGGGCCTGAGCACGGGCGGGGTCATTCCATACTTCGGGGACGGCGAGTTCCAGTTCTACTTCGGTAAGGCGGTCTTTCTTCTCGACATAGTCAAAGATACCCCCTGAGCACGTCGGTTCGCGCTTGCAGGTCGGCCAGAGTATTTCTGATGGGATTAACTTCGAGCATCGGATTACGTCGCCTAAAAACGGCGTATTTTAACGAAATTGCTGCGCCCGCACTACTCTATCGACAACAATAAGTGACGATAGTACAAAGCCATAGAATTAATCGATAGAAAAAAGGAGGTACTTGCTGGGAAAATTCAGATTGGCGGTTCTAGAAAATCGATTGTTCGACCACCCTTGAAACAGAACGGCCGAACAATCGACGCTACAGCGCTACTAAACACTACAGTGCCGGCCAGAGTCCACCAGAGACGGGAATGGTAACACCAGTGATATAGCTAGATTCGTCGCTGGCAAGAAACAGTGCCGTGTTGGCAATATCTTCCGGCTCACCCATACGCTTGAGCAGGTTTTTCTCAGCAAATGCCTTCGCCACATCTTCACCGACATCGCGAATCGCCAAGGTGCGGATAATGCCCGGCGCTATGCAATTGACATTGATATTTGGCGCAAGCTCTTCGGCTAGGCTGCGCGTTAAAGAAGTCACACCGGCTTTGGCTGCAGCGTAGTCAGCGTGGCCCGCTGCCCCGCAGTATTCAACGGAGGAGACATTAACAATCTTGCCGTAATTGCGCGCCAGCATACCCGGCGCCAACTTGCGGGTGAGGTAGAAAATACCCTTCATATTCACCGTAAAACACATATCCCAGCGCTCTTCCTGTACTTCCAGCACCGGGGTGTAGCGGGCATCGAGAAATAAACCACCCACAACATTGATAATAATGTCCACTTGCTCGAATTGCTTGAGGGCGCCTTCGAGCAGGGCATCGACCTCGGCCTCAACCAATACGCTACCTTTTTGGGAAAAAATCGAGGCACCGGGGACGAGTGAAGACTCGACTTCTGCCACTCCTTGAGCCAAGCGTGTTCCCGAGATATCACTCATAATGAGGGAGGCGCCCTCTTCGGCAAAACGCTTTGCCACGCCCATGCCCATGGGGCCACCGGCTCCGGTTATTAGTGCTACTTTTCCTGCTAATCGCATTATTTATCCCTTATTTTATGCATGAAAAACGTAGATTTTCTGTAGTGATTTCTGATCAGTGGTGGCTAAACACAAACTGCTTCTGGCTGTTCGTAAAGTAGGCGCAGGACTTTAAATAGTGACCAGGCATCATCGCTGCCGGCAAGTTCTCTAATCGAATGCATGGCGAAGGTCGGCACACCGACATCGAGAGTCGGGACACCAATTTCACTGGCAGTAATGGGGCCGATGGTGCTGCCACAACCCAGATCTGTTCGGGTAACAAAGCTCTGCACGGGCACATCTGCCCGGTCGCATAAGTCGCGGAAAAGTGCTGCCGTTATACTGTTTGTGGCATAGCGCTGATTGGCATTAATTTTAATCACCGGGCCGCCATTAAGAAGCGGGCCGTGGTTGGCATCGTGCTTACTGGGATAATTAGGATGTATGCCGTGAGCATTATCCGCCGACACCATAAATGAGCGAGTAATGCAGCGCGTGCGCTCACAGACAGAGGGCAACAAGCGCTCTAGTACGGATGCCAACATTGGTCCCTGCGCACCGCAAGCGGAAGCACTGCCGACCTCTTCGTGATCAGTACAGACAAGTAGATTTGCCTGCTGACCATCGGCCGACAACAACGCCTGTAAGCCAGTAAAACAACTGAGTAAATTATCGAGCCGCGCCGAGGCAATAAAATCGTTATGCAGGCCAATAATAGCTGGAGGCTGGGTATCGTAAAAACACAACTCATAATCGAGCACACTGATGGCTTCGGCATCATGGCCAAGCTGGGGGTTTTGTGCCAATAATTCTACTGCTAACAACTCGCGAAAGTCACGGCTGCGCTGCTCGTGCAGGGTACATAAAATCGGTGGAATATCAGTCTGTGGATTAACCGTACGATTTTTATTCGCTTCACGATCAAGGTGGATTGCCAAATTGGGGATAGTCGCTATCGCCCGAGAAAAATCGAGCAGGCTTTGCTTCAACTCACCACTTGCCTTGTCGCGATAAATCACTCGCCCTGCCAGGGACAGGTCTCGGTCGAACCAGGGGTTTAACAGGGCACCACCGTAAACCTCTACACCGACTTGCAGGTAGTTTTTGATTTTTTCCGGCTGGGGTTTAACCATTAAACAAGGGCTGTCGGTGTGGGCACCAACCATGCGTATGCCCTGGCTAAAATCACCGGCGGTGAAGGCAATAATTGATGAGCCATTGCGGGTGGTGTAATAGCGGCCATCAGCCTCTATTGACCACTTATCCTGCTCGGGGAGATATTCAAAACCGGCCTCATCCAGGCGTTGGGCCATTTGCTCAACCGCATGGAAGGGACTCGGGGAAGCCTTTAAAAAGGCTAATAACTGGTCGTTAAAACTATCTTGATTTTTCACTATGCTCATACCTAGGCCAATGACTACTCGGAATATTTTTTATTCTGTAAACGTGTCAATAGACTGGATGTGTCCCAGCGCCCTCCTCCGGCGGCTTGAACTTCTGCATAGAACTTATCGACCAAGGCAGTCACCGGCAATTGCGAACCATTGCGCTCGGCTTCCTGTAAAACAATGTCGAGATCTTTACGCATCCAGTCGACGGCGAAACCGTGTTCAAATTCGTTTGCCAACATGGTTTTATGGCGGTTTTCCATTTGCCAAGATTGTGCGGCACCTTTGGATATAACTTCAATAACCTGCTCGGCATCGAGTCCAGACGATTGAGCGAAGTGCAGGCCTTCAGCCAGACCCTGTACTAAACCCGCAATACAGATTTGATTAACCATTTTGCACAGCTGTCCACTCCCCGCTGAACCGAGTAACTTTACGGTTTGTGCATAGCTTTCAATGACAGGGACTACCTGAGGAAAAATTTTCTCATCACCACCACACATCACGGTTAAACAACCCTTTTCTGCACCCTGTTGGCCACCGGAAACGGGCGCATCAATAAAGTGAAAACCACGCTCCTGACATTCCTCAGCCAATTCCCGGGCCAAAGCAGCCGAGGTGGTGGTGTGGTCAACAAAGATAGCGCCTTGCCCCAGGGATTCAAACGCGCCTTGGTGCCCTGTGGTTATGTCGCGGACATCCTCATCCCGCCCCACGCAGGCGAAGACGATATCGGCCTCAGCGGCAGCTTGAGCAGGCGTGGCGGCAACTTGACCACCAAACTCACTAACCCAGCTTAAAGCTCTGTCAGCAGTTCGGTTGTATACCGTGACATCAAAACCTTTAGTACTTAAATGACCTGCCATGGGATAACCCATTACCCCAAGGCCGAGAAAGGCTACTTTTTGCTTCACTATGCTGACTCCCGTTTTCTTCAATATTCTAGCGGCTTAACTAGTGCCATTAATTAACAAGGTACATAAATAGCCACCAAGAATTAGCCGATACCAAACAAAGGGCATCATACCAATGCGATTTACCAGCGCGAGAAAAAAGTGGATACACATAAATGCCGTCACCGCTGAAAGCCCGACACCGAGTAAAATATCACCCCAGACGACAGAGTTATGCTCTCCAAAAAGTTGTAGCCCTTTATAACCTCCACTGAGAATAATAACGGGGATGGCGAGTAGAAAGGAGAAACGCGCAGCGCTTTGGCGGTCATAACCCAGTGCCAAAGCTGCCGTGATAGTAATGCCAGATCGAGAGGTACCGGGTATTAATGCTAAAGCCTGGGACAGCCCTATCAGCATGGCAGAACGCCAACCCATTTGTTCCATTGTTAATTGCTGAGATCCCTTTTTATCAACTAGCCCGAGTAATAAACCGAAGATAATCGTAGTTAAGGCTATCACCATAATAGAGCGGAGGTGGTTCTCAATAAAATCGTCAAACAACAGGCCCGCAAGGCCAACAGGGATGGTGCCAAATATTAATAACCAACCCAGGCGACTATGTTCGTTACTTTGGCCTTGAAATAACTGAGCCCAACAACTACTGAAAATAAGCTGAAGTTCGTGACGAAAGTAGGTACAAACGGCCAGTAGCGAGCCGATGTGAACAGCCACATCAAAGGCGAGTCCCTGATCCGGCCAACCGAGTAATTGAGAAGGTAGAATTAAATGGGCTGAACTAGAAATCGGCAAGTATTCAGTAAGACCTTGAATAATAGCCAGAAAAAAAACCTGGGTTGTTTCCATACATTCGCTCGTGATGACTTTTTACTAAAAACTATGTTCTTAAACGTTGACGCTTTTTCCAGCTAATCGTATTACGCAAATAAACAGGCTCTACATCTTCTATCCCAGCCACTCGCCCCGCTTGAAAAGCTGCGATGGCCAAAGGAAGGATGTCTTCTGCGTCCGGTCCTATATTTTCATAGATAGCGCTCAATTCGAGCACATCATTAGCTCTACTCAGCTCCGGCTTATATTGCCAGCCATCACCCACACCGATGAAAGACGTGATATTTGCTAGCCCTGGGTCTGCGCCCTCATCAAATGATTGGAGATAGATACCCTGTTGTGGACAGAGGGCATCGGGTTCTATTGGCTGAGCAAGTCCATCCACTTGCCTATAAAAGCCCCAGTACAACTCACCCATACGCGCATCAATAGCGGGAATGATTGCGCATTTAGTCGCGGGGCTCGTTAAGCGAATGGCTCTTTGGGCCATAACTCGTAACGTAGAAAGCGCAATGACCGGAAGATCAGCACCAAAGGCCAAACCCTGTACAACACCAAAACCAATACGCAATCCTGTGAAAGATCCAGGGCCATGAGTAAACGCTATTGCATCTAAAGCAGAAAGTTTAATCGACGCGTCACTAAGTAACTCATCAATCATCGGCAATACTAAGCGAACGTGCTCTCGAGGCGTATCGGTCCGCTTAATCAGTTGCTTATCATCAATACTTAATGCAACAGAACAACAAGTGCTGGATGTATCAATGGAGAGAAGTGATGCCATAACATTCTAACTTTTAAAAATCAGGGCCTTAAGTAAGACCTATGTAAAGTGATTGATCGGAAGGACAAATCAATTATAACTAGCTGATCAACTATTTACGTCACTATAGGAAAATATCTGACAAAAAAAACCCCCCAACGAAGGAGGGCTTATTAAATAGCCTAAGCAACTATTAAGATTTTGCAACCTTTGGTGGACGGCCACGTCTTTTCGGTGCGCCAGCCTTACTCGCTGTGGTACTTTTTTTGGCTGTTACTTTAGCCTTACTCACTTTTTTAGTCGCTTTAGCTGCGACTGCAGGTTTGGCCCTTGGTGGACGGCCACGTCTTTTCGGTGCTTCAGTACTTTTCTGTGTCTTGCTTACCGTAACTTTCTCAGCGGAAGCAGCTTTTGGTGGACGGCCTCTACGCTTGGGCTCAGTACTAGTGCTAGCAGCCGATTTGGCCACAACCTTGGCAGGGCGACCTCTACGCTTGGGAGCGACGCCTGATTTTGTGGTTTTGGCAACAGAACCCGACGGGCGGCCAGGGCGACCTGGAGTGGCTACGGGCTTGGCGCTAAGCTTGTTCGCACGCTTGCGAATAGCTGAAGCCTCAGATTTGGCTTTTTTCTCAGTAGCCTTGACCTTGGTGCGAGAACGCGTGGCAATGAGTTTTAGCTTTTTGGCGTTGGCTTGTTCACGTTGCTTTAACCAACGTTGCTCGAATTTCTCAACCGCAGCTTTTAATTCTGCCGCTGAATTTTTAGCCATTGTCAGCGCTGCTTTCTCGAACTTTAACTGAGCCGCTTCTTGAGCTTCATGGGTTTTATTCAAAACTGCTTCTATACGCACCTCAGCTTTGGCGAGTCGCACGGAATTAGTCAATTCAGAATGAGAAACCGCATGCGTTGTTACTGCCGCATAAGCTTTATCCAAAGCTGCAGTAGCCGCAGAAGTTGCATTTTTTGCAACACTTACTCTTTTTTGACGAAGCTTATCCCTGGCAATTCGTAATTTTCCGCTTTGAGCATCCAGCTGTTTCAGCGCTTTTTCCAATACTTTTTCCGCAACTGATCCGGCACTGGTAACAGTACTTTTTACTACTGGTTTTGCGGGTTTCTTTTTGCTTGCAGGGCGTGGCATACAAATGCTCCTGAAAAATAATTTAAAGCAATTAATAAATTACTTGATTTTTTAACCAAGTACGCGAATTTTAGTGGATAAATTATGAGGTGTCCACAAATTGCTAGTTAAAACAAGACAACACAGGCATAAAACTTTAATTATTATTATTTTTGAGACAAATCACGCAAAGATATGTGTCATTAGCATCAGTCAAGTTTCGCTTGTTATTTTTATGATGCCATAATTGCCAGCTGTACAAGGATTTAGAGCCGATTATAAACGAGCTCTTTGAGCAATTTAATATGTAAAGGGGAGTCGTTTAAACAGGGAATCATTGAGAACTTTTTGCCTCCAGCTTGCAAAAATAACTGGCGATTAACTTGATTTATTTCTTCGAGCGTCTCAAGACAGTCACTTGAAAATGCCGGACAAATTACATCGACACTTTCCAGTCCGCGCCTACCCCAGACTTCTAACACCTGATCAGTATAGGGTTTTACCCATTCCAAACGGCCGAAGCGTGATTGAAAACTGAAAGCCCACTGCTGTGAAGACAAATCCAGGCGAATTGATAGAGCCCGTGCAGTTGCCAGGCATTGGACATAGTAGGGGTCGCCCTGATCGACGTATTTCTTTGGTATGCCGTGGAATGACATTAATAAGCACTCGGCCTGTCCATTTTCCTGCCAGTGCTGCCGCACGGAGTCGACAAGAGCATCAATATAGCTCTGAGAATCATAGTAGTGATGAACAATTCGTATATCGGGAATATCGCGATAGTCTTTGACCAGATCAGCGAGTTGATCGTAAACAGCGGCTGTTGTACTCGCAGAATATTGCGGGAACAAAGGCAGGATGACTATTTTATCTGCACCTTGCTGCCGTAAGTTTCGAACGCTGTCTGAAATAGACTGCTCGCCATAGGTCATGGCATAAGTGGTAATAAATTCCTGCTCACTATTGTTTTCAAGTATAGATTGCAGAGCTACCACTTGTCGCTCGGTGATAACCTTCAGGGGCGAACCTTCATCAAGCCAAATAGAGCGATAGTTTTCACTCACTTTACGTGAACGAAGAGGGACGATAAAAAAATTAAGCAGGCACCACCAAAACAAGCGGGGAATTTCTACTACTCGCGGATCAGAAAGAAATTCGCGTAAATACCGGCCCACCGAGCGAGGATCTGACGCCGCTGGTGTACCAAGATTAACTAAGATGACGCCGATTTTTTCTAAAGACAACGGTTGATCCCCCGGCTGTTTCACAGGCTCAGGTTTAGCCTGTATTTGCTTCACAATTTGATAAGACTATGAGCTTTGCCAATATAGTGCGATACCTACTATGGGCAACAATAGTGAAGACCGGGGGTTATAAAGAAACTATGCAAGGGCTGCTGTAATGCGACTCTGAACCTCATCAAGAGCGCCAACACCATCAACACGGGCATTGCGCGGCGCAGGCTTTTTGCCTTCTTTAAGAAGCTGCTCATAGAAAGCAACCAGCGGCTCAGTTTGCTCATGGTAGATATTCAATCTATTGCGTACCGTTTCTTCACTATCGTCAACACGCTGAATCAGGGCTTCGCCTGTCGCATCATCAAGCCCTTCAGACTTAGGCGGGTTATGTTCAACATGATATATACGCCCCGATGCTTCATGTACGCGTCGCCCGCTTAATCTTGAAACGATCTCATTATCGGCGACGTGAATTTCCAGCACCGCCTCGATTGTAATTTCCGCATCAACAAGGGCTTGAGCCTGAGGAATTGTTCGAGGAAAACCATCAAACAGAAAACCATTAACGCAATCAGCCTGCTGAATACGTTCCTTCACCAAATCAATAATCAAGTCATCAGAAACCAGACCACCGGAAGCCATAATATCTTTGGCTTTTAAGCCAAGCTCTGTGCCTGCCTTGACTGCAGCACGTAGCATGTCGCCGGTAGAAATTTGAGGTATACCGTATTTATCCGAAATAAATTGTGCCTGGGTTCCTTTCCCAGCTCCGGGCGGTCCTAGAAGGATTAATCGCATTATGTTCTCCAATTGACGGGCAGATACCGAATATCAAAAGACAGGATGGCTGGATGAGAATTAGAATCACCCGAGCATTACCCATTTGCTCCCTTGATAAAAGCTTAACGGCACCAAAAAAAAGGCCGAACCTTACACTGTATGGGGTTTTTCTACAAGTCGTAGAGCGGATCTAAGCAGCTAGTTAGAGGCGTTTTTTTCGGCTTTTTTAACCTCTTCCCACAAGTCGTTTTTCGCCTCTAGGCTCAAGCCTTCAAAATCGAGGCTGCTATTACCGGCAATCACCTCCATCCTATGGAAGCGGGCTTCAAATTTCCGATTGGCTCGTCGCAGGCAAGCTTCAAGGTTAATACCCCTGTGGCGACCAAGATTGACGCAGGCAAAAATCAAATCACCGAGTTCTTCTTCAATATGCTGGTCGTTATTTAAATCAATAGCCTCTTTTAATTCGCCAAGTTCTTCATTGATTTTATCTAAAACGGGCGGGTAATCGGGCCAGTCAAAGCCATGATTAGCAGCCCTTTTTTGCAGTTTTTCAGCACGACTGAGTGATGGAATCGCAAGTGGAATATCTGCCAAACGCCCCTTCTGCCCTTTATTGAAACGGTCTTGGGCTTTCAACTTTTCCCATGTGTTTCGAATTTTAGTTTGTTCCGGCGCTGCCTCCCCTATACGCTCGCTACTTAAGGTGCCGTCTGGAAATACGTGAGGGTGACGTTTTAGCAGCTTGGCATTGAGCCCATCAGCAACATCAGAAAATTCAAACAAGCCCTGCTCTTTAGCCATCTGACAATAGAAAATAACCTGAAAAAGCAGGTCCCCAAGCTCCTCTCGCAAATGCGTAAAGTCACCCCGCTCGATGGCATCGACAACTTCATAGGTCTCTTCCAAGGTATGGGGTACGATGCTATGAAAATCCTGTTTAATATCCCACGGGCAACCCGTTTCTGGCTTACGTAGGCGAGCCATTAAATGGAGTAGATCATCGATACTGCCAGGTTTACTTTCAGTTGGCATCTGTTGGTTCCGACTCAACCAGGCGACAGGCATCAACAACATTATCAATTTGGCATAACTTGCCAAGCAGCCCACTGAGTTCTTCCATATCGATCACCTCGGTAGAGAACTCTGTATCAATTAAGCCATCATTTGTTTCCGAGCTATTCAAAGCACCAATGGATAGCCCTTCCCCGTCAATCAGGCCGGTAATATCACTTAACAAACCACCTCTGTTGTAGGAGCTTATGCGGATCTTAACGGGATAACGCTGCTCAGGAGCCCCACCCCAGGTCAATTTTAGTACACGTCGTGGTTCTTCGGCCTGTAGACGCAGTAGAGATCCACAATCAGAACGATGAATACTAACGCAGTGACTATTCGTTAAATATCCAAAAATATCATCACCCGGCTGAGGAGCACAACAACGTGCAATCCGAGTCAGCAAGTTACCGACGCCGTAAATATAGAAGGGGGATTCTGCGTAACGACTGGCATTCGGCACCTGTGGTGCTGGTTCACGGCCACTGACTTTAAGACTGCTCTGAGCGGCACTAATAACCTGAGTGGCACTCACATCACCGGCACCAATTGCTGCATATAAACTATCGGAACCCTGTTTATTAAAGGTACTCGCGATGCTGTCCATCTGTGACAAATCAATCCCGAGATGACGGAACTCTCGGTCGAGTATGCGCTGCCCAGCCTCGATATTTTGCTCACGATTTTGGGCGCGAAACCACTGCTTAACCTTGGAGCGGGCCCGGGTGGACTGCAAATAACCCAGAGATTTCACCAGCCAGTCTCGCCGTGGGGCATCGAATTTGCCAGTGATAATTTCGACTTGATCACCGGTTTTCAACCTTGAACTCAGACTGACAATGCCACCATTGACCTTTGCTCCGCGGCAACGATGGCCAATTTGCGTATGCACCCTATAGGCAAAATCAACCGGCGTTGCACCCACCGGCAGATCAATAATATGGCCATCGGGTGTGAAGACATACACCTGCTCTGTGCCAATTTCCAGCTCGATAAAGTCGTCAAGATTTTCATGCCATTCCAGCACCTGTCTGAGCCAGGCAATTTTCCCTTCATAGTTTTCACCTGAAGTACTTCTTTCACTGTCTTTATATTGCCAATGCGCGCAAATACCCAGCTCGGATTCTTCGTGCATTTCATAGGTTCTAATCTGTACTTCTACAACTTTTCGCCCCGGTCCAATAACGGCAGTGTGCAGGGATTGATAACCATTCTCTTTTGGTGAGGCGATATAGTCATCGAACTCATTGGGGATGTTCCGCCATTTGCTGTGGACAATGCCCAACACCGTGTAGCAATCACTAACGGTTGGCACCAGTACCCTGATAGCTCGAATATCGTATACTTGGGAGAAGCCAATATCTTTGCGGTGCATTTTCCGCCAGATACTGTAAATATGTTTTGCTCGCCCTGTGACATCACTGCGTTTACTAATTTTATTCAGTTCGTCTTTAATGGTCGCAATTGCGGTATCGATATATTGTTGGCGATCAATACGTTTTTCATCGAGCAAGCGGGCAATTTGTTGATACTCCTCAGCCTCGAGATAACGAAAAGCCAGGTCTTCCAGCTCCCACTTTAATTGCCCTATGCCCAGCCGGTCGGCAAGAGGTGCGTAGACATCAAAAATCTCCCGTGCAACCTTCCTACGCTTTTCTTCCGGGGCCGTTTTAACCATTCGAATGGCACAGGTACGTTCAGCCAGTTTGATCAGCGCAACACGCACATCATCAATCAGCGACACCAGCATTTCTCTCACTTTACTGGCTTGGCGACCCGCATCCTGGCCAAATACACCTTGCTGAGAATCACTACGCAACCCACTGATCACCGCCATGCGGAGTACATTACTAATTAGTGTCGCTACATTCTCGCCAAAGGTACTACGAACAACGGTAATATCCAGTTTTCCCTCGCGCACAGCGCGGTACAAAATAGCCGCTTGTAAGCCTTCACAGTCCATGCGTAGATCGGAGAGGATGTCCGCAATTTCCAGGCCCATTTGTAAAATACTGCCGCGAAACACTGATTCGCCCACAAGCAGAGCACTTTCTTCTGTCTTCCGCGCCAGTTCAGCAGCTTGGCCCAAACTCTCTCGAGCAGATTTATCGAGTTGGCATTTATGCGCAGTTTTGTCGAGCCAGGCTTCGATGTCGGCAAGATCCGCCAATGGCGCTGCATGAATTTCTCGGACGTGTACCAACGAATGCTCCTAGGTCAACAGAACTGAATAATAATTGTCATCAGGCATTGAAAATCCCGGAGGAAAGGTAGCGATCGCCACGATCAGAAATCGACACAACTATTGTTGAGTCTTCCAATTCACTGGCCAGTCGCAATGCGCCAGCAACAGCACCGCCCGATGATACACCGCAAAAAACACCCTCTTTACGGGCCAGGTCACGCATGGTGTCCTCAGCCTCCTGCTGGCCAATATCCAATATTGTATCAATGCTTGCAGAATCAAAAATACCGGGGAGGTAGGCCTTAGGCCAGCGCCGAATACCGGGAATACTCGCGCCCTCCGCCGGTTGTAAGCCAACGATCTGGATATTTTTATTGCAGGCTTTCAGGGCCTGAGAGACACCCATAATCGTGCCAGTGGTACCCATAGCGGCGACAAAGTGCGTCACTTCGCCCCCCGTTTGCTGCCAAATCTCAGGCCCCGTGCCTTCGATATGTGAGAGCGGATTATCGGCATTATTAAACTGGTCAAGCACCAGGCCTTTATCGCCTTTTTGCATTTGTAACGCGAGATCTCGAGCACCCTCCATGCCCTCTTCCTGGGTAACCAGAATGAGCTCTGCTCCGTAGGCAAGCATCGCCTCCTTGCGCTCTTCCGTCATATGATCAGGCATAATCAAAATCATTCGGTAGCCCTTAATCGCCGCTACCATTGCCAGGGCTATCCCCGTATTGCCGCTAGTCGCTTCAATTAAGGTATCACCGGGCTTGATCGTACCCCTTGCTTCAGCGCGAGCAATCATGCTCAGGGCGGGACGGTCTTTTACGGAACCTGCGGGGTTATTACCTTCAAGTTTAAGTAGAATTGTATTGTTGCGCCCCGCACTGAGACGCTGCAATCGCACCAGCGGCGTATTGCCAATACAGGACTCTATGGTCGGATATTCCATGTTTAGCTTGTACCTACTCACAAAAATTCTATTTTAGGCCTGCAGGCCACCACTATCGATTTAATTGCCCCCATTCCTAAGACAGCTTGGGCATATCGACATACTTTACTAATATAATTATTATTCCACTTAAACAGAACAAGCTTGCTAGGCACTTAACACAACAAAGGCCATTGCCATATCCTGCTCATCTGACAGGCTGAGGTGAATATTCTTTGCCCCTAAGGTACTGAAAACCTTTAAAGCCTGATCTGACAGTGTCATTTCAGGTGCCCCACTGGCTGTATTACTCACCAGAATATGCTGCCACGAAACTTCACCAATACCGGTTTTGAGCGCTTTACTCAGTGCCTCTTTAGCGGCAAAACGCTTCGCCAGGAAGGCGGCTTGCTGCCTTGGGTTGTTTTTCTGACAAAAAGTTTCAAACTCCTCAGAGCGTAAAATACGCTTGGCAAAGGCCTCACCCTGGCGCTCCAATACAGCCTCTATCCGGCTAATATGTACCAGGTCACTGCCTATACCCACTATCACGCAAGACTCATCTATTATTCGTCCTTCTTGGAATGATCAGGCACACGAGCCTGACGAAATAATTGCCGGCTTAATAGCGGGCGCTCCCCGAGTTGAGCTTGCAGTGCACAACGCAATAAACGTTTTGCACAGCGTCTTACTTCTGCCAATTCATAATCAGCATTTGCTATCGCCAATAAATGAGCGCCTTCATAGAGAGCTTCATTACCTTGGCCAGAAAAGGTATCAAAGCGGACAAAACCATCATCAGGTGTAAAGTAGTAGCATTCGCCAGCAGAAATTGGTCGATCTTCGCTAAGCTCAATAGTCATATCGAGGCCATAACCTATTTCTTCTAATAACAGGAGTTCAAAGCGACGTAACAGAGGCTCCGGGTCATTGCTCGCACTTAGTTGAGCAATCAGTACCTCATAGCAATCAAACAAGCTTTCGTGGGGCACATGCTCGGGCAATAGGCGCACCAGCAATTCATTCAGATACAAACCAACGTACAACATCTCGCCCTGTAAATAAGCACTGTTACCAGAAGGCTCTACTGTCGTCAGGTTTTTAAGCTCACCTCTGCCCCGCCACGACAATAATAAGGGTGTAAAGGCCTGTAAATTATTACCCTTCGCTCGCTTCCTGCCCCGCATGCCTTTTGCCACCGCACGCAAACGCCCGTAATCTCGCGAGAAAAAATCCACTAACTGACTGCTCTCGCGATAATTCCGGCTATGCAAGACATAGGCTTTTTCGTTGCTGCTATTCATTACTGTTTAAGACAAAGGCGCCTTAGAAATCAAACAGTGACCCGGCATGACAAACCAATACGGGCTCATGATTTGCGCTCAGCTAGTCCTGATAACCCAGGCTACGCAGTGCCCGATCGTCGTCAGACCAACCACTTCGCACTTTGACCCACAGGGTTAGCATAACTTTGCTGCCGAACAGGCGCTCCATATCAATTCGAGCCGCCTGGCCAATACTTTTTAAACGCTTTCCCTTTTCGCCTATTATTATTTTCTTTTGTCCCTCTCGCTCAACCAAAATGAGGGCGTTGATATGGCGTATATGGCCCTTCATTTCGAAGGCTTCAATTTCAACGGCAATCTGATACGGCAGTTCAGCACCAAGTTGACGAGTGATTTTTTCACGGACCAGCTCGGCGGCGAGAAATCGTTCTGAACGGTCGGTGACCTGATCTTCAGGAAAGAGGAACCCCTCCTGGGGAATATGTTTTGTGATTTGCTCTTCGAGCAAGTCCAGATTTTTTTTCTGCAAGGCTGACACTGGAATAATCTCAGCACTTGGCATAAGTTGCTGTAGGGACTCGATATGGGGCAAAAGTTCGCCTGTATCGTCTATCCTGTCGACCTTGTTAATCGCAATGATGACAGGTGAGTTCGAAGTGGCCAGTTTCTCAGCGACGGCTTTATCAGCCTCTGTCCATAACAGACGATCGAGCACAAACACAATCACATCAACATCCCGGATTGCAGTCTGAGCCGCTTTATTCATATAGCGATTAAGCGCTTTATCCTGATCACTGTGAATACCCGGGGTATCGACAAAGATAAGCTGGCAATCATCAGAGGTTTTTATGCCCAGAACGTTATGGCGCGTCGTTTGTGGCTTGCGCGATGTAATACTCAGTTTTAAACCGAGTATATGGTTGAGCAAGGTTGACTTGCCCACGTTGGGACGACCAACAATCGCCACGTAACCACACTGCTGAGCTTGTTCTTCTACCATTGATTCATTGCCCTTTACCTACTTCGTTCAGTGCTGCAGTCGCAGCAGCCTGTTCCGCCTTGCGACGACTACTCGCAGCCCCTCGATAATCATTAGAGTCACCATCAATGCAACATTGCACGTCAAAATGCTGAGCATGCCCTTCACCACTAACAGTTAGCAACTTGTACACCGGTAGAACCTTACCTTTGCCTTGCAGGTATTCCTGTAAACGGGATTTAGGATCCTTATGCTCGTCACCCAAAGACAAATTACTGAGCAGCGGCTCGAACCAGGAAACAACACAGTCACGACAAACATTAAAGCCGGCATCGAGTAAAATTGCGCCAATTACCGCTTCATAGGCGCCGGCCAATATAGAGTCACGCCGAAAACCACCACTTTTCAATTCACCAGAGCCCAGGCGCAACTGATCACCAAGGTCGATCGCTCGGGCCATTTTGGCCAGGGCCTCCCCTTTTACCAAAACAGCACGCAAGCGACTTAAGTCTCCCTCACTGGCAGTGGGAAATTGACCATACAGCATTTCACTAACAATCATGTCCAGCACCGCATCGCCAAGGAATTCCAGGCGTTCATTATTGAGCGAGCTAAAACTACGATGGGTCAATGCCTGTTCAAGTAATGCCGGGGCGAGAAAGCTGTGGCCTAAACGATTAATAAAACGACGGAGAGATATTTTCACCAATAATTAACGCGTGTTGAAAAACTAGAGTGCTGATGTATCGTAGGCATTTTCAAAGACTACGACGACATCAACATTAGCGAGAAAATGAATCCGCCGCTCATAATCCAGCTTAACAGTAGTGGCTGTTTTCTTACGCTCTATCACTGTGTCCTTTGCATAGACGTCTCGAACAGCATTAATTGTAAAAGCGGCTTGTAACTTTCTACGTATTTGTGAATCACTCATCTTATGGATGGGCTCATCAGCTAAAGACTGCAAGGCTGCATCAACAAAAGAGTTATCGAGATAAAGCGGGCCAATGCGCGTTGCAATCGTGAGAAAAAAACCGACAACAGCCAGAAGCACCAAAATGCTCAATGCCGACAAACCCCGTTGTTTATGCTGCACCATTACCTTACCCCTTATTCTCATTAACGTATGGCGCCCACTGTAGCAAAACTGGGTATGCTTAGCACTTTCTCCCAGTGCATCCACACCGCAAAAGCCTTACCGACCACGTTCTTTTCCGGCACGGGACCCCAAACTCGACTATCGCTACTGTTATCTCGGTTATCGCCCACCATAAAGTAATGCCCTTCAGGCACGATAGTGCTGTAGTTACGACCTAGCTGCCCTGGGGTTTGGTGCTTACGAATCAGATGATCAACACCCGCTAAATTTTCCATCATAATTTGTGCATTGCTGGGGGAATTGCGCTCGGCGATACTTCTCTCAACAAAATAAGGCTCCGCGTTGTCGAGTGTTGACTGCGGCATTTTTTCGCCATTAACAAACAGTACATTATTAATAACGCGAATCTCATCGCCGGCCAAACCGACGACCCGCTTAATAAAATAACGCTTATCATTGGGTGGAAAAAACACCATCACATCGCCGCGCTGGGGTTCTCCCAGGGAGAGGACTTTGGTACCCGTAACGGGTAAACGAAGACCGTAGGCAAACTTATTTACGAGAATAAAATCGCCAATTTTCAAGGTGGGGATCATTGATCCAGAGGGAATTTGGAAGGGTTCAACAATAAAAGAACGCAGTACAAGAACCACGAGAAGCACAGGAAAAAATGGCGCTGTTGATTCTATAAACCAGGGAGCCGCATCTTCCTTTTCTCGTTGCTTTGAAAAATATAAACGCTCCGCCAGCCACATAAAGCCTGCGACGGCGGTGAGTACAACTAAAATAAGTGGGAAGTCGAAATCCATTATTAATTATCCGTTTTTAGTACTGCCAGGAAAGCTTCCTGGGGGATTTCCACCGAGCCCACCTGCTTCATGCGCTTTTTACCGGCTTTCTGTTTGGCCAGTAGTTTTTTCTTACGGGAGATATCACCGCCATAACATTTTGCCGTGACATTTTTACGCAGTGCTTTTACTGAGGTTCGTGCAATAATATGCCCACCCAGTGCAGCCTGAATGGCCACGTCAAACATCTGTCGAGGCACTAATTCTTTCATTTTCTCGGTAATCAAACGACCTTTTTGCTGGGCATTATCGCGGTGAACAATCAGCGCCAGGGCATCCACTTTATCGCCATTAATCAAAATATCGAGTCGCACTAAAGGTGCCACCTGAAAGCGTTTAAAGTTGTAATCCAGGGAGGCAAAACCGCGACTGACAGACTTGAGCCTGTCGAAAAAATCCATCACCACATCGGCCATGGGCATTTCGTAAGTGAGTGACACCTGGTCCCCAGTAAACTGCATATCTTTCTGTACGCCGCGCTTTTCCACGCATAGAGAAATCACATTACCGACATAATCCTTCGGAACGAGAATATTCGCCTCGCACAGGGGCTCACGCATTTCATCGATATAACCGGGGTCGGGAAGATTCGAGGGGTTGGAAATATAAAGCAGCTCACCATTAGTGTGCAGCACCTCGTAAACAACGGTCGGCGCCGTACTGATTAAATCGAGATTGTACTCTCGTTCGAGCCGCTCCTGAATGATCTCCATGTGCAGCATGCCGAGAAAGCCACAGCGAAAACCAAAACCCAAAGCGTCTGAGCTTTCGGGTTCGTAGAAAAGTGAGGCATCGTTCAGCGTCAGTTTCGCCAGAGCTTCGCGAAAATCCTCAAAGTCTTCAGAATTAATGGGGAACATACCCGCATAAACCTGCGGATTAACTTTCTGAAAACCCGGCAACGACTCAATATCGGGGCTACTGGCATGGGTAATCGTGTCACCAACAGGCGCGCCGTGAATATCTTTAATACCGGCCACCACAAAACCCACTTCGCCAGCCCGCAGCACACCGGTTTCTGTACGTTTGGGTGTAAATACACCAATACTATCGGCAATATGCGCCTTACCGATACTTTTCGTAATAATCTTCTCACGACGACGTAAGCTGCCCTGCATGACCCGAACCAGGGACACAACGCCCAGATAATTATCAAACCAGGAGTCGATGATTAAGGCCTGTAACGGTGCATCAACATCGCCCTGTGGGGGCGGTATTTCAGCCACCAATTGCTCGAGAATATCCTGTATACCGAGGCCACTTTTGGCGCTACACAGCACCGCATCACTTGCATCAATGCCGATAATATCTTCAATTTCCTGACATACACGCTCTGGCTCTGCCTGGGGCAGGTCCATTTTATTGAGTACCGGGATCACTTCCAGGCCCTGAGCGATAGCGGTATAGCAGTTAGCTACGGACTGAGCTTCAACACCCTGAGCCGCATCGACAACCAGTAGAGCCCCTTCGCAGGCCGCCAATGAACGTGACACCTCATAGCTAAAGTCAACGTGACCTGGCGTATCAATAAAGTTGAGCTGATAGGTACGCCCGTCGGCTGCAGTGTATTGGAGGGTTACGCTTTGGGCTTTAATCGTAATGCCGCGCTCGCGTTCAATATCCATCGAATCGAGCACCTGACTGGCCATTTCCCGCTCGCTTAGGCCACCGCAGAACTGTATAAAACGGTCGGCAATCGTCGACTTACCGTGATCGATATGGGCGATGATGGAGAAATTACGAATATGGCTGAGGTCTGACACAGGGCTTTTAGGATCCATAGCTTGGAGGAATTTGAGCGACGCGAATTCTAGCGTATTTAGCCCCGCTAAGCTATGAACCTTGTTTAACCTTAAAAGTCAGTTAACCTCGATAGTGCGAAAAATTGAACGACCGCGACGAAAAAAACGTAAGGCAACTGGGGTGCCGGTCGGTAACTGTTTAAGTATCAAGTCATAGTCACTCATCTCATTTAATGCTTGGTAACCAAGCTGTATCAGCACATCCCCAGCCTGTAATCCCGCATCGACGGCAGGTGAGTCCGGGTAGACTTTGACCACCACAATACCACCGGACAAGCGTCGTTTTTCACGTGTTTCATCATCGAGATCATCAACATCCAAACCCAGAATATCGCCACCGCCATTGGCAGCCGTCCGGCCCTCACCAGGGCGGGCACCAACATTCACGGAGACTATCCTTTCTTTACCTCGACGAATAACAGTGGCATCAACCTTTTTCCCCGCAGCGAGAAGCCCTACGATATGGGGCAAATCACTAGCCTCGACGACAGGGTCGTCATTAAAACGGATCACCACATCACCGGCTTTAAGGCCTGCTTTATCGGCCGGGCCATCGGGTTCGAGTTGAGCAAGCAGAGCACCCTGAGGTTTTTTTAGACCCAGGGATTGAGCAAGATTTTTGTCCACGTCCTGTATATAAACACCGAGCCAGCCCCTATCGACATGCCCTTTTTCTTTAAGTTGAGCCACCACCTCAAGAGCAACACTGACGGGAATAGCAAAAGATAATCCAATGGAGCCACCCGAACGGGTATAGATTTGTGAATTAATACCCACAACTTCTCCATCAAGGTTAAACAAGGGCCCCCCCGAATTGCCAGGATTAATAGCGACATCAGTTTGAATAAAGGGCACATAGTCCTCACCTCGAGAGGTGGGAATACTACGCCCTATAGCACTAACGATACCCGTACTCGCCGAATAATCGAGGCCAAAAGGTGAGCCAATGGCAACCACCCACTCACCTACCTTCAGCTCGTCGGGCTCGCCAAAATGAACCACGGGGAGTTCCGTCTCATCAATCTTGAGCAAGGCTAAATCCGATCGTGGATCAAGCCCAACGATATCAGCCTCGTACTCTCGCCTGTCGTTTAAGCGCACCGTAATGTGCTTGGCTGTGCCAACCACATGATTATTCGTGAGGATATAACCATCGGGGGAAATAATAAAACCCGAACCCATGGAGCGAGCCTTACGTTCAGGACTGCGACGTTGATTAAACAAATCGCGCAGTGCATCAGGAATTTGGCCTTGAGGAATAGACTTTCTACGCCGACTTGATTGCGTTTCAACGGCGGTGATTTTCACCACCGCCGTTGAGTTTTCTTCGATTAGCACGGTAAAGTCTGGCAACTGCGCATGGGCAGATAAGGCACCGGCAAACACACAACAAAAAGCGATAACAGCACGTGTCACCATCAAGTGTTCCTCTTCAGTTTATTATTCAACAAGATCAACTATAGCCGAGCTAGCTTAATACAGCTCGTAGAAATCACACATCGACTAAATGTGCCTGCAACGTCGACTCATGGGCAGGGGAATTCAACAGGTGCCCGGTAAGGAAGCCACCGCCAAGCAAAGCAAGCAAGCCACAAATAATAGCGGCGGGCTCATTTGCGAATAAGGTATCACCAAGCCAAACCCCCAATAGGAGCAGCAGTAATGGCAACAGGTAAATCAACAGGGAACCTCGAACCACAACATTATCAGCAATGCCGATGGTGACATTTTGCCCGACGTGAAATGATGTAGGTTCACGCCCATCGAGTGAGACGCGCAAGCGGACGGGGTGAGCCGTAAACCGAGCCAACAAACTCTGCCCACAACCCTGCTGAGCAGCACAAGATTGACAGGCTGAGCGTTGAACACCCTCAACCCACAAATATTCGGCCTGGATATCAAGAACTTTAACGACTTCCTCGATCAATGAACCGGCTCTCCTGTGCTACCAGCCTAAGAACTTGTTGAAGGGCATCGAAACCCCCTGACCGACTTATCACTGGCACAGGCGCTTTCTTTGGTTATTACTCAGAGGCTTGTTCTGAAGGGCTTCGAGTCGGCAGGAATATTGAATTCGAATGGCGGAAACTACGGTTAGCCTGCTGCGACATCAAGCGGTGCATATAAGCCTGGATTTGAAAATCATTCTCAAAACTATTTGAGCTCTCCTGTACTTCAACTTGCTTAACTGCAGTGTAATTCTTACTACTGTTATAAGAGCCTGTACTTGCTGTGCGAGCTGTAGCCTGAGGAACTTCAAAGCCAGAAGGCAGCTGAAACTGAGGGCCTTGATGATCGGTTTGTCCTGCTTTTATTTGAACCCGGTTTTGAGTGTCGCTCTGAGCGACAAGGGGTAGAGACGCCGAGGGCTCAAAAAACTGGTATTGCTGTGCCCCGAAAATGGCAAGCGCGGCCACACTCGCCGCTATGGCCACTCGCCCCACGGCCTGCCCCCACTGTCCACGACGCTGGGGTAGCGGCTCATTGACCAAAGCCATACTTATTGCGGCCCTCAACTCAGCTGAGGAATCAACAAAGTCGACGGGTAGCTCTTTACGCATTGCACTAGCGGCAAGATGATAGCGAGACCATGTCGCGTTAAGGGATTCTTCTGAGTTCGTCTCACGCATGACGCGATGAAGCTCCAGCTCAGACGCTGAGTCATCCATCAATGCCGAAAGTGTCTCTCGCATTTTACCGCCAAACTGCTCATTCATAGGATCAGGCCTTCCAATGACTCATTAATTATCAATTTTTAAACGTTTTTAAACGAGTGAGATCACAAGGTTCTGTTCAATCACAGATTATCTGACTTGAGCTAGCTAAAAAGGTTCCCAAGCTTATGCCAACACTTTTCCATTCTATCGCGAAACCTAAAGGCGCCCATCGCACAGGGTTTTAACCTGTTTGTCGATGGCCTCTCGAGCCCTAAAAATACGTGAACGCACCGTGCCCACGGGACAATCCATTACAGCGGCGATGTCCTCATAGCTCAAGCCATCAAACTCCCGCAGACTCACTGCCGTACGTAAGTCCTCGGGTAAAGCCTGAATAGCCTTGTCGACAACCCCTTGCAACTCATCACGAAAGGCCAGGTTCTCAGGCGATGCGACATCACGCAGGTTGTCTGCACCGCTAAAATACTCAGCATCTTCCACTTCAACATCACTTGCTGGTGGGCGTCGGCTGCGTGAAACAAGGAAGTTTTTCGCCGTATTAACAGCGATACGGTAGAGCCAGGTATAAAACTGGCTATCACCACGGAAAGAACCAATTGCTCGGTAGGCCTTAATAAAAGCCTCCTGCACAATGTCTTTAACCTCTTCCCGATCGTAGATGTAACGGCTGACAATCGCAGCTACTTTGTGTTGATATTTAATCACCAACAAATCGAAAGCGCGCTTATCACCCTTTTGCACACGGGCGACCAGCTGCTTATCGGTATCTGTATCATTGTTGGCCGCCATTCTCTCTCCATCTGTTGTGCTTTTTCCAAGCCCCTCTTGCTGACCGCTAGTTACGGTTTTCGTTCACAATCGGCAAGCAATAGCATGTAGGCTTTTTTCGAACGCTATACTATCATGTCGCCCTCCCAGTAACTGTAGTGGCGCCTCGCGCGCTCTCTGAAAAGCCCTAAGTGATTAGCCTGAAGTGAAAAAAACCTACCAATACGAAGTTCTTATTATCGGCAGCGGTGCTGCGGGTATGACCCTCGCCCTGCACCTTGCCCCCGACCACCGTGTTGCTCTGCTTAGCAAAGATAAGCTGCAAACCGGTTCGACCTGGCTTGCACAGGGGGGGATCGCCGCTGTGTTCAGCGAAGACGATAGTGTCGATGCCCACGTTGCCGATACCCTCACTGCGGGCGCTGGGCTCTGCCACGAAGACGTAGTACGGCAAACGGCAGAGCAGGGGCCTGAAGCACTGCAATGGCTAATCGACGAAGGTATGGAATTCAGTCGCAACGGGGAAAACAGTGGCTACCACTTAACCCAGGAAGGCGGCCACAGTCATCGACGCATCCTCCACAGCACGGACGCCACCGGGCAAGCGCTGTCGAGCACCCTCGCAGAACGAATACTCAGCACGCCAAACCTTGATGTTTTTGAGCAGCACGTTGTCGTCGACCTCACTACTCAGGCAGATACTGACTCACGAAGTTTTCGCTGTAATGGGGCCTATGCCCTCGACACGGGGCGAGACAGGGTCTGCCTGTTTCAGGCAAAGATTGTTATCCTCGCTACTGGCGGTGCCAGCAAGGTCTACCTTTATACCAGCAATGCCGACGGTGCCAGTGGCGACGGTATAGCCGCAGCCTGGCGCCGAGGTTGTCGTGTCGCCAATATGGAATTCAATCAATTCCACCCGACTTGCCTCTTCCACCCTAAAGCTAAAGCCTTTTTGGTCTCCGAAGCCCTGCGTGGTGAAGGTGCTCACCTATTGTTGCCCGACGGCAAACGCTTTATGTTCGACTTTCACCCCAAGGGTGAATTAGCCCCTCGAGATATCGTCGCCCGTGCCATTGACCACGAAATGAAACGCCTCGGCTGTGACTGTCTCTATCTCGACATCAGCCACAAGCCCGCCGACTTTATTGACAGCCACTTCCCCACTGTTAAAGCCCAGTGCCTGGAATTTGGAATCGATATAACCCGTGAGCGCATTCCCATTGTGCCAGCCGCCCACTACACCTGTGGTGGTATTGTCACGGATAAACAGGGGCGTACCGATCTCAATAATCTCTATGCCGTCGGTGAGTGCGCCTTTACCGGCTTGCACGGGGCCAACCGTATGGCCAGTAACTCCCTGCTGGAGTGCCTGGTATTTGCTCGAGCAGCTGCCGGTAGTATTCGAGAGCACATCGACAATATTCCCGCACCCAGTTACACCAGGGAGTGGGATTCCTCGCGGGTGACTTATTCCGATGAAGACGTAGTCATCTCCCATAACTGGGACGAGCTGCGCCGTTTTATGTGGGACTACGTGGGCATTGTCCGCACCCGCAAGCGTCTGGAACGGGCGGAAAACCGCGTGCGCCTGTTACAGCGGGAAATTCAGGAGTACTACAGCAACTATAAAGTGAGTCGCGATTTACTCGAGCTGCGCAATCTCGCCAAGGTTGCCGAATTAATCATTCGTTCGGCGATGTTGCGTAAAGAGAGCCGAGGCCTGCACTACACCCTCGACCACCCGCAATTATCAGCCGTTGCTAAAGACACTATCCTGGTCCCCATGAATTTTGCGGGACAGGATATTATTGTCAGTAAGAATTGATCGAATTAGAGAGTCTACCTGGAAGATTCTGTCGACTTTGCTTTGAGCAAAGTAATCAGCTCGCGGTATTTTTCAGCACCCAGCAAGTTGGGGAAAACCAAGAAGCAATAGCCCGTCCCCGCCACTGTTGTTAAGCGGACAGTCGCAAGCCAACTACTGAAATAATCTAGTCTATAAGCGGATAAAGCATGGTAACTGCCATCAATGATGGCCGCTGCGCTTTTATTCTTCACAACCAGGCTTTCTATAGAAGCCCTCATTGCAACGTTGCGCCGAGTACGAATCGAAACCAGGAAGAGCAATAACTCTAGCAAGCAACAAGCGATAACATTACTGGCTAAAAAGAGAATAAACACAGCGACAACAGCAACAAAGAAAATTTGTAGGCGCCGAATTTTCTGGCGCTGTGCGGGAATCGATGCTTTAAAGTTGAACTCAGCTTGCAGGGGCATGCTGGCTAGAACGAATAATGGCAATAATCGTTGCCGTGTCTTTGTCCTGCGGCTCTTCGCGGCCCATCAACCAGGCGAACAAATCCTGGTCTTCACCGCCCAGTAAATCTTGATAAAGTAACTGCTCTTCGGGCTTTAGCTGATCGTAAGTATTCTCGAGAAAGGCCTGCAATATAATATCCAGCTCTAGCATGCCACGACGACTTGCCCAAAAAAGACGATTTTTATCCATACATTTATCCATTGTGCCTCTACCGCTTATTGATCATCAATACAGTAATTCGCACGCAAATTACCAGCAGATCATTATAATGCAAGCTTGAAGGACTACCCATCTAAATAGCGAACTAAAATGGCTGACACGAAAGACACTGACACCATCAACGACTGGCTGAACTTTCTCGCCCAACAAGGTGCCACCATCAATGATGGGCTTGCCACCTCCTTTGGCGAAACCCCGGCCGATTATCCAACGTTAAAAGCCACCTTGGTTGATCTCAGTGATCTGGGCATCCTGGCTCTGGAAGGCGCCGATACCAAGCGCTTTTTACAGGGGCAAAGCACGAGCGATACCAGTCAACTCAACACGGAGACGTCCTTACCCGGTGCTATTTGCAATCCAAAAGGTCGAATGCTCACCTCCTATCAAGCCATTGAGCCAGTGGTGGATGCAGTTCTACTCGTAATGCACCGCCCTCTTGTTGAAATAACCATTAATAGTCTTAGTAAATATGCGGCCTTTTTCAAAACCACCCTGAATGATGTCAGCGAAGACTATCGCCTGCTAGGCCTTAGCGGCCCAGACTGCGAACCGCTACTTGATCAACTTTTTGACACCGTGCCCCAGGCTATAAACCAACTTTGTATCGGTGAAAATTACTTACTGCTTCGCATCAGTGCCCAGCAGTTTTTACTGGTCGTTGATGTAACCGTGGCAGAAAGACACTGGCAAAGACTATCGGCTACTTTCAAGCCCGTGGGTATCGACTACTGGCAACTACAGTCCATTCGTGCCGGCTTAGCCCAGGTGCGCGCTGAAACCCTCGAACAATTTGTGCCACAAATGCTCAACCTGCAGGCTACCGGCGCCGTTAGTTTTAAAAAGGGTTGTTACACTGGTCAGGAAATTGTCGCTCGTATGCAATACCTGGGTAAGCTCAAACGCCGCACCTACCGAGTCATTATCGAAGATACCAAGCCTCCCAGACAGGGGGCAGAGATTTATTCCAGTAGTGATAACAAGCTCGTTGGCAGCGTACTGTCAGCCACACCTGCAGACGACAAGAGCTCTGAGGTTCTTGCGATCCTGCACGAAGAGCAGGCAGATACTACCTCCCTGATTATCGATGGCAAAACCACTGCTGTTCGTATCGCGGACCTCCCCTATACACTCACTACTGATTGATGGATTGGCTAGCAGAGTACCAGGCTCTTTTTACCTGGATGGCCGTTGTTTCGGCCTTCACTTTTGTTATCAGCTTGCTGACTTTGCCCTGGCTAGTAGCACGTATTCCCGTCGACTACTTTTGCCATCAAAAACGCCACCCTGCGCCCTTAAAACAAACACATCCCGTTCTTAGGATTTTGATCTTAGTGGGGAAAAACCTCTTGGGTTGGGTGCTGCTTTTGGCGGGTATTATTATGCTTTTCATACCCGGCCAAGGGCTATTGACCATCGCCATGGGCTTATTACTGATGGATTATCCTGGCAAATTCACCCTTGAGCGCAAGATAGCCAGAAATCCCAAAATCCTTAATGGCCTTAACTGGCTACGCGGCAAAGCCAATACCCCGCCTCTGGAAATAGACAAGGCTAGCGCTTGATTATAGCGACTCGCTATTTATCGAGAGAGAGTAATTCGATTTTATAACCGTCTGGATCTTCGACAAAAGCCAAGACTGTACTACCGTGCATCATTGGCCCCGCCTCTCTCACTACCGCACCGCCCTGACTTTTAATTTGCTCACAGGTTGCGTAAACATCGTCGACCCCGATGGCAATGTGGCCATAGGCATCACCAAGCTCATAGCTCGAAGTCTCCCAGTTATGAGTAAGTTCAAGTACGGTATTTTCTTTTTCTGATCCATAACCCAGAAAAGCCAGAGTGAAACGGCCATCGGGAAAATCCCGTTTACGCAGTAACTCCATACCGAGTAATTCAGTGTAAAACGTGATCGATTTATCCAGGTTTCCAACACGCAGCATGGTGTGTAGTAATTTCATTATTGTCTTTCCAGTTTAAGGCTGATTATTTTGGCCGCACATTAGCATAACAATGAAAACAAGCGTCCCTGTGGCTGTCTTATTTCTGGGTTGCACTGAATATTTACAGACTGTTCGAGCCGGCTATAGCGGCCTTCGATGAAGGCTTATCACGATTACTGTGTCTACAAGACTATTATCTATGCCCTGCCGCCGCTATTAATAGGAGCTTTCCTCGC
This sequence comes from Candidatus Reddybacter sp., assembly GCA_041277045.1. Lineage (GTDB taxonomy): Bacteria > Pseudomonadota > Gammaproteobacteria > Pseudomonadales > Porticoccaceae > Reddybacter. The sequence continues at coordinate 705,191 of JBGFSY010000002.1, read as the reverse complement.
CCGCCGGCAATATGCACTTGCTCCTGGCCCCATGGGCTTTACCCTGGGTTCAGCCGCAGGCTTAATTCCCGGGTGATAGATGCAGGTTGCCTGTATCTATCACCCAAACATCTGCTTAACCGGCAATCGCTATCGCGACTATAGGCTTTCTATTTCTTAAATCTGCGTACTTTTCTAATTTTTGGCATTTCAAAAAAACAAAGTAGAAAACCAGTCAGTGATATTAATTGATAGCCTTAATTAATAAATACAGGGGTCGCAATATATTCCCAAACAATGGTTACACCGACCAATATCACCACCACATAGACCAAAGCAATCATAAATACCGCGCTGGCATAGAGAAAACCCCTGTCCCATGGCACATGCATCATTATCGGTATGGCTGTGTAAATAAGGTAAATTGTATAAATTGCACCCGCGGTGCCAAGTACAATATCGAGCCACCAAATTGGATAAACCGCACAGGCACCGGCCAGAAAAATCGGCGTACAGGCATAACCCATTAACACGACACCCTTGATAGGAAAGGCTTTAGTCTGATATGTCTCCGACATCCAGTTGATCATTAAACCAATAATTACCACGGCTCCTAATAGAGCAATATAACTCAGCACGATCAATGGAATCGCACTACCCTCGGTGATACGTACCACATCGTCACCGACGACAGTCCAGCCGACCTGGGTAGTGCCAATATATAAAGCCACTGCTGGCAACAACGCCATAAAAATAGGGTAAGGCAACAAACGTTTGATTTTTTCATCACTTAACGCGGCAATTGTTTGCCATTGCTTGCGTGGGTAAAACATCAAACCCAGTATATGTCCAAACATATAAACTCCTGGCACTATTGCCTATTTAGTTATATTTATACCGCTAAAAGTAACGCGGTGTATCGATAAAAATCAAGCTTGCTAAACGTACAATCCAGTCACCTAGCCAGTTGGTGACTGGCTAGGTGATGATGATACGGCAAAACCACGGGCCATAAGGTCCAAATACCATAGGCGATTAATAATAATGCAAAGGTAAGGCGAAAGTTTTTACTTCGCAACACATTTCCCAGTTTACCCACTGAAAGCCCCCCCAACACCACCGCCGGCATTGTGCCAAAACCAAAGGCTGCCATTTGGGCCATCCCCACTAGCGGCGTTTCAGCCGTGGCAGCAAAAGCCAGTGCTGTATAAACCAGACCACAGGGCAACCAGCCCCACACCAGGCCGAGCATAATTCCCGAACCGAAAGAGCGTACGGGCAAGAGGCGCTGCCCAAGAGGCTGCAGTCGTCGCCATAATAAACTGCCGACCTTCTCAAGTTGAGTCAAACCGCGCCACCAACCCGCCATAGTAAGGCCCATAGCGATCAACAAAAGACCCGCTATGCCCCGTAGTACAGGCGCTAGTGCCAGATAGTTCGCGCTGGCATAACCCAGGCTGGCAACCACACCTCCGGCACAGGCGTAGCTGAAAACACGGCCTAGATTGTAAGCAACAATGAAGCGCGACCCGCCCTTCTCGCTGGCAAAGCCCAGGGCTGAAGTAATACCGCCGCACATCGCAAAGCAGTGCCCCGCTCCCAACAAGCCGATACCAAACATAGCGAGCAACGCCGCAAATACAGGAGACAGGTCCTCAATCATTTCGGGCCTTGTCCTCGCGCGCCTCTGGCTTACCCTTATTCGGAGACTCGGACTCTTGCCTGACAACCCTATCAACTTTGGTATTGAGATCTATCTCGTCAAATAAAATACGTTCGGCCTCACCATCAAGGTCATCATATTGACCGCTATTAACCGCCCAGAAAAACAATCTCACACCCAAAGCCACGACAAGCATTGACAAGGGAATTAAAAAATAAAGGCTTTCCATCAGAGCCCGGTTTGCACACTCGGTACGCCAGACCTATTCCATTGCCGTGCACCACTATCAAGATGGCACCCGTGTTTCGTTTTTCTGCGTTGCAGACGCAAAGCATTCAAGACCACCACCAAAGAACTGGCCGACATGCCAATGGCCGCAGCCCAGGGTGGCACCCAACCCATGGCGGCGAGAGGTAAAGCGCTCAAATTGTAGATCAGTGCCCAGGCGATATTCTGACGTATCACCCTCTCCGTTTTTCGCGCGACATTAATAGTTTCGATCAGAGTCGTTAAATTGCCCGATAACAGCACCCCATCGGAGGCCATGCGTGTAAAATCTGTCGCCTCGGCCATGGCAACAGAGATATCGGCACCGCTTAATACGGGTATGTCATTAATGCCATCACCCACCATCAACACCACATCGCCTTCTTTCTGCCGGGTTCGAATATAGCTCAGTTTATCCTCAGGACTGCTATTGGCCTGCCATTGTTTTATCCCCAGTTCTCGCGCCAGAGCAGCGGTGTTTTTTTCCTGATCACCGCTAAGTAGCTCAAGAGCGAGGCCCTGCTCCTGTAGTGCAGAAACCAGCGCCTGTGCCCCAGGGCGCAATTCATCCACCAGCACAATACGCGCTAGCACTTTCTGCTGACTGGACAATATGACATCGAGACGATGCTTCGCGTTATCTCCCTTACCCGCGGGTAAAGGCTGTGCCAATAAAAATGAGGGTATTTGCAGATCAAAATGCTCGCTAATAAAAGCCGGCTTTCCCAATGCGTAGCGCTGGCCATTAATGATACCTGAGACTCCGCCCCCGACCTGATAATCCAGCGCCTCTGCCTGGCCACTACCTCCACTTAGTTGCTGTTTAAACGCACTGGCAATGGGGTGGCGACAGCCTTGTTCGAGAGCTGCAGCAATATTGAGTACTGACCGGCTATCTAACGCACCTGGGCCTGGGCACAGATTAACCTGATCAATTTCGAGTTTACCCGTGGTCAGCGTTCCCGTTTTATCGAGTACAACGCGGTTCACTTTACTTAAGGTCTCAAGTACATGAGAGCTACGCACCAAAAAACCCTGCCGTTGTAGTCGCCCCGTCGCGGCTGCCAGCACGACGGGTGTGGCAAGAGACAGCGCACAGGGGCAGGTCACGACCAGAACGGACAAGGTCACCCATAAGGCTCTATCGGCATCATGTAGCCACCACGTCGAAAACACCGCGACGGCAAGCAATAGAACAAAACTGATAAACCAGGCGGCAAGACGATCCGCGAAGGCTAGTTGCCGGGGTTTTTCCGCAGCAACACTATCCAGTATATCGATAATCGCCGACAAACGTGTGCACTGGCCAATGGCACTGACCTTTATTTTTAGCGGATTCGTGGTATTGATAGTCCCCGCGCTGACAATATCGCCCGGACTTTTGGCCACGGGGTCTTGCTCGCCACTCAATACGGCTTCGATCACTGGGCTACGACCCGCCAATACCACCCCATCAACGGCCAGACACTCGCCCTCGCCTACCTGGATTACATCGTCAACACAAAGAGATTTAACAGGCACTTGTTCGAGATGCTCGTCGGCGCCAACCCCGGTCCAACGTTGCACTGTAAGCGGGATTAAATGTGTGGCCTCACCGGCGACTAATTCATTGCGATAACGCACATGTATTTCAAGAAAGCGGCCCAACAGAAGGAAGAAGGTCAACATTGAGACGGCATCAAAATAAACCTCGCCCGTACCCCTCACAGTCGCCCAGCCGCTAACCCCATAAGCCAGGCCAATGGCCAGGGCAACGGGTACATCCATGGTCAGGTTCATGTACCAGGGCATATTGGAATTAAAGCTGCGCAAACTGCGCCAGGCACTTTTAAAAAAGGGTTGGGCCGAATACAGAACGACCGGCGTAGCGACCAGCAGACTGACCCAGCGCAGCAAGTTTTGCCAATGCTCTTCCATACCCTGAAAGGCACCCGCATACAGTGCAATGGCCAGCATGCCCGCCTGCATCATGCCAATACCGGCCACACCGAGACGCAATAAATAGCGTTTCTGGTCTCGCTCAATATGTTCGAATTTATTGGACTCTCTCGCCGGATGAGCTCGGTAGCCAATGGTGATAAAAGCAGCGAGCAATTCACTCAGGGGGAGTTGTTCTATGTTCCATTGAAGTCGACAACGCTGTCGACTGACATTGACGACAGCCTTTGTCACGGCAGGTGATTTTTTAAGATGGAGCTCAATCAACCAGGCACAGGCGGCACAACTAATACCTGAAATTCCTAGCTCAATGGTGGCCAAACCCTGCTCATCGACCGTCAGTAAATCAGTCTGTACCTCGGGTAGATCATAGGCACTGAAATCTTCATCGGCCTGGCCATCATTGCGAAGCGAGTTTGCCGAGCGGTACTGATAGAACTTCTCCAAACCACCATCGACAATAGCAGTGGCGACGGCCTGGCAACCAATGCAGCACATTGGGCGCGATGCACCGTCAATCTGCACGCTAATGTCGTCCCTGCCATTCAACGGTAAAGCGCAATGAAAGCAAGTTTCAGCGGACATATTTAGCCGCCACTCTGGGGCGTGGTCGAAGGACTGGCTTGCAATTCAACAAGGTGGCTAATCGAAAAATCTATTTCACCGGTAAGCCGCCATTCCGCACTTTGCAAATTGTCTTGTTCAGAAACACTCTCACTAACAACACCGGGGATCAATCGCAAATAATAGCGCTGTGTCGGTAACTGCGACAATTGCCCTCTGTAACGCCCCCCACCCGCCGCAATAAGCTTGATCATATGATCCGCTTTGGCATTGGTTGGGTGTAGTAAATACAGTGTTAATAGCGTTGGCAGTGGTCTAGTTGCACGGGGCCTGCTTAATTCCAGCGCCAACACATCGATAGCATCATCATTGCCCTCAGCAAAATTTAGTTTTGCCGACAGGTCAAGCTCAGTGGCGCGAAGATCTTGCGTAAGCTGCTGATTGATTGCCAGGCCATCGCGGTAATAATTATCACTGACCAGGTCATCGCTGTATTTAATGGCTAAATAGAGCGTAAAGAAACCCGCTACCACTACCGTTGCTGGCAGGGCGATTAAGAACCATGGCCAGAACTGCCGGTACCAGGGCGGTGTTAATGAATCTACCGGCCCAGCAGCTGTATTGTCTCTCATTAATTTGTCCAATTATTCTGCTACCGAATAAGAAAAGGGGGTAAGTTATTTGGCGATTGTGTAAAAATAAATAACAAGCAATTAGCGAATAAAAGGTCCAATAAAACGGCTTTCTTCACTATCATGCATTGTTTCATTGTCCTCAGCTTGAAGCACAAAGGTGATATCAATATTCCCGCGTTTCATTAAGCCCGGGTCTAGCTCAAGGCGAACGAGATGAGTGAAGGCTTCCCCACCAGCGACATCGACTGTGCTATCGCCAATAAAACGGAATTCCTGATCCCCCTCTACGGTGATGGTGTATTTATGCGCCTGATTATCCATATTGTTGATCCGCAGGGTATAAATATTTTCAATTAAACCCCGAGAGGTTTCACGATAGAGGAGTGAGCGGTCGCGAATAATATCAAGCTCCAAAGGCACACGAGTGATCAGGGTATAAGCGAATACGCTGACCATCACTAACAAGGCAAACCCGTAGCCCAGTAAACGCGGCCTGAAAACGTGAGTTACCCCTTTTTTTAATTTATTTTCAGTGGTAAAACTAATCAGTCCTTTGGGATATTCAACTTTTTCCATAATGGCATTACAGGCATCAATGCAAAGACCACAGCTGATACATTCAGATTGAAGGCCATCGCGAATATCAATGCCAACCGGACAAACTTGAACACAAATACCGCAGTCAACACAGTCACCTAAGCCCTTGGCTTTATAGTCACTGCCTTTCTTACGCTGGCCTCGCGATTCTCCCCGCGCTTTGTCGTAAGAAACAACCAAAGTATCGTCATCAAACATAACCGATTGAAAGCGCGCATAAGGGCACATGTATTTACAGACCTGTTCACGCAGGTAACCCGCATTCATGTAGGTCATTAGTGTAAAAAAGAAGGTCCAGAAAACGGCTGCCGGATGGGCCGAAAAAGTCAGCATGTCGATACTGAGTTCGCGAACGGGATTAAAGTAGGCCACAAAGGTAAAGCCGGTAATAAAACCAATAAGCAACCAGACGAAGTGCTTACCGCCTTTACGCCAAACCTTATTGAAATTCCAGGGCGCGAGATCCAGTTTGATACGCTTGTTGCGCCCGCCTTCAAAAAACCTTTCTACACCCATAAACATCATGGTCCAAACTGTCTGGGGGCAACTAAAGCCACACCAGACACGGCCCACCAACACAGTCACCGCGAACAGGGCAAAAGCACCGATTATCAGCAACCAGGCCAGCATCATGAAATCCTGGGGCCAGAAGGTCATCCATAAAATATGAAATTTACGGGCGGGCAAGTCGAACCAAACAGCCTGGCGGCCATCAATTTGAAACCAGGGAAGGAGCAAATAACCTAACAATAAAGGAATACCGCTGCGCTTTTTAAGCTTGCGAAAGAAGCCTACAAAGCGCCGCTGATAAATTTTCTTTCCTGTCTCGTAGAGATAAAGTACATGAGCCTCTTCCTCAAGGCTCGGTCTTTGTTCCTCTTGCGAACTCATGGTCGCCTCTTTCAGCTGCTATTACTATTAGCCATTAATTTTTGCAATCACTATTGATGTGCCAGACTGTAAACATAAGCGGTCAACAAACGGATTTTGCTTTTGTGTAATTGCTCTCTTTGCGCAGGCATTAAGCCCTGACGTCCGGATCGAATGGTGGTTTTTATCAATTCTGGCGAGCGGCCATAAAGCCAGGTGTCATCACTCAAATTCGGTGCACCCAGAGCCTGATTGCCCGTGCCATCGACACCGTGGCAGCCGGCACAAAAAGTGGCAAAGACTTTCTCACCACCTTCAGCAAGAGCTGCATCGTGTTCACTGTTGCCAAGTTTAAATAAATACTCCGTTACCTGATTAACACCCTTTTCACCAATAGCGGCAGCCCAGCCTGGCATCATGCCATTGCGACCGTGGGTGATTGAAAACTCAATCGCTTCGGGTGTGCCGCCATACAACCAGTCGTCATCGGTTAAGTCGGGAAAACCGTAACTGCCGCGCCCGTCACTGCCGTGACAAACAGCGCAGTTATTACCAAACAGGCGACGACCGATTTTAAAGGCCTCTGGATTAACAGATAGCTCCTCTATCGACAGGCCTACAAACGTTGAGTAAACCGCCTCGAAGCGAACTTCTGCTTTTCTCTCCTGCTCCTGCCATTGGCCATCTGATGTCCAGCCTAGAACACCCGGAAAATTACCCATACCCGGGTACAGAATCAGATAGATGATCGAAAATATGACGGTACCGACAAACATATTGAACCACCAACCGGGCAGTGGATTGTCGTATTCTTCAATACCATCGTAGACATGGCCGGTCGTCGGTACTTCACCATCTTTGGGCTTTTCCTTGACGATAACCTTTCTGTTGGCAAACAACACCCAGCAAACACCCGCTGTAGTGACGACTGTGATAACGATTATCCACAGACTCCAGAACGTGCTCATATGCCATTCCCTACTTTATTCGTTGTTTCTTGCGAGACTGTTTCAGCAGCCACTTTTTCACTGTCGGTAACGAGCGGCTTAGTTACTTCAACTGACGGTTCGGCCTGTAACTCGTCGGCAAATGGCAGCATTGCGGCCTCATCAAAACGCGCTTTATTGCGACCGCTATAAGCCCAAACACAAACGGCTATAAAGGCCAGCATCGCCAGTAATGTACCAATACCTTCCCAAGTACCCTGAGCCATAATTCCTCCAGCGCCTTAACGCTTTTGTTTAATCAGTGTGCCCAGTTGCTGTAGATAAGCGACCAGTGCATCAACTTCTTTAACATCACCCGCAGCGAACACGGAGGCCGCATTTTCAATATCTTCGTCGGTATAAGGCACACCAACAATACGCAATGCACGCATTTTGGCTGCGGTATCTTTGCCCGTGACCACATCCTGGAACAACCAGGGGAAGCTCGGCATATTAGATATTGGCACCACGTCTCTGGGGTTATAGAGATGGGCACGGTGCCACTCATCACTGTAGCGAGCACCCACTCGTGCCAAATCCGGCCCGGTACGCTTTGAGCCCCACAGGAAGGGGTGCTCGTAGACCTGCTCTCCGGCTACGCTGTAGTGACCATAGCGTTCCGTTTCAGAGCGGAAAGGGCGAATCATTTGCGTGTGACAAACGTGGCAGCCCTCGCGAATATAAATATCGCGACCCTCTAACACCAAAGCAGGTAGTGGCTTCAAATCTTTAATGGGCGTTGTTGTTGACTCAATAAAAAACAGAGGAACAACCTGTGCCAGACCACCAAAACTCATTGCTACCAGCGTCAAGATAATTAATACGCCGACATTTTTTTCGACTATGTCATGATTCATCGTTGTGCCCTCCTACGCTGCAGTGGCTGGTTGGCTATCAACTGGCGCCGAGATTCCGGGTCCCCGACAGGTTTTCCAAACATTAAAGGCCATTACCAGCATGCCGAGGAAGAACATACCGCCACCGATCAAACGTACGTAGTAACCCGGTATGCTCGCCTCGATAGATTCCGCGAAGGTATAAGTCAGCGTGCCATCAGTATTAAAGGCTCGCCACATCAAACCCTGGGCGATGCCGTTAACCCACATGGAGGCGATATAGAGCACGGTGCCCATGGTCGCCAGCCAGAAGTGAGCATTAATCAATTTGATGCTGTACATCTTCGGTTTTTCAAACAACAGTGGAATCAGGTGGTACATGCTGCCGATAGAGATCATCGCCACCCAACCCAGAGCACCGGAATGAACGTGGCCGATAGTCCAGTCGGTGTTGTGAGACAGCGCATTCACCGTCTTGATAGCCATCATTGGGCCTTCAAAAGTCGACATGCCGTAGAAGGAAAGTGAAACCACTAAAAAGCGTAAAGTTGGATCGGTGCGCAATTTATCCCAGGCACCTGACAAGGTCATAATGCCGTTGATCATGCCACCCCAGGAAGGGGCCAGCAGAATCAGCGACATCACCATGCCCAGGCTCTGCGCCCAGTCCGGCAACGCTGAATAGTGAAGGTGGTGGGGGCCAGCCCAAATATACACGGCAACCAGCGCCCAGAAGTGCACAATCGATAAACGATAAGAGTACACCGGCCGCCCCGCTTGCTTGGGCACGAAGTAATACATCATGCCGAGAAAGCCCGCCGTTAAAAAGAAGCCTACCGCATTGTGGCCATACCACCACTGCACCATGGCGTCGATCGTGCCCGCATAAACGGAATAGGATTTAAACATCGTCACGGGAATAGCCGCGCTGTTAACCACATGGAGCATCGCGACCGCGAGAATAAAGGCACCAAAGAACCAATTGGCGACATAAATGTGCGAGGTTTTGCGTTTCGCAATAGTGCCGAAGAAAACCACCGCGTAGGAGAGCCAGACGATGGTAATCAAAATATCGATCGGCCACTCCAGCTCGGCGTATTCTTTACTAGTGGTTAAGCCCATGGGCAAGGTGATAGCCGCAGCGACAATGACCAACTGCCAACCCCAAAAAGTGAACGCGGCCAGCCGTGGCATGAACAATGTCACCAGACAGGTTTTTTGCACAATATAGTAGGCGCTTGAAAATAGCGCACAGCCACCAAAAGCAAAAATCACCGCGTTGGTGTGCAGCGGTCGCAGGCGGCCAAAGTGCAGCCAGGGTATGCCCATGTTCAAATCGGGCCAGATCATTTCGGCAGCGAGGATAACCCCCACCAGCATGCCAACGATACCCCATACAACGGTCATGATAGCGAACTGCTTTACCACCCTTAAATTGTATGTGGGCGGCGTACTCGCAAGGCTAGCATCACTCATTTCTTATTTCCTTGATGAGAAAAATTTACAGCGCTGAACTTTAAGCGGCGCAATTATTCGGCATTACACTCTGCTGTAACATGATATAAATCAATTGACAGCAAGCCCTAAGGGCTCGACTGATGATTTTGTGTAATACACCAAATAACTAACGATTTTTATTCGCAGCAATACGCAAGCGCAGTGCATTGAGCTTAATAAAGCCCTCGGCATCTTGTTGGTTATAGGCACCGGCATCGTCGTCAAAAGTGGCGATACGTTCATCGAACAAACTATCTTCCGACTTGCGCCCAATAACAGTGACATTGCCCTTATAAAGCTTCAAACGTACCACACCATTGACGTAGTGCTGAGACTCATCGATCATGGTTTGCAGCATTTGCCGCTCTGGCGACCACCAGTAGCCGTTGTAAATAAGGCTGGCGTAACGCGGCATTAACTCATCTTTTAAGTGGGCGACTTCTCGATCAAGGGTGATCGACTCAATAGCCCGGTGAGCCTTGAGCATAATGGTGCCGCCCGGTGTTTCGTAACAGCCGCGGGCCTTCATACCCACATAGCGGTTTTCGACGATGTCGGCACGGCCAATGCCGTTGGCACCACCAATTTCATTGAGCAGAGTCAGCACCTCGGCTGGCGTCATTGCCTTGCCGTCGATAGCAACGATATCGCCTTTTTGAAAGCTTAATTCCATATACAGGGGCTTATCGGGTGCCGCCTCTGGTGAGACACTCCAGCGCCACATAGACTCTTCAGCTTCGGCCCAGGGTTCTTCAAGTACACCGCCTTCATAGGAGATATGCAGAAGATTGGCATCCATCGAATAGGGTGACTTCTTTTTGCCCGAGGCAAAATCAACGGGAATGTTATGTTGCGCACAATAATCCATCAGCGTATCGCGCGACGTTAAATCCCACTCGCGCCAGGGCGCAATCACTTGAACACCGGGTTTTAGCGCATAGGCACCCAGCTCAAAGCGCACCTGATCATTACCCTTTCCTGTAGCGCCGTGGGAAATGGCATCGGCACCCGTTTCGTTAGCGATCTCGATTAAGCGCTTGGCAATTAATGGTCGAGCAATGGAGGTGCCCAGCAGGTATTCACCTTCATAGATTGTATTGGCGCGAAACATTGGGTAGACAAAATCGCGCACAAACTCTTCACGCAGATCATCAATGTAGATTTCTTCAATACCCAAGGCTTTGGCCTTGGCCCGTGCCGGTTCAACCTCTTCACCCTGTCCGATATCAGCTGTAAAGGTCACCACCTCACATTGATACGTTTCCTGCAACCAGCGAACAATTACCGAGGTATCGAGCCCACCGGAATAGGCCAAAACCACTTTTTTAATATCGGACACAAACAATCTCCTGGAATGAGTAGAAGCAACTGAGCAGAAACAGCTGAGCAAGGCTAAATTCTAAACCTTGCACCGCACTTTTGATAGCGTTCGATGCAGATAGAAGCCTGTCCCGCGCCAAGGCTTTCCGGTAGGATGGCCGCTCCCAATCAGCAAGCAAGTCAGCCAGTAAAAATGCCAACGACCCTCGACACACTCACCATTACCCAGCCCGACGACTGGCACCTGCATTTACGTGACGGCCCCGCCCTGCGCGACACCGTCAACGATGCCGCCCGCCACTTTGCCCGCGCCATTGTTATGCCCAATCTGGCGCCGCCGGTCATTACTACCGAGCAAGCCGGCATCTATCGCCAGCGTATTCTTGCCGCTCGCCCTGAAGGCAATGATTGGCAGCCTTTAATGGTATTGTATTTAACGGACAACACCCCGGCCGATGAAATTGACTGCGCCGTCGCCAGTGGCATTATCCACGCCGTTAAATATTATCCGGCAGGCGCGACCACCAATTCAGACTCTGGTGTCACCGATATAAAGAAAGTGTATCCGGTGCTGGAGCGCATGCAGAAACTTGGCCTGCCCCTGTTATTACACGGTGAAGTCACCGACGCCCACATCGATATTTTTGATCGGGAGGCCGTTTTTATTGAACGCACACTCAATGACCTCTGCGCCCAATTTCCCGCTTTAAAGATAGTCCTCGAACATATCACCACCGCACAGGGCGCGCAGTTTGTGGCTAACAGTGGCGATAATATCGCTGCCACCATCACACCCCAGCACTTGCTCTGTAATCGTAACGATTTATTAGCCGGTGGAATTCGCCCGCACAACTATTGCCTGCCGATACTCAAACGCGCCACCCACCAGCAAGCATTAATTGCGGCGGCCACCAGCGGCAGTAGTAAATTCTTTCTCGGCACCGACTCCGCCCCCCACGCGCAAAATAAAAAGGAAACGGCCTGTGGCTGTGCCGGTTGTTACTCCCACCTTAGTGCTATTGAGCTCTATGCCGAAGTCTTTGAGCGCGCTGGCGCACTGGATAAACTCGAAGGCTTTGCCAGCCTCTTCGGCCCTGCGTTTTACGGCCTGCCCGTGAATCAACAAACATTAACCCTGCGCCGCGCCCCGTGGCAATTGCCCGCAACAACACAACTTGGTGAAGATCCTATGGTGCCTTTCTACGCTTCTGAAACTCTACAGTGGGCCGTTGTTGATGGAAAATGAAATGGAGAGTGAAATGATCATGTCTGCAACCGGCTCTATGGATGATTTTAGCGGCGAATTTATTGCCGAGCGTTTTCGCGGCTTTCTACCCGTGGTGATCGATGTCGAAACCGGTGGCTTTGAGTCCGACAAACACGCGCTATTAGAAATCGCTGCCGTATCTCTGGTAATGGACGACTCGGGCCTACTCGTTCGCGATAAGACCATCGCCCGCAATGTCATCCCCCACGCCGACACCATTTGTGACGATGCTGCTCTGGAGTTTACCGGCATTAACCCGGACGACCCCGACCGAGAGGCGATGAGTGAGAAGGATGCCTTGCGCGATATTTTTCAGGAAATACGCCACAACATCAGTGAGCATCACTGCACCCGCGCAGTGATCGTCGCCCACAACGCCCACTTTGATCTGGGCTTTGTTAACGCTGCCGTCAACCGCAGTCAGATTAAACGCAATCCCTTCCATCCCTTCTCCTGTTTTGACACCGCCACTCTCGCCGGCCTGGCCTACGGGCAAACGGTGCTCGCTCGCGCCTGTCAATCGGCCGGCATCCCCTTTAGCAATAAAGAAGCGCACAGTGCGGCCTACGATGCCGAGCGCACGGCTGAATTATTTTGCGCGATTGTCAATCGCTGGCGCGAATTAGGTGGTTGGAAAGCGCCGTCCCTTTAATAAATTGATGGACAATAAAAAAAGCGGGCATTGCCCGCTTTTTTTATTGTACTGATCCTTACGTTAGATCAAAGGCTTAGCTCAAAGACTAAGCCTCATCAGCAGGTAATGCAGCCTCTTTAACCAGAGTCTGCAATTCACCCTTTTCATGCATTTCAGTGATAATGTCGCAACCGCCAATTAACTCACCAGCAACCCACAGCTGGGGGAATGTTGGCCAGTTGGCGTATTCTGGTAGCTTGCTGCGAATTTCAGGGTTAGACAATATATCAACATAGGCAAAACGCTCGCCGCAGGCCATCAGGGCCTGTACAGTGCGCGCTGAGAAGCCACACTGGGGTTGATTGGGAGAACCCTTCATGTAAACAATAACGGGGTTTGTTTCGATTTGATCGCGGATAGTATCCAGCACGTCCATTTAAAGCACCTCAAGTAATAACCGAGTAAAACACTTGGTTATTTTAACTGTTTTCAGTCAAAAAAGAAACGTCCGCTTGCCTATTTATCGTCAATCAAAGTCCGAACAAACGGCCAATATCAGTCGCAAAAAGGTAGCGAAAACGATTGTCAAAGACAATAAAGCTAATTAGAATGTTTCGCTTTTTTCGGGCCGCTCGGTGCCGCCTGTTTTAGTTGGCGCAATGTTTAAGCACAACGCAATAGACAGGCACTTTAATAACAGCGCCGCACCTAACAAACACTGTTGAGTAAGCCATGACAAGCAATGCATTAATGAACACTTACGGACAACGCGCGCTGACTCTGGTCAAAGGTGACGGTGCCTACGTTTGGGATGATCAGGGCAAAAAATACCTCGACGCTCTGGCCGGCATCGCTGTTTGCGGCCTGGGCCACGCCCACCCCGCCGTCACTGCAGCCGTGGCAGACCAGGCGCAGACCCTCGTCCACTGCTCCAATCTCTACAACATTCCCGCCCAGGAGGCCCTGGCCGACAAGCTCAGCGCCCTCTCGGGCATGAGCAATATGTTCTTCTCCAATTCCGGCGCCGAAGCCAACGAAGCCGCGATTAAAATTGCCCGCCTCCACGGCCATGCCAAGGGTGTCGAGCTGCCGACCATTATTGTGACTGATCAGGCCTTCCACGGGCGCACACTGGCGACATTAACGGCGACCGGCAATCGCAAAGTCCACGCTGGCTTCGAGCCGCTGGTGAGAGGTTTTTCCCGCGCCCCATTTAACGATATCGACGCCATACAAGCCATTGGTGAAAATAACCCCAATATTGTCGCCGTGCTGGTTGAGCCTATTCAGGGTGAAGGCGGCATTAACATTCCCGCCCCCGACTACCTGCAGCAATTGCGCGCCCTGTGTGACACCAAAGGCTGGCTGTTAATGCTGGATGAAATTCAAACCGCCAATGGCCGCACCGGCACTTTCTTTCACTACCAGCAGCACAATATTCTGCCCGACGTAGTGACCATCGCCAAAGGCCTCGGCAACGGTGTACCCATCGGTGCCTGCCTGACCCACGGCCCTGCCGCTCAATTGATGCAGCCCGGCAACCACGGTTCAACCTTCGGCGGTAATCCCATCGCTTGCGCGGCGGCACTGGCTACCCTTGAGACGATTGAAAGTGAAAATTTGACTCAGCGCGCCAGCGCACTCGGCGCTCATCTGCTGCAGGCTTTTAGCACGGCACTGGCCGACTGCGACAAAGTCAAAGACATACGCGGCAGCGGTTTAATGATTGGCATTGAGCTCAGCGAGCCCTGTGCCGAATTGGTTGCCAAAGCTGCCGACAAGGGTCTGCTCATTAATGTCACCGCTGGCAACGTTATTCGCCTCTTACCAGCACTGAATTTAAGTGATGAGCAAGCAGAGCAACTGGTCGACATACTCGTACCTTTAATCAACGCTTTTTAGTGGGCAATAGCCCCCACTAAGGAAATTCGCCATGACGGTTCGCCATTTTCTAACCTTAAACGACCTGCCCGCCGATGAGCTACGCCTCGTTATTGCTAATGCTATCAAGTTGAAAAGCCAGTTGCGCAATAACACCGCCGGCAAGCCGATGTCAGGCAAAGTACTGGCGATGATTTTCGAAAAATCATCGACCCGTACTCGCGTCTCCTTCGAAGCTGGCATGGCGCAATTGGGCGGTAATGCCCTGTTTTTATCGCCCAACGACACCCAGCTCGGCCGTGGTGAACCGGTTGAAGACAGCGCCCGTGTTATCTCTTCGATGGTCGACATCATCATGGTGCGCACCTTCGCCCACAGCAAAATTGAAACCTTTGCCGAATATTCCAAAGTTCCCGTTATTAACGCCCTGACTGACGACTACCACCCCTGCCAGCTACTGGCCGACATGCAAACCTATGTCGAAAAGCGCGGCGCTATCGCCGGCAAAACAGTGGCCTGGGTGGGTGATGGCAATAATATGTGTAACTCCTATATTAATGCCGCCGCACAATTTGATTTCGAGCTACGCATTGCCTGCCCGAAAGGTTTTGAACCCGACGCTAACTTGTCCCAGGGCCACGCAGACCGGCTCAGCATTACGCAAAACCCTCGCGATGCCGTCGCCGGTGCCGATCTGGTGGTTACCGATACCTGGGCATCGATGGGCCAGGAAGAAGAGAAACAGCAGCGCATCGAACAGTTCAAGGGCTTTCAGGTCAACCACGAGCTAATGTCACTGGCCGCCAACGACGCTCTATTTATGCACTGCCTGCCCGCCTATCGCGGCATGGAGGTTAGCGCGGAGTTGCTCGAAGATGAAAATATTTCCGTGGTCTGGGATGAAGCTGAAAACCGCCTGCACGCCCAAAAGGCCCTGATGCTCCACCTGCTTCAGCTCTCCACTTGATGGCGATTTAAAAGCCCGCTAACAGACTCCTGCCCTGCAAATAGCTAGCGCTGCCAGGCGACTCAAAAAAGCCTTGCTGTCAACAAAAAATCATCCCTTTTAAAATTATTTCCTGAAGTATTCAGGGCACAATATAAACCGGTATTTTTCACTCCGTGAGTGACTACTTTCACTGCTAGCCAGTTATGACGGGGGTCTCGATTTCAGCAAGTTTTATAACGACACCCGAGCCATGGCATCGTTCATAAAAAATCAACAATTAGCACATCTTGTATTGCATTCCTGTTAAAATCACCCTATCTTGTATCTCCTGCCAATCAGGCACTATATCTAGTAAACAAGCCAAAGCGGGGGCCTACGCTGCTAACACTCAAACACTCGCCCCCCAAGCCTGTATTCAACAATAGATGAGAAAGGCAAGAAACGACTTTACGGCCATGATCAAAATAATAAAAAAGACAAGTATTATTGCTTACAAGTTAAAGGTTTATAGCGCAATTTTAAAAACGATTAATTAATTGTTCAAAGGTAGAAAAACTTGTCGTCATAGACACACTTTAAACCACCGGCATTAACAAGATACACAGGCCTCGCAATAGCGGGCCCACTACAAACAGCCTATCAACAACAAGCCTTCAAGGGCAGGTGAAAACAATGGAAGCATCAACACAAGATCAACAGGCCGCCGCCGACATGCCGGCACAGACCCCAGCCCCAAACAGCGCCGTAGAGGCCACCGCGCCAGGGCAGCTCAAGGTCATCAAGCGCAATGGTTCCGTGGTGCCCTACACGGATGAAAAAATCATTGTTGCCATTACCAAGGCCTTCCTTGCAGTTGAAGGTGCCGCGGCAGCGGCCTCGGGTCGTATTCACGAAACCGTGCACGCCCTAAACGCCCAGGTTGGTGAAGTCTTCAAACGACGCATGCCCTCCGGCGGCACTGTGCACATTGAAGATATTCAGGATCAGGTCGAATTGGCACTGATGCGCAGCGGTGAGCAAAAAATTGCCCGTTCCTATGTTATTTACCGCGAGTTGCGCGCCCAGGAACGCAGTGCCGAAACAACACCCACACCCGCCACAGAAAGTGACTACGACGGCCCCACCATTCGCGTCACCTATGCCGATGGCACTGACGGCCCTCTCGACTTGGCCCGCCTGCACACCGTGGTTAGCGAAGCCTGTGACGGTCTGAAAGATGTCGAAGTCGACGCCATTTTGAGCGAGGCGCTGCGCAACCTGTACGACGGTGTCTCCATTGCCGATGTTAATACCGCCCTGGTAATTACGGCTCGCACCCTGGTCGAGAAAGAACCCAACTACTCCTACGCCACCGCCCGCCTGTTGATGGACGGCCTGCGCAGCGAAGCACTGACCTTTCTCAAAGTCGCCACTGCCGCCACGCAGCATGAAATGATAGGTCTCTACCCCGCCGCCCTCAAAGCCTATATCCACACGGGTATTGAGCTGGAATTAATCGCCCCCGATCTCGCCACCTACGACCTCGAGAAAATGGGTCAGGCGATTAACGCCAGCCGCGACCTGCAGTTCACCTACCTCGGCCTGCAAACCCTCTACGACCGCTACTTTATTCACAGCGACGCCGACAGTGGCGAAATACGCTTTGAGCTGCCCCAGTGCTTCTTTATGCGCGTTGCCATGGGCCTTGCTGCACAGGAAGAAAACCGCGAAGAGCGCGCCATCGAGTTCTACAACCTGCTCTCCTCCTTCGACTACATGAGCTCAACGCCGACGCTGTTTAACGCTGGCACTCTGCGCCCCCAGTTGTCGAGCTGCTATCTGAGCACCGTACCCGATGACCTCGAAGGTATTTACGGCGCCATTCAAGACAACGCTATGCTCTCTAAATGGGCCGGCGGTCTGGGTAACGACTGGACACCCGTGCGTGGCCTCGGTGCCTATATTAAAGGCACCAACGGCAAATCTCAGGGCGTTGTACCCTTCCTGAAAGTGGTTAACGACACCGCCGTTGCCGTCAACCAGGGTGGCAAGCGCAAGGGCGCCGTCTGTGCCTATCTCGAAACCTGGCACATCGATATCGAAGAATTTATCGAGCTGCGCAAGAACACCGGTGACGACCGCCGCCGCACCCACGACATGAATTCGGCCAACTGGATTCCCGATCTGTTTATGAAGCGCGTGTTTGAAGATGGCCAGTGGACCCTGTTCTCGCCCAACGACACGCCCGACCTGCACGACCTCTACGGCGCCGCCTTCGAGCAGCGTTACAACGAATACGAAGCCCTTGCCGAAAAGGGCGAAGTGCGCCTCTTTAAAACCATCCGCGCCCAGGACCTGTGGCGCAAGATGCTCGGCATGCTGTTTGAAACCGGCCACCCGTGGATGACCTTTAAAGATCCTTGCAACGTGCGCTCGCCCCAGCAGCACGTCGGCGTGGTGCACTCCTCCAACCTGTGCACAGAGATCACCCTCAACACCAAGGCCAATGAAGAAATTGCCGTCTGCAACCTCGGCTCCGTCAATCTGGCCCAGCACATCGATGAAAACGGCGAGCTCGACACCGACAAACTGAGCCGCACCGTGCGCACCGCCGTGCGCATGCTCGACAATGTCATCGACATCAACTACTACTCGGTCGACACCGCGCGCCAGTCGAATATGCGTCATCGTCCCGTTGGTCTAGGCTTGATGGGCTTTCAGGACGCCCTGTATCAAATCAAGGTGCCCTACGCGTCTGACGCCGCCGTTGAGTTTGCCGACCGCTCCATGGAAGCCATCAGCTACTACGCCATTCAGGCCTCCTCCGATCTGGCCGCCGAGCGCGGCAGCTACGAAACCTTCCCGGGCTCGCTGTGGAGCCAGGGCATACTGCCCATCGACTCCGTCGACCTGCTCGAGCAACAACGTGGCAGCGACTACCTCGACGTCGACAAAAGCCAGACCCTCGACTGGGACAGTCTGCGCGCCACCGTGCAAAGCCAGGGCATGCGCAACTCCAATGTCATGGCCATTGCACCGACCGCCACCATCGCCAATATCACCGGCGTCAGCCAGTCGATAGAGCCGACCTATCAAAACCTCTATGTGAAATCCAACCTCTCCGGTGAGTTCACCGTGGTCAATGCCTATCTCATTCACGACCTCAAAGAGCGCGGTTTGTGGGACGAGGTGATGGCCAACGACCTGAAATATTTCGATGGCTCCGCACAACCGGTTGAGCGCATTCCCGACGACCTCAAGGCCCTTTACGCCACCGCCTTTGAAGTCGGCCCCCAGTGGATTGTCGATGCCGCCAGTCGCCGCCAGAAATGGCTCGACCAGGCGCAGAGCCTCAACCTCTATCTGGCCGAAGCCAACGGTAAAAAGCTCGACATGACCTATCGCATGGCCTGGTTTCGCGGTCTTAAAACCACCTACTACCTGCGCTCGTTGGCGGCCACCACCACCGAGAAGTCGACCATTCAAACCGGTCAGCTCAACGCCGTGTCATCCGGTGCCGCACCCATGGCCGCTGGCCCCGCGCCCGTGCCCGAGGCCTGCTCGTTGGATGACCCCGATTGCGAGGCCTGCCAGTAACAAGCCAAACACCACTGACCTGTCGATCAACATGGGCAGGTCAGTTGAGAGGCTCAGCGACAAGGCCTGTTAACCCCATAACAACGAATGAAAAACACCGAGGAAACGTAATGCTAAGTTGGGACGACTTCAACAGCGACGCACCGATCAAAACCTTTAAGCCCCAGAGTGTTCCGGCCCCCGTGCGCCAGGAAGCCCTAAAGCAAACGCAGGTGGCGACACCAGTGCGCCAGCCCGCGCCAACGCCACAGCAGACGGCGGCAATTAAGCAGACCATCCTTAAAGAGAAAGAGCAGCCCGTCGCCAGCGCACCTGCCCCGGCACAAAGTACACCTGCTCCCGTAGTACCCGCGCCCGTAGCGCCAACGCCTGCGGCCGCAGCCAAAAAAGCGCCTGCCGAAGTCACCATCGACCCCAGCCTCTCGGCCACCGAGCGCGCCCAGGCCGGCATCGCCAATCTCGACGTCGCCGCCGGTGCCGCCGAACTGGAGTTGGGTGCCGCGCGTATTGAAGTTGACGACAAGGCGATGATCAACTGCCGCGCCGACCTCAACCAACTGGTGCCCTTTAAATACGAATGGGCCTGGCAGAAATACCTCGACGCCTGCGCCAACCACTGGATGCCGCAAGAGATCAACATGACCGCCGACGTCGCCACCTGGAAGAGTGAAGACGGTCTCAGCGCCGACGAGCGTCTGATTGTCGAGCGCTCACTGGGCTACTTCTCCAGTGCCGACTCCCTAGTGGCCAACAACTTGGTGCTCGCCGTCTACCGCCTGATCACCAACCCCGAGTGCCGCCAGTACCTGCTGCGCCAGAGCTTTGAAGAAGCCATCCACACCCACGCCTACCAGTACTGTGTCGAGTCACTGGGCATGGACGAGGGCGCGATCTTCAATATGTACCGCGAAGTCCCCGCCGTCGCCATGAAAGCCGCCTGGACCATTAAGCACACCCAGGCCCTGTGCGACCCCACCTTCAACACCGGCACCCCGGAGACCGACCAGGAGTTGCTCAGCAACCTGATCGCCTTCTGCTGTGTCACCGAGGGCATCTTCTTTTACTGCGGTTTCAGCCAGATTCTCTCCATGGGCCGGCGCAATAAAATGACCGGCGTCGCCGAGCAGTTCCAGTACATCCTCCGTGACGAGTCCATGCACCTGAATTTTGGTGTCGACGTGATCAACCAGATCAAACTGGAAAACCCCCATTTGTGGACCGAGGCCTTCCAGGAAAAAGCCACACAGATGATTATTGAAGGCACCGAGCTGGAAATCGCCTACGCCCGCGACACCATGCCCCGCGGTGTATTGGGTATGAACGCAGCGATGATGGAAGAGTACCTACACTTTATCGCCAACCGTCGCTTGAATCAGCTGGGTTTGGCGGAACAGTATCCGGGTGCACAGAATCCCTTTCCGTGGATGTCGGAGATGATGGATTTGAGGAAAGAGAAGAACTTTTTTGAGACGCGGGTTATTGAGTATCAGACGGGTGGGGCTTTGAGCTGGGATTAAGATAAAGCGGGGAGCTTGAGTTAAATCGAGTGTGCCCCGTTTGTTACCCGGGCTTAACTATTAGGCATACAAGGAAAAACCATGGATCCAATTCTAACGACCGGAATTGTAGGGGCTGTTGGTTCAGTGACAGGGACTATCCTCGGCACGATAGTGGGCTACAAGTTAAACAACTCAAAAGCAGACGTAGATGTTTACCTCGATAATCGAGTATGGCTCTATTATTATGAGAGCTGCTTTTCTACGTATGTTCCGATTACCATCGTAAATGAGGGGGCAAAATCTTTTACAATTACTAGCTTTGAAATTGAACTAATTTCACCCACAAATCAAAAGTGGAAGCTAATCTGGGAGGACTTCGCCGAAGAAAACTCACACAAAGGCGAAGCCTGGGGACGGGGAAAAACAGCGGCACCTATTTTGGTTCATGGCCGCTCTGGTATTCAGCATCATCTGAGATTTACCAATGTTGATAACACATCTGACGAATTTTCAGAGGTCAAGTTACCAACAGGGGAATACCAACTCAAAATAAATGCATTCGATCGGAATACCAAATGCTTCAAGTCTAAAATCGGATATTTTAATATCAGCACAGAGCCAGAAGAAGCGCTGGCAAAATGTAGAACAGAAAAACAAGATTTAAGAACATGGAATTTCCCAGTTAGACCAAATGCCTAACAAGCAACAACAAAATCGGGGCAGATCTTGCAATCAAGCACAAGGCTTACCAGCACCAGCACCACCCTCTATGACAGGCACGTCGTAAATACATCCCTGTAGACTCGTTAGCAGCATCCATGCTGCTGACGGCCCGCCACCGAGCGTGGTACTTCCTCGCGGTATTAAAATGGGAAAAATAGGGTCAGGTCTTTCCACGCCACATTGACAGGCTTTATAGCCTAAGGGTCTGACCACTTTACCGAAGTTTCAGTTATGGCTTGGGAGTTAACTAGGACACCCACTCTAATAACAACATACAAGCAAAAAAATGGGGTCAAGTCTTGCCAGCACCTCACTCTATGACAGGCACGCCGCAAACGCACCCTGCAGGCTCGTTGGCAGCATCCACCGGGGTTGCTCGATGCTTCACCTAGAGCATCTACTATCGGTGCTCTCGATCTCTGCTCCAGGCTCCAGGCTCGATCCTACCCGTTAAAAGGGACGCTACCCTTTAGTTAAGTATTTCATAGCAAGCAAGACCTAACTCCCTTGCTCGCATAGCGCTAATTTAAGTTTAATGTTCGAAAGGGTGAATTCAAGTATAGTCTGCAAACTTCACCAACAATCAAGAGTAAAGAAAATGAGTAAAGGTACCGTTAAATGGTTCAATGCCGACAAAGGCTTCGGCTTCATCACACCTGAAGATGGCGGCAATGATTTGTTTGTTCATCATTCAGAAATTCAAGCGGGCGGTGGCTACGCAACGTTGAATGACGGTCAGGCCGTTGAATTTGAAGTTGGCCAGGGTCAAAAAGGCCCCTGCGCAAACAAAGTAGTGCCTCTATAGGCTACAGCACACAGCACCTTTAGCTGCGGGACACTTACTGCGCCACTGGCTACGTAACTCTCCCCTGCTAAAGGTGTCAAACGCCAGATACCATCGAGTTGAGGGCGTCTAATCATTAACAACCAGCGTGGAGACGATTATGTCTAAAGGTCAAGATGCAAAGAAAGCCGCTAAAAAGAAGCCTGAAAAAACCTTGAAAGAAAAGCGTATTGAAAAAAAAGAAAAGAAAGCTAATAAAAGATAAGTGTCCAAAAACAGCAAAAAACGGGGTCAGGTCTTGCAATCCATCATCCCTGCGCGAAAACAGGGTCATGCTAAGGGGGGCGATACCCTTTAATTACTGATGAAATTGCAAATTGCGGCTGTATCAAGATAGCCATGAAAAGCCGCTGCACAGACTGGAATAAGCACCACATTAGTAGTGGCTTGTTCTAATAGACCACCAGTAAAAAATCTTACCTAATAAGCCAAAGTCCCTTAGGACTAACGGCAAATGCCCGTCTAAATTGACCCCGCTCATTCCACTAGCTATACATCCTTGGCCCATATCAAAATATAGCGTCTGCCCATCCGTAAAAATAACTCAACAATATAAAAAGGAGGCGTGTTCATGAAACCAGGTATGTTTTATGTGTTCGCAACCCTGTCGATTACACGGAACAACAAGTGGTTAACCAGCAAATCGAGCTGATGATTCAAACTGAAAGCCTTGGTTACGATTCTGTGTGGGCAGCAGAACACCATTTCTCTGAGCATGGATATTGTGCGTCGCCACAAGCATTGCTAGCCGCCATCTAATACAAGAGCGCTTACTGCTGGTGCTCTCGGCATCTGCTCCCAACTCGCCTCTAGCGGCTCCGCCCATAGAGCTATACCTCAGTGGCGATAACTTATTCTGCCTAGCCCAATCAACTCACAGGCCGCTCGTTGGCTGATTTTGCTGCTTAACCAAACAACTTACGGCTGGTTTTTTATTGGTGGGCTTTTCCACTTTTTTGAAAGTACATCCTGCATCGCTTCAAGTTTAAACATTTGTCTGCAAGTAGTCTTTTCAATTTATTGTTCTCAGACTCTAGCTCGCGCAGCCGCTTGACCTCATTCAGTGACAAGCCAGCAAACTTACTACACCAGTTGTAAAAGCTGCCATTTAAAATGCCAAGCTCACGGCCAATGTCTTCACGGCTTCATGCCGCTTAACGGCCCTGATGATTTGTTCTTCTGCATAACGCTTCTTCATTTTGAGATCTCCATCTGGATGGATTAACTGGAAATCTCATCGTCCACTTGGCACTAATTTCAGGGGAAAGGACATCAGTACGCCAATGGTTTTGCAGAGGTCTCGGTCTTTCTCGTGATACAGCGCCAAGCAGCGAATGCCCATTTAACGTAAAAATAAATGTCTGCAACATTTTTCCCGCTAAGTAGTGGGCGCTTAACAAGTTGCGCAAGCTGTACAAAGTGCTGCGCACTTCGCCCCTTCGTGAGGTTTTTAGTTTTTAAGAATGGTGCTGAATTTGGGGGGCGAAGTGCACTTAATATCGACTTAATGCTACAGGCACAAAAAAGCCCGCGATTAAGCGGGCCTTCAAGCCATTGGTTTAACAATGCTTTTTGGTCGGAGCGGCCGGATTTGAACCGACGACCACCACACCCCCAGTGTGGTGCGCTACCAAGCTGCGCTACGCTCCGATATTTGCCCCTTGGGACAAGGCGAGCATCTTACCTGATGGCCTTTTGAAAGCAAGTAAAAAGTGCTTTCAAGGCTGCTTTTTCCGGTATCAATAGAGGAAAAGCGCTAGGCTTTAAGCATGCGCAGTACGTCTTCTAGCTCACTGACGGTTTGATTGATAATCTGGCGAATTTGCGTGGCTTCTTCTTTCACTGATTCGCCACCTAAACGCTGGCGGGCACCACCAATGGTAAAGCCCTGATCGTAGAGCAGGGAGCGAATCTGGCGAATTAAGAGGACATCCTGACGCTGGTAGTAGCGGCGGTTGCCACGGCGCTTGAGAGGGCTGAGGCTGGGGAACTCTTGCTCCCAGTAGCGCAGTACATGGGGTTTGACTTCGCAAAGTTCACTGACTTCACCGATGGTAAAGTAGCGCTTGCTAGGGATTGGCGCTAGCTCACTGTTGTTACTCGCTTCCAGCATAGTTCTCTACCCTCACCTTTAACTTTTGCCCGGGTTTGAATGTGACGACGCGGCGCGCTTCAATGGGAATGTCTTCACCCGTTTTGGGGTTTCTACCCGGTCTAACGCTTTTATCGCGCAGATCAAAATTCCCAAAGCCGGAGATCTTAACCTGTTCGTTTTCAGCTAAAGATAGTCGGATTTCTTCGAAAAAGCATTCGACAATTTCCTTTGACTCTCTCTTATTAAGGCCGAGCTCTTCGTAGAGCATTTCAGCGATATCAGCCTTGGTCAATGCAGACATTATTACCCTCTTAAATTCGCGTCGTGGCCGCCTTCCAGTGCCTTGATAACTGCGTCCATTGCGATATTGACATCTTCATCATTAAGGGTGCGTGATTTATCTTGAAAGGTCAAGCCAATGGCGACACTTTTCCTATTAGTTTCAAGGTGTTTGCCTTCATAGACATCAAAAACCTTTAAGTCAATGAGGTGGTCGCCAGCGCTTGCTTTGGCTGTTGCCACAAGCTCACCAATGACGACATCTGTGTGCAAAGACAGGGATATATCGCGGCGTACAGCTGGGTATTTACTAATTTCATCAAAAGCGGCTATCTGACCCGCAGTGATTTCCGCTAGCACCAATTCGAATACATACACCGGCTGACTCAAGCCCAGCGACTGCTGAAGCGTTGGGTGCAACTTGCCAACATGTCCGAAGGTCTCGCCCTGCCTGTTGAGCAGCGCCAGGGTTTGTCCGGGGTGAAGAGCTGGGTGCTCAGCACCGATAAATTCCACCTGAGTATCGGTACCGCAAAGGCCCAATACCGCTTCTACATCGCCTTTAATATCGTAAAAATCCACATCACTTGCAGGCTCCGCCCAACCTTCCTGAGCACGGGTGCCCGTAATGGCGCCGGCGAGCATTTTTTGCTGGCTCAGCTGGCCGCCCTCTTCTACAAAGCGCAGGCCGCTTTCAAAGACGCGCACACGGGATTGCTGGCGATTTAAGTTGTACTTAACTGTGTTGAGCAAGCCGGTCAGTAGACTGGTACGCATCACCGCCATATCGGCGCTGATGGGGTTAGCGACATCGATACTGGCGACACCGGGGTTAATCTGGCTCTGTAGCGCGGGGTCGACGAAGCTGTAAGTGATGGCTTCCTGATAGTCGCGGCTAACCAGTAGCTGACGAATATCGGCGAGACTGGATGTCGCCTCTGCCGTGGGCTGAATCTCGAGGGGCATATTGATCGTTGCCACGGGCAAATTATTGTAGCCGTAAATGCGGGCAACCTCTTCGATAAGGTCGGCTTCGATGGCCAGATCAAAACGCCAGCTCGGCACGCTGCACAGCCATTCATCGGCTGAAGGCTGGCTAACGCCAAGACCCAGACGGGTCAGCATATCGGTGACGAGGTCATCGCCAAGCTCGAGGGTTAACTGCTGCTTTAAGCGGCTTTTACGCAGGGTGATTGTCCGCTCAGTGCCCGCTTCAGGCGCACTGCCGGCCGCTGTAACAGGGCCAGCCTGCCCGCCGACTATCTCCAGCAAAAGCGCGGTTGCTCGCTCAAGGGCAACTAAGGGCAACTGGGTATCGACACCGCGCTCAAAGCGGTGAGAGGCATCTGTATGCAAACCGTATTCACGGGCTTTACCGGCCAGTGCCAGCGGTACAAAGTGGGCACTTTCAAGAAAGATAGATTTGGTCGCTGCGCTAACGCCGCTGTCTTTGCCACCCATAATGCCGGCCATTGCGAGGGGGCCGTTTTTATCGGCGATCAGCAAAGTTTCGCCTTTAAGTTCAACTTCCGCTCCATCGAGCAAGACCAGTTTTTCACCCTCTTTGGGAAAGCGCACATCGATGTCACCCGACAAGGTATCGAGGTCAAAGGCGTGCATGGGCTGGCCGAGTTCAAGCATGACGTAATTGCCGACATCAACCACAGGGTCAATGGAGCGAATACCGCTGCGGCGCAGTTTTTCCTGCATCCACTGGGGTGAAGGCTGGCTCATATCAACAGCGCTAATCACCCGGCCCGCATAGTGGGAGCAGGCGCTGGGTGCAGAGATAGTAATAGACAGGCTCTGCTCGCTACTCGCCGCCACCGCCGAGGTCTGTACAAATTTAGGGGTGAGCTTGTTTAACACACCCACCTCGCGCGCCAGGCCTTGAAGGCTCAAGCAGTCACCGCGGTTCGGCGTCAGGTCAACTTCGATAATCTGGTCATCGAGGCCGTAAAACGCATTCAATGTTTGCCCCAGTGGTGCGTCAAGCGGCAACTCCATAATGCCGCCGGTATCTTCATTCAGGCCCAGCTCATCGCCGCCACAGAGCATGCCAAAAGAATCCACATCACGCAGTTTCGCCTGGCCAATATTCATACCGCCAGGCAAAGTTGCGCCTACCTGGGCAAAGGCTGTAACCAGACCTTCGCGGGCATTGGGCGCACCGCAAACCACTTGCACGTTGGAGCCAGCACCACAATTAACCTGACAAACTTGCAGCTTATCGGCCTTGGGGTGGGCGGCAACGGATTCGATGCGAGCAACGACAACACCGTCAAAATCAGCGGCCGCTTCAACACCGTCGATCTCAAGACCGGCCATGGTCAACTGGGCGATAAGCGCATCGCAGTTTAGGTCGGGGTTAGCCAGCTCACGCAGCCAGGATTCACTGAATTTCATCGCAATCTATTCTCGAATTTACTTAAATTAAATTATTTAACTTATTGAAATTAAAATTGTTTTAAGAATCTCAAGTCGTTCTCAAAAAAGAGGCGTAAATCATTCACCCCGTAACGCAGCATGGCCAGACGCTCAACACCCATGCCAAAGGCAAAGCCGGTGTACTCATCGGGGTCGATACCACTTTGGGTGAAAACATTGGGGTGAACCATGCCGCAACCCATAATTTCAAGCCAGCCGGTCTGCTTACAGACACGACAGCCCTTGCCTTTACAGTTGGTGCACTGAATGTCTACCTCAGCAGAGGGCTCGGTAAAGGGGAAATAAGAGGGGCGAAAACGCACCGCCAAGTCGGCCTCAAAAAAGGCTTTCAAGAATTGGTCGACGGTACCCTTTAGATCGGCAAAGCTGACATTCTTGTCAACCACCAGGCCTTCAACCTGGTGGAACATTGGCGTGTGGGTCAAATCGGAATCACAGCGGTAAACACGGCCCGGGCAAATAATACGAATCGGTGGTTTCTGTCGCTCCATAGTACGCACCTGCACCGGGGAGGTGTGGGTGCGCAGCACCGTGGTCGGGTCGATATAAAAAGTGTCGTGCATCGCTCGTGCCGGATGATGGGCGGGAATATTCAGGGCTTCGAAGTTGTGATAATCGTCTTCAACTTCTGGCCCCTCCTCGACCAGATAACCGACCGAGGTAAAGAACTCTTCGATGCGCGCCATGGTCTGAGTAACCGGATGCAGGCTACCCACATCGCTCTTGCGACCCGGCAGTGTTACATCAATGCGCTCGCTGTCGAGCTGCGCCTGTAAGAGCGCAGCTTCAAGCGCCTGCCGGCGCGCATTAATGCTATTTTGCAAGGCAGCTTTGACTTCGTTAATCACCGCCCCCGCTTTGGGTCGCTCTTCTGCCGAGAGCTTACCGAGGGTTTTCAGCATGCCGGTAATTTTGCCCTTTTTACCCAAATACTCGACGCGAATCTGATCCAGGTCTGCGACTGAGTCAGCCGCTTGTATAGATAGCTCTGCCGCGTCGGCCAGGGTGTGAAGATTGTCCATGATTTGTCCTTAAACTGAGCACTTAACTTAACTCAGCTTATTTATAGATTGGGGCTAACGTTAATTGTAGCGGTCGCGCTAAGCAAAAAGGGAAAGAGCCTTGGCCCTTTCCCTTTTTGTCATCGAAAACAGTTTCCGGCTGTGCCGGAACGCAATCGTCTAGGCTAAAGCAGCTTTGGCCTGATTAACAATTTGCGCAAACGCTGGCTTATCGTGAATAGCCAGGTCTGACAAGACCTTACGATCAAGCATGATTCCCGCCTTTTTAAGGCCGGCAATGAACTGACTGTAGCGCATACCTTCTACGCGAGTCTGAGCATTGATACGGGCAATCCACAGAGCACGAAAAGTACGCTTCTTAACACGGCGATCGCGATAAGCATACTGGCCTGCTTTGGTAACAGCCTGGGTCGCAACGCGATAAACGCGGCTGCGAGCACCGTAGTAACCTTTGGCTTGCTTGAGAACTTTTTTGTGACGGCGGTGTGCAGTTACACCTCGTTTTACTCGGGGCATTTTCTATCCTCCTGTCTGATTAAGTACGTAGCATGCGGTCAACGGCTGGTGCATCAGCAGCATTTAAGGTGCTGGTGCCCCGCAATTGACGCTTACGCTTAGTCGTCATCTTGGTGAGAATATGGCTTTTGTTAGCATGTTTATGCTTATAGCCTGAACTGGTTTTTTTAAACCGTTTTGCCGCACCACTGTGCGTCTTTGCTTTTGGCATTGGATTACTCCTCGATAGAGGTTAAATAAAAGAAAAAGACTGCCGGTTAGCCTGCCAAAAGGCTAATTGCGATCAGTTAAGAAGTGCCGAATAAATCAGGACTTACTTAGGACTTTTTCTTGCTTTTGGGAGCGATGACCATCGTCAACTGCCGGCCTTCCATTTTTGGAAATTGCTCGACATTCCCCAATTCTTCCAGATCTGCTTCGATGCGCTTTAGCATCTCCATGCCCAATTCCTGGTGGGCCATTTCACGTCCGCGAAAACGTAAAGTGATCTTTGCTTTGTCGCCATTCTCAAGGAAACGCACTAAATTACGCATCTTGATATCGTAATCGCCCGAATCGGTACCGGGGCGAAACTTCATTTCCTTGATTTGCGTTTGCTTCTGCTTTTTACGCTGCGCGGCCTGTTGCTTCTTGGCCTCAAACACATGTTTGCCGTAGTCCATGAGCTTACAGACTGGCGGCTGACCATCCGGCGCAATTTCAACCAGATCAAGAGACTTTTCAGCCGCCAGACGCTTGGCTTCCTCCAAACTAACCACACCTATCTGTTCGCCTTCCGCACCGACTAAACGCAATTCTGGCGCTTCAATTTCATCATTCAATTTGGATCGCTTGCTCGAGCTCTTGGCGTAACTTTTCTTAATAGTGTTTCTCCATTATTCGCTAACGTAGTCGCTAAGCGGTCGCTTTATACATAAAGCTTATTTGATTCAGCCCACACGACCACGACGCTGCACATCTTCATTGAGCAACTCGGCAAAGGCGTCAATTGCCAGGCTACCAAGGTCTTTGCCCTCACGGGTGCGCACTGCCACGGTCTGTGTTTCGACCTCTTTATCACCGACAACCAGTAGATAAGGAGTTCGCTGCATACTGTGCTCGCGGATTTTAAAACCGATCTTTTCATTTCTCAAGTCATTTATGACTCTGAAGCCCTTGTTATTCAAGGTTTGGGTCACTAAATGCACGTAATCGGCCTGTTTATCGGTAATATTCATTACCACGGCCTGTTCGGGCGCCAACCAGGCGGGGAAGGCGCCTTCGTATTGCTCGATCAAAATTCCGATAAAGCGCTCAAAGGAACCCAGCACCGCGCGGTGCAACATCACCGGTACCTGGCGCGAACCATCTTCGCTGACATACTGCGCGTCGAGGCGACCCGGCATCGAAAAGTCGACCTGAATGGTGCCCAGCTGCCAAACCCGGCCAATACAATCTTTCAGTGAAAATTCAATCTTCGGCCCGTAAAAGGCGCCTTCGCCTGGCAGTAATTCCCAGGGTAAATCTTTGGCATCGAGGGCATCGGCTAGGGCTTTCTCGGCCTTGTCCCAAACCTCATCATCACCAACGCGTTTTTCGGGTCGTGTTGACAAACGATAAATAACTTCACTAAAACCGAAGTCGGCATAAATGCTGTGTAGAAAGTCAATGAACTCAGAGACTTCAGTTTGCACCTGATCTTCGGTACAAAATATGTGGGCGTCATCCTGAGTGAAACCACGCACTCGCATAATGCCGTGCAGGGAACCCGAAGGCTCGTTGCGATGACAGGAGCCAAACTCGGCAAGACGCAGAGGCAGGTCGCGGTAGCTCTTCAAGCCCTGATTGTAGACTTGAATATGACAGGGGCAGTTCATCGGCTTGACGGCGAAGTCACGCTCATCAATATGCAGAGCGAACATGTCATCGCCAAACTTATCGGCGTGGCCAGAGCGCTCCCACAGCGAGTAGTCGACTAACTGCGGGGTGCGAATTTCGCTATAACCGGCAGCGCGCTGAGCACTACGCATGTACTCTTCGATCTGGGTATAAACAGTCCAGCCACGAGGGTGCCAAAACACCATGCCCGGTGCTTCTTCCTGAATATGAAAAAGATCCAGTTTCTTGGCGATTTTGCGGTGATCGCGCTTTTCAGCTTCTTCTATACGGTGCAGGTAGGCCTTGAGCTCTTTCTTGTTGGCCCAGGCGGTGCCGTAGATGCGCTGCAGCATTTCATTGTTTGAATCGCCGCGCCAATAGGCACCGGCAACCTTAGTCAGCTTAAAGGCTTTGATTTTGCTGGTATTTGGCACGTGGGGGCCACGGCACAAATCGGTAAAGTCACCCTGACTGTAAAGTGAGAGGTCTTCATCGCTGGGGATGGATTCGATAATTGCCGCTTTGTAGTCTTCACCAAGACCACGGAAAAACTCGACCGCTTCATCGCGACTCTTAACCTGTCGCGATACTTCAAGACTGGCCGAGCTCAGCTCTTTCATCTTTTTTTCGATGGCCAGTAAGTCTTCGGGCGTAAAGGGTCGTTCGTAGGCGAAATCGTAATAAAAGCCATCATCAATAACCGGGCCGATGGTGACCTGAGCTTCGGGATACAGCGTTTTAACCGCCTGTGCCATCAGGTGGGCGCAGGAATGGCGAATAACCTCAAGGCCCTCTTCATCTCTCTCAGTGATGATGGCGACGTCAGAGTCGTGCTCAATCAAAAAGGAGGTATCGACAACAAAGCCGTTGACCTTGCCGGCAAGGGCCGCTTTGGCTAAGCCGGGGCCAATATCTAATGCAACATCATGAAGTGTGAGGGCGGCGTCAAAACTACGTTGACTACCATCGGGAAGGGTAATAAGCGGCATCTTGCTTTCCTTAATCTCAGTGGTGACCCCTACTAAAGGCCACTTGCGTCAAGTAACAACCTAGCAAACACCAAGGCCATAGATGGCCCCGAAGAATTACTTTAAAGGGTGTTGCTACCAAAATAATTGGTAGGCACGAGTGGATTCGAACCACCGACCCCCACCATGTCAAGGTGGTGCTCTAACCAACTGAGCTACGTGCCTGCTACGAAGGGCGCACAATGTAGCAGCGAGCCTCGCAATTTACAAGGTTTGTTTGCTACTTTGCCGCCATTTATTGTGATTTTCAGCCTATAAAACAGGGCTTTTTCACACACCCCCCCACGATTAGCCCTAAGCACACCTTAATTCGCACCGAGACGGAATTCAAAGGCACCTTCTATTGAACACATAGGCATCAAAGGGCCAATGGACCACCACCTGGCGAATACAGCCAATCTCTTTACGTCGACCCAGGCCGTCAACCGCTGCCACCTTGGCTGAAAGCACCCTGCCCTCGTCGTTCAAAGCGATGCTGAAGCCCTCAAGACTTAAGGTGTCAATAGCGCCATCGACATAGGCCCAACAGAGATCGGCAGAACCACCGCCCTCAAAATAAATACGCAAAACACCCAAGGCTGGGCCATCTTCAAAGACCGGTCATGCCAGCTCGTGATAAGTAAAGCCGGCCCGGTTTCTGACACCGATGGAATGGCCTCGATTACTGACGCCCTCTTTCTGCCACTCGCTGTCACGCAGTTTCATCCTGCCCATTATTTCACCCGCCTGCTCAAGATGGGAGCTGGTAGCCGCGTTGAGCTGCAAGCCCTCCATCGAATCATGGGGTGGCATGAGCGCTTCCCAGCACCGGTCAAAACTCAAAGGGTCAGCTCATCGGCAAAGGTCAGAGAATAGCTTTTCAGCATTTAATTGGCGCGATAAATCACCCCGCCAAGAGAAATGCCCGTATCAATATCACCTTCCGGCAGGGGCAGGTTATGCCAGGTGCGGCTATAGACTTCACGACCATCGGCTACCACCAGCACCGCCATATTGGCCACACCTTTGCTGGGGTAAAGTCCCATGCCAGTGAACATGCCGACACGGTTTGAGGGGCGTAAAAATTAAAGTGCCAGCTCTCGCCCCACAGTTGGTCGTCAGTATCGGACTGATGGCGTTTATCGACACTGGCTTCAATTATTATTTCACCTGTTTGTATTTATTCTTTTTAAAGGACAGCCCTAATAAAAAAGTTGCGTTAGCTACAGGGTAAAACGCTTTTGTAAGTAATCTTTAGCCGCCTGATCAATACCCAGCTCTTCACGCATAAAGTCATCCAGCGAGCCTGACTTCTCGCGCATTACCTGCCAGGCAGTGGCTAGGTATTTAGTGCGTGCATCGAGGATGGGCACCACGATGCTCTCATCGACAGAGAGACCTTCGGAATTGAAAAACTGCTCAAACTTACCGATGGCCAGGGCTTTGTCAGCATAGGCTTCGGACGACAGCAGATAGTCCTGCTCAACAAGCTCAGGTTTAACACCGAGGGCACTGAGCAACAAAGCCGAGGCGATGCCCGCGCGGTCTTTACCAAAAGAGCACATCACCAGAATGCCGCCCTCACTTTCCATCATGTGATCGAACATTTTTCGGTAACCGGGTACCTCTTGTTCGGTCAGCTCACGGTAACGATCACCCATGATCTTTTCTGCACCCTCGGGGTTTAAGCCCTCTTTCATCAGCATGTCCCAAAGGTTTTCGACACTGGCCACCAACATGCCAAGCTCGACAACTTCTATGCTGTCGCCAACCTGTAGATCATTTTTAACGCGCTCCATGGGGCTACGGAAATCATAGATTGTACTGATGCCAAGAGATTCAAACTTTTCCAAATCTTGATCGCCGGTAAAATGTAAAAAACCTGAACGATAGAGATAGTTTTCCTTCGTTTTACGTGCATTGTCAGTGTCGTAACCGCCCATATGGCGGAGGTTCATGGTTTTTCCAATAGGCACAAAACGTGTCATAGAGCTTGTTTCCTCTTGATAATTTATGTGATCGATATTTTATAAAGCCGTGGTTAAGTCTTACCAATAATCAATGATAGCGTACCCTTTTATGTCAGATAGGTGATAAAAAAATTTACTGGGCGACATACACAAAGCATAAAAAGCAACGGCTATCCTCAGCTTAATACACAATAAAAAACCAGCTTTCTCTTGACCCAGCCATGACCATTCGGTTTATTATGAGGCCATCATATTTAAAGCTCATGCTATAAATAACTGTAGCTAATGCCATGCAGTAAACGAAGATTTATAAACCACAAGGGAAAAAATCCGTGATTAACGATAACGATATGTACTTCCACACGCCAACATCGGACCACTACAGTTGGGCAGAGACCAACTATTTTGGATTCTACATACCAGAAGAAAATATATTGGTCGGTGTTTACGCTCAGCCCCGCGCCAATCTTGGCGCTGTACTGTCAAGCATACATATCACCAACGGTTTTTCTAACACTCCACACGAAGTGTTATATGACGATTGCCATGTGTTTTTACCCATGCCCAAAGGCAATCTCGATGACTATGAGCTGGAAAATGGCCTTAAAATCAAATGCACCAAGCCAGTCATGGACTACCATATTCGCTACGATGGTGGTGAAGGCGTTAGCTTAGATGTCCAATATGAGGGGCTGATGGCACCCTACGACATTCACGACCCCGATATGGACCCACTGGCCGCGGCAAACCATTCTGGTGATGTCGTTAGTGAAAACGCCTATGCAGGGCACTGGGATCAAAGTGGCCGCGTCACCGGCTCGCTGACTATTCACGGCAAAACCTACAATGTTGATTGCGTCGCCAGCATGGATCACAGCTGGGGCTTGCGTGATGAAAAGCAGCTGAAAAACTTTTGCTGGATGAACGCCAACTTCGAAAACGACATGAGCATCCACTGCCTGTATCTGGTTGACCCGAAAAAACTGGATACCTACCCCGCCATCGTTCACGGCTATGTGCGCGAAGGTGATCAAGTCTACGGCCTGAAACGCGGCACCGGAAAAATCCGTCGCAATGGCTACCTGCATCAGTTTTTCGAACTGGAAGTAGAAGATGTACGCGGTAAAGTTCATCAGTTTACCGGCACCCCCATGACATCCAATCCCTGGATGGCATGGCCGCTTATGTATTTGGTTCAGTCACTGTGCCGCTGGGATATGCAGGGCGTTATCGGTTGGGGTGAAGTGCAAGATCTGTGTAAAGAAACGGTCAACGACAAGCTCTAATAAATATCATTATTTGTCTCTGTCTGTACTCAATACGGCAGGGACAACTTAATCTTCGAATAACCTAAAATAATCAACGGGAAACCCCTGTGTTATGAGTCCTGAAATAGAACAGTTTTTATCCGGCATGAAGAAGACTATTGAAGAAGTCGTCATGCCCAATCTAACCGATCGCTTTGCCCAGGAACAAGCCGGTATTGTTGCCGCCACACTGGGGTTTTTAAGCACCATTCAAGATAAGGTTTTCCATTATGAATTACTCGAAAACCAGGAATACAAAAATATACTACGCGATGTAATCGCAACTGTTGAAAGCGATAATTCTTTAAATAAAAGCCTCAAAGACGTGGTTGAAAAGGTTAACCAACACTTTCAACACGACCGAGCGGATGACCAAACAGCCATGCGCCCCTACCCTTTTATCCGCGGTAGCAATGAGCATATGAAAGAATTCCTCTGTGAATTTATCCAATTACAACCGGATATGTCAGGCTCTGTTCGCGACACCTTTGAAAGCCAGCTAAAGCCTTTTTTTAGTACCCTGGAAAACCGTGAGCGCTCATGGGTGAAAGGACTTGGTTTTGACCCTGAAGCCGACCAGCAACCCGATATCAACGATTTGCTCTACAAAAATGGTTACCTAATCGGTTCCTCCACATAATAACCGTTGAATCGCTACCATGACGTATTACACGCAAACACTGAAAAACCGGGCCCAGCCCACCGAACAATGGATCACACATATTCGGGAACACTACCCCGTTGAAAGTATCATCGACGAAACACTGACCAAAAAATTGCGTCAACGCAATAATACGGCCGCCCATCAAACAAACTTCGAACATCTCGAAGAGCGTTTAACCCGTTATATCAAAACAACTACTGGCCAAAACGATATCGGCCTGACTAATCTAAAACGCCTATCGGGTGGTGCCTCCAAAGAACAATTTACCTTCGACCTGGACTGGATTCAGGATTCGGGTGAACGCGCTACCCACAAGCTTATTTTACGCATGGACCCCAGCGAGTCGATCGTCGAAACCCACCGGCTTCGCGAGGCTCAAGTGCTCCAGGCTATGTGGGGCGAAGTGCCCGTACCCAAAGTGTTTTGGTGCGACCCTGAGAAGGACAACTTGGATCACCCCTTTCTCATTGCCGGCTTTCTCGAAGGTACCGTACAACCAGAAGGTGGTGACAAAGCCAGTGGCCTGGGTATGTACTTTGAGCCTGCATTGCGAGAGGCACTGAAAGATCAATTTGTACAGCACCTGGCCCATATTCATAACGTTGATTGGCGGGAAAAAGATTTATCCGCCTTCGACAAGCCGCAGGACAATTCTACTGAGGGCAACGACTGGTCATTAACCTGGTGGGAGAGGGTCTGGCAAGAAGATGCTATTGAAGCTCATCCCATTATTGAAAATGCAGCACGTTGGTTACGCGACAATCTACCGATCACTGAAAAGCCAGTGATTGTTCATGGCGACTATCGCAGTGGTAATTTTATGTACACCGATGACCACCAAATTAATGCCATTCTTGATTGGGAACTCAGTCATATTGGTGACTTCCACGAAGACCTCGCTTACACCACGCTGAAAATTCTGGGCACACCAGAAAACAACGAAGTGCTTACCAGCGGTCTCATGAGCAAAGAAGAATTCCTCGACAAATACCAGGAAATGAGTGGCTTCACGGTCGATCCAAAACGACTTTTTTACTTTGAAGTCCTTTCCTATTACAAAACAGCAGTTATCGCAGTAGCCACGAGTTTGCGCACCAGTTATAGCCAAAAAACCCATTTGGACGCCATGATGAACATGATTAGTGGCTTTGGCTATATTGGTACCTCTGCCCTGCAACGTTTATTGGACAAGGCATAAACCTTTTCCAAAAGAGCATTAATTAACCGATATTGAGGCAAATAATGACAACTATTTACACGCCTACTCAAGCACTTCGCGCCAAACCCACCGAGTCATGGATAGCAGACATACGCAGTCGCTACCCCGTTGAAACGGCCGTCGATGAAGTGTTTTTACGAAAGCTTCATAATCGCAACACGGCAGCCACCCAGGATATGGATTTCACCCGGCTCCAGGAACCGCTAACGCAATTTTTAAAGCAAGAAACGGGACAAACCGATTTACAGGTTCAGGATTTGCAACGTTTGTCTGGCGGTGCGTCAAAGGAACAATTTACCTTTGATTTACTTTGGCAAGGGCCTTCCGGCGCTCGTGAAACTCGCAAGTTAATGCTCCGCATGGAACCCAAAGAATCCATCGTTGAAACCCATCGCATGAGGGAATTTCAGGTAATGCAAGCAGCCTCGGGGGAGGTGCCCATACCTGAAGTATTCTGGATTGACCCTGAGGGAGAAATACTTGGCCAGCCCGCTCTGGTGGCAGAGTTTCTTGAAGGCACAGTGCAACCTGCTGACGCTGGTGAGAAAATGAGTGGTGTGGGTATGTATTTTAATCCGCGATACCGCGCTGCGCTGGGCCCACAATTTGTGCAAATTCTGGTCGACATCCACGCGATCGATTGGAGGAATAAAGCGCTGAGCACCCTCGATGTGCCTGAACACAACAGCACCCTAGCCTTAGAAACAGCCATTGGTCTGTGGGAACGTGCCTGGAATGAAGACACTCTCAGCGCCCATCCTATTATGGAGCGCGCGGTGGTCTGGCTGAAAGAAAACATGCCCATCGTCGAGAAACCCGTGCTGGTGCACGGCGATTATCGCAGTGGCAACTTTATGTTTACCGATGATTTAAAAATCAATGCCATCTTCGATTGGGAGCTGGCTTATCTCGGCGACTATCACGATGACCTGGCCTGGGCTAGCCTGACCATTTTTGGCGGTTCCGATGAGGACGGTAACTTACTGGCCAGTAGCCTTATGTCTACGGAAGAGTTTCTCGAAAATTACGAAGCTCTCAGTGGCAATAAAGTGGATCTGAAAAAGCTGTATTACTACCAAGTATTATCTTTTTACAAGATATCCGTTATTTCTGCGGCCACTAATCTCAGAGTTGCCTACAGCCGCAAGACCCATCTCGACGCAATGATGAATCTGGCCAGTGGCATGGGCTATGTCAGCATATCCGAACTCAACCGTTTACTCGATAACCCGGTCTAAGCTATTCCCCCAACCTGAGCCAGTCACATCATTTGACTGGCTCAGCGACCGCCCCACCTCCCGGCCAACGGTGATCATTAGCACCATAGGTATGAACTCCATCACTACTAATCGTTTGGGTGCGTCCAATCACACGTGAAGAAGGTACAACCGTATGACCTTTTGCCTCAAGTAAGCGACGCGTATCCATGTTCAAGCCCGGCTCGACAAATACTTTGTCAGGCTGCCATTGATGATGAATACGTGGTGCTGCAGCCGCCTCGGCGATATTCATCTCGAAATCAACAACGTTCAACACGGTCTGTAGCACGGTATTAATAATCGTACTGCCCCCCGGGCTACCGGTGGTAAATGCGGGCTGGCCCTGTTTGAAAACGATGGTTGGGGTCATCGATGACAGCGGTCGCTTGTGCGGCCCAATGGCATTGGCCGCACCGCCAATCAAACCATAGGCATTGGGTACACCGGGCTTGGCAGAAAAGTCATCCATTTCATTATTGAGTAAAAACCCCGCGCCCGCGACGGAGATGCCGCTACCATAGGAAAAATTCAGGGTATAGGTATTGCTGACGACATTGCCCGCATCATCCCAGACCGAGAAATGAGTAGTTTGCGGGCTTTCATAAGACGTCTTTAAGCCCGGTGCAATGTCGCTGGAGGCACTGGCTTTATTAAGGTTAATGCCCTGTCGTAATGTTTGCGCATAAGTTTTGTCGATGAGTTGAGCCACCGGTACCGGGTGAAAATCGGGATCACCCAGATATTCACTTCTATCGGCATAAGCCCGGCGCATGGCTTCAATTAAACGGTGTAAATAATCGGCACTGTTGTGGCCGAGCTTATTGAGCTCCCAGCCCTCGAGAATATTCAGCATCTGCACTAAATGCACCCCGCCGGACGAGGGCGGTGGCATCGCGGCAATGGTATAACCACGATAACTGCCAGTAACGGGCTTGCGCTCCACCACTTTGTAATTGGCGAGATCTTCAAGGCTTATTAAGCCCCCGTGTTGATCCATCTCGGCAACAATTTTATCGGCCACGCTACCTTTATAAAAACCGTCCCGGCCCTGACTGGCGATTTTGCCCAGCGTTGTGGCTAGATCCTGCTGCTGCCACTGATCACCGGGGCGCAACATGCTGCCATCTTTGCGGAAGAAATAACCTGCAGAAGCCGGCCATTTTCGTAGTCGTTGTTCAGCATGAGCCAGGGAATAAGCCAGGGGCTGGGTAACCGTGATACCGTTTTCAGCCAGTTCGATGGCAGGTTTTAATACCGTCGCTAGTGGCAAATCACCGTAGTTTTCAAGAGCGTGAACCAGGCCAGCGACACTGCCCGGCACGCCAGCGGCTGCGTGACTAAAGCGCGCTTTCGCCTCATCAACCTCACCCAATTCATTGAGGAATAAATTTTTATCGGCAGAGAGTGGGGCAATTTCTCGGTAATCAATGGCAATGGTGCGTTGCTGCTGCGCCAAATAAACCAGCATAAAACCACCACCGCCAATATTGCCCGCTTGGGGCAGTGTCACCGCCAGGGCAAAGCCAGTGGCCACGGCCGCATCAATCGCATTACCGCCTTGAGCTAGCATATCGGCACCGATCTGACTGGCCAGTAGTGATTGGGAAACCACCATGCCTTTGTCACTAACCACCGGGTGAAAGCGGGAACCGTAATCGATAATCGCGGGCGCTTGTGAATAAGCCACAAAGCTTATCGACAGGAGCATGGGTATAAGAAGGAAGCGGCAAAGCATTGTTGACACAGGACACCTAAGAAAAATCAATTATTTGCCCCATTATCCAAGAAATTAACTCGCAGCAACAGTAAACCCGACGAAACTGAAGTCACTCGGGGTTTCGTGATAAGCAGCAAATCACTCAGCATTCGAAACATGCTATAAAAAGCGTGTCCGATAAGTGCTCTTTATTTCCGAATAACTCAACAAATAGTAACGGCTAGGAGATTAACAGTGAGTGATAGCGATGTAAGCGACACCGAGTTTTTCCCCATTGATGTTGAACAATGCGATTGGGCGACATCCCAGCAGGTATTGATGGATATTCGTCGCCAGGTCTTTATTGACGAACAAGGGGTTCCTGAATCAGAAGAATTTGGCGAAGAAGATAATAAGGCTACGCACTGGGTCGCCTACGGTGCTGACAACATCCCCATGGGCACCGCACGTTTGCTCGGCGACAAGGTCGGCCGCATGGCGGTATTAAAAGCCCACAGAGAGCAGGGGGTCGGCTCTGCCCTTATGCGTCAGATTATTCGTTATGCGTCCACGATGAACACCGGCAGCATTCAGCTAGATGCACAGGTCCACGCTCTGCCCTTTTATGAGGGGATGAAATTCGAAGCTGATGGCCCTGTTTTTGACGACGTAGGTATTCCCCACCAACACATGACACTCGCGCTAAAGCATTTTTTAAGCCCCCGCGTGGCATCCACTCCCGTCGATATCAGCGAAGGGGAACGCCGTCATATTAACCTGGATGGCGTTGAAGGTTTCCGAGATCAAGCAAACATTCTCGCGCGGAGAGCTCATCGCCAGATTCGTATTTTCAGCCCGAGCCTGGACCCCAAAATTTTCGACAACGATGAATTACGGACGAATTTATTCAATTTCGCCAGCCAGCATCCTTATGCCGAAATCCATATTCTGGTGCAACATTCGCAGCAGCTAGTACAAAATGGGCACCGCTTACTCCACCTTTACCATCGGCTACCAAGCCGAGTGCAGATGCGCACTCTCAAACCTCATAGTAAAACGTCTCATACCGAATTTATGCTCACCGACCAAACAGGTATTCTTTATAAACAGTCGTTGAATCGTTATACGGGTTATGCCGTGTATTGGTCGCCATTGGACGCCACCGAGCTTGCCAATGAGTTCGACACGCTGTGGACTGCCAGTGAGCCTGATGCAGAACTACGCAACCTACCTATCTAAGTAGGGAATTTAGCGGGTGGCCGAGTAATCAGCATCCGTTGAAGAGTTTGAGATTAATACCCCTACGCCGTAAAATCCTCTCAGATAAAACGGGACAAACACCTAAGTTTTTAAAACTACCGTTAATCGCCAAAACCACAGGATATCTACGGGATAAGGGTATAATAATAATAAAAATAAATTAAGGCCAAATTCTCTATGTATTGTAGTTACCGGCAGCAAGTCAAAACAGTCATTCAACTTTCTCTCAAAATTCTACTAACAGGCCTCATCCTTTCAAATCACGCCACCTTTGCAAATGACATTGCAGCTTATTCTGAAAGTGCCTTTTTAGAATCTATTCCCAACGTCGAGGCCGCCACCCGCTACAGCATGCCCCTGTCTAAGGCGCCCTCATCTGTCACCTTAATCACCCGGGACATGATCGACGCCATGCCCATGGTCAACTTTGTCGACATACTTAAATTAGCCCCTGGATTCCAGGTGTTCTACGCCAACGCCTCCATTCAAGGTGTGACCGTAAATGGACAAAGCGACCGTTTACCAGGGCGCCTGGAAATTCGTATCGATGGCAGAAGTGTTTACACCCCCATCAACTCGTCGGTGTCCTGGGAATCACTCGGCCTCCTCAGTAACGACATCGCCTATATCGAAGTGGTTCGAGGCTCCAACGTTGCCGCCTACGGGGCTAATGCTGTGCAAGGCGCCATCAACATTGTTACGCGCAACCCCTTAACCGCCAGCGGCACAGAAATAAGTTACACCACCGGTGACTGGAATACGCGCAATACCAGCGTGCGACACTCATTTAAAGCGGGCGCAGCGGCTTACACACTGCGGGCCAACTACCGTGAAAATCAGGGTTTCGATCATCTCGACGATCAAAGCTATGCCGACAGTGCTGCCCTACAGGGTGTTTACACGCCCTCTCTCTTTGATGAATTTCAGTGGGAGCTAGGCTATAGCGATGGTAATTTCGGCTTCGGCGATGGTGACAGGCCCGAAGATTTCACCAATGAGGGTATCGATGCACAGTGGTTTTCTCTACGCTGGGCACACCAGTGGGGACGTCATACAGTCAAAATTAATACCTCGGCCAACCTTGGTCAATACGATCGCAGCAATCAGGTATTACTTACAGAAGAGTTCGATATTACCGCCCTTGAGCTCAACGCTCTCTACCCCAGCCAATCCGATAAATTGATCGAAATCGAAGATGGCGAACGAGAGTATGAGCAATACGACCTTGAATTCGAACATCTTATTGCCCTAAATAATGAAAGTAACTTTTTGTGGGGCGCCGGTATTCGTCACCAAAAATTAACAGCTCCGGCCGAGTTCAGTACAAATTCTCATTCTAGCGAAACGATTTACTTTCTCTTTAGTAATATCGACTGGTCTTTTAATCAATATTGGCGAGCCAACCTTGGCGTGATGGCCGAGGATCATGAAAACGATGACCCCGAGTTCTCACCCCGGCTGGCCATTAAGTATCACCTTAATCAGGATCACCACTTTCGTATCAGTGGCAGTCTCGCCTATCGCCAGCCCTCTCTCTATGAAAAGGAACGCGTTATCCAGCGGGAGCTGGATTCTGGTGCCATTGCCGACTTACTTTTTATCACTGACCCGGACCTTGGTTCTGAGAAATTTCAAACCTATGAATTTGGTTATCTTGGCTACTGGTTTGATAACAAACTCAGCCTTGATTATCGACTCTTTAGGGAATATCTCGATGATGGTATCAAATACATAAAGCATCCCAGCAATGACATTAATGGCAAATTCCGCCAATTGGAAAATGCCGAAAGTGATAGAACCAGTGGCTACGAAACTCAAATTCAATGGCGCCCAGATATTAGCTGGCTAGTCTCTGCTCAATATCGCAATACCCGTAAAGAGAATAATTTTCGTCCCTCAAACCATATCGCCAGCATGCTCGTAAGCAAACAGCTACCGGATGGCTGGAGTGTTAGCGGCTCATTCTTCCATCAATCTGAAACAAACTGGCAAAGAGGCTCCAACGTACCCAGCTGGCACCGCTACGACGTAAAGATCAGTAAAGGCTGGCAAATAGATGACGCCAACATAGATCTGGCGCTTATCCTGCAAAATATTAGCGATGAAGAATATCTGGAATACCAGGCGGGTAATCTGTTTGAGCAGATGACTTTCGTCAACCTTAAGGTCAGCTTCTAAAGGCCTGTCGCTAAGACCTAACGCTAGAACTTAGCCCGATGACCACAACATCCTTCTATCGCCCACAAACAAAAACTCGCGGCCATGCAGGGCATGAGCAGCGAGCTTTATAAGGCCGCAGCTGTTAAGCAGATGACTTCGCACGACGGCGCATGGCGTGCAATACCGGCTCGGTGTAACCACTGGGCTGCTCGCAACCCTTGAAGACCAGCTCACACGCTGCCTGAAAGGCGATGTTGCCATCAAAGTCTGCCGCCATGCTGCGATAAGCCGCGTCGTTGGTGTTCTGACCATCAACCACCACCGCCATCTTCTTCAGTACCGCCAGCACTTGTTCCTCAGAACAAACCTTATGGCGCAACCAGTTGGCAATATGCTGACTGGAAATACGCAGCGTCGCCCTGTCTTCCATCAAGCCGACGTGGTTGATATCGGGCACTTTCGAGCAACCCACACCCTGGTCTATCCAGCGCACCACGTAGCCGAGAATCCCCTGGGCGTTGTTTTCCAGCTCACGCTCAATGTCTTCAGCAGACAGCTGGATATCACCCAACAGGGGGATGGTCAGTATGTCGTCGAGGCTGGCTCGGGGGTGACCGATCAGCTCCTGCTGGCGCGCTGCAACGTTCACCTGGTGATAGTGCATCACGTGCAGGCTGGCCGCTGTCGGCGATGGCACCCAGGCACAGTTGGCACCGGCCTGTGGGTGGGCAATTTTTTGCTCCATCATATTGGCCATCAAATCGGGCATGGCCCACATGCCCTTACCAATTTGTGCTTTGCCACTTAGACCGCAGGCAAGACCAATATCGACATTCCAGTCTTCGTAAGCGTTAATCCAGGCCTGTTGTTTCATCAAGCCCTTGGGCACCATGGGGCCAGCTGCCATGCTGGTGTGCATTTCATCGCCGGTGCGATCGAGAAAACCGGTGTTAATAAAGATCACCCGGTCGCTGGCCTCGCGAATACAGGCCTGTAAGTTGACCGTGGTGCGGCGCTCCTCGTCCATAATGCCGACTTTCAATGTGCGCTCTGCCATGCCCAGTGCCTGCTCGATGCGGGCAAATAACTGCACGGTAAAGGCAACTTCGTCGGGGCCGTGCATTTTCGGCTTAACGATATAAACACTGCCGGTGCGCGAG
This sequence comes from Candidatus Reddybacter sp., assembly GCA_041277045.1. Classification (GTDB taxonomy): domain Bacteria; phylum Pseudomonadota; class Gammaproteobacteria; order Pseudomonadales; family Porticoccaceae; genus Reddybacter. The sequence continues at coordinate 660,747 of JBGFSY010000002.1, read as the reverse complement.
TTTTGATAGGGGCCATTACCCTGTAAATCGTGGAGGGCAATTAATGAGGTAATCACGCCATCCATAATGCCTTCGGGCACTTCTTTGCCACCGTCGTAGAGAATGGCATTGTTGGTCATCAAATGGCCGACATTGCGAATCAGCAATAAGCTGCGGCCCGGCAGGCTCAGTTCGCCACCATCAAGAGCAGTGAAAACCCGGTCGGCATTGAGGGTGCGACTGACAGTCTTGCCGCCCTTGTCAAAGGAGTCGCTGAGGTCACCCTTCATCAAGCCCAGCCAATTGCTATAAGCCGTGCACTTATCTTCGGCATCAACGGTGGCGACAGAATCTTCGCAATCCTGAATTGTGCTGATAGCCGACTCAAGGTATAAATCCTTGATACCTGCGGCGTCATCCTGACCGACATAGTGGCTAGTATCGAATTGAATTTCGATGTGTAAGCCATTATTTCTTAACAGGATACTTTCTGGTTTTTTCGCATCACCTAGATAGCCTAGCAACTGCTCTACACGCTCAAGAGTGACGACATCGCCACTTTTCAAGGTAACGGCAAGAGCGCCATTTTCAATGTAATAAGCCACGGCATTGTGATGAGAGCCACTCGCCAAAGGCGCACTTTGGTCGAGCAGGTCGCGACCGTAGGCGACAACCTTGGCACCACGCACCGCGTTATACCCCGGCCCCTTCTCGGCGCCGCCCTCTTCACTGATCACGTCATTGCCGTAGAGCGCATCGTACAAACTACCCCAACGGGCATTGGCCGCATTGAGTGAATAGCGTGCGTTAGTGATGGGTACAACCAACTGCGGCCCGGCGATGGAGCAAATCTCGGCATCGACATTTTCAGTGGTGATAGAAAAACTATCGCCCGCCGGCACCAGGTAGCCAATGTCCTGTAGAAACTGACGATAGGCAGAAGCATCGTGGGGCTGACCCGCTCGCGCCTCGTGCCACGGATCAATTTGCGCTTGCAAACTCTCACGTATCGCCAACAACTCGGCATTGCGTGGCCCCAGGTCGTTGAGAATGGACTCAAAATCGGCCCAAAATTTATCGCTATCAATCCCCGTACCCGGAATAACCTGCTCATTAACCAGTTGGTAAAGTTCGCTGGCGACCTGTAATCCGCCAATCTCGATTCGTTCGCTCATGGGCTGCACTCTCAAAATGATTCAATCAACAGGGCTTGTGATCAGGCCCCAACTTAAGCTCTGTATTCTAGTCCGGTGCCGGGTGATTTATCTAATTTATCGTTTTTATTCCCGGTATTCACCGTACGTATTTTACCCGGCCCGCATGACCCTTAAAGCAGGCCTTCGCGCCGGGCAATATCGGCCAGTAAGCGACGTATCCATTGGTGGTCGGAATTGTGTTGCAGCAGGGGACTCCAGGCCATCTTCAGCTCAAAGCTAGGGATTTCAAAAGGGGGTGACCGCAAAGCAACCTGTTTGTTGCTCAACTGCAAACGCGCCAGGCGCGTGGGAATGGTGACAATCAGGTCGGGCTGTTGAGCAAGCTGGGCCGCCACCTGATAGTGGCGAGTAAACACCGCAATGTGGCGCGTCTTGCCGATATTTTTGAGAGCCTCATCAACCCGGCCCACACGCTGGGCATCACGGGGGTTCATGCCCACGCTGGCACCCATACCGGTTTTACTGACCCAGACATGACGGCCGAGCAGGTAGTTGTCGAGGCTAAATTCGCTCAGCAGGGGATTATCGACACTGAGCAAGCAGGAGAAATCATCCTCCCACATGGTGAGCTGGTGGAAAGACTGGGGCATTTCGTCAAAGCGGTTCAAGAGCATATCGACCCGGCCCTGCTCCACATCTTGCAGGCGCACATCACTGGGCGTGAGAATATCGAGGGTAATACCCGGTGCTAGGCGTGACAGTTCGCTGAGCAAGGGCGCAATTAGTGTCGACTCCGCATAGTCACTGGCCATAATGCGAAACACGCGCTGCGCGGTGAGTGCATCAAAGTCTTTTTGGGGCTGTACTGCCTTATCAATATTAGCGAGGATATCGCGCACTTGGGGTTGCAGTTCAAGCGCCCGCTGGGTGGGGCTCATGCCATCACTGGTGCGAATCAACAGCGGGTCTTCGAACAGATCGCGCAAACGCCGCAGGCCATTGCTCATTGCTGGCTGGGTAATGCCCAACTGCGCTGCCGCCTTGGTGACGTTGCGCTCGTGAAGAAGAACATCCAGATAAACCAGCAGATTTAAATCAATACGGCGTATATTCATAGAATTAATAACATGTTAAATCGCAATAATTAGCGCGAATTATGCCATGCCATAAAGACCTTCGCTAATTGGGCAGTGATGCACAACTGTATTTACACGTCTATTTATTATTAGCACGATAAATTTGCGTTTGCGGGTGAAAACCAAACCAGGCAAACCAGTAGGCACTCACACTTGGCAGCTGTCGCCCCTCACCGTTGAGGGCATAAGCACTCTGCCCGGCCTCGGACCACATTATCCGCACGGTCTGGCCGCCGATAACATCCTCAAACTCTGCCGATGAATTAGCCAGTTCCGAGTAGGGGTAGGCTTTATCAACACCGTTAATGGAAAGCCCCAGCACGCGCTCTTTTGCCCGCAAGGCAGCACTCTCTTGCCCCACGGGGAACCACAATTGTTCTGAGTTTTCATAGTCGGCATAGGGGTTAGTGTTATAGCTCACACCCGGGGCACTGGCCCCAGAAAGTAATAAAGTACTCGGATAGCGCTTTTGCCATTCGCCCCATGAGGTGTAGGTGGCCGCCAACAAGGTCAAGGCCTCTCCCCTACGTTGGCCGCTGATCGCCTGCAACATCAACTGCGACCAGAGGGATTCACTCTCACGATCGTAGAGCAGCACGTCACTGTTATAGAGCAAGCCCGAGACACCAAAGGTATTGACTTGCTTGCTCTGCGGCAAGAGAAAAACCACGCCACTGCCACACAGGGGGCAATAAGAAACCACCACACCTGTTTGAGCAAAAGTATCGTTGACGATTTCATGGCGATTAAGCATGCGGATGGGATAGGCCTTGGCGATGCCCTTAAAATACACACCCATCACTCTTTCTTTGGCGGCGAGAGCTGCCTGAGTTGCAGACATAAATATCGGCTTATCGATGGCCGGGATAGCATCCCTAGGTGGCCCACCCCGAAGAATTTCCGCTGCCGGCACCAGGCTGCCCTGCAGATCAAAACCATTTTTAGTCTGCGCTGCCACCGTGTTCACCAATGCCATTAGACAAAAAACAAACGTCACTTTCTTCCGGGCGTTGCGCCCAACTGTTCGCCAACGTAAATTCTGTACTAAACTCTTCATAAGGCCTTTGAGAGGGCGTCGAGAAAGGAGTTCCCGGAATGCTAGCGCTCTCATCAATAAAGAACTGATCACGATCCAAAAAAAACACTAAAAAAGACATCGCAATGCACATCAAAAAAGGATTTTTTGATATGGATACAGGGAAGCCAGCCCTACGCAGCACGCTAAAAAAACCCACTAAAGCAACCCATTGCTTTGGTCTAAAGCGCCTATTCACTAACGCCAGTTACCAGCTTTTACCTGGAGCCTGCCTGCTTTGCGGTTTGTCTGCTGAGCACGACATCGACCTCTGTTATGCCTGTGAAGAAAACCTGCCTCGCCTGGGGCTACATTGCGAAATTTGTGCCACCCCCCTCAATACCCTGGGTATTTGTGGTCACTGCCAAAGTCAGCGTCCAGTCTTTAGCTCCGTACAAACACCTCTACTCTATCAATACCCTGTCGATCTATTGTTACAGCGCTTTAAATTTGGCGGCCAGCTCAGCGCCGGAAAAGTGCTTTCGCAACTACTGGCAAAACATATCAAAGAACAGGTCGACAGTGGCAAGTGCTCACTGCCGGATCTATTAATCTCCGTCCCTCTACATTGGAAAAAACGCTTTACACGAGGCTTTAATCAAAGCGCTGTCATATCCCGTGAACTATCTCAACAGCTGAATATTAAACACTGTCGACGGGCCGTAAAACGTGTCATCAATACACCAGCCCAGCACCACATGTCACGCAAGGAACGCCAACGTATATCCCACAATACATTTGCAGCAGGCCGGGCCAGCAAGATTTTACAGGGTGCCCGCGTTGCCCTGGTAGACGATGTGCTCACCACAGGCAGTACAGCACAGGCACTGAGCCAAACTTTACTTAAGGCGGGGGCGAAGTCGGTAGAAATATGGCTGCTTGCCCGTACACCACTGGATAATTAGGTCAAGGATTCGGATAATGTCTCTACGTTAAAAATAGCGACTCAATGATGACACCTACAAAGCAAACGCTCGCCGCTTCCGACAAAAGCCCCTGCAACGATCACAGTAACGAAAGCCTCTGGCAACAATTGGTCAAAGAGGTCTCCGTCACCGCTAGCCACGAGCCCGTGCTCGCCGGGTTTTTACACTCGACCATTTTGAATCACAATAATCTAGCCGCTGCCCTGAGCTTTCATTTGGCGAATAAATTACACAGCGACATCACACCCGCATTATTGGTGCGGGAAGTTTTTGACGATGCTTTTAGCAGTGAGCCGACAATTATCGACAAGGCGCGCTGCGATATTATTGCAATTTACGAACGCGATTCCGCCAGCCACGATTTTTCCACACCCTTCCTGTATTACAAGGGTTTCCACGCTCTCACCGCCTACCGCGTTGCCCATTGGCTGTGGCACAACCAGCGCCAACCGCTGGCACTGGTACTGCAAAACCGCATCTCCGTGGTACTCGGCGTCGACATTCATCCCGCCGCAGAAATTGGCAAGGGCATTATGTTTGACCACGCCACAGGCCTGGTGATTGGCGAAACAGCGGTGGTCGAAGACTGCGTGTCGATTTTGCAATCGGTGACGCTGGGCGGCACCGGCAAAGAATCGGGTGATCGCCACCCGAAAGTCAGGCGCGGCGTATTGATTGGTCCCGGCGCCAAAGTGCTCGGCAATATAGAAATAGGTGAAGGTTCAAAAATTGCGGCGGCCAGTGTGGTGTTAAAAGATGTGCCGCCCCACTCCATCGTCGCCGGAGTGCCGGCAAAAGTGGTCGGCTCAACCAATGACGACGACCCGGCCGAAAAGATGGATCACGGGCTTGAAGGCTGCGGCGGTGACTAAAGGCTAAAGTTATCCCAAAGGCGACCGGCCGCCAATTTTAATCGACTCTTTCAACAAGTGTTTTAATTGCCTGCTTAATGGGGGAAGGCGATAACCTCGTCGATATGCTGCGCGCCGACAAGGTGCATTAATAGGCGGTCTATACCCAGCGCTACCCCAGCGCAAGACGGCAGGCCCGCATCGAGGGCCGCCAATAACTTTTCATCAGCCGGCATTTCGGCCTTGCCTATCGTTTTACGCTGACGGTTGTCTTCACTAAAGCGGCGGCGCTGCTCAGCGGCATCGAGCAACTCAAAGTAGCCGTTGGCTAGCTCTGTACGATCGAGAAAAACCTCAAAACGCCGCGCCACTGTCACGCCCTGCTCGTCGACACCCAGTTGCGCCAATGCACACAGGCACGCGGGGTAGTCGTATACAAACACGATCCCCGGGGGTAAGCGGGCTTCTATTTCAAAACTAAAAATCAAATCCAGGCAGGTAGCTCTACTTTCACCACTCATGTCCCGCTGGGCGATATCACTCGCCAACTTGGCCAGTTCCGCAAGCCTTGCCTGGTGAGGATCGAGATTCACCGTGGCCAAAAAAATATCGCGGTAGGTAACGCGCAGAGCACCGGCATTGGCCGCACAGCCGACACTCACCAGTAAATCAGCAAGCTCTTCCATCAATTGGCTTTCATCCCAGCCGGGGCGATACCATTCAAGTAAGGTGAATTCGGGATTGTGATGACGCCCTCTATCATCGGCGCGAAAGGCTTTGGCGAGGGCGTAGATTGGCCCACTATCCGCTGCCAACAGACGTTTCATGAAATATTCGGGTGAGGTTTGCAAATAATGCCGAGGGGCCTCGGTGTACAGACTATCGAGATGGGGGTCGCTGACGGTACGCTCACCCAGCACGGGCAGGTCAACCTCGAGGACGTGGCGCAATGCGAAGAACTCTCGCACTTGCGTCAGCAAACGCGCCCTTTTAATAAGGACGTCGTTTGTCGCGCTCGGGCGCCACTCAATCGCTGTACCGCTAACATCCGGCACGATTAAGCAGCTCCTTCAGTGATCATTTTTTAATCGACTATTGCTCACGGGAAAACCTGAGTCGCCTAAAATTAGCCGATTACTTTTTGGCGCGATTGAGGTATTCCCCAGTGCGGGTATCGACACTCACCAACTCACCTTCATTTAAAAACAGCGGTACTTTAATTACCGCACCGGTGCTGAGGGTCGCAGGCTTGGTGCCACCCTGGGCCGTATCACCCTTCAGTCCGGGATCGGTTTGGGTGATTTCCAGGTCGACGTGATTGGCCGCCGTCACCGCCAGCGGAGAGCCGTTGTACAGAGTGACGATGCAGGTGTCCTGCTCGCGCAACCACAGGGCCGTATCGCCCACAGAAGTTTTATCGGCCTGATGCTGCTCGAAAGTTTCGGGTTCCATAAAGTGCCAGTATTCTCCATCGTTGTAGAGATACTGCATATTTTGTTCGCTGACATCCGCCCCTTCGAGGCTTTCACCCGACTTAAAGGTGCGATCCCATACGCGACCCGTCTTCAGGTTCTTCAGGCGCACACGGCTAAAGGCTTGCCCTTTACCAGGTTTTACAAATTCATTGTCAACAATTGAACAGGGGTCTCCGTCGAGCATGACTTTAAGACCGGAGCGGAATTCATTGGTAGAATAGTTGGCCATTATTACCTCTTTGCGTTATTCAGGGACCATTTTGACGGCCGACATCATACCCCACACAAGCACCGATACGCACCAGCCATCTTGGCAGGAAGAACTCGCCACAGCCATCCGCGACCCCGCCACACTGTTAAAGCTACTTGAGATTAATCCTGCACAACTCGACAGCAGTTCCGCCGCTCAGCAAGCCTGGTCTATTCGCGTACCCCTGCCCTACGTACAGCGTATGCGCAAAGGCGATATCAACGATCCTTTACTTAAGCAGGTATTACCCCTTGGCGCGGAATTACTGCCGGCACCCGGTTTTAGTCGTGATCCATTGGGCGAAGAGGACGCCAATCCAATTCCCGGCGTTGTCCACAAATATCACGGGCGCGCCCTGCTAATCATCAGTCCGGCCTGCGCCATTCACTGTCGCTACTGTTTTCGCCGTCACTTTCCCTATGAGGACAACACGCTCGGCAAGGACGAATGGCAGGCGGCACTGGATTACCTGGCTAATGATGAGAGCATCAGTGAAGTAATTTACAGCGGCGGCGACCCCCTCGCCGCTAACGATAACTTTTTGCTATGGATAACAGAACAAATTGCGGCCATCCCCCATATTAAGCGCCTGCGTATACACACTCGTCTGCCCCTAGTGATTCCCTCGCGTATTGACCAAAGCTGCTTGCACTGGCTGACAGCCACACGATTACAGGTAGTAATGGTCTGGCATATCAATCACGCCAATGAAATTGATCAGCCTGTAAGACAAGCAGCGCAACGCTTAAAACGCCATGGTATTGAATTGCTCAATCAATCGGTCTTGTTAAAACAGGTCAATGACTCGACACAAACACTGATCGCACTATCGGAACAGCTTTTTGAGGCCGGCATCCTGCCCTACTATATTCATCGTTTGGACAAGGTGGCTGGTGCCGCCCACTTCGATGTTAGCAACGACAAAGTTCAGCAACTACAACAGGCATTATTGGATCTATTACCGGGTTATTTGGTGCCACGCTTTGTGTGTGAACAAGCCGGGGCGGGCTCCAAACAGGCCTTAACTTTCCCGACAACGACTATCGTCTAAATTCAAGATAAACTCGGCACCTGGCCTACAATACTGATCAATTGGTATGTTTTTATATATGTCTATCTTTACTTTGCTACACAGCAGGCATTATTCAAGCCAATTAATGTACAAGGAATAGTCATTGGATCGTATAATGCTGCAATAAATAGTAACGATAAGAGCGCCCAAATTGGTGTGGTTCTTTTCATCATCCGGTAGCGAAAGAAGACCATTTATGGCAAAAAAAGGAACTTTGAATCTACTCATCGCATGTGATGATAGCGGTGACGCCAGTCGCATAATCAGCTTACTCGAAGGTGCATCCTATGAAGTGGATGCAGAAATCGTAGATTCTGCTGAAGAACTCGCGTCACTATTACAAAGTCGGCATTGGGATTTAGCCATTGGCCAACTGCAGGCGGCAACCCTGCCTGCCAAAAAGTTAATGGCCAGCATTCGTGGCCAGAGCCTTGATGTACCCGCGATACTCATCAGTAATAGTAATGACATTGTCAGTGTTGTCGAAGGCATTCGCATGGGAGCCACCTATGTAATCCCCGAAGACGAAGATCAATATTTTCTACTCGCCACAGCCAGTACTCTCAAGCAGCTGGAGCAGCGCCGCGTACAACTCGACTGGAAAGAACGCTATCGCTCTGCTGAAATACGCTGTGAAGAATTAATGGGGTCTTCAAAAAATGCCATTGCCCTTGTTCAAGATGGCACCTATATCTACGCTAATGAACCCTTTAGCCAGCTTATTGGCTACAGTGACCCCGACGACATTATTATGGCGCCAGTCATTGACACTATTGATTCCAGCTTCCAGGGTGAAATAAAACCTTTTCTTAAGCCGCTTGATTCTGAAAAGGAGGTGGGGAAATCCACCATTAGTCTCAGTTTCGTCACAACAGACGGTCAAAAAACAGATGTCGAAACAAGTATTTGCCAAATCGAATATCAGGGTGATGCCGCTCTACAACTCCTCATTAAGAATAGTACCGTCAGAAATGTCGTTGCAAATATTGGAGGAACTATAGAAAGCGACACCACTGAAATTGAAATAGATTCTTCTGCGATTGAGCTAGACTTATCTGAAATAGACTTAGAGTTACCCGAGATAGTTGTCGACGAAATAAACCTTGAGTTACAAGAAATTGATGAAACTGAAATAACGCCACCATCTGACAAGGCCCCAACCCAGCAAACGACGGCCTTGACGATAGACCCGCAAGTCACTCTCGACAATATTGCCGTGGCCATTAGCTCAGCTCAAAGCAGTGGTGGAAAAGATAGTCTAATTCTCTGTATTCAATCTGAACAAGATGAACAAATTCGAAGAGATACGAACGAGGATAATGCCGATCAAATATTGGAGGCACTGGCTACCTTTGTTGTAGAGAAAACGAACAACACCATTGTTTATAGCCGAGATAAACAAGGTGTCATCAACTTTGTTATTGCTGACTTTACCTTGCAGGAAGGCAAACAGTTCGCTGCAACCTTGTGCCAACAGGTCGCCGAACAGGCTTTCCAGGTAGGGGCGCAAAACATACTTCTGTCAATCAATGCCAGTATCGGCCTTATTACCAAGAACACGGCCTCCGCTCAGGTATGCATCGGGCAGTGCCTGAAAACCCTTGAGGATGCCGATATAGGTTTGTCAAATATTGCGGGCGGAAACAAAGTTTATGTAATGGATGCATTGACTCAAACTGACTTCAGTGTCGACTCTGAAGAAAAAGTCACGTTGTTTGGTCAGCACTTGCTAGAAAAGCGGCTTATCGGGATCGCCTTTCAGCCCATTGTTGGCCTTAACGATGAAACCGCAGAGTTTTACGAAGTTCTCATGCGACCAAAAGTTGATGAGTATCCCGAAAACATTCCGCCCGATTTCATTGGTAAAGTATTTGATAGTCCAATCGCAACAAAAATAGATCGTTGGGTTATTCTCGAAACCATTAAGAAACTTGGCGAAAAACACAAGACGGCACCCAACACCTGTCTTTTTATTAACCTCAGTGCCGCCACCATAAATGATAAAAAGTTTAGCCCCTGGTTAAAGCTGGCCATAAGAACCGCCAACACCCCTCCAGCTAATATCACCTTTCAACTACGTGAAAGCGATGCCGGTCGCTACATAGCACAAAGTAAAACACTAATTCAGCTGCTCAACGCCATTGGCTGTAAAGTTGCCATGACGCATTTTGGCCTTTCCAGCAATCCTCTATTGGTATTAGAAAAACTGGCTGTAAATTTTGTCAAACTAGATAGGCAACTTATCGAGAGTATAAAAGCTGGAGGAGGGGCGCAGGAAGAAACGCAGCAACTGATCAGCTTGCTAAAAGAAAGGGAGCAACGCTGTATTGCTCCCTTTGTTGAAAGCCCCACTTTAATCCCTACACTTTGGCAGGGTGGTGTTGAATATATACAAGGGCACTATATTCAAGCCCCTGGAGCTGAAATGGATTATGACTTCAATGAAGAAGAATAACGACAGCACAAAAGCCGCCTGAAGAAAAACAGCCTAGGGATTAAAAAACTTTAGCGCCTGCTCTTCAGGGTCTCGGCTCAAGCCGGCATCATTGAGCATACTTAAATACTTTTCCCAATATTCTTTCTGCTGGTCGCAAAGCTCTTTTAAATAGCTCCAGCTATAAATTCCCGTATTATGCCCATCATCAAAGTGAATCAATAAGGCATAGTGCCCTGCTGCTTCAAGAGATGAGATTTTAACGTTCTTTTTACCGTGCTGAAGAACCTCTTCACCCGGGCCATGACCTCGCACTTCCGCACTTGGCGAATGTACACGTAGGAATTCCCCACTCAAAGTAAAGCGGGTCTCATCACTATAAGCCAGCTCAAGGCTGCCCGCCCCCTTGTGAAATTTTACAGTTGTTGGTGTCATTACGATTACGGCCTATTGCATAAGGGCTTGTCTATTACTACTACAAGCCATTGAAGTGTAGTGTGAATTTAATGTGAAAAGCGTGTAATTTTTTTCATCAATGCGATGACAGTTATTATCTAAATTCAGGGGGGAGGATAGATGATAACACTGCCTGTAAACTTTGTTGTGTTTGCGGCCCCAGTAAAACCTCTTGCACCTCGCCCCTACGGTTCAAAACAATGGTTTCTGGCAGGCCTCCGCTGGCAGGCACAGCAAGAGCATCACGGGGATCTTGTAAGAGCGTATCGAATTCTATACCTAAGGCCGCTACCTGTTCTATCAATTGCTCACCTTCAACGCCGTCAAAATTGACTGACAAAACTCGAACACTATTGAGATGATCCTGCGCAAACTGGTTCAATTCAGGGATTTCTATCCGACAGGGGCGACACCACTCCGCCCAATAATTAATGAGCACCACCTTACCTTCCAGCTCCGTCAATCTTAAAGAACCGCCTCCTAGTAGGTTGTAATGAGGCTCAACAAGCTCTTCGCAACCCGCGAGGAAACTAAAGCCTAGGAGTAAAACCAGTACCTTCATTTTATGTCGCGACATCTGGGCTCGAGGGTCTTGGGTCTTGTGCATCAAATAAGTCCTGCAATGAAAGAGAAAATTGCTCGCTGGCCTGATCACCGACAGTATCAATAGTCGCCACCAAACGATCAGACCAGGGGTATTGCGCTAAGACCTCGCTACCCCGCTCTGAAGGTCTGTTAAAAATGCCGTCGCCGGTCAAAGTGTTAAGATCCCACAAAGTAAGTTTCGATGGATCCCGCGTCAATACATAGCGGTTGTTAGCTGTGGACACCAGGACTTTTTTGTCCAACAACAGTAAACGTAAACGAGACCACTGCTGCCCATCAAGACCGGCCTTAAGCATATCGCTATCGGCAATGGCTTCACCGCGACGTTGAAAATCTAAACACTGGGCACAAACAACCAACACGGCAATAAAGTCAGGAAAATAACAGGGCCTATAGCTCTCGCTAAAAGTCTCGAGCGCTCGTATCAACTCCGCGCCACCCAATACGATGACCCAGCACAAATAAACCCAGAGTAAAAACATTGGCACCATAGCAAAAGCACCATAAATCGTGTGGTAGCTTGAATTCACCACAAAGAGAGCAAAAATCCCTTTAGCGACTTGAAAAAGCAGTGTCGTTAATAGCCCACCCCACAGCGCGTAACGGAAAACCACACGACAATTGGGCATGGCAACGAATAACAGGGTAAAACCTGCCCAGGTCATTAACCAGGGCAGATACTGCAGTAGAGCTGAGCTCAGTTGGAACTTGTCAAATTCATCAACCAGTAGCTGGAACGACAGTAAGTAAGTGTGCATCAGCAAACCGATGCCAATCAGTAGCGGGCCAAAACTCAGCACCCCCCAATAAAGTAAAAAGCTACTCAAGCCTCGCCGACCACCAGCCGTCTGCCAAATACGATTAAACGTTTTCTCAATATTCGACAACATGAGGTAAGAAGTGACGATAAGAATAAAACCACCTACCGCACTCAGCTGACGTGCCTGGGTGGAAAATTCACGTAAATATGCCTGCACCTCTATACCACTAGCCGGTACCAGGTTTTCAAAGATCAATTGTTCTACCTGATCACCGAAGCCCTGAAACGCCGGAATAATGGCAAACATGCTGTACATCATTGTCATAAGGGGGACAACAGCAAAGAGCGTCATATAGGTTAGTGCTGCAGCACTTTCCTGGCAGCCGTCTCGCTGGTATCGATCTTTTAGATAAAGAAGAAACGCAAAAAGTGTTTTTATGCTGAATAGTGAAAAAAGCTGTTTGTTCTTAGCCGTCATTGCAATCACGCCATCATCAACAATAAGTGAAAGGTATCATTTCACCCTTTATTTACAACAAAGGACAGGATTAAGAGTCGACGTCAAAAGGAATGCGGCGAATTTAGCTATTGTAAATCAATCAAACCAGAGAGCTACCCGATAGTGAACTTCTAGATTAAGGACACTATCGGGTCAGTGTTTATCTGAATTCAGGAACAGCTATTAAGTCGCAGTATAACCACCGTCAATAACCAACTCTGAACCCGTCATAAACGATGATTCATCCGTCGCAAGGAATAAAATACCCCAGGCGATTTCTTTCGGGTGGGCTGGTCTACGAAGAATAGCACCACCTAATAAAGCCTCACCTGCAGCTTCATCGGCCATAATATCAGCTGTCATCGGGGTTGCGATAACACCAGGGTGTACTGAGTTCACACGAATATTGTACTCATTATATTCAACCGCAGCAGACTTGGTAAATACGCGCACCGCAGCTTTTGATGCTTGATAAGCAGAGGCACTTGAGGCGCCAACCATACCGTAGATGGATGAAATATTGATAATCGACCCACCATCGGATTTTTGCATTGCTGGCAGAACTTGTTTAACACCAAAGAAAAGACCCTTGGTGTTGACATTATTAACAAAATCCCAGTCTTCTCCAGTCGTTTCTTGAATGGGTTTGACCACAAAAACACCGGCATTATTAACCAATACATCAACTTTTCCGAAAGTGTCTACCGCAGTCTTTACAACACTTTTCCAGCTTTCTTCAGACGCTACATCGTGCTTTACAAATATAGCCTCACCACCGATGGCTTTAATTTCACCAACAACTGATTGCCCGGCCTCTTCATTAAGGTCGGTCAATACAATGCGCCCCCCTTGCTCGGCCAATAATAATACCGTCTCACGGCCGATTCCTGATGCCCCACCTGTTACCAGGCAAACTTTGTCTTGAACGCGTCCCATAATTCACTCCTCAATACTGGTTTTAAGTCTACTTAATACATCAAATTCGACCCTTAAGGTCGAGCGGCAATCTAACACGGTGCAGATACATTGTCATCGGGAGTACTGACACAACTACACATCCTTCGAGCGGCGTACAGGCTAGTGAGAATGTTAACGAAGCCTGGCGATATAAATTGACAGATAAAAGGCGCCAGCGGAACGCCTACCAGCGGCTAAAGCCATCTAAAGCCATACCTGAGTTGCAGATTCAGCTGTTTCGACACTAAAAATATCACGATAGAGTACCCACATCATGGCTACCATCATTAGATAGGTCCCAATAAGGCCAATACCTAAATAAGCTACTCCGCAGATAGAGCCCAAGGGATTCAAGACTCTCCTGCCGAATCACGAATATATGGCAAATGGTATCAGCGCTCATATTAAGTATTACAAACTGAATCGGCTACATTCATGGAACAATGATTATCGCCGGTTCAGCATGAGAATTTGACCAATTAATCTGCCTGGTTTTGTTGACCAGAACAGGGGAATGATTGAAGAGACAAGACTCTCGCTACCGAAGCTGTATACGTTACACTTGCTATCATTGAAATTTACACAGTAAGGCGCCCCGCGCGGGACATAATAATGAGCAGCTCCGACAAAACACCTGAAAAGCACGCCAGCGACCCCTACGCTGACCTTATCAAACCCGGTGATAAGCCGATTACCGAAGAGGCCATTCCCGCCGCCACCGTGGTGTTATTGCGCGATAGCGACACCGGCATTGAAACGTTGATGCTACGCAAAAATAAAGACATCCGCTTCGGTGGCATGTGGGTTTTCCCCGGTGGGCGTATTGATGCCGATGATTATCCTGCCAGTGGTGATAAAACCGAAGCGGCTCGTTTTGCAGCGGCACGAGAAACGCACGAAGAAGCGGGTATTCACGCTGATCCGAAAGACTTTATCTGGTTCTCTCACTGGACGCCGCCGCCCATCACCCAAAAGCGTTTTACCACCTGGTTTTTTGCCGCCCGCGTGCCCGAGCACAAAGAAATTATTATCGACGGTGGAGAGATCCACGACCACCAGTGGATTAATCCGCGGGATGCTATTGCGCGCCACACGGAGCGTACCCTCGACTTTGTGCCTCCCACCTGGGTAACACTGTACTACCTGGCGAAATATGGCTCCGTCGATGAATTACTTAGCGTGTTTGCAGCGCGACCCCCCAAAATCTACGAAACCCACCTCGGTAAAACGGAGAACGGCGAGCGCGTTGCCATTTGGCACGGTGATGCCGGCTACGAGGCCTGGGATGCAAAAATAGAAGGCGATCGCCATCGTATTACCATGGCGAAGAGCGGTTTTATTTTTGAAAATTCTTTTGAGGAATATTAGATAAACTATTTTTTGTATTCATTACTTTCGGGGGCATTAACGCCTTATAGTTTTGGCAAACCCTACTGACACAAAAGCATTTTAGCAATATCTCAGAAGTAGCATTTCACCTCATCTTCAGGGCATATTTAACGACACTTAAATCGATGGCTACCGTATAGATATGTAGAACCTCGCTGTTGGCCTATTTAGAGCAATATAGGCCAACAGCTGTATGTTAAGTCTTAATCTGTCAGTCGAATTAATACGCGATCAAGTTCACCGTTGAAAGGAAACGGGTCGGAGTACAATCGTGAAACCTGAGTGCCGGTGTCGCGACCTATATCAAACGTCTCTGCCAGTGAGTAAGTTGCAATGTGCATTTTCAGCATGTGTATTTCATCAACTTTCTTGCCATTAACATAAAGCGCACCATCACCACCAAATTCTTTGGTTTTGGTAAACACAAATTTTAATTCTGTTTCGCCTTTTGGCAGTGGCGAAGATTCAAGGTTGTAATTTTGGTCCGACATAATGTCTTCTGTCATGCGGGTAAGTGCCATTGATGCTAGGGTTTTAATGTTAATGTTAATGTTGATATTGATGTTGATGTTGATGTTGATGTTGAATTTTCGCCCCTCTTACTTAAGGGCATTCATTAACCCGAAAATACCCAATTTTTGCCTCTGCATTATTACCCTGACAAAATATTACCGAACAACCCGGCTGATGAGTTATTCATACAATGCGCCTAATAACCAGCTTCTTTCATATGGGGCCAGGCAACCAGAGGGCAATAGGCCGCGCCGGATAAGTGCACGGTCACAATTGCATCAAAATCTTCAGGCTGAAATTTAGCAAAAGATCTATCGCACTGGTTAGCGTCATTATTTATTAAAATATTAATTTTGAAAAATAATCTATGGCACTTAGAATGATTTCGCCGCGCCTTTTGGCGTAGTAAACGAATAGGCATTGGCAACCACTTTCAAACCCGGGCGGCCTAGGCACCACTACCATCGACGGCACACCCAAGTCATTAACCACACCTTTACCCTCCCGCGCTGCTAACAATAGGGCGTGGTTGCAACGGAGTCCTGAACCCGCACCGGTTATAATCACGACGCGATTGCCCTAGCGAATAATCATGTTTATTTTACTTTGATTAGTTGGAAATGGTTTTTAGGACTAATGATTTTTAGACCTTTGTCCTGAGGACAATAATTCAGCCGACAGCAAGTCCGTAACAAGCAGCTGACTGACATTTGCCACGACTCAATGCTATTATTCCAGGGCAATAGAATAGAGTCACCACTGAGCCGCCGATAAATATAAAAGGTACGTCATGTCACAGGACGCTATAAAAGACACGCCCGAGCAGGCAGAATTTCGTGCCTATTGCCGCGACTGGTTAAGTCAACACGATGCTGGCACACCCTCGGTCAGACTTCCCCAATCCGCCATCGAAATCATGCACAAGGAACAGCTCGACTACTTGCGCAAATGGCAGGGCGAAGCCTACGAGGCCGGATTAATTGGCTGTGATTACCCCATTGTCGAAGGAGGTGGCGGTCGTAAAGATTGCCAACTTGTTGCCAATCAGGAAATGGCTCGAGCCAGAAAACCCTTTTTGCCGAATATTCTCGGCCTCGGCATGGCCGCACCCACCATGCACTTCCACGCACAGCCGGCATTAAAAAAACGCTTATTACCCGGTTTGTTTTCCTGTAAAGATATTTGGTGCCAGGGTTTTAGTGAGCCCGGTGCTGGTTCTGATCTGGCCAATGTGCAAACCTTCGCCGAGCGAAAAGGTGACAAGTGGGTGATTAACGGCCACAAAGTCTGGACCTCTCTCGCCCACTTTGCTGACTGGATGATTCTATTATTACGCACCGACAAATCGAGCAAGTACGATGGCCTTTCCTATTTTGTGGTGCCCATTAAATCAGCCCTGGGCAAGGGTGTGACTGTACGCCCCTTAATTAAAATAACCGGCGAAACTGGCTTTAACGAAATGTTTTTCGACAATTTAGAAATTAGTGACGACTACCGCCTTGACGAAGTTGGCAAAGGATGGACGGTCGCACAAACGACGTTGCTACACGAGCGCGGCGCCGGACCAATGCTCACGCCTTCTAGTGGTCGTGGCAGTGACAAAGCCAGTGCTGTGGGTGATGCCTATGCCTTAATCAACCTGGCTAAAGATTCTAGCCGCGATGGTCAAAGTGCCGCCGACGACCCCGTATTACGGGATCAAATCATGCAGATGATTATTCGCCAGGAAGGTTCAAAACAGGGCGCTCGCCGCGCCAAAGTAGAGGGACTGTGCGAACACCCCCTGCGTATTCCACTACAGGTGAAACTGGTGATGTCTGAAATTCGTCAGGATGCCGCCGCTGTTGCCATCGATATTCTCGGCGCCCAGAGTACCCTCTATATCAATGACGAAAATGCCCCCGCTGGCGGTGAATGGCCATTGGCCTATATGAACTCCTACGGCATCACTATTGCGGCGGGTGCCAGTGAAATTCAGCGCAATATACTCGGCGAACGGGTACTGGGCATGGCCAAATCAAAATAATTAAAACTCGATTAAAAGCAGATAAAAATGACCCAAGCTAAAAACTTTGCCTTTGGTGAAGAGGAAAAGATGCTGCGCGATACTGCGCGTAAATTTCTGCAGGATAATTTACCCACCGACAAACTTCACCAGCTCGTCGCCAGAGATTCCGATCCCTACCGGGAATCATCCTGTCTCTGGGACAAAGGTCTTTGGCAGCAAATTGTCGAACTCGGCTGGACCACAGTCATTGTGCCCGAGGCCGACGGCGGCATGGGCATGAGCCTTGTCGCCCTCTGCGCTCTAGTGGAAGAAGCGGGCCGCGCCGCCCTACCCTCACCGTTTATTGCCACCGCTAATGCCAGTCTGGTATTGCGTGAATGCCACACGCCGGCGGCGAGCCGCTTGCTGAGCGAAATCGCTAGTGGCAAAACAGCGACCCTTGCCAGCACACCAAAGAATGGCTCCTGGTTAACGACAGATTGTGATATTGAACTTGTCGATGGCAAGCTCACCGGTAGCGCCTGGTTTGTGCAAGATGCCCGCAAGGTTGAGACTTTAATTGTACAAGCCAAAAATAGTAAAGGTTCTGCCCTGTATGAAGTTTCCGTTAGCAGTGAAGGGCTCGACATCATCGCCGATGCCATTATCGATTTGACCCGTGATCAGGCCCATATTCACTTTAATAATATTCCAGTGAATGACGAGCAGTTATTAAGTGATGGGGCTTGTGTCGTACTTGAACGCGCTCAGCCCGGCCTGTTAACACTCATTGCCGCAGATATGTGTGGCGCTGGCGAATGGCAACTGCAAACCACAGTTGAATACATGAAAGTCAGGGAACAGTTTGACCACCCCCTGGGTTACTTCCAAGCGTTGAAATACCCGCTGGTCAACTTGATGATTATGATTGATCAGGCTAAATCACTGGCCTACAACGCCGCCTGCGCTATTGACAGCGAGCCCGAAAATGCCGCCAAGTTTGCTCGCATGGCCAAGGCATCAGCCTCAGAGATGGCCGCCTTCGCTTCAAACCGCTCGATTCAATTTCACGGTGGTATTGGTTTTACCTGGGAGTGCTTTATCCATTTATACAGTAAGCGTCAAAAGCACAATCAAATCTTGTACGGGGATGCAAAATACCAGCGCAGCAAACTAGCGGACTTACTGATGGGAGCAATTTCAGGCTGAAACTTAACTAGCAATAATTGTGTTAAGCGGCCCCTTAAGTAAGGGAGGGTAAAACGGGCACACAGAGACCGCATTTTTGGGAAGATTATTTCATCAAGGGAATTTCAGAAGCCAACTTGAGTCTATTGACAGCATTAACTCGATTTTCAACCTGAAAAACGCGGAATACCTTAGCGGGTTTAACAACCTTGCGGAATTTCTTAGCGTAACTTATCTGAAGCTTCACTCTTTGCAGTTCTAGTTTGAGCGCATCATCAGCAAGATCAGTTGCTTTTTCGTCACTCATATCATTATAGTTTTTTGCAAAATCCTTAATCAGCACCAGGCTTCCATCGCCAATTTTCTGGAATTCAGCTCTATACTCTCGGTACAAAGGCCAAAAGGCTTCTGCTTCTCCTGCAGTGAAAGAGACGTTCTCAGCGATGATGGCCGTAATTTGCGCATTGGCAACCTGGCGCACTAAAGCGATCTGGGCATCAACAACAGCTAAATTTTGATCTGATGGCGTTTCAGCCTGCGCTGAAAAAGCCGCTGTAAATGCAACGAGCAAACATAATAATTTTTTCATGTTAGTCTAATTCCTTGTAATTATGGTTTTAATACGCTCATCAAATTGAGCAACGGCCTCTGTATACCTTATCGCGAGTCTACACTTTGAACGGGAGTACAACTAGCATCAGTCTTCGCCCTGTCATACGGCTTGCTACAACTCAAGCTCCCTACTGCTAGAAACTGCTATTTGGTTCTTTTCTTGAGACCTCACAAATAGACTCAAGGTAAGAACAAAAAAACAGCTCGCCTCGTTGCACTTGTCAGCCAAGTACTGGAGAATAAACGCCAACATATTTACGTCATATTCATCTATACAGCCAACGAGGCACGCATGCAGTACGCTCAAATAACAGGATGGGGGCGCTTCCTGCCACCCGCTGTTTTAACTAACGAAGACATCGCCACCGTGGTCGATACCTCCAGTGAATGGATAATCTCACGCACCGGTATCAATACACGACGCATCAGCCACGTGATGAACGTCGACCTGGCCCATGTTGCCGCCGAGCGGGCACTGGCCTGCGCCGGCATTAGCGCACTCGATGTTGATGTTATTGCCTACGCCACCACCACGCCGGATGAAATTATCCCCAACACCGCCTCCATGTTACAGGGCAAACTGGGTGCTGCTAACGCGGCCTGCTTCGACCTTAACGCGGCTTGTACCGCCTTTCTTTATAGCTTCAACATGGTCTCGGATATGATTCGGGCTGGCTCCATTAAAACGGCCTTGATTGTCGGCTCGGAACGACTTAGTTCACTAATGGACTGGGCCAACAAGCGCGATTCTGCCGTTCTTTTTGGCGATGGTGCCGGCGCCGTTGTATTACAGGCCTCTGATCAGAAAAGTGGCTTTTTCCAGGGCAAACTGGGCTGTATACCAGATACCCGCAAACTACTGGCGATGCCCGACTTCGGCATGCATGCTGTTTCCCAACACCGGCCTCTTAATGTGTCTCTGGATTTTTCCGGGCGTGAAATCTTCCGCAATGCGGTCAATGGCATGGCTGCGGCGTGTAGCGATGTACTGCAAAATTCAGGACTCAGTCTTGACGATATCGACTTGGTGATTCCGCACCAGGCCAACACCCGTATTATTGAGGCACTGGCAAAGCGTCTTGAAATCCCCATGGAGAAAGTCGTCGTCACTCTGGGTAAATACGCCAACACCTCGACCGCAAGTATTCCCATCGCCCTCTGCGAGGCGCTTGAAGAGGGTCGTGTCAAACCTGGTATGACGATATTAATCGCTGCCTTTGGTGCCGGCTTAACCTGGGGGGCATCACTATTTACCTGGGCCGACAGAGTGACGCCTTTAGGTGAGAGCGATGTTGCTCTGCCAGCCACGGACAAAACAGGTCTAGACTTAATTCTCGAGGCCATAGAGGTTCGCGCCCTGGCGGCAAAGCGTAACGATTCAGCCTAAAAACACGGCTTAAAAACACCTTCAAGCCGCCTTGTTGAGCTGCTAACATCAGCCACCATTTCCCTTCATTCTGCGGGCCTATAAACTAGGCTCGCAGTCGATAATCAGGTTCGTCTATGTCCGAGCAGGCTCCAGCCCCTCTCCCACCGCAAGCGCCCGCTTTCATTCATTTACACCTGCACAGTGAATACTCCATTGCTGATAGCACCATTGGCATCAAGCCCTTAATCGGCAAGCTGGCGGAGTTCGATATGCCAGCCGTTGCCGTTGGTGACATCTGCAACTTCTTCGCCCTGGTGAAGTTTTACAAGGCCGCTCAAGGCGCGGGTATCAAGCCAATTTGTGGCAGTGATTTGACCATTGCTGGCGATAAAACCGACGACCCGCAAAGCCAGATTACCCTACTGGTGCAAAACGACCTTGGCTATCAAAACCTGACACAACTGATCTCCCGCGCCTATATTGAAGGACAGGTACACGGCCTGCCCCGCATTCGTCGCAGCTGGCTGAAAGAACTTGGCGGCGGCTTGATTGCACTCTGCGGCAATAACAGTGATATCGGTGTTGCTTTGGCCGGGGGACGCGATAGTCTCGCTCAAAGCTTATTAAAAGAATGGATGGACGACTTCCCCAGTAGTTTTTACCTCGAGCTAGTACGCTGCCAACGTCCGGGCGAAGAAAACTTTGTCCACAGCGCGGTGGAGCTGGCGCAGACTCTCGACTGCCCGGTAGTCGCCACCAATGATGTGCGCTTTATTCGTCAGGAACATTTCGAGGCACACGAGGTGAGGGTCTGCATTGTTGAGGGCCGCACCCTCGATGACCCCCGTCGCGAGCGCCGCTACAGCGATCAGCAATATCTAAAGTCGACTGAGCAAATGCAGGCCTTGTTTGCCGACATTCCCGAGGCCCTGGAAAACACCGTCGAAATTGCCAAGCGCTGCAACCTGAGCCTGACACTGGGCAAACCCCAGCTGCCGGAATACCCCATTCCCGAGGGCATGACCACCGAATCTTTCTTCCGTCAGTTATCCGAAGAAGGGCTGGCCAAACGTCTGGAGAGCATTACGCTCAACCCCGACACCGACCAAAGCCTTGAGGATTATAAGCAGCGCCTCGACTTCGAGCTCAACATTATTAATCAAATGGGCTTCCCCGGTTATTTTCTGATCGTGATGGATTTCATCCGCTGGGCCAAGGAGCAGGACATTCCCGTCGGCCCGGGTCGAGGCTCGGGTGCCGGTTCTCTAGTCGCCTATGCACTGGAAATCACCGATCTCGATCCCCTTGAATACGATTTGCTGTTCGAGCGTTTCCTCAACCCCGAACGGGTCTCCATGCCCGATTTCGATATCGACTTCTGCATGGACAATCGCGACCGGGTGATTGCCTATGTCGCCGAGCGCTATGGCCGCGCAGCCGTGTCGCAAATCATCACCTTTGGCACCATGGCGGCAAAAGCCGTGGTGCGCGATGTCGCTCGTGCCCAGGGCAAGTCTTACGGCCTGGCCGATCGCCTGTCGAAAATGATCCCCTTTGAAATCGGCATCACCCTACAAAAGGCCTTTGATCAGGAAGAAATACTGCGGGACTTTCTCGAACAGGATGAAGAGGCCCAGGAAATTTGGGAGATGGCCCTGCAGCTCGAAGGCCTAACGCGCAATGTCGGCAAGCACGCCGGTGGTGTGGTGATCGCCCCCACTCAGCTAACCGATTTCGCCCCGCTCTACTGCGATGAAGCCGGCGAAGGCCTGGTCACCCAGTACGACAAAGACGATGTCGAGGACGTCGGTCTGGTGAAGTTTGACTTCCTTGGGCTGCGCACCCTGACCATTATCGACTGGGCCCTGGACAACGCCAACGCCCAGAATGAACGAGACGGCAAATCACCGGTGGTGATTGAAGACATCCCCCTCGACGACCCCGGCAGTTATCAACTCTTACAGCGCGCCGAAACCACGGCGGTGTTTCAGCTCGAGTCCCGTGGCATGAAGGACTTGATTAAGCGCCAGTTACCGAGCCGCTTTGAAGACATTATCGCACTGGTGGCCCTGTTCCGACCCGGCCCCCTGCAGTCGGGCATGGTCGACGATTTTATCAACCGTAAGCACGGCCGCCAGGAAGTGGCCTATCCCCACCCCAAATACCAACACCCCGATTTAAAACCGGTGCTCGAGCCGACCTACGGCATTATCCTTTATCAGGAACAGGTGATGCAGATCGCCCAGGTACTCGGCGGTTATTCGCTGGGCGAGGCCGATATGCTGCGCCGCGCTATGGGCAAGAAAAAGGCCGAAGAAATGGCCCGTCAGCGCGAACTCTTCGTTAATGGTGCGGCCAACAACAATGTCAGCAATGAGTTGGCAGAAAACATTTTCGACTTAATGGAGAAGTTTGCCGGCTACGGCTTTAACAAATCCCACTCCGCCGCCTACGCCCTGCTCGCCTATCAAACGGCGTGGTTGAAAGTGCACTACCCCGCTGCCTTTATGGCCGCCGTGTTATCAGCCGATATGCAAAACACCGATAAAGTGGTGACCCTGATTGATGAGTGCCGGGCGATGAATTTGCTCGTCACCCCACCCGACGTCAATATCGGGCAATTCCAGTTCTCCGTCTCCCTTGAGTCTGCGGTGGTCTATGGGCTCGGCGCTATTAAAGGCCTGGGCGAAGGCCCGGTATCCAACATTATCGCCGCCCGCAGCAGTGGCGGCCCTTTTAAAGATATTTTTGACTTCTGTACTCGCGTCGACGCTCGCAAGGTCAACAAACGCGCCCTTGAGGCACTGATCCGCTCTGGCGCACTCGATAAGATCGGCCCCAACGACGACCCCGGCTACAGTCGTGCCGTAATGCTCGCCGCAATGGAAGAGGCCGTAAAGCTGGCCGACCAGCACAGTAAAAATACCGCCAGCGGCATGACCGATTTATTTGGCGACACGCCGGCCGAATGTGCCCCAGAAATTGGCTACGCCGCTTTCTCGCAGGTGCGCCGTTTCCGCTTACGCGATCGTCTGCAGGGCGAATGGGACACACTAGGGCTCTACCTCACCGGCCACCCCATTGAGGAGTACAGCGCCGAACTGAGCAACTTCATCAGCTGCCGCCTAAAAGCCTTACAACCCTCAAAAAGCGTGCAGATTGTTGCCGGGCTGGTGCTCGATATTCGCACCATCAAAACCAGTCGCGGCGTCATGGGCGTGATGATCATTGACGATGACAGTGCGCGTATTGACGTCACTATTTTTTCCGAGCAATACGCCGCCTGCCGCGACAAAATCAGTAAAGGCTCTATGGTCGTGGTCAATGGCGTACTCAGTGAAGACGAATACAGCGGCGGCCTGAAAATGCGCGCCCAGGAAGTACGCACCCTCATCGAAGCCCGGCAAAGTATGCTCAAAGGCCTCGCCATTGATCTTTCGGGCAGCGCCATGACATTGGCCACCGTCGACAATCTCGAGCAATTGCTCAAACCCTATAAAAACGGCCAATGTGGTATCAAGATAAAATACCGCTGCCACAAAGCCGAGGGGGAATTCGCCCTTGGCACGGACTGGGCGATACAGCCCGACGATGAGCTGCTGCATCAACTGCGAGACAACTTTGGTGCTGGCAACTTACACTTAAACTATTAACACAGCGTTAAACCAGGGCCGATAAAGAAATTGCGGCAAAATGACAGTTCAATGTTTCGCTTGAATAAAGTATCTGTATAATTTGGCCAATTCTCTCGACAGCCCCAGTGCGACAGTAAAGCAACCGGAATTAAAGTAATTATGAATCTTGACTACCTGGACTTTGAACAGCCCATTGCCGAACTCGAGGCTAAAATCGAAGAGCTACAATTGGTCGGCAACGACAATGAGCTGAATATTGCCGATGAGATCAAAAAATTACGCGGTAAGTCACTGAAGCTCACCGAGAGTATTTTTTCCGGCCTCTCCTCCTGGCAGATTGTTCAGGTTGCCCGCCACCCGTTGCGCCCCTACACCAAAGATTATATCCCTAAGCTTTTCACCGAGTTTGAAGAATTACACGGCGACCGTCACTTTGGTGACGACAAAGCTATTATTGGTGGCGTCGCACGACTCGACGGCAAACCGGTAATGGTCATCGGCGAGGAAAAGGGCCGTGGTGTCAGTGAAAAGGTTGCACGCAACTTTGGTATGCCCAAGCCCGAGGGCTACCGCAAAGCTCTGCGGCTGATGGAAATGGCTGAGCGTTTTAAAATGCCCATCCTGACCCTTATCGACACGCCCGGTGCCTACCCCGGCATCGACTCTGAAGAGCGCGGTATTAGTGAATCCATCGCCCAGAACCTGGCCGTTATGTCACGCTTGAAAACACCCATTATCGCTACGGTGATTGGCGAGGGCAGCTCCGGTGGCGCCATCGCCATTGGTGTCAGCGACTGGCTGAATATGCTGCAATACTCGACCTATTTCGTTATCTCGCCCGAAGGCTGCGCCAATATTATCTGGAAAACAGCGGAAAAAGCGCCACTGGCTGCAGAGGCCATGGGTGTTACTTCCAGCGTACTGGAAGAGCTCGGTATTGCCGATGAGACGATTCCCGAGCCCCTCGGCGGCGCCCATCGTGATCTCGATACTATGGCTGAAACCCTGAAAGGTCGCTTGATCGAACAACTCGACCGACTACAGAGTGAGCCCCTCGACCAGTTAGTCGAAAAGCGTTTTAATCGCTTAATGTCTTACGGCAATAGCTAAGAACACTGCCACCTATTACAAACAGCAGCTCCGTTGATCAAACTGACGATCAAACAAAGGGGCTGCTGAAAAACCCGCTCGATCAAGGCCTCGCCACTACCCCTAAGCATTAACTTACAGTACCGACAAACCATAGGGTGTCGCCAATTTAATGCGCCACTGCTGTTTGCCGCGATACTTCCCCGCATAGACCCAGCCCTCAATCTCCAGCCGCTTACCTCGCCAGGCACTGACAGTGGACTTGTCAAAATACGGCTGATTTTCCGGGTAAATTACCGCCACAAAACCATCGTCAAAATTAATCCACCAGGCCTTGGCAAAGCTCACCTTGCGCACAATGCCGCGCACTCGCAGATAACCGCCCTGCTTAATATTTTTCGCAGTAATCGATTGCGGCAGCGAACTGCGCCACAAACCTTTACCCCGGCGCCGGGCACCTTGTTCAGCTGCTGCGAAACAAGACGCTAGCCCCGTATTGGGCGGTACGACCACATGCCAACCCAGGCCCTTGCTCAGCAACATATCAGAGAGGCTTTGGCCATCGACAAACAGGTGAGCCAATGTACGACCGTAGGTATCGCTCTGCTCTCGACCGACATAGAGTCGCACATCCCTCTGCCGAGAGTTGCCCGTTTGCACTGCGCTTTGCACGGCCTGTTTAGCCGCCAGTGCCAGGGCCTCATCGGGCTTACCCTTGCGGCCACGCTCCGGTGTATTAACGCCAATTAAACGTATCTTGCGGCCATCTTTTAGCGTCAGTGTATCACCGTCATAGACAGTTTTAATGGCAACACTTTCACCGCGGCCCCGGTTGAGCTCAGTGGCGCGACAGCTATCGGCTAGCGAGGCATTTGAAGTAACAAGAAAGATAGAAAAAATCGAGACGAAAAAAAATGCGCTCCGAGTAACAACCCTGAGCGCATTCTTCATTGGCCTTACAGCCAGCTGGCTAAGTTTACTTTTTGCCGCTGCTGATACCACCAAAACGCTGGTTGAAACGGTCGATTCGACCACCCGCGTCGGCTGTCTTCTGCTTGCCCGTGTAAAACGGGTGGCACTGTGCACAGACGTCGAGATGAATTTCGGTCGCCATAGTTGAACCAACTTCGATTACATTACCGCAGCTGCAGGTTGCAGTCAGCTTGCCATAATTAGGATGTATTTCAGCTTTCATTTTTCTTGCCTCATTGTTGCAGGGTTGTTGCACACCGCCACCAAAGCCGTCGCCGAGCATAACTTGCTAAACAGGAACTAACAGCGAGATTGTGTAGGGCTACTTTGTCCGGCACCGCATGCATACTTGCAGGAGCGCGCATATTACCAGAAAAGCCCGGTGATTCAAGTATAAAGCCAACGGATTTCAAGGACTTGCTTGACTCAGGGTGACAATCTGAGAATAGCCAATCTGGCGATTGCACAGGGCGTCACTTCACCGGACAATAGCCCCGACAAGGCGCCATCCCCAAGCCCAGATTCAATGTAAAAATAACAGCTGAGTTATCACCCAAAAATGACAGATACGCTATTTTATCAGGTTGCCGTGCAGTCACCGCTGCGCCGCTTATTTGATTATCTGCCAGCCGAAGATGCCAACGCGGTGCTCGCTGCGGGCGTTCGCGTCACCGTGCCCTTTGGCAAGCGCGAAGTGACGGGCATTGTTGTATCCAGCACCTCAAGCAGCGACTATCCGGTCGACAAGCTAAAACCCATTGCGGCCGTACTCGATAATGCCCCCCTTTTACCGCCGGTGCTCTTCGATGTATTGCTCTGGGCCGCCCGTTATTACCAGCACCCTCTCGGCGATGTGCTGGCCAGTGCTCTGCCGACATCACTGCGCAAGGGCGGCGACTTACCTCAGCAAAACGTCTGGCGCCTAAGCACCCACGGTAAAGGTCTACCCGATGACGCTCTGCGTCGTGCGCCCAAACAGCAAGCCCTCTTACAACGACTGCAGCAGCACGACGCGCTGAGTCAGGAGGCACTCGCTGGCGCTGGTATCAGCACGGCCACTATTCGCAGCCTGAAGAACAAAGCGCTGATAGAGGGCTTTACCAGCACAATATCTGGCCAATGTTTTGACCCCGATGGCGAGATCGATATTCTTGGTGAAACACCACTGACTCTTTCCTCCGATCAGCAAAAGGCCCTCGAGCAGGTCGAGCTTCACGCCTACCACAGCTATTTAATCGACGGCGAAACCGGTTCGGGCAAGACCGAGGTCTACCTACAGGCCATCGCTAAGGTACTGCGTTATTCCAAGCAGGCACTCGTGTTAATTCCCGAAATCAATCTCAGCCCACAAACCCTGGCCCGCTTTCAAGCCCGCTTTAATTGCCCTATCGCACTCATTCACTCAGGCCTCAGTGAGCGCCAACGACTGGAGGCCTGGTGGGCAGCCGCTAATGGCAGCGCCGGCATTATTATCGGCACCCGCTCCGCCGCCTTTGTGCCGATGAAATCGCCGGGCATTATTATTGTCGATGAAGAGCACGACAGCTCTTTTAAACAGCAGGAAGGCTTTCGTTACTCGGCCCGCGATGTCGCGGTGATGCGGGCTAACCGAGAGAACATCCCCCTGCTACTCGGCTCCGCCACGCCCTCCCTTGAAAGCCTGTACAACTGCCAGCAAGGGCGTTATCGCCACATTTCAATAAAGGGCCGTCACGGTGGCGCGGTGCAGGCCGCGTGGCAATTGGTGGATATTCGCCACAGCCAGCTCAACACCGGCTTTTCCCAAACGGTTATTGAGGCGATGAGTACCCAGTTGGCCGAGGGTAATCAGATTCTTGTTTTTCTCAATCGTCGCGGCTTTGCACCGACGTTGATGTGCCACGACTGTGGCTGGGTCGCCAACTGCAAACACTGCGATGCCCACCTTACCGTGCACACCAACAGGCCAGGGCTGCATTGCCACCACTGCGAGTCGCGCCAGGCCCTGCCATCGGCCTGCCCCGAATGCAGCAGCGACCAGCTTAATTACCTTGGTCAGGGCACTGAACGCAGCGAGGCCACCCTACAGGCGCTATTTCCCGAAACGACCGTGCACCGCGTCGACAGAGATTCGACGGGGAATAAACGCGCCATGGAGGAGTTGCTCGCACAGATCAACAAAAATGAGCCCTGCATTTTGGTGGGCACACAAATGCTCGCCAAGGGCCATCACTTTCCCGCCGTCACTTTGGTGGTGGTACTCGATGCCGATACCAGCTTATTCAGCACCGACTTTCGCGCCCTGGAAAAAATGGGCCAGCTCATCACCCAGGTTGCCGGGCGTGCCGGGCGCGGCGCCAAACCGGGTGTGGTGATGATACAAAGCCATCACTGTGAGCACCCAGTATTCGAGCTGCTGAGCCGACACAGCTACGCCAAATTTGCCCAACACATACTGGCCGAACGCCAGTTCTCTGCCATGCCGCCTTTTAGCAATGCCACGTTAATTCGTGCTGAGTTTCATCAGAGGGGAGAGGCACTGGGTCTGCTGCAAAGGGCTCGCCACTTCCTCGAAAGTCAGATGCCATCGAGCCCCGCACTACGCTATCTCGGCCCCTTTCCCGCCGCCATGGAAAAACGCAGTGGCCGCTATCGCTATCAACTCACACTCATCAGTGCCGAGCGCCGCGACCTGCACCAGCTACTCGGCAAGCTCAGCCACTGGCTTGAACAAGACAAGAGCGCCCGTAAGCTTAGGTGGTCAATTGATGTTGACCCACAAGACACAATTTAATTAGTGATTATAATCAAATAGTTATAACGGTATTGTAACAATAAACTTAAAAATAATTAGCGCTCATTTTACAGAGCGAATACAATGCCAGCCAATCACACACCACAGGCTTATATGTCTCGAGATTACGCTAAAAAAACCGGCAAAAAGGCCCCTGCCAAACGCAGTAGTCCTCGCAAGAATGCCCGTACAAACGCCAGAAAACAGGCCCCAACACAGTCACCGCGTTGGCTGTGGTTGTTCAGTGGCTTTCTACTTGGCATATTATCAATGGGGCTTATTCAACTGTGGAAAACGCCGCAGCAGGATATTAGCCGAGCCATCGATGAAGTCACCGGCATCACTCCTAGCAAAGGCCAAAAGCCCCAATTCGAATTTTATGACCAGTTACGCGACGCTGAAATTATCGTGCCCGACAATCCTCCCAATGCATTGAGAAAGTCAGGGCCTGAAAAAGGTCAGGACGAAGTGTTTATCTTGCAGGCCGGTTCCTTTAAAAACTTTCGCGATGCCGACAGTTTGCGCGTCAGCCTGCTGCTTTTAAACCTCAATGCCCAGGTGGAAAAAACCCATTCCAGTAAGGCTGGAACCTGGCATCGCGTATTAGTCGGGCCCTTTCAATCCAGCTCAAAACTGGCCCATGCTCGCTCTACCCTACTGCAAAATGGCATTGATAATTTGGTCTTAAAGCGGCCAAAGAATTAGCCCAGTTTTTTAAAAAAGAAAACCTAATCATCACTTATAGAGAAACTTAACGCGCTGGTTAACGCCCGTCAGTAATTCATAGGCAATGGTATCGCTCTGTTGAGCAATGGTTTCAACGGGCAGGCCCTCGCCCCAAAGAGTGACGGGATCACCGACTTTAGCATCGGGGTTTGCGCTGATATCGACCGACAACAGATCCATCGATACGCGCCCTGCAATGGTGGCAAGCTTGCCATTAACCAACACCGGGCAACCATTACGGGCGTGGCGTGGATAGCCGTCACCATAACCGGCAGCAACCACCGCAATACGTGATGGCTGCGCTGCCGTACTGGCCAATACACCGGGGGCTCGCCACGCCTCACCGTAACCCACCGCCTCACCTGCCGGCACCGCTTGCAGTGCCACAATACGTGAGCGCAGCGTCATGACCGGACGTAGTTCTACTGCAGTGGGCAGCGTGCCCATCAGCGGATTAACCCCATAGAGCATCAGTCCCGGACGCACCCAGTCGAAGTGCATATCGGGTCGAGTTAATAACGCTGCAGAGTTGGCCAGACTCAAGCCCTCTTCAGCACGAATATTGAGTTCAGCGAGGGTACGTTGAAAGCCCGTCAATTGCTGTTCGTTCAATGAAGCAGAAGGATTATCGGCACAGGCCAGATGTGAAATAAAAGTCAGCTTAGCCACTTGCTCTGCAGAACGTAAGCCCTCGGCTGCCTGACAAAATCCGGCAGCGTTAAAGCCGAGCCGGTGCATACCGGTGTCGAGTTTAAGCCACACATCGATGGGCTGGCTTAGCGTAGTATCGAGCAGTATTTGCAATTGTTCAGCGCAGTGAATAACCGTAGCCAAACCGTAGCGAGCCACTTCGAGCATTTCTGCACGACCAAAAACCCCGCTCAGTAATACGATGGGATTATCGATGCCTGCATCGCGCAACTCCACGGCCTCTTCGAGACTGGCGACACCAAACGCGTCAGCAAAGGAGGCTAATGCGCCTGCAACTCGAATGGCGCCATGGCCGTAGGCATTGGCTTTCACCACCGCCATAATTTTAACACCCGGCGTCAAGTGTCGAGCCTGTGCAAAATTGTGTTGTAAATTGGTCAGGGAGATAAGCGCGTCGATGGGTCGGGTCATAAAATCCATTGATCAGAAAAAGAGGAACGGGATCAGCAAATCAACAGTTATGCTGAGCGCGCATAGTGTCACAGGGCAGGTTAGCAGAAGCAAGTCTCGCCCCGCCAAAAAGCCCGCGCCTTTTGTTTAAACAAAAACGCAAGCGTATACTGCGCGTAAAATTATTAAACACTTTTTTAAACCTTTGATCAGGAGAAATCTATGGCCGCCGACTGGGCAAGCTTTAACTGGGAAGACCCCTTCCTTATCGAAAACCAACTGAGCGAAGACGAACGCATGATTATGCACAGCGCCCGCCAGTACGCCCAGGACAAGCTGCTGCCCCGCGTGCAAATGTCTTTCCGCGAAGAGCGCATGGATCGAGAAATTTTTAATGAGATGGGTGAGCTGGGTCTACTCGGTTCGACCATCGAAGGCTACGGCTGCCCCGGCGTTAACTATGTTAGCTATGGCCTGATCGCCCGCGAGGTCGAGCGCGTCGACTCCGGCTACCGTTCGATGATGAGCGTGCAATCTAGCCTGGTAATGCACCCCATCTATACCTACGGCACAGAGGCGCAACGGGAAAAATACCTACCCAAGCTGGCCAGTGGTGAGTGGGTCGGCTGCTTCGGTCTTACCGAACCCGACCACGGCTCAGATCCTGGCGGCATGAAAAGCCGCGCCAAATCCGTCGACGGCGGTTACAGCCTGACCGGTAATAAAATGTGGATTACCAACTCGCCCATCGCCGATGTCTTTGTGGTGTGGGCCAAAACTGACGACGGTATTATTCGCGGCTTTGTGCTGGAAAAAGGCATGAAAGGCTTATCGGCACCGAAGATTGAAGGCAAACTCGCCCTGCGTGCTTCTGTCACTGGTGAAATTGTTATGGACGAAGTCTTCGTCTCCGAAGATCACCTGCTGCCCAATGTGAAAGGCTTAAAAGGGCCCTTCGGCTGCCTTAATAGCGCGCGACTGGGCATTTCCTGGGGCGCACTGGGTGCCGCAGAAACCTGCTGGCAAACGGCGCGGCAATACGTGCTCGACCGTAAACAGTTTGATCGCCCACTGGCAGCCAATCAATTAATACAAATGAAGCTGGCAAATATGCAAACCGAAATTCACCTCGGCTTGCTTGGCTCGCTCAATGCCACACGCTTAAAAGATAAAGGTCAGCTTGCACCCGAATTGATCTCGTTGATGAAGCGCAATAACTGCTCGAAGTCTCTGGATATTGCCCGCGTCGCACGCGACATGCTCGGTGGCAACGGGATCTCTGATGAGTTCCCGATTATGCGCCATATGATGAACCTCGAAGTGGTCAATACTTACGAGGGTACGGCGGATATTCACGCGCTGATTTTGGGGCGCGCACAGACTGGTATTCAAGCGTTTTTCTAAGACTTTACTCAACGGTTAGCCAAAGTAAGCGCTCTTTTTATGGCGTCTTCGCAAAAGACGCGCTTACTTTTTTAAAAGCCCGATTAATCTTTTAAATATTTACCTTTCAGAATCAACATTAATCTATAGCCTCCATCTACAGTAAGACGGTCTTCTGTATAAAAATACTCCGCAATAGTATTTTCTTTAAAATCTATAGAATATGAAAAGCTTACCTTGCTGAAAATAGTCTGCAGGCCCTCGATGCTCTACTGAGCGATTTTCAATTCGAACAGAAAGGTGGGGCTATGGTCGAGCTGGCTAAACCAGTAGCCATCACGAAGATAAGCGTAGGCTTGGCTTATTTCAGAACACTCGGGAAGAATACATAGATCAATGTCCAACAAACGTCCAGTATATTCATGCTGGAATTGCCCCTACTCCAATAGCTTAGACTAGTCAGTGACTCGCGGAGCTAGGTGAAAGCGGGCCGGCAGGATTTACATCACTGGTTATGAGCTTCATTATTTATCAAACTCTGAATAGAAATAAGAACATAAAATAACAGAAGCCTCACAAACCAGCTCTAAACTAAAGTCCATCCATTAAGCGCTTAACCTCTGGCTCCAGACGAGTCAGCCCCCAGGCTTTACCCTGCGCAATAGCCGCATCCGTGCTTTCATCGTAAATAAATACAGCACGCAGTGCCATTAACGCACCTACTCTATTACCACTGGCACAGTGGAGGAAAACCTTTTCGTCACCCGCTTGTTTAAATAGCTGATCCAGAGCTTTGACATTATTCAAACTTAAACCCGCCGCGCCATCTACAGGTAAAGAGTGATAGATCATTGCCTTATCGGCTACCAGACTGGCTTCATCGAGCTTTGGTGTTTCTGAAGCGGGCCGCAGGTTAATCACATGCTTCACCCCTGCTCCCGCCAAGGCCGTGAGTTGCTCAGCTGTCGGCTGGCCACCGGAATAATAATTTGTTGTAGGTGTTTTTAGGTTTTTAATACCGGCGATAATATTGACACCATCAGCGATAAGCTGGGCGCAAATCAGTAAAGTGCCAGCAGTAATCAATAGACTATTATAAAAAACATTAGTACGTTTTATGTCAGCACCTCAAGCAAGTAATTAGATCGTGGTTCAAAACAACGTCTACATATTGCGGAATTTTCGGCAAAGGCGATAAAAATACGGCTCGCATAAGGTTACAAATAAGCCAAGCATTTTTTTGAGCACGGTGAACGAAACATGGGGCAGCTTGATTTGTTTTTTCAGGCACCTATTCGCCCCAATATCACTTAGGTCTTATTTTTCCAATTCCCCCACGGATCGACACTCTTTCCCGAGCGACGTCCCTCCGAACGATGTCCTTCCGACTGCTGTCGTTCTGCTGACTTTTTTGCACGCTTTTCGCGCAATCGCTCAGCATCCTCTAAATCCAGCTTCTTAGGGTTACCTGGCACCTGGCCCTCTGGTATAACCCGGTCTCTTGGCGGTAATAAAAACTGCTCAGAAGATGCTCTAGGTAGGCTTTTAAGCTCATATAAATAGAAGCCTTCAACTTTTTCACGCGCCCAATCCGTCTTTTTCAGAAACTTCACACTGGAATCAATGCTCGGGTTGGTGTTAAAACAATTAATATTTAAATAAGCAAAGAGCACCTCAAAACCATATTCATCTACCATTTCAATCAATAAATTTTTTAAACCAACCCCGTGTAGGGGGTTGTTCTTGTAATCTATCTCGTTACTCATACTAATGTCAGCTCAAAGGAAGTAAACAGCGGCATTATACCCGTAACAGCATGGATAAAATGTAGCGCCGCAGTTTTATGATATGGCACACATATTATTGATTGGTCTCGGCTTGACTATCAAACAAACTGCCCGTCATGATCCACTTTTGTTATGTCTAACGCTTTTCTCAATGATGCTGATCCTCAGCAAGTAGCGTGTCAACGTACAGGAGCTTGCCGCCTATCGTGTGGAAGACTGTTGAATGTAGATTTTGAATTTAGATTCTTGCTACGGGCAGGGGCGTATTTAGAGAGGAAGCTGGCAGATTATCACCAGCCATTTTACGGGTTAAGCGCTTACAGCCTTTCAGCCAAAGAGTTGCTTACAGTTACTAATGCCCGGTGTGCCCGATAGTGCAAAGCCTTACAGGCCTACCGATGGTGTTGCAGGGTACCGACTACGTGGCCAAAACGGCCCTCAAATTGGCTGCTTAAAGTAAACCAGCTCTCTGCTTTAATACCAAGGCGGGACAGTATGGGAGGTGAGTTTTTTTCGATAGCGCCACACTTATCACTGCGCAGTTGGCGGCCCGTCCAGTCCACAAGCTCAAGATAATCACTCAAGTAACAGGACAGACCCGACGGTGCTCATAGCTTTCACCGCAGAGGAAGGCCCTGCGCACACAGCGCGACACACAGTGGTAGTAAGAGGTTGCCTCTAGTGAGGCTTGCTGACTTCTGGCCTTAGCCATGGGCCACTCATCGTCGAAAGTGCATTTGATGTTGAATCAGCATGGCCAAAGGCGGAAGTTTTACTAAAGACAGCTTCACCGAAAGAGGCGGTAATTTCATTCTATATGTATTAGCGTGGGCGTCCTTGTTAGGCTCTTTACCCGTAAGCATCAGCCAAAGGTATGCGGATATTCTGTACCCCCCCATGACCAGAATTAGCTCACCGGAGCACGCCGCGCCAAGGTCCAATCACGTGGTGGCGACCATTGATAATTGTTAAATACTTTTTAGCAACCACCGTCACCGCCGCCGTCCCCACCAAAGAAGCCTCCACCGCGACTTGCTTTGCTGCCGAATCCCGCTTTTACAACTAACCATAGACACAATGATATTAAAAATATAAAAACACCAATTGGTGCCAACATATTCTGCCATGCACTTTCAGCCGAGAGATCAGTGTAATGCCAAGAAGTTAGCAAACAAAGAAGGATAAAAACCAACCACTTCATATGACCTCCCTATGCATTTAACGTTAAGTTAATGGGCCGTGTTGATGCGAAGCAGCGCTTTTAGCGGTCAAGCCACGAAGTGGCGTTCATTCAACGTATTGTTAGGTGATGATTGAAATATTCTAAATTTCATTACTGGCGCCAGGACCTAAAGGTTGACCATAACTGAATTCAACAAAGTTACCATCAGGATCTTTGATGCCGCAATAATACCCAACAGGATATGGCTCCTCTCTAGGCTCCCACTCCAAAATACCAACCGTCCTAGCTCGATCAGCGATCGTATCTATAGCATCGTGTGTCTCCAGTGCAAAACCTAGATGCGAGAAATCTTTGGATGATTGTTCTCGTCCGGGGCCACCAGGTATTAATACCAGAATAAAGCTAACACCCTCACTTTTTTCGGCAAGCCAGACAATCCGTTTACCACCTGATATACGATCGTGAATCAATTGCATGCCCGCATAAGACTGATAGAATTCTATGCAAGCGTCCAAGTCGAGAACGTGTAATGCAAGATGGGTCAGTGAAACTGTCATAACTTAAATCCCCTATGAACTCAATCACCTAACGAGACTGTAGATTAATCAAAATATTCCAAACACCATCAGAAAAAGCATAAATCAACGACACCTGTCCCACCCTTTAATTCAAGGGGTATCATTCTCGACCCTTGATGGCACAGTAGCCCCACCTGCCCTCTACGAGCGCACCAGACCCTATCAGGCCACCTCTGTGTATCGCTGTATCTTCTCAATATTATGCACCATACAATACATCAGCCACTGAGCATTAACTTTTTTCTTCCCCCGCAAGCTAAACCTGTTGAGTCGCTTTGTTGTGTTGATATTACCAAAAACGGGCTCGACCGCGCCCAAGCACCGACTGTAACAATGACGCCCCTGGTCGCTATCAATCTTTTCTTTCATTTTATCGATATTCGCCAGACCCATCGTCTTGCCCGCTGTTAATTTAATCGAGACTTGTCGGCCCTGTTCTTTTATCGGCTTACGCATAAATTGCTTCAGCAGGGGACAATCGCGACATTTGTCGAGATAACCCGTAAAGGTGTGGTAGTCATTGCCGGCGATAACACGTGTGCCGCCTGACCACATGTCGTTGCCCGCAGGGCAACGACATGTTTGGGTATCGGGGTCATAGGTAAAATCATCATCCCATTCCGGCAAGAAGAAGGATAAGTCCATGTCTTATATACAGCTCACCTATGAAGAAAGAGTAACGTTATCCACCCTGTGTCAGCAAGGCCTTTCAGTGCGTGCGATAGCGCGCATCTTGAAACGTCATCATTCCACTTTGTATCGGGAACTTGATCGCAATCGCTGTCATGTCACGGATGGCGCTTATCGGCCGTCAAAAGCACAGCGACGTACACGGGCAAGGCGCAAGCGATCACGGAGAAACCGACACTACACCAAGATGGATTTCTTGCTGATCAGCAAGCTGCTCAAACAAGCCTGGTCACCGGAACAAATTGTCGGGTACATCAGGCGTTTTTGTCTGATGACACGGCGCATAAGCCATGAAACGATCTATCAATATATTTGGCGAGATAAAGCGGAGGGAGGCTCACTTTGGACACACCTAAGGCAGTCCTCCAAACGTCGACGAAAACGCTACAAAGCCTATGACAGTCGAGGTCGACTGGCCGATAAGCGTCACATTACAGAGCG
This sequence comes from Candidatus Reddybacter sp., assembly GCA_041277045.1. GTDB lineage: Bacteria > Pseudomonadota > Gammaproteobacteria > Pseudomonadales > Porticoccaceae > Reddybacter. Next base: position 623,698 of record JBGFSY010000002.1, on the reverse strand, counting down.
ACCGGATAGTGTGGAAACGCGCCGGTATAAAGGCCATTGGGAAATAGACACGGTACATGGCCGGGGTAGTAATCACTGCATCGTGACGCTGCTCGAAAGGAAAACGGGGTTCGTTATGATTGGAAAATTACCCAATAAATCGACAGCCTCCTTGAACAAGAAAACAATGCGCTTGATTGCTCGAGACCCAATGAATTTTAAGAGTATTACTGCCGATAATGGCACGGAGTTCCATCAATACAAGAAAATAGAAGCGCGCTGCACTGCAAAGTTTTATTTTGCGAACCCTTATCACTCTTGGGAAAGAGGCAGTAACGAAAACGTCAACGGACTCATTCGCCAATATCTCCACAAAACAGAAAGTATGGCGTACTTAACGCAACAACAATGCAATCGAATTGCGGACAAGTTGAACCGTCGCCCGAGAAAACGATTCAACTATAAAACACCAGAGGAAATGTACTATGGGATTTAAACGCTACTGTCGCAGTTCAAACTTGATACTAGGTGCTCACTTAAGGATGCCATCAACTACCGCTTTATCGAGCTTCCCTTTCAATACACCCCAAAGTGCAGTGCTTCCTTTTGCAATCCGACTGTTTAGGTCGAAGACTTTCTCTTTTGGAACATTGTTATCTTTCCAACTATGCCCATTACCATTCAAGTTATGTAGTAATGGAGGCACTCTATCAATAGCCTTTGCATATTTTGCATCGACAGATTCACCCAGCTCAAATTCTCGCCAAAGTGATAAGTATTGATCGGCTTTTCCTTCAGGTAAGATATTAAGAACTCTCTTTATTCCTGCCTCTTCCTTTTCTTTTAATTCTTTAGTCTCACTAGCATAAATAATGGTGTCACCAGCATCAATCTCGCCAAGGTCATGAATCAAAAGCATCTTGATTACACGGTCTATATTGATTGGCTCATTGGAATAGTCTTTTAACATTAATGCCGATAAGCATACGTGCCAGCTGTGCTCTGCCGAATTCTCATACCGATCTAATCCTACTGGACGTGTTTTACGATGGACGTCTTTTAGTTTTTCAACTTCAATCATAAACTCTAAAACATGTTCTATTGGATTCAATACGATCTCCCTATTGAGCATTTAACATTTGTATACTGCGCATGCGCACTTTGCCGAATCCGATATTCGAAAAACACTCACAAGCCATTGATTTAAAAAGACAACGCCAAACAAGTCAAATTCCCTGCCGCGCTAAACGCGCATGCGCAGTATGTAACTTTCTCCTTGCGCAGTATTCACTCCATGATATCTGCAAGCCACTGATTATTATACACTTTCAAAATACAGCGGAATGATATCGCGCAAGCCCTGGAATGATAACACGCAAAATTATTGGCACAAGACCAATATACTGTCTATAAGTACAGCTTAAGAAATCACATTTGGCATGCCTATGTCCAGCCCATTCATTGAGAATGTACGTGCGAACATTCGCTTGCGGGGTTATAGCATCCGCACTGAAAAAGCGTACTTATATTGGCTTCGTCGCTACATTCACTACCATCACATGCGCCACTCAAGCACTATGGGGGCGATTGAGGTTAAAGCCTTTTTAAGCTAGCTTGCCACAGAAAAGAACGTCGCGGTGAATACACAAAAAGTTGCCCTCAACGCCATCGTTTTTCTCTATCACAAGGTGCTCAACCTGCCGCTCGGAGAGCTGGGCTTTACCCTGGCCAGCAAGCAACGCAGCTTACCCATTGTGCTTAGCCCTGACGAAGTGGCACGCATTATCGGCCAGCTTGAAGGTCGCACACGGCTGATTATCGAGCTGTTATATGGCAGAGGCCTACGCATTAGCGAGTGTCTGCGCTTGCGTATTGGCGATATTGATACCACGCGCTGTGCATTATCCGTGCGCGATGGCAAGGGCAATAAGGATAGACAGACTTTGTTAAGCCCTGCACTACGGGTTCCACTAGAGCAAGCAATAGCCTTCGCCATCGACCTACAGGGCCGTGACAACGCAGAGGGTATCGGCCGTCACTACCCGGCGCTCTAGCTCGCAAATACCCCAATGCCTATCGCAAAGCACACTGGGCCTTTATTTTCCCGTCCAGTCGGTGGAGCAAACAACCCGTGACTGACATTACCTGTCGTCACCATTTGCATCAGTCGGTGATACGCAAAGCCTTGGCAAAGGGTGTACACAAGGCCAAAGTATTTAACAAAAAGGTCAACTGCCACACCTTTCGCCATTCCTTCGCCACGCATCTATTACAAAACGGCACCGATATTCGTACTGTGCAAGAATTACTCGGGCACAACGATGTGAAGACCATGCAGATTTACACCCATGTATTGGGCCAGCACTATGCGGGCACACAGAGCCCTCTCGACCAGCTATCGCGATAAGCCCTTCAATCCCCACGCCGCATCTTCACGGCAAAAGGGCTAAAGCCCCCCTCACATCGCCCGCGTCTTTTCAGCAAACTCGATAAAATAATCAATCGTTTCCGGATTGCGCATCGAATCTCTGTTCACCGACTTTGCCAAATCAAAACCCATGAGTATTTTCTTTATCGGGGTTTCGAGCTTTTTACCGGTCATGGTGTAGGGTATTTCGTCAATTTGAAAAACTTCGTCGGGCACATGGCGCGGGGTAAAGTCTTTACGTAAAGCGACTTTAATTTGCTTAACAATATCGTCGTTTAACGTCAGCCCCGGTTTTAATTGCACAAACAGTGGCATGTAAGCCCGACCGCCAGAGAGTTCGATGCTGACCACCAGGCTATCGGCAATGGCGTCAACATTTTCGACACCACGATAAACTTCACTGGTGCCAATGCGAATACCGCCGCGATTAAGGGTTGAATCGGAGCGACCCATAATTTGCAGGGTGCCTTCACTGGACAACACCATCCAGTCGCCGTGGCGCCACAGGCCGGGGTATTCTTCAAAATAGCTTTCTTTATAGCGTTTATCGTCGGTGTCGTTCCAGAAATAAATAGGCATGGACGGCATAGGTTGAGTGATGACCATTTCGCCGACTTCACCCACCAGGGCATTGCCGTCGTCATCGAGGGCGCGCACATCAACGCCGAGCATGCGACATTGAATCTCGCCAGAGTACACGGGTAATAGCGGTGAAGAGCCAATAAAAGCGGAGGCGATATCGGTGCCGCCACTCATGGAGGTTAGCCAAAGGTCTTTTTTAACGCTGTTGTAAATCCACTCGAAACCCTCTTCTGGCAGAGGTGAACCCGTAGAGCCCAGCGTCTTTAAGGCGCTAAGGTCAAACTGTTTGCCCGGCTCCAACCCCGCTTTCATGCCGGCGATATAGTAGGCAGCACCACCGCCAAACTGTTGTAACTGTGCCCGCTCGGCCAGCGACCAGAGCTTACCCACCTCGGGGTAAGCGGGGTTGCCGTCATACATTACCAGCACCGCACCGGCGAGCATGGAAGAGAGGCCGACATTCCACATCACCCAACCAGTGGTTGAAAACCAGAAGAAACGGTCACCCGGTTTAATGTCACAGTGCAGGGCCATGTGCTTGTACTGCTCGAGTAACATGCCGCCGTGGCCGTGAGTGATGGCCTTGGGAATGCCGGTAGTGCCCGATGAATAAAGTATCCAGATGGGGTGGTCAAAAGGCAGTTGTTCAAAGACGATATCGGTGGCGGAATTATCCAGGGCCTGCTGCCAGTCGATAAAGGCCTCGCCCTGAATTTGTTCGCTGCTTGTTTTATTCTCAGCGGCAACACTCTCGCTACTCACATAGTTAAGCGTAATCACCCGCTCGAGGCTGGGTAATTGTTGCTGCAATAAAGCTACTTCCCCACAGCGGTCAATAATTTTGCCGTTATAGGTGTAGCCATTAACGGCAAACATGACCTTCGGCGATATTTGCTGAAAACGGTCAACCACACTACTGGTGCCGAAGTCGGGCGAGCAGCTGGACCACACCGCGCCGATAGAATTAGCCGCTAAAAAGGCGATAACCGTTTCGGGAATATTCGGCATATAGGCCACTACCCGGTCGCCCTTTTCAACGCCAAGCTCGCGCAAATAGTGGGCGAGTTTAGCGACCTTGTCATTTAACTCAGGCCAGCTGACTTCGTAGAGCTCACGGAATTCTGACTCCGCCAATATCGCCGGACGGCTATCGTCACGGGCGCGAAAAATACGCTCGGCAAAATTGACACTCGCCCCTTCAAACCAGCGCGCACCGGGCATGGTACTACTCGATAACACTCGCGTATAAGGCGTCGGCGATTGCATTTCGAAATAATTCCAGATGCTTTGCCAGAACTCTTCAAGATTGGCTATCGACCACTGATAGAGGCTGTCGTAATCGCTAAAGCTCTGCCCACTGCGCTCACCGAGCCAGTTCATGTAAGCCGTCATATTCGATGCTGCTTGTCGTGCTGCTGACGGTTCCCAAAGTTTTTTCATAGTGTCATCTCTATCTTTTTATGAATGTTTAGCTTGTACTTACGTTTAATCTAATTATTGTCGTCGAAGCCAGTTAATCACTTGCTTGGCACTGGCATCGGGTGGAAATACCGGATAAAACACCTGCACAATTTCACGGCTATCACAAACTAGCGTAATTCTTTTCATCAGCGTTTGCCCTTCAATATCCATTGTCGGCAACGACAGTTTTCTGGCAAAGGCTAAAGAGGCATCACTCAATAGTGCAAAGGGTAAATGTAGACGCTCTGCCGCCTCCAATTGATAGGCCCCTGACTGCGTACTTAAACCAAAAACCCTGGCATTTAATTGCTTTAACTCTGCGCTGTGATCTCTTAATGCGCAGGCCTGTGGCGTACAACCTCGAGCACCGGGAATTTGATCCCAGCCATCGGGAAGGGGCACACCGGGGCGACCGCTCATGGGGTAAATATAAATAACCGTTAGCCCGCTTAACAAAGACAGGTTCACTTCACCGCCCTGGGTTGAGGCTAGCGATATATTGGGTAAGTGCATGCCCAGTAGGTGATCGCAGGCATCGTCATCTTCCGGCCTGGGCAAGTCTGCTCGCAGCTGGCCTAAATCCTTCGAGCTGTTCACCTGTTATGCCTTATTGGCCTTGCAACTCAACGGCCCTTAAACCCGCTCAATAATCAGCGCAATACCCTGCCCCACCCCTATACACATGGTGCAAAGGGCATAGCGCCCACCCGTGCGTTGCAGTTGATAGATGGCAGTGGTTACCAGCCGGGCACCGCTGGCACCGAGGGGATGACCCAGAGCAATGGCGCCACCGTTGGGGTTCACATGGGCGGCGTCATCGGGCAAACCCAGCTCGCGAGTTACCGCTAAACCCTGGGCGGCGAAGGCTTCGTTGAGCTCGATCACATCCATTTGTTCAAGACTTAAACCGGCTTTGGCCAGTACTTTACGTGTTGCAGGTACCGGGCCGATGCCCATCACCCGTGGGTCAACACCGGCGCTGGCCATGGCGACAATGCGGGCTTTCGGCAGCAAGCCGTACTCCCCCACCGCCGAGGCGGAAGCCAATAACAGCGCACAACTACCATCGTTAATGCCAGAGGCATTGCCCGCAGTGACCGTGCCGTTTTCTTTAAAGGGCGTACCGAGCTTGGCCAGCGCCTCCGGACTGGTGGCACGGGGGTGTTCATCCTTATCAAAAACCAAAGGCTCTTGCTTGCGGCGGGGAATGGTCACCGGGCAAATTTCCTGAGCCAAAATACCGTTGGCCTGGGCCACTGCGGCCCGCTGTTGGCTAGCCAGGGCAAACTTGTCCTGAGCTTCGCGCTCTATGCCGTAATCAGCCGCGACATTTTCAGCGGTCTCGGGCATGGAGTCGGTGCCGTACTGACTCTTCATCAATTTATTGACAAAGCGCCAGCCCAGTGTGGTGTCGTAAATTTCGGCATTACGGCTAAAGGCGCTATCGGCTTTGGGCATCACCATCGGCGCGCGAGACATGGACTCAACACCACCGGCTATCACTAGATCGGCCTCGCCACAGCGGATGGCCCGCGCCGCGCTGCCCACGGCATCGAGGCCGGAGCCACACAAGCGGTTAAGCGTAACGCCGGGCACAGCGGTATCGAGACCCGCCAGCAAGGCACTCATGCGCGCCACATTGCGATTGTCTTCACCGGCCTGATTGGCGCAGCCGTAGTAAACGTCGTCCACCGCCCGCCAGTTGACCTGCGGGTTGCGCGCCATCAAGGCTTTGATAGGAATAGCCCCTAAATCATCGGTGCGAACCGAGGAGAGGCAGCCGCCAAAACGGCCAATGGGTGTGCGAATGGCATCGCAGATAAATGCATCTTTCATGTTTGCCTCGTTGCTTTGCAATATTGACAGAAACCTTGTTGTAAGAGGGTTAGGCGATTTCGCTTTCAATAAAGGGCTGATTAAAATTGTGGGAGCGGCCGTGAAGCAGAGCGATTTGCTTGCCGTTTTGATTCTCGACAACCACCTCAACCAAGCTCGCCGACTTGCCCTGGTGGCGAACGGTGGCTGTGGCCGTTAGCACATCACCCACCATACCCGGGCGAATATAATCCATTGCCGCATGGGCACCGACACCGGCCTGGTTACTCGACACACTGGCGCAGGCAAACGCGGCATCGGCCAGGGTAAAACTCATACCGCCGTGGCACTGGCCTAAGGAGTTGAGCATATCGGCGCGCACTGTCATGGCCAGTACGGCTCGCCCCTCTTCCGCACTGATTAAACGAATGCCGAGGCCATTAACCACAGTGTCGTTGCCGATGATTTTTGCCACACATTGCTCGGCGATTGTTCTTTCTGTCATTGTTAATCCTTAAAATTCCGCGCTGATTAAAATCACTTTTGTCGCCGGCTTTGCTTCCACGACTCTTATTATTAGGCTCTATTTCCAGACTGAAGAGTTTTTTGCTTCTTCACTGCGGCGGTATTTAAGCTGCACGCCTTTAAGGAAATTGCGCAAAATTTGATCGTGACAGGTGCGATAGTGCTTGTGGCCGGGCTTGCGAAAGAAGGCACTGAGCTCGTGCTTACTCATGGCAAAACCCGCTAGCTCAATAATCGCCAATACCTCTTCAGCCTTTAAATTCAGCGCAATTTTCAATTTCATAAAAATCGCGTTGTTGCTGAGACGCTTTTCAGGCTCGGGCTGGGGGCCATCTCTTTTACCGCGCCTGTCGATTATCAGGCCGTTGAGAAAGAGGGCCAGATACTTGTCTTTGCAAACCTCAGCACCCGCGTCTTCATCTTTTTTGAGCCAGGCGCTAATTTCCGCCCGTGTCGCTGTGTAGTCGGCCAGGGCAAAAATCGCCACCATTTTGTCATCGCTAAAATCAAAGGTGTAGCGGATACGGCGTAGTACATCGTTATTGATCACAAAGAGATCCCGATAGATAAGTAGAGGTAAGTGGTGCATTGTACTGCAAGACTTGGCCCAACAAGCAAAGCTGTAAATATCAACTCGGACTTAAATGCGATGGCAAAGAATGAGTATTTGAACGACGCCTACTCACCCAAGGAAATAGCGCGGCAGGTCGAGGGCATGGGCGTTGCCAAAGCCCACCTCAGGGGTCTGACACTATTTATCCTGGCTGTACTCGCCGGGGCTTTTATCTCGCTGGGTGCCATCTTCTTTTGCGTCGTAGTCACCGATAGCAGTCTTGGCTTCGGCATTACCCGCTTGCTCGGCGGTTTAAGTTTTAGCCTGGGCTTGATATTAGTAGTGGTTGGCGGCGCCGAATTATTTACCGGCAATAATCTGCTGGCCATGGCCTGGGCAAGCAAGTTGATCAGCACTCGCAGCATTATTCGCAACTGGCTTATTTCCTATGTTGGCAATGTGATTGGCTGCCTGGGCACAGTGCTACTGGTAATTTGGGCCGACGTTGCTAGCCTCGGCGGCGGCGCGGTGGGCGAAACGGCCAATCAAATCGCAGCCAGTAAAACCGGGCTGTCCATTGGTGAAGCCTTTGCCCGAGGAATTCTCTGCAACGTGCTGGTCTGCCTCGCCGTCTGGCTCGAGATGGGTGGACACAGCGTCACCGACAAGGTGCTAGCCATTATCTTTCCCATTACCGCCTTTGTCGCCCTCGGCTTTGAGCACTCCATCGCCAACTGGTTCTTTCTGCCCTACGGATTAATACTCGACACTCAGGGCGCGGTGTCATTATCGGGTGCCGGTATGAATCTCGCGGCGGTGACTGCGGGCAATCTAGTGGGCGGTACCCTGTTAGTTGCCGCTGTTTACTGGATCGCCTATTTGCGGGATCACCGTAAAAAGCGGAACACCGCCCCTTAATCAACGCTGGTTAAAACGCGTTTATAAAAACCACGCCCTTTCTCGAAAATCCAGCACTAGCAAGCCATTACAGCCATCACTTTTTCCTGTAGAATCCGCCCCCGGGCTTGCCGGCCCACCCATCGATGTGTGTCATTGATAGCCCCGCATCCGGTTACCACCGCAGCGGGTAAAGTCAACCAATGAAAGGAAAATTACCGTGCTAGAAGCATACCGTAAACACGTAGAAGAACGCGCAGCAGAAGGCGTTCCCGCCAAGCCCCTGAGTCCCGAGTGGACCGCTGATCTGGTTGAGCTGCTAAAAGCACCTCCCGCTGGCGAAGACGCAATACTGCTCGACCTCATCACCAATCGTGTACCACCCGGGGTTGATGAAGCCGCCTACGTTAAAGCCGGTTTTCTCTCCGCTATTGTTAAAGGTGAAGTCACTTCACCTCTGATCGACAAAGCGCACGCTATTAAACTACTGGGCATGATGCTCGGCGGTTACAACATCACCACTCTGGTTGATGCTCTGGACGACACTGAGCTGGGCGCGCTGGCTGGCGAACAACTGAAGCACACTCTACTAATGTTTGACGCCTTCCACGACGTTGATGAAAAAGCCAAAGCGGGCAATGCCAACGCTAAAGCCGTGATGCAGTCATGGGCCGATGCCGAGTGGTTCACCGCACGCCCCGCCGTCGCTGAAAAAATTGTGACTACTGTCTTTAAAGTGGTTGGCGAAACCAACACTGACGATTTGTCACCGGCACCCGATGCCTGGTCGCGCCCCGACATCCCCGTTCACGCCAAGGCGATGTACAAGATTCCCCGCGAAGGCATTCAGAACAACGAAGAACAAATTCTTGAATTAAAGAAAAAAGGCCACCCCGTCACCTTCCTGGGCGACGTGGTCGGCACCGGCTCTTCACGTAAGTCTGCCACCAACTCTGTACTGTGGTACATGGGCGACGACCTACCCGGCGTACCCAATAAGCGCGGCGGCGGTATTTGCATCGGCGGTAAAGTCGCTCCTATCTTCTTCAACACCATGGAAGATTCCGGCGCACTGGTTTTTGAAGCTCCGGTTGAAAAAATCGACTACGGTCAAGTTATCGAGATTCGCCCCTACGAGGGCAAAATCCTCGACCACGAAAGTGGCGACGTGATCTCCGAGTACGCATTCAAATCCGACGTCATCCTCGACGAAGTACAGGCTGGCGGACGTATCAACTTGATCATCGGCCGTGGCCTCACCAAGCGTGCCCGCGAAGCCCTCGACCTGCCGCAGAGCGAAGTATTCCGCACGCCTGCCGAGCCCAAAGACACCGGCAAAGGTTATACCCTGGCACAGAAGATGGTCGGCAAGGCCTGTGGCGTTGAAGGTATTCGCCCCGGCACTTATTGCGAGCCTCTGATGACCACCGTCGGCTCACAGGACACCACCGGCCCGATGACTCGCGACGAACTGAAAGATCTGGCTTGCCTGGGCTTTTCCTCCGACCTGGTGATGCAGTCTTTCTGCCACACCGCGGCCTACCCCAAGCCCGTCGATATCGAAACTCAGCACAGCCTGCCCGACTTTATTAAAAACCGTGGCGGCGTTTCGCTGCGCCCCGGTGACGGCATTATTCACAGCTGGCTAAACCGCATGTTACTGCCCGACACGGTTGGTACTGGCGGCGATTCACACACCCGCTTCCCGATGGGTATCTCCTTCCCAGCAGGTTCTGGTCTGGTGGCTTTTGCCGCTGCTACCGGCGTTATGCCGCTGGATATGCCCGAGTCGGTACTGGTGCGTTTTAAAGGCAAAATGCAGCCCGGTATTACTCTGCGGGACCTGGTTCACGCCATTCCCTACTATGGCATTCAGCAGGGTTTGCTGACGGTTGATAAAGAAGGCAAGAAGAACATCTTCTCTGGCCGTGTACTGGAGATCGAAGGCATTGAAGGCCTCACGGTTGAGCAGGCTTTTGAACTGTCCGACGCCTCCGCCGAGCGCTCCGCTTCCGGTTGCACCATTAAGATGGAAGAAGATGCGGTCGCTGAATACCTGAACTCCAACATTACCATGCTGCGCTGGATGATCTCTCAGGGCTACGGCGATGTCCGCACCCTCGAACGCCGCGCGGTGAAGATGGAAGAGTGGCTGGCTGCGCCATCATTGATGTCAGCTGACGCCGATGCCGAGTACGCCGCCATCATCGAAATTGATCTCGATGAAGTCAAAGAGCCTATCATCTGCGCACCGAATGATCCCGACGATGCCCGTCTGCTTTCTAGCGTTGCTGGCAGCAGCATTGAAGAAGTCTTTATCGGTTCGTGCATGACCAACATCGGTCACTTCCGCGCTGCGGGTAAGTTACTCGAGCAAGTCAAACCTGGTGAGCTGCAAGCACGCTTCTGGATTGTGCCTCCCACGCGCATGGATGAGCACACGCTGATGGAAGAAGGCTACTACAATATCTACGGCCGTGTTGGCGCCCGTACCGAAATGCCCGGCTGCTCATTGTGCATGGGTAACCAGGCACGTGTTGCACCTGAGTCGACAGTCATTTCTACCTCGACCCGTAACTTCCCCAACCGTCTGGGTGATGGCGCCGATGTCTACCTGGGTTCGGCCGAACTGGCTGCCATCAGTGGCATTTTGGGTCGTCTGCCCACGCCTGAGGAATATCTGGAGAAGGCCTCAAGCATCGATTCAATGGCTGATGAAATTTACAGCTACATGAACTTCGATCAAATTGCCTCATTCCAGTCAGCCGCCGAAGATGGCAAGCTGATTGCGGCGGAGCAGATTGTCGAAAGTGCCTAATTTGCACGTTTAAGCACGAACAAAAAAACCCTGCATTTGCAGGGTTTTTTTATGCCAGCCCTTTTTCCCACCTCCACACCCAAGACTAATTTCAAGAAACCCCATAAGCCCAGGTTATACCGCTCATAACAGTCGTTGACATATCAACGTTGACGCATCAACGTTATTTCTTTAAAATCAGCACCCTAACCCAACCCACCCAAACCGAGCCCCTCGCGCTTGTGGCAAGTACATACTTCGCCAGTAGTCAAGCCGGGAGTGCTCAGACTTAAGAGTAATTATGAGACGTTCCTGGAGCTTGTTAATCGTTATCCTGCTGCTTAGTGCTGTCAGCTATGCGGTGCTGAATTATTTAGACAATCGACAATTTGTGGCAACGGATAATGCCTATACTACCGGCGATATTATTACGGTCAGCTCGCGCATGGAAGACATCGTATTGTGGCTCGGCGCCGAGGAAGGTGACTACGTTGAAGCCGGCCAGGCCCTGGTTAAACTCGATGGTGGCACATCAAGAAGCGCCCTCTTCCGTGCACAAAGTCAGCTGGCGCGCGCCGTACAAGAGGTCGCCGCCTTAAAGCAGAAAGTCAAACGTCGCCAGGCCGAGGTCGCCGAACATAAAGCCGCCCATGCACTGGCCAAAAATGAAGCCGTGCGACGCAAAAAACTGGCGAAGAAAAACATGATCTCCAAAGAGGAGCTTGATATGTCGGTACTGCGTATGGCCGTCACGGCCGCCGCACTGAACACCGCGCGCCAGGCGCTGACAGAGGCTGAAATTAACGCAACCAGCCTGCCTATCGCTCAGCACCCCGATGTTAAACAAGCAGCTGTCTCGGTGAGAGGCTATAGCTCCGACGTGAATAAAAGCACCGTGGTGGCACCTGTCTCGGGTCATATCGCCAAACGCTTTGTCTCCCCCGGCGACATTATCAAAGTCGGCAAGCCCCTGTTTCAAATCGTGCAGTTAGATAAGGTGTGGGTGGAAGCCAATTTCAAAGAAACCAAATTGCGTAATTTACGCCTCGGCCAACCGGTCCAAATCACCTCGGACCTGTATGGTGAAGACGTGCACTACGCGGGCAAAGTCATTGGCGGCGGCACTGGCACCGGCGCCGCTTTTTCACTGCTTCCGGCGCAAAACGCCACCGGAAACTGGTTGAAAATCGTTCAGCGCGTGCCGGTGCGAATCGAATTAGTGGGCGACACCGTGCAAGAAAAGCCCCTGCCCCTGGGCACCTCGTTACACGTCTCCATCGACACCAGCCTGCATGACGGCCTGCAATTGAATCAGACACCGAAGGCCTCGCCGGTCGATGTCAGTGACGTCTACGCCTACTGGAAGGCCGGTGGTCAAGCCATGGTCGAGCGCATTATTGCTGAGAACTTACCCGCCGACCGTGACACCTCCAATAGAGCGTCAACAGGCAGTCAGCCCTAATGACGACACCCACCACTCGGCTACCGCTGATGCTCACAGCGGTCGCTATTTCCACCGCCAATTTCATGAACATTCTCGATACCACTATTGCTGTGGTGTCCCTGCCCGCTATTTCCGGCAGTTTAGGCGCGACACCGTCACAGGGTGCCTGGGTACTCACCTCCTACGCGGTCTGCCTTGCGATTATGCTGCCCCTCAGCGGCTCAGTGATTAAGCGCTACGGTCAGGTCAAAACCTTTACCGTAGCCATTGGTTTATTCACGCTCACCTCCTGTCTCTGCGGCATGGCGAGCAATTTTGAAACCTTGATTTTTTTCCGCTCTCTGCAAGGGCTGTCTAGCGGCTTGATTGTGCCCCTCTCACAAACCATATTACTGCGTATTTTCCCACCCCAGCAGCACGGTTTTGCCCTCGGCCTATGGGCCCTGACCTCTGGTGTCGCGCCGGTGCTCGGCCCCATTATTGGTGGTTTTATTACCGACACCATCGGCTGGCCGTGGATTTTCTATATGAATGTGCCGGTCGGTGTTTTCTGTGCCTGGGTGGTCTGGGCCAGTATGAAGCACGATGAAAGTGAGATTAAAAAGGAACCTATTGATGTAGTCGGCATGTTGTTGCTAGCCATTGTCGTGCTACTCGCCCAACTCGTGATGGACAAGGGTCACGAGCTCGACTGGCTCGGCTCGCCGGAAATCCATCTGATGCTGAATATTGCGGTAATCGGCTTTATTGCGTTTATTGTTTGGGAACGCCGCGAGCCCCACCCCATTGTCGACTACACCCTGTTGAAAATCCCCAGCTTTGTTATCTGCTCAATTATTGCCGCGATTTTTTATATTAGCTACTACACCACAACGGTGCTCTATCCAATATGGATGCAGTCGGTACTGGGCTACACCGCTACTTGGGCGGGCCTGGCCATGGCCGGCACCAGTTTAGTACCCATTTTTGGTATGCTCGTCGTCGGCAAGCATCTGGCCAAACTCAACCTGCGCCATTTAATGATTATTGGCAGCGGCTTTATTGCCTACGGTATTTACCTACAAGCCCTGTGCACCGTCGAAACCACCTTTAGTTCGATGTTTTTTGCCCGAGTCATTATGGGTATTGGTTTTTCCTTTATGTTTCCGCCTTTAATGGCTTTATCTCTCATCGGTGTGCCCCCCGAAAAAACACCCTCTGCTGCGGGGTTTTTCAACTTCTTCCGCATGTTTTCCTCAAGTTTGGGTATCGCCATTGGCATTACGGTTTGGCAGAACCGCACTGTTTTCCATCGCCAACACCTGGTGGAAAACCTCACGCCCCTAGAGGCCGGTAAGGATATTGCCTTTCAACCGTTGATCGAGCTCGCTGGTGATAACGAAGCCGTCATGTGGGCCATGGCCGAACGGCTAAGTACATTGCAGGCCTCGACTTTAGCCCTTAGTGACACCTTTATTTATTGTGCGCTGGCTTATATTCCCGTTGTACTGTTAACCCCCTTTATACCCAAGCGCCTGCCTCAGCGGCCGGATACCAATAAAGAAACTAAAAAAGACAAGGAGTTAGTCTTAGCCAATGATTGATCTAGCGGACAACCTGGTACGACAAATTGGTTTGCTCTACCGGGCCATGATGAAAGCCCTCGAAGCAGAAACGGCGCCCCTGGGCATCGGCTCTGGGCGCATTTCCTACCTGTTTATGCTCTATATCAATGAGGGCATGACCCAGCAGGAAATGGCCAATCGCCTGCAGGCCGACAAGGGCGCCGTCGCCAGAACACTCGCCCAGCTTGAAGAGCAGGGCTATGTTAGTCGCCGCCGCGACCCAGAGGACAAACGTGTTACGCGGGTTTATTTAACCGACAAATCAAAAGCCCTGCAGGGCGATCTGGAAAAGGCCGTAGAACGGGTGATTACCCGTTTAAAAGAAGATATCGCCGTGGACGAGCACGATATTATCAAGGTTCAGCTCAAGCAAATGCTGGACTCTTTAAGCGCTCATTACGCAGCACCACGGCTCAAGCGAACAAACTAGCAATAAGACACAACAGCCTTATTGTGCGACCACCACACCCTGCGCTGTATCGGGGTTAAAGGCCCCCATAAAATGATAAGACCCTGTTTTTAAGGGGCCTATTTTAATTTTTGCCGTTTTACCGGCAGCGATGATTTTCTCACGATGCAGGTCCTTGCTTTCAAACTCTTCAGAGCTCGCATCTTTATTTTCAATTACCAGCCACAGCAGGCTATCGGCCGGCACCTGTATTTCTGTCGGGGTAAATATGTGATTTTTTAACACCACCCGATATTCTTCGCGCTCAGCATTGGCAGCCACTGCCAGCAGACTTATCACTAAAGCCAATAAAAAGTTATGCATATCCTGCCCTCGTTTCTACCTAAGCGGTCTACGACAGGTTGATACTAACACTGGCCGCCGCTTTAGTGGCTTTCGCTTTCGCCGCATCAATAGATTCGCCCCGCGCCAGACAGACACCCATGCGCCGCCGGCCCGCGACCTCGGGTTTGCCAAAGAGGCGGACCTGAGTATCGGGCTCACTCATGGCCTGCTCGAGGTTTGAAAAGTGGATGCTACTCGACTCACCCTCAACCAATATCACCGCAGAGGCCGATGGCCCGAGTTGTTGAATATTGGGCACTGGCAAACCGAGAATGGCCCGCACATGTAGAGCAAACTGGCTGAGATCCTGAGAGATCATCGTCACCATGCCAGTGTCGTGGGGACGTGGAGAGACCTCGCTAAAGATCACCTCATCACCCTTAATAAATAATTCAACGCCAAAAATACCCCAGCCACCCAGGACCGTGGTGACTTTCTCAGCCATCGCCTGAGCTGCCGCCAGAGCCTTGTCAGACATTACCTGGGGCTGCCAGGATTCGCGGTAATCGCCGTCTTCCTGCCGGTGGCCAATGGGCGCGCAAAAACTGGTGCCATTGCGGTGGCGCACGGTGAGCAGCGTAATTTCGTAGTCAAAGTCAACGAAGCCTTCGACGATCACTCGTCCGGCGCCGGCACGGCCACCCTCCTGAGCATAGGTCCAGGCGGCGGCGACTTCATCGACTTCACGAATCAGGCTCTGTCCCTTGCCCGATGAACTCATGATGGGCTTCACCAAACAGGGAATACCAATCTCGGCAACGGCGGCTTCGAAGTCTTCAAGAGTGCTGGCAAAGCGATAGCTTGAGGTTGCCAGCCCCAACTCTTCACCCGCAAGGCAGCGAATGCCTTCACGGTTCATGGTTAATTGAGCCGCTCTGGCCGTGGGGACAATATTGACGCCCGCCGCTTCCAGCTCTACCAGAGTAGAGGTGGCGATAGCTTCAATTTCGGGGATGACATAATCGGGCTGCTCGCGCTCAATAATTTCTGCCAGCGCCGGGCCGTCGAGCATCGATAGTGTGTACGAGCGATCGGCAACCTGCATGGCCGGCGCATTGTCGTAGCGGTCAAGAGCGATAACCTCGAGCCCCATACGCTTTAACTCGATGGCGACCTCTTTACCCAACTCGCCAGAACCGCAGAGTAAGGCTTTGGTCGCAGAGCCCGAAAAGGGCGTGCCGATGCTCAAAAAATCTGCGGATGCTGTACCAGAAATAGCCATTGTGCGGTTTCCTCTAGGGGCGAAATAAGGTGGTCGCATATTATAGGCCATGAGCACAGCAGGCCGTTTACTTATCGGTAAAAAACTCAGCTAAATGGTAACAGTCGTCAACTGATAATAATTGCTATTGCCAAGCCCAATATAGGCTAAAATAACGCCCTTCTTTTACCTACCTCGATACTTCTTATCATGTCCTTTATGCCCGAACTACTCTCCCCCGCCGGAACTTACAAAAGTATGCGCTACGCCTTCGCCTACGGTGCCGATGCCGTGTACGCCGGACAACCGCGCTATAGCTTGCGAGTGAGAAATAACGAGTTCAACCACCTCGACATTATGGCCGAGGCCGTCGCAGAGGCTCACAATCAAGGTAAAAAGTTTTACATCGCCAGCAATATCTCGCCCCACAACAACAAGGTGAAAACCTATATTCGCGATATGGCTGAGGTCATCGCCATGGGCCCGGACGCGCTGATTATGTCGGACCCCGGCCTAATCATGCTGGTGCGTGAAAAATGGCCCGATATGCCGATTCATCTCTCGGTACAGGCCAATGCCGTCAACTATGCCTCGGTGAAGTTTTGGTATAAGCAGGGCTTGAGCCGGGTGATATTGTCCCGCGAATTATCCCTCGACGAAATTGCCGAGATTCGCGAAGAGTGTCCGGGGATGGAACTTGAAGTGTTTGTTCACGGTGCCCTGTGTATTGCCTATTCCGGGCGCTGTCTGCTGTCGGGCTATATGAACCATCGCGACCCCAACCAGGGTGCCTGCACCAATGCCTGCCGCTGGAAGTACCAGGCCCATGAAGCCACACAAGATGCGACGGGCAATATCACGCCGGTCGATCCCAATGTGCAAGCGTGGAACCCGGGTGATTCAACCGAGCAGGCCGGTGAACCCGCAAGCACCCAGGGCTTTGACGAACCACCCCTGGTGCTGCTGCAGGAAGCCAACCGCCCCGGCGAATTTATGCCTGCCTACGAAGATGAGCACGGCACCTATATTATGAATTCGAAAGACCTGCGCGCCGTACAACACGTACCACGCATGGTGGACCTGGGTATTCAATCGCTGAAAATTGAGGGCCGCACCAAGTCCCACTACTACGTGGCCCGCACTGCACAAACCTATCGCCGCGCTATCGACGAGGCCGTCAACGGCAAGCCCTTTGATATGAGCTTAATGGGTGAGCTCGACCACCTCGCCAATCGCGGTTACACCGAGGGTTTCTATCGTCGCCATGTGCCCGAGTCTTACCAAAACTATGTCAAAGGGGCGTCCAGTAATAGTCAGCAACAATTTGTTGGTGAAATTGTTGATACCGATACCCAAAACGGTTGGTTGACCATTGAAGTGAAAAACCGCTTTGAACGTGGCGACACCCTGGAATTGATTACGCCCCAGGGCAATCACACCTTTCAACTCAGCGATTTGGAAAACACCGAGGGCGTAGCAATGAGTGCCGCCCCCGGCTCCGGCCATGTGGTGCGTATCCCCATTGCCGATACGAGCTTGAGTAATGTCGACTCCCACGCTTTATTAATGCGCTACTTGCCAGGCTAGGGAGCCTCTGATCAAGCCATGAACTCGCATTCTTGGATTAAAAGCATTCATCTACTTCGTTGCAACCCTTCGTAATAGCTAGCTATTACGTTCGGCTTACGCCTCGAATCTAAACACTTTTAATCGCAGCCTGCTTCGTCCAGACTTAATCAGAGGCTCCCGAGTTGTTAGTCGCCCGTGTAAAAGGCGATTAACAGCGGCGCTATTCAACAGTATAGTGTTGGCCCCCAGTCGCTAACGATCATCTATGCCACGTTTAATCCTGCTTATCGCCGTCGCCTTTATTGTTTGGTATTTTATTCAGCAGGCCAAAGCCCTGCAAAAGAAGCCTGAAAAAGAGCGCAAAGCCGCGCTGTGGCGACTCACTTTTATTGGTCTTTTCGCTGTCACCCTGGCGCTGGTTGTCAGCGGCCGCGCCCACTGGTTAGCCGCCGCCCTCGCCGGCCTCCTGCCTTTACTGAAAAACTCTGCAGGCTTACTGATGCGCGCCTTGCCCATGCTGCAGGCCTGGCAACGCAGCGGCGGCCCGAAGTTTGGCCCGACGTTGCGATCACAATCCCTGGAAATTAAAGTTAACATTGGCAATGGCAGTATCGACGGGGAAGTACTTCAAGGGGAATTCGCTGGGCAGGCCCTATCTTCTTTAAGCCGAGAACAACTCGACCCCTTGCTCACCCAATGGCGCAACACCGATCCCCAGGCAGCCCGACTACTGAGTGCCTACCTGGCGCGTCGCTTCCACAACACCAATAATGAGCAGTATCAACAGCAATACAGCCAACCCGACACGGCAACAGCCACCAGTGAGGCCTGGCAAATTCTCGGCCTTGCAGAAGGGGCCAGCAAAGAAGAAATCATTAAAGCGCACAAACGGCTGATTCAAAAATTACACCCCGACCGAGGGGGTAATGATTACCTCGCTGCCAAAATCAACGCGGCAAAAGACACACTGATTGATAAGGCTTAAGTCACACAAATAAATCGCCTCCTAAAAAATAATTGAAAGAGTATCTATATGGAAATAATCACCAGCAACCAGCAACCAGCAACCAGCAAGGCTCAAGAACGAAATATTCGAGGGTAGACTTTATTATGCGGCATCTGTGTTTGCCTGTTAGCGTTTCTTTATTAGAAAACCACCAGCACGGCTTTTGCTAAAGCTATATTTCTGCCTTTTCTAATGGCCGGCTTACTAGTAAGTACTTTAGGACTGAGTTTAATTTGCACCAATGAAAAATGCACCGTCGACTATCGGCAAGCCTTTGATGCCAGCCCCAGTGAATTTATTGCCCGTGAAAAAACGTGAACTAAGGGCTTTATAAAGAGCTATCCCTACATCATGTACGGTATGTCAGTGTTAATTACTGCCGATATCGCCCCGCTTCTATTTCTGCCCAACGGAAGAGCCGCCCCGCTGGCCATTATATTACTGGGCTTTTCGCTATTATTTCTCGACCACTTTTCTGAGAAACCCGCCCACCGCTACCATTCACAAAGCATTGCCATACTAGAACGTGCCTAGACCCTCATTTACTGTAGGTCTGCATCGTAAGGTTGGACTGACTCACCCGCCCTATCATGCCGCGCCGATCGTAAAGCACGGTCTCGACCAAGGAAATACCATGGGGCTGAGCCAGGGTGCGGGCATCAATGGCAATCCACTCATCGACCGGCAAACGGTGAAGGTTCAAGGTCAGATCGGCATTGATAAAGCCTTGCTCAGCATTCAAATGCAATTGCGCGAAGCCATTGGCGAAATCGGCCAATGTGGCAATAGTGACCAGGGGCGAATTGGCTTTGTCCTGCCGTACATTGACCGGTAGGCGCACCCACGAGCAACCACTGCCTGTGCCGATATCCAGCGAGACTGGTTTTAAAGCGATTAAGTTGTGTAAACCCGGCGGATATACAACATCGCTGCTGCTCTCAAGGGCATTAATACCAATCACCTCGCCTTGCTTAAAGGCGTCAACTAAAGCCTGAGGTGGCGCTGTCGGCAGCTGCGCAGCAGCGGGCAAAACAATATCCTGCTTTTCGATAACCAAGCCGTGGCTGCGACAAATTTCCAGGCCCTCATGAAACAGAGACATTTCCAGCAGTTTGATACGCTTGCCATCGCGAATGATACGGCCGCGAGGCTCGAGAGCACCCATCGGCACCGGGCGAAACAAATCGACGGTCAAGCGCACCAATTGCATGCTATCGCTTTGGAACTGCTCCTCCATTAAGGCCGTCATCAAACCGGCAGAGGCGCCACCATGAAGGGTGACCGGCCCCCAGGGGCTAGCCGCATGCTCAGTAGGCAGATAGTGATTATTTTCAACAATAAATAAAGATTTCAAAAGTCGTCCTTCCTCTATTTAGACAATAACCGTGTATTGATGTCTTAACCTTTGCTGGCAAGCCCAAGCCAAGCTTAGAACAAATGTGTACTTAAGGCTTTTACACCGACAAGACTCGAAATCACAGTGATTTCTATGTACCTGCTATCAATCAGTTTCTGCTAGGTACAACTATGGCTTATGACAAGCATAGTATTCGCCGCAACGGTGGTTTATGCTCTGGACGATAAATTATAAATAAAAACTGTGGCGTGTAAGCCAAGTAACTACACAGTCGTTGGTCACCACTTCATAGCTTTTATCCATCCATTCGTTTTTCTGGCGATGCCTCACTGTGAGCATCGGGAGCTATTAACATGACCTACGACCTGATCATTAAAAACGGCGCCATTATCGACGGCTCTGGCGCGGCACGTTTCAACGCTGACATCGGTATTAAAGATGGCATTATCACCGCCGTTGGCATCGTCGAGGGCGATGCTAGCGAAGTTATCGACGCTGTGGGCCAAGTAGTTACCCCGGGCTTTATTGACGGCCATACTCATATGGACGCACAAATTTCCTGGGACCCCCTGGGCACCTGCTCGGTGTGGCATGGCATCACCACTGTTGTCATGGGTAATTGCGGCTTTACGCTGGCCCCTTGTGCCGCCAAAGACAAGCATCTCGTAGTACGCAATCTTGAGCGCGCCGAAGATATCTCCGGCGCGGCGATGGAAGCCGGCATCGACTGGACCTGGGAGACCTATCCCGAATACCTCGATGCCCTCGAAAAGCTACCCAAAGGCATTAACTACAGCGGCTACGTCGGCCACTCTGCCCTGCGCACCTACGCCATGGGCGAGCGCGCCTTTACCGACGAAGCCACCGAAGCCGATATGGCAATTATGAAAAAGGAACTGGGCGATTCGATTCGCGCCGGTGCCATCGGTTTTTCAACCTCGCGCACCCGCAACCACCAAACCCCCGAGGGTCGCCCCGTATCGAGCCGACTGGCTACCTGGGACGAAGTGAGGGAACTGGTTGGTGTAATGAGCGAGCTCGACGCCGGTATTTTCGAAATTGCCAGTGAAGAGGCCGGGCGCTCCCCGGAGGCACAGCGCGAGTACCAGGTGCGCCTGCGCGATCTCGCCGTCGAATCGGGCCGTCCCGTAACCTGGGGTATGTTCAGCGCCCGCCGCGCCCCCGATATCTGGCCGCCCTATTTCGACCTGCTCAACGAAACCGCCAAGCTCGGTGGCACCATGTTTGCCCAGGTGCACAGTCGTGCCCTCAACGTCATGATGTCCTTTGAAACTCGCCTGCCCTTTGACAAATTTCCGGTCTGGAAGGAATTCCGCGAGCTATCATTGGCCGAGCAGAAAGCCGGCCTACAAGATCCAGCCATGCGTGCCCGTCTTGTTGAATCCGCCAGCGCCAGCCATCAGGAAAGCCAAGGTGTGGGCGCCGAAATGCGCCGCCCCGACTACAATTGGCTAATGGTGATGGACACTATTAAGGGGCCTCATAAAACCGTTGCCGAGATCGCCGAAGAGATGCACCTAGACCCCGTCGATGCGATGATAGAAATCGCTCTGCAATACGACATGAAAGTGTTTTTCCGCCAGCCCCTGTTCAATGAGAACCAGGATCACGTACTGGAGATGATGCGCCACCCGCACTCGGTGGTGACCTTCTCCGACTCCGGTGCCCACGTTTCACAAATTATGGATTCCTCCCTACAGACCCATGTACTGGCCCATTGGGTACGTGAAGAAAACGCCTTCACCCTGGAAGAAGCCATTAAAATGATCACCCACGATACCGGCTCAGCCTGGGGTTTTGACGACCGGGGCCTGATCAAGGAGGGTATGGCCGCAGACATTAACGTCTTCGACCCCGACACCATCAACCCCTTAATGCCCGAGGTGAAACACGACCTGCCCACCGGAGCGCGACGCTTGGTACAAAAGGCCGAGGGAATTTCCGCCACCATCGTTAATGGCGTGGTACTGATGCGCAACGGCGAACACACCGGCACCTACCCCGGTAAACTCTTGCGCGGGCCGCTAGCAGAGACTTTATAAGCCATTGCCCCCGATTCATTCAGCGTAGCAATACCACACCGCCCTCGGCCGAACACGCTGAGGGCGGTGGCTCTACTTTTGCGCCTGTTAGCACGCTAAAACCGCCTAATAATAAGATCCTCACGAGGTAACGTCGTGGCCGTTAATCCAAAAACCCTGCCCAAACCCACACCCGAAACCCAGCATTTTTGGGACGGTGCCCGCGCTGGCCAGCTGCTCTTACAACAATGTGATGGCTGCCAGCATATCTACTTTCCACCCCGGCCCTTTTGCCCCGAGTGCGCCTCACGGGCCGTGACTATTTTCCAGGCATCGGGCAAAGGCCGTCTCTACAGCTATGTCATTAACCATCGACCACCGCGCTGGATTGACGGTCCCTACGCCATCGCCGTGGTCGAGCTGGATGAAGGCCCACGGATGATGAGCAACATCGTAGAGGTTGAACAAAGCCCCGAAGCACTCATACTGGATATGCCCCTTGAAGTGGTCTTCGATGCCGTGACCGACGACATCACCCTGGTGAAGTTCAAACCGACTCGTACAGGAGGTGAAGCATGAAGCCGGGATCGATAGCCATCGTCGGTGCTGCCGAGACCACAGAGCTGGGCAAAATCCCCAATATGTCGCAAATTCAGCTCCATGCCGATGCGGCCTTAAACGCCATGGCCGATTGCGGCCTCGGACCAAAAGATATCGACGGCATCGCCTGCGCCGCCGAATGGCCCACCGACCTCGCGCACTACTTGGGCATCACCCCAAGCTGGGTCGATGGCACCATGGTCGGCGGCTGCTCGTTTATGCTTCACCTGCGCCACGCCGCTGCCGCCATCAACGAAGGCCTGTGCGCCACGGTGCTTATCACCCACGGCGAGAGTGGTCGCTCATGGGTCGGCAGTAAGGCCATGGGCCATAACCAGGCGAGCCTGGGCGGCCAGTTCGAAATCCCCTACGGCTGCATGGGTCCGCCCACCATGTTTACCATTCCCGTGCTGCGCTATATGAAGGATTTGGGCCTGACTCACGAGCAACTCGCCAATGTTGCCGTGGTACAGCGCGAATGGGCGGGTATGAATCCCCGCGCCACTCACCAAGACCCCATCACTATCGAGGATGTCTTCGCCTCTAAAATGATCGCCTACCCTTTCCATATATTGGAATGCTGTCTGGTCACGGATGGCGGTGGCGCTTTGATACTCACCACGGCTGAGCGAGCCAAGGACTTCCCCACTACGCCGGTCTACGTACTCGGTACCGGCGAAAGTGTCGAGACACCGATGATCAGCCAGATGAAGGACTTCACCTCCTCGAGTGCCTTTAAAGTGTCTGGCCAAAAAGCCTTTGCCGAGGCGGGTATTCGCCACGACGATGTCGACCATTTGATGATCTACGATGCCTTCGCCCACCTGCCCATTTACGGACTGGAGGATCTCGGTTTTGTGAAACCCGGTGAGGCCGGTGATTTTATTTGGGAGCGCAATACCGCCCCCGGTGGCTCACTGCCGATGAACACCAATGGCGGTGGCCTCAGCTATATGCACTCAAGCATGTACGGCATGTACGCCCTGCAAGAGAGCGTACGACAAATGCGCGGCATTGCACCGGCCCAAGTGGATGGCGCAAGAACATCGGTCTGTCATGGGGTTGGCGGTATGTTCGGCGCCAGCGGCACCATTATCATGGCTAACGAGGCACCCTAAAGCACTCAGTAAAGATCAGTGCTATTAAAAATCAACCCATAACGCTCTAAATAATAAAAAAGGGAGAACACTTATGGCGGAATTTAAATTTCCCGTCGACGCTAGCCAAATCATGCTCTTTGCCCGCGCCGTCGGCGACAACAACCCCATATATCACGATGCTGAATATGCCAATGGCAGCGAGGTAGGGGGCATTGTCGCACCACCGACCTTTGTTCAGGCCAGCGCCCAGTACGATCCTAAATTCCCCCTGCGCCCCACTATCGGCGAACCCTGGTTTGGCTCGGGTAAAGAGGCCACGGGCATCAAACCCAAACAGCCGTCTACAGCCAGTAGCGACGAAAACAAAGAAAAAAAATCAAGTGATAGCGCTCGCATGCTGCACGCCGAACAGCAATATATTTACCACAAACCGATTCGCCCCGGTGACGAACTAACCGTCACCACCAAGCGAGGTAACAGCTGGGAGAAAGAGGGCCGACGCGGCGGCACCATGAGTTTTTCCGAAACCATTAGCGAATTTCGCGATGCCAGCGGCGAACTGGTGGTCACAGCCACCTCGGTTGGCGTCACCACCGGTAAAGCCGTTTCCCAAGACTGACACTGAAGATTTCGGAGAGAATCATGGCCCTCAATGCAAGCGCACTAAAAATTGGCGACACTCACGAAGAGCTTGTCGCAGAAAATTTATCTCGCACCCAAATTGTGCAATACGCCGGTGCCTCCGGCGACTACATGCCCCTACACACCGATGAAGTCTACGCCCGCGAAATCGCCGGCTACCCCGGTGTTTTCGCCCACGGCATGCTATCGATGGGTGCCACCGGCACGATGTTAACCAACTGGGTTGGCGATGGCCGCCTAACCCAGTACAGCGCCCGCTTCACCCGGCAAGTTTGGCCCGGCGACGACCTACTGGCCAAGGCCACGATCACTAATATTTTCGAAGAGAATGGCGAAACACTGGCAGAAATGGATGTGCTTACCACCAACCAGGATGGGCAGTCGGTGATTAGCGGCAAGGCCACGGCACGGATTGATGCTTAACCCAGCAACTTACGAACAAGACGAACAATCATGTAGACATAAAAAAGCCCGCTTCGTTGCGGGCTTTTTTATGTCTGATTTATACCTGAGCTAAAGCTTATTTTTTAGGCTTGGGCTTGCGCGGTATATAACCAATCATGGCTTTCGTTTCAAGGTAATCTTCCAAACCCCACTCACCGTGTTCACGGCCATTGCCCGACTGGCGATAACCACCAAAGGGGGCACCCTGGTCAAAGCGAGCACCGTTTAATTCAACATGACCGGCACGCATTTGACGACCGACCTTGCGAGCGCGTTCAATATCACTCGACTGAATATAGCTCGACAAACCGTAGGGGTTGTCATTGGCAATGGCGATGGCTTCTTCTTCAGTGTCGTAGGGAATCAGACACAGGACGGGGCCGAAGGCTTCTTCCTGCGCACTGAGCATGTCATTGGTTACATTAGTGAAGATCGTGGGCTTAATGTAGTAGCCCGTCTCACAGCCTTCTGGTTTATCAGTACCACCGGCTAAAAGGGTGACGCCTTCATCAATACCGCGTTGAATAAAGGTCAATACACGTTCGTATTGCGCTTTATTCGCCAGCGGGCCCATGTAAGTGTCGTCTTCCAAGGGATTGCCGACCTTAATGGTATCGATCGCTTTGAGGGCAATCTCTTCAATTTCAGCCTGATCTTTACGCGGGATCAGCATGCGTGTTGGGCCGTTACAGGCCTGGCCAGTGTTAAACATCGACAGGCGAACACCGCCTTTTACCGAGCGAGCATAGTCGGCATCGTCGAGAATAATATTCGCTGACTTACCACCGAGCTCCTGGCAAACACGCTTGATGGTTGGCGCGGCAGCTATGGCCACGGCAGCACCGGCACGGGTAGAACCCGTAATGGAAACCACGTCCACTTCGGGGTGGCTAGCTAATGCCTCACCAACAACGGGGCCGGCACCAACAACCAAGTTAAATACACCGGGTGGGAAACCGGCTTCATCAATAATTTCGGCGAGAATAAACGCATCCAGAGGTGCCAATTCACTTGGCTTTAAGACAACGGTACAACCGGCTGCCAGAGCGGGGGCAAGCTTGCCGCCGATTTGGTTGAGAGGAAAATTCCAGGGTGTAATTAAGCCGCAAACACCGGCCGCTTCACGCACCACGTGAGTGCTACCGTGGTCGGTTTCAAAGGCGTAGTTGCGCGCCAGTTCAGCCGCTTCTTTAAAGGTAAAGACGGGGTTGCCAATTTGCGCACCCTTACAGAGCATGACGGGGATGCCCATCTCAGAGGTAATGGCATCGGCTAAATCGTCAGTGCGTGCTTCTAAACCGGCAACAATTTTATCGAGATAAACCGCACGCTCTGCAGGTGGTGTTTGCGACCAGCAATCAAAGGCTGCCCGCGCTGCTTGAACGGCCACATCAATATCAGCCTCATTACCCAGGCTCACTTTAGCAACTACAGCTTCTGTCGCCGGGTTAACAATGTCAGCCACACTGGTGCCAGCGGGCGTTTGCCACTGGCCATTCACATACATTTTATCTCTAGTAATCACCGGATAAGCCTCCTAAGCCTTCAATTGTTCTACGGTTTTAAGTTCTCGTTAAAAGCCACTCGCTTCAAGTTACTTGTAACTCTCAACAGCACCTTTGCCAGGAAATAATTTGCTCGGCAATATACCATGAGACATCAACTGACGTTAGCCATGATTACAGGGCTATCTCTTCGCCAGGCTTCTTTTTCTTTAAAAATCATCCATGCACAAGCAGGTCGATTCAAGCGAGCTAGACGCGTAAAATGCCGAACCACCAAAGTATTCAGATAAGCCCTCTGCAAAATGACCACAAGCACAATTAAAATTCCGCCAATTGGCGATATGACAGCACCACTGCAGCGACGCATTTGCGTGGCCCCCATGCTCGACTGGTCTTTCAATAATTATATTGCTATAAAATCAACTGGTTACAGCGGTGCATGAAAATTAGTAGCAAATAAAAAGCACTGTCTTTATTCCAGGCACAAAAAAACCCACCACAGCCAGCGCCGTGGTGGGTTTTTTAAAGGGCCGTAATTAATGCCGCCGCTTGCGAATTGGGGCATTAACCGCCACTAAAACCCCTTGCCGATACCCGCTCGGTTTGAACGAAACTGGCATTACCACCACCCGGCGCGCTTACTGTTACTGTTATCGTTACATTATCACCGGCTGATAAATCAATATCGCTCTGGATAATAGCGCGGTAATCACCATTGCTGGCGGCAACGTAAGGCATGGCGAGTGGCCAGGTTTCGCCGGTCACGTCCACGCCATATTTCTGCAGCGTGACAGTAGCGGTAGCATCGTTAACAAAAGAGCCGTCGGTTTTATCCGTCAGCCCCGTTAGCGTTATGCACTGGTCATTGAGCGCCAGCATTAGCCTAGCTTCTGTTCTACGCTGTCAACTTTCAGCGCGACAGCACCCGGCTTGCGCTCGCCAATCTCGCCGGTTTCAACGCACTTAGCCCAGCCGAGGTCGATATACTGGTCGGCTTCGGCTTTGGGCAAGGTGTTACGGTCGCCGGGGAATTTATCGCCGCTTTCAAGCCGCACAAAGGGCTCTTCAACCCATTCAATCTGTCGTGTAGTCATTATGCTACGTCCTGTAATTCGTGTTTGTGTGCGCCAATATCCACCGTGCCGCCTGACGTTAATCCCTGCGAGGTGCAGGTGGTCACGCGGCGCAACGAGGTATCACCAAGATTGGTAATTGCTACGTGCAGAGCGGTGCCTGTGACGTCGATCGGCGCGGCAAGCTGCGCGGCCAACGTCGACTTGCGCCCACTGGTGTCGCCGTTGGCCTTTGTGTACTGGGCTGTCATGCCGGTGACAATGGCCAGCTTGTTGGTCGTAATTGCCTCGGTATACGTGGTCGGTTGCGCCGCGCACACGCTTACCTGGTCACCTTCAGCAAGGTCGAGCATCGCGTCGAGAATGGTGTCTGCTAATGATTTCGCCATGTTTCACCTATTGTAATGTTACTGTTCCATCAAAAAGCGGGCTTATATCAACCCGCCCATTAAAGCGCGTGGCGATGACCACGACACCAGCGAGACACCCGACAACAGGCGCCCCGAAATCTACCAGCGACAGCAGCTGCTGTTGCGTTATATCGCCGACCACCAGCACGTTTTGCTGGGTTAATATTGCCGCGCTCGCGGCTTGCGCTTGCTGCAGGTCACTCACAACCAGCGAGATTGACGCGGTTAATACCGCCTGCCCTAACGTTTGTGCTTGCTGCAAATCGTTAACCGACAGTGACGAATCCGCCACCAGCGAAGGCTGACTCAGTGTTTGCGCCTGCACCAGCTCACCAACAATTAATACGTTGTGCTGGGTGAGCGTTGCGACCGATAACGTTTGAGCCTGGTCAATTGAATTGACCGATAAAGCCCCCGATACGCTAAGCGTGACATTGCCCAGATCTTGCGCCTGCTGTATGTCACCGACAACCAGCACATTGTGCTGGGTTAATAGCGGCTGGCTTAGCTCTTGTGACTGACTCAAATCGTCGGCCAATACCTGCACGCCAAGGGTCGCGTTGCCGAGGTCCTGCGCCTGCTGAAGTGAGTCAGTTGCTAAAATATTGTGCTGGGTTAATGCTGGCTGGCTTAATGCCTGGGCCTGACTTAAATCATCAGTCTCGATAATACCGCCCACGGTGAGCGTGACATTGCCGAGGTCTTGCGATTGCTGCAAGCCATCAACCACCAGCACATTGTGCTGGGTTAACACGGGCTGGCTTAGGTCTTGCGACTGCTGTAGCGAGTCGGTTGCTAAAATATTGTGCTGGGCAAGTACTGGCTGGCCAAGCGACTGCGACTGGGACAAATCATTTACGACTAAAGTGGTACCACCTGCCGCTGTGGGCATCGCCCAATAACTGCGGCGGGAGTTAAGAATCTGATAATGATTGTCGTGTAAGCTGGCAACCTCATCCTGCGATAGATTCCCCTTACCGCAATAAAACAACTCAATATCGTGTTTGCCGTAATTAGCGGCTCCATTGTAATCATCAAAAAACCGAAAGAAATCCGACGTAGCCAGGGTTAACGACGACCCGCCTTCATTCGTCGTCGCCTGCTTAATACCATCAATGTATATCTTTGTTTCAGCACTTGTTGGGCCGGTAGTTTGCACAACAACCGAAACCGTCTGCCCAACTGACAGTGTTGATTTTGGTGTTATTATTCTATGGCCGCCAAAACCAACCGACAAGGCGTTATTCTCAGCGAATAATATAACTGTTTCTGTGCCTACATCGGCATCTCCGTGGCCCCAAATCACCGAGGTGGTGCTTGCGCTAAACTGGCCCAGCGTTACTATGCCACCGTAAAACCGCTTGTCAGAACCGACAGGGCAGTCTATTTCAGCATCAGCGTAACCATCGACACCATCGCCTGTCAGTATCTGGTTGGCTATATTGCAGCCCCCTGAAAAGGTAAGGGCGCGGCCATCGACAAGATCAATATCATCATTGAAAATAAAGGCGTTGGTTATTCTATCCCGCCACTTTGCAGATAACCCTGGTGTGCTATCAGGCTTCTGCGTGTAGCCCCGCTTGCGCGGTATAAAAACTGGCATTATGCGTGCGCGCCGGGTGCCTTCGGTGTAACAACCAGCTTCCAACCCGCAGAGATAGTTTGCCCGGCATTATTCTGAATATAAAACTCATAAACTTGTGAGGAATAGTTATTCGGCAGGTCTATATCAATCGCCGTTAGCTGGGCGCTCGTCACATCTTTGACAGGGAATCGCCCTAGTGATTTATGCCGGTAATTAGCGGAGGGTATATCTTGGTCACCAGTGCCATCAATATTCATCAGCCGCGCATACAGGGCAACACTACCGCCAGCGTCGGGGGCTACCGCCCATGTCCCTGACAGTACAATAGACGCCATTTCAGCATCATCGTCATTTGTCCACTGGGCTACGTCTGAGGCAATACTAAACGCAGCGTCCGCAACTGCGGCAGAGGAACTGGCCAGATCATCGGGCGTACCAAAAAAGTCTACAACGGTATTGGTTCCAATCGTCATTACGAGTCCCTCGCTGCAATCCAGTCGGCACGACTGATTACAGTGCCGTAGCCAAACAAGTTTTCTGCCCGTGACCCCGCGACATCAATAAGGTCGAGCATTGCCTGATTCATTTCTGCTCTATCGGCCGCCGCCCATATCGAGCCAGTGCCGCTGCCCTCTGCATCTGTGAGCCTGAGCCGCAAGTCGACAGTTACAACCAGCGATGCCGCTGAGTTGCCACCACTCCCAGTCATCCACCGTATCCACTCTTGCTCGTCGATTGACAGATTGTTATAGGCGTCATAAGTGCAGGTGGCTCGAACATCGCCGGGGGCAATCGATGGTTTGGACACAACGAATTGCGCTCGCGCCAAGTTAACCGTACTGAGCACAAGCCCGGTATCACCCGTTGCCGCGTTATAAGCAAAGCCCAGCGGGTCGCTGTTAACCTCTGTTTTTAATGCTAGCAAGTCAGCGGGGTCGGTGCGGTCGAAGCCTGCCCAGCAAAGGGTGGGGAGTAGCAATAAAATACAAAATAATTTTTTCATGGGTTTCCTCTTATTTGTCGTTTTTTTTGTAAAACTTTGCCATTTTTATGGCGCTGCCAGTGCAGCTCGGTCACGCCTTTACTCGCCATCGTTCTGTCAAAATCTCGCCAGGCGATGTCGTCGCCCAGCTTGCCTTTCGTGGTTGTCACTTCCGCTATGTGCCCGGCGATAGTTACCCGGGCAACCAGCACAGGCGGGCGCATTTCTTCTGCCAGCGGCGTGGCGGGGTCGCCGCTTTCGGCGTACACGCGCAGGTCGAACACATTACTTAGCGGGTCGAGTCGCACTTTGCTGTTTATTGGGCTGGTCATGGCTGACTAAACGCGGTAACAAAAACAAAGGTTTCGAAGCTATCCACACCACCACGCTGGGCGGTGATTTCAAGGCGCACGTTGTAAGAATTGCCCGTATCCGTCCAGGTGTCAGAGGTGCCGGTGATGCCGCTGGTTGTTTGCAGTAAGGCGCTGGTGTCGTCGTTGTACCATTCGACTTTGTAAGTCACGCCAGATTCAGGCCCGTAGCTGGTCGTGTCGAACCAATCGCGCAGCGCCCCACCCGTTTTATCACGGTGCGCCCAAGACGCCGTGAGCGGCCCTGTGACGCTAGCGGGGAATAACACGCTGTCAATTTTGATATTACCGGGCAAAAATGGCCGCCCGTGGCGATTATTGAACACAAAATCACGCACGGTGGCGCTGCCTTCTGCCAGCGAGCCCTGCGCGGTTTTATCGATTAACCGGAAGTCGGCGTCGTCAGTGGCGCCGAAGGTGTGGTCGGAAACATTCGCTTCATCAAGTAACCATGCCGCATCCGTTGCCACCATCTCTTTCGGATAGGTGTCGAACAAGCCGCGCTTGACGCCAGTTAATGTGGTTTCGTCGGTGGTGTCGTTATAGGCCGCACCTGTAAATGCTATCCACTCCTGCCCATTGGCGGTGTCGAGCAGCACCAGGTTATAACCATTGGCCGCAATATCGGCCCAGGTGTGGCTTTGCGCGTCTATCCAGCCATCGAGTATTAGCGTGACGGCCTGCTCGTTATAAGTTGTGCTGACATCGCTTGGTGTGGTGAATTGCCCGTCAGAATCAACAAACCATGTACCACCAGAAGCAGAGTCAATCTGCCAGTCGAAGCCGTAAGAATCGCCCACCGGGTCAACCGCAAACAAGCCCAGCTTGTGCGGTGACGCTGTGGCAAAATCGGGCAATTCAAAGGCGAAAAACTCGGTCACGTCTGCAGGCACACCCGTGAGCGGCACTGTCGGCGTGGATCCCACGTCGCCAAACACACCTGTACCATAATCGAAGGGTATTTCTAGCCAGTCAATTTCAACACGGCCATTAACGTCAAGAATATTGCCGCGATTAATATTCACAATGCGCGCTATCACACCCGACATGCCCTCGGGTGACCAGTTAATAATAAACGCCTCGCCGGTCGACCAGTCCCACGCTTCACGCGAGCACCACAACTTACCCCGACGTTTGGGCACGGTGAGTTTGCGCGCTTCTCGCGTGGCTATTTTGTCGGCTATCGCGCCATCGGGGGCGCCGAGATAGTCCAGCGCCATTGGCACCCGCCGCCCGAGCTGTGTGCGCGCCGCAACGTTGGTGCGGGTAATGGTTTTGCGTTTAAAGCCTTCGGCTATATCAACGTAAGTGACGGCGACCTCTGTCGCGGTTACCGATAGCGAGCTGCCGTCGATGTATAAATCGATAATTTCGTTATCACCGAGGGATAAAAGATTGCCCACCACAAAATCATCGCGCAATAATTTATAAGTAATTTGCCCGGTTAGAGGGTTGCGGGTGCGCACCCCGCTAACATATTCCAGCGCTTCGGCTTCCATGGCCGCCGCGTCGCCGTTATAAAACGTGCGCGACCAGCCCAGCCCCTCTGTTGCTAGCGTGGCAGCCATTGCCGAGATAGCGGTTAAATCAATAGTGCCGCCAATGTCGCGGCCCCACTGCGGGTCTTTATTTAAGTCATGCAGAAAATAAGCGACATTGGCATGGCCGTTTATTTTATGGTCAACGGCCGATAAAGGGTTGGGGTAATACGCATAGTGAAACTTTACGCCTTTAAACGTGGGGTTATTGCCCATATAGGCCCCGCCGCGCTTCCAGTCGTGCCACAACAGCACTGTCGCCACATTGGGGTAACCGGGCTGAATGTTGCCGACCCTTGCCTCGACCGTCGTGTCGATAATGCCCGCATCAACACCGGCATTAAAGCGCACTTTGCCGACAAAACCGCCGCCGCCACCTGTGCTGTCATCGCCCCACAAATTCGCCAGGCTAATCACTTCTTCGGCGGTGCCGGTCATGGGTGTTAGGCCCAGGTCGTGGTCGCCCATTTTGACACCGAGCAATTCACCCGGCCCCCAGGCGATAGAAAAAAACATATCCATGTAATAGCGGAATATGCCGCTGTCGACCTTGCCTTTAAACAAGCCCCCGCTGACCCTTATGGCGTGGGTAAATAAGTTGCCTTTATCCAGCACATTTGGGCCTGTTACTAAGCCCTGCCCAATGACCAGGGGAATGCGCCGCGACTGCGACACTGTGGGCAGGCTAATATCTTCTTCACTGGCCGGGTCAAAGTCTGGCTTCGGCGTAAGCATCGCCGTGAGTATCGTCGTACCGAGCCAGATTAAAAAATACGTTAGCGGGTCCACTAATTGCGCTCCGTTGCTTTCACGCCTTCGCCCCTGAAAGGGTTAACCATATTGGCATGGGGCGCGCCAACAAAGCGCAGGCGGTTGGTGAATATGGTATTACAGCGGGCGAAATCACCCCGGCATGAGGGGTAGCAATTAATAGCAACACCGCCGACCATTGCGGGCAAAACGCGATCTATGCCCACGCTGTTGCCAGACTGTGACAATATCCAGGCGCGTTCAAGGCCATAGTCGCCAGTTATTTCGATATAGCCACCTTGAAAATGATCAGCGGCAACAGCGGTTAAACTGGCGTCGGTATTAATCGTTAAATCACTGACTGAAAGCACCGCGCCGGCCTCGACAAAAGCACCCGGTGCGAGCTGGCAATTAGGGTCGTACTGAGACCACTGGCAGTCAGGCCCATAATTAGGGGCCATCGCTTCCTTGCCGTGTTCGTAGTCGGCAGGCTCACAAATTAAATCGAACGAGGGCGCGTGCTGGCGATACCGGGTAAATGTGCCGCTCCAATACAGCGGCATTTCTTCCGCAACATCGCCGCGCTCAAGCAAGTATATTTTTACCGTTATTTCTATAGTCGGAATATAGGCGGATAAATAAACCGCGACCGGGTGGGTGGCACCGAGGGCGATCGTCACCTCTTTAGCGGCCTGGTCGCCAGCGTCCGACACGTCGCTGTGAATAATGCCGGGGTGCGTGGCCCACGTTGTCGCGCCGACAGTAATCGGCAGCTCCGCCGCTGTGTGGCGGTGGGTTACCGAGCCCATGGTTATGTCGTACAGAAAAACCGGCTCGCCAAGATACAGCGACTTATGCTTGTCGTTAAATGCCATTAATAAGCTCGGTTAATGTGTGGTGGTGGGTATTTCTGCCCGCGTAATATTGGGCGACTGGTAATTCAGCGTAACGCTATCAGCGGCGTGACGGGTGAGGCGCAACACGCAAACACGCTTTATGCTGGCCGCTGTAATAGCCTGCCCAAAGGCACTATCAATATTTAATCGGTGGCCTGAACCCTGCACGGCTTTTGTTATTACCTCGCGGAAAAACTGGGTGCCGTCGTTAAGCTCCAACATAATTTCAAAAGGCGCGAGCTTATGTGTCGACTCAACATCGAAAAAAGCCGCCGTGTTGCCTATGTCGGCCGTAACGACAAAATCTTTCTGCCAGGTTGGCTGATAAAACGGCACCCGCTGGCCATAGCGTGAATTAAACCACTGCTCTAGTTTATAGCGGCCCTCAAGGTCTGCTTTAATCCAGCGCTGCGTGTCTTGAACACGCACTCGGTTTTCTTTATTGCCGACACCCAGCGGGCCAATGCCGTTATCGCGCCACACTCTCGACTGTACAACTTGCATCGGCACCGCCGCGACGGTCACCGTGGGGTCAAGCAGCACGTCGAGCCCCTTGTATTGCGTATAAGTATCGGCAGGTAATTCGTAAAAGTCTGTTGATGTAAAATCAAAACTTGCAAAATTTATCTTTTCGCCACGCCGCGTCATACCGATGTTTTTCGCATAACAGGCAAGGGTCGCAACGGCCTGCGCGTTGGTGTAGTTATTGGTCAGTGCAGAGGTTAGCGTCACGCTACCCGCCAACACCGTGTCGATGGTTTTCGCCTCGTGCAAGCCTGTGCTTTCGTACAGGTACAAAAGGCCACCGGGCTGCAAAAAGCGGTAATCGGTGTCCATAACAATCGTCGTGACGCCGGCAGTTAAAACGCCAACATCTTGGCGCAGCCACCACAGCGGCACGGCATACAGGGAGGTTAAATCCGTTAACCGCGATTCTAAATCAATACGGTCTTGATCGGGGACGTGAATTCTGTAACTTATTTCCTGCAGCGGCGCACGCCTTAACCCGCGACGCTGTTCTTGCCCGTAGGCTTTAACAACGCCGGTTTTCCAGCTCAGGCGCTTGGTGGCTTTATCCCGCGCCACCCAGGGCAGCAAAATAACCCGCTGCCCCAGCACAACTAGAACAGGGTCAACCACTGCGCCGGAAAAATCCCAGGTGTAAGTGACATCAAGCGCCGGGCTGCCGGCGGCACCCGCGTCGAGCGCGTAGTCGTACACCGACAGGCCAGGCATGGCGCCTGATGCGTTGCCTGTCAGTGTTAAATCATCTGCAGCAACCGCTGTGGTATTAATAACACTGAAGTCACGATCATTAAAATAAGCATTCCAAACAATAAAGTCTTTCGACGTGTCGGTAAAATTGCCCAGCTCTATCGTGCGCGGCAATATATAAATCTTGTGATAAAAATCGTCAGAAAAAGCCGGCCCTATTTTGGCGCCAGCATACGGCATCGGGCCAAAAGCCCTTTTATGCTGTTTACCAATACCCGGACTGGTAGTTGATGCCCCATAAGCCGTGGGCGTATTCGTAAATACCGCAGGCGGCCAAAGCGACGCCGCAAACTCATCAAAGGCAGCCGATATACTTGCCGACCTTAGTGGGCCAATGCTACCAACCCCGTGATTACCCGTGAGCGTCGCCAACGTTACGGGCCGTCATACCGCACAGCAAAACCCCACTGCCCGCTGTGCAAGGCCGTGCCATTTAAGGCGCTGGCGTCTTTAAAATAAGCGGGATAACACTTCCACTTATCAACGCCGTCGTCAACAACCTCGCCGAAATTAAGGTGTTTAATGTTCAGCCAGCGTATGTTTTGAACAGAGCCCAAAGGCGCGTAATTGTCGCCAGGATGATGCCCGTACAAACGAATAGGCGCCATCGCTGCATTAGCGTTATAAACTTGCAGCGAATCCTCCAGCTCCTTAGAGCTGTGCGGCGATGTGCGCAATGGGGTGAAAAATGTATTACTTGACCGCGCATATTTAGTGCCTGCTAGCGTCGCACCCAGGCCATTAACATCGCCAGAAAGCCACCAGTCAAACCCCATGAACTCCGCCCACAACTGCGTCGACGCAGTGGAGTCTGTGACATTTGTGCGGCCATAGCCAAACGGCATAGGGCTAGACGCTGCGCGGTACAAAGAAAAACTATCTGTAGACGACCGCTCTGACGTTAAGCTAAGCATCTTCGCGGTGCCGATGTCGCTAGTCGCCCTTACATAGCAGCCGCTGGCATCAATAACCACGCCACCATCCATGTCAACCGCTTTAACTATTTCAGCGAAGCCCAGGTTTTGCGTATATTCGTTATTGTATTCAATGACACATCTAAATTCATTAACAGGCGATGCCCACAATTGAAAATCATAATTTGCGGGAAATACAATCGACGCGGGTACATTTATTTTATTATACAGCGTCCCCATGCCAACCAACTGCGTTGTGGTGCCGTCCATAACAGGGTGCTTATGTAGCAACGCCCCTGCCGATGAGTCTTTGCCCATCTCCAGTGTAATGTCGTCGGTAGTGCTGGCAAATTTCAGATGTATTTGCGTACCCGATTTTGTGATAATGCCCGTCGTTAGCGTGTAGCCGTTGCCTGTTAAAAAGGTTTCTAGCTTTGTTTTTAAATCACTAAACGACGAAAACGTGCCCGTTTGAAAAGCCATTAATCAAGCACCATTGTTGTGTAGTCGTTAAAGCCTGTGCGGCCTATATCACGCATTACAATGTGGTCATTACTGCCATCGTTGACAATATTACCAACACCGTTTGAATGTCCGGTCATCCAAAAAACACCCTCTAACTCGCCAACCATGCCCTGCCCTGCCGCAATTAGAACCAGGCGCTCCATAGTGTATTCTTTGCCGATAACATAGGTGAATTCGTCGCCCGTAACAAAAGCCGTGCCGCCAGCAACAACCTCGAAATCGATAATGCTATTGGAATAAGCTACGCCCTCTGTCGCGTCTGCCTGCACCCCTGATATAGAGCCAACAACACCCCAGTCACCACTCGCTAGTTTTGTAATTGTCCAGGTTTCAAGCGGGGCAGAATGCCAGCCAGCATACCGCTCCATTGTGCCGGTGCCCGTGCCTGTCTGGTTTTGAATGGTGTTTGAATGCGCGGCCTCAACAGGATGGCTAGCGTCTGAGAATTCGCTATTCTCAACAGGCTGAACCTCTGGCGATACCATCGACCCGTCTATCCAGACAATCGTACCTGTAGCCGTGGCCCCTGCGCCCGTCGGTTTTGAACCATTATTTCGCGTCGTGTTGCTGTAGCGCGTTGTTGATTCGCCATTTAAAGAACCCAACTGACAAGCGGGGTAAGGGTATTGCACCGGGTTAAAATAGGCATTATAAAAGCCAACGTAACCGAAATCATTTAATGCCTCGGTATCAACACCGAACGCAATCTGGCGCGGGCTTACCCGTAAATGATAAGGAATATTAAAATTCCACATCAGACAGGATTTAGCGTTTACGTTGGGCTGGTCGGCCCATGCGTTCGACGACACGTAACCCTGCGCTGTAGAAAAACAAATATTGTAGTAATCACTACCGACGTCTTGAATCGTTTTAAACTGGCAATACACCGCCCCCACGCCAACAATGCCCGGCCCCTCAAGTATTAATTCATACACGTCTGCGGTGTCGTCAAAGCGTTTAATTAACCAGCGGTCGGCCAGGGCTAATTCCTGAGATATAGCCTCAAGGGTGAACTCATCATTCACCGCAAAATCAATCGTGCCGTCGGCAATTAAAAACTGAATAATGCCGTTATCGTAAGCGGTGCCCACCGTAGCTGCTGCCTGTACACCCGATGTTGAGCCAGTGACCGAGAACGTGCCGCCGTTGGTCGCTGCCACCGTGCAGGTAAGCGTCCAGGTTTCGGTGACTTTATCGAGCAGGCGCATGTTGAGCACTTCGCCATTGCCGGTGCCGGTGTAGGCGTCGTCGTACAGCGTGCGTATGCCGTTGGTTGCCGATAGCGTAAACACATCGCTGACTGCGAAATCAGTGGCGCCATCTTCAATTAAAAAAGAAATAATGCCGTTGTCGTAAAACGTGCCGACAGTGGCGTCAGCTTTCGCGCCGGAAGTTGCACCCGATACCGTAAACGTGCCGCCGTCAGCAACTGCAACCGAGCAGGTAATGGTCCACACCTCTTCCGGTGCGTTGTTAGCCATTACCGCAAGGCGTTTTATATTGCCATTACCCGCGCCGCTGTAGCTGTCGGCATTTAACTGGCCACTGGCGAAGTGCTGAATAGTGCGCAGAAATTCATAATGCCCGGCATTCACCAGCGCCGAGCCACTGCCCGCCGCCTGGCCTACTAAAGAATAAACCACTAACCTGCCCCCAGTCCCAGGGCTTGCCTGAAGTCTGATTTATTGATGCGTACTTGATTAATAAAAGTGCTGCTCATTTCGGGTGATGACATAACGCCCGCTATTGCTCCGGCGTCGAGTACCGTGACTGCGTTGACGTTAACCGGCTGGTCTCGCGCCGCCGATTTCTGCTCACTCAGCGGCACAATTTCGCCGCGCAAACCATCGGGAATAAAAAGCTCCGCCCCGCTTCCGTTACCGCCGTCACCAACAACTGAAATTTTGTATGGGTCGGGTCGCCCACCCTCGGCAAAAAAGCCGCCGAACATGCTGGCTGCACCAGAAATTAGCGCCTGCGTGCTGCCACCACCGCCCGTGGCACCGCCACTTAGCGACGAGGACAAATCAGCCGCCGCCGCCTGCGCAACCATATTGAGCAGGGATTTAATAAACGTATCTTCCCAGTCTTCAGTGCCGTTTATCAGGTCGTTAATGGCGCCGCCTAAACTGTCCTGGATATTGCGGGCTGCCTGGTCGGCAAACACCGCCATATTTTCGCCGGTAGTTTCCACCTCATCCTGCAAATCAAGCATCTTTTGATCGATAGCGCCAATGCCCTGCGCAAATTGCTCGGCTGATATCTGTCCGTCACGAAACGCTTTATTTAATAGCGACTGATCATCGACCAGGGCTTGCAGCTCTGCATCGAGCGGCGTCACCTGCTCAGCCAATATGCGCAGCGCTTCATCATACTGGGCGGTTACCCCCAGCGACTCATCCAGAGCCAACTTATACACGCCTTGCTTGCGGTTGAGCGTGTCTTGCTGAATAACACCCTCGCCAAGCAGCGTGTTCAGCTCGACCATTTGCTGGGCGTATAATTCATTAGGGGTTAACACGCTTTGGCGCAGTGCTTCACCTCTAGCCCTTATGCTTTTCAGGTAGGCCGCTTCTTTTGCCAGCGCTGCGTCTAATGCCTTGGTGTCTGGCACCACGGGCGACCCAGCACTGGTTTGCGGCGGCTCACTACCCGGCACGACGCTATCAGCAGCACCCGCGCTCGATAAAAAGTCAGCCGTGGGCGCGTCTGCTAATAGAGCATCACGCCGGGCCTTTAACTGGTCAAGCTGCGCGTTAAACGCTTCGATACTACCAAACTGATTGGCCCCACGACCCTCAGCGGCCAGTGCTTTTGCCAAGGTCGCTGCCGTTTCATTTATTTTTATATCTAACTGGTTGAGCTCTGCAACATTATTGGCAATAAAAGGCGACATCGCTGCCGTCGCTTTTTGCTGAAGCACCAGGCTTTCGCGCAGTTTGGTTAACTCAGAGTCATCAACGCCTATAAATTTTAGCGGGGTGCTGAGCCCGCCTTTCAGGGCGCGGTCGACATCTGCGATCTCTTGCTCTAACCTGTCATACGCTGTTAAATTGCCTGTAATCGCTGCCGCATTGGCCGCCATCTGCCTGCCAAGCCCCGAATACTCTGCCCCTAGATTAGCCAACCCAGTTACAAGAACGCCAATCGCCTGCGCTGTATCCTTTATCCCTTGTATAGCTTTTGGGTCATTAAACGTTTCCGCAAAATCCTCCGAAATAACCGCCAACGTGGGCGCCAGCTCAAGCGTTAAGGTATTACCAAGCCCCTGCCATATGGCATCTGACCGAGTCAAAGCGTCGTTAGCAGCTTCTATCTTTTTTGTATCTGTCTCGTTAAGGGCAATACCGTATTTAACCGCTTCCTGCCGCGCAGCACGCAGACCTTTCTCACCAAGACCTAAAGTGTTAACCAACGCAACACCTTCAGAATCGAACAACTTCATAGCAAGACGAACACGATCACTCTGATTTTCAACGCCAGCCATCGCACCAGCGATGGCTATAAACTGCTCGTCAACGTTCAGCTTGACCAGGCCACCAGCTTCGAGGCCCAACTCTTTAATAGCAGCCTTTGCTTCACCCGTCCCCTGGGCTGCTTCAGCCAGCCTGCGGGTCATCCTCTGCAAACCAAGCTGTAAGTTTTGCTGTGACACCCCTGTTAGCCCAGCGGCGTGCCCTAGCCCGCCCAGCGCCTCGGTACTTATACCTATGCGCTGGGCAAACTTGGCTTGCTGGTCTATTTGCTTACTGGTATCGCTAATATATCGCTTTACGCCAACCGCAAGCCCACCAATCGCCACACCACCCAATACCTTTTTAAAATCACCCGAGATACCTTGCAGCGCTTTCTTGTTTTGCTTTTGAAAGCGTTTAACTTTTTTCTCAGACTGATCGATTTTTTTCAGGTACTGGGTGTTTTGGGCTTCGAGCTTAACAACCAGCTTGGCAAGATCGGTGCCGGCCATTATTCGACCCCAATTACCACGATGTCGTAGGTGGCAGCAGCCGCGCCGTCGTCATTGGTGATGTCAAGCAAGTCACCTGTGCCACCTGTCACTGCGTAGGCTGTCGCGTCGGGCGCTACCAGGCACAACACGCCGCCGGGGCGCACTTTGACTGTATGCGCAGCCGCGCCAAGCCAGTCGGCAAAAGCGTTGACGTTACCGCCAACGGTTAGCGTCGAGCCATTGCCCACCGCAGCACTAATGATTAATGCCTTAACTTTCGTCAGTGCAACCGTTTGGCCAAGGTTGTTAACCAGCGTGCCGGACAAATCCAGCGTGTCGGTGGTGCTCAAGGCAACCGTGCGCTGGTCGGTAAACATTTGGTTGGCCTGATTTAAGCCTGCGCCGTCTTTCAGGGCAATACCGATAGATTCGGCAATACTGTGCTTGGCCGTGCCAATATCTGCGGCGACATCAAGCACCGCCGAAACATTCACGTCAATAGTAGAACTTAAGCTCATGGGGTTTTCCTTTCTTTAGTGTTTTTAGGCGCGGCGCTGCCAGGCTTTTTGGCGAGCGCTTTAAATGCTGAGAAAAATGACTTGTGCCGTTTATTACGCTCGCCACCCACATCACGAAAAAAGAAGTCTTTTATCGCATAGACTTTGCTGCGGGGTTTTCGGTTAACGTTGGCAAGAATTTGCGTAATTTGCGCGGCGTGGAAGTTGTCGCGCCACGTACCAAAAGGCTCTATTTGGTAGTATTTTTGAAGGTAGGTATATTCCGCACTGGTGCAGTCACGGGCTAGTTCAGAGGGTAGGCGTTGCAACGCGACCGCAAGATCAAAAAACAGCTTTAACCCGGGTCGCTCTCTGAGTTTTTTTCAGCTTGGGCCTCGGCATCTTTACCCAGGCCGGACAGCTCCATAATGCGCGCCGCCAGCTTTGACAGCACAACAGGGTCAAGCCGTGACTCAATATCATCAGGCTCAAGCCCTTTAAAGGCCGGGCAGCCATTGGCCACCAACCAGGCAAACTGGCTGTCGATGCCTTCTTTGCTTACTTCGCCGAGACCCAGCCGACAGCCCAGACCAATAGCGCGCACATCAACAAACTTATCGGGCGCTATCTGTACCCTGTCTTTGCCACGGGCGAAGTCGGCAAAAATACCCTCTGCTTCTGATACATCAACTGCCATTAGCTTTCAACCGGCGTACCGGATATCTTCATGCTGATGTCAATCGTGCTTTTGTCTTCATAGGCAGGCCCTTGCACCCAGCCAACCATCGCCATGTTAACGGTGTAGGTAATCGACGTGCCGGCACCGTCGTCTTCAACAAACTGAAAATTCCTGTTTACCTTGTTATTAACGTCTGCGCGCATACCTTCTTGCTCGGCTTCTGCCGGGTCGCGGATAAGCGTCATGGTGATATCAGACCCGTCGGCCAGACCTGCGATATATTCCCGCACACCACCGCTCGAAAAGTTGGTGACGTCAATCGTGTCGTTGGTGATACCAAAACCACCGACATCGACTACGCCTTTGACCTCGGAAAACACCTCGGTGCCACCGCCATCACCGCGTTTAAATGTCCATAAATCAATGTATGCGTTTGCTGAATTAGCCATGCTTAACCTCTATGAATGCCATGCTGTAAAAAAGAGTGAGTGCCTATACAACTCTGTTGCCCGGTCGAAGCCGGTGTCTTCGCCTTCTATGTCGATCCGTTTAACGTAAATACCCGCCATATCACCGCGATAATTTTCTATCTCGCCAATAATCTCACGCGCTAAATCGGTTGCTTGTGCCTGTGTTTTTGACCAGGCGTCCACCTGAAAATCGGCCTCGCGTATTTGCACCGGGCCATCGAAAGCGCGGGTGCGTTGCGCGCTGTCAAGCGACACCGTTACCGCTGGCAACGGCCGCCCAAGCGGGGCGACGTGCGGGTATATTTCGGTAGTTGATATGTTTGTGTTGCCGATTAAAAAGGTCATCAAGGCTTGCATCATTTTTTGCGCGCCTCTTTGTCGATAATTTTTTTTAACTGCTGTTTAAAGCGGTTAATCACTTCGCCCTGCTTCGCTGCAAAGGCGGGCTCTAACCAGGGCATTGGCCGAATGTATTTGGTGCCACGCTCTAAAAACTGCGCCACATAAAATGCTTCGCTGGCAACACCTACCTTTACCACTACACGGCCCCGGCGTTTGTCTATTTTTGCCACGCGCTTAATGCTGCGCGAGGCAAAGCCCGGTGCAACCAGGCGGCCCCGAGAAGTTTTGTGGGCCGAGTCGGACTTAGGGACTCTACTGGCCGCCTCTTTTGCCACGGGCAGCATGGCCGAACGGGCGGCGCGGCGGATTACTTTTAAATCCATGCCTTCGGCCAGCGCGTTGAGTTTTTTACTGAGCGCGGCAAAACCGTCTGTCTGGCCTTGCATTACAACTCCTCAATTAGCCGATGCGTACCGACACATGCAAACAAGGTCACGATTGCCCAGCGCGTGGTTAATGATTGACTCGATGTCTAGCGTCAGATCACCCACGACGAGCCGCATTGACTCATCGAGCAGCCCGGCCTCATAACGAAACCGCACTCGCACGCTAACCCCTGTATTTTCACCACCCGCCGCAAAAAACTCTTTGCCATTTAACGGCTCAACTGCGGCCCGGCGCGTGGTTTTTTCTACCCAGTCATTCACCAACTGGCCATAGTCGTCAGCCGCACCCGAGCGGGCCTGTATAGAGACCACTTGTTTCAACCTGCCTGCTTTCATACAGCGCTAACCGTGTGGTTATTAATTAGCATTTGGTAGGCCAACGGCTGCTCTTTTGAGATTGTGCCAACCAGTACGGCTTCGCGGTTTTCGTAAAAATGCGCGGCTAAAACGTAAACGGCCTGCCGCAGTTGAACCGGCATTTCACCCTGAGCGACGCCGCCAACCACGTCAACATAACCGGCCTGATAGGTGACGCTTACGCCGTTAAACCGGCCTGCTTGCACGCTGGGCCAGCTTTTAGTGGGTGCCGGTGCTATGCGCCCGACAATGCCGTTGGTGGCGACTTGGTAGTCGGCGGGGTCAAGGGTTTGCAGGTTGCCGTCGGTGTCATAATATTTAACGCTTTCGACCGCTAATAAGGGCGGTTTACGCAGATAAATAACATCGGGGAAGCATTCATAGTCGGCTTGCCATTGCTGTTTAACGATGGCACAGCCGGTGTCGGCCTGCACCTGGGCGACAGCGGCGTCGATGTAGGCGGCCAGTAGGTCGTCATCGTCGTTATGCTCGATAACAACGTGGCTCTGCAGGTCGACAACGCTTACCGGGGCAAAGGGCGCGGCTGTGAGCAGCGCTGTGTGGACGGGGACGTGTTGCATTAGTCGACTGTTGCGCCGTCGCCGGCGAGGTCGGCAGCTTCTTGAGCGGCCTTTTCTTCGGCGGCCTTGGTTTCGGCATCAACGGCTTCTTGAGCGGCCTTTTCTTCGGCGGCCTTGGTTTCGGCATCGGCGGCTTCTTGAGCGGCCTTTTCTTCGGCGGCCTTGGTTTCGGCATCGGCGGCTTCTTGAGCGGCCTTTTCTTCAGCGGCCTTGGCTTCAGCATCACGTTCGGCCTGCACTTTTTCAGGCACAGCATGAGTCACCACTTCTACGCCTATGCTTTTGCAGTGGTCAATGCCAGGCTTTTTAGCATCGGCCGCGCCGGCATCAAT
Source organism: Candidatus Reddybacter sp. (assembly GCA_041277045.1). Classification (GTDB taxonomy): domain Bacteria; phylum Pseudomonadota; class Gammaproteobacteria; order Pseudomonadales; family Porticoccaceae; genus Reddybacter. Next base: position 579,382 of record JBGFSY010000002.1, on the reverse strand, counting down.
GTATTGCGCGGCTTCTTTTGCTTCAAAAGCAACAAGCTGGTCGGGGCGGTATAACACGCCGTCGACGGGCAGTTGTCGTAAAATTCGCACTGTTTTCTTAGCCATTATTTTTGCCTTTAATTAATCCGCTTTATTTAAAATAAGAATAAAAAAGCCCGGCTGTAGGTGCCGGGCTTTTTTGTGTTGCTCTTTTCTTATTATTATGTGGCTGAGTTTTTGTAAGTCTTTACCGCGCCGCCGACGTCGATTAAGTTGCCGCCGCTGCGCATAAACGCAAGGAAACCGACCTGGCCTTTCTCGGTGTATTTGCTGTCGGTCATACGGAACAGTTGCACGCTCATCACGTCGCGAATAATGTATTTGCCGAAGTCGCCGAAAGCCACCGACAGGGCGTTGGCCGCCATGACGGCCATGCTTTGGTTGATGGTGTAGGGGCGATTTAATATACGATCGGGCTCGCCAGCGGCAATACCAGGCAACCATAGCGGCCGGTTTTGGTCGTCGGTCAATTTTTTGATTTCAGCTAGCGTTAGGTCGTTGAACATAAAACCAACACCGGGGTTGCCGCGATAAGAGGGGTCGACGCTGTGCTCTAGGTCAATCAGGTCGGCATATTTAATGTTGGTGGTTTGCCCTGTTGCGGCGGTTTTACCCACTGTGGCAGCGGTAATAACGCCCGTGGGCTGGCCTGTGCCCGTGCCTGTGGTGAAGTGGTCATTAGTAATGCGGCCAAGGCGCGTGGCCAGCAAGTCGCGAATATAGGATTCAATGTCGATCTGGCTGTCTTGCAGTAGCTCAAACGGCAGGGCAATAGATTTTGAGCTGTATTTGTACACTGTCAGCGCTTTGGTGCCGAAGGTTGTTTCGCCGACAGCAACGGCGGTATTTTCACCAACAATTTCGCCGGTTTCAGCGGTGGCGTCGGCCGTTGGCCAGTCCATTTGGTTGCCGCTGTCGGTAGCGATAACGGTGGCCACTTGACGCATACCGCCAAAGGCTTTCATGGCTTCAACCAGGAAGGGGGCGAACTCATTTTGGCCCGTGTAACCACCTTCTGCGCCGGTGCCAATGGTCATGGCGTTGCTAACACCAGCGGTGCGGGCTGCCATTAAGCTGCGCTGGTCTTCGCTAAGATTAGACATGCCGCCGCGCATAAAGGCAGCGATTGCGGCTTTGTCTAGCGTGTTTTTGTGGTTTGCTTCGTCGGTACTGATACCTTCTTTACCAGCGCGGTCCGTAATTACCTTGTGCTCAGACGCGGCAATGTCGAGCACCTTTTGATGGCGGTCAATGTCAGCGTCGAGGTTGCCGATAGTGTCGACTAAAGCTGAATACTTCACCTTTTCAGCATCGCCAAAGGTTTGGTCTTTGGGGAAGTCGTTAACGAGGTCGTTGATTTCTTTTGCCGCGGCTGATCGTGTTTCACGCAGCGCCTGTATAGATTGGGACATGGTGGTGTTTCCTTTTTGGGAGGTATAAAAAAACCCGCGAAAATGCGGGCTTATTGGGGCGCTGCGAAAGCGCTAGCCAATGTCGTTGAGCATGTCGACATAGCGCTGCATGTGGGCGCGGTCGTGCTCTTGTTTGGGGGGCTTGTCGGTGAGTGCTTTGGGCACGTTGCCGTAGGCTGATAGGTTCCAGGTGGCGCGGTTTTTGGCGGCTTCGTCGTCGTCGCCGGTGAATATGCTATTAACAAAACCGAGAGCAAAGGCGGTTTTTGCATCGAACCACGTTTCGTCACTCATCCAGCCGGTGACTACATCGCGGCTTTCGCCGGTAATAACGGCGTAGTCGGCACCGATGGCGTTGTCGATCTGATCAAGCAGGTCGCCGGTTTTGCGCATTTCGCTTTTGTTGCCCAGCGCCCATGTCCACGAGTCATGGATCATGAAAAAGGCACCGTCGGCAATCACGCGCTTGTCGGCACCCAGGGCAACGGTAGTGGCTGCGCTGGCTGCCACGCCGTCAATATGGGCGGTGACTTCGCCGCTGTAGGCTTTAAGCCGGGTTTGCATAGCGCGGCCTTCAAACACGTCGCCACCCGGGCTATTTAAATAAAGGTCGATAGGCTTGCCGCCAAACGATTCGAGCGCCACGGCAATGCTTTCGGCGCTGACACCGAACCACGGGTCGATTACGTCGTAGAGCCAGATCGTGCCACGCTCGCCGTGGTCTTCACTGCGTAGCTGCTTGGGCTTGTCTTTGTTGTCGATAATAAGTTGTAAAAGTTTTTGCATGTTACGCATTGCGTTGCTGCTCCGTGATGACCAGCCGGGGGTCGTAGGGTTCGTTGTAAATGATGTTGTCGAGGGGCGAGAGGTTTTCTATTTTTCGCACTTCGTTTATGGACATAAAGCCGGGCACGTTGGAGCCGCCAAGGGCTTTGCCGTAGGCTTCATAGCGCTGTTGTGTGGTGCCGCGTAGCAGGCCCGCTGTGTTGAATTCAACAAAGTAGTTGCTGTTTAAAAACAACTTGCGGTTAAGCTCTTGCTGAAAGCGGTTTAAATGGGGCTGCAGGGTGTAGCGTATAAAGCCGAGGCTGATTTCAGCCATGCCGGTGCCCCAGGTGGTGGAGCGGTCGGAGTCGTTAACCATAAAACCGGGCAGGCCGAAGGCGCGGGCGATGTCGGTTATTTGAAACTTGCGGCCTTCGAGTAGCTGGCTGTCGGCGGCGTTAACGCTGAGCTCTTTAATGTCGAGGGCTTTTGATATAGTCAGGGGCAGGTTGCTTTTTTCCATACCGCCGTACACTCGGCCGTAAGCGTTGCGAAAATTCTCCTGGTCTTCCTGATCCCATTTGCCGTTTTTAATAATGGCTAAACTTTGGTGGGCGCCGTTTTTGAAAAACTCGCTGCTGTATTGCTCCATCACCATGGCGAGGCCAACGGAGTTGTTGGCGGCGTGCTGGATAACGGATAGGCTTTTTAGGCCGTTAAAACCGAAGCCTGAAAAGTGGAGTATTTCGCCCTGGTCAAAGCCGCGCATGGTACCGTCGAGCTGGGCAAAATAGACGAGGCGGCCATTGATGTTTTCAACGGCGGCCACGTCAATTGGTAGTAATTCTGTTGGTTCGCCCAGGCCGTTGCGCATAATAAGCACATGGGCATCGCCTTTTAGCAGCACTTTGCTGGTGACTTGCTCCCAAAACAGGGCGGCGCTGTAGGTGGTTGTGGGCTGCAGGTTAAGCAGCGGGGCCAGAGCGTGGCCGGTGGCCTTGGTGCGCACGTCGCCGTCTTGATAAATGGGCAAAGGTAAAGATGCGATAGCACCGGATATTAAGCGGGTGCAGGCGTAAACGATGGCGAGGCGCATGGCGGTTTGCGAGTTGACCACGGGGCCGGCCATTGAGTTAACAACGCCGAGCGCCTGGGATAGCTCTTCAATGTCGGACAGGTTGATCTCGTTTTTTACAACGGGGTCAGCCTGTGCCGATTGTTTTTTACGCCAGAGTGGGGTCATTAATATTCCACGAAATCCTGTGAGTCTTCACCGTCGTCGTCAGGCGAATACAGCTTTAAAAAGGCCATGAGCGCGGCGACTGCGCCGTCAATTTTGCTGGCTCTATTTTCTTTTACGGGTCGGGTCATTTTGCCGTCTAGCGTGGTTTTTGCGACGACGTTGCCCATCATCCAAGTTAAGCAGGGGTTGCCGTCGTGGTGTATGCGCCCGGCTTTTAAGAGCCCTTCAAAGTCGCGCATGGGGGCGCTAAAGTTGCCGTATGTTTGGGCGACTTCAATGGCTTCAATTTCAGAATCTGCCTGGATGTTTTGGGCCAGGTGTTCTGCGCCATGCCTGTCGTAGTAGCATTCGTTGATAACGAAGCTGCCGGCGTCCTGGTCGATATGTTCTTCAACAAGGCCGTAGTCAATTCTTGCGCCGTCGGTTTGATTTAGGTGCCCGTCGTAAACCCACTGCTGGTAATGGGGGTTTTCGTTGATCTTTTCCTCAGTGCAGTAGTAGCGGCCGAAGATGTAGTAGTGATCCTCACCCTTGATTTCCCGCCGGAAGCACTTAACTGCGGCTGTTAGGTCGTCGGTGGTGGAGAGGTCAATACCAAGGGTTGCGTCTTCGCTTTCAAAGTCGCCCGGTAGCAGGTTGGGGTCGGCTTGTTTGTTCCAATCTTCTATGTTGAGCCAGGCCTCTTTTGCGGTGACCCAGATATTAAAGTGTTTGGTTTTTACGATGTTCTGTTTGCGTGCGCTGTTGATGGCGTCACGCACGCGGGCTTTAAGAAAGTCTGGCCCTACTGATACGCCATAATTTGGATTGGCTTTGATCAGCGCTTGTTCTGTGGTCCAGTCGTCGCCGGTATCGATGCTGTAAATAATGCCGAATAATTCGGGGTTGTCGACGGTGCCTTGCAGTACGGCTTCAAGTTCTTTTTGCTGGGCATAACAAGGGCCGGCTGTGTTTGAGCCGGCGGTGGTTATGAGCAGCATTAACCCCTGTAGGCGAGCACCCATGCCGGTGAGCATGGTGTCGTAGAGGTCGTCATCTTCGTGTTCGTGTACTTCGTCGAGTACGGCGCAGCTTGGGCTTGAGCCGTCGCCGGGCTTGCCGATGACGGGCTCGAAGCGGCTGCCGTCTGCAGTTCGAGCACGGGTTGTTGTGTCGCATTCGAGCCGCTTGGCATGGACGCTTACGCCGAATCGCTTGGCGATGCCCGGGGTGCGACGCACCATTTCACGGGCGGGCCTAAATACTTCCCAGGCTTGTTTTTCGGTGGTGGCACCACAGTAAACTTCTGCGCCATATTCGCCATCGGCCATTAGCATGTAAAGGGCGATGCCGGCAGCGAGTATCGATTTACCGTTTTTGCGCGGCACGCAAATATAGGCTACGCGGTATTTTCTAAGCCGGGTACCCGAATTAATCCAACCAAAAATACTGGCAATTATGAATTTTTGCCAGGGCTCTAAATAAATGAATCTTGCCGGGCCTTTGGCCGCTGCAAAATGACCTTTAACATGGGGAAGGCGCTGGATAAACCGCACGGCCCTACAGGCTTTTTGTTCGTCAAAAACGTATTCACCCTGACTGGCCAGGTCGTCGAGATGGCGCTGTACTGCGAGGCGCTCCCATTTACAAGCGGGCTTTTCGCCAGATTGTACGGCCGCGCAGTAGGTGTCAATCTGCGCGAGGGTGTCTATATCCTCCTGTAGCTTCCACCCATCAGACGTCATCAAACGGGTTTTTGAACAGGTCTCCCTGCTTGTCGTTAAATCGCAACTCTGTGGCGGGGGATAACCCGAGCTGCCCTACCAGGCTATTCCATTTGCGCCAGTCATCATTGTACTGGGCGACTTCCGGGCGGCTTTTTAGCTGAGCCCCGTGACGACCTATTGTTTTGTAGGTCCAGCCAACGCCTTCACCGTTTAAATAATCCCGGGCGGCATCGACTGAAACTTTTACAACGCAATATTCCCGCAGAAAATCGACAAACAATGCCCGCAGACGACCAGCCTTGCTTAACTCAGGCGCGACCCGGAGCCATACCCTTTTTTCTGCAGGTGACAAACCTTTAGGGCGTAGCTGTGCCGCAAGGTCTTTATGCTTCTGATCATTGTTAGCGTCTGCCTCAACACCCTTATCGTACGATGGATGCTGAGAGACGCTACCTTTCGGGTATCGACCTGCCATTAATTAATCCTAAACAGAAACACCAAGTGGTGAATCTCTATTCAATTCAAAGCCCGTAAAAATGTCACTAGGATGCGGTGTATAGGCTCTGGGGCGTGATGTTTTACCTACCCCCTACCCCTGCGCGCTTCTTGTGCGGTTTTTGTCTTGTCGCAGGCTTGGCAGAGTGTTTGCAGGTTATCGTCGTCATCTTCGCCGCCTTCTGCTAGCGGCACTATGTGATCGCATACGCCGTGGTTTGCACCGTGTAGCGATACAGCTACCAGCTTGCCAAGCCGCTTGTGCTCCTGGCAGAGATAACCATCCCGCTCAAATACTCTGTGCCTGGCGTTCTGCCATGTCGTACCACCACGGCCTGAGCTGCCCTGCTTACTCCTGTAGCCTTTCCAACCGCTTAACGGGCATCGCCCGGCGTGTGGCTTTTTACACTTAGCACACCACTTGCGCGCCTTGCCTACCACTCACCAACAACATTGCCAGCCAGCAGCGGCCCATAAAACGGCAACAACTCAGCGCTGAACATATCCGAATGGCTCTTGCTCGACGGGCTCATTAATTCTTTGTTGTGATTTCTCACCCGCTTGTCGACGCCCACAAAGCCCGTCGCACCCATCTCACCCCAGGGGCGAGCATTCGAACGCGGCAGCCACTTACTCCACCGCACCGGCTTATCGCTCGGGCTAAACCATACATCCAGGCAATGCACAGCCGCAGGCGCCATCAAACCCCTACCCAGCGCAGGATTAATATAAACCGCACCAACAGAATAGTTGTCGACCGGTAGCAAACCCTTCATCACCTCAGCCATCGCCAAGTGAATAATCGCACACCCGTTAGAATGCCCAATCACCACCGGCCGCTGCCCCGCATCAAGCGCAGTGCGTACAGCTTTAGCCAACCGGCCTGCAATCTTCTTATTCTTTCGACCCGTACGCAGCAAACCCACATGACCGTAATTGATCATGATATAAGGCACATCGCGGGCCGATAGAAACGGTCGCAACTTACCCACCGTCGCACGGCCACCGTCCCAGACATTAAAACCGTGCACCAGAATCGCCAACACCGGCTTACTCACCGGCTTTTATCCCAGCCATTCGCGCCAAGTGCTCGCGGCGCTCTCGCTGATTGCGCAAACAAAAAGCATCCTGCTCGCGCTTATCACGGCGACGCTGCAAAACGAGGCCATACAAACCCACAGCAATGCCCACCAACACGCCAAAGCTCGACAACAAAGTATGATTCTCGGCCAACCAGCCGAACGTCCCACTGAATACAGCCAGACTCCCGCCAAACCCCGTCACTTTATGCCCGACTACAGCCAGACCAACGTCACCAACATGCGTCACGTCAGCCACTACAAACCTCACTGTCAGCCGCGCCAAAGCGCAAATTACCTGCCACTCTTCGCATCCAGCCCTTCCCGGCATCCGGCCAGTTGCGTAAATACGTTAAAAACTCAATGAACTCTGCCAGCGCCAACATAATCACATCACCCTCGGTGCGCCTCTCTAGCGCAGCCAAAGTGAGCGGCCCCGCAATGCCATCAGTGCTAACACCCAGCGCCCGCTGCAACAGCCGAACAGCCCTATCTGGTCCCGCCATTACAGCGAAAACCAACAACTGATAAGCCACACCATCGCGATAGCGGCCCAAACGCATCGGCCGCACATAATCGCACTGATAAAGATGCACCGCATCGTCGATACTCAAAGCCTGAACATCTAAATCAGGGTAAGCCTTCGCACTAATGCCGAACCTCGTACCCTTCAGCATGCCCTGACCCACAATCCCACCCGTCCAATTACCCGGGTCAAGCCGGTCATCAGAAAACCCGCCCTCATGCCCGACAATGCGCACCAACCAGCTCTCGACTACCTCGTCACTGTGAGTGTGCATATAAACTCCGGGCATAAAAAAACCCGCAAGAAGCGGGCTTTTGATATAAGAATGGCGCGAATCACAATTTTAATGGATTAAGCGCCAGCATGGGGAATACTAGAGCAAAGTGTCTCACTCCGTCAAGGGTTTATTTTTTACCCGCAACCAAACAAGCATTCACTCCGCAGGATTGGGCTGTATAACACCTCATTGCAGCAGACCGCATAAAGCGCGGCTGCCGAACTCTTTGTTAGGCGGGCTTGTATAAACCGTTCTTATCCAGCCAGTTCAGTATTTTTTCGGGGTCATAGCTATTCACGTTTGAGGATGTCTGCTCACATAAAAGCTCGCCACACGGGAATCCTTTCGGCTTGCCTTTGAACGGACGTGGAACTACTAACGTCATCTCCTGCCCTTTGCTTTTCGCGTCCAGTGCATCTCTTACCATTTCATCTATATTCATATTCATTTCTCCGTTATGCGCCTAACATGGCGCTTAAATGCGATTGCTTACGCAACGCCTTAGCTTGTGGTTAGCTGCCCTTAATTTCACCAATCTTCTCATTTATGGCTAGTCGCATTTCAAGCATCGCTTTATCATATCCTCTGCTATACCAATTTAAGCGACCGCCCTCAGCCCTAATTCCTGTAGTCTTTCTTAGGTCACGTAGCGCAGCTAACAACACGCTGTTGCTTGTTTCTTGTTTTGTGGCTTCGTCATCCATCTCTTTTAGTGCCGAGATAATTAAAACTTGGAGGCTTGCGGTTTTCTGTCCCTCGCTTTTATACTCTCGACTGTTCCAGTCGTTTAAAACCTTTAAGGCTCTGCTGTCAATATCCATTTCATTCACTCCGTAGGGTTGGGTTTATAACATCTCGTTGCAGCAGGCCGCATAAAGCGCGGCTGCCGAACTCTTTGTTATGTGGCGCTTTTCTTTGGGAGTGAGATTATTGTGAATCCTTCATTCGTAGCTATATTAAAAAATCCATAATCAAACCTGCTCCCCCGTGTAAATCTAGGGTGGTCTGACTCGATTACGCGCATAGCTTCATCATGGCCAAGACCCTCTTCTTTTTCCCATCTAACAATAATTGTTTTCATAAATATTCCTGAAGTTCACATAACAATTAAATCAAGCCGATTCGCTACGCTCTCGGCTTATTAGTGGTGTTAGCTGTTCTTTTCTTTATCTGCTTTAGCGCCCCGATAAACAGCCCATTTATCCCAGCAAGTACAACTTTCTACACCGTCATACCTAAGCCAGTAAAAATGTGATTCGTCTGCATTAAGCATCAAAGCGTAACCCTCTGGCATTTTTTGAATGCCTAAGCTGTCATCCATTCCATGGCAACCAAGACCAACATGGTCAAGCACATGCACAGCTAACAAGTCGCTTAAATTCGCGCTTTCAGCGCCGGACTCACTACAATTCACTTCGTTCACTTCCGTTCTCCGTTTAGCTCAGGGTTAGGCACTCCGTAGGGTTAGGTTATTTGCCTTTCGCCAAACACGACATAGTCATCCGCTTGTCGATAATTAGTAACGTAAGTTATTTCGAATTGGTACTTCTCAGGCCCCTCTATAGAGTCGCCCCAGTAGTACACGGTATCGCCTTTTTGATAACCCCTGTCGTTGATCCTTATCTCGAACGGCTTGTCGCCTGCTAATTTTGCTTTTAAGTAGTACGGCTCTATCTTTAGCGTGTGCTCTTGCTTCATCATTCACTCCTTAGACTGATATTATCTTGCTATCTTTTAAAATAAAGATAGGTAACGTACTGTTTATTAAAGAAATATAAATAGAGCCCAAGACTGGAACACCAAAGAAAAACAGCATCAAGCCGCCCTCGCATTCATCCCATCAACCACCACCGCCACCGGCCCCAGCGCACCCGCAATCAGCCCATCAATCGCCCGCTGTGCCACCGCATAACGCTGGCCCCACTTGTAACGACTACCCAGGCAACGCCGATCAACGCCAATCGCCGCCGCAATCGCCGCCTTGCTGTACAACTCACGGCCATTGCGCTCACGCTCGCGGGCATCGTGCAACAGCGTCAACAGCAAGCGCGCCTCGTTCTCGCCCTCCTCGTCGCTGCGCACATCCGGCAAACCCTCGGCATCCAACGCCTTGGCCAACCACTCCAGCAAAAACAGCTCGCGCTCGGCCTGCGCACCCACATCAGCCTCGCCGTGCTCGGGGTAGGTCCACATGCCCCAGGTGTAGTGCTGCTCCGGCAGATCGTCGATCACCGCCATTATCCGACCCTTCTCCAAGCCATCAATAATTCGATAATCCGCATTATTGCCCCCCACACTGCCACCACCTACCCCCCAGCCCTGCGCCTTCAAACCCTCGAACACCACCGCCCACGCCTGCCTTGCCGTTTTTAAAATCATCGCCCCGCCCTTGTTGTTGATTTTATTTACCGCTTACTGCCCTGCCTAAACGCCTGCTCCACATACAAACGCACCCAGTCCCTAAAATGACCCGGCACCACCTCCTCCAAATACGCCCGCCGCTCCTCCTTGCTACCCAGCGCAGCACAGCGGCGGGCGTATTCGCGGGGGCGTAGTTCTGGGGCATCGGTCAAAACAACACCCTAGAAGGGGATGTCATCATCAAAATTATCGAAGCCAGCACCCTGCCCCGCTGGCTGGCCTGCAGGCGCTTGCGGTTGCGCGGGGGCTGGTGCTTGCCCCTGTCCGGGCGCCGCCCCAGCCTGCGCACCATCAGCGCCCCGGCTGTCGAGCATTTGCATTTCACTCGCCACAATCTCGGTGCTGTAACGATCCGCCCCAGTCGCCTTGTCCTGCCATTTGCGGGTGCGCAGCGCGCCTTCAATGTAAACCTTGCTACCCTTGCGCAAATACTCCCCGGCAATCTCAGCCAGACGATTGAAAAACACCACCCGGTGCCACTCCGTGCGTTCTTGGGGCTGGCCGGTTTGCTTGTCTTTCCAGGTCTCGCTGGTGGCGATGGTGAGGTTGGTCACCGCGCCGCCCGAGGGCATGTAGCGTGTTTCCGGGGCTTGGCCCAGGTTGCCGATTAAAATTACTTTGTTTATGCCTCTAGCCATTTATGTGCTCCTAATCAACCGCAATGCTATCTGTGGGCACGCCCGTGCGATAAAACGCCACCGATTTACCCAGCTCTACTGCAAGACGCTCCATCGCCCAGGCAATGGCCTGGTGGGACGCCAGCCGACAAGACCAATCGATCAGCTTTCCATGGTCTAAGGGGTAGTCAAAGCCCTCCACATAAACCCCAGTAGCATCAATCGTCACGCGGCCCGCAGGGGCTGCCACTTCTTGTTCGCTGGCCCTAGCGCCCGTATCTAACGACTGCTCAGCCATCAAATGCTCTCTAAGCAGCGCCTTAAACTTGTCGTAACCAGGCGCCTCTTTAAATTGATCCTTGTCGATGGCAATACCCAAGCCGTACAGCGCATCGTCAATTAATGTGCGCCGGCTGTAATTCTCATAACCAGGTTGCTTGTCATAACTAGCCCAGTACGCTTGCAGCGCATCAACCGCGACAACCGTTTGCGCGGGGGTCACCCCACCACCCCAGCACACTCCCGCTGAAACCGCTCACTCTCACGCTGCCTTAGCGATTTAGACTCCACCACAACCTTTTGCACCGGCACCAGGGGAATAGCCCCATGCTTAGCCACCCAGGCATCAACGTCGCGCTTGTACTGCGCCAGCGTGTCGATCTTTTCTTTGCTTAAGGTATTTCGCATTGTTTTTAGCCTCTTTTTACCTTGCCCCGGTTGCCCCGGTTTAAAACCCAAAGTGGGGCAAGGTAAGTGTTTGATTTAATTCCATTTGCCCCGCTTGCCACACATGCCACACCTATCTGTACGCACACGGGAATGTTTTTTATGCTTTTAGAAAAAACCCTATACGTGCGCGGGAGAAAACCCCGTGGCAAGCGTGGCATCCGGGGCATTCCTAGTGTTTTCAAAGGCTTAGCTTGCCCCGCCTTTTCATCAAAACCGGGGCAACCGGGGCAAATAACGGGCTTTTTAGGCTGCATGACCGAAATCCCCCGCCACAACCGTTGCTGACAGCAACTTATCCCACCGCTCAACACAGTCGCCCAGCCACTCGCCTTGCGTTTTACCCTCTGGCAGCTCCACATCGCGGGGCAAAAAGAAGCGCCCCTTTGCCGACGTGTGCCCGCTGTCGTAATGCACACCCGCCCGGCTGCGCAGCCAGTCCAACGTTTTAACCAGGCCGGTAAACTTATTGGCACTAATCGGCCGCTCGCCCTGGCCTTTGCACCAGCGCTCGTAATATTTATAAAGGTCTTTATTGCGCACCGGCACAAAAGGCGCATCGGTTTCGCCCGCCTGCCACTGCAGGGCGAACAGCTCCCACCCAGCGCGGCCAAAGTTAATCAGGCGTTCTTTAGCCGCCGTGCGTGGCGGCTTGGTGTGGGTGTTAAAGTCTTTTAAATCCCAAGCCAACAGGTAAGCGTAGAAGGCTTCAATACCGCCGTTGGCTATCTCGTGGGCCACTTGCTGCTGCAGCTCGTCGCTTAACTTCCAGCGTGGCCACACCACAAAAAAGCGCCGGTCTTCGTCTTCGATGTACATGGGCTGTACTTCATTCGACAGAAACACACTATTCATGCAATTGGTTTCTTCCCAGCCGGTGACGAACTTTTGCTCGACCCGGAAGGTTTCACCGGTAATCATTTGCTTCACCAGGCCCATATAGTCGTACTTTTGGCCCCGTGCGAAAATCTCCTCAAATACCGCGTACAGCTTCTGGCTACGCCACACCGTGTATTTATCTTCAAGCTCGTGCTGGCTCACCGTGGCACTGTAATCGCCATAAACGTGGCGCATCACACCATCGAAAAATAACGATTTGCCGGCACCCTGCTTATTACTGTGCATTAGCACGGCGGTCGCCATTTTGGCCCCCACTTGCTGCAGGGGCAGTGCCAGCCAGCTCATTAGCCAGCGCCAATCGTCTTTGTCTTTATTGCACAGGCTAAACACCAGCTGCTGAATACCCACACAGGCCGCGTCATTGCGCACGGGCTGCAAAGGCAAGCCGCGAAACATATTGATATAAACCCCATCGCGGCCCACTTGTTTAGGGTCAAACAGCAGATCGCTGTAATGCAGCTCATGGCGATGCGGGTGCTTTAGCCAGTCTTCATAATCGTCGGCCAACTGCAGGCGCAAGGCATTAACATTCACACGCTCGCGTCGCAGCCTGTCCCAGACATCGGTGGTGCCGGCTAAATACACAAAGCGTTTTAGGGCATCGCTTAGCCCCCCGCGCCCCTCGGCCTTGGCGGCCGCGATATCGTCCAACAGGTCGAGCTGCTGCACGCTTTGGCGCGCCGGGTCTTTTAGCCACTGGTCCCACAAAGGCCCCATAAAAGACTTGGCCGCCTGCTTGTTTAATAACTGCTTGCACTCAAAATCCCAAACCTTGGCATCGGGCATTGCCAATGCGAAGCGTTTTAATACTATTTCAAGCGTTAACGCGACCTCGACCGAAGCAGGGGGCGCGGGGGTTTCGCAAGGCCGCTGCGTCGCAGCCATTAGCTGCTTTTTCACCTCATCTAAACCGGCCTGTACGTGCAAATCATTCCAGTCACTGCCACGCTCTGCATCGGTGGCGAACTCCGGCACCACCACGCGCCCACTGCAATGCTCAGCAGCTTTCTTGGCAGCTTTCTTGCCGGTGTTACCCGCTGTTTTGTGGTCGTCGTCGGCACAAATTAAGAACATCGCCTCGGGGTGCTGGGCAAACAATGCCTCAGTCACTGGCAATAAATTACCGGCATCAAAAGCCACCGCTACGGCCCACCCGGTTGCCTGGCGAATACTGGCCGCCGTTGCGTAACCCTCTGCCACGGCAATGGGGGCGCGGGGGCTAACATCACCCAGCAAATGCCAACTGCCACGCTTCTGCGTGCCGGTTAAAAACTTTTTACTGCCATCGCCTGCAATAAACTGCAGGCCAACCAGGGCGCGGCTGGCATCACGCACCGGCACCACCATGGCGCCCCGGCTAAAACGCACACCCCAAGCCCGCACCTGTTTGGCACTTAAATAGTCACTGGTGCCGCCGTCGGGCAGGGCTTGCCAAATTTTCGCGCTGCGCTCGAGGCAATTCGCCACTTTGGCGGCGTGTTGCTGGTCGGCTTTGGCTTGCTGCGCGGCGACCTTCTCGCGCCGTTCGGCCTGTACCTTCATTAAACGTATTTTTTCTTGCGGGTCAGGCTCCACTTTCGCCGGCTGCCAGCCGCCGGCTTTCGCCTGGGCAATTAGGCTGGCAATGGTCACGCCGCCCGTGGCTTTAATTGACCGCCACGTCGCCTTGGCATCCGCCGCTTTATAGCTTTGCCCGCCCTCGCTCCACTGGTCGAAGGCACCGAAGGCATCCTCACCAAATTCAGCTTTTAGGGCCATGGCGATGGTTGCCCACTCGTCACGGGGCAAGTCGGGGCTTATAAAGCTCAGCGCCGCATCGGCGTCGGCCAGGGTAAATTCGTAGTCGTTCACTGAGGCACACCCTGCAGGTTTTTCGACACCAACGTGCTGTAACCCGCTATATCGTCCCAGCTATCCTGGTATTCCGGGTCGCCGTTCAAAATGCGGCCCATCTTGTGCGCCAGCATTTCCAGGCATTCTTTTTTATCGACACTCAGCTCTGCCCAGTTGCGGCTGTCGGCCATTGCGCCCTTAATGTTCTGCGTAATACGGGCGTGCTCGGCGAACAGGCCATAACGCTCACCACGCTGCGCCAGTATTTGGTCCACTGTTAAATCGTGCTGATCGACATAAACCTCATCAGTCATTGCTAGCACCCTCATCATCAACACTCTCAAACCACGGCCCCGTGCGGCACATACCGCACTGAATCTCTGCCCAGCTCACACCCATCACACGCAGCCGCCAGCGGGCGAACCAGCTCATGCCCCGGCCTGCAATAAGTTGTACACCACCTGGGCGCGGTCAAAATCGCGCTGGGCCTGTAGCGTATGCATGGCCGCCAACATCGTGCCGGGCAGTGCCACATCGGCGAAGGGGTGGCGGGTATTTATTACCGGGTCTTTATGTTTAGCCAGCGTCGGCAAATCCTCAAACTCAAACATAACAATCCTTTTTTATTCATTCGTTAAAAACAGCCTTGCGCAATTACCCCTCTATTTTTCAGCGGGCGGGGCTTCCGTTACTGGGCGCGAATGAATAAACACGGGCACACCCAGCTAGCCATTGCACACACCCCTGCGGCTGCAACAGGGCTAAGGAGGCCCACTCCCGATGTTTTTATTATTCGCAACATCCACAACCACCGGCACCGTCCACACCTCCAGGGGCACGTCCCAGTGTTTGGCGTCGGCCTGTAAGCGCTTAGCAAAACGCACATCACTTGGTTTTTTTAATATCAACAACACCGCCGGGGTGCGCTGGGTCATGCGTCCATAGTGCAGGGCCTGCCCCATGGCCTCGGCCCACTTGGGGGCAAAATCAACCTCTACCGCATAGCGCGGCAACAGGCAGTCGACCCGCGTGCGGTCGGTCAGCACCTTTTCATTCACGCCACCGTTAGCGGCACACCAGGGCTCGGCATAATCCGCCTCAAGGGCTTGCGCACTGCCCGAAAACCCTAGCAACACGCCAATGCCCAGCGCCAGCAGCCCGTAAAACACAAGCGCCGTCACCAGCACCAAAAAATAACCGAACCATCGACAGTGATAATCTTTTATTGCCTGAGTCATATCGTACTCCTTGCTTCTTATTCTTAAACGCTAGCCGTAAAGGGGGAATTTTGCCCCGCGAAGCCAAAAAAAAGCCCGCGCATACTGAAGGTATGAACAGGCTAATAGTTAGTTATGCAGCAGACTTATCGGGGGCGGGCAATTGCTTTAGCAAGCGCCGCTCAAAAACACTAATGCCCCCGCACACGTCCCGACGAATAGTTATATTTCGCCTGGTGTTTAATAGATGTGAAATCCATCCTTGTGAATACCCCAGCTCACTGGCTGCGGCCTCCTGTGTCTTACCTTTACAAAACTGGCTGATCGATATCTCATTCATGTCGCAAATATTAGCAACACGAATTATTTCAGTCAATAGCTTTGCTAATAGTTTTTATAATTAGCAAAGCTGATAATTTAACAATGAAAACACCAGACACCAGCACACACAAAGGTCGGCAAACGACTGCGGAAGCCGTTTTTGTTCATGGCAAATTCTTGCAATGCCAGGTAAAAGAAAAAGGATTAACGCAGGAATCACTCGCCAGCGAACTTAAAATCACACAGGGCGTAATAGGGCAGTGGTTTAGCGGGTTTACCAAAATACCCGACAAGCGCCTAATATGGCTCGCCAAGCGACTCGGCTTTAAGCCCCTTGAGGCGCGCAGGTCACTTGCAGAATATGTCTTTGACATCACCGAGGATAGCGGCACTTATCACACAAGAATCCCCATCATCGGCAACGCACAGGCAGGCCCCGACGGCTACTGGGACGACCACGGCCACCTCGAACACGGCGACGGCTTTATTGTCGCATCGTCTAAAGACCCCGACGCCTACGCCCTGCGCGTGCGCGGTGACAGCATGGCCCCTACCATCAAAAACGGCTGGCTAGTCGTTGTCGAACCCAACAGCCCACCCCACCTGGGCGAAAACGTACTGGTTTGCACCACCGACGGCCTGTGCATGATCAAAGAATACCGGCTGTACAATGAACACGACCAGGAATACACCTTCGGCAGCATTAACGACGCCCACCCCGCCATGACCGTGCAAAAAATCAACGTCACACGCCTGCAACCCATCACCATGATTGTTATGGGCAGCCAACGCCAGGCTTGAAAAATTGCTTTATCGCCACAATTCAGTTATAAAGCCGCCCCCGAAGACAGCAAACAAGGATGTACCTTTATAATGAACAATGGAGAAGAAGCGCTAGCGCTTTACCGCAGAATACTCACCGTCGCAAACCTGTTTTTGAGAAACGCAAACCTGTTTGAAGCACAAATACTGCGAGGCCACGACCCATCTTTTGAAGAGCTTGCCAAGCTAATGACCCATCTAGCGGGCATTATCGCCAGTCTCATCGATGACGAAGACCCACTACTAGCGCAAAAAGCCACCGATTACGTCACATTGATAATGAACATGTCGCTTGCAATACGAAACGAAAATGACGTAGAGTTAAAAAAGCTAGCGGCAGAACTTGACAAAAAACCGTTTATTTAACCAAAGGGAGCCAACAACATGAAAGAGCTTGAGCGGAAAAGATTATACAAACAAGCCAACGACCTGTTAGACAGAGCAACCGAAATATTAGAAAATATTTACGCCGACTGCTCAGAAAAAACAGGCATAACCGAAGTGCTTGAAAAGGCAGCATAAGCGCACACCCAAACACAAAAAAGCCCCGCAAGTACGGGGCTTTTTATTATCTGTTTTTTAACAATCACTTCGCCTCAAAAAAATACCCGCAATCGCCACACTTCCAGCCTTTATGACGTTTGCCACCCATCCCCAGCCCAATAAGCACCATTAAAAGCCCCAATATCCAGCCCACGACTGGCCACGCTAACGCCAGCACAATACCGCCAACCACCAGCACCAAACCCACCAACACCTTGCCGTTGCCCGTCGAATACTTATGCCGCTTCATTTCACTGCCGCACTGCTTACAATCAATTGCCTTTTTCTTTGCCATTTCCAATCCCTTTTTATTACAACTCCAAAGACTCAAGCCAATGCGCTTCGCCAATAATCGCAACCTTTTTACCTTTATCCCGAAAAGCCACGGCCGACTCTATTTTACGGCCATAACTCGAATGCGCCCAGGTATCAGTGGCATAAATGCCAACCACTAAATAATCGGTTTTTGACGTTAAAATACCGGCCGTTGCACCTCTATCGACAACCTCGTTCTCACAAATCCTTCTCGTACCAAAGGCAAACGTACCCGTAAAACAAAACCGCGAACCCACCACATCAACGAGCGGCGCGGGGTCATCGAAAGGCAAAGACGTACTCTTTAGCAGCTCCCCTGCTTCAAAATCACCGCCAACAAAGCTGCTCAAGCTGTCAAACAGCTCCTGCGACTCGGTAGCATCAAGCAAGCCGTCTTTTAACATCACCTCAATGCGCGCCAACAAGGTCGCTATTATCGGATTACCCGCCACCCCTCCATTCGCAATCAGCCACTTTTCTAAATACTCAGCCTCAGCCTGGTCAACCTTACCATCAGCCAAAATACCACGCGCCAGACCTACAAGCTCGTTAACGAGTCTGTCGTCAATCCGCGCCCGCCCAAACACTCTCGTCAAATCAACCATGCCACTTCCCTGTCATTAAAAACCCATCATCGCACAACAATACTAAAGATATTATTAGCAGTACTATTGACTAATAAGATTAGCGCTACTAATATTATGAGCATGAGCATTCAAATAAACACCCACGGCCTATTCACCCCACGCGAAGAAGACGTCTTCAAATACATCGCAGAGGGCAAATCCATACTGCAGGCGGCACGGCTAATGCGCATCTCGCGCAAAGTCACCTACCGCTACGTTGAGCACGCAAAAGACAAACTCAACGCCGAAACAACGCCCCACGCCATTAGCCTGCTGTGGACACAAGGCCACATTAAAAACGTCGCCTGCTTAATGCTGGGCCTTTTCCTATGGCTACCCATCGCCGACAGCATAGTCGACCAAAATACCGCCATCGCACGCCGGGGGGCCGGGGGTAAAGCCCGCCGCACCGGGCGCAGTAAAACCGAAGGCGGCCTCTTCACCATCGACCCCGATACCGGCGAACTGTGCTGGCCAGCGGGGCTTAACATGGAGCACATCGCATGAGCAATATCAGCGTACACCCCGTAATAGCCGCCAACCCCGTGCTGCTCGGCCACCTACAGGCCAGCACCAACAGCGTCGCCACTGTTCGCCCTGGGGAACGCTATGCCGTACTGGTGCCGCAATCGCCACAGGCCACGCCCTCGCTCACATGGTTAAGGGCTATTGGTGAGCGGGCGCTGGGTAATAGCAAATGAGCGAAATCACCGCCAGCCCCCTAACGTGGCCACCACAGCACCCGCGCACCAATGAGGGGGACCGCATTTACGGCCGTTTTGGCAAAAAAGACGGCCACGGCTACGGCATGACCAACATCACCATCGCCGAAGGCGTCAAGCGCGTCATCAAACAAATAGCCGCCTATTCACGCGTTGGCCACCCCTACCGGGCGCACCCCGACGACGTAATCATTAGCACCAACCTGCTACTGCGCAACGACGGCCTGCCCCGGTCAAACCAGAAATCACCACAAGACCCCGGCGTCGCGGTTTATTTCACCCTCGACGACGAGCCGCGCTGCATACCCTGCGACAGCTACCTGCGCATTGCCGACAACCTGGCCGCCATCGCCGCCACATTAGAAGCCCTGCGCACCGTCGAACGCCACGGTTCAAACATGTTCGACGCCGTATTTACCGGCTTTACCCCGCTGCCATCACCCGACCAGGTGAGCGCCACCACATGGCGCCATATTCTCGACTACTGGGACGACGACATCGACGAATGCAAAAAACTGTACCGCAAGGCATCGAGCCGCACCCATCCCGACAATGGTGGCGACGCGCAAGAATTCCAACAAATTCAAACGGCGTGGCAGCAGGCTAAAGATGCGCTGGAGGGCAAATCATGAGCTACGTCTGCCAGCTAACCACCCACGCCGAACCTATCTATCTAACGCTTGAGCCTTACGGATCAGCAGAAAACATCGAAGATGCCGACCATTTTGAAACGGAGTACGCAGCATTCGACCGCTTTTTAAACTGCTTTGCCTATCCAAAAAGCTACCTGCGAATGATTAGGGACAAAGACGTGATAGCCGCACAGATCGGCCAACTGCATTTATTTTGAGACCAAGCAAGGGGAAAGCATGAGCACCGTCACCATAGAAATTAATCGAGACAAACTACCACCTCACACCGACGAAGAATTCGAGCAGTGGGTGAAATATGCCATCGGTCAATTCGGCGGAATATCGACAGAAAACCCCCTCTGGCAACACGAGCTAGAAGGCAGGGTGACTGCAATATGAACACCGAACAAAACTACATTGAGGCAGGCAGCAAAATGGCCCAGGCACTGCAAGACATTATCGCCAAAACCTGCCAGGCCGAAAATTGCCAAACCAGCGCCGAACGCTGCCCGGTACACGCCCTCGACCTCGCCGCACTGGTCGACGAATGGGAAGCGCTTTACCGCACCTCAAACGACGCCTGGCAAAAACAAATCATCAACACCGAAGCCGACGATAGCCGTTTTATTAAAAGCCTCGGGCTAAACCACCTCACCCCACAAGCTGGATAAAATGACAAATACCGAAACCCTAACCGTAATGATGCCAAGAGCACTGACAGCAGAGAATGGCGCAAAACATGCGCTGATCGGCGAATTCTTCGAACTAACCGACGTCCCATGCCCAGACTGCGAATACGGTATCAATGACGAAGACTGCGAAACTTGCGAGGGGCATAGCCTCGTACAGAAAAAAATCTATATCGAGTGGACAACGATTAAAGACATCTACAAAAAAGCCGTCGAACTGCTCGGCAACTAACAAAACCAAACACAAAAAGGCACTGTACGCATGAACACCTACTTCGCCCTGCTCGCCGAATACGACACCGTCGAAATACCCCTGGCCAAAGTGTGCGAAAAGTTTTTCGGGCTCGACCCCAAAACCGCACTGCGCCAGGCATCGACCCAGCGCCTACCCGTGCCCGTGCACAAAATCGGCGGGCAGAAAAGCCCCTGGCTGGTTAACGCCAAAGACCTCGCCGAACTCATCGACACCCGGCGCAAGCAGGCGGCTAAAGATCACAAAGCTATGCGGGCGGCTTAGCATGACAATTCAGAAGACTTACACATTCACTTGCGACCTGTGCAAAGATACCAGTGAAGCCAGCCCTGCAAGCACAAAGCCGGACGACTGGGCAAGCATAACGAAAGAAGACTACCAAATGGATAGGACCTTTATTGACCGCCATGTATGTGACGAGTGTTGCTTGCAGATAATAAACAATCACCCTAACGGAAAAATAATCAACCCCTAAACCGCCGGCCGCCAACCCCAGCCCGCATACTTATCATAAACGCCCAAACCCTGCAGGTGCGTATAACGTTGCAACGATCCCCACGACTGGTGGCCAGTAACACCGGCCACGCGGGGAATATCCCAGCCCAGTTCAAACAGCCAGCTCGCACACTCATGGCGTAAATCGTGGAAGCGCAAATCCTCCAACGCTAAAAACCGACAACTGCGCGTAAACGCCGCACTCACCGACTTACCCTTATAAGGGAAGATTCGCGGCCCATCACGGGGCTGCCGGTCAATAATTGCCAGCGCCTCATCGGTCAAAAATACCCACGTGTCACGCACGCCCCTCGGGTGCTTCATATCGCGCACCAGCACCGCCCTGCGGCGATGGTCTACATCAGCCCATAAAAGGCGGCACATCTCATCCTGTCGCCTCGCCGAAAACAGCGCGAACAAAATCAACTCCACCATCGGCAAACTGGCCCGCCCATCACGCCCCTGGCTGTAATCCAGCAAAGCATTCAACTCAGCAACACTCGGCCGCCTGTCCCGCCGGGCAGAAGGCCCGATCACCCGAGCCTCACGCAATAACTGCGCGGCATCATCGACAGCACCCACCGCCACCGGGGCCGCTTTCGCCAGGTGATACTTTTTAAACGCCTGGCGTAACCAAATAATATCGCCGTTCACCGTCGCAGGCGCCGCACCACCGGCCCGACGCTCCCGCGCATAAGCCACCACCTGCTCAACCGTAAGCGTTAAGGCATCAAACTCTGCGATCGCCTGCGTCTGCAAAAACCGAACGCTCGCCAGCTTCGACCGCCCACTCGCATAATCTGAATGCTCAAGAAACCAGCCCAGCACATCACCCACCAGCACGCCCCGGTGCTGCGCAGCATCCAAAGCACCCGGCTCCGCCAGCGCAGCCTCCCGCGCCTTCGCCCACGCCACCACCAGCCCACGCTTTGGCCTCGTGAACGTTTGCGAGTAAACTACCACCCCAGCACGCCGGACACGTATTTGCGCCCGATAAGACACCTTGCCGTTCTTCCCAACCAAGCGCGTAACCGTCGCCATCCGCCACCACCAGTGCTACATTTAAAAACCGAGTGCTACATTGTAGCACTGGCGTGGTAGAAACAACGAAAAACAAGCACTTAACAGCGCAAAATAGACACAGACAGAAGCGGGAAATAGTGACTCAACACATTGAAAAACAAAGGAATACTATAGACAGAACGGTATGCGTGGCCCCCATGCTCGACTGGACTGATCGCTATTACCGCTATTTTATCCGTCTCATCAGTCCGCATGCCCTGTTGTATAGTGAAATGATCACTACTGGCGCTATCCTGCACGGCGACAGGGACCATCACCTCGCCTTCAACACAGCCGAGCACCCTCTCGCACTACAGCTTGGTGGCAGCGACCCCACAGCCCTCGCCGCCTGCGCCAAAATCGCCGCACAATACGGCTATGATGAAATCAACCTAAACTGTGGCTGCCCGAGTGACCGCGTACAAAAAGGGCGTTTCGGCGCTTGCCTGATGAAGGAGCCTGAACTGGTGGCTCAATGTATAGCGGCGATGAAAAATACCGTTGATATTCCCGTGACACTGAAACATCGCATCGGCGTCGACAATCAAACCAGCCATGGCGAGTTAGAAAACTTTGTTGGCATGAGCAGAGATGCCGGTTGTGACGCGTTTATTGTTCATGCCCGCAATGCTCTGCTACAAGGCCTCAGCCCAAAAGATAATCGCAACATACCGCCGCTGATTTATGACTCGGTTTACCGGCTGAAAGACAGCTTCCCCGATAGCGAGTTTATTATTAATGGCGGCATTGATAGCCTTGAACAAATAGAAAGCCACCTTGCCCACGTCGACGGTGTCATGCTCGGTCGAGAGGCCTATCACAACCCTTTCTGGCTCGCAGGGGTGGACTCTACATTTTATGGTAAAACACAAGTGATGAGTACCCGCTTCGACATTCTTGAGCGCTTTTTACCCTTTGTCGAAAACGCCCTCGCCAGAGGAACACGCCTCAATCATATTACCCGACATATTCTTGGTTTATTTCACGGCCAAAGGGGCGGGAAAAAATTCCGCCGCCTCATCAGCGAGAAAGCCCATCAAAAGAACGCGGGTGTTGAGGTGCTACTTGAAGCCATAGCCATGATGAGTGACTATTACACAACGTCACCAGCCGGGGAACAACAAAGCCCCGCCAAAGAACTTACGATCTCTATCAGGGATGACATAGCGAGTAGCCATGAGTACAAAATTACAACAACTTAAAACCATGACATCCGTCGTTGCCGACACCGGCGATATTAATGCCATTGCCACCTATCAGCCCGAGGATGCAACGACCAATCCTTCATTGATTCTCAAAGCGGCACAAATGCCGGAGTATCAACAATTGCTACAAGACACCTGTGCGCAGGCCAGCTCGAGCAATAACACCCTCGCCGATGCCTGCGACCGAGTAGCCGTTCGTTTTGGCTGCGAAATTCTGCAATTAATTCCCGGCGTAATATCAACCGAAGTCGATGCCCGCCTCTCCTTTGACACCGAAGCGACCATAGCGCGAGCAAATACCTTGATCGACCTCTACCAGCAACAGGGTGTTGGCAAAGATCGCGTGCTGATAAAAATCGCCGCAACATGGGAAGGTATTCAGGCGGCAAAAACCCTGCAAAAAAACGGTATTAACTGTAATTTAACCTTACTGTTTAACCTCGCCCAGGCCGCTGCTGCGGCGGATGCTGGCGCCCATTTAATTTCACCCTTTGTCGGGCGCATACACGACTGGTACAAACAACGTAGTGATAATGGTATTGCTAGTGCCGAGCTTGACCCTGGGGTTATTTCGGTGAGTAGCATCTACGACTATTATAAATCCCACGGCTACAACACCATTATTATGGGTGCCAGCTTTCGTAATACCGACCAGATAGAAGCCCTGGCCGGTTGTGACAAACTGACGATTAGCCCTGCCCTGCTAGCAGATCTTGAGACTGACACCGGTGCATTGCAACGTAAATTATCGACCGATCAGCTCGACAATAAATCGGCGAAACTCAATTATAAGGCCAGCAATTTCCGTCTCGACATTAATAACGACGCCATGGCCAGTGAAAAACTGGCTGAGGGTATTCGCCTATTTATCCGCGATCAGGTGGCACTAGAAGAAATGCTCACCCCGATAATCGAAGGGCAAGCCGCATGATTAGCAAAATAAAAACCTTCTTTCAGGACAAAATTTTAAGCCCTGATGCCGAAGGCAAAACTGACACGCCACTGAAAAATATTCACAAAGCCAGTGCCGCACTGATGGTTGAAGTAATGCTCAGTGACGGCCAAATGGATAGCAAAGAACAGGAAGGTATTAAGGCTCTGTTAACCAACACCTTTGGTCTATCACCAGCAGAGTGTGACGAACTATTTTGTCTGGCTCAGGATGAAGTAAGAGATTCCACCTCGCTCTATGAGTTTACCGGCCAGGTTAATCTGCACTTTTCTGCCGACGATAAATTCGAGTTGATCAAACACATGTGGCATGTTGCGCTCATAGACAATGTGTTAGACAAATATGAGGAAAGCCTAATTCGCCAGGTGGCCGATTTAATCTACCTGCCCCACAGCCTGTTTATTAAAGCAAAAAGTCTGGTCAAAAACGAACTAGCACATAAAACCTAAAGCTCCTAGTTTGGCACCTAGCCTGAGTCACAACTCGCTCAAGTGAGGGATGAGATAAATACCGGAACTTATTGCGTTCAAAGGTATTTCAAAAGTGACCAGGGGCCGAATAAGTGCGCTAGATCGCATATTTAAGTCTGATAATCCCCTAAAATACCTACTACTGAATGGCTCGGGGCTTCTTTCCCTGTAAAGCATTAGTCCATCAAGCCACTGAAAAACCGCGCTATTCATTTTTGGGTATCAAAAAACCATAGCGCATTTCACAAGCAGGCCAGGGAAAGCTCAATCAACACCGGCACAATAGCCCCCATGCAGTAATGGTGAAAGGAAAGCCCGCGTCTCTAGCCCTACAATGCGTAGCCGTATATGAAGACAAAGTCAGTCAAAGAGCGCATAAAGGAGCAGCTCAGTAGTGCTTTAATTATTCTCTTTCTTTTCCAGACCACTAGCATGGCCAATGCAGCCAGTGTTGATGAACTAAACCATCAACACGCACTCACCCAGGCCCAGAGGGGTGATTACCCACAAGCATTGCATTCACTTAAATTACTCGCCACTCAATATCCCCGCCCCAATCGCTATTTTTACGACTATATTTCTATTCTCAGTTGGGCGGGACAGCATCAAAAAATTGTAGCCCTCTCAGCTGATCTGCCCTTGCAGCAGGCACCGAGCTACGTATTAAGGGCTGTAGCGATAGCCTATCGCCATCAGCGTGACTACCCAAAAGCGGAACAAGTCTATCGAGTTGCAGATAGCCGTTTTCCCTACTTACTCGACGCCAAAATTGGTCTTGGCCTGGTTTTGATTGACCAAAAGAAGTACGCTTCTGCGCGAACTGCTTTATTCCCCCTGCACATCGCCAAGCCTGAAAACATTGAACTACTCCGTGCCATCGCCTATTTCCATGAAGCACAACAACAGCTAATAACCGCCCTGGAAATTTATCAGCGCATTCTAGATTTAAAGCCCTCGGACCGTGCCAGTCAGCGAAACAAAGTCCTTACCCTCAATAAGATGGGGGCATCTCAGCTAGCCAATAGTTTTATTAAAGACCCCGGCCTGTTTTCTAATGGGGAGCTGGCCCGCATTCGCTCCAATATGGCGGCCCAACGTATTCGCTGGGCTGCCATACCTCCCGAGCAGGAAAAAATGCGCTTTAATGAAGTTGAGCAGGCCATTGCCGAGCTTGAAAAGAATATTGAAGAGGCACGATTAACCAAGGGCGACTCATCGACATACGCACTTATTGGCCAATTCGACTTATTGGTAGCACTTAGGGATCGCTACAGGATGGAAGAAGCCGTCAAGCTCTACAACAAGCTACACGCCTTAAATATCGTAGTGCCCGCTTATGCACAGAGGGCTGCCTGTGATGCCCTGCTCTACCTAGAGCGCCCCGAGCAAGCCGAGGCCTGCTATTTACAAGTAAAGCGTGCTGTTGGCGAGGACAACCCTAATCTCGACCTGGCCCTGTTTTACGCCTACCTTGAAAATGAAAAAGCCACCCTTGCCCAGCAATGGGTAAAAGAAGTCGCCGCCAAACAAGTACCTTATATTGTTGGCAAGGGTCAAAAGCCCCTGCACAAGCCCAACCCTAAAAAAACCCAGGCCGAAACCATCGCAGCACTCAGTGTCGCCTATGCCGATAAACTAGAAGATGCGGAAAAGCAGATCTTAGCCCTCCACCAACTCGCCCCCTACAATACCGACCTGCGTAGAGAGCTTGCCAATATCGATTATTGGCGCGGTTGGCCACGTAAAGCGGAGGAAGAATACGCTATTGGTCTCAATCAGGAGCCCAAGCATATCGGCCTACGTTTGGGGTTGGCAAGAAATCAGCTGGAGCTCAAGCAATATGAGCAGGCCGAACAGTCTATCAATCTATTATTTCAACAATACCCGGAAGATAAAGGCATAGCCCTACAACACCGGCTCTGGAACATTCATAATATGCGGGAGTTCAAGACAGAAATCAGCACTAGCGAAAGTTCTGGTGGTGTTCACGGTAGCCGAGGCCTCGACATTAACAGCTATCTCTATTCAAGACCGCTAGATAAAAACTATCGCCTCTATATTCACCAGCGACACAGCCAGGCTAAATTTTCCGAGGGCGATGGGCTTCTCAATCATGCCGGTATCGGTATTGAATACAGCGCAGAGAATATACTTTTGATGAGCGAACTCCATCATAATTATTATGAAGATGAACGCTTGGGTATTAATTTCAAGGGTGAATATAGCTTTGACGATCACTGGAGCACCTCATTATCACTAGAGAGCCTCAGTGGAGACACACCGCTACGCGCGCTCAATCAGGGTATTTATGCCAAATCGGCCAGTTGGGGAGGGCAATACCGCTGGCATGAGTCGAGGGCAACAGGGCTAAACCTGTCCTACCTTGATTTTTCAGACGGCAATGAACGCAAGAGTATTAGTGGGTTTTGGCAAGAGAGTTGGTATAACAGTTACGATTACAAGTTTTCAACACGGCTTGACCTTTATAGCTCCGACAACTCAAAAGCTAATACTATCTACTTCAATCCCGACAGGGATTTAGCCGGGTCGATCGCCCTCGAAAATGAATGGCTAAGCTGGCGGCATTATGAAAACAGCTTCCACCAGCGCCTAATTGTAAGCGCGGGGTTTTATAATCAAGAAAATTACAGCACTGGCGACACCTGGGGCCTACAATATGAACATCGCTGGGCGACCGATCATCGCCTTGAAGTGATTTATGGTATTAAGCGCGCTCGCTATCTATACGATGGCGATTACGAATTATCGTGGAGTTACTACCTGTCGCTTGATTGGAGATTTTAATGGCTTTGAAGCCACTTGTGCTATTTTCTCTACTGCTGTTTAGCCAGCTGGGATTCGCCGCTAATTCCTACCTCTCCCTCTGTTATCACGACATCCGTGACGATGTTGACGGCATTGTCGACCAAGACCAAATGGCGGTTAGCACCGATAACCTAATTGCCCAGTTTGAATGGCTGAAGGCCCACAACTACACGGCAATCAGCCTCGACGATGTCGTGGCCGCAACCGAGGGCCATCGGCAACTACCCGAAAATGCCTTTTTATTAAGCTTTGACGATGGCTATAAAAGTTTTTACACCCATGTACTGCCACTACTCGAACAATACAACTACCCCGCTGTTGTCGCCCTGGTGGGCAAATGGCTGCAAACACCAGCGAGCAAAACCGTAAGCTACGGCGGGAAAGATTTCAAATCCCGTGAATTTTTTATGAGCCCGGAAGAAATCTCGACCATAAGCCAGTCGCCATTAATTGAAATCGCCTCCCATAGTTATGACCTACACCACGGTATTCTGGCGAACCCACAGGGTAATACTCAGCCCGCCGCGACCAGCGTTCAGTACTTCAAGCAGGAAAATAACTACGAAAGTAAAGCCCAGTATCGACAGCGTATTTTTAAGGATTTACAAAAAAACAGACGATTTATACGCCAACTGACGGGTAAAAACCCCCGCGCCATTGTTTGGCCCTACGGTGCCTTTAGTAAACTATCCAACGAAATTGCCCAATCCCTTGGGCACCAACTCTTCCTTACCCTTAAGGGTGGCATCAACTCGGTGGCAGCAAGTGCGCCAATCAAACGCATAATAATGCAGGGCAACCCCCCCTTGGGCGACTTTGTTTACTCACTACGCCATACAAAGGAGCGCGACCCGATTCGGGTTGCACATGTTGACATGGATTATATTTACGATAAAAACAGTGCTCAACAAGCGATTAACCTGGGCCGCCTACTTGATCGTATTAAAGCGATGAAAATAAATACCGTTTTCCTACAGGCTTTTTCCGACCCCGATGGGGATGGCAATGCCGATGCTCTCTATTTCCCAAACCGGCACATGCCGGTCAGACGCGACCTCTTCAACCGAGTTGCCTGGCAACTACGCACACGGAGCAATGTCAACGTCTATGCCTGGATGCCCGTTCTCTCTTTTGTTATCCCCGGCACGGAGCCCCTACGCGTCCATCGACTTGATCAGGGCAAAACTGTAGTCAACAATTCAGGATATTTGCGACTATCTCCATTTAACAATCAGGCCAGAGGCCTGATTGAAGATATTTATGAAGACTTAGCCCGCCACGCCAGTTTTTCTGGACTACTGTTTCACGATGATGCCTATTTGAGTGACGATGAAGACTTTAGCCCCTCTGCTCTACACGCTGCCGCCAGCGCCTTCGGACAAAAGAACATAAGCGTGGAAGAATTAACTGGCCCGTTAAAAACTAAGTGGCGAGTCTTGAAAACCCATAGACTGACACAATTCACTTTGTCACTCGCCAACAAAGTGGAATATTATCGGCAGAACATCAAAACAGCGCGAAATATTTACGCCAATGTCATATTAAATAAAAACTCTCAAGAATGGTTTAACCAGAGCTATCCCCAAATGCTGCGCAGTTATGACTACACTGCTATTATGGCGATGCCTTATATGGAACAATCACAGAGCCCACAACAGTGGTTATTACAGCTTACCCAGCAAGCAGCTATCATCGACCCAGGCTTCGAAAAAACATTGTTTGAACTTCAATCCGTCGACTGGCGGACCCAAACACACATCCCCAACAAGATATTAACCAGTCAATTTCGCTTACTAATGAGCCAGGGCGTTAAGCATATTGGTTACTACCCCGATAAATTTTTAGATAACCATCCAAGCCTGCACACCATTAAGTCAAACCTTTCGCTCAACACCTCCCCCCGGGCCTTGTAACCCGATGATTGAACTCGCAACTGTTAGTAACATTCTGTTTGGTTTTGCCCTTTATTACCCGCTATTTATGGCCTATTTGTGGATGGCTGGTGCGCTTATTTACTATGTCCACTGGGAGAGAAAAGAGCTCAATACCACAGTTGATTTTAAAGAGCCACCACCAGCCATTAGCATTCTTGTGCCCTGCCATAACGAAGGCGATAACGCCCGCGAAACAATTGCGCAGCTACTACTACAAAATTACCCCGATTTTGAAATCATCGCCATCAATGATGCCAGCACCGATACAACCGGCGAAATCCTCGACCAACTGGCAAGGCAACACGAGCAAGTACGTGTGATTCACTTTGAGAAAAACATGGGAAAAGCTGCCGCCATGAATATGGGTGCCATGGCCTCGAACAGTGAATTCCTCATTTGTATTGACGGCGATGCCCTGCTGGATAAAGACGCTGCAGTTTGGATGATGACCCACTTTATCAATGGGCCACGGGTCGGTGCGGTAACGGGGAATCCCCGGATCAGAACACGCTCATCACTGTTAGGGAAAATACAGGTCGGCGAATTCTCTGCCATCATAGGCCTCATCAAACGCGCACAACGAATCTACGGTCGTATATTTACCGTCTCTGGCGTAGTTGCTGGCTTTCGAAAAGCCGCCTTGCACCGAGTCGGATATTGGTCGACCGATATGATTACCGACGATATTGATATCAGCTGGAAGTTACAGCTCGACCATTGGGATATTCGCTTCGAACCAAAGGCACTATGCTGGATTTTAATGCCGGAAACCTACACCGGCCTGTTGCGCCAACGAATACGCTGGGGTCAGGGTGGCGTTGAAGTTTTATTAAAGAATTTCAAGCAACTCGGGGTATGGAAGTCTCGGCGTATGTGGATGGTTTATATTGAATTTATAACCAGTGTCCTTTGGTCCTTCTGCATCGTGGCAACCATACTGCTCTGGTTGCTCGGTCTATTTTTTGACCTGCCCGCAGAAATTCGCGTCCACAGCCTACTGCCTAGCTGGGGTGGCGTTCTACTGGGTGTTACCTGCCTTATACAGTTCGCCTTGAGTCTTTCTATTGAAGCCAATTATGAAAAAAATATCTGGAAATACTATTACTGGATGATCTGGTTTCCGATCGCCTATTGGTTGATTAACGTAATTGCCTTGGTTTGCGGTTTACCCCGCGCCCTGCTGAGAGAGAAAGGCGTAAATGCCACCTGGGTCAGCCCCGACAGGGGGATTCGTGAAAAATAAATTCATTATTGACACGCCAAAACTTCAGACCCTGAGGTTAAAATATACCTCGACTCTCATAACATTAGTATTTTGGATTATCTGGTTTTACTTGTGGGTACCACTTATAACCCTGGCAGGTTGGTGGTTCCAGATAAAGTTTTTCCAGCAAGAGATGCTTATTGGCGATGGCCTCGACGCATTTCTCAATATCTTGCCGGTGTTTATTGCCATCACCCTAGCCCTTAGTGGCAGCTTGGCTATTTGGGCTCTGTACAATTCTATCCGCTTTAAAGGCCTGGATCGCCGCAAGGCATTACCGCCCGTGCAGAACGATGACCTACTTCAGTTATGGGCCATTTCTGAAGCCAGCCTCACAGATGCACAAGCGAACAAAGTATCGAAAATACATATTTCGGAAGAGGGGAATATCACGGTGAATAAAGAGGAGCAGAGCCTTAGCCAGTGACAATAGTCCGTCACCATAGTCCCCCACCTTCACTCTATGACTGCTTACTGACTTCATCCTCAAGGTAGCGAATCAAGTCAATAAACTCAGCTTCACACTGGGGGTTAACTTCAACTAACAGGCGATGGGCTTCTAGTACACTACGCCGTGCTTCAGCCTCGTCACTTTTGTCACAGATCAACTCATCAAGTTGCCCCGCCGCATCGCTGCCGCTCGGTGCTTCATGAATAACTGTGAACAGTTCATCCAGGGACATCGCTTCCAGGGTCTTGAGAATACCCGGATTATCACAGAACAATAGCGGCGTAATGCCATAGTGGCGCTGGCTCAGCAGTGCCAGCTTTGTCAATAAGCCCAGTGTTGTGCTATCAATGCCCTCTGTATCAAACAGGTCAACCAATACACTTTTTACAGTGTGGTCACCGAATATGCTTTCCACATAGTGATTGAGTGAAGCACACAAAGTGACCCTGACATCACCGCTCATTCGGATGAGATAATTGCCATTGGTCTGGCCGACAAAAATTGTGCCTTTATCCATGCTGTCTGATTACCGTCATCACCGAGACGTCATCCGGTGCATTTTCAATCGTATCAATGCCCAGCTCTCGACAGATGGCATCGTGCCCACCTGCTGGCCCCACACGCTGGCAGGCCGCTAATATCGTCTGCTCTTTTTCTGCCATTGAGTCGCCACTGACACAATCAAACAAACCGTCTGAGACGACCAGTAAAGTAAAATTCTCGGGGAGTGTCATTTCCTCAATGTCCCAGCTAGCGTCCTCAAACAAACCAACCGGTTTTCCTTTGCCGGGTAAAAAGGCCACTTTATCCTCAGTAATCACTATCGGCGAAGGCAGTTGCGCACCCATGACATAGCGCATTACATGGCGCTCGGTATCAATAGAGCCAGCAAAAATAGTCAAATGCTTGTCGAGTTCGAGAGCCATGATATGCCGATTAACATGTTCTATCAGTCCCTCGGGCGCATTTAACAAGGCTGCGGGATCACCCTCATTAATATGCCGGCGGATGATCTGGCGAATAATGTAACTCAGCATGATGGTGATGAAGGCGGAAGAAGCACCATGGCCCGATACATCCGCCACATAAAAAAGTAGAAACCGGTCAAAGGCGACGGAGTAACCGACAAAGTCACCACTGAGAAAGAGCGAAGGAACAATTTGATGGGAGGCGGTGTATTCACCCAGGCTAAGTGGGCCTCGAGGTAGCAAGTTAAGCTGTACCTGGCGACCCGCCATCTGATCCATGCGCAGAATATTCAGGCTGTCCTGTAACTCTCTATTGGCCCTTTCTAACTGGCCTCGATAGCCCATATTTTCCTGATAAAGATCCTTGAAGTCCCCAGCTCGGGCAATCGCTCGAAACAGCTCATCTCTATCGAAGGGCTCTATTAAGGCATCAATGGCACCGCGACGAAAAATCACGGCTATATCTTCAGGCGTCGGGTCGGAAAAAATAACGATAACAGCTAAGCCAGAATCTCTACAACGTTGAGCGAAGTGCTCGTCAATCTCGCTGGAATGCTCATCTGCCAGAATATCGAGCAACATTAATACGGGCAGGAAGTCGGGGATGGCAGTAAGTGCCTCATCCCGGCTTGCAACGCA
Source organism: Candidatus Reddybacter sp. (assembly GCA_041277045.1). Lineage (GTDB taxonomy): Bacteria > Pseudomonadota > Gammaproteobacteria > Pseudomonadales > Porticoccaceae > Reddybacter. Next base: position 546,937 of record JBGFSY010000002.1, on the reverse strand, counting down.
ACGTACCTGCCAGTCACCCGACTGCAGATCCTCCGTCCATTGTTCCCTGCGCTCAAGGTTCGAGGAAACAATTAAGGCGCGGCTATTTGACACCTCTACACCTCTTTACTGGCCATCTGAATTCGCCACTAAGTACTTATTAGTTATAGTCGTCATCACCGAAATCGTCTTCAACTTCACCATCATTAACTAAAAACTGGCGTCGCTGCAAATAAACATCTCTGATAAATGTATATTTATCACCCTTGATCAACTCTTCGGCTTCGAGTAAACCTGCTCTGGTAGAGACAACCTTAGCACCATAAACCTGATTTCGGGTCGGCACGTGATCTATCTCTCCAATAGGATCAAAGACACTGTCCAGTAAAAGCCCAGGGGCATCTCTCAGGGTACTTGGCCCAAGAAAGGGTAATACGACATAAGCGCCTTCGCCAACGCCCCAAGTAGCAAATGTCTGACCAAAATCCTCACCATCGGATTTTTCGAGACCAGCATGCCGAGCAACATCAAAGAAACCTGCTATTCCAAAGGCCGAATTGAGAAACAGCCTGCCTGTGTCATTTCCCGCCTGCCCAATTTTACCCTGTAGTACATCATTGACAATATTGAGCACTTCACCAAGATTAGAAAACATCCGTGACACACCGCGCTCTAAAAAATCCGGCGTGACAAAGCGATAGCCCTTCGCCACGGGCTTGAGCACCCAGCGGTCAGCTCCATCATTGAAAGAGAACATGGTACGGTTATAGCTCTCAAGGGGATCTGATTGCTCAGTATCGGCCACAGCGATGCCAGGCAATAACAAGACGACCAATAGTAATCGCCGTACCAGAATATTCTCTACCAACATATTGCTCCTACCTTGTTTTTGATGATGCTTACCCATTTAAATGGTGGCTCATTCTAGTCAAACTTGCTGGCGGATGATAGCCACAAATCACTGGCTAAGGTTAGCCTGAAAAACAGGTATAAAAAAGCCCCGCTATCGCAAGGCTTGGCCGTTCAGTCCCAGAGCCCTATGGCTCTCAAACTTATTTGGCAATATCTGCACAGGTAAACTCATAGTGTAGAAGGTAGTCAGCCGCTATGGGGCTACTCCACTGTCGATCCAGCTCCCACCCGAATGGACAATAGGTCGCCATTTGCTGATGTAAAGACGCCAATGCTTTTTGTGGAGCACTGAGTCCATAAACTTCACGAATGATAAAAGTGGCTCCTTGCAAGTGCACAGGCTCTTCTACGATTTTTGCACTCGCTCCATCCCGCTGTTGATTTTCGTAAGTTTCGAGAGGAAGAGCCTTACGTGTCAGGAATTTTTTGTGGGATTGCTTATCGTAAATAATGACGGCTTCTTCGTTACATTCAATAATGTTATCGACAAAATTCATATCATCAGCTGCGTCGACACTCTCTTCACAATTAAAGTCTTCAACAGAGGCGCTCTTGTCCTCACTCGCAGCCAATTGACTTATGGGATACAAAACACAACACAGCAGGGAAGCAACTAGAGAAACTCTCATGGATGTAAAACCTCTATCGAAAAACAACATAATGCTACAACTAAACAGCCGGAGGTTCTGTAGTCCTCGGCTGTTAAACACAATATCTAACAGTGCTAGATGTCCAGGTAAGCAGCTTAGAACTTATGCTCAAGACCGACACCAATCCAGTCAGAATCATCTGTAGCTGTGCTTTTATCCAACGTCGTATAAAAAGCAAAGAGCTTAGTTTTCTTACCCAGCTTCTTATCAACACCGAAAGACATCATGTCAGCATCGTTACCTGACTCATCATCATCTGACTCAGTGTATTGAGCTTTTAGAGTGTATCCCGCAGCAATTTTCCACTTGGCACTAATATGCCAGCTGTCTTCATCCAGTTTGACGCCGGTTGTTGCACTATCGCCTTCTTCGGCATTCTGCCACATAGCACCCAAAGTAAGCGGGCCGATGGGGAATTGACCGATAACACGCATGATATTGACGTAATCCTTGCCCATGCCCTGAGACTTACTACCCGACTTAACATTTTCATCAAGGGCCACGGCGACATAGAGGCCATCATCTTCATATTGCGCAAGCGCTGAGTAGCTATCGAAGAAGCCATCTTTATCATTGTCATCACGATCTTCACCGAAAATAGTCGCGACAGAGGCAGAAAAACCACTAAAGTTAGGTGTGGTGTAGTTGACGATGTTGGAGGCGCGGGTCTCACCGGCCATCACATGCTTGATATCACCTTCAAGGTCATTGAAGAGGTCAATTTTCTTTTGTGCCAGCTTAGTGGGGGTATCGTGCTTACCGCCCCAGATAGTACCGAAATCGCCTTTCAAACCACCGATGATATTGCGCTGTTCAAAAGTATCTTCATCTTTATCATCACTACTTTTACCGTCATCCCAGTAAGTTTCGTATTCAGCTTTATAGATAACATAAAGCGTATCAGTCAGTTTAGCTTTACCCTTAACACCAATGCGCGAGGCATTGCTATTCAATTCCATTTGGTCATCAGAACCATTGTCATCGTTAACAACACTGATATTTACCTTGCCATAAATACTACCGTCGATCGGGCCGATTGCGTAGGCAGAAACAGGAAGTGCCAGCGCCGATGCAACAGCTACGGCTAAAGTGGTTTTTCTCATCATAGTCCCCTCTTGAATTGGACAATTACGCTAGTAATAGAAGTCTTAGGCTTCTGCTTTGAACGGGGCGTATTGTGGAAACTTAATATGACAGGAAACTTACTTTTTTATGACAGTTTAGTGACAGGTGAACTTAAGCCTTGTAGAGAATAGAGAGACCCAACAACTGTTGAATGATAGTTTCACCCATAGCGACAAGTGTTTCAGGCTCTGGATGCTTCAATTCAAGGGCGACTTGCTCGAGAGCCTGGCGAGCATTTAGTTGGCCGTTTTCGAGTAATTGCAGTAAGCGCATGGTTACCACATTACTTTCAAAGAAGTGTATTTTCTCATCGGGACCACGATAAATCACCAGTGAGGTTGGCTGCTCTGGCGCCTCCAGCGGCTGATAATCAAGACAGATTTTGTGTACTGGGTAGTTGTAATTCAGGCGCCAGGCCAAGGGAGAAATTTGCAGACTAATGTCAAGTATAGCCTCTGGCTGATCAGTGTCCCCCGCTGGATCGGGTGATGGCTCAGGTAATGTTTCGGGTGAGACATCGAGAGCCAGCTCAACCCATTCATAGTGAGCCAGCTCGAGAATAAAAGGCAAGTCAGCCGGGATGCAGGCTTTGTCTTCGCGTAGATAAAGCAGAAACTCCTGGCTGATCTCGAGAAAATAAGGTGTATGGCAACGGTGATCTCTGACAAAACCTCGCACCAATTGATGCCAGTTATCGTCGCTCATTAAACTGCGCAATACCGGAAAGCCGCCTTTTAAAAAGGACTCAATATTGTTGTAGATAAGATCGCGATAAATAGCCACACGACGGTCTTCGATATCAGCCGGGGCTGGGTTTGCTGCTGGGTCTCGCAGATGGGCGGCAAAGGCAAACTGCCCCGCTTGAAAGGACTCATCTACACCTTTGTTGTTCCTCATCTTCACATTAGTCATCGTAATAAACCGCTAAGCTTGTAGTTCACACTGATCACTATCAATATTTGTGGGCGACGAATTATCAGCAACTTTTTGCCGTGTTTTTATTGTATTTACTTCGGCGAGCAATTCATTGACCGGCGGCAAATTAAAGTCCCGCTCAAGCAAGGTGGGAAAAACACCAAATTGTTGATAGGCACTATCTAACAAGTGCCAAACGGGATCAATCACATCCGCACCATGGGTATCGATGAGTAAATCTTCGGCCTCGACAAAATGACCTGCAATATGGCCGTAGGCAATTCTTTCGCCCGGTAATGCGGCGAGAAAATCTTCCGCATCGTAATCATGATTAACACTGTTGACGTAAATATTATTCACATCGAGTAATAAATCACAGTCGGCCTCTTCTAGCACCGCGCAAATAAAATCAATCTCACTCAGCTCCTGCTGGGGGGCTGCGTAATAAGAGATATTTTCAATCGCCAAGGGCTGTTCTAAAAAGTCCTGCACCTGGCGAATTCTATTGGCTACAAACCTCACCGCATCGCCCGTAAAGGGGATGGGTAAGAGATCGTAGAGATGACCATCATCACTACAATAACTGAGATGTTCAGAATAACAGCGCACCTGATGGTCGCGCATAAACTGCTTAATATTTTTCAACAATTCCCAATCGAGCTCTGCGGGACCCGCTATCGACAGAGACAAACCGTGGCATAACAAGGGGTAGCGCTCGGTGTATTCGCGCAACTGGCGACCGAAACGCCCCCCTACATTTATCCAGTTTTCAGGGGCAACTTCCATAAAATCGACAGTGTCATCAGCGCTCGAAAGCCTTTCTAACAAGCTGCGCCGTAGGCCCAGCCCTGCCCCTGTCACCGGATATTTGTTGGTCATGAAGCCTTACGACTTACCGCCGCATTTACCTTCACCACATTTGCCTTCGGCTTTGGCTTTACCTTCACCACATTTTCCTTCGCCGCACTTGCCTTCAGCTTTGGCTTTGGCTTTGGCTTTGGCCTTAGCTTCACCGCATTTGCCTTCAGCTTTGGCCTTGGCCTTACCTTCGCCACACTTGCCTTCGCCGCACTTGCCTTCGGAATGTTTAGAGGCGACTTCATAGCCACTTGTCAGTTCGTTCAACTGAAAGGGGTTGCTAGCCGCAGAAGCCACTGGGGAAAGCGCTACTGATACCATAAATGCTGCACCAACTGCCGCCGCGAGAGGTTTGATTTTTTGTTCAGACATTTGTAGTTCTCCTAAAAAGACTGTTATTACAATATTGGTTACAACATTGAGGTTTAGTTAGCCCGCCTCTGTCTCCTTGCAAGCTGCAATATAAGACCAAGTACTGGGCACTTAGTTTCCGCATAGCGGAAATTTATAACAATAATAAAAACCATTCATTTATAAGTAAGGGCTGATTAGCTTTAACTAAAAAAACACAGCACTAGCTATTGTGCAAGGCTGCCTTCACTTTCGCCAACTGTTTTTGCAGGCGCTTACCCGATACTGGGGCAATGGTTTTCAATTGTTGTGCAAAGGAAGATACACGATATTCCTCTATCATGTGACGGAAAGCTTCGAGCTCATTAAGAATCTCCTGCGGATACTCCTGCGCCTCGGCCTGCAATGCCTGCCATGCTTGCCAAAAGCCTGCAATTTCAGCCATAACAGCGCTGTCCCTCTCACCATCGCCAATACGCTTCTCCACACGAACGAGTGCCGCCTGGACGTAACGCGGATACTGCCGCAGCCAATGCAGGGAGGTTTGGCTGACAAAGCCTGTAGCGTAAAGTGCCGTCAGCTGAACCTGTACATCTTTAACCACTGCTGGAAAGCGCTGTTCATTCTCTCGCAATAGCCCGTAGAGCGTCTTTAAGCTTGCCGCCTGCTTGAGCAGCAAGGACTCTAGCTCATTGGCAATGCTGACGATATTAGCCTTACCCTGCTCAACACAGGCCGCAAAGCTTTGCTGGTCACGGGGTATCTCCTGTCCGGCAAAACAAGCTGTGTGAAAGGCGGTAAAAATAATTTCTTCATTGAGTAAATCACGCCCCGGTAAGTGTGCCGCTTTCAACTGTAGGTCTTTACCCTTTAGCAGTGACTTACTTAAATACTTTACAGACGTCGTGTTTTCAAGTATCGCCAGGCGCACCAAAGCCGTTCGGGTTTTATTTTTGGCTAGCTCCGGCGTGTCATAAATTCGTACTGACACGCTGTCATTCTCGTCAATAAGTGCGGGGTAAGCGCGGATTTCATGCTTGTTTTTCTTAATAACACTGAGCTCTGGCAGATCGCCAAAATCCCATTGTGTGAGCCCCGACTTCTCCAGCCCAACACTGCTATCGCCCTGACGAATGGTTTCCTGCACCCGGTCGCGATACTTGGCTTTCAATAAGTCGAGGTCACGCACGCTTTCCAGCAGCTTGCCCCGCTCATCAAAAAGCCGAAAGTTCATGCGATAGTAAGCTTCAAGCTTATCGGGCACCCAGCAATCGAGGGGCACATCCACGCCACTAAAGCGCTTGAGTTGCTTCGCCAAGCCTTCATGCAAGGGCCGGTTGTCCGGCACCAGCAGCGGCAACACCTTATCGACAAAAGACGGCACCGGCACAAAGTGCTTGCGCCACTGCTTGGGTAAGCCTTTCATTAAAGCAATGCATTTCTCGCGCAACAAGCCCGGCACCAGCCAGTCGAAGCGATAACGCGGTACTTGATTGAGGTGCCCAACTGACAGATCAACACTGACGCCGTCCTGCTCATTGCCCGGTTCAAACAGGTAGTGGAGTTGGTAGTCGTGATCGGCCCAGCGCAAGGTTTTAGGGAATTGCGCCTCCTCACTTTCCAGTGGCTGGTTCTGGGTTAACTGCTCACGACTGACATAAAGTAGTTGGGGCTGACTCTGCTCGGCCCGCTTGCGCCAGCGTTCAAAGCTGGCGAGGCCAACAATTTCCGGCGGCAATAACTCATCGTAAAATGTCTGCAGGGCCGACTCATCGGCGAGAATATCGCGCCGTCGCAAGCGATCTTCAAGCTCGTGCAGTTCATTGAGAATAGCCGTATTGTGGGCAAAAAAGGCGACCTTTTTATTACTGCTACCACGCCGACCACCTGAACGACTATTGCCGTAAAGTCCTTCTACCAAAGCTGATTGAATAAAGACTGCCCGTGCCTGCTTAGCATCAATTTTGCCAAATTCAACTTTTTGGCGCTCGACAATGGTCAAGCCATAGAGGCTTTGTTTTTCATAGGCCATCACCTGACCACGAGCCACGTGATAGTGGGCCTCGCTGTGGCTTTTTTTCACCAAATGAGCGGCCATTTCCGGCAGCCACTCTTCATTAAAGCTTGCACAATGGTGAGCAAAAAGACGGGTTGTTTCGAGTAACTCGATAGCCATTACCCATTTCGGTGGCTTTTTAGCCAGCCCAGAGCCGGGGAAAACATGGAACTTGCGATTGCGTGTGCCGAGGTACTCTCGACTCTCGTGACGAAAACCAATATGACTAAGTAGGCCCGTTAACAATGCCTTATGAATACTATCGACGTCGGCAGGCTGTTTTTTATATTCCAGGCCGAGGTCACGGCAGGACGTATGGAGTTGATGATGCAGGTCTCGCCACTCGACCATGCGCAAATAAGAGACAAAAGATTTTTTACAGTATTTAGCAAATTGATTGCGCGTCAATGCCTGGCGTTGCTCTTCAAAATGCTGCCACAAATTTAAAATACTGATAAAGTCAGAATCTTTATCGAGCCACTGGCGATGCTTCTCATCCGCCGCCTGACGCTTATCTGCCGGGCGCTCGCGAGGGTCCTGAATGCTCAGCATGGCAACGATAATCAGCACTTCGCGCAAGCTGCCCTGCGCCGCTGCAGCCAGCAACATACGGCCCATGCGCGGATCGACGGGGAACTGGGATAGTGGCTTACCCGTAGAGGTTAATCGCTCCTGCCCATCGACGGCATCCAGCTCTTTTAATAATAAAAAGCCATCGTTAATCAAACGACTATCGGGCGGTTCTATGAAGGGGAACTCTCGCACTGAGCCAATGCCCAGACGCATCATCTGCAAAATAACAGCCGCAAGGTTAGTACGCACAATTTCAGGGTCGGTAAATTCAGGGCGCTGTAGAAAGTCGTGTTCACTGTAAAGGCGCACACAAACGCCTTCACTAACACGACCACAGCGGCCCGAGCGCTGATTGGCGCTGGCCTGCGAAACGGCCTCGATAGGCAGGCGCTGCACCTTCGTACGATAACTGTAACGACTAACACGCGCATAACCACTGTCGATCACATAGCGAATACCGGGCACGGTTAAAGAGGTTTCGGCCACATTGGTCGCCAGCACCACTCGTGTACCTCGATGAGCTTTAAAGATTTTAGTCTGCTCGGCAAGGCTCAAGCGGGCATATAGCGGCAGTACATCGAGATGGGGGAAGTCCCGCTGGCGTATTTCTTTTGCCGCTTCACGAATTTCTCGCTCGCCACTGAGAAACACCAGCACGTCACCCCTCTGGGGTAAACGCAGTAATTCTTCAAGGGTATTGGCAATACCACTGGCCAGTTCTTCGTCTTCCAGCAAGGGCCGGTAATTAATATCAACCGGCCAGGTACGACCGGACACTTCGATCACCGGTGCATCATTAAAATGTTTCGAGAAACGCTCAACGTCGATAGTGGCCGAGGTAATAATGACTTTTAAGTCAGGACGCTTAGGCAATAATTGTTTGAGATAGCCGAGTAGAAAATCAATATTCAGACTGCGCTCATGGGCCTCATCAATAATCAGAGTGTCGTAACGATTAAGAAAGCGGTCGTGCTGAATTTCAGCCAGCAAAATACCGTCGGTCATTAACTTGACCAAGGTATTCTCATTACTGTGATCTTGAAAACGCACTTGGTAGCCCACCAGCTCACCCAAGGGCGTATTGACCTCTTCGGCGATGCGCTGGGCAACGGTGCGTGCTGCAATGCGTCGAGGCTGAGTGTGGCCAATTTGCCCCTTAATGCCCCGCCCCATTTCCAGACATATTTTTGGTAGCTGGGTAGTTTTACCGGAGCCGGTTTCACCGGCAATAATCACCAGTTGATTGGCGGCAATGGCGTCACGAATTTCTTCGCGCCGCGCACTGACCGGTAAGGCTTCGGGAAAATTCAGCGGTGACACGAACTGGCTGCGTTTGGCGACGAGGGCTGCGGAGGCCGATGCCTGAGTCGCCAGCCGAGCTAAATCACGATCGACGGACTTACCCTTACGGCGACGCTGCTCGATATTTTTCAGCTGGCGAGAAAAGCGAAAGCGATCCCGGCTCATACACCCGCGGATCGCTTTGCGCAGCGCCTTTTCATCGACGCCCGTTTGATCTACATCTTTACTTGCTGTCTCTGTCACTTGCTGATCTTTTATTTGGTAACCTGTTATTTGGTAAGTAAGGCCATACCCTCTTCAAGGCCACCCAGTGTTAAAGGAAACATGCGGTTGTCGACCAGTTGCCGAACGCGTTGAATCGACGGGGTGTGCTCCCAGTAATCCTCACGAACGGGGTTTAACCAAACAACCCGATCCCAGGAATCGGTGACACGCTCCATCCACTCAGCGCCGGACTCTTTGTTGTAGTACTCGACACTGCCGCCGGGGCTTTCGATTTCATAGGGTGACATGGAGGCGTCACCCACAAAAATGATTTTATAATCTGAGCCATAGGTGCGCAGCAGATCATAGGTTTCTGTCTTTTCCTGAAAACGTCGAAAGTTATCGCGCCACACAAAATCGTAAAGCATGTTGTGAAAATAATAATATTCCAGATGCTTAAACTCTGTTTTAGCAGCGGAAAACAACTCCTCACAAATCTTGACGTAGGGGTCCATCGAGCCGCCAGCATCAAAGAAAATTAACACTTTTACCGCGTTTTTCTTTTCGGCCACCATTTTAATATCGAGCAGACCCGCATTCTTTGCGGTCGAGCGAATGGTGTCGTCGAGGTCTAACTCTTCCTCGAGACCCACCCGCGTAAACTTACGCAAGCGACGCAGAGCGACTTTAATATTGCGCGTTCCCAGTTCGACCGAGTCGTCGAGATTACTGAACTCGCGCTTTTCCCAGACCTTGAGGGCTTTTTTCTGCTTGCCCTCACCACCAACGCGAATACCTTCGGGATTATAGCCGTCGTTACCAAAGGGGGATGTACCCCCGGTGCCGATCCACTTATTACCGCCTTCGTGCTTACCCTGTTGCTCTTTGAGGCGTTCTTTAAAGGCTTCAATGAGCTTTTCGAGGCCGCCGAGACTTTCGATCTCGGCTTTCTCTTCATCCGTTAAGGACTTTTCAAACTCTGAACGCAACCAATCTTCGGGGATCAGCGCTTCGAGAAAGTCTTCTAGGGTATCCAGCTCCTTAAAATAGAGGGAAAAAGCGCGATCGAACTTATCGTAATTGCGCTCATCCTTCACCAGACAGGCGCGGGACAAATAGTAGAAGTCTTCCATATCTGCAAAAGCGATACGCTGCTTCAGGGTTTCCAGCAGGGTCAGCAACTCATTAATCGATACCGGCAGGCCACCCTTGCGCAGTGCGAAAAAAAAGTTGAGTAACATTACTTGGCATCCCTTCGGGTCATAAAGGCCAGTCGCTCGAGCAGGTGAACGTCTTGCTCATTTTTCAACAAAGCACCGTACAAAGGTGGAATGGCTTTGGTCGCATCGCGCTGCTTAAGAATGCCATCGGGAATTTGATCCGACATTAACAGCTTCAACCAGTCAACCAGCTCTGAAGTTGAAGGCTTCTTTTTCAGGCCGGGAATTTTGCGCACGTCGAAGAAAATATCGAGGGCTTCGTCAACCAGGTCCTTGGTAATGTTCGGATAGTGCACATCAACAATTTCCTGCATGGTTTCACGGCTTGGGAAGTTGATGAAGTGGAAGAAGCAACGACGCAAGAAGGCATCGGGCAATTCTTTTTCATTATTACTGGTGATGATTACGATGGGGCGCCGCTTAGCCACAACACGCTCGCCGGTTTCATAAACGTGAAATTCCATTTTGTCGAGCTCGAGCAGCAAGTCATTGGGGAATTCAATATCGGCTTTATCAATTTCATCAATCAGCAAGACCACTTGCTCATCGGCAGTGAAAGCCTCCCAAAGCTTACCTTTCCTGATGTAGTTGTTGATGTCTTGGACGTCATCATTACCCAGCTGGGAATCACGCAGACGGGATACCGCATCGTAGTCGTACAAACCCTGCTGGGCCTTGGTGGTCGACTTGATGTGCCAAGAGATAAGCGGCATGCCGAGGGCAGTCGCCACCTCTTCTGCCAGCATGGTTTTACCCGTGCCTGGCTCGCCCTTGATCAGTAATGGCCGCTCTAACGTGACCGCCGCATTAACAGCCATTTGAAGATCACTGGTCGCTACGTAGCGCTCTGTCCCGGTAAATTGCATTGTATTCCCCCTAATTAAGAATAATGTGTTCGTAGGCTAATTGTAGTTTCAAATTTGTAAACGAAGCCAGACATTCTAGCGGCTCCACTGCATTGACGCCATCCCCCTATAGAAAGAGACAAGCCAGCCCACTTAACCCACAGCCACACTAGCAACAGCTATTACCGACAAATTATCACTGCTAATATGCAGACGCTTTACTTATTGGCTAAACCCTTCGAACCACCGACTTCGGATCACAACATGCCCGCCACGCCCCCCTCTAAACTCACAACGGACACCGCCTTTTTCGGTCACCCGAAAGGCTTATACGTCTGCTTTATGACCGAGATGTGGGAGCGTTTTTCCTACTACGGCATGCGTGCCCTGCTTATCTTTTATCTGACCCAGCACTTCCTGTTTAGCGATGAAAAAGCCTATCTTATTTACGGTGCCTATTCGGCACTGGTCTATGTCACACCCGTCATTGGCGGCGTGCTGGCAGACCGTTACTTAGGCTCACGCAAAGCGGTAACTTTCGGTGCTATCTTATTGGTTTTAGGACATTTAGGCATGGCGATAGAGGGGCCAGCCGCCATCGATTCAGCCAGCAATATCAGCCGCGATCCCTTCTACCTACAAATTTTTTACCTCTCACTGGCCTTTATTATCTGCGGTGTTGGCTTTTTAAAAGCCAATATTTCCACTGTGGTTGGCGCCCTGTATAGCCACGACGATCCGCGCCGTGACAGCGGCTTTACCCTGTTTTATATGGGCATCAATATAGGTGCCTTTTCATCTTCCCTGCTCTGCGGCTGGCTCGGCCAAACCTACGGCTGGAAGTACGGTTTTGGGCTGGCAGGGATTGGCATGCTACTCGGCCTCGCGATCTTTCTCAGAGGCCAGCAACATCTACAGGGCAAAGCGGAACCACCTTCAAAGGCTGCGCTATCAGCACCATTTTTTGCCGGTCTTAGTCGCGAACAACTCATTTACCTGAGTGGTTTCGGCGGCGTATTCGCCATCTGGCAACTGGTACAACATCAAGCACTGGTAGGCCAGGCCCTGAGTGGTTTTGGTGGCTTGATGCTGCTTATCATTCTCACCTACGCCTTTATCAAATGCGAGCCCGTGGAGCGTCACCGCTTATTTGTCGCTGCCACGCTCATCCTTTTTTCAGTACTTTTCTGGGCGCTATTTGAACAGGCTGGATCATCCTTGAACCTCTTTGCCGACCGCAGCGTTGACCGCGTTCTGTTTGGTTATGAGCTACCGGCATCGGTATTTCAGTCCTTCAACGCCTTTTTTATCTTTCTGCTGGCCCCGGTGTTTTCCATCCTCTGGACACGCCTCGCCGCCAGTGGGCGCGAACCTTCGACTCCGGTGAAGTTTGCTCTCGCCCTGTTTCAAGTCGGCCTAGGATTTCTGGTGCTGGCCTTCGGTGCCCGGCTCGCCAGTGAAGGCCAGGGCGTGGGCATGATCTGGCTGGTGCTGATTTACCTCCTCCACACCACCGGTGAGCTCTGCCTGTCACCGGTTGGCCTATCGATGATTACCAAGCTCAGCGTGCCGCGCATTGTCGGCATGATGATGGGGGTTTGGTTTCTCGCCTCGGCAGGCGCCAACTTTATCGCCAGTAAAATAGCCCAGTTGACGAGTCGCAGAACCGTTGACGGCGAAGTACTGGATCAGGCCAGTGCATTGGCAAAAACAATGGATGTGTACAGCAATGTCGGCTGGTTTGCGGTGGGTATTGCGGTGTTTTTATTGGTGATATCGCCGCTGTTACGCAAAGGTATGCACGGCGTGAATTAATGCCCGAGCTTAAGAGCGCACAAAACCCTCTTCCTGCTCGTCGCTATCATCTTCACTCGCAAGATCAGCGCCTTTCTTTTCCGCTCTAGTTTTAAGCAATTGCCAAACACACAGGTTTAAGGCGTAGAGCACGGCAAAGCTAAAACCGATAGGGATTAGCACACGACGCACACCGTGCTCCATGGTTGGCTTAATTAATTCAAAGGCCGCAGTGGCCCAGGCGGGAGCTAGATAGGTCATACCCTCATAGGGAAATGCCGGGGTTAACAGCAGAGCCAAACTGAACATGCGAAAAAAGGCTCTGAGCGGATACCAGGGCAAAGGCCGTGTCGCCCACCAAGCAAATGGCACGGTCATCAACACACCCATTACGTAGGCCATGCAGCCCCAAAGGTAGTTTTCCGGTGTATACATAACTCATCCTTTTTAACTTGCCGGCGATTTTACCCGGTTTCAGCACCTACGGGGCAAGTCTTCTTACCTTACAAACAAGGTTAACCAATTTTATCGCCGCCATCATCTGCATCGCTACCCTCACTCCCATCAACCGTGAAGTGATATGATAAATGCCGTCTGCCTGCTCTATTCTTAGTGGACTGCTAATCTTGAGGGGTACAGCGAGACTATGCATGATTGCGACACCTGAGCCCAATTTGCAAAAACTCAAGCCAGGAAGAATGGATTCTATCTCTGTGTAACGCACAAGAATCAATATTTGACTCCATACTCCAGGTGATTTAGATGGAAACTAAGAAAAAGATTTCTGTTCTATTAGAAACGATAGTTGACGACGAAACCCATAAGGTATCGTTGCGCGTTAACTTCCTACTCAGCGATTCCAATACTCAACCGACAATAACTAAAGATACCGTTATTGGACTGCTAGAGCAGCGGGGCTTTTCTCAATACCGCCGGTTGGACGAACAAATATCTGCTGCTATTGAAGATATAAAACAAAAATTAGCAGATCTAGAAAGTAGCAGTGAGCCCGCTAACGAGACATTTGAAACACCTGTCGTTGCAATAGCAGTAGATGCAAAAGCAGAAGTGAAAATCGCTGCCGATAGCCTGGAAGGCTTTATAACGCTTACTCCCGCGAAAGGAGGGAAGCAACTAAAGTTGGCCGAAGTGAAGTCAATCTTATCTGAAAACGGGGTAAAGTTTGGTATAGAAGATCAATTGCTTGTCGATCTTTTGCAGCAAGCCCAGCAAAGTAAAACAGGTAAGCCTATTGAAAAACTGGTTGCGAGGGCAAAGCAACCCGTCAATGGTGACGACACTCAATTTATTCCCTTAGTAGATACCGCGAATGAGCGAGTTTTAAAGCCCCAATTGCGCCCAGATGGCACTATCGATTTGAGAGAGCTGGGTAATCTGCCAATGGTTCATGCTGGCCACAAAATCATGCGCAGAGAGCTTTTTACAATGGGCGAACCGGGAGTGGATGTTCGAGGGCATTCTATTGAAGCCAATCCTGGCCAAGATTTTGATTTTACTGAGGCGCCTGGTAGCAACGTTAACAAGGAAAACCCCTTGGAATTACTAGCAGAAATTAGTGGCCAGCCCAACCTTGTTTTTAATGGAATGAAAGTTGATAACGTCATTAAGCTGAAAGCAGTCGACTTGTCTACAGGTAATCTAGATATTGACGCCAACTTGTTAGTAGAAGGCGATATTACTGAATCCATGAAAGTAAAATGTACTGGTGATATCACTGTCGGGGGGGTCATTGAATCTGCGGAGGTAGAAGCCAAGGGCAGTGTTTTTGTTGGGAAAGGAATAGTTGGCCACATGCCTCATCATGAACCAGGCGAAATAAAAGAATTAACCACCTTTGTCCGCGCTGGAAATAGTATTAACGCTCTTTTTGCTAGCTACTCAAAACTCCAGGCAAAGTCGCTCATTCATATTGACGAGCAAATGCTACATTGTAACGCCACGAGCCAAGACATGATAAGCGTCGGCAGTGAACAGGTGGGGCGAGGAAAAATTTTGGGTGGTATCACAAGGGCTGGAATAACAATCGAAGTCGATATTATCGGATCTAGCGCAGGGATATTAACCCGACTTGACCTTAGCGGGTCCCACCAAAAACACCTGGAATCGCTTGCTGATATTGAACAAGATCTTAGCACTAAGCAAAAGCAAGTTAAGGTATTGAATGAAAACTATAGCCAGTTAACTCGCCAGAAACTCACTAGTGATCAACAGACACAGGCAGATAAAATAAAAAATACAATCGTTAAATTTAATAAAGTTATTGGCCAGCTAGAATCCGGACGTCAGGCAATAAAAGAGACTATAAAATTAGAGCTTAATAACGTTCAACTACGCGTAAAACGACGAATCCACTCCCCTATTGAAGTCCAAATCGGTCCTTTCAAGTTCAAGGCTCGACGGACAATGGAGTCGGGAGTCATTTCCTTGGTAGATGATGACATTTCCTTTCATGCTGAAAATTTAATTAGAGATAGAAAATCTCGGGCCAGGTCTAGCGTTAATGGCCTACAGAGCCAAACCTACCCAAACGAACCACACGTCTAACTAAGACAACGCTTTTTTCTAGATTTGATCTTACACCGTCATTGCCCCATTGTGGCGCAGATTGAATATGGCTGGCATTGATATACTCTTGTTCTGCGAAGCTCACCATTTTCATGAAAATTGGGGAAAAACCACATTTGGAATTTCGGTTTGTGGCAACATCTTGGATCGCAGGTTTTATTTCCGGTGTGGTTTTCAGGCCAAAATCAACCGACGCCAGCTCTCCATAGAAAAACGGGCTCAGGTCTTACAAAACCACATAATCACTCGAGTAACCCAATACCTCGCATCTATTTTCCCAAGTCAAACGACATCAATCCACCCAATAGACAATATGCTCTTCAATGCTGTCCGGATGAACATGGGCTTCTGAGGTCACCCGGCCACTGACAGAAATACCCGCCTCGCGCACCGACTCGGGATTACCCGACACCAGCGGATGCCACTCGGGCAAGGGTTCACCCTCGTGACGCAAACGATAGGCACAGGTCGCTGGCAGCCAGTTAATATTTTCAACCTTGTCGGCACTGAGCTGTATGCAGTCTTCCACTTTTTTAAAGCGCTGGCTGTAATCCTGACAGCGGCAACTTTCTGTATCGAGTAGTTCGCAGGCGAGACTGGTGAAGTAAACTTCATCGCTATCAAAGTCTTCCAGCTTGACTAAACAGCAGCGCCCACAACCATCACACAGCGCCTCCCACTCCTGAGGGTTGAGATCTTCGAGGGGGCGATTCTGCCAAAAATCCGGCGCTAGCTCGGCCATTAAAGCTTCTCGTTGCGCGCCCGCACGATGCGCATATATTCATCGGTGGTCGATGCCATTTGCAGGTAGTAGCCCTGCTCGTCGAGCTGAGCCAGCACCTCTTTAATGTCGGCCTGAGCCAACTTGCGCTCCGGCGTTAACTTTAGCGTCATTGCCGACTCGAGCTTGCCGAGGTGTTTAAGCAAGGCATCGGGCACCGCCTCAAGATCCTTCTCAAAAGGCACGTAAAGGTAGCAGTCGCTTTTGTTCACGCTTCTATAAATTTTACACAGTACAGTCATATCAACTCTTTATTTGTCGCTGCCGGCAGTCACACCGGCCTGTAGTTCACTGGCGTGGCTGAACAGGGCTTCACCCACGGCCTCATAGCGCCAGCCGCTTGCCAGTATTTCGGGCAATTGTACTTCGCCATAGGCGATGGAGCGCACCAAAAACTCGAGGTCGACTTTGCGCGCCAACACCTCGGGAGCCAGTTCCAGCTTTTCAGCCGTCGCAACCACTACCTTGCGGCAGGACTTCAACATGGAGCCATGCTCGCGGGGGATGGCCTTGGGCAGGGGCGGCGGGAAGCCATTAACATCACTGCCGTCAATGTCGGCAAAGACCGACAAGACTTTCTCACTGTATAAACGCAACTCCCGAGGGTGAAGTATATTCGCCCCTTTCAGCTGCCCCATGCTCAACGGCGGCTTTAAGAATGAAAGAGTCAGTAAATCTTTATCGGCAATAATGCGGCCACGGGGACGATTCTCCTGTCGTGCCTCGTCTTCGCGCCAGGTAGTCATGGCCTTTAAAATAGCCAGGCCTCGCCTATCAAGCTTCCAAGCGCCTTTCACCCGGGTGTAATAATTTTCTGGCGGCACGACACGGCGGGAATTCGCCAACTTGGTGAGCATTTCATCTTCAACCCAAGTTAAGCGCTGTTGACTCTCAAGCTGCTTAACCAGCGACTCATAAACGGGCAAGAGGTAATGCACATCTTCTGCCGCATAGCTCAACTGTGAAGCACTTAAGGGGCGCTGCAACCAGTCGGAACGGGTCTCGTGTTTATCCAGCTCGACGCCAGCCAGCTCTTTCACCACACCGCGATAACCGACGGAAAAACCCAGCCCACAATAGGCCGCTGCGGTCTGGGTATCGAATAAGGGATCGGGCAGCTGACCAAGACTGTGAGCCAGGGTTTCCAAGTCTTCGGAACAGGAGTGCAAGACTTTGGTGACCTTGGGGTTAGCCAACAAATCAATCAAGCCCTTCGGTTCTGGCAGCGCTAGCGGATCAAGCAGCCAGGTGGTTTCACCATCGCAGAGCTGTATTAAGGCCAGTATCGGGTAGAAGGTATCGGTGCGGATAAACTCGGTATCCAGCGCGATAACGTCAATTTCTTGCCAGCGCTGCGCGGCTTTTTCCAGCGCTGCACTATCGGTGATCATAATGGGTGGGGAATATTCGGTGCTCAAAATAGCCTGCTCAACGTTAATTTCGGGTGGGGTTGTGTGTGCGTTTATAAAAACGCCAAGTGAAAATACTTAAATTAAAGTGCGACTACTAAAGGCATGGCTCAAAGTGCCGCCATCAACATACTCTAGCTCGCCGCCCAGGGGCACGCCATGGGCAATGCGCGAAACACCCACGCCCAAAGCCTGAGCATGCGTGCCAATGAAGTGGGCCGTCGCCTCCCCCTCCACCGTTAAATTGGTGGCGAGAATCAGCTCTTTAATATCCTCATCGGCCAGCCGTTGTAGTAGCTGGTCAATGCCAATCGCCTCTGGGCCGACGCCATCAATCGGTGACAAATGGCCAAACAAAACAAAATAGCGCCCGCGATAGGAGCCGCTCTGCTCGATGGCGAACAGGTCAGCGGGGGTTTCCAGCACACACAACAAATCGGGCTGGCGTCGCTGGTTGGCGCAAATTTCACACATCGACGCCTCCGTTAACATACGGCAAAGCTGGCAACGCCCTACTTTTTCAACGGCTTGCTGAATAGACGTTGATAAACGACCGGCGGCACGGGGATCTTTGTCGAGCAAGTGCAGGGCCATGCGCTGGGCCGATTTCGGGCCAACGCCGGGCAGGCAGCGCAGAGCATCAATCAGCTCGTCTATGACGGGGCCAAACATTAGTCAGAGCCCCTTGGGTAAAACAAACAAATACAAAACGAATAAAACACCCATTAAAAAGGCATTTTAAAGCCAGCGGGCAAGCCCATACCGGCGGTTAGGTTACCCATCATGTCGCTGTTTTTAGACTCTACTTTGCGCACCGCATCGTTAACGGCAGCCGCTAACAAGTCTTCGAGAATTTCTTTATCTTCTGTCAGCAAGCTTGGATCAATCGTCACCTTGCGTACATCGTGACGGCCAGTCATTACCACCTCGACCATGCCTGCACCGGACTCGCCTTTAACTTCGATGTTTTGCACCTCTTCCTGCATCTTCTGCATTTTGCCCTGCATTTCCTGGGCCTGCTTCATCATATCGTCCAGCTTCATGGCTTACTCCTCATTTCATTCATGCGACTCACTGCTGTACCGCTGCGGTGAGTAGGTTTTAATTAATAGGGTGTTTTGCTCAACACTTTGGTCAATCAAACTTTAGTCTATCGGCACCACGCTGGCTTCGTTCAGCGTCGCCCCAAAACGCTCTTCCAGGGCTTTCACCACCGGGTCGTCACGCAGGGTTTGCACGGCCATGGCCTGGCGTTCGGCACGCTTGCGTAAACGATAAAGATAGGGCGTTTCAACAGTGACCTGGCCAATGACAATTTCAACCCTTAGTGGCAGCTGAAAATGCTCACCGAGGGCATCGGCAAGACGCTGCTGGTAGGCCGGATCATAGACCGCATCATGACCTTTCTCCAGGCGGAACAACAGCCGCTGGCCGTCATTTCCCTCTAGCACAGAGTTTGCCGCCACCGTGGCCAGCAAGCCCGAAATAGGCAAGGCATTGCACAACACCAACCAACGATCATTATCGAGGCTGCTTAAAGGGTAATCATCGACTTGCGCCATGGCAGCCTGCCGATTGTCGACAGTTGCAGGCGCGACTGGATTCGACTCAGTTTGTTGCTGAGCTATGGCTGTAACAATAGGTGCTGCAAGTGGTGCCGCTACGGGCTCAGCCACTGCTTCAATGATGGGCGTAGTAATCGGTGGCGCTGGATTCTCGTTCGGCCCTTGCTCGCGAGGTACTTCAATAGCCTGCCGCTGAATAGTTGGCGCCTCATTCTGCGGCACCAACTCAACGACTGGCTCCAAGGCGGATTGTTCACGGGAAGCTGGCACAACCGCTTGATGTTCGGGCTGTGAAACCGGCTCAGCAGCCACATGTACATAAGTAACAGGCGCGACCGCTGGAGCAGATGGCAAGACTTGCGCCGCCACATCCAGCGCTTCAGACTTTTTTACAGATTCAGCCACCTCCTGAGCAGGGGCTGTATCGGCACGACTGTCCGTCACCGGTGCTCCACTACTTATTACTGGTTGAGAAGGACTTACCTGCTCCTGTGCGCTCGGCGCTGGCTTCATTGCCACTTCCGGCGCCGGTTGAAAGGCCAGCAAACGCAGCATCACCATTTCAAAGCCGCTGCGCGGATCGGCGGCCAGAGCTAAATCCCGCTTACCCAGCAGGCAAATCTGGTAGTACAGCTGGACTTCTTCGCGGCTGAGACTCGTCGCCAGTGTGGTAATCATCTGCTGATCACCCAGGCTATTGTCCGCCGCCTCGGGCACCACTTGAGCGATGGCAACGCGATGCCACACCGAGAGCATTTCACTCAGGGCCGCAGCAAAATCCGGCGCATGTTCTGCCAGCAAGGCCACCTGCGCCAATACTTGCGAGCTATCACGCTCGGCGAGAGCCTGACAAATGGCGATAATCCAGCTGCGATCTATACTGCCGAGCATGGTGCTCAGCTCGGTCTCGCTGAGCTTACCGCCACCGTGGGCAATGGCTTGGTCGGTCAAACTCAGAGCGTCACGCATACTGCCATCGGCAGCGCGGGCCAGGGCCCAAAGTGCAGCCTCTTCACAGGGCACTTTCTCTTCACCGAGCACAAACTTCAGATGTTCAACAATGCGCTCGGGACTGAGATTTTTCAGATTGAACTGCAGACAGCGCGATAAAATCGTCACTGGCAATTTTTGCGGATCCGTCGTCGCCAGCAAAAACTTAACGTGGGCCGGTGGCTCTTCCAGGGTTTTTAACAGGGCATTAAAACTGTGGGTCGAGAGCATGTGCACTTCATCGATCAAATAGACCTTGAAGCGCCCGTGGGAAGGCATGTATTGCACGTTGTCGAGTAGCTCGCGGGTGTCTTCAACCTTGGTGCGCGAGGCCGCATCCACTTCAATCAAATCGATAAAGCGGCCATCGGCAATCTCGGTACAGGCGCTGCATTTGCCACAGGGGGTCGAGCTAACGCCCTCTTCACAGTTCAAACACTTGGCGAGAATACGGGCGATGGTGGTTTTACCCACACCCCGAGTACCGGTAAACAAATAGGCATGGTGCAGGCGGTCATTGTCGAGGGCGTTAATCAGCGCCTGCAGCACATGCTCCTGCCCCGCCATTTCGGCAAAGGTACGCGGACGCCACTTGCGGGCCAGCACCTGATAGCTCATGGTTTATTTGCCTCGATAGACTACGGGAAATCGAAAGCGAGCATTATACGGAGATGGGGAGATTCGGGTAGCTTATTCAAGCAGATCGGTGCCGCTAGAGAGATAATTGTCGAAGCGCCCGGCGAAAATTTTCTCGGCTCATGTTTCGATATAGCTTTCAATCTACGAGCTGAGCAGCCGGCCCAGGTGACGGGCGAAGGAAAAGGGGGATTGGGTGGCGACCCTTATCAGCCACACCCCAGCACACAAAGTATCTGCTACCGTTGCTCCCTTCCGGGCCTGGCGGAGTTTACAGACGTTCATTGCGGGGGGACCGACAAGGGCCACCATAGCGGGGCGGATTATGGTGATTTCAATGCCTGAATGCAACTGCATTGTTCCGATTCAATACCACTGAGACGAATCAGATAAAATTATGGTAAATGCCCACCATCCCAATACGATTAATTAATTATTCCGATTTGAACCGCTTGATCATGTGGGGAAGCTAATAATTATTGCCGAAGACGTCGTTTCGGCGGCTACAGCTTTGTTTTCTCTTTGAGGCTGATAAAGCAGAGCGCGCTTACCAGCAAAATCTTCCAATACATTACTTAATTCACCAAAGGACTGGAGCATCATTTGAGATATTATTCTACAAGATACGATCGGGTTAGGATTTTTTTTGACTTCCATGTTGATTTGAAATTGAAGACCACGCAAACGACGTTTGAAATTTTCTGGGGCATTATCAATGATATCCTTGCTGTATTCTTTTCTGAGGACCTCCAGGGCGCCAGGATTGTTCTTTGCAAGCAATACCAACTCGCCAAATTCAGGTAATTTCTTCAACATGGTGTTATCTCCAGCCTGGGAAAGCTTCTTGATAATGGTACAAAGCACACAAGATGAAAACGCTATATCTACAACTACTCTTTACTCCTAGCCTTTATTTCCCTACACCCACAGATTGTGGCAAGTATCACGCCATATAACCGAATGCCGTAAAAACCTAATAAATTCAACACGATACGAATGGCGCAAGATTTCAATGCAATTCGCTTGTAAAATAATTGGACACCAAGATACTGTACTTGTTGCAGGTGTCTCCGAACAAATCCCGCCAAATGAAATGGCCAGCAGCCTCCCAGGCAATAATAAAGCTTCGTAACCTTTACTTATTAGAAAAAAGATCGTTACAAAACGAAATATCCCTTGAAAGAAATAGCGTTGATTGCCTCCGGGTAACGCCTGGTTGAGATTATCAAACGCAATGCCCGACTAGCCTCTGGGCTGGCAATCGAGCTTTCGCCCTTTATAAGGCCAGCCATGATTAATAACGTTATCGGCTCAGCGACTATCTTGAGTTGGTCGACTGGACGGGGCGAAGCCTTCGCGATGACAAGCGGGGTGCTATCGACAAAAACCTGCCGCCCCTACTCACCCGTTTAAATATTACGGGCGAAAACTGGCTTACCCTGAGCACACAATTTGAAGGCGCTTTGGTCGTGTGATCGGCACCCTTCAACACCTAAGAAAAGCCTGTACAGCCCTGCACTATCGGTGAACACCGTGCGTGGCCAACTGTAAGTTGCTATTTGACGGTGACTAATAGCTAAGTACACGGACGAGCCAAAGAGACACCCCTTCTTTATAAACAGAGAACACCTATCTGCTCGACCTATCATTACATTTCAGCCTGGCCAAACGGCGCTAACACAGCCTAATGAAAGCTAAGGGGTCAAGTGATGAATTAATATATTTTTAATATTACCTAGTTTCTCATCATCTTCTACCGCCATGTTCAGTCTTTTTACAGCCTGAGCCACACCCGATATATGCGTCATTCCAAACGCCTGACAAATTTCATTCAAAGGATGCCTGCCCACTTCTCGACTTAAAAACAATGCCATCCACCTTGACGGGTTGGAAGACCCTCTACCTAGGGCTGAGGTATAAATGCATTTCTCTTCCACCTTCATCTGCTGCGCCACTGCGGCCACAATCGTGGGTATCGCCGGCAATCGATCTTGCAATTGATTAAAATACGGGCGGTTTATCTCTATTTCATTCAGCACGCTCTCAATAAATTGATCACTGCCTAGCACGGGTTTTAGGTTACCTTTACCATAAAAGGCCAATATTTCTTCATCAACACCCTGCTCTACAAAGCTCCGATAGCCTTGGTATCGATTCTTTTTTCCCAAAAGCTGGTAACTAAACTCACGATTCAGCCACAGCGGGGGTTGGCTTTTATTAAGATAAGCCGGGTAGCTTGACCATGGATAAGTCACCAGCTCTGCAACCAAAGGGCACTTCATGTCCATTGGGTTCCGATGAATGTACCGAGTCAACTGCAACAGATAGGCATCGCTCTCTACCAATACTGCTTTAAAACGACCACGAAACAAGGGGCCGTCGGTATTTTTAAGCCGATTATAGCGCTGGGTGTATACGCCGTTCACATGCCTCATACAGCGAGACAAATTACCTAACGGCGTTTTAATTAACAGGTGGTAGTGATTCTCCATGAGGCAGTAAGCATGCACTTCCATACCAAAACGACTACTGGCTTCTTTTATCGTCTCTAGAAATGCTTGGTAATACGCTTCGCTATGAAATATAGATTGACGGCCACGGCCTCGGTTCATCACATGATAATAGGCATCTGGGTATTCTATTCTCTGTGGTCTTGGCATTTTAATAAGCTATCGCAATTAATATATTAATTCAATACTTGACCCCTATTTTGCCTTTGACCCCTATTTTGCCTCAAACAAGTTTTCACTTTGCCATACAAGCGTACTCCTGGAGTGCATGCCATGATAAGCACCAAGTGAAACTCGTCATAATAATACTGACCCTCGATTACAACTCTAAAGTATTGCCCTGCACCAAGAGCAATATCCCATAGCACTCCCCCGAACCCTGCTCTACACTTAAATAAAATGCAACAAAGGTAGAACGACGTGTCTCGGATCAGTGCACTACTCAACTTATGGCAAGATACAGCTGCTAAAGAATCATCGGTATGTGAATACACGCTACCCCTGCCGGTCACTGACCTCGCACGTATTTCCGCTCTCAGCACCATGTATCCCGGTCGCACCAAAGAACAGATCATTGTTGATTTACTCTCGGTCGCACTGAGTGATCTCGAAGAGGTAATGCCCTACATTCCTGGACCCGAGGTAATATCCCGTGATGAATTCGGAGACCCGATTTTTGAAGATATTGGCCCCACGCCCCGCTTTGAAGCCGAGGCAAAAAAACACCTGGAGCGATATCGGCGCGAAATTAACTAACACAACAGCTAGTCACTTCCCCCTCAACGGACGCTTTGTAGTGGGATAGGAGACCAATGAGCAGGCGCACAAGACCGACATTTAGCCCGGAGTTTCGACACGAGGCAGCCCAGCTCGCCGTCGATCAAAACTACAGCATAAGAGATGCCGCGCAAGCGATGTGGCCACATTCAATCTACAAGTGCACCACATGCCCGTCTGAACACCCCGTAGGGTGTTTGGTAATTCAAACATTTTCTCGGCCTGTTGTTGAGTGGTTTTTCGACGCGGTTAATTTCCTTTGCGCTCACTTTGCTAAAGTCCGCTCCCTTTGGGAAGGTCCGTCGGATTAAACCATTAACCTGCTCAACAGCGCCTTTCTCCCAGCTATGGTATGGCGCGCAAAAATAGGAGCGCTCCCTAGTTTTTCATTAATGTCCTGGTGTAAGACATTCTCTGAGCCATTGTTGTAGGTGATGCTTTTTACCAAGCTGTAGGCGGGTTCAAGGGATGGCGGAAGTGCTGTTCTGGCTGCTGCTTTCCCGGATGTTGGCATTGGCTTGCTGGGTGTCTCCATAGCTTTGGGCTTAACGGTAGTAACCATGGCGTTTGCGATCGGGCATATTTCTGGCTGCCATCTCAACCCCGCCGTGTCATTTGGGCTTTGGTCGGGCGGGCGGTTTTCTCTCGGGGAGCTGGCGCCTTATATTGGCGCTCAAGTCGCGGGGGGCGTAGCTGGTGCTGCAATTTCATTTGTTATTGCCTCCTGGCAAGTGGGTTTTGATGCCAGTGCGGGCTTTGCATCCAACGGTTATGGCGAACACTCACCCGGGGGTATAGCTTAACGGTGGCTCTAGTCACTGAAATCGTGATGACCTTTATGTTTTTAATTATCATTTTAGGTGCCACCGACAAGCGCGCACTCCAGGGCTTTGCCCCACTGGCCATTGGTTTGGGGCTAACGCTAATTCATCGCATCAGCATTCCCATTACCAATACATCGGTTAACCCAGCGCGCAGTACCGGTGTCGCTATTTTCAAGGTGACTGGGCCTTATCGCAATTATGGTTATTTTGGATTGCACCTATTGTTGGCGCAGTATTGGCGGGAATAGTTTATCGCTGGTTTGAAAGCGAAGAATAAAACGTCAGTGTTTACTCAAATAAAAAAGGCCGAGTTATTAATGACTCGGCCTTTTTTATTCTGTTGATTCGACCTGCAGAACAGATTGAACTACCTATCAGCTGGCGATAAAGAATTACAACTTGTGCAGCTCAGGTATGCACTTCTCAGCAAACAAGCTCATGCTTTTGGTCGCGTAGTCATAGGGCATACCGGCGTAGCTAAAGCAGCCGCTCATTTTAAAATCACCGATAACTTGCTTACGCGCCTGGGCTTTCTCGAGTATTTGCTCGGGCGTACCCCAGATTTGGAAGTCGACAAAGGCTTGGGCGACGGCATCAACACCAACATCGTTCAACATTTTAGAAGCTTCGGCATAGGAGTTGTAGCCGCTGGTGCCTTCAAAGTGATCGCCAGCCATTTCGTAATGATTGGCTGCAGTGAGAAAGTAGTCGGCGGCGTATTTGCGCGCCATTTCTTCGGCGCGGTCGGCACTTTCATCGCAAACCACAAAGTCGATGCACAGTACGGGTGGTGCTGTAGCATTGTGCTTCTGCTTGAAAAGGTCACGATAGCGATTGATTTCAACGGCCATGCTGTCCAGAGGCTTCTGCATAAACAACATGATGGTAGTGCCCATGTTGGCGCCGGCGTCGATGGAGTCGGGCGACATGGCGACCGAGTAAATTCGATCGTCGAAGCTATAGGGCGGACGCGGGCGAATTTCAACGCGAGGCTGTTTAATCACTTCACCGTCGTATTCGGCAAAGCCGGTTTTCAGCGCATTGATAATCATTTCAGCACTTTCGTCGAACTGCACACGGCTCTTGCTCATGTCGAGACGGAAGTTGTCGTATTCAATACGGGCTAAACCACGACCCATGCCAAAAATGGTACGGCCTTTTGAGTAATAGTCGAGCAGGCAGATTTCTTCGGCAACGCGCAAGGGGTCGTGCCAGGGCAAAATGACGGCACCGGTGCCGAGCTTGATTTTACTGGTTTGGCCAGCCATGTAGCTCAAAAACTGGGTAACGTCAGGGCACATTGTGTAGTCGGTGAAGTGATGCTCAACACACCACAGCGAGTCGAAACCCAGCGGTTCAGCCAGCTTGGCAATTTCGAGTTCGGCGTCGTAGACGGCCAGGTCGGTCATATTGCCGGGGTTTTGGAAGAGCATGTGAATGCCAACGTCCATAAGAGTCTCCTATCCTAATAGTGGCTGCTTGAGCCGTGAATGGCGAAGCCTCTTACAGGGCTTTTTATGCCAGAAAATAATGCGACTAATGAAAAAAATTCGCGCGTAACTTACCGCATATCACCACTTATTACCAGCGGGTAGCATTATGCCTGGCGTAGCTTTAACTTATCGCCGACCCTTGGCAGCTGCTCTAATAAGCGCGGATTTATAAGAACCCATAAAAAATAATTAAGGAGTAACAACATAAAAGCAGTGAGAAGAATCGTTACCGGTGTTAACGAAAAAGGCCAATCTGTATTTACGCAGGATGAGGGCCGTGCAGATCTTTTTGGTGGTCAAGGTATGGAGGGCTTTACCGATCAGAGCTCCCTGGCCATGGCCGATTTATGGATGGGCACCCTGCCCGCCAGTAACGCTGCCAATAACTTTGGCGAGCGCCCCGGTGAATATAACCTCGACCCCATCCCCGGTACGATGATGGTGCGTATCGCCGAGTTCCCCCCCGAGCCTGATGGCACCGCTAAACCGGGTGCCGGCCTAGATTCTCACCCGGGATTTCATCAAACCAATACCACCGACATTATTATCGTTCTCGAGGGTGAAATTTATTCGATGATGGAAACCGAAGAAACCTTGCTCAAAACGGGTGATGTACTTATTCAACGCGGTACCAATCACGCCTGGTCAAATCGCTCGGGTAAAAAGGTCAAAATGGCGGCCATTATGATGAGTACTGAATGAGCTGCTGCAAATAGTATTAGCTCTAACAGTAAAACCCTGCTTTCGATGCGGGGTTTTATCTTTATGGCTAGCGATACAAACGGTCATTAATCTAGCCCTCATTCGGGCGAAGCATTACAATGCCAACCTTTAAATCATCACATAAGTCCTGTCACTATGATTA
The DNA here is from genome assembly GCA_041277045.1 of Candidatus Reddybacter sp. GTDB lineage: Bacteria > Pseudomonadota > Gammaproteobacteria > Pseudomonadales > Porticoccaceae > Reddybacter. The sequence goes on along the minus strand of JBGFSY010000002.1, from coordinate 519,717 downwards.
GCATTTATCACAATCCGCGCTGCTCTAAATCTCGCCAAACCCTACAGTTGCTCGAAGACAAAGGCATAAGCCCCGAGATTGTCCTCTATCTTGAAACGCCCCCCGACAAAGCCACCTTGCTGGGCCTGCTCGATAAATTGGCTATTAGCCCAAGGCAGCTGCTGCGCAAGAGCGAGGCAGACTACAAAGACAACAACCTCAAAGATACCGCTCTTTCCGATGCGCAACTGATCGATTTTATGCTCAAATACCCCAAGTTGATTGAGCGCCCCATTGTCATTAATGGCGACAAGGCCGCTCTAGGTCGTCCTCCGGAGTCCGTACTTGAAATCCTTTAATACAGCACGGGTATTAGTCAACGCGCTCGTGGGTTTAACCTGCAGAGTCATTACCGTGAGGGTTTCGTCTTTTGAAAGACCTTAGCGAGTTAGTTCAAAAGGCGCGAGTAGTTACTCGGCTTAGCTACGGCGTGCTCATTTTTAGCCTTATAGGCGGTGGCTTGGTCAGTGGCACACCGGCAATTTTATTGGTGTTTGCCGTTGCACCCCTGCTAATTTTTATCCCCGGCCTGTGCAAAGAAAATTACCGCTCCATCAGTATGCTGTGTTTTGTCACCCTGCTTTATTTCACAGCGATAGTGGCTAACCTCTTTGAGCCAGACCGCTCGCTCTTTGATATCAGCGCCGTGATTGCCGTAGTGACACTATTTATAGTTTCTATGATGTATAGCCGCTGGCTACAGCGCGCACAGGCCGAGTCCGCCATTGACTATAGTAACGAGTGCTAAGGCTCCTCTAACTAAACGGCTTTAGTGCAAGCTCTACACAGTAAATTTCCACGACAGAACGTCGCATAACCTGAGGTCGCAGCGGTGACAGAAAGTAAAAAGGACAAAAAAAAACCGGGGTTTTTCAGGAAAATATTTTCACTGATCAATACTACGGTTAAATTTATACGTTCCGCAATAAACCTCATCGTACTGCTTTTTGTTATTAGCATTATTGCCAGCATGTTTGGGAGTAACGTCAGACCTCTTCCCGAAAAAGCGTTTCTGAGACTGATCCCCAGTGGCGTATTGGTTGAGCAATTCAGCTATATCGACCCACTCTCACAAATTATCGGCAAAAGTGCCGAACATCAACCAGAGACACTGTTGAGCGATCTTGTCGATGCCCTTGAAAGCGCCAAAACTGACCCAGGAATTACGGGCCTGGTACTCGAGCTTGATTTCCTGGTTGGCGGCGGCATTAGTAAACTCACGACTATTGGTGATGCAATAACAGACTTTAAAACCAGTGGTAAACCGGTTATTGCCATCGGCAGCAACTATACTCAGGCGCAATATTTCCTCGCCAGCTTTGCCGACGAAATCCATCTAAACCCCATGGGGGCGGTCCTTCTCAGCGGTTATGGTAGTTACCATCCATTTTTTAAAGATGCTCTCGACAAACTAAAAATCAACTTCCATGTCTTTCGCGTGGGTGAATATAAAGATGCCGTAGAACCCTTTATCCGCAACGATATGTCGACTTCCTCAAAGGCCCAGGCTTCGCTTTGGCTAAATGAATTATGGCAGGCTTACACAAGCGGAGTTGAACGCAACCGTCAATTGCCGGCTAATACAATAGACAGCTACGTCGCCAATATGAGTCATAACCTGAGCCTTGCCCATGGCAGTGGTGCCCAACTTGCCATACAACACGGACTGGTCGACCACCTAAGCCCCCGCCCAGCTATGCGTAAGCGTTTGGCGTCAATGGCCGGGCTCAACGAGGAAAAAGATGATTATCTTCACGTTGGTTTGCAGGAATATTTGTTTCACCAAAATCTCCAGCTTGCAGAGCAACCGAGTAGCGACAAAATTGCCCTGATTATTGCCAAAGGCACTATTTACGATGGTGTGCGGCCAGAGGGTGACATTGGTAGCAAGAGCTTCAGCGAGCTACTCGCAAAGGTACGTAAAGACAAAGATATTCGCGCATTAGTGCTGCGTATTGATAGCCCGGGCGGTAGTGCTTTCGCCTCAGAGGTGATGCGTCGTGAAATTGAACAAATTCAAAAAAGTGGCATCCCAGTGGTGGTTTCCATGGGTTCTCTCGCCGCATCGGGCGGCTACTGGATAGCCGCCGGCGCTGATCAAATCTGGGCCTCACCCACCACCATCACCGGTTCTATTGGTGTCTTTGGTGTTGTGCCAACTTTCGAGAATACACTGGCAGCACTTGGTATTCACAACGACGGTATCGGCACCTCTCCCATTGCCGACATTTATCATCTCGACCGCCCCATGAGCCCCCAGGCCAAGCAGCTAATCCAACTTAGCGTTAACAATATTTATCAACAATTCCTCAATTTAGTAGCGAAGGGCCGCGACAGCACACCTGATAGTATCCATGGAATTGCTCAGGGCAGAGTGTGGACCGGGCGTAAGGCTAAAGAGTTGGGATTGGTGGATGAGTTGGGCGGGCTTGACGAAGCCATTGCCGCAGCGGCTGAACTTGCCGAACTGGATGACTATGAACTTATCAACATAAAGCCGACACTCAAGTTTCAGCAACAATTATTAAAGAAGCTGTCTCAGGGCGTGCAAAAAACCTCCGAGAGTATGGGCATTAACACGGGGCAAAAAACGCTGCTCGCCCCTGCCTTAAGTCAATATGCTGAGCGTATTTTTTCGCAAACTCTCATCAGCGAACAGGCACCCGGGCATCTGTATTTACAGTGTTGGCAGTGTCGCCTTGATTAATCAAAGCTGCAAATTAGGCCTTTAAACTATCTTTTAAAAAGATCAAGGCTTACCAGCCGAAGGCTTTTTTCATCAAGGGGATGGTCGCTTTGCTCTGATATTGCAGGGCGAAAGTATCTAGCTGATGCAGATGTTCAATAAGGGAGTGAAGGTCTCGCGGCGCTCGGTTCATTAAAAAGCCGAGGGCCTCATCACTCAAGATCAAGCCTATCCGGGCGGCGCGAAACTGAACGATAGCGGCTTTTTCTTCGTCGCTATACTGGGGCAACTGAAAAATGGTGCTGGCAGCCAGGCGTGATTCGAGGTCGGCCAGTTGTATCGCAAGAGCCCGGGGCGCTGCATTAGCGCTAATTAACAATCTACCCCCGGCTGCCATCACCTCATTAAATAGATGAAACAGTGCTTCTTCCCACTCTGGCAAGCCCATTACGGCTTCGATATTATCCAGACAAACTAGCTGACAGGCCGCTAAACCCTGCAGTACATCCTGAGCAGGATAATTGGCCATCGCCTCAAGTGGTAAATATTGGATGCTCTGGCCGCAGCTCACGGCCTCATGGCAGCTTGCCTGCAACAGGTGGGTCAAGCCGCTGCTCACTGTTCCCCAGAGAAAGGTATTACCTATTGCACTTGATAGTGGCTCGGCTTCAAATTGACGTTTAAGCGTCTCGATAATCTGTCGACGAGTGGAGGAATGGCTTGTTAGAAAGTTATCAAAAAGGGTGTCGTCGGCTAGTGATAGGGCCAGATTAAGTTGTTGGGCGGACATCTGTCAGCGTGCTGCCTGCCAACGGTAATGCTCTACGCTACCACTATGTCGCGCTGCGACCGCTAAAGCCTGTTCAGGGCTATCATCTCCCAACTGGGTGATGCGCGATAAACGAGGCTCTTTATTCAAGGCTCGCAATAACACCCGAGACTCACCCTCGGTCGCAAGATCGAGAACGATAGTGTCACCATCAATGCTACGCACTTTTACGCCATTGACAATTTGGAGGCGGCCAAGAAAATCATTCAGCTGTGAATAGGCACTAAAACTACCGATATTCTCAACCACCAGGCGAAACAAATCAGTATCGGCATCGGCAAAGTAAGCCATTTTCCCGGCAAAAAGATCGACGACTTGATCGGCACTGCCTTGAAGATAAGCACCTTTAGATTCAACTTGCAGGGTATTGAGTACAGCCCCCTCCCTTGCAAAATTACCGCTGCGTGCGGCGAGATGCCAGGAACCTCTAACGGCCCCGTTAGAAATCTTGCTGTAACGCAAAACTAGCCAGTGATCGGCGCCATAACGCTTTGCGGCATCGATTAATTTTTGTTGGTTCAGCGACCAGGCATCAACAGGCTTGAGTGCAAGCTGGTCCTGCAGGTCGTACAGGGGCAATTGAATCGGCAAGCCCCGGCGTTGAAAGCTGTGTTGCAGCTCACGAGGTAAGTCGCTGCCTTCAACAAAGCGGTACCCAGAAGTCGTTTGCTCAAGCACCCAAATCAGTAGTTCAGGACGATTGGCAGGCCAAATTGGCAAGTCGAGTTTGCGCATCAAATCATCAATTGTCGCCTTGGCAAACTGTACTGACAATGGAATGCCCGACTTGGCTGGCAGTTGATCGCCCTCGGTTTTCTCGTGTTCCAAACGCGGTAAATAGGCGTATTTGACCATGTAGTTGCTGGCTTGGCTCAAAGCATCGTTAACGCCGCGACGGGAAGAAATATCTTTCGCCCCAGTGGTTTTAATCAGAACCTGTGCCAAAGCAAGAGAGAAGCCCTTTTCACGCTGAGCTCGGCTCTGGTCTGGTACTTCAATAGTGGCTGAGTACAAACCTTCAACAATGCTAGCAAACCCCAGGAGAGGAAGGGTCGCAAGGAAGGCTATAACAAGTATTTTAAAGATCAATCTCATGGTGCGATTGTAGCAGTAGACACTCTATAAACGCAGCTACAAGGTGAGTCGGCTACCCTTTGAATGGGTATTTCTATAGAAAGGGGTGAGCTGTCTCAAAGAACCCTTCTTTTCAACTGGGTTTTGCCCCCCTTCCAATCACCGCAGATACCGTTAAAGAGAAAAATTTCTGCATCAAAGTAAAGTTGAACCTGCTTTTCTTTCCCAGTCCCTATAAAATGCGCGCTTTAATCAGGATAGACGCCATGAGCCAGAATCAGCCCCCCTCCATTACATATAAAGACGCCGGCGTTGACATAGAGGCAGGCAATGCTCTGGTTGAGCGTATCAAACAGGTAGCGGTGCGCACCCGTCGCCCGGAAGTTATGGCTGGGCTTGGCGGGTTTGGTGCGCTGTGTAAAATCCCAGTGGGCTATAAAGAGCCGGTTCTCGTATCGGGCACCGATGGTGTCGGTACCAAACTACGCCTTGCCATTGACCTAAAAAAGCACGACACGGTAGGTATTGACCTGGTTGCCATGTGTGTCAACGACCTGATTGTCTGCGGTGCCGAGCCGCTGTTCTTTCTCGATTACTACGCCACCGGCAAGCTCGACATTGATATCGCCGCTGCCGTTGTTACCGGCATCGGCAAAGGCTGCGAGTTGTCGGACTGCTCACTGGTCGGCGGCGAAACCGCCGAGATGCCCGGCATGTACGAGGGCGAAGACTATGACCTGGCGGGCTTTTGTGTCGGCGTGGTCGAGAACAATAAAATTATCGACGGTAAAGAGGTTACAGCCGGCAACGTGCTGATTGGCCTGGCATCAAGCGGCCCCCACTCCAACGGTTATTCACTGATTCGTAAAATACTCGAAGTGAACGAGGTTGACCCCGCAACGGTTGAACTCGACGACAAAAACCTGGCAGATATACTGCTGACGCCAACGCGTATCTACGTCAAATCACTGCTCCAGCTTATTCGTGAGAGCAAGGTTAACGCCCTGGCCCACATTACTGGCGGCGGCCTGTTGGAAAATATTCCCCGCGTTCTGCCCGAGCACACCAAAGCTGTTATTGATACCAAGAGCTGGACTGCGCCACCGGTTTTCCAATGGCTGCAAGAAAAGGGCAATATCTCACCCACTGAAATGTATCGCACCTTTAACTGTGGCATTGGCATGGTGATTTGCGTTCCCGCAAGCGAAACCGACACTGCACTGGGCCTATTAGCTGCGGCGGGTGAAACGGCCATGGTGATTGGCACTATTACCACTGCTAAAGACGGTGAAGAGGCGGTAGAACTGAACTAAACCAGCCCCTGGAACTCGAATCAAATAACTTTAAAAAAATCGGTAGAGGGTGTTGAATAAACACTCTGCCGATGATTCCTACTGTGACGGTTGATTATGCGTGCCCTCTCTACAACTACTAGCACATTCTTTTTATTCTGCCTTTTAAATACCCCGCTTCTCGCCACCGAGATTGCCTCCCCATTAGTACTCCTGCCCTATCAGGCAAGCTACAGCGCCACATTCAACGGCATGCCCATTGAAGCTAAACGCGAGCTGCTTAAGCTGGAACAGGGCTATCGTCTTGAAACGTCGGCGCGTAATTTTCTCGGCAAGATGCGTGAAACAGAACTATTTCACCTCGACACCGAGGACCGCATTCGCATTGATGGCTATACGTCAAAGCGTTCCTTCTTCGGTAGCAAGCGTAAAGAAAAGCTCGTCATCGACCATCATGGCAACAAGGCTATTTATACCCGCAAGAAGAAAAGGCGCGAAACCGTTCTGCAACCAGACCACCTCGGGCCAATCAGCTATCAGTTGCAATTACGTCGCGATCTTTCTCAGCCTGATTCGGCCCTTAAATATAAGGTAATTTCCCACGGCAAAATTAAACACTATCAATTTGAACGCCTTGGTGAAGAACTGATTAGTACTGGGCTCGGTGACATTAATACTTTAAAAATCCGTCGCATTCGAGAAAATGAAGATCGTGAAACAATATTCTGGATGGCGGAGGAATTAGCCTATTTACCTGTCAAAGTCTGGCAACGAGAAGACGATGGCGAAACCTACGAAATGACATTAAAGTCCGTTACCATCGAAGGCCAGGAGTGATCGCCACCGAAACCATTGGATGATAGCTAAAAGCCAAAAAAGGAATAACTTATGCCACTTGCGCCGAATGACCCTCTTACTGGTGATGCCCGACATCCGACATCACCCTCAAAAACTCGATTAGGGCTGCTCATCATCGCTTTTTCTCTACTCGGCGCGACGATTTTTTTCCTCTACACTAATCAGTTATCAACAAATCAAGACCATTCTGCTGAACTTGTCGTACCAATAGAGCAAGAGTTTATGCAGGAGCCGACACCCATTAACCTCGACTCTCCGCCGACGATTAAAATCCCCCCCCTATTTTTTGAAGCTGAATTCAGCAAACCCTCAAAGAGCCCCCTGCCCCCATTGCCCGTTTATGACGAAGCAAATGGCTTTATCACCGAGCAGCTTGGCTCGGAATATTGGCAAGCGCTAAATATAAACCCGCAAATTATACCCGCACTCAACAAGGCCTTTTTGCTACAGCGCAGTGTCGCCTTTCTTGACGGATTAGCGAAAGGCGCGCTACTGGATAAACTACAACCTTTCGCTCGCCCCAGTCAGGCCTTTATCGCCGACAAGCAGGGCCAAACTCTGTCGATGGGTTCTGCAAACTTTCGGCGTTACGATGTTTTGATTCAGGGTATTGTCGCTATCGATACCCAACAGGCTGCCACATTTTTTCACTGGACACGCCCTCTATTAGAAACCGCCTATAGCGAGTTGGGTTACCCAGCCGAACATTTAGGTGGTGGGCTGATTGCCGCTATCGACACCCTCCTCGCTACCCCCATAGTTGAAGGCCCTATCGTCTTAAAGAGTGAGTCCGTGCTCTATCAATATGCCGACCCCAGCATTGAAGCTTTACCGGGGGCACAAAAGCAATTGATCAGAATGGGCACTAAAAATGGCACTTTGCTTAAAAGTTGGTTGCGTGAATTGCGCTCGGCCCTTCTAGCACCAGACTAAAGACCATTCAATAGCACGACAATAATTCACCGCTGATTTTAAGTAGTAAGAACAGCTTCTTCCACTTGATCTGTTGCTGGATGGTCGATACATTGAGGCCCTCTCTTATACCTACCAACACAACAACTATGGAAGAAACAATTCGTGTCGAATAAAGAGCAGCCGCCAACGGCCACCGCCTCCAGTCGCGTTTTCTTTGATGCTGAAGCCTCAGCGGCCACGACTATGGAAGAGGCACTACAACCTTTTCTCGATAAAAAGAAAGCTTTGGATAAACTTGATTACAGTAAGCGCCACGCTAAAAACATGTTGTCTGCCCGAGAGCGTGTCGACCTACTGTTTGATAAAGATGCCTTTACCGAAATTGCCCCGCTCGCCAGAGAGTGTGATTTGGCAGCCGCCACCAAAGCCGGTGATACACCTCGCGATGCCATCGTGGTGGGCTACGGTAAAATCAATGGCCGCATGGTGGGTGTCGCCGCCTACGACATGCAATATCGCGCAGGTTCTATGGGCAAAACCTGCGAGTGGAAATTCACTCGCCTCAAGCGGCTAATTCTGGAACAAGGCTTTCCCTTGGTGATACTCACCGAGGGCACAGGTGCCAGGCTTGAAGAGGAAGTGAGTTCTCAGGGTGCTTACGATAACCCACAGTTTGCGAATCTTGTTTGCTTAAGCGGTTACGTGCCCATCGTCGTCGCAGTAATGGGTATTTGTGTCGGAGGCCATGCCAATATCACCGCCATTGGTGACTTCGTACCGATGACCGAAAACTCGGCGATGATGATTGCCGGGCCGCCCCTACTGAAAAGTAAAATGGGTATTGATACCACGCTGGAAGAACTCGGCGGTGCTCGTAAGCATGTCGAAGAAAGTGGTATGGGTGACTTACTGGTCGTCGATGAAGAAGCCTGCATCGACAAAATTAAAGAGTTTCTCAGTTACCTGCCCAACAACTGTAATGAAGCACCACCGCAACGGCCGACCCGCGATGACCCCGAGCGCCTGTGCGCCGAGCTACGCGATATCGTGCCCACTGATTTACGCTTTGCCTATGACATTAAAAAAATCATCAGCGGCCTCGTAGATGACGGTAAATTCTTTGAATTTAAACCGACCTTTGCTCAGAACATCGTCACCTGCATGGCCCACATGGACGGCCGTGTCGTCGGCTTTATCGCCAATCAACCGGCCTATATGTCCGGTACTCTCGATATTAAAGCCTGCCAGAAAATTAGCCGCTTTATTAATTTCTGCGATTGCTTTGGTATTGCACTGATATTCCTGCAGGATATTCCCGGCTACTACCCCGGCCCCCAATCGGAACTCGACGGTATCATTCGCTGGTCGACGCGCCTGCTCTACGAAATTGAACATGCCACCGTGCCACGTTTTACCGTGATGCTGCGCAAGGCTTTCGGCCTCGCCCACTACGGCATGAACAGCCTCGGCATGCAGCCCAATATGCTGGTGGCCTGGCCACTGGCCTCCTTCAGCGCTATTTCACCGGACGATGCCGTCGATATACTTTTTGGACGTGTGTTGGCGGAAATGGAAAATGGCGAGGAACGCAGGCAAGAGCTTGTGGCTGAATTTAAAGCCAAAACGACTATTTTACCCGCCGCAGAAGCGGCTTTGGTTGATGACGTGATCGACCCAGCCGATACCCGCAAAGTGTTAATTCGAGCTCTTGATATGGCGAAAAATCGCCGTCCGGGACACCCCTTTAAACGCCGGGGTATTCCACCGATTTAAGCTCTTTTTGAAGGCTGTTTAACTTAACCTCACCCGATCAATAAGCCGGGTGAGGTTTTTCTATCAGGGCAAGTAGCCCTAGGCACGGCCAATGGCTTTAGCGACTTCCCTCTGGAAATGAATCAGTGCCGGCTCATTGCGACCAAAAATGCTGTGGTCAATAGCGCCGCTGCTCAGGCCAACCTGAATACCCTCAACGCCAGGAATATCCTCTTCTAGTACCGTACGCACAGCCAAGTCCATATTGCGCTCCCAATGATCTTTCGCCGACTGTGTTTCGGCGGGCTCGGGGATGTAGTAGTCCATTTGCACAATACATTCACCGGGCTTGCCGGCAATGGGGTAGGAGCGCCATAACTCGACATGATCACGCTGCATTACCAGACCAGCGTTGGGGAAGAGTAAATATACCAGTGCCGATTCGGGCACGATGTCCCAGTTCTCACGGGGCTGATCACGGAAGTTTTCGATGGATTTGCGGATCACCGCTTCGCGGAGATTCTGTCCATAGGTGTCGAGCAGGCAGAGATTGTGATGAAGTAAGGGGCCAACCGTGGTCGGGTGCAGTGGCGCAAAGTGATAGGGCTCGAGAAAGGTGTCGAGCATCAACTTCCAATTCATTTTGCAGTGCATGCGCTGCTGGGTGTAGGGGTGATAATTTTCAAACTGATAGGCTTCCATGTCAGCGACTAGGCCCTCGTTCAAACCGCCCAGTTGTTCGTCAATATCGAAGCTTTTACCCGGTGTCGGGCAGACCCAAATCATGCCGTATTTCTCGACCACGGGTAGAGAGACCAGGGCGTGCTCTGATTTTTCCACCCCAGGAAAACTCACCTGGTCGGGAAGGACTTTCAGCTCGCCAGTAAAGTCATAAGTCCAGGCATGATAGGGGCAAGTGAAGCCCACCTGAGCGCGTCCACAACCGGTGGCCAATTTAGAGCCCCGGTGTCGACAGGTATTGAAAAAGGCACTAATAGCGCCATCTTTGCCACGCACCAGTAAGAGCGGCACGCCGGTTTCGTCATTGGTAATAAAGTCCCCAGCCTTGGGCAGGTCACAAGAAAAAGCCGCTAATAAGGGGTACTCTTTAAAGAGAATGTTCTGCTCGTCGGCCAGCCAGTCTTCACAGGTATAGGAAGCTACCGGGCTTAAATAAATATCATCTACTCGCGTGGTATCGTTACTGTCGAGCATTTTAAAAGCTCGCTCGACCATGTCGATTCGTGTCTCTTTTCTCATTGATGCGCTCTCCTAGTTTTTTTTATAATGTCATTGCTTGCCAACAAACAGTGTCGAATCAGGTTATCTGATTCCCATACCACAATGCAATTGCGCGAAATCAAATACAACGAAAAACGTTAACGTAAAGGTAAAGGTAACTGCCGTCAAGTCAACAACCGTAACTATTAGTGTTCTCGGGTCGAAAAGAACTCAATCTCAGGATAGCGCTCAATGGCCAAACTCAGGTTGACCCGAGTGGGCGCCAGATAAGTGAGGTGCCCTCCCCCATCAATGGCCAAATTGTCAGCCGCTTTCCGCTTAAAGGCGTCCAGAGCTTTTTCATCATCGCTATCGACCCAACGAGCGGTATAGACATTGACTGGCTCGTAAATAGCCTCGACGCCGTATTCATCCTTCAGGCGGTAGGCAACCACTTCATATTGCAGTTGGCCCACCGCACCAACAACAATATTATTGTTCTGCTTGGGGTAGAAAACCTGGGTCGATCCCTCTTCAGAAAGCTGCTTTAAACCCTTGTGCAACTGCTTCATTCTCAGAGGATCTTTCAATCTTATTGAGCGGAATAATTCCGGCGCAAAGTGGGGAATGCCGGTGAATTTCAAGACCTCGCCCTCGGTAAAGGTGTCGCCGATTTGTATGGTGCCGTGATTGTGCAGGCCGATAATATCACCGGCAATGGCCTCGGAGACACTGCTGCGCTCTCCCGCTAAAAAGCTCACTGCATCGGCAATTTTGACATCTTTATTAATGCGCACATGACGCATCTTCATGCCCTGGCGATACTTGCCAGAACAGATGCGCATAAAGGCGATGCGGTCTCGATGGCGAGGGTCCATATTGGCCTGAATTTTGAAAATAAACCCCGTCAAGGGCTCCTCAACAGGCTCGACGCGACGCTCAATGGTACCGCGACCGATCGGTGCGGGGGCCCATTGCACGAATTGATTGAGCATCTCGCGCACACCAAAGTTACCCAGGGCGGTGCCAAAAAACACTGGGGTCATACTGCCATCGAGATAAGACTCGAGATCAAAGACATTGGCCGCGCCGCGAACCAGTTCGATTTCATCACGGATATTGTCGTACTCAAAACCGAGTAGCTCTCGCGCAGCGTCGGAGTCGATGCCATCAATTTGCACATCGTCGGGTATCTGGCTGCCCTGGCCCTGTTGGTAGACGTGAATCTTGTCTTGATAGAGGTCGTAAACCCCCTTAAAAGCCTTGCCCATGCCCAGGGGCCAGTTGATGGGCGCAGCATTAATTTTCAGTACGGTTTCCACTTCATCAAGCACGTCGATGGGTTCGCGTACCTCTCTATCCATTTTGTTAATAAAGGTCAGGATAGGGGTATCGCGCAGGCGACAGACATCCATCAATTTGATGGTGCGATCTTCCACACCCTTGGCACCGTCAATCATCATCAACACGGAGTCGACAGCGGTTAAGGTGCGGTAGGTATCTTCCGAGAAATCACCGTGGCCCGGGGTATCGAGTAAGTTCACCGTACAGTCCTTGTAGGGAAACTGCATCACCGAAGAGGTAACGGAAATGCCCCTCTCCTTCTCCATCGCCATCCAGTCAGAGGTGGCGTGACGATCACTCTTTTTACCCTTCACCGTGCCGGCGACCTGAATGGCATTACCAAACAACAGCATTTTCTCGGTCATGGTGGTTTTACCCGCATCCGGGTGGGAGATGATTGCGAAGGTGCGTCGTTTATTCACTTCATTGATAAAGCTGGCGTCAGCCATAGGTGTTTTCTCGCTTGGTATAGGGCCTGCCACGTACCATAAGGCCCGCAGCTAACACAGGGGTTAGGCCGAGGCGGATTCAGAGTCTGGCAAAATGGCCGCGATTATACAGCTCGCGAAGAAACACGAACAGGCTCTTCCACCACCTGGTACAACGAATGCGAAAGAGGCGGCGCAGAGCTAGAGTAGAAATACCAGGAAGAACTAATGGCAATATGCCTTGCGGCGCATACTAAAGAGAGCATGCCGTGGCTTATACCGAACCGATGACCCGCGCCCCACTTGCCCCTTTGACGCTAACGCGCCGACCCAGTAATAGCCCCAAGCCGGTGGCACGGCTACTTGCGATATATCAGCGCTTCCAATGCTATCGATTCTCACGCTGTAGGCCTCACTTTTATCCGAAAAAATGCCGTCGTTGGTAGCCATAAAGAGATATAGCGAAGAGCTGAAATCGGGAACGGTTAGATTCAGTAAACTACCAATAAAGAAAGCCGGATTGCCATGGCTAAAATCTAACGCGACAATCGATGCGGCATCGCTGCTCCACAAACCAATAAAACCGTGCCGCGATAAAGGCCTCCATCGTAGCCTGGGCCGGTACATTCTGCCCCTAGATCAACCACACACCCGCTGGCACTAATCCATAATGCATTACCCGCAGAAAAGCCGTAGGCCGCGTCATCAACCTCAAAGGCCCGTGCTGGATTACCGTTACCGAGGGCATTGAACTCACCATCACTACCACCTTGGTACTCATGCCCCCAATCTGAAGCGTATAAACTATTACCGCCAGCAACCGAATCAGTACCGATGAGCAAGGCATTCGCCGACGGGTTAAATCCCGACAAGCAAGCAGCGACCAAGAACAGGCAAAGCTTCATATATTCGTCCAAATTGAGCATGTTGAATTCGAAGCGCGATACTATCGTTCTGTGACCGTATTCCCATGTAAACTTGATGAGCAGTACTTCTGACTAACAAGTGGTAGACCCGATTTCATACCCTGTCAATTATTTGCGAGCTTGCAAGCATCTCTACCCCAGCTCGGCTGAGACACTTTACGAGCACTCAACAAGTGCCAGAGTGGTAAAAATTAACAGCATGCATCGCCGTGCGACTCTGGCTACTGTAAAATCGCCCATCTTTTCCTGCCCCACCACTAATATCTTATGCAAATATATCTCGCCCCCATGGAAGGCGTCATCGACCCCCATATGCGTTTCCTGCTCGATCAATTGGGTGGCATAGATTTGTGTGTCACTGAGTTTATTCGGGTGAGTAAAACAGTATTGCCGAACCATGTTTTTTTGAGCGCCTGTCCTGAGCTGATCCCACTGGCTGAACGTGAAGACACTATGGGTTCTGAATACGGCTCTGCTAAGACAACACGAGTACAACTGCTCGGCAGTAACCCTGAATTAGTCGCATTGAATGCACAAAAAGCGGCTGAATTGGGTGCGGCAGCTATCGACTTGAACTTTGGCTGTCCGGCCAAAACGGTTAATCGCAGCTACGGTGGCGCTCGCCTGCTCGACGAGACAGCGCTCGTTCACGACATTGTTAAAGCCACTCGAGAGCATGTGCCATCTACAACGCACGTCACTGCTAAAATTCGCCTGGGTTATGAAGACCGTAGTAGCTATCTTCGCAACGCCATTGCTATCGCAGAAGCCGGTGCTGACGAATTAGTGGTTCATGCCCGTTCCAAGGCCGATGGCTATCAGCCCCCTGCCTATTGGGGCTATATAAAAGAGATTCAACAGCAAATTGATATCCCCGTAATAGCCAATGGAGAAATTTGGACTGTGGAAGATTACATCAGTTGTCGAGAGCAATCAGGGTGTGAAAGCGTAATGCTTGGTCGCGGCATATTAGCGCGCCCCGACCTGGCACTTGCCATCAAGGCTTACATTCGTGGCGAAGATTATCAGCACATGGGCTGGCCCAAAATAGCCAAATTAGCACTGAAATTATTGCGCCTGACGCAAGTCTACTACCCTCCCAAACACATGGGCAATCGAATTAAACAATGGTTGTTTTACTTAGCGCGAACCTATCCCGAGGCAGGTATTCTGTTTGAGCAGATTAAACGCTCCAGGGATTTTGATTTTATTGAGCAGGCACTGATTCAACAAACAGGCACATAAAAGCCTGTTGAAAAATAGCTATAAAAAGGGACTCTTATGCACCAACAAATCCCCCCGGACTGGAAAATTCAGCGCTCCACCCCTTTCTTCACTCGGGCCAATGTACCCCAGGCTTTACTGAACCATCACAATACGGCCGAAGGTGTATTTGGCCAGCTCTGCGTGATGGCCGGTACGGTGACTTATTATGGCTTTCCAGATAAACAGACGATGGACGCGGAAATTGTGATTACAATCAATAGTGGCGAATTCACCACCATTCCGCCACAGTATTGGCACCGAGTTGAACTCAGTGAAGATGCTCAATTCAATGTTAATTTCTGGTCGAAAAAAGATAAAATTGAACGGCCCTTAATTAACACCCAGTAGTAAATGCAAATGAAGACAATTAAAAACAAGGGGTTTATGTAGCGGATAACTCGAGTGATTGGAAGCCCAATCACTCGCTGGAAAAAAACAAATTCCGATAATACGTCGTCGCTTGCCCTTGGCTATTATCGGTATCTGTCATCACCGCGATGCCATCAATATAACGTAGATTTTCACCAAACTGGCTTTGCAGGTCACATCGCACATTGCGTTTCTCTGAGCGCCACTGACCCAGATAAACGCTGCCAGACTCTAGCGCTAGCATTCTTGTATTGTCACTATAAGCATTAGCCCATGTACTGCCTTTAGGCTGATTACTTGACCACACATAATTAAGTGCCCGGGTTTTCCAGAAAAAAACACCGCCATCAATAATGACATAAATTCTAGCAGGGTAGTCATCGCCCTCTTTCCGTCGTTCATTGATATCACCTAAGTGATTTTCAATTAACCAGCCCCAGTTTAGAAAGGGTGTTTTTTCGAGGTCAATACGAACCTTTTTATACAGAGCCGAGGCCGTTGCCTTACTTAGTGCCAATAAGACATGGCCATCATCACGTTCGACCAAAGTGTAGCGTGTTTGCCCAGAAAAAAATTTCTCGGCCCAACCATTAAGCCCCTCACTTTCAAACTGACTCACAGAAATGATTTCAGCCTGGGTCGTTGATGTAAACAACGCAAGAGATAGCATGAAATATTTGACGAAATTCAGAATAATTCACCTGTAGCTACAAGCTATTTAATGCTGGCCACATAAACAGAGTTACACGATTCCTCCCCGGTATAGGGGTTAGGGAAATTAATGATATGAGCTTCGCAGTTGCTAAACACACCGTTTAGCAAATCACTAAATTGCGGATCGGGTAATTCATTGGACCAAAGTGCAAAAACCCCACCGGCACAAATTTTTGCGGCCAGCCTATTAAGGGGTTCCTCCGTATAGAAGCTTTGATTAGCATCGTTGAGCCAGTGGCTCGGTGAGTGATCAATATCGAGCAGCACAGCGTGAACTTTTTTGTCGGGCTGAGCGGAGTCAAAACCACCATCAGTAGAAGTTGCCAGCTTGAAAAAATCGGCTTGCACCAACTCACTACGTGGATCTGTGGCTAAAATGTCGCCCAGCGGTAGCAAGCCCCGTTGATGCCAGCTAATGACAGGCTGCATAATATCAATCACCTGCATCCGTTTAACAGCACGGTCTTTTAGTGCTTCTACCGCCGTGTAGCCCAGGCCAAGTCCGCCGACAATAATTTCAAGTTCCTTTTCATGGCCATTACGCTTTAAGGCTGCCAGGCCCAGAGCTGAAAGTTGTTCTTCAGCTTCAACAAAAAGACTCGACATTAAAAACTCATCGCCCAGTTTTACTTCAAAGATGATTTTGTTATTCAATCTCGGTTCGGAGCGCCGCCGCAAACTGATGTCCCCGATGGGGCTGGATTGACAATCAAGCTCTTCAAATAGAAAAGACATATATTTTACTCTTGCTTACGAAGTGATTTATCAGCCTGAGATGACGCGGACTCACAACTATCAGGCTTTTTTAACAAACTCAGACTTCAACTTCATTGCCCCAATACCATCGATTTTACAGTCGATATCGTGATCGCCATCGACCAGACGTATGTTCTTCACCTTGGTGCCAACCTTCACCACAGAGGATGAACCTTTGACCTTTAAATCTTTAATAACGACCACGCTATCACCTTCGTTAAGGATATTGCCGTTACTGTCCTTGATAACAGGACTGGCATCGACAGTTTCTTCAGTAGCCACTTGCGGCCACTCATGAGCACATTCAGGACAGACATACATATCTCGATCTTCATAGGTGTAGCTTGATTGACACTCGGGGCAATTGGGGAGCTCGCTCATTTTTGGCCTTTTCTTTAATTACTTTCAATGGGGAGGGTAAAGCATTTCATTACTGTCAAATAGACAGTGTGTCTAAGACAATTCTAACAAAGCAGAAGCTCTTCAATTGCACTTTTTCAAAAATCACTAGGCTTGGGTCGATTACTAACAAGGATTGATGATGAAATGCAATTAACGCCCACCACTCATATTCCGCATAGTTCTTTGCTTATAGCAACAGTGTTACGATAAGTTTTCGTATCGTGCATAAATAAAACAAATAACCAGAGGTAGATATGAAGCTAATCAATTCTTTCGGCCCCAACCCCCGTATGGTCCGCATGTTTATGGCGGAAAGGGGCATTGAGCTTGCCTCAGAAGAGGTGGACCTATTAGCCGGTCAAAACCGCCAGTCGGCTTATATGGCGCGCAATCCAGGCGCCCAAATGCCTGCCCTCGAACTTGACGATGGCTCGGTTCTAGCCGAGACGACCGCCATGTGTGAGTACCTTGATGAAAAATGCCCCGGTCAGTCGATACTCGGTGAAACTCTGGAAGAGCGCGCCAAAAGCCGCATGTGGACACGCCGCGTAGAACTGAATATTACCGAGAATATTTACAACGCTTTTCGATACTCCGAAGGGCTTGAGCTGTTTAAAGACCGCTTACACTGCCTACCCGAAGCCGCCGACGGCCTGAAAGCCAAAGCTCAGGGTCAACTGGCATGGCTCGACGGTTTAATGGCCGATAGTGAATACGTCGGTGGTGATTCATTAGGCATTGCCGATTTGGTGCTCTATTGCTGCCTCGATTTCGCCCAAGGCATTGGCCAGCCACTGAATCCTGAGTTTAAAAACCTCAGTGCCTGGTATCAGCGTATGGAGCAACGCCCCAGCGCTAAAAGCAGCCTCCACCCCAGTAGCGCCGCTGTGGGCATGAAAGGCTAAATATAGAGCTCGGGGTAGGCTTATCAACAAACCCTGCCCCGACTACTTTAGTTCACGACAAAGTACCTTTACTTTCAGTCCCTGATGACCCAGTAATTACTCTAGGCCTTGTACCACATGCATACCCTCAACGGCCAAAGGCGCTCCGGCATAGGCAAAAGCCATTAGCATTAATTCTTCCAGTTCTGTCTTGGTCACGCCGTGGCGTATGGCTGCCGGCACGTGAATATGCAGTTCTTCCGTTCTGCCGAGCGCGGTCAAAACAGAAACAACCAATAGACTTCGATCACGCCGCGATAGTTGTGAACGCGCCCAAACCTCACCAAAGGCGAAATCAATTCCGTAGGCACCCAGAGGCCCCAACTTACCTGCCATTGCTGCAATCACTTTATCGGGATCGGAGGCTGGATTACCCGATAGCTTCGCCATCACTGCGGTTCCACGTTCGCGTCGCTCGGCATTGGAGAACTTCTCCGCTGGGGGCAGCTTGCCATTTTCCGGCCCGTGGCCCAGTTTGGCGAGAATACGATTGGTTTCAGCCATAGCATCGAGAGCGCGGGGAAAGCCAGCGTAAGCAGCAATATGGGCCATAATTTCTCGAATCTCAGTGGCTGTCAGCCCGTGATTCAAGCCACCGGGCACGTAATAACTCAGTTGATTGGTTTGATGCAGAGTGGCGAGTATGGTCAGCACAATAAGATTGCGGTCGCGCTTACTTAAGCCGGGGCGATTCCAGATATCACCCAATACAAAATCGAGAGCGAAGGAACCCAGCGCACCATTTTCAGCCTCGAGCTTAGCGGCCATCTTGCTGGCATCCGTCTGCCCGGTGAGTGAGCTAAGTACCGCAATACCTCGAGCTCGACGCTGTTCATAATCTGTATCACCTGCACTGACGGTACTTACAGAAAACATAACTGAAACACTGATTACTACGAAAAACTTTAAACTAAATTTAATTATATCAATCACGCATATCACCTTTTTATTGCTTTTTATTAAATAATTGTAAGACGGCTTATTCCATTAGCGACTGACTCGCAACTTGGCTGTTTGCCGAGATAGAGCAACAAGATTATCTGCACTATCCCAAATCATACCGTCTTCATTGACCACGCCTTCGGTAATAAAGCTGGTTTTAAATTGACAGCGCAGTGGCCCAGCACAGGGGCGGCGATGAATTTGCACCGACATTTCAATCGTCGGCACTCTGCCCTTGGCACCGTAAATGGCAAAAGCTGGTGGTGGCAAGGCATCACAGAACATCAGCACGCCGAACAGGTCAATCTCGGCTCCGTCCTTAAACTCTTGCCAACCCAACCAGGTCGAATCGCCATCGGGGCCATTAATCAGCACATTGATATTATTAGGGGCCAGGCGTTGAATCAGTCTATTGCGAAGCTTGAGGTTGGGCGCGTGGGGCATATCGACACAGCGATCAAAGGGCGGCATCTCGGGAACAGTTTCCTTCATTAAGGTCTCGCCACTGAGCTTATCAATGTTCTGGAAAACGCCGATCAGCTGTATTTTCACCTCGCCGTTTTGAATCAGCTTCACCATACCGTTGGAGGTCGATTTGCCGACACGCAAGGGTTCAAACTCACAGCGCACCGGGCCAGGCTCGGTGCGTGCCAGATAATAGGCGGTGACATTCAAGGGGTCACTATGGGGCAAGGCTTCACCCAGCACTTTGGCGCCCAGTGCCAGGGTGTAGCCACCATTGGGCACCTGGCCGATACACCAGTCGGTGGAGAAATCGCTCTCCCACACCTGCTCATCAATTTTTCGCAGGGCCGTACTGTGGGCAAATTCACCGCCCTGGTTTTGTGTGCTGTCGCTCAAGTTTCTACCTCTCTCGATAGGGTTTTATTAAAGCCTATTGTCACTGCCGATAGTCCTAGGGAGCCTCTGAATAAGTCAGATACGAGTTCATGGTTTGTTCAGAGGCTCCCTAATCACAAACCAGGCCGCCATCGACATTCCATGACTGGCCGGTGACATTACGGGCCTCCTTTGATGCCAGAAAAACAGCAAGGTCGGCGATATCTTCCGGCTCGTTGGAACGTTTTATGGGAATGGTGCCATCAAATAGTTCGATAATTTCCGCTTCAGATTTGCCCAGAGTTTTTATTTTGCCCTTTACCACTTCGTAGTAAAGCTCGTTGCGCGTGACCCCCGGGCAAATGGCATTGACGTTAATGTTGTCTGGGGCCAGTGTCGAGGCGGCAATTCGCGTCATCGCTATGACCGCGCCCTTGGCGCCGGCATAGGCAATATTGGAGGTGGATGGATAACCCTTGCCGGCAATGGAGGCAATGTTGACGATGCGCCCATGGCCCGGCTCTTTCATCACCCGCGCAACGCTCTGCATACAGAAGAACAAACCCCTTGAGCTGACACCGTGTATCCAGTCCCAGTCCGCTTCACTGACTTCAAAAAAGCCCAGGCTTCTGGTCACCGCCGCGTTGTTGACGAGAATATCGATGCTGCCAAAATGCTTTTTTGTGGTTGCTGTTAGAGCCTCAATATCACCGAACTGACTGATATCTGCTTTGATAAACAGGGCTTGCGCACCCGTATATGTAAGCTCCTGTGCCAATTTTCCACCAAGCTTTTCGTCGAGTTCAGCGATGACGACTTTCGCGCCCTCACGGGCATAGTGGCGGGCTACCGCCTTGCCAATACCCCGCCCTGCACCAGTGACGATGGCCACTTGCTGGTCTATCCTTTTCATTATTCACACCTTCCTGTTATTTTATTATTGTTAAGGGGGCCTATAATCAATCCATCGTAAACTATTTTTACAATTGGCCCAGAATAACGACATCGACCAGCAAGCGCACGTTCACATAAATTTCACCTAACAATAATCAGGAGTTACCGTAATGTCAGACCAGGAAAAAAGAGAAAAGGGAATCGCATTCTTTAAAAAACTCACAGAAGGCGCAGCTAACCCGCCATCACTAAGTAAAGGAGCAATGCCGGAAAAGTTTACCAATTACACACTCGAACACCTGTTTGGCGATGTCTGGCAAGGGGATGAATTAAACCTGGAGCAGCGCTCGCTGATCACCTGCACGATTCTTGTTGCGCTTAACCGCGAAGCCGAACAACGCATTCACTTCCCCGGAGCGAAGAATCTGGGGGTCAAACGGGAACAACTAGAAGCGATGATTACCCATGCGGCCCACTACGCTGGCTGGCCAGTGGCAGCCAGCGCCTTTCGTGTACTGGCAGAAGTGTGGCCGCTAGAAGAATGAGGCAGAGGTTCTTTTGAGGATTCCACCTTCGTTTATATAAGCTGATTAATATTGAGGGCGACCAGCACCTGTAAAACTAAAAGGCCAAAGAAAGGCAAAGAGCAACAAGTAATAGCCCCGAGAGCACCTGCCAAAACAATAAAGGATTAGCTTCAAGCAGAGCATTGCCCTGGCCTTTTCTATATTTTGGATTCGGCTTTTGCAATTCATGCAAAAATTCTGAAATATCTTCGTAGCGCCGCTCTGGACTAAAGCGCAGGCCTTTTTTAACCGCACCATCTATCCAGATAGGTATTAAGGGGTTGATGTCGTAACAGGGAATATATTTAGTTTTTAAATAGGCCTTTGAGGTACGACACTCTTCAAGCTTGCCTTCAAAGGGTGGCTCGCCAGTGAGCATTTCATAGACAATAACGGCCAGAGAGAAAATATCAGATTGCACGGTACTCCTAGCGCTTATAACAACTTCAGGTGCGGAATAAGCGGCGGTACCCAATACCCCTTCCCTCTCCAGGGGTGTGGCAATTTCGGCAATACCCTGGATAAAACAGGAACCGAAATCGATAATTTTTATCTGGCCATTTTTATCAATAAGAATATTACCCGGCTTAATATCCTGGTGCAGGGTTTCGCGACTATGAAAAGCCCTTATCCCTTTAACAATTTGCTGTACCAATAAAATAACGTCTTGCACTGCCGGCTTTGGATTTTCTTTAATCCATCGCTCCAGGGTAATGCCATCAATATATTCGGTGAGATAGTAAAGGCATGATTTTGATTTACCCCCATCGATAACCTTAGCGACATGAGGGTTGTCGATGCGACTGCCTATCCAGCTTTCCATTACAAAGCGGTCAATATAGGCGAGGTCATCGTCAAAATTCACCGAGGGCGTTTTCATGCAATAGCGCTGACCGGTGTCAACTTCGCAGACCAGATACACCTGGCTACGACTGCTAGCGTGTAATTCTCGCTCGACACGATAGCCATCCAGAATCATGCCCGGCTCGAGGGGCGGCGGAAATGGCAACTCCGACAACTTGCGACTGACGTCACCCATGCTCTGTTTGGGGAAACTATCGACGCGCAAAATCTGGCAACTTAGGTTGTCGCGACTGTTATTTTCCAGAGCGATATTCTTTAAGGCTTCACAGCAATCATCAAACTTTTGTTCCGCTGTCTCGCCAACTAATGTACCCAAAGCAGAGCGCAGGTCTCGATCTTTCACAAAGTCGTGAATGCCGTCGGTACTGAGGAAAAAGATATCGCCAATTTCCAGATCGACACTGCGATAGTCCACATCGAGCTTTACATCCAGCCCCATGGCGCGTGCCAAATAGGACTGATCCTTGCTAATAAAGGTGGTGTGATCGCGGGTCAGTTGCTCAAGGTCATTGCTGCGCAAGCGGTAAATACGAGAATCACCCACATGAAAAATATGTGCCGTTTGCGACTTGAAAATGACGGTACTGAAGGTGCTGACATAGCCCTTTTGGGCATCGGTAAAACTACGCCCCTGGCCGAACAGCCAACGGTTTAAGGCGGTGAGAACCTGGGTGGTGGATTTCTTAACACCCCAACTGTCTGGCGTTGAGTAATAGTCAGAGAGGAAATTATGCACGCAAGTTTCACTGGCTTCCTTGCCCGCCTCTGCGGCACTAACCCCATCTGCAATCACCGCCACTGCACCCTTATTGGTCAGTGTTAGCCCTTCTGGAATGCGGATGCCAATGGCATCTTCATTTTGGGGTTTAGCACCGGCCACTGAGTGCTGGGCTACGGTGAAACCTAAGTGTGCTACCGACTGCTCAGACATGTGACCTCGCGAATTTCTTCAGGTGAGCGCTTCTCTTACTTACTAGTGCACTTCAATCAGCTGCACCGTTCCATCAGGCATAATTTCGGCCATTGTACCTTTCGGCTCGTCAAGAAAAAACGCGCAACACATAGCGAAGACAATGCCCCCAGCAATGGTTAAAAAGAACACCGAGGGTGATACCAAAGAAAATACCGTGAGGAATAATACCGCGCCAATATTGCCATAAGCGCCCACCATGCCGGCAATTTGCCCGGTGAGACGTCGCTTAATCAAAGGTACCACGGCAAACACACAACCGGCGGCCGAACCGAGGAAGAAAGAGCAGAACATCATGGTGACGACGGCCAGAGCAATGGGCCACTCGGCGGTAATGAGGGACATTAGAAAAAAGCCGACTGCAGCGCCACCAAGGAGGATAACCAGTGACCATTTACGACCAAACTTATCGCTGATAAAGCCGCCGGAGGGGCAAGAAAACACATCGATGACAGCAAAACAAGCACCAAATAATCCGGCCAGAGCCACGGGAATTAAGAATGTCTCTTTAAAGAACAGTGGCAACATGGACACCACTGCCAGCTCGGCACCAAAGGTGACGGCGTAGGCCACACTCAAAATGGCGACCTGCTTAAAGTTGTACTGCATCAACTCATCGACAGGCGTAACAAAAATGTCCTTGTTGACCTTGTGTAAATGATGGGTCTGAAATAGATAGAGACCGATAAGCAGACCATAAATAAGGGTCGCTGCCGTCTCGCTCAACAGGCCCAGCACTGTCACTTTCCAGGTCAATACCGCCAGTGCGCCAAACATCGGTAGATTCATCAACACACAGAAATAAAAGTCGCGCTTACTGGTTAGCTCAAGGCCACCCGATTTTTTAGGTTTGAAATAGGTCGAACCCGCTGGCGTATCGTGCACGGCACGGTGGAAAAAAAAGGAGAAAACCAGTGCAATAAGCCCCGTGATTGCCGTGGCGTAGCGCCAGCCATCATCACCGCCGAACATAATGGCCAAGGTTGGTAGGGTGACGGCGGCAACGGCAGAACCGACATTACCCATACCTTTATAGATACCCTCAGCCAAACCCAATTGTTTGGCGGGGTACCACTCACTAATGAGGCGAATACCGATCACGAAACCGGCACCAACAAAGCCCATCATAAAACGCGCCAGTGCCAGCATTTCAAAGCTGTTGGCCGTGGCAAAGAAGAAACACAGCCCGGCTGTGGCCAGCAACATCGCGGTATAGGTTTTTCGCGGCCCATAGTGATCGACCAACATCCCGGTGATTATTCGCGCCGGTATAGTCAGCGCAACATTGAGAATCAACAGGGTTTTAATTTGCTGATCGCTCAAACCCATGGATTCTTGAATCATCGTCAACAGTGGCGCATGGCTGAACCAAACCAGGAAGGTGACAAAGAAAGCCATCCAGCTCATATGCAGAATTTGAGATTTTCCACTAAATGACAGGAAACTGCCTCTAAATGTCGAGTCGTTCATTCATGTGCTCCACGGTACATCAATTCAATTTAAGGTTTATCACTGAAACAGGCTTAAGCAATAATTGGGCCATTCACGAAAGTCTTTGAAAACAGGTTCGGGGGAATACTTCGCTGCTTCAACACAGAGTTTAGCGGCTAAGGCGAAGTGCTACGCACCAACATGCATAGCACTATGCACCAAAGATGCACGCCTTAATCTCGTATTACATGTCTGGCCCCGTTTTAATTGCCCCGGTGTAACTCTACTTATTCATACTCGCTTTATCAGTTCACTCTTTTAACGATACAAGTTCTTAGGCTGCGCGCCCTACTGGTCTATAGTCAAATTAGTAAACAAGCATTTGGAGGACTTGGCGATGACTATGGCATACAGCGTGCAGCAACATTTACACAAAATCGGTGTCGACTACGATCTTCTCGTTCATCCTCACTCTCACTCCAGCTTGCATACAGCACACCTGGCACACTTGCCAGCACGCCAGGTGGTAAAAGCCGTGCTCTGCCACGATGGCGATAATTACCTACTCTGTGTCATTCCGGCATCACACCGTATCGTCTTTCACTGGCTCAATAGAATGATGAATGGACAGTATCAGCTGGCCAAAGAGGCTGAATTAGAGCGTGTTTTTGTTGATTGTGAACCAGGTGCAGTACCCGCTCTGGGGCAGGTCTATGGTTTTCACGTTATCTGGGATGAGTGTCTGCAAGAAACCGAAAACCTATATCTTGAAAGCGGTGATCACGAGCAACTCGTTCATCTCAATCAAGGAGCATTTATGCAGCTGATGGGTTTACAGGAGCACATGATCATCAGCTGCCCTGAGGAGGAGTACGCGGATCATTTGAAAATGTAACCCCGAACCTCGTCAACAAGTACAGGGCCGTGGATTCCTGCTGTGGAGGCAGGAGCTATCGCTTTTCGGGAAGGGAGATGGCTTGGTTTTAGCCCTGGCGTTGGCGTTTTATTGTTTCATTAAGGGTGAAACACTCGTGTCCAAAGTTGCTTGAGTACGTGTGTTAATCAGACGACTCGAAATACCGCGACATCAACGTTGTTATTGCCTGACTGTAATTACATTCCCCTGATGCAACGCTTTGATAAAGCGCCAAAGTAGTCGGCTGTTGGTCGTTGAGCACCAATTGCTTGACGCGTTCTGCCGCTTCCTGGGCCATTAGGCGCCGAGTACGCCCTGTCAGTCTTTCGGACTGATCAATATTTTTGAATTTCAACTTTCCTGTTTCAGTAATTGCCGAAGCCAGATCATCAATACCTGAGCCGGTGGTGGCTACTGTGTTTACCACAGGAACATGCTGCTCCTCTTCCCGGCGTAACTGCAACATGGCCTTGAGCTGCCTTTCAGTGCGCTGTGCCAGGGGTGAATCAGCTTTATTAACAACCAGGATATCGGCAATTTCGAGAATACCGGCCTTAATTGCCTGTACGTCGTCGCCAAGCCCAGGCGCATTGACGACCACATTAATATCGGCAATTTCGGCAATTTCTGTTTCCGACTGCCCTGCACCGACTGTTTCGAGCACAAGTGTGTCCCAACCTGCAGCATCAATAAGATCAATGATCCTTATGACGTTAGCAGACAAGCCTCCCAAATGACCTCGTGCCGAAAGTGAGCGAATAAAAACGTCAGGATCATCCGTGTGTTCACCCATTCGGGTGCGATCACCCAGTAATGAACCACCGGTTATGGGGCTAGATGGATCAACCGCGACAACGGCTACCCGTTTACCCTGGCTTCTCAATTCATGAAGCAATGCATTAATAAGCGTCGATTTCCCAGCACCCGGAGGTCCGGTTATGCCAACAACATCGCAATTACCCGCAGGTGGTATGGTCGCCTGATGTACCGCCTCGCCAAGGGCTGACTGCGATTCCACCAAACTGATAGCGCGAGCCAGGGCCGCTATCTCGCCCTTACGCAGGCGAGAAACAATATTTTCGGCAATGCGTGCAACATCACTCATTATTGATCATCCTTAAGTGACGATAAGTGGGTGGCCATAGCCTAATTCTTCACGTAAGCAGGCAATGATCTCACCGTGGGTCACGCCGACTTCAGCAGCATCAACAACACGGGCAAAAATGTTTTCGTCATCGCTTACAGCAGCGCGGGTCAGGTTATCGAGGGCTTTATTGACCGTTTGCTGGCTTCGGTTTTTCTTGAACGCAACAAATGCATCAACATGCTGTTGCATTATAGCAGGGTCTGGGCGACTGGTTGGCAGGTCGGGGGCTTTCTCACTTTCATCCTGGAAGCAGTTAACACCGACAATTTTCTCCTTACCGGATTCAATTTTCTCCTGATAAGTCATTGAAGATTCGCCAATCATAGACTGCACAACACCCGTTTCAACCGCTTTGTACATGCCGCCTGCCGCTTCGACCTTTTTCATGACGCTGAGAATTTCAGCTTCCATCTCATCGGTTAGTTGTTCGACATAATACGAACCGGCGAGAGGATCGATAACATCACAAAGATGAGCCTCCTCACGCAGAATATTCTGTGTGGCAACGGCAATTTTCGCAGCATCTTCTGAAGGACAGGTAATAGCCTCATCGTAAGAGTCGGTATGCATGGACTGTAAGCCACTAAAAATACCGGCCATGGCCTGCACCGTAACGCGAGAAATATTATTCAAAGGTTGCTGAGCCGTTAAATCGACCCCCGACGTTTGAGCGTGAAATTTAAAACGCCAGGATTTTGGATCCTTGGCACCTAAGCGATCACGGGTAATATGTGCCCAAATACGGCGGGCTGCGCGGAACTTGGCGACTTCTTCAAACATGCTAATAGAAATATCAAAAAAGAAGGTAAACCGTGGCAGGATGGAATCGGGATCCATGCCTCGCACCATACAATCTTCAGTATGTTGGATGGCAGAAGCAAAGGTAAAAGCAATAGTTTCAGCAGGTGTCGCGCCCGCCTGTTGCATGTGCTGACCTACAATAGACAACGGGTTCCAGTTAGGCACGTGTTCACGGCAAAACTCGATATGGTCCACAAGCACACGCCGATTACCCGGCAAACCCAGGCGATAAAACATGTGGTTTGCTACGAATAGAGAAATATAGTCGCTCTGGTTCGAAGTGCCCGTCACCTTATCCCAACTAATACCACGCCGCTTGGCGACATTAAGTAAAAAAGCAAACAACGTAAAAGGTGCTGGGTCATTCAT
Organism: Candidatus Reddybacter sp.; assembly: GCA_041277045.1. Classification (GTDB taxonomy): domain Bacteria; phylum Pseudomonadota; class Gammaproteobacteria; order Pseudomonadales; family Porticoccaceae; genus Reddybacter. The sequence goes on along the minus strand of JBGFSY010000002.1, from coordinate 492,162 downwards.
AGCGGTTGAAATATTGCCAATGGATACCTGATCAAGGCAGGCATCCATATGATCCGTTGTATTAACAACCGTGCCGCAGGTGCCTAATAAGGGCAAGGGGATAGTATCGCAATCAACACCGCGAAAGCCTGAATTGCAGGGTAAGAGGCTGATCGCATTGGCACCAAGATCTAAAATCGAGCGTACACGCTGGTTATAATCAGCAGGCGTACCCAGCCCAATGAGCTGTCTCTGGGTCCATGTTCTCCCACGGTGCATGGTGGGATAGATACCGCGCGTGAAGGGAAATTGCCCCGGAAACCCGAGCTTTTCCTGATAATACGCGTTGCTAGCAATATTATCTGGAGTATAGAGAGGCTGGACTTCAATGCCTGAGCGGTTATTAATCGCAGCGCCTTTATCCCCTATCTGGCTGGCATAGTCACTTTCCCAACGCTTTTGGTCAGTTGTGACATCATCTTTTACAGAATTCTTTTCGACAGCACCCATGATTAACCTCCAAACATTTGTTGTTTTTTAACCCGCGCATCTTTTGCCATTTGCCTTGCGCAGTCGACAATTTCATCGCGCTGCGAACCCGGTCCAAAAACCTCTCGAACCCCGGCGTCCATCAACATTGGTCGCTCCTGTTCAGGAATAATACCGCCGACAAACACCTCGACAGCATCCATATCAGCCTCTTTAAGCGCCTTCATTAAATCGGGAATAATCAGATGGTCCGTCGCAAGGGTACTGATGCCGATTACATCGACATCTTCCTGGAGGGCTAGCTGTACAACGGATTTAATTTCCTGCCATGGCGGTGTGTAGATCACCTCCATACCCGCATCACGCAAATAGGCCGCCACAATGCGACTGCCGCGATCATGCCCATCCAGGCCTATCTTGGTGATAAGTACCCTGGCTGGGCCGTCTATGCCTGTCGTGCTGTCTGCAGACATGCCGGGTCGTTGATTCATTAGACTTTCCTCATTTGCGGAGTGAGTGAGATAAGTGAACAGTGGCAAAATGCTTCCACACTTTACCAAACAACTGTTTGTTTTTCTATTAGAGGCGATTTACACTACCACTGTCAACAAGTGACTTACATTCAAAATGTAATACTTGTTATGTTTTGATAGATCGATAATGGAAAGCTTGATAAAAGTAGTTACAAGCACTCCTGTTAAGACTGTACAAAAACTAAAGATAATTCGAATGACATTAACTGAAACGCTCGTTACAGATTCATCAAGTAAAACCCGACGCTCTCATAGTCGTATTCAGCCTTTGTTAAATGGCGCAGCCAAGCTGTTTGCCACTAAAGGCTATAAAGAAACAACCATGCGCGATATTGCGGCGGAAGTTGGTATGCTCCCAGGGTCAATGTACTACCATTTCAAATCTAAACAGGAATTATTGCTGGCAGTTTACACGCAAGCCGTTATTGCTTTAAAAACCAAGCTAGAAAGTGCCATTGCCTTAGAACAGGATCCGTGGAAAAAACTTGAAATAGCCATTATTACCCATGTCGAAACCATTTTAGACCAGAATGATTTTGCCCGAATAATGATCGGTGTTATTCCTGAAAAAGCGCCAGAAATCCAGCAAGAACTCACCGCCATGCGGGATAGTTACGAACAGATTTTTATCGACATAATCGATGACATACCCCTAAAGAAAGGCCTCAATAAAACTTTATTTCGATTAATGTTACTTGGCGCACTTAATTCAACCCAAATTTGGTTTCATAAAGGCGCGTTTACACCGGTGGATATTGGTCATGAGTTTATTCGCTATCTGAAAACTTCCGTAGTACCTGCTGAGCAATAAGAATTTTATTATTGGCCACGCTAATTGGCATTGAAGTATGTATTTTTAACATGGAATAGAAAAACACCCTCGCATAAAACCACGATACAAAGGCATCACATGAACGTAACAGACCTAATGCGCAGAACCGTTGAATTTAACCGAAACCGTCTTTGTACAATACACGGAGAACGGCGAGTTACTTTTGGTGAACAGTGGCAAAGGGGTTGCCAACTCGCCAACGCACTGATTGAAGCCGGATTGCAACCCGGCGACCGCATTGGGGTACTTGAAGACAACAGCATAGAGGCTGCTGACTTCTTTTTGGCTGCGGCTATAGCCAATCTGGTTCGCGTTCCGCTATACCCGCGCAACGCCCGTGAAGCTCACGTTCACATGCTCAAACACACTAACTGCAAAGCGGTGGTGGTCAGCGGTCATTATCAGCATGAGCTCGACGGTATACGCGATGAAATTGCCGACCTAGAGCTCGTAATTACGCGTGATGAAGGCTACGAAGACTGGCTGGCCAGTTTTGATAGCACTGACCCCATGCTACCTATAAACGATAATGAGTTGTATATTGTTCGCCATACGGGCGGCACAACGGGCCTGCCCAAAGGCGTCGCCTACACCCATCAGCGCTGGCTCAATGCGGGACGCGACTGGACCTACGGCTTTCCACCCTTCGAAGTTGGTGACAAATGTTTGCACGTTGGGCCCATTGCACACGGCTCAGGCTATCTTTACGTCCCGGTTTTTCTCAGCGGTGGCTGTAATGTATTGCTGGATCATTTTGACCCAGTCGAGACACTTGATCTGATGGAACGTGAAAAGATAGCTTATATGTTTGTCGTACCCACTATGCTTAATGCCATGGTGCGTATACCTGATGCTGAGCAGCGAGACTGGTCTAACCTCAGGGCCATGCAAATTGCCGCAGCGCCCATTTCTGAAGACACTGCAACGCGAGCACACAATATCTTTGGCAATGTTCTACACCAACTTTATGGTCAAACCGAAGCTTTGCCTTTGGCCACAATGGGGCCTAACGATTGGTTCGCGAGCGTAGAGGGTTCAGAGCCGCTACGTGCCGCGGGTCGCCCCTTGCCCTTTGCAGAGTTAAAGATTCTCGATCCTGAAACCCATGAACCTCTCCCGCTTGGTGAGGAGGGCGAAATAGCCGGTCGCTGCGATGGCCAGATGCTTGGCTTCTGGGACAATCCCAAAGGTACAGCCGAACGCACGCATAATGGCATGGTCCTAACGGGCGATATCGGTAGGCTTGATGCCAATGGCTATCTCTACGTAGTTGATCGTAAAGACGACATGATTATTTCAGGCGGTTTCAATATTTACCCCGCCGAACTGGAGAACGTTCTCGCCAGTCACCCAGCAGTCATTGAAGCGGCTGTTTTTGGTATTCCTTCTAAACAATGGGGTGAGACACCTTGCGCTCATGTCTATGTCGATAAATCAATAGCAGTCAATGCCGAAGAATTAATTACTTTGTGTGCTGATGCTTTGGGTTCGTACAAAAAACCGGGGCAAGTGGTTATCAGTGCCGAGCCACTCCCCAAATCCCCGGTTGGAAAACTCCTCCGTAAAGTTCTGCGCGAACCTTACTGGGAAGGATATGACCGACGTATTTCAGGGAATTAATAAATTGCGGGGCATTCATTGTGGAGTTTTTCATTAGTGAATCTTTATAAAAATGCCAGTGTAAATTCAAAGCCTTGAGGAAATGCCCAATGCAAACCCAACTGGCAGAAAGCTCGGCATTGATTTCCCTATATTTGCCTGCACGACTTGTTTGCGGCAGTAAGCAGCTCCGGCGGTATTGGCTTTACTGCCTAGCAGCTGCACATAGAATCCGACTCGATTGACGATAAGGTTGGCGACAGGCTCTAAGGCGTCGACTTAATTATCCCTCACCGCTTTGCAGGCTCCGGCGAGAGAGATATAACAACACGCGCTAGTACGCGCCCCCCTCCCCAGGGCCATCGAGACTTTGCTCGCAAGTTGCTGGACGATGCCAGTGTACCGCCTCTGCCTGGGCAAAAAGTAAATATAGGCTATTCATGACCGATGTCGTATCGTCCTCTCTTGTCGGCGTGACGCTGGCCCACAAAAAACTGGGTTGATTGCCTATCCCTGGGCACACCGCCCGGTGATGTCATCAAGCAGGTACAAGAGTACTAGTGTCGTGATCTGTGCCTTGTGTGAAAGCCACGCTCGAAGACGAGCGGAAGGCCATGGTCGATAAAGGCTTTGGGCTCGTTGGCAAGCCAGAAGAAATCGCCGGCGTAGTGAATTTCTTCTGCTCGGAAGAATCCTCCTATGTCACCAGTAAACCCTCCACGTTAATGGTGGTTTGTACTTACCCGGCTAACACAGCCTACCCAAACTGACGCCCTAGCCAGGGGCCTAAAACACTGAACCATGGCTTTCAATAACAGACACTATTTCCACTCAAATTTATCGGCTCAAGCACACCAAATAATTCAAAAATTTTAATACAAGTAGCGCTATCCGATAAAAAACTATGGCTTAAGTCACAATTTATTTTGCACGCTGCTGCTAGGGTATTCCCTACTTTCTATTCAATAACAACTAAAATTAACTACGTTCATTCAAAGATCAAAATAATTGGAGAAATTATGAGTGATGCTGCGAGCACGGGGCTTTTATCCTTCACTGAAAGTGTCAATCACATGGCGGATCGAGCTTTTAAGGTGCTTGACCTTGACTCAGGAATTGCGGCTGCCATAAAGTCCTGCACCGCAACACTGGAGGTTAATTTCCCGGTAGAAATTAATGGCAAAATCGAAGTCTTTACCGGCTGGCGATCAGTGCACAGCAGCCATCGTCTACCGTCCAAAGGGGGAATTCGCTATGCCACTATCGTCGATCAGGACGAAGTGGAAGCCCTGGCAGCACTAATGACTTATAAATGAGTCATTGTTGATGTTCCTTTTGGCGCAGCAAAGGGTGGTTTGCTAATAGATCCTACAAAGTACAGCCGCGACGATATGCAAAAAATTACCCGGCGCTTTGCCCGAGAGCTGATACGCAAGGGATTTCTCAGTCCGGCAACCAATGTGCCCGCTCCCGATATGGGCACCGGGGAGAGAGAGATGGCCTGGATTGCCGATACCTACAAGCACCTCCACCCGGAAGATGTTAACTATACAGGTTGTGTTACCGGCAAACCCGTCGCCCACGGTGGTATACGTGGCCGTGCCGAGGCGACTGGGCGTGGCGTCGTCTATGTTATGCGTGAATTTTTTCGCCATTCAGACTGCGTTGCTGATGCCGGTTTTACAGGTGGGCTTGGCAGCAAGCGTGTCATTGTGCAGGGTCTAGGTAATGTTGGCTTTCATGCCGCAAAATTACTACAGGAGGAGGATGAATGCCTGATCATAGGTATCATTGAAAAAGATGGCGCTTTGGTCAAAGAGGATGGCCTCGACATCCAGGGGATTCACGACTACATCGTCGAACACAAAACCATTATCGGCTACCCCGATGCCAACTTTGTTGCCGATGGTAAAAGCCTGTTGGAAATGGATTGCGATATATTGATACCTGCGGCAATGGAGGGACAAATAACGCCTGACAATGCCGATCGAATTATAGCAGCGCTCATCGTCGAAGTCGCTAATGGCCCCATTACCTTTGACGCTGACGAAATACTGCGTAAACGCAGCATAGCTATTTTACCCGACGCCTACATTAATGTCGGTGGTGTTACGGTTTCCTATTTTGAGTGGGTTCGCAATCTTGCCCATATACGTTTTGGCCGCATGGAGAGACGCTACGATGAAATGCGCGGCGGCCATATGCTCAGCGCTATTCAAAGCATGACTGAACAGCCCATACCGGAGTGGATACAGAAAGAACTGGTGCATGGTGCTGATGAACTCGATCTCGTCCGCTCTGGTCTCGATGACACTATGCGTCTATCCTTCCAGCAGATAAAAGCGGTATTCGACAGCAATGATAAAGTCAGTGATTACCGTACCGTATCTTATGTTGTAGCTATCGACAAGATATCCCGCTCTTATCTTGATATCGGCGTCTACTGACCCAGAGCCAATCACCCTCTACAGCTTTTTACTCCCGAGGGCTTTAAACCGCTACTCATCCCTACTATGCTGATTGCACACCAGGAGCGAAAAGGGCCAGCCATGACTACTGAAACACTCCCACCCGGTTTGCTATGCCGACAGCTATTTGATCGAGACAGTTTTACCTATACCTACCTGATCGTCGACACCGCAACTCATGAAGGCGCGCTGATTGACCCTGTGATGGAGCAATTTGACCGGGATTTACAATATGTCGAAGAGCTGGGCATTGAGCTGCTTTACGTGTTTGAAACCCATGCCCATGCTGACCACATTACTTCTGCTGGCTTACTGCGACAAAAGACCGGTGCGAAAATCGTGTTTAGTGAAGCGGCGGGTATCGAAGCCATCGATATTGCCCTGCAGGATGGTGATCAATTAAAGCTCGGCAACTATACTATTAAAGCCCTCGCCACACCCGGCCATACCAGTGGCTGTATGAGTTATTACATCGATGGCAAGGTTTTTACCGGTGACACGCTGTTAATCCGCGGTTGTGGTCGAACGGATTTTCAACAGGGCGATGCCCAGTTGCTCTACAACAATGTAAACAACAAACTGTTCAGCCTGCCCAATGACACCGTTGTCTACCCCGCCCACGATTACAAGGGCAGAACCAGTTCGAGTATCGGAGAAGAAAAACGCTGGAACCTTCGCTTGGGCGGCGGACAAAGTGCCAGCGATTTTATTGAGATTATGAATAATCTCAATCTGGATATGCCGAAGAAAATTAACGAAGCCGTACCCGCCAATGTTGGCGTCGGCGTGGATTACAATCCACGGCGCTATGTGCATGACGATTTTTCAATGAGCGATTTACACAGCTCATGGCAACAGCTTGGCGATAATGAAGTGATTGTCGATAACAGGCGTACTGAAGAGTTTGCCGAGGGGCATGTACCCGGTAGCCTCAACATCCCTTTGGGTAATGAAAGTGCTCACGCCGACGAATTAAAGGCTTATAGCAAAGTGTATATGTACTGCCGCTCTGGACGGCGGGCTCAAACAGCGTTTACTAACCTATCGCTTATCGGGGTTAACAATCTGGTTTGTGTAAGCCACACCGGCATGCCCAACTGGATTGCAGCGGGTTATCCCGTAGAGCTTTGATCGCGCTAACAACTCAAGCTCAACAAAAAGAAAGTACAAAAAAGGGCGCCTACTTAGGCGCCCTTTTCGACAGCTGCTAAAAGCTAGCTTTCAAGTTCATCGGCAGCATCGGCTTCCTTCGCCTCAGCCTCTGGATCACCGAGTAATTGCAGACGAATATTGTCTTCAATTTCAGCGGCAACTTCAGGGTGTTCACGTAAATAGTTGCAAGAGTTGGCTTTACCCTGGCCAATTTTATCGCCTTTATAGGAATACCAAGCACCGGCCTTATCAACAAAGCCACACTTTACGCCTAGGTCAATAATCTCACCCATGCGATTGATGCCAATGCCGTAGAGAATTTGAAACTCGGTTTGACGAAATGGCGGTGCCACTTTGTTTTTTACCACTTTTACACGGGTTTCATTGCCAATAATTTCATCGCCATCTTTCACCGCACCGATACGGCGTATGTCCATACGTACTGAGGAATAAAACTTCAGGGCGTTACCGCCGGTGGTGGTCTCGGGACTACCGAACATCACACCAATTTTCATACGAATCTGGTTGATGAAAATCACCAGGCAGTTGGAGTTTTTAATGTTGCCGGTCAACTTACGCAGTGCTTGAGACATCAGGCGTGCCTGCAAGCCAACGTGGTGATCGCCCATATCGCCTTCAATTTCAGCCTTTGGTGTTAAGGCCGCGACCGAGTCGATCACTAGTACATCAATGGCACCCGAGCGCACCAGCATGTCGGTCACCTCAAGGGCTTGCTCACCCGTATCGGGCTGAGAGAGCATTAAATCATCGACATTGACACCGAGTTTTTCGGCATAGCTTGGGTCGAGGGCATGTTCTGCATCGATAAAGGCACAGGTGCCGCCCAGTTTTTGCGCTTCGGCGATGACCGACAGCGTTAAAGTCGTTTTACCCGACGATTCTGGGCCGTAAATTTCGACCACACGACCCTGGGGTAAACCGCCAATGCCGAGGGCGATATCGAGCCCCAGAGAGCCGGTGGAAATTTTAGGGATGGCGACGTGCTCCTTATCCCCCATGCGCATTACGGTGCCCTTGCCAAACTGTCGTTCAATTTGGCTCAGTGCCGCCTGTAGTGCTTTCTCTTTATTGGGATCCATCGACATTGGGCTGTTCCTCACTCACAAGTGTTATTTGCTGTCTCATTGACTAACGATTAGTGCTAACGGTGGATGACATCGTAGCAGGGCCATGCCCCTCATCCAAGATGGTGAAGCCAGCTTAAAGGAAAACCATACTGCTGTATAGTCATACAGTAAAATTTAATCACGACTAACAGTTGACCTCATCGCTAACAGCCGCTAATTTGAACGTGGAATGACACAAACAAAAAACATAATCCACGATCAACAGCAGGCTCAGTATGAGTAACAATGCCATAAGACCTTTTGAAATATCCATCGGTGAAGACGTCCTTAAGGACCTAAAGCAAAGACTGTCAAACACTCGCTGGCCCGAAAAAGAAACCGTTGACGACTGGTCCCAGGGCATCCCTTTAGCCTATACACAGGAGGTTTGTAACTATTGGCTCAATAGTTACGACTGGCGAGCGCGCGAGCGTCTGCTCAATAAATACCCACAGTTTATGACCGAGCTTAATGGCCTCGACATCCACTTTATTCACGCCCGCTCGCCTCACCCAGAAGCCCGCCCACTGTTAATGACCCATGGCTGGCCCGGTTCTATTGTCGAATTTCAGAAAGTTATTGGTCCGTTAATAGACCCGGTTGCCCACGGTGGAGATGCCAGCGATGCCTTCCATGTCGTGTGTCCCACTCTACCCGGCTATGGTTTTTCAAGTAAGCCGGCGGGTACTGGCTGGGGTGTTGATAAGATTGCTGAGAGCTGGAATACATTAATGCTCAGACTCGGCTACGAGCAGTATTTCGCTCAAGGTGGCGATTGGGGGGCGATAGTAACCACCTCTATTGGTATGCAAAATTTAGGAAATTGCCAGGCCATTCACATTAATATGGTAATGGTTGAGCCCGATCCAGCAACGATGAATGATCTTACGTCGCTCGAAAAAAGCGCACTTGCTGGCATACAATATTATCAGGATCACGACTCCGGTTATTCCAAACAACATAGTACACGCCCACAGACCGTCGGCTATGGCCTTAGTGATTCCCCCGTAGGCCAAATGGCCTGGATACTCGAGAAATTCTGGGCCTGGACAGATTGCGATGGCCATCCGGAGAACGTATTCAGCAAGGATGAAATGCTAGACGATATAATGCTCTACTGGTGTACCGCCAGCGCAGCTTCATCCGCCCGCCTCTACTGGGAAAGTTTTAACAACCTCCTTCTGGGTGAGGTCGTTCTAGCAACCGGTGCTAGCGTCTATCCAAAAGAGATTTTTCGTTCCTCCCGTCGCTGGGCAGAACGGCGTTTTAAAAACCTTATTCACTGGAATGAGCTCGACAAGGGAGGACACTTTGCAGCCTTTGAAGTACCCGAGAGCTTTATCAAAGAAGTGCGCGACTGCTTTCGCCAACTGCGTTAAATATAAGTCAGTAGAGCACTGCAAAAATGAGCTGTTAGCAATGCTCTACTGTTTAAAAATTTCTTATACGACGGTTTGTACGTAAGTGGCGAACACCCAGCCATCAACAAAGCCATCGCCATTAAGGTCCACTTCTGCCCAATCACCGAAAACCTCAACGACGGCCTCATTTCGACTGCTGGCATTCTTTTTGTAGAATGAGAGTGCCTTAGGCATGGGGCGTCGTTGTAATGAAGGTATCCTACTTAACAATGCCTTTAGAGCCTGTAGATTGGACGGGGCGCGAACTGGTTAAGTCTGAGCAGCTATTTGGCTGAAGGGCTACAAGCCTTGACCAGAAAAATCACCGGCAATGTACAAGCCCCCTATCTACATACGGCTTCGCCCGTAGCAAAAACCTGCATTCAACTGTACTCCTAAGCCGGGCGTCAGCACGTTGTGAATTGATGTGCCTACTACCCAATTCGGCGAGGATCATTCTGTCTAAAAACCTGAACGAGGATCCGGAGGAGCACACTTTAATCGGAGCTGGCATGGGCATCACAATCGTCAGTATTACCTGTAGTCAGGTTGACGACAATGTTCCAGCCAGGCAGATTCCACACCGCACGTCATTGTCGATACCTCGTAAATAGGTTTTCTCGTCGGCGGTAAATTTAATGACTGTCCTTCTTTTTTCTTTCTCCTGTTATTTTTCTTTGATTTTTTCACCTCACATCTGTCGACTCCAGGCGATATTTACTGCGTTGACATAGGGTCGAACCGATTCTCTAGCGCCCGGAAAAATTGCTGAAGGCCCTGCGTAGTTCGCACCATCCATATGCGCGTAGGACATATGGAGCTTACTGCCAGCACTTGTTTTCCAGGTAAAGCCAACACTGCCCGCGCGTATTGGATTGACTGCCAGTACACCAAAACTTGCTGCATCCACGTTATTGTCATTGGCACGTTTGCCGTAGGTATAGCCGGCCCGTAAGGTCATCCTTGAACTGGCGTTATAGATCACTCCAAGCTTGTAGTTGGTCTGATTGCGCTGCCAGCCAAACCCGCTGCCCGTCTTGCTACCGAGTGGGTTGGCCACCGGATCTATTAATGAAGGCAGTATGCCGTTGCTAAGCACTCTGACATCGTTAAATTCGATGCGTTGAATGTCAAAAGACACCATCCAGTTATGGCTAGGTTTAACCGCAATACCCACACTGTAATTAGCCGGTATATCAAAGCTGCCTTCGACCAGCAGGCCTTTGTATTTGTCAAAATCCTGCATATATATTTTGCTAGAGTAGGCTGCACCAAGACTCAAGCAATGATTGAATTCACCGAACCAGCCTACGCGCACCCCAGCACCGAAAGCGTAGTCCTGGCCATTGTTGGAAACGTGGCGGGGATAGCGTGAGTTCGGGGCAAAAGCCTGTAAGCCGTAAGCCTTGAACATTTGCACAGTGAGCAGGGGTGAAATTCCAACACTCTGTCCGGGAGCGAATTTCCACGCCAGCGTCGGTGCGACGATAAATTGAGCCAAATCGAAACCCAGTTCGCCACAGCCTCCCATGAAGTTCCCCGCCCCCGCCCCACAGACAGCTGGGTTCAGGTTGGTAGCCGGTATTGCTGTCGTGTCGTGATATTCAATATTCAATCCGCCATTGGCGTAGGATGTTATACCTATCGAGAGCTGTTCATTAACCTGTCGGGCATAGGCAAATTCAGGAACCGCGAATAGTGTGTTTTTACTGGTTGATGAAAAGTTATACGCCGCAGCAGGCCCCGTAGCACCAGTCCGTTTGATTTTACGATTTGGGTTCAGGAAGGTGAGGCTTAAGTCGAGCTGATTACCTGCGGCAGAAAGTTTAGCGGGATTAGAGGCCCCTGCAAACGCGTCCTCAGCAACAGCCGTAACTGCGCCTGCGGTTTGCCATGCAACAGGGCCATAACCCATGGGGAAGTAGCCTCCTCCTGCATTCACATTTATAGTTTGGACACATACCAGAAGAAATAAGCTAACTGACAAACCTAGAGGTCCGTATGATTTAAGTAGCATTGGTACAGCCTATTTTGAATAGCAGGACTTGAAATTATAGTCTGGTCATGCCCTCTAGCACTGCCCTTAGAAGCCAACCATCAATCTACCAACCTACGACGGCAAGCTCCACCAACGTCCATAGTTAGTCGGCACAATATAGGCGTAGGTAGCCAGTTAAGTGGAGACACAAATGGGGTCAAGTTGAACCTGACCTCATTTGTGTCTCCATTTTCAAACAAACCTATCAGGGCATCCACACTACGAATTTGCAATGGATGTCATGTTAGGCTCTCGTAAAGCAGCTTCAATAATCTATTTTCATTGGCAAATCCGCCCTTAGTTTTCGTCAACTTGCGACGCACTGTCTACACCGCATTGGTGCTTTAAATGCCCTTGCGAAAGTAGTCGGGGTATTTAAAATAAGTAAATAAGGTCGGTCATTTACTGAGCCAGTATTTGATCGTCAATGGGTGCCCCCACTTCGCCTCTAATTCGCCCAGCGCACTCACTACAGTATTGAGAGTTGCCGCTTTATAAACGCACTTCAGTGTCGACCATAAAGGCCTTCTGTTTTTTCGAGGCGACATACTTTATGGAGTTTCTTATTTAATAAGCAATACAGCGCTGAACTTCGCTATCAGGGTAAATACTTTCGATCGTTTCAAGGAAGTTTTTTAGTCTGGAGCCTACTCCACGAAATGCTTTGTGTATCCACACAGGCGATGACAATATCTTTCACACCGCGATTGTAAAAGTCGGTCAGTACGCTCAGCCTGTGGTGAGTACCCGTATTATCCGACAGATACAGTCCGAGCAGTTCTTTCTTGCCTACAATATTCAAACCTAAAATAGTGTAGATCGCTTCACTGATATAGCGGTCATTTTCGTTGATCTTTATAGTGAATAGCATCAAGCCAGATAATGGGATAAATGGCTTCCAAATCGCGCTCACGCCAGGTCTGTAATTCAGGTAGTAACTTGTCGGCCACGACGTTGAGCGTACCATTGGCCAGTGACATCCCATAAAGGTCGGCGATGTGAGTGCGAGTATCCTGATAGCTATACTAAGGTCGTAGAGGGCCAACATTTTACGTTTTAGCCCATCAATGAGCTGGGGTTGATGATTTTGCACGACTTGAGGTTCTAAGCTGCCTGCACGATACCCAAAAAGAGGGCAGGCTCTCACGAGGCGTATTGAGGTCAACGCTCCCTGCAGCGCTTTCCATGGTCTTGCGGGTAGGGCCATTTTTGCGATTAGCTTCGCTCTTGTGAACAAGGTGCTCATCCAGCTCTGCCTGCATGGCTGCTTCAGTGAGTTGTTTGATAAGGGTGTGTAAGAATGCGTCCTTGCCGCTGAGGTCCTTGCCTCACCCAGAGCTTGAAGGGCTGCATCCAAATCGAAAGCCGGAGTTGTCATAGTCAGCTCTTTTTCTCAAGTTAAAGAAATGACACAGAGTTTTGAACACTACCTGTCTAGTGCTTAGGGGGACTAGCACTTAAAAAAGCCCGGATGGTTTCCCACCCGGGCCTTCAAGACTGATAATAAAAAACAATCAGTAGGACTTCGGTAAACCCATCACGTGCTGAGCGATATAATTCAACACCATTTCACTATTGAGCGGCGCTGTTTTCAGTAGGCGTGCTACCGGATAGAGGTCAAAAATACCGTATTCTTTGGTAAAACCATTGCCACCGAAGCATTGCAGTGAGGCATCGATGGCATGCATCGCCGCTTCTGCGCCCGAGTACTTGGACATATTCGCCTCTGCACCACAGGGCTCGCCATTATCAAACAGGCTTGCCGCTTTAAGGGTCATCAGCGAGGACATTTCAATTTCAGTTTTCGCCTTCGCCAAAGGATGTTGCAAAGCCTGATAGGCACCGATCGGGCCATTGAAAACCACCCGTTCATTAGCGTATTCAACCGCCCTCTCCATGGCATAACGACCCAAACCGTTAGCCACGGCAGCGAGGATAATGCGCTCGGGGTTGAGTGACTCAAAGAGAATATCAAAACCCTTGCCGACTTCGCCAAGAACGTGTTCCGGGCCAATATCAACATCGTCAAAAAACACCTGATATTGCAATTCGGGAATGGGGATACTGACATCAATGGGCTGAAAGGAAACCCCCGGCGCCTTACGGTCAACGATTAAAATCGTAAAGCCGTCAGTCTTGCGGTCAACCTCATCAAAGGCCTTATTACGGCTGACGACCAGCATGTAGTCGGAACCACCGGCATCGGTGATAAAAGTTTTGGCACCATTTAATTTATAGCGGCCATCACCCGCTTCTCTGATCATGGTGTTGGTTTTCATGGTATTGGTGCCGGCCGTCGGCTCGGTAATGGCAAAGCAAAAGCGAATATCACCACGACAACCTGCCGGTAAATACTTTTGTTTTTGCTCTTCTGTACCGTGTTCACCAATGGGGCCTAGGGACATGGTTGCGCCAACTACCAGGCTCAACAAAGGTATACCCTGGTTGGACAAACCCTCCTGAAAGAGCACCATTTCGGTCATACCCAAGCCCGCACCACCGTAGGCTTCCGGCACCATAAGGCCGACAAAGCCATCATCCGCTACTTTTTGATACATGGCCGTGGGGAACTCGCGGCGCTCGGCACAATCTGTCCAGTACTTACGATCGAAATCTTTGGCAAGATTTGTCCCGTACTGATAAATCATTTCCTGCTCTTCGCTAAGATTAAAATCCATTATCAACTCCAATAATTAATAACTGCACTAACAGTTACGGGTGCCGTCATTAAGCGGCCCTGTTGTAGAAAACTATTAATAGGACCGGGGTAAACCGAGAACATGCTCGCCGATATAGTTGAGTATCATTTCACTGTTCAGCGGTGCGGTTTTAAAGAGGCGCACCATGGGGTAAATATCAAAAATACCGTATTCCTTGGTAAAGCCATTACCCCCAAAACATTGCAGTGAAGCATCGACAGCATGTAGTGCCGCTTCGGCCGCCGCGTATTTCGCCATATTCGACTCACCACCACAGGCTTCGCCGCGATCAAACAGCCAGGCCGCTTTGCGGGTCATCAACGACGCCAGTTCAATTTCTGTTTTCGCTTTTGCCAACGGATGCTGTAAGGCCTGGTAGGCACCGATGGGGCCATTAAAGACCACGCGATCATTGGCGTATTCAACGGCCTTCTCCATGGCGTAGCGGCCAACACCCGTACAAATAGCACCGACAAGAACGCGCTCGGGATTGAGGGATTCAAAAAGAATATTAAAACCCTTGCCCACTTCACCGAGCACATGCTCTGGCCCTAAATCGACATCATCAAAAAACACTTCGTATTGAAGCTCGGGAATGGGGATGCTGACGGGTATTTCATTGGCCGTAACACCCTTGGCTTTGGTGTCGACAATAAACAGCGTAAAGCCATCGGTTTTACGCTCGACTTCTGTGTGAGGCGTGGTGCGTGCGACCACCAGGGCGTAATCCGATTCAACGAAGTCGGTAATAAAGGTTTTATTACCGTTTAACTTAAAACGGCCGTCCGGCGTTTGTTTGGCAATGGTTGCTGCCTTAATGGTATTGGTGCCGGCACCGGACTCGGTAATGGCAAAGCAGAAACGCGTCTTACCGGAACAGGCATCGGGTAAGTACTGCTGTTTTTGCTCCTCGGTACCGTGGTCACCAATCGGCGCCATGGACATGGTGGCACCAATCACCAGACTTAACAGAGGAATCCCCTGGTTGGACAGGCCTTCCATGAACAGATCCATTTCGACCAGGCCTAGGCCGGCACCACCGTAGGCCTCGGGCACCATGGTGCCGACAAAACCATCGGCGGCGACTTGTTTGTACATTTCCTCGGGAAAGCGTCCTGCGTCTGCACATTCCATCCAGTACTTGCGATCGTAAGACTTGACCAAACTTTGGCCATAGTCATAAATCATGTTTTGTTCGTCGCTAAGGGAAAAATCCATAAAGCTTTATCTCTTGGTTAGTCGCGTACTACAAATAAAAAGGTTATTGCCAACGTTTCTTAATAAGAACGTGGCAAGCCCATCACATGTTCGCCAATATAGTTAAGCACCATTTCGTTATTTAAGGGTGCCGTTTTAAACAGTCGCACCATGGGGTAGATATCAAAAATACCGTATTCTTTGGTAAAGCCGTTACCGCCAAAACATTGCAGGGAGGCATCAACCGCATGAATGGATGCCTCGGCCGCCGCACACTTGGCCATATTGGATTCGGCACCACAGTGCTCGCCACGGTCGAACAACCAGGCCGCCTTTCGGGTCATTAACGAGGCCATTTCAATTTCAGTTTTGGCTTTGGCCAAGGGGTGCTGTAAAGCCTGATAGGCACCGATGGGGCCTTTAAACACCACGCGCTCATTGGCGTATTCGACGGCTTTATCCATGGCAAAACGGCCGAGACCGGCACCAATGGCGCCGACCATAATACGCTCGGGATTGAGGCACTCGAAAAGAATCTCAAAGCCCTTGTCGACTTCGCCTAGTACGTCTTCGGGGCCAAGGTCAACATCATCGAAAAACACCTGATATTGCATTTCCGGCACCGGCACACTGACGGGAATTGGCTGCCACTCTATACCCTTGGCCTTGGTGTCGACAATAAACAGGGTGAAGCCTTCGGTCTTTTTATTGGCATCGGCGAGACTCGTGGTACGAGAGACGACCAATGCGTAATCAGATTCGGCCCAGTCGGTAATAAAGGTCTTATTGCCGTTAAGTTTAAAACGGCCATCGGCTGTTTTTTTAGCGAAGGTTTTGGCCTGCATGGTATTGGTGCCGGCATCGGCTTCGGTAATGGCAAAACAAAAACGTGTTTTACCGGCACAGGCATCGGGCAGGTAGCGCTGTTTTTGTTCTTCCGTGCCGTGGTCGCCAATGGGGCCCAAGGACATCACCGAGCCAATCACATAGGTTAAAAGTGGAATGCCATTATTGGCCAGGCCCTCGGTAAACAGCTCCATTTCAAGCATGCCCAGCCCGGCACCGCCGAAGGCTTCAGGTGCCATGGTGCCGACAAAACCATCGGCCGCAGACTGCTGGTACATGTCTTTGGGGAAAGTGCGGCGCTCGGCACATTCCATCCAGTATTTACGATCATAGGTTTTAGCCAGGCTATTGCCATACTCATAAATCATTTTATGTTCGTCGGATAAATTAAAATCCATTGATCAAATCTCCAGTTGTAGGACTATTTATTTTTAGCCATTAATAACTACGGGGTAAGCCAAGTACATACTCAGCCACGTAATTAAGTACCATTTCGTTGTTTAGCGGGATCGTTTTTAATAAACGCGCCAAGGGATAAAGGTCAAAAATGCCGTATTCCGCCGTAAAACCGTTGCCACCAAAACATTGCAGCGAGGCATCGATGGCATTACAGGCGGCTTCCGCAGCGGCAAATTTGGCCATATTGGCTTCACCACCGCAGGCCTCGCCCTTATCAAATAACCAGGCGGCTTTTTTCGCCATTAAACTGGCCAGTTCAATTTCTGTTTTCGCCTTTGCCAGAGGGTGTTGCAAAGCCTGATAAGCGCCGATAGGGCCATTAAATACCACGCGCTCATTGGCGTATTCCACGGCTCTATCCATGGCATAACGTCCTAGGCCGGCACAGATAAAGCCGACCAAAATACGCTCAGGATTGAGCGCATCGAAGAGTACACGGAAGCCTTTACCGACTTCACCGAGCACATGCTCAGGGCCGACATCGACGTCGTCAAAGAAGACCTGGTACTGCACTTCCGGAATTTTAATACTGACCGGGATGGGGTGCATTTCTATACCCTTAGCCTTGGTGGGCACAATAAACAAGGTGAAGCCGTCGGTGCTGCGTTCGACTTCCGTGTGGGGTGTGGTGCGTGTCACTACCAACATATAGTCGGATTCAGCCGCATCGGTAATAAAGGTCTTCGCACCATTAATTTTAAAGCGGCCATCGCCTGTGGCCTTGGCGATAGTATTGGTTTTAATAGTATTAGTGCCGGCATTGGGCTCGGTAATGGCAAAGCAAAAGCGGGTTTTACCGCTACAGGCATCGGGCAAATACTCTTGCTTTTGCTCTTCGGTGCCGAAGCTAGAAATCAGACTCAGGCCCATGGTCGCACCAATAATCAAGCTCAATAACGGGATGCCCTGCTCGGAAAGCCCTTCATTTAACAGCCCCATTTCCATCATGCCAAGACCTGAACCACCATAGGCCTCGGGCACCATGACGCCGACAAAACCATCCTGAGCAACCTGCTGATACATATCAGCGGGGAAACGCGCCTTGTCGGCGTATTCCAGCCAGTGCTTGCGATCAAAGGTTTTGGCTAAATTAGCGCCATAGCCATAGATCATCTGCTGTTCTTCGGAAAGGGAAAAATCCATCGTCTGCACTCCGCTCGGTGGGTGGTTTGGTGTGGATGGTACTCGCGAAACTTAATACGAACGCGGTAAGCCCATCACGTGTTCAGTAATATAATTATGGGTCATCTCATTATTAATAGGCGCCGTTTTGGTTAAACGCACCCGCCGGGAGAGATCAAAAACCCCGTATTCTCTGGTGAAGCCATTACCCCCAAAACATTGCAGGGAGGCATCCACCGCGTTAATACCCGCCGCGGAGGCCGACAGCTTGGCCATATTGGCCTCCGCACCGCAGGGCTCACCTTTGTCAAATAACCAGGCCGCTTTACGCGCCATTATCGATGCTATTTCGATTTCAATTTTTGCTATTGCCAGTGGATGTTGCAGGGCTTGATAAGCGCCGATGGGGCCCTTAAACACCACTCGCTCATTAGCATAGGCGACAGCTTTGTCCATGGCAAAGCGGCCGATGCCGGTACAAATAGCGCCACCGAGTATACGTTCGGGGTTGAGGGAATCAAAAAGGATGTTAAAGCCTTTGCCGACCTCACCGAGAACATTCTCTGGCCCCAGTTCAACCTCGTCAAAAAACACCTGATACTGTGATTCAGGCAGGGCAATGCTCACGGGAATGGGCTGCATTGCCACACCCTTTGCCTTGGTGGGCACAATGAACAGGGTGAAGCCGTCGGTCTTGCGTTTTGTTTCGCTAAGCGGCGTTGTGCGCGCCACGACCAGGGCATAGCCGGACTCGGCGGCATCGGTAATAAAGGTTTTATTGCCGCTCAGTTTAACGCTGCCCTTCCCCGCCGGCTTGGCAAGGGTGCCAATATTGATAGTGTTAGTGCCCGCATTGGCCTCGGTAATGGCGAAGCAAAAACGAATATCGCCCTTGCAGGCTGCGGGTAGATAATGATTGCGCTGTTCATCGCTGCCGTGTTCTGCAAGCACGGACATGGCCATACAGGCACCGACCACCAAGCTTAAAAGGGGAATACCTTCATTGGTAATGCCCACCTGGAACAAGAGCATTTCAAGCATACCCAAACCGGCGCCACCAAAGGTCTCGGGTACCGTAGTGCCGAGAAAACCATCATCGGCAACCTGTTGATACATTTCCTCGGGAAAACGGTAAATGGCTACATTTTCCATCAATAGGCTCGGTCGTAGGTCTTGCTCAGACTCTTACCATATTCATGAATCATGGCTTGTTCTTCAGAGATATAAAATCCATACCGTCTCACAATGATGAATATTAGCCGCTCAGCTTTCCTTCTAAAGGACGCCGTTCGGTTGAGTCCTCAAGGCTGTATAGCAGGTTGAATCAAAAATTATTTATCCAGCAGAATAAGTGCCAACCCAGCAACATACAATGACTATTATTGACTTGATAGTCATAATAATGGCCCCACCTGAAACGGGAACCTCGTGATAATTGTGCTCTGTAAATATGGGCCGCCTATCTGACAGAGGTAGTGCGACCTGCGACAAAATAGCATTGGCTATTTTTGCCACAATGTCGACTTGGTCACTGTGATAGATGCTGGCGATATAAGCTCATTATCAAGGTGCTAGAATCACCTGAACGACCGCAATTTGCATGTGCAGGGATAAAGACCGACGCGACAATGAGTTTTGTATTGATCAGAATGAAACGCCCCCTCCACCGTCTTGCTTTGACGCTAGTGATTTTTGGGCTTTGTTTGATGCTAAGCACCAGCCGCACTGCCTCGACATTGGAGTCGGTACTCGATAAAGGCGTATTACGGGTTATTTCGATGATTGGCCCAACCATTTACTTTCACGATGCCAGAGGCGATAACGGCTTCGAATACCTGCTCGCTAAGCAGTTTGCTCGACAACTCAATGTTCAGCTCGAACTTACGGTGATGGATGACTTGGCCGCAATACTCAATGCAGCAGGTGGGCCTAAAGGGGATTTTGCCACAGCGAGTCTGACCGCAACCAAGGAACGGCAGCAATTTATTCGCTTCACCGAGCCCTACACCACCGTTCGTGAAACGCTTATATATCGACTGGGCCAGCGTCGCCCCAAAAACTTGAGTGATGTTATTGGTGGACGCTTAATTGTGTTGCCAGGCAGCTCCCATATCGAGCGTCTAGAAGTATTAAAACGCGGCGAATTTCCCGACTTGCAGTGGGAAGCTATTGCCGCCGGTGACATGCTTGAGTTGATGCAAATGATTCACGATGGCGAAGCCGACTATGCGGTGGTCGACTCTTCCGCCTTTGCGGTCAACCGTGGACTCTACCCCCGCGCCCGGCGCGCCTTCGACCTATCCCAGGACGAGCCTATAGCCTGGGCTTTCCCCACCCATGGTGATGACAGTTTATTACAAGCCGCCAATCGCTTCCTGATTAGTTACGCAGCAAGCGGCGAGTTACAGCGCTTACAGGACAGGTTTTTCGGACACACCGACAACTTCAGTGTTGGCGGTTCACAACTTTTCCGTCATCGCATCGAAAGTCGACTGGCCAATTACGAAACACTCTTTAAAACCACTGCCGAGCAATACCAGGTGGACTGGCAGCTACTCGCCGCTATCGCCTATCAGGAATCCCACTGGAACCCCCACGCCAAATCGCCCACCGGGGTACGCGGCCTGATGATGCTGACACTGACCACGGCGAAGGAAATGGGTGTCAGTAATCGCCTAGACCCCGAACAGAGCCTACCTGGCGGCACCGAATACTTTTTGCAGATAAGAAAGCGTATACCAAAAGACATCGTCGAACCCGACCGCACCTGGCTAGCACTGGCCGCTTATAATATAGGCTTCGGCCATTTAGAGGATGCCAGGGTACTGACTCAGCGACACGGCGGTGATCCCGATCGCTGGGAAGATATTCGCAAGTATTTACCCTTGCTACAGCAGAAAAAATACTACAGCACCCTGCGCCACGGCTTTGCTCGAGGCCTGGAACCGGTACAGTACGTGCAAAACATCCGCCACTTTCACTCCATTCTACGCTGGCACTTCATCGAAAAGACACGCATCGAGCAGGCTCAACGCAAAGCCATAACAGAAACACTGCCAAGCTCTTCAACGTCAAGCCTGGCACCCACTAGCCTGCCCCTATCGCTATAAAGCACTGACTTAGCAGCCCCTTAATACAGCGTCAAACCACAGACTAGACGATCATCTTTCAGAACTTACCCCGCCGTCGCCGGAAAAAAGTTTTCAATAAGGCGCTACTCTCCTCCTGCATCACCCCACCGAGCCATTCAATGTGATGATTAAAATGCGGCTGCTCAAGTAACTGCAGCTGGCTTACCACTGCACCAGCCCGAGGTTCATAGGTCGCAAAGACAAGGCGTTCAACCCGAGCGTGAATCATCGCACCGAGACACATGGCGCAGGGTTCGAGAGTAACGTAAAGAGTAGATTTGGGGAGACGATAATTACTGCAAGCCTGAGCGGCTGATCGAAGGGCTTGAATTTCAGCATGCGCGGTGGGGTCGCAGCCACCGATGGGACAATTCCAGCCCTCACCGACTATCGCCCCATCGACGACTAGCACTGCGCCAACAGGTACTTCATCAGCAGATTCTGCACGCCGGGCCAGGGCCATAGCGCGAGCCATCCACTGACTATCGCCGCGAGTTGCATCCATTAATCAAGAGCCGTGGGTGAGGAATCGAAGGGCTTTATTGCAGTAGAGCAAGCGAGATAGAGGCTACTTTTTCTGCATATTAAAGAGGATTTGATTGAGTAGATTCAGGCTGTTCACCCTCTCTTCCTCGCTCATATGTCGCACGCTATCGTGATAGAACTTTTTCACTTTAGGCTCGACCGTTTTACAAACTTCTCGGCCATAAGGCGTGAGACGAATTTGTCGCGAGCGCAAATCATCGGGATTAACAACACGTTCAATATAGCCAGACTCCTCCATACGCCGGAGCACACCGTTGAGACTTTGCCGGCTGACCATTAAATACTCAACCAGCCCATTGACGGTCATACCCTTTTCATAACCCGGCCGAGTCAGAGAGTCGAGAATAGACCATTGTTGAGCGCTCATATCAAATTCGCTAAGAACCTCAGCCGCTCTACGTAGCGACAGGTTCATCGCCTGGTATAAGCGAAAAAATAGTTTAAGAGGAATGTCCGAACTTAGTTCGTCAGAGTCTGCCATATATCCTTACCGAGTGAAGGTTGCTCATCATGTTATTATTATTGGCCGGCAATATACCTTATCCGAACAAAAGTTGACACTTGTCGGGACTGATTTTTATGATGTAAATCATAGACCAATATAAGAGCGTGATGAAATAACGAAAGCTCTATCAACCGCACGGCGTAAACCAAACAATACTCAAGGATCACACTATGGATTTCGGACTCACTGATTTTCAACAGTCGCTACTCGATAGCGCTCGGCGTTTTGCCACTGACAAAATTGCACCTGAATATAAGGCGGGTGACAAGGCCTGTGCTTTCAACCGAAAAATAGTCTCCGAAATGGGTCAGCTGGGTTTCATCGCACCTGAAGCACCCGAGCAATACGGTGGTAGCGGACTGGACGCACTAACATCAGGCTTAATAACCGAAGCCATCGCCGAAGGCGATATGAACTTAGCCTACGTACCCATTAATGCCTCACTTAACAGCAGCTGCATCCTTCGCCACGCGCAACCCGAAGTGGTTGAAGAGATCATTCCCCAGATATGTAGTGGGGAGAAGCTCGTCTGCATTGCTCTAACTGAGCCACGAGGTGGTTCCGATGCCGCCAATATTGTTCTTAAAGCCACCAAAGAAGGTAATCACTACGTATTGAATGGGGAGAAAACATCGATTTCAATGGCTGAGCAAGCCGATATTTGCCTGATTTTTGCGCGCACGGGTAGCCTTGAAGAAAAAGCCCATGGAGTGTCTGCTTTTCTCGTCGATCTAACCACACCGGGCATTACTCGTACTCGTTTTAATGATATTGGCGAAAGATCTGTAGGCCGGGGCTCCATCTTTTTTGATGATGTTCATATTGAGGAAAAGTACCTGGTGGGCGATGAGGGTAAAGGTTTCGTACAAGTCATGCAGGGTTTTGATTTCAGTCGCGCACTCATCGGTTTGCAGTGCCTCGCCCTCGCCCGTAAATGCCTGGACGAGACCTGGGAATATATTCAGGAACGTAAAACCTTTGGCAAAGCCCTCGCTGTTAATCAAGGTATCACCTTCCCTCTAGCCGAGGCCGAAACTCAGCTCGAAGGAGCGCGGCTGGTTTGCTTGAAAGCACTGTGGTTAAAAGCACAGGGCAAAGACCACACCAAAGAAGCGGCGATGGCCAAGTGGTGGGCCCCCAAACTCGCCTTCGATATCACCCAGCAATGCCTGTTAACTCACGGCCACGGTGGCTACAGCGACGAACTACCCTTTGAACAACGCCTTCGCGATGTGCTCGGCATGCAAATTGGTGATGGCACGGCGCAGATTATGAAAATGGTTATTGCCCGCTCTTATGTAGGCAAACCAAGCTAAACATGCTGGTCTAACTCTAAGTAACTAACAGCTACTTCACTATTGAAAAGAGATTATTTATGTCGTCAGTTATTGAAATTAGTCAGCAGGGTGCGGTTGGCATCATCACCTTAAATCGCCCCGAGCAATTTAACTGCCTGTCGATGGAGTTGCACGAAGCCCTGTTTGAAGCGATGGATCAATTTGAAATCGACAGCAGTGTTCGCACCGTGCTTATCGCCGCCAATGGCAAAAACTTCTGCACCGGCGCCGATCTCGAAGAGGTCAGCGGTTTTCGTGAAAGTGATGACGACATCCGCGCCTTTCTTGAAACCGGGCTCGATACCTTACGTAAACTCGAAACATCTCCCCTGCCCGTGGTTATCGCCCAGCAGGGTCTGGCGCTTGCAGGCGGGCTCGAACTGGTGCTAGCTGGCGACGTAGTCTTTGCCGGCAAAAGTGCTAGCCTCGGCGACCAACACGCCCAGTTTGGATTGATCCCCGGCTGGGGCGGCAGCCAACGCTTACCTCGTTTAATCGGTCGCCGCCGTGCTATTGAACTAATGCTCAGCGCTCGCTGGTTAAATGCGGAAGAAGCCCTTGATTTCGGCCTGGTTAACTATGTGGTTGAAGATGACAAGCTCTTCGACAGTGCCCTCGTCTATTGCCAGCAGCTTTGCCAACGCAGCCCAGCCGGACTGGCACTGATGAAGCAACTGACCGATCGCGGCCTGGATATGCCCCTCGAACAGGGCCTGGCTCTGGAGCTTGACCTAGCCACACCCGCACTGCGTAGCGATGCGGTGAGCGAGGGTCTGAAAGCTTTTGCGGAAAAACGGGCACCCAAATTCAGTTGAGCCTTCATTCCCATGGCCAAGGTTTGTTTGAGCCAGAATGAATAAGGCTCGTGTCATCAAGGCTCTATCGTTACAATAAATAAGACTCATCACTGGCCAGTAGCAGGCCTCTAATGAAGTACGTCCACCCTAATGCGCAGCGCGCCAATACAGAGGTAAGAAGTCACATGGATTACCAAGATATTATCTACCAAGTTAAAGGCGCAACTGCCTATATCACTATCAACCGCCCCGAGGTTTACAATGCCTTTCGCGGCGTCACCTGCGATGAACTGATTCATGCCTTTCAGAAGGCCGGTTGGGATAACAGCATCGGCGTTATCGTACTCGCGGGCTCGGGCGACAAAGCCTTTTGTACCGGTGGCGATCAGTCCTCCCACGACGGTCAATACGATGGTCGCGGCACTATCGGCTTACCCGTCGAAGACCTACACACTGTTATTCGCGATGTCCCCAAACCTGTTGTCGCCAAAGTACAGGGCTTCGCCATTGGCGGCGGCAACGTGTTGGCCACCATCTGCGACTTAACCATCGCCGGTGAAGACGCGCAGTTTGGCCAGGTCGGGCCGAAAATGGGCTCCATTGACCCCGGCTTTGGTACCGCCCTCCTCGCCCAAATTGTCGGCGATAAAAAAGCCAAAGAAATCTGGTATATGTGCCGCCGTTACACCGCTGCCGAAGCTCAAGAAATGGGCCTGGTGAATAAGGTTGTACCCAATGATCAGCTCGACGCCGAAGTCGATGCCTGGTGTGCCGAGCTCGAACAACGAAGCCCCACGGCGATCTCTATTGGCAAGCGTTCCTTCAACGCGGCCACCGAAAACATTCGCGGCATCGCCAACCTCGGTCTTGAAGCGCTGCGCCTCTATTACGATTCAGAAGAGTCCCGCGAAGGTGTTAATGCGCTGGCTGAAAAGCGTAAGCCGGACTTCCGAAAGTATGTGAAATAAACATTAAGTTTATTCTGTAATCAACTAATTTTTAAGGATTTTATTATGGATCTCGATCTAAAAGGCCGATCAGTTATCGTCACCGGCGCCGCGTCTAACATTGGTCGCGCCATCGCCCTAAAATTTGCCGAAGAAGGCGCCAAAGTCACTATTGCCGACCTCGATATTGAGAGTGGTGAAAAAGTGGCCGCACTGGCCAGAGAAGCTGGCGCCGCCGATGCTCAGGTTATCAAAACCGATATCACCGACTTGGACAGTGTCGAAAATCTCTTCGACACTGTTGCCGCCACCTTCGGCACCGCCGAAGCCATCGTGAACAACGTCGGCTGGGACGACCTGATGTTCTTTACCAAAACCACACCCGAGCTGTGGCAGAAGCTGATCGCCATTAACTACGTCGGCCTGCTGAACTGCACCAAAGTCGCACTGGCCCACATGGTACCCAACGGCGGTGGCTCTATGGTTTCCATCAGCTCCGACGCCAGCCGTCAGGGCGAGCCCCGCGAAGCCGTTTACGGTGGCTTAAAAGCGGCCACCAATAGCTTTATGAAAACCATCGCCAAAGAAAATGGCCGCTACAACATCCGCTGCAACTGCGTCTGCCCCGGTGTCACCGTGCCCGAAACCACCGACGAAACCAGCGAAAACAGCATGTGGAAGGAAAAGGATGCGATGTTTACTGAAGATCAGTTCGCCGCCATTGCCAAGACGCTGCCACTGAAGCGCATCGGCAAGCCGCAAGATGTCGCTAATGCCGTAGTATTTTTATCTTCTCAGCAGGTCGCAGGCTATATCACCGGCCAGGTGCTTAGCGCCAGTGGTGGTTACAGCATGATTGGCTAGAAAGTCCGCTTACCGCGAATAAAAGCTCCGCCTCACTTAAACAGGAGGACGGAGCTTTTTTTATCGACTATTTCTATCTACATCGATAACTACTTAGAGCGAACTGCGTTAAGAAGTCACGAGCTGCTGTTTTGATTTGTGCCAATAAATCAGCGCCAATATCAGCAAGCCCAATATTGGCAGGCTAATGAGCAATAAGGTTTGCCAACCCAGGGTGCTCAATATCCACCCCGCGAGTAAGGCCCCGACAGCCTGAATACCGAAAATAGTAAAGTCATTCAAGGCCTGAACTTTAAAACGCTCCGACTCGCGATAGCCCTCGGGCAACAGCGTGGTGCCGCCAACAAACATAAAGTTCCAGCCAATACCCAGCAGTACCAAGGACACCCAGTAATTGACGAAGGCATACTTCGAAAAAACCACCACGATCATAGCCAGGAAGGCAACAATACCCAGGCTGATTAAACCCTGCACACCAATACGGCGAATAATCCACGGTACAAAGAAAGAGGGTAAAAACATCGCCACAATATGACTTTGAATCACCCACTTGGTGTCGACCAGGCTATGGCCATTTTCAAAGTGCATATGCAGAGGGGTTGAGGTCATTACCAGGCTCATTATCGCGAAGCCCGCACATCCAGAGATCACGGCCACTAGAATTACAGGTTGAGCGAGGATTTCTCGTAGAGGCCGGCCTATAGCATCACTTTGCGGCTCATCACTTTCGGGTTCAACAAAGAAAAACAGTACCAGAAAGACAGCAATGGCCACCACCATCAGTAAACCAAAAGAGCCCTGATAGGCCGTTGTCGTTAACAGCTCGCCACGAACCGCGAGCTCCGGCCCTAAAAAGGCTGCGCCAATACCGCCAATTAAGACCCGAGAGGCCGCTTTGGGAGCAGCCACAGTGGCAACACTCTCCATCGCCGCAAAACGATACTGCTGGCCCGCAGCCAGGCCAACACCCAACACCACAACTGCTAGCAGGTAGACTGTAAAGCTCTGTAGCTGTAGAGAATACATGGCCAAAGCACAACCGGCGCTGGCAATAGCCGCACAGAAAAGAAAGACTCGTTTGCGCTTAAAACGACGCATGGAAAGGATGACCGGTAAAGTGGCGAGAGCAGAACCGAGTATAAAAGCGGCGACAGGTAGTGTCGCAAGGCTAGGATCCGGAGCCAGTGTTGTACCAATAATACTGCCAACGAAGATGACAAAAGACGGGATCGACATGGTCAAGGCCTGACAAAGCATAAACAGCCAGACATTATTTGCTATTTTCATTATTGGAGAGTCGTTATTAAGTAAAGCCTAATGTATCACGTAACACGCAGTAACGACGAACACCTGGAACAAGCGGATAAAAACAGGGCAATAAAAAAGCCGACTCTCTCGAATCAGCTTTATGTCGCCATCTGCATATTTTCCTGACTACCCTTTCAAAGACTCTATTAAAAGCCCGGTTTCAAAAGAGTGTTCTCGCGCTTACTGATTGTTCAGGAAAATAACCGCCGTTAATACGGCCAATGAAACAATGGCTAATGCGGCAACGGCATCGACAAAACTATCACTCTTCGCAGCTTTACCCTGATCACTCATAGTTTTTCAACCTCGGTAGACACAACTACCCAATTAATTAAGAAATATAACCGAGCTTGTCAGAGCCTCGATATTCAAGCCTACGCTATACTCAAGCAGCCCGTAGACATTCAAAACGCGCTGCATTCTAACAGTCAAAGAGCCGACTGTCCTCATTCTTCTAGGGCGTCTTATTCCCTTTTTAGACGGGAATATGAAGAAAGGGTTTTTCACCTCACGGCCTCAGAAGGCTATCATTCACGCCGCTGGGAATACCCGAATTACTTGGGATTTCTGATAGTTAGGGAAGGAAGCGAGACTTTATGTACATTTACGACCAGCACGACAAAACTCTGATCGGCGAACGCGTCGCTCAATACCGTCGCCAGACCGACGATTACCTAGCGGGAAAAATGCGCGACGAGGTATTCCTGCCCCTGCGCCTGCAAAATGGCCTCTACGTACAACGCCTCGCGCCCATGCTGCGCATTAACATTCCCTACGGCATGGTCTCGGCCACCCAACTGCGTGCCCTGGCCCATATTACCCGTCAGTACGACAAGGGTTACGCTCACTTTACCACCCGCCAAAACATCCAACTCAACTGGCCTCAGCTGGAAGAAGTACCGGATATTCTCGCCGAATTGGCCGCTGTCGAGATGCAGGGAATTCAGAGCAGTGGCAGCTGTATTCGCAACGTGACCTCCGATGAATTCGCCGGCATTAACACCGATGAAATTGAAGACCCGCGCCCCTGGTGCGAAATCATCCGCCAGTGGTCGACATTGCACCCTGAGTTCGCTTTTTTACCACGCAAATTCAAAATATCGGTGACCGGCGCTGAGAGTGATCGCGCCGCGATTCAGGTTCACGACATTGGTTTACAGGTGCTTAGAAACGCTAATGATGAGGTCGGCTTTAAAGTGCTGGTCGGTGGCGGCCTCGGTCGTAGTCCGGCTATTGGCCAGGCAATTAAAGATTTTCTCCCCGCCAAACATCTACTCACCTATCTCGAAGCGATTTTGCGCGTCTACAATCGTTATGGCCGCCGCGACAACAAGTACAAGGCGCGCATTAAAATCCTCGTCAAAGCTTGGACAGCTGAAGTCTTCGCTGCAAAAGTTGAGCAAGAATGGCTGCAGGAAATTGATAGCCCCTCGACGCTAACTGACGAAGTAATCGCCCACGCCAAAGACTTTTTTACCAGTCCGGCTTATGAAAGCGTCGATGCCGAACACGCTGAAGCGACACTGCAAAATCTGGCCGCCGAGCAGATTGCCTTTGGCAAGTGGCGCGAAAGAAATGTTATTGCCCATAAAGTGGCCGGCTACTGCGCCGTCCATCTGTCACTCAAACCCACGGGGGTAGCTCCGGGCGATGTCACGGATAGCCAGCTCGAGGCGATTGCCAACTTGGCCGACCGCTACTCGTTCTCTGAAGTCAGAGTCACCCATCATCAGAACCTGGTATTGGGCGATGTTAAATTGAGCGACCTGCCCGAACTTTGGCAAGCAGCCAAAAAACTAGGCTTTGCGACACCCAGCATTGGCACATTGGTTGATATGATTTGTTGCCCGGGTGGCGACTTTTGCTCCCTGGCCAATGCCAAGTCCATTCCCGTTGCAGAAGCGATTCAACGCCGTTTTGACGACCTCGATTACCTCTACGATCTGGGTGATATCAAGCTCAACATATCCGGATGCATGAACGCCTGTGGCCACCACCACGTGGGCAATATCGGTATTCTCGGCGTCGACAAGAAGGGTGAAGAGTTTTATCAGATTCAGCTCGGTGGCAGTGCCCTCGACGATGCATCGCTGGGCAAGGTACTCGGCCCCTCTTTCTACGCCCACGAAATCCCCGACGTGCTGGAAAGAATTCTCAGTATCTATGTCGACCAACGCATCGAAGGTGAGTCTTTTCTCGACACCCATCGCCGCATCGGCACCGCCCCTTTTAAGGAGTATATTTATGCCAAAGCTGCTTAAAGATAAAAGCATAGTCGACAATAGCTGGCAGATACTGCCGAAGGGCTTCGCGGGCGCCCTGCCTGATACCCCCTGCTTTGTGCCCCTCGACTACTGGCTGGCAAATAAACAGAATCTGCAAAAGCCCGAATCTATTGGTGTTTGGCTCGATGCTGAACAGGAACCTGAAGAGCTTGCGGACGATATTGAGAACCTTCAGCACCTGGCGGTAAACTTCCCGACCTTTATGGACGGCCGCGGGTTTTCCATCGCCCGTCTGATTCGCGAACGCTATAAATTTACCGGTGAGCTACGCGCCATTGGCCACATTGTGCCGGACCAATTGTTTTACTTATCGCGCTGTGGTTTTGATGCTTTTTGCCTTGATGCCCTGTCCCTCGGCGATGAAGCCGAGCAACACCACCAACTAGAAGACTATCTGGCGGCGTTCAGCGTTACCTATCAAGCTTGCGTCAATCAAGAACAACCGCTATTTCGCCGTAGGTAGGGATAAAACTTGCACTACCCCCCCTACCCGAGGGCAAAATAGCACTGGGCAAGGAGGGAAGTAGATTATGGGTAGTGAGGTTTTTCATTCGTTCGTACTGATTTTTAGCGGTGCTGCTGTTGTCGCATCGCTGGCCCTTTTCGGGCGCCAACCCCTCTTAGTTGCCTACATCGTGCTCGGCGCCATCCTCGGCCCCTACGGCACCGGCATGATTCACGATGTCGGTTTGATTGCTGAAATCTCCCACATCGGCATTATTTTTCTACTGTTTCTACTGGGCCTCGATATGCAGCCCCAGTCCCTGCTCAGCGTCCTCAAAAAGGTCACTCACGTGACCGTTATTAGCTCTGTGGTTTTTGCCGCCAGCGGCTACACCATCGCCTACCTGTTTGGCTTTACCCATCTGGAGAATTTAATTATCGGTGCCGCGATGATGTTTTCCAGCACTATTATCGGAATCAAACTGCTACCAACTACCATTCTCCACCACCGCCACATTGGTGAGATGATGGTGGGCTTGCTTTTGATGCAGGACTTTATTGCGATCTTTGTATTGCTGGTTTTACTCAGCGGCGAAAATGGCCAAATTGATCTGGGGCAGATCAGTATTACCCTACTCGCCCTGCCGCTATTAATACTAGCCTGCGTCGCCACCGTGCGCTATATCTTATTACCCCTGTTTGCACGCTTCGACCGTATTGGCGAATACGTTTTCCTACTCGCTATTGGCTGGTGCCTGGGTGTCTCTGCGGCGGCGGAATACATCGGACTGTCGACAGAAATCGGGGCCTTCTTAGCTGGCATCACCATTGCCACCAGCCCCATCGCTCAGTACATAGCATTGAGCTTAAAACCGCTTAGGGACTTTTTTTTAGTGATGTTTTTCTTTTCACTGGGCGCTCAGTTTAATCTTGGCTTATTACCTCAAATCATCATTCCAGCACTGGCTCTGGGTTTTGCGATGTTGATCATCAAGCCCCTCAGCTTCGGTTTTTTACTGCGCAGCCAAAGTGAGAATAAGCATTTTGCCTGGGATATTGGTTGCAGGCTGGGGCAAATCAGTGAGTTCTCTCTACTCATTGCCTATGTAGCTTTTAATGCTTCACTAATAGGGGTTCTCGCCTCCCATCTTATTCAGGCGGCTGCCATCCTTACCTTCTTGTTATCGAGCTATATTGTGGTTCTCAACTTCCCTAACCCTATCGCCATTAAGGACTCCCTGAGACGGGATTAAACGACAGGCCCAACTTAACAAAAAGCATCAAGCCAAAGGTGCAGGCCCCATCAAACGTCGTAACCAGCGCATGATAAATCTGTCACCACTACTTTCAAGGGCAAAGCCAAATTTCTCCGGTAACGTCTTTTTGTGGGCGTAGGTAACAGTGTAGATATCGGCACTCTCGAGCTGACTGGTTAAATACTCATCACTGGTTTGAGTATCATCTACCAGGCCTTTTTTGACCGCAGGAGCGCCGTACCAGACCTCACCCGTTGCGATCTCCTCAATCTCGAGATCAGGGCGATGTTCGCCGACAAAATCTTTGAATAAGGTGTGTGTATCTTCGAGTTCCTCACGGAATTTCGCGCGTCCCTCCTCAGTGTTCTCACCAAGCATAGTTAACGTTCGCTTGTATTTACCGGCAGTCATCAACTCAATATCGACATCGTGTTTTTTCAAAAGACGATGTACATTGGGAATTTGGGCAACAACACCGATTGAGCCGATAACGGCAAAGGGCGCCGCGAGAATTTTGTTGGCTACGCAAGCCATCATATAACCACCACTGGCCGCGACTTTATCAATACAAACGGTGAGCGGTATATTTTTCTTTTTGATTCGATCAAGCTGGCTTGCCGCAAGACCGTAGCTTGGCACCATGCCACCGCCACTTTCCAGACGCACCACCACCTCATCATTACTGCTAGCCTGAGCTAGAACGGTAGTAATTTCTTCACGAAAACTACCCACTGCTGTAGCGCGAATATCACCATGAAAATCCAATACAAACACACGTTTTTTTACCAGCGGATCGGCACCGCTTTTAAGCGCCTTTTTCTCAGCTTTTTGCTCCGCTTTTTGTGATTTTTTCTCCGCCTTTAATGCCGCTTTCCGAGCATCAGCAGACACCACAACGTCAGCCAGGGTACTAGTCATTGCCGCAATAGTTTCATTGAAAGAAACCACCTCGATGTGACCCTTTTCGTGCTTTTTACCCTTCTGCCCGAGGCTCGCCAAGATGCCCACAATAATCGCCACAGTCACAACCAGGGTTATCGATTTGGCTAGAAATAGTCCGTATTCACTTAAAAACTCCAAAGAAACACCTCTGTCGACCACTTACAATTACTAAATAAGCAGGTTTTATATGTTTGAATTTGTCATGGAAGTACTAGGCGTAATTCTAACTGATATCAGCAGCTATCACTGCCGAGAAACAAGAAAAAGTCGATGAGGGAATGATTGGGGGGAAACGACGTAGCCAAGCCTCAGGTGAGGCCTGCTCTGCCATGGTAATCGGCTAGGCGCCTAGTGATGACAAGCATTCGTTAGCGACATCGAGTGAACTCTCATCAACAGCATTACCCACCATGCAGCCATCAAGGAAATACTCAAGGCAAACAATCGTATCGGCAAAGGCCTCAATAGCCTTACTCTCTTCACCATCGCTAAAGAGCACATCTTTGGCCAGGATCAAACAGCGTTGTGCCAGGCTGGCCAAACGCGTCATATTGAGCATGCTGGCGCTGCCTTCAATTTCTGAAAATGCCAACTCAAGCTCGGGGATAACTTCGGCCGAAGCGTAGCCCGAAGCCACATTGTCGACCAGCTGTTTAACCTCTCCCAATCTTAATGTCGTCTCATTAACTACGGCAATTTGTGCTGTTTTTAACAAGCTTTTTTGCAGAATAGAAAGTAAGGGCTGATCTTCCCAGGCTTTGATCTGCTCAGCTTGAGGGTTTTTCCCATAAAAATCAGCCATCGCACACTCAACATGCAAAATGGCATCGGTAAATTCTGACAGCATTTCAGGAGATAGCCCACCATCTTCTGTTGCCTTTAGGCGTGAGCAAAACTGTTTGTACTGGCGCGCAAGCCCACGGAATCCAGCCTGCTCACACCCTTCGGCCAGGGCCTCAAAACCCTCGTTCAACTCATCAAGTTTTTCACCATTAAGTAAAGAGGCAGATTCGTCACCGTTGTCGAGTAGAATACGCAAGCTCGACACCGAGGCAGCCATCGTTTCGAAGATACTTTTATCGGCATCCCGCTCTCCGGTGATCGCATTGCGCACTGATGATATCGCCGAATCAGAAAACTGTAACTCGGGCACACCAATCTGCCTGGATCGGGCGTCACTGGACATGTCGGTCATTGCTAGCAAACTAACGAAAGCTCGCCATAAGCCCTCTGGATAGGGGTTTCTTCCTTCAGTATGCTCTGTTGCGGCCAACAGACGTAATTGTTTTTCTACGGCAGCAAGTAAGCGGATCCGCTCGGGCTGCAAGCTCAATTTCTTTTCAGCAAAGCCTTTAATGGTTACTGCAAATACCCACCAATAATCGCTTTCTCGCGCCGAAGTAGCCACTTTCTGCAATCGTCCTGCAACACGAAATAAATTAAAGAGGGCCTTGTGTCGATTGTTATTGCGAATAATGTCCAACAAACCGAGCTGATAAAGATGATGCCATCGCTTCAAACCTTCAGTTTGTGGCCCTATCATCACCTCACCTTGTGTCAGGCTGCCGAAAGACGGCCACTCGATGTCATTTAGCAAATGATATTCGTAAAGGGGTGGCGCACCTCTAAAACGGCGTAACGCGGTCATTTCAGGGAGTAAAACACAGGGGTTTTCACTTGTCTGTTCGAGGATTGTGTCAATCAAACCCTCGGCCAATAGCAAGGACTGAGCAAGTAGGGGCTGTAGATCATCAATTGTTTTGTCCCCACTAATCACCACCTCCACGGCAGTGCTCATTTCAACAAACAGGCGCTTCATGCCAGCAAGTTGGGCAATTTGTGCGGCACCACGTAATTCAATCAGTTGCTCATTGAGCTCTTCTAAATGAGCAACTGTTAGTCGTTGCACCAAGCCATGGACAGACTGAATAACCGACTTGTACTCTTTGCCGATGAACTCCAGTACCTGGGGATTAATGTTTTGCATACGCGACTCGTTTCTTTCTCTGCAGAGGCCGAACAAAGCCTCTTAAATCAATATGTTAAAGCACTTAAATAATCTTATATCTGATCATTTTCTGAACTATAGCAGACTCCCGTAAAATAAGCGCTGTCAACAAGTCGCATTTTTAACAAGTACCGCGGTTATCAGCCTGCATGCATCTAGCCAGGGCTAAACGAGTGCTAAAATCGCGCGGACTTACAGAAAATACATATCATTTCAACATGTTAGCAGCGATTTGATATAATTAACATTAGTCATGTATTGTTACAACAAGACTTTTTGATCATCAAATACCTTAAAGCGGCCAGGTGCATTTTTGATCACTGGATTTATTAATTTGCTCAAGTTTATCTTGATGCAAAATGAGCTCATTCTCAGTAGCACGAATAATATTGAGGGGTGATCGTTGAGGAGAAAGCCGCCTAATCAGCGCTTCACTTTGCCCCTGATCACTGTCGGCAGCCTCGCTACCGAGCACAAGATCAACCTGCCCCCCAGTCATCAGCAGATAAACATCCGCCAGAATTTCGGCATCAAGTAAGGCACCGTGGAGTGTTCGTTGAGAATTATCGACCCCGTAGCGCTTACAGAGGGCATCCAGACTATTGCGCTGCCCAGGGTGTATCTGGCGAGCCATTGTCAGTGAATCGATGATGCCTGAGTAGCTTTCCAGAGGCTGATATTGACCGCCGAGACTTTCTAGCTCAGCATTAAGAAAGCCCACATCAAAAGGGGCATTGTGTATAACCAGTTCGGCGCCTTTTACAAAATCAATAAATTCAGCAACAACCTGAGCAAAGAGTGGCTTATCCGCCAAGTCTTCGCTGCTAATACCGTGAACCTCCATCGCGCCGGCATCGATCTCTCGCTGCGGATTAACATAACGGTGAAAATGACGCCCGGTCAGTTTGCGATTAACAATTTCAACGCAGCCAATTTCAATAATCCGGTGATCAAGAGCGACTTCAAGACCGGTAGTTTCAGTATCGAGTACAACGAGTCTCATGCTTGCTCCAATAAATCATCAATACCAAGATTGGCCAGTTCGTCGGCAATTTCATTTTCCCTGTGCCCGCTATGCCCCTTAACCCAGTGCCAGTTAACCTGATGACGCTGAGCTTGCTCGTTGAGCAGTTGCCATAGATCTTTATTTTTCACGGGCTTTTTAGCAGCCGTTTTCAAGCCCTTTGCCTTCCAGCCCTGCAACCACTCGGTAATGCCTTTCCGTACATATTGAGAATCCGATGTTAAGTCTATCTGGCAAGCTTCACTAACAGCCCCAAGGCCGCGAATCGCCGCTAATAGCTCCATCCGGTTATTCGTTGTAGGGGCTTCGGCGCCGTAAAGACGTTTTCCCGTGCCGTTATAACGCAGTAAAACACCCCAGCCGCCAGGCCCTGGATTGCCACGACAAGCGCCATCAGTGAATATTTCTACAGCCTTCATTTATACACTTCCTTTTTGCTGGGGGATCTATTATCCGCCTGCACTTGCTTCAATCCAACCAATGAGCCTGCCTTTAATGGTGACCAGTAACGAGACTTAATGGGCTTTAGTGGCGTCACCATCTTTTGCGCCACGATCATATAAAATGCACCGCGACTGAGATCCTGACCACTTAATGCTCTCTTCCATTGATGCAGCTGATCACCTTTTGTTTTATCACCGGCTAAAGGGCGAAAATTCACCTGAAAACCCAGCAGCTGTAGCCAATCAATAACCCTGCCCTTGCGCAAGCTATTATGCCGCCAGATCGCCTTACCCGGCCAAACAACACCTGGCCACTTGTAAAGACCGAACAAACTCAAGGGGTTAAAACCAATAATCACGATATGACCACCCGCCGTTACGAGCCGGGCAGCCTCAATCAAAGCGCGGTGTGGGTGGCCGGAAAAATCGAGAACATGATGTAATAAAACAATGTCGATAGTGTCCGACGGCAGAGGCAAGGCATCAAACTCACATTGACAGGAAGCATCGCCATGGGCGCGCGACAATATAAATTTATGGCTTGGCTGCAGATTTTCCAACAGACTATGCCGGGGCGAAATACCGATTTGCGCCAGGCGATAGCCGAATAATTGACTTAAGTTTTGCTGGCAACAGGTCTTTTGCCAGCGATAGAGTTTTTGGCCAAAACCCTCATCGAACCAGGCGGCCAACTCGTCTTGAACCAAAGGCAAAGGTGCCACTCGGTATTGCCGTTTGAGTAAAGATTGAAGACTTAAACGGTCTTTTCCCAAAGCGGGACCTCTTGGTAATGACTTGTGAAGCGATGCATCTTATCATGGCTAAAAATGCGCTGAAAAGACACTGGAGAAACTAACATGCCCCTTGTTATTCACACCATACCGGCATTTCAGGACAACTATTTATGGCTATTTCACCAGGCTGGTCAGCGCGCCGCTTTTGTGGTCGACCCCGGCGATGCCCAGCCAGTGCTCGACTGTTTACAAAAGCACGGCCTCGATTTAGCGGGGATACTCATTACCCACCACCATCCCGATCACACCGGCGGTATTAAAGCCCTTCTCTCCCACTATGATGCCCCCGTCTATGGCCCTGATTCCAGAAATATTCCACAGATAAGCCATCGTCTCCAAGAGGGGGATGAAATCACCCTGGCAGACACGATTTTCACGGTACTGGAAATACCCGGCCACACTCTCGACCACATCGCCTACACGGCCTCACCCGAGGCACAGAGCCCATTAGTATTTTGTGGCGATACCTTGTTCACAGCCGGTTGTGGTCGTATCTTTGAAGGCACAGCTCAGCAAATGTATCAATCATTACAGAAATTAGTGACACTTCCCGATGAAACTCGCATTTACTGCGCCCATGAATACACGTTAAGTAACCTGGCCTTTGCCACTGCGGTAGAACCCGCAAGTCAGGCGCTAAAGGATAAAACAGCTGATGATACCGAAAAGCGCCAACAAGGCCTGCCCACCGTGCCATCAACCCTAGGCATCGAGCGTGAAACCAACCCCTTCCTACGCTGCCACCTCCCCTCTCTTGCTCTGGCAGCAAGCCAGTACTGCGCCAGAGAATTAAGTGATCCAATTGAGGTAATGCGAGAAATTCGCCTCTGGAAAGATAACTTCTAGGGAGCCTCTGATCAAGTCGATTAGAATTAGGCTGGTAGAAAATGTGCTTACACAGCTTTCCTGGAGATTTGAGAGCCACTCTACCTGTAATTGTGAGTGTCATCTCAGCCGCCATCAACTGACTATTTCCTTTATGGCTAACTATTCTAAATAATAGCCACTAATTTTGTACGCACAGGTCTTTATGAAATATTTGCTTCTCCCTTTTACACTGGGTATCAGTCTATTGGCAGGTTGTGCGCAACAACCACCCAGCCCTGAAGTCACTCAACATCAGGCACTTAACTCGCCAGCTGTCGACAGCGCGAACCCGAAAGAACACAGCGAACAAGCTAGTGCATCCATAATATTAGATAGCCAGCAAGTAGAGCCAGCCACAGTTGAACTCGCCATCAACTCCTGGCAAAAAATTGCTTTAAACCCGGGTTTTGCACGAGATATTAATAACTCAAAAGTTGAAAAATATCGTAACTGGTATACCGGCAAACAGCGCTACTTTGACCATATTGGCAGTAGAGCTCAGCTTTATATGGCATACATTATTGAAGAGCTTGAACGCAACGACCTCCCGCTGGAACTTGCCCTACTACCTTTTGTGGAAAGTGCCTATAACCCCTTCGCTTATTCTCCCAGCGGTGCCGCGGGGCTTTGGCAGTTTATGCGTCCGACGGGGGATTACCTCGGTTTGACACGGGATAGCTGGTACGACGGTCGACGGGACGTCATCAGCTCTACTACCGCAGCTGTACGATACTTCAAATATCTTAACAAACGATTTGATGGCGACTGGCTACTCACACTGGCTGCCTATAATGCCGGCGAAGGAACACTCAAGAAAGCCATAAGGGCAAACCTGCACAAGGGTAAACCCGCTGATTTTTGGTCGCTACGATTACCTGCAGAAACCCGTGCCTATGTGCCAAAATTAATTGCTCTGGCCCAGGTTACAGCCTCTCCTGCCGACTATGACCTGGCACTGCCGAGTATCCCCACAGAGGTTCATTTTGAAATTATCGACCTCCCCCAACAAATTGATCTTTACCAGGTCAGCCTACTCGCGGAAATTAGTATTGATGGCGTCTATCGCTTAAATCCAGGCTGCCAGCAATCGGCGACACCACCCGAGGGCCCCCATCGCTTGTTGATACCGCGAGATAAAGCGGCCAACTTTGAATCACGACTCAGCAGTACACCCAAAGATCATTGGCTTAAAATTCGTAAATATAAAGTGGCGCAAAACGACACTCTGAGCGAAATTGCCCAGCGTCACCGCCTGAGTGTGAAATCACTAATGGCTCAAAACAATATGGTTTCAAGTAAAATTCGTGTCGGTCAGGTCTTAAAAATCCCCAGCATCAGCCACGCATCACTCCCCAGTTTTGCCCGACCCACTCAATATTATCGCGTCCGTCGGGGCGACAGCCTATGGAAAATCGCCCACGCCTACCAGGTGAAGACCCTAAGTCTGGCCCGCTGGAATGGTCTCAATCCAAAAGCCCCATTAAAAATTGGCAAGCGGCTAAAGGTCCGAGCTCCTGCGCTTCAAACCCCGCAAGGAAAACTCAGCTATAAGATTAAAAAAGGTGATTCGCTTTCTGAGATATCAAAAAAATTTAAAGTCAGCGTAAACGATATTGTTCGCTGGAATAGGCTCAACAAAGAAGGTTTTATAAAGGCGGGGCAAACACTGAGGATGTCCCCCCGCTCCTAAAAAGACGGTGGTTTAGCCGCTTCTTTACCGGTGATTAAAACCCTATGTCCAAAGTAGTAGCGGACATAGGGTTTACGAGTGACAGCCAAGGGCTGCTCAGAAGCGAGTTACCGCTCCCTTACTTATCCATTTTTACCGTCACATCGGCAAGAATTAATGACTCATAGCCCTGATATTCACGCTGTGCCAATGTCCGGCTCGCTGACTGACTAAGGTTTTCGCGCCGTGATGCAGGCATGTTGCTCAGATCACCCGACTCAATGCCGGTCAGGGAAAGAATTGCATAATCACCACTAGCCAGATCAAGACCACTGACTGCGGGCAAGGTACTACTCGCAGGCAAGCTAAAGGCCTGGTCGCGAATAGCCTCATCGACGCGGTTATCAAAACGGGAAGTGTCCAAACTAACTTGCCACGTCAGACCCTCATCAGTAGCGAGAGTTTCTATACTTTTACCGCTAGCAATTTGCGCGTTCAATGTAGCCACGCGTTTTGCCAAAACCAGTTTCGCTGATTCATGCTTTAGCAAAACACTAATTTCAGCAGCAACCTCATCAAAGGCTCGGTAGCCTACGGGATAGTGTTTACGAACTTTTAGTACTACCACACCTGCCTCACCAAGCTCTACAATATCACTCGTATAGCCGTTACTCAGCACATCCTCCGCGTAGGCTGCACTGACAACGGCTGGATAGGCAGCAAAGCCTACTCCGCCGCTACGGGGGAAGGGTTCTGTACTCTCAACAGACAGGCCCAGGGCTTCGGCGGGTTCACTCAATGTCTCGGCGTTATAGGATAACTCTCGTAACTGTTCAATTTTTTCAGGGAGTAATTCTGCGGCAAGCTGGCGTTTTAGCTCCGTCTCGATGGCGACTTTTTCATCCTCGAAGACCAGTGACTCAGCTGTTTCAAGCTCCGTAAGGCGAATCAGGTGAATACCGCTATCGGTCTCGACAGGTTTTGATACCTCACCTTCGACGAGTTCGAGTATGGCTAATTCGAATTCGGCAGGAAAAGCACCCGACTCGACAAAGCCCAGGTCGCCGCCCAGCTCCGCACTTCCCAGGTCGTCACTATACTCACCTGCAAGTTCTGCAAAATCACCACCACTAGCAAGCTTGGTCTGAATCTCTTCAATTTCACCCGCTTCACTACCATCATCGGCAGACTCAACGAGAATGTGAGCCACCCGCCGTCGCACTGAAGCTTGTGCCATCTCTTGCTTGGCATCGAAGAGTTCTCGAACCATCTCATCATCCACTTCAACCTGACCAAGTAAATTATTTGTAGACAATTGAACATAGTCAATTTCAAGTTTTTCTTCGGTGCGAAACTCTTCTTTGTGTGCCTCGTAATAGGCCGTTATGTCGGCGTCTTCAACTGTAATCTCAGCAGCCAGAGGAGCGATCGGTACAGTCAGGTAATGATAGTTGCGGCGTTGCTCAAATATTTTTGCAGCCAGCTCCAGGTCAGCATCCGTCACAAATCCTGTATTGGCAACACCACTAGCAAATTGACTGAGTAACAAGCCATTGCTCATGTAAGCGTGGTGTTCACGGGGTGTATAACCCATTTGGCGAATTGCAAACTCGTACTTTTCTCGATCAAACTTGCCATCAGTTTGATACACATCAACCGTCTGTAACAGGGACGCAATGGTGGCAGGCGATACACCCATGTGGGTTGAGAGTGCAGTCAGTTCCGCCGCTTTCTCCCGGATCAAGCGCTGCCTGACGGGTCCTCGCAACATGGCATCATCAAGTAGTGCAGGGTCGATATCAGCAAACTGTCGCATTAATCGTTGTTTATGAATTGCCAGCGCTCGGTCGACGACCAGGCGGGAAATACTGTTTCCATCAACCTCCAGCTCAGCATCACTGGCAGGGCTATTTGAGAAAATTGAATCGATGCCAACGAAAGCAAACGGCACGATAATAAGAATCACGATGAAAAAAGCGATGCCCTTCATGCTTTCACGGAAATCTTGCAGCATTTTATTCCTTACCTTTTTCTTAACAATAGCCTGGGGCTAAAAAGAAGAAAGGCGCATTAATGCGCCTCTCCTTACTACTTCTTTACTACTAAAAAGCAGCTGCAAACTAGTTGTTAACCGCTTCTTTAAGGGCCTTACCAGCTTTAAAACCAGGTACATTGGCTGCCTTAATTTGAATTTCATCACCCGTCTTTGGGTTGCGGCCCTTTCTTGCAGGTCGGTGCTTAACGGCAAAAGTACCAAAGCCAACCAGCGAAACCGGATCACCCTTTTGTAAAGACGCCGTAATCGCTTCTACAACTGCATCCAGCGCTCTGCCTGCAGACATTTTTGACAAGTCAGCTGATTCCGCAATTGCGTCGATAAGCTCTGATTTATTCACATTAAACCCCTCTAAATTTGATTGAAGATCCTACAGCCTTATTAGCTAATACGCTGGGACGGGACTTTATACCAACCGCCCTTGAAGCGGTCAAGCACGCAATCCGATATTTATTTTAGTGTGTGCTAATACGTGATGTTGACCGCTCACTGGTTTCACCTTCAGGCGTCTGTGATGAGTCTGGCGACTTACTGTACTCTTCATCTGAAAGAGGCTTAGGCATTTGCTGTAAAGCCAGTTCAAGTACTTCATCCACCCACTTCACGGGGTGAATAGTCAAATCCGCCTTAATATTATCCGGTATTTCCTTTAAATCACGTTCATTTTCTTTGGGAATAATGACTTCCGTAATCCCGCCACGGTGGGCTGCAAGTAGTTTTTCTTTGAGGCCTCCAATCTTTAACACTTGGCCACGCAAGGTGATCTCTCCGGTCATTGCCACCGCAGCACGTACAGGTATCTCTGTCAGCACTGAAACCAGAGCCGTGCACATAGCAATACCCGCACTTGGCCCATCTTTTGGTGTGGCTCCTTCAGGTACATGAATGTGTAGGTCATAGCTACGATGGAAGTCACGGGGTATGCCCAAGACCTGGGAGCGACTACGGACAACAGTTAATGCGGCCTGAATGGATTCCTGCATGACATCACCCAGAGAGCCTGTTTTAACGATAGAACCCTTACCAGGTACAGCGGATGCTTCAATCGTTAACAACTCCCCGCCAACAGAGGTCCACGCCAGCCCCGTAACTTGGCCCACCTGGTTTTCATCCTCTGCACGACCAAAATCAAATTTACGCACACCCAGCATATCCTCTAGCTCATTGGGGCCAACTTTGACCGGCTGTTGATCTTTGTTTTTCGCATAGCCAGTTACGACTTTGCGGCATATTTTGGCAATTTCCCGCTCCAAGCCTCGCACACCGGCTTCTCGCGTGTAGTAACGTACGATATCGAGAATAGCGGCCTCTTCGAGAGCAAGCTCGCCATCTTTCAATCCATTGGCTTTACGCTGCTTGGGCAGGAGGTATTTTGATGCAATGTTCGCTTTCTCTGCTTCGGTGTAACCGGGGATGCGGATAACTTCCATTCGATCGAGTAATGGCCCAGGGATATTCATCGAGTTTGAGGTACAGATAAACATCACTTCAGATAAGTCGTAATCGACCTCTAGATAATGATCGTTAAAGCTATTATTTTGCTCGGGATCGAGGACTTCCAGCAAAGCCGAAGAGGGGTCACCTCGATGATCCATACCCAGCTTATCAACTTCATCAAGAAGGAATAGCGGATTCTTAACCGTTGTTTTAGAGATTTTCTGGATGAGCTTACCCGGCAGCGAGCCAATGTAAGTACGCCTGTGGCCACGTATCTCTGCTTCATCGCGAACGCCACCAAGAGACATACGCACAAACTTACGCCCGGTTGCTCGCGCAATAGACTCACCCAATGAGGTCTTGCCTACGCCTGGGGGGCCTACCAAACACAGCACCGGGCCTTTCAGTTTTTTCACACGACTTTGTACGGCGAGAAATTCAAGAATGCGTTCTTTGACTTCATCCAGACCGTAGTGATCTTCATTAAGAATTTTTTCGGCAAGCACTAAATCGTGTCGTACTTTCGAGCGTTTTTTCCAGGGGACGCTGACCATCCAGTCCAGATAGCTACGCACAACCGATGCTTCCGCCGACATTGGCGACATCATCTTCAATTTATTCAGTTCAGCAGTGGCCTTTTTCAAAGCCTCTTTGGGCATACCCACTTCTTTAATACGATTTTCAAGTTGTTCTAACTCGTTTGGCACATCGTCAATTTCACCCAACTCTTTCTGAATAGCCTTCATCTGCTCATTCAGGTAATACTCGCGCTGGCTTTTCTCCATCTGCTTCTTAACACGGCCACGGATGCGCTGTTCAATTTGAGCAATATCAAGCTCAGATTCCATCAATACCAGCAGGTGCTCAATACGCGCCTTTTCATCGTTGATCTCCAGAACTTCCTGCTTCTGCTCAAGGCTCAGTGTCATGTGGGTAGCGACGGTATCAGCGAGCCGTCCTGGTTCATCAATACCAGCGACAGTTGTCACCACTTCTGAAGGAATTTTTTTATTTAAACCGACGTATTCTTCAAAGGCATTAACAAGTGTACGTACCAGAGCATCACGCTCATCCTCGACAGATATTTCACTCTCAATCACCGAGTAATCAGCCACGAAATAACCGTTGTGTTCTTCAATAGCGTCTATATTAATACGTTCAGAGCCTTCGACCAGTACCTTCACCGTGCCATCGGGCAGCTTGAGTAATTGTAGAATCGTGGCGACGGTACCAATTTCATAGACATCTTTAGGGCCTGGGTCATCACAGGCCGCATCGCGCTGGGCAACCAGAACAATTTTTTTATGCTCTGCCATTGTGTCGTCAAGTGCGAGTATCGAGCGCTCTCGACCGACAAACAGCGGTACAACCATTTGCGGAAAAACCACAACGTCGCGTAAGGGCAGCATCGGCAGCCTTGTCTGTGATAAATCTTTGTCTGTTTCCTGTCCCATGTTTACCTCTTATTCCAGCTCAATGCAGGTTCGGGTGAATACCCAATGGTATGGGGCCAATTTCAATGAATACAAGCACCCATAAACAAAAACGAGCCTCAAGGGCCCGTTTTTGTTTATGCTTCGTCGCTCGCTGTTTTCAGCTGCTCTGGGTTGTCATACACCAGTAAGGGTTCAGAGTCGCCATTAATAACAGACGCATCGACGACAAGTTTGTGTACATCTTTACGCGAGGGGATGTCATACATACTGTCTAACAGGGTATTCTCAATAATGGAGCGCAAGCCTCGAGCGCCAGTCTTACGAGTCAGTGCTTTTTCAGCAATAGCTTCTAAAGCGTCTTGACGGATATCAAGCTCAACATCCTCCATTTCAAAGAGTGCTGAATACTGTTTTACC
The DNA here is from genome assembly GCA_041277045.1 of Candidatus Reddybacter sp. Lineage (GTDB taxonomy): Bacteria > Pseudomonadota > Gammaproteobacteria > Pseudomonadales > Porticoccaceae > Reddybacter. Next base: position 447,709 of record JBGFSY010000002.1, on the reverse strand, counting down.
AGCGAATTCTTTGGTTCAACCAATATATTGATTAAAGCCTCTTTATCAAGCTCTTCAAGAGTTGCTACAACCGGCAAGCGACCAACGAATTCCGGAATAAGACCAAAGCGAATCAAGTCTTCTGGCTCGAGATCCTTCAAAATATCGCCAATGTTACTCTCTTCATCCTTGCTGCTAACACTGGCAGAAAAACCAATGCCACCCTTCTCTGAACGGTCTCGAATGATTTTCTCTAATCCAGAGAAAGCACCACCACAAATAAAGAGAATGTTGGACGTGTCGACTTGCAAAAACTCTTGCTGAGGGTGCTTGCGCCCGCCTTGGGGGGGAACCGAGGCAACCGTGCCCTCAATCAACTTCAGTAGAGCCTGCTGAACACCCTCTCCCGAGACATCACGGGTGATTGATGGGTTGTCAGATTTGCGTGAAACCTTATCGATTTCATCGATATAAACGATACCCTGTTGGGCCTTTTCAACATCGTAATCACATTTCTGTAACAACTTCTGAATAATATTTTCGACGTCTTCACCAACATAACCGGCTTCTGTCAACGTAGTGGCATCGGCGATCGTAAAGGGAACATTCAACAGACGGGCCAGAGTCTCCGCCAACAGCGTCTTACCGCTACCCGTGGGGCCGACTAACAAAATATTACTTTTGCCTAGCTCAACGCCGCCTTTCGCAACTTTTGCACCTAACTGTAGACGCTTATAGTGATTGTAAACAGCTACCGAAAGCACCTTTTTGGCACGCAGCTGATCAATCACATATTCGTTGAGGTTGTCACTAATCTCTACAGGAGTTGGCAGCTTTTCAACGGTCTCACCGGTTTTTGCTTCTTGCAGCTCTTCAGTAATAATATCGTTGCAGAGGTCTACACACTCATCACAAATAAAAACTGATGGCCCAGCAATGAGTTTACGAACCTCATGCTGGCTCTTGCCACAAAAGGAGCAATAGAGAAGTTTATCGCCATCTTTGTCATCGCCGCTTTTATCGCTCACTACTTTATCCTCGCGTCAAAAATAAGTACTGTAAATACAGTCACTTATTGCTAGATTTCACCAAAACTTAAAAACAGGCTACATCGACTATGCGCGCTTGTCCAACACTTCGTCAACCAAACCGTATACTTTCGACTCCTCTGCACTCATAAAGTTGTCACGCTCGGTGTCAGCCGCAATTTTCTCAACCGTTTGACCAGTATGCTTGGCCATCGCCTGGTTCAATTGCTCACGGATTTTAAGGATTTCCTGGGCTTGAATATGAATATCTGAGGCCTGGCCCTGAGCACCGCCACTGGGCTGGTGAATCATGCAGCGCGAATTAGGCAGCAAAAATCGCTTACCTGGCGCGCCTGCCGCCAGAAGGAAGGCGCCCATACTCGCCGCCTGACCAATGCACATGGTGCTAACATCGGGCTTAATAAACTCCATGGTGTCATAAATAGCCATGCCAGCTGTTACCGAGCCACCTGGGGAATTAATATAAAGGTGGATGTCTTTATCGGGGTTTTCGGACTCGAGAAACAGTAACTGCGCAACAACTAGGTTGGCCATAAAGTCTTCAACGGGGCCGACCAAAAAAATTACCCGCTCTTTAAGCAAGCGAGAGTAGATGTCGAAAGAGCGCTCACCGCGAGCAGTTTGTTCAACAACCATTGGCACCAGGCCACCTGCTGCCCTGGTCTCGTTATTATAGTTCATACCATCGTGGACCATAGTCAATTTCCGGATTAATCAGTAACAACTCGCCTAATAATCAGCCAATAAAGCCCGCATTGGTACGCGGGCAACACTCCCTGTCATTGGGCCAGATTTCAGTATTGCAACGCTCTACTCTACACCAGGCAATTAAATCAGTCTTCGCTTTCGTCAGACTCGCCAGGTACAGCCGGATCTGGCGTGAGAGCACCTTTATAGTCAGTCGCCTCTTCGTCCACTTTGGCCAGACTCAAAACATGATCGACAACCTGCTCTTCCATTACCGCAGACTGCACGCTATTGAGCAGTTCTTCATTGGAGTAGTGATACTGAACCACTTGCTCGGGATCATCGTAGCTGGCCGCCCGGTCTTCAATGAATGCTTTTACTTTATCGTTATCGACAGTAATTTCGGCTGCTTTAACAATTTCAGCCATTAATAGACCCAGCGAAACGCGCTTGCCTGCTTCGTCAGCAAACAGCTCATCGGGGAAAATAGACATATCCATTTGCGCGGCACCCTCGCCAAACTGGCCCAACATTTGCTGGCGTAAAGCCTGAATTTCATTACTTAACAAGGCCTTAGGAATGTCAACGCTGTGTAAGTCTTGTAGCTGCGTCATCAAGCGAGACTTAACTTTGTTCTTAATCGCTGTTTCCAGCTCTCGCTCCATATTCGAGCGAATCTCTACCTGAAAATTCTCTTCACCACCTTCTTTTACGCCAAACTGCTCATAAAACTCATCGTTGAGTTCGGGTAGTGTTTGTTCTTTAACTGCATTCACTTTAACGGCAAATTCAACTGCGGCGCCCCTAAGGTCTTCCGCATGATAATCATCGGGAAATGACAGAGAAATTGTTTTCTCGTCACCCGCCGACAAACCAACGATGCCGTCTTCAAAACCGGGGATCATACGACCGGAGCCCAACACTAGGTCAGAGGCTTCTGCGGTACCACCGGGGAATTCTTCACCGTTTTGTGTGCCTTTATAGTCGACGTTGACCTGATCGCCATCTGCCGCAGCGCGCTCAACCTCATCCCAGCTAGCGCGTTGCTTGCGCAAATTCTCAACCATATCGGTAAGATCTTCATCAGAGACAGTCGCAACAGGACGGGCGATGTTTATTTGAGCGAAGTCCTGCAGCTCAACGTCAGGATAGACTTCAAAAGTTGCGATATATTCGAGATCAGCACCCTCTTCGTCTTTTACCGGCTCAATGGCAGGCTGACCGGCGGGACGCAGTTCTTCTTTCGTCACCGCCTCATAAAAAGTACGGCTCAATACTTCGCCTACCACTTCCTGGCGCACACCGGCACCAAAGCGTTGCTTGATCACCTTGGCGGGGATTTTACCTTTGCGAAAGCCATCGATACGTACTGTCTGCGATGCCTTCTGCAGACGTTGAGCAATCTCTTTATCAATTTCTTCAGCGGGAACACCCACAGTCATACGTCTTTCGAGCCCGGAGGTTGTCTCTATAGAAACCTGCATGGATTGTCCTCACTACAATGATTTAAATTTATGAATTAAGCCTGAAGTACCCCACTAGGGGGATACTCAATAAATAGTTGGTGCGGAAGGGGGGACTTGAACCCCCACGCCTTACGGCACTGGTACCTAAAACCAGCGTGTATACCAATTTCACCACTTCCGCTAAACCTGCTCGCAGCGAGTATCACCACGATTTGATCCACCTGCACCCTTTAGGTTTACGGGTACAAATTTCTCACTTGTACAGAGTGAAACTTGCCTCACCCCGCAAAGGGGCGCAGATTTTGCCACAGCGTCTGCTCCGGGGCAACAGAATACCGCGACATTCCTGCTTCTCTTGCACAACAGTTTTTGGCAACTTGTATACTGAACACAAAACACGCAACAGGCGTCGGCGCTTTTAAATAGCAGCAAGGGGTTGGGACAGCAAAACGATGCCATCTCCCCGACCACAATTAGTGATGACTGTGGGCGAGCCAAGAGCGGGCAATAAGACCGCCTGCTCGGCTTTTAATGGTGCAGCATCAGCGCCAAGATCAATCTCACCTGCGACCACCATTAATAGTTTATAACTCTCTGTAGTAGGTATTGGCCAACAAGCACCGGGTGACAATGTAATACGCTGCACGTAAAAATCGTCAAAGGCGACAATTTGTTCGCGATGCAAGCCCTGCCCCTCTTCAAGCACATCCTGCTGCTGATCAGCCTTGGACTGCAGGGACATCAACGCCACTGCCTCTTTAGTATCCCAGCGACCCTGAGTCAGGACTTTTTGTCCAAAAGCGAGGATTTTGCGCTCATAAACCGGCGTCTGGAATTCCACTGTACGCACACCGTGTTGCAAGGCGTGTGGCGTCAAACAGGGGACTTTGACCACATCGCCCTCACGCAGGCTCCGCATATGCGTAAAGCGATTCATTGCCTCTCGCAACCCCTCCTCCTCTTGCTGAAGCTCAGGTGTTAGCTGTTGATGCCACTCCTTTAACAAGTCCGCCTCGACGGGCTGATTCAAACCCAGCCCCTGCTCTCGACGCTGCTGGTCGAAGATGCCATCAATCTTACGTCTTACTTGCTCATAGTGTTGTACCGTCTGTAGATAGGCTTGGCGAAATTCATCCGGCCCACCAAACTCATCGCGGACACTGGCATCAAAGCCAAAACGAATAGCGCCCTCACCATCGGGCCAGCACTGCCTGTCGACATGGGTGACGACATAAACTTCACGCTTTTCTTCGTGCAGTTCAAAATAAAGATCGCCATAAACGGGCTCGGGTAAAGGATCGAGAATCTTCAGTAAGTTCAAACTTGTGTGTTCAGTCCCAAGCAAGCGCTTGGGTAGCAGTGCCAATACCCAGGGAATGGGCACGCTATATACACCATCACTAAAGCCCGACTGACCACGGGCTTCAATACCGGTAAACCAAATTTCTTGACCCCAGGGTTTACCGATTGATACGGGCTGTAATTCAAGGAGTTTGTCGAGATTGAAAAGAGGGGCCGCTAAGCGCAGGGATAAATAACGCAACGAATGATGGGTCAAAGGCTTGCCGACTTCAGTGATAATAGCCTCTGCCTCATCGACCTTGTCGCTTATTACCAGGTGTAAACCGTCCTTACCTTTAAACAGCATGGCTAACAGCTCGAGTGACGGCTCGCCGGATAAATAGTACTGCTTGAAGTTATAGCGCAGAGTCAAAGCACTATCCGTAGAGTGTAAAAATTGCTCAACCGCCTCTTCTGGGCAAAGCTCATTGCCAAGCTGCTTTATCACCGACGACCTCAAATTTTTAAATTAGCTGGGGAGTTTAACAAAAGGGCTTAAGGCCTCCGTGATATTTAAAAAACTTATTCCAGAGGCAACTATAAGTCTGCTTGATGCAAAGTACAAAAAGCATGAATAACAGTTGACCTTTCCCCCATAATCGCTATAAATGCACTTTCCTTAATGCACTTCGCATTAAGCCTTTAATCAAGGAGTTCCTCGTATGTCCGTATTCAAGAAACCTGCAGTTATAGCTGCGTTATTCAGCGTTGTTATCTTTGGCTTGTCTGCTTGTGGAGGGGATGACTCCGATGCCGGTAATGCCGAAGAGTTGAGGGGAGCTGTTAAAGATGTCGCCTCCAAGGCCAAGTCGACAGCCGAGACTGCTGTTGATCATGTCGAAGATAAAATTAAAGAGCCATCGAGCGGCACTGACAGCGAGTAAATATTGATAATAGGTGTTGCCTCAGGCCTTAACGTGGCTCGGGGCAACGCTCTCCACACTCTAGCGCTACCTTAGAGTCTTTACCAATAAGAGCTACTCGAGCCCTTCAACTAATCATTGCTCATTGCCAACACTGCAGTCTTGACTCCGCCGACTCTGATGAAAACGAATCTGTTTGACACTTTCTAACTCGCCAAAATCCGGTTTTGTAACAGCCCGCACCTGATCACAAAGAGTAAAGCCTTGCTCAGCAAAACTTTTCACCCGTGAATCCGCTATCACAACTTCCTTTGCCACCTCTCGAAAACGCTGCACCAACGGTCTGTTATCGGGATCGTAAAGCACGTCAGATGCAAACAAAATATCCACTTTGCCCTCGAATGTAAAAAAATCATCCAGGTGCTCGAGTTCAACTCCATTTTCACTGGCATTCAATGCGCTCGCTTTAAGCGCCAGAGGATCAAGATCACAGGCAATAACCTTATCAGCCCCCGCCAGTGCAGCGGCTATTGCAACAACTGCAGAGCCACAACCAAAATCCAGTACTGTTTTGCCTTTTACTGAATGGGCACCATTGAGTAGACGCTCGGCTAGCGCCAGGCCACTACCCCAGCAAAAACTCCAATAAGGTGGATTGGCAAAAATCGCACTGGTTTCCTGTTCGCTTAAAGGTGTATCCATTCCATCAGGATCAATCAACCAGAGCTTTATTTCGCGATTCGTCGGATTTTCAAAATGAAGAGTCGAAAGTTTTAAGTGTGCATAGGGCAACAAGCCCTGAATATGAGTTTCTAGTTGACGATGGTAGAGATGAGAGCCTGTACTCAAAGCTCATCCTCTTGTCGTTTTACGGCCTTCAGCTGATCCTTACCTGAACCCAGCATAATGCCAAGCCATGCGGTTTCAGTATCACTTTCCAGGGCAATTTTAACCAAGATGGTCAGAGGGATAGACAACAACATACCAACTGGCCCCAGCACCCAGCCCCAGAAAACCAACGACAGGAACACCACTAAAGGCGATAAATTCAAACCTTTGCCCATCCAGCGTGGCTCAATAATATTGCCGATCAACAGGTTAATGACCACATAGGCCATGCCGAGAAAACCTGCCTCTGTCGGCCCCAATTGAATCAGTGCCAACAACACGGCGGGCACAGCCGCCAAAAAGGAACCGACTGTGGGTACAAAGTTTAGCAAGAAGGCCAGCAGGGCCCACATCACCGGGTAATCAACATCCAGTATCCACAGCACGAGTAAAACCAACAAGCCTGTCGCGAGGCTGAGCAAGGTTTTGATGGCCAGATAACGATTAACACTGCGGGTAAAACTCTCAAGTCCCTCAAGCGAACCCTGTCCACCGCCTCGGGCATTGAGTAGCTTTTCTCGAAAGCCGACTTCTTCGGCAAGAATAAAGATCACCGTGAGCAAAATTAAAAAAGCATTGGTCATCACATTGCCAAAAGAAGCCAGGGTATTACCCACCAGTTGCATCGCGACATTGGGGTTAAAGCTTTGCTGCCAGATCGCGGAGTCTAAGACTATACCCTTGCCCACCAACCACTGTTGAAGGCCGCTGCTCATTATCTGTAAGCGCAGCTGATATTCCGGCAAATCGGCACGAAACTCCCGAATCGACGAACCCACCACAGCACCAACTATTGCCCCCAGGCAAACGACACCAAACACAATCAGTAAAATAGCCAGGCCACTGGGTACCCGCCTTGATTTAAGCCACACTAATAGTGGCGAACAAATTAAGGCAATAAATACCGACAATAAAAAAGGTACCAGCAAGGGCTCCGCCGTTTTAAGCCCGGCGACGACAATAACGAAGGCTGCCGCAAATAAAATAAATCGCGCAGCTGTAGAAAGGTTATTCATTCAAATCCTCATGCTTTAATTCTTCAAGAATTAATTGTAAAGCCTGTGTCCCTTTCTCGGTAAAAAGGGTCGCACTGCTTTCGCCGACATATTCAGTCTCACTAAGATCTGAACAACGCTGTTGAATCGCCTGCAAAAACTCATTGTGGCGCAGTGGGATACCGATAAAAACATGCCAGTCATTCTCGGTGGCATTGCCGGCCAGTACAAGTTCTAAAAGAGTGATTACGTTATTTTTATCGAGGCGATAAACTGGGGTGCCGATGTGAAGAAATATCCACAAAGCGATCGACACGACCATAAACGTTAATAACAATGTAAGAACAAAGTTCATCGTAAATTAGCTTTCAATGATGAGTTCTTGCAGGAATTCACGTATTGGCCCTATCAACAAGCCGGTAATATCCATGGCATTAGATGGGTGAACAATCGTATTCGTGGTCACCAGCTCCTCGAGGCCAGCGGCAAGTAATTGCGCATCAGCACCATCGGCAAATATCCCGTGTACGCCCGCACATTTTATGCGTTCAACACCCTGTGTCTGTAATGCCGCAATGCATTTTAAAATAGTTTGGCCACTGGCGATAACATCATCAATAATCACCGCTACGTGCTGCTGATAAGAGCTCAGGTCTGGCAAGCTGACGCGCACATCGCGATCACCAAAGCGCTGCTTACTACCTATCACAAAGGGGTGGCCGCTTTGTTCAGCAATCTGTGACACCCATTGCTCGCTCTCTGCATCTGGCCCAACCAGTAGCAGGTTTACCTGTCCCTGCAGCCAATCGGCGAGTAGGGGTGCCCCTGCGACAACGCGACTGGGAATGGAATAAATTTCATCCAGACTGCGATACCGGTGCAGGTGGGGGTCGATTGTCACCAGCCAGTCTATTTGGCTCGACAACTGACGGGCAAAAATGCGTGAGCTTATGGCTTCACCTTCAATAAAGCGCTTATCTTGTCGCATATAACTTAAATAGGGCGCTACCAAACCCACCGAAGCGGCACCCAGTTCACGCAGGGTTTCTATTAAAAATATAAGGGGTAAATATTTGCTGTTGGGGTGGGATAGATCGGCAAGCACAATACAGTGCTTGTCTTTCACTGGCGTTTCAATCCGTAAATAAAATTCGCCGTCAGGAAATAATCGCTGGCTTGTTTTACCCTGTTCAAAAGCAAGTTGCTCCGCCAAAGAGGCGGCCAGAGGATGAGGCTCTAAAGCAAAGATAAGGCCTCCACCTGCCACTAGTGTTTCCATCATGTATCTCCGAATATTAACTGGCTAGCTATCTGCCGTGCCAAGCTGTGCTTTACGCCACAGATAATAAACTGCCGGCAACACCAATAAAACCAATGCCAGAGCGCTGACCATACCGCCAACCATGGGCGCGGCGATACGGCTCACCACTTCAGAGCCGGTGCCAGAGCCGAGTAAAATCGGTAACAAACCGCCAATAATCGCCGCGACTGTCATCATCACGGGGCGCACGCGCTGGCCGGCACCGCGCATCACAGCCTGTATCAGCTTAGCCTCATTCAACGTCTGGCCTTCCCTTTCGCATTCGGTAATCGTCACCTGCCAAGCTTGATTAAGATACACCAGCATAATCACACCAATCTCCACGGCCACACCGGCCAGAGCAATAAAACCAACACCCACCGCAACAGAGAAGTTGTAATCGGCGAAGTACATCAGCCACAAGCCACCGGCCACAGCCATGGGTAAGGTGCCCATAATAATCGCCACCTCGGTAACATTACGGAAATTTAAATACAGCAATAAAACAATAATAAGTACCGTAAAGGGCACCACATAAGCCAGCTTTTCTTTGGCCCGCATCATGTATTCATACTGCCCAGCCCAGGTCAGGGAATAGCCCGGGGGCAAGTCTATTTGCTCATTGACAGCCTGCTGTGCACGCTTCACATAAGTACCAATATCGACATCTTTAATATCAATAAAGGACCAGCCATTAACACGGGCATTTTCACTTTTAATACCCGGCGGCCCATCTTCGATATACACCCGCGCCACATCAGCAAGGGCAAGCCGTTGACCCCGTGTTGTGACGATGGGCAATAGAGCCAACTGCTCAACAGAATCACGGTAAGCCTGAGGATAGCGAATATTCACCGGATAGCGCTCCAGCCCTTCAACGGTTTGGGTAACGTTAACACCGCCAATAGCTGTGGCAATAACTTGCTGCACGTCGGCAATGGTCAGCCCGTAACGCGCCGCCCGCTCTCTATCAATATCCACTTTAATATAGCGCCCACCGGCGACTCGCTCTGAGTACACCGACGACGTACCTGGCACAGCCTTGAGAATTGTTTCAAGTTGTAAACCAATGGCCTGGATTTCTTTTAATTTTGGCCCAGCAATTTTAACACCCACCGGGGTTTTAATACCGCTGGCCAGCATGTCGATACGGGTTTTAATCGGCATCACCCAGGCGTTAGTCACGCCGGGGAATTGCAGGCGTGCATCCAGCTCCTGGCGGAGTTTTTCTGGCGTCATACCCTCGCGCCATTGCTCTCTATCCTTAAACTGAATAAAAGTTTCTATCATGCTTAAGGGGGCTGGGTCGGTGGCGCTTTCCGCTCGACCCATTTTACCGAATACTGTTTTCACTTCGGGCACTGTGCGAATCAGTTTGTCTGTTTGCTGCAGAAGCTCTCGCGCCTTGCCAATTGAAATACCGGGATAGGTAATGGGCATATACATTAAATCCCCCTCATCGAGGGCGGGAATAAATTCACTGCCAATTTTACTGGCCGGCCACAAGCCCAGCAGTGTTACCAGCAATGCAGCCGATATAGTGGTTTTAGGATAGATCAATACTTTCTGTAGCAAGGGTGTATAGAGCTTATTCAAGAAACGGTTGAGCGGGTTTTCATGTTCCGGACGAATGTTGCCACGCACGAAATAGCCCATTAATACCGGCACCAGTGTAATCGCCAAAATGGCAGATGCCGCCATGGCATAGGTTTTGGTGTAGGCCAGTGGCGCGAACATACGCCCCTCCTGCGCCTCGAGGGTGAACACCGGCAGGAAACTGACGGTAATAATTAATAAGCTGAAAAATAGTGCCGGCCCCACTTCCGTGGCCGCTTTGGCGACAATTTGCCAACGATTAAGATCACTGAGTTTTTCACCTTCCAAATGCTTGTGCATATTTTCTATCATCACGATAGCGCCATCAATCATCGCACCAATGGCGATAGCAATACCCCCCAAGGACATGATATTGGCATTCAGGCCCTGCAGATTCATAATAATAAAGGCAGTTAAAATCCCCACTGGCAAACTGATGATAGCAACAAGGGATGAGCGGATATGGAATAAAAACACCATACAAACCAGTGCCACCACGGCAAATTCTTCCAGCAGCTTATGCCATAAATTACTGACCGCGCTTTCGATCAAGCCCGAGCGATCGTAAACGGTGATAATTTCAACACCTTCGGGCAGACCGAGTTTCAACTCATCAAGTTTGGTTTTTACTTTATTAATCGTCTCCTGAGCATTATCGCCGTAGCGCATCACCACAATGCCACCGACGGTTTCGCCCTCGCCATTAAGCTCAGCAATACCGCGGCGCATTTGCGGCCCCAAATTAATATCGGCAATGTCCTTCAGCAGTAAAGGCGTACCCTTTACATTCAACCCTAGGGGAATACTTTCAAGGTCCGCCCGGTTCTGTAAATAACCACTGACTCTCACCATGTATTCGGCCTCACCCATTTCAACCACCGAGGCGCCAATTTCCTGATTACTGCGCTGCACCGCTTTTTTAATATGGCTCAGAGGAATGCCAAAAGCGCGGAGTTTTTCCGGGTCGACCTTGATCTGATATTGTTTGACCATACCGCCCACGGCAGCCACTTCTGACACACCCGGCACGGTTTGTAATTCATATTTTAAAAACCAGTCCTGCAAACTGCGCAGCTGACTAATATCGTGTTGACCGCTTTTATCGGTTAAGGCATAAATATAAATCCAGCCTACGCCCGTGGCATCAGGGCCGAGTTGCGGCTTCGCCGTGGGCGGCAAGGTCGGCGTCACCTGGCTAAGATATTCGAGCACCCGGCTGCGGGCCCAGTATAAATCCGTGTCGTCATCAAAAATGACATAAATATACGAGTCGCCAAAAAAAGAGTAACCGCGCACCGTCTTCGCCCCGGGTACCGACAACATGGCTGTGGTCAGCGGATACGTCACCTGATCCTCGACCACCTGGGGGGCCTGGCCCGGATAGGTGGTTTTGATAATCACCTGTACATCGGAGAGATCGGGGATGGCATCAATCGGCGTATTTTTAAGGGCGAATAAGCCTCCACCCACTAACAGTAAGGTTCCGAGCACTACCAGGAAGCGATTGTTAATCGACCAAAGAATAATTGTTTTTATCATCTCGCCGCCCTCAGTCTCTGGACATACGCTGAAAATCCGAATCAATACTCGATTCCGAATCCAGTAAAAAGTGAGCTGAGCTAACTACTCTATCGCCTACCTCAAGCCCCTTGAGAATTTCGGCTTCACTGGCGCCGACCCGCCCCAAGGTTACCGCCACGGATTTAAAACGGCCATCCCCCAAAGCCAGCACCACCCTATCCTGTCTGCCGGTGCGAATAAGCGACTCCCTCGGCACCTGTAAGGTCGCTTGAGATTTACCGCTGTAAATATTCACCTGGGCAAACATATTCGGTTTAAGCAGGGCATCGGTATTGGCAAAGCGCAAACGTACCCGCACGGTTCGCGTCTTATTATCGAGAATGGGATAAATGTAGTCGACCTGCCCCTGCCATTGCCTACCCGGCAAATAATCCAGTGACATGGTTACCGCATTGCCCGCTGCCAGTACTCCGGCCTGGCGTTCAAAAACCTCAGCGGTGACCCAAACTTCATCCAGCGCACCGACCGACATTAAAGCTGTACCGGGTTTGACAAACATACCTTCTCGCACACCCAGGTTGGCGATAACACCGGCTTGGGGCGAATGTACGACAATGGTTTTTGTCGGCTTGCGCGATTGCTTTAAGGCATTAATTTGCGCCTGTGCCACTTGTAAAGTAAGCAAGCGCTCTTCAGCAGAGCGGATCAAACGTTGATTGCCCCGCTGTAGAGCGAGTACAAATTCCTCCTGAGCCGCCACCAATTTCGGCGAGTACAGCGCATAAAGGGGCTGGCCGGCCGTCACCGATTCACCCTCCGATTTCACATAGAGCTGCTCCAACCAGCCCTCAACGCGAGGGTGAACATGAATTAAACGGTCTTCATCAAAACCTACATAGCCAACGGTATTAATCATAATGTTCAGGGGTTTAAACATTACCTCAGCCGTGCGCACGCCAAGATTATTTTCAACCTGCGGGGATATTGTCACCAAGCCCGCTTCTACCGCCCCCTCGGAGGACTCTGCAAACACCGGCACCAGAGGCATACCCATCGGCGATAGGCCCGGTTCATCGCGCTGATAACTGGCATCCATCGGCGCTTGCCAATATAGGGGGTCAGCGGCAGCCCCAGTGGTTTTAGCGGATTGCGTAGGCCGCCAATTGAAATAGCCGGCTGTGCCAATAACGCCCATTAATAAAGCCAGGAAAAATAGTCCCGTATTCTTCATTTTATTTCTCCCTTAAGCGGCTCATTCACAGCGCTAGCCGTCACGAAATAGTGCATGCTGGCCAGTACTTTTTGGCGCTTTACCTGCAATTCCAAAGCCATGATTTTTGTATTTAACTCAGCAATACGCGCCCGCATCACTTCGGTAAAATCACCGCCGTCAGACGTGTACGCCGCCAATGTTGCATCGGCCTGGTCATGCATTTGTGGCAACAGATACTCCCGGTAGAGAGTCTGTCGTTCATCGAGGCGATGTAATTTGGCCCTTGCCTGTTGGTAGCCAGCGAGTAATTCTCGTAGCACCAGGTCGCGCTCAGTCTGCACAGAGGCCCGCCGATAGTTTGCCGCCGACACGCGCTGGTCCTGCCGGTTGGTGGTAAACAGCGGTAAATCGACGGTAATCGCCATGGAGACAAAATCGGCGCGATCATTGCCGCCAGGCGCATCATCGCGATAAGCGTAGGCGGCATTAACACCCCACTCGGGTTTATATTGCTGGCGAGCCAGCTCTAACCCAGTGGTGACGGATGAAATTTTTCTATCAACCGCCTGTACCCGAGGGTGGAGGACAATATGACGCATCATTTGTGGAGCGTTTTCAAAAACAATCGGCGACAGACTATTATTTTGCAGCCTGTTGGATAAGGCCCTATTCAGCTGTTCTGGTGACAACCATTCCCCCAGCGCCTGCCGCGAGGCATCGTGATCTTGCCAAAGCAAACTCAGACGGTCATTGAGCTGGCTCAACTCAAGCTCGGCACGAATCACATCTTGCTGGCGTGTAGAGCCGGAGGTGGCAGTGTAGTTGGCGTGGGCAATATCAACCAGCTGCTCGAATAAAAGCCGGTTATTTTCGATTAAGGCCACACTCTGCTGGGCCAGGAAAGTATCGAGCCATAGCCAACTGACTTTTAAGGCGACCCGCGCTTTTCTGTCTGCCCGTAAAAAGGGATAGGTCGCGCTTTGTTGACGTTTTTGTCGGCGTTTTAATTTAAGGGTATCGCCACGGGGGAAGGTCTGCGCAAGAGCCACCTTAAACTGGCTCATTGGCTCCTGATCAAAATCAAAGGTGTCCGTCGCCAGGTTAAGCAGCCCGACACTTAAGCTCGGATCAGGTAATTCACCATCGGCAATACTGTCTGCCAACAGGGCTCTCTCGTTAAGTTCATTGCCCTTTAACCAGGGGTCGTTGTTGACGGCATAACGAATGGCTTGCTGTAGGCTCAGTGTACGCTGAGGGACAACTGCTGGATCTGCCCAGCCTTTACTCATAAAGCCCGATAATATTAGCGCCAAACTAAGGACTACAATTTGCATTTTTGTTCTCTTTATTACTTTTCTTTGCCACTACTCCACCTAAAAAAGAAGGGGAAATAGCCAGCAAATTTATGACACCGCCAAGTAGCGGTTGAAATAATAAGGAGCGAAATCACAGCTCCCACTATCTAGCAAGGCCTATTTACAGGCGCAGCTATCCTGTCTTAGTGGGAAATGGGGGGACGAAACAAGCGGGTACTGGTGGAAACCTTACCCTGGAAAGTGGAATCAGCCAGCGCAAAGTTAGCGGGCAGAAAAGTTGATGCATACAAGTTGGTCGGTAGATAGGCAGAACACAAGCCGGGACAACAATCACAGTCAGACTGACAATCATCGCCCTGATTCATCATATGACCACTACTGCCCTCACCTGCCAGCTCGCCGCTCTGGGAGATGTCGTTCAAAGCCATTGCAGACTGAATAGTAGAATCGCTTGTATCCATAGCGACACTCATCATGCCCTGCCCCATAGCCATACCCGCCTGAGCCGGGTTGAGGGAAACAAAGACAAACAGCAATGCCAGCAGATAAGACAAGCGCTGCCTGAAAGAGGACAAAGATGCACTCTTCGGCAAACGGCTTGTTTTATTTGCACTAATCATAGTCAGCAAGTAGACCACAGTATTTAGAAGCGGTTCAAGACAATCACTCTAAGTCACCTGTAAATCTGATTGACTAGTGCCGCCGAACCGCAGCTTAGACACTGACTTATAATTCCAGCGGCTTGACTATATTTGGCCATGCAAATATAGTTGCCGCGATGAATACTGACGAATACGCTAGCCTGTTTAAGTGCCTCTCAGAGCCTGTGCGCCTGCGCATTCTTTTTTTACTACTCGACAAGGGCGAGCTTTGCGTTTGCGATATTGTCGATACCCTGGGCTTGTCACAAAGCGTGGTGTCCCGCCATTTAGCCTACCTGCGTAATAATGCCCTGCTCAGCACCCGTCGCGAGGGTGTCTGGATTTATTATCAGGTCATCAAAGTGTCACCGTTCATTGATAAGTTCTTAGCCTTGTTTCATCGCTCTGCCGATAACTCAGCTTCATTACAGGCAGATCTTCTACAGTTTAGCGCCTGTGCCAGCCGAGACTGTAGCTGAGTACACGCTTACACGCCTAGCCGAAACAACTGATTCATTAAGTCCTAACTTCAAGTACTAAATGCAATGCGCAACTGACACCGCAACCACACAAGACATCTGTTTATACGCATATACATTTTTAGCAGGACAGACAGAAGCCATCATGAAGGAGTAAGACAATGACGATTAAAATAGGGATTAATGGTTTTGGTCGCATCGGCCGTTTGGCACTGCGTGCCGCCTGGGATTGGTCGGCGCTGGAGTTCGTGCATATCAACGAGCCCGCAGGCGATATCGCCACGGCAGCCCATTTGCTGAAATACGATTCCGTGCATCGTACCTGGCCCCACGATGTCAGTGTCGACGGTGACCAGATTGTCATCGACGGCAAGGCCATTACTTATTCACGAAATACCGAACTCGAGGCCTCTCCCTGGGCCAAACACGACGTCGATCTCTTACTTGAATGCTCGGGACATTTTAAATCCACACAAGCACTGGCTCCGCTACTGAGCCCATTGGATAAAGAAAAGGGGATTAAAAAAATCGTCGTCTCCGCTCCGATTAAAGACGGCACCCTGAATATTGTTATGGGTGTCAACGAGCATCTCTATCAGGCCGACACGCACCACATCGTTACTGCCGCATCCTGTACGACTAACTGTCTGGCCCCAGTGATTGATGTCATTCAAAAAACACTGGGCATTAAGCACGGTAGCATTACCACCATTCACGACATCACCAACACCCAGAGTATTCTCGATGAATACCACAGCGACCTGCGCCGCGCTCGCGCTAGCAGCCTGTCGTTAATACCCACCACCACCGGCTCGGCCACGGCCATTGCCGAAATATTCCCTGAATTGAAGGGTCGCCTTAACGGCATCGCGGTACGTGTGCCGCTGGCGAACGCCTCGCTCACCGACTGTGTATTTGAGGTCGAAACCCCAACCAGCGTGGAGTTCGTTAATAAAGCCTTACAGGAAGCCGCCAAGGGCCGCTTAAGCGGCATTCTGGGTTACGAAGAAACACCACTGGTATCGGTCGATTACACCGACGACATCCGCTCCAGTATTATCGATGCGCCATCAACCATGGTCATCAATCAAACCCAGGTGAAGATTCTCGCCTGGTACGACAATGAAATTGGCTACGTTAATCGACTGATGGAACTGGCGCTAAAAGTGGGCCGCTCCATTAACAAGCTAGCCCAGAGTTGATCTCACTGCAATGAGCCACACCCTGCGCCAATACATGATGGTCACGCTCAGCTACTGGGGCTTCACCCTCACCGACGGTGCCCTGCGCATGTTGGTGGTCTTGTATTTTCACCAACTGGGTTACAGCCCCTTTGAAGTTGCCGCGCTATTTTTGTTTTATGAATTCTTCGGCATGGTGACGAATTTATTCGGTGGCTGGCTGGCCGCCCGCACCGGACTCAATACCACCCTACATATTGGCCTGGCTTTACAAATGCTGGCACTGGGCATGTTGCTAATCGACCCTGCCTGGCTCTCACTGATGTATGTGATGGCCGCTCAGGCATTATCGGGCATCGCCAAAGACCTGAATAAAATGAGCGCAAAAAGCAGTATTAAATTGCTACTACCCGACAATGCCCAGGGCAAGCTTTATCACTGGGTGGCCCTGCTCACCGGGTCAAAAAACACCTTAAAAGGCGCGGGATTTTTTATCGGCGCACTGCTGCTCTCCAGCGTTGGCTTTCGTGCCGCCATTCTGATTTTATTCCTCGGCCTACTATTGGTCTGCATCGCCAGCTTTCTACTCCTCGATAGAGGTATGGGTAGAAGCCAGTACCAGCCCAAGTTTCGTGAGCTGTTCTCAAAAAGCCCCGCCATTAATCGGCTTTCCGCAGCGCGCTTTTTTCTTTTTGGTTCCAGAGATATCTGGTTTGTCGTCGCCCTTCCCGTCTACTTACAAAGCGTACTGGGCTGGAGTTATACCGCTGTCGGTAGCTTATTAGCCCTGTGGATCATCGGCTACGGCGCGGTGCAATCGATAACACCGAAACTGACCCGGCACGGCAAGTGCCAAAGCCCCGATGGCAAAACCGCCCTGCAATGGATACTGCCCCTCGGCCTCATTCCCGCTGTAATAGCGATAGCCCTGCACTACACACTGGCCGCACCGGCGACGATTTTAATTTTGGGACTGGCTATTTACGGCATTCTCTTCGCCATTAATTCCTCCCTGCACTCCTACCTCATCGTCGCCTATGCCCGGCGCGATGGCGTCTCCCTCGATGTCGGCTTTTACTACATGGCGAACGCCGGAGGGCGCTTGGCTGGAGCCCTACTCTCGGGCCTAATCTATCAGTGGCAGGGACTGGAGGCTTGTATGCTAGCCTCATCGGCCTTTGTCGCCGTCGCCTGTACACTCACAACGGGCCTCGTCAAACACCCACCACAAGGTAGCAGAGCACAAAGCGCTGCCCTATAAAAAAATCTAAACCCTTTAAGCGCTGTCACCACAAAATCTATTCGACCAAACCCTTCAACATCACACCGGCACCATAGGCCAGCACGGCGGCAATGCCACCAATACCAAGCGTTTCAACCGCCCCAACCAGCCGCGACTGATTAACAAAGCGGGCCTTCACCGCACCGACCCAAAGAAAGGCCGCCGCCGTTAGCGCCGAGCTCCAGAAGAAAGCACTCGCCACGGCACCGGGGTTTATCCAGTTGAGGAGGTAAGGCAATAAGGGTATTAATCCGATCAGTGAAAACGCCACAAAAGTGGCAAAACCCGCCTTGCCCGGATGGTGGTCTTGCAGGCTCATGCCGTGCTCTTCCTGCAACATGGTGTCGATCCAGCGTTCATTATCAGCCGTAATCACATCGACCACCTGATCGAGTAGCTCACCCTCAAAGCCCTTTAGGGCATAAATTTGTTTGACTTCTTCGCGCTCACCCTCGGGCCATTTAACAATTTCATCCTGCTCTCGCTTGCGGGTTTCAGCACGAAATTGGTTCTCTGCACGCGTCCCCAAATAATTGCTAACAGCCATGCTAAAACCATCAGCCAGCAGATTGGCAAAACCGAGAACAATAATCACCCCGGCCGACATTCCCGCGCCGGCAACACCCGCAACAACGGCAAAGGTGGTTACCGCACCATCGACAGCGCCGTAGACAAAGTCTTTAAGATAAACAGAACTGGGCCCATGCTGCAGGCGTTTTGCGATCCGCTCCGGTGTATGAATCGCCTGATAAGTAGCTTTATCTTCGTGTTTAATTTGGCTCATGGTAAGACTGGCTTCTCCAACAACTGACTAGGGGAGCTTAACAGGCTGGCGAAGGTAATATTTAAAACAGCGGGTATCACCTAGCGACGCAGCACTAATTCAGATCGACCGCGTATTGTTTTAATAAGGCCATCGGCACAATCTCAAGGGCTTTAATATGTGTGCGTTGCAGATGAACCCTCGGCGCCATATTACTTTCCTCGGCCTCCAACCAACGCGCCGCACAAAGGCACCAGCTATCGCCCGGTCTCAAGCCCTTAAAATCAAACTCGGGAATCGGCGTAGAAAGATCATTGCCGCGAAACCGTGAATACTCCAAAAACGCCTTTGAAGCCTCAATACAGACCGTGTGTGAGCCAGCATCTTCGTCACAGGTATTACACTTACCGTCGCGATAAAACCCGGTCACCGGGTTACCACCACATAGCTCCAGTGTTTCACCAAAGACGTTAATTGATTCATCCATTTTCATGACAGTAAACCCTTTCTATTGAACAGTAATAAACAAACAATAAGATCGTGTGATGCCTTTCTACACAGACTACGCTTGTTAAAAATAGGCCCAGCAACTTAGCGCAAACGCTGCTGCCACTTACCCTTGTGTTCAAGCTCACAGGCCTCTTCACTATCAAAGCTGACTTGCTGCGATGTATCTTGAAGGGCGATACCCACTGCACTGAGTTTTTCGCGGATAACACTGCGCAAGAAATCATCGTGCTTAGCCAGCAAGGCATTGGCCAGATCCGTCTCAGTGGCGAAGACACACACCACTGACAGAGAGTCGGGAAAGCGGCTGTAATTAACCCGATGGGTGAGCCATTCAAAGCCAGCCACCTCATCGAGGGCAATATGACAAACCGCCGTCAGCGCGCCTGTAATCGCCTTTTCATTTTTCTTATCGGTTTTTTTCATCGAACGTCATCATTAACAATGCTTGAAGTCTTCACGCCTGACGGGTCACATACTTAAGTATTTCGACCACTTGCTCAGGCGTTGTCGCCCAAGCAAGTGCCGCTGCATCGACCTCTTTGAGGGGATGAATTACATCCTCATTGTGCAGGGTGATATAGGGCGTGCCCAAGGCCGCGCAATAGCCTGCATCAAAAGCCGCATTCCACTGTTTATACTTGTCGCCGAAACGCACAACAGCCAGATCACAGTTTTCAATCAGGTTTTTCGTTCTTATGGCATTCACTTTGGCCGACTTGTGATCGCGCCAAAAGCCGCTGTCTTCGGCGCCCAGTACATCACCGGCACTGTCGCTGGCTTGATGATCGGTCACGGCAGAGGTGAATTCAACGGGGAGATTGTGGGCTTCGCAACCCTGTTTTAATTGCTGGCGCCAGTCGGTGTGTATTTCGCCTGAGAGATAGATATTCCAGATCATGGGGTTTCCTGTGTTAAATGATAAAAAAGGCTTCTTTTACAAGTCGTAACCAGATCTTAGTGAGGTGCCTATTTTTAATGGGCAAAATGAAACCTAACATTGAATTCAGCAGACTTGATGTATACGCACCAATAGAAACCGTAAGGTATTGGTTATTTCATTCTTTGGTTCGAGCCATAAAGCCATTAAGCGCCTGGGATAAAAAGGTAACTTGTTCTTTTGAATAATCATCATATTTCCCATGTGCTGCACTGTTTCTTAAGCCCAACCATGCCGTAATGTTCTTTTGATCAATTTTGCTATATATACCAGCTTTAACAAGATCTGCATTAAGCAAGTCAGCTTTTTTCAATGAGATTTTCCCATTAACACTTACTTCAATTTCAACATTGTTTTCTCGAGCAAGTTGGCGCATGTGTTCCTCAAGAGTGCTGCCAAACATTACCGCAGCGGCATCTTTATAACCTTCTTCCAGCAAGTGATTGGCCATTTCTAGAAAATCAGAAAACACTTCGGCGCTGACGACACTGCGAACACTTTGATGCCACCCATTTTCAACCTCATCCAACACGGCCTCTAGTATTCCCAAGGTTCTTTCTACAATTGGGGCATAATTACTACCTGCAGAAGAAAATGCCGTATAAAAAGGATGATCTTCCCCAAAATACTTCTTAAAAAATGACAAGCCTGCTGCTGTATATTTGCTATGGATACGACTTTCACATTGATCTTCACCAAACTCATTATTGTGCCTTGTGATTAGAACCTTTTCACACAAATCAATTAAATATTCGACACGCTGTTTTAATATGTTTTCCATATTCATTTCTTTTTTAATTTAACAACGTAAGTGCTTCCTGCTTTCACCTTTCGCGCTATCAGCACCAGAAAACTTTCAAAAAAATCATTCATATTTTCAATAGACTTTCGGATTCATGGCAAACGCCTATTGATTTCCACGCTCAAAGGCTTCCCCATTTGCTCGGCTCCCAAAGGCCCCAGCCGCCCCTCTAAATCACCACTACTCGATTGCCGATTACCCGACATAGCAATACGCGCCACAACTTCGATCTGACTAATACCACTGGGCAAACGCTCCGGCGATAGCGCCATGGTGTCATCGAATTGAATAGTCATCGGCAAGTCGGCCACTTGTACGCGCTGTGCCACCAGTGGCATGGGCCTGCCCTGCCACTCGCGCAAATAGATAAATACGGTGGCATCCGCCGGGGCTACCAGTGGCGCAGGTAGTGAAACCTTAAGGCTCACCGACCAGTCGCTAACCGCTTCACCCGACAAGGCTTTGGCGCGGCTAATACCGGAGCGCAGCGCTTCGGCACTGCTCGACATGGCTGGGGTGTTTTGCAGGGCCGCTTGCCAATAGGTGCTAGCCCCACGGTAGTCTTCATGGGCAAAGGCGGCGATACCCAATAAACCGAGAGCACTGGCATTGCTTGGGTCGGCGGCTAGTGCTTGTTGGGCATGCCCTTGCATCTCTTCCGTGGGGGTATTGTCCGCCAGGGAAAATAAAATCTGTGCCAGCTCGGCGTGAATATCGGCATCGTCCGGGGCAACGACTAAAGCACTTTTATAGGCGGCGGCGGCGGCCTTAAAGTCATTACGCTCTTGCTCAAGCCGCGCTAACAGCACCCAGTAATAGAGATTGTCGGGGCGACTCGTCGTGCCCCTTAACAAGGCGGCGTGTAGTTTATCCGCGCTGCCACTGTTTGCGCCCTGTCCCGCTGCTTGCTGGCTTTGGCTTTGTTGTAGCAGGCTGGCAATGTCCATATCCGTAGCGGCGCCAAGTTCGCCGTAGAGGAACAATGAGAAAGGTAGTATTGCCAGCGCCGCTGCAAGCAATAACCAATTGCCGCTGGGGCGATTGCTCGTCTGTGATGATGCGGCCTCATGCGTGTTGCTGTGTTTAACGTCCTGTAATAAACGCCTTTGGGCATCGGCCAGTAATTCGGCGTATTCACTGTCACCCAGTGCCCCGCTATCACGCTGGCTGTCGAGAGCCGCTTTTTGTTCGTGAAAAAGGCCAATGTTTAATTGTTGCTGTTGATCGTCGCTTTCTTCAGCGGCCGAGTTAGGCCCATCCACTTTATTGCGACGCCGTTTATTAATAGCCGGTAAAAAACCGTAGAGCACGAAGCTCACGGCCATCACTAAAAATGCGCTGACCACTAAATAAAAATTCACTCTTTTTCAGCCTTGTTGGAATCGCTAGTGTTACCTTTCCGGCTTTCCGCCTCACTTAATAAGGCTTGTAATGCCGCTTGTTCTGCATCGCTCAGTGCCGACTGCACAGCAGCACCCGCACGCTTTTGCCGACGCACAATAAAGACAATCACCAGCAAACCGAAAAACAGTAATACTGCCGGCGCCAGCCACAGTAAATACGTGCTGCTCTGTACCCTAGGGCGATAAAGAACAAATTCGCCATAGCGAGCAACCAGATAGTCACTGATCTCGGCATCACTGGCGCCCTCTTCGAGCAGGCGACGAATCTCGGTACGCAGGTCGACGGAGATTGGTGAATTCGATTCGGCCAGGTTTTGGTTTTGACATTTTGGGCAGCGATACTCTGCCACTAACTGGAGGTAGCGCTCACTTAGCTCGGGGCTAGAGAGTTGGTCGACCTCAATGACAGCCCAGGCGGGCAGGCACAGCGCAATACAGAGTAAGAGTAGGGTTTTAAAAATGACGCAGGGGCCTTGTGCGGTATGACATAAAGAAGCGCCCTGTTGAGAGCCGATCATTGCTTATTAACCGATTGGGCTAAGGCCGCGACTAATTGTTGATACTTTGGCTGCAGGGTGCTGCGCCACACTCTGTCGTCAACCACGCCGATGTGCTTATAGTGAATCACTCCTAGGTGGTCAACCAAATAGGTTTCCGGGGCACCAAAGACACCGAGATCTAAACCCATACCGCCCGTGTTATCGACAATCGTATGGGTATAGGGATCACCGAATTTTGTCAGCCACTGTTGTGCGGCCCCGACCTCGTCTTTGTAGTTAAGGCCGATAATGCGCACCCCAGTCTCGGCAATATCCAGTAAATAGGGGTGCTCGACCCGGCAGGAAACGCACCAGGTAGCCCACACGTTTAATAGCGAGACCTCACCGAGAAAAAGTTTCTCGGTGAGCATATCGGCCTCGGCGATAACCACCGGGGTGCTTTCCTCCCCCGCCTCACCTGCCGGTAATTGTTGTAAATCCGGTAACTGAAAGGCCGGCATCGGACGGCTAATTAAAGCCGAGGGCATGGCATTGGGGTCGCGCCCCAAGCCCCAATACAACATGGCGGCCAGCACGACAAAAATAATTAAGGGAATAAATAATTTAATTCTATCCACGGGCTTAACTTTCCTTTTTGGCGAGTGCTAAGGCTGGGCTGGCAGCACTCGGGGCAGCAACCGCTGGCTGTTGTACATTGACGCGGGCTTTACGGTAGCGCTTGTCGATAGCGGCGATCACGCCACCCAGGGCTATCATCATGGCGCCCAGCCAAATCCAACGAATGTAGGGCTTAACATAGACCCGCACCGACCAGGCACCATCACCCAGGGGCTCGCCGAGAGCAACGTAGAGATCCCGAAACAGGCCGCCGTCAATATCCGCTTCTGTCATCATATTACCGGTGGCGAGGTAGCGCCTTTTCTCCGGGTGTAAGGTGGTAAAGGGCTTAGCGTCAACGCCATCGTCACTGACAAAAACAGCGAAGCTACCCTGTTGGGCAATATAGTTGGGGCCGCGCACTTGCTCGACGCTTTCAAACAAAAAGCCGTAGCCGGCGACCTGAATGCGCTCACCGGTCACCAGCCGCACATCGCGCTGGTCACTGTAATTACTGGTTAAGGTAATGCCGATGGCGAGCACGGCTATCCCAAGGTGGGCAATGACCATGCCCCAGTAGCTGGGCTTTAAGCGGGCCATGCCGATGCCACGCCCCGCGGAATGCGCGGATTTTTTCCAGACATCTTGCAGGGTAAAAACAATCAACCAAAGTGCCGCTGTTAAGCCGATTAGAGAGACCACCTTCAAATCCCAACCCGCCAGCAAGAGCCAAAGCACAGCCAATATAGGGCTAATAAATGCAGGGGCTTTTAACAGGGGCATAAAGCTACCGGGGGTCTGTCGCTTCCACTGCAAACTGGCACCGGCGCCCATGGACAACACCAGTAATAAACCGAGGGGGACGAAGAAAAAATTAAAGTACGGCGGGCCGACGGAAATCTTGCCCCAGCCCAGTACATCGGCCACTAAGGGATAGAGTGTGCCCAACAGCACCATCGCCAGGGTCACCACTAGCAGTACATTATTTAACAACAAGCCCGCCTCGCGAGACAACCAATTAAAGCTCGCCGTCGCACCGAGGGTTGAACTGCGCAGGGCAAAGAGTAGCAGCGAGCCGCCAATCACCACACCGAGAAAGGCCAGAATAAACACGCCACGCGTGGGGTCAGTGGCAAAGGCATGAACCGAGGTCAGCACCCCAGAACGCACGAGAAAGGTGCCCAGTAAACTCAGGGAAAAGGCGAGTATCGCCAGCAACAAGGTCCAACTGCGAAACAGACCGCGTTTTTCCGAGGCCGCCAAGCTATGAATTAAAGCGGTGCCGGCCAGCCAGGGCATCAGCGAGGCGTTCTCCACCGGATCCCAAAACCACCAGCCGCCCCAGCCCAGTTCGTAGTAGGCCCACCAGCTGCCGAGGAAAATACCCACCGTAAGAAATGACCAGGCGGCATTAGTCCAGGGTCGCGTCCAGCGCGCCCAGGCCGAATCCATACGCCCCGCCAGCAAGGCCGCGATAGCGAAGGCGAAGGCCACCGAAAAACCGACATAGCCCATGTATAACAGGGGTGGATGAATAATCAGGCCGATGTCTTGCAACAGGGGATTGAGGTCTTTGCCATCCACCGGCGGAAAGGGCAAAAGGCGCTCAAAGGGATTGGAGGTGAGCAACATAAACAGATAAAAACCAACGGCAATCATGCCCATCACCGCGAGCACACGGGCCACCATGTCGAGTGGCAGGGTGCGACTAAAGATCGCCACCGCCAGCGTCCAACCGGCGAGTATTAACGCCCACAGCAGTAGCGAACCCTCGTGGGCACCCCACACGGCGCTGACCTTGTAGTAATAGGGTAACAGCGAGTTGGAATTGTTGGCGACATAGGCGACGGTAAAGTCGTCCTGCAAAAATACCGTCACCAGGCAGGCGAAACTGATGGCGACAAAGACAAACTGCCCGGTACTCAAGGGCCGGGCTGTGGCCATCCACAGAGGTTTATGGGCGATGGTACCCGCCAGTGGAATGAGTGCCTGGGCGAAGGCCAGACAGAGGGCTAGTATCAGGGCGAAGTGGCCCAGCTCGGCAATCATTAGTAGGCGGCCTCCGATGACTGTAGCGCTTTGGCTTTCTTATCAATGGCTTGCTGCATGGCATCGGCGACTTCAGGAGGAGTGTATTCTTCATCGTGCTTGGCCAGCACTTGCTGGGCGACAAATACGCCATCGTCATCCAGTGCCCCTGTGGCAACGGCGGCTTCGTCCTCGGCAAAGAGGTCGGGCAAGATGCCGGAATAATGTATCAGCAGGGTTGCCGAACCATCGGTGACGAGAAAGCTGCTGTCCAGTGAATCACTCGCCCGCTGTAAGCTGTCGACCACCACCATGCCACCGACGCGAATCTGGGTATTGCGGGGGGCTTCCTCCTCGGCAATTTGAGAGGGCGTGTAAAACAAATTAATGTTTTCCCGCAGGGCGTACGTCAACAGGCCAACAATCAGCGTCGCAATCACCACAATAAAGATCACCACCAACAAACGTTGCTTACGTGCTGCTTTCATTAACCCTCACCTCGCTGACGCTGTGCTTGCAGGCGTTGGCGTAGCTCGGCAAGCAACGCACGCTGGCGGCGCAGGGGCGCGATCGCCAGCCAGGCCATAATCGCCAAACTAAGACCATAGGCAGCCCAAACGTAGGTGCCGTGGCCACCCATGGCGATGAAGGCGTCGATACTGTCAAATTGAAACATTACTTATCTTCTCTGTGTTGCACAAAAGCCAACTGGCCTAAAACTATTTCGCTGCGGCAAGTGCCTTGACCCAGCCCGTGCGTCGTTCGCGCAGCAGTATTTCGGTGCGTGTATTAAGCAGTAAGACCAGGGCATAAAAGCAGTAGAACCCGAGGATCATCACCAACAGGGGCTTGAACATATCCGGGTGCATGGAGGGCGCACCGCTCAACTTGATCGTCGCCGGCTGGTGCAGGGTGTACCACCAGTCCACCGACTTATAAATAATGGGAATATTCACCGTGCCCACCAGGGCTAAAATGGCGCAGGCTCGAGCGGAAGTCTCCCGCGTGCTGAAAGAACGCGACAGGGCAATAATGCCGATATAAAGAAATAACAATACCAGCATGGAAGTAATTCTGGCATCCCAGATCCAGTAGGTGCCCCAGGTTGGCTTACCCCAGATCGCCCCGGTGAACAGCGCGATAAAGGTTAAGGCAGCGCCCAGTGGCGCGGCTGCGACCATCACCATATCGGCCAGCTTCATTTTCCAGATCATGCCCACTGCACCCGCCGCCGCCATAATGTAATAGCCCGCCAGGGCCAGAAAAGAGGCCGGCACATGGATATAAATAATCCGAAAGCTATTGCCCTGGCGTGCATCCTCGGGCGCAAATGCCAGGCCCCAAACGACACCCGTGACAATTAAGGCTACCGAGGCCAGAGCCAGCCAGGGTAAAAACTTGCCGCTGATTTGATAGAACCAGCGCGGCGAACCTAGTTTGTGAAACCACTGCCACATATTTAATGTCCTGTTAGAGCCAATCGACCAAAAGCCGATTAGCCGTTGATACCGACTTTGAGTGCACCGGCTGCCGCAAAGGGTGCCACCAATAAAGTAAAGGCCGAGGCTGCCGCCAGCATAGCCATCACGCCACCATAGCTCATACCATCGACCGCCCGTTGCACGGCACTGGTACCAAAAATCAACACCGGCACGTAGAGCGGCATCACCAGCAATGAGAGCAAGACACTGCCCTTGTGCAAGGCGACGGTTAGGGCTGCACCGACTGCGCCAATTAGGCTAAACACTGCCGTGCCCAATGTTAGACCCAGTAAGAGGGGTAGAAAGCCCGCTTCCGGCAATGACAACATCAAGCCGAGTAAGGGCGAAAACAAAACAACGGGTAAACCGGTCACCAACCAGTGGGCGGTAATTTTGGCCAACACCAATAACCAAAGAGGCTGGGGGCTGAGTATTAACGCCACCAATGAGCCATCGTCAAAGTCGGCCTGAAACAAATTATCGAGGGCCAGTAGTGTCGCCAACAAGGCGCTAATCCAGATCATACCTGGGGCCATTGCCGCCAGCCGAGCCGGTTCGGGGCTAATCCCCAGGGGCACTAATGTGACAACAATGAGGAAAAAAAACAGCGGATTAAGCAGATCACCGCGGTGGCGCATAGCGATTGACAGATCGCGGTGAATAACACCGAAGAAAGCACCGCTCAAGGTCGTCATCTTAAAGCTCCGCCTCTGCCATTGCATCCAGCGCCAGGGTACGAACAGCCGGGTTCGCTAGTGGCTGGTGACTGCTCAACACCACGGCTCCGCCCTTTTCGACATGAACGAGCAATAGCGCTTCGAGATCGGCAATGCCCTGAACATCCAGCGCCGTGAGTGGTTCATCAAGCAACCAAAGACTGGCTTGTGTCATACATAATGTCGCTAGGGCCGCCCGGCGTAACTGACCCGCAGACAAGGTATAACAGGGGACATCTTCAAAACCGGCCAGGCCGATACGGGCAAGGGCTTCGCCGCTAGTGCAACGGGAAAGCGGCTGTAATTTACTCAGCCACTGGAGATTTTCACGGGGGGAAAGGGATAATTTAAGACCGGGCTTGTGGCCGATAAACGCAACATCGGCCAGATACTGCTGGCGACACCGGGAAATATCACTACCCTGCCAACGCATAGTGCCAATATTAACAGGCTGAATCGTCGCCAAAATATGCAACAGCGTGGTTTTACCACAGCCATTGGGGCCAGTAATTTGGAGGATTTCGCCAGCCTTGATTGCGCCGGACAGATCACTGAACAAGGGCCAGTCATCCCGCTCAAAAGTCAGCGCTTGAAACTCAAGTAGTGGTTGCGACGACAAGCGTAATGCCCTCCATAAATGAAGGGCGCATTATGCCCCAAAAGCACCATGCCTGCAGGCCAGTTAGCGTGACCGCTAAGTAGCTAGATCGCGCTTATTCGGACTCGTAATCAGCGATTTGTTGCTCAAGCCGTCGCTCTTCAAGTTTTTCTTCGAGACGACGTCGCTGCTCACTAGTTACACTAACGACTTGCTTGTCTTCGCGGGGTGTATCAAGCTTACCTCGCGGTTCACTGTAGGGCTCTTCTAAGCCTTCAAAATCATCGTCACCCATACCGAAATCTCCCAACTTCGATACCATTGATTTAAAACGTCTCAATGAAACTAGATTTTGCCTTTACCTCCTGTTGGGCAATGACTAGATAAACAAAGTACGCCAACCCTTGGGCCCTATCCGCTTAATCACGATATGAGCCACTTAGTCAAAAATAAGCCTATACATCTGAGCCGTCAAGGAAGTTAAATCTATAAAAAGAACGACTACTCATAAATTATTTTTGTAAGGGGGCTGCCCTTCGAGATAAACCAGATCCTCGGGACGGTCAATATCGTTAAGTACAGGCAGCTCATGGTGAGTCAACATCAAAGCAGCCAACCTGGCTCGTGTCTGCGGCAGTACACGAGAGGTACTCCAGTCCACAGCCTCAAATACTCCAGGCTCCGTTTTTTTCATGCCAATTAGCACATAGCCACCGTCCTCAGCCGGGCCAAGTACAACATCGACAGAATCGAGAGCGACTAGGGCATCGCGTAAATAGCCGCTATTAATGGCAGGACAATCACTACCAATAAGAACCACTGGCGAAAATTGCTGTAGCCCAACCTCAATGGCGCGGTACATACGTTCACCGAGATCGGCACCCTGCTGGAGCCTAATCTCCGGTAGAGGCTGCAGGCTTTTAAAAAAAACATCGCCGCCTTCACCACTCACCCAAAGTTGGCTTTGGCAAAGCACTTCACGGTGAAGAGTCTCGTGGGTTCGCCGCACCAGTTGGCAGTGAAGCTCAAGACTTTGCTTTTCACTGAGCACTGGCTGCATACGGGTTTTGACCTGACCCAGCTGAGGGGCTTTGGCAAATTGAATAAGGAGGGCTTCGGGAAACGCGTAGTTCAACACCTCAAGCATAAGCTTCCCTCTCATTAAGCACGAAGAATCCGCATTAAGGCTTTTCAGGTGGGTAGTAACGCTGCTCAAGAATTTCTGGCGAGACGCCGAAGAAATAGGCCAGACGAAGGCGCCACATCAAAAAAATAGTTGGCCAAACCCCATCCCTTTGCCACTTACGGCCAGAGGTCTCCGCCTTGGCATTGACAAAGAGGGGGCGAGATTTTTTCTTAAGCTGTTTGCTCAGTTCAATATCTTCCATCAAGGGAATGTCGGCAAAGCCACCTATCTGCTCAAACACCTCGCGTTTAACAAACTGGCATTGGTCACCCGTGCCAATACTCGTCATAAAGGAGCGACGATTCATGAACCACTGCACGATACGTAATAACGTCGGTGCACCCCTGACCTTAATAGCAAAAAAGCCCCACACCGAGGGGGTAAAACCCCACACCACCATAATATCGGGTAAATTAACGGGCAGCCGTGTGTCTGCGTGGAGGAAGAGCAACCAGTCTCGATCTGCCTGTGCGGCACCGGCATTCATTTGTCGCGCCCGACCCTTTTGACTACTAATCACCTGATCGGCCAGCGGTGTCGCCACCGCAATGGTGTCATCGTCACTACCGCCGTCGACTACAATCACCTCAACCCCCTGTTTGCGCAGTTCCTGTAAGCGCCGTAGACAGGGGTAAATTTCTTCCGCTTCATTGAGTACGGGGATAATAATCGACAGTGGTAGCGAATCACTCTCTGTTGGGGACACACTATCGCTCATTACTTTATTCCTCATTTAAAGAACCTCCACAGCTACTACCCTGCCCTGCTGTACAGGCGTAACAGTGCTCGCCGACAACAATGGCCTGAGCAGAAAAATCAGTCACTAACAAATCCCGTAAATGGGGGCGCGGCCTATCTGAGCCAATGACGTTCTGTTGATTATTAATAATGTGGCTTCCAGAATTAATCGGTAATTCAAGCATCTGATTAAAATCACAATCATAGAGATAGCCCTGCCAGTTGACGCTGAGCAAACGCCGGCACATCAGCGTTTCTAAATTATCCGCACTGTAGTTATCTTTTAACAATTGCATGTAGGCTTTGTACTCGCCTTTAGCCAGTAACATGGCGCCATAACGCTTAATGGGCATATTAGTTATGGTGAAAAGCTGATCGAATTGCAGGCCAAAGTCTTGTTGCAGATGGGCTTTATACTCTTGCTCAAGAGCCACTTGTGACGGTGGTAAAAAAGTACCATTGGGATTGTAAACAAGGTTTAACGTTAGCGCTTCGCCCTGCCCGTAACCCAGAGCATTGAGCTTTTTCAGTGCCGCAATACTACTTTCAAAAATACCCTTGCCGCGCTGCTCGGCGACATTTTGTGCGGAATAACACGGCAGTGAGGCAACAATTTCGACGCCCTGAGCGGCGAGAAACTCAGCAAGGTCTTCATAACCGGGCTCCTGCAATATGGTCAAATTACAGCGATCTACCACCGTTACGCCAAGCCTCCGCGCCTGCTCAATAAGATAGCGAAAGTGGGGGTTCATCTCCGGCGCGCCGCCCGTTAAATCAAGTGTTTTCAAATGACGTTGCTGCAGCACCTCAAGCACCAGGTCAATCTGCTCACGCGCCATTAATTCAGTGCGTTTTGGCCCGGCGTTGACGTGGCAGTGGGTACAGCTCAAATTGCAGAGATAACCGAGATTGACCTGTAGGGTCTCTGGCACGTCGCGCTGTATCGCGGGGAAGTCACTTTCTAATAGTAGGGTTCGCGTATCAAGCACGGTATTTATATTCCCAACAATTGTTCAAACAGAGTGGTTCTCTTTAACTGCCCTATTCGATTTTTTGCCCATGAAAATAGAATACATAAGCAGGCAGAATATTAGCGTTGACTCTCTCTAACCGGGCGAAAGGACTGACGGTGCACAGGGCACGGTCCCAGCGTCTTCAAAGCAGCAACATGTTGCGCCGTACCATAACCCTTGTGAGCGGCAAACCCATAGCCCGGGTAAAGTTTGTCGAGCTCGGCCAACTCAGCATCGCGAGTGACCTTGGCAATAATTGATGCAGCACTGATCGCCGCCACACGGCCATCACCACCGACCACGGCCTGCGCTTTGTAATCCCAGCGGGGTAATCGGTTGCCATCAACTAGCACGAATTCTGGGCTTACGGGTAAGCCATCAACGGCTCTCACCATGGCGAGCATTGTCGCTTGCAGAATATTAATATCATCAATCTCTGCCACACTGGCTCGCCCCAGAGACCAGTGTAGAGCCTTTTCCACAATCTCGTGATAAAGACTTTGACGTCGCTTCTCACTGAGTTTTTTTGAGTCTGCCAGACCATCAATCGGTCGCTTTGGGTCAAGAATAACCGCAGCTGTCACCACATCACCCGCTAGTGGCCCCCGTCCTACTTCATCGACGCCAGCAAGCAGACGAATACCTCCCCACTGAGGATCTACTTGTACGTGCCGGACACTCGGGGCCATTAGTACTTGTTTTTCTGTTCGGCAATCACAGCGAGGACAGCCTCAGCAGCTTTCTGATTGCCATTACATTTTATTTGCTGATGTATCTCTGTGAACTCACTGCGCAGTTTGACGGCAAGTGCCGAATTCCCGAGGCGGGCCAGTAAGAGTTCAGCAAGGGTTTCTGCGGTGGCATCATCTTGCAGGACTTCAGGGACTAATTCTCGACCGGCCAGAAGATTGGGTAGAGAGACATAGGGCACTTTCAACATTCTGGAAATAATGGCGTGTGTCAGCCAACCGGTTTTATAACTCACAACCATCGGTTTTTTCAGTAGCATCGCTTCAAGGGCTGTGGTTCCGGACGCAAGCAAGACAACATCAGCGGCCTCCATCGCCAAATGAGATTGTCCATCGAGTACCGTTACCGGCAAGTCCCCAGCATCGGCTAGCATTGCATTAATCTGTTGACGACGTGCGGGGTTGGCTGCCGGCAGAATGAATGATAGCTCGGGATTTTGTTTTAAGCAGAGCCGTGCCGTATCGAGAAACAGCTGGCCCAATAGTGCGACTTCTGACTGCCGGCTGCCCGGTAACAACGCGATAACCGGCGTATTACTCGGCAAATTTAGTTGGGCTCGAGCACCGAGCATATCTGGTTCCAACGGCAAGTCGTCTGCCAGATGGTGCCCAACAAAAGTCACCGGTACATTATGACGCTGGTAAAAATCCGCCTCGAAGGGTAGCAAAGTCAGCATGTGGTCAACTGCACGCGCAATTTTTTTAATCCGCCCCTGACGCCAGGCCCAGACTGAAGGACTAACGTAATGAACAGTGGGAATACCGGCTTTTTTTAAGCGCAGCTCAATGCCAAGATTAAAATCGGGGGCGTCGATACCAATAAATACGTCGGGAGCTTGGGCGATAAAGTGGTCAACCAGGCCACGGCGCATACGCAGTAAAGCAGGTAAACGCTTGAGCGGTTCAACCAGCCCCATGACAGAGAGGGTTTCCATGGGATAAAGAGAAATACAGCCCAGGGCCTGCATTTTGGGGCCGCCAACACCTTCAAAGATGGCATCGGGGTGGCTTTTTTGCAGGGCCGCTATCAAGCCTGCGCCAAGCTGGTCACCTGAGGCCTCGCCGACGACAAGGCCAATGCGTAAAGGACGATTAGTCACGATTAACGAATAATGCCGCGCTCGGTGTTATTTATTGAGTCGATAAAGGGCTGCAGTACATCGCGATGCTCTTCGTTGGCAAGAATACGTGTCATTGCCTCATCGAGCTTTAAACCCTGGCGATAAAGTATTTTGTAGGCTTTGTTAATTGCCAAAATCTGCGCCTTGTCGAAGCCTCGTCGCTCCAGGCCAACCTTGTTAATGGTTCGTGGTTTAGCCGGGTGCCCCGCCGCCATCACATAGGCTGGCAAATCCTGATTGAGATAAGCACCTGCACCCAGAAAAGCATGGGAGCCAATTTTGACGAACTGATGTATCAGCGTGTAACCGGAGAGAAATACCCAGTCACCGACGTGAATATGGCCGGATATGGAGGCGTTATTCACCAGAATATTGTGATTGCCGACCACGCAATCATGGCCGACATGGA
Organism: Candidatus Reddybacter sp.; assembly: GCA_041277045.1. Taxonomy (GTDB): domain Bacteria; phylum Pseudomonadota; class Gammaproteobacteria; order Pseudomonadales; family Porticoccaceae; genus Reddybacter. Next base: position 414,361 of record JBGFSY010000002.1, on the reverse strand, counting down.
CATAGGCCATAAAAAGATTATCGGAGCCAATGCGGGTTTCTGCATTATCTTGCACAGTGCCCCGGTGCACGGTGACACCTTCGCGGAAAGTATTATTGTCACCGACGATGAGGTGGGTTTCTTCACCCTGAAATTTCATATCGGGGGTGTCTTCACCCAGAGTTGAAAACTGAAAGATGCGGTTGTTTTTACCAATCACAGTCGGCCCTTTCAGCACCACATGGGAGTGGATAACGCAGTTATCACCGACCTGTACATTCGGGCCAATTTGCGTCCAGGGGCCAACTTCAACATTTTCGCCAAGTTGCGCAGAGGGATCAATAATTGCTGCGGGATGTATCTTCGTCATATTCTCAATTCACACCATTCAACATCCGGATATAGCGCTATGACTTAAGCGCATTACTTAACTGTATTACTTAACTGTATTATTTGATCAAACTCACTTGGCATTATCACCTTGCAGAGCACAAAGGATAGTAGCCCGACAAACCAGCTGCTCATCAACATGAGCGCTACAAATAAAGCGCCAAATATTGCGCTTATTGGAATCAATTTCAGCTTCGAGCATCAAGCGATCACCTGGTACAACCGGACGCTTAAAACGCGCATTATCCACTCCAGCAAATAAATACAGGGAGTTATCACCCTCCTGTTTATTCACTGAGGCAAAACCGAGCAAGCCCGCAGCCTGAGCCATCGCCTCAACAATCATCACCCCGGGAAAGATTTGTCTTTCTGGGAAATGACCATTAAACACCTCTTCATTGGCGCTGATGTTTTTGTAGGCGAGGATGCGCTTGCCTAATTCTATCTCTAAAACACGGTCGACCAATAAAAACGGGTAACGATGGGGTAATAGTTTCTTTATTTCTTCAATATCCATTAAATTCCTTACACTCGAAAAACCTGAACTGGTACGACTTATTTAACTACCTTTTTAAAGCTTATCTTTTTCGAGCTTCTTCAAGCGTCGAGCCATATCGTCAAGCTGGCCAAAACGTACGGCATTTTTCCGCCACGCAGATGTTTCGGACATCAACAAACCAGAAGAGTAAGACCCTGCTTTGCTTGTCGATTTAGAAATAGTACAGCGCGCCTGAGCCATCACCCCGTCAGCCACTGAGATATGGCCAACTGCACCAGCCTGACCTGCGAAGATACAATTTTTACCTATGGTCGTGCTACCGGCAATACCGGCGTAAGCAGCCATTGCTGTGTTTTCACCAATACGTACATTGTGGGCGATCTGTACGTGATTATCGAGAATGACACCATCTTCAATCACTGTGTTGCCCAGAGCACCTCGATCAATCGTCGTGCAAGCACCAATTTCAACATTGTCGCCAATTTCAACGCCGCCAAGCTGGTGAATTTTCACCCACTTACCGCCATCATTAGCAAAACCAAAGCCGTCTGAACCAATCACTGTGCTGCTGTGTATCAACGCATTACGACCAATACTGACACCGTGATAGACACTGACATTGCTATACAAACGAGAACCACTGCCAATGGCGCTGTCATTACCAATTGAAACTCCAGAGCCGATGCTCACCCCGGCATCAAGCCTTACCCGCTCACCGATGACGGCATGGGGGCCGATGGTAACGTCGGCTGCGAGTACGGCAGAGTCTGCAACAACCGCCGTGGGGTGAATTCCACTGAGGGCATGAGCACTTGTATCAAACCAGGCACTGATCTTTGCATATCCGACATAAGGGTTCTTCAACACCAGAGCATTAGAGCTTACTTCCGCAGCAAAACGCGGCTCAACGAGCACGGCACTCGCCTGGGTGGTACTTAGGTAGCACTCGTAAGACTTATTAGCAAGGAAAACCAAATCGCCCGCCTGGCCAAGCTCAAGCGTATTTAAGCCCCTTATTTGACAGGCCGGATCACCCCGAAGCTCTGCTCCCAGGTGATCGGCAATTTCTTGCAGGTTATAACTTATGGGCATTGTAGCAATACTACTTATCAGCTTTTCTTATTCAGACGTTCAACCAACTTACCGGTTAAGTCTTTATCGGGTGTTGCAGAAATTACCGACTCCCGTTGTAGTAACAGTGTGATCTTACCCTCTTCGACCAACTCTTTAATTGATTCCAGAGCTTTTGGCTGCAGTTCCTGCATAATTCTGTTTTGTAATTCTTTGATTTCTGCTTGAAGCTTACGTGAGACTAGCTCCATATCGGCACGTAAATACTCCATCTTTTTCTTATATTCTGCAGCCTGCTCCTGAGACAGGGTCATGGCCTTTCCTTCCACTTCCTTTTGCAGGGCTTTCATATCTGCGCCAATATTGTCATATTTAGCTTGCAGCGAGGCAAACTCAGAGCCGCTCTGCATTTCTTCCTGGCGCTGTTTGGCAATTTCTGAACTAAAAATAGCTCTGGCAACATCAATAACGGCAATATTTTCTTCAGCCATCGCACTAAAGCTCAACACGCAAGCCAACACTAACAACAAACGTTTTACACTACACACATCCACTCTCCCATCCTAAAGTTATGGTACTTATTAAAACCTGTTTTCAGTATTAGAAACCCTGCCCTAGCGAAAACTGGAAAACCTCAGTTTCATCAAAATCGCCTTCATTCAAAGCCCTGGCTAGCGCAACAGTAATCGGACCGAAGCCACTCAACCAAGTACCACCGATACCGATCGAATAGCGTAATTCTCCAAGCTCTGGACGAAAGCAATTGACCTGTGTCTTATTACACTCTGTATCAAAAACATTACCCGCATCAAGGAAGACAGCCGCCTGAACACTACGATTATCCGCCATAAATGGGACGGGGAAAATCACTTCTGCCGTGCCCGTAATCTTTACGTTGCCCCCAAAGGCATCTGAGTCATCACCAGTAAAAGGATTCGGTGTGTCCTGAGGCCCCAGGCTATTTCGCTCAAAGCCACGCACAGAACCAAAACCGCCGCCGTAATAATTCTTAAAAAATGGCAAGCGATCCGTATCACCCAGACCTATGCCATAGCCAAGATCAGTTTTTAAATGCAACGTCAAACTGCGAGTCAGGGGGCGGAAATACTGGCCCGAATAACTGAATTTGAGGTATTCCATATCACCAATGGGGGTAGAGAATTCAACACCGAGCCGCTGAGATGCACCTCGCGTTGCTAATACGCCACGGTTCAAGGTTGACTGACTCCAGCTCAAAGTACTGGTAATCATCTGGTAGTTATCACCGTTGTCGCGAAGAAACTGCAAAATTTCTAGCGTTGGAAATATCCCCACATCAACTTCCAGTTGCTCAAAACCAAAGCCAATACTAATTCGCGAAGTTTCTGAGAGAGGATATCCAAAGTTGACACTCGTACTGAGACTATCTGTGGTGTAATCCGCAACATCAAATTCACCATAGTCAGTTGCCGTGAATGCAACGCGATAACCGGCGCTCACACCATCTTTGGTAAAGTAAGGATTGTTAAAAGACAAAGACGCGCTATCTCGGTAACTACTACTACTCAGCCCGAGACTCACGGAGTTACCGGTGCCAAAAAAGTTATTTTCCGAAACGTTACCACCGAGAACAATACCCGAACCCTGAGCAATACCCAGGCTAGCACCGACACTGCCCGATGGCTGTTCTTCAACCGTATAAAAAACATCAAGTTGATCATCGGTCCCCGGCACCTCTCGGGTCTCCATATCCACTTGTTTAAAGTAGCTTAAACGCTCAAGTCTGACTTTTGACCGCTCCAGTAAAGTGTTGGACGCTGAGGCCCCTTCCAGCTGCCGCATTTCACGGCGCAAGACCTCGTCGTCAGTTTTGGAGTTGCCGCGAAATTCAATGCGTCGCACATAAGAGCGCTTACCGGGTGTCACATAATAGGTAATCTTCGCCGTCTTATCCTCTTCATTAATATCAGGATAAGCTTCAACTTCAGCAAACGTGTAACCATCAGCCCCCAGGCGGCGAATAATCATATCGTTAGTCCGAGTCATCAAGGCCTGGGAAAAAGTCATTCCTTTACGCGTTAAAATCATCAAGCGTAAAAATTTTTCGGGCAGAATCAACTCACCGGCAAGTTCAACCTCTCCGACCGTATAAACATCCCCCTCAGTAATATTCACGGTGACAAATACAGCGTCTCTATCAGGGCTTAGCGAAACTTGTGTTGAATCAATGACGAACTTCAGATAACCACGGTCCAGATACCAGGATTCAATACGCTCCAGATCACCCGACAATTTTTCACGAGAATATTTATCGTCGTTAAAAATCCAGGACAACATATTGCCGGTTTTTAATTCAAAGAGTTTAAGTATCGTCTCATCGTCAAAGGCATTGTTACCCACAACATTGATATGCTTGATCGAGGCAACTTGGCCCTCATCAATAGTCAGATTGATCGCTACGCGATTGCGTGGCAAGACCTCAATATCTGAGACAACCGAAGCACCGTAGCGGCCCTGGCTGACATATTGACGGCGCAACTCCTGACTCATGCCTTCAAGCACCGTCTGCTTAAAAATTTGCCCTTCAGCCAGGCCGGAATCGCGCAGGGCATTTAACAGATCGGGCGTTTCAATAGCCTTGTTGCCATCAATATTAATCTCAGCAACTGCGGGGCGCTCTTTTAGACTGACAACAAGAACATTGGCCTCGCGGGCAATATTTATATCATCAAAATAACCGGTTTTGAAAAGAGTCCGTACCGCTACACGAATACCCTCCTCATCGATAAGCTCACCGGCCTGAACAGGCAGTGAGGCAAAGACAGTTCCCGCCGAGACCCTTTGGAGGCCGTCAAGACGGATATCTTCAATCTGAAACACATCGGCAATAGCGAACAGAGGGCACAGGCAAAGCAAGAACGGCAGGAAAAGTCGTTTCATGGACGCGTAAGGTAACTCTTGTTGTTAGTTTAGGTTATCGACTTAAAGCCGCAGCAGGTCATTGTATAGTGCTAGCACCATCAAACCAATAATTAAGAACAATCCCACTTGTTGCCCTACTTCCTGAACACGGAGGGATACCGGACTGCCTTTGACAAGCTCGAGCATATAGTAGAGCAGATGGCCGCCATCCAATACTGGCACCGGCAATAGGTTGAGCACACCAAGGCTGACACTGAGCAGCGCCATAAACTGTAAAAAGGGCACCAAACCGTAGTCGGCAGAAGTACTCGCCACCTTGGCAATGGTGATGGGCCCACTTAAATGCTCGACCGAAAGAGCACCGGTTAGCATCTTGCCAATAGAGTTAAAGATCATTTGTGTTGTGGAGCCTGTTTGCGACAGAGCTTTCTTAAAAGCGCCGACCGGCCCGTAACGGGTTTCACGGTAAAAGTCCTCTGACCATTCTGGTGTCACGACACTGACACCGACTTGCCCAAATACTTCCCCCCCCTGCTCAACACGACGCGGCGTCACACTCAGCTCCCGAGTCTGCCCTTCTCGCTCGACAAGCACTGCGATGGTTTGATCCGGCCTTGCTCTGACGTGCTCGACCCAGGCATACCAATCGGGCATATCAATGCCATCGGCAGATATAACAAGATCACCACTAACAAACCCCGCTTTATCTGCGGGACTATCCGGTGTGACAACGTCTGTAAGAGGCAGTACTTTCGGGCGGTACAGCTCAATCCCCATACTGCCAATGGGATCGGGGACTTTCGCATCGATCTGCCAGCCCACGAGAGATGCCGTACTGTCGTACTGCAAATTTGAATCAGCATAGGACACCGTGAATTGGATCTCGCCGTCGTCACCAATACGATGCACCAGGCGCTCGCCGAGGGTTTGCCAGGTTGGGGTAGGCTCGCCATCAACGGCCAGTATTTCCTGGCCAGCCTCTAAGCCCGCCGCTTCCGCAATCGAGCCGGACTTAACCTCACCAATAATCGGGGCGACGCCCTGCACACCGAGCATATAGACCACCCAGTAGAGCAATATAGCGAGAAAAAAATTCGCGATTGGCCCCGCGGCAACCGTGGCCATCCTTTGCCCAACCGTTTTGCGATTGAAGGCTAAAGGTAAATCCTCTTCGCTGACATTACCCTCTCGCTCGTCGACCATTTTCACATAGCCACCGAGGGGCAAGAGCGCGATGACAAACTCAGTGTCGTGGCGATCCCGCCAGCGAAACAGTGGCGTACCAAAACCAATGGAGAAACGCGTGACCTTGATACCACAACGTCGGGCAACCCAAAAGTGACCAAACTCGTGAAAAGTCACCAAAACTCCGAGTACGATAAGGGTGTAAAAAACCATTTGTAGAAATGCCATATAACACTTTCTCGTCTTGTTTTAGCTGTGTGCCCAGAGCTTGACTCCGAGCTTGATGCGAAGTTTAGCTCAGAGTTTAGCGGTACAAATTCTCACACTTACTGACTTATGACCTGCTCAGCCATCGCCCGAGCACGTTTATCCGCCTCTTGGACTGCAGAGAGCTCGCGAGGTTCACCCGTCTGCCATGCCTGCATGACGCTATCGACAACTTCGGTGATACGGGTAAAGCCGATAGTTTCATTCAAAAAGGCCTCGACTGCCACCTCATTGGCTGCATTCAGTGCCGCCGGTGCATCGCCGCGACTATCGGCAGCCGCTCGCGCCAAAATCAGCGCAGGAAAGCGCTGTTCATCCGGCGCCTCAAAATTGAGACTGGCAATGGCAATTAAATCGAGGGAGCTAACGCCAGAATCAATCCTTTCTGGCCAGGCCAACGCGTGGGCAATGGGCGTACGCATATCGGGATTACCAAGCTGGGCCAACACCGAACCATCGTTATACTCAACCAACGAGTGAATAATACTTTGCGGATGGATGACAATGTCGATATCACTCGCTTCCACCGCAAACAACCAACTTGCCTCGATTAACTCAAGACCTTTGTTCATCATGGTTGCGGAATCGACGGATATTTTACGCCCCATGCTCCAGTTGGGATGGGCACAGGCCTGGTCTGGGGTCATAGCTGCGAGCTCAGCGAGCGGCGTAGTACGAAAAGGGCCGCCAGAGGCCGATAACAATAAACGACGCACACCCGCCTGTTCGCGCCCACTGTAATCGGCGGGCAGACATTGAAAAATCGCGTTGTGCTCACTATCGATGGGCAGCAAAGTCGCCTTTGATTCGGCCACCACATCCATAAATAGCTGCCCCGCCATCACCAGGACTTCTTTATTCGCCAATAGTACTTTTTTACCGGCTTTTACTGCGGCCAATGTGGGCAACAAACCCGCTGCGCCGACAATCGCCGCCATTACTGTGCCGGCCTCTGCGTGGGCGGCGACCAGCGCCAGGCCCTCTTCCCCCCAAAGCACCTCAACACTACTGTCGACCAAAGAACGTAACTGCTCAGCCGCTGCCTCTGAGCCCAAGACCGCATAGCGGGGATGAAATTGCTCGCACTGTTGGGCCAACTCAGCCACCCGCTGGTTAGCGGTTAAAGCAAAAACCTGAAACTTCTGTGGATGCTTGGCGACAACATCCAGTGTGCTGACACCGATTGATCCCGTCGAGCCGAGAATAGTGAGCTTTTGTATTGGGGACTTCATAACAAGATTAACTTTCGACCGCGTGAGTGATAAAAATTGTTGCTTACGAACAAATAGCCCGCCATACCAACGACACTATTCAAGGGCTTATTTATCAAGTGTTTTTATCAAGGGAACGTTAGAGACGATTATACAGTAGAGACAAGCCCAGACTGAACACCGGCAAGGCTGCCGTGAGGCCGTCAATTCTATCGAGCACACCACCGTGGCCGGGTAAAATGGTGCCGCTATCTTTAACGCCGCGATGGCGCTTAACCATACTTTCAACCAGGTCACCCAGCACCGAGGCAAGCCCAGTCACCATCGCTAACCCGAGCCATAAGCCAATACGCACTGCGTCAATATCTAAAAACGAAGCTGTAGCACCAACCACAAGCACAATGGCTAGCTGGCCACCCAACAGGCCCTCCCAGGTTTTACCGGGGCTGACTTTCGGCGCCAGCTTGGTACGACCAATGGCGCGGCCCACAAAGTAGCCGCCGATATCGGCCAGGGCAACCAGCAGCACGACTGCTAGGACTAACTTTGGCCCCTCGGTAAGCGACATTAAACCCGCAAAGGCCAACCACATCGGTAATAAAACGAACACACCCAGCAACAAACAGAGCCAGCGTCGGCCCCATAAAATCGCGCTACTGGGATAGCTTTGCACCCAAAGTAGCGCTATCGCCCACCAAGTGCAGGCAAGGAGTAATAAGAAGCGCGGTTTTTCTGCGAGTAAAAAGTCCTGCTCAAAGCCAAGATATGCGCCCAAAGCGGCGGCAATGGCGACAACGGCAAACATATAAAAGCCACGTCCAGCGGAGTTGGTGAGACCGGCCAGATGGCTCCACTCCCAAGCGGCGTAGGCCAGCACCGCCGTCATTAGCGCGATGAAACCGTAGTTGGGAAGTGCAAATAGAGCGGTGAGAAAACTGACGGCCAGAACAAGTCCGGTAATAATCCGCTGTTTAAGCATTAAGCACTCACTCGCGCCTGAGCAGGTTTGCCAGTCGGACCTGAACCTTTTGCTGTTTGATCCTGACTTAAACCAAAACGCCGCTGACGCTGGTAATAGGCAGCGGCAGCCGCATCAAAGGCAACGGCATCAAAATCAGGCCAGTAGCACTCGGCAAAATACAACTCACTGTAAGCCAGCTGCCAGAGTAAAAAATTACTGATTCTTTGTTCCCCCGCCGTTCTTATACACAGGTCAGGGTGCGGAAGGTCAGCAAGAGAAAGGTTTTTTTCAAATAATTCTTCATCGATCTCATCTATCGCCAAAGAGCCATCGACAGCCTGTTGCGCCAGCTTCCGGCTTGCAGTGACGATATCCCGGCGACCACCGTAATCAACAGCCAGAACCAGTATCATCGCAGTATTATTGGCGGTTAGCGCCTCGGCATCAGCAATGCGTTTTTGCAATCGTGAACTAAAACGCCCACGCTCACCGATCACCTGCAAACGAATCCCTCGCTCATGAAGGGCTTTAGCTTCTTTCTTTATATAGGTTGAAAATAGCGTCATTAAAGCGCTAACTTCAAGCGCTGGGCGTTGCCAGTTCTCACTGCTGAAGGCAAACAAGGTGACCACTTCTACATGATGACGCTGGCAACTTTCAATCAAGTCGCGCACTCGCTCAACGCCAGCTCGGTGACCTTCGTGACCGGCTAAACCTCGTGCTTTCGCCCAGCGATTATTACCATCCATAATCACCGCGACATGTCTAAGTGGCTGGGCACTATCACTGCCCAAAACTTCTGCCATATTTTTTCCCTGGGTTTTCCTGTGCTTTTTATTCTGAGTTTATTGCATTGTACTTTTGTCTTCGGTCATCCGCGCCGGCATTCAGCCAGCGACTAGATTTCCATCAAGTCTTTTTCTTTAACGACCAGCATATCGTCCATCTGATTGATAAAACTGTCGGTAATTTTCTGCACATCGTCCTGAGCGCGGCGCTCCTCGTCCTCGGAAATATCCTTTTCCTTTAGCAGCTCTTTGATATCGGAGAGCACATCGCGACGAATATTACGCGCTGAAACACGGGAGTTTTCCACCTCTTTACGAGCCTGGCGAATAAAACCTTTACGCGTCTCTTCAGTGAGCGCCGGCATAGGAATACGAATAACCTCACCAGCGCTGGAGGGGTTGAGACCGAGGCCGGCATTCATTATGGCTCGTTCAACATCCTGGACAATATTTTTTTCCCAGGGGGTTACGGTCAGGGTGCGCGCATCGGCAACGGAAATATTCGCCACCTGACTCAAAGGCGTTTCACTGCCGTAGTAAGAAACCCTGACACCCTCGAGAATACTCGGATGAGCGCGACCGGTGCGCACCTTATTCAGTGCGTGGCCCAGGGCTTCAACCGTCTTGCCCATGCGCTGCTGGGCATCTTCCTTCAATTCATTAATCATAATTCGTTTCTCGTCGTTGATCCGTTCGAAGGTGATCGGCTTATAACGCCCACTGACTAGCCAGTAGGAGTTAGATCACGATTCCTCGATCAATGTTCCTTCATCGCCACCCACCACCACACTCAACAGTGCTCCGGGCTTGGACATTCTAAAAACTCGCACCGGCATACGGTGCTCACGACACAGGCAAATCGCCGTCAGGTCCATCACTTCCAGCTTCTTATCCAACACCTCATCGTAACTCAAACTCGAATACAGTGTGGCGTCGGGGACTTTCACGGGGTCAGCTGAATAAACGCCGTCCACCTTAGTCGCTTTCAATACCACTTCTGCATCGATCTCGATACCGCGCAAGCAAGCCGCCGAGTCTGTTGTAAAGAGAGGGTTGCCCGTGCCGGCACTGAAGATAACCACGTCACCGGAAGACAAATAGCGCAGGGCGCGGCGGCGGTCATAGTGCTCGACCACGCCACTCATGGGGATGGCCGACATCACCCGCGCCGAAATATTATTGCGATCGAGAGCATCGCGCATGGCCAGGGCATTCATCACCGTGGCCAGCATACCCATGTGATCACCGGTCACCCGCTCCATTCCCGCCGCACTGAGTGCCGCGCCACGAAACAAGTTACCGCCACCGATCACTAAACCAACCTGCACACCGATACCCACTAACTGGCCAATTTCCAGTGCCATGCGGTTCAGTATCTTGGGATCGATACCAAAGCTGCCATCGCCCATTAGCTCTTCACCGCTGAGCTTGAGGAGAATGCGTTTGTACTTCTTATCTGTACTCGGATTAGTCATCGGCATTTACTCGTCGGCGTCGGTCTATCGGCATAGGTCCAACACGTTAATTCTGGAACTACTTTATTACTAGCACTTCAAAAACCACCGGCGCTGTTAAACGCGCGGTGGCAGATAAATTACTTAGTGGCGTTAACCTGTGCTGCGACTTCAGCGGCAAAGTCGACTTCTTCAACTTCAATGCCTTCGCCCACTTCATAACGAGTGAAGCCTTTAATACTCGTACCCGCATCGGCTAACATCTTGCCTACTTTAATATCGGGGTCGCGCACAAAGGGCTGCTCAACAAGACTGCTCTCGGCGAGAAACTTCTTCAAACGGCCAACGACCATTTTTTCAGCAATCTCGGGGGGCTTGCCACTTTCAATGGCCTGGGAAACATAAATTTCTTTTTCCTTGGCAACCACATCGGCAGGCATTTCATCGGGCGTCGCAACCTGTGGATTAACGGCAGCAACGTGCATAGCAACATCTTTAGCCAGCTCTGTAGTGCCACCTTCGAGAGTGACCAGCACACCAATACGGCTATTACTGTGCACATAGGCACCGACAACGGGAGCTTCGGCTAGCTGTACGCGCCGCACGTTGACATTCTCACCACACTTTTGCACCAGTGCCTGACGGGCATCTTCCATGTCAGCAGCCAGAGTCTCAATACTGCTTTGCTTATCGGCGAACGCTTTCTCGACAACAGCGGCAACAAAGGCCTTAAAGCCTTCGTCTTTGGTAACAAAATCCGTTTCTGAGTTGACTTCAACCAGCACAGCGTAGGAAGCATCATCGGCGACTTTGACAGCGACAACGCCATCAGCTGCCGTGCGACCGGCTTTTTTGGCCGCCTTCATGCCACTGGATTTACGTAAGTTTTCAATCGCCGTGTCAATATTGCCATCGGCTGCGGCCAGTGCTTTTTTGCACTCCATCATACCGAGACCGGTGCGCTCACGTAATTCTTTAACCTGGGAAGCAGAAATCGCTGCCATGGGAAATCCTCTCAATAAATTCGGCATATTGCGCTATGCCACGGTGAATAGTTAATAAAAAGGAGGCAACGCCCCCTTTTGTCGATCTCAATCCGGCCCCCATGGGAGGCCGGTTTTTAAGGCTTAAGCTTCTGTAGTAGATGCAGGTGTAGCAGGTGCAGGAGCTGCAGGTTCTTCAGCGGTTGCGGCAGGTGCAGCTTCTGTTTGAGCGGCCTCGGCAACAACGGCGTCAGCTTGCGCTTCTGTAACTTCAACAAACTCATCTTTCTCAGAAGCGACAGCGCCGCCAGCTTTGCCTTCCAGCACAGCATCAGCCATCGCCATTACGTAGAGCTTAACGGCACGGATCGCATCGTCATTGGCGGGAATGACCACATCAACGCCATCGGGGTTGCTGTTAGTGTCGACGATGCCAATAACGGGGATGCCCAGCTTGTTGGCTTCCTGTACGGCGATGCGCTCATGATCAACGTCGATCACAAACAGCGCGTCGGGCAGGCCGCCCATGTCTTTAATACCACCGATGGAGCGCTCGAGCTTTTCTTTCAAACGCAGACGCATCAGGCCTTCTTTCTTGGTCAGCTTTTCAAACGTACCGTCAGTGCTCTGTGCTTCGAGATCACGGTAGCGCTTAATAGAGGCGCGAATGGTTTTGTAGTTGGTCAACATTCCGCCCAACCAGCGGTGGCAAACGTAGGGCATGCCCGCGCGTTCGGCTTCTTCTTTAATCGCTTTTTGAGCAGCACGCTTGGTGCCGACAAATAGGACCTTATTGCCACTGGCGCTGAGCTGGCGAACCTGCTCGAGAGCATCGTTAAATGCTGGCACAGTGTGCTCTAAGTTGATGACGTGAATTTTATTTCGTGCACCGAAAATGTATTGATTCATTTTCGGGTTCCAGTAACGAGTTTGGTGACCGAAATGGACACCCGCCTGGAGCATATCGCGCATACTAACCATAGTCATAATCAAGGTTCCTGTTGGGTTAAGCCTCCACCACCCCATTGTCTAACCCGCGTTGCGAAGCAAGCAGGCACCCAAGCCAATGTGTCGGTAAGTGTGAGTCGTTAAAGTTAACCCCGACAGCCATTCCATCGGGGCGCGCTTTATACCACAATCCACCTGCCATTAGAAGAACTCAAGGTAAATTCAGACCCTGGTGAGATGCTCAAGAATTAAGGCCCCACAAGCCGCTAATCTCCAATAAGAGCCTAAAAATTGGGTACAATGTTGGGCTCATTCACTGCCGCTGCCAAAACTCATGTCCGCTACCATCAAAACCCCCGAAGAAATCGAAAAAATGCGTATTGCCGGCAAACTGGCCGCCGATGTTCTCGAAATGATTGCTCCCCATGTGCAGGCGGGCATCAGCACCCTCGAGCTAGACACCATCTGCCACGATTTTATGGTCAACGTTCAACAAGCCATTCCCGCTTGTCTCAATTACCGGGGCTTCCCAAAGTCGATCTGTACCTCGGTGAATCAGGTGATTTGTCACGGCATCCCCGCCGCTAATAAAGTGCTGAAAAGTGGCGACATCGTCAACCTCGATATTACGGTGATTAAAGACGGTTATTTTGGCGACACCAGCAAGATGTTTTGCATTGGCAAAACCCCCAGCCACGCCGATCGCTTGATCAAAGTTGCGCAGGAATGTCTGTACTTGGGTATTGAGCAGGTCAAGCCCGGCAAGCGCCTCGGTGATATTGGCCAGGTGGTACAAAAACATGCCGAGAGCAATCACTACTCTGTGGTTCGCGAGTACTGCGGCCATGGCATTGGCAGCGAATTCCACGAAGAACCCCAGGTACTGCACTACGGCAAAGCCGGTACCGGCTTGGTGCTGGAAGAAGGCATGACATTCACCATCGAGCCGATGGTGAATGCCGGCAAACAGCACACCAAATTGAAGGCCGATGGCTGGACGGTGGAGACTCGCGATGGGCGCCTGTCAGCACAGTGGGAGCACACCTTATTAGTCACTGCGACCGGGGTGGATGTGCTCACCGCCCGCCCAGATGAATCTTTTTAAGTCCCGCTTACTGAAAGAAATATCTACATCTGTTCTCAAAAAGAATCCGCAGCAGCCATGAACCCAAGTCCAGAAGCTTTGCCCAGCCCCCTATTTTTTGACGAGAAGCGCTTTCTCGCCAATCTCAGCACGGGTGACCCCAAAACCGTATTTCGCGATGCCATCCGCGCCGCTGACACCTTTCTCAACAACCGCTTTGAACAAGGCGAAGACACCGAAACTCTGGTGCATGAGCGTGCTGCTTTTATTGACCGCATTCTTTTGCACGCCTGGCAGCGCTTTAGCTGGGATAAAAACATTAGCTTGCTCGCGGTGGGTGGCTATGGTCGCGGCGAACTACACCCCCACTCTGACATCGACCTACTGTTGTTGAGTAAAAACAAAAACCACAAGCCCTACAAAGCCAGCATTGAAGGCTTCCTGACTTTCCTCTGGGATATTCAACTCAATATTGGCCACAGCGTGCGCGCCCTGTCCCACTGTGTTGAAGAGGCGAAGGCTGACATCACCGTCGCCACCAACCTCATGGAGTCCCGCACTCTCGCTGGCAATGTCGACCTACGCCTGAAAATGGAAGAACAAACCGGGCCCCAAAATATCTGGCCAGCGGACAAGTTTTTTCGTGCCAAATACGATGAACAAAACTTGCGACACGAAAAGCACGGTAATACCGAGTACAACCTGGAGCCAAACATTAAAGAAGCTCCCGGTGGCTTGAGAGACATCCAAACCATTAGCTGGGTTGCGAAGCGATATTTTCACAAGCACACCTTAGCCGAACTGGCCAACACCCACTTTCTTGCCGCCGAGGAATACGAATTATTGCGTAAAGGCCAGAGCTTTCTGTGGCGGGTGCGCTATGGCTTACACCTGATCGCCGGGCGCCCCGAAGAGCGCTTACTCTTCGACTCCCAACGCAAACTGGCACAGATGTTTGGCTACGAGGACACGAAAGAGCGGCTTGCGGTCGAGCAGTTTATGCAACGCTACTACCGCATCGTACTGGCCATGCGTGAGCAAAATGACATGCTTCTCCATTACATGGATGAGGTCATCAACAAGAGTCAGAAGAAAAACACCATCCGTACGATCAATGCGCGCTTTCAGGTACGTGACGATTATATTGAGGTGTCTGACGATAACGTTTTCCTTAACCACCCTTCGGCCTTGCTAGAAATCTTCGTCTTACTGGGTGAAGACTCTTCTATTCAAGGCGTGCGCTCGACGACCATCCGACAAATCCGCCAACATCGCCATCAGATCGACGAGGCCTTTCGCAACGACCCCGTTAATCGCAAGCTGTTTATGCGCCTGTTCCGCTGCAATGGGTGGCTCACAACGCAACTTCAGCGCATGGTCCGCTACGGCATTCTGGGTAAATACCTGCCCGA
Organism: Candidatus Reddybacter sp.; assembly: GCA_041277045.1. Classification (GTDB taxonomy): domain Bacteria; phylum Pseudomonadota; class Gammaproteobacteria; order Pseudomonadales; family Porticoccaceae; genus Reddybacter. The sequence goes on along the minus strand of JBGFSY010000002.1, from coordinate 399,228 downwards.
ATTCGATCGCATCATCGGTTTAATGCAACACGACCTGTTTCATATTTATCCGGTCGACGCCCACACCATTCAGCTGATTCGCAATATCCGCCGACTCGGTAACGCAAAAGAGGAAGAGAAGTTCCCCGTTGCCTCTCATGTACTGAAAAACTTACCCAAGCCTGAACTACTCCTTATCGCCGGGCTCTTTCACGATATTGCCAAAGGACGCGGCGGCGACCATTCAAAACTCGGTGCGGTCGACGCGACCGTTTTTGCACAACAACACGGTTTTTCCGAACAGGAAACCGAACTGGTCAGCTGGCTGGTCGAAAGTCATCTATTAATGTCGAGTATTTCCCAGCGCGAGGATATCTCCGACCCCGATGTGATCCACAAATTTGCCCTGATCGTCGGTGATCAAATCCATCTCGATCACCTACTAACACTAACCATCGCCGACATGAATGCCACCAACCCCACCTTGTGGAACAATTGGAAGGGCTCATTAATTCGCCAACTCTATTTCCAGACCCGCGATGCCCTGAGACGCGGCCTGGAAAACCCCATTAACAAGCAGAAATGGATTGAAAATACCCGCAACGAAACGCTGAGACTCCTCGAAAAGGAGGGTATTACTACGGAGCAAAGTACCGCGCTGTGGAGTGACATGGACAGCGAGCTCTTTCTGCGCGAAAGCGCCAGTGTTATCGCCCGGGGCGTGAAAGCCGTACTGGACGCGGATGACCCCAGTTTACCGGTGATCCTGATCGAAGATGCCGGTATGGAAGATAACAGCGTAACGCGCATTTTTATACACACTAAAAACCTCGCCAACGCCTTTCCCATTATCGCCGCCACCCTCGATACACTGCGACTCGACATCCATGATGCCAGGCTATACACCGGCAATAAAAATCACACCTACGATATTTTTTATGTGCTCGACGATCAGGGTCAACCTTTCGCCAATCGTCGTGATAAAGCCGCCAAAGTAGAGCGCAAACTTAAAGAGGCCTTACTGGCCAATGACGATAGCAATATTGAAGTTAACCGTCGCACCCCGCGCCAGTTGAAACAACTGACCATTGGCACCACTGCCAGGATCGACCACAATCATAGTTCACGTACCACTTACCTGGAGGTGGTTACGCCCGACCGCCCGGGCCTACTCGCCCAGCTCGGACACATATTCATGCGTTTCAAGCTCCATTTACACAGCGCAAAAATTGCCACACTGGGTGAACGGGTTGAAGATGTCTTTTATCTCACCGACGAGCAAAACCAGCCACTTACCGACCTTGACCTATGTCGAGAGATAGAACAGAGCATTTGCCAGGAATTGAACACACGGAACCTTGAAAATGAAACCTCTGGTAACACAGTAGAATTACTGCAGACACGCCACTAAACAAACGATAAAAAAGACTGCCCCCGGCCATCATCAAAGCCGGCAGCGGGCTGACGAGAAAGCGCCATGAACCCCAATCTACAAAACCTACAACCCTATCCCTTCGAAAAGCTAAGAACCCTGTTGGCAGGTATAGAAGCACCTGGCACATTAGCCCCTATTAGCCTCTCTGTTGGCGAGCCCAAACATGCCGCACCGCAATTAGTCATCGACACATTGATTGCCCACATTAACGGTATCGAACAAAACAGTGGCCTTAGCGTCTACCCGGGCACCAAAGGTATCCCCGAGCTGCGACAGGCCATTGCCCAGTGGCTGGCCCGTCGTTTTAAGCTACCGGTGATGCCCGACCCCGAGCGACACATATTGCCCGTCAACGGCACCCGCGAGGCCCTGTTCGCCTTTGCCCAAGCGGTAATCGACCCCAGCAACAAACCCAGCGTGGTCATGCCCAATCCCTTCTACCAAATTTATGAAGGTGCCGCCTTGCTCGCCGGCGCTGAGCCGGTGTTGCTCAACTGCACAAAAGAGACGAACTTTGCGCCGGATTTTTCCGCTCTGAGTGATACCGACTGGCAACGCTGCCAACTGGTGTACATCTGCACCCCGGGCAATCCCACGGGCTCTGTGCTGAGTCTCGACACCTTAAAAGAACTGATTGCCCTGGCCGATCGCCATGATTTTATTATTGCCAGCGACGAGTGCTATTCAGAAATTTACGCCAACGAAGACCAACCGCCACCCGGTCTGTTACAGGCCTGTGCCGAATTGGGTCGAGATGACTTCAAGCGCTGTATGGTCTTTCACAGCCTCTCTAAACGCTCCAACCTGCCTGGCCTGCGCTCCGGTTTTGTCGCCGGTGACGCCGATATCATTCAACAGTTTTTGCTCTACCGCACCTACCACGGTTGCGCCATGCCGATTCAACACCAGTGGGCCAGCGCGACGGCCTGGGGTGATGAGGCCCACGTGCTCGACAACCGACGTCAGTACCGCGAGAAATTTAGCGCCGTCACCGAAATCCTCAACCCGGTGATGGCATTTAGTCAGCCCGATGCGGGTTTCTACCTGTGGCCGCAAACATCCATTGCCGACGACGTTTTTACCTGCCAGCTGCTGGCCACACAGAATGTCGCCGTGGTGCCGGGACGCTATCTGGCTCGCGATACCGCCACCGGCAACCCCGGTGAACAGCGCATTCGCATGGCACTGGTTGCTCCGCTGACCCAATGTAAAGAAGCGGCGCAGCGTATTAAACACTGCATAGAGAGCCTGTAGATGCTCAAGCAACAGCGGGTGGACTATATTCTCAACACCCTGGCGCGGCACTACCCGACGCAGCCTATTCCCCTCGACCACAGCAACAATTACACCCTGCTGGTTGCCGTGCTGCTGTCGGCTCAGTGCACCGACGCCCGGGTCAATACGGTAACGCCAGCACTCTTTGCACTGGCCGATAATGCCGCCGATATGTGCCACGTGCCGGTGGCAACCATTCTCGGCATTATTCGCCCCTGCGGCCTTTCACCGCGTAAATCAAAAGCGATTGCCGGGCTCTCACAAATACTGGTCAATGACTACGGCGGCGAAGTGCCCGAAGACATGGAAGCCCTGGAAACCTTGCCCGGTGTTGGCCACAAAACGGCCGGCGTGGTGATGTCCCAGGCCTTTGGCCACCCCGCCTTTCCCGTCGACACCCACATTCATCGGCTGGCGCAACGCTGGGGGCTGAGCAACGGCAAAAATGTCGTACAAACGGAAAAAGACCTGAAACGGCTTTTCCCCCAAGAAAAATGGAATGCCCTGCACCTGCAAATCATTTACTACGGTCGTGAATTTTGCTCGGCCCGTGGCTGCGATGGTCGAGTCTGTGAGATTTGCACCACCTGCTATCCAAAGCGAACAAAAGCCTTCGTTACAAAAAAAGCCTAACGGGTTTTTAGTGCGCTAGGGGGCAGATAAACAGAATGTGCTCGAGAGTCGCTTTTGCTATCCTAGCCAGCGTTTTTCACCACGCCATTGTTTTCAAGAAAACCGGGGATAAAACTTGTGACCGTACTTTTTGGCATTAAAAATTGCGACACCGTCAGGAAGGCACGCCGCTGGCTGGATGAGCACGATGTCGCCTTCACCTTTCACGATGTGCGCAGCGATGGCTTAACGCAAGAACAGGTCGCCCGGTGGATAGACGCCCTCGGCTGGGAAGTGGTGCTCAACAAGCGCAGTACCAGCTGGAAAACCATCGACGCGCCACGGCGAGAAAACCTCGACGTAGACAGCGTTAACGCCCTGCTGCTCGAGCTACCGACACTGATTAAACGCCCCGTGCTCGAATACGACGGCGCGGTGTATGTCGGTTTTAAGGCCGACACCTACAACACTATTTTTGCAGCAAGTAACTAAATCAGACAATCAGATCAAGAACGAGGCATAACAAATGACAAAGCTCTATAGCATCGGCATCGGTGTCGGCACGCAAAATCAAAAAAATGAATGGCTCGAAGTATTTTACTCCGCCCCCCTGTTAAACCCGGACGACACTATCGCCACTGCGCTGAGCGAAGCACTGGGCTACAGCTCAGGCAATGCCGTCATTAACCTCGATGACAGCAAACTCCAAAGCCTCGCCGCTGCACTGGATAAACAGCAGCAAAGCGCCCAGGCAAATGCCGCACGCGCCTTGCTCAACAGCTCTCGCCCCTGCGTGGCAACCATTCTCGCCAGTGATGACGAGCCCGGCTCGGTGCCCGAAGCCTATTTGAAATTACAGCTAATTTCCCACCGCCTGGTCAGGCCCCACGGCATTAACCTGAGCGGTATCTTTGGCTCCTTGCCCAATGTCGCGTGGACCAACGAAGGCGCAATTGATCTCGCCGAATTACCGGCACGACAGGTACAGGCGCGTATCAAGGGTCAAAGCCTCAGCATCGACAGCGTCGATAAATTCCCCAAAATGACAGATTACGTCGTCCCCACTGGTGTCCGCATTGCCGACGCCCGCCGCGTGCGACTCGGTGCCTACATTGGTGAGGGCACCACCATCATGCATGAGGGCTTCGTCAACTTTAATGCCGGTGCCGAGGGTCCGAATATGATTGAAGGCCGTATCTCCGCCGGTGTTTTTGTCGGTGCCGGTTCCGACCTCGGTGGCAGCAGCTCAACCATGGGCACCTTGTCTGGCGGTGGCAATATTATTATTTCCGTCGGCAAAGAATGTCTGCTCGGCGCCAATGCGGGTATCGGCATCCCTCTGGGCGATCGCTGCATTGTTGAAGCCGGACTGTATATTACCGCTGGTACCAAGGTAATCATGCTCGACGACAGCAAACAGGTTGCCGGTGAAACCAAGGCACGAGAATTGGCGGGCAAATCCGATTTATTATTCCGTCGCAACTCCGTTAGCGGTGCCATTGAGTGCTTAACCAACCAAACTGCAGTTGAGCTTAATGAGGCTCTGCACGCTCATAATTGAGTGCACCTATTAAAAAGTAAAACGTCTTAAGCAGTGAGTAAGCCGATCCACGGTGCGGGTCGGCTTCCTTAAATAAAGACAACACGCTAGCCTTTCAAAATATCACCCTGAAACGACGAAACCTGAATCATGAGCCAAAACAGCGAGACACTATCCGCCACTTTACACTTGGCCTGCGAGCTTATTGGCAGGCCCTCTGTCTCGCCTCTCGATGGTGGTTGCCAGGAAGTGATGATTGAACGCCTACAAGCGATCGGCTTTGACATCCAGCGCTTGCCCTTTGCTGACGTCGAAAATTTCTGGGCGCTGAAGGGTGAGTCCGGCCCCATCCTTTGCTTTGCCGGGCACACCGACGTGGTGCCAACGGGCAAGCTTGAAGACTGGCAGCAGCCACCTTTCGAGCCTCTCATTGCCGATGATATTCTGTACGGGCGTGGTGCTGCCGATATGAAGGGCGCCCTGGCGGCGATGGTCACCGCCTGTGAAGGCTTTGTTAAAGAGCACCCCAATCACAAGGGACGTATTGCCTTTTTGATCACCAGTGACGAGGAAGGCCCTGCCATTAACGGCACCGTTAAAGTTGTCGACTGGCTGCAAGAGCAGAATATTATTCCCGACTGGTGTGTTATCGGCGAGCCATCGAGCCATCAACAACTGGGCGATATGGTGAAAAATGGCCGCCGCGGCTCCCTCAATGCCACGCTTATTATTAAGGGCACGCAAGGTCATATCGCCTACCCTCACATGGCTGACAACCCCATTCACCGCGCCGCCCCTGCACTGGCCGAATTAATGGCCGAGCACTGGGACACGGGCAATGACTTTTTCCCGGCCACCAGTTTTCAGGTATCCAATATTAATGGCGGCACCGGTGCTACCAATGTGATTCCCGGTGACGTGACAGTTGTTTTTAACTTTCGCTTTTCAACGGAAGTCACCGCACCACAGCTACAGGAAAGGGTTGAGGCCATACTTCAGCGTCATCAGTTACGTTTTGACATTGAGTGGAACTTGAGCGGCGAGCCCTTTATTACCGAACCCGGCAACCTCGTCACCGCGGTCGTTGATAGCATTAAAACCGAAACCGGTATCGACACCGAGCTATCAACCAGCGGCGGCACCTCCGATGGTCGCTTTATCGCCAAGCTCGGCACTCAAGTTATTGAGCTCGGCACACTGAACGACACCATTCATAAAGTCGACGAGCAGATTGTCGCCAGTGATCTCGACAAACTCAGTAATATCTATCAGAACATACTCAACAATCTACTCTGATAGCATTCACCCATTTCGCAACAAAAATAATGAATAGCAGGAAAAACTTGCAGGTATTTTTATTATTTAGCGCCACAGTATTAATTTGGGGCTCCACCTGGATAGCGGTCAAACTCCACCTCGGCGTGGTCGACCCCAGTGTTTCAGCCTTTTATCGCAACGCCATTGCTGCACTGGTGATGTTTGCCTGGTGTCGCGGTAAAAACCTTTCCCTGAGTTTCCCGCTACGCGATCATTTGAGTTTTTTATTGCTCGGGTTTTTCCTGTTTTCTGGTAATTATTATCTGGTTTATCAGGCTACCGGCATGCTTACCAGTGGTCTGGTGGCAGTGGTTTTTTCGACCATTGTCTTTATTAATATTTTTACAGCACGCATTATTCTCGGCAACAAAACCAGCTTATCCGCCCTGCTGGGTGCACTGGTTGGCGTTGCAGGCATCGCCCTGGTTTTCTCGGCGGAACTAACGGGTATGTCCTTTGCAAACAACAGTGTTCGCGGCTTGTTGTTTGCCTTGCTGGCTACCTTTCTCGCCTCTATGGGCAGCATCACCGCAACATGGATGAGTACGCGACGTCAGCTGCCCGTGGTGCAATACAACGCCTGGGGCATGTTCTACGGCTGCTGTCTGTTGTTTCTCGTCGCTCTGTTTAGCGGCAAGACTTTTAACTATGAATACACCCTGCAATATTCTGCCGCGCTCATTTATCTGGCCGTATTTGGTACCGCTCTGGGCTTTGGCTTTTACCTGCGTTTACTCGAGCTTATCGGCCCCGATAAAGGCGGCTATACCTTTCTAATATTCCCCATCGTTGCGCTGCTAATCTCCACCGCCTTTGAGGATTATCAATGGACACTCCATGCCTTTATCGGCCTGGGCTTGATTGCAGCGGGGAGTATTTTAGCGCTACGCAGTAAGACGCCTGCGCAAACAGCCGCTCGCCCGAATACTGACTAAAAGAATAAAGCAGGCCTTTACGAGGCTATTTTCTTTAGGGCATCTTCTTTAAGGCATCTTCTTTAGGGGATAGACATCAAAACGTGTCGACTTGCCTTCAAAACACAAGCCCGGTTTCATATCCGCCAGGGGCGGTGCATGGCGTGGCCGTTTAACCACAACCCGGTAGCGTGCTGTTGCCAGTGCCAGGGGCAGCAAGGCGGCCGCATCATCATCACTGCCCACAAGGTGATGAAAAAAAGCCATAGCCTTTTTGACCTTCGCCGTTTTACCGCGCTCGGGGAACATCGGGTCGAGATAAATCACGTCCGGTGCCGCTTGCTCAGCCAGTGCCGCAGCACAATCAAGACTATCGCCCTGATGGAGAAACAGGCGCTGTGCAATGGCCAATTCCTGCTCATCACCATCGGCACGTAAGCGTCGTAAGCCATCGGCCAGCAATGCACCGACAACGGGCTGGCGCTCAAACATTGTCACCTGTGACCCAGCGGTGGCCAGCACATAACTGTCGCGACCCAGGCCAGCGGTTAAATCCATTATTGAGGGTTTGTGCTTATTGAGGCCGGTGGCCTTGAGAATCATCTGGTTTTTACCGCCACCGTAGAGACGGCGATGGCGCAGCTCACCAGCAATAAAATCGCAGCGGATGTCGGCCTTAGCTTTATCTTTGACTTTACCTCTCGGCTTAGCCCGGTGCGGGGCCTTACCTTGCACCAACTCAGCCGAAAGTTCACGTAGCGAGAGACCCTCACTGCCCAGTAGCAATTCAAAATCAGTATTGGCCAGGGCAGGCTCAGCACTGCTGAGAAGAGGTATTTTTAGTAACTGTCCCAATTCTTTGGCATCCACCTGATACCCCGTATCGAACCTTAATACGACTCGCAAAGTCAGCACCTCTCTTTGGTCGTAGTATTAAGCTAATAGAAAAAAGTTAGAACGACACCAGTTCAAGCTCGACGCGACGGTTCGTCTGGCGACCTGCAGCACTGTCATTGCCAGCAATGGGATAGCGCTTGCCGTAACCTGTTGTCGATACACGTCCCGACATAACACCTTGAGCCATTAAAAACTGGCCAACACTAGCAGCCCTACGCTCTGAAAGGGTCTGGTTATAACTATCACTACCAGTGGAATCAGTATGTCCGCCAATACGAATATTGGTCTTGGTAAACTCCTTCAGTACGAGAGCGACGGACTCGAGCGTGCCGTAAAATTGAGACCTGACGTTATGCTGATCGACATCGAAGGTAAGATGCCCCGGCATAATCAGACGAATATTATTACCTTCACGGATTACCCGAACGCCCGTGCCTTCAAGCTTGGCACGTAGTGCGGCCTCTTGCTTATCCATTCTAAAACCGATGCCACCACCTATTGCAGCACCACCGGCAGCACCAATCAATGCACCCTTACCACGGTCAGACTTACTGGAAACAGCCATGCCGATCAAAGCACCTGTAATAGCGCCAATGCCGGCGCCCTTAGCTGTATTACTGGTTTTCTCTTCACCCGTGTAGGGGTCGGTCGACATACAGCCACCCAGTACGATGGCAAGGCATATAATCAGTACTTTATCCATATTTAGCTCCATAACAACAATGTAAAATAACTCAGACAATCTTTGTTTAGTGAAAAAGCATCTCTTAGTGCCGAGGCCGCGATGTACAAACCGACCTTTAATTAGTAAGCCCCCTAATTGAGCGCGAATAATAAGGTTTTCCCCGTCACCAATCAATTTAACAGATTAAAAATGGACGCCACCATCCAAGCCAATACCTAAGTGCAATCAAGTCCAATTTCCCTTTCATTCAACAACGTATACACAGCGCTTTTGGTTGACATAGCAACGGCATCTTGCCAGCCTTGCGCATCAGGAAAATAACGCCCTTAAGAGGACACAATGAACAAAAGTGCCGATAGCAAAGGTCAGCAAAAAGACGATGGTAGCGTTTACCATCACGACGAGGCGGAGAACCTACCACCCCACTCCCATCACGATAAAGAAATCCTGAGCAAAATTGATGTCGAGGCCTATTGGCGAGCCAACGTTAAAGTACTGGTGGTACTACTCAGCACCTGGGCTTTTGTATCATTTGGCTGTGGCGTACTGTTTAGCGACTGGCTCGACCAGTTCAGCATTGGCGGCTTCCCCCTCGGCTTTTGGTTTACCCAGCAGGGCACCATGCTCTGCTTCGTAGCGATTATTTTTATCTATCACATCTGGATGAAAAAGATTGAGCGCGCTCACGGCGTCGATGACGATGACGATGACGATGACGATGACGAAAATTACGTCGCAAACCAGGCCGGCACGGGAGCCCAGTCGTGAGCGCACAAACACTGAGTTTTATCTTCGTCGGTCTGTCCTTCGCACTTTATATCGGCATTGCCATTTGGTCGCGGGTTGGTTCAACTAAAGAATTCTACGTCGCTGGCGGTGGTGTACATCCCGTCGTCAACGGCATGGCGACTGCAGCCGACTGGATGAGCGCTGCGTCGTTTTTATCCGTTGCCGGCATACTCGCCTTTACCGGGCGTGATGGTGCTGTCTATTTAGTCGGCTGGACCGGGGGCTATGTACTTTTAGCCCTGTTATTAGCGCCCTATTTACGCAAGTTCGGCCGCTTTACGGTGCCCGAGTTTATTGGTGATCGCTACTATTCCAAACTCGCTCGTGTGGTCGCCGTTGTCTGTTTAATCTTTATTTCCTTCACGTATATTGCCGGACAAATGCGCGGCGTCGGCATCGTTTTTTCACGCTTTTTAGAAGTGGAAATTGAAACCGGCGTGGTGATCGGCATGGCGATTGTTTTTTGTTACGCCGTACTCGGCGGCATGAAAGGCATTACCTATACCCAGGTCGCCCAGTACTGCGTACTGATTTTTGCTTTTATGGTGCCAGCTATTTTTATGTCAATCATGTGGACCGACAACCCCATCCCACAATTAGGCCTGGGGGATAAACTCAACGATGGTTCAGGCCTCAGTGTGCTACAAAAACTCGATGAGGTCACCACCGAGCTTGGCTTTAATACCTACACTGCGGGTACCCGCAGCACCATCGACTCCCTGGCCATTGCCGCTGCATTAATGATTGGCACCGCCGGTCTGCCCCACGTTATCGTGCGTTTTTTCACCGTGCCCAAGGTCTCCGATGCGCGTAAATCAGCGGGTTATGCCCTGGCCTTTATCTGCATCATGTACACCACCATCCCCGCCGTAGCCGCATTTTCACGCTTAAACCTCACCGAGAGCGTCAACGAAGTCGCCTACAGCGAAGCCCCCGCGTGGATTGAAAAATGGGAGAACACCGGCCTTATAGCCTGGAAGGACAAAAATGGTGACGGCATTATGCAGTACCGCCCGGGCCATGCATTTAATCCCACTAAGCCTATTTTTACCGAGGCACGGGGCACTTATGGTGAGCGGGTGATTAGCAATGAACTGACCAGCAGTGCCAATGAAATTTACGTCGACCGCGACATTATGGTGATGGCCAACCCGGAAATTGCCCAGCTACCCAACTGGGTTATTGCCCTCGTCGCCGCTGGTGCGGTCGCCGCAGCCCTATCGACAGCGGCGGGTTTATTACTGGTTATTTCCAGCTCTGTGGCTCACGACTTAATGAAGCGCACTTTTATGCCCGACATCAGCGATAAAAAAGAACTGCTGTTTGCCCGGCTCGCCGCCGTTGTGGCTATTATTATCGCCGGCTGGTTTGGCATTAATCCGCCGGCCTTTGTCGCCCAGGTGGTCGCATTTGCTTTCGGCATGGCAGCCGCTTCGCTGTTCCCCCCCATTGTCATGGGTATATTTTCCAAGCGCATTAATCGCTCGGGGGCTGTGGCTGGCATGTTGATTGGCTTGAGCAGCACACTGGCCTATATTATTTATTTTAATTTTATCGCACCGGAAATAAATAATCCCGAGCACTGGTTCCTCGGTATTTCACCGACGGGTATTGGCACGATTGGCGCGGCCTTAAATATCACCGTGGCAATAATTGTTAGCCGCCTCACCCCTCCTCCGCCAGCTGAAGTGCAGGATATGATCGATGACATTCGTATTCCAGCAGGCGCCGGGGTTGCCCACGAACACTAATCAGCAATAGTCTATAAATATAGGAGCTTAGTACCATGAACGAACTTTTGCTCGGCAATGAAGTGACAATTCGCCTGAGTTTTTTTATTGCTATTTTTGCTTTTATGGCCAGCTGGGAAGTGCTGGCACCACGCCGCACGGGGCAAATTAAACGGCGCATACGCTGGCCCGGCAACCTCGGCATTGTGCTCTTCAATACCCTGTTGCTGCGCGTTGTCATGCCCACCACGGCTGTTGCTCTAGCGCTGGCGGGCGAGACCGCAGGCTGGGGGCTGTTACAACAATTTGACTTAGCCCTGTGGGCTGCCTCTTTACTTGCCGTTATTTGCCTCGACCTGGCTATTTATTTGCAGCACATACTATTTCATGCGGTGCCACTACTGTGGCGTTTACACCGCATGCATCACGCTGATCTGGCCTTTGATGTTACTACCGGTGCGCGCTTTCACCCCCTTGAAATTATTTTATCGATGGTGATTAAACTCAGCGTTATCGCCGCACTGGGGCCGCCCGCTGTCGCCGTATTAATATTCGAGGTGCTGCTTAATTCCCTGGCGATGTTTAATCATGCCAATGCCCGATTGCCAGTGGGCCTGGATAACTGGCTGCGCCGCGTCATCGTCACCCCCGATATGCACCGCGTTCACCACTCGGTCATCCCCCAGGAGGCCAACAGTAATTTCGGTTTTAACCTTGCCGTTTGGGATCGTTGGTTTGGCACCTACTGCGCCCAACCGAAAGCCGGACACCAGGAAATGAGCATCGGCATCACTGCATTTCGCACCGAGCGTGATCTTGCCCTCGATAAAATGTTACTGCAGCCCTTTAAAGCCAGTGTCGATACCTATTCGATAAACAAGACTCATTAACAACCCTCATTAATCAGCCCGCTAACTGAGAAAAAAACACCCCCGTTTAAAGGGCCAGTATTTTTCGATAGCCCGCAATGGTGACATCAAATTTTGTCCTGCGACGCAGATGATCACACATGCCGTCCAGTGCATCGGGGTCGCCGTGAACCAGTTGAATAGCGGTTCGTGGAGCCAGCCCCGATTGATCCAGCCAACGGCTTATATCCCTATAATCGCCGTGCCCGGACAAACCGGATAAGACTTCTATACGTGCACGATTACGTATCCACTGGCCGTGAATTTTGACACTCTCAACACCCTGTAGCATCTTTGCGCCGCGGGTTCCCCCCGCCTGATAGCCGGTAAACAGTACGGTGGTGCGATGATCCGCCAACCGGGATTTCAGGTGATGGAGAATCCTGCCCCCGGTAGCCATACCACTACCGGCAATAATAATGTGGGGGAAATGAATATCGGCCAGGGCTTTAGATTCTTCAACATGATTAACGAAGTTAATAGTGCTGCACATGGCATCACACTGCTGGCGATTGAGGCGATGCAACTCGGTATAACGGTAATAAATATTCGAGACATTTATCGCCATTGGGCTGTCGAGATAAATAGGCATTTCAGGAACACGACCATCCTTCATCAATGTCGTGAGCATAAACTGCAGAGCCTGTGCTCGACCGACAGCAAAACTGGGGATCAATAATGCACCACCATTTTTGGCCGTTGCTGTCACCACATCGGCAAGCTGCTGAAAAGCGTCCTGCTTGTCATGGCGGCGATTGCCGTAGGTTGATTCAAGCAATAATAAATCGAGCTCGGGTAGATCCTGAGGTGGGCGCATAAAAACATCGTCAGGGCGACCGACATCGCCAGAAAAGCCAACACGCCTGCCCTCGGCTTCAACAATTATACTGGCGGCACCAAGAATATGCCCGGCACTTTGCAGGTGAAATTGTATATCGCCAATTTCGCAGACCTCTTCAAAGGCCAGAGGCGAAAACAAATCCATGCTGCGTTCAGCGGTCTCGCGATCATAGAGGGGCAGCGGGTGCTGGTGTTTACTTAATTTGTGCCTGCTGTAGAAACGCGCATCCTCTTCCTGAATATGGCCGCTGTCGGGCAATAAAATCTCACACAAATCGCGGGTCGCATAATGGGTAAACACTGGTCCCCGAAATCCCCTGCTGTATAAAACAGGAATATAACCGGAGTGGTCGAGGTGGGCGTGGGTCAAAATAATGGCGTCAAGTTGATCAATATCCAGCGGTAGGGTTTGCCAGTTGCGCTCACGCAGCCACTTGTAACCCTGATACAAACCGCAATCGACCAAGACTTTGGTGTTGGCTGTCTCGAGCAAATATTTAGACCCCGTTACCGTTTCAGTGCCCCCCAGAAAGGTGATTTTCATTTACTCATCCCCTTGTCATTTACAACGCTACCTGAACTGCTAGAGTACATTAATAGAGAGTATTAGCTTACTGTTTAGGGACAAGTCACAGGAGAGTAAATATGTCTTTAGCCGAACTGGAATCAACGATTACAGCGATGGTGCAAAGAGGCCGTGGCATTCTTGCCGCCGATGAAAGTGCACCGACTATTGCCAAGCGTTTCGCCGCCATCAATGTTGAGTCAAACCTGGAAAACCGCCGCACCTGGCGCAGCTTACTGGTGAGCACCCCGGGCCTGGGCGAGTATATCAGCGGGCTTATCCTCTTTGAGGAAAGCCTTGAGCAGCACACTGATACCCAGGCCACCATTGCCAAGGCCGCTTGGACGCAGAAGATTGTGCCCGGTATCAAGGTCGACAAGGGCAAAATCCCTCTCGCTCTGTCACCGGGTGATCTAATCACTCAGGGCTTGGATGGGCTGGCAGAACGCCTGCGTCTGTACAAGGCCCAGGGCGCACGCTTTGCCAAATGGCGTGAAGTCTATGCCATCGACAATGGTGCACCGAGCCACAACGGTATTGCCGCCAATGCTGAAATGCTCGCCCGCTATGCTGCCGTCTGTCAGGCAGAGGGCCTGGTGCCCATCGTTGAACCGGAGGTGTTGATGGATGGCAGCCACGATATCGAGCGCCATGGCGAAGTCACCGAGGCTGTGCAACAAGCAGTATTTGAAGCACTGGCTCGCCATCATGTTGTGCTTGAACTGATGATACTGAAACCCAATATGGTCTTACCCGGTAAAGAACAACGCCGAGCTGAACCCGACGAAGTGGCCAATGCCACATTAAAAGTATTAAAGCGTAGCGTACCGGCAGCAGTGCCGAGTATTAACTTTTTATCGGGTGGTCAAGAACCTCTCGAAGCCACCGCCAACCTCAATGCGCTTAACCAACAAGCTGGTAATGTACCCTGGCACTTGAGTATTTCCTACGGTCGTGCCCTGCAACAACCCGCCCTACAAGCCTGGCAGGGCAAGGTTGAGAATAGACAAGCGGCACAAAACGCACTGCTACAGCGGGCACGTCTAAATCATCTCGCCATGCTCGGCGAGTACCGGGCTGGGATGGAAAGCGATTCATTCAAATAGGCTATTAAGCGCTTAGTGCTTTGGGGCTGATACTCGAACAATGGTTTTTTCTCGTCAGTTTAGGCTCGACAACGGGCCCGGGCAAGACCTAGGGCTGTTCCTATGTCAGCTATGGGCATAATGCTGCTGCACTTTTCATTACCTAGCCGTTTGCGGTGACTGTTACTGGTCAGGTCATCGCCGAATGAGCCATCGGCCGCATTGACACAACTGGGCCATGAGGGGCTTATTTTTGAGGCTTTATTACCAGCCCCTTCGAACCACTGTGCGGGCAACTTGCAATGCTGGCACTCACAGTTGTGGGCTCGCTCGACAACAGCTTGGCTAAGCTCTGGTTATTTTGCCTCAGGTATATCGCTCGACTGGTATTTTTGACTATTTTTTTCGCGACGTGAGTAGCCTCTGCTTAACTTTCAAATCAAGCATCGAGAACCTTGCGAACCATAGTCGAGAGTTCGGAGACTCGAAAGGGCTTTTGTAGCAGCACAACACCTTCATCGAGCCGCCCATGGTGAAGCACGGCATTTTCGGTATAACCCGACATATACATCACTTTCAACTCGGGATTTAAGGCCAGTAACTCCTCAGCCAACTCGCGACCATTGCGCCCTCCGGGTAAAATCATATCTGTCAACAGCAGGTCGAAATCACCGTGCTGGCGATAAAGATCAAGCCCTTCAGCGACATCACCAGCCGCCTCCACGCGGTAGCCGAGATCCTCCAGCATATGACGCGCCAGAGCCGCCAGCGTAGGATCATCCTCAACCAACAGTATTTTTTCACTGCCCCGGAGCACAGCGCCATCGCTATCAACGCTGCTTACTTCTGCCTCATCGGCGTGAGCAGGCAGGTAGATATTGACCGTCGTGCCCTCTCCCGGCTCACTGTAAATACTTAAATGCCCGTTCGACTGTTTGGCAAAACCATAGGCCATGCTCAAGCCCAGCCCCGTACCTTTACCGACACCCTTGGTGGTGAAAAAGGGATCCGTCACGCGATGCAATATCTCAGGCCCTATACCCTCCCCCGAATCACTCACCGAAACCACCACATAATCCCCCGCAGCTAACTCACCGGCACGGACCATTTTGTTGTGCGGCACACAGGCCATGGGCTTAGCTTCGATAATCAATTTGCCACCACCGGGCATGGCATCTCGAGCATTATTGGCTAGATTAATGATGACATTTTCCAACTCACTCGGGTCAACTTCACAGTTAGGTATGGCCTTAGTTTCGACCAAAACCAGCTCGACGTCCTCACCAATTAGACGCTGGAGCAGGGCGCAAGCATTAGCCATCGCGACATTGATATCGACCACTTTCGGTGCCAAGGGCGTCTGCCGAGAGAAGGCCAGCAAGCGGTGGGTAAGATCGGCGCCGCGCTCGGCGGCATCGAGAATATCCCCTAAATAACGTCGCAATGCCCCCTGAGCCGGCTTGTTAGCCAGAGCCAGCTCAGCATTACCGAGGATAACGCCCAATAAATTATTGAAATCATGGGCCACACCACCGGTTAGCTTGCCTATAGCGTCCATTTTTTGTGCCTGGCGCAAGCGGCTCTCCGACTCCAGGCGCTCGCTAATATCCCGGGCCAGCACCACCACTTGAGGGCCCGTTGCTGACTCAACTAAAGAGGCACTGACTTCTGCCGGTATAAGCGTGCCACCAGGGAGGCCATAATCACAGCGCACACCCGAGATCTTACTTCCTGCGCTCAGTAAACGCTGAAGCTCTGCCAAGCCCATATCACCACTCACCCACTGCCGCGATACCTGACCCTTTATTTCCGATAAGTCCGCGTGACCGGTAAGGCGCACATATTCGTCATTGGCATCGATAATTGTTTCATCGGGCTCAAGTACGGCGTAACCATCGTTGGTACTATCGACTAGAGTGCGGTAAAGAAGCTCCCTGTCACTCAGCTTTTGTTCCGCCTCAACCCGCTCCGTCAAGTCAATATGCATTTGCACAATGGACTCGAGCTCACCCTCGCTATCTTTCAGGGGAAAGAACATCGGTAGAATAGTATTGTCACGCCCGCCCTTAACCGCAGCCCCACTTGGGTCAATTAATTCACTGGCCCGATAAATAAAGGGCTCTAATACTCTGTGCTCGCCCTCAAAAATGGCTGCCAGGGTGTCTTTGCCAATGAGTTCATTGGTTTGAGCATCCTTGAGAATATTAAAGTCGGGGTCGACATCAGCAAGCACCATGCCCCACAATTTATCGTGGGCCTGATTGGCTCGAATAAACTGGCCATCGGAGGCGAAAATTGCCGTCGAAATCGGTGAGTTTTCGAACAGTAACGAGGCCTGCCGTTCACTGGCCTCTAGTTGTTTGTGCACCGCTGCACGCTCCGAGACATCACGTACCAGGGCAACAATGCGCAAGTCTTCATCAGTCTGTCTGCCGCGGCTATATATTTCGACGGGAACAGAGCTACCATCGGGACGGCGATAATTAATAGCGTCGTATTTTCTCAGCTCGCCTTCTGAGTGTAGGGACATTTCGTCGGCGACATAATTTACAGCTTCCGTTTGATCCACCCATTCAACAAGGTTGTGCCCAATCACCTCACTTTGGCTGCTACGGGCAATCAGCTTGACATAAGCGTCATTACACTCAATAACGTTGGCCTGCCCATCGAGAATAATATAACCCGCACCGGTACTTTCAATTAACTCCCGGTACTTTTCCTCGCTTTCGGCCAACGCTTTTTGATTAGCCTCGGCAAGGGCCAAACGATCGCTCAAATCATTTAACGCAGGTATGCGCAGGCTGAGTCCAACAACCAGCAGGATAGCGACGGATAACTCCAGTAAAGCCATCACCAGCTGCCCACTATCGACAGCTGGTTGTGCCCAGGCCCCCGCAAAACCCATCAACTGATGCACAGTCATCAGCAGCATCGCGATAGCGACAACAACCCGAACCTGACGTAGATATGAAAAGCGCAGGGCATAGCCTAAAATAAGACAGGCAGAAAAGAACAGCACTGTTGATAGGCCGAAAACCAGCAGGTAAAGACTAGGGGGCATCAGGTTTTCCGAGGCTTACAATAAATGGAGAACGTGGAGAACTAGGGGCTAGCTCAAGGAGCAGCTCGCCCCCACAAAGGCTATCAAGTGTGGGTTTTGACAAAGCTACCAATGACATTCACTGCATGTTTACCCTCGGGCACAATGGTCGCCATCAAATGCCAGACATGCATCTGCCCATCCCAAACTTCCAGAGTGGCATCGCCACCGGCCTTCTTCATCGCTTTATTGAGGCGAATGGCATCGTCGAGCAAGACCTCATTACTGCCCACCTGAATCAACAGCGGAGGTAGACCACTGAGGTCGGCAAAGATAGGCGAGGCTTTGGGGTCGGCCGCGTCCTGCCCAGCCAAATAGAGCCCGGCAAACCACGACAAGCTGTCGCGGCTGAGCATCGCATCGACCTTGTCTTTAACGATCATCGAGTCACCGGTAAAGGTCAGGTCGGCCCAGGGGGAGATACAAACGGCACCGGCAGGTAGCTCAATACCTTCATCGCGCAGGGCAACCAGGGTCGACATAGTCAGGCCACCACCGGCGGAGTCACCGGCGATAATGATTTTTTCCGCTTTTTCACCATTCGCCAACAGCCCCTTATAGGCGGCAACGGCATCCTCCACCGCACCCGGAAAGAGCGTTTCGGGTGCCAGTCGATAATCGACGATAAAGGCTCGCGCCTGGGCCGCGTCGGCGATAGCGCCGACCATATCCCGATGACTGGCCGGAGAGCCGATCACAAAAGCACCGCCGTGCAAATACAAAATCACATTATCGCTACTGCCCAGTGTAGCCTGCTGCCACTCACCAGGCACGCCGCCAACCACATCGTACTTACCCAGTGGGCGGCGTGATGTCATGCCAGACATTTTGTCGAGAAATTCTCGCTCTTTCGCGGGGTCACCACTTTTACCCAGCTTTTTTTTCATCGTCATTCGCATGATGGGCGCCAGTATCTGGCTGCGTAAACTCGCCATTATGTATCTCCTTTTGATTGTTTATTAGACTTGTATTAGTAGCGATTATTCTGTCGGAGCTAGTGTGCTACAAAGGCCCCATTGTCGCAATGCTGAAGCCTTTAGCGCATAGTGAATCGGCTGCGCTACGACAGAAAAAACGCACCGACCCAAAGGGCCAAAACGCGTTTTTAACTTACCAACCAGCCCGGTTTAAGCTCTGGTTTACTCTTCTTTCGGGCTGCAAGGCCAGTATCAGCGCAAGACCCGCAACGAGAAAAGCCTTGGAAAAAAGGCTAATTCGACATCGTCCGGCCACCGTCAACAATCAGCGTTTGGCCATTCATAAACGCACCCGCTGCTGAAGCGAGAAACACCGTGGCCCCGGCAATTTCATTGGGTTCACCTATTCGGCTCAAAGGACAACTGGCTGTGGCTTTTTTCAAATACTCGGGGTTGTCCCACAGGGCTTTGGCAAAATCGGTTTTAATCAGTCCCGGGGCAATGGCATTGGCGCGAATATTATCGACCCCAAACTCTGCGCCAATATTGCGCGCCAGAGCCATATCGGCGGCCTTTGATAGGCCGTAAGAACCCAGCGTGGTGTGACCGACAACGCCGCCAATGGATGAGATAATAATAATCACCCCATCTTTACGTGCCTGCATTTGCGGAATCACCATCGAACTCAGCCAATGGTTGGACTTGATATTATTATCCATAATTTTATCGAACTGCTCATCATTAATACCGAGCATGGAGCCGTAGTAGGGGTTGGCTGCAGCATTACAAACCAGAATATCAATCTTGCCGTAGGCCTCTTCGGTTTTCGCCACCAGGTTTTCGAGATCGGCTTTGTGGGAAATATTGGCCGGGATGCCGATGGCCTCGCCAGCTTGGTCGGCAACCAGGGTATTAATCTCGGCGGTAACTTGCTCACAGGCATCAGCCTTGCGACTCGACACCACAACGCGAGCGCCGTGCCGGGCCATTTGCTCTGCAATCGCCCGGCCAATGCCTTTGGTAGAGCCGGTAATAACGGCGACTTTCCCGGTGAGATCAAAGAGATTCATAGACTTGTCCTTTAAGCAGGGTAAAAGGTGGCTGTTTAATAGTCGTCAGCTTAGCTTCAACTAAGACTTCATTATAAGAGTTAAAACAACAAAATGTGTTTTAAGCACTCGTCATTTGTCTTCGTTTATGCGCTCAATTATGCTGCGCCTCAATAACAGCTTATATAGAGGCGCAGAACGAATATGACCATCGATTTTCAGCGACTCGACAAAAAGCTCACGGCCCCCGGCACGCCCTTTGAGATTGAAGAGGTTGAAATTCGTGGTACTTACACCGCCGTGTGGAAAAATGCCTTCCCCAACCTTAGAGCGATTGTTGAACACAGCCGGCAATTTGCCGAGCGCGACTACCTGGTTTATGAAGAGCAACGCCTGAGTTATGAACAACACTATCAGCAGGTGGTGACCCTCGGCCACGCGCTGATCAAACAGTTCGGCATTAAAAAAGGTGATCGCATTGCTCTGGCGATGCGCAACTACCCCGAGTGGCCGGTGATATTTTGGGCAACAGTCTCCATCGGCGCGGTCATTGTGCCCCTCAACGCCTGGTGGACGAGAGCAGAGCTGGAATACGCACTGGAGCACTGCGGCGCGCGACTGGTCTTTACCGACTTGCAAAGGGCCGAAATACTGGCCAACTCTCGGGGCCGCACCCCAACACTCGAGCACATAGTTAAAGTCAGAAGTGACGACAGCCCCCTCGCCAATGTGGAGGAATTCAGTGCACTGATGGCTGCACTCAATAGCGACCAAACCCTGCCCGACATTGCGATTGAGCCGGATGATGACGCCAGTATTTTTTACACCTCCGGCACCACCGGCAGGCCCAAGGGCGCCATCAACACCCATCGTAATATATGCACTAATCAGCTCAGCGGCGTCTATTTGCGGGTGCGCGTTGAATACCGCTACGGCCGCGAGCCGGTGCAACCTACAGAACAAATGGGCCAACTGATCAGCGCACCACTGTTTCACGTCACAGGCTCATTGGCCATGCTCTGTGGCAGCACGATAATGGGTAGCAAGATTGTCTTTATGTATAAGTGGGATGCTGACGACGCCATTCGTTTAATTGAAAAAGAAAAGCTCAATGCTTTCGGCGGCGTGCCCTCAATGCCCCTCCAGGTACTGGAGTCACCCATCCTCGCCGACCACGACACCTCGAGCATTCGCACTATACTGTTTGGCGGCGCACCGCCCGCACCGGAGTTAGCAGCGCGGGTTAAAGCGGCCTTCCCCAATGCCAGTGCCAGCAACGGTTATGGCCTGACGGAGACCAGCGCCTTGAGCACGGTGAATGTTGCCGAAGACTATATCGCCCGTCCCGAGAGTGTCGGCCTGAGCGCACCCATCTGCCACATTAAAATTATCGCTAGTGATGGCCTTGAATGTGGCGCTGGCGAAATCGGTGAAATTTGCGTCAAAGGCCCTCAGGTGATCAAGGGCTACTGGGAAAACCCAGAGGCCACCGCCAAAACTATAATCGACAACTGGCTGCACACCGGCGACCTTGGCTATGTCGATGAAGAAGGCTTTTTGTATGTGGTCGATCGCATCAAAGGTATGCTGCTGCGCGGTGGTGAGAATATTTACTGCATTGAAGTGGAAAGCGCCCTGTTTAACCACCCCGATGTGATCGACGCCGCCGTGGTTGGTATACCCCATAAGATACTCGGTGAGGAAGTTGGTGCCGTGGTGCAACTGCGCTCGGGCGCCGGCTTCAAGCCGAAGGAGTTACAGGCCCACGTCGCCAGCCAAATCGCCGCCTTCAAAGTACCGGTGCGCATAGAACAGCATCACGAGCCCCTGCCTCGCAATGCCAACGGCAAAATCATGAAGCCTGACGTAAAAGACTTAATGGGAATAGGTAAAGCCTAAAACTAGCAGCCCTTAACAAAGCCGCCGCGTGGCAAGTAGTATCCCTACTACCCCGCTTACTCAGCCTGTATACGACGCTGGCTGAAGATGCGACAACGCTCGGCAGGCACAAACAGCTCGCGCATTAAATAGGCTTTGAAGTCTTCGGCGTAGGGCTGCTCGGCGACGGCTTTTTCCATACACTGCAACCAGGCATCTCTCTCTGCTTCGGCGATATCGATATGCTCATGGGCGCGGGGAATCATGATCGGGCCGTATTTTGGCGCAAAAAGCTTTTCACCGCCCAGCCAGCCACAAAGGAAGCAGTACAACTTATCTCGCGTGACCTCAAGATCTTTGGGGTGCATGGCACGAATGGCCGCCGCATCGGGCAGGATTTCCATATAATGGTAAAAACGATCCACTAAACGTTTGATACCCGCCTGGCCACCTGCAGCCTGAAATGAAGCATCACCATCACCGTAAACACCTGCCATTGATTCTCACCCTCCCACATTATCGACAATACCCGATCCAGCACCACCACTGTGCACCTAAACTGTGCAGCTAATAAGCTGGTATTATGCAGCACTTTAGGCTACAAGGGGCTTGGGAATTATAAGAGCAAAAGCCCCTCGTTCAAGGTAACGATGTATAGAGAAAGCACATTCATTGATCTGAGCCAATTGGAAAGTATCCCGGCTCAAACACATAAGAGCATATTCCATGACTAGAAAGCACGTTCTCGACGGTGTTAAAGTTCTCGACTTCTCCCATTTTGTGGCTGGTCCACACTGCACCCGTTTGATGGCAGAGGCCGGTGCCGAAGTGATCAAAGTTGAAGCCCAAATTGGCGAAGCGGCGCGCCACCTGCCTGTCATCAAAGATGGTCGCAGTGCCTACTTCGTCCAGCACAACCGCGGCAAAAAGAGCTTAAGCCTGGATCTTCGCACCAAAGAAGCTCAGGATATTTGCCACGAATTAATAAAAACCGTCGACGTGGTGATCGAAAACTTCACCCCGGGCGTGATGAAAAAATTCAACCTGGACTGGGAGGCCGTCAGCAAGGTCAACCCCGACGTCATCATGTGTTCCATCTCCTGTCTCGGCCAGGAAGGCCCCCTGTCGAAGCTACCCGGTTTTGACTACATTGGTCAGGCTTACTCCGGTGTACTGGGTATGACCGGTGAAGCCGACGGCTACCCCGCGCTATCAGGCATGGCTTTTGGTGATATTTCCACCGGCGCACACGCCTATGGCGCCATCATTACTGCCCTCTACCACAAAGCCATGGGCGGTGGCGGGCAATTTCTCGACATTGCCCTACTCGACTGTCTATTCAGCTACCATGAAATGAATGTTCAGGTTTACGATGCCTCCGGTGGTACCCAGATACCCCAACGCAGCGGCCATCAGCATGGCTTTATCTCGCCACTCGGCCTGTTCAAGTGCAAAGAGGATTACCTCATTATTGTTGCCCTTGGCGCACAATGGAATAATCTGGTCAAACTCCTCGATCGCGAAGACTGGCTCGATGATCCCCGTTTTGCCACGCCCCTGACACGCAACGACAACCGCGATGAAATCAGCGCTGAAATTGAACGCTGGCTCAGCACCGTTAGCGATGTCACCGAGGCAGTGCGTATTCTGGTTGAAGATAACCACGTGCCTGCGGCTCCCGTACTGAGCGTACCAGAGGTGATGGAGCACCCGCATATGAAGCAGCGAGGCATTGTACAAACGGTCAACGACCGCGCCTTTGGCGATGTAAAAATCCCCGGCACACCTCTGCGCTACTCTCAATATCCTGAGCGGCTGGAACTGCAGGCAAGTTTCCTCGGCGAACACAATGAAGAAATTTTACGTGAAAAACTTGGTTACTCGGCAGAGAAAATTGAATCGCTGAAAGCATCGAATGTGCTGAGTGAAAAAACCCTATAAACACTAAAAACCCAGAACTTAATCCGGTGCTGATTGCTTAGCACCCGATTAAGTTCTTTAACAAATGAACACCAATCAAAATCTTTAAAGAAATCCAAAAAATAATAATAACAACTTCAAGGAAGTAGGAGTTCTCCATGGCCCCACAGAGCATGTTCGAGGGCATTAAAGTCATCGATTTTTCGCATTTTATCGCCGGCCCCCACTGCACCAAAATGTTGGCCGAGCACGGCGCCGAGGTCATCAAAATCGAACCCTTCACGGGCGACCCCATCCGTATACTCCCCATGCACAAAGAGGGTCGCAGCGCCTGCTATGTGCAACACAACCTGGGCAAAAAGACCATGAGCCTCGACCTCACTAAACCCGAGGCGCAAAAAATTTGCCATGACTTGATTAAAGAGGCCGATGTGGTGGTGGAAAATTTCAGCCCCGGTGTCATGAAACGCCTCAACATGGACTGGGAAACATTAAAAGTCATTAACCCGAATTTAGTGATGTGCTCAATTTCCTGCTTCGGTCAGGACGGCCCGCTATCGTCATTGCCCGGCTATGACTACATTGGCCAGTCCTATGCCGGCATTCTCGATATGAATGGCGAGCCCGACCGAGCACCGGTTTTTGCCGACCTCACCTTTGGCGATGTCTCCAGTGGCACCCATGCCTATGCCGCTATCGTCGCCGCCCTCTTCTATCGCTTTCGCGGTGGTGACGGACAACACCTCGATCTCTGCCTGCAGGAAATCCTCTTCAGCTACCATGAAATGAACGTGCAGCTCTACGATGCCTCAGGTGGCGCCTATGTCCCTAAACGCGCGGGGGCGACTCACGGCGTGGCTGCGCCGGCGGGCATTTTCAAATGTGGCGAGCGCTACTTATTCATCATCGCCTTGGGTGCTCAATGGGAGAAACTGACTAAAATAATCGGGCGCGAGGATATGCTCAGCGACCCCCGCTTTGCCGATCTCGCCGCTCGCGGTGAAAACAAAGATGCCGTCAACCAGGCCGTGCAAGACTGGCTCGACGCCATTGGCGACCCCGATAAGGCACTTAAAATGCTGCAGGATGAGCGCATACCCAGCGCACCGATACTCTCTGTCCCCGAGGTGATGAAGCACCCCCATACCAAAGCTCGCAATATGGTGCGCACCGTCGTCGATCCGGTTTGGGGGGCACTAAAAATCCCCCGCACACCCCTGCGCTTTTCAGCCTTTCCCGATAGCCCCGAGCAGACAGCGGGTTTTCTCGGTGAGCACAACCATGAAATTCTCAGTCAGACGCTAGGCTACTCCACAGAGAGCATCGCCGCCCTGGAAGCCGAGGGAGTGATCAATGCCAAACGCGTTTAAGCCCACCCCCTGACGCCAGCCAATGCCATCACACACCACACAGATTTACTTTTGAAGGACGGTAGAACCCACTTATGAGCAAACAAACAACCTTGAATGAAGGCTTCGTCAACATCACCACCCCCGACGGCGAGATGGAATGCTTTGTCGCCTGGCTCGCCGGCGATGAAGGCACAGCCTACCCGCCTGTTGTGCTCTATATGGACGCCCCCGGAGTCCGCAGCGAACTCTACGATTTTGTGCGTCGCATCGCCGCCCAGGGTTATATCGCCATCATTCCCAATCTTTACTACCGCTACGGTGTGCGCGACCCCGGCGGCCAAATGATGGCCATGCTCGATGCCCACACCAACGGCATGATTATCAGCGACACGCGCGCCATTATTGACTGGCTCGACGCTCACCCCAACACCCTACCTGGCCCCATGGGCTGCATCGGCTACTGCATGAGCGGCAAGTTTGTTCTCGCCGTAACCGGCAGTTTTCCCGAGCGCTTTAAAGCCATGGCCTCCCTCTACGGCGTCTCCCACCTTACCAAGCAAAGTGATTCCGCTCACTTGCTGATCCCCAATATCGAAAGCGATTGCACGCTTTATTTTGGCTTCGCCGCACACGACCCCTATGTGCCCGATGCCGAGATTAAAGCCCTAGACGCCTGCCTGAGTGAAAACAATATCGACTATGTGTTGGAAAAAGTGCCCAACACCGAGCACGGCTTCGCCTTCCCCCAGCGCATGATGTACAACCACGACGCCGCCGAGCGCCACTGGGATATCGCCTTTGAGTTGTTTGCCCGTAAGCTCAAATAAGCCCTCTTTTTTCAGGGACTATAGCCCTACCCTTTAGCGACTATAATTCCTGAAAAGCGCACTAAATATTTTCACCACACGAGCCCTGCGCAGAGTAGAATAATGCGCTGTCGATTTATCCCGTTGCTGCTTGGCAACAAATCTGAATTCACCTCTTATTAACACCCAGGTAAGCTGTTTATGAATGCTCCCGCCCACCCCGCTTTTGAGTTTTTGCGTAACCAGCGCATCGAGTCTCTCGACCTCGATGTCAGCGAATACCGCCACATTAAAACCGGCGCCCAGCATATTCATATCGCCACCGACAACAACGAAAACGTGTTTCTGGTGGCCCTGCGCACGGTGCCTGAAGACTCGCGGGGCGTAGCGCATATCCTCGAACATACCGCCCTCTGTGGCAGTGAAAAGTACCCGGTGCGCGACCCCTTCTTTATGATGATTCGCCGCTCGCTAAACACCTTTATGAATGCCTTTACCAGCTCCGACTGGACCGCTTACCCCTTCGCCAGCCAAAATAGAAAAGACTTTAACAACTTACTGCAAGTATATCTTGACGCAGTGTTTTTCTCGCGGCTAGATCCTCTCGATTTTGCCCAGGAAGGCCACCGCCTGGAATTTGAAGAGGCCGAAAATAGCGCCTCCGACCTGGTCTACAAAGGTGTGGTCTTCAATGAAATGAAGGGTGCGATGAGTTCAGTTACCTCAACCCTGTGGCACACCCTCTGCACCTACCTCTACCCGACCACCACCTACCACTACAACAGCGGTGGCGACCCTGCGGCAATTCCCGATTTGAGCTACGAGCAGTTGCAGGCGTTTTATAAAACCCACTACCACCCCAGCAATGCCACCTTTATGACCTTCGGTGACATCCCCGCCGCTGAGCATCAGGCCAACTTCGAAAGCGAAGCGCTAAACCGTTTCGAGCCATTGGCTGAAACCATCGCCGTGCCAGACGAGAAACGCTACCTGGCGCCCATCGCCGTTGAAGAGTCCTACGCCTTTGACGAGGAAGGCCCCACCGATAATAAAACCCATATTATTATTAGCTGGCTATTGGGTAAGGCCACCGATTTAAAATCCTGCATGCAGGCCCATTTGCTGAACAGCATCTTGCTCGACAACAGTGCATCGCCGCTGTTGAAAGCCCTCGAAACCAGTGACCTCGGCAGCTCGCCATCGCCGCTGTGTGGGCTGGACGACTCACAAAAAGAAATGTGCTTCGTCTGCGGCATTGAAGGCAGCGAACCTGAAAAAGCCCTCGAGCTGGAAAACCTGGTGATGGACGTCCTGCGCGATGTTGCCGAAAACGGCGTCGCCCAAGAACAGGTCGAGGCCTCTCTGCACCAGCTGGAATTACAGCAGCGGGAAATTGGCGGCGACGGCTACCCCTACGGCCTGCAATTAATTTTGACCTCATTGACCAGCGCCACCCATCGCGGCGACCCCATCGCCCTGCTCGATTTAGAGCCGGTACTGGCCGAATTGCGCGCCTCCATTGCCGACCCCGAGTTTATTAAAACCCTGGCCCGCGAGCTACTGGTCGACAACCCCCATCGCGTGCGCTTAACCCTGCGCCCCGAACCCGCTCTCTCGGCACGACGCGAGAAAAGTGAAGCCGCGCAATTGGCCACGATCAAAGCCCAGCTCAGCGACGCCGAAAAACAAGAGATCATCAATCAAACAGCCGCCTTGAACGAGCGCCAAATGCAGGCCGACGACGAAGGCGTACTGCCCAAGGTGGGCCTCGAAGACATCTCCCCCGAGATGGCCTATGTCAGCGCCACCAGCAAGACTCAGGGCGAACTACCCCTGACCCAATACGAGGTTGGCACCAACGGCCTAGTCTACCAACAACTACTGGTTGCCCTGCCCGCGCTCAGCGACGAGCAGATTGATTTACTGCCTCTCTACTCCAGCTGCCTCACCGAACTCGGTGTCGGCAATAAGGACTACCTCGCCACCCAGCTCTGGCAGTCTCAGGTTTGCGGCTCTATTAGCACTCACGCCTCGGTGCGCTGTGCGGTCGACAACCTGCAAAGCCTCAGTGGCCACTTGGTGATGAGCGCCAAAGGGTTAGCGAACAATCAGAACGCACTTTCTGAACTTATGAACGCGACCTTTGAGTCGGTGCGCTTTGATGAACTACCGCGTCTGCGCGAACTGATAGCGCAAATTCGCGCGCGCCGCGAAAGCAGTGTGACCGGCAACGGCCACACCTTGGCTATGGCAGCTGCTGCTAGCAACGCCAGCCCCGGTGCCTGGTTGTCCCACCGCTGGGGCGGCATGGAGGGTATTCGTCTCACCAAGCAACTAGATAGCAAGCTGGACGAGCAGGTCGAACTCGCCAGCTTCGCCGCCAAACTGGCCGAGCTTCACGCGCTGTTTTTAAAGGCACCGCGACAGGCATTACTGGTCGGCGAACAAGAACATATGAGCCAATTTGCCAGCGACTTTCTCGGCACACTGCAGCCCGGTGACGGTTCGGCCTTTACGCCCTTTAGTCGCCCCGAGCTCTGCACCCCGAGCCAGCAACTGTGGGCCACTAGCACCCAGGTCAACTTCTGCGCCCGCGCCTACTCTACCGTACCCATGGGCCATGCCGATGCTGCACCACTAAGCGTACTCGGTGGGTTTTTGCGTAATGGCTATTTACACCGCGCCATTCGCGAACAAGGCGGCGCCTACGGTGGCGGTGCCGGGCAGGACAATAATGGCGGCGCCTTCCGCTTCTTTTCCTACCGCGACCCCCGCATCGAGGGCACCCTCGACGACTTCCAGGCCTCCCTGGTCTGGCTACAGGAAGAGAAGCACCAGTGGCAGCAAGTGGAAGAGGCCATCCTCGGTGTCGTCTCCGGCATCGACAAACCCTCATCACCAGCCGGTGAAGCCAAGCAGAGCTTCCATGCCGAGCTCTACGGTCGCAGCCGCGAACAGCGCGAAGCCTTCCGCAATCAGGTGCGCGAAGTGAAGCTCGACGACCTGCAGCGTGTCGGCAAAGAATATCTGCGCGACGAGCAATGCAGCACAGCGGTCATCACCAATGCCGATAGCGCGGCTAAGCTCGATTCTTTAAACTTGGAATTATTTACGCTGTAAGCTGTGTATGACCACATAGCTTACTAGGGAGGCGTACTCTCTACTCATGACCGCCGGAGGCATGGATGCCGACACCGAGCGTACAGGGACGTATTCACAGCGTGTTATGAGTAGAGGGTAGGTTTCCCCACCCCCACTCCCCCGAACAACAGAAAAGCCAATTTGAAACACGATAGTTTATTTTCCCGCCCCCTCACCGATATTGCCGGCTTTAAGTTCGATGCCGATGTGGTCGCCGTATTCCCGGACATGATCCAGCGCTCGGTGCCCGGCTACGAAACCATTATCGCCATGACTGGCACGCTGGCCGGGCGCTACGCCCAGCCCCAGTCAAGATGTTATGATCTGGGTTGCTCCCTCGGCGCCTCGACGCTGGCCATGGCCCAGCATATTCAGCTACCCGACTGCAGTATCGTCGCCATCGATAATGCCCCGGCGATGATTGAGCACTGCACCAGCATCCTCGCCCATGAGCAGCCCGACACCGCGGTGGAATTAATCTGCGCCGACCTGCTCGACACACCTCTCGACAATGCCTCGATGGTGGTGCTCAACTTTACCCTGCAATTTCTCCCCCCCGAGGCGCGCACCGCACTGATGCAGCGTATTTACGATGCCCTACGACCCGGCGGCATACTGATTCTGTCGGAAAAGATTGCCTTCGCCGACGAGCATTTGAACCAGCTAATGATAGAGCTGCACCACAGTTTTAAACGCGCCAACGGTTACTCCGAACTGGAAGTCGCGCAAAAGCGCTCGGCACTGGAAAACGTTCTCATCCCTGAAACCCTCGACCAACATCGCCAACGCCTGAGCAGCGTCGGCTTTACCAGCATCGACATCTGGTTTCAGTGCTTTAATTTCGCCTCGCTCCTCGCCATTAAATAAGTACCTATGACGTCAGCAAGCATCAAACAAACGAGCCTTCAATGATCGACTATCAAGACTTGATCGCCGGACTACACCAGCTCGGAGTGCAACAAAGCAGCCTCAAGCAAAGTAGCCTCACACGCTGGGCCGAACAATTGCCCGAGCAAATTGCTGAACAACTCAGCCTGCAGCGTTGGGGCGACCTACCCCAGTGGCAGCGAAGTCTGGCGCAATTGCCCACTCTCACACCCAGTAGCTGCGACTTCAAAGGCACGGTGCGTATCGGCCAGACCGACGATTGCAGCGAACAACAACGCCAGGCATTGCGCACCGCGTTAATGGAACTCCACCCCTGGCGCAAAGGCCCCTACGAATTATTTGGTCTCGATATCGACACCGAGTGGCGCTCCGACTGGAAGTGGGACCGCCTGCTGTCCCACATCGCCCCTCTGCAAGACAGACTGGTGCTCGATATCGGTTGCGGCAACGGCTACCACTGCTGGCGCATGCACGGCGCGGGCGCAAAGCGAGTCATCGGCATCGATCCCTCACCACGCTTTGTGCATCAATTTTATGCCCTAAAATCCTTTGCCCAGAACCTTGACAGCCAGGCCTTGCCTGTCGATGTCTTACCGCTGGGCATCGAACACCTACCCAGTGAGCTGAAAGCCTTCGACACGGTCTTCTCCATGGGCGTGCTCTACCACCGGCGCTCACCCATCGACCATCTACTCAAACTCAAGGCCTGCCTAAAAAATGGCGGCCAGCTGGTGCTGGAGACGCTGGTTATCGAAGGGGATGAGGGCCAGGTACTAGTGCCCGAGGGCCGTTACGCGAAGATGCGCAATGTCTGGTTTATCCCCAGCCCAGCGACCCTACTGAGCTGGTTGCGCAAGTGTGGCTTTAAAGCCCCCCGCCTGGTCGATGTTTGCGACACCAGCGCTAATGAGCAGCGCAGCACCGAGTGGATGCACTTTGAATCCCTGCCCGACTTCCTCAACCCTTCTGATCATAGCCATACGTTAGAAGGACACCCTGCGCCTCGTAGAGCAATATTTATAACTGAAAGCTGAGGTAGACTCGACCAGATTTGAGCTTGAACAACCCACCAACAGGCATTAGACTCGAATGCTATCAACTTGCCTTATGCAGTTCTTTTGGGAGACTCCATGTTTTTTGCCGATAAATTTCAACAATTACAAAATACACAACCCAATCACCTCGCCATCACCTTCGAAGACCAAAAAATCAACTACAACGACTTGATGAATCGTAGCTGGCAAGTTGCTAATGGTTTGCTCAGTCTGGGTATTGAACGTCAGGATCGCGTTGCCCATCTCGCCAAAAACTCACCTGAGTTCTTTGAAATTTTTATTGGAGCTAGCGCATCCGCCCTAGCAACCGCTGGCGTCAATTGGCGTTTAGTGGGTCCAGAAATATTACAAATCCTTAATGCCACCGAAAACAGCGTTCTTTTCGTTGGTAAAGAATTTTACTCGATCATAGAATCTATAGAAAACGAACTAAAATTCATTAAACATATCATCGCCATTGATGGCGATCACGATCGCTGGATCGACTATGCACCTTGGCGCGACGGCCAAGTAAATACTCGCCCTGACGTTGTGCTTGATGGCGACGATGATGTTCTACAGCTTTACACCAGCGGCACCACCGGCCTGCCCAAGGGCGTGCAACTGACCAACCAGGGTTATGTCAACACCCTTAATGCCGTCATCAACAACGACATTATTGCTGTTGGCCCGGACAATACCTTTGTCAACGTTATGCCGCTATTTCACGTCGGCGGCATCAACCTCACGGTCGTCCCTTTACTATGCGGTGCCCACGTTCACCTGCAAGCCGAATTTGACGCCACTCGTGTACTCGACACCCTCGCTAATGAAAAAATCACCCATGCGCTTTTTGTACCGGCAATGATACAAATGCTTCTACAGGAACCCAAGGTGCGCGAACGCGACTATAGCCACCTAGAGCGGCTATATTACGGTGCATCGCCCATTTCAGAATCGGTGCTGGTCGAGGCAGGCGAAGTCTTTGGTTGTGGGTTTATGCAACTTTACGGGGCCACTGAAAACTACGGACTCATTAGTTCACTCGCACCTGAGGATCACGCTCCTGAGCGCAACAAACTTCGCTCCTGTGGTAAACCCGTACTTGGTTCAGAAGTCAAAATTATCGACGAAGAAGGCAATGCACTACCCAATGGCGAAGTCGGTGAAATTCTCTTCAAGAGTGACTGGGTACTTAAAAGCTACTGGCGCAACCCTAAGGCCACAGAAGAGGCAAAAGCCGGTGGCTGGTACCACACGGGAGATGCCGCTTATCTTGATGACGAAGGTTTTCTATTTATAAAAGACCGCGTTAAGGACATGATCATCACCGGCGGGGAAAATGTCTACCCTGCCGAGGTTGAAAACGCCGTGCACAGCCACGACGACATTATCGACGTTGCCGTGATCGGAATCCCCGACGAGCAATGGGGCGAGGCCATTAAAGCCTGCGTAGTATTGCGCCCCGGCGCAGAGCTTAGCGAAGAAGAAATCATCACCTACGCCCGCACCCAAATCGCCGGTTTTAAAGCGCCCAAGTCCATCGACTTCATTCCCGAGCTACCGCGCAACCCCAGCGGTAAAATTTTACGCCGTGAGCTGCGGGCACCCTATTGGGCCGATCAAAGCCGGGGCGTATAAGCTAGCGTGGAAAAAAGCCTTATAGGAAGCATTAAAAGGGCAATTAGCCTTGACTCAAAGCGGCCACTTGCCTATAGTGCCGCCCTCTGCACTCGTAGCTCAGCTGGATAGAGTACCCGGCTACGAACCGGGCGGTCGAAGGTTCGAATCCTTCCGAGTGCACCATATTTTAATTGTAGTAGATTGACCTTAAAGCCTGACCTTGTGTCGGGCTTTTTTGTGTCTGCTTTTAAGCTATTTTTCGCCCCGGCGGCTAGCCTTTTGACAACTTATACAGTTAAACGAGAGCAGGACTAATGTCGTCAAGACAACTCAACCTCAGCTAATAACTTCTAAGAACACCTTTTGATATTCTTAAACCCTCGATTTGAAATAAGCATATTGAAAAGCGTTCTTTTACTTGCCAGCCCCACGGCGTTTTAATCGCCACCTCAAAACCAAATGCGTTGACAGATAAGCCATGAGCCTTGTAGCTGCAAAGAAGCCAACCCTTGATGATGCCCCGCAAACAACGCGAGAAGCCTTGTTTGACCTCAGCGTAGCCAATTTAGCGATGGCCGATGCATCACCGATGGATATTCTTGCTAAAGCGCTCGATGCCGCCAAGCAGCCAATTATCAGCACCAGTTTTTCTGCCTACTCTGCCGTCCTGCTACACATGGTGCAGACGGTGCGCCCCGGCACGCCTGTAGTCTGGTGTGACAGCGGCTTTAATACGGCTGCCACCTATCGCTTTGTCGACCAGCTGGTGAAAGACCTGGATCTAAACCTGAAGGTTTTTCACCCCGCTCTTTCAGCGGCTCATCTTGAGGCACGCTATAAAGGCGTGCCTGAAATTGGCACCGCTGAACACGCTGAGTTTACAAAAATCGTCAAACTGGATCCTTTCACGCGGGCCTTTAGTGAATTAAAGCCCGACCTGTGGATTAACGGTATTCGCCGCGAAGAAACCGAATTCAGGAAGTCACAAAATATCTTCACCTGGGATGCACCCCGCGCAACCACCAAGGTTGCCCCCTGCTTTCACTGCACCACCATGAACCTGGTCGACTACCTGCTCGAATACGGCCTGCCCAGTGAAATGGAATATAACGACCCCACCAAAGCGGCGGAACATTTAGAGTGTGGGCTGCACACCTAAGCTAGGCGCACCCTGCCAGAAGTTGCGACGAACACAGGCATGAACAATTGTCAGCTGCTATTGTTGGCTGAACAAACTGCAAACCCTTACTAATAAAGCCACTGGCAATACTCTATAAACACCCCCTTTTCCCCTAGATCGTCCGCACCAATAATCAAGCGTTAAATCGGGGGGGGTCAGTCTGACCCCCGTGACCCCATTGATTTCGGGACTTTGCCTCCAAGCCACATCGATCAT
Source organism: Candidatus Reddybacter sp. (assembly GCA_041277045.1). GTDB lineage: Bacteria > Pseudomonadota > Gammaproteobacteria > Pseudomonadales > Porticoccaceae > Reddybacter. The sequence goes on along the minus strand of JBGFSY010000002.1, from coordinate 365,553 downwards.
AAAATAGTTCGGAGTGTAGCTCAGCCTGGTAGAGCACTGTCTTCGGGAGGCAGGGGTCGGAGGTTCAAACCCTCTCATTCCGACCAGCGACATCGGCTGCTACTGTATACACGCCCTCGTTGCACATCCTTACTTTATATTTAAGTCCACTTTAAAGTCTATTTTTCATATCACGGTAAGGACAACAAGCCACCTTATACCAAGCGAAAAAATGGTTGAATTACCAAACACATCTATAAGGTGTCCAGACAAGCTTGTGGTGCACCTGTCGATTAAATGCGGCCAAGCACTCTCGCTATGTAACGTTTATGGGTATATTCGGCTTCGACAAAGCTGATTTTAGCCATGCGCTATGCCCAGAAGAAACGTTTATTTTGATGGATTTAGGGGCTAATTTAGCGCTTCCGCAACTGCCAAACCAAGTCTTAGCTACTACACCTCAGGTTATAATATTTTTATACTGCCGACTCGTAACTACCCTTCACTATCAACTTATTGCTGAATAGTGCTTTTCAAAGTGATCATGGTTGCGTAATTTTCAGCGATAAGCCTTGCATCGTCTTTATCAAATTTCACGCTGGGAAGCGCCGCCATATCGACGACATTAACACTCGCAAACACGCTCTCGATATCTACCTTGAAAATTAACTGCGCCAACTCCTGACTTGAGTTAGCCTGGTTTATGGAAAATGGAAGGACTTTATAGTTTTCGTTAAAACCAACATGGTAGACGAGCGGAGACAGTATATTGTCGCGACTGAGGCCGCCTTCAAAAAGAATGAATTTGTAGCCAACATCCCAACTCCAGGCCATGCGGCTATTGGGATCCAGATCGCCAATAGATTGCACTGAGCTATTTGCAGCCGGGTCGACGCCAATGGAGAACACTATTGTCTGGTAATCCCTGAGTGGAATATTGTCTAGCACCATCGTATAGCTCTTATCTGCGTTATCGAACCTGACAATATGATAGCTGTCGGCTTCGACATAAATTCCAGTCTCGCTGAGCAATTTAATATTGCTGATAATGAACTGGAAATCACGAACCTTGTATTGCCCTCCGCCGCCGGGATTTTCGTATTGAATACGATTAAAAGCTAGAGCTTGTGAGCCGACAAACGCCTCAAATTTTAGCGTCAGGGATTGTGTTTCACTGCTATTTTGTGGAGCACATCCAGTCAGCATGAGGCTCACGGGGAATAAAAGACTTACCAGCAGTATACCGCTCACCCTCGTACTTAATAAACATCGCTTCTTGCCGATTATTTTCATCGCGCTATTCACTGGGCCGGGCCTCTATGGGGTTAAATGCTTTTGTGCTGGAAGTAAAGGCCTTAGATAAAAAGGGATTTGAAAGCTTCTCGTCACTCAAAAACTGATGGTCGGTCAGAGTATGCATAAAAGCAATAATCGCCGCTTTTTCCTTTGCTGTAAGGTTGAGGCCAACCTGCGCGTCAATACCCTGCTCTATATTATCCGCCTCCATGATCAGCGGACTCAACGTACTGCTTATCTGTATGCCCTCGTTGTAATGATCGAGCACTGCTTCAAGGCTCGCAAACCTGCCATCGTGCATATAGGGCGCGGTCACTACGATATTGCGCAAGCTCGGTACTTTAAAAAAACCGCGATGAGCGGGGTCTTTCGTGACCGCCTGTAAGCCTGGTGACAGCTCGCTTTCTCCATCAAGGCCATTGTTCGAAAAACCGTCATACCGGGGCTTAAAGCCACTGGTGAGAAATTGACTGTGGCAATCGATACAATTGCCACCACGCAAACTCGTTTTTACGTCTGGATGAGCGACAAAGAGCTTTCTACCCAGCTCTTCCTGTTCGCTGAGCGCCACCTCACCGCGCAGATATTGATCATATTTAGAATTAGCTGACACCAGCGTTCTCTCAAAGGACGCAAGCGCTTTGGCAATATTGGCTGAGCTGATAGCACCGTAGGCATTTTTGAACAGGCGACGGTATTCGGCATCGGCTTTTAGCTCCAGGACAAGATCATCCAGGTTTTGAGCCATCTCGTCGGCATTCTGTATAGGTAGCAAAGCCTGTTGCTCGAGGGAATCTACCCGACCGTTCCAGAAGAAATGCTCAGCCCCCCACAACAGGTTGGCGAGACTCATGCTATTAAAAGCCAGCGCTTTACCGGAGATGCCTTGTGCCGTGCTTTTGCCATCACTAAAACCAAGACGCTGAAGATGGCAGGTAGCGCAGGAAATTTTATTATTACCCGATAAGCGAACGTCGTAGAACAGTCGACGCCCCAGCGTGACGCCCGCCTGTGTCAGAGGGTTATCCTCGGGCACCTCAAAACGGCCAAATACAAAGGGGGCTGAAAATCCCGCCAGGGGCTGTATTTGCGGAAGCTGAGTTTGAGCTGGCTCGCTATCGGCAAACCTAAGAAGTACCACGACCACGGTGATAGCCAAGGCTGTCACCATACTTAAAAGAGCAATTTTCACAAAGCTGTATTGTGTTAGGAGGAATTAAACCCCTGGCAAAGGCTCAATGATGATGCACAAAACCCGAGCCAAATAAGGCTTCAATATTATCTATGCCTTTATTGTACTTCTCCTTAAAATTGATACTGGCTAACCTGGCACCCGTTTCCAGGTCGTGGACGGTAATGGAGTGGTCATTCACTTTGGCAATAAAATCCAGGTCGGTCGGATCATTGTCTGCAATATTGCCCAAGTTCAACAGATTGTTCTGCACGGCAATCAGTTTTTTACCTGACTTTGCCGGGTAAAAAATCATGTGGTGGGCCCCCAGTTCGGCCTTAATATCCGGGCCTGCTGGCACGAGTGCTGGCAAACTCGCGAGCTGGTATCTTTTAACGACACCGGGAATAGCGTGGCTAATAAACAGTTCGCTGTCGTTGCCATAGAACTCAAGAGGCACACCAGTGCCCTGCTCGCCGCCATCATAAAGTTTCTCGGGGCTGCCAAAAATCTTACTTGTCGGGTCGTAGGGGATTTTCCAGGTCTCGAAGCCAAACATAGTGTTTACCAGCACTGCAGGTTCAACACCGGCGACAATATCCGGGCGCAGAAATAGCACCTCAACTGGAGAGGAGGGAAAACCAACTGGCTTGGCATCTTCAACCTCAATGGTTTGAATCGGCGTAAATGTGTTTAAGTCGATCACCGTGATGGCATTGCCCACCCCTGTGACCAGATCGGCATGGATAGTTGAGCTGATCACCATTCTATCGGCGTAGGCGGAAATACCATGGGGATACATTATGTAGGGCTCGCCAGCCCCGACCTGACTTTTTCTGGCTTCAATAATCTTGATAATAGCGTTGTTCTGGGGATTGAAAACGCCAAGGGATCCGCCATCGGGCTGCTCGATGCCAGTGCCGCCCATAAACGTAACAAACATATATTGTGTGCCGTTGACGCTGTGCCACATGATATCTTCACCCACTTGCTGGCCCTGGGTGTCGAGGCAATCGAGGCCATTAATCACTGGCGCTCCGGATACGTCTCTGGCCAACTTGACTTCAGCCAGGCTGCACTTCGGATCCAGACCGGTGGCATATAGACGCCCTGTGGGACTGTAATAAAGATGGTGCAGGGGTGCTTCAAAACCGGTGATTTCAAACTCTTCGAGAATATCTCCAAAGTTCTCAGCGTCAGGATCAAGCTCCACAATGGCGATGCTGTGCTGGGTGTTCAAAGTGGGCAGACCTCGAAGTAAAACGACCCCCTGGCTGGCTTCGCGCTCACTATTGCCTGGCCGGGTTATTTCAGTGGCCTCAATATTTGTAATATCTGACGCTGCATCGGCTTTATCTACCTCTTTGGAACAAGCCGTTAAAAACAGGACACAATTAATTATCGTTATGTAAATGATGGTTCGATTTAAGCGTATCATCGCGTGATCCTCATTGGTATTGTGGACGAGCTAGAACGGCATAGGATCAAGCATAGAAGCATTGAGCACGAAGAACAACAATAGAGCGTATTAGGGGGGGCAAGTCTTGCCTTTTGCCTTCCCCCACAATTCGACTCACACGCGAATAGTGCAGGCCAAAATGAGCGCCTATTTCCTTCATGCTGTAACCACCGCTGGCATCGGCTTTGACAATCGCGCCGTCTCTTTCCACCCCCGTTAACGCGTAATACGTTAAGGCTTTGTGGGGCACAAGGCGCGGTTAGAAACAAATTTTAGCGGGCGTCCTATACAGGTTAATTGCCACATAAGTTTATTAAATCAACGACTCTAACCACTTTATTTTCTGATGCGACCATGTAGGCCAAAAACAAAATAGAGGCGCATATTTCACCAGTAAAAAAAAGCGTGCATATTTTTTCACGAATTATAGGAACGTTTAAATCTTCTTTGTTATAAATCAATCGAGTCTGAGCCCATTGATTTCAAAATCGTATTTTTAATATCTTTATCGATCAAGGGGTCAGACTGAGCTCCCCTCAAAATAACGGACAGTTTTATTGAGAGGCATATTGCCTTTCAAAACTATTTCTGACACTGCTTGTTTTCACCTTTTTGAACACAACTTGCCAACGAAACCGCTATAGAAGCTGTCGACCCCGTTGATAAAACTGCCTTACCTAGTATTTGTGCAGCTTTAGCTTGAGGGATTGCACCTATTGCTATATCCACCACAATGCTACCTGCCAATACGTCTATCTGACAAATTTTAGGACAATCATCGCTAAGTGCGTTACCAAGTGATTGATTTGGAACACCGGACGGAACCGTTAACCATTTAACCATAACAGCTTGGCCGTATCGATTACCCCCTAACCCATAAACAAGTCCAAACGGATCAACCAACCCAACAAGATTCCCCCCAACATACCCAAACGTATTCACCCCCCTGGCAAGCCCAATCGGATCACTCTGCACATACCGTCCAAGACTGGGCTCATAGTCACGGAAGTAGTCGTTGAGCTACATTTTACGAAACATGCCCCAGCACTCTACAGCCCAACACTTATTTTCAGCCAAGCCTGATGCGTGGGATCTCATGCCAGCGCGTCAAATAACTGGGCGACTTCATGGCCCGCTTCATGGCAAAACCACTCTCACCGCCCTGGCGGGCCAGTTTGATGGCCCCCGAGCCAAAGCGCTGATTCACGCCGTCCACCACCCGCATTAAACGAGTTGCGTTCTCCGAGCGGGGCGCCAGTAAATCTTGCTGGGCAAACTGCTCGGGGCGAATATCTTGCAGCATCACCCCAGCCTTGGCGTACTTGTAACCCGGCCGATAAAGCCTGGCCACCAGCGCGACGGCCGTTCTGGATAGCTCCCGGCTATCGGCCGTGCCACCGGGCAAGTTCACCGACAACTCATCGGCATAGGGGTTGGCGTCGTGGGCGCTGGTTTGTATCCAGGCCGAGAGGCGAAAGCACAGCGATGACTGCGCCCTGAGCTTAACCCCTGCTCTCACCGCATAGTGACTCACCGCCTCCTGCAAGGGCTGCAGGCAAGTCTGTTTTTGACCAAAGGAGCGACTGGAGATAATGTTCTGTTTCGGCTGCGGCTGACAATCCATATCAATACAGGGCTCGCCCTGTAACTCGCGCACCGTACGCAGCAGAGTGATGCCCTGCAGGGCCTGGGCATCGGCTTTAGTCATCTGTGACAAATCTGCCACGGTGCTCATACCCCTGGCCTTGAGCTTTCTCGTCAGTTTGCGACCGATACCCCAGACCTCACTGACATCCACCCGCGCCGCTAACCACTGCCACTGGGCCGGGTACTCAAGTACGCAAACACCCTCAATCTGCGGAAAGAGCTTGGTCGCACACTGCCCCAGCTTGGCAAGGGTTTTAGTCGGCGCAATAGACACACCCATTTTTATGCCCTGCTGCTGCCAGATGGTGTCGCGCAGCATGGCGGCAAAGGTTTTTAATTCTGCCCGAGGCAACGCACTTAAATCGATAAAGCATTCATCAATCGAATACACCTCAATATCGCTAGGCGCGTGCTTGGCCAGAGTTGCCATAATCCGCCCACTGACTTCACCGTAAAGCTCATAGTTACTGGAGAAGGCCAACACACCGGCGCGCTCAATCCGCTGGCGCTGTTTAAAATAGGGCTCAAACTTTTTAATACCCGCCGCTTTGGCCCTGTCATCCAGCGCCACCACCACACCGTCATTATTGGAGGTGACCACCACGCCCCGGTCACGAATATCAGGGCGAAATACCTTTTCGCAGGAACAGTAAAAACTGCGCATATCACACAGGCCAATCACAGATTCGCGCCCTTTCCAGCACCCTTTAAATGATGCACCGCATGAAGCACCACACCCTCAATATCAACCTGGGACTCTGGCGATATCTCAATGGGCCGGTACAACTTATTGGCGGGCAATAAACGGGAGTGGGCCAGATCCAACACTTTAATGGTGAGCTGGCCATCGACGGCAACCACCACCACATCACCATCCACCGCCTGCACAGCGCGATCAATAACTAACAGGTCGCCAGTAAATATACCCAGCTCAATCATTGAATCACCCTCGGCACGGGCAAAATAGGTCGCCGCCGGATGCTCGATTAAATGCTCGTTAAGATCCAGGCCACCATCGAGATAATCATCCGCCGGACTGGGGAAACCCGCCGCCACACGGCTGAGATAGAGCGGAAGTAATACTGTCGTGCGCACGCACGCGGGGGTAAGAGAAGCCAGCTTCACCGTCAACACCTATACTGTATTGATACACAGTATAGGTGCAAGTGAGCAAATATCCAATCACCTTCGTGCGGGGACTACTGCCCAAGTACAACCCAGGAAGCCTTCCATATACTTTTGCAAAATTGGGATACCACAGACCCTTGCCCCATGTTGGCAGCGATATTCTGCCACCGTCGAAAAATAATACAGCAACTCATAATAGATCGTGACTGACGCTGTGGGGCCTGTTTATATTCCTAGCCACAGCTCATGGCACGCTCAAAAGGCAAAACCAGCATCTTCCACATCTTCCAATAAGTCGCTATCGCGACCCAGTTTTCTGCTTCCCTCACCTGTACCGAAAAAGATAGAATTAGACGTACTCGCGACACCTGACAGCCTTGCTCAAAAACAATACGCTGCCAGCTTTTCTCCGCTAACCGGCCTAACAGCCGAGGAGGCACAAAACCATGTCCGAACCACAAAATAACTATTTACGCACCTATGACGATGGCATTACCCGCTGCTCGTGGGGCAAGGATGACAAAGACTACCAGCGCTACCACGACCAGGAATGGGGCCAACCCAGCGCCAATGACTTTCAACTGTTTGAAAAAATTTGCCTGGAGGGTTTCCAATCCGGACTTTCGTGGCTGACCATCCTGCGCAAGCGTGAAAACTTCCGCACCGCCTTCGCGGGCTTCGACTTCAAGCAAGTCGCGCTCTTTGATGAGGATAAGGTCGCCCAGCTGCTACAGGATACTGGTATTGTGCGCCATCGCGGCAAAATCGAGGCGACGATCAACAATGCCCAGCGCGCCCTTGAGCTGGTCGATGAATTTGGCAGCCTCGCCACCTATATTTGGCAATGGGAACCCCAGACCCGTGAAATTCATATTGGTAAGGGCGAGTACAATCACCCCATCCCCAGCATTACCCAGACCTCACAACAGTTGAGTAAGGATCTGAAAAAGCGCGGCTGGAAATTTTTTGGCCCCACCACCGCTTACGCCTTTATGCAGGCGATGGGGCTGGTCAATGATCACATGGAGGGCTGTGCCAGCCGCGAGGTGGTAAAGGCCAAACGACAAGCCTTTACACCACCCGCCTAGCGGGCCATTGATACTCATCGACTAAAGAAGAACGAGACGCCCCATGGAAAAAATCTTGATCAGCGCCTGCCTGCTGGGTAAGAAGGTTCGCTATGACGGAAAAACCCTGGCCGTTACAGATAATCTACTCGAGCGCTGGATGGCTGAGGGGCGCATTATCGCCGTTTGCCCGGAAGTTGATGCCGGTATGAGCATACCTCGCGCACCCGCAGAAATTACCGCAGGCACTGGCTACGATGTACTGGCTGGCACTGCTAAGGTAGTTCTCGAAAATGGCGATGAGGTCAGTGCCACCTTTGAAAAAGGCGCACAACTCGCCTTGGCGCTATGCCAGCAACACAACATTAAAGTGGCGGTTTTAACCGAGAGCAGCCCCTCCTGCGGCAGCTCGCGTATTTACGACGGCAGCTTTACGCGGCAGAAAATTACCGGGGTTGGCGTCACCGTCGCTTTACTCGAGCAGCACGGCATAGACGTGTTCAATCAATATCAGTTGCCAGAGGCCGACCGGGCGCTAGGGTGCACTTGATTTTGAATACGGCCCCAGCCTTAGAAAGGCCAACAATCAAAGGGGAACACCACCAAAGCTATCTGAACAGTCATCCTAATATCTTTAGGTCGGTGTTCTTCTAAGCCCCCTGAAATCAGGGCCAAATCAAATCGAGTTCCCTGGATTAAGCCTCGCCTTTAAAAGAGGCCACTTCTGCCGCTGTTAAATAACGCCATGCTCCCACCTGAAGGTCTAAGCTCACCTCGCCTATTTTTTCGCGATGCAAGCTGACGACTCGCTTACCGATACTTGCAAACATGCGCTTTACCTGATGAAACTTGCCCTCGGTAATGGTGAGTAAAACGTCCTTTGGGCTCAGAATTTTTAATTGTGCGGGTCGAGTTAATGCCCCTTCACCTTGCAACTGTAATCCTGCTGCAAATTGTGCAGTCAAATCTATTATCTGCACCTCCTCAATTGCCTGCGACAAACCCACGCGATACACTTTTTCACAGTGTTTTTGAGGGCGAATAATATCGAACGACCAGCGGCCGTCGTCAGTCGCCAGCACTAAGCCCGTAGTATCAGCGTCCAAACGCCCTGCCACATGCAACTCATCAGCGCGGTCAATATCCAGGGCACTAAATAGGGACGGGTAAGCTTCATCAACGTTTGAACAAATAGTATTGGCGGGCTTGTGAATCATTAAATAGCGAAATTCTCGGGGTTTAAGCAACTGCGCGTTCAGCGTAACGGTGTTATTTTCGTGCACCTGAACTGACTCAACAAGAACCGCTACAGTATTGACCACCACCTTACCGGCGCGAATGCATGCCACAGCCTTCGCTCGACTAAGATGGGTACTTTTACAAACAAATTTATCTAAGCGCATATTGGGTTTTGCTTGTTAGAGCGAAGGAAGATTATTTTTGCAATTGGGCCTAAAAATGGATATCACCGAGAGGCCTTTACGCGAAAAACCAGCCTATTTTCTCATTGCAATCGGCATTATCGTCTCAAGTCTGCCAGGGCTTGGCTTTGCGGGCGCGGCTTGATGACATACTTCACCCCAGCCCTCCATTGGCTGTGCGCGTCAGTTGTTTATCGGCCTGAATAGGGCCGCTCAGCGATAGAATGAATTCAGTCAGCGGGGCCAGCACCTCGACTCGGAACCAAGTGAGGGGCTAGCCCGCTCAATTAACGAGTGAGAATACTCAAGGTTGCAGCAGCGGTATCATCTTCTATCCAGCCGCCACCATTCTGCGCGAGAGCAACTTTCGCCCCCTCGACCTGGCGCTTGCCGCAACGACCACGCAGTTGATTGGTCAGCTCAACTAACTGGGCACAGCCCGTGGCGCCGACAGGGTGGCCTTTAGCGACCAAGCCACCACTGGTATTGACCGGTACGCGACCACCGAGATCGGTCTCGCCATCGCGAATCATCTGCACCCCTTCGCCAGGCTTACACAGCCCCAGCTCTTCTATATACATCAACTCTGCAGGTGAAGCCGCATCGTGCAGCTCCACCACATCGACATCTTCCGGGCCGACACCAGCCATGGCGTAGGCCTTCTCACCGGCTCTATCGTTACAGCTGCGGCCACCGGGCTGGCCGGATACCAGAGTAATGGTTTCGGCAGTAACGGCGTCACAGCCGTGTTTACGGGCAAAGTCTTCAGAGGTAAACACCAGCACCGCCGAACCATCACCAATGGGTGAGCACATGGCCAGTGTTAAGGGGTCAACAATCAAACGGGTGGCGAGGATTTCTTCAACGCTTAACGCTTTCTGAAACTGGGCCTTGGGGTTGAGAGAGCCAAATTTATGGGACTTGGCGGCAACGCGGGCGAAATCCTCCATCGTCGCGCCAGTCCTCTCCATGTATTTACGGGCCTTACCGGCATAGACATCCATAAAACCAGAGCGACCCGGCTCACTGCCTGCGGTGAGCGGGTCGTCAGAGCCGGTCTCGGCTTTTATTTCTTCAAGATCCATCGCCGAAATTAAAGCCTTAAAAGCCATCGTTTTATCTTTGTGGGTCATCTTCTCCGCGCCGATGGCGAGGGCCACTTCACTCTGCCCGGAGGCCACAGACAACCAGGCCAGGTGGGCCGCAGTCGAGGCCGAAGCACAGGCATTTTCAACATTGATAATCGGCTTACCCATCAAGCCCGATTCACGCAGGGCAATTTGCCCGGGAATCATTTCCTGGCCCGTGATTAGGCCTCCCACCGCATTACCAAAAAAGATGGTGTCGACGTGGTCGGTGCTGATGGCCGCATCCAGCATCGCTTCGTTTAAGGCCTCGGTGGTCAGGCTGCGTAGGGTGGCATCCATACGCTTACCAAAATGAGTCATACCCGTGCCGGCAATTTTTACTTTGCGCATTATTCTGCTCCTTAACTTCAGTGTTGGTTAGTTTATGTATTAAATCGCTACAAGATTGAACAGCTCAAGATCAGCACTATAGCCCCTCTGAGGTCTTGAGCAAACGCTGAATTTCCGGCAGCGTACGACGCACACTTTCTTTGCCCTCGTCGATACATTCAGCAGCTCAATGAAACTCCAACAAGCCAATATCGGCCAGCTCGGGTGTGATCAAAATATCCGGCGGCTCCCCGACCATACGACTGCGAGTAATACGATCCTGAATAATATTAATAAAGCCGGCAATGGTCTCGAATACGCGCGGCGCCTATGGTTAGCAGCACCACTGTTTTCTTGTTTGACCCCCGCTACCAGGGAGCCAGGGTATTTTGTCACTCCAATGGGCTGAGCGTTCTTCCACGCTATTGTGTGCTGATTTATCAATGTGCCTACCGACAAGATTGCCATTGAAATTAACCGCAATAATACCAATATGAGACCAGCCCCGAGCAGAACCACCGCCCAGTGTCAGACCAACTTTTATTTTGTTTTCCGGGAAATTAGCTGAAGGCATAGTTTAGCCTTTGAATTTCATACAGATAGCAAAACGGCGCATTATTGCGCCGTTTTGCTATCTAAATTAGAATAGAATTAACTATTTAATTAAGATTTTTTATACTCTTTTAATCAAGTAGAAATCTAATCAACGCACTATCAATACACTTACATCTTTTTAGCAGAAAGGACCAGAGCATCAACTTTTAATATTTTCCCCTCCAGTTCGATATCATCTTCTTCAAAGTATTCACTACCGGCCAGCCGCCAGCCGACAGATGTCATCGCCGCTTCTATTTCTTCTTTTTCACGCAATTTAAAACCGTGCTGTGTAAAACTTTGGGCTTTCATGGTATCTGAAGTACGCATACCCAGGGCCACTCGACCACCCGGCTTTAACCAGCGATCAAAGAGGGTAAACAGTGCAACTATGTCTTCAATAAAATAAATAATATTGACGCCGAAAATACCATCGATGGAACCGTCTTCAATGGGCGCATCAAAGCAATCCTCATTGTGAACAGTCATTTGACACTCAGCATATTCAGCCAAGTTGTCGCGTACTTGTTGTGCCATATCTGCAGAGCGCTCGACGGCTTGATAATGACCATCGCCCTCGAGGGTATAAGTTAAGCTAAAAGACAACATGCCATTGCCGGGGCCAATTTCTACAATATTTTTCCCGGCTTCGGGAATAAGGCAGTCAATGGTACACGCTGTTACCAAGGCGTTGGCTTTATTCATGTTCGACGCCAACTCTATACCACGCTCACCCTCAGGGTTTGAAAGCTGGGCAGCCATTGCGCGATCATCGTTGTTATTTTCTGTGCTCATCGTTTACTTTCCCTCAAAATTAAAGCTATTTTTGCAGCATCCAGAGGTAGAACATCGCCAGACAAGATATTAGGCGTAACTCTGTCACTATCTCACTTTATACAAATATGTCTAAATCAAATAACAATCATTCACTTGTGCCACATTCCTGCTTCAGGTATCTAATTAACAACCTGAGCCTGGACGATAAAACGATGCCGTGAATTAGTTGCAGTACTATCAAAAGGCCAGCAAGTAACCAACATCAGGCTTCGAATATTGTTATCGGCCGCTATCAAAACATCTTCATCGACCACCTGCCTACTACTAACACGGTAAACTGTGTGCTGCCCCTCCCAGTTTTGTAAAATTATCTGCTCATCCTCCTGTAAATACTGCAAAAAAAGAAAATGCGTGTCGCGATGGCCGGAAATAACCACCAGCCCATCAGCTCCCGGTTGAGCACTCGACGAGGTGTGCCCCGGACCGAAAGCCAGAGCTTGACCACTGTCACCCGCCAGTACGATTTGATTAATATTTTGGGAGAGAACCAGCATCTGAGCAACGGGCCAGGTATCTGCCCAGCCCCAGGGTTTATATTTATCCCCAGTGGCCATACTGTGTTGCCAGGCACGATTAATTAAATATGGGCCGAGCTCAGCTTTAAGGAAAATATAGCCACCTTTTATCCACAAAATGGCACCCAGAACTAGCAACACAAGGCCAAGGTATTTCAAACTACTCGCAAGCCTCACCTCCCCCGCTGTCTGCAGAGCTTTTGCTCTAACCATCAACATAGATCAGGTCGCACATTTTGCGAGTAAGGCTGTGACAACCAAAGGAGTGCTAAAGCAAAGATCAACACAACAAACCCCGTGCCGATAAAATAAGTCATCCCCGTTGCCGTGCGCGCCAAACCAAATTGCGTGCCCTTTGGTACATTGCTATTGATGGGGTGATTATCAATAGCTTCTAGTTCAGGCCTAATCGATACTTGATCGACGGCTACCAAACTGGTGAAGAGCGTCACCAGATGATGATTCAAGGCAATATCGACCACTTGATGACGCAGATCTTCTCGGCTTTCATCATCACGCTGCATTGCTCTTTCATCTAATAGTGACTCGATTTTTTTTCGCGCCCAGACAACATGAATACCACCTCCTTCTGAGGCAAGGGCCAATGGCACCGTCTGCTGCCAGGTCTCACCCTGACGCTGCCCTCGCAGTATTATTTGCTCTGGCAAATCATCTGCTCTAATAGCTACGATGAGGGGCTCTCCAGCATAGAGATCTGGAATTAAAACCGGGCTGATGTCAATATTTTTACCGGCTAATTGCAGTTCAATGTCATTCATTAGCGGTGCGTCGATACGTTCAAATAGCTACGTTATTTTTTGCTCCACTTCATTAATTTTACCGATATGTACAAAAGTTCCCCGCCCCATTTTCGCTGCCTTGCGCATGAAATAACGGTTAGGTGCAGAACCAATACTCACCGTAAATAAACGGCTATTGCCGAGCCGAGCTTTGATTGCAGCGAATAGCTGTACTTCGTTGCTAATAGCGCCATCGGTGAGAAACAAAACCTGTCGTAAGCGTCCAGCGCGATTGTTATCGGTACAAGGGCCACATAAAGCCAAATCCAGTGCCTTACGCATTTCAGTGCCACCCCGGGCTTCCAGCTCATTCACGAATCGCCTGGCGCGCGTGATATTGCCTGGGCTAGCCTCACGCTCAGTGTCGAATAAAGACCAGCTCTCGGAATTAAACTCAATAATATTAAAGCGGTCCTCTCTATCCAGCCGCTCAATAGCCCATAGCAGAGCTCGCTTTGCCTGACGCAAGGATTCCCCGCCCATCGACCCCGAGGTATCAATCACATAAACGATGTCCCGGGCTTGTCGATATTGTTCAAGCTTTACCTGTGGCGGCATCACTTGTAGCAGGGCATATTCGTGCCCGGCAAAAGCCTGGGTGAAAATGTGGGCCTGGGGCACTGCTAATTCTCGCCCCTGCCACTCAACAACAAAATCGGCATTAGCATCGTGTGTTTCGGGATCAAGCCACAACTGCCAATGACTGTCATCGACGCGAGTTTTGCTCACCGCGTGGTAGCGACTTTCGACCTCATCGAGTTCAAAACCCACCTGTAAATCAAGCCAAATTTCCGTGGCATTATTATTTTCACCAGCCAATGCGGTGGCAAGCTGAGTAAGGGGCTTATCATTGACCACTGAACCTGTTTCGGCGAGACCATTGCTGGGCGTGTAACGAGGCGTAATACTCATCGGATAGTGCAAGCTAAAGCGCGAACCCCGACGCATCACTTGCTGCTGATATTCAAGCACCACTGTCAGCCCTTCGCCGGGTGGCACATTGGCCACCTTAGTACTAAATATATTAGGCCGGTGTTGTTCAACGAGGGCAGCTTGTTGCCCTGCCTGCCGGGCCTGCTGATAAATTTTATGCGCCGCTCCACGCTCCTGTATTTCACCTTCAATAATTCGCTCGCCAATGTGCATTTGCAGCTGGTCAACAGCACTATCCGGGGGCAGCGGAAAGGTATACACCGCTTCGGCCCAGGCATCAGAGGGATTGCTGAAGGTTTGCACCACCCTCACCCGCGCAATGGGCCCGGTAATATGAATATCTACCTTGCTGTGTAATTGCGGCGCGATAATTTCATCGCGGCCATCGCTAAAATTGAGCGCCAACATAGCACTGCCCAGCAAGCCCATTTCTGCGGGGGCGCTATTGGTATCAGCAATGGCATTGGCGCTACCGGTAACGACAAGCAGCGTGAACAGCAAGCAGCTCCGCTTGTGTACACAGCGGAATAAACGAAGAATTGCTACGATAGAATGAAAGAATCGACTCATGGCTTGCCCCCCTGAGAAGGCAATTCTGCAACCACCGCTTTATATTGTTCGTCATCATCCGCCCCCTCACCAACATGACCAATCAATACAATCTCAATACGCCGATTGGCGATGCGTCCATCCAGCGTCGTGTTATCGGCAATCGCCTGGGTTTCACCGTGGGCTTCGATCAGCAACAAACCCGCTTCCACACCCAGCTCTTCAAAACGCTCGGCAACGCGATTGGCGCGGCGAATTGATAGCAACATATTGCTTAATTCAGAGCCCTCACTGTCGGTGTGCCCGTGAACCTGCAACTCAGATACATACTCCCAATGGCGTGATTGTTCGATAATATTGAGGACATATTCATCAAGTTCATCCGGCGCAAAATCACCGCTGCGGGCAACGGGAATCACAAAATGTTTTTCACTGAGCCGACCCTGTAGGAGGGGGTGCCGGACGGATAAAACAGGCCTTGTCTCGACAGACCTTTCCACCGGTACTGCCACTTTCTCGAGGCTGCCCGGTGCATCCGTATTCAAAGCGTTTGTAGCTGCCTTCTGCGTTGTTGGCGCACTGAGCTGACAGGCCTCTAGCGACAGCAAGCCTGCCAGTAATAGAACAGACACACTCACCCGCCGTGCCAATACAAAATTGTAGTTAGTCATGGCTGTTGCCCTCGCGCTGTAAGGTCAAAGCCAGTTGTACGGGAGCTAACCCAGGTAGCTCGTCAAGGGGCTGTCGATACAAACGCTGACAGGGATAGTCACAGCTATAAGGCACCAGCCGACCCAACATCTGCGGTTGGCTATCAAGCAGGTCATCGCAAATTGCTACAAATTTTTTCATCACATCCTTCCTCTTCATCGGTTTAAAACTATTGAAGCGAAAAAAACTGCAGTATTAGTGGTGAGAAAATGGAGAAGTCATGGATTTATGGCGGTCAAAAGGGATCTCATACAAACGAAGAGGTATGCTAGCCCCAACACGTTTAAACGAAGAGAAACGCACTTGAGCTATAAGATCGCCATTGTTGAGGACGACCCCGACCAGCGACATAACTACGCAACAGCACTGGAAAAACAAGGCTACGAGATCAGCGTATACGCCGAAAGGGCAAGCGCCCGCGAAGCGATGAGTCGTACAATGCCCGACCTGGTGGTACTGGATATTATTCTCGGTAATGAAATCGATGCAGGCTTTCAATTGTGCAGGGAGTTACTCGCCATTGAAGCCAATTTACCCGTGTTGTTTTTGACCGAGCGGGTCGATGAAATTGATAAAATATCGGGCCTGCGTCTCGGTGCCTGGGACTACCAGCCCAAGCCCGTCAGCCTCGGATTTTTGGTTGAGCGCATCGCCTCTTTACTGCGCTTAAAAGCCCTGCGCGACGACCCCACTCCCGCCACGCGCCCCGCCCACGAAACAGGGCACTTATCCATAGACGAAGACGCCATGCAGATTCACTGGCGTGAGCAATTACTGGAGCTGACCATTACCGAGTTCCGCCTTATCGCGGCACTGGCGCGCAGGCCCGGCTACCCCGTGGCCTACGAGGCTTTAATGCAGGCCACCATTCAGCAATATGTCACCCGCAATACCATCAATACCCACATGCGCAATATTCGCCGCAAATTCTGTGGCCTCGACAGCGCCTTTGCCTGCATTGGCAATGAATACGGCCACGGCTATCGCTGGGTGCAAGAAGACTAAGCGGCCATCAAAGAATGAAATTTGGCTCACGCATTATCGGCCCCCGCCTGGCTAGCAAATTATTGCTGGCCGGTTGCGTGTTGCTACTTATTCCCTGGCTGGGTCTACAATCGCTGCGCGCCATGCAGCAATTTTTAACCGACGGGCAAGCCGAAGCGCAACTCCTCACCGCTAGCGGCATTGCCGCCCTGCTACACGGACGCAGAGAACTGTTCGATGACAATCCCGCTAGCACCAGTCAACTTGCCGAACTGCCCCTCTATCCACTGCCCGGGCGCATACTGCTTGATGGTTTTGCCGAAGACTGGCAGGGGCTGGAGCAACGCAGCCAACACTATGGCGAAGCACCCGGCCCGAAATTCTCACTCATTATCGGCGAAAATAAACAGCGCATTTATGGCCTGCTAAAGGTCCACGATTCATCGCCGGTTTATCGTCACCCCGCCTATTTAAGACTCGACCACAGTGACCATGTGCGTTTTTATTTTAAAGATGCGGACAATAACGAGGGACGCTTACTCATTACCTTTGAGGGCAGCGGTAAAATCACTGCCTACGCCGTCGATGAAGATTGGCGTATCGCAACACCGGGTAATCCCGACTACCGCCTACAGGGCTATGTTGATATCGACGAGGATGGCTACAGCATTGAATTTAGCCTGCCCCTCTCAATGCTCGGTGAGCAGCACCAGCTAGGGCTTGCGGTGGCCGATGTCGACGACCCACAGCAACGCACCATCGCCCACATGAGTCGCACCTTCCCGCAAATTAATCAGGGTGCTTACAACCGGGTGCTTATCCGCTCCGTCGCCACAGAAGCTATTATTCAAGGCTTACAGAGGGAAGAAGCGCAAATCTGGATTTTTGATAGCGTCTTGCATGTCCGCGCTATCGCCGGTGGTTTGGCTGATCAAACAGAAGATTATCTCAACGCTGAACAACAGCATGCTATCCCCCTTTGGCAAAGCCTTATTGACGCAATATTGGGCAAGCTCATTGGCGCCAGCAGTCAGCAGCTTAAAGACTTTGACCCCCTGCAAACACTCAGCCGCGATGACGCTTTGTTACACACCGCCATGACCGGGCTTGGCAGTACGCAGCGACGAGCCTCTCTGGATGGTCGCCATCAAATCATCGCTGCCGCTCAGCCTATTCTCGATGGCGACAGCGTTATTGGTGTGGTTTTAATCGAACAGAGCACCGCCACCATTCTGAGCCTGCAACGCCACTCTCTGCAGCATATCGCCCTCTTATCTTTACTGAGTTTAAGTGCCATCGTTATCGTCTTATTACTCTTCTCCGCCCGCCTCACCTGGCGCATTACGCGACTGGGCAGCGATACCGACAGAGCCAGTGATGAATGGGGGCGAATGCAGCAGCGTGTCGACATTCGTGGCACCCATGCCGGTGACGAAATTGGCGACCTGAGCCGCAATATTGAGCAGCTGCTGGCCCGACTTACTCGTTACCAACAATTCCTCAGCGCCATCCCCCGCACCCTGCGTCACGAAATTAACAACCCCCTCAACACGGCGGCCACCTCGCTAGAGCACCTGCAATCTCAGGGTGGGGACAAAACCTATATCGACAGCGCACAACGAGGATTGCAGCGTATTAGCGCCATCGTCGATAGTCTGGCTGAAGCCGCCAGTCTTGGAGATGCGCTGAATAGCGATGAAATATTGCCGATTAATTTAAGCGCCCTGCTTACCACCTACTTCAAGAATCAGAGCCGCCGCTGCCCGCTCAAAATTGAGCTGAGCACACCTGACGATGATGTCTGGGTTCAGGGCTCCGATATTCATATTGAACAGTTACTCGACAAACTATTCGACAACGCTGTCGACTTTGCCACTCACGATACGCGTATAGAAATAAGACTCAGCACAACGAAAAGCCACTGTTTTATAGGTGTTAAAAACTACGGCCCAATAATAAAAGAGGTGGAAATGGCAGAGCTGTTCCAGCTCTTTCACAGCCGCCGCAGCTCTGAACACGCCAATGCAAACAGCCAACACCTGGGGCTGGGCCTGTATATCGCACGCTTAATCTGCGAGCGTCACGGCGGTGATTTAACGGTAGAAAATCTAAGCCAGGGAGAAGGTGTTATTTTCAGCGCAAGCATCGCATTCACAAACCCTAACAAGAAGTAGACCCTACCACGCCACTATCGTTTATAATCGGCACCGCTATCGAAGGCAATACTTCACCTTGGTAGTCAACACATTCAACTCGACAAACAATAGCTCTCTGGGGCAAAAATGATTTTACTGGATGCCTCATACTTCGTTGGCAAAGGTTTACACCGCGAGTGTTATGTTCACCCCGAGGACGGAAACCTCTGCATCAAAGTCGTCGTTGCCGGCGATTTGTCAGAGAGTAAACGCGAACAAAGTTACTACAAACTTCTGCAAAAAAGAGATATTTGCTGGGACATACTGCCCCGCTTTCACGGGCTCATCGAAACCAATATGGGCGCAGGTGCCGTCTTTGATTTGATCAGAGATTTCGATGGTGAGATCTCAAAAACACTCTTGCATTATCTTTCCGCTGAGCACTTAGATAGCGCAGAAAATCTAGGAATAAGCCAAGCTATTAGCGTTTTTAAACGGGAACTCTATCGACAGTCCATTATCACCATGACCCTGTCGCCAAAGAATATTATGTATAAAAAAACCGGCCCCAACGAAGGTCGCCTGATTCTTATTGATAATATTGGCAACTCAGATTTTATCCCTATTTGCAACTACATTGATTCTTTAGCAAAAAAGAAAATAGCTCGAAAGCTGCTTCGCTTTGAACAGACCGTATTAAAGATGTGCGCCCATAACCAAGCCTTGCACCAGAATTTATCAGCCTAAAAACATCAAACACACAACGTCATCTTAACCACCCTTTTAATACAGCGCCAAAACATGGCAGGCTCAGATAGAAACGATATACACAAAGAGTAAGGCGCTGGTGATCAAGCTTTGAAAGTTCCGGACAATTTGGCGCGCAGCTGAAGATTGATCCATGCGCTCGCGCTTGTTATCTTTTTTTGAAGCCCGCGATATAAGATAGTTTCTCCCCAAGATTACAATCAGAATACCACCAAGAGCCAAGGCAGATGACTCTACTAAACGCATTGTAATTAATTCATTGGTAAATATTACACCGCCTATCGCTGCAATTATTGGAACAAATAACTGAACAACAGCCGCCTGCGTTACAGAAAGTCCTCCAAGTGCGATATACCATACAGAGTACCCTACTGATCTTGTACCACAATGAAAACAGCGATATCTGATTTCACACCTGGCCTGATTATTCTTGGGGCCTAATAGATGCCAACCAATAAAACTGGAACCAACATTATATTGATGCCCCTTACGCTATCGCTTACTGGAAACTCAAAAGGCTGCACCATTGGCACTACGAATGTCCCAGCCAAAGATAAAACACAAAGACGGCATTGCGATAGGGGGCATGTGCTTTCTAAAAATTTATAGTGACATTTAACGTCCCGTAGAGGCCCGAAGGGCCGGAGCGAACTTGACCAAATTGTTAGGTGCATTATATTCAGCAATGGGTTCAGACTCAAAAAGAACCCTTTCTTCCGTCACAAGAATTGGTACTTGTCCATGCGGGGATACTTCAACAACCCAATCAGGTTATTCTGCAAGAGATATATACTCAACCTCATATTCTACATTTTTCATTTCTAACACACCGGTTACACGTTGAACAAACGGGCAGATATTGAAACTCACAATTTTTACTGGACTATCCTTTAATCAATATATATTTTTAATCTGTCGAATTAATTTTTATCAAAAAAGAAGATGCCATTAATATCATGATGCCCATGAGTATAGATACCATGGCCGTCAGCCAGACGCCGAATTCATATACTAACCGCGACACATTCAAAAGATAAAAAGGTGAGCTGTAAAATAGGCCTTATCCCATTCCGGCAAGAAGAAGGATAAGTCCATGTCTTACATACAGCTCACCTATGAAGAAGGAGTAACGTTATCAGCCCTGTGCCAGCAAGGCCTTTCAATTTGCGGAATTGCCCGCATCTTAAAGCGGCATCCTTCTACACTCTATCGAGAGCTTGATAGAAACCGCTGTCATGTTACTGATGGTGCTTATAGGCCCTCCAAAGCAGAAAGACGCACACGGGCGCGGCGGAAACGATCACGAAGAAACCGGCACTATTGCGAGATAGACTTCTTGCTAATCTGCAAGCTGCTCAGACAAGCCTGGTCACCGGAACAAATTGTCGGGCACATCAGGCGTTTTCGTTTAATGGCACGGCGCATAAGCCATGAAACGATCTATCAATATATTTGGCGAGACAAAGCGAAAGGTGGCTCACTTTGGACGCACCTGAGGCAGTCCTCCAAACGCCGACGCAAACGTTATAAAGCCTATGATAGTCGAGGTCGACTAGCGGATAAGCGTCATATTACAGAACGACCTGAGAGTGTTGAATCACGTCGATATAAAGGCCATTGGGAAATAGACACTGTGCATGGCCGGAGCAGCAATCACTGTATTGTGACGCTGCTCGAAAGGAAAACCGGATACGTCATGATTGGCAAATCACCTAATAAATCAACGGCCTCTTTAAACAAGAAAACAATTCGCCTGATTGGTCGAGACCCGCTAAATTTTAAGAGTATTACTGCCGACAATGGCACGGAGTTCCATCAGTACAAGCAAATAGAGGCTCGCTGCAAAGCCAAGTTTTATTTTGCGAACCCTTACCATTCTTGGGAAAGAGGCAGCAACGAAAATGTCAACGGACTCATTCGTCAATATCTCCCAAAAATAGGAAGCATGGCGAACTTAACGCAGCAACAATGCGTTCGAATCGCTGACAAGTTAAACCGTCGTCCGAGAAAGCGCTACAACTATAAAACACCAGAGGAGATGTACTATGGGGTTTAACCACTACTGTCGCAGTTCAAACTTGATACTAGGGTTTTATAAATCGAGATTTCGAGTCAAAACTTCTGCAGATTTAATAATGCGCTTTGTGCGATATAGCTCCGGATGTTTTTCTTCGGCGCTGTACCCTGCAGGCTCTTCAGTACCGACATTAACGAACCAAGACGCTTCTGGCCTGCGCTCACCCAACAGCTTCCTCAGCGCTTGTGGTGTAATGCCCAACGCCTTCGCCGCCGCATTGTAGGTGCAGCGAGTCTTAACTTTGTTCAGGTAATCCACTACTACGGTAATCTTATCTTGCATTACAATATAACCCTTGAGAAGTTAATAGCTTATTATAGAGCCATTGACTCTCTTTCAGAAGAAGCAGTAAAGCAATTCGATTTATTACTTTTAAAAACAACAGGTTGGTAGTATTTGGATATTTGAGAAGCTGCCAGCCTTTGCTGTATTTATGTTTTCCCTAGCCACTTATCATATTTGAGTATCTTTAAAAATCAAGGGCTTAGCAATTATTTTCCTGTGATATAGAGCCTGTGGCTCCTGATCTAGGGTTTCGATAAAATCAACCACCAACATATGTTCCATCGACTTTAACAAGCCCTGAGAGGCGCTCTCTTTCCGGATTCACCATAGCTCTCCTCAGGCGAGGCAACATCGTCCAGGCCGTTTGGTAGCTCCCCAACCCTGTATGCGTTGTAGTTCGAGTGCGCTGACGCCGTTTTTCTGGCTAGTGATATACCACGCTGGCCCGAACCAGCTGCTTATCGGTATCCGGGTTTTCTCAAAAATTGTGCCTGCAGTTACTGTGCACTAATAGCGGCATAGTCGACACGTGATTCTCCTGCGGCTCAATCTCAGTGGCGATTCGTATCCACCACAGCGAGGACAAATAAACCCATCAGGCCAGCGCAAGTGTTCGAGGTATTTAAGGCAAGCTGATTCATTATGAAACTATTCTATAAACCGATTCCAAGTACCGGAGTACCGGGGTAGTCCCGTCCTGACCTTAACGTCGTTGATTCCCTCGTCACCACTACATATTGACATAGGTGGAGCTAATGCGATGTCCCGTTCTATAAATACAGTTTAAGCAGTCATGTATGGTAAACCCGAACCATTTATTGAGAATGTATATACGAATATTCGCCTGTGTGATTATAGCATTCGCATTGAAAAACCGTATTAATATTGGATTGCTCGCTTCATTTAGCACTATAAAACGCCCTACCCAAGCACGATAGGGCATTGAGGTTAAGCGAATATGAATGGGTGCCTGATGGAATATACGCTCAGGTTTTCAAGCTAAACTTTAAATTTGCCACGCTGTGGTAACAGGGTAATATCAGTAGAAAAAATACGAACAAAAATGGTGGGGACTAAATAGGGCTAATAACCCCTCGACACCCACTACACACATATCCTACTGAAAATAAGCGTGTAGTGGTCAATCGAGTCTAGAGAGAAAACAACACTACGCGGCGGTAATACCCCCGTCGATAACCAGCTCGGCGCCGGTAATATATTTCGCTTCTTCCGATGCCAGGTAGACAACACCATTGGCGATATCTAAGGCTTCACCTAAATGCCCAATCGGTGCCATGTTTTCAAAACCTTTACGCACTTTATCGCCACCACCCAGGGCCGCCATGCCCTCTTCGAGCATAGGCGTGAGCATGCCACCGGGATGAATGGAGTTAATGCGAATCTTGTTCTTTTTCTGTGCGCATTCCATCGCGCAGCCTTTGGTTAACAAACGCACCGCGCCCTTACTGCCACAATAAGCGGGCGAAACAGCGGTGCCGACTAATCCGGCAATGGATGAGATATTGACGATGGAGCCTCCGCCAGACTTTTCCATTAGCTCAATGCCGTACTTGATCCCCAAAAATACGCCTTCGACATTAATGCTATTTTGCCAGCGAAATTCTTCGAGGCTTGTCGTCGCTATCGGCTTCACTAGAAACACGCCGGCATTGTTGACCAGAATGTCGAGCTGACCATAACGCTTCTCCACCTCTGCCAGTACGCTGAGCCATTGCTCTTCTTCGGCTACGTTGTGCTGAAGAAAAAAAGCCTCTCCCCCCGCAGCTGTAATTTGCGCAACTGTCTCAGCGCCACCTTCGGCATTGAGGTCTGTTACCACTACCCGTGCGCCCTCTTCTGCCAAACGCAGCGCGCTTGAACGACCCAAACCAGAACCTGCACCGGTGACCAGTGCGACTTTATTTTCTACTCTTGCCATGTTGCTTCTCTTTTTTAGTTAAGTAATACGTCTAATTAAATAGTGGCGCTAGCCGGCGATTTTATACACCAGGCGCTTAAATTCGTGACTAAAGGGGTGCCAAAAACCGTAGGCGCGCTGGGTAAACAGCAATGCCGAAACACCGGCTTTGGGTGAAATCCACGAGTGGGTGCCCGACATACCGCCCCAGTGATATTCGCCAATAGCGCTGTCTGGCTCTCCTTTGGCGGGTGAATTCTTAATCGCAAAACCCAGACCAAAAACCGTATTGGGCATTTCCCAGGTGGGTAATTTGACCTTGAGCCCCTCGCGCAGCTGGTTGGTGTGCATCAATTCGACAGAGCTGGATGACAATATGCGCTGGCCCTGCCACTCACCCCCGTTAATAATCATCTGAATAAAGCGGGTGTAATCACCAATTGTCGTCACCAGACCACCGCCACCAGAGTGGAAGGTCTTGGGCTCGCAGACACTGCCTATCATAATATCGGGACAGGGCTTGAGGCCCGGCGTCATGGGGTCGCGCAAATCGATGGGCGAATAATGGGTCGTCAGCCGGTGCTGATCTTGTTCGGGCACATTAAAGCCCGTATCGACCATGCCCAGCGGGGTAAATATTCGCGTTTGAAGAAATTCATGAAAACTCTTGCCCGAGCAAATTTCCACCAGTCGCGCCAGAATATCGATACCAATACTGTACTGCCACTCATCACCGGGCTGGTACAGCAGAGGCAGTTTGGCCAGCTTGTCGATCATTTCAGTCAGGCTCGACTCCTTGCCCATGATCCGCTGTTCGACATAAACCTTGTCCACCGGGTTGTTCATAAACAAGCCGTAGGCAAAGCCCGCCGTATGACTAAACAGCTGACGGATGGTCGGTGGCGTTTGCAAGGCCTCGGTATCGTCGAGCTCTTTGCCCCCTTTCTTTAAGACCTTTAAGTCTTTGAACTGAGGGATATAGTTTGCAATAGGGTCATCGAGCTCAAAGGCGCCCTCGTCATAAAGCATCAATGCGGCAACAGAAGTGACGATCTTGGTATTGGAATAAGCGCGAAAAATAGCATCGTCGCGCATCGCTGTTTGCGCTTCGATGTCCATACAACCCCAGGTCTTCACATCGACAACATCAGTACCTTTTAAAATCACCGCCGACAAACCGCTGACCAAGTTGTCATCAACATAGCGTTGCATGGCATCGTGTATTTCACTGAAATCGTAACTTGAGGGTCTTATTTCTAGCCTACTGATGGTTACTCTCCTTTATTAAAGTCATCACATTTCAATCGTCATCCTAGTAAGATTAACAACTACCAGGGGGTTTAAACAGGACGTTGCAACTATGTATCTAGATCTAGCCCTGATTGCAGGGGCCATACTCGTATTTAGCAGCATCGCTGGAAGGATCGAAAAATCATGGCTCAGCGGCCCCATTGTCTTCGTTCTCTTTGGCTTTCTGATCGGACCGCGGGCACTCGACATACTGTCCCTGGAGATGCAAAGGGACATGCTAAAAACATTGGCAGAACTCACCCTGGCACTGGTACTTTTTAACGATGCAGCGGGGGCTGAGCTTAAAGCCTTGCGCCGCCAGATTCCTATACGCATGCTGGCAATAGGGCTACCCCTGACGCTCTTACTCGGCTTCGGAGCAGGCGTCTTGCTGTTCAGTGAACTGTCAATCATAGAGGTGGCTATACTTGCCACTATTTTAGCCCCCACAGATGCCGCATTGGGGCAGGCCGTCCTCAAAGAAGAAGCCATTCCCGCTAA
This sequence comes from Candidatus Reddybacter sp., assembly GCA_041277045.1. Classification (GTDB taxonomy): domain Bacteria; phylum Pseudomonadota; class Gammaproteobacteria; order Pseudomonadales; family Porticoccaceae; genus Reddybacter. Next base: position 340,031 of record JBGFSY010000002.1, on the reverse strand, counting down.
TTTACGCCAGAGCCTGAACTTTGAAAGTGGCCTTAATGATGGCATTTGTGTACCTATACTGCTGGTCCTGATGGCGCTTGCCATTGAAAAGGCCAGTCACGCTTCAGGCTATCAACTCGCACTGAGCTACCTAGCAACAGAGCTGGGTGTCGGACTACTCGTCGGTGTTGTACTTGCGGTTTTTAGCATCCATTTACTGCGTTTCGCTCGAGAACAAGGCTGGCTGAGCACAGGCTGGATACAGCTAACGGTTTTTGCCCTCGCCATTACCACCTTTGCTACGGCTCAATCCCTGGGTGGTAGTGGTTTTATCGCGACATTTTGTGGGGGCCTATTATTTGGCCATCGGCTAAAAGGGCAGCATGGAGATTTGTTGCGCTTTGGGGAGGGCATTGGTGATGCCTTTCAATTAATCACCTGGGTTCTATTCGGTGCCGCCGTTGCCGGAAAAGCCCTGCCCCATTTGACCTGGCAGGCTTTTGGTTATGCCGTACTCAGCCTTACACTGCTACGTATGCTACCCATCTTTATTTCACTCTCAGGCACGGGTGTCAGTACACAAGGCAAACTATTTTTGGGCTGGTTTGGCCCTCGAGGCCTGGCGACGATTGTCTTTGCCATCATGGTAGTCAACATCAATTTACCCCACGGCGACATTATTACGACCATCGTCGTGTTTACCGTCATGCTCAGCATCCTCCTCCATGGCATTAGCGCTAAACCCTGGGTCAAGCGATGGGTGAGAAATAACAAATAACCGCAAAAACCCATCGCTGTGACTAAAGATAAAGGCACTTAACGAAGAAAAACAATGTCATAGCCCAGATAGACCTCGTCCACTTTTTTCCTTTTCACTAACGGCACCACCAATTCCGACACCTGTGTGTAACTGACCACAATTTGCTCACATTGAGCAAATCCTACTCGACCCCTGTCTCTCGCAGTAAATCCGCATTGAAAGTAGATAGCCATGCTAGAGCCTGCTGGTGGGACAGAGTATCACCGGCTATAACCCTGCTCAGGCATAACTCCCTATTTCTCATACCCCTGTATTCAAATACGTACACTTAAATCACCGAAGCGTCAAAATTTAACCGAGCAGCATGTCAGAATAAATCTATTTACAGGATTTGTTAGAATGCCCAGCAATCCCATGTAAGCAGGCCTGTTTTAAACAACAACCCTTATGAATTTTGCACTACTGATCCTAGGCCCACCCTACAGCACCCAGGCATCTGCCAGCGCCCTGCGCTTTGCCCGTGCCGCACTGGCGAGTGGGCACGGTATATACCGGTTATTTTTCTACCACGATGGGGTACACAACGCCTCGACCCTGGTCACTGCGGCACAAGATGAAAACAGTCTTCCCCAGCAGTGGCGCGAGCTAATCGAGCAACATCAGCTCGACTCTGTAGTGTGTATCGCCGCCGCCACCCGGCGCGGCATACTCAGTGAACAAGAGGCTAAAAGACTCGGTAAAGCAGGCGGTAACCTAAGCGATGGCCACCAGGTATCGGGGCTGGGACAACTGGTCGATGCCAGCCTCCATGCAGATCGAGTAATTACTTTTGGATAAGCCGCAGACTGACAAGTCAGAAAACAAAGACGTCCTACTGGTGTTCCGCCACGCCCCCTACGGCAGCGCCCTTGCACGGGAAGGCCTCGAGGCTGCCCTGGCTTGTGGTGCTATGGGTGCAAAAACCAGCGTGCTCTATATTAACGAGGGCGTTTGGCAGTTACTGGCGTCGCAAAACGGTGGTGCTATCGACTGTAAAAATCAGGCAGCCATGGCCGGCGCACTGCCACTTTATGACGTTGACGCGATCTGGGTGGATGAAGACTCCCTCAAGCAGAGAAACCTGGCACCTTCAGATATCAATGCCGGCAAAATTATTGGCACGATCCATGTGCAAAAACTTCTCGCCACTAGCAAATGTATTTTGAGCTTTTAATGGTATTACACACAGTGAATAAATCAGCCTTCGACAACAGCGCCCTTGGTGACTGCCTGCGAGTCGTTGACGAGAACGATGCCGTACTACTCATCGAAAATGGTGTTTACGCCGCACTGGATAGTTCACCAAGCGAGCTCGCCCACATTGAGAGCATCAAACAGCTCAGCGCCAGTGGCACACGTTTTTATGTACTACAGGCCGACTGTGAAGCACGAGGCCTTGACGGCTCTACGCTACTGTCCTCCGTTAAAATAACCGATGACGCTGGCTTTGTTGCCCTTGCCGCAAAAGCCTCTACCATTCAGAGCTGGTATTAAAATAGTGGGCAAGAGGTAGACATGGACGAGGCATTAATACTGGATAGCGATGGCCACCTACAGCACCTCGCCGACTGGTCTGAACCCGCAGCCCGACAATTGGCCGCCAGTGAAAATATCGAACTCAGTGATGCCCACTGGGAAATTATTTATCTATTGAAAGAATTCCACCAGCGCTTCGAACTATCCCCCCCCATGCGCCCTCTGGTGAAATATATCGCCCAGCAACTGGGCAAAGAAAAAGGCCGTAGTATTTATTTAATGCAATTATTTCCACCCAGCCCGGCACGAGTGGCGAGTAAAATTGCCGGGCTTCCCAGGCCGGAAAACTGCTTATAACAAGACTTAAAAGCTACCGCATCAAAACAAATAATATTATTAAATAATTTTTTTGTTGCTTAACTGCTCGATACTCTCTTCGCTATAGCCCAACTCACGCAATATATCGGGGCCACTAGCACCCGGCTTCGGGCCAATATGAGCAGGCACCTTAGGGGAACCCTCTACCCAGAACGGGCTATTTACCGCCTGACCGCGGCCATAGTCATGACCTTCAACATCAATCAGCATATCGTTGGCCAGTACCTGGGGGTCATCAATCACCTCCTCCATAGTAGCCAGTACGCTAAAGGTTAATTTTTGCGCCTGCAGGCGCTCGCGCCACTCAAACAGGTCTCTGCTTTTAAAGGTTTCCGCCAGAATAGGGGCAAGCAATTTGGCATTGCCGTTACGTTGCTTGCTATCAATGAAACGGGGATCGGCGAGCAGGTCATCCCGCTGCAACGCCTTGAGTAAATTCGGCCAATGTTTGTCCTGGTGCAAAAGAACCAGCAACAACCAACGCCCATCACGGGTCTGATAATGATTAAGCAAGGCATTCGTGGGTTGGCTTAAATTGGGGCGCTCTACCACACCCCCACCTGCCAATAGACAAGAAAGCGAACTGGAAGCCGTCCACAGACCATTGGCCAGCAAACTACTATGCACCTTGCCACCGCGCCCGGTGCGCGTTCTTTTATAGAGCCCGGTCATGATAGCCGCATACATGGTCATGGCACTTGGGTGGTCACCCATGCCCGGCGAGGACATACAGGGCTCGCTATTGCTTGTGTGAATAGCATCCATTAAGCCCGAACGCGCCCAATAGGCCGTAGCATCAAAACCCGGTGCGCTGTCTTCGGGGCCCTTTTCACCGAAGCCGGTAATTTGTCCGTAGATCAAGCCTTCATTTTCAGGGGCGAGATCCTCATAGCGTATTTTTAGCCGTTCCAGCACATCGGGGGGAAAGTTAGTGATTAAGACATCGGCCTCTCTCACCAGCTTTAATAAAATCTCTCGGCCTTCAGGCGATTTCATATCGAGGCCAATACTGCGTTTATTGCGGTTATCCTGCTGCCAGATATAGTCAAACTCAAGTGGCATAAAGGGTGGTGCTTTATGGGCATAGCGTAGCGGATCACCACGGCCCGGCGCCTCAACTTTGATCACCTCCGCACCAAAATCCGAGAGGATGGCGGCACTGCCGGGGCCAAAAATATAGGTCGCTATCTCCAGTACTTTGATGCCTTTTAACAGCGGCTCTGACTCATCCATTTTGTCTACCCTGTAAAATCACAAACCATTTAAACCACGTTTTTACTTACCTTGCTTCATGCGCTCTTTTAAATCGGCAAAGGGATTAAAGGTCGCCGCTGCGACCTCACTCTCTTCACTGCTACCGTAGCGAATAAAATCGACGAACTTGGTGTGCTCTTCGTCGTGGCAATAAATGCACAGCAGTTCCCAGTTACTGCCATCGGAGGGATTGTTGTCGTGGTTGTGATCGCGGTGATGAACCGTTAGCTCGCTCAGGTTGGCGCGAGTAAATTCGCGGGTGCAGCGGCCGCAAATCCAGGGATAAAGTTTTAGCGACTTTTCTCGGTAACCTCTTTCTCGCTGAGCAATATAAATACGCTGCTCCGCTAAATGTTTGTCTAGTTTACTGGAACTGGTTTTTCTATCCGTCATTTTTAAACACTCTTCCTCTTCTTTAGAACGGCCTTAATAAGGTCATATTTTAGAGATGACTCAAAATTTACTGGATTTCATCGCGATGACTAAGCGAGAAAATCAACTGACACGCCACTCATCAATTGACGCTTATGTAATTTCAAGGCGCTGATATATTCAGGAGTTACGTTGCCGCTACAACTGCACGAACATCACTCAATTCTTCAGCGGTAAATAATCGAGAACGAATAAGAAAACGGAGACCTAAAGGAATTTCTAATGAAAAGCTGGAACCTCTACCTTCGACCACATCTACTATAGTATGAGAATTTTTATAATATTCAAATTGAGCGGCCTCCATGTAAAACCTGCAGCCATGAATGTCGCCCATATACAAATCTCTGCTGCCTAAGCGAAAGTCGCCAACCATAAAACACATCGGTGCAGAACCGTCACAACAGCCACCACTTTGGTGGAACATCAGCTCACCATGTTTATCTCGCAAGCGATCAATCACTTTGGCCGCAGCCTCAGTCACACTAACTCGTTCAACAGGCATAACGAACCACCTCAGTTACGGACGTATCCATGCCGTTAATAAGCACTTCTTTCAAAGTGCTTATTAACGTAAAAGGCCTCTATTTTCTGTTAAAAGAAGCCCTGTTTATTTTTATCATAAGAAATCAAGATGTTCTTAGTCTCACGATAATGGTCAAGTGCCATAGCATGAGTCTCACGACCAATACCCGAGTTCTTAACACCACCAAATGAGGCGCCAGCGGGGTATGTGTGATAACAGTTGGCAAATACACGACCCGTTTCTATACCACGGGCAAATTTTTGCATCTGGTGAATATCTCTCGTCCAAACACCTGCCACCAAACCAAATTGCGTGTCATTTGCGATGGCAAGAGCTTCTTCGTCGTCTTTAAAGGTCGTAACACACACTACAGGACCAAAGATCTCCTCCTGAAAGATACGCATTTTATTGTGGCCCTTAAAAACTGTAGGCTGAATATAATAACCATCAGGGTAAACCTGATTGTCATAACTATCGCCACCGATTAATACTTCAGCACCTTCCTGCCGGCCAATATCCAGATAGCTCAAAATTTTCTGGTATTGGTCGTTAGAAGATTGCGCGCCCATCATTGTTTCCAGTGAGTAAGGGTCGCCCATCTTCACTGCCGCAACACGGGCTAGACACTTCTCTATAAACTTCTCGTAAATACTTTCGTGGATCAATGCTCGAGTGGGGCTGGTACATGCTTGCCCCTGACTCAAGACAAAAAACACGAAACCCTCAATGGCCTTGTCGAGAAATTCATCGTCCTGGTCCATCACACTTTCCAGGAAAATATTCGGCGCCTTTCCACCCAACTCCAGTGATGCTGGAATAATATTTTCAGCCGCGTATTGAAGAATTAGCCGACCCGTTGTCGTTTCGCCAGTAAATGCGATTTTTTTGATGCCGGGATGCGATGCTAGGGGTTTCCCCGCTTCAACTCCGAAACCGGTGATAACATTCAGTACTCCTGGCGGCAATACGTCCTTGATGAGCTCCAGAAACAACAACATCGACATAGGTGATTGCTCTGCAAGCTTCATAACGATGCAATTGCCAGCAGCGAGAGCCGGGGCTATTTTCCAGGCTGCCATCAACATTGGGAAATTCCAGGGAATAATCTGGCCAACCACGCCAAGAGGCTCATGGATTTCCTGAGATACGAGGTTTTCATCTATATCACAGATCGAACCTGCTTCAGCCCGAATAACGCCCGCAAAATAGCGCAGTTCACCCACAGATATCGGCAAGTCACCACCCAGAGTCTCACGGATACATTTACCTATATCGCAGGTTTCTGCCAATGCCAATGCTTCTATATTTTGTTCTAGACGATCTGCCAACTTGTTAAGAATGGCGCTTCTCTCGGCAACTGAAACCTTCCCCCAGGCTGGGGCTGCCGCAGTTGCGGCTGCAACAGCAGCGTCAACATCCTTTTCATTAGACTGGGCAATTTTGGCAATAAAACTTTTGTCTATTGGAGAATAATTGTCAAAATAATTACCATCGATCGGGGCAACCCACTCGCCACCAATGTAGTTCTCGTATTGCTCTTTAAATTCGGGCCGTTGATAAGCCATATTGATCTCCCACGTATCTAATTAACGGTTATAGTTTTTCACCCTGTCAGGTTTTTAAGTAACCTGTTCATACAATTCCTTTCACAAGGACGAAGCGTCTAGCTTGATCTATCTGGTTTAAAATGCGCCAAACTCACTCGATTATGTCGCGAGTCTTCGATGAGCACAAGAACCGGCTGGTAACCCTTTTAACAACCCCACGGCCCCTACGTTAAGTAGACAATCACCTGACGCCTGCCCGGCGGGTGGCGGTGCTCCCAGAGATAGATACCCTGCCAGGTACCCAACGCCAACTCACCGTCCATCACCGGAATCGACACACTACTTGCCGTTAGCGCCGCTTTAATATGCGCCGGCATATCATCCGGGCCTTCGAGGGTATGGGTGTACAGCGGATCGTTCTCAGGCACCAGACGATTAAGCCAGTTTTCGAGATCTCTACGCGCAGATGGGTCAAAACTTTCCTGTATCAGCAGGCTTGCCGAGGTGTGCTGAATGAAGAGGGTACATAGCCCTTCGTCTAAACCAGCGCCACGAACCACGGAGATAACCTTCGCGCTAATATCGAGCAAGCCCTGCCGCGTAACATCAAGTGTCAGTGTGGTAATCATTCGCGCTGTCCCGTTTGTCGTCAAGTACTATTGATTAGCTACCGTCAGCCAATTTAAGCCCATCAATTAACGCTATAATAGACGTTTTGCCGGAGCCTCTGTGACTGATATCGACCCATCCACCTACGACCAGCAGTTAGACGAAAAGGTCGCTGTCTTACAGGCCCGTTTCCAGACGCTTGAACTCCCCGCACTCGAAACTTACCCCTCGGCGCCGATCAACTATCGCATGCGTGCCGAATTTAAAATTTGGCAACAAGAGGACCGCGCCGACTACGCCATGTATCGCCAAGGCGAACACAGGCAGGCCTATATTATAGATGCCTTTCCGGCGGGCTCGACCACCATTGCTGAATTGATGCCGCCTCTACTCGAACAAATCAATAACTGCGACATTCTGCGCCAGCGCCTGTTTAGCGTGGAGTTTTTGTCGACCTTGAGTGGCGAGGCGGTGATCACCCTACTCTACCACCGCCCCCTCGATGCGATTTGGGAAGCCCGCGCCAAAGACCTCGCCGCCCATATGGGTACAGATATTATCGGTCGCAGCCGCAAACAAAAGGTGGTGATTGGCCGCGATTATGTGATTGAAAAATTACAGGTCGCCGGGCGCACTTACACCTACCAGCAAAAAGAAACCGGCTTCACGCAGCCCAATGCGCGAGTCAACGAGAAGATGCTCGACTGGGCGCGCCAACACAGCACAGACTTTGGTGGCGACCTCTTGGAGCTGTATTGTGGCAACGGTAATTTTACCGCCGTGCTAGCGCAGAATTTTCAACGGGTATTGGCCACGGAAATTGCCAAAATATCGGTCAACTCGGCGACCTATAATTTCGAGCTCAATAAGATTGAAAATATTGAGATTGTGCGCCTCTCTAGCGAAGAGATTACCCAGGCGCTAAATGAGGTCAGGCCCTTTCGGCGCCTGCGCCATATTGATTTAAAGAGTTACCAATTTTCGACGGTATTTGTCGACCCACCCCGAGCTGGGCTCGATGACGACACGGTGGAGTTGCTGCGCCGCTTTGACAATATCATTTACATTTCCTGCAACCCGGAAACCCTGCACGCCAATCTAACGGCGCTGAATAGCAGCCACAGCATCGAACACTTCGCCGCCTTCGACCAGTTCCCCTACACCCACCACCTTGAGGCTGGTGCGGTACTGAAAAAACGCGCCACTAGCAAAGCAGATTAAGCCGAGTAGAAAAGGCCGGAGGACTCATCGGCAGGTTTCGACACACCTTCGTCGAGCAGTTTTTTAGCCGCAGCGAGGACAAAATCCCCAAAGGCCTTTTCTATCGCCAGTCGTTCCAAATCAAAGGCTTTGCGTTGCTCCCGCGACAGGGCCTTCCAGGCTTCAAGAATGGGAATATGGGACGTTGCCTCGGCGACTTGATAAAACACGCTGTAAGCTTCTGACTCCCGAGCTTCGGGGTTAATCTGTGTCAGCAACCAGGAAATACGCAGGCAGCACTCAGTAATACTCAATTCGTCTGCCACTAAACCTTTGGCCAAAATGATGATGCTTTTACGCGTCTCTGCCGCTTTATCTTTAAGCTGCTGCTCAAAGACCAGCCTTGCCGCCTCGCGCTCGGCATCAAGCCTCTCTAGTTTTTGATGCAGATGCAAAGCATAGCCCGCCAAAGCGACAACAATAAGCACCGCTATTACGATTAAAAAAACCACAAACCACCTCTCAATAAAACCCAGGAAAAATAAGTCCGTAAGGCCCCGTGTATAGCAACGCTAATTACGCCAGGCCAAAGGTCCTTAAAAAAATCAAACCACAAACCACAATCACAAAGGAAAACAAACCACCCAGCAAGACAATATTCGCCGCCATCTTGGCATTGCCGCCAAACACCTGGGCAAAGACCACGCTAATCGTAGAGGTCGGTGAGGACAAAACCAGGAACACAATACCCAGCTCCATATCCCGCAAACCACAGTACCAGGCAATGGGCACACCCAGCACCGGCATTAACAGGCACTTATAGAGTGCAGCCCCCCAACCGGCCACACTGGGGCTGCGCAATTGGCCGAAATCCAGTGATGCACCCACATTGATTAACACCAGCGGCACGGTCATCTGCCCCAGTAGTCGGCCACTGTTGGCCAGTGCATCGGGTAACTCCAGTTTAAAGGCACCGGCTAGCGTGCCCAGTAACACACTAATAATGATAGGGTTTTTGGCGATATCTGAAAGGTAGTTTTTAGCCGGGGTGCCTGCTTGCTGGCTGTAAAACTTAAGCATACTAATGGAATAGATATTGTTAAAAATAATAAAAATGCCCATCGGCAGTGAAGCCAGGGCCACACCTTCAACACCATAAACATTGTAGGCCATGGCGAGCCCCGAGATCAGCAAGTTACCGCGGGTCGCGCCCTGAATAAAAACGCCTCTGTCGGCGCGTTGCGAGACGATGAGACGCGATAAGGCCCAGGCCACTAAAGACAAAGTGATTAACAAAGTCACACTCACGAAAAGAAAACGCGGTGCCTCGGTAATACTTAAGTCGGCACTCGACAGTGATAAAAATAGCATCGTCGGTGCTGCAAAGTTGAAAACAATGCGCGAACTGTCGTGCAGGAAACCTTCACTCAACCAGCCCATGCGCCGCAGTAAGACACCCAGGGCAGTAAGCAGATAAACGGGGAGTATCGCCGTAAAGACAAAACCGACAACCTCAAGATGCTGCAAGACTAAGCACCTTTAATTGCCACCCAGCAGGCGCTCACTGCTGTAAATCACTATCGTCAGTCGCTACAACAAGTGGCATTTGCTCAGCCAGCTGGCTTTCGTCTCTCAGTGTTGCCGGCATATCACGGCGGGTTCTGGCCCCCAGCGTTTTCAGGTCTTCGACTCGCTTGAGTAAATTACCACGACCTGAAACCAGGCGCTTGCGGGTAGTGCTCCAGGCATCCTGACTCTTATTCAGGTACTTGCCGATATCCTCCAGGCCCTCTGCCAGCAAAACAAACTGGTCATAGAGGCCGCCAGCCTGAATAGCGATTCTTTCTGCATTAAGATTTTGATCAGCATAGCGCCAGATATTGTGAATGGTACGTAATGTTGCCAGTAGTGTACTGGGGCTGACTAAAATAATGCCCTTGTCGTAAGCATCACTAAACAGCTGATGATCGTGCTCAATCGCCAGCATAAAAGCAGCTTCTACAGGAATAAAAATCAACACAAAATCGAGAGTGTTGATACCCTCTAACTGCTCATAAGCCTTTCGGTTAAGCCCCGTAACATGAGCACGCAGAGAGGCAATGTGTGCTTTAAGACTTTGCTCACGCTGTAGATCGTCATTACTACTGCAAAAGTATTCATAATCTTTTAAGGACACCTTGGCATCGATAACGATATCTCGCTGGTCGGGCAAGTGCAGAATCACATCCGGGTTGCGCCGTCGACCCTCTTCATCTTGCAGAGCGACCTGAGTTTGATACTCCCTGCCCTTACGCAAACCCGACTCTTCAAGCAGGCGCTCAAGAATCATCTCGCCCCAGTTGCCCTGAAACTTATTGTCACCCTTCAGGGCATTAGCCAATTTTATCGCGTCCTGGCCAATCTGTTGGGTCTGCTGCTGGAGCTCACCAATCTTGCCTTCCAGACGATTGCGCTCGGCACTCTCCTTATCGTAAACGTCTTCCACCTTCTTGCGAAAGTCGGCGAGGTCTTTACGTAGAGGGGCGACGGTATTATCTAAAGCCTCTCTACTGGTGCGCGAAAACGACGCCTGTTTATTGTCGAAAATCCGGTTGGCGAGATTTTCAAACTCCTGGCCCAGCGAGACACGAGTCTGCTCTAGCAATGTAGCTTGCGCCTGGCCTCGTACCACTTCAGATTCTAGTCGTACCGAAAGCCCACTATTCTCACTGTGAAGCACCAGATTCTGCTGCCGCAGTTCGGCCCCCTCATTTTGTAAGCCCTGTATCAACTGCTCAAGATGCTGCTTGTCACCAAGTAGCCTTGCCTGCTCAACCAGCACCGAGGAATGACGGCGGTTATAACGCATATAGATCAACACGGCGCCCAAAGCGGCACCAATAACAACGGCGAGAGAAACCCAAAGAATCGGCAAAGATGTGGAGAGCGTAGTCATGTGCAGGATTTTAACAGTTCAGCCTCTGACAATGGGGTAAAATAAATAAGGCTTATCGGCCAGCCCGACATCGACACCACATCTGACGAGGCAGCTCACCCAATTGACGAATACGGCATTAACTAAAATTCTAGTCTTCGATTCCGGCGTAGGTGGCTTAAGCATTCTTCAAGCCCTGCAAGAGACACTCCCAGGCTGCGAATACATTTACGCTTCAGATAATGAGGCCTTCCCCTACGGCACAAAAAGTGCCGAGTTTTTAATTGCGCGTGTCGAACGTGTACTGCAGGCACTGATCAAAAAAAACAAACCACACATTATTGTAGTGGCCTGTAATACAGCGAGCACCCTGGTACTACCCCATATTCGTCGCCATTTTACAATTCCGATTGTGGGCGTAGTGCCGGCGATCAAACCCGCTGCCCAGCAATCAAAAACTAGAGTCATCGGTTTGCTTGGCACACCTGGAACAGTGACTAGAGACTACACGAAGGCATTGATTAAGGAGTTTGCAAGCAGCAGCGAGGTGCTCAGCGTAGGCAGCGCCGAGCTAGTTACATTGGCAGAGGACACCTTACGAGGCACACCTCCACCTGTAGAGGTATTAAGCTCAATAATAAAACCGCTATTTGAAAATAAGCGACTCGACACTATTGTTCTTGCCTGCACCCACTTTCCCCTGATTAAGGATCAATTAGCAAACGCCGCACCACGCACAGTTAACTGGCTAGACTCGGGGCAAGCTATTGCCAGAAGGGTCAGCTCACTATTAGGTAATCAGCCTTCAGTTAAAGGCCAACAACAAGCCGGCGACAATACGGCCGTCTTCACGGCACAGAGTGCAAACATTGATTTGCTTAAGGGAACATTGGGAAGATTTAGGTTGAGCCGAGTTGAATACCTCCAGCTCCAAGAAACATCTAGTCCGAATTTTTAAAACTGCTGATATTTTTAATGTAGGGCTGATATCTAAGAATAAAACCAGGTAACGATTGCAAATAGGCTGTCGCCTGATCAAGGCTAGAAAAACCACCTAGGGTAATGGCAAATAAAGGCTTTTCATCGATAGTAACGGGGTGTACATAGAGCTCGTCAAGCCCGATATCCCGAGCAATATTACGGAAAAAATGTGCCATAAACTCATCGTCACCAATATTGGCAGACAGTATCTGAATAGTATAAACAGCCTCGGAGGACGAGGCTGTCCACCGCTGAGTTTTCTGGATTAAGGCATCCAAAGTGATAGACGTATCGTTGCTGGCCGCTGCCACCCTAGGTGCATTAAGGTCAAACGCAGGCTGCTGATGATCGCCCCCCATAGTCGGGCGCTCTACTCTAGAGGAACTTGCCTCTTCATAGGCCGGCGTGACCTTACTGGGCAATATCAGTGCTTTTTGAGTAAGACTCGGCAAAACAAAATTGTAGTAATACCCCCCTCCTAAAATCAGAGCCAGTAAAACCATGGTGATGATGGCTACGGCGGGATTGGGCACACCTGCTTTCCATTGCCCAGAATCTTTTGCTGCAAGACACACATGGCTAGCCTTTACCGTTTTCGACTGATCTGCAAAAGCTGCTAACAGCGATTTATCCGCCAATATGGTTAACCTCCTAGGCAAGCCCGTTGAATAACGTGTGAGTCCTTTTAATGCACTGGTTGAAAATATTGGAGCACCGTTATAACCCGCTTTATGTAAACGGAATAGCAGGTATTCACCTACCTCAGCGTGAGTAAACGGCTTTAAATAGAAGTTGTGGATGATACGTTCTTTGATTTGACGCACAGAGGGGTCGGCAAGGTGTTCGTCAAGCTCTGGCTGACCAAACAATACAAGCTGAAGCAATTTATCAGTTTCTGTTTCCAGATTACTCAAGAGGCGTAGCTCTTCGAGGGTTTCAAGCGGCATGCACTGCGCTTCGTCGATGAACACAACCACCCGCTGTTGATCAGCATGCATAGCCAATAATTTATTTTGCACCAGTTGTAGGGCATGATTCTTACTACAGCCGCTATCAACTTTTAGACCAAGATCATGACCAATAGCAAAAACCAAATCACTCGCTTTCAAGCTTGGGTTAAGTAAAAAAACCAGATTGATAGTATTGGGAAGCTGTCTTGCCAACATGCGTGAGAGCATCGTTTTTCCACTACCCACCTCCCCAACGACTTTAATAATGCCATCACCATGGGATATACCATAGGCAATGGCATTGATTAAGGACTCACGCTCTCCGCCAGAATAATAAAAGGACGTGTCTGGGGTGATACCAAAGGGTGGCGCCTGCAAACCAAAAAATTGACGATACATGATTAGTAAAGCTTCCCAGCCATATACATTATTAGTGTGAGCAGAAACAGGGCAATGACGCTATAAAGAAAGTCTAAACAAACTATCAGGCTTGTGAAATCTCATCAAAACAAAGGCAAAGATGGTCGAGAAGATCGACAATGTTATTAAATCGTGAGCCACCATCAATCTGATAGTGAACGCCAGTCGAGTCTGGTTTTCGAATAACGGAAATAGTGGCGTTAACTATTTCACCGCTAGCGGAGTCTTTAATCGGCAAACTCACGCCACCATTTTTACCGACAACAAGTGAATCCGATGGTAATAACACATCACCAGAAACACCGGTAATGTATAAACCCATCTGGCCTAGTCGAAGCGCTAAAGAACTTACCGCATCCACCATTCGCTGATTCTGCACATAAAATAGCCTATCACCGTCTAATCGACGCAAATGCATAAACTGCTCGGCCATTTCTTCACCAAGGCGTTTAATCTCAGTAGATGAGAGCGACTCGCCTGTCAGAAAAGCATCAAAATTCGCATCAGTTTCTATAAATAAAAAACCGTATCGGGGTTGGCCCTCATTGCTGCCGGCATAACACACCACAGCACAACCCATGGTGGTGTACTGCCCTAAGCTGAGCTCAAAATCAATTTTCTGCAAGGCCTCAAGCTTTAAAGAAGGGGACCTCAAGGCCATACCGTTAGCGCTAAGATTGACTAGCTCAAGATCTTCACGCCAGGGGTTAAAGCCTAAACCCCTGCGACGGATTTTAACCGATGTGTTCAGGCCCGGGAGTCGTCGCTCAAGGCGATGCTCGCCTGACAATTGCCTAGTCAATGGAGGTCCAATACATGTTTAGTTGTTTAAAGTGAAATATAAACAGAATGAGACTTAGTAATATCATAAGTTGTCGACGCTTCTCCAGGCTCATAGCGTGCCACACTACCACTGGTTGCATCGCCGTCATCAAATTCATTATCGTATCGCTGGGCCACATCGCCGGGAATACCCTGTGTGAGGATTTTTATCTCTGTTTTCCCATTCGCCCAACTACCCGTTGCAATAGCACTGACTTTGCCTCCATAAGTATGGGTTGGTGGAGCGGTAGACCCTGTCAATGTTGGATCCCCGGCAATAATATCCGCATAACGAAGATGAGACCAAACCAAACAAGACTCGTCATCATCGTTATCACATTCAGCGTCATCTATAACCCCATCACCATCTCCTGCTGTCGCAGCGGCGTCCAGAGCAGTGATCACATCAATATCGCCGGGGAGTGCCCGGTACATATCCTGAAAGGTGTAAACGCCGGCCCGTAAACTTTCCACTTGTTTTACGAAGTTCTTGTATTTGGCATTTTCGATCAATACCTGTCCCTTGAGAACGCCTCCTAAAATCAAGCCAATAATTACCAGCACAATGGCAATTTCAACCAAGGTAAAGCCGGATTGACGTTTGCTTCTTATGGCACAAGTATTATTTCTCATGATCAACTCCACAACTGCTTTTTAAATTAACTCTATTTATGTCTATCTGATTGACTGATTGACTGATTGACTGATTGACTGATTGACTGATTGATTGAAGTGACTGTGTAAGCCGCCGATACTTGAGAGCACTTCAAGTCATTAAATAGTCGGCTAATTGTATGGCTATACTAAATATATAACAGCTTGCTTTAATGCTTATGTGAACGCCTTCACTTTAGCAGTAACGCAAAGATACCTTTCGAACCAAAAATAATTAATCCTGACAAGCATTGCTATTGTCATTACTATTCTCACAGCCTTGACCATTGTTTCCATTATTACCGCCACCAGCGTCATCGCTACTATCGTCACCAAAAACTAGGCCAACGGAAACCATCTTCGACTTCAGTATATTAGGCACTACCCACACCACGAGATCATCAAAAGTTGGACTGGCACTACTAGAATAAACACGATCAACCATATCGCTATCGTTATCAGTATTTTCAGCCTCATCTTCGCTACTGGTTATTGCCCAGTTCTTACCGTGAGAAATGATAATAGCGGGGACTTCTCCCGCCACAGCATTGCCAGCGGCACCGTCAAAAACGCTAATATCAGCAACAGAGCACAATGAAAATGACAAGCCTGCTGTGGGTGATGTAGCGCAACCCGTACCATCGGTAGTATCGGCAAAGTCACCACTCACCCGGTAACTAAAAGCCCGGCCCCAGGCATCTTCTTTACCGAGGCCTAAATCGGCCCAAGGGTAGTCCCCTTCGTCACTGTTACAAGTGGTCGCAATATCCATAAAGCCATCACCATCGCTATCCGGACAGGGTAGCCGACCATTAACAAGCGCGTAGCCGACAAGGGCTTCTCGCATATCGAGCAATTGTGATCGTGTTGTATCCCTGTCACGCTTTTCCATCTGTACGGAAAGTGGCACAAGGGCACCACCCAGCAACAAACCGATGACTAACAAGACAATGGCCATCTCTAACAGCGAGAAACCAAACTGAGAAAAGCTCTTGGGAGTTATTGGCTTATATCCGGGCATGTTCCTATCCGCATTATTCATTGATGAGACACCTTAACGATGCGCCTCATAACTCACTCGTCAACACAGCCGTCACTATGTCATTAAACCCACCCGCACTATCAATCAACAAAGGGCTGCTGATAAACTCAGGGGACGAAGCGTTGTTGATACCCGCCGTGGTTTCCAGATAATTAGCGGCCAGATTCGCCTCACTCACGGAAGAGGTACTGCCGCACTCCGTTGCAATACCTGGTGACACGCCCCTACGTTGATCCAGCACAACACTCCCTGGCGCCAACACTAGAGCGACAACGTCTGTGGCGATAATGCCTTCGGCGCTATTAAGGGTAAACTCCGCCGTCGGTAAATCACCAATTAAAGGCTCTGTAGAACCCCCTTGTTTGTAGGATGAGGCGACGAAATATCGTAAACAGGTACTACTGGCATCCCTGAGGGGAGGTAAGCCCAGTGTCATCCAGGGTAGCCAGCCATCCGCACTGCTCGAGCCACACGGTGTTTCTTCAAGACCGTCACCATCTTCATCGGGACAAGGTAAGTATCGATAATTAAGACCGGTCTCGGCATTCAGGTCTGCGTCAGATAAACGCGCATAGGCAATCAATGCATTTTTTGCCTCGGCAAGTACCCGAGTATTTTGAAAGGGGCTCGCTAGCTTGTGGCTTGTTCGACTCATCCCTGTTAGTAGAAAAGTCGCGACACTCACTGTAAGTAAGATCATGAATATCAACAATGCAGCTCCAGACTCCCTCCTCGGAAAGTAGCTGCAATTAAAAACTGGCCGCCCTTTAATCATTATCTAATCTGTCTTTCTGGTATGAGTCTGAATTGCAGAATGTATAGTGGCGTTTGGTTCTACAACACTGTTGTTGCCAACATCGAGATAGGCATCGCTAAGTACGCCACTCTCGGGGTTGACGCGCTGCCCTGCTTTTACCCAAACAGAACCCAGTCCGGATTGTAGCTTCACCTCAAGACTCTGACTGCCATGCCTAGACTGTAATAATTGTGAACCGGGGGGCTTATTCATTAAGCGGCCATTGAGCCAAATACTGGCAGGGCCATGCTCGCGTGTGACGAGTCCCTCAAGAGAGGTCGGCTCGGTTGAAGGCGCTATTTTGATAAGTTCAGAAGGCTCTAGGCCTTGTTTATTGCGCTGTTTATCCAACAGGGCTCGTTGTGCAGGACTTGTTAGCAAGGTGTCAAAGGCCATCGCAGTCGAAGATAGCGCGATTAGCAGCGCTAAAGTTAGCGTTGTCGGATAAAAATTAAGGCGACATACCCTCATCTCCTACCCCTCGAAGGCAGGCCAGGTGCGGCGAGTTTAGAAGAGGTATACCACGACATATCGCACAAAACATGAAAGTTATAGCCGGTACTTTTCTTCTTAGCGGGTTTTTTAACTCTGGCCTGATGTCTTCTGCTCAATTCACAATGTTCAACCACCAATAGCCCAGATTTCAAGCCCTGTAAATCCGCTATCAATTCTAATAAATCGCCTTCATGTAACAAGCTAGTCTGAAATGTGATTTGTGATTTATGGAGGGATATACCACTTGGCGTCGAATAAACATCTTTACTAAGAACAGATTGCGCATTAATTTTGTAATGTAAATCGGGTAGCTCTAAGCGCTTCGAGGTCGCCTCCAATTGTTCAATCCATAACAAACGCTTTTCAACGCCGAAAAATCCACTGACGATGAGATTGCTATAACTCGATTGATAGTCATCAATAAGGTTTTTATCACTGATAATATTAGCCATTTTAATCCGTGATGACTTCATCCCAGCCTTAATGAGAGCACCTTTCTCGACCGCCTCCCCTTTGAAATAATTACTTGCGCTTACTAGGGCAATACCCAAAAGTGACAATACGATAAACACAACAAGGTGTTTTTTGATCAAAACAAACTGGATGTCAGCCATCACATAGCATCCAGATTCAATGAAACATCGATAGAGAAGCTTGGCGTACCAAGATCCGATACCTTGCGACTAATCTTTAATGAGGGATCAATATCGAGTGGTAAGCTATGGGCTACTACCTTTACAACCCTCTCATCAGCACGCAAGCGGCCAATTAATAGCTGTAAACGCTCGATAGCATGGCGAAAATCACCATCGAAACTCACAAGCTCACCACGCATGCTAACGACTACCAAAGGTGTGGACTGATCGGTAGCAATCTTCGACTTAGACGCACCTCTCTTACGAGGTTTAGTAGATCCTTCTGGAGCCAAAACCCTCCATTCAATATGCGTTAATAACAAATCATTAAAATCAGAAAAACCACTGCTAATAACACTAAAAATAGGGCTCGGTAGTGCACTTTGTTTTAGAATCTGTCGTGACAGGTCAACCATACCTTTCAGTTTCTTTGGTGCAGGGCCACTGTATTGAAAACCTTGCTGCAGTTTTTCCAACTCAAGACCGAGCAAACTCGATTTGCTCGCCAGCTGATCATTCGCGTCTTTGATTTCAACGCCATGCTTTATATTCATTGCGGTAAAAACGACTGCTAGAATCACAACAATCACACACGCCAGGCTCAAGAACTGTCTTATTTGCTGATGCCGTTTTATAAGACCCAAACGCTCTGGTTGATAGTGCGTTTTGCGCGCACCCGTATTGGCAAGTATAAACGCGCCTAATGAACTACTCGTCAACTCAAAATGGTCACCGGCATAAGCATTGTGTGTAGCCATATCTGCGATGTCGGCATAAATATAATCACAATTTGAGGCTTCAGGCTCCACCTTGAAGGACGCAAGTATTTGCCTGGGCAAAATCATCAACACTTGCATACGGCTATCTAATTCAAGAGCACGCCTATTGTTTAGATACTGCCAGGTTCGCTCAATTTCTTTTCGAGCACCATCGACTATTTCATTACCATCACCGATAGCAACAGCGGTCTTGCGGCTGAAATACAGCTTTTTATTGACTATATAGGTCTGACGAAATATATAGCGACTATTGTCCGTAGCATCTTCATCACAGGTAACCAATAGGAACCTTTCAGGGTGTTCAATAGGCTCTACGAGTACAGGTGCTAGTTGAGGTAATGAATAAACACCCCGTACGGCCACATCATTATCAGCAAGGGCATTAATCACTGGGGCAAGTGAAGAGGTATCAGCTATGCCCGAGATAAAATACACATCATCACGCCGGCCTGCTTTTAAGCGTGTCGCCAAATCAGCGCAGGCATAACCTTCGTCTGGAAACAACTTGGCGATTTTCCGACTCAACAGAAGACTTCTATCCCGCCCTCTGACATGAGGCAGCTGCTCTTCATAGTAATCTTCACAAGACAGGTCGAGTAATAAGGAGGTGGTTCGAGATTGCTCGCGTTGCAACCAGGTTGAAAAATGCCCCAGCGAATCAGCCTGACTTAAATCGTAAGTCACTTCCAAGGAAAGCTGACGGGAAGCATAGCGGTACACTGTTAGATGGCTATCGCTCAAACACAGTACAGTATCTACGTTCATCACAATTGTATGGTACTAATGATGTCGTAGATTGGCCCGAGTACAGAAAGCATAATCCAGCCTAATAGCACTCCCATAATGACTGTCATCGCTGGCTCAATCATCATTTGTATGCGTTCAATAAGTTCGTTTACATCACGGCTATAGAACTCACTAATGCGAAGTAGCGAAGCACCCAGCGCACCGCTTTGCTCACCGACATGCAGCATTCTTAGCACAAGAGGGGGAAACAATTCGGCTGATGAAAAAGCCTCATAAATACTATCGCCACTGGATATTTTCTCCCGAATCTCGGCGAGCTCTCGCTTGAAATAAGTATTTGATGATGTATTCGAACTAATATTCAAGCACTCGAGGACACTAATACCGGCATCGTAAAGCAAGGCAAAATTTTTGCTAAAGCGTGCCAACTCCAGCTTGTTTATCGCTTCCCCAAAAACAGGAATAGTGAGCTTGTGCCGATCAAACCAAAGTTTTGCGCTATCGCTTCGCTTTAATATTTGATTCACCGAAAGATAAACCACGACGGGGGTACTGATGATGAGATACCAATAATTCACAAACACACTGGATACAGCCAGTAATGCGCGTGTCGTCAGGGGGATTTCCTGG
Organism: Candidatus Reddybacter sp.; assembly: GCA_041277045.1. GTDB lineage: Bacteria > Pseudomonadota > Gammaproteobacteria > Pseudomonadales > Porticoccaceae > Reddybacter. Next base: position 319,969 of record JBGFSY010000002.1, on the reverse strand, counting down.
TCCATGGAGATGATAAAACTGACTAATTGTGGGACCAAGTAAATCATTAAAAAACAAACCACAGCAAAAACAATACTACCGACAAATAGCGGGTAGGAAATTAATTTTTTCGTTTTTTTAACAATATCATCTTGCCAGGCTAGAATTTCTCGCAACTCGGTAAAAACAGCGGTCATATTGCCTGTTTGCTCCCCCGCCATTACAAGATTTATCATCAACTCAGTGAAAATTTCATCATGCGCTTGCATCGCGCTCGACAGGGTCTGTCCCGATGATATGTCGTCCACCAAGGCGCTAAGTACCTTGCGCATCAATGGTGATTTTTCACTATCACGCATTTCACTCAGGGCATCGAGTATGGGTATTCCCGCAGACGCCATTTGCTCCATATACATGAACAAGACAATCAGGTTACGGCGCTCAATTTTACGCTGTTGAAAGAGGGAAAATGCCTGCTTATTGATTTTGGCATCTAATAGATGAAAGCCTTGTTTATCAAGGCGGGAGGTCAGCTCATCAATGCCATTGGCCTCGTGACAGCCACGCACCTTTTTGCCATTGGCGTCTATCGCACGGTAGGCATATTCAACCATCGTCTACATGCCCAACCGTGCACTAAAGTCGACAACCCGAGATACTTCATCAATGGTGGTATCTCCGCTTCGTACTCGAGCGATAGCGTCATCAACTAATCGCAAATATCCCTTTTCTGTAACCAGGGTATTCAACTCGCGCATCGGCGCTTGCTGCGCTACCAATTCGTCAATATCATCGTCCATCTTCAAAATTTCTAGCAGCGCGATACGACCTTTATAGCCACGTTGGTCACATCTGTCACAGCCATTGGCGCGATAGATAAATTCGGGGAGAGGCTCTGGGGAGTCGAGCAATTGAATTTCTAGATCTGTTGGCTTTTCGGCGACACGACAATGCACGCACAGCTTTCTCACCAAACGCTGTCCAACCACACCAATAATATTACCAGCCATCATTGAAGGCTCGACACCAATATCTCTGAGTCTGAGAAATGCGCCAAGTGCCGAATTCGTGTGCAGAGTTGAAAAGACCTGGTGACCCGTCATCGCGGCACGAAAGCCCATATTTGCAGTATCGGCATCGCGCATTTCGCCGACCAGAATGATGTCCGGGTCCTGGCGCATTAATGAGCGTATACCCCCGGCAAAGTCCATTTTTACGGCAGAATTAAGCGACGACTGGCGAATCATCGGCATCGGATATTCCACGGGATCTTCCAGTGTCATAATATTGACCGATTCATTATTGAGATAATTCAGCAATGAATACAAGGTCGTAGTTTTACCGCTACCGGTCGGACCCGTAACCAAAATAATCCCTTCGGGCCGCGCCATCATTAGCTTCAACATATTTCGTTGATAGTCGCTAATATCCAACTCATCAAGGGGTACAATTGCTTTACTTCTATCCAAAATACGTAGCACTACGTTTTCGCCATGCAGAGTTGGCTGAGAGGCAATACGAAAATCAATGGTATGGCCTGTTATTTTCAGTGACATATGCCCATCTTGAGGCGCCCTCACCTCAGCTATATTCATACCGGCAAGTACCTTTAAGCGCACCACAATTGCTGGCCAATATTTTTTATGCAGGCTGCGCACTTGCCTTAAAACACCATCGATACGATAGCGAACCCGTAGAAAGCCCTCTTCCGGCTCAAAGTGAATATCAGAGGCATCCTGTTTTACAGCATCCGTCAGAAAAGCATCAACCAGGCGTACGGTCGGGTGACTGTATTCTTTACCCTCCAGTTCATTGGCGCGCATATCAAACTCGCCAGTCTCAATTTCATGCAAAATGCCGTCAATGGATAATTCAAAGCCGTAAAATTGATCGATGGCAAACATCACCTCTTGCTCACTCGCCAGCAAGGGTTCTACATTAATTCCTTCCACTAAAGCGGCGGAGACACGATCAATAGTCAGAATATCGAAGGTATCCGGCATTGCCAAAAGTAATTTTTTTTGATCCGCTAAATAGCTAACCGGCATCACTTTCAGTTTGACTGCCAGTGATTTACTGATCAGTTTTATCGCATCCGAGTCGGGCACCACTTCCCGCAAATTGACACTATCCTGTCCCAGGTGCTCGCCGAGTGCCTCTTTAAGCACTGATTCGGTAAGAAAACCCAGACGCACAAGAACACCACCCAGACGTTCGCCAGAGCGATTCTGTTCAAGTATCGCGATAGACAATTGATCGGCACTAATAACCCCACTATCAATCAGCTGGTCGCCAATTCTTTTTCTTGGTTGTAGAGGACTATTCATTAGTGAAGAGCCCTCAAAACAGCTATTCGTTCGACCAAAACTGCATTATCAAAGCCAGACTTCACTGTTGTTTTAAGATCTAAGGCTTGTTGATAAAACTGAAGGGCAAGCTCTGGCTTTGCCATTTGATCAAGGCACACGGCGAGATTATAAGCATAATTGGCATTCTTTGAATCACGGCTAAAAGCGTCAAAATAAGCCGCTTGTGCCGGTGCCCATTGACGCCTTTTCAAATAATAATCTCCCAGGCTTGCATGCAAGAAGGCCTTCTCGGGACTTTCTAGTAATAACTGTTTCAGAGAACTTCCGACACTTAATTTGTTTGAGTTAGCCAAACTCAGCATGCCCACCCTTGCCATTAAGTTTTGTGGGTTTTGCGCCAAAACTTGGTGATAATAAAGTTGCGCCTGGTTATTTTCTCCTTGCATTTCATACACACTCGCCATGCCCAGCAAGGCTGTAACATTGCTGGGTGATGTCTTGAGAACCGAAGTAAAACTCGATGCAGCACTAGCCAAATCAGCACTGACTAAGGCCTGTTGGCCACGCTGCAAATTCTCATTGCGCTTGGCGGGTATCCGTCGCTTGCGAATCTGAATACCCGTAAATGGTTCCGCTGCAACAATTGCGGGGTTGTTAGCTTGAGCTATGCCAATTTGCTTAGCATTGCTATTCATTCCAGCCTCTACTCGCCGTGATTCGACAGCATGAGTATCTCTCTCACCCTTCAATGTACTTGTATTTTCAACATCTCTGGGAAAACCAACTGTTTGAGATGACACCACCTCCTGAACAATGACCGTTGCTTTAGCTTCTAGCCGTTTATTGTCAGCTTGTTTTGTCGGATCGATCATCTCACTACCGCTTATGCCAACAGGCTTCTGCGCTGGCTGACTCAGCGAATCCACTTTACTAACAAGAGATTTACCCTCACTGGTACCAGACGTCTTATCAACGCTGACCTTTACAGCTGGATTAATATTTTTTGTTCGCAATGCCTGCTGCAAAGGTCGGGAGCTACTCTCTGAAAGAAATATTAAATAGCCAATAAAGACCAGCACGACCACGCCAATAAATGCCAGTCCAATCACAAAATGACGCTTCGTTGAGTGTCTACCACGATTGTGAAAAACGGCATTCGCCGAATGCGGTGAATTATGACTCTCACTTCCCTCTACTGAATCTAGAGCTTTCGCTGATCCAGTTACCAAGAAAGCCGGTGGCTTCACTGTAGAAGCCTCCTGCTCGGGACTATGATTCTGAAATTGCTGATCCTTCGACGCTTGTTCTGGGGGTGATTGCACTTCTCTAATATCACCTACAAGGTTTTCACCATCACCCTCAACAGACACAGGTAAGTCGCTTTCAAAATTGAGCTCTAACTCCAATTCCAGTTCATTTTCGTCTACACCAGTTTTAGGAGATCTCGTTATCTCCGCCCCTTTACGTTGCTTTTGAGCTTCCTTTAATGCATCCAGTAATAAGCTCAAGGCTACTACTCCAAAACATCAGAAGGTGATGATTGAGGCAGAAAATGCTGGTAGGAAGACAACTCATTACTTCGCAAGCTTGCGTGCTTAATAATCACCGGACGGATAAAAATAATGAGTTCTGATTTAGTATATTGCCGACTTTCAAAACCAAATAGACCGCCGATATAGGGTAGCGTTGAAAACCCGGGTAAGCCAGAAGTAGTATCACCATGGGTATCCTGCATCAAGCCGCCAATGACAGCCGTATCACCCCCATACACTTTCATCATAGATTCCATCTCACGTACTGATATTTCAGGAATGAGACTTTCCACATCCGACTCAGCCAATGCTGGATTGGGGTCTTCTACAAAACGAGAAACACGAGAAATTGTTGGCCGAACATTCAAAATCACCTCATCTTTTGCCGAGACATGGGGCGTCACACTCATTACTAAGCCAACGGGTACCGTGTGAATATCTGAGGTAAATGTTCTATTAATAAAGTTATCCTGAACATCCTCTTCAACATTAATCGAAAAATAGACAATATTATCGACGACCTTAAGCAACGCAGTTTGATTGTTCAACACCATCAACTTAGGCGTGGATAATACCTTTGCACTACCAAACTCACTCAACAGTTTTACAGTTGCACTAATATCGTGTTTACCACCACTGTTATAACTTAAGGTTGAAACGGGTGCGCTGCCAAGATTTGCACCTATTAAATCCTGTACGAAACTAAAGCCACTCGCCCCCTCCTGCACCAAGCGCGACCAGTCCACCCCCGCCTGGAAAGTATCATTTAATTCAACTTCAATAATACTGGCTTCAATCATTACTTGACGCTGAGCACCATCGAGCACACGGTCTAAAAAAACCTGTATTTCTTGGTGTTGTTTTCGCGTTGCTTTAATCGTCAGCATGCCACTTTCAGAATTGACGATAACACTACTGGCAAACCTTTCCTGATCTTCTGTCAAGCCGGCGTCAGCACCCTCACCCCTCATTTTTTGCTGTCTGCCAAGCTGAGTGAATGCAGACCCAGTGCTGTTACCACCGTGCAAAATTGCATCAATATTCTGCGTTAAAGTACGCCAAAAATTATTATTTGAGGTGTTTTTTATTATCGTGCTTGAGCTGTTGTCACCAGAACCACCTGATCCAGAATCATCTATATCTGCACCAACGCCCGTCGTCGCCACCTCCGTCGATATGGACACATTAGAATGACTGGAACGGCCCATATTCAAGTAAGCCACATCGTAGTGCACAAAATAGGGGGTATCCTGGCGAATCACCAGCACACCGTTTTTCGTCTCGTAACGAATATCTGACAAGTTGACGATGCGATCGAGAATCTGAAAGAGACCCTGGTCGACGGCATTTAATGTGATTGTGCCTTTCACATCCGATGCAATATCTACATCAATTTCAGCATCACGGCTTAGGGCAAATAACAGCTCTCTCAAATTGACGTTGTTAACGACTACAGAATAGACTTCATCTAATAATTCACTCTCTGTATAAAGCTTGTCAGTCGCTTGTGCTAACGGGGGCTGTTGTAAAACTGGCTCGGGAACACCCCCAGGTACAATATCAAGATCAGGGTTAATATGGTGCTCCGACATTTTTAACGGTGCTGACGCACAAGCCGACATCAGCAATACTGCGAACACTCCGAAATAGAGCAAACTCTTGCTCTTCATATTAATCAGCACTATTTTTGCACCCACTTACTCCACCCATCACCCTTTCCTGCCTTTTGTCTACTAACTGCGCTGCCATGCTAGTTAAATTGCCCCCACTATTCTGTGGAATAGGTCTCCCCCTCAGCATTCGTCGGACAAACAAGGAGATAGCGTAACTACGAAAATTACTCTGTGAAGAATTCACACCCTGCCCTTGAGTGGTGGGGGGGAGGATTAGGTAGATGACCTGCTACCAAAATACCAACGCATTTAGCACCCAATATCGCTGGAATCTCTGACTTTTCAACAACTCTGTGGCAATATCACAATTGCTTCGCCCGAATGATGATGGATCGGCCTACCGATCGAATGCTCGAGTAATTAGCCCTTATGCCTCGACCCTTTTTCAATATCGACCCACTGATAAGTAGCATTGAGGCCGGGCATTTAATCCTGACGCCCAATTTCCGTCTTGCCCGTCACATCACTCAGGCCTGGGGACAGCGCTGCGTCGAACATGGGCTGCTTACATGGCGGCAACCTCTCGTTCTCGCTATTGAAGGCTGGCTGACTAGTTGCTGGGCCGAACTTATTGAAGACTCCGACCTGCTGACCTACTGCCATAGTGTTATTGATAGCCACGCCGAACAATTACTCTGGCGATCCAGTATTGCGCAAGATGAACAGCTTCCCTCAGGGGCGGATATTCCCTCACTCGCAGAATTGGCCATGCAAACATGGCAGCAACTGCAACGCTGCCGTGTACCACTGCATGAATTGAGTGACAGCCACCATCCCGGTGGCGAGTCTTTCCTGCGCTGGCTCGATACATTTAGCCATGCACTCGCGCAAAAACACTTACTCACCTGGGAGCAGGCACAGGGCCTGATTGAGAAAGCCTTTAAGGATGGGGCTTTCTCTGGCTATAAAGCGATTAATCTGGCCGGCTTTCAAACCCTGCCAGCCCTGCACCGCGATATTATCGATGCCGCCACAAAAGATGTTCATCATTGTAAAATTAATGCAGCGCCCGCCAATGCCACCCTGCAAGCTTGCCTTGACCAAAAGAATGAAATCACCGCCGCCGCCCAGTGGGCCAAAGCATTACATGAAGCCAACCCCGAGCAGCGCATCGGCATTGTGTTCGGCAACCTGGCCACTACTCAGCAGCAGGTGTCACGGATTTTTCACGACACCTTCCAGCCCGAACATGGCCTACCCGATTGCGAGCGCAGCATTGCATCTTTTAACTTTTCTGCGGGCAGCCCCCTTGGCCATACACCTCTCCTCGAAAGTGCATTGGGGCTACTGGCGGTGCAGGAGGAAGCCCTGCCGCTTGAGGGCTGGTGCCATCTACTGGCCGACCCGTTTTGGGGTCTTTCTTCCCCAGCAGAGAGCGAAAATACTGAACAGTCAAGCGCCATTGCGGCGAATAAACATCTGATTGCCCGCGCTCACTGTGAACTATTATTGCGCGATAGCAATAAGCTAGCGCATACCCCTTCGGCTTTTCGTGCCAGCCTCGCTGAGGCCGAAAGACAGGCCGCTAGCACACCCCCAGAAAGTGAAAACCCTGCTGCCCTCCCGACCCCAGATAACGAATATCTATCGCTTGCGCCAGCATGGCAAAGCATTGCCGAACGTGTACGCCGACAGCCTAAAACCGCCCCCTTTTGTGACTGGGCCGAGGAGTTTTCACAGCGTCTCGACATCCTCGGCTGGCCCGGCTCCCGCACTCTCGACAGTATCGAATACCAGCAACACCAGCACTGGTTAAGTCTGCTCGAAGCCTTTGCCAGCCTCGATACCAGTGCCGAACCTCTCAGCGCCGTCGCCGCGTTGACACAGCTCACACGCATGGCCCAGGCAATGGTATTCCAGGCGCAAAGCCACGACAGTCAGATACAGATCCTCGGTCTGCTCGAAGCCGCCGGCCTGGAGTTCGACCAACTGTGGATTGCCGGCATGGACGACAGGCAGTGGCCCCAGCCCACCTCTCTCAACCCCCTATTACCCGTCGATTTACAGCAGCGCTATCAGCTACCTCGTAGCAGTGCCAGCCAGGAATTAACCCTGGCCAAGCAGCTATTGCATGACTTTCAGCACAGCAGTCAAAACTTGGTCTTTAGCTATGCCACCCAAGACGGTGATACCGAACTCGAGGCCTCTCGCCTACTACCCGAAGCCCTTATTGTCCCTGCCATGGCCGCAAACCCAGCAAGCAGTAACGCCCACCACCCCCTACTCGCTGCGCTGCCAAACGTAGCATTGCAACAAGTCGATGTTAGTAAGGGCCCGCCGCTTCAACCCGGCGACAAAAGTGTGCGCGGTGGCACCGCTATTTTGCAGGCACAGGCCGGCAGCCCCTTTAATGCCTTTGCCACCTGGCGACTCGGTGCACGACCACTGGCAGAACCCAGCAGTGGTTTATCGGCCATTGAACGCGGCAACTTGGTACACAGTTGTCTGGAGTTATTCTGGACACGCTTTCACAATCAGGCCAGCGTTAAAGCCTTAGATAGCGCCGCTCTCGACCTGGCGGTTGAAGAGGTGATCGCCAAAGCCCTCCGCCCCTTACACCAAAGTCGCAGTGATATTTTTGGCCCGCGCTTTGCCGCCATCGAAGCCCAACGCCTTAAACACCTGCTGCAACAGTGGCTCGACATAGAACTGCAACGCCAGGCCTTTAGCATACTGGCCCCTGAAAAACAGCTCTTTATGTCCATCGGTGGCCTACCTTTAAGTCTGCGTATCGATCGCATCGACCGGCTTGATGACCAGCGCATCGTGTTAATCGATTACAAAACCGGCGACACCAATATTAATTGCTGGGCTGGTGAACGGCTGGAAGAACCCCAGCTGCCCCTCTACGCCCTCGCCCTGCCCGAGCAAATCGGTGCCCTGTGTTTTGGACAAATATCCACGGTAAAAAGTGTCACCGCCAAAGGCGTCAGTGATACACCGGAGATTATTCCCGGCCTACAGCCACTGACTAAAATCGATTTTGAGGGCTGGGAAGACTGCCTCGAGGTATGGCGTGAACAGCTCGAAACGCTAGCAAAGGAATTTCTCGACGGCCAGGCAGAGATCGTTTTTTACACCAGCGCGGCCCTGCGCTACCAGAGCCACCTCTACCCTTTAAATCGCTGGCCTGAGATTGCCCAACGCAGCAACACTGCCGACGAAACCGCCGACAACCTCAATTAATACGCATTTACGGACGAATATACTCACCAATGCCCCCACCCGCTGACGCACACGCTCGCCAACAGGCCCTCGATACCCACCGCTCTTTCGCCGTTGCCGCGCCCGCCGGCTCGGGCAAAACAGGCCTACTCACCCAGCGCATACTCTGCCTGCTGGCCCAGGCCAATGCGCCGGAAGAAATCCTCTGCATGACCTTCACCCGCAAAGCGGCGGGTGAAATGCGCGCCCGTTTAATTGCCGCATTGGTTGCCGCACAGAACAACACCCCCGTTGATAACGACTACGAGCAACAAAGCCGTGAGCTCGCACTACAAGCCCTGGCTCGAGACCGCCAGCAGGGGTGGAATCTGATTGAAGCGCCCAACCGGCTGCGCATTCAGACTATCGACAGTTTTTGTCGCCACCTTGCCAGCCAGCTAGCCGTCGATCTCGGCATTGGCCAATTGCCTGAACCCAGTGACAACCCCCAGGCTGCCTATCAACTGGCCGTACAACAGGTATTCGCCGAGCTAGAAAAGCCCGGAGCAACGGGTGAAGCCCTCGAAACTCTGCTAATTCATTTCGATAATGACCTACCGCGCCTTGAAGGTTTACTACTACGCCTACTCAGTCGGCGCGAGCAATGGCTGGGCATCATCTTTTCCTCCGGCAATAAACGCCAATTGCTGGAACAGGCCCTTCAGGGTTTGATCGACGAAACCCTGCAACTGGCAGCCCAGCAACTCGCCCCCCAAACCAGTGATCTCGCTCAACTGGCCGACTACGCCGCTATGCACCTGCCGACGGGCAGCAATTCGTGCCTGGGCCTTGCGGGCCTGCCTGAAAGTCACAGCGGCCATTTGTCAGCCTGGCGGGGCATTGTCGAACTGCTACTGAAAAAGGATGACGACTGGCGTAAAACCATTAATAAATCGTCGGGCTTTCCCACCAAAAAAGACTCACTGCAACCCGACTTTGCCGCCCAGCGCAAAACGGAGTGGGCCGAGCTGCGCGACTGGGCCAAAGAGCAAGCGGGCCTGCTCGACACACTGCGTGATATCCGCGCCCTGCCCCCCGCCCACTACGATGCCGCTCAATGGCAAGTGCTCGAAGCCCTAACCAACTTGCTACCCCGCCTGGTCGCCGAATTAAAATTGATTTTTCAGCAGCAACGCGCCAGTGATTTTTCTGAAATCACCCTCAATGCATTAGACGCATTGGGTAGCGAAGACGAGCCCACTGATCTAACCCTGCGCCTCGATGCACAGATCAATCATATTCTCATCGATGAATTTCAGGACACCTCGTCGGTGCAATTTAGCCTGTTGCGCCTACTCACCAATGGCTGGCAGAGCGGCGATGGCCGCACCCTATTTATTGTTGGCGACGGCATGCAGTCCCTGTACAGCTTTCGCAATGCCAATGTCGGCCTGTTTCTCGACGCCCGCAAACACCCCATCGGCAGCCTGCAATTACAGCCCCTCGACCTCAGCGTTAACTTCCGCTCTCAGGCCAATATTATTCACTGGGTGAACGCGGTGTTTGCCAAGGCCTTCCCCCCGGTGATGGATAGCGGGCGCGGTGCAGTGCCCTATGGCCACTCCGATGGTTTCAAACCCGCTTTAAGCGACCCGGCCGTGAGCATCGACGTGCTCAGCAATGAAGACGAAAATCACGCTCTTTTAGAAGCTGAGCTGGTCGCCCAGCGCGCCCTACAAACACGACAGCAAAACCCCGAGGCAAGCATTGCCATTCTGGTGCGAGGGCGCGCCCACTTGCGGGAAATACTGCCAGCCTTACGCGCCCATCAGCTGCCGTGGCAAGCCCGCGATATCGACCCACTGGCCTCCGCCATGCCGGTTATTGACCTGGTGTCGTTGACCCGCGCCCTGCTCAACCCGGCCGATCGCATCGCCTGGCTGGCCCTTCTCCGTGCCCCCTGGTGCGGGCTCGATTTGGCCGACTTGCTGGCCATTGCCACCGCGCCGATCCATAGCAACCCTATACCCGAAAAAGCCCAGTACCCCCTGTTACTTTTACAACTCGTAAACCATCGGGAAATTGGCACTGAGCAAGCGTTGAGACTATCGACACAGGGTGAAAAAATTATCCGCAGAGTTGCAGGGGTTATCGCCAGCGCCTGGCAACAACGCTACCGAAAGCCCTTACGCACCTGGATTGAAGGCACTTGGTTGGCCCTCGGCGGCCCCGCAGCACTTGGCCCCAATGAAGCAGAGGCGCAGATTGCCCGCCACCAGTGCCAGCAGTATTTTGGCCTGCTCGAAAGTCACACGCGGGGCGCAGTAACCATTGACGACTGGCCCAGTTTTCAACACGCCGTTGACCAGCTCTATGCGGAGCCTCTGCTTGAAACGGCTACAGCAGACTGTGCTAACCATTCGCCCCCGCTGCAAATTATGACCATCCATAAATCTAAAGGGCTGGAGTTCGATACGGTGATTATTCCCGGCCTCGATCGCCGTGGTGCTAACAACAGTCACGAATTACTGCTGTGGCGCGAACGCGTTAATAATAACGGCAATAATCAGCTTTTACTCTCACCCCCGCAAAAACTCGGTGCCGGGGACGATGCCCTCTACACCCACCTAAAGCGGGAAGAGAACATTAAATCCCGCCTTGAAAACACCCGCGTACTCTACGTTGCCTGCACCCGTGCCATTCAACGGCTACATTTGCTATTTCGCCAGCCACTAAAAAACCCTGCCGCCGGTAGTTTACTGGCCTCCGCATGGCCGGTACTTGAAAAGCATGTCGTCGTTGGTGGTGAAGGTGAGCAACCTCTGGCCTTCGACAATTGTGCCGTCACTGTGCATCCGTCGTCCTGCGTAGAGAACCCCGAACAGCTTGATGAGCCTATTGAAAACACTGCCGGTAGCGAGAGTTATAGTTTTCGACTGCCACCTGACTGGCGTAGCCCTTTTGTCGACAAGGCGTGCGACGCAAAGACAAACACCCCCACCCCAATGGCAGAAAACAAGCCGCCCGCCATCAGTCTACCCGGGGCCAGTGACCCGCGAAAAATAGGCACCCTACTCCACCGCACACTACGGCTACTGGTTATTGAAGGTGTCGACACCTGGGGTGTCGAGCGCATCAGCAAGCAGCAAACGAGCTGGGCTATACAGATTAAAGAGGCGGGTATTATCGATGCCGGACAAGCGCTGGAGACACTCAATAGCGCACTCGAAAAATGCCTTGCCGATAGAGCTCAGCACTGGATCTTTGATCGTCTGCATCCGCAAAGCTATTGTGAGTTTGCCCTCAATTATGTTGAGCAAAACGGCCATATTGGCAGCGCTATTATCGACCGTTGTTTTATTATTGATGACACCCAGTGGATTGTTGACTACAAAACAGCAATGCCAGCGGAAGGCCAGGCGCTAGACGATTTCCTCCGCCTGCAGCGCCAGACCTATCAACCTCAGCTGACACGCTACGCGCAAACTCTGGCGCTATTACATCAGGGCCAATCACATGAGAACAGCGACGAAAAGCCCCTTAAAAACACACGTAAGCTCAAAGCCGCACTGTACTTTCCGCTGTTATCTCACCTCGAGATTGTTATTGATCAATAGTATCCGTTTCAAGTTGGCGCTTTTCACCCCATTGTCACCACTTTTGCAGTAGAATGACGACCCATTTTTAATAAATCAGATCATTCAGGTCGTAACGTTATGGTCCAGCGCACACTCGAAAACCTCAATATTCAGTCACAGGAAGTTCTGCTGACGCCCAATCAATTAAAAACTGATGTCGCCCTCAGCGAAGCAGCAGCGCAGACAATTTCCCAGGGCCGTAAAAGTATCGAGGCTATTCTCGACCACAAGGATCACCGCCTGTTTGTAGTTATCGGCCCCTGCTCCATTCACGATGTCGATGCCGCAAAAGATTACGCCGTGCGCTTAAAAGCGCTGGCCGATAAAGTCGGCGATACGCTGATGATTGTGATGCGGGTTTATTTTGAAAAACCACGCACCACCGTTGGCTGGAAAGGACTGATCAACGACCCCTTCCTAAATGACTCTTTCAAAATATCCGATGGCTTGCACATTGGCCGCCAGCTATTAATGGATATTTCCGAATTGGGGCTGCCCACTGCGACCGAAGCCCTCGATCCTATTTCACCCCAGTATTTACAGGACCTAATCAGCTGGTCAGCCATTGGTGCGCGCACCACCGAATCTCAAACCCACCGGGAAATGGCCAGCGGCCTGAGCTCTGCGGTCGGTTTTAAAAATGGTACTGATGGCAGCCTCACCGTAGCCACTAACGCTCTAAAATCAGTGGCTAATCCCCACCGCTTCCTCGGCATTAATTCCGAGGGTAGCGTCGCCATTATCAAAACTAACGGCAACCCCTATTCCCACATTGTTTTGCGCGGCGGCGATGACAAACCCAATTACGATTCGGTCAGCGTTTCTCTTTGCGAACAAGCATTAGAGAAGGCCGGCATCGCCGCCAATATTATGGTCGATTGCAGCCACGCCAACTCGAACAAAAACCATGAATTACAGGTGCTTGTCATGGAAAACATCACCAGCCAAATCGTCGAAGGCAATCGCTCCATCGTCGGTATTATGGTGGAAAGTAATCTAGTGGCAGGCAATCAAAAGCTCTCCGCCAATCGCGACGACATGGTCTACGGCCAATCCGTCACCGATGCCTGCATTGATTGGGAAACGACCGAAAAGTCCATACTCGACATGCACGACAAATTGAAAGATGTGCTGCCAAAACGCTTTAAAGCCGATTAATTAACGCAACTATTAAATAATCTGCCGATAAAAAAGGGGCTCTTCTTAAGAAGAGCCCCTTTTTTATCCGACTTAAATTCAGCGTCTTATAAAAGCTACAACGCAGAAAGACCGACATTAATAATGCCCTGCAAGGTCTCGCGGCTGGTGTTCATTTTGGCATGCATACGCAGGCCAACGGCCAGGGTCAATAAGTAATCCGCCATCGCCTTCGGCGATTTTTTATTATCGAGCAGGCCCAGCGACTGAGCCTCGGCCAGACGTTTTTCAAACAGGGCATTGAGTGGTTTTGTACGTTTCTCCGCCTCATCCGCCAGGTGATGATTAACGTGGGCAAATTCAGAAATACTGTTGAACAATAAACAGCCCCGTGAGCGAATTGCCTCGTCTTCGATCAAACACACGCTTTCCAGAAAACTGCGGATGGCGAGCAAGGGGTCATCAATCGACCAGAGCGTGGCTTTTAAGGTGACAGCCACGTCTTCGACGTACATATCGAGCGCTTCGAGAAACAGCCCCTCTTTATCGCCAAAGGCGGCATACAAACTGCCACGATTGAGGCCCATGGCACTAAGCAGCTTCTGTATTGAGCTGGTCTCATAGCCCTCCGCCCAAAACACCTGCATAGCAGCGTTGACGACATCGAATCGATTGTATTCGGGCGGTCGAGGCATGGTGTTTTTAAATCTTCAAGGGCTGCAAAATATACCACTAATTAATATCAGGGCATAAGGGAAGGTATAAAAATCACCACCACAGTCAGTTATAATTGTGGCAGATCAATTGCGGGCTTATTTATAAAAGGCCTGAGAGCTATCACTGTGATCGGTGATATCACGCACACCTTTTAGTTCGGGAATTTTTTCCAGCAAGGTGCGCTCGACCCCGTCTTTCAGGGTGACATCAGCTTGGCCACAACCCTGACAACCACCGCCGAACTGCAGCACGGCAATATCACCGTCCATCTCTTCGAGACTAATATTGCCGCCGTGAGCGGCAAGGCCCGGATTGATTTCACTGTGCAGGACGTAATTAACCTTGTCTTCAATCGGGCTGTCATCGCTGACCCGAGGCATGCGTGAATTGGGTGCGCGGATACTCAACTGACCGCCGAGGCGGTCGGGGGAGTAGTCGACTTTCGCATCTTCCAAAAAGGGCACACTGCGTTTGTCGAGGTAGGCCTTGAGATTAGGCAGCTCGAGGAGCTGATCGTCTTCCTGCTCCTCTCCCGGACGGCAATAGGCAATGCAGGTCTCCGCTTTCGGTGTACCCGGGTCGGATACAAAAAGGCGAATAGCAATACCCTCGCAATCCTGCTTTACCAGCAAGTCGGACAAGTACTCCTGGGCTGATGGGGTGATGTCGATACTGCTCATTGTTGCACCTACCTATACCTGAGTAAATTACTCATGTATTTTAGCAAGCCTCTGCTCGACACTCAACGGCTATCCATAAACAGATGCTTCAGTTTATAAGGCATCGTCGTTAGAGGCCCCCTTCCTTAAGTAGACATCCCATACTTGACAAGCACCAGCACGCAAGCACTTACACAAGCAAACTGCTAAAATGCGAAATCGTTTTTGCTCTATGACACTGGATAATTTGTTGAACACTCTCGCCGATCGTATCACCGCCCTCCATCAAGCCGCCGCCAGCCGCCTCCTCTTCCTCGATGGCGCCACCGGCACCATGATTCAGCGCCACAAACTCACCGAGGCCGACTTTCGCGGTGAGCGCTTTGCTGACTGGCATCAAGATCTCGGTGGCAATAACGACCTGCTAGTACTGACCCAGCCACGAATTATTCGCGATATTCACCGCGCCTATCTCGAGGCCGGTGCCGATATTATCGAGACCAACACCTTTAATGCGACCTGTGCCTCCCAGTCCGACTACGGTATGGAGGCCATCGTCTATGAGTTGAATTTTGATGCCGCCAAAATTGCCCGCGAAGCCGCCGACGAATTCAGCGCGCTGACACCGGACAAACCCCGCTGGGTGGCCGGTGTTATTGGGCCGACCAGTCGCACCGCATCGATCTCTCCCGACGTCAACGATCCCGCCGCCCGCAACACCACGTTTGACGCGCTGGCCGAGGATTACCGCAATGCCACTCGCGCCCTGATTGCCGGTGGCAGCGATATTATTTTGATCGAGACCGTATTCGACACTCTCAATGCCAAGGCGGCGGTGTTTGCGGTGCAGGATGTCTACGAAGAACTGGGCATTGAATTGCCGATTATGATTTCCGGCACCATTACCGATGCCAGTGGCCGCACGCTGTCGGGGCAAACCCCCGAAGCCTTCTGGAATAGCCTGGCCCACGCCAAGCCCTTTGCCATCGGGCTTAATTGCGCCCTGGGTGGTGAGCAACTGCGCCCCCATATTGAAGAACTGTCGAATATTTGCGCCACCCTCATCAGCGCCCACCCCAACGCAGGCCTACCCAATGCCTTTGGCGAGTACGATGAAACCCCGGAAGAGACCGCCAATATTATTGCCGGCTTCGCTGAGCGCGGTTTAATCAACATTGTCGGCGGCTGCTGCGGCACCACCCCCGAACACATTAGCGCCATCATTGCAGCCTGCTCCGCGAAGACACCGCGAAACGTACCTGAAGAAGCCCAGAGCTGCCGCCTCTCCGGCCTCGAGCCCTTTACCATCAACAGCGACTCCCTCTTCGTTAATGTTGGCGAACGCTGCAATGTCACCGGCTCGGCACGCTTCAAACGCCTGGTACTGGAAGGTGATTACGAAACCGCCCTCGCCGTGGCCCTGGAGCAAGTCGAGAACGGCGCACAAGTTATCGACATCAATATGGACGAGGGCATGCTCGACGCCGTCGAAGCGATGACGACCTTTCTCAAGTTGATCGCCTCGGAGCCGGATATTTCCCGCATCCCCATCATGGTCGACTCCTCGAAATGGCACGTCATCGAAGAGGGCCTAAAGTGCATCCAGGGCAAGCCGGTCGTCAACTCCATCAGCATGAAGGAGGGCGAGGCTGCCTTTATTGAACAGGCCAAACTGTGTAAACGCTACGGCGCCGCCATAGTGGTCATGGCCTTTGACACCGATGGCCAGGCCGACAATTTGCAACGGCGCATCGACATCTGCGGGCGCAGTTACGAGCTGTTAGTCAATGAGGTAGGCTTTAATCCCAACGATATCATTTTTGACCCCAATGTCTTTGCCGTCGCCACCGGCATTGAAGAACACAACAACTACGCCGTCGATTTTATCGAAGCCTGCCGTTGGATTACCGCCAACTTGCCCGGTGCCAAAATCTCCGGTGGCATCAGTAATGTGTCGTTCTCCTTTCGCGGCAACAACCCGGTGCGCGAGGCCATCCACTCGGTGTTTCTCTACCACGCCATTAAAGCGGGCCTCAGCATGGGCATCGTTAACGCGGGTCAGCTAGCGGTTTACGATGACCTGCCCGCCGCATTGCGTGAGGCCGTCGAAGACGTCATCGGCAATCGTCGCGATGACAGTACCGATCGCCTGCTCGCCATTGCCGGTGATTACCTCGGTGACGGCAGTGCCAAAGAAAAGAAAGAAGACCTCGCCTGGCGCCAGCTCGATGTCAACAAACGTCTCGAACACGCCCTAGTGAAGGGCATTACCACTCACATTATTGAAGACACCGAAGAAGCCCGCCTACAGGCCGAACGCCCCTTGCATGTGATTGAAGGGCCGCTGATGGACGGCATGAATGTGGTCGGTGATTTATTCGGCGATGGCAAAATGTTCCTGCCCCAGGTGGTTAAATCGGCGCGGGTGATGAAACAATCCGTCGCCCATTTACAGCCGTTTATTGAAGAAGAAAAAGACGGTGACGCCAGCAGTAACGGCAAAATATTAATGGCCACAGTAAAGGGCGATGTCCACGACATCGGTAAAAACATCGTCGGCGTGGTACTGCAGTGCAATAATTTTGAGGTGATTGATCTCGGTGTCATGGTGCCTTGCGACAAAATCCTCACCATCGCCAAAGAGGAAGGCGTCGATATTATTGGCCTCTCCGGGCTTATCACGCCCTCCCTCGATGAAATGGTCCACGTCGCCGCAGAGATGGAAAGGCTCGACTTCAACCTGCCGTTAATGATCGGTGGAGCAACCACCTCCAAGGCCCATACGGCGGTAAAAATAGACCCCAAATACCAGCGCGCCCAGGCCATTTATGTCGCCGATGCCTCCCGCGCCGTGGGTGTGGCCAGCACCCTGATGAACCTGGAAAAGCGTCAGGCCTATTACGATAACACCGCCGCCGAATACGAGGTGGTACGTGAGCGTGTCGCCAACAGAACACCCCGGGGCGACATCGTGCCCTACGACAAAGCCGTGGCAGCGGGCTGGCAGTACGATTGGGCCAACTACAAGCCCGTCGTACCCAAAACCCTCGGCGTGCAGGTCTTTAAAGACTATCCCTTGCAAGAACTCATCGACACCATCGACTGGACGCCGTTTTTTATTACCTGGAGCCTGGTGGGTAAATACCCGAAAATCTTTAAAGACAAGGTGGTCGGTGAAGCGGCAAAAAATTTATTTGACGACGCCCAGGCCATGCTGCGCGATCTGGTCGACAACCACAAACTCAAAGCCAATGCGGTGCTGGGTATTTGGCCGGCCAATCGCGTCGACGGCGACGACATCGAAATCTACCGCGATGCCAGTGCCAGCGAGATCCTCGCCACCAGCCACCAGATTCGCCAACAAACCCGCAAGGGCAATAACGAGACTCCCCTAACTTCACTGGCCGACTTTATCGCGCCAAAGGAATCAGGGAAAATTGACTACATCGGCGCCTTCGCGGTGACCACGGGTATTAACGCCGACGAGCTAGCAGCAGAGTACGAAGCCCAGGGCGACGACTACAATTCTATTATGATCAAGGCCCTGGCCGATCGCTTGGCGGAATCCTTGGCTGAACACATGCACCGTCGCGTGCGCCGAGAATTATGGGGCTACGCCGCCGATGAAAACCTCGACAACGAGGCACTCATCGGTGAGAAATACCTGGGTATTCGCCCCGCACCCGGCTACCCCGCCTGTCCCGACCACACCGAAAAGCGCACCATTTTTACTTTACTAAATGCCGAGGAAAATGCCGAAATAAGCCTTACCGAAAGCGATGCCATGTTCCCCGCTGCCTCGGTCAGCGGCTGGTATTTCGGCCACCCCGAGGCCCATTACTTTAATACCGGAAAAATGCAACGCGACCAAATTGACAGCCTCGCCCAGCGTAAAAATAGCAACACGAAGCAACTGGAGCGTGAACTTAGCCCGGTGCTAGGCTATAACCCCGATTGAGGAAGTACTGATGAGCAAGCAGACTGAAGACAAGGCAGAAGAATATGGTCAAAAACCCAGTGCCGTCGACCTGTTAAAAAGCACCCTGTCGGCCGCCATCGGCGTGCAAAACAATGCCAACCGCGAAAGAGATTTCAAGCACGGTAATATTAAGACCTTTGTCTTTGCCGGTATTATTTTTACGGTGTTATTTATTGCTACCGTTATTACTGTCGTTAATTTCGTATTACCGTAATACGACCTTCATAACCTCTCTTAACAAGCTCTATGGCACTGACAGAATTATTTCTACCAGTGCAGTCCTGTGTTAAGTAAAAGGCCTAAAGCGAAGCGGCCATCTTTGCTGCCAGCCTGACCAACAAGGCTTTTTCAGCCGCCACCAGGGCCTCGTAGCCATCGGCACTAAGTGGCTGGATTTCACTAAAACCATTTTCTGAAATGACCGTGCGTTCTTCCGTATCAAACACCTGCCAATAGGCAACAAGCCTGGCCTTACCACTCGCCGTGCCGTGTAGCTGGTCGATGCGCAAATCGATACGCCGCTGCCAGTCGTTCTCGCCAATATTGTAAGCACGAATTACTTGCCCAGCGTCGGCGGAAATTTCCTGGGCCATAAACACCCGCAAGCTGTCTCTCAGGGGTTCCGCCCACTGATGATCACGGGCCGCACGCACTTCACCGCTCCTGCTTTCCTGTACCAGGCCAAGGCCATCGATATAGGAAGCGACCACAACGGAGCCAAGCCCAACCACAGCACTTTGCTTCTCGACGGCAAATTGGCTCGATGCGTCACTGCGCAGTAGGTATTGATTGAGGGTCGGTACAGAACTGGTGCAGCCAGCGACG
This sequence comes from Candidatus Reddybacter sp., assembly GCA_041277045.1. GTDB lineage: Bacteria > Pseudomonadota > Gammaproteobacteria > Pseudomonadales > Porticoccaceae > Reddybacter. The sequence continues at coordinate 300,377 of JBGFSY010000002.1, read as the reverse complement.
ACAACTGTTGCTAATAAGACTAGAAACTTCATTGGGCTTGAGCCTCGGGTATTAAATCGGGTTCTGGTGACACGGGGAAGATAATCGCGTTGGGTTTAATCGATAGCTGTCGAATTAAGGCATCCAAACTAATCAATGTCGCGTTCAAGGTGCTAACAGAAGAACCCAGGCTTTGCGCCATTTTCGAATTGGGTGAGAGACCATTCAGAACAATACGCAAGTCATTCAGCGTTGCCACTATCTCCTTCGGTAAAGCCTGAGTGTCTTCACTTGCCAAAACACCGTTCACTGAATCTATTGACGCCGTCAACGACGTCAATGTCTTGTTAGCTGCCGCCACCGTTTCCTCGAGAGGCAGGGCATTGAGTTTTTCAAGGAAAGCGTTCACCTGCTGTTCCAAGCGAGCAACCCCTGTTTCTATAGTAGGGATAACACTGTACTGCGCAAATTTGCCTAGCTCTGCCGGTTCTTCATCGGGAAAATAATCCATGCTAATGAGCTGCTTGCCCGTGATTAAATTCCCTGTCTCCAGGGAAGCACGTAAGCCATTTGTTCGAACCCCCCGATCAATCACCATCCTCAACGCTTCAACAGCTTTCTTATTATCGCCTATCTCCAGAAGGGCGGGCTCAAGATAAATTAATACGGGAATGGCCTGCCCTGTGCCTGACAGCCCTGTAGTTGTAGTCGTTAGCTCCTTGAGTAAAATACGCTCCACACGACCTATTTCTATACCGCGGTATTCAACTGGCGCACCCGGCACCAGGCCACGTAGTGACTGTGAAAATGACACCACATAATAGGTTCCGTAACTGTAGGGGCGTTTGAGGATATCGTCATAAGATGAGTAGAGTTTAAACTCCTGACCGCTTTCGATAAGACCACCTTTCGGCAGCCCGGGAACCCTGCCGAAGGACACCCCCCCAAGCAATATCGTGTCCATGGAGCCCATGTCGACCTCAAAACCACCAGCTGAGGCTTTTAATGAGATGCCACTAACATCCCAAAAACGAGTATCACTACCAATCAACAGATGATAAGGCGCATCGATAAAAATGTCGTAGTGCACCTGCCGTCGCTCGGGATCAAACGCCATGGCCTCAACACGCCCTACCGGGTAGCCTCGGTAAAGTACCGTATTACCCTCGCTGACTGATCCTGCACGATCCGTGTAAAGAGATAAACGTAGACCGGGTGCGCCTGCCGGGGTTAGAGGTGGGCTTTCGAGACCGACAAAGGCCATTGTTTTATTCACGCCGTTGCCGGGGGCCATTTCGATATAAGCGCCCGACAAAATCGTACTCAAACCCGATATACCACCGGCGCCAACACGCGCTCGCACAATCCAGAAGCGTGTATCGTCAACCAGCAGGTGTCTGGTTTTTTGGTCGAGCTTAATCGTCGCAGTGACACCGGATAAATCCTCTTTAATACTGACATTCTCAACCACACCAACGTTGACACTCAGCAACCTGATTTTAGTTTTGCCCACTTCGAGACTATCGGCTGTTTCAAAATCTATGGTGATAGTCGGCCCTTGTGTCATCATCGAGTGCGCAACAATTATCACCCCGACAATGAGAGTCACCAGCGGCAGAATCCAAATGGCAGAAAATTTTCTACCACTGCTTACAGTGGCCTTCATTTCACTCATCATTATTTTCCCTTTGGTCCCACATCAACCTTGGATCGAAACTTTCCGCCGCTACCATAGAGATCATCACCACTGCTGCAAAGGCAACGGTCGCCGTTCCGGGATGAATCACAATCAAGTTCGTCAAATTAATTAATGCCACTAATATTGCCACCACAAAAACGTCAATCATTGACCACTTGCCAATAAACTCCGTGATTCGATACAAAACGGTGCGCTGGCGAACCGTCTCGGGCGGGCCATTGCGCACGCTCCAGCACAGGTAAAACATCATCGCTAGTTTGCTCGATGGAATCATCACACTGGCAAAAAATATAATCCCGGCAATCGCGACGGAACCCATGTCGATTAACAACACCACGCCACCGATAATGGTGCTAGGTGTGGGCTGGCCGAACTGCTCAGTAATCATAATTGGCAATAAATTGGCAGGGATGTAGAGCACACAGGCCGTGAACAACAGGGCCAGGGTACGCTCGATACTACTCGATTTACGCAAGTGTAAGGCTGCACCACAGCGCGGGCAGAGATGATGATTGGCATCTGCCAACTTGAGGCAAATATGGCAGGAGGCAAGGCCCTGAGAGGCAGCCGTCATTGGCCTATCAGGTGACATTTGAGCGGGCAAATCAGTCGGCGTATCAGCCGATACATCACTCATGATTGTAGTCTCTCAATACGCCGCCAACACTGGGCGCGATCAAGCCCTGACAGCGATAAAATAAACAGCAGGCTGAACACTGCGTAGGCCCAAAACGAAAGCCCCATCACCACCGTCGCCATATTACCAACCTTCACCAGGCTAACTAATACACCAATAAAAAAAACTTCAACCATACTCCAGCCTTGTAGGGTATAAATGAGTCGTCCCACGGGACGCAACCAATGGTAGTGGCGCTTATTATGTAATGCGATATTCAAAACCAGTATTAAAACGAGTACCAGGGCGGGAATTAAAATAATAAAGGCCGCCACTAAAAATGCCAGGCTCGGCATACCGTCGCGCCACAGGTTGAGAGCCGTTTGTGGCAGGGTCATCAAACTTTCCAGACCACTGGCTTTGAAAGACATAAAAGGATAAGAACAAGCCAGTAGCAACAGGATAAGCGCTGAAGAACTATAGGCAATCACCCGGCTCGTTTCGTCGGCGCGATAAGTAGAAAGAAAATGTCCACAACGCGAGCAGCGTGCAGACTCGCCATCCTCCAATAGCGAAATATCGAACATCACATCACAGGATGGACAGGCGACATAATCGTCGAGGCTACTGCCTGTCTCTTCGTTTATTATTTTCAGGTCACACTCCATCGTGTACTTACACTAAGCATTCGATACTTAGTCAAACTCAGTCGCTGACTATACATTAAAGGCTTATGTGTTTTATTTAACCTGAGTTCAAGCAATAAAGAGAACAAAGCCTTCTTCACCTGTAGTAAGACGTCTATCATTTACACAACCCTACTTCCACACCCACACAAAATCATAAGCACGTAATGCGCAAAACTCACTTTATCATTACGGCGACTGCTTTCCGCGTTGCAAAACAACGAAAATACCAGGTTAAAGCGCGTATACACTGCTTGTTTTTTCTTACTGGCCTTAGTGCGTGTGTAAACAGTGCTGCTCAGGCCGAACAGCTGACAGCCGCCATTGCCATGTGGCTGGTGTGGCTGGGACATCCATTCCAATAGGCATATAGAATTAAACCAGCCCTCCTTGCTGCAAAACCATCTTTAGTAAAACTTTCGCCCTTGACCATACTGACTCAACATCAAATTCACTCTCGACGATGAGCACCTTATGACCAAGGCCAGAAGCCAACAAGTCTCGCTTGAGGCAACCCCCTACTACCACTGCGTATCACGCTGTGTGCGCCGGGCCTTTCTCTGTGGTGACAGCTACGAGCACCGCCGGGCGTGGGTTGAAGATAAGCTATTGGCTTTAGCCGAGGTCTTCTGTATCGATGTCGCGGCCTATGCCGTGATGTCGAATCACTACCATGTGGTCTTGCACATTCATACGGAAGAGGCGGAACAGCTCAGTACCTTTGAGGTCATTGAACGCTGGCATCAGTTATTTAAGGGTAACCTGTTAAGCCAGCGCTATAGCCGGGGCGAGATCCTGTTCAAAGCTGAGCGTGAAGCCCTAACAACGATTATCGACACGTGGCGTGAGCGCTTGGCCGATATCAGTTGGTTTATGCGCTTAATCAACGAAGGCATTGCCCGCCAAGCCAATAAAGAAGACGACTGTACCGGGCGTTTTTGGGAGGGCCGCTTTAAATCACAAGCCCTGTTAGACGAGCAAGCCCTCTTTGCCTGTATGGCCTATGTCGACCTCAACCCCCTGCGCGCGAAGATGGCAAAGACACCTGAACGGTCACACCATACATCGATTAAAAAGCGCATCGCCAAGGCCCAAACAGCCCACCAGATCAATCACCCACAACAACAAGAAAAAAGCCTGATGCCCTTTGCTGGCAACCCACGCCAAGTCATGCCCGACGGGCTCCCCTGCCGTCTAAGCGATTATCTCGAATTGGTCGATTGGACGGGGCGCATCGTCCGCGAAGACAAACGAGGCGCTATCGATAACAGCATTCCCCCGCTATTAAGCCGCTTAAATATCTCAGCCGATCATTGGCTCACCCTCAGCACCCAATTTGAAGGGCGTTTTGGTCGTGTTGTTGGCACCCTCCGGCATCTCAAACAAGCTTGCGCCGCCCTGAATTACCGACGAATACCGGGTATTCGCAGCTGTAAATTACTATTTGAAGGCGACTAGCCGACAAACGCCCAACCCGAGCAAAGTAAAACCTGCCTTTTATACAGGTAGAACCTATCAGCTCGCCTCACTACTCCATCACAGCCGACCTCATAGGCCCGTAAAGCAGGTTTAAGTGTGGCTACCAGCCAAACCACTCCAATCAACAGTCAAAATAAAAACGCAACGACAAGGTATTTCTACGAGCCCCGTTTTTAGTGCCTTAATTTAGAATGGATGTCCTTTTGAATTTAGAATATCAAATTTGGTTTGTTAGCCGACTCAAGAGTTTTTAGTCAGACCCGTACAATGTCACCGCGCAGGTTGAAGTTAGCGAGAAGCAATTCCTCCTGCTCACGCTGTCCGATACCATTGGCCTGAAGAGCTGCCAGTATGTCATCAAGAACGGCCATAAATTCTTCCTCGGAAATATTCATGCCTCTGTGAGCTGTGAGCATGTCTCTGCCTGTATATTCCTGGGGTCCACCGGTCGCGCTACAGAGGAATTCGAAGACTAGCTGAATTACCTTGTCGCGATCACTGTCTACATATCGGGCACTGATCGTTTGGTTTTTAGCGTGCATATCGAAGAGCGTGGTCGCTATCTTTCGAATATTTTTTTCACCGCCTAGCCTTTCATACAATGTGGATTCAGACATATAATTCTCCTTTTTTTGATGTTTAAGTCGTAGCACTGATGTTGACACATAACCCCTGCAGTAAAGACTGGCACGTAGTGACAGCCCAGCCCAATTTATTGGGCGTTTTTGCCTACACTTGTTATATTTTTTTATGACTGCCATCACACATTGGTTGTGATGAGGAAGCTTTACAACCGCAGAAGAATACCTTCTTTGATTCGGTTGCTTCATACTTCACTGGCGTGAATTCTGTGCCTTTATGCGAGCCATCACAAAATGGTTGTGATTTACTTTCCCCACAGGCACACCAGAAATAGGATTTACCAGATTCAACTTCTACTGCATAAGGTGTATCAGATGCTCTTGTTGGATCACTCATTTTTCGTCTCCTTACTTAAGTAATAAAATATAACGCTTTAAATCAGCAGCCGCGAAAGCGGTCGGCTGGATTTTCTTGTTATATGAATTTTTAGGAGAAAAGGCCATGCTTGCCCATAAGATAACCAATGATGAGAAGAAGAGTACCGCTAGCAACCTGAATGCCGATTTTTACAATTGGACTAGCTGGTTTATTGGCCTCTGTAGCGGCTTTGGATTCTGTTATTTTCTCTTTGTGCATTTCCAGTGATTTCCCGTCATCCCTAGAGCGTAACCACTCATGAACAAGATTAAACTTTGCTCCAGTTTTGCCCCAAATATTGCGGGCGAGAAGAGCGCGAACTTCATCTTCTCCCTTCTCTTCGAGAGATAGGAAAAATTCATCGTGATCAATTTGGGTGCTCATGAGTATCCTTATTCACATAACAGCTAAGTCTGCGTCACCCGACGCAAAAAAATACGTCAGGTGACGTACTTCTCCAATTTAAAACTTGAACAACCATACCCAAGCCTTTGACTTCGAACAAGATATTTATTTATCAACCCCACCATCCCTAGAAAAGCACGTCGGGTGACGTAAAACTTTACGTCACCCGACGTACTTCACCCAAAGCCAACAGGCAGGCTCTACAGAGACACCCATTATTACAATCACTTAAACAAAAACATCCCATTCCAGCCCCGAACTTTACGTCACCCGACGCAAAACTCTACGTCACTAGACTTGCCTTATCGCCAGCCGCCAACTACTGCTTATACAACCAGCTTAGGGGTGATTTATGCGCAATGATATTTCCACACCAAAATCTAGCCCTTCCTCGAGCAGGTGCGACAGGTAATTCTTTGCAAGCACTACAGTATTAAGACCGAGCACACCTATTTGCGCTGGATTAAGAATCACATTCATTTCCATAATAAACGCCACCCTCGAGATATGGGGGCTGATGAGAGGTAATCTGGACACCCATCTAAAGAATCCTATTTTTACGGGGGAGCTTTTTATCTAGAATTCAACTTTGATGTATTTTTAGAATACTTAGCATGGGTGTCTAAAGGTGTTCTCCCAACGTGAAGGACGTTTTAGTCGCGTAATTGTTTCCTTGCAACACTTCAAGCAAGCGTGTGCAGCCCTACACTGTCGATGCACTCCGCGAATGACTAGCTGTAAACTGCTGTTTGGTGGGGGTTAGCGCGAGCACTCAAGCCCTATGAAGCGAGGATTTTTCTTCAGCCCCAAGGGGGCTATAATTAACGCGACACCTCTCTTTGCACGACCCACAAACATTAGTGGCGACAAGTCCATAGACTCAGCATGCAGAAACCCACATGACGTTTACTGTTTTCGATTCACTAAAACAACAACTGCCTTCCTTTAAAGCTCACTGCCTCTGCTTGCTATTCACGATGAGTCTGAGCATTTGCGCCCAGGCTGAGCAGGTGACCGCTGCCATTGCCGCCAATTTCGCCGGCACGATTAAATACCTAAAACCCCTATTTGAACGCGAGAGTGGCCATCGTTTGGTCACCAGCTTTGCCTCAAGTGGCACCCTGTTTGCGCAAATACACCATGGCGCGCCCTTTGATGTTTTTCTATCGGCAGATGAGCAACGGCCACAGCAACTTATTGACGGCGGTATGGCCATTGCTGACAGCGCCTTTATTTATACTACCGGCCTGCTTGTATTGTGGAGCAGCCAACCCGAACTGATTGACCCGCAGGGCAATATTCTGCGCGCTGGGCACTGGTCGGATAAAAATATTCGCCACATCGCCCTCGCCAATCCTAAAACGGCGCCTTATGGCAGAGCGGCCTTACAAACCCTTGAAACAATGCAGCTGGTCGATGCAATGAGGCCCTATCGTGTCACCGGACAAAACATTGCTCAAACTTTTCAGTTTGTGGCATCGGGTAACGCGCAGCTGGGTTTTATCGCACAAGCCCAGGTACTTGCCCTGCCAGAGAGCGAACGCGGTTCCTCCTGGCGGGTACCGCAAGCAATGTACAGCCCCATTCAACAAGAGGCGGTGATGTTAATGCGAGGGCGTGAAAACAGTGCGGCCCAGGCCTTTCTACAATTTCTGCAAAGCCCCAGGGCGAAGAAGATTATCCGTGCACGGGGCTACCAATAATAAAACAGCCAATAAAACTATCCTTTGGGTTTTTCGGTATGCAGCACACCGCCATCACACAAGGCCTTAACCTGTGCATCGCTATAGTCGAGACTGTCTTGCAGCACCGCTTTATTATCTTCACCACGAAAAGACGTCCACAGCTCGGGTAGATTCGGCAGTTCTGATGACTTGATCGGGAAGTCGGGAATAATCACGCCATCTTCGATCACCTTGTCCGCCACCTTGCGCATCATTTGCCGCTCGACAAAGTGGGGGTGGCCGATGGTATCAACAACCGATAAATCCGGCCACTTGCAGGTCACCGGCAAGAATAGCGATCCAGCCCTCCTTACCTTTAAACACGACATAGGGCGCCAAACCCCGGTGGTGAGCACCGCAACGCATGGGGTGGTATTCAACCTTGGCTTCGTGCATGTGGTAGAGGGCGTCGACCATGGCCACGTCGATATTCTGACCCCGGCCCGGTGCGCCCAAAGGCGGAGGTCGACAGGAAGATTAATTCGGGTGGATGGTACTCAAGGTCTCGTAATCGAGCTTGCGCTTTGCCATCACTCCCGGGCCATAATTCTCAACCACAATATCGACGGTTTTAACCAGGTCGTGCAACACGTCGATGGCTTCAGCTTTGAAAAATCGACACAAAGGCTTTGCTTACTCCGGTTGTGCTGTACGTAATAGGCACTGCGGCGCTGCTTAAAGACCGGGTATGGCGTAAAGGGTCTCCGCCGGGCGACTGCTCCACTTTAATAATTTCCGCGCCCAGTTCCGCTATCAGAAGAGAGCTTAAACGCAATAGTGGGCAACGGTAATACCGTGAAAAACAGGCTCAGAACTTGCGAGAAAAGCGGCGTCAGTCTGCCATTATTGCGTTAAAGCTAAAGGAAAAATGGAGCCCTGAGAAAATCTCAGGCTAACTACTTTAGAAAAGCGTCTAGGCGATTTGCTATGAGAGTATCTACCTTCACACCTGGGCCAACAAAGAATCAGGCGACTTGTCGCTCAGCGACAAGTCGCCGAACCTGATTGGCTGCACCAATCTCTTCATAGCCCTGCTCAGCCTCGCGTAGCAGTTCTTCGCTGGCGGTCTCCTCACCGAGCGCCTTAGCCAGTTCCGCACGCCATTCGAGCAGGGCTATCGCCAGTGAACGTGCGCCTGTGCGGTCAATAAGCTGCTTCGCATTGTCGAGTGCCAACTCTATGGCAGTACGAGCAGCAATGCCTTCGCACCGAAGCAGTGCGCGCGCTAGGATGCCGTGGCCGACGGCCTCGAAAAGAGCACGCTGCGAGAGCTGGCAAAGCATGATGGCCTCTTCGGCTGCAGCCTTTGCGCCGGACAGATCACCCGCTGCTAGTAAGGCTTCAGCCAGTAGTGTCGAGGACCAGCCTGTCATTTCGTTCTCCACGGACCCGTGGAGGTGCAGAGCAGAGCGCGCCGGCTCAATCGCATCGACTGCCCGTCCGGCGGCGAGGTGGGCATAACCATAGGCGAGCTGCGTTAAGGCAACTAGGTTAGCTGGCTCGTCCAGTTTCCGGTTGATCTCCTCGACCTGACGAGCCTTGTCCAGTGCCTGCTCCGCGTCGTGGACGCGATAGTAGACTTCGGCAGCCAACATCAAGGCATAACCCCTCATTTCCGAGGTGCCATCCTCCTCGGCAAGACGGCTACATCGCTCGAGTTCTTCCAGCCCCTTCGGAACCCGACCCATCCAGCAGAGACAAATGCCGCGCCACATCGAGCACATGGTGTAGGGATTTATGCCACCGGTCCATTCTGAAACGGGGAGGTCACGGGGAAGGCGCTCAAGACCATCCTCAGCTACCTCAAGTGCTTCTGGGAGCCGTCCGGCATGGCCAAGTGCATCAACAAGGTACATCGACGCGTTGGCTTGCACGCCAATGTCGTCGATCTTGAGCGCCGCACCTTGGTTCTCGATCGTCAATTCGAGATACCCCACCATGTCTCCCGCACTGTTAAGCGCGAAGCCATAAGCTTGTGCCAGATTCAGATGAGCACGCTGATCTCCAATTCTATCTGCCAGGGCCTGACCTTCTTCCAGTAGGGATCGCGCCTCGTCGAGGCCGGTTTTGACACTAAGGCTCATGCTTAGTAGATGTGTGCAGGCTGAGATGCCGAGAGTGGCGGTTTCGCGATCGATTGGCAGCTCCTCCAGGAGCACGCGCACTCGTTGCCAGTGGCATGTCGCGGCAGCGAAGTCGGTATTTGCTACCCACTCGGCCGCTCGCCGGTGCCAGCGTGCCGCACTGAGTGCATCACCTGCCTCTTCCCAGTGGTGAGCCAACAGTGCCGCACGTTCATCGAGGTTGTCAGCATCTTGTCGCTCAATTGCTGCCGCCACTGCCGTGTGGATGAGATGTCGCTTTTCACGAAGCTGACTGCCGAGCGCGACTTCTTGCGTCAGCGGATGTTTGAAGGTGTATATGGCGACAGGGTAGACTGACTGCTCGAGTATAAATTCGGCATGCCGCAGCGTGCTCAAAGCTGCCCTCCTTTCGTCCTCGGGCATCCCTGCCACATCTGCGAGTAGAGGTTCGGGGAAGTCCTTACCAATAACCGATGCCACCTGTAGTAGCTGCTTCTCGCGTTCGGGGAGACGGTCGATACGTGCGGCAAGCAAGGCCTGCACCGTGGCCGGCACTCCGAAGTGCTCGATTGGCGTCACCAGGCGGTAAGCACCGCGTATGCCCTGTAAATGATCTTTCTCTATTAACGACTGCACGACTTCTTCGGTAAAGAACGGATTGCCTGCAGTGCGAGCATGGATCGACTCAGAGAGTTCTATAAGGCTTATATCGCTACCAAGCTGGTCAGCGAGCAGCTCTTTAATGGCTTCATACCCAAGCGAGGTAAGCGGGATTTGCCGATATCCAGATTTCTGCATCCATTGCGCATGGTACTCAGGCCGAAAATTGAGTAGTAGCAGACAACGGTTGTCAATGTTCGCATCAACCAGCTGCTCCAGGAACTCACTACTCGCGTCGTCGAGCCAATGTAAATTTTCTATTAATATTATGGTCGGCTGTTGCTTGCTGGCGCTTCTGATTAGCTCTTGCATTAATGCGATGAGTTGACGTTGTCGCACTTCTGGCGCGCCTAGTTTCGGTGCTGGATGTTTAGGGTCGGTGACACCAAGAAAGTCTAATAATAGCGCCACGGCGTCGGTGAAGGTCTGATCGAACAGAATGGTTTTTGCGATGATCTTCTCGCGTGCCTCTTGGTTATCATCCAGTGCTGTGACTCCGAGGTAGCCTCGGAACAATTCGAGGATGGGCAGTAGCGGTATATTGCGGCCATGAGCCACTGCCCGCACATCGACTACAGTGAGACCGCGAGCTCTAGCTTGCGCTAAAAACTCATAGCACAATCGACTTTTACCAGCGCCGGCCTCGGCCACGACGCCGACCACCTGGCCGTTTCCATCTGTAACTTGAGTGAGTACATCCTCCAGGGTGCGGAGATCTGCGGTGCGTCCCACGAAACGTGACAGGCCATGAAAGCGAGCAACATCGAAACGAGAACGTTCCTGGTCAATCCCAACTAATTCAAAAATGCTCAAGGGCTGACTTAGCCCCTTGACTGAAAACTCACCACGATTCGCCAGCGAAAAATAGCCTTGCACCAGAGCTGCCGTTGGCGGAGCGAGGTAAATACTGCCGCTGGCAGCAAGTGATTCCATGCGCTGTGCCAGACCAACTGTATGGCCCTGAGCGGTGTAATCCATGCGCAGGTCATCACCAATCTTGCCAACGACTACTTCTCCCGAGTTGAGACCGATTCGGGTAGCAAAGTCGACGTCGTATTGGTGCTTGATTTCGTGGGAGAATTCACGCAATAAATCGCGAAGATTAAGTGCGGCGTAACATGCGCGCTGTGCATGATCCTCATGTGCAACTGGGGCCCCGAACAGCGCCATAACACCGTCGCCGGTGTACTGGTTTATTGTGCCCTCGTGGCGATGAACGCCTTCGGTGAGAAGGAGGAAGAAACGCTCGAGGATTTGGTGCCAGACTTCCGCGTCCAGTTGCTCTGTGAGTTCCATTGAGCCTTTCACGTCCGCAAACATTACCGTCACTTCTTTTCGCTCGCCTTCCAGTACCGAGCGGAATTTTAAAATTTTCTCGGCGAGGTGTGGTGGGGTATAACTGACCGGAGTTCGTGATCGCGGTGGAAAATGCGAATCGACGGGAGCGATTGTCAGATCGATTTCGCTATTCCATATGAGACCGCGACCTTCGTCGTCTACTATATTCGGATTGCTATAGAGTAGTTCTTCCTTGAGTGCATCGAGCCGATCATCGCCCAGATCAAACTCTATTTTGAGGGCTCGATAGGAAATCTGCCCCGACTCCTGCACCAACGCAATAGCTTGTTTAACGACGTCGGAGAATTTCACCGGCTCTCCCTTTTATTCGTTGTGACCATAAAAGCAGAATGCCTGCTTCAGGGCAAGCTTGTAGTAGATTGGTTTGGGTCATCATTGCTGTGCTCAACCAGTAAACCATGTCGTTTTTTACCTCGCCTGTTCACTTACCGCATCAGCGAGCCGGTCGTGGGATTCCACCAGGCGGGCACCGAGGATATTGCTGATATTTCGATGCAGTCTCGATGCCAGCCTCGGGTAAAATCGCAGGCCTTTCTCGATGCTCACCTCATCCAGCCGGACCACCGAGATGGGCGCTATCGCGACCACCGTGGCGGTACGCTCGACATCGGTTCCCGAGAAGCCTATCTCTCCAAATACGTCACCAGGTTTGAGCACGTCGAGGTCGATGGTCAGCTCATCTTTATCAAACTGCACCTGGACTGTGCCCTTAAGCAGCACATACATGCCGCTACTGTGCTCGCCTCGCCTAAGGATGGTTTCCCCGGTATCGAAATCCTGCATGTGTGATAGCAGTGCGACTTTTTTGGTCTGGTAGGCTGACATACCCTGAAACAAAGGACATTTAATCAGCACATCCCGATCGAGTTTGAGGGCGACGATATCCCAGACTGTAGCTAGACGCAGCTTCCGTAGCAGGATCGGCATCAGCAGCAGATCTGACACCATGGCATAGATCATTGCTGCGGCCGCCAGCAAGCCAAATTGTGCCACCACACTAAAACTGGAAAATGCCAGCACACTGAAACCGAAAGCCAGTGCCACAGAGGTGGAGATAATCGGCACGGCCTGGCCGCGGATGGTGGCACGCACGGCCTCTGATTCACTGAGATGCTGGCGACTCTCGGCACCAAAGCGGGTCATCAAATGGATCGTATCATCGACGGCGACACCGATAACGATGGCCGCGACCATTGCCGTCGCCGGGTTCAAAGGTACGCCCAGCATGCCCATAAACCCGAAGCTGAGCACCACTGGCACCACATTAGGCACGAGTGACAAGAGCCCTGCGAGGAGAGAAGTATAAAGAATACTGAACAACAGAAAAATGATGGTAAGTACCAGTAGCAAGGACGACCACTGACCCGAAATCAGATGTTCAGCGGCGCGATTAACCATCAGGTTTTTGCCCGTCATCGTGAAATCAACTTCATCACCGAGTACTTTGCTGAATTGAATTTCCAGGATATTTATGGCCTTGATCAGTGCCAACGAGTTGGTCAGGTTATGCCTCACTATGATTCGCGCCCGGGAATAATCCTCGGTGACAAAGGCTTCGATGTCGTCGCGGCTAAAGGCCTGTATATACAGATCCAGATCTTGCTGATTAGAAGGTATCCCGTAAAAGGCGGTGTCGCCCTGATGCATCTCCTGACGCATGATTTTGACCCTGTCGGCGAAAGATTGGGTTTTATCGTAAAGTCCCTGGTCTTCGAGTAATGCCTGGGCAGTAGCGATTTTTTCGACGCCCTCCGTGGTGCTGAAATATTTGGGAATGACACTGTTGAAAGTCACACTAAAAACTTGCAGGCCAGAAAGCTCATCAGCCAACTGGTTGGCATCGCTAACAAAGGGGTGGTCGGGCTGGAAATAAGACAGGGGATCGTTGTTGACCCGCACATCGGGCACGTACATACCAACACTCAGTAACACTATGGCAAAGACTGTGACGACCGCGCTGGCATATCGGTCGGTGACTCGTTCAACAAAGGCAATGACCTTGCCAAGCAAACCCGTGGGTACTTGTTCTTCAGCACTAAGGTTGCTGCTTATTGGCCCGAATAGGGTCAATTGCGAGGGCAAAGCCAGTACCGTAACGATCAGATTGGCAACCATCGCAAAGGCACTGACCAGGGCGAATTCCCTGATTAGGGGGATTTCAGACACCGTATTTGCCACAAAACCAATGGCTGTTGTTAACGATGTAATCAGAATTGGCACCCCGATACGCCCCGCCATCGACGCCACCGCAGATTGACGACTGGCCGATTCACTCTCACTGAGTCCGGCCATATAGGCGGAGAGCATATGTACGTCTTCGGTCGAGCCGATAACGATAATCAGCGCGGGCACCATCGCCGTTAGCAGGGTGATTGGTATGCCGGTTGCAGCCATAAAGCCCAGAGTCCACAGAACACTGGTACCAGATGTTACTAGCGGGATTGGCAGGACACGCACCGACTTCAGAAAGATGCCAATGGTCACGATCAAAATGAGTATTGCTGCTGGTATCAGCTTTTTGAGATCCTTGAATAGACCCCTGTCAATCTCATATTCCAGCCGTGGGTTGCCGACCTGGAAGATGACATCAAAGTCTTTACGCAGTGGCTCGATAAGGCTGTCGATGATGTCGTATATCTCGGCGCTAAGATTAGGGTTTTCTGAATCTCGGTGATAAGCAATACTGATAGTCGTTGAAAGGGCATCGTCGGAAATAACGGTCTTGCGCATGATCGGGCTGTACAGGGCATCGGCCTTGATTTCTTCAATGCTCTGAGCTGATCGAGGAACAATGACGATCAGGGGCTCGGCAATAACATAATCGCCCTTGTCGCGGATATTCGTCGACGATAGCAAGCTGCTAACTGAACTAATTGCTGGCGTATCTTCCAGATCGAAAGTCAGTTTTTGTAATTGTTTTAATCGCTCTGTGGTCCAGAGGTCAGCGTCGTGGAAGTAGATGAGCACAGTTTCTTCTACGCCAAAATCTTCCTCCATACGCTTTAGATCTATCCAGCCCCGGTCAGTAGGGCTGATGAGTTTGTTATCGCTGCGATCAATCTCTAAACCTGGCAGTTGCTGCCAGGCAGCGCCACTGATGAAGATCAGGGCTAATAAAGACATTAACTGCCCCTTCCATCCTACGGTCAGGAATTTCTCGATCATGTCGCACGATCCCTGTAACAATTAGCTTGCTGCGAATGAGCCTGCATTTATTATGTTGTTGGACTTTGTAAGACGAGTGCAAAGTCAGACCAGCGCAAATAGAGTGTAGTACTCGGCAAATATCTAAGCAATTTTTTGATTTAGGATAGAGATAGCTGATGCAACAGATTCTGGCAACTCAGCCGCTACCTGCTAGACTAAAAACGCAATAAAGCTGTCCGTACATTGAAAATAAATAATATGGAGAAGACTATGGCTTTTGTAGTCACCAAAAATGCTTTCACCACCAAAGAATAGGCTGTCGAGGAAATCTAAGCTGCCAATCTTTGGGTCTTTGAGACTGAGCTGGAAGCTGGGAAAGTGGCCCCGTATTGGCACAGCTTTTATGCTCAAACCTATATATTGGAGGGCCAGTTGAGCCTTACTGATATAGCCAGTGGTATAACCTATGAATGTGATCCAGGCACTAAAGTAATAGGCCCGCCGAGAGCCTTGCATTCCGAAAAATGTGGCGGCGTTAAAATAGTCATTGGCCTGGCGGTCGATCCGTCCACTCTTGAGGCAGATATCAACCTTGACCCCGCCGAGCTAAATTAGTGCAAGCCAACGCTTTCTTAATTTGTGGCTATCAACTTAGTAACGAAGAACTACTTATTTATTATTCGTTTTCATTACTGCCCGCCATTGCACTCCAAACTCTCGCGATAACCCGCATATTTTGGATTAGCAATTGATAGCTTATCCTGTAGGTTTGTACGCACATGGCTCATCACCGCCGTTCTTTGGTCATCAAGTTTACCGCTGCGAATACTAGCGCAGAGCTCAGCATTAAGATCGTCGAGTTGAGTTGCACTATCGGCCCCCTCTCCTTCTCTACCTAACAGGTTTTGCAGGCCTTCCAGTTCACTACTATCGGCACTTTCACCCTGAGCCAATTCCCGCTGCACAATGCTGAGAATATTCGCCGCAACACGGCATTTATAAATACTGGCGCCGCTGAGTTCCGGCAGTACATCCTTACGCAGAAAGGCTTCAACCCCGCCCAATAGTTCTTCGGCACTGGCTCTATCTTGTGGCATGGCTAAGCTTCCTCTATGAGTTTTAACAGGTCAATTTCGTTTTCACAGGCGCGACGACCAATGGCCATGTGCTCGAAAGAATCGATCAGGCCAGACAGGTGTTTATAGGCCTGAAACATGCAAATAATGCCCCATTTTAAAGTGCCTAGCACTTCCCAAAAATGCACAACTTTGGGATCGACCTTGCGACCACCGGCGTCTTCATAACCCGCAAAAAGGTCTTCACGCTGACCAAAGCCACCCACGGGTTTATCGTGCTGGCCAAAGCGCCAGGCGCGCACACAGAGCCAGCCAAGATCTTCCATGCCGTCGCCAACATGGCCCAATTCCCAGTCGAGTACGGCACGAATGCCTTCCGGGCCAACGACAAAATTACCGTTGCGGAAGTCACCGTGAACCATACCCAATGGTGCATTTTTGGGCATATTTTGTTCGAGCCAGCGAAAGGTCAACTCAAAGGCCGGGTGATATTCGGGTCGCCCTACTGTGGTGTTATCGCGATAGAACTCACTGATTCCGTCGAGTAATTCGCGGTAATAGGCAATTAAAGGCTGGACCGGCATTTGCACCAAATTCTTTGGCAGCGATGCCGGATCGACCGCGTGCAGACCGGCGAGGATTTCACCACACTGTCGGGCCATCGTTTTACGCGCACCAGCGTAGGCCTCGTCACGCAAAATACGCGGTGCCAGCACCTCGCCCTCAATCCTGTCCATGACATAACAGCCGCCCAGGGTGTGATCTTCGGGCAGGGCAAAATGCACTTTGGCGACCAGGCCGCCGGCGTCATGCACCGCGCGCTGCAGTTCGGCCTCAGTCGTTCGGTCGAGGGAATAAGTGGTTTTACCGCCCCGCCAGCCCTCTTCGCCAGTGCTACCTGTATTGCCGGGATCGCGGCGCAAAATCAAACCGGTGTTGCTGCCGTCTGCACCCAGCCAGTCGAAGGACCACGTTTCACGGGAGGCACCGCCGGACATTTTCTCGATATTTTCAGCCTTGCCTGCGGGGAAATAGGCCGCAGCCTCTTTCTCTAATAAGCCGGCAACCTCGCTATCACTTAAGACCGGGGCTTGCTCTTCATTGCTAGCGGCCTTATTCATGAAAAGATACCATTCGGTTTGCCGTCGATAATCTGATCGAGATATTCCGACAAACCATAACCGACCCTGCCATTACAGCGATATTCGGTCATACCCTCGGTAATACGCGTCATCAACTCGGTGCCGTCGTCGAGGGTGCGACGGTTGCGCAGAGGAATTAAAGACATCACCCGACCTTCAATTTCGTATTCCGCGTGATCAGTTTTTGCCCAGGCTTTTAAGGTTTTCTGATAATAGTTTGCATCCCATTCGGTTTCGATGGTGGCTTCGCGAATTAAATCGTAGCGCCCTTCATTCAGCACCATGCCGCCGATCAGTTTCGTACCGTCACCCAGGGTTTTATTGAGGCACATAATGGCGAAGTCTTCGCTGAAATTCATTGGCAACCAACGGTAGAATTGCACGTTCTGCCAGTAGCGCGGCCCCCAACTGTGGTCGCGCAAACCGAGGCCGTCGATGGTGTAGGTCTTATCGCCGACAACAATCTTGCCGGTGCCCGCAATATGCTGCTCATAATGACCCAGATAAAAACCGGCATTGGGATTGTTTTCCAGCGCAGAGCCATCGGCATTGACCGGCTCGCCACCGTACATCGGCGAGACACCGCGATAGCTCAACTCCACCGAGCAAGGCAGTTTGGGATTGTTTTTAAAGGCCTTACTCGGGTCTATCATCTCACTGGGGTTTTTCATCAGCAGCACATCACCGCTGTATTTTACGGTCAATGCTTTGTAGGGCTCGTCGATAATAAATTCCATGCCCCCGGCTTTAAAGGCATCGTTATTGGCGATTGTTGCGCGCTGAAACATAAAGGCAATGGAGCCATCGGGCAGGTAAATACAGGCCGTCATTTCAGCATTGCCTTCATTGGCACGATTGCCAATACGGAACCAGCCGCCGATCTTGCCCTTGGGGTCATAGACATTGAAATACATACTTTCATTAAAGTTAACTTCACTGCCCAGGGGGTGCATGTATTCATCTTCGGGGTTAAGCTTTAAATAAGCGCCTTCGGGTAATTTCATCAGCGTATTCCATAGTTATTAATAGTTTATTTATCAGTTCTTAATTTTTAATTAGGTCTACATCGGGCAGATTTTGCGCCACATCAAGATAGTCTTTACCGGCCTTTAAAGCCTCAATGACAATTGTCAGCGGCTCGGGCCAAATCTCCGACAAGTCGGCTTCACCGTCGATAATAATCGGAAAAGCCAGCTTTTCCAGCGGTGGACAAAAGGCGGCATCAACACCGGGCTTATTACCCCGTGGGTCGATGCGATACCAGCCGTATTTTTCAAGATAAACACCAACCAGGCCATGCAGACAAAAGGGTGGCCGATCGTGGTCGATAGTTAAGCGCTGGTATTGAATTGGCACGCAACAAAGCCACCAACAAATGACTTTTGGCGTAGCAATAGCCCGTGCCATATTCGAGCACACTCGATGCTCTGTAGGTTACGGGGTTCTGCTGGCTATCCAGGCTATGACTTATTTGATCGCGCACAAAAACAAAACAGGCTTCGGCTATTGCCTCATCACCCTTAAGATCAACAGCGAGCAGCGCCGCTTTCGCTGACACGCCGGGGTACTGCCAATCAATAATATCGCTGCTGTCTAAATATTTTTTCACAACTTTTTTACGTTTAATTAACTATAGTTTTAATTCGGATTTTAAAGACTACTCTACGCGTAGCGACTACCCGCTGCGGCTCCGGCGGGGAAGGCAGCACTGATCTCAGCCAACTCAGCTGCCGATAACGCAACATCAACGGCGCCAATATTGCTGTCGAGGTTTTTAATGCGGCGGGTACCGGGGATGGGCAGTATTTGCTCGCCCTGAGCCAGCAACCAGGCCAGTGCCAGTTGCGCAGGAGCGCAGTTTTTAGCGGCGGCCATTTGTTTGATTTTATCCGCCAGCTTCAAGTTTTCTTCGATATTACCCGCCTGGAAACGCGGGTTTGATTTGCGGAAATCCTTATCGCTCATTTCTGCCGTATCGCTAATGGTGCCGGTCAAAAAACCTCGGCCCAATGGGCTGTAGGGCACAAAGGCGATATTCAATTCTTTACACACGGGCAGCACTTCGGCTTCGGGGTCGCGGGTCCACAGGGAGTATTCACTCTGCAGAGCGGCAATGGGGTGCACCTTGCTGGCGCGACGAATTAAGGCGGTGTCGGCTGAGGCTTCTGACAAACCCAGGAAGCGCACCTTGCCAGCGCTGACTAACTCCGCCATGGCACCCACGGTCTCTTCTATCGGCACATTGGGGTCAACCCGGTGTTGATAATAGAGGTCGATACAGTCAATGCCGAGGCGTTTTAGACTGGCATCACAGGCTGACTTTACATATTCAGGCCGCCCGTCGATTTTCATTTCCAGGCCACCTTCGGGTTTTAGACGAGCACCGGCAATACCGAATTTAGTGGCGATAAAGGCCTGATCACGGCGGTCGGCAATGGCACGACCGATTAGACTCTCGTTATGACCTTTGCCATAAACGTCGGAGGTATCGAGAAAATTTAGCCCCGCTGCTAAAGCCTGATGCAGGGTGGCAATAGATTCAGTCTCATCAGCAGGGCCGTAAAAATCTGACATGCCCATGCAGCCGAGGCCAATGGCCGACACTTTTACGCCGCTACTACCCAGTGTTCTGTATTTCATGCTTCACCCCTTGTGTCTGTTTTTATTATGTATTGATCACTGCTAATTATTTTTGCTCATTCACAGCAAAACCCGGGTAGCACAAGCGTGCCACCCGGGCTGGCGAATCGAATTACAAATCGATAGCGGTTTGTTGATCGGCTTTTTTCAGGGCTTCACACTGATCGGCCCAGTCGTAACCGGCGAGAATACGCTGAAAGCGGTTCTCCACCCAACTGCGCAAACCGGGGTCGGTGAAGATATAGGGCTGGTCGTCGATAATCGCCTCTAGCACCTGCTCACCCACCACGTCGGGGTTGAGGCCCTTTTTCAACATGGCGACCATTTGCTCCGATTTTTTATCGGTAGAACCGCCGTAATCATCGCCACGGTTACGGGCAGAAGTACCGAGGTTGGTATTCACCACACCCGGGCAAAGTACCGACACGCCAATATTGTCATCAGTGTGCTCGGCCATCGCCGTCTCAGACATGGCAACCACGGCGTACTTTGAGGCATTGTAAGCACTGAGGTTCTTCCAGCTAAACATACCGGCCATCGACGCGGTATTGATCACATGGCCACCCTCGCCGTGCTCTTTAATCAGCGGCATAAAGGCCTGCAGGCCCCATACCACGCCCCACATATTAACGTCGATGGTCCAGCGCCAATTTTTCTCGCTGGTATCTTCCGCACTACCGTCAGCACCCACGCCAGCATTGTTGACACAAACATGCACCTTACCAAAGGCATCAACTGTTGCCTGCGCTGCACCAAACACCGAATCTCTATCGGTGACATCAACCACCACACCGGCGACATCCCGGCCCTGGCCTTTCAATTCAGCGACGGCTGCATCGAGTGGTTCTTTCTGAATATCACCGAGCATGACTTTCATACCGGCGGCAGAAAATGCCCGCGCCATACCCAAACCCATGCCGCTGGCGGCACCCGTAATAAAGGCGACTTTGCCTTGAACGTCTTTCATGATTTTCCCCTGTAATTATAGTTTTATGGTCACAGTGCCACCCTCTATAAAAAGGCAACAGCCTGAACCGTTTATAATTGGTTGTCGGTTGAATATATCGTATTGAGCGTCGCAATGGGTAGCTAAATACGCCTCAATAGAGAGCCAGCCCGGCGTCAGGCTAACGATGTACACTGTCATACCTGGCACTTGCAGCGCTAGCATTACTACCGCCGTAGAACCTGTAACTGCCTTTTCTTTAAGCGCTTGAAGGCCAACTACAATTGATTTAAAACAATAAAACCACAATAAAAACTAGGTCTTGTAATAAGAATCGTTTGCATTTGGCCCTCGCACAGGCGACACTAGGCTCCACTGATAGCCCGGTGCAAACAGATAATTTTATAAAACCTGGGGCAAACGAATAAAGAGAGTATGGATATGGGTATGTTGCAACTGGCTCAACGTTTTGGCTTTACTGCAGGCAATCGGGCTGCCGGAAAACCGTGCGCTTATGATGCTGACGCCACCCTTGCCGATCTAAAAAAAGGTCAGCCCGCACAAGTACTAGGCTTTCAAAATGCAGGGCACCCTTCTGCCCAGCGCTTAATGCAGCTTGGCATGATCAAGGGCGAAATCATCGAATTGCTACGCTCTGCCCCCGGCGGGGATCCCATTGAGTATCGCGTTATGGGTTACAACCTCTCTTTACGAAAGGATGAAGCGGCAGAAATCCTCGTCGAGAACTATCAGGGTTAATGCCTCCTTACGCCAATGACATCTACCGACCCAAGTAATTTAATAGCCTCCGACAAAGACCAGAACCAGCAAACCGTGATTGCCGTTATCGGCAACCCCAATACGGGTAAGAGCACCCTCTTCAACTTACTGACCGGGATGCGACAAAAAGTCGCTAACTACCCCGGAGTAACTGTCGAAAAACACATCGGCGAACTCAATATCGGCGAACGCAGCTTTCAGCTAATCGACCTGCCCGGCACTTATTCTCTTGCCGCCCACTCCCCCGATGAACGCGCCGCTATTGACGTACTGCTGGGGCGCATTGCCGACATGCCGCCACCCGATGCGGTGCTGGTAGTGATAGACGCCACCAATATTAAACGCAACCTGTTTGTTGTCACTGAAGTGCTCGAACTCGGCATCCCCGTGGTGATCGCCCTCAATATGGTTGATATTGCCGAGTCGCAAGATATCAGTATCGACATCGATGCCCTCGCCGCTCGCCTCAATACCCCTGTTATACCAACGATCGCCGCAGCCACACGACACGAAAGTCTCGAACCACTTAAAATGGCACTGGCCAAGGCTGTCGACACCAGTATCAGCGAGCCCTGGGCCCTGTTGAAAGACGTTAAAAAAGCCGCCGCAGAACTCACCACAGATCTTAAGGCTGAGACAGCACAAACTTCAAGCAGCGCCGAGCCCATAGCCGCCTACGAGGTACAGCGTGCTTTAATCGACAAGGGCGGTGAAGCCGAAAAGCGCTTGGTTGAGGTGTTTGGCAGCGACTCAAGTCAACGCTTACAGGCGCAACGAGACCTGCTCACCGTTGGGCAAACCCTCGCCGAGCGAGATGCCAACGAGCGCTATGCCTACATCGCCAAAACCCTCGACGGTATTGTCCGCGCACCCGCCGACAATCAACGACACAGTTTGAGCGAGCGCATCGACCAAATCGTCAGTCACCCCATTATCGGCAGCCTGCTCTTCGTACTCGTCATGGGCACGGTATTTCAAGCGGTGTTTTCCTGGGCGACACCGCTGATGGATCTGATTGACGGCGCCGCTAGCTGGGCCACCGAACAGGTGTACACCACACTGCCCGAGGGCGCGATTGCCAGCCTGCTGGCCGACGGCGTGGTTGCCGGTGTCGGCAGCGTGATCATTTTCCTGCCCCAGATCCTGATTTTATTTGCCTTTATTATCGTCCTCGAAGACTCCGGTTATATGGCCCGCGCGGCCTTTTTAATGGACCGTTTGATGCGCTGGTGCGGTCTCTCGGGCCACTCCTTCGTGCCCATGCTCTCCAGCTTTGCCTGCGCGGTGCCGGCAATTATGGGCACCCGGGTGATCCCCGATACCCGCGACCGCATCGCCACGATTATGGCCGCACCGTTTATGACCTGCTCGGCACGGCTGCCGGTTTACGCCCTATTAATCGCCGCCTTTATTCCCCAGCAACACTATTTTTACGGGCTCATTAACCTACAGGGGCTGGTGTTATTGGGCCTCTATTTACTCGGTATTGTCGGGGGTGTGCTGACCGCCTTTTTGCTCAAGCGCACCATACTACGCGGCTCGGCCCCAACCTTTTTAATGGAGCTACCGCCCTATCGCACACCCAATATCAAGTCGGTGCTGGTGCGCCTGGTTGAGCGCGCCAAAGCCTTTTTAGTGCGTGCCGGTACGGTTATTTTCTTCGTGTCAGTAGTGGTCTGGAGCCTCGCCTACTTCCCCCGTTCAGAGATTCTCGCCGCCGACTTTGAGCGCCAGAAACTGGCCGTCGAAAGTCGTGTGCAAGTTGAAGCCGAACGCGAACTGGCGATTCAAACATTAGAAAATGAACTGTCCGCCGCGCAAATGGAGCAAAGCCTGCTCGGGCGCATGGGCAAAACCGTGGCGCCAATCTTCAAGCCCCTGGGCTGGGATTGGAAGCTCTCCGCCGCCGTGATCGCCTCGTTCCCCGCTCGTGAAGTGGTCATCGCCGTGCTCGGCACCACCTATGCGGTGGGCGCCGATGTCGACGAAGAGGATGAAGGCCTGAGAGACCGCGTGCGCAATGCCGCCTGGCCCGATGGTCGCAAAGTGTTTACCCCCGGCATCGCCCTCGGCCTGATGGTGTTTTATGCCCTCTGCCTGCAGTGCGCCGCCACCGTGGTGGTTATCCACCGCGAAACCAATTCCTGGCGCTGGCCCGCCTTCGCCTGGGTCTATATGACCTCGCTGGGCTATCTCGGCGCCCTCGCCTGTGCCCAGCTCGGTTGAGGTAACGCAATGAACAGCCAACAACAAGAATGGCTCGCCCTCGCCGTCGTTTTTCTCGTGGCCGGCATTGCCATCTTTCGCTGGCTAAAAAAACGCCGCCAGGGCGGCTCCGGGTGCGGCAGTTGCGAACAATCCAGCTGCACTAGCGGTGACAAAACCCGTCCTTAGCAACACTCCAAAAGAGTTAGCGAAGGGCTATTAAGGCGCCGGGGGAATCTCCGGATGACGCGGTGCTGCGAACCAAAGCATCACTGGGCCAACAACAGCCAAACCAGCCGCCACCAGTAACATTAATTGATAGCCCCCCGACCAGTCGTATAGCGCCCCGCCCAGCCATGAACCTGTAGCGCCACCCAGCGACGAAAACAGCGATATGGTGCCAAAAATACTGGGGAAACGTGGCCCCGCAAACAGGTCTCGGGACACAGAAGGAATGATTGGTGCATTCACCGAATAGCCAACACCCACCAAAACCGCGAACACAAAGGGCATCAACAAGCCCGGTAGAATACCAACCAGTGCCAGTGCAGCGACTGACAACGCAATTAAAATCATACCACCAGCGTAGGCCCACTCGCGGCCAATCCGGTCAGACAAGGCACCCCACATCATTTTGCCAGGAATACTGGTGATACCAATAACACCGACAATAATCGAACCCATGGTTTTCGCCACACCATGATCAACCATAAAGGCAAACTGATGCATGATCAGTAGCTGCGCAAGACAGCCCCCAGAGAAAAAGGCCAGTATCGCAAAGCGAAAACTGCGCGAGCGCACGGCAGTTGCCACCGTCCAGTCATGGGCTGGCATGACAGTGTCCACTGGCGCAGAAGCCTCCGACACGTCCCTTCCCTGCCCCCTGCGAGCCGCCTCTTGAGCCGGTGGCGGCTCACGCAAAATAAAGAAGGCGGCCGGAAGAATGAGCAGCACCACCAGCGCCGCAAGCACCTGAAAAGCCAGGCGCCAATCGTAATGTTCTATCAAAATATTACTCAGTGGCACAATGGATAAAATACCAACGCCTATACCGGCGGTGACAAAGCCCAGTGCCGTACCCACTTTATCGGGGAACCACTTTTCGGTGAGAATCACCGACGGCACCCAGCCACATGCCCCCAAACCCAGGGCACTGAGCACTCCAAAGGACAGATACAACTGCCACCACTGATTAACCTGCGAGGTTAATAAAAGTCCAGCTGCCATCACCACTGAGCCCTTCATCATCAACTTGCGCGGGCCGAAGACCTCAACGAGCCGCCCAGCAAAGGGACCAAACAAGCCGTGGCTAAGAATAAACACCGACATAGCACCGGCCGTCACCGAGCGCGACCAGCCGAAGTGATCAATTAACGCCACCAGAAAAACCGAGTAGGAGTACCAGATGCCGTAGAGCAAGCCCAGGGTCAAAAACAGGGTGGCAATAACAATCAGCCCATGACCTGAGGGGCGGGATTCGCTCAAGGGTTACTCCTAAAAATTGTGTAAGGTGGGAATCAGCAGCAGGTAATGAGACTGCCTAGGTGTAGCGTGGGTATTATACGCTAGGGGAACAGCTTACCGAGAAGTGCATTAACAGGAGCGAGGTAGGATAACTCTCGGCATTGCTGTTCAAAGGCGTCTTCAAAGGTAGCCCCCTTAGCTTTCTGTTTCCCCCAAGCTGACTCCAATTGCAGTAGCGATTGAGGCCATGCTGTTCCAGCTCGTTTAGAAACTCCTTAATACACAAGTACTAAACTTACTTGCTAGCGGCCGGTAAACGCACAAGTGTGACGTCTTGTTCGCTGTCATTATTAAGACAGCCCCTGATCCGCAATACCGCGTAGTTGCTCCACAACTGCCTCGCGATCTTCGTAGGTGAGCCCCTCAGTCGGAATGGCTGTTAAACAATGAAGCCCAATTTTTCCGGGCCGAACCTTCCATGTACCGGCGGGAAGCACGTCTCTACCACCGGACATGACTACTGGGATAATTGTGGCTTGGGCCTTTATCGCCAAAACCGCTGGACCTTTTTTGTACGGTAGCAAGCGGCCGTCCACGCTTCGTGCACCTTCGATGCTGATTATGCCTGGCGCTGTCGCAGCCAGCCGTTCCGCCGCCCGTGTAATTCCACGCCTGGCTTGTTTCTTCCACTGCCGATTGATCTCAATATCGCCGAGACATACGCGTGCAAACCCAGTCAAAGGTATAAGAGCGCATTCCACGTTTATCACCACAAAACCAGGTGCCAAAAGAAACCCGATGACCCTTCCCTCGACAAGATTCGATTGGTTCAACCACACGTAGAGCTTGGGCCCTTCGCGGTCACTGCCAGGGTTTTCATCTTGCAGCGAAACTGAAATCCCAAATAGACGTAATTGCCAACGCGCCCAACTCTGGAAAAGCACCCTACCCAGCGGTTTTGAGAATGGGCAAACAACCAAAAGTGGCGGGAATGAACCCAGGAATTGACACTCGCAACCACCCTGCATGCCGTACTCCAACAATTGATGCCTCTTGTCGCTTTGCATTCATAGGTCGCTTGAATCCATAACGTTTGAAATAATGCGACGCCTTATTTGCGACCACCGTTAGTTGTATTCTTCGGTGATACTTGATTCAAGCCCAGCCCAGCTGCTCTAAACTAATACCATCATTCCAGATTTTAGTCATATGCTTTATCAATCCATCCTCAAAATTCATTGCATAAACATAGTCGGCAGCTATCGTTTTCCCTGTAGGTTCTACAGGGCCTCCTGGACCAGTTTGAGTCCCATGAAAAACTGCAAATGCTGTAACACATTGCTGTTCTTCATCTTCTGAGAAACTCTTTATTTCATAATGACCATCCGGTATAGGAATAAGAAGGTTTTTCATCCATTCAGCGTAGCCCTCAAGAGTATCTATATCAGCAATGGCTCCAGATTGAGCTGAAAATGTAGATCCCGCATGACAATAGGCTTTGCACGCCTTCCAACCTCTTCCAGTTTCGCAGGCTTCGAAAAATAGTTTGGCTTGCTCATAATTGTTGCGCATTTATATTTCCCCTCTGAATAGAGTGATTATCTTTAAGTATACAACTATGAAATTATTTGAACGAACAACTAAAAAAGAGTCCCGCCAGCCACCTTCGTAAAAGCTTTGGGCTTTCAGTGCCATCTCGAGATTCTCTCTTTAGTGCACTGATTTAAACATCAAATGTACTGATCTCGGCATTGAAACAGGGCGGCTAATTAACTACTCCTCGAGCAGGCGGAGCCATATAAAAACGCACTACTTTGAATAAAATAAGCGAGGTTTAAGCCGCTTTTCTCTCGGTATCCAGACCCTGCCAGAAGGCCTCAACCCCATTAAGCATTTCATTGCCACAGGCAATAAAGTGCGCCTCATCAATATCCCGAGCAAAGTAGAGCTCCTCCAATTCTTCCTGGGTATGGGCCGCGTGCTGGGCTTCTATTTTTGCATGATAGGTAAAGAAGCTCAGGGGCAGCTGCTCGCCTGCCCTGCTGTTATAGCGTGTAAAGCCTTGAATCAGTTGCTGCCAAAAGCCTGCGGCCGCCCAGTTTTCTACTGCGTAGCTCGCCGCTTGGGAAACCCTATAGTTTTCACTGCCGTAGAGTCGCGCCAGTTCATCGCAGAAAAACAGGGTTGCCTTCGTGCCCTGGCTGCGCTTGCCCACGTCTTGAAAGCTTAAGCCCAGGGAACTCGCCATGCGCAGCAACCACTCAAAGTGGGCGGCGCGAAAGTGAAAGGTGCCGCCCTCGACTGTGCCCTCGGCCGATAGCAAGCTGCTTTCTGATGGCTCTCCTTCAAGCGCCTGTGGATCAGGCCTTGTAACACTCCCTGCCCCCGCATTAAAGACCACGCCAATTTCATTAGCCAAAATTTCCTTAGAGGCACGCATGCCCTCAAGGGTATCGGCATTGATGGTTTTTTTAAGTTGCGCGATCAAAAATAAATTCGAAAAAACCGAGAATTGCACAATAAAATCTCGGGCTTGTTGCTGGCTAAACTCACCCTTAGCAAACCAGGCCGCATAAGCATTGTCTTTAATTACCGAGTGCCCTAATAACTCCTTATTAATACGCTGCTGAAAATGCAGAAAGTACTGGGCCTTAGCAATGGAATAGTGTGGCCGATTTTCGAGCAGGGCCTGCGTCGAGCCGGCGCTGAGCCCGGCAAGATGATTGGTCTCAATAAAGTCCTTCTGTTGTGCTGACAGATGCTGACTCATATTCAACTCCGCTACGGACTTTCGACAAAATCAGCCTGCTGCTCGGGGGCGGCCTGCTGGAAAGCAGTCAGCCCCTTGCAGTGCTGATAAATGCGCTGAATTGTGGGATAAACGCTGATATCGCAGTTAAAACGCAGTGCGTTGTAGACTTGGGGGATCAAACAAATATCGGCCAGACTCGCCTGATAGCCATAACAATAGCCCCCATAAGTCCCTACACCTGGGTCTGTATCTGCACCCCGCTGCGCCACCAAGCGAGCTTCCAGCGCGCTAAAACCCTCGTCTATCCAGTGACAGTACCAGCGCTCACGCGCGGCCTTGTCGAGACCCAAGTGCTGTTCTAAATAGCGCAGCACCCGTAGGTTGTCGAGAGGGTGAATGTCGCAGGCAATACTGAGGGCGAGTGATCGTACCTGTGCCCGTGCCTGCGGCTCTTGGGGTAGCAGTGCGGGATGGGGATGGCGTTCTTCCAAATATTCGATAATGGCCAGCGACTGGGTCAAGGTTTGCTCACCCTCGCAATAACTGGGTACTAACATCTGTGGATTAAGTGCTCGATAGGCCGCAGAGAATTGCTCGCCACCGCCTTTTAATAAATGAATATATTCACTGTGGTAATCCAGCCCTTTTATATTGAGAGCAATGCGCACGCGATAGGCCGCAGAGCTACGGCAATAGGTATACAGCTTTACAGCTTGCACGAGCGCACTTCCTGCTCGATAGCGCCGAAAATAGAATCGCCAAATTCATCCCGCATTTCGATACGAATATAGTCGCCAAACTGCATAAACTCGGTGCGCGTCTGCCCCGACTCCAGCATTTCATACACGCGCTTTTCCACCAGACAAGAAAAGCCCGCCGCCGCGTCCTGATTGGAGACCGTGCCCGAGCCAATAATGCTACCGGCTCTCAGGGCGCGAGTTTTCGCCCCGTGGGCGAGTAGTTCGGCGAAGCTAAATTGCATATCCAGCCCGGCATTGGGCTGGCCAAATAATTGCTCGTTATAGATGCTGATCAGTGGCAGATGCACCTTGTCATCCCGCCAGGCCGCACCCAGTTCATCGGGAGTCACCGCTACCGGGGAAAAGGCCGTGGGGGGTTTGCCGTGAATAAAGCCGAAGCCCTTCGCCAACTCGCTGGGAATTAAATGGCGCAGGGAAACATCGTTCACCAGCATCAGCAGCTTGATGTGCTCGCTAGCGGCATGGCCATTGGTGCCCATGGGCACATCGTCACAGATGACCGCCACCTCGGCCTCGAAATCAATGCCGTCCTCTTCACTGGCCACACAAATGGTATCTTGCGGCCCGAGGAAATGATCCGAGCCGCCCTGGTACATCAGCGGATCGACTAAAAAGCTCTCGGGCATTTCCGCCCCCCGCGCCATTCTGACCCGCTCCACGTGACTCAAATAGGCACTGCCATCCAGCCATTGATAGGCTCTGGGCAGAGGTGAGCAGAGTTGTTTTTGCTCGAGTTCAGTACCGCTATGGGGATGGTCGTTAATTCTCTCGTAAAGCGCTAGCAATGGCTGCTCACAGTCCTGCCAATGTTCAAGGGCGTATTGCAGTGAGGGTGCAATGTCCGAACCACTGAGGTAGTGACTCAAGCAACGATTGACGACGATCAGCTGACCATCCCGCGCCGTTGATTTTAGACTGCCCAATTTCATGACGGCTCTCCTCCCTACTCACTCAGCGGCCTTGCCCCACTCGCCCATACCCAACTTAAGTCGACCAGGAATTAACATAGCCGGGCCACTCCACCGCCGTGGCCGGCGCCGCGACCGTCAAGGCGTCACGGGTATCAATCATCACCGCCACCTCATCCGTCGCCTCGCGCTGTGCCTGCAACCCGGTTTGCAATGCCTTCGGGTGGGGGCCATGGCTGAGGCCACTGGGGTGCAACGTAACCATGCCGGGATGAATATTGTCGCGTGAAAAAAACTCGCCCCGGTGATAAAAAATCACCTCGTCGTAGTCGTCGTTGTTGTGAAAAAAGGGCACCTTTAAGGCACCCGGGTCGCTCTCCATAGGCCTCGGGCAAAAGGTACACACGGCAAGGCGCTCGCTGACAAAGGTCGTGTGAGCCGAGGGTGGCAGATGAAATCGATGGCTCATCAGCGGTCTTATATCGCGCCAGTTAATACGCACCACCGCTAAGTTACCGTGCCAACCCAGCGCATCAAGGGGATTAAAGGGGTAGTCAACCGTGGTCAACTGGCCATGCCTCTTGACCACCAGGCGGTGCTCCCGCTCTGACTGCTGCTCGACGAAGGCCGCGTCAATACGCGGCGTCTCGAGCATCGCCGCATCGAAAATGGCGTGATGACCGACCAGGGCTTTTTCGGGTAGACCAAAGCTGGCACCACTGGCCTCTATCATTAATACCGCCAGCGGCTCACTGGGCTCTACGCGCCACATGGTGCCGCGGGGTATTAGCAGGTAGTCGCCCTCGCTAACACTGAGATGACCGAAGTCGCAGTACATTTCTGCGCGACCACTGTGAATGAAGAGCAAATCATCACCATCGGCATTGCGCACCAGCTCGCTCCGACTCGAGGCGGTTTTCCAGAGGCGAATATGACAGTGCGCATTCTGCAATAGCGAGGCCGCCGCCCAGGGCTGGCACGAATCGCCGGGCAGTTCATTAGTATCAAAGGCGCGCGGTAACAAGGGCCCGTCGATACGAGACCAAGAGGTCGGTGGGTGGCGGTGGTAAAACTGACTAGCGGGGCCGAAAAAGCCCTCTTTACTCATTTCCCGCTCGTAGCTGTGCGCTGGTAAATCGCAGTGTGCCTGTCGGGAACTCTGCCCCTCGACCCTGGGAAAGGAAATCCACTTGGGCATTTAAAGCACTCCCCGGCGCCGCTGATCTTCTTCAATCGAATTAAACAAAGCTTGAAAATTACCCTCGCCGAAACCCTCGTTGCCCTTGCGTTGAATAATTTCGAAAAAGATCGGGCCAATCACCGTCTCGGTAAAAATTTGCAGCAATAAACCCTGATTGTGCGTGGGATCACCGTCGATCAATATTTTCGTTTTTTTCATCCTCGCCAAGTCTTCCCCATGCCCCGGAATACGCTGCGCCACCGCCTCATAATAGGTATCGGGTATGTCCAGCATCCGCACGCCGTTGGCAATTAATTGTTCAACGGACTGGTAAATATCCGCCGAGCCCAAGGCAATATGTTGTATGCCCTCGCCGTGATAGGCGTCGAGGTACTCCTGGATTTGCGACTTATCATCCTTCGGTTCATTAATGGGAATACGTATTTTCCCGCAGGGGCTGGTCATCGCCCTAGAGATAAGCCCCGTCGCCTTGCCCTCAATATCGAAATAGCGAATTTGTTTAAAATTAAAAACCCGCTCGTAGAAACTGGCCCACTGATCCATGCGCCCGTAGTGCACATTGTGGGTGAGGTGATCGATGTATTGCAGCCCCAGACCCACCGGATGCGGTGAGCTGTTGTCGAGGGGCACAAAATCAACATCGTAAATCGACTGCTCGCCATAGCGATCAATTAAGTAAATCAGCGAACCACCAATGCCGCGAATGGCCGGCAGGTTGAGCTCCATCGGCCCGTTTTCACCGACATAGGCCTTGGCTCGATGGGCAATGGCGTAGCGATATGCCTCGCGGGCATCGGCAACCCGCATGCCAAAGGCGCAGATTGACGGGCCATGTACCCGGGCAAAGGCGCGCGCAAAACTATCGGGCTCATGGTTGATCAGAAAGTTAATATCGCCCTGGCGATAGAGCACCACGTCCTTGGAGCGGTGCCGAGCGATGGCGCTGAAGCCCATGGCCTTAAATAACAATTCCAGGGCACGGGTATCTTCGGCTGTGTATTCGACAAATTCAAAGCCATCCGTACCCATCGGATTGTCGGGCGCTACACCATCCATCGCTTCATCCATCTCTCAAACTCCTTACTGTGAACCCAACAGTCGGGACGAAGGACGGCACGACAACAGGTTGCGAAAAGGAGCGAATCAACTTCGCTAGGGCTTACACTTGTAACCATAGGATTTTTTGGCGCTTTAGCAAGTCGCCAGATGTACGAGCTTGTAAGGTGACTACAGAAAGAAGGGGGCGAAGTAAGTTGCCTAGACACTTCACCACGACCAATAAACACACCACTCTCGTCAATACTGCAAAAAAACGGCTTCTTCAGCATTCGTCGTCGGCAAGAGTTCAGGATCATAAGCCTGCCATCGTAGCGGCATAATGGCAGGGCTTTAAGGCGAGAGAGCTTCGCCACGACCCGCCTAAAAGTCTATTTGGTAAGCGCCCTCGCCCACTTGCTGGATGTATTGCGGGTTTTCGGCATCGACTTCAATTTTATGGATGAGCGAGGCGATGTGAATTTCAACGGCGCGAATTTCGGTATTCAAATAGCGTGGGTAGCCCCAAACCTGATTCAGTAATTCGTGGGCTTCAACGGTTTTGCCCCGCTGTTCACAGAGGTAGTACAGCACACGAATTTCACGTTGTGTAAAAACAATAGCCCCGCGTGGGCATTGGCCCGTTGCACTGGCCGTATCAATAGTGACATCGCCAATGCTTAGGGTCTCGGTGAGCGCGGTTTTATGCTGCAGACGAGTGCGGCGCAGCAGGGCTTTGGCCCGTTGCACCAGGTCGGTATAGGCGAAGGGCACGCTGCTGTAATCGTCGGCAGCCAATGCCATTAGACCCTGATTAGAGGAGTCGGCGGTGAGCATAAAGATCACCTGCCCCGGGTGCTGGCCACGAATACCGGCACAGACCTCAAGGGCGTTAATACCCGCCACTCTAGAGTCAAGTAGCACCAGGTCGAAACCACCACTGCGGGCTTTTTCATAGCCGCTGGCGACACTGTCGGTTGCCTCCACATCAAAGTGATGGTGCTCGAACACCGCGACCAAACCCTGGCGTACACTCTCTTCGTGTTCGATGATGATTGTTTTAAAGCGCTCTTCCATAGTTTGCGTCTCTTTCTTTATTATCTTGCAGGCCGCTGGCGTAAAGATAGCCTACTTTTAGCCTGCTGAGTCAATCGGGGACGGGGTAGCCCAACACCTCACAAAGATGATGAATCTGTCCTTTAACCCACAGCGGATTAATCGCACCCCAGTCATTAATGGTATAAGCGCCATCTTTTTTTGCACCGACAAACTCACAGTTAATCGCCAATTCTTCTAAGGCAACAATGGTGTCCTGCGCCGTGCGGCGCGGCATGCCGGTGAACTGAGTGATTTGCGGCACCGTATTAATACCTGAGCTAATCAGGTGAGCGACATAGAGGCGACGGTAGAAACTGGTTTTTGTTTTGCTGTGTGTCATCGCGCTTTAAAAAGTGAGTTGCTTTAAATGCAAAACCCGGAGGCAATATGTATTGACTCCGGGTTTTGTCACAGTGCTTTTAGTCTTACAAAGCGAACTTAAATGGCCGCATTGACCAAGGCGTTAAGCGTGGCGCTGGGGCGCATCAGTTTTTCAACCTTGGCATCGTCTGGCTGGAAGTAACCGCCCATGTCGACAGGGTTACCCTGACAGGCGACAAGCTCATCGACAATTTTTTGCTCGTTAGCCGTAAGCCCCTCGGCCAATGTGGCAAAGCTAGCGGCCAACTCGGCATCGTCGGTTTGCGCAGCGACGGCCTGAGCCCAGTACATGGCCAGGTAGAAGTGGCTACCTCGGTTATCAAGCTCGCGTACTTTACGCGATGGCGACTTGCCGTTAGCGAGGAATTCGCTGGTGGCCTGGTCAAGCGTGGTCGCCAGAATAGCGGCTTTCTTATTGCCGGTTTTAATGGCGAGGTCTTCAAGGGAAACACCAATCGCCAGAAACTCACCGAGAGAGTCCCAACGCAGGTGATCTTCTTCTTCAAACTGCTGCACGTGCTTGGGGGCTGAACCACCGGCCCCTGTTTCAAACAGCCCACCACCGGCCATCAATGGCACGACGGAGAGCATTTTGGCACTGGTGCCCAACTCGAGAATGGGGAACAGGTCAGTCAGGTAATCACGCAGTACGTTGCCGGTAACAGAGATGGTGTCTTTGCCCAGTTTGATGCGTTCCATGGTGTAGCGAATGGCGCGATCGGGCGGCAGGATGGAGAGACGTAGACCTTCGGTATCGTGGTCCTGCAGATATTTCTCAACCTTTTTCACCATTTGAGCATCGTGGCCACGACGCTCATCCAGCCAGAAAATAGCCGGCATGCCGCTGGCACGGGCGCGAGTAACAGCCAGTTTCACCCAATCTTGAATCGGCGCGTCTTTGGCCTGGAACATACGCCAGACATCACCGGCTTCAACATTTTCATGCTCGAGCCAAACCTTACCTTCACTATCGACCACACGCATGGTGCCATCGGCAGGCAGGGTAATCGTTTTATCGTGCGAACCGTACTCTTCGGCCTTTTGTGCCATCAAGCCAACATTGGGCACCGTACCCATCGTCGTGGGGTCGAAGGCATCGTGGTGCTTACAGAAGTTGATCACTTCCTGATAAATAGTGGCATAGCAGCTATCGGGGATAACCGCTTTAGTATCTTCAAGCTTGCCATGGGAATCCCACATTTTGCCGCTGTCGCGAATCATCGCCGGCATGGAGGCATCGACAATAATGTCGCTGGGCACGTGCAGATTGGTAATACCTTTATCGGAGTTAACCATGGCCAGCATGGGGCGCGTTTCGTAGCACTGACGTAAATCGGCTTCGATTTCAGCGCGCTTAGAATAAGACAGCTTGTCGATCTTACGCAGGGCTGCACCCAGGCCGTCGTTGGGATTGATACCCAAGGCGTCAAACTCTTCGCCATGCTTTTCCCACGCATCTTTAAAGTAAACCGTGACAGCATGACCAAAGACGATGGGGTCAGAGACCTTCATCATGGTCGCTTTTAAGTGCAGAGAGAAAAGCAGGCCGGCATTGCGAGCGCCTTCCATTTCTTCGTCGAGAAACTTACGCAGCGCTTTGGTGCTCATAAACTGGGCGCTGACCACTTCAGCATCCTGTACGGCGACCTCTTTTAGTACGCTGACCGTACCGTCTTTTGCGTGCAGCTCAATTTTCAGCGTAGTGGCTTTATCCATGGTGCAGGAAATATCGCTAGCGTAGAAATCGCCGCTGCGCATATGGGCCACGTGAGTTCTTGAGGCCTGGCTCCACTTGCCCATGCGAT
Organism: Candidatus Reddybacter sp.; assembly: GCA_041277045.1. Classification (GTDB taxonomy): domain Bacteria; phylum Pseudomonadota; class Gammaproteobacteria; order Pseudomonadales; family Porticoccaceae; genus Reddybacter. Next base: position 265,346 of record JBGFSY010000002.1, on the reverse strand, counting down.
GGGGGTTGTTGCGAGCAAATTCTTTCACTGCACCTGGGGCGCGACGGTCAGAGTTACCTTCGCGCAAGACGGGGTTTACCGCACTACCCAGCACGCCAGCATAGGCAGCCTGAATAGTGGATTCATCATCATTGGCAGGGCTTTCTGGGTAGTCAGGAATGTCGTAGCCTTTACCCTGAAGCTCGGCAATAGCGGCCTGTAGCTGAGGAATAGAAGCACTAATATTAGGCAACTTAATAATGTTGGCGTTGGGGTCTTGCGTCAGCTCACCGAGAACTTTCAGTGCGTCGGGCACCTGCTGATCAGCACTCAGCTGATCGGGGAAAGTAGCCAGGATGCGTGCAGCCAGTGAAATATCACTGGTTTCAACATCTACGCCGGCCGCTGTGGTAAAGGTTTTGACGATGGGGAGTAAGGAGTAAGTGGCTAGTGCTGGTGCTTCGTCGGTAATGGTGTAAATAATTTTCGATTTCGATGTGGTCATGCTACCCCCAAATTTATTGTTTGGATAAGTATGCGCCAACTAAAGGCTGGCAGATACTCATTAGACTGCGAATTCCGCGATGCACATACTACATAAAGATGAAGTAAATTTACAGGTTGTAAAAAAACAACAGCAAGAAATAAGCCAAAAATACGGCGTTAAAGGCATAACAGTATTCCGGCACGTCAACTTCACGGCCCTACTTCGGTGGGAACAAAGCACAAACTGTAGTTTAGCTACTTAACATCACTCTTCACCTGACCGAACACTTATAGCGAATCAATGGTAGAACAGCCCCATAACTAACGTTAAAACCAGGAACAAACCTTACACAGATAGCACACATACTTAAGGGGCTATATACATAACTTTTAGTGTGCTAAATTTCGCCTGCTCGGCTGCACGCTTAATTTGCAGTATTGACAAGAAAGACCGCTCGAGCCTTAAGCTCAGCGGAGTGGGTATGACTGCTAGCGAGTCATGCCTTCAAATTCAAACGGTATTAACTCAGGGGTTCAAGAATGAAAGCTAAAGCAGTGGTACTTACCGCGCCAAATGAATACTCAGTTCAGGAAATTGAACTAGACGCACCAAAAGCCGATGAAGTTCGAATTCGCATGGTAGCGACCGGCTTATGCCAGTCTGATATGTCGGTTATTACGGGCAAGCTGCCTGGGCCAACACCTGTCGTCCTCGGCCATGAAGGTGCGGGAGTTGTTGAAGAAACTGGCGCAAACGTCACCAATGTAAAAGTTGGCGACCATGTCATTACCTCTTTTGTCCCCATGTGTGGTGAATGTTATTTCTGTCTCCATCAGGAGCCGTGGCTGTGTACTGCCAGCGATCTTTTGAGCGGTATGCAGCCTGACGGTACTAGCCGTGTAAAATTGAATGGCGAATACATTGGCGCCTTCGCGGGTTTGGGCAACATGGCTGAACAAGTTGTCTGCCCATCGATGTGTGTTGTGCCCATTGATAAAAAATATGACCTTAAAGCAGCTGCACTTGTCGGTTGTGGTGTTATGACCGGTGCTGGTGCTGCACTGAACACGGCGAAAGTTCAGCCTGGTAGCAGTGCTGTTATTTTTGGCTGTGGCGGTGTTGGCTTATCCGCTTTGCAGGGTGCCAAAATTGCCGGTGCCAACCCCATTATTGCCGTTGATCTGAGTGATGAGAAATTAGCAGTTGCTCGTGAATTCGGTGCGACTCATACGGTTAATGCCAGCACCGACCCCGTTGCTCAAATCATGGAAATTACCAACGATATTGGTGCCGACTATGTTTTTGAAGTGATTGGCTTCCCCGCCGTTGCCCAGCAGGCATACGCAGCGACTCGCCGTGGCGGTACCACGTGCCTGGTCGGCGCAGCAAGTGCAGAGCTTGACTACACGTTTAACGCTCTGGAAATGGCCTTGTCTTCGAAGAAAGTTTGCGGCTGCCTCTACGGCAGTACTAATGCAAAAGTTGATTTCGACAAGCTGCTGGGCTTCTACGAAACTGGACAACTTGATCTCGATCGTATGTGTTCACGCACTTACACCATTGATGAGGTTAAAGAAGGCATGGACGACTTGGTCCAGGGCAAAAACATTCGCGGCATTATCGTTTACTAAGCGCTTATGAATGCCTAAGTAACACAGTAATAAAAAAGGCTGCAATTGCAGCCTTTTTTATTGTCTTTCAATTAGCCAGCCAAGACCCCATGTTAAACTGAACGCAACGGTAACACGAGCGCTGAAAGCGCGTGATTACAAGGCTTGACCGTAGTTTTTCGAATGAGCGCCTTAAGCACTACCACTATCATCGACAGGCGTACCCGTATCTTCAACGAGAGGCGCTTGCTCGACCTGACTCTCTTCAGTGGCCGCAGCAAGTTTTTTCTTGCGCTTTTCTTCCTTCTTTTTCTTCTTCGCAAGCTCTTTCTGTCGCTTTTCAAAGTTGTAATTGGTTTTGGCCATTAGAATTCATCTGTATTAGTTGAAAGGTGGATAATACTCGAATTAGACACTCAACGCTGTAGTAAGCGCCGGTGATCTTATACCGCTATTGGTCTTACAACACTTCACGGACGATCAATTTCGTCAACTAGATAGGCCCAGCACCAAACACACCAACAGGTTAAAAGGGCTTCGTCCCCTTTAATCCCCGATTTTCTGATGACCTACGGAGTTTAGCCTACTGCAAGTCATTTCATGCTCAAATATTCGTATGGATGTCCTAGACGACTCTTCTGACTCTATGGATGCCAGACTTGGCACTCTGTTGATGCGAAGTAGTTAAGAACGCTGAACCTGTCATAAAACACCTGCCCTGATTAAAACTGCCCTACAACGACTGCCTTGTACTTGCCCCAACTACCTAACCCCCTAATGGCAACAAGATGCCGGGTTACTGTGGTGATACTGGAAGCATGAGCCGAACTGAATGCCAGCAGCGATGAACTCAACGTTACTACCGAACTTGCCGACTGCCAAGAAGAGCGGTAAGACAAGCCTGAAACTGGCAATCCGTTTATCAACCGCGCCGATAGAAACACCAAAACCCCGATTGGCGCCATAACGCCTTCCACACCGGCCGCGGGGCGAAGCCCCGAAGGTCCAGTAAGCTTGCTTGCGCTGGTGATGGCACTTGTTATGTGATTATTGTTGGTCATTGTCGTCGACTAAAATAGTTTTGTGTATTTGCCCGACGTAAAGCTCAGCATTGTTTATTTGCGTTAGCAAAGTAAGAGCAATATCTCTGATAAAAAATATTAAAACGAGTAGGGCTAAAAATATACTTACAATAATAGGAACTTTTAAAAGGTACGTATTAGTTGCCAAAATTAGCGCACCTAGAACAAGGACAATTACTGCGTAAATTTTTGTAGTGAAAAATATTCCATGCCTACCCTCACCAATATTTTGTGCCGTTTCATGAATTGCTTCTTGTACTTCAGGATGAATTCTATCAGGACTGTTCCCTATTACTTCATTCACTCTTCTTCGAATATCTATTTCTTGAAGTCGTTTCATTCTTTTTCCTGATTACACATAACTCTCAGCTAAGGGGCGCAGTTTACTGCGTCCATTCTTGAGCGTCTTGTTAGCAGTTTTTCGAATCATGAAAAAGTATCCAGTAGCGATAACTTTAAAGGCTCAGGGATATCTATTCCTGCTAATTCAAAATCACTAACCGTAATTTTATTTAACATTGGCTGAATACTTCTCAATTTAATGATTGCTTTATCGTCTTTCTGCAACAATTCACAAGTTTGTGCAAGAGCATTATAATAATTAGAGTTGTGTTCTTTCAGATTTTGAATTACATCAGCTTCCTGGCCGAATTGTTGTACAGCATATATAGAGAAATATGTAGATATCCCCTCATTTAACACTGTTGTTTTTTCAAAGCCTGATGTTACCGCGCACCTTGTTGGATATAACAAATGGCATACTTCATGCGCTAACTGAAAATGAAGCCCCACTTCATTACCACGGACATTTTCATTCAGTGATATTGTTAAATTTTTCTCATCAGGGTAATACCGTATATGAGGCCCCTGATCGTTAAATTCTACGCCCTTATAATTCCAGTCAGAGCACATACTTCCGAATTGCTCTTCAGCTATTGAGATGTACTGCTTTGCGATTTCATTTACATCCATAGTAAAATTCCAATGTAGAGCCTGCTAACATTTGTATACTGCGCATGCGCACTTTTCCAAATCTGATATTCGCAAAACACCCACAAGCCATTGATTTAAAAGGACAATAATAAACACATCAAACACCCTGCCGCGCTAAACGCGCATGCGCAGTATACAATCTAGCCCTTGCGCAGTATCCACCCCCTGAAAACCCTCAAGCCACTGATTATTATACATTTTCAAAATACAGTGGAATGATATCGCGCAAGCCCAAGAAGGATAACACGCAAAAAGTTAGTGCAAGACCAATACACTCGCTACGAATTCAGCTCAGCCAACAATAAAAAAGGCTGCAATTGCAGCCTTTTTTATTGTCTTTCTTTTCGTAAAATAGTGTCTTAACTTAAACTGAACGCTCCACCCGCATAGTCACAAACTCCTCAGCCGCCGTAGGATGGATCCCCACCGAGGCATCAAAATCAGCCTTGGTCGCCCCCGCTTTAATCGCCACCCCTATGCCCTGCATAATTTCACCGGCGGCCTCGCCCACCATGTGGCAAGCGACCACTCGGTCTGTCGTGGCATCGACAATCAGCTTCATATAGATTTGCTCGTCAATGCCACCGAGGGTTTGCTTCATCGGTTTGAAACGCGATTCAAAGACTTTAATCTCGCCGTATTTCTGTTGTGCCTCGGCTTCACTAAAACCCACCGTGCCGATATTCGGCTGGCTAAAGACGGCGGTGGGAATAAAGTCGTAATCGACCTTTGTAGAGCCATCTTTAAATAAATTCTCCGACAGCGCCATGCCTTCGCGAATCGCCACCGGGGTTAATTCGACACGACCGATGACATCGCCGAGGGCAAAAATAGAGGGCTCGGCCGTTTGAAAGAAGTCATCGACCTCTATCGCGCCACGGGTATCACAGTTAACCGCCGTGGTTTCCAGGCCCAGGTTCTGGGTATTGGCCTTGCGGCCGGTGGCATACATCACGCTATCGGCGGCCATGGTTGAGCCATCGCCAAGGGTCAAGCTCAGTTGGTCTTGCTGCTTACTCGGGTCTTTGCTTATTTGTTGAATGGTCGTATCAAAATGCAGGTGTACACCCTTCTTGCGCATTTCTGCGGCGAGGTGCTTGCGCACATCGTCATCGAAACCCCTTAAAAACAAGGGGCCGCGGTACAGCAAATGGGTCTCGACACCAAGGCCATGGAAGATACCGGCAAACTCCACGGCGATATAACCACCGCCGACAATAACCATGCGCTTGGGTAGGGTCTCGAGATAAAAGGCATGCTCGGAGGTAATGACATGCTCACTACCGGGGAAGTCCGGCACAAAGGGCCGTCCACCGGTACAGAGCAATATATGGCGCGCAGTGTATTCCCGACCATTAACCTCAACACTATTTGGGCCGGTAATCTGCGCGCGCCCTTCTATTAACTCGACGCCGGACTGCTGTAATAAATTACGATAAATACCGTTGAGGCGTTCGATTTCCTGGGTTTTATTATCACGCAGGGTCGGCCAGTCAAAACTTTGTGGTGGCACTGTCCAGCCAAAACCAGCGGCAGTACGAAATTCTTCTTCAAAGGCGGAGGCATAGACAAAGAGCTTTTTCGGTACGCAACCGACGTTGACACAGGTGCCACCGAGATATTGTTCTTCGGCAACGATGACTTTAGCCCCGTATTGGGCCGACATGCGGGCCGTGCGTACACCGCCCGAACCGGCACCAATGACAAATAAATCGACATCGTAGTCACTCATTTATAAATTCCTTATTTTTTATCTTCGGCATTTTCAGTGTTAAACCACGCCAATTTATTTTGCAGGCTAACGACATGGCCAATAATTAATAGGGTTGGCGCTCGCACCTTCAGCCCCGCCACCTTGTCGGCAAGATTAGCCAGATCACTAATTACCACGCGCTGCTCGGGCGTGGTGCCCTTTTCAACCAGCGCTGCCGGGGTATCGCTGGCCAAGCCATGCGCCACCAGTTCGGCACAAATATCACCGAGGCTTACCAGGCTCATATAGAAGACGAGGGTCTGATTGGGTACCGCCAAACTGGGCCAGTTGAGGTCGAGTTTATAGTCCTGTTTATGGCCGGTAATAAATTGTACCGACTGGGAAAAATCCCTATGGGTAAGGGGTATTCCAGCATAACTGGCGCAACCCGAGGCTGCGGTAATACCCGGCACCACCTGAAAGCGCACGCCCTCTTCAGCCAGGCGTTCAATTTCTTCGCCGCCACGACCAAAGATAAAAGGATCGCCGCCCTTGAGGCGCAGCACGCGCTTACCTTGTTTTGCCAGATCGACCAGCAGGCTATTAATATTGGTTTGAGTGACGGCGTGATTACCGGCGCGCTTGCCGACATAAATACGCTCGGCGTCGCGGCGCACCATCGCCAGCACCCCCGGTGAGACCAGACGGTCGTGGAGTACCACATCGGCTTTTTGCATAAGACGCAAGGCGCGGAAGGTGAGCAAGTCGGGGTCACCTGGGCCTGCACCCACGAGATAGACCTCGCCACTGGGTTGAGCGCCCGCATCAGCCGCCATCGCTTCAAGCTCGGTCAATATTTGCTTGTCGGCCTGTACGTTATTGCCCGCATACACGGCTTCGGCGACCTCACCGTCGAGCACCTTCTCCCAAAAGTGCCGGCGCTGATTTTCACCGGCCAACAGGGTTTTGACTTTGCCGCGATAGCGCGCGGCTAGTTTTGCCAGCGCACCCAAATTACCCGGCAGCAGTGCTTCAATACGGCCCCGCAATAGGCGAGTCATGACCGGGCTAGTACCGCTGGAAGTAATGGCAATTTGAATCGGTGAGCGGTCGACAATGGCCGGAAAGATAACGCTACACAGCGCGGGATTATCGACCACGTTCACCGGGATATTGCGCTGTTGGGCCTCGGTGGAAATCGCGGCATTTAACACTTGATCACTGGTCGCGGCGATGACCAGCACCACATCGTCGAGATCGTCTTGATGATATTCACGTTCGAAGACACTCAACAGGGCCGGATATTCCAGGGCCATATCGACAAGCCCCTGACAAATAGCCGGGGCAATAACGTTGATATGAGCACCGGCCTCGCACAGGGTGCGCACCTTGCGCAGGGCGACGTCACCGCCACCGACCACCAAACAAGGCCGCGCGGCGATGCGATGAAACAGGGGTAAATAATCCATCGGGCTAACCCTCCCTCTCTAAGCGATAACTTTCAGTCCACCCATTAGCGGCTGTAGTACCTCGGGGATATCAATACGGCCATCTTCACGCTGATAGTTTTCCATCACCGCAACCAAGGTACGCCCTACAGCCAGGCCAGAGCCGTTTACAGTATGTAACAATTCTGGCTTTTTGCTGTCTGGGTTGCGCCAGCGGCTCTTCATGCGGCGCGCCTGGAAGTCACGAAAGTTACTGCAGGAGGAAATCTCACGGTACTTATCTTGCGAGGGCAACCACACTTCGATGTCGTAGGTGCGCGCGGCAGAAAAACCAATATCGCCACCACACAAAATTACCGTGCGATAGGGCAAGCCGAGTTTTTCGAGAATCATTTCGGCATTGCGCAATAAGCCCAACAGTGCCTCTTCCGATTCTTCGGGGCGGACAAATTGCACGAGTTCGACCTTTTCAAACTGGTGCTGGCGAATCATGCCACGCGTATCGCGGCCGTAGCTGCCCGCTTCGCTTCTAAAACAGGGCGAGTGGCAGACAAACTTCAGGGGTAGTTTATCGGCATCGACAATTTCGTTGCGGTAGAGGTTAGTGACAGGAACTTCGGCGGTGGGAATTAAATAGAACTCATTGTCGGCGCGTAGCTTGAACAGGTCCTCTTCAAACTTCGGCAATTGGCCGGTGCCGTACAGCGATTCACTATTGACGATAAATGGCACATTCACTTCGTTGTAGCCATTATCCACGGTGTGGGTATTGAGCATAAACTGAATTAAGGCCCGGTGTAGTTGCGCCAGCTGACCGTGCATCACCGCAAAACGTGAGCCGGTAATTTTCGCCGCCACATCAAAATCGAGCAGACCCAGCTTGCCACCCAGGTCGACGTGATCCTGAATGGTGAAGTCGAAGCTGCGAGCCTCGCCCCAGCGATTAATTTCAACATTGTCGTCTTCGGTTTTACCGGCAGGCACTTCGGCATCGGGAATATTGGGAATGCCGCTTAACAGAGTCTCGAGTTCCAGCTGAACCCCGTGCAGACTCTTTTCCGCCACCTCAAGATCACTTTTCAACTGATCGACTTCAGCCAGCAGCGGGGCAATATCCTCACCGGCGGCCTTGGCTTTACCAATGTTTTTGGAGCGACTATTGCGCTCGGCCTGCAGGGCCTCGGCATTAATCTGTAGTGATTTACGCTGGTTTTCAAGAGCTTCTATGGCCGCAACATCGAGAGTGAAGCCACGGACTTTGAGTTGTTCAGCAACGCGCTCGGGATCAGAGCGGACGGTTTTCGGGTCGAGCATGACGGGGTTTTCCTGGGTTTGAATCGATAATTTAAATCAACAGTTTGAATCGACAGTGACATCGAACAGCTTAAATAAGACGTGTTAGCGCAAGACCAGTGAGCGTGCCGCCGAGGCACAAAAACAAGGTGGTCACGATATAAAACAACGCCAGCGCAAAGTGGCCATTTTGCCACAAAGCCAGGGCGTCGAGGGAGAAAGTCGAGTAGGTGGTAAAGGCACCGAGAAAACCGATCATCAGCAGCTCGCGCCACTGCCCGCCAAGCAGGGATTTCTCAACGATGATGACATACACCACGCCCATCAACAGCGAGCCAAGCACGTTAACCACTAAGGTCGACAGCGGGAAACGGTTGCCCTCGACGGGGAAGAGTATTGCGCCCACGCCATAGCGCCCCATTGCACCCAGTGCGCCACCGAGGGCGACGGCTAACCATTGCATGTTGGTTCATCCTTATCGGTGTAGCGTTGGATAGAACTCGTCTTATTTAAGTCGCGCAGATGACGCAGTTTTTCAGCGATCTTTAGCTCCAGCCCACGCTCAACGGGCTGATAATACTGCTTGTCCTTTAAGGCTTCGGGAAAATAGTTTTCACCCGCGGCAAAACCTTCCGGCTCATCGTGGGCATAGCGGTACTCGGCTCCGTAATCCTGCTCTTTCATCAGTTGGGTCGGGGCATTGCGTAAGTGCAGGGGCACTTCGTGACTGGGCATGGAGCGCACATCTTTCACCACCGCATTAAAGGCGCTGTATAGGGCGTTGCTCTTCGCCGCTGCCGCCATGTAGGCGATGGCCTGAGCGATGGCGAGCTCACCCTCGGGGCTGCCGAGGCGTTCCTGCACCTCCCAGGCGTCGAGAGCAATGCGCAAAGCGCGGGGGTCGGCATTGCCGATATCTTCACTGGCCATGCGCACCACGCGCCGGGCAATATAGAGGGGATCACAACCGCCGTCGATCATCCGGGCATACCAGTACAGTGCGCCATCGGGGACGAACCACGCACCGCTTTATGCAGGGCGGAAATTTGGTCGTAGAAATATTCACCGCCCTTGTCAAAGCGCCGCGTGTCGGTGGTAATGACCTGCTCGACCTGGGCGCGTTCGATGATCGTTGCCTCCCCCTCATCGGCCAATGCAACAAAGTCACTGGCGATTTCGAGCAAGTTAAGTGACTTGCGGGCATCGCCATCGGCAGCGCTGACCAGCAGCGTTAAAGCCTCATCGCTAATACTTAACTTGCCGGCGAAGCCGCGCTCGGTATCGAGCAGCGCGCGCTGGATAACACCGGCAATTTGCTCGTTATCCAAGGCCTGTAAGACATAAACCCGGCAGCGAGACAGGAGCGCGTTATTTAATTCAAAGGAGGGGTTTTCGGTGGTGGCGCCGACCAAAACAATGGTGCCATTTTCAACAAAGGGTAAAAAGGCATCCTGCTGGGATTTATTAAAGCGATGCACCTCGTCGACAAATAAAATGCTATTGCGCCCGTATTGCGCCCTCTCCATTTCGGCCTGCTGAATGGCCGCACGAATATCTTTCACCCCGGACAAGACCGCTGATAGTGACTGAAAACTAGCATCAGTAGTTTCGGCAATTAAGCGCGCCAGCGTGGTTTTACCCACCCCCGGTGGCCCCCAGAAAATCATTGAGTGCAGCTTGCCGCCGGCGATGGTATCGCGCAGGGGTTTACCGGGTGCCAGTAAATGTTGCTGGCCAAAAAAGTCGTCAAGCTGGCGTGGGCGCATGCGTGCCGCCAGCGGTTGATAGGATTCATCCGCCGATGATGACGACGACGACGAAAAAAGGGACTCAGTCATCTTGCAGGATATCGATGCCGGGGGGCGGAATAAAACTGAACAGCGTGTCTATTTGCTCGGCGCTTAAGACTGCATTGCGCTGAGCATTACTAAGAATGATTTCGGTGCGCTGCGCCAGAGAGTCGACAATAATAATTTGCGTCGGCGTTTCACCCTCAAATACCAGAGTAATTTGCTCGTACAGGCCGGTCGAGGCCAGTGGCTTGAGCAAGTAAGAAGTCCCCGCCTCTAAGCTACTCACGCTGACGCTATAGTTTTCTTCCAATTGGTCCGCGCCGCCACCAAATAACATCGCCGGCGTGTCGGCGACACTTTGCTGGAAGGGTCGAATAATCACTTGTTCTAAATCGGGGTCGTAAAGCCACAGTGTACTACCGTCACTAATCAGCCACTGCTCCATGGGCGGGGCGATAATCCAGCGCAGTTTTCCGGGCCGGGCAACGTGCATTTCGCCCTGAGAGTTTTGTATTTCATAGCCATCGGCGGAGAAAATGCGCTGGCTGAAATCTGCTCGTAAAGTAACGAGTGGCTGCAACAGGGCTTTTAATTCCACAGCTGTGGCGTCATCTGCACGTACTGCTGGCGACAACAGGCAAGCCAGGACAACACAGAGTGAACAAACAAATCGAGGTACTAAATATTTCGCCATCAAATCAACCCCCACGCTCTGGCACCAGCACTTCGCGGCTGCCATTGGTATTCATGCCACTGACTACACCTGCCGCTTCCATCGCCTCAATCAAACGCGCCGCACGGTTGTAACCCACCCGCAACTTGCGCTGCACCGAGGAGATCGACGCACGGCGACTGGTCAGCACATAGTCGACGGCCTCATCGTAAAGGGGGTCGGCTTCGGGGTCGCCACTACTGCCCTCATCATTGCCATAGCCCGGCACGGGGATGGAGCTAGTGGTGGCCTCATCGGTAATTTGGTCAATATATTCTGGCTCACCGCGAGCCTTCCAGTCGGCGACCACACGGTGGACTTCATGGTCATCAACAAAGGCACCGTGCACCCGAGTCGGCACGCTGGTGCCCGAGGGTAAATAAAGCATGTCACCGTGGCCGAGGAGTTGCTCGGCGCCGCCCTGGTCGAGAATGGTGCGCGAATCGATTTTGGACGAAACCTGAAAGGCAATACGGGTCGGCACGTTGGCTTTAATCAGGCCAGTGATGACATCGACCGAGGGGCGCTGGGTGGCTAGAATTAAATGAATACCCGCCGCCCTCGCCTTCTGGGCGATACGGGCGATCAGCTGCTCGACCTTCTTGCCGACGATCATCATCATGTCGGCAAACTCGTCGATCACCACGACAATATAGGGCAGCTTCTCAAGCGCGGGGGCTTCGGTTGCCGGTTGAGTAAACAGCGCCACGTCCGCGTCGGGTTGCCACAGCGGGTCGCTAATCGGCTCGCCAGCCTTCTCGGCCTCTTCAATTTTACGGTTATAGCCCGCCAGGTTTCTCACCCCCAGCGCGGCCATTAATTTATAGCGCCGCTCCATTTCACCAACACACCAACGCAGACCGCTGGCGGCATCATTCATATCGGTAATCACCGGGGTCAACAGGTGGGGAATGCCATCGTAAACCGACAGCTCGAGCATTTTCGGGTCGACCAGAATCAGCCGCACCTCTTCCGGTGAGGCTTTAAATAGCAAGCTGACCAGCATCACGTTAATGCCCACTGACTTACCCGAGCCGGTGGTACCGGCCACCAGCAAGTGAGGCATTTTCGCCAGATCGGCAATCACCGGCTCACCCGAAATGTCGTGACCCAGAGCCATCGACAACGGTGACTTCGCCTCATCGTAAACGCGCGAGGCCAGCACATCACCGAGCATCACCATTTCGCGGTGCTCGTTGGGTATCTCGATGCCAATCACCGACTTGCCGGGGATGACCTCGACCACACGCACGCTAATCACCGCGAGGGAGCGGGCCAGATCTTTCGACAGACCGGTAATGCGACTCGCCTTCACACCGGCGGCGGGCTGTACTTCAAAGCGAGTGATCACTGGCCCGGGCAGGACCTCGACCACCTCGGCGCTGATGCCGAAATCCTGTAATTTCAGCTCAAGTAAACGGGACATGGCTTCGAGGGATTCTCGAGAGAAACCGAGGTTATTATTTTCGGGTGCCTTGTCGAGTAGATTTAGGAGGGGCAGAGAACCGTTTGGCACATCTTCAAACAATGGCGCCTGCTTTTCGGCTTCGACCCGCTTGCTCGGTGCGGGGGCGATAAGGGGCTTAGAAATAACCGGCTCTTTGCGTTTCTCTAATTTTTGTTTTTTCTGCAGGAATACCTCTTCGCGAGACTTTGATGCGGCCTCCGAATTGCGCTTATCACGGCGCTGATCGTAAAACTCAACGAGTATCGGTCGCAGCTTGCCGTAGAGCAGCAGACTTAAGCGCCCACAACTATCGACCAAAGCCAGCCATGACAGGTCGGTAAAAACGGTCACACCAAAGAGGAAAATTGCCAGTAATAACAGAGTACTACCAAGGTAACTAAAAGCTGATGCTGCGGCCTCACCAACACTACCACCCAGTATGCCGCCCACACCGTGGGGTAGCGCCGATTGACCACCGTGGTGGATCTCCATCAGCGCCGTGGCGGAGATCATCACCAACACCAAACCAATGAGACGCAATATAAAAGTGACGCCGTCAAAGCCCGTATCTTCTATTTTGCGCTGCTGAAAAACATTCCAGGCTCGGGCCGCAAGCAGCAGAGGGAAGAGATAGGCCACATAGCCACTGATAGAAAAGAAGACATCGGCCAGCCAGGCACCGGCGGGGCCAGCAGCATTGGTGGTAATACCCTCGGCACTGCCAGTGTAGGAAAAGCTGGCGTCGTCTTTTGAATAGGAGCTAAAGGCGAGCATCAAATAGGCGCAGAGTACAATCCAGCCGATCAGCGCACCCTCCTGTCGCAGCAGACGTTTACGCAGAGACATTTTCTCTTGCTCATCCGCTGTCGCGCGGGTCGTGGTTTTTCTTTTAGAGGCCGCTTTACTCAATATTTCTCTCGTCGCCGGTTGATCGATTAGTCCGCTGATGAACAGCCCCAAATGCACGCGTAAAACAGCACTTCGAGCCATTATTCATGGCGCCTATCTTACGTGTAAAGCAGCCATTTTGCGTACTTGTTTGGCCTCACAGGTAAGATTCATTATCATAGCGCCCTTTCCCACCCATCTCTTTATTTGCGAGGCACTATGGCGGACGCACAACACCATCGTTTGATTATTCTCGGTTCCGGCCCTGCGGGCTGGACGGCTGCGGTCTATGCAGCCAGGGCCAACCTCAACCCGGTGGTTATCACCGGCATTCAGCACGGCGGCCAGTTAACCACCACCACCGATGTCGACAACTGGCCCGGCGATGTCGAGGGTCTGCAGGGCCCAGAGTTAATGTCAAGAATGCAAAAACACGCTGAACGCTTTGAAACAGAAGTAATTTTTGATCATATCGAAGAACTTGATTTAGGGCAACGGCCTTTTCGTTTACAGGGAAGTTCGACCTATACTTGCGACGCACTGATCATTACCACCGGTGCCTCGGCCCAGTATTTGGGCCTGCCGTCGGAAGAGGCCTTTATGGGCAAGGGCGTTAGCGCCTGCGCCACCTGCGATGGCTTCTTCTACCGCGACAAAAAGGTTGCGGTGATTGGCGGCGGTAATACGGCGGTTGAAGAAGCCCTGTATCTGGCCAATATTTGCAGTGAAGTGGTGCTGGTGCATCGTCGCGATCAACTGCGCTCGGAAAAAATCCTGCAAGACAAAATCCTCGAGCGCGCCGAAAACGGCAATATCACTATCATGTGGAATCACACCCTCGAGGAAGTGCTGGGTGACGAGGCTGGTGTCACGGGGATGCGGGTCAAAAGTACCATCGACGACAGCACCCGTGACATTGAGCTACCCGGTGTTTTTATCGCCATTGGCCACGTGCCCAATACCGGTATTTTTAACGAGCAGGTAGAAATGCACAATAACTACATTACGATTCAGGGCGGCCTCAACGGCAATGCCACAGCGACGAGCGTGCCCGGTGTTTTCGCCGCCGGTGATGTTGCCGACCACACCTATCGTCAGGCGATTACCTCTGCGGGCTCGGGCTGCATGGCCGCACTGGATGCCGAGAAATATCTCGACGAGCTTTAAAACAAACAGGGGTAGGCTTAGCTTGAGATTGCAAAAGAAGACGCTGACTTAATCGTGGACCTTCCCCTGCTCGACCCCCAGCACCCGGTCTTTCCCGCGCCTGCCACGGCGCTGGACTATCCCGATGGATTGCTCGCTGCCGGTGGCAACCTGTCCGTCGACACCCTGCTTAGCGCCTATCGCCAGGGCATCTTCCCCTGGTACGAGCAGGGCCAGCCCATCCTCTGGTGGAGCCCCAACCCCCGCGCCGTTATCGTCCCCGCGCAAATTCATATCTCCAAGAGCCTCGCTAAAACCCTGCGCCGGGGTGGCTATCGCGTCACCACCGACCAGGCCTTCGCAGCGGTCATCAACGCGTGCGCTGAACCCCGCCCCGAGCATTTGGACAGACCCGACGAAAACCACACCTGGATTAGCGCCGAGATCATCGCCGCCTATATTCGCCTCTTCGAAGCCGGCCACGCTCACTCGGTTGAATACTGGCTTGACGATCAGCTGTGCGGCGGGCTTTACGGCCTGGCAATTGGCAATGTGTTTTGTGGCGAGTCGATGTTCAGCCGTGCCAGCAATGCCTCCAAAATTGCCTTTAGCCATCTCGCCAGGGGGCTGGAAGAAGCGGGCTTTGTGCTAATTGATTGCCAGATTGAAAACGAACACCTCAACTCTCTCGGCGCACAAACCATGACCCGCGAAGATTTCATCGCTACCCTTAACGCGGCAAGCGACATCACAATAGACTGGCCTACTCAGCTGATTTCAACTAAGGTCAGTATCTAAATAAAAGTTAGACAGGATCAAATACCTCTCTCCGTATTTAGACCACCATTTACAGGGCGCAAGATGAGCAGAGATATCACGCCGGACTTACACAAAATCCAGCTCTATTTGACCGAGGCTCACCCCTGTAGCTACCTGTCAGGCAAGCAGGCAACCACAGCTTTTGTCGACCCAAAATACCCATTGGATACAGAAAGTTACAGCCATCTATCAACAATGGGCTTTAGACGCAGCGGGCAATATATTTACGCGCCGCGCTGTGCGTCCTGCAAATCCTGTATTCCGGTGCGCGTCCCCGCCAATGGTTTCAAGCCCACCCGCAGCCAGAAACGCTGCCTGAAACGCAATAGCGATATCAGCGTCAATCTGCAAGCCAATATAAGCCTCGATGAGCATTACTCGCTCTATCAAAAATATATCGACACCCGCCACAGTGACGGCGACATGTACCCCGCCACCACCGCCCAGTATCGGGATTTTATTGGCAAGCCCTGGGACTGCACCCACTTTATCGAATTTAGACTCGATAACACCCTGGTTGCCTGCGCCGTCAGCGATAGACTCAACGATGGTTTTTCCGCCATTTACACCTATTACGACCCCGAGCTGTCCACCCGCAGTCTCGGGACTTTCGCCATCCTTCAACAATTGCAACTGACCCGCCAAGAGGAACTTGACTACCTCTATCTCGGCTACTGGATTCGAGACAGCGCCAAGATGAGCTATAAATCAAATTTTCGCCCCAGTGAACTGTATATCGAAAATCGTTGGCTGAGAATCTAAAGTCGAGCCCACTTTTATTGTCCTGTAAGACCCTCACCCTTCAAAAGCCTCGCCAACTCAGAACCTCGCAGCAGCGCAGAACCAGCGCCCACCAACACACAGTAAAAACCCGAGCCTCCCCCCGCGCTATTCAAGCAAAAAATGCCCCGATATCGACCATGCTGAAACAGCCGAACAAAGTTATTAGGGAGAACACGCATGCTCAGCAATGATCTGACCAACAAGCTCAACGCACAGATAAATTATGAATGCTCTTCCGTCGTTCTATATATGCAAATGAGTGCCTGGTGCGCCAGCCGGGGCTACGATGGTTGTGCCAAATTTTTCCGCCTGCAAGCCAATGAGGAAAAGCAGCACATGGAAAAATTGTTTGACTATATGCTGGAGACCGGGGCCCTGCCACAATTGGGGCAGATAGGAGCACCGCCCACCTCCTGGCAAACCGTTCAAAAACTTTTCCAGACCACCTTCGATCACGAGAGCAAGGCCTCCCACAATATCAGTGCCTTGGTCGATGTCGCTCTCGCTGAAAAAGACTATTCAACCTTTAATTTCCTCCAGTGGTACGTTGCCGAGCAACATGAGGAGGAGCATAAGCTGAAATCCCTGCTTGATCGCATCGAGATGATCACCGAGGAAGGCCACGGCTTATTCACCATAGATCGCGAAGTGAGCCGACTTAGCAGTATTGGTCGGCAATAGGGCGCTCTCACTGCGACCGCGCTTGGCGTGAGCGCCAAGGCAAAATATTCCGGGGCAATAGCCACAGAGGGGCTTGGCTTTGCCAAGTGTCCATTAATAGTGCACAATGCCGGCCCCTTGTTTACACGCAAAGCTGGAGTCAGGCAGTAGTATGGCGAAAGAAGAACATATCGAAATGGACGGCGAGGTCATTGATACCTTGCCCAACACCACGTTCCGCGTAAAGTTGGAGAACGGGCATGTTGTGACTGCTCATATCTCTGGCAAGATGCGTAAGAACTATATTCGTATCTTGACCGGCGATCAGGTCAAGGTTGAATTGACGCCCTACGACTTGAGTAAAGGCCGGATCACCTACCGGGCACGCTAGCTATTCCAAGTCATAAAAAAACCGGGCCAATTGCCCGGTTTTTTTATGACTGCGGTTTTATTACCACCCTTTACGACCTTTCTCGAGCGAGGCTTCGGTAGCTGAAGCCCAGCCCTTCTGCACTAAGCAGCAACAATCTCAATCGCTATATCGCCATCCTCAAGACTGACTTTAACGGTACCTCCTCCGCTGGATAACTTACCGAACAACACCTCTTCGGCCAGTGGCTTTTTCAGTTTTTCCTGAATCAGTCGAGCCATGGGCCGCGCGCCCATATCTTCATCGTAACCATTCTCCACAAGCCACAGACGGGCATCCTCATCAACCTCAAGGGCCACCGACTTATCGTCGAGCTGAGCTTGCAGCTCAACCAGAAACTTGTCGACCACGGTGCCAATAATATCGCTACCCAGTGATTTGAATTGAATAATGGCATCGAGACGATTGCGAAACTCGGGGGCAAACATCTTTTTGATGCTCTCTGCGCCATCACTGCTATTGTCCTGGGTGGTAAAACCCATCGAGGTGCGGCTCATTTCGCGAGCACCAGCGTTGGTGGTCATAATCAAAATGACATTGCGAAAATCCGTTTTGCGGCCATTGTTGTCGGTGAGCGTACCGTGATCCATCACCTGCAATAGCAGGTTGAAAACATCGGGGTGGGCTTTTTCAATTTCATCGAGCAGCACTACACAGTGGGGATGCTGAGTCACCGCATCGGTGAGCAGGCCACCCTGATCAAAACCAACATAACCCGGAGGCGCACCGATCAAACGCGAGACGGTGTGGCGCTCCATATACTCCGACATATCAAAACGCTGGAGTTCAACGCCCAGTGTCAGCGCTAATTGACGGGACACTTCTGTTTTACCGACACCCGTTGGCCCGGCAAACAGGAAGGAACCAATCGGCTTGGTCGCCTCACGCAGGCCGGCACGAGCAAGCTTGATGGCGGAATCGAGGGACTCGATAGCTTCGTCCTGTCCAAAGACCACACGTTTGAGCTTATCACCCAGATTACGCAACTGCTCTTTATCGGAAGAGGAGACACTCTTCGACGGAATGCGGGCAATTTTGGCAACGGTATTTTCAACATCGACCACGCCAATGGTTTTCTTGCGCTTCGACGCTGGCTGTAGCTGCTGAAAAGCACCGGCCTCGTCGAGTACATCAATGGCTTTATCGGGCAAAAAGCGATCGGTAATATATTTTGCCGACAATTCCGCTGCTGATTTCAGTGCACCCTGGGTATAGCGCAAACCGTGGTGTTCTTCAAAGCGGGACTTCAGGCCTTTGAGAATATCCACCGTCTCGGCCACCGAGGGCTCGGGCACATCGACTTTTTGAAAGCGGCGAGATAGCGCTCTGTCCTTATCGAAAATGCCGCGATATTCCTGATAGGTGGTGGAGCCAATGCAGCGCAACTGGCCCGAGGTAAGCAGGGGCTTGAGTAAATTAGAGGCATCCATCACCCCGCCCGATGCCGCACCGGCACCGATAATAGTATGAATTTCATCGATAAATAGAATCGCCTGCTCTTCATTTTTCAACTCGGCGAGCAAGCCTTTAAAACGTTTTTCAAAATCGCCACGGTATTTAGTACCGGCTAACAGCGCACCCATATCGAGGGAATAAATAACACTGTTCGCCAGTGGTTCAGCCGCCTTGCCTTCGACGATCAGTTTAGCCAAGCCCTCGGCAATCGCTGTTTTACCAACCCCGGACTCACCGACTAGCAGCGCATTGTTCTTGCGGCGGCGCAGTAGGATTTGCCCCACGCGCTCCAGCTCGGCACTACGACCCACCAGTGGATCGATATAGCCCTGCTCAGCCTGGTGATTTAAATTGCAGCTAAACTGTTCCAGCAGAGTCGCTTCGGGGGCGGCACTCTCACCCGCAGGAGATTGGGCATTCGCTGGATTCTCAGCCTCGTCGTGCTCGCGTTCAGATTGATTGGCGTATTTGGCAATGCCGTGGGAAATATAATTAACCAGGTCAATGCGGGAAATATTCTGTAAACGTAGGAAGTAAACCGCCTGGCTTTCCTGCTCGCTGAAAATAGCCACCAGCACATTGGCGCCCTGCACTTCATTTTTACCGGAAGACTGAACGTGGAAAATAGCGCGCTGAATCACCCGTTGAAAACCCAGAGTCGGCTGAGTTTCTCTCAGCTCATCCCCTTCGGGCAATAGCGGCGTAGTGGATTCGATAAACTCGCCCAAATCATTGCGCAGCACGTCGATATCCGCACCGCAGGCATTGAGCACGTCAATCGCCGAACCGTTATCGAGCAAAGCTAGCAACAGATGCTCAACGGTGACAAATTCATG
The DNA here is from genome assembly GCA_041277045.1 of Candidatus Reddybacter sp. Taxonomy (GTDB): domain Bacteria; phylum Pseudomonadota; class Gammaproteobacteria; order Pseudomonadales; family Porticoccaceae; genus Reddybacter. Next base: position 245,792 of record JBGFSY010000002.1, on the reverse strand, counting down.
GCGTTTGGTATTCGCACCTTGAAAGGTCATATTCAACGTACTTTCTAAATCTCGACTTAGCATGAGCTACTCCCGCTAAAGGCCGTCATCATCATTATCTTCAGAGGGTTCGATTTCACAAAGCAGAGGATGTTCCTTTTCCCGCGCATAGCCATTTACCATTCCGGCCTTAGTTTCCGCAACCTCCCGCGTGTAAACCCCGCAAATGCCCCGGCCTTCCGTGTGTACTTTTAGCATCACTCGAACGGCAAACTCCTTGTCGAGGGAGAAAAAAAGCTGCAATACCTCAACCACAAACTCCATCGGTGTGTAGTCGTCGTTGAGCAAAAAAACCTTATACAAAGAGGGTTTTTTTAACTGGGGTTTAACGGCATCGGCGATAGCCGTAGTGCCATCACCGATGTCATCAAAAGAGTCATCACCCACGCCGTCATCACTTTGCAGCCGGGTATTTTTAAAGCTTTGCATTACTGTTTCTGTCATTGTTTGTTGGGCTTTATACATAGGCACAGCATACGCCGCTTGAGAATAACTTTCATCATCAGGGCGGGGGTTTTATCGACCTACCTTCACCTCAACACAGTCGACAGGTGACAAAACTTGACATATTCCACGTTAGGGCTTAAAAATAACACTGATAAACTCATTGGTTCTTGCCCTGCTAGGGAATGGCTTTACCAGGCAGACCAAATGAGATCTAAATACAACTATAAAAATAAATGTGTTCAGGAGGCGTCTTATGCCACAAGGTACAGTGAAATGGTTCAACAATGCCAAGGGGTATGGCTTTCTACTTTCCGAAGAATCTGGCGGCGACATTTTCGCCCACTACTCAGCCATCGAAATGGAGGGTTATAAAACCCTCAAAGCAGGGCAAAGTGTTATTTTCGATATTATACAGGGCAGCAAAGGTGTGCACGCCGCTAATATTCGCTCGGGCGCTTCCACAGGCAACAATGGTGGCCCTCAATACTGCGACCATGAAGATCCGATTAGCGCGGTCGAGAATTTTAATCATTAGTACTTAGGAAAACCCCGGCAGTGCAAACTCGCCCAAAACAGGCTAGTTTGCACTGAGTTCAACCTACGGCCTTCCACTCAGAATACTTCCCTCATATTCGGATATGCCAATACAACTGTCTGCTGTATAAAAATATTGTGCTCAACTAAAATACGCGCACCACAACACTTCTCGCGTGAGCTATGGCTAAGCTGCTTTTTTTTAACAAACCTTTCGGCGTACTCAGTCAGTTCACAGCGGCCGATGGCCACCCAGGGCTCGCTGACTATTTAAGTATTCCCGACGTTTACCCTGCTGGCCGTCTGGATCGGGATTCTGAAGGTTTGTTGCTGCTAACCGACGACGGCGCCCTACAAGCGCAAATCAGTAATCCCCGATTCAAACTGGAAAAAACCTACCTCGCCCAGGTCGAGGGTGAGGTCACTGAACAAGCACTTGAATGCTTAGCGAAAGGGATAACTCTCAAAGACGGCCCCACGCTTCCCGCCAGCGCACGCAAAATCGATGAACCTAATGTTTGGGATAGAAAGCCGCCCATCCGCGAACGCAAGAATATTCCTACCAGTTGGCTTGAACTCACTATTCGCGAGGGCCGCAATCGCCAGGTACGACGTATGTGCGCCCATGTTGGTTTTCCCGTTTTACGCTTAGTCCGCATCAAAATCGGCGAGTGGTCGCTTGACGGATTAAAGCCCGGCGAACATCGACACATCACGACTGCCTCACCCTCTCGAAAACCAAAACGGAACTACCCAGCAAAGCTAAAATCGAGACCTGCGAGAAGAAAGCCCTCCTCTTAACCCCCCCCCCGCCAACTCAATCAGGCGCAGACTGATGCCGAAACAAATTCACTTAACTGTCGCCGCACTCGTGTCTGACGAGCAGGGCTTCTTATTGGTAAAAGAAAAGGATGACGATCGCATCGTTTTCAACCAACCAGCGGGACATGTCGAACCCGGCGAGGGCATACTTGAAGCGGTAAAACGGGAGACCTACGAAGAGACCGGCTGGCGGGTAGAACCGCGCCATTTACTCGGCATGAGTATTTACACCTCGCCCCATAACCAGGTCACTTACTATCGCATGGCCTTTCTTTGCGAGGCGCTGGAGCACGATAAACAAGCCAAACTCGACAGCGATATTATCGAAGCGCTATGGCTCAGTGAAAAAGAAATACGCAGCCGGCAAAGTGAGATGCGTAGCCCAATGGTTATAAACACACTCGACGATTACTGCAATGGCAAGCGCTATCCATTAGAGATCATTAACGATTATCGGTAGAATAGCTTTTTTTGTCTCCAGCTTCTTAGGTCAACATTTAAATCCATGTCAAACAGCCCAAAATCATCGCCCAATAAAGCCAGCAAAGTCATCGTCGGCATGTCCGGCGGCGTCGATTCCTCCGTTAGCGCCCTGTTGTTACTGCAACAAGGCTACGCGGTTGAGGGTCTGTTTATGAAGAACTGGGACGAGGACGACGGCACTGAATACTGCACCGCCAAGCAAGATTTGAGCGATGCGGAAAAGGTCTGTAAAACCTTGGGTATTCCCCTGCACAGCGCCAATTTTGCCGCCGAGTACTGGGATAACGTTTTCGAATATTTCCTCGATGAGTACCGCGCCGGACGCACCCCCAATCCCGACATCCTTTGCAACCGGGAAATCAAATTCAAGGTCTTCCTCGAATATGCCGAGTTGCTGGGTGCCGATTTTATTGCCACCGGCCACTATGTGCGCAAAGGCCTTGAAAAGGGCCACACCCTTTTACGTAAGGGCCTCGATAACAACAAAGACCAAAGCTACTTTCTTCACGCCGTTGAAGAAAAAGCGCTGGCAAAAACACTCTTCCCCGTGGGTGAGTTGGAAAAGCCCGAGGTCAGACGACTGGCCGAAGAGCACGATCTCATCACCCACAATAAAAAAGACAGCACTGGCATTTGCTTTATCGGCGAGCGCCGCTTTAAAGACTTTCTCGAGCAGTACATACCTGCGCAACCCGGGCCAATGAAAACACCGGAAGGCACCCTGCTTGGCGAGCATCAGGGTTTGATGTTTTATACGTTAGGCCAGCGCGAGGGCCTCGGCATTGGCGGCGTAAAAACGGCCGACGAAGCACCCTGGTATGTAGTTGCCAAAGACCTACCCAACAACACCTTAATCGTCGCTCAGGGCAACAATCACCCATTACTCTTCACCTCGGTGCTCAAGGTCAGCCAGCTGCACTGGATCAACCCTCGCCCCTGTGAGGAAGAGTTTTCCTGCATGGCCAAAATTCGCTACCGCCAGAGTGACCAGGCCTGTCGTATTAAGGTTAGCGAGAATGGAACTATCTGTATCGTCACCTTTGACGAACCCCAACGAGCGGCGACACCCGGGCAATCGCTAGTGATGTACCAGGGTGATATTTGCTTAGGCGGCGGTGTTATCGAAAGCAGCTGGAACCCAGAGTGATCCCTACACCTACAAGAGATCAAGCCATCGCCCTGGCCGGCTTATTTCAGGCCTGCCAATTGGTCGACAATCTGGCGCGCACCGGCAGCATACCCATTGATCAGCTAAATGTTGAAATCAACAGCTTGCTGGAACAAAACCCCTCATCGACCGAAGCGGTTTTTAGCTACGGCGAGCACAATGCTGCCTATAATCTTGGGGTTGGTATAGAGGCCATTCAGCAGTTGTTTCGCGAAAAGCACAAAAACCGTCGCCCCGACACCCTGCGCTATGTCATTGGGGTGATGCACTTACAGCGCAAGACGGGTAAAAATCCGAACATGCTCGAACAAATCGGCAAAGGTATTGAGCGCGCCAAAGCCCAGGCTGAGCATTTCACCCTGAGCCACGACAATGTGATCGCCAATATTGCCGACGTCTATCAAAATACTATTAGCACCCAACGCTTTCGCATTCAGGTCAGTGGCCAGGCCAACCACTTGCAGCAAACCTCCGTTGCCAACCGGGTTCGCTGCCTGTTATTTGCCGCCATTCGCGCCGCAATACTCTGGCAACAGCTCGGTGGCCGTCGCTGGCACTTTTTCGTTTTTCGCGGTCAGATACTCAAGCATCTTGAAGCTTTAAAACAAGAGGTACGGTAAGCCCCCTTAGCCTGGCAAAATCCGTTAAAATACCCAACCGTATTCATCGTAATACCCGCTTCAACCCGTCAGTTAATTATTGGCCATTTTTTTACTCGTACCTGGACACTCTTTATGGATCTCTCTGCACTCTCAGCTGTCTCTCCCATCGACGGCCGCTATGGCGCTAAAACCAGCTCATTACGCGCTATTTTCAGCGAATTTGGCTTAATTAAATACCGTGTTCAGGTTGAAGTGCGCTGGTTGCAACAACTCGCCAACCACCCCGGAATTAGTGAAGTACCCGTATTTTCAGCGGCAACGAATGATTTTCTTGAACAGTTGCTGGCCGATTTTGACGAGAGCCACGCGACAGCGGTAAAGACCATTGAAAGCACCACTAACCACGATGTGAAAGCGGTTGAATATTTTCTTAAAGATTATTTTGCTGGCAATGAAGAGCTCAATGCCGCTGGTGAATTTGTCCACTTCGCTTGCACATCTGAAGATATCAATAATCTCTCCCACGCGCTGATGTTAAAAGCGGGCCGCGATGAAGTGCTACTACCGGCGCTGGAAAATATCTGCGGTACTCTAGCTACCCTCGCCCACGAATTCGCTGACCAGGCAATGCTGTCGCGCACTCACGGGCAAACGGCCTCCCCCACCACCATGGGTAAAGAACTGGCCAATGTCGTCGCCCGGCTACGGCGACAAATTGAACAAATCCGCGCCGTGCAAATTCTCGGCAAGATCAACGGTGCTGTGGGTAACTACAACGCCCACCTCAGCGCCTACCCGGATATTGACTGGCAGGCCAATGCCGAGCAATTTATTAGCGAGCTGGGCCTGAGTCTCAACCCCTACACCACGCAAATTGAACCTCACGACTATATTGCCGAATTATTCGATGCCATCGCCCGCGCGAATACGATTCTGATCGACCTCAACCGCGATATTTGGGCCTATATTTCCATCGGCTACTTCAAACAAAAAACCATTGCTGGCGAAGTGGGTTCATCGACCATGCCCCACAAGGTCAACCCCATCGACTTTGAAAACTCCGAGGGCAACCTCGGCATCGCCAATGCTCTGCTCAATCATTTAGCCGCTAAATTACCGGTCTCCCGCTGGCAGCGTGACCTCACGGACTCCACCGTGCTGCGCAATATGGGTGTCGGCCTCGGTTACAGCATGATTGCCTACAGCTCCATCGAAAAAGGCCTCAGCAAGCTACAGCTCAATGCTCAGAGCTTGAGCGATGATCTCGATAATTCCTGGGAAGTGCTCGCCGAGCCGATTCAAACCGTGATGCGTCGCTTCGGTGTACCCGAGCCCTACGAAAAGCTCAAGGCCCTGACCCGCGGCCAAGATATTACACAGGCAAGTCTCAGCGTGTTTATTAAAACCCTGGAGATTCCCGAGTCGGCGAAGCAAGAGTTATTAGCCATGACACCGCAAAGCTATACCGGCAATGCGGCTGAGCAGGCCAGAAATATTTAAGTGTCTGAGCTATCGGGGAAATCATTATCTGAGCACGCCTTGTCTGAACAGTGGTTTGCCAACTGCGGCGGACTCGACAACTTTCTTGCCGAGTACTGGCAGCGCAAACCCCTGTTAATTCGCCAGGCTCTGCCCGGCTTCACCTCCCCCATCGAGGCCGATGAACTGGCCGGTCTGGCGCTGGAAGAAGATCTTGAATCGCGGCTCATTATTGAAAGCAAAGCCTCGCCCTACTGGACCCTGCAGTGCGGCCCCTTTGACGACGATAGCTTTCAGAGCTTGCCGCCCAGCCACTGGACACTGCTAGTACAAGCCGTCAACCAGTGGGTGCCGGAGGTTCACGACCTACTCCGCCATTTTGACTTTCTGCCCCAGTGGCGGGTCGACGATATTATGCTCAGCTACGCCGCCGATCAGGGCAGCGTCGGCCCCCACTTCGATCAGTACGATGTTTTTTTACTGCAGGGCGAAGGCCAACGACGCTGGCGACTGGGCCAGCACTGCGACAGTAACACCCCTTTACTGAAGGGCCCAGAGCTACGCATTGTCGACAACTTTGAGCAAAGCGAAGAGTGGCTGCTCGAACCTGGCGATATGTTGTATTTACCGCCGGGCCTCGCCCACTGGGGTATAGCCGAAGGGGAGTGCATGACCTATTCCATCGGCTTTCGCGCCCCCAGTGCGACGGAATTACTGAGTGACCTGGCCACTGAACTCCTGTCTCAAAATAGCGCTACTGACGAACTTGTTTACCGCGATCCCGCCCTGACGACGGCAATGGCAAAGGGCGCCATTGCCGAGCGCTTTATCGATGAAGTTAGAAACCTGCTACTGCGTCAGCTCGATGACAAAGAACAACTGGCCCAGTGGTTCGCCCGCTTTATGACCACCCGCAAATATCCCGACCTTGAATTAGACACTGAACTTGGCGATGAACTCGAAGAAGATAGCCTGTCATTTGAGACCTTAAATGGGGCCACAGTGCTGTGCCGCCACCCCGCCTCACGATTCGCCGCTCTGGCCGGTGATCCTGCAAACCTGGCGGTGGATGGCGAGCTATATCCCTGCTCTCAAGCCTTCGCGACAATACTCGCCGATTCCCGCCGTTTTGAATTGGCCGAACTGGGTGTGCTAAATAGTCGCGAGCAGGCCCTGCTCGACACCCTCTTGCGCAAGGGTAGTTTAGCTCCGTATATTTAGTTACGCTGACGACAAGCATCCTATAAAAGGTATAACCCAAGGCCTGCCACAGACAACACCAGCAGAGGACTTGCGCGAATAAAAACAACAAGAAACCTTGTGACTTTAAGGAATAAAACCCATGGAAAACCCTGAACTACGCTACGCCTCCACCGTCATTCTGGTTCGCGACTCCGAAAATGGTGTCGAAATGCTGCTGCAAGAACGCAGCGGCAAGTCAGAATCCTTTAGCGGCGCCTTTGTTTTCCCCGGAGGCAAAGTCGATTTACACGACGCCGACAAAGAGTACGAGGCCCTCTATTCTGGCCACAGCGATCAGGACGCCAGCGCCATTCTCGGCATGCCAAAATACGGCCTGGCCTACTGGATGGGCGGCATTCGCGAATGCTTTGAAGAGGCCGGTATTTTACTGGCCTACGATAAAAGCGGGAAAATCGTCAGCTTCAACTCACCCAAGGTAAAACAGCGTTTTGTCGAATATCGCGAGGCTTTAAACAAGGGCGAGATGAACCTGCTGGAGATTTGCCGCAAAGAAGAACTCACCCTGGCCACTGACCAAATGTACTACTACAGCCACTGGGTCACACCCATCGTTATGCCCCGCCGTTTCGATACCCGCTTCTTTATTTGCCGTGCGCCCGCCGAACAAGAACCCATTATCGACAACCATGAAGTGGTCTCACAGTGCTGGATAAACCCGGCCGAAGCCCTGCGTAAACAGCGCGAAGAGGGCTTCCAGATATTTTTTCCCACCATCAAAAACATTCAGGGCTTAACCGGACACGAGCAAAGCGAAAGCCTGCTCGAAACCGTGGCACAGTTTCGCGATCTGCCGAGAATCCTCCCCATCAAAGCGGAAAAAGAGGGTGCTCCACCACTCATACCTGGCGATGACGGCTATGTTCATCGCGAAGTCGCTACCCCCCATTATTAATCGAGTACTAAAAAGATGAGCCATAAAGCTGCCTGGTATGCCCGCTTAAGTGACAATACTGCCGATGGCATGCCCGGCATCGACAAGCCCCAGCACGCCCTTATTGGACAGATTGTTTTTAATCGCCCGGCCAATCGCAACAGCCTGACACCCGAAATGCTTGAGGCCTTAAAAGAAGCCATCGCCGCCGCTAAAAATGACGCCGATATTCGCTGTCTTATTATTACCGGCACCGGCAAAAACTTTTGCGCGGGTGGTGACTTTAAAGGCGGCGCCGAAAACTCGAAAATACCCTTTACCCAACAGGGCTTGATCGACACCTACAGCATTTGCATGGAGCTGCTGAATATAAAAGTGCCGGTAATCGGCGCACTCAATGGCCATGCCATTGGCGGCGGTTTCGGTGTCGCCCTGCTCAGTGATATTCGCGTCGCCAACAGCGATGCCCTCTACGGCGCCAATTTCGCCCGCCTCGGCATGCACTCGGGCATGTCGCTGTCCTACATACTGCCGCGCCTTATTGGCCTGGCAAAAGCCAATGAACTGATGTTCACGGGACGGCGCTTTACCGGTAGTGAAGGTGAAAACATCGGTCTCTTTAACTATGCCCTACCCCCTGAGCAAGTGTGGTCCAAAGCCCTTGAGCTGGCAGAAGAAATCGCCGCCTGTGCGCCAAACGCCGTGCAGTTAATGAAGCAATCCATTGTTAATAACCTCGACTGGAATCCCCATTCGCGGCTGGCCAATGAGGCTCTACATCAGTCGACAAGTTTTAATTCCAATGATGCCCACGAGGGAATCGCTGCGATGATGGAAAAACGCGAACCGGTTTTTAAAGGCAATTAAATAGTTATTTCAATTTTATAAACATTTTAAAAACAACAGATCAGCAATGATCAATCAAACAACAGGATTTATGTAATGACGAGTACCACAGAGCAAAGCGATCGCCACCCCGACGGACAAATCAGCACCGAAGTGCGCGGCAACATTTTTTTAATCGGCATCGACCGCCCCGAAAAATACAACGGTTTTACACCAAAGATGTTTAGCGAACTGGCCGATGCCTACGCCGAATTAGAAAATAATAGCGAGCTCTGGGTGGGCGTACTGTTTGCCCACGGCAAGCACTTTACCGCCGGTCTCGATCTGCCAAAATTTGCCGATGCCATGAAAAATGGCGAGGCCATTTTGCCCACCAATGGTATTGATCCCTTTTCGCTAAAGCCCCCTTTTCGCACCAAGCCGGTAGTCGCGGCAATGAATGGCATCTGCTACACCGCTGCCATCGAATTAATGCTGGCCACAGAGATTGTTGTCTCGGCGAGAAGCGCTCGCTATTCCCAGCTTGAGGTGGGTCGCGGTGTGATGGCCGCTGCCGGTGCCACCTTCCGTATGGTTGAGCGTGCGGGCTGGGGCAACGCCATGAAAGTGCTATTAACGGGCTATGAATTCAATGCCGAGGAGGCCTTGCGTTACAATTTCATTCAGGAAATTGTCGACGATGGCGAAGAATTTAACCGTGCCCTGGAACTGGCGGAAGAAATCGCCAAGCAGGCACCTCTCGCCGTACAAGCCACCTTACAAAGCTCTCGCGCCTACTACTTCGACAGCCCCAAAGCGGCAGTCGACGAATTTATTCCGGTGATGCAGGCGCTGGCCAATACCAAAGATGCCGCCGAGGGTGTGCAGTCTTTTATCGAAAAACGTCCACCGGTCTACAAAGGCAAATAACTGGCTCTTAGAGCAAAAGCTAGCAATTGATAAACATCACTTACCTGGATCAAATCCTGCCTTAGCATAAGCTTTATAAATAGGCTCTGAACATGGGGCCTATGACAAATGGAGGGGGTATTCGCCACCCTCCCAAAGGGAGAGACGGTAAGATGAAAATGCCACTAAAAACTATTGTCTGGCCTGCATTAGCCCCACAAAGGTGGCAAGGGTAAGCATTCGGAAGAAAAGTCCGGTGGCGATAAGCAGGCTCACGTTGATGGCGCACACCCTAAACGCCTGGCTCCTCCCATGGCGATGGTGAAAAATATTTCCTGGAAACCTATCCCGAAAGAGAGCAGTTTATTGAAAAAGTCTCTGCCTGGGTGAAGACCCCCGACGCCAATGCCACCATGCGGTGGAAAAATTTGGCCTCATGCCCCCGCAGGCTATTAATGCTGCAACTCGCAAGATAATTGCAGGCTATATTTTTGATGTCCTGCCTGCCGGACACGGCAAGAAAAGAGGCTGTAAGAAGGGGGGCAAGCACTAAAAACAGGCTGTAAAAACGCTGCGAGTTTGAATAATTGCTGGGCATTTCATTCAACATCTGGGTTCTATTATTTTAGCCCAGATGTTGAATCCATCCATTAACAGCCGTCATTGCACTTATTCACCTCGAAAAAGAATGCACCGCACAAAAATGACTAAACCGGGCCCGCCCAGCCCTCTGCCAGGGGCACCCAATGATAGAGTTCAAAATCGCGCCGGGCGAACTTCCACTCGCCATTGACGCGCCGGTAAATATCATCGTAATGACCGCAAGCGGTAAAGGCCCGGCCTTCGTCAACCAGACGAATTTCAACCGCACAGTTACCTGTGGCTGTATCACCATCAACCTAAATAACATGGTTTTGGATAAAGGGTTTGGGGCCAACCTCTTCAATTTTGTCCTGATAAAACTCGGCTAATTGCTCCCGACCACGAAAATCAAACTGCGGTGGCATGTGGAACTCACCGTCTTCGGCAAACATATTGAGCAATGCTTGAGAATCTTGTCGTACCACGGCATAACAATATTTGGCCGTTAACTCACGAATGGCATCTTTGTCTTCAAGTACTTGAAGACGTGCTTCTATAGAAGTCATTTTTATTTCCTTTTTTATTTTTAGAAGAATCATAATAACCAGATATGGCTAATGGCGTCTCAAAACAAGCATCTAGCAAGTTGAAGCATCCGAGTTTATGATCTATCTATAGATACTCAGGCTTGCCTATTCTTAATTCTTAGAGGGGGGGGTAAACCCGCTTTCCACAGGGAACGTTTTACCAACAAATCCATCGAACCATTTACAGTCAGCGAACGGGCATAGATCCAACATGATTACAGGACGAGACATCAACGATACACTTAAACAAACGCTGGGCCGCCTGTTAGTCATTCTTGCAGTGTCCTGTACAACGTCACTTTCAGCAGGTACAGAATCCGGCACTACAAATCAGCAAGCTATTTTTGCCGGTGGTTGTTTCTGGTGTATGGAGCCGCCCTTTGATGCACTGGATGGCATTATCTCTACCACCTCAGGCTATATCGGCGGCACGGTGGCCGAACCGAGCTACAAACAGGTATCCAGTGGTACAACAGGCCATACCGAGGCACTAAAAATTGTCTATAACCCTGACAAAATCACTTACGAAGAACTGTTAACAACCTTCTGGAAAAACATTGATCCCGTCGACGGCGGCGGGCAGTTCTGCGACCGAGGCAGTCAGTACCGTAGTGAGGTTTTTTACACCAGCGATCAACAACGCGAGCTGGCTGAAAAGAGTAAGCAACGGCTAGATGCGAGTGATACGCTATCTGCACCTGTGCAAACGGCGATTAGTGCAGCCAGCCAGTTCTATCCTGCCGAGGGCTACCATCAGAACTACTATCAAAAGAATCCGAAGCGCTATAAGTTTTACAGTTGGAATTGTGGTCGCAAACAACGCCTGCTACAGCTTTGGGGCAAGGCCTACGACCAGCCCTAAAAACTAATTAACGACCAACATATCTGTCTTCATACCGCGCAGAATACGCTCTGCGGTATTGCCAATTAACAAGCCCTTCAGGCCTTTATTGGCGGCATTGCCAATCACCAGCAGGGCATCACTTTGTGAAGCCCGCTGGCTCACCACCTCTTCGACCCGCCCGGTTACAACATCAATGGCCTCGGGGCTAATGCCCAGATGTTCGACCAGGGCCTGCGTTTTCTTTTCGGCAATGGCCATAGTATCGAGTAGAAAATCACCACTCATCGGAGCATTAACAATACCGGCGTAAACCAGAGCGGGGTCGGGCACTACGCTTAAGATTTTCAGGGGGACAGCTTCAGCCTTGGCCAGAGCAGCGGCACTGTCGAGCAGCCGCGCAGTGAGTTGCTGATGGGGCTCTTGGTTGTCCAGTGCATCAATAGCCGCTATCACCTGCTGGCAGGCTTTTCTCTCTTTCACCATCGCCAGCACCGGGCAAGGCGTATCACGAAATAGGTGCCAGTCATCGGGGGCATGAATCAAGACCGACAAAACCGGATCGTGACTAGCCATCATGACAATTAAACCGGCACCATAACTCTGGGCTTTTTCGACAATAGTGGCGCGTACTTTAGTCGTCCACTCCACATGCAGGCGATAGTTTTTACCCGCGCACAGGCTATCAAGACGGGATCTTTCGGCAGCGACTATTTCCGCCTGCAACTGACTAAGGTCCTGAAAGTTAAGGTATTTACTTAACTCACCGAGTTGATCATGCACTGGCACTAGCAGCTCGAGGTCGGTATGAAAGCGTGCGGCGAGCTTTTCAGCCTCGGCGAGAACCGCCTCGGCATCGTCCCAGTGGGTTATTACCGCCAGTATATTTTCCATCGATGACTCCATTTATTATCTGTAGCGTATGGATAACAGAGTGCCGCTTAACTAAGGTATCAAGCCTGAGCATATCAATTCAAGTCGCTTAATATAGCAACGACGATAAGCCCTTTGATACAAGTCATATGCACCGCTGGCAATGCCCTCTAAAGTCAGCACTCATAATATTATGGTAAAAGTGACCATTAATGGCTCACCCAGCAATCTAAATGACAAACTTTAGCCACTCCCAAATTCAGCGCTCCCTAACAACCGGCTTTAAATCCTCGCTGTTTCCCCTCTATGAAAGCAATACTGGAGCACCTGTAGTAGCAGAGACAGACGATCCCAAACTGAGCAGCATAGCGCAAATTGGCATCAATATTTACTCCCCCCAGCTGCGCGTTGACGACTACGAGCACCTGATTTGTCAGGAGCTCGCTCTGCGGCGTTCATTCTACAACCGTCATCAACCGGTGGCATCCGTTTGGTGGCTCGGCAGCCCACTGCAACAATTTTCACCCGAGGCCATCACCGAATTATGCTTTCGTCTCAGCAGCCACTTTACCCACCAGCAAGAGGGATCAACTCGCGGTATGGTGGTGACACCCATGGAGCTGGATAAGAATAACTTGGCCCTTATTAAGGGCTTAAACTTTAACGCTATAAAGCTCAATATTGATGCCGGTGTTGCCAGCTGCGATCGCAGTCTGTCAAAAATTGAAGCCGCCCTGCAAATGTTGACCGACTACAAATCATTCGATCTCAGTTGTGTGATCAAATTTAGTGACCAGACTCACGATGATTTTCTCAACCGCTTACTCAATTTACTGCAAGACTCCCACTGCACCCATATTGAGGTCTTGAGTCAGAAAAGTGGGCCGGTCACTCTGCAGGACAAGCTAGCCTGTCAAAATCAGCTGGCCCGCATCAACAGTCATTTCCGTGATTGTGCATGGAGGACCTGCGGCAACAATAATTTTTTTGCACCCTCTCACTCAATTGGGGGTTTGCAGCATCAAATTAAAATTGAGGCGACGCCCTGGGGCTATCTGGCCAAACGCATTTCCTCATGGCTTGGTTTTGGCGTTGGCGCGCTCAGCTTTTACAGTGATGGTTATCAGTACAGCACGCCATCCAGTGAGCAATATATAGCCTTGCTGGCCGAAAAAAAATTACCCGTACAAAGTAGCTTTTGCTTACCCGCAGATAAACAAACCAACTTTGAAATCATTCAAAGCTTACTCTGCCAGCACTCGGTAAAGCCCTTGCCCACCCAGCTGCACCAGCAACTCACCTCGATAATACCCCTGACATGGCTAGAGCAAGGTGCCAATCAGTTAAAGCTCAGCGAAAACGGCATCCTCAACCTCTCATCCATCTGCGACAAGCTCTTCGAGCCCCTCTGCACATAACTAAATCTCTGAAAGCGATTGGCTACATCAAAGCCCCGAAAACGGGTTACAATAGTCGACTGAACCGATTAACAGAGGGTTGACCATGTCGCAGCGGTGTCCACACAGTGCCGAGATCAATTGCAGGGATTGCCGCATGAATGCGCTCTGTCTGCCCATCGCCCTCGAACTCGATGAAGTTGACCGCCTTAATGATATTGTCCAGCGCGGACGCCCCCTGCACAAAGACAGCTACGTCTACAATTGCGGGGATGAGTTCCGCTCAGTTTTCGCCGTACGCAGTGGCTCAATAAAAACCTATAGCGTTAACGACCAGGGCATCGAGCAAGTTACCGGCTTTTACCTACCCGGTGAAATTTTTGGTATGGACGGCATTGCCCACACCCACCATATCAGCTCAGCCGTCGCCCTTGAAACAGCGGCAATTTGCGAGATCCCCTTCGGTCGCATGGAAGAGTTGAGCATGACCCTGCCATCACTGCAGCGTCATTTCTTCAAGTTAATGAGCAAAGAAATCACCAATGACCAGCAGCTGATATCACTGCTCAGTAAGAACAGTGCCGAAGAGCGCGTCGCCACCCTGCTACTAAGTATCTCCGCACGCAACGCCAAGCGCAGCCTGTCGAATATTCGCTTTCGTCTACCCATGTCTCGGGCCGATATTGGCAATTTCCTGGGCCTGACCGTCGAAACCGTAAGCCGGGTTTTCAGCCGCTTTCAAAAGCAAAAAATTCTCGCCGTCGATAAAAAAGAAATTGAAATATTGGATGTTCCTGGTTTACAACAACTGGCGAATACCTAATAACTCAGTGTCCCTTTCACTGCGAAAACGATTGATAGTAGGAACAGCATAAAGCGTATTAACGGGGGCACTTGCCTGTTTAAAATTTCTACTTGCGGTGCTTTAAATCAGATTACAAAAATCCGTAGCTAACCATAAATCTGCTTGAAACGCGCGGCATTAAAGCCATTCATACGTTTTTTACCAATCAAAATAACCGGCACTCCGCGGCCCTTCATGCGAGCAAAATCTTTTTTACCTTTCTCCGATGTTTCGACATCATATTCTTTGAAAGGAATTTTTTTGATTTTAAAATACTGCCGTGCACGCTTGCACACACCACACCATACAGCGCTGTACATCACTACTCTGGGGCGGTTAAGTCGCTCTTTTTCTCTGCGATCGGCATCTCTCTGATCAAGAAAGTCGGTCGTTGTAACTTCAGTACCCTAATAAGAATTAATAATTAATTGATCACTAATAGATTCGGCCACACCTGTCTCGGGCGCCTTATCAGAAAAAAGAACCCGGCCTTTCTCATCAGTCCACTTATAGATTTCCCCATGGGCAGACAAACCTGCTAACAAAAAGAAAATGGCAAGCAACTTCGTTGCAAGCGAGGTGAAATCACCATAAATACTACTGAGTATTTTCATAAGCTTAATTAATCAGCACTACGGCAATCGTTGGCATTGACACAATTGACGGGTATTTCAGCACGCCCCAAACGACGAATATTTTCGGCCACTTTGCTGGCGATACCCTTGAAGCTGAGATCCGTTGCCCCGCCAATATGGGGCGTGGCAATCACGTTATGATCGAATAG
Source organism: Candidatus Reddybacter sp. (assembly GCA_041277045.1). Classification (GTDB taxonomy): domain Bacteria; phylum Pseudomonadota; class Gammaproteobacteria; order Pseudomonadales; family Porticoccaceae; genus Reddybacter. The sequence continues at coordinate 230,442 of JBGFSY010000002.1, read as the reverse complement.
TGGATCACTCGGATCGACCGGCTCTTGCCAGAACACGTCGAGTCCGGCACCGGAAATTTTCTTGTTTTTCAGGGCATTTAATAGCGCCGTGTAGTCGATCACCCCACCTCGAGCCACGTTAACAACAAAGGCAGTCGGCTTCATTAGAGTAAATTCAGTAGAACCCATCAAACCTCGCGTATCATCATTCAGAGGTGTCGCGAGAATGACAAAGTCCGCACGGGGCAACAGTTCGTGCAAAGCCTCACCACTGCTGTGCTGGGTCAGGGGGATGGCCTGCTCTTCCTCAGTATTTTTAGGCCCACTGCGCGATACGGCAAGCACCTCCATTTCAAAACCACTGAGCCTGCGTGCCACCTCATGTCCTATGCCACCGTAGCCAACAATCAGCGCCGTGCGCCCTTTCAGCGACCACCCCGTGGGGCTGGCAACCACACCGTCACGAATGTTCTGCTGCGCTTTGGGGAATTGTCGAGCTAGGGTCAGCATTAACATCACCGCCACCTCGGCAACGGACTCGGCATTGCCCGTGTCAGCAGCTGGCACATTGGCCACGTAAACCGCATTTTTACTGGCGGTGGGAATATCAACAGCATCCAGCCCCGCGCCAAATTGTTGCACCAACTGGAGTTTGGGCAGGGACAATTCTACTTCGCCGAGCGGGGTGATGGCGGGAATCAGTACATCGGCATCTTTACCCACACTAGTGATCTCTTCAGGCCCACAGCAGACAATCTCGTCATCGGGTAAAAGGCCCTGCAGCATTTTTTGTATAACGCTAAAACCTTGCCGGCACAGTACTATTTTCATCCTTCCCTTCCCTATCTTTGCACTATTTATAGTGCTGATTATTATTTTCATGATTGCAGCATTAGCGAATATTAAACAAAATAACTACCTGACGCACACCCCTTACGCCATCAATTAACTGCCCCTCCCGTATTCAAAAATCAAGTAATATATTGTATGGGCTAGTTGGCAACTTGTAATAACGTAGCGGCGATGCGAGCATCAAACAGAAATACTCGAACAGGGAATAATAATGAAAACAATCACGCGAATCACCATCACTACTCACTTGCTACTGACCAGCTTTTTACCCTTGTCAGCCACGACTGGAGAAGAGATATCACTACCCGGTAACAGCAATAGTACAGCCTGCGATACCCAGCTAAACATACTTCTTAGCAATGACGACGGGGTTGATAAGCCCGGCATTATCGCCGTGCAACAGGCTCTCAGCCAGGCTAAACATCGAGTTGTGCTAGCCGCCCCTGCCAAAAATGCCAGCGGCAGCAGTGCCTCCATGACCTTTGCCCCGGTAGCAGTCGAGAAAGTCGCGACCAATACCTATGCCGTTAGTGCAAGCCCGGCAACATCTGTCGTGCTCGCGGTCAGCGCCCTCTACCCCCCAGACAGCCCACCCGATCTCGTTATTTCGGGGATTAATAAAGGAGCTAATCTCGGCCCCGCCACGGGTATCTCCGGTACGGTGGGTGCAACTACGGCGGCGATTCAAATAATCGAGCCGCCAATTCCCGCCATTGCTATTAGCACTGATCCACTCGATCCGAATTTTAGCGAGGAAGAAAATACACAACACCTACAGCGTATTTCAGTCTTTATCGTCAATCTTGTTGGCCGGCTTACGCAAGAGCGCTGTAAAAACGGTTTGCTGTTGCCGCAAGGACTGGCATTAAATATTAATTATCCACCACTACCGAGCGAAGAAATTAAAGGGATTGTGATGAAAGAACAGGGGCAGGCACCCTATTTTAAAATCTCTTACAGACCCTCAAAAGATAATGCCGATGTCTATTTGCCGGTCTTTAAAACCCAGTCTATCGAAAATGATATCGCACAATCTGACACCCTTGCCTATCATCAGGGCTATATCACCATCGTGCCTTTAGACGGTAACTTCACTAACAACGACACCACTACCAAAAACTTGATCGGGCCTCTTATTTTAAAGTTAAAGCCTTGATCAATGACCAAGGCTTTAACTCTCAGGATAGCAATTACTCAAAAACAGAGCGGGCAATAATTTCTTTCATAATTTCGGAGCTACCGGCATAAATACGGGAGATTCGCGCATTGGTATAAAGCCGGCAAATCTCGTATTCATCCATATAACCAGCGCCACCGTGTAGCTGTACGCCCTCATCCATCATTCGGCCTTCAAGCTCACTGCAATAGAGCTTGGCCTTGGCAGCCATATCACCAGTGAGCCGACCCTGGTTATGCATTTGCACACAGTGGTCGATATACACCTGGGCCATATCAATTTCGGTGCTCAACTGGGCCAGCTTAAAGCGGGTATTTTGGAAGTCGGCAATGCGCTGGCGAAAGGCTTTGCGCTCAATCACAAAGTCACGGGTGATTCCAAAAGCTCGCCTGGTGCAAGCAACGTAACCCACGGCAGCAATTAAGCGCTCTTCAGCCAGGCCCTGCATTAAGTAGTGGAAACCCTTGTGGGCATCACCCAGCACGTTGGCTTTGGGGACTTTGACATCATTGAAAAACAGCTCGGCTGTATCCTGAGCTTTAAGCCCCATTTTTTTCAGATTGCGGCCACGCTCAAAACCTTCCATGCCACGCTCAATGACGAACAAACCAATATGGCGAGGGTTATCGGGGTTCGTTTTTGCGGCGACAATCACTAGATCGGCATTAATACCGTTGGAAATATAGGTCTTCGAGCCATTCAACAACCAGTAATCACCCTTATCCTGAGCGTTGCTTTTCATCCCCGCCAGGTCACTGCCGACATCGGGCTCGGTCATGGCAACGGCCAAAATACTGTCGCCCGATACCGCACCGGGAATAAAGCGCGCATGCTGCTCAGCATTGCCAAAGTGCTTTAAATAGGGGCCAACTAGGCGGCTGTGTAAGGTATGAAAAAAACCCGCTTCACCATAAGTCGCATCTTCTTCCATCATAATTTGCTGATAGCGAAAGTCTTCAATACCCAAGCCACCGTGTTGCTCGTCGGCCCAGGTTAATAAATAACCCTGCTCGCCCATTTTCTTAAACATTTCCCGCGGCACAATGCCCGCTTCGCGCCAGCCCTCACGGTGAGGCTCAATTTCACGGATCAAAAATTTGCGGTAGGCATCTCGAAATATTGCCTGTTCTTCGTTAAAAAGATCACGTTCCACGCTTGGCACCTCATGTTGTCAAAAGAAGAAGTTAGGATTTATTTTATTGATACTGATAATACGTGCTAAAGCCAATGGCCACTGCTCTAACCAAGACCCGGCAGTATTATTCCACTTAGTCCTGAGCACCACTTTGATTCAGTGCGCCGACAAATGCCTCAAGCCTATCAACCTGAGCCGGAGTAAAGTACAAGCCCAATTTACTGCGGCGCCAAAGGATATCTTCGCCACTACGCGCCCATTCTTTGGCAAGCAGGTATTCGACTTCGCGCTGGTATAAATCCGCACCGAAGCAAAGGCCCATATCGACCATTGCAGTGGCTCCCCTCAACACTTCATGCAGTTGTGCGCCATAAGCCCGGCCCAGGCGAGCTAGTAAGGTCTTCGGCAACCAGGGATAGTTATGTGTCTGAAATCGCAGCCATTGCTCGTAAGCCCCATCACCGTAGCCGCCAATATCACCACCCGACAGGGGAACCTGGGCAGTCCAATCGTCTCCCATTTGCGGCAGGAAAGGTTTAAGTTGTGCCAGTGCTGTTTCAGCCAGTTTCCTATAGGTAGTGATCTTACCGCCGAAGATACTCAGCAAAGGGGCACGACCACCATCCCCCAGTCCCAGTTCGAGAATATAGTCGCGACTAATATCACTGAGCTTGGCAGAGTCATCGTCACACAGGGGCCTGACGCCAGCATAGCGCCAGAGAATATCCTCACGCTCTAACTGTCGAGTAAAGTATGCGTTTAACACTTGCAGCAGGTAGGCCTCCTCTTCGTGATCCATTTCAACGGCAGCAGGGTCGCCGCTATATTCCGTGTCTGTGGTGCCCACCAAAGTGAAGTCAGCACCGAAGGGAACCACAAATACGACTCGATCATCATCGTTTTGCAGTAAGTAAGCTTGCTGCCCTGGGTACATGCGCTTAACAATAAAATGGCTGCCTTTAACCAGGCGAATATGCTGTGGTGACTCCTGCTTTAACGGCCCTTCAATAAACGATTGTGCCCAGGGTCCAGTGGCGTTAATTAAAACTTTGCCACGATACTGCTGGCAGTGCCCGGTACAACTATCTTCTAATTCCACATGCCACAACCCGTCCTGGCGAACGGCAGACTGACATGCGGTACGGGTTAATATTGTTGCACCCTGTTGACGCGCCTGCTGGGCATTGGCGACGACCAAACGCGCATCATCCACCTTGCAATCAAAATACTGAAAGCCGTATTTAAGCGTGTTTTTGAGAGGGTTATTTGCATTAGCCAGTAACGGCAAACCCTTTGAGGCGGGCAACTGTCCACGTTTGGCCAAATGGTCGTAGAGGAAAAGGCCTGTGCGAATCAACCAGCGAGGGCGCAAATGGGGCCGGTGGGGCAAAATAAAGGGTTGTGGCTGTATCAGGTGAGGGGCTTTACGCAGCAAAACTTCGCGCTCAACCAGCGCTTCGTGTACCAGACGAAAATGCCAGTGTTCCAGGTAACGCAAACCGCCATGGATTAATTTACTACTGGCTGAAGAGGTGGCACTGGCGAGATCCCCCCGCTCACAAAGCAGCACCGACAGGCCTCGCCCGGAAGCATCAGCGGCAATACCCGCACCATTGATTCCGCCACCGACAATGAGTAAATCGACAACATCAGACATAGACTCGTCATTGATCATAGCCTCATCATTGACCATAGGCTGGCCGGCGTCCAGATATTTACAGCCAGTTTAATAAACTCCCCACGACAATATAGCGATGGAAAGATTAAAAAACAGCCATACTGCTGATAACGCAGCTCAGACCAGGCCGAATAAAATGCCCTCCTATATTCTCAGTATCGATCAGGGAACCACCAGCACCCGCGCTATTATTTTTGATGCAGCGGGGCAGACGATTAGTATCGCTCAACAGGAGCTACAACAAATTTACCCCGCTGATGGCTGGGTCGAACACGACCCCGAAGAAATTTGGCAAGCCTGTATCGAGGTCTGCCAGCAAGCCCTGAAAAAGGCCTCGCTTGTCGCGAGTGATATCAACGCAATGGGCATTACCAATCAGCGTGAAACCAGTATTATCTGGAACCGCAGCACGGGTGAGCCTCTGTACAATGCTATTGTCTGGCAAGATCGGCGTACCGCGAGGCGTTGTGAAGAACTCAAAGTAGCGGGCCATGAAGCCTTGATTCAAGAAAAAACCGGCTTGCTGCTCGACCCCTATTTTAGCGCCACGAAAATTGCCTGGATTCTCGACAATACCGCAGGTGCCCGAGCACAGGCAGAGCGCGGAGAACTGGCCTTTGGCACCATCGATAGCTTTTTATTGTGGCGTTTAACCCATGGCGAAAGCCATAAAACCGATGCCACCAATGCCTCGCGGACCTGCCTTTTTAATATTCATAGCCAGCAATGGGACGATGAATTACTGACACTGTTCAATGTACCAAAAAGCCTCCTGCCCACGGTGGAAGACTGCGCGGCAGACTTTGGGCACAGTACAGCGACATTATTGGGTAGCCCCATAGGGATTTGCGCGATGGCCGGCGACCAGCAGGCGGCGCTAATAGGCCAGTCCTGCACCAACCCCGGTATGGTTAAAGGCACCTATGGCACCGGTTGTTTTATGATTCTCAACACCGGTAGCAAGGCCTTGCGCTCAAGCCAAAGACTACTCAGCACCGTTGCCTATCGCCTCAATGGCGTAACGACTTATGCCCTTGAGGGCAGCATATTTATGGCCGGTGCCGCCGTGCAGTGGTTGCGTGATGGTCTGAAAATAATCGACAGGGCCGAACAAACGGAGGCCCTCGCTCGCCAGGCTGATCCTGCACACAGCGTTTATCTTGTCCCCGCCTTTACCGGCCTCGGTGCACCCTACTGGGATCCCAATGCTCGCGGTGCGCTATTAGGCTTGACCCGCGACACGGGTGTCGAAGAGATCGCCGCCGCCACCCTGCAGGCAGTGGCTTATCAAAGCAAAGACTTGCTTGATGCCATGCAAAAAGATGCCAATATTAAAATACAAAACCTGCGCGTCGACGGCGCCATGGTGGCGAATAATTATCTCATGGAATTTAGCAGCGGCTTGCTGAATATTGAGATACAGCGCTCGGCCATGAATGAGACAACAGCCCTTGGCGTGGCTTATTTAGCCGGCTTGCAAGCGGGTATTTACCCTTCACTGGCAAGCCTTACTGCCCTGTGGTGCTGCCAGCAACAAACCAGTCCCACTATGTCAGCGACCTTAAGGCAGCAGCTCTATACCGGCTGGCTCGACGCTGTTTGTCGAACAAGAAGTTCCTAGATTTACACAATAACTGGCAAAAAATAAATTACTAAAAATTATATTTAAACGATATCGAAAGATTGTCCCGATCGTAATTGGCACCATTATCACCGAGCCAGGTCGAGTAGGTAAATTTCAATGAAGGACTCGATAAATAGGAGAAATTCACACTGGTGCTGATCGCTTGTTCATCTTCTGACAGCCCCCCCGCAGCATTTGGCTCATACCCCTTTACATCGTGAACCCAGACGATGGAGGGTGAGATTTTTATATTGGCGAAAACATCCTGATAATCCAGTGTCACCAGCGCAATATAGCCCCAGGAAAAGTCACTAATCCGGCTGCCAAACGCGGAGCGACCATCGCTGCCAAGATTATTAATTTTTTGCATTTGCATATCAAAAACAAGACTGACTCTGTCGGAACCGAGAAAATTATAGCTTGCCGAATGGTTCATGCTACCCAGTAAAGTCAGCACATTGCTGCTTTTAGCCGGACAGGTCGCGCAGTGACGCGTATCGAAGAAGTCGGGTTTATAATTTAGTTCACTCTGAAAAGAAATACCCAACTTACCGGGAATTAAGCCACCGACAGAAATCCCGTAAGTATCTTGATCCTGAGAAAACACTTTTTCATACCCCCCTGCAGTCAAGCCACCGAGCACCGGGTCGGGCACGTTGTAGTTATTGTCAATGGCTAAAAAAGGCGTAAACGCGTGGGAACGCACCCAGTAAATACTCAGGTCAGTACCATTCCACGACTCCATATAGGTCGACATCGACAGCCCCCATTGCCCGCCATCGGGTTCATCGCTGGCACCACTGCCTTTATAGGGTACACCCGGTGTTATATCGGGATTATACCCAGCACCCAGTAAATCGAAGGGGCTAAAAAATGTGCCCGTCGGTATAAAAATAGACTCGCGCCAGTTCCACACGTAATAGGCTTCAATACCAATATTATCGGTCAAGCCAAACTGCGCATAAACGGACTCCTGGGGCATCAGAGTTTCTTTAATTTCAGTCCCCGGCGTCGTCACTTTGGCGAGATCCACCGGGTTCTGCATTTGACTAATACCACCACTGATAATATTGCTCTCACCCCAGGAGATAACCTGCTTACCGGCGCGAATATTCACTGGGTGATCATCAAAGTGCCAGGTGTTAAAGACAAAAAGGTCGAGTAAACGTAACTTATTACCCGCTAGTTGCTGTGCGCTATCATGTATGCCATCGGCCATCATGGCCTCTGTTGGCCGATAACAGTTACTGCAGTCTTTACCAGAAAGAACCGGGTCGTAGATGTAAGAAATCCGGCCAAAAAAACCAAGGTCGCCCTTGCTACCACTGACATCGACAAGCAGGGATAGGGGTGTGCTATAAATATCACCACCCCCCAAAAAAACCTGGCGGTTACCCGATGCCGCACCCTGCTGTCCCGTTTGCGTGCGCATGGCGGCACTGGCTGTGAAGGTTGAATCGACAAAGAATAGAATATCCCGGTCTTTAAAGCGTATTTGCAGAGCCTGTGCATCAGTGAAGGCTAATAACAAAACCAGTACCAACAGCCAATAAGTACCCTGCTGATAAAAAAAATCTGTGGTCGATATTTTACCAGTTGCGCCAAGCCTACTCCGCTGCAGCGGAAAAAAAATAGTGAACAAAATGTCTCCAGTATTATTATTTTTACGCAGCGTCTATCTAACGTTTGGCCTTCATTTTCAGGCGCCCGGGAATATAGTAGCTCGCATTTTGGTCAAAGGAAAAATCGAAAGGCGAATAATCATTGTCGACATGGCGTAAATAATAGCGCTCGGTGTCGAGCTTGTAATAGGTATCCAAGGTCGTATAAAAAACCTTCGCCTCGTAATAATTGATGTGGTGAGCCTCACTAAAGCGATGCACCTCACCCTGCTCATCGTAGTGCTCGGCAAACATCACGCGCCAAGAATCTTCATCCAGATAGTAACGGCGACGTTGATAGCGGTGGCGGCTGCCCTCTCGGCGTGTTGCCTCAACCACCCAAACACGGTGCAGTTCGTACCGCGCCAAATCCTGATTAAGATGCTTTGGCGCGACGATATCATCAACAGCCGTCGCCCCACTATGCAGCTGGTAGGCGTTATAGGGCACATACATTTCCCGCTTGCCCAACAGTGTCCAGTTGAACTCGGTAATGGGGCCAAGCCACATGTCCCCCTGATCCCAAATATGGATGCCATCGGAACCCGACATCGGCTGGTCGTGACTAATCATACTCGAGCGTTTAACCCGTCGCTTGCCCGGACTATAGGTCCAGTTGCGGCGCTCCTCTTTACGGCTGTTGAGCAAAAAATGATATAAATAAATGGAGCCCGCATTCTTTGCCGGGCGCAGGGTATACATCACCGCACGAGTTTTTATATTGTTGAGGTTCGCCAGGGTGCTTCTTGGGTCGCCGTACATATATTCAATTTCATGAGCCGAAACCCCCAGCTCGTAAGTACCATCTTTTGCCGTCAGCGCCGTCGTAAAATAACCCCGGTAGCCACCCCCTTTGTAACTGAGTCGCATATTCCAGATCGCCTGTTCGCCATTTTCGGGCTCGGGAAAGGGAATGCCACGAACGATGCCCGCAATACCCGCACCGTCGTCAACGACTCTGGCTTTACCCCGATATTTAAGGGTTTGTTCGGCAATAGCCGGAGGATAGGAAACACTGCGGCGACTGGGAAAAACCCTCAGGCGATAGCTATCGGGATAGCGCGCCAGCATCGCCCGGTGGCCGGCGGATAATCTGCCCTGATACTGCCCCACATTGCTCTGGTCGATGGTAAATAGCGGCACATCGTTGATGTAGGGGTCGGGGTGCCAGTCGCCCTGTTTGTAGTTAGCGGGCGGCGTGGCGATACCACCCTGCCAAGGCGGAATAGAACCCTCGTCATTGCCCGACAATTCGGCACCAAAAAAGCTTAATGCGGACTTTTGTTCGGTTTCCGCAAACAAGTCTAATGGTAATACGACGAGTAAAAGCAGCAGGTTTAATTTAACCATGAAAGACATCCTGCGAGAGTCAACAGCCCATAAATGTCCGTTGTTTTTTTGTCAGCATCTCGCGAATATAGCCCCTGTGTTCAGAGCTTTATAATTATAAGAGGGAACAAATATACTCCAACCCTCGGGGCTTAGCGAACTGAGCTATTCACTAAGCAGATAGATGCCGTCCTTTTCAATACGAATCACTCGCTGTTTATACAGTCCGCCAATGGCTTTTTTAAAAGCCCCTTTACTCATACCAAAAAGCTCGGAGATCAACTGCGGATCAGACTTATCATGTACGGCGGCGAAACCACCCTGCTCTTGCAGGTAATTTAAAATCTTTTGTGTATTATTGTCCCGCGCCTCTTGTCCGCCCTGCAGGCTTAAATCAAGCTTGCCATCGGGGCGAATGTATTTAATAAAACCCTTTATCGACTGGCCAAAACTTAAACGCTGATAGACCTCATTTTTATACAGCACTCCCCAATCGCTGTGATTGACGATGGCTTTGTAGCCCAGCTCAGTACTATTGGCGATAATCAAATCAACTGGCTGCTGCGGTGTGTAAGTTTTGACGCTATCATCACTGAGGAAACTATCAATTTTCGATGAGGCGACAATCCGCCCGTCGACTCTGTCGACATATAAATAGACGAGGTAGGAACTACCCACCTCCATAGGTCGGTGCTGCTCGGCAAAAGGCACCAGTACATCTTTTTCCAGGCCCCAGTCCAGAAACGCGCCAACACCACTGTTATCCACCACTTGTAAATAGGCGAATTCGCCAACACAGGCCTTCGGCTTTTGCGTGGTGGCTACGGGCCGGTCCTCAGAATCAAGATAGAGAAAGACCTCAATAGTGTCACCCACAGCCAGTTCATCCGGCGCATATTTGCTCGGTAGCAGGACATTATCCAGCTCCTCGGCATCCAGGTAAAATCCAAACGCCACTTGTTTCACGACCTCTAGTACACAAGTCTTACCAATACCGACCATTTTCTCTTTCACACCCTTAGTTTTACTAGTGGGTATTATAGCGCTCAAAAGCAGGCGCCGTGAGCGTCGCCACCACCTCAATTTCAGGCCCTTATCTAGCAGGTGTAATGTTAACCAGGTCTCAAAGCCATTAATCGGCAAAGCATCCACCAGGCCTAAAGCTATTACCTTCATTACCATGTCAGTTAAAGTTGGACACCTTAGCTAAATCTATCCGCTGTATTTGTTATCTGCTGGCAGGCCAACACTATAGCCGCACAATAAAAAAGGTTATTATCTTCGCTATTGCCGTAACAGCACACAACAACTGGAGACTGGCACCCGCCTTTTAAGCCACTATGAACACGACACTACACAGTGTCACGGATGACGTATTTCAAGATGGCAGACTTATTTATCTGCTTGATGACGATAAAAATTGGGCAGCAACACTGCTATTGCAACTAACAGAAGCCAACTATGCGGTGCGCCTCTTCACCGAGCTTAATAATTTGCCGGCAGCTCTCGAACATGAACGCCCACCTGCGGCCATCATCCTCAACACCTCATTTAGCGAAGATGACAACGCCGGTATCGAGGCAATTTCACAACTCAAGCAAGAGCGACAGACACTTCCCCCGGTACTATTTACCTCGAATGATAGTAGTGTGGCCAGGCGTTTGGCGGCGGTACGCGCCGGTGGCCAGTTTTTTTTCACCGAGCCTGTCGACCACCAGGCACTCTTTAGCGCCCTCGATCATGCATTGGCTACTGCCACCAAACCCTCTGTGTCCTACAAGGTCTTAATCGTCGATGATGTAGCCGCTCAATCACGCTATTACCAGGAAGCTTTATGTGACGAGCGGCTAAACCTTAAAGTCCTGCGCAAGCCTCTGGATATTTTGCACACCCTGAATCATTTTAAGGCCGATGTCATCGTTATCCGCCTCAAGCTGTCCGCCTGTTCGGGCCTTGAGCTGGGCCAGGTCATCCGCCAATACGGTGCCACGTTACACACGCCTATCATTTTCTTATACGCCCACGCTGAGGAAGCTTTGCATCTAGAGGCCATGAGCAGCGGGGGCGATACTTTCACCAGTCAATCAACAAAGCCCGAACAACTGGTTAATAGCATTATTGCTCGGGCAAAACAGACAAACTCCAGGAGCCAATTAGATCAGCAATTACTGCACCACCTGGAGCGCAGTGAGTTCTACCACTTCGCCATGGATCAGCACAATATCGTCAGTATTACCGATATTAGCGGGCGTATAAGCGACGTCAACGAGCAGTTTTGCGCGATAAGCGGCTATAGCAAAGAACAATTAATCGGCCAAAACCACCGTCTGATTAAATCTAGCCAGCACGACAAAGCACTTTACGAAGACATGTGGCACACAATTCGGGCTGGGAAGGTGTGGCATGGCGAAATTTGCAATCTCACCAAGAACGGTCGTGAGTACTGGGTCAATTCGACTATTGTGCCCTTCCTCGATCGCAAGGGTGAACCCTGGCAGTACATTTCTGTGCGCACCGATATCACCGCCTTGCGAATCAGTGAAGATCGTCTCCACCGCGCTCAAAATATCGCCAATATTGGCACCTGGGACTGGGATATCGGCAGTGGTGAACTGCACTGGTCCGATTGCATAGGCCCCTTATTTGGCCACTCACCCGGCACAAGAAAAACCTCCTACGAAAATTTTCAGGCGGCAATACACCCCGACGACCGCCACTTGGTGAACCTTGCGATCGAAGATTGCATTGAGCATGGTCTGGAATACAATATTGAACACCGTATAGTTTGGCCGGACGGCTCGGTGCACTGGGCCCACGAAAGTGGCGATGTTATCCGTAACCGTAGGGGCGATGGCATCCGTATGCTGGGTGTGGTGCAGGACATCTCTCGACGCAAAGAAATAGAGCTGGGCTTAAAGGAAGAGCAAAGACGTCTAAACGAAGCGCAAAGAATAGGCACCATCGGCGACTGGTGGCTGGATTTGTGTGACAACCAGCTCCACTGCTCTGAACAGGCACTACGTATTTTCGGGCTGCAAGAGTCAGACAAACAACGGGCTCTTGAACAAACGTTTGCACAAATTGACCCTGAAGATCGCCTGGCGATGAGCGCCGACGAAAAAAATGTTGTCGACTTAGGTCAGAGTAAAATTGACGTGCGTATTTACCCCAATGGAAAAAACCTACATTGGGTTCAAATAGCTCGACAGGTTGTGCGCGATAAAAAGGGCCAAGTGACGGGCTTTCGCGGCACCGTACAGGATATTACAGAGCGTAAAGAAGCCGAACAAAAGCAGGAGGACAACCGTCGTATCCTCGAAAATATCGCCAAAGATGCGCCACTGTCAGATACTCTTACCCTGTTGATTGAGCAGGTCGAAGCAACACTACAAGACAGACTGGGGGCCATACTGACCATCGACCCCGTAAGCGGTCAAATGCAATGCGGCGCGGCCCCAAGCCTGCCTCCCTCTTTTCGCGCCACAGTAAACACTGTAACGATCGATGCTCGCCAAATACTGTATAAAGCCCGCATTATCAGCGATATTTCGAGCCATGCTGATTGGCAAGACTTTCGCGAAGCCATCTCTGTAGCCGGTTGCTTCATTTGCTGCACAAGAACAATCCAGTCATCGTCCGGACAGCTATTGGGTATTCTACTCATGTTTAGCACGACACAATATCCACTAGACAGCGACTGTGTTTCGCTAACCAATGAACTTACTCGCTTTACAACCATTGCGCTGGAACAAAAGCAGATCTTGTGGTCCCTAATGGAAGCAAAACAAGAGGCCGATAAAGCCAATCAGGCAAAGTCCCAGTTTCTGTCGCGTATTAGTCATGATTTACGTACCCCCTTAACGGCGATCATGGGTTTTGGACAGCTATTAAACATGGACAAAAACTCACCCTTAAGTGATAGACAGAGTGCCGGCGTAGCGGAAATCAACAATGCCAGCGAGCACCTGCTGGAGCTTATCGACGAAATACTCGATCTCTCTCAAATTGAAAGTGGCCATATGGCATTACACCTTGAAGCCATTAACACCTTTGAGCTGGTAGCAGAATGTGAGGCGCTTATCTCACCACTGGCTTCCGAACGCGATATCACTTTTACGTCAACTCACTGCAAGCGTAAAAAACCATGCGGCCATCCTTATCGTGTCGAAGCAGACCGCAAACGCCTGAAACAAGTGCTGCTCAACTTGATAAGCAATGCGGTTAAATATAACCGCCACGGCGGCAGTATCAGCATCAACTGTGCGCTTAACGGTAAAAATTTACGCATAGAAATTACAGACACGGGTGAGGGACTCAGTAACGATCAACAAGGTAAATTGTTTTCTGCGTTTGAACGGCTCGGCGCTGAACACTCTAGCACCAAGGGTAGTGGCATTGGGCTAGTAATAGCCAAAGGGCTTATCGAAAACATGGCCGGTTCCATCGGTGTCAAGAGTGAACCCGGCAAAGGTTCTACCTTCTGGATAGAACTGCCTACAACACTTGAACGCTTGTGATTTTGTGCTGATTCAACAACAGCCCTTAGTTGCGGAACCAGCTAACAAAACAAGGTTAAATAACAACTTAGATTTGTTAAAAACCACTAGACTAGCCTCCAACCTATAAGATCCGGGACATTAATGAAATCCAGCAATTCAGGCCTAACAAACCTGAAGTCAATGAACGTTTTAGTTGTCGATGACGAGGCCGCCAATATAAGGCTGCTCGAAACGCTTCTGGAGGTCGCCGAGTATCAAAATGTGGTGTCGACACAAGACCCTCGAGATGTCATTGATCTTTGCAAAACAAGAGCCATTGATCTTCTGCTGCTCGATATCAACATGCCCTATATGGATGGCTATGAAGTGATGGAAAAACTTCAGGCCCTGGGTGAAGATAAACCCGTTGTTCTCGTATTAAGCGCCCAAACAGGCCGCCGCTATCGACACCAGGCGCTGGATAGCCTCGCCTTAGATTACGTTGTCAAACCTTTTGATACCCATGAGTTACTTTCACGCATTCGCAACTTGCTCGAGGTTCGCCGCGCACAAACCTACATGCGCCATCAGAACCAATTGCTCGAAAGAGAGGTTCACAAACGCACGCAGGAGCTGGTTGATTCACGGCTAGAGGTTGTACGCCGCCTCGGTCGCGCTGCTGAATACCGTGACAATGAAACAGGCCTGCATATCATTCGCATGAGTAAAATCGCCGCGCTCATTGCCAAAGCCAGTGGCATGAACGATATTCAATGTGAACTTTTACTCAATGCCGCGCCCATGCACGATATCGGCAAAATAGGTATCCCCGACCACATTTTGCAGAAGCCTGGCAAACTAACGCCCGATGAATGGCACATCATGCAAACTCATTCGCAAATCGGCGCCGACATACTCAAGGGTGATGAATCGGCATTATTGATAAATGCGCGAGAAATTTGTTTATCTCACCATGAGAAATGGAATGGCACTGGCTATCCCAATCGACTGGAGGGAGAAGCCATCCCCTTAATGGCTCGCATAACAGCCCTGGCCGACGTTTTTGATGCGCTAACCTCAGTGCGCCCCTATAAAAAAGCCTGGGAGCTACCTGACGCCTTGAATCTTATTCGCAGGGAAAGTGGCAAACACTTTGACCCGAAGTTAACCGGACACTTCATGTCTGTGGTGCCAGAAATTATCGACATTATGGGTCAGCACGCCGAACCTACAATTGCCGAAAAGCTCATTTCAAACGGATAAACCATTTACTCCTGGGGCAACTTCTTCATCAAGGGCGATAGGCCGTCATTGGCCGGCGATTGACCGCCCTTTGCCCCACCTCCTTTATTCTTACGCTTACCTTTGTTCTTCGTATTGCGGTGTCGACTCGCACTCTTGTCCTGGCCTTTAACTTTTTTCTTCTTGCCCGCCGCCTTACCATTGGATTTGAGCTTTTTCGGGCCGCTAAATTTGGCCTTCAAACTCTTGACCGTGCGCCGCTCAAAGGCAGTCTCGGTATAGCGCTCAATAGCAGCCATCAAATTCCAGTCATTGGCACTGACAAACGATATTGCCAAGCCCTCTCGACCTGCCCTACCCGTGCGGCCAATGCGATGAATATAGTCATCGACACCCCGGGGGAAATCAAAGTTAATCACGGTGTCGATATCTTTAACATCCAAACCCCGCGCAGCCACATCGCTTGCCACCAGCACGTTTATTTTGCCCTCAGCAAACTGAGTGACCATGAAGTTACGCTCTTCCTGGCTCAGCTCCCCGTGCAGTACCCCGGCGCGAAACTTGTGGTAGCGCAGTAAGGCACTCAATTGATCGGCAGTGACGCGCTTATTGGTGAATATAAGTGACTTGCGCGCGTTGCCGGGCTCAGAACTGGTGCCCTCGGGCTCACCTTGTCCAGGCTTTACTTGTTCAGAATTTTTGTCATCGGCATCAATTTGACGCGGCCTCACCTTTACCTTGGCATTGCCCCAGGGTGATTTATCCCCGCTTTCTGTTACTGGTGAAACTTGAGCGTCACTCGTTTCAACGGGCACTTTAGCAGACTGTGATACCGCCTCTTTCCGAGCTCGACCTTTATCGACGTCGGCATTGGAATTAAGCAAGTGAACCAGCAGCTTTTCTTTATGGCTTTTGTCGTCGCTCAATATCACCTGTTGATGAATGTGCACATGGCGACTGCGTTCGCTGCCCACCGTTATCTGTGTAGCGTCACGAAGAATTTCACTGGCAATACGGGTCACGCCGCTATGGCGCAGGGTCGCCGAGAGCAATAAGGTTTGCCGCTGCGGCGCACAAGCCTCAACGATGCTCAGCACATCGGCTCGAAAGCCCAGATCAAGCATATGATCGGCTTCGTCAATCACCAGGGTTTGCAGGGCTTTTAAGTCGACACTGCCAACCTTGAGCAACTCAACCAAGCGACCCGGTGTCGCAATAATAAATTCTGGGTTTTTACGCAGAAGCGATTTTTGATATTTGAAATCGCTGCCGCCAATAATCACTCCCGCTTGCAGGCCGGTATTTTTACCCAGCGGAGCAAAATGTTTTTCGACCTGCCGAGCCAACTCCCGCGTCGGCACCAAAATCAACACCAAAGTACCGGCATTCGCCGCCTGCTGTTCAGACAAAATGCGCTGAACACTGGGGATTAAATAGGCCAGGGTTTTGCCGCTACCGGTCTTGGCACTGACCAGAAGGTCACGACCAGATAGTGCTTCGGGAATCACCTGTGCTTGAACATCGGTCGGCGCGGCCAGTTTCAGCGTGGCCAAAGCCGTCTGTAAACCATGATGCAGGTTCAGATCTTTTAACATTTCAAGCTACCTTCAAAGACTTTAAAAAACTTTAAAAAACTAGGAATCAATTTTTGCTAACAGGGAGCGCCAAAAATCAGCACCTTTAGCACGCGCTAATTGTTTATTGCGCTCGGGAATTTGATCAACATTGGGATCACTGGCAATAGCACGATCAATACTACTTTCGCGCAGAAGATGCAGCAAAGGCAGGGGGGAGCGATTGGTATAATTGGAGGCATCATCGACGGCCTCGTCGGCAAAGACATAGTCGGGGTGGAAACTCGCCAACTGATAGACACCTTCGTAACCAGCATCGTCCAGCGCTTGTTGAGCCGTGTCCAACAGTGTCAGATAGTCATAAAAGTCACGCCAACCATCGGCGAGTATCAGTAATGTGGTTTCGATGTCGGCGTGCTCATCGAGAAAGTGCAGCTCATCGAGCAGCGCAGCAATGGCACCTTTGCTTTTACGTCCCTCGAAGACGCAATAACGCACGCGCCCCCCATCAAATTCACGCTGGGCAAAGGGGCAGAAATTGTAGCCGATCACCACCTCCTGCAGCCACCTGTGCACTTTGGCAATGGACGCAGCGTGCTCTAGCTTTTGTGCCTCATTGTCCACGTCATTGCCCAAGATGATTACCGGCGCGTATTTTAACTGATTACACGCACCGCAACCGCCCTCTCAAACAAAAAGCTGCACGAAGGTGTGGTCGGCAGGGGCGAATTTGAACATCCACCCCCTTTAATAGCTTGCTAGGCGATCACCCCCGCGCTACGCAAACTGGCCAGCTCATCAGTACTACAGCCAATAGAGCCGAGTAGCTCATCGGTATGCTCACCCAGTGCCGGTGACGGCAGACGCACACCGGCTGGCTCGCCATTAAAAACGGCGGGCGGGCGCGCCTGGCGCATACGCCCACCACGGGGATGGTCGAACTCGATAATAGAACCCGAATGAGCAACACGCGGATCATCAAGCACTTCGTCAAAGGTGTTAATCGCACCACAGGGCACGCCTTCGACTTCCATACGTGCGACCAGGTCGGCGGTGCTTATTGAAACGGCTTTTTTCTCAATGACATTAAGCATTAAACCGTAATTGGTGAAACGTTCCATCAAGGTATTGAAGCGAGGGTCTGCCAATAACTCCGGCATATTGAGGGCCTTACAGGCGGCCTTGAACTCGGCATCGCCAACAATAATGGTAGTGATGTAGCTATCAGCCGTTTTTACCACGCGATAAAACTCAGAGATCAAGGGCTTGGGTTGGAAGCCCTCATCACCGACAAAACTGTGGTTCCAGTACACATCGGCCCACAAAAATGCCAGGCTGGCATCAAGCATAGATACGTCAATTTTATGCCCACCCACAGTCCCGCGCTCACGGGCAAACAGCGCCGATGATATAGCCTGGGCGGCGGTGTAAGCGGCAATTTTATCGCTGGCAATGGTCTTTACTAATTCCGGCGCATCGCCACCCACACCCTGGGCATAGGCGAAACCCGAAGCCCCTTGAATAATGGGGTCATAAACGCGCAAACCCGCAGCCGGGCCGTCGGGGCCAAAACCGGATATCGACAGATAAATAAGATCGGGGTTGATCTCGTGTAACTGCTCAAAACCATAGCCCGAACGCTCCAGCGCACCGGGACGAGAATTCTGTACGAATACGTCAGCTGTTTTGATCAAGTCGTAAATATAGGGTCGCACGCCTTCGTCTTTTAAATCGACAGCGATGGAGCGTTTATTGCGATTCATATAACCGTTGTACCCGGTCACCCCACCCCGAACACCACCCACATGCCGTGAGGGGTCGCCCACATCAATCGTCTCCAGCCGAATCACATCGGCACCCTGGTCGGCCAACAGGCCGGTCGCCAATGGCCCGGAGGCATTGGTTGTCACTTCAATAATTCGAACGCCTTCTAAGGGTTGCATATCTATTTCCCTGATTTTTCTATAAGTATTTATTATTGTTTCACCTATTTTTATTTAACAAAAAGGCGAGATTAATTGTTGAACGGCTTATTCAACCTTCTGTGGTGGGAATAAGCAACTTTTGTAATCAACAAAACCCACAAAGCTAGTACAAAAGTAAGGCGTAATGCGTCTACTGAAAAAAAAATAAATTTCAGCACAGAAAGAGAAGGGCGAAGATGAGTATCGGCTATTTTACTAAAAAGCTTACTATCGTAAATGTGTCCAGGCTAGCTCATAAAAATCGACAATATCACCGGCCAACTCCAGGGCTTCGTTCTCTTCGTCATGCTCGAGTATGCGCTCGCTGAATGAGATATTCTGCCAATAACGGCTAGCGCCGATAGCCTCGATTAAAGGCAGACCGGCACCGGCGTATTCCCAGTCGAGAACGATTAATTGCCCATCGATATTTTCAATAATATTGGCCGGGGTTAAATCGTGATGGCAAAGCACGGGCTGCTTAATCGCCGCCTGAAAGGCCGGTAGCCGAGATTCGATACTACGGTACAAACGCTGAGCGCTCATCGGAAAAGGCTGCTCGCTTTCCCGCAAACGCTGCCAATAGTTGCGCACGTGAGCACTGTAATCAAAGACGGGAATACCTTGACTCACTGCATGTATCTGGGTAATCAATTCAAGTAAACTATCAATTTTTAGCTCGTCATCCAGGCTATCGGTCCGCCACTGTGCACCCTCCACATATTGAGTCACCAGTACCCCTTGCTGGGGCTCGCAATAAAATACAGCGGGGGCAAAAGGCTTGCCGTTAATCTGCTCGAGGATTTTTTGCTCGCGCTGCCGGTCAATACCCAAACGTGCGACATCCGGGTTATTGATGCGCATCACCACTCTTAAACCACCGGCCTTGAGCAAATAGTGCTGGTTGGTCAAACCACCGGGCAGGCGACGAATAATGGTCGGCGGGCTATCCAGCCCCAGACGCCATTGGGGCCAGGTATCGAAGGCAGTACGAGCAGCATCAGAAAGTGGCATTTCTTATTATAATCCGGGTTTCCAGCGGTGCTGGTGATGACAACAGCTCGCGTAAACGCTTGCTACCATCGGCAACTAACTTCCAGTGTTATCCACCATGATCAACTCTGTGCAGCCAATTTCGTCGTTTCATTCACGACCATGCGCTTGCGCCAGGTAAAATAACCGAAGACCACAATAATCACATAGGCGACAAATAAAAGCGACGTTAAATACAAACCCCGGTCGATATAGAGAACTATGGAAACGCTGTCGATAACGATCCAGTAGAGCCAGTTTTCAAGAATTTTTCGGGTCACCATCCAGGTCGTCAAAACACTACCCCAGGTGGTAAAGGAGTCGAGATAAGGCAGTGCGGCAGTGGTATTGTTGGCGAGCAAACTACCCGACACCACCGTCAGCACCGCAATAAAGCCCCAGGCCAACAAATGGTTCAGCAGGGGCCACGCGCGTATTGTAATAACACTTTTTTGTGCAATAGGATTCGAATCATCGCTATGCCTCTCCCGCCACTGCCACCACCCGTAAACCGCCATCGCCATGTAGTACACATTGAGGGCAGACTCCATCAGCAAACTGACATCCCAGAACAGGCCGATATAAATTGCCGTGCTAGCCAGGGCACAGTACCAGCACAGACTGTTTTCACGCAGAGCCAGCAATAAATAAGCAATGGCCAACAGCACTGCCAGCAACTCCCAAACCGAAGTGGCGAGCAGCTGCTGCTGAGCGGTGCTTAAAAAGTCGAACAATTAAAGAGCCTCGTAATCGAGAATAAACTTGGTGACGAAAATCGCCTTGCCGTAATTTTCGTGACTCCAGACCATGGCGTCCTGTAGCACCTCCATCACCCTTTCCTGTTCGCCCATAATTACCGTGCAGGTGGGAAAAGTTTCGACTTTCAAACCGGCATAACTATTTAATTTTTCAATAAATGCATCAATGGGTGGAATATAGCTTTCCGCCAGAGGGTACATACTAATTTCGGCACTGAGCAGCATAATGGTATACCCCTTATTTATCAGACTAAAAGTTTAATCGCCTAAAAGCGATAGGTGGCGTTGGCGCCAAAAACTCTTGGTTCGCCATACTGTACATACTCTTCATCGGCATAAAACTTACGCGGATCATTGCCAAAGTAAAAACCGCGAGTCGCGTAATCTTCATCGGTCAGGTTGCGTGCCCACAGGGTGATATCCCAGTGCAAACTCTGATAGCCAAAACTGGCATTGAACAACTCATAACTGTCGGACTGCTGGTCATGGCTGTCGGAGAAGTAAAAGGAATCTTTGCCCTCCGCTTCCAGCCGGCCATAGAAGCCATCGCCAAAATCATAACGCCCGCCAATATTAAACTGGTAGTTCGGTGCATGAGCCTGTTCGCGGCCACTTTTGTCAAGTAAACCACTATTGCCCTTCACAATAAAATTATCGATTTCCGTATCGAGCCAGGCCAAATTGAGAAACAATCCAAGCCGTGAACTCAGCTGCCATAAGCCCTCAAATTCAAGCCCAATATTTTCGCCGCTGGCGGCATTGTCAATGTAATCAACAAAGGTAGGCCCCTCGTTATACCAACCTTTCAATTGCATATCGTCACGATCCATATAAAAGGCCGCCACACGCAATTGCAGACTGTCGTCCAGATATGAACCCTTCAAACCTATTTCGTAATTGATCAGGGTTTCGGTATCAAACTCCAAGCGCTCGTTAAGGAAAGCGATAACTGACGGAGCGAAACCATTACTGGCTGCCCGGCCTACGGCTTCACCATTCACGCCCCCCGCTTTATAACCCCGCGACACCAGACCGTAAACCATGGTGTTGTGGTCGAGTCTGTATTCAAGACTAACTTGCCCACCCCAAAGGTCTTCATCCGGCGAAGCCTTCACGGCACGACTATCATTATAGTCGGCCTCGAAGCGTTCCCAGCGGCCACCCACGGTCAGAGTCAAACGTTCACCTAAAGGCTTCGACAACTGACCGTAGAGAGCCAAGCTTTCAGTCTCGTAGCGGCTATCAAATTCTGCGGGGCTATAAAGTACCCAATCGAAAAACTCCCGCGTCAGGTCTTCATCTTTCTGATCAAAATACACCCCGGCCACCCAATCGGTATTGCCCGTCAACTGACCGGCCTCAGTTGATGTGAGGCGCATTTCAAAACGACTGGCTTCGCGGTCGCGGCGATAATTATCTGTGGAAGAATACTCCCAGCCATCGCAAGGCGTACCGGCGCAAAGGCCGTTATAGCTCCAGTCTTCGTCATAACCGTATTCGAGATTGGAGTCTGACCAGCTAACGATGGTTTTAAGTGTGAAGGCTTGATGCCCCGTCCAGGTACTCGCCAGAGCAAAAGCCGCAGTTTCCTGCCTATCGTGACCGGGCTGATCGGACAAGGTATGACGGGTATTGTCGAGAGAAAAGGCATCGTAGCCATTGTCGATATCAACATATAAGCCCGTGAGATCAATACTCAATTCATCATTGGCCAGCCAGCGCAATTTGCCCCGAGTACTTAACTCATCAATATTATTGGTGTTGTCCCGGCCAAGGAAGTCGTTATCAATATAGCCGTCACTGCGCTTTTGCTGCACGGCTAAGCGACCCAGCAAACCCTCTGCCAGCGGCCCACTCACTACCGTGCCCATATTCCAGCTGTCGTAGTTGCCGTAACCCGAACTGACGAGAGCTTCGAACTCCTCTGTCGGATCATTGGCGCGAATATTGACCATACCCGCCAGTGCATTGGCTCCAAAACGCGTACCCTGGGGACCGCGCAAAATCTCTACCTGGCGCACGTCGAACAGAGTGGCGGCATTGCCCATGCCACTGACGTCAATATCGTCGATCAGCATGCCGACCGAGGGGTTGACCGGATCGACAAACTGGCTACGCTCACCAATGCCGCGAATTTGCAGGTAGCGGCCCCGTGAGGCACCACTGGCAAAGTTGACATTGGGCGCGGCATTGAGAATATCTTGCAGGTGTTCACCACCGCGCTCAGCGATGACCTGCTGGTCGAGCACACTGAGGCTAGCGGGTACGGTAAGAATATCGAGGTCGCGAAAGGTCGCGGTAACGACGACTTCTGGCAGAGCATCGGCGCGGTGTTCTTCGGCCAGGGTGAGCATTGACTGTAGGCTGAGCAGCGATAAGCAGCTAACGAAAAAGTGAGGGGATTTCATGGGAGTCTCGAGAAGTGAATACAGGAGATCCGGAAGAGCTGCGTAAAAAGGCGAGATTGTGACAACCCTATTCCTACGCCGGCACTATCCGGATCAGGTTCAAGGGTTCAGCGCTTCCCTAACTCCCTGTCTTGGAACTGTTGTCTCAGGCCGAAGCCACCCCTTAGGAATTCGCAATGGTATTTGCGAGGCGCGTATTCTAAACGAGTTATTGCCGAGCGCAATGAGAATATTCTTGCCCTAAATCTAAGCTTATTGTTATTTGACCATTGGCAATGAAAAATGGTCATCGGTATAATCGCGCTCACTTGGCCCAGGCCATGGGCTTTACACACTAAAAGCCTGCACTAAAAGCACCCACGGAAAGTCTATTGTTAAGAGGCCGTGGCAACCCGCGTTTTAACCAATAGAAGCAACCAACAGAAGGCATCGCACATGAGCTACAACAGTATCCCCGCTGGCAAAGATTTACCCAACGATATCAACGTCGTCATTGAAATCCCCGCTAATCACGCGCCGATTAAATACGAAGTTGAGAAAGACTGCGACGCACTGTTTGTCGATCGCTTTGTTGCCACGCCGATGTTCTACCCTGCCAACTACGGTTACATCCCCCAGACCCTGTCTGAAGATGGCGATGCCCTCGACGTACTCGTGGTTACACCCTACCCCGTGGTACCCGGCGCTGTCATTCGCAGCCGCGCCGTTGGCGTACTCAACATGACCGACGAGTCGGGTGTTGATGCCAAGCTCATCGCCGTACCCCATAGCAAGCTAACCACCATCTACAACGATATTGAAGAAGCCACCGACCTGCCCGAGCTGCTGCTCAAGCAAATTGAGCACTACTTTGAGAACTACAAAGATCTCGAAGCCGGCAAGTGGGTAAAAATTAGCGGCTGGGGCACAAAAGCCGATGCACATGCTGAAATTTTGTCTTCACGCGAGCGCTATCTAAAAGACGAAGCCTAATCTTTAAAGGTTAGCGTTTCATTGGCCTTCTAAGTCAATACAAAAAACCCGGTGTTTGCCGGGTTTTTTTATGTCTGTAAATCATCCTAAGGGCTCAGTTTTGTGGCTGCAAACTCAACGCCATAATCCGACTAATATGCGACAGGGGATAGCCGCTGTCCTGGTGAAAGCGATTAAATATATCCTGTACTTTGAGCAAGTCCCGTTTTGAATTCGGGCTCAAGGTATCCATCAACTTATGGTTCAACAACACCGCGGTGACATCCTTGCTGAGCATAAAGGTATCTTTACCCATCAGCCGTAAAAATCCTGGCCCGGTATTGCCACCCAAACGACTACCGCGCTTCTTCAGCTCAAACCACAGCTCGACAATAGACGCTTCGGGCCAGTCGGCAATATAGCCAGCAAAGCTATCGTGGCTCTGCTGGATATCACAAATGTAGAGGGCGTTGTCCCGCACCGACTGTATCTTGGTGCGGTGGCGCACAATGCGTGTGTCCTGCATCAATTCATCAATCCGGTCATTGGAATAGTTCGCCAGCGCCAAGGGTACAAAGCCGGCGAAAACCGTTTCAAAATCCGGCCATTTTTTGGCGATCACCTTCCAGGAAAAGCCCGCCCGAAAGACACAGCGAGCCATCGCCGATAAATAGCGATCATCACCAGCGGCACGTAATTTATCCGCCGTGTTCACCTCCGGCAGTAAAGACAGAACCTTCTCTTCACCCCAATTATTCAGGGCTGCCTCATAGAGTGTTTGAAAAGAAACCATGGGCTGTGAGTGCTCCCGTTTAATGACCAGAAGGTTTCAATATAACCGTGTTTAAATAGCAAATACACGGCTGGACTATCCTTAAACCAAAAGCCGGTTGCAATCGCCGCCACTGCCACTAAAATCCCCAGTCCGCACACAGGCCGAGCAACGATGAATATTCGCGAAACACTGATCCAACATGTCAGGCTGGCAATGACAGCCGCCGGTATTCCCCCCGAGTTGCCCGCCAATGTCGCCACCAGTACGCGACCGGAATTTGGTGACTTTCAGGCCAACGGCGCACTGGCCGCCGCGAAACGACTGAAGCTCAAGCCCCGCGAGCTCGCCGCCGATATCGTCGCCAATCTCAAGTTAGAGGGCATTGCCGACAAAGTCGAAATTGCCGGCCCTGGGTTTATCAATATCCACCTCAGTAATGACTATCTCGCCACTACGCTGAGCCAGACTAGCCCCGCCGAGGCCAGTGCGCCCGAGCAAGTACAGACCGTCGTCGTCGACTACTCCTCGCCCAACCTGGCGAAGGAAATGCACGTCGGCCACCTGCGCAGCACCATTATTGGTGACGCCATTGCCCGCGTCCTCGAGCACCTCGGCCACACTGTGATTCGCCAAAACCACATGGGCGACTGGGGCACTCAGTTTGGCATGTTGATCGCCGAGCTTGAAGAGCAAGTGGGCGAGGGTGAAAAACCCGAATTAGCCCTGGGTGATCTCGAAGGCTTTTATCAGCAATCGAAACGCCACTTTGATGCAGACCCGGCCTTTGCCGATAAAGCCCGTCAATACGTGGTCAGCCTGCAATCGGGCGATGCCCACTGTCTGGCACTGTGGCAGCAGTTTATCGACATCTCTGTCGAACACAGCGAGGCGCTTTATCGCCAGCTCAACGTCACCCTCAGCCACGAACATATCCGTCCCGAAAGTGCCTACAACGACGACCTCCCCCAAGTGCTTGCCGACCTGCAAAAAGCCGGTCTGGCCTGTGAAAGCGAGGGCGCACAGGTAGTCTTTCTCGACGAACTGGCCGACAAAAAAGGCAATCCCAGTCCAGTGATTGTGCAAAAATCTGACGGCGGCTATCTCTATGCCACCAGCGATCTGGCCGCCCTGCGCTACCGCAGTCAAACCTTGAAAGCCGATCGTGCCCTCTACTTTATTGACGCCCGCCAAAGCCTACACATGAAGCAGGTTTTCACCGTCGCCCGCAAAGCCGGCTTTGTACACGAAGCCATGCAGCTCGAGCACCTGCCCTTCGGCACCATGATGGGCGAAGACGGCAAACCCTTTAAAACCCGCAGTGGCGGCACGGTTAAACTCGCTGACTTATTGGTCGAGGCCTTAAAGCGCGCAGAGCAATTAATCGCCGAAAAAAACCCCGAACTCGACACTGCGTCCAGTAAAGAAATCGCCCGTAAAGTCGGTATTGGCGCGGTAAAATATGCCGATCTTAGCAAAACCCGCACCAACGATTACATCTTCAACTGGGACGCCATGCTCAGCTTTGAAGGCAACACCGCACCCTACCTGCAATACGCCTACTCGCGTATTTGCAGTGTCTTTCGCAAAGCCGAATTAGAGCGCGGGCAAGTTGAAGGCGACATTCGCATCACCACCCCCCAAGAGAAAATCCTGGCCTTAAGTCTGCTCAGCTTTGACGAAACCTTAAAAACCGTTGCCGAAGACGGCTATCCCCACACGCTGTGCAACTACCTCTACGACCTCGCCAGTGCCTATATGAGTTTCTACGAACACTGCCCTATATTGCGTTCCGATATTGATGCAGAGACTCGCGCCAGCCGACTGCAGTTGAGTAATACCACCGCCAACACTTTGCAAAAAGGGCTGGAGTTATTGGGGATTGAAACCATGGAGCGCATGTAGCAAGAAAGTTAAATCTGTGTATTTTTCTTTAAAGACCAATAAGCGCTCAACCTCAGCGCTTATTGGTCTATTTGTACGGCCAAAGTATCACCTAGTTTAATGATGCCACTTTCAACAATTTGCGCCCGCAGTCCTGTTTTATGAACTAAAGCAGGCATGATTTCTGGGACCATGATGTTTGCTAAATGAGCGCAAGGCTCACAAAGTCTCACTCCACGCAAACGAATCCCTCCAAGCGTAAATAACTTCCCTTCAAGTTGATTGAGATTGACGCCCTGGGTGACGATATTCCGACGAAAGTCACCGCATGTAAAGTTAAAGCCGTATTGCTGATTGAAAGAATCAACCTGTTCTAATTCAATAAGCGTTAGCTCTTTATCAGGTAAGCCTGCCAGCTTTTTAGAAAAAGTCCCCTTTTCATTGTAATATCGATCGCCGACCATCCCCTTCCCAGCCTCTAGTTGAGCTAGTTTAACTTTCTTCATCGGTCTGCCAGCAGCGTCAGAAAGATAAATTTCAAATATTTTACTCATTGTCACTCCCTTGAATTCTAAGCCGATTAATCGGTAAAACGCTTTCTAAACTATTTAACAGGCATCCATTAGCCCCACCCCATAAACTTCAGTATCACACTAAAAACCAGTGTTATTTCCATCCAGAGAGATAAAGACACAAAACACGACCCAGTAGTTTAAGGCCAAATCCCCCGCTGGGCAGTCACCGCAACCAGTTTATCAAGGGCGATAACTAATGCTGCCGTGCGCAAGTCCAGCGGGTAGGCATGGCCGTCTTCCGGCAGTGCGCTTTCTTCGGCAGTCAGTGACTTCAAACGCTCAACGCTGACATCAACGGCCTTATTCATTTTTTTCAGTAGTTTTTCATTGACTTCATCCAGTTCCCACTGCTGATTTTCGAGATTTTGCACCCATTCAAAATAGCTGACAGTTACCCCGCCGGCATTGGCGAGAATGTCAGGTAGCACTTGAATACCCTTGCCCGCAAGTATGCGATCCCCCTCGGGGGTAATTGGCCCGTTGGCCGCTTCAACCACCAGTTTCGCTTTAATGCGCTCGGCATTGTGGATACAGATTTGATGACTGAGAGCCGCGGGCACCAGCACATCGCAGTCAACTTCCAGCAACGCATCGTTGGTGGTACTCATGGTGCCGGGCAAGCCGATAAGAGAACCGTGCTCACGTTTATAGGCTGCGACCTCTGCCAAGTCCAAACCCTCCCTGTCGATAATGCCGCCCTGTGAGTCACTCAAGGCAATAATTTTGGCGCCCATACAGTGCATTTGCTCGGCGACAACAGCACCGACATTGCCGAAGCCTTGAATCACCACAGTAGCGCCATTGAGACTACTCAGCCCTAGCACCATGTGCTTGGCAATAAAATGGCGCGCGGCATAACACACGCCGCGGCCAGTGGCTTCACGCCGTCCCACAGAGCCACCGAGGGAGACCGGCTTGCCGGTGACTACAGCGCGATTATTGGTGCCGCTGTGCATCACATCGTAGGTATCAAAGACCCAGCTCATCGTTTGTTCATTGGTGTATAAATCGGGCGAGGGGATATCAATGTAAGGGCCAATATTTTCACCCAGCTCACTGATAAAGCGCCGGGTAATACGACGTAGTTCGTGGCTGGATAATTTTTTGGGGTCGCAGATAACTGCACCTTTTGCACCACCAAAGGGTACTTCAATTAAGGCGCACTTCCAGGTCATTAAGGCAGCCAGTGCGCTGACTTCATTGAGGTCGACATCGGGGTGAAAACGAATACCGCCCTTGCCTGGCCCCAAGGTGCGATTGTGTACCACCCGACACCCCTTAAACATCTGTACCGAACCGTCATCCATTTCGATGGGGAAGGTGACACTGACCACCCGCTTGGGATAGCGCAGCACTTCAATAATACCTTTGTGGATGTGGGCGATACGACACAGGGCCCGATCGAGATTAATATCGGTCATGGTTGCGGCGCTGTTATCTTTCATAACGCGAGATTTTAACTCAGGCTGTTCCATACAAGATTATTCCTTTTGTATTACAACGAGGGTTCATCAGCGTCAGCCTCAAAAGACAGAGAGTACTGATGACCCGCCTGGTCGTGTGTCGAATCAATAAAACGCAGGCCGATGCCAAGCAAACGCACCCCCTGCTCACCCCGCCACCAGGCCTGCTCACACAAGCCCTGGTAGCCTTCGAGTGTAATGCCATCGGGCAATTCGCGCTCTACAGTCGTGCTGGTAAAATCACTAAAACGCATTTTTAAATAATGGCGACTCACCTGATAAGAATCATCAATATTTTGATAGCGCGTTTGTAATTGTTGCAACAGATCCGATAAACGCGCGATGCAGGCAGCGACATCGGGCAAATCATCGACAAAGGTGGTTTCAACACTGAGGGACTTTCTGCGCCGATCGACCCTCACTGGCCGATTGTCGATGCCCCGGCTCAATTCAAATAAACGCTTGCCCAGCACGCCGAAGTGCTCGGTTAATTTTAATAAACTGAGCTGGCGCAAATCACCACAGGTGTTTATTGCCAGCTGATGCAATTTTTTTTCGGTGACTTTACCGACACCGAACAACTTGCCCACCGGCAGTGCCAGCACAAAGCCATCGACCTGCGCCGGAGTGATGACAAACAGGCCGTCGGGTTTGCGCCAGTCACTGGCTATTTTTGCCAAAAATTTACTCGGGGCAACACCGGCAGAAACAACAATGCCAATTTCATTCTTTATACGCGCACGAATCGCCTCGGCCATTAAGGTGGCACTGCCCTGGTAGAGTTCGCTGGCACTGACGTCGAGAAAAGCTTCATCAAGGGACAGCGGTTCAACCAGCTCGGTAAAATCAGTAAAGATTTCGCGGATCTGTAAAGCTATCTCCCGATATTTTGTGAAATTGGGGGGCACAACAATTAAGCCGGGACATAAACGCATAGCGCGAGCTGTCGCCATCGCAGAGTGTATGCCGTATTCACGCGCTGCATAGTTACAAGTGGCAACCACGCCGCGCCGTTCGGCGCTGCCACCCACGGCGATAGGCAGGGTGGCCAGCGAGGGGTCGTCGCGCATCTCCACCGCCGCATAAAAACAATCGCAGTCACAGTGGATGATTTTTCGCTGCTGAGTCGCTTCAGGCATATTGGCTCATCAGCTCGACAACGCTATTTTTAGTTTTATCGATCAACACTTTCTTAACAGACTCAATCCATCAGCTATTGGCAGCAAGCTTAGGTCGACACGCTGATCAACACAAACTTGAGCATTAAAGCGCTGAATAGCCTGAGTGTCCTCGTCATCTGTTGATGCATCCAGTACGGCACCGTCCCACAGTACATTGTCGACGACAATCAGCCCACCGGGGCGCAGTAAAGCCAGGCACAACTCGTAATAGTCGCTATAGCCGGTTTTGTCGGCATCGATAAAAGCAAAGTCAAAACTGCCCGCCGGCCCCTCATCGAGAAGAGCCTGCAGGGTTTGTACGGCGGGAGCTAAATGCAGATCGATCTTATGGGCGACTCCCGCCTGCTGCCAGTAGCGTTGGGCGATGTCTGTGGTTTCGGCATTAATATCACAGGCGATGAGCAGGCCATCATCCGGCAATGCCTCAGCAACGGCCAGGGCACTGTAGCCGGTATAAACACCCACCTCGATGGTTCGCCTCGCGCCCATCAACTTGACCAACAGGGCCATAAACTGCCCTTGCTCGGGGGCAATTTGCATCACGGCCATGGGCAGAGTCGCTGTTTCGGCGCGCAGCTCGGCTAAAGCCGGTGACTCGCGTAGAGAGCTCGCCAATATGTAGTCATAAAGTTGCTGGTCTAGGCTAGTATATTTTGAAGACATCATTGAAACCCCTTGTTTGACACCGAAGAACTGACAAACAGCAGCATCTATGGTATTTAAGTGCCCACATTCCGTATTCAAAAATCAAGTGCAGCATTTTAAGCAGCGTCAAACCAAAAAGGAAAGAGTCATGAGCGATACACTAAATTATGAAGGCCGAGTCGCCATTGTTACCGGCAGTGGCGGCGGTCTGGGTCGAGCCCACGCCCTGTTACTAGCCAGCCGTGGCGCCAAAGTGGTGATTAACGATCTCGGCGGCGATATGCAGGGCCGAGGCACCAGCGGTAGCAACAGCCCCGCCGATAAAGTCGTAGAGGAAATTAAAGCCGCCGGTGGCGAAGCTGTGGCCAACTACGATTCGGTAACCGACGGCGACAAAATTGTGCAGACCGCTCTCGACACCTACGGCAAGATCGATATTCTCATCAACAACGCCGGCATTTTACGTGACACCTCTTTTCATAAAATGACAGAGGACGACTGGGATCAGGTCTACAACGTCCACGTTAAAGGTGCTTTCAAAGTCACCCACGCCGCCTGGCCCCACCTGCGTGAACAGCAGTACGGTCGTCTGGTTTTTACCGCGTCAAGCTCCGGTGTTTACGGCAATTTCGGTCAAGCTAACTACGCCATGGCCAAACTCGGCTTATTCGGACTGGCGCAAACTCTGGCTCTGGAAGGTGGTAAGTACAATATCAAGTGCAACACTATTGCACCCTTCGCCGGTTCACGAATGACCGAAACCATTCTCGAAGAAAAAATGACCAAAGCCCTCAACCCCGGCTTTGTCAGCCCACTGGTCGGCTATCTGTGCCACGAAGACTGCCCCGCCAATGGCAATCTGTTTGAGCTCGGTGGCGGCTGGTACTCACAGGTGCGCTGGGAGCGCAGTGAAGGTGTCACCCTGCCCCTGACTCACGGCATTAGCCTGGAGCAAATTGTCGATAATTGGGGCAAGATCACCGACTTCTCCAGCAACACCGAGCACCCCATTGTTGCCCTGGCTGGCTTTCAAAAAGTTGAGCCGAATCTAGCAACACTGCCCGATTAACTCTCGACAAAAGCCGACCCTTGCCAGCTCACAAAGAACGGGCAAGGGTCTTTTCCCTCCTACCCCGACAATGCCACGCAAACATCTCCGGCACACTCTTCGCCATCGACACTCAATAACACTTAAGCCCGCAACTTTACAAAATAAATAATAAGGAAGATAAGATGCAGCCCAAGTTCACCACCCTGAGTCTTGAGTTAAAAGACAACATCGCCCACCTGCAACTCAATCGTCCCGAGCGCGCCAACGCCATCAATCGGCCAATGTGGCAAGAACTGGGGGAGGCAATGGCCTGGGCCAGCAGCACTACTGAAGTTCGCGTAGTTGTGCTCAGCGGCCAGGGCAAGCATTTTTGCTCAGGCATTGATCTAGCCATGCTCAATGAACTTATTGATGAGTCGATAAACTGCCAAGGTCGCAAGCGAGAGGCCCTGCGGGAGGAAATACTCTGGCTACAAAGACAATTAACAGCTATTGAGCAATGCCGAAAACCGGTACTCGGGGCTATTCACGGCCTCTGTATTGGTGGTGGCGTCGATTTAATTAGCGCCTGTGATATGCGCTATTGCACTGAAGACGCAGTATTTTCTATTAAAGAAATCGATGTTGGCCTGGTCGCCGATGTCGGCACTCTGCAGCGTCTGCCCCGTTTAATAGGTGACGGCATAATGCGTGAACTGGTCTATACCGGGCGTGACTTTAACGGTGTCGAAGCCACTAAGCTTGGCCTGGCAAATGAATCTTTCGACGATAAAGGGACAATGATGACAAAGGTTTTCGCGATTGCTGCATCAATCGCCAGCAAGTCGCCCCTCTGCGTGCGCGGTAGTAAACAGGTCATACTCTACTCCCGCGAGCACAGTATCGCCGACGGTCTCGATTACGTCGCCACCTGGAACGCAGGCATGTTAATTTCCGATGATATTCAAATCGTCTTAAAAGCACAGAAAGCGGGTAAAATGCCCCTTTTTGAGAATTAAAAACCAGCCCTCACAACGGATAATAAAGTAGTCATGCAGTCCACACGCACACGCCTTGATCGCTTTATGAGCCAACAGCTCGGTATTAAGCGCCAGGCGATTCGGCCAATACTCGCCCAGGGCCGTATTCTGGTAGACGGCAGTGTGGCCTGTGATGTTCAGCAAAGCATTCATCAATTCAGCCATGTCATCTTCGACCAGCAAGTCATACAAAACAACAGGCCCCGCTACATGATGATGCACAAGCCCAGGGGTGTCGTCAGCGCCACCAAAGACCTTAAACATAAAACCGTGGTCGATTTACTCGATAAAAATGAACGCGACAACCTACACATTGCTGGGCGCTTAGACTTTAATTCATCCGGCTTAATCCTGCTCACCAACGATGGTCGCTGGTCCCGCCGACTATCCTCACCCGCCAATAAAATCGTCAAGCGCTATCGCGTTGAATTAGAAAACCCCCTTGATGAACGCTATATTTGCGCCTTTGCCAAGGGTATGTATTTTGATTATGAGGGCATCACTACGCAGCCGGCGCAACTGAAAATTATCAGTAGTCACGTTGGCGAAGTGAGTTTAACCGAGGGCCGCTACCACCAGATCAAAAGAATGTTTGGCCGCTTTCAAAACAAGGTATTACAGCTACACCGCCTGTCTATCGGCAAGCTGGCTTTAGACCCCACACTATTACCCGGACAAAGTAGAGAGTTGCAGCAGAGGGAAGTCTCTAGTATTTTTGAAACTGCATAGAAAGATTAAATATAAAGTTTGTTACGCTTTATTTATTCAGAAAACCATCAGCCAGCAATATAATTAACCAGCACAATCAATGCGATAATTACCAGCAAAAAATACATGACTGCAACGGCGAAAACATGTACGCCATTTGCCCTCTCAAAATCAGTTTTTCGCTGTTCTGTAGTCCTAACACCCAAATGACCGCAAAGCACAATAAGTACCGTTTTCCAGAAACCGTAGGCTTCAGGCTGTTTATTATTTGAATTCTGTTTGATCTTGCCAGTCAAAGCGAAACCCTTTTAAAAAAAAACCATTACATATTTCTATAAAACAAAACGTTTACACTGAAATCAATATTATAGGCCAATAAAGTAATGGAGGCGTTGCAGTAAGCAGGGGGAGCGAATAAAAAACTGGATGGTAGGCTGAAAGGAGTGAAATATTTTGGATCTAGACAAAGAGTGTTTAAAGTGGAATGGGGTTTTAAACTGAGTGTTCTGCAAAAATACAGCGCCCCCTTTATAAGCAGGGCGCAATCGACCATTAGATTTCTCTAATATCTGAAAGGAAACCTTCGATTGTCGACTTTAACTCCTGACTATCCCCAGCCAAACTGGCAGATGAAACCTGCACCTGCTCGGATGAGCGAAGCACAGTTGCCGCTCCACCTTGCACCTGGGTGATTTGACTACTGGCATCAGCTGTTCCGGAGGCAACTTGTTGAATATTTTGCGAGATCTCCTGAGTAGCTAAGGCCTGCTGTTCAACGGCGCCAGTGACATTAAGTGCAACTTCGGAGTTTTCTTTTAAAGCCTCTCGAGTCTTTTCTACAGAAGTCACGACATTTGCACTAATTTCTTGCAGGCGCTTTATGTGCTCAGAAATATCATTAGTTGCGGATGAAGTCTGATTGGACAACTCTTTAACTTCGGAGGCTACAACGGCGAACCCTTTACCCGCATCGCCGGCCCGTGCGGCCTCGATAGTAGCGTTCAAAGCAAGAAGGTTTGTCTGCTCAGCAATCTCGTTGATCAAATCAATAACATTACCAATATTCTGAGATGAGCTTTGCAGTTCAATTGCAATTTGGGCAGTCGAATCAATAGTGTCCATCGCTTGTCCAGTAATCTGAGAAGAATGGTTCATTTGCTCGTTAATACCTGCAACTGTAGAGGCCATTTCCTCACTCGCAGCAGCCACCGTCTGTACATTTTGTGAAGCTTCAGACGCTCCCGCCGCTGCAGCAACACTTTGTGTTTCCGTTTGTTGGGCTGTATCAGACAAAGTAACAGAAGCTTGTTCCATCTCAGTAATTGCCGTATTAAAAGAACTCATTTTCTGCAAAATACTTTGATCAAATTCGGAAATCCTTGACTCCAATTTTTTGGCTCTCGCCTCGCGTCGACGACCAGCTTCAAGCTCTCTGTCCTGCTCTGCCTGCTTTGCCTTTTCCGATTCTACTCTCTGCTCTTCTTCACGCTGGCGTGTAACTTTCTCAGCCTCTTTCGCTTCTTCTTCGAGACGAAGTCGTTCAATACGTCCTTGTTTAAAATTATCAACGGCACTTGCCATTTGGCCCACTTCAGAACCGTAACCCAGGCACGGAACAACAACAGTCATATCACCATCAGCCAAGCTCAACATAGCCTCATTCATCAGTGCAAGTGGCTTTGAAATACTTCTGGAGACGATGAACACAAAAAATGCAAGGAGAGCGACGACGACAGCAACGATGCTGAATATTAATACCATAGTAAATGCAGCTGATGCTTTCTCACTTGCATCTGCCACAATATCTGCAGTAACAATATCTTCAACTGATTTAATTAAATTAATTTTACGCGTTGACATGTCATACCACTCAAGCCCGGTATAACCTGAACCGGTCATGTCACCACCTTCCATATCCGTTATAAAAACACGAACATCTTCAGCATCTACAATTGTATCTCCTGCAACTGTATTATCATAAGCATCCCTATTAGAAGCAGTTGCACTACTTTGAAACACGGTTAAAAAGGTATCTTGAGCGCCCATTAAGCGGAGAAACTCAGAATAGGATTCAGGCGTAAAAAGACCATCACTAAAAGCGGTAACGATGAGGGCTCGTTCATTAGCACCCATCTCTTTTACTTTTAGTAATGTTGATAAAGACGAAAGTTTCGCGCTCATTTCTGCACTGGATGCAAGCCCTAGCATCTGATCCACTAGGGCGGCTAAATCACCCTCTATCTTCGCGAAACGAACGCCAGCGTCATCAGCTAAAGGGACTAATGGAGTCAAAACAGCCCTCTCTACATAAAGCAATGCTTTCCGCCTTTCAACTTCTCGTTTAAATGTGCGGAAATCAATATTTACAACAAAATCTCGAACTTCTTGAAATTTTCCTATAGCTTCATTAGCTGTATCGACGGTCGTAACAAATGTCTCCCCATAAGTATCCAAATCACCGCTTAGGGCTTTACTTAAATTTTGAGAAGACTGATCGGTTAGAGCCCACTGAGTCTTTAACAGTTTTTCAGTATCTTCGGAGCCCTCAGCACCAATGAAAGCAGCACTAAGGCCTCTCTCTTTTTGAATCTCATGTATTGTATTTCCAACCAGCTTAGAAATTTCAGCAAGACGTTCAATCTGTACATTCTGCTGATAGTCTTTATACGCTCCATAAGAGGTGAATATTAGAAACATCACCAGTGCAATAATCGGACCAAAAGCAAGACCACCAATACGGCCAGCAAGGCTATATCGATTTAGAAATTCCTCCGCCCCAGTTCCAAAAACGTCTTTCAAAAAAGCAACCATAGCCAATTACACTCCAAGTACTATTATTTTATAAGGGGTAATATCATCCATGATCGTCATTACTTAATAAGATTTATATAATGATATTGCACAAAAGAAACAATGCACCATATCCAGAAAACCCAACACTTCTATAGGTATCATCACCGGCCACTTCCACACTTCTTAACCAGCTCCAATAATCTAGGTCACTAAATCGCTGGCACTAAGAACCCGACTTTACCAGCCCCATAGCGCGGGACTTCCACGTCAAAAAACACCTGTTTTTCAATGTTTGTCAATAGACTAGAAACGGCTTCAGGCAAACTTTCACTGGCAGGGTGTAGCGTCGAAAATCTCAAATGAGCACCGCCGCGCAACATGAAAAGTCGGGATACAATATTCATAACCTCTTTGAGGTTACCGACCATCATGTCCTCAAGCTTTCCACTCTTTATAACATCAGCTGCAATGGGCGGAGGCAACATCGTCATCGAACTACCCAAGTAGGCTGAAAAAGGTAAGTCACATACCACCAGGGTGGCAGGAGTATCATCATCATCGAGATACAAGCCAAAGAACAGATCATCCGTACCGAGGTCTACCGGATCACAATCTTTAACTTCCAGGTTAGTGAAAAGCATCCCAAGCATATCTTTTAACTCTGCCTTTGACGGCGTACTGAAACTCACAAGCGGCCCCTTTTTATCGATTTTTTAGAAGAATGATTTCAATGCATCAAACACTGATTCTTTGGTGAACGGTTTGGAAATAAGAAACTTAGCTCCAAGGCCTTCAGCTTTCGCACGCATCTCATCTGATGACTCTGTTGTAACAAAACCAAAGTCCACTGTAATACCTTCATCATTGAGAGCTGTTAGTAATTCTAAGCCTGACATATTGGGCATATTCCAATCACATAAGACCAGATCAGGAGAGTCTGACTTGATTTTATCAAGGCCTAACTGCCCATCAGCAGCTTCGATGAAATCTGCACTAAAGCCTGCAGCTTTAACCATTTTCTTGACAATCATTCGCATGGCGACGCTGTCGTCAACAACAAGCACTTTCATTAACCAACTCCATATTTACTTAAATGAACAAGCAAAAGACATAATACCGACAATCTTTGGAAAAAAAGTCCGATCCGATCTCAGTTTTCGCATTAGCCTAATTTTTCGTAATACACCGAACCTTTTTCACTTTTCTTTACAAAATTACCGGACTTATCGTTTATGAACTCTGTAGCGCCAATCACTAAGACACCACGTGGCAGCAACATTGCGGCCAAATTATCAAACAACAAAGCTCGGTCCTTCTCCTCAAAATAGTTGACAATATTGCGACAAAAAATAATATTAAATTTGCCCATAATTCCAGCGGGCTTAAACAAATTTTGTTTACTAAACGAAATTATAGAACGAAGCTCTGGCTTTACCTGGTACCGGCTGTCAGCACAATCAAAATAACAGCGTATTTGTTCGTCCGACAAGCCTCGCTTTACTTCAAACTTGGAGTATTCCCCCCTGCTCGCTGCAGCGACAATCTCATCTGATATATCAAATGCTTTTATTTGAACCTTGAAAGCTGTCAGGTCAAACAGAATTTCCTTCAAAACCATGGCCATACTATAAGCCTCTTGTCCACTTGAACACGCTGCACTTGCTATTTTCACCGCAGTATTCTGATTTTTGCCTAGCAGGTCGGGGATGAGCTTGTACTTGAACAGATCGAAGGGGTGCTCATCCCTAAAAAAATACGTCTCATTTGTAGTAATTGCACTAATCAATGCCTGGTTTTCAATTGAGCTATCTATGGCAACACACCTTAATAACTCAGCATAGGAATCTAGGGAAAACCGCTGCAAAATCGGACCCAACCTGGATTCAAGTAAATAGCGTTTTGATGCATCCAGGTTGATACCTGTCTGAAACCTTACATGCTCAATAAACTTGATCAACTCATGATCCGTCATCGAATGCACATCATTATTTACCATTCATACAAACCTTTAATAAAAAATAATAACAGCACATATAGTCATACCAACCACACATTGTTCGTCTTAGAATATATCTTTATACGAGACAGCTATATTTCTCTTAACAACTTTAAGCTCAGCAGCCTCTTTACTTTCTTAATTCGCTGGCCACTTTTGGCAGTTTCATTCTTTCACAATCTCTGATCAATTTTTGAACCGCTTTTCGATGATATTAAAGCATCTTCAATAGCCAAAGCCATTTGATCGATTCCAACTTGCTGATCAACAAGACCCTCCTCCTGAGCAACACGGGGCATTCCGTAAACAACACAACTCTCCTCGTCCTGACCAAGAACTGTCACACCATGACTTTTCATTTTTCGTAATCCTTCACGGCCATCACTACCCATTCCACTTAAGATGACACCTAAAGCACGTGACCCATAAATTTCAGCCACACTTGAAAAAAAATAATCGACAGAAGGTTTGCAAAAATTTTCTGGTTCTTCATCTGTAATTTTTATTTCAATACCTGAATCTCCCTGCACCAATTTCATTTGCCGCCCCCCCGGTGCTATATATGCATGGTTGGGTAATGGCTTATCGCCATCTTCAGCTTCTTTGACCGAAACTGAGCTGATTTCATCAATAGATTTCGCCAGGGTCTGGGTGAACATCGGAGGCATGTGCTGCACGATAAAGATAGGCACGTCTAATTGGCTCCGTAACCCTGAAAATAGTTTCAACAGAGCCTTTGGGCCGCCTGTCGAGCACCCCATAACAATCGCTTTCGGTGACAAACCTCGGTTAGAAACAGACGACGGTAGCCTTGTTTGTGCTCTCGTCAACACCGGTTTTTTCAACGGTATCGATATTTTATTACCGGGTTGAGGGCGGAAGCTAATCTTAGTATTGCTAGTAGCTTCTACAGGCTTTCTTAATGCGGAGCTAAAACCGCCATTTAAGGCCTCCAGTTTCTCTTCCAGTTGTCGACGAATATCCTCTTTGGCTCCACCCCCACCCAGCCTGTTAGGCTTAGTGATAAAATCATAGGCCCCTAACTTAAGCGCGCTAATGGCGACTTCCGCCCCCGATTGAGAACAAGCACTGACGATAATCAGTTTTGTGTTTAATTTTTTTGATGTCACCGCCTTAATAACGTCCATTCCGGACATGACCGGCATTTCCATATCGAGCGTAACAACATCTGGTTTTTCAGAAATGATTTTTTCAATCGCTTCTTTGCCATCACAGGCCCCACCAATACATTGCACACCAGGTATTGCTGCCACAATATTTTTTAAGGCTTGTCGATACATCGCAGAATCATCAACAATTAATAGCCTTAAACTCATCATTAAGCGGCTTCAGTATCCAGCGTGTTTTCGAGATCAAGCATCGCCACCAGGTCTTCTTTTCGCCGAAATAAGGCACGGAAATAGTTGCTGTCTGCACCATTGACAGTAGCGGGCACGGGAAAGAAATCATCGCTACTTGCAAACACTGAATCTTCAATACCATCGACTAACAGCCCGATTAGCTCTTCACCGATCTCCACAAGAACAATATGTACTGCTTTTACATTCCGGTTTATCGGCAAGCTCATACGCTTACTCAAATCAATTATCGTGACAATGCTGCCACGTAAATTAATGACGCCATTTACATAGGAATAGGCTGTGTGGACGGGAGTAATTTGGGGTGATTTGAAAATCTCTCTCACCTCGGTAATTGGCAAACCAATTGTAATATCACCCACTCTGAAAACGATAATTTCGGTATCTTCCAAAAATAATGTCTCACTCATTACTTATTCTCCTTGACTTATACTTAAGCGCTTACAATGCGGGGCTTGGAAAGGCGTCGGCAAACATCAACTAACTGTTCACGGTCGAGCTTAATTTGATATTCATCAATGCCCGCAGCAGCTCCCTTTTGTTCAGCTGCAGCACCCGCGAGTGAGGTCACTGCCACCAAAGGAAGATCTTTGTATTCCGGTTTAGCTCTAATGGCTCGCGCCATTTCCAAGCCATCCATATTAGGCATTTCTATATCAGTAAGCACCATCGTGATTTCAGGGTGGGTACGTAACACCTCCAGGCCCAACAAGCCGTCGTCCGCTGTCAGCACGATAAAGCCAGCTGCCTCTATTTCTTTTTTCATTTGTGACTGAAAAAATGGAGAATCTTCGACAAGCAGAACGGTATGGTTGGATTCTTCATTACTACCAATAAGATGCTCGGTCCACTCAGGGTCATCCAACTCAAGAATGCCGTAAAGATCAAGAAATTGTAAAATTTCACCATTGACGATCATCGAGCCAGCAATGCCTGCTCGCTTATGAGTACGGTTATCAATTGTGTCTTTGTAGTCCACGATATCCCTGATATCCGAAGCCATTAAGCCAATTTCTTCATTGCCCACGGTATAGACAATCACATAAAACTCATTGGTGCTAACATCCAATGGTTGTGAACTGACTATTCCCTCAAGAGAAATCAGTGGCAAGATACCACCGCGATAGCTAATGGCCTTGCGATCACCGACATCCTGCAAATCAGATGTAGAGAACCTTTCAATTCTTGCCACCAATTGTAAAGGAACGGCATACACTTCATCTTCGGCGTGCTGAATAATAAGAATGGAGCAAGAATCCACATCATGAGCTTCTTCACTGTCCCTCCCGCGCATATCACTCTCGGTCTGCTGGGATTCACTGGCGCCACTGAGCCGGCGCACGCCATCGACATCGAGAATGAGAGCCACCGTACCGTCGCCAAGAATGGTCGCACCCGAAAACTCATTGCTACCGCGAAAGTGCATACCGAGAGGTTTAACAACAATTTCTGCCGATTCATGAAGTTCGTCCACACGAATACCATATTTAAAGGCCCCCGCTGCAACGATGACGATATTTACGCTACTGTCTGCACTTTCTCGACGCTCAACTCCTCCACGTAAATTATTTGTCGTCTCGTCGGGATCTTCATTTTCCCGACGATCAGCAAGCCGGTCTCGCCGCTCTTCCCTCACGGAACCCGTATCAACATCATTGTATGTTTGTGTAATACCAAAGAAATCACTGAGTTCGATCAAGGGTAAAAGGTCACCCCGTAAACGCAACATGGCAACACCACCAACGTGCTGAATTCTAGTCTTGATTTCGTCGGGGGCAATACCCACCATTTCCACCACGTTAACCTGTGGAATGGCAAAGTTTTCAGTACTAATTCCAACCAACACGCTGGGAATGATCGCTAGGGTCAAGGGCAGCTTAACGCGAATAGTTGTGCCGCTACCCAGTACGGATTCAATATCGGCAACACCGCCAACCTTCGCCAAATTTTGACGGACGACATCCATGCCAACACCACGACCGGAAATATCGGTCACCTCTTCAGCCGTCGAAAAGCCCGGTTGGAAAATCAGTCGAACGATATCCTTTTCATTCATCCTCGCTATTTCTTCTTCGCTTACCATGCCTTTTTCAATGGCTTTACTGGCAATTCTCTTTGGGTCGATGCCCGCACCATTATCGCTAACCTCAATGACAACCTGGCCTGCCTCGTGGAAAGCGTGTAAGCGCAGCTGACCAAATGGTGGCTTACCCGCCGCTTTACGCTGTGCAGGCGTTTCCAGGCCGTGATCAATAGAGTTACGCACCAGATGGGTCAGCGGGTCGCCGAGAGCTTCAATAATGGTTTTATCGAGCTCTACATCTTCACCCAGGATTTCCAGGTTTATCTGTTTGCCAAGCTGACCCGATAAATCCCGAACGATGCGTCGGAACTTACTAAATACAATATCGATCGTTTGCATACGCGTCGACATAATTGCGCGCTGCAATTGAGAGGTAATGGCATCAACTTTTTTTGCCGCTGGCTGTAATAGGGCAGGATCACCAGTTTCAACACTTTGAATAAGCGAATTACGCGTCAGTACCAGCTCACCTGCCAATTCCATTAGACGGTCAAGCAGTGACAAATGAACGCGTATACTTTGATCACCCGTCGTTGTTGCTGTTTTTGCTGGCGTAGCTTTAGCATCTGGCGTTGCAGACTTAGGTGCCTCGGCAACGGCCTTGGTTACAGGAGCGACGGGGGCGGCCGGCGTACTCTTTGCTGGTTCAGGAGCAGTGGGTTCTTGCTCCGCAACTGGAGCGACGCCCTCAGCAACGACCTGTTCTGTATCAGCAGGCTCTTCTGGAGGTGCTTCCTGCTCCTCTGCTTCATTCACTTCGGCAGCTTCACTGGGTGCAACAACAGTCGCCTCAGGAGCTACGTCGCCCTTTAAAACCCCATCAAAAACAGATAAATGCTCCGAAATATCGTAATCATTCGATGCTTCCAGATTGTCAACCATACTGGCAACAGTATCAGCACCCGCAAGCAGAGAGGAGACAATCATTTTCGTCGTCTGTAGCTCATCCTTACGAATTAGGTCGAGAATATTCTCCATAGAATGAGCAAGGTTTTGCAGGTTGATCAAATCAAAAAAACCAGCGCCACCTTTAATCGTGTGCAAGGTTCGAAACACCCTGTTCACAAGATCTTCGTCGAGCCCGTCCATTGCTTCCATAGCCAACAGGTCATCTTCAATACCTGCCAAATGCTCTCTAGATTCCTCTACGAAAAGTTGGAGAACCTCTTCATCCATATCATCCATTTTGCACACCCATTAGCCAATTTATTGTTCTGAACGATTTACTGGTAGAAGGGCTACATTTTGAATTGTCGAAAACTACGCCCTACTACTAACTACAGCGTCAGACACAGAAAGAAACTGCCACTGATCGCGTTAGTACAGGCTATCATCAAACACCCAAAAAACTGGAGTGTCTTGGCCTTATTATTATCTTGGAAAGTCAAACTTGAGAACCAACTATCACTTCTCTAATGCAAATACTATTTTAAGATCGACAACGTACTCTTTGATCACTCCGGCTTCGACATTTGCACGCTCACCGATGACCTCAATAGACTCAATACCACGCAGGGTGGAGCTCGCCCGGGAATAGCCCTTTTCCAGAGCATCCTGAAAACTGACGGGGGATGCTGCACTGACACTGGACACACTAAATACGCTCATCATTCAATCCTATAGGTGTAATAAATCCGGTG
The DNA here is from genome assembly GCA_041277045.1 of Candidatus Reddybacter sp. Classification (GTDB taxonomy): domain Bacteria; phylum Pseudomonadota; class Gammaproteobacteria; order Pseudomonadales; family Porticoccaceae; genus Reddybacter. The sequence continues at coordinate 187,411 of JBGFSY010000002.1, read as the reverse complement.
GTGTCATATCAAATTTTAAAAAAGCACGAACGCAATACTCCATCTCGCCGCTCTCTTTTATCGATACAGTTTTATCGATCACTTCCATCGTGTGAATTCCACGAAGTGTTTTGTTCGCTCGCTGCAAAATACACGCAAGTGCATCTTCAAACGATACCACCGAGGTACCGATTAGCTCATTGGCTTTACCGTGATTCACAACTGTCCTCCTTCCGTTTTCAATACCTTACCGGTTTAAAGGTGGCCGCAGGGCCAGGGACCATTAACAATTCATAGTGAATCACCCCAGCCACCTCTCGTGTCGTGACAAAACCTTCGTCAAAAAGCATGTCAAGATGCCCCATTACCTCTGAGCTTACCCACCTCAAACGGTGTCAGCATGCCGTGCTGCTTAAGTATCTTCGATATTTTCAATAAGCGCCGTTCTGTCGACAATTTATAGCCAGCAATCAACTGCCGGTGATCCTGAAAAATATCGCCATGGCTTGGGTAAATATAACTCACATCGTAGGGTAATATTTTGTCAGCAGAGCTGTAATACTGGGGCAGTGTGTGAACACGCTCACCGTCCACTGTTTCAGGAAATTCTAACAAGCATACCGGCGTTATATCCGGCAGTAAATGGTCGCCAGAAAACATTTGCAGGCTCTCTGGCTGCCAGAAAACCACCTCTTCAGGGCAATGTCCTGGCGTGTGAACCACCTTTAAATCGAAACCATGAATGGGCACGATGTCATTATCCTGTAGCTCACGATCAAGCTCACAGGGTCTAAAAATATCGGCAATATAAGCGCGATAATCGTAGGCCTTGTCATACATTTCAGAACTAAAGCCATAGCGCTGGAGAACCGCTCGTTCAACTTCGATTCGCTCTGGTGGAGGCAGGAAACCGGCGACAGTAGAACTTACATTTTCGTGGCCCCATACTTCGCAGCCAGAAGCATCACGGATTCGACTGGCCTGACCGAAATGATCCGTATGGGCATGGGTGAGCAACAGTAAAGTGATATCCTCTATACGATAACCCACTTCAGCCAGGCCCGCCTGCAGCCCCTGCCAGGCTTCTTCCGTACCGACGCCCGTATCAATTAACACCAGCTGTTTAGAGCCCGCTTCGGGCAAAATCACATAGCTGTTGATATCACCAACGTCAAAAGGGGTGGGCGTAGGAATACGCAAAATACGCTCGAAGCGTTTTACCCCAATTGCTACCCCACCCTGAGCCATCAGCCGTTCAATTCCACAATTGACAGCGCTGACATAAACGACTCATCAGACCCTGCACACGCTGCAAGCAGAGGCCAATGCGGTAATGTTCACTTAATGTCATCGGAGCGCAGCTCAAGTACGTCGATGGTTTCTGGCGCCTGGTAATAATCGGGGAAATCCGCTTTCACTACTGGGCTTTGCGGTGACCAGGTGAAACAACCATTGAGCATAAAGGGTGCTTGAGCTGACGCCATTTCACCCCGCGCCGCTGGCTCCAAACCCATCAGCTCCCGCGCATAATCAGCCGACAGGGTTTGAAAGGTCACCGTTGCTAATGGGCCTAATAGCTCGGCGAGATGCGTACAACCCAGCACGCCACCGACCACCTCGCGCACACGCCTGTTCCAGCCAGCGCCTATTTTCAGCCCAACGATGCCCTGAAAATTTCCCAGCACATCGGAGCAAATGGTATAAGGCTGCACATCCATAACCACCTCAATACCCTGCACGATTAACTCCCGGTCAATGGTTAGGCGTATCGACATATCGTGCACGGGCAGTCCGGAGGCCACCGTGCCCCGCCACTTATTTTCATAGCTATAGGTTTTTTTGTCGACAATGTGCGCCTCAATATCCCATAGGCCGTCATCACGGTAGTAACCTGCTAAATCGATGGTGCGGGTGTGTAAATGCTGTCGAGACTTCGGTGGAGATAAGGGCATAAGTTGAACACTTCCAGTTTTTAAAGAGTAATGTGTAAAGCAACTATCAGGGTGTGAGTACCACACGGCCTTTAATTTCGCCCGCGTGTAAACGCGCGACGACATCGTTGATCGCCTCCAGCGGCTGACGTTCAATATGGGGAGTAATATGCCCCAGACGTGCCAGTTCGAGCACTTCTTTCAGCTCTTGCCGGTTGCCCCAAATACTGGTGGTCACTTCCACTTCCAGGGGAATATCCCAAAAGGTAAAGGGCAGCGTACCGCCGGCAATGCCGACCACGACAATTTTACCGGCGACAGCAACACTCGCCGCAGCACTTTTCAGCGTGGCATCGGCACCGACAAAATCAATAATGGCATCGACACCGGCGCCATCAGTGGCTGCCTTTACCTCTGCACCGACATCATCCCCGGCGTTGATCACCACATCCGCACCCAGTTCTTTGGCCATGGTCAGTTTTTCATCGCTGAGGTCGATGGCGATCAAACGCACGGAAGGCGCTAAAGCCTGGGCGATTTGTAAGGCCATGTGGCCGAGACCACCAACGCCAATAATTGCCAGTGTGCGACCCGGTGCCAGCTTGGGTAATACTTTTTTAACCGCTCGATAAGGGGTCAAAGCGGCATCGGTCAGTGGTGCGGCAACGACGGGGTCGAGACCGTTGAGCTTCACCAAATTGCGCGAATGGGGTACGTAGAGTTTCTCGGCCCAGCCGCCATCGACCATAATGCCCGGGTAAATAGGGTTTAAGCAGAGGTTTTCTTCGCCCATTTCACAGGCGCGACAACTGCCGCAACCCCAAGCACCAAACACCGCCACACCATCGCCGACTTCAACATCAGTAACATCGCTACCCACAGCTTCAACAATACCGGCATTTTCGTGGCCCAGGGTGATGGGCTTTTGCCGTGTGCCCACTTCGCCATCAATAACATGCAGGTCGGAGTGGCACACTCCCGCGCCCGATATACGCACCAGTACGCCGGTGGGCCCTACTTCGGGCTCGGGAACATCTTCTATGGTTAGCGGCTTACCGACACCGTGAAATCTTGTCGCTTTCATTTTTCTCTCCTTAATACGATTGAGTTTTTAAGCTATTCAGCATTTCAATTTGTAACGCTCACCATCGGCGACGATATAACCCGCCGTCGGTGGTGAAAAATGGGTGCCGATGACCAGCACCGGCTTATCGACATATTTGGCATAAAAATCCCAGCGGGTGTCGATAGCCTTGGGCGGATCATAATCGGCAAAGCAGGACCACTCGGGCCGTGCTAACTGGCAAGGGTGGTGGGTCATATCACCGGTAATTACCGCATCTTCACCGCCTGAAGATATGCGTACACTAATATGCCCTGCGGTGTGGCCATGTGTCGGCTCAAACCACACTTCATCGTTAACTTGATGGTCACAGGCAACGAGGTCGGCCAAACCGGCATCAATCACCGGCTTGACGGAATCTTCCAGCACCGGGCCAAAGTGCTCGGTGTCGGGTTCCTTTTCCCAGGCCTCCCACTCTTTGCGGCCAAACAGGTAGCGCGCGTTGGGGAAGGTCGGCACCCACTCGCCATCAACCAACATGGTATTCCAGCCCACATGGTCGACGTGAAGATGCGTGCAAATCACATAGTCAATGCTTTCACGGGGATGACCCGCTGCCACTAGGTCTTCAAGAAAGGAGCCCTTGCGCATCGCCCAAGCTTCGGTGATGCGCTCTTTGTCATTACCCAAACAGGTATCGACCATGATTTTCACGCCCTTAGTTTCAATAATCAGGGCGTGGATACTCATCTTCAGCCAGCCTCTATCGGTAATAAAGTTGGGGCTTAGCCAATCGATCTCTAGTAGTTTCTCAGGCGTCGCATCCGGCAGTACAAACTTACCGGGGACGGGTGAATCCTCTTCCACAATTTTGGTTATTTTGACACCACCAACCTGCCAATCCGCCACTTCAGCTCTCCTTCAATCTTTTGCAGTCAGCCAACCTAAGCGTTGCGAATCCACAGGCCACCATCGACCGGCATAATCACGCCGGTCATAAAGGAAGCCGATGGCAGGGCAAAGTTAAAGGTGGCATGGGCCACTTCTTCCGGATCACCATAACGGCGCACAGCGACACGACGCTTGGCAAAGGTGACTTTGTGTTCGTCGGTAATAAAGTCGGTCAGTGGCGTTTTAATGGGGCCAGGGCAAACGCAGTTAGCGGTAATGCCATCGCGGCCAAGATCGACAGCCAGCGACTTGGTAAAGCCAACAACCGCGTGTTTAGCCGCGGTGTAAGGCCCGGCGTTCTCCGTGGCACCGAGGCCTTCGGTGGAGGCAATATTAATAATACGGCCGTGCTCGGCTTTGCGCAGCATGGGCAGCGATGCCCGCACCAAACGCTGTACCGAGTTGATCAATACGTCCATGCCGAACTGCCAGCGCTCTTCGTATTTTTCACTATCGAGCTTCACAAACACACCCAGACCGGCGTTGTTGACGAGAATATCCAGACCATCGAATTCAGCGCCAATGGCGTTTGTCACTTCGATAATGCGCTCGGCATCGCAGACATCCAAAGCCCAAGCTTTAGCAGTGCCTCCGGCATCGTTGATCTCTTGCGCCACGGCGTCGGCTTTCTCGAGGTCGATATCGGTAACCGCTACCTTTGCGCCCTCATCGGCGAACAGTATCGCCGTTGCCCGGCCCATGCCGCTGGCAGCGCCCGTTACATGCACCACACTACCTTTAACCGAACGGCTTAATTTACTGAGTCTTGCCACAATGCTTTACCTTTTAAAATGAATGTATCAGCCCAACAGTTTATCTACGGGGTCTGACGAACAAAAGAAATTATATTACCTAAACCCAAGCCCCGAAAAACGGCGCTGGATTTAGGTGGGGAAGTACTCTTTTCAGATGATCGTGAAAGTCTTTTTTAAGCGACTTTATCGGCAGATTGCCCGACCTCAGTCGCCTGAAGTACAGGCAGACATTTTTCGGCAAACAGCTTCATTTGCTTATGCACAATGTCGTAGGGCAGTCCCGCAAAAGAGAAGGAAACATTAAAGGTAACCGGCCCGGCCAAATCCTGAATATGATTCATTTGGTCGATACATTCCTGGGGTGTGCCAAAGATTTGATTATTGACGTAGAGGTCGCCCATCGATTCAGAGCTACGGTCGCGCATCATGCCCGCCGATTTGGCGTAAAACTCATAACCCTTCACATCGGTAAAGTGAGTGCCGTCCATTTCATAATGGGCCAGCGCCGAAATCCAGTAGTCAGTCATGTACTTTTCCGCCAGCTCACGGGCGCGGTCGCCATCTTCGTCGACCATGACAAAGACATTGGCAACCACCGGGGGTGCCTCGCGGCCCTGATACTTGAGAAAGGCTTCACGATACACGCGACAGTCTTCAGCACGGGATTTCCACGGCGAGATGGCAAACACCATCATACCCAAACCCAGTCGAGCAATAATCTCCGCCGTTTCGGGAGACTGACAAGTAACATAGGTGCGATCCAGATAGGGCGGTAGCGGTGCCGGGCGAATGTCGCGGGCGACCTGCTTAAAGTGCTCACCGTCGTGATCCTTGGCCTTGCCTGTCTCAAGCATATCGAGGATCATTTGCGACGACTCTTCGAAAATAGCTCGCGAATCATTCATGTCAACGCCAAAGCCATCGTACTCAACCCGGCCAATACCTCGACCTATGCCCAGTAATAAACGCCGATCACAGAGGTTGTCGAGCATTGATACATCAGTGGCAATCCGCAGCGGATCCTTGTGCCAGGGAATGATAATCGCGCCCGTACCCAGCTTAATTTTGTCTGTTTTACCGGCGAGGTAGGATAGCATTTCGATGGGGTTGGGGCAGAGGGTGTAATCAGTAAAGTGGTGCTCCACCGCCCAAATAGAATCAAAACCCAGGGGCTCCGCCATTTCGCAAACGCCAAGCTCTTTTTTGTACATATCGTAATCGGCCATCGGCAGATTAGGGTGGTTTTGAAAAAGCATTAATACGCCAATATCCATAATAAGCTCCTTAATTTAAGTCTATTAATTGCAAGGTTTATAATTTAGTTAATTGCCATCTTTACACAAGCCACCTTATGCAAACAAATCTAAATACCCCCCATCAATACCCCCTCCTGAAAGGCTGGGGGCGAAATAGGGCTTACAACTCGCCTTTTGGTTTAAAAGCCTCTATATTTGGGTCTTCATAAAAATGATCCATATATGCAGGGCAATAAAGCCATTTGTATTCTATTTATAAAACTCAGGGGAAAATTCATGGGAGCTCTAGACGGAAAAGTAGCATTAATCACAGGTGCCGCTCGTGGCCAGGGTGCTGCCGAAGCACGACTGTTCGTGGAACGTGGTGCCAAGGTAATGATGACCGATGTGCTTGATGAAGAAGGTGCACAGGTCGCTGCCGAAATCGGTGATTCAGCAGCCTATATGCGACAAGATGTCACCAGTGAACAAGGCTGGAAAGACGTAGTTAATGCTACTGTAGAAAAATTTGGCAAACTCAATGTATTAATCAACAACGCTGGCATTATCACCCCCGCAAAAGAAGTTCACAAAACATCTCTTGACTCTTACCGCAAGGTAATCGAAGTGAATCAAATAGGCGTTTTTCTTGGCATGCGTGAAGTGGTCGAAGCAATGAAAGATGCCGGTGGTGGCTCCATCGTTAATATCGCCTCCATTGATGGACTCATCGGCATGTACGGTGCCTCAGCCTACTGCGCCAGTAAGTTTGCTGTTCGCGGCATGACTAAAGTCGCTGCTCTGGAGCTGGGCAAATATGGTATACGTGTCAACTCACTCCACCCCGGTGGGGTAAAAACAAAAATCCTCGATGATATTAATCTGACCGAAGAACAGGCAGAAGAAGCTTTTAAAGCGAGTCCTCTGGGTCGCATTGCCAAATCGGAAGAAATGGCCACACTGGCGGCCTACCTCGCCTCAGATGATGCCTCCTACTCAACTGGATCAGAATTTGTTGCTGACGGCGGTTTAACTGCAGGTTTTTCTCTGGAAGGTTAAACCCAACTAGAAACAAATACCTGAAAGGTCTGTTAAACAACAGGCCTTTTTTTGTATATCTACTAAAGAAATTTTTCGAAATACATTTAATAAACTATAACTTTTAAAACACAGGATAAAAACAATGAATAACTTACAAGATAAGGTTGCATTAATCACTGGCGCTGCACGAGGCCAGGGCGCAGCAGAAGCACGTCTCTTTGCTGCGCGCGGCGCCAAAGTCGTCATCACCGATGTACTCGATGAAGAAGGCAAACAAGTCGCCGCTGAAATTGGCGATGCCGCCCACTACATTCACCTGGATGTTACCGATGAAAACTCCTGGGCCGCAGCCGTCAAAGAAACTGTTGCGCATTTTGGCAAACTTAACGTACTGGTCAACAATGCCGGTATTGTACAAGTCAAAGCCCTGGTCGATACGAGTGTTGCCGACTATATGAAAGTCATTGAAATCAATCAGCTCGGTGTTTTCCTCGGCATGCGCAGCGTTGCCGGCCCGATGAAAGATGCCGGAAGTGGTTCGATCATTAACATTTCGTCCATTGATGGACTCATCGGTATGTCCGGTGGTTCAGCCTACTGTGCCAGTAAGTTTGCCGTACGGGGCATGACCAAAGTCGCCGCCATGGAATTGGGGCCCGATAACATTCGCGTCAACTCCATTCACCCCGGCGGCATTCACACGCCAATGATTACGCAAACTGGCATGGATGAATCAACAATGAATGCTCTTTTCGGCAAGGTCCCTCTGGGCCGAGTCGGTCAGCCCGAAGAAATGGCAACACTGGCAGCCTATCTAGCCTCGGATGACAGCTCCTACTCAACCGGTTCAGAATTTATAGCCGATGGTGGTTTGACGGCCGGCTTCTCCCTTGAGCACTAACTGCTGGCGTTAAACACTCTTAAACTGCAGACAAAAAAGAGCGCCTCCTATAACCTAGGTAGGCGCTCTTTTTATTTCAATCGACCATTAAAGAATCAGGGCAGATTCAGTTTTGCAAGTGCCTCGCGGTCGACAACGGGCGCACGCTTAGTGCCCGGTGCCAGCTTGACACTACCCGGCGTACGATCGAAGGGTCCAAACAAACCAATTTCATCAGCAAATTTACGCACATCGGGTAGCACTTCTTTACCCAGCAGCTCAACACTGCGCAAGCGATCCTTATCACTGACATTGCCCTGTACCGCAAAGCAAGTAAAAACACCGGGGCGAATAACGCTGAGGATGTCCTTGATCTTCTGAGCACAAGTTTCAGGGCTACCGACAACAATCTGCATATTGTCCTGAACCTTCTCATAACCAGCGACCAGCTTGGCACGCAAACCATCATAAGCAGAAGCGTCCCAGCTATCATCGGCACCCGCCATCAACTTCTCTTTACTCACGCCCAACCAACTACCACCAGGCTGTTGACCCAGCATGCGAATCGCGCTCTTAGAATTATAACCTGGAGGCAACGTGTGCTCAGGACGAGAAAAGGCATTTTGACCACCGCCAAAAATAAAGCCCTTACCAATTTCCTGCGCTTTTTCATCGGTATCTGCACAGAAGATAGGTAACAGATAGCCAAAGTTTTCAGGACCAGCCTGATAACCCAGCTCTGCCGACTTATCGGCATACATATCCCACAAATCACAAGTTGGGCCCAGAGCCGTACCCAAGCCGAGGTAAGGGTATTGCTTCTCAGCACACCACATAACAGTTTCCGCACTCAAGACACCGGGGATCCACTGCTGAGGCATTTCCTGATAAGGCTTAACCCAAGGGTTCACGTGACGATAGTGGAAGTGCTTGCCTTCATAGCGCCAGGGACCGTCTTTAGTCCAGCAATCCATGATGAACGAATGAGCTTCGTTAAACATTTCACGGTTATAGGCTGGGTTGGCATTGTTAAAGAACTGCTCGCTACCCGCACCGCGAACCCAACCTGCGACCAGGCGACCTCGGGAAATGGTATCGATGGTTGCCAGTTCTTCGGCAACTCGTAGCGGGTGTTTAACGCCGGGTAACATGTTGCCAATAATAACGATTTTGGCTTTAGAGGTAATACGCGCCAAAATTGCCGCTTCAATGTTAACCACACTACCTGAACAAAAAGGATTGCCGTGGTGCTCATTCAGCGCTACCGCATCAAAACCCACTTCTTCACAGAAACAAGCTTCGTCGAGGTAAAAATTATAGTCATCAGCCGCTTTTGCACGATCGTAATACTTGTTAGAAACACCAAAGAAAGCGCGGTTCTCCAGAACAGGCTCCTCGGCAAGATAACGTACGGGGCGCTCAGTAAAATGTGCAATTTGCATAATTAATTAGTCTCCAATTCTTGTTAAGCGAGGAAATGTTTAACAGCGGCAACAAATTCAGCGCTATCTTCAATTTCTGGGCGGTGGCCAGTACCCTTAATGGTTACGATGTTAGCCTGAGGCAGGGCATCGTGATACTTGCGGATACAATCCTGAGGTACCACGGCATCTTCACTACCGCGAATTAGCAGGGTTGGCAGCTTGGCATTTTTGGCACTGCGCAAAAGGTCAGGCAGACTGGGGTTGAACATATAGGGCTCCCAACCGAGACGCGCACTCTCAGCACGCGCGTCCTCGAACAGCTCAAACTGCTCAGCCGACATTTCGCCGCCGTAGATTTCACTGAACTCTTTCGCTTCTTGATTAAATACCGTCTTACGTAAGCAGGTTTTAATCGTGGCGGCAAAAATATCAAAAATCTCACCTTCATCCGGCTTAATGCCCATCGGGCCAACCAGCGTAATAGAGCCCAGCAGCTCAGGGTTGGCAGCCGCCATTTCAGCAGCGGTGTAGGCGCCGGCAGAAAAGGCCAGTACATCAGGATTTTCCAGACCCAACTCACGAATCACATTCAAATAATAATTAGCGAGATCGCGGTGACGCCACATCCAGTCCTGACGCGGCGACTTACCAAAACCCGGCTGCAGGGGAATAATCAGTTCCCTGTCTTTAGCCAGCTCTTCGTTCCAGCCCATCCAACCCGTGTAGCCGAGCTCATCGTGAAGTACCAATAGTGGCTTTCCAGAACCACCTCGGATCATGACAAGGTCTGAGCCGGCTAGGGTTTGCGTTTCTTCTTTCCAAGTAGCCAATGGTTTCCCCTTAAAATAATAGTTAGTTAAAAAAGTACTTAATTGAATCAGCCGCTAATACAGCGATCAGTAAGGCCAATGCTCGTGGTCAAAACACCCCGTAATACGTGCTTTAAAAGCCTCAGCCAAGGGTCCATGAAAATAAAAAAAATAATTATTGCCTTAATTCAAACATAGAGGAATAACCCTTAGCAAGCTAATACTCTGCCTGCAAAATGTTCTAGATCAACTAAATTAACGGCTTAGAATCTTGACTTAAGCCCGAGCGTTACTACCCATGGTTAAAGATTCTTATACCAAAGGGTACTATATGGTACCATTTGGGCAAATTAACTCTCCAAATGGCAGTAACGAGCACACTCTCGACCCTGCCGGGCAAGAGTACAAAAATTGATTTTTTAAAATATCGCAACCACACGACTACCCAAAACCCAGACACACAAACTCGTGCCTTTTACCCGCAAAATTGCATTTACCGACTTGCTGCCGAGCTTGTTTGGCTCGACATACAGGACAGATATTTAGCAAAGGATTAATATGAGTGTGAACTTCCGCATATGGCTATCTGCCCTTGCCTAACATTGTTGCTATCAGGCTGCGGGGACGACAAAGGCGCAGAACTCGAATCAGCAGCCAAGTCAAAACCCGCCCCTAAGGCAACGATTATCAGCACTACCCTAATCAAAACCACAACCATTAAAGTCATCGAACACTCCGTCGGTTCCCTGGAAAGCATCATCAGACCCGAAGTCTCTGCCGAGATTGAAGGACGCCACATCGGTGGCTTCGTCATTACCGGTCAGCACGTTATGCCTGGACAGCTGCTCGCCGAGTTCGATACCGAGGATTACGCCATCGCCGCCCAGACTGCTGATGCCGAGGTCGCCCAACTTGAGGCCCTGGCGAGAAACCAACGCCGCACGGTGAAACGCTTTACCAAATTAATTGAAGACAAGCTCATTTCCATCGACCGCTACGACGAAGCAAAGGCGCGGCTCACTTCCCACTATCTGAAACTCTAACTAATAAACTAACCCTGGGGCTCAAGCTCAGACTGCTCTCACCTTTGGCACCCGATATCACTGTCGAAAGCTCGATACAGTAAATTAGACCCACGGTCGGCTCTAGCAACCGGGCAATCGATATCCTCACCATTATCGACAACCCTGGCCCCTGACAACCGGGAGCCAGTGTCACGGGTGAAATCATTATCTCCACCCGTGACAATGCCATCCTTGTGCCCAAGGCATCGCCCATCAAAAAATTGTTGCTACTAGTGAATACCTCGGTGCCAACATCGAAATTACCACTGGGCTAGAAGACGGGGAAACCATTGCCATCAATGGCGCAGGCTTTCTCACCGACGGCTCACCGGTGACTGTTAGCGGGGCAAACAAACCCTGAACCTGCCCCCTATCCATCGTCACGTGCTAACAAGCATGTTGTCGGCGGTGCTCATCCTCTTTGGTGTCATCGGCTATTCACTCGAAGAGAAACTGTCGGTGGTGGATGGCATTGCCTATATCGACCTCGCCCTGCCCCAATACCAGTTGTGTGTCGATAGCACCCGCGCCGCCGACCTGGGCTTTTCCAGCAGAGATATTGCCGAGGCGGTTAACGTGATGATCGGCGGTATAGATGTCGCCAAATTCAATGATGATCGCGGCGATGGTGAACGCTACGACGTGCGTATTAAAGCCGCTGAGGGTTATTTTCAATCGACAGATGACCTCGATCGCATTTACCTACGCTCGCGCACTGGCACCATGATCCGCATCGACACCGTTGCCCACCTGGAGGAAACTCTGGGGACAGCATCGATTTCGCACCTGGATCTGCGTTATTCAGCGGCTTTTTACGGCAAGCTCAAACTACCTCTGGCTGAAGCCATTGATACGGTCAGACAGCTGTCGGAAGAGATCCTGCCCGTTGGCTACACCTTGGCTTTTAAAGGCCAGGCTGAGGAATTCGGCAAAACCGCCAGCAATATAATCTTCGCTTTCACCCTGGCCACGGTTCTGCTCTACATGGTGCTGGCCAGCCAGTTCAATTCGTTTTTGCAGCCCTTAATTATTATGACCGCCCAACCACTAGCCATGATCGGCGGCATCGCCCTGCTCTGGTTAACCAACAACACCTTGAATACCTATTCAATGATTGGTCTGGTGTTACTGGTTGGGCTGGTGACCAAAAACGCCATTCTGCTGATCGACCTGACCAAGCAGCGTCGCGCAAACGGCAAGTCCATCGATGAAGCTCTGATCGACGCCTGCCCGATTCACCTGCACCCAGTATTGATGACCCCCTTCACGGTTATTTTGGCCATGTTGCCAGCGGCGATGGGGTTTGGTGCCGGACACGAAACCAACGGCCCGCTACCCGTCGCGGTAATTGGTGGCATGTGTCATCCACCCTTCTGACACTGGTGGTAGTGCCTCTCGGTTACTCTATTCTGGAAGGCTTTCTAGAAACGATTAAGGGCCATCTGGCCAAACAAACACCAAAATAAACAGCCCCATTTAATCACCGGCTAAATTCTGCATGGGACTGATACTTGTCAGCCCTGCACAGAATGTTGCACTATCTCACCACAATTAACTCCACCCCAATCAAGCTTGATACCAGCATCCCTTAGCATCAACGAACCACTACCAAAAGGCCGACCCCATGCGATTTGACAGCGTTAATTACGAAACCAACGGTAGCACCGCCCTTATCACTTTCGACGAGCCCGATAAGCTCAACGCCCTGAGCACAGGTATTCGTTCTGGCTTTTGTAAAGCCCTGAATCAGGCGCGCCATGACGATAGTGTTCGCGTCATCGTACTCACCGGGGCTGGCGGAAAATCCTTCTGTGCGGGTGCTGACATCAGCGGCTTTGAATTCACCTCCACCTACGCCAAAAACTTTATTGACGAGGTGCTCGACATCCTCGCCCTGCCCGAGCAAATCAACAAGCCCGTCATTGCCGCGGTGAATGGCTACGCTTTTGGCGGCGGCTTTGAAATATCCATCGCCTGCGACTTTATTATTGCCTCCGAACAAGCCAAGTTTTCGGTGCCGGAAATCCAGCTCGGTCTGCTACCCGGCTTTGCCATCGCTCGGCTCAATAAATTAGTCGGCCGCCAGCAGGCCAAATACCTGAGCATGACCGGGGTAAAACTCAGTGCCGAAGAGGCGAAAGACTTAGGGCTAGTACTGAAGGTTGTACCTCACGAGCAATTACTTGAAGAAGCTTATGCACTAGCCGACCAGCTGGCCAGCAAACCGCAAATGGCCATTCGCTACGCCAAGTCGATCTACAATCGCGAACTCGGTGGCGACGACCTGACCTACGCCAAAGATGTTATGCCCTTCCTGTTCCTCGATGACGACACCAAAGAGGGCGTCACAGCCTTTAGAGAAAAACGCAAACCCGTTTTCAAATAAATAACCGCGTCCACCAACTCAGGCTTACTCACAATGGCGGTAAAAAGCGTGGCTAGCGAGCGCGGACAGTTTTCCTCTCGCTTCGGTTTTATCACCGCAGCGACCGGTTCCGCTGTTGGGCTCGGCAATATTTGGGGCTTCCCAACCCAAACTGCCAGCCACGGTGGGGGCGCATTTGTACTGGTTTATCTTGTTCTCACCTTCCTACTCGCCTATCCCGCCTTAATGGCTGAACTGATAATAGGCCGACACACCCGGCACAACATGGTCGGTGCCCTGCCCCAACTGACAACAAAACCCGTCCTGAAAATGATCGGCCGGGCTACGGGGCTGTACGGGGTAGTGATCGCCAGTTTGATTCTCAGCTTTTACGCTATCGTTGCCGGCTGGTTAATGGCCCAGGCGGCCGCTGCACTGGCAGACATTAGCGGCCAGGAACCAGCGGCAAACTGGCTCACACAGTCGAGCTTGCTTCGCGATGTTTTTTTCTGCGGATTGTTTTCCCTACTCACCGCAAGCGTTGTCGCTCGCGGTGTCAAAGATGGTATTGAGCGCTGGTCAACCCGGCTCATGCCGGCTCTGGTATTACTGATGCTCGGCCTGGTCGCTACCGTGCTCACCCTGCCCGGCGCGATGGAAGGCCTGCGCCTTTATCTACTGCCTGATTTCAGCCTCATCACCGATCCCATCCTACTCACCAGCGCCATGGGCCAGGCCTTTTTCTCCCTCTCCCTCGGCGTCGGCACCATGCTGGTTTATGGCTCTTACGTGAGTAAAACTGACAACCTGCCGCTCACCGGGGCTTACGTTGCACTAATTGATAGCGGCATTGCCTTTCTCGCTGGTCTGTTAATTATTCCCGCAATGTTCGTTGCCCAGCACCGGGGCATAGCAATCTACAGTAGTGAAAACACGCTAATCGCCGGACCCGATTTAATCCTGCAAACCCTGCCCAGCCTGTTTAATTCACTCGGTTTTGGCGGTGCTTTTATTGGCCTGGTTTTCTTTTTACTGCTGACCATTGCCGCACTAACCTCATCAATTTCCATGCTCGAAGTACCGGTTACCTTTGTGCTCGAACGCTTTAAAATAAGTCGCTATCGCGCTACCTGGCTCGTGGCCAGCATCATCTTTGGGTTTAGCCTGCTAATCCTTAACAACTTTAGTCAGCTATTCGCCGGGGTGGTTAGCCTCACCACTACATACAGCCAACCCCTGCTCGGCGTTATGCTTTGCCTGTTTGCCGGCTGGGTACTACACCGTGATAAATTACTGAAGGAAATCAGTGCGGGTTTTGCCGGAGCCGAGAACAGCCAGTTCTGGAAAATCTGGCCGGGCTATATCCGCTTTGTCTGCCCGCTGTTAATTATTCTTATGTTTGTGCAGAACGTACGAAGCTAAACAGCTCGTAAAAACCAAAAAAAACTATTCTTGCAGTAATTTACTCAGTAGATTACGGGCCACCTCTTCAACGACTAGCTGAAAGGTTATTGGCTGCTCCGAGAATGTGTCATTGGAATAAATTAACTCTTCGGTGCCTTCCCAGACTATGGCTCCGTTTTCACTATCCCAGACTTGCAGGAACAAGCGAATATTTGCCTGTTTAGTCTGTACCATACGCCAACCCAGCATACCAAAACGTCCTTTCGAGCCCTGTTCAAAGCCAGAAAGCTTCAATTGAGCCAGGTAACGAACCCCCGCGACATACCCCACCTTTTTGAGTGAAGGCTGCTTGAAAATGCCCGTATCGCTGTAATCGATATACATCTGCTTATACTCATCGGCCAGGTCGGCACGATTAATAGCACTGAGTGTTTCAGGCAGACTGACTACGTGAATCCCAGCCCGACTATCTTCCAGCTCCCGGGCGAAAATGAAGGCCAGGCTCTGTATGTCCTGCTCTTGCCCAGTCACTGTCGAAGGCGTTATAAAACCCAGACCGTAGCTTTCGAGATCATCCGCCGTTAAGGCAATGTTTTCAAATTTAACCGAGGAATGAATCTGGTGCTTAGCACAACCTGTATTTAACACAAGGAGAACAACCAATAAGCTAATAACCCACAAGGGGTATGTACTGAACGTCTTTTTTGAATGCAACAAAGCACCTTCCTTTTTTATCGCTGGTTCTCAATATGTAATCGCTATTAAACATACTTACCCGATTTAATCACATATGCAACACCTAGCATTTATCTGTTACTTTCACTCACAGAATAAAGAAGCCATCCGTATCAGCCCATGAAGGATCACCTTTCACCCGACAACAATAATAACTCAGGGAGCAACAGACATGACCAGTAACAAAGAACATATGTTGAGCGGCATCCGCATTCTCGACCTTACTCGTGCGCTGGCCGGGCCGAGTTGTACCCGTATGTTTGCCGAACTGGGTGGGGAGGTGATTAAAGTTGAACCCGCCACAAGTGGCGATATGGTCAGGGGCATATCTAAACTTCGCGGCGAGCGCAGTCTCTACATCATTCAACAAAGCCTCAATAAAAAAAGCCTCTGCGTGAACCTGCGCGACCCGGAGGGGCTGGCACTGATCAAAGAACTGGTGCCGCATTGCGATGCCGTGGTGGAAAATTTCAAGCCTGGCATCATGGCCGACATTGGCCTGGGCTATGACCAGCTGTGTGAGCTTAAGTCCGATATTATTCTCTGCTCCATCTCCGCCCTTGGCCAAACCGGGCCGCTCTCTCACAAGCCCGGTTACGACTACATCGCCCAGGCCTATGCCGGTATTACCTCAATGATAGGTGAGGCCGATGAAGCGCCGCACATACCACTGGCCGGCATTGGCGATGTCAGCACCGGCGTACACGGTGCTTTCGCTATCGCCGCCGCCCTGCTCGATCGTGCTCGCACAGGCAAGGGTCAACACCTCGACATCGCCATACTCGACTGCTACTACCACTGTCACGAAATCAACGTGCACCAGGCCAGCGGCAGTGAAGGCGCCATCAAACCCATGCGCGCCGGTCGCCACCTTAGCTACCTCTGCCCAGCGGGTATTTTCACCGGCAAGGGCGGCAATTTGGTATTAATGGGTTTTATGCATCACTGGCCAGATCTCTGTGCTGCCATGGACCGAACGGAGCTGATCGATGATCCACACTTCGCCACCGATGCCGCCCGTCTTGAGCGTCGCGATGAAGTGGTCAAACTCATCGAGGAATGGCTCGCCACCTTTGCCGATGTGCACAGCGCCGTCACTACCCTCGAAAACCACGGCATTCCCTGCGCACCCATATTGAGCGTCGAAGAAACCTTGAGCTACCCCCACCTGGTCGAACGGGGCACGGTGCGCACCGTCAATGATCGCATCGCCGGTGAATTTCAAATACCCGGCATGCCGATAAAAAGCAGCGCCTATCCTGAAGAACCCGACTACTGCGCTCCCATGCTAGGGGAGCACAACCGGGAAATATTGCGCGGTTTTCTAAAACGTAGTGATGTGGAGATTGATGCGCTGGTGGAGGCAGGGGTGTTGGTTAGCGGGGAGTATTAAACTACTCGACATAACCCTCAGGATTCTGACACTGCCAGTGCCAGCTATCTCTCATCATTTGCGGCAGACTCTGCTCCGCACGCCAATTGATTTCCCGTTGCGCTTTACCGGACTCAGCCCAGCAGGCGGGAATATCGCCAGGGCGGCGCGGCGCTATTTTATAGGGGACTTTGGCAGCGGTTGCCGCTTCAAAGGCTGTAATCATTTCCAGCACCGAGTAACCCTGCCCGGTGCCCAGATTCCAGGTGTGGCAACCGGCATCATTATTTTCATCCAACAAATACTGCAGCGCTTTGACATGACCAGCAACAAGATCGACAACGTGAATGTAGTCGCGTACGCCCGTGCCATCGGGGGTCGGGTAGTCGTCGCCGTAAACGGTGAGTTCGGACTGTTTACCCAGTGCCACCTGCAGCATATAGGGCAGTAAATTATTGGGGATGCCATTCGGCGCTTCACCGATCATGCCACTGGAGTGGGCTCCAACCGGATTAAAATAGCGCAGTAAACCCACTCGCCAAAAGTCTGACTGACTGAGGCGATCGGCCGCCGCCAAATCGCGAAAGACATCTTCCACCATTTTCTTTGATGCGCCGTAGGGGTTAGTGGTTTGCAGAGGGAATGATTCGTCAATCGGCACCGCATGGGGTTCGCCATAAACCGTTGCCGACGAGCTAAAAATAATACGGCCAAGGCCGTAGCGTTGCATCGCTTCGCAAAGCGTCAATGTGCCGGCCACATTGTTTTGGTAGTACAGCAGTGGGTTTGTGCAGGATTCGCCCACCGCTTTTAAACCGGCGAAGTGCATAACCGCATCAATTGAGTACTGGGTAAATAGCGTATCGAGGGTTTGCGCATCGCAAATATCACCTTCGATAAAATCAAAGTCCTTACCGGTAATGGTCTTCACTCTAGCCATCGACAAGGGCGAGCTATTGACCAGATTGTCGATCACTACAATTTTATAGCCCGCATCGAGCAGGGCAACACAGGCGTGACTGCCGATATAACCCGCCCCGCCAGTGACTAATACTGTTTTGTTTCCATTCATCAATGCGGTCTTCCTATAACTGAGTAGCACTACACGTAAGTCAGCGGCCTGACGTGCTGGTAATAAAATCGCTAGCCGCAAATTATATTACAATTCCCCCTGCTCTGAACGGCGATAAGAGCTGAAAAACAAACACAACTCACAAGCGTAAGGGATGACACTGTCAATGACAGATAAAACCATTTTAATTACTGGCGGTGCTGGCTTTATCGGCTCCGCCCTGATCCGCTATTTGATCGCTGAAACACCCTGCCGTGTCATCAATGTCGACAAGCTCACCTACGCCGGCAACCTCGAATCCCTGGCCAGTGTTGCCAGCAACGAGCGCTACCACTTTGAGCGCGAAGATATTTGCGACGCTGCGGCGATGACACGCCTGATCGCCCACTACCAGCCCGACGCCATTATGCACCTAGCCGCAGAGAGTCACGTCGACCGCTCCATTAGTGGCCCCGCTGCGTTTATCGAGACCAATATTAACGGTACCTTCACCCTGCTCGAAGCGGCACGACAGTATTGGGATGGGCTGGAAGGTGAGCGCAAAGCGGCCTTTCGCTTCCACCATATTTCCACCGACGAAGTGTACGGCGACCTGGAACCCGGCCTGCTGTTCACCGAAGACACGGCCTACGCACCCAGTTCCCCCTACTCCGCCAGCAAGGCGGCGTCCGACCATTTAGTGAGAGCCTGGCAACGCACCTATGATTTCCCGGTGTTAATCACCAATTGCTCCAATAATTACGGCCCCAACCACTTCCCCGAAAAGCTTATCCCGCTGATGATTCTCAATGCGCTAGCGGGCAAAACTTTGCCCATTTACGGCGACGGTCAGCAAATTCGCGACTGGCTGTATGTGGAAGACCACGTTCGCGCCCTGTACTGCGTATTAAGCACGGGGCAGATTGGCGTGACCTACAATATCGGCGGTCATAACGAGAAAACCAATCTCGAAGTGGTCACCACGCTTTGCCAAATACTCGAACAACTGGCGCCAGAGAAACCAGCTGGGGTAGCAAACTACGTTGACCTCATTACCTATGTCACCGACCGCCCCGGTCACGATTTACGCTATGCCATCGACGCCAGTAAAATACAGCGCGAGCTGGGCTGGCAGCCGCAGGAAACCTTCGATAGCGGCTTACTGAAAACCGTCGGGTGGTTTATCAACAATAGCGCCTGGGTTGAAAACGTCAGCAGCGGCGCCTACCAACAGTGGATAGATCAGCACTATGAAGGGCCAACACGATGACAACGAATATTCTCCTGCTCGGCGCCGACGGGCAGGTCGGTTGGGAGTTGCGCCGTTCACTACTGAGTGTCGGGATAGTGACCGCCATCACCCGACAAGACTGCTCACTCACCGACAAAGCTGCCCTTAGCGCGCTGATCGCCAGCCATAAGCCGGACGTTATTGTGAATGCCGCGGCTTACACAGCCGTTGATTTGGCCGAAACCGAACGCGAGCAGGCCTATGCCCTCAATCGCGACCTGCCCGCCCTGCTTGGCGAGCTTGCTCGGCAGCGAGATATTCTCGTGGTGGATTACTCCACCGACTACGTGTTTGACGGCAGCAAAAGTGACGCTTATCTCGAACACGACAACACGGCACCGGCCAATATTTACGGTGCTAGCAAGCTGGCTGGCCTGCAAGCACTGCAGGCTAGTGGCTGCCGTCATTTAGTGTTTCGTGTTAGCTGGGTTTACTCGGCGCGGCGCGGCAATTTTATTAAGACGATTCTGAGGTTGGCTGCTGAACGCGAAGAACTAAGCATTGTCAGCGACCAAATCGGCAGTCCAACACCGGCCAGCCTAATTGCCGATGTCACTGCCAATTGCCTACTGCTACTCGCCGCCGGCATCGGTCAGGAAGGGGTTTATCACTTAGCACCTGCGGGGCAAACCAGCTGGCATGGTCTGGCGCAAGAAATTGTTCGCCATGCGCAAGCCCTGGGTATGCCGCTTAAAATCAGGCCCGAAGACATCAAACCGACACCGACTTCAGGTTACCCTACCCCGGCGCAACGTCCGGCAAATTCAGTGATGAATACGGAGAAACTGCAAGGCACTTTCCAGTTACAATTACCCGGCTGGCAGGAACCACTGGCACACCTGCTGGGGGAGATCAGCGCAAGCCGCTAATGATTAGATGGCAGACCATAAAACAAGGAATGACGACAGTATGAGTCAACGCAAGGGCATTATTCTCGCCGGTGGTTCAGGCACCCGCCTCTACCCCATCACCCAGGTTATCTCCAAACAGCTACTGCCGATCTACGACAAGCCGATGATCTACTATCCCCTCTCAACGCTGATGCTGGCGGGTATTAAAGATATTCTGTTGATCTCCACACCCCAGGACACGCCTCGCTTCGAGCAACTGCTCGGTGACGGTAACCAGTGGGGCTTAAACATTCAATATGCGGTGCAAGCTTCACCCGACGGGCTTGCTCAGGCCTTTATTATTGGCAAAGAATTTCTCGGCAATAGCCCCTCTGCTTTAATCCTTGGTGACAACCTGTATTACGGTCACAACCTCAGCCAACTGCTACAGCGGGCCAATGAAGTAAAAAGTGGCAGCACAGTGTTTGCCTATCCGGTACACGACCCCGAGCGCTATGGCGTGGTTGAATTCGACGCCACAGGCAAAGCGGTGAGCATTGAAGAAAAACCAATCCAGCCCAAGTCTCGCTACGCCGTCACCGGCCTGTATTTTTACGACAATCAAGTGGTCGATATTGCCGAACAGATTAAGCCCAGTTCTCGCGGCGAGCTGGAAATCACCGATGTCAATCAGGTCTACCTCAACAGGCAACAGCTCAACGTTGAGAACCTCGGCCGTGGCGCCGCCTGGCTCGACACCGGCACCCACGAATCCCTGCTTGAGGCATCCACCTTTATTAAAACTATTGAAACCCGGCAGGGCTTAAAAATCGCCTGCCTCGAAGAGATCGCCTATCGCATGGGTTATATCGATGCCGCGCAAGTTGAAAAACTCGCCGAACCGCTGAAGAAAAATGGCTATGGCCAGTACCTGCTGCAAATTCTAAAAGAAGATATTTTTTAAACGATTGCTGAAAACCAGATACCGTAAAAAGGCCGACAATGGAAGCTGAACACACCGAAATACCCGAAATCCTGCTGATTAAGCCCGATGTTTACGGCGACGAGCGTGGCTATTTCAAAGAAACCTTCCACCAGCAGCGCTATGCCGAACTCGGCATTAAGGGCAACTTTGTGCAGGACAATGTGTCCTTTTCCAGCCGTGGCGTACTGCGCGGCCTGCACTACCAATGGCCCAAGCCCCAGGGCAAATTACTCTATGTCTTACAGGGTGAAATCTTCGATGTCGCGGTGGATATACGCGCCGACTCGCCGACCTTTGGCAAGTGGGTTGGCCGTTTTCTATCGGCGGACAATCATCACCAGCTATGGATACCCGAGGGCTTTGCCCACGGTTTTCTGGTGACCAGCGACACGGCATTAATCACCTATAAGTGCACCGACCTCTACCACCCGGCTGACGAAGGCTGTGTGCAATGGGATGACCCAACTATCGGCATCGACTGGCCGCTGGATCGTATCGAGGGAGCACCCAGCCTGTCGGGCAAAGATCAGCAGGGCAAGTCGCTGGCCGATTCAGCACTGACTCCTGATACGCTGAGCCACTAAATCCACAAACAAAAGAAGATCTAGTCTAAACATGCCAAGCAATCTCAGCCCTAATAATCTCAGACGGCCAACGCTCACTAAAGGCCTCGCCGGTTGGTTCCTGCCAAACGCTGCCCCGCGCAATGCCTATATTGAACTCGACGCCATGCTGGCGGGTTTAAACACCTCGTTGAATACGGACACCCACGCCAGCAATATTTATTCCTGCGCGGCGACGGACAGGCTATACCCGCTCAGCAACAGCAGTGCAGACAGCGGCATGGTCGCCATTATTGGCCACCCCCAGTGGAAGAATGCTCACCTCACGACATTGGCTGGTGAAGCTGGCGATAGCGCCGCACTCGCTGCCGCCTATCGTGAAGACAGCAACAATTTCCTCCGCCAGCTTGGTGGCAACTTTGCCTTTGTGATTATTGATACGGCCAATAACACGGTATTAGCAGGGGTTGATCGCCTCGCTCACTTCCCGCTGTACTATGCTCAACCTAAAGATGCCCAAACAAAAGACGGCCTGGTATTTGGCTCATCCGCCAGCACCGTGCTGGCCCACAGCGGCGTCGAGCGTAAAATCCTGCCCCAGGGCATTTACGACTTTATTTATTTCCACATGGTGCCCAGCCCCGTATCCATCTATCAGGGCCTGGCCAAATTGCCCGCCGGGCACTACTTAAAATACAGCGGCGGCAAAACAGAAATACACAATTACTGGCAGCCCCACTTCTCAGAAAGCTCAGAAAAGAGCTTTCGCGCCATGACCAAAGAACTGCGCCCCCAGCTTAAATCTGCCGTCGGCCGCGCCGTTACCGACTACAGCACCACCGGTGCCTTCCTCAGTGGCGGGCTCGACAGCTCGAGCGTCACCGGCATGCTCTCTGAATTGAGCGAAGGCCAGACTCGCGCCTATTCCATCGGCTTTGCCGCCGAAGGCTACGACGAGATGGCCTACGCCCGCATTAGCGCGAAAAAATTTGGCGTCAAACTCAACGAATACTACGTCACCCCCGACGACGTGGTTGATGCCCTGCCCGACATCGCCACCAGCTACGACGAACCCTTCGGCAACTCCTCTGCCCTGCCCGCCTATTTTTGCGCAAAATTGGCGGCGGAAGACGGTATCAAATGCCTGCTTGCCGGTGACGGTGGCGACGAGATATTTGCCGGTAACGAACGTTACGCCAAACAGGGGGTTTTTGAGGCCTACCAGCAAGTGCCCGCCGCCCTGCGCAGCCATTTGATTGAGCCTTTTACGCAAGCCCTGCCCAGTCAAATCGCCCTGGCTGCCAAGGCAAAAAGCTATATCGACCAGGCCAATGTACCCCTGCCCGAGCGACTGCAAAGCTATAATTTTCTCAACCGCCATCGGCCTGAAGAAATATTCTCCAGCGACTTTCTTGCGCAGATAAATACGGCCTCACCGGCTGCCCTGCAACAACAGGTTTACCAACTGCCGTCCGATGCTTCAACCCTGAACCGCATGCTCTATCTCGACTGGCAATTCACCCTGGCTGACAATGACCTTAGAAAGGTCAATCACATGTGTGCCGTGGCAGGTGTGGAAGTGACCTACCCCATGCTCGATGACGAGCTCCTTGCCTTTGCCTGCCAGATACCCGGCCAATGGAAGATGAAGGGGAAAAATCTACGCCATTTCTACAAAAAGGCCCTGCACAATTGGCTCCCCGATGAAACCATCAACAAGAAAAAACAGGGCTTCGGCCTACCCTTTGGCGTGTGGATGCAAAGCCACCAGCCCCTGCAGGAAATGGCCTACGACAACCTGCTGAAGCTTAAAAAGCGGCAATGGCTGAATCCAGCCTTTATTGATGAACTAATTGATCTGCACCGCAATGGCCATGCGGCCTATTACGGTGAGTTAATTTGGGTGTTGACGGTGTTGGAATTGTGGCTAGATACCCATTTTTCAAATGCCTGAGTTATTCATAGCCAATCCGGCCGAGCTAATAATCCAGAGCTGATTTTCACGGTGCTGGCGTCGAACAATCCCCCAGAGCGCCTAAAGTTCCACTGGCCACTAGCGACGTACCATTACAAAAGAAATACCTAGCGCCAGCGCCGACCTGATGCAAGGTCCAGGTATAAGTGGTAGCGGCTGTGCCGTAGTTATAGGTGACATCATTCCCAGAGACAGACCATGTGCCGATCTCAGCCGCAGGATCAACCGCAGTACCAGCACCCACTTTCCATAACTCACCAGAAGTCCCCGACCCACAGTGGGATTCGTTCCAGGTCTCCGCGGCACCACCTAAGGCCGAAACAGACTTCCCAGCCAAAACCGACGCTGCGGTCTCTGAACCCGATGTACAATTAGCCACTACATTCGTCGCCCCAAACGCCAACACCATACCTGCAAATATTACTTTTTTCATAAATCACTCTCCGTGTGAATCGGCCTACTAAACCGACTCGCTTTTACCAGCGGATAATTACTGACTTCGATCGCGTTTAACAAACTCCCTCGATAAGGGCAATGGCTTAACGCCAAACAGTAACACCATACAAAAGGCCATTAAATAAAACAACATAGAACTGCGCCCCGCATCCATAGTACTGCCCAACAAGCCCACAATAAATAAAGCAAAAAAGGCACTGAAGAACGCAGTAGCCTGGATATCACCGCGTAGCAAAGGGCGATATAGCACACGCGCCAAAACCAAAAACAGCAAAGCCAACAATATCAGGCCCAGCACACCCTGAGCAAAGAAGACCTCTACCCACTGCTGATGAATATGCCAGGCGAGATCCTGGTCTGTCACAAATAACCAGTGTTTAAGCCCTTGCGCAAAATCCCCGTTGTTCAGCACCTCAGAGCCATCGGCCATTGTTAGCCGCAGATCAGCAATTTCAATGCCACCACTGGCTATATGTAGGGAAAGCTTAACAGGGCGTTGAGGCCACAAGGCTGCGCCCTTATCAGCAGAGTCGATAACGATCACCTCTTCCCGCCAATCTTTTGTCAGCCCCTGAGTATTCACCGCCTGGCTGATACAGCCAAAAGAATACAACAATGCCTTTTCACAAATAAAGACACTCAGGGCAGGGCTAGCAGCTGTAACCCTTATATATTCAGGCTGACGAATCCGCAGCGACAACTGATAGCGCTGATGTGGTGAAATATCGACGCGTTGTTCAAGGTAGGCCGTCTTGCCCGCCCTTAAGAGTAAGTAGTTTGTTGCCACTTGTTGTTGTTGCAGTTGATAGCTACTCGACACCTCATTTTCGCTGGCATATAAGAGATGATTAACGGGGTACTGCCCAAAACCTTCCCCCAACACTTTGCTCAACACACCGCCGTCCATCAAGCCAATGGCCTGCTGCCAATGATTGAGCCTGAATGTAAAGTCATCCGCCGAGCGAGCGAGCCGATATTGGGCAAAACCGCTGGACAGTAGTGGTATGAATACAGCTACGACGACGAAGCCAAGCCCCATGAACAGGGCCATTTTCTTCAGTTTCGACAGTCTGTAGGCAGCCTTCAGCCAGACCACAAATATCATCACAAAACCTAAAGCCAGCGCGACGTAACCCACCCGAGAGTACGTCACAAACATCGCGTAAACGGCCATCACTATTACCACTACGCCCAGAGCTTGCAACAGCCCGCGGCGCTGGTTCAGCGTTACTACCAGCAGCGCCGGAAAGGCAAACGCGATATAAGCTTCTATATAAGCCCCGCCCGTACGCATACTGGAAAAAGTGCCTGTTACCCGAAAGACATTATCGAAATTAGCCAGGCCGACAAAGGCATAGCGCTCGGCTATCACCACCAACGAGAGTAAAAACAAGCCCATACTCAAGCTCCATAGCAAGTAGCCACGAGCCTGTTCGAGCTGATCCCCTCTGGTTCGTCGAATTACCGGCACCAGCAATAGCGCCCACAACAACCCCTTGCCCACCATCCACGCCTCAAGCGGCGAGTGCGAACCCGCCTGGCGCAAACTCTCGTCAGCCAACAAGGGCCATAACGGTGACAATACGGCAACTAGCCAACTGCACCACAACAAAGCCAGCACCGGGGGCAACAAGGGGCTCGGCCAGTTCAAGGGCGGCTGGCGCATAACTCGCAGGCTGCCGACCAGCAATGTCACCAGCACAAAGAGGTCAAACTCATCCAGCAACAAACGCCCCGTGTGCTGGCTTAAATCGAGCAACGGCAAGAGCAGAGGAATCACAAACAGCCACAGCAGGGGGCGACGCCATAGCAAGGTAGCGTAGGCCAGCAAAGTAAAAGCCAATAGTGGCGAGAGTATGGGATAAGCAGACAAGCCAAAACCAACACACAGAGCCAAGGGCAGTGCATACAAAAAATGCCGTGTTGATAGAGGCCTGGTCGATACCCCCGGGTGAGGTGCAACTCGGGCAGTCACTGCATCGCGACTAATGGGTGCAACGCTAATATCGACACTAGGCTCAACACCAGAATCGACTCCAGGATCAACAACACCCTCATAATCAATATCGGCAAGTATTGGGCTTGATGAGGACACATCAGCCTTTTCCAGCAGCGCACCCTCCAACCAGCGCATAAACAAATAGCTCAACACCGCCGCTACTGCCGCAATCAATAAATTAGTAAAGTCAGGATGTTTAGACGGAGCCAGCACTTTACCCAACTCAATAAACAGTGCCAGACCCACTGCCGCCACAGCCGTTACTCGAACCACCCCCTTCCGAGCATTAAAAACACCTACCGACCTTGAGACCCTTTTCGCTCGCTGCAAACGCCCCGCCCAAATGGCCAAACCAACGGGCATATACATTGTCATATTCGCCAACAAGCTCGCCATTGCCTCGGGCTCGGTCGAATAATAATGGTAGTAAAAAGGCATCACCCGTACTTCAGCCAGGCTTGCTGTGAATAGTGAAAGCGAATACCAGGCCTCGTTAAACCAGCCAGCCAATGCCGCCAGGGCGATAACATAAGGTAGGCATAGCAGCGGCGTTAACTGACGAATAAGGCGCGCCAAAAAGCCTATTCCCCAGCTTTTCAAGCCTTGCCCTAACAACACACCCAGCGTCAGACCACCGGCTCTCATCAACACCGATAAACCCTGACTCACCCCGGAGGCCATAAAAAACTGTGTAAACTCCAAACACCCACCCAGCCCTGCACCAATGATAAAAACCCTGTGCAAGCTGCCTTTATCGCTCTGCCCCCAACGCGGATAGGCCAGCGCTGCCAGTACACCCAAGGGGACGATAGCCACCACCTCGCCCAGTAAACGTGCCAGCTCACGAAATAGAGAAGAGCCATCGCCAGCAAGTAATACCGCGTAATTATCTGAACTCAGCTTCCACCTCAACTCATCGAGGGAAACCACAAGATCAAAGGGAAATAAGGACTGAGCAAGGTAAAACAATCCATAAGCACTGAACACCGCGACAATGGATTGATGCCCACCCTGGCGAAACGACTGCAACAAATGCAGTAGCCAGTGTCGACCAAACACCCATAATGCGATACCGCCAAGGCCACCCAGGGTTTCAGCGATCAAATCATTGATAGACACCGTGCGCGGTGCGAAAAATATTTGCGTGAATTCGACGGCCGTAGCAATGGCCAGCACCAACGCCAACACCACAGGCAAAACCAAATAATGAGTGGCTTTTATACGGCCTGCCCCGCCAAGCCATAGACAGGCTAAAAACGACAGAGGAATATAAAGAACAATATTGGCGATCCAGTCGGCCCGGGATGCAATGCCTAAAGCCAGATAAGGAATATCGGCAAACTGGGACAAGGCCTCATCGAGGCTATAAGCGCGATATTCAAAGGGAATAAGACTGCCGTATACAACAAATAGCAAGTAACCCAGAAAGCCCCAAAAAATACGCCTGCGATTCAACATTTAATTATTACCCTCAAAACCTTCCCTGCCAGGCCGCTAACAAGCCCTTGTAACACTATCACCAATGTTAGCGCGATACAGCATTACGCCATCCGCCCGATTTACACCCTGCATTTAATAGTATTTTTTTATATTTTGAACAAAAAACCAACCCAAATATTTTAAGAGCCGAGTATCTCAGCGCAACGCCTTTTGACGCCACATTCATAAAAAAGCCTACCTTTACATATTTAATGCAGGAATAAGCCATAGTTTGACAACCGGATCAACACTCGCCCTAGCTTGAGGCTATAATCGCATTCAGTATTTTAAGCCTCTATAGGACATTCTACGGCGCGACTTAATATGGATTTCCCCCTCGCATTACCCCTTCTGTTACTAATCTGGTGGACCTCATGCCTCTTGTTGCTCTGGTTCTGGAAAAAAACACTCCTCCAGCAAACATGGCGCGAACCCTATTTCGCCGATATTCCTATTTTATTCGAAAGTGACGACTGGGGGCCCGGCGGCCAGTTCCATATCCAGCGCTTAAACGACCTACTAAAAACATTCAAACAGCACAAAGATAGCAAGGGAAGAAGCCCGGTACTGACAGCAAACATGGTTCTCG
Organism: Candidatus Reddybacter sp.; assembly: GCA_041277045.1. GTDB lineage: Bacteria > Pseudomonadota > Gammaproteobacteria > Pseudomonadales > Porticoccaceae > Reddybacter. The sequence continues at coordinate 159,185 of JBGFSY010000002.1, read as the reverse complement.
CTGTCCCCGATATTGAGAAAAGTCAGGGCAACAACGCCGACTATCACCGCCTGTTACTTGACCAGGGTTTTCCCGAGCTTTACCAGGCCTTTAAAACGGCTGCCGAAAAAGGTTGCTTTGTCCCTCAACTGCACGGCATGGAGCATTACAACGGTGAAACACTGGTTCACCTGCAAGCCCTGTTAGACCCAAGAACTAAAGAAGCGTTTAGCAATCCGGGCTGGTGGGACTGGGAAAGCCTGGATTCACCCCTTCAGGGCCACTATGTCGATGGCGGTTCACTCCCCACCCAAGCAATTGACCGCGCTCAGGCCAGTCATATCATCAAGCTTGCCTCCGAACATTTCGAGCGACTCTTTGGCGCACCTAGCTACAGCACCGTAGCCCCCTGTTACCTCTGGAATAGCGAGATAGAAGATGAGTGGTTTAAGCACGGGATACAATCTATCCAAACCGCAGGCTACCGCTGCACGGGCCGTGACAGTACTGGCCACTACCACCAGGACAAACCTCTTATTCGCCCCGGTGAACACAACCCCAAAGGCCAAACGTATCTGGTTCGCAATGTGATGTTCGAACCTACGGACGGCAATACTAATGCTGTCACTGCCTGGGCCGAAACTCGCGCCGCTATTGCCCAAGCGCTGCCCGTCACCATTTCGACCCATCGTTACAACTTCACTCGCAGTGAAACAGAGCATAAAGATTCCATCGCCGAGCTCAATATTTTACTGCAAAAATTAATCACGCTACCCGGCACGCGCTTTCTTTCATCACCCGAGCTGGCGCAAGCCATTGATACGCCCGGCTCTGTTCTCAACAACCCCTTTGCAGACTGCCAATCTGCACCTTTAAACCGACTGCAGGGCCTACCAAAAGTTGCCGCTTTTCTATCCCGCCTGCAACACCGTCATCTAAAACTGCGCAAACTAGCTGTACTGACTGGCCTGACACTACCCGCTCGACTGATTTTCATGCTGGCCAAACGAAACGCCGCCTTTTAAGATTTTCTCCGTGATGCCTGTCTACCTGCCAGCCAAGCCCCCTTGCTACAATACCCAGCGACAGACACACTACCCCAGCTGAAACAGATACCAAGAACCTGTCATACAGGGAAAGTATATGCATACAAAACTTGTCAGAAACCTACTCTTCCCCTTGCACGAAAAAATCATGAGTCGCCCCACTTTCAGCTATGCAGCGGAGCTCGAGAAAAGCCAGTGGCTAAACCCAGCCGAAATCGAACAACTGCAGCTCAATAAACTGAAAGCCCTGCTCAACGTTGCCCTTGAACACTCGCCCTGGCATGCCCAACGCATTCTCAATGCAAAAATACCTTTAGGCGTCAGCCAAACACCCACACTAGACGATCTCGCACGACTACCCACTATGGATAAAAGCGATGCCCAGAGCCATCGCGACCAAATAGCCTGGCCCGGTGTACCCGGCGGCGGCACCCTATACAACACGGGTGGCTCAAGCGGCCAACCACTCATCTTCTACTATGGTAAAGAGCGACAAGCCTCCGATGCCGCAGGTAGAATTCGCGCACGGCGATGGTGGGGAGTCGATATTGGCGACAAAGAAGTCTATCTGTGGGGGGCCCCTGTTGAGCTGGCAAAAACAGATCGTATAAAGCAGATTCGCGACCGCTTGATGAATCAACTGCTGCTCAATGCCTTTGATATGTCCATTGAAAACATGGCGCTCTATGCACAGGCCATCGAAAACTTTCAGCCAAAATGTATTTATGGCTATGCTAGCAGCTTGACCCTGCTCGCAAAGCACATAGAAAGCAGAGGCAAGCCCCTGCACCTACCCCAGCTAAAGGTCGTTTGTACGACGGGTGAACCCCTTTATCCCAACCAGCGCACCATCATTCAGCAAGCATTTGGTGCACCAGTCGCCAACGAATTTGGTAGTAGAGATATCGGCTTCACAGCACACGAGAGCCCTGAAGGCCAAATGCTCTTACTCAGTGAAAGTATGATCCTTGAAATACTCGATTCTGAAGGACAGGCCGTAGCACCTGGTAAAACAGGCGAAGCAGTTATTACCGGTCTTTGCTCCCAAGCTCAACCCTTTATACGCTATCGCACTGGCGATATGGTCAAGGCCAGCGATGAAAAATGCAAAGCCGGGCGTGGCTTGCACGCATTAGGCGAAGTTGTCGGCCGCTCTACAGACTTCATCATCGCTCTCGATGGCACCATCATGCATGCTCTGGCCGTCATTTATGTATTGCGCGCCATAGAAGGTATTAACGAATTCAAAATCATTCAGCACAGCACGACCGACCTCGAAGTACAGTATGTGGCAAACGACGAAAATGGTAACGATACCCACTGGCAGCAGCGAGCGGAACAGGAAATCAGCGTGCAACTTAAACAGCGCCTGGGCCAAAGCACCCATATCGTCTTAAATAGACTGGACAAAATTCCTCCGGAAAAGTCAGGAAAACACCGCTATGTTGTTAGTCATGTAGCACTTCCCGATGGGTATACGGGCTAAACCTCGGCATCAATCCCTCATCAAAATTTGTTAAATTGTTCCTGTTACAATCCCTACAGTCGAGTAGCATTACGCCCACCGAAGAACGCAAGACTCTTTTTGAGGAATGATCACCCGCATGGATTTGCTCTCCTTAGTTGGATTACCGGCGCGCTACAAGCTCTGGACCCCACAGCATATCAAGCTAATTTTGAACGACTTACTTTGTGCAGGTCGTCAGCCGGTTCTTGATCACAACCATCATTTAACAGCAGCCATCCAATGGCTCTGCTATGCACAAGATAAAAGAACCCAACAAACAGATGAGGGCGGCGTATCGGCTGGCTGGAGCTTCGAAGACGGCTGGCTACCCAGCTACCCCGAAACCAGCGGCTATATCGTCGAAACATTTATTGCCGCTCACCACGTATCGCCTCAGCCCGAGCTACTCAGCCGCGCCAACGAAATAATCGACTGGGAGCTCAGCCTACAAAATAGTGATGGCTCCTTCCCCGGCCATTTTGGCGAAGCCGGGAGTAGCCCCGTCATTTTTAATACCGGGCAAATTATCCACGGCATGATCGCCGGACACTATCAACTCGATCGCCCCGAATGTCTCAAATCGGCGGTGCGTGCAAGCCAGTGGATGGCCACCTGCCAGGACGAAGATGGCTGCTGGCGCCGTAATGTCCATAACAGCATTGCCCACACTTATAATAGCCGCGCGGCCTGGGGTCTATTACGGGCGGGTATTGCTGCCAGTGACAACAAGCTTATTGCTGCCGCCTGCAAAAATTTTGACTGGGTACTCACCCAACAACAGCAAAATGGCTGGTTCGCCAACAATGCCTTTACCACAGATGCAGAACCCTTCACCCACACCATTGCCTACGCCGCCCGAGGCATGCTTGAAGCAGGAATATTACTCGATCATCCAGGCTATATTGAATCTGCCCTAAAAGTGGCCCAGCAACTAGCCGTCAAACAAAAAGTAGATGGCTACCTTGCCGGCACCTTCAATGAAAACTGGCAATCCAGCGCCTACTACTGCTGCCTCACGGGCTTGGCGCAAACCAGCATTATCTGGTCACGCTTACGACAGGCCGGTATCAGCAATGAATTCAACAACAACATCGTCATTGCCCTCGACTATTTAAAAACCCAACACAACACCCGCCACAAAGACCCGTCAATTCGCGGTGCTGTGGCGGGCTCAGCACCTATTTGGGGCCGCTATTCCATGTTTGAATTTCCCAATTGGGCCGCCAAATTTTTTGCCGATGCCCTGCTGGTTGAAATGAGTGACGCGCCTGTACCCGCCCTACTGCCTCTACCGATCAATGAATCAAGTAGCCAGACGGGTACGGGAGCCACTGGTACCGACTGCCCAATTGGTGCCCAGGCATGAGTTCATTAAAAGTCCTCATTCTCTGCGGCCGCTCACCACGGCACTTATACGTTGCCAACAAATTATGTGAAGGTGCAGAAATACTCGCTATCGTTCAGGAAACAGGTAGTGACCTGAACTGGAGCAGCCTAAAGAAAAAATTAAAACCCGCTAAGCTCATTAGAAAAATTAGCCGCTGGATACGTGATAGAAAGCGCTATACGGGCAATGGCGAAGCTTCTTTTTTCTTTGACCAGGCATCCCCTCAACTCACTCATCCAGAGTTGGTTAAGGAAGTTCCACACATCAACCACCCCGACGTCGTTAAACTCGCCGATGAATTACAACCCGACGTAATTGCCGTATTTGGCACCTCGCTGATCAAAGGCGAGCTGCTCACCAAAGGTCGCCTCGGTATTATTAACCTGCACGGTGGTTTGTCGCCACACTATCGCGGCGCTGACTGCACATTTTGGGCACTCTATAACGAAGAGCCCGAGCAAGTTGGCTGTACCCTGCACTACATCAATGCGGGTATAGATACGGGTGATTTAATCTGCCATATCAGCCCTGAAGTCAAACCTGAAGATGATGAGCTCACTTTATTTTGGCGCGGCATAAAATCCAGCGCAGAGTGTTACGCCGAGTTAATAACTCGCATAAAAAATGGTGAAACATTTGGTCAAGACCAGTCCGAGAAAGGCCAGCTCTACCAGGTAAAAGACCGCGGCCAGAACCACGAAAAATATTTAGACAACTTGCTTATACGAGGAATGTTAACGAATGTTAGTCTACAAACTCGTATCCACTGGTTTCCTAATCAGACTTTCCAGAAAAACGCCTCATAGCCAATTCGATGAAAATTTCATCTGTCCGAGACAAAATAGTTAACTTCATCAGATCGATAGATGACCGGTTTTACGAAAACGCCAAACAAACAAGAGTGTTATTCGTTTATGTAAATAGCCATGGGTTTTCGTGCCAGGTTCCAGTCATTGAAGCATTGGCAAAAGCTAGCGACATTCGATTACACATTACAACTGATAAAGCCTACGTGGTAGACGAATCGAACTTCAACAATATAAATGAATACGATATTTTCAAACGATACTATATTCCCTATAGCAGGGCCGTTTATAAAAAATGGCATTTATTTATTGACAGTCATATCAATAGTTTTTATCCGAAAAGAAATGCGCTTCATATCGGAATGCATCATGGCCCAGGGTTTGGGATAATGGGTAAGAAAATAAAACTTGTTAAAAATTACGATATTTTTTTTGGCCTATCGCATGCCGAGCGAATACATTTTGAGAAATTAGAGCCCGGTATTTTCGATCAGAAAAGAGCATTTTTTCCTACTGGCTTTCCGAAGTCTGACATCCTTGTCAATAAAAGCCACTCCCGACAAGAAGTTAGACAAGAATTAATGCTGAATGAAAGAGCAACTATACTTATCGCTTCACACTGGGAAACCGTATCAACACTGAGAACTTTCGGCCACAATATTTTTGAGATTTTGTGCAAAACTTTCCCGGAATACAACATTGTACAAACAGGCCACCCCTGGTTATGGGAAGGTTATCAACAAACACCAACATCCCATGCCGACTTAGTTAAAGAGCTAAAAGCCATACAAAATCGCTTTACAAATGCTTATTTTTTGCCCGATGAAAACACAGAGAAACTATTACAGGCCAGCGATCTTTTGATCTCAGATCATAGCTCAATTCTTACCACCTACAGCTTGCTAGATCGTCCTATCATCTGGTTCGAAAATCCAAAGTTGAATTTTTCAATACCAGATATGCGTGATATCTATCGAGGGGCCAGCGACACCTTTAATAATATTGATAAACTTCCTGATCTTTGTCGCCATACCTTAGCCAAACCTGAAGAAAAGGCTAACGGGCGCAAGGTAATGCGTGAAACGTATTTTGCAAACCCGGGAAATTCGGGGCAGAAAGCTGCCGAAATGCTTTGTAAAATAGGCTCAACATGCAGCACAAAGTCGTCCAGATGGCAGTCAGTTATTAATGAAAGTTGCAAGCCATCTAGTGATTCACAGCCAGTAACATTAACGAACGATCAGTGAAAATTAGCGCAGTAGTTCCCACTTACAACAACGCCGAATATATTGCAGATGCGATCAATAGCATCCTTTCTCAAGCCCACCCAGTTGACGAAATAATAATCGTTGATGATGGTTCAACTGATAATACCGAAGCGATTGTCGATGCAATAACAAAAAGAAGTACCAACAAAATTATCTATATCAAGCAAGACAACCAAGGTCCATCAAGTGCACGGAATCAGGGTATTGAGGCCGCTAGTGGTGACTGGCTTGCTTTTCTTGATGCCGACGACCTATGGACACCGGCAAAAATCGCCCTGCAACTAGAAGCCTTAGTGAGCGAACCTCAACTCAAACTCATCGCCGCCGATATGAGTGAGATCAACCGGCAGGGTAAACTCATTGTCGAATCTGTGCTGGCCAAACACCAGCTACTTGAAAAACTTCAAGCCTTGGCAGGCAAGCCCGTCCCCAATGCCCTGAATGCCTTGCTAACAAAAAACTTTATCCCCACTGGCACCGCCCTGGTAAATCGCGCGATCGTGATCGCAGCAGGGGGATTTAACACCCACATCCGCTTTGGAGAAGACCTTGAACTATGGGCAAAAATTGCAGCTGACCACCCCATAACCTGCCTGCCTCAAGTTATGATGCACCGTCGACAACACGGCAGTAATGCCACCCAAAGCACAGTGCTTATGCTCGAGGGCCTGGTCAAAGTCATGCAGTCTCTTAGAGCATGGGGAGCCGAAAAACTTCTACTCAAACACGTTAACCCGGACCAACTAGTAGCAACCGCCTTGAGTGATCTGGCCTACTGGCATTTTAACCAATGCGATTATAAACAGGCTAGGAAGTTCTTCACTTCAAGCTTAAGAGAGCGCCCCAGCATACGAGCTCTCATTTACTCAGGGGCCTGCCTACTGCCAGGCACCGTCATTGATCACATAAAGACACTCAAGCAGCAAAGAAAATAACAACAAATAGGCTTCCATCTTATGAGCATAATAGAAAAAATAAAACAAAACCTTCCTTTATCCTTTTTTCTATTGCCTGGGAATGGCGTCTCTTGGATTCCTTAAGTTTCAAATATATTTTTCAACTTATATGTATTTTTTTTGAGGTTGAAATCACTAAGGATACGCTCTCTAGAATTGCTTATTAATTTCTTTCTATATACATCATCTGTCAATTTAATAATGCTTTTTGCGATTTGCCATGAGTCTTCTGGGTCGACTAGAACCCCATTGTAATTATGCTCCACTATCTCAGGAATACCATTTATGTTTGTTGCAATTACCGGGGTTTCACAAGCCAAGGATTCTTTTAAAACTGTTGGGGATGCCTCGGAGAGACTGGGCAAAACGAAAACATCTGATTGATTGTACAAATCAATTAATTCATTACTGTCTTTAGGGCCTAAAAGGTGTACATAATCCACTAGATTTAGCTCATTGATTTGTTTGGCGAGATTTTCGTATTCTGGCCCATGTCCAACAATCCAACACTGAAACTGTATTTTTTTATCTTTTAGTATTTTGCAGGCATCGACTAAAAATTTATGCCCCTTAATAGTTATAAGCCTCCCAACAGTTAATATTACTAACTGATTTTCTTTCGTTGAACTTGTTTGTTTGAATTTCTCTAAATCGATTCCACATGAAATCACTTTAATTTTCTCTAGAGGAATGGAAAATGTGGTGAACAGATACTGCTTATTGTATTCGCAGACTGAAATTAATTTTTTAGATGCACTCGCAAGTTCTTTAAGATTTTTTGGAGGGTAAAAATATACGTCTCCGCCATGCATTGTAAATGTATAGGGTATTCCAGTAGCAGCATATATTGCATATGCGATCATTACGTTTCTTTCTGCAAAATGACAATGGATATGCGTAATCCCATTATCATGAACATATTTAATTATATCCAAACTATCTAAAAACATTCTAATAGATAGTTCTTTTCCTTGTATCTCATTATAGCAATAGCGAAATAATCGAAATCTTTGCATGATGGGTAAATAGCCACACAACACGAGATTTTTTGCACCTTCTCCAAATATACTCAGAGTGGAATATTTGTTAATTCCATCTTTTGAACTGAATTTAAGATAGCGCAAGCTCTTGACAAACTTACAATCATTATTAGCGCCAGACGCTTGAACACCACGAGGTCGATTTATGCTAAATACGCTGACTTCATTATCTAAAGCCAGTTCTTTTAACTCATTATAGATAAATGTTTCTGTCAAATTAGGAAAAGACTTCAAGATATATAATATCTTCACAAATTACCCTCTGTAGTTTTAGATTAAGCAGTGGGTTTCAGTTTAATCTAATGAACATCCCTAAAACCCTTAGATTTTCTAAAATAGCACGACAGCACTCAAGAAAGAACAGGATGTCCATTTTCATGTAGTCATGACTTCTTCGATTTGGATGATCGGTACCGGAAATTGAATGAACGGGATCCGTTAACAGCGCTGAAACAGCTGATTGAATGGGAGTCTTTTGAGCTCCTAGAACGTATTCGCAACAAAAAACGTAAGAGCACCGTGGGCAGGAAGCCGTTTGATGCGGTGTTGATGCTCAAGGCACTGGTATCGCCGCATCTGTACAATTTATCGAATGATGCGTTGGAATTTCAGATACGGGATCGCTACAACTTTTTCCGTTTTCTGGACTTGAAGCCGGAGGGTCGGGGCCCGGATACGAAGACGATCTGGCTATTTCGCGAACAGCTGATGGAACATAATCTGATCAAGGAATTACACGAGGAGTTTGCTCTGCAGCTACAGAGCAAGGGATTCAAGATCCACAAGGGACAGATCATCGATGCCGGTATTGTGGATGCCCCGAAGCTGCGCAACAGCCGTGAAGAGAATGCGCAGATCAAGGCAGGTGATACGCCAGAGCGATTCAAGCAAAATCCACACGTGCAATGTCAGAAGGACATCGATGCGCGCTGGACGAAGAAAAATAATGACAACCGCTACAGCTACAGCTACAGCTACAGCTACAGCTACAAGAATGATATTGCAGTGGACGCCGAGCACAAGTTAACTCGTGAGTTATATGTAAGCTCAGCCGAAGTCCACGACTCCCAGGCGTTGCTCGATATGCTGAGTGAGAATAAAGGTAAGGGCGTGTGGGCGGGCAGCGCCTATTGGAGAAAAAACTTTGAATTGACCTTGTGGGCGATGAGCTACTGTAGCCACATACATCAGAAGGGTACACGAGAGAAACCTTTAGCGGAAAAACAACAGGCCTCTAACAGGTAGAAGACCTCCATTCGGGTGCGGGTGGAGCGTGTATTCTGCTCGATTGCGAACGAGTAGAAGGAGGTTAACCGGGTCATCGGGCAAGCGAGGGCTGCGGCAAAGATTGGGCTGGCCAATCTGGTGTACAACATGAGGCGAATGGTGACACTTAGTAGGCGAAATGTGTCCGCTTGATGGAGAAACAAGAAAAGTGGTCGGAATTGGGTCGAAAACAGAGTGGAAAAAACCCGAAGTTGGTTAATAATCGATCGGTTTTTCCGGGCAGTGATTCAGCAGGCACTTTACTAACAGACTAGGGCAGCCCCAATATCAGGGATACGAAATCTTGCGATGAATAGAGGCGCCCTTATAATACCAAACAACAAGCAACCCTACCGCTTTTAAGTATAACTTAGTGAAGCCAGTCCCATAAAATTGACCCAAAATAGCGTACATTAGCAGGGTTCAAAAAATCACTGACTAAAAGGGTTAGCCATGGAACATCAACATACAAGTAACTCGGGCTTCAATTAGGCTCAACCAGTAACAATGCCAACGAATCCCCCTCAAAAAATTCTGTATGTCGAAAACGGCATCGGCTACGGTGGCGCTATAATCTGCTTGCGGCACCTGGTGAGAAACCTTGACCGTGCGCGCTTCATCCCTATGGTTGTCACTGGTCGCACGGGCCCCCATTATCGGGAAATTGCCAGCGAAGCCGAATGGAAACACATCCCCGACCGGCATATCGATGTTGTTGGTGCCCACAGAAAAATAGACCCCATCACCTGGATTGATAAAGCCCCTGGTCTTCGCTTCATTATTAACCAACTGTTAGCTCGCGCCGACGACCTGTTCAACTTCCTACCTTTTTTCCTCCATCTGTTATGGACAGCCTGGCGTTTTAAAACAGATTTAATACACGCGAATAACGAACCCTTATGCAATCGTGCGGCACTATTGGTCGGGAAAGTGCTAAAAATCCCTACCGTTTGCCATGTAAGAGGTGACCAGGATGGTTCGCGACTGATGAGCTGGGCCTTCAAGTTGCCAAGCCACTTCACTCCAGTGTCGCACTGGGTAGCGGAGAGCATACGAAGTAAACTGGGGGTACCAACAGAAAAAATTAACGTCATCTACGATGGCCTCGAACTTGACGGCCTGGACCCAAGCACCGATGGAAGGCCTTTCCGTCACCTTCATCAGTTAACTAGTGATGACTTTGCTGTAGGACTGGTTGGCTTACTGATTCCATGGAAAGGACAGGAAATTTTTCTTGACGCCGCAAAGACCCTTAAAGAAAAAATCCCTAATCTGAAAATGCTGATTATTGGTGGCACACCCGATGACTGCTTGCCCTTCGAAACAATGCTCAAACAGCGCGTCAAACAAGAAGGTCTTGGATCAACTGTTATCTTTACCGGCCATGTGTCCGACATGCCCCGCGTTTACAATGGACTGAACATCGTAGTCTCAGCATCCACTAGCCCCGAGCCACTAGGTACAGTTGTCATTGAAAGCATGGCGCTAGGCAGGCCTCTCATTGGCCCAAATCATGGGGGTGCCGCAGAAATGATAGAGCATGGCAGAACTGGGTTGTTATTCGAACCAAAGAGCGCAGCAAGCCTTTCGGATGAGATTATGTGCTTCTATGATTCAATAGAAAAAAGGGAGCTATATGGTACGGCTGCACGCAAGCACGCCCTGAAAACCTTCTCAGTCGCAGCGCATGTAACAGAAATTCAAGCGGTTTATAATGAACTGATCAATTGATCTTAAATCTGATACTAACATTGTCACATCCAATGAACACATACAAACTGACCGAAACCGGATGATCATGTCACTTACTAAAGAAAAAATGAGCGACGTGAATAACGATCTTGATGTTGTTCAAAATACACTGCTTAAAAAGGTAGTTAGAGACAAGTTCAAAGACTGTGACTACAACAATATTAAGCTCATTAAAAGCACGACTTATCCTTATTCGTCTATTCGAATTGTTAAATTTACAGATGAAAAAAGAAACCCTGTTATCTTATTTATAAAACGGATAACAATACCCAAGAAGAAATTGGCCGATGTAAGAGAAAAACTAGAATGCGAAGCATCGCTATTACAGCTACTTAACAAAGAAATGAGTGGCGAAGCTGTCGAGTTAATTGAAATATTTCCTGAACAGAAAATAATTGTAACGAAGAAGTGTGCCGGATCAGCTATCGACACACTCATGAACGCTTATACATTCTGGTGGAAAAACGACTCTGCACAAAAAGAAAGCAGGGATAATCTTGCACTACTTTGCGGGAGTTGGCTTAAGCGATACCACTTGGCAACAGGTCGAAAAAACAAAGATCTTGAGCCCTGGTATGACTATCTATCGGGAGAAATGCTCTGGCGGACTAGAGCATTAAAAGAAAGCCTACCGGAACATTCTCAACTTTTCTCAGAGGTATCAGAAATGTTTAGAGCCAGGTTGAAAGAAATCCAACATCAGGGATACGCCTGCACCTATCACGGCGACTTTTCAGGCCATAATATTTTCTATGAAAAAGACAGTATAAAAGTCATTGACTTTTATGACGCAAAAATAGGGCACCCTTTTATTGATTTGATTAATTTTATTGCCTCCTTAGCCTATCGTTCAGAAAATCCTTTATATCCAAAACAAAGGATAGGGATTTTTTGTCGTAATTTTTTTAAAGGTTATGGTGAAATGTTAGAGCAAAATAAAGAACTCGTTTATCTTTTACTTCTCTTACAATGCATAAAGAGACTCCATGTTATAACAAGTAACCAGAAAATAAGGCTCGACAGGAAATTATTGAATCAACGAGTTATAAAGCAATATACACATTACCTAAATAATCACTTACAAGAAACAAACAACAGGCAGAAAATAGAGCCATGGCCATTTCTTAACTTGACCAATTTAACCTGTTCAACGCGTTAAAGGCATTATTTTATGGATTATCTATTAAAGATACTTTTCCTTTTGTTCGCTATAAATTCTTCAATAGCTATTGCACAAATCCCCTGGCGTGAGGCTACCGCAGGCAATTGGAAAGAATCACCCTATAAGTCATCACTTCCCTCTTTTTGCGCCCCAAATGCAAAGAATCGCCCCCCCTTTAACGGCCCGAATTATCGTAGCGACATGACCTGGGGTAACCACTTATGCGGGGCATTAACCAAGATACCAATTTGCCGTAATTATTTTAACAATGACCGAATTGAATGCCTAACTCACCAAACAAGGGCTTATACCTACTGGATATCGCACTCCAAAAACCCTAATTTCGGCCTGTTACCCTACCTACATACGGGTCTTGCAGGCCTTTATTTTGAAATGGGTAAAAGACTTGAAGCCATTCAAGAATATAACCTGGCCTTACATAAAAACCCAAAATATCTTAAAGCCTACAAAGGCTTAATCGATGTTTATATTGATTTAGGTGACCTTGAAAGCGCTCAGAAATATCTTGACCATGCATTAACAATAAAAAAACTCAAGTCATTTAAACGAAGGGAAAAAGAAATAAACAAGCTAAAGAACTTACAGTAAACAAATTGAGAGCCAATGGAATATGAGCACTACAACACCAAACTTGTTCGCTTATCGTGAATTAATTGCAGCACTGGCATGGAAAAACATTATTGTCCGCTATAAACAGTCATATCTTGGCTTGTTATGGGCCATACTTAAACCAGTCATGTTAATGCTTATATTTACTTTGGTAAAAAGTTTTGTGGGCATTGAAACAGGCGATATCCCCTATCCAATACTTACTTTTGCAGCACTGATGCCCTGGATATTTTTTCAGGAATCGACCTCGCAGGGAGTGAACAGTATCACGGCAAATACCGCACTAATCAAAAAAATCTATTTTCCAAGAGAAGTTTTTCCCCTGACTGCCATGGTCACCAAACTGGTAGAGCTAGCTATCGGCTTTCTTATTCTTGCAGCACTTATGGTCTACTACCAAATGCTGCCGACTATTCACGCCTTATGGGTACCGCTCATTATTTTTTACACCATGCTGGTAGCCTTAACCATCAGTCTTTTCGGTTCAGCGCTCAATGTGTATTACCGCGATGTCGCCCAGGCATTGCCAGTGTTACTATCTCTCGCCATGTACGCTTCACCCGTCATCTACCCACTCAGCTTAGTGAAAACAAAACTCGTCGACGAACAAGCTGCAGGGCAGTGGTCTGATATTCTCTACACAATTTACAATATCAACCCACTCGCTGGCATTATTGATAGTTTTCAAAAGTGTCTATTACAAGGGGTAGCTCCCGATTTCAGCTCACTACTCCCCGGCTTTATCGCCACATTGGTACTGCTACCCTTAAGTTATCTGTTTTTCAAAAAAGCAGAAAACTGGTTCGCTGATATTATTTGAGATCACCAACATGCCACCTGTTATTGAAGTCAAACACCTCACCAAAGAGTACAACCTGGGCACCCTTACTAGTGCAAAAGACACTCTGCGTCACACCCTGGCACGACTCAGTGGGAAAAAAACCTGGTCCCGAAAAAACTTCAAAGCCCTTGATGATATTAACTTTACCATTGAGCAAGGCGAGGTAGTCGGAATTATCGGCCATAATGGCGCAGGCAAAAGCACACTCTTAAAGCACTTGGCCAATATCACCAAACCCACCAGCGGGGAAATCATTGTTCGCGGTAGCATAGCGCCCCTAATAGAAGTTGGCGCGGGGGTTAACCCCGAGCTAACTGGGCGAGAAAATATATTCCTCAACGGTGCTATTCTTGGCATTCCGAAAAAGATAATCCTGAGCAAGATGGAAGAGATTGTCGAATTTTCGGAGCTTGAAGAATTTATCGATACACCCGTAAAACGCTATAGCTCTGGCATGAAGGTCAAGCTAGGCTTCTCTATCGCAACCAGCATGGATGCCGACATACTCATTATTGATGAAGTTCTCGCAGTTGGGGATCTAGCGTTTCAGAGGAAATGCTTTGACCGAATGGAGGAACTTATAAAACGACAAGGCCGAACAGTTTTACTGGTCAGCCATAATCTCAGGCAAGTTGCTCGAATGTGCTCGAGAGTCATTATGCTTGACCACGGGAAAGTTGCACAGGATGACGATCCTGACACCGTGTGTAACGCCTTTTATGAATTCAATAACCAGAGAATTTTAGAAAATCATAAAAAAAATTCCCGCAATCAACAACAGGATACTGATCTAATCCAGCTTGATAACATCGAAATAATCGATATTAATGGAAATCCTACTAATTTTATCGAAGGAGGCGACCCTCTCATTGTACGAATGGTTATAGCCGTTAGCCAAAAAATAGAAAATCCTGAATTGGTATTAGGCACTCACACAACAGATTTTATTTATTTAACAGCAAACTCCACCGACACCTTGGACGAATGGCCGAAAACATTACTCCCAGGAAAGCATGAAATAACATGTCAGTGGCCACATTTTCCATTAAAGTCTGGGCCCTACGCAATAAGATTGTCGATATTCAATAATCACAGAGGGGTGATATTTTCCGAAGAAAACTTAGCACTTTTCACGATTAATGAACACAATATCAGTAAACAGCCCCCTTTAAGATTATTAAATCTCGACTGCAAATGGAAACTATCTGAATATAATTCTAATGAAATCAGATAAAAACAAACCAGCTTTGCTACAAGATTTAAAACTATATGGCTCCTCATATATTCATATGGAAAACAAACTAAGTATATTACTACCTGTTTTATGGACATTACCATACAGAACACGGAGGGTAATATTTAAAAAGATATTCAAAAAAGAATATTGGAGAATCCTTAGCGCAAGACATGAATTAGAAATATCGTTCACACATCATGAAAACAAACATCTAACATACAGCATCAATGCATTTCATGAAAAAAAATGTATTTTTGTTCACATTCCAAAGTGTGGTGGTATTTCCTTAGCCCAATCTTTACTTGGGCATTGCGTCCCCCATTCAACAATCACTGACTACCAGATTATGTTTGACTCAAGCACCTTCAATAATTATTTTAAATTTACCTTTACTAGAAACCCATGGGACCGACTTGTTTCGGCTTATTTTTTTCTAAAAGAAGGTGGTTTTGATAGTAAAGATAAAGCTCTATTAACTCCTTTCATTGAACAACATCCTACATTCAGCAACTTCGTCGAGTTCCTTTACTATCATAGGGAGTATTTACAATTGACACACTTTGCGCCTCAATCAAAATGGATAAAAACCCCCAGCGGAAAAATCCCTTTTGATTATATTGGCAGACTAGAAAGTCTAGATGACTCCGTTAGTGAAATCAGAACCAACCTTGGGATTGAATATGATATCAAGCCAAAAAAACTAAACATATCAACCAGAAACTCCGACTTTAGAGGATATTACACAAAAAAAACAAGAACTATGGTTGATGAGCTATACCGGGAAGATATCAAATTACTGGGATATCAATTCGATGCCTAAAAAAATTCTTTTCCTTTCACATGATAGCTCGCTACAAGGTGCTGAACGCTGTCTTATAGATTTGGTATCAAACCTTGACCGATCACGCTTCGAACCTTTAGTAGTGTTACCATGGAGAGGGCCAATGGAAAGCTATTTGGAACAAGCAAATATTCCATATACTGTTCGCTACTTTACTCGGTGGATACCCTCACGCCGACATGGCACTTGGCGCTATCCCTTCATTTACTTAAAAGCCTTAAAAGCCCGCTTATGGTCAATACACCATTTAATAGAGCGAGAAGGAATCGATTTAGTCTATACAAATACGAGCACAATTTTAGAAGGAGCACTTGCAGCACATAAAGCGGGAATTCCACATATTTGGCATATCCATGAATATCTTGATGGAAATCCCGACCTCACCTCATACTTACCTAATATGCTCATAGATAAAATAATCGTAAGTCTCTCTGAGAGCATTATTACCCCATCAAAAATACTATCAAAAAAGCGATTTCATCTGACTAAAAA
The DNA here is from genome assembly GCA_041277045.1 of Candidatus Reddybacter sp. Classification (GTDB taxonomy): domain Bacteria; phylum Pseudomonadota; class Gammaproteobacteria; order Pseudomonadales; family Porticoccaceae; genus Reddybacter. Next base: position 142,975 of record JBGFSY010000002.1, on the reverse strand, counting down.
AGCCCATACTGTAAGCAACGCCGTGAACGTTGATATATTTAAAAACGGCAATTCTTATCCTATAAAAGAGGAATTTAACCTTACAAGCGACACACCTGTGGTCACTTTTATTGGCGCTATTGCAGAAAGAAAAGATCCCTTAGTTTTCATTCTTGCTGCAGAAAAAATTCTCAAGTCCAAACCAAATACCCAATTTCTGATCATTGGTGATGGGCATGATGAGCCGTTAAATAACACTGTAAAAAAACTCATACATGATAAAAAACTTTCTGCCAGCCTTCACTTACTCGGCTTCCGAAATGACACACACGATCTTCTTGCTGCCACGACTGTTCATGTTTCCACCTCCAAACAAGAAACTTTTGGCCTAACCATTGCCGAAGCAATGGTGTGCTGTAGACCTGTTGTCGCCACCCGCTGCGGTGGCCCAGAAGAGGTTATTATTGACAATAAAACAGGTTTGATCGTTGACGTAGGAGACTATAATGCTGTCGCTGCTGCAGTTCTATACCTACTAGACAATCCCTTGAAGGCTGCTGCAATGGGAAAAGCCGGGAAAGAAAGGGTGATGAAATACTTTAGCATCCAGCGATATATTAACCAAATCAGTAACATTATAGAAAATTCATGTCATGAACATACCTAAAATCACCATTATTATTCTTAATTGGAATGGTAAGGACGACACCCTCTCATGTCTTTCCTCGGTCGCTAATATCAGCTATCCAAACTACGAGCTATTATTAGTTGATAACGGCTCATCTGACGGGTCTATAGACGCAATCTGCTCTCTATTTCCAGATGTTCATTTAATACAGACGGGACAAAACCTTGGGTTTGCTGAGGGCAATAATGTCGGAATACGACATGCTCTTTCTAATGGATCTAACTACATACTAATTCTAAATAATGACACAACTGTTGACCCTCAACTTCTTAACTACCTTATAGCGGCAGCAAAAAAACATCCAAATGCCGGACTTATTGGGCCCAAGATCTATTATCACTCCCAGCCAGATGTCATATGGTCTGCCGGTGGCTACTGGGATGACAAACAAAAATGTTTCGAGCAAACCGGAGATGGTGAAACTGACGAAGGACAATACGACATACAAAAGCCCAGCGAATTTATTGTCGGCTGCGCGATGTTTATTCCCGCTGAGGTATTTAGAACGATAGGGTTACTAGATTCGGATTACTTCCTCAATTATGAAGAAATTGATTTTCAATGCCGTGTACGAGCTGCTGGATATACAATTTTATATGAGCCACATGCCCACATTTGGCACAAAATTGCCGCATCCTTTGGCGGTGATTCTAGCCCTCTAAAATATTATTTTATTTTTCGTAACCGTCTTCTCTGGGCCCAACGACATTTACCCTGGAACAAGAAATTGGCTGTTTTTTGGTCTGTTCATTATGGTTTATTTAAGCAATTTTATCGCCCTTTTATTAAACAAATACGAAACAACTTTAGTCTTAAAAATATTTACTGGGCATACACTAGTGCAAGCTCTAACCCTTTGTTCAAAGCCAGGGCTATTGGTATTATCGACTACTGGAAAAATAATTTAGGCAACTGCCCTGACCAAATACATACACTAAATCGCATTTGGGTAAAACTCCAAAAATGAATTTATCCACTCTTTTAAAAACTAATTTGACTAACACCAACCTCGAAGATTTATTCACCTTCGAAACGCCTGACCCAGGAACAGTTAGACGACACGAAATCAATACCAGATCTTTCTGCAACCTGGTTGACAATCTATCGGATTCTGTCTGCTGTTTATTTATCCGCTCAAATAATTGCACTACAGATCAGGACTACCAATTTACTCTGCAGGGTGCTTACCAGATTACTGCAATACCCGCCGGGGGCTGGCTTATTCAGGACCCTAATCAACAACAGGCAGCCACCTACTGGATTCCTGCCCTACCTAAAAACCGGCAACTTGATGATGATCAACACATCACCAGTGAGACTAGCGCCCCTATAGGTGGCCTGGAAATTTCAACTGAAGCGCTTTCCATAACGGTCAACCGCAAACAGGGGTATTACCTCGATCTTGTTATTTTGCGTTTTATGCCTGATGCAGATAATTTAGTACAGCAATTAATCGCGCCGCAACAACATGAACTTGCGCCAGTATTTCTTTGGGGCTCACATACCACCTACTGCAAACATGCTGACTTGTTTCTACATTTGATTAACGGCCTGGTCTACGAGAATCGCACGGCCTGGCCCTACTATCGAAAAATCTGTTCTGAGAATGACGCTCATGCCCTTTATGTCACGCTAACGGGCCTTCAGCATAGGTCGGGAAAACTGTTATATGTTCTGCTTAAGCGTTTATTAGTCAGTGCCACCTTATCTCGTCAAGGCGAAGACGGTGCCTGGCGACACGGCGAGTGGAGTGATGACATGGAGGCACACTTCAGACTTCACTGTAGCGGCATGCATCTATTAATGGATGTCCTCTCGGAACGGCACGACCCAGAAGTTGAGGCTAACCTTAAAAGTGCTGCCGCATACATTGCAAAACAGCATGACTCCACCAATATAGGCACCTGGTTTCTACATGATGAACTTGAACTTTCAGAAGCCAGCATGAGTAAGAGTCCATTCAAGTGGGTCAAGAGCAGGGCCTTCGGCAAACGCCCATCTAATATGCTAGTACTCAATACCCACCTTGACACCAGCATCGCATTGGATCGCTACGCGACCCTTACCGGAGACTCACAGTATGCAACCTTGCTTGCATCTGCTCGTCAGGCCACACGCACCCTACTGACCGCAAAACCCGCTGAACGCCTGTACCGAATTATATTTAATATTATTGAATTAACCTTATTGCCTACAGAACAAGCCAAACAACTACCCGTGCACCTGCGAATTTTTAAACGCCTGGGTTGGAAATATCTCATCCCTCGCCTGCAACATATCAAAAAAATATTTCCCAGAATCGTTATGCCAGGGGGCTATATCGACAGGGCTCTCTCTTTGCGCGGTATATCGCCTGCCTACCAATCCATCAACACCATGGATTTGGCGCGCTATATACGTCGCTTCCCTGATGATATTCCACTTGATCAAATTAGATCAGCACTTGAATTCAGCCAGAGTCAAATTTTTCGGGATTTTCTCGCCGAATCAAAAAAAACCCGCTACGCTCTGGGGTTTTGGGCGGAAACCCTCTATCACCTGTGTACCATCGACACTGACCCGAAATACCGGCAGTGGCTCACGGATGTCCTTCTGGATCTTGATAACAACGACCTAGGTATTCCTCCTTCGATACTCGGAGGCAATATGGAAGCCCTCTCTGCACCTTTGCCCCCAATACAAGCGCAACTGACCAGCTCTTCGGTTTTAGTCGCCAACCTATCACTTAGTTCGAAGACCGAATTTCTACTAGTGAACCGGGGGGCTGCGCCTGCTACCATTGCTCTGAAAGAATTTTCCCTGTTGATAGCGAATAAAATAAGTCCTACGCAGGGTCGAGACATTACTCTGAACCCAGGTGACTGGGTCACCCTACAACCTGTAAGACCTTGAGGCTTACCCTTGCATATCGGCATCGTATCACCTGAATTCCCCCCCGATATTGGCGGTGTCGAAACCTATGCCTACGAATACAGCAAAGCCCTGGTCGAACTCGGGCATCAAGTAACTGTATTCACTTCCGCTAACAAAAAAAATCACACCTATAATGCCGACTTTGATGTCATACCTGAACTACGTATCAGGCGACGCCTGGACTCACCTAAACTATGTAATTACAAGGTTGATGCCTGGCATGTAATGAATGCCGCTTACTCCTGGCTTGCAGTGGACGCCAGCTGCCCTGTTGTTATTTCTATTCACGGCAACGATTTTCTGCAACCCTATCTCAATACTGGGCGACCTGACCTTGCTCACCTTCACCTGTTGTGGCGCTTCAAAGACCTGTTAACCGGGCTTGATAAGTGGATGGGGCGGGTTATCACTAAACACCACCTTCGCCGCTCGATCGCCAAAGCAAGTCACATCCTAACTAACAGCCGTTACACGGAAAACGTATTTCTAGAACGCTTTCCGAACTGTCGAGGAAAAACCACACCAGCGATGGTTGGATTGGGTAGCGATTTCCTTCAGCTGTCACACCAGGCCAACAAACTTGATTATCCAGAATTGATCACTATTTCTCGCCTGTCAGAACCGAGAAAAAACATCGACCTGGTGCTAAGCGCTCTGGCCCGACTCAAAGACGATTACCAGTTCCACTACACGATAATCGGTGACGGGCACCTTCGTAAAAACTTAGAGGCCCTTTGCCAGCAACTCGGTCTTGAGGACAGAGTGATCTTTTGCGGTTTCCTCGAGAGGGCCGAGCTTATAAATAAGCTGTGCACAAGTGACCTATTCATCCTGACCTCTTCCATTCTTCCAGGTAGCCATGAAGGGTTTGGCATTGTCTATTTGGAGGCTGCGGCATGCGGGACACCCTCCCTTGCCGCAAGACTCGCCGGGGCGGCAGAAGCCCTCGATGACGGTGCCAGTGGTTTTTTTGTCGAAACTGCTGATATAGACTCCATTGAGCTTGCACTGAGACAATTCCTGGAGGGTACTGCGTCCTTTGAACCGAAAGCATGCCAAACCTTTGCCCACAGTTTCAGCTGGAAAGAAGTTGCAGAAACTGCTCTACCCTATTACACAAGCTGACCGTGAAGGACTAAAACAGAAATGGAAAAAAAAGGTTTAGAGTGTATATCTGGACGTATCAGTGTCGTGATGCCCTGCTATAACGCGGAAGCTCATCTCGCCGACTCAATTGAGAGCGTACTCGAGCAAACTCATCGAGATGTGGAGCTAATTGTCGTCGACGATGGATCGACTGATGGCTCAAGCTCGATTCTCGACTCATTTAATGGCCGAATCATTAGCCTATCTCAAACCAACAAAGGGCCCGGCCCCGCGCGGAACAAGGGGATTGCACAGGCAACCGGTGAATATGTCGCTTTTCTCGATTCCGACGACTACTGGGATCAGAATTGCCTGCAAGAACTTTATCAGGCGCTGAATGGAACTGATGCAGCTCTCTCCTATTGCGGGTGGCAAAATGTGGGCGGGCCAGCCAATCGTTCGCAACCCTATATTCCGCCCGACTATGAGACCTCTGACAAAGCTGAGCGGTTCCTGCAAACCGCTGCGCCCTGGCCCATACATGCCGCTCTTGTCAGGCACGATGCACTAAAGGCCGTCGGCTGCTTTGACGAACAATGGGCCACATGCATGGACTATGATCTCTGGCTAAAGATCGGCACCAGCGCTCCCATCATTCTAGTAGAAAAGGTAATGGCTTATTATCGTCATCATGGAACTACTCAAATCACCTCCAATCAATGGCGCCAGGCCCAAAATGTACTCTCGGTGAAACAGCATTTCATTCAACAGCACCCAGAGCGGGTTAATCACTTAACTCAGCAAAAACTTCTGGAGCTTACTTATGGTGCCTATCTGAAACGGGGCTTTGATGCTTACTGGAAGAGGGATTTGGTAAGCGCTCATCATATTTTTCGTCGCTGCCTGACAGAGCGTTACTTTCATTTAAAACAATTAAAATACCTGCTCCCTGCCCTACTACCAGAAAAACTGTTTATTAAGCTAATTGGCGGGCTGGAAGGTAACCAGGGTTAAATAATGTCCAGTATTGATAGATTGAAGCGTTTCGTTATCGAACAGAAATGCATTCCATGGAGTATCTCCAATCGTCTCGAACTATTACTCGAACGCAAACTGTATTTCAAGTCACCGTTTCTCTACCACTTAATTAAGTATGGACGTTTTAAAAATATCCACACTCAGCTAACGACTGGCCCAGGTCATCATTTTTTTGGCTATTATGAAAAAACCCCGTGGAGCGCATCGGGTCAGCTTATCCTTACCCATGAGGCCGCTTTCAACGACCGGCCGCCAACAGCTGAAGACCGGGTAAAAATTGGTTATATCGACACATCACAACCAGGAATATTTAATGAATTAGTCGAGAGCAGCGCATGGAACTGGCAGCAGGGCAGCATGCTGCAATGGGATCCGAGAGCTCCGAACGACAGGCTTTATTATAATGATCGCCGAAACGGAGCCTATGTCGCGGTGCGGCACAGCATTAAGGATGGTGAAGACCGTTGTTTTGAACACCCCATCTACGCCATATCGTCCGATGGCGATTCAGCCTTCAGTCTCAATTTTTCCCGCCTCCAAACTTGGCGACCTGGTTATGGCTATGCCGGAGTACCCGACCCAGCAGCGGCTATTGGACAACCCGACAACGACGGTATTTTCAGAGTCGATCTAAATACGGGCGAATCAACGCTGATCATTTCTCTCGATCTACTCGCCAACACAAATACCTTGCCTGGAATGCGCAATACCACCCACTGGGTCAATCACATCCAGGTCAGCCCAAGTGGTACTAGGATTGCCTTTTTCCATATATGGCAAGATACGGAGCACGAGTGGAAAGTTCGATTCTATAGCTGCCGCCCAGATGGCAGTGAACTCAAATGTCTACTTGATACCGGGGATGTCTCCCATTACGACTGGCAAGATGACAGTCAAATCCTCGTCTGGGCAAAGTCTCCGGAAGGGCCGGGAACCCATTTTTTATTGTGCGATATCGAATCTGGGCTTACTCGAATTTTTGGCGAAAAGAACCTGAAGGAGGATGGACACTGCAGTTATTCACCCGACAGGGAATGGATACTGAACGATACCTATCCAGATCGACACGACATGAGAACCTTGATGCTGCTCCGCCGAAGCAACGCAGAAGTTGTCGAACTTGGCCGCTTCTATTCACCGAAAAAGCAATGGTGGGGGGAAATCCGCTGTGACTTACACCCACGATGGAATCATGACGGCACTAAGGTCTGTATTGATTCAGTGCATACAGGCAGTCGCCAAATGTTCTTAATTGAGCTACAGGGGATGGTTTAATGGCGCGTACATTGATACTTATGTATCACATTCTGGATCAATCACGGTCGCAACGTGAAGCAAGGTTTTGCTGTACTCCAAAGCGCTTTTCGCAACAAATGCAATATCTGTCGACTTCAGGCTATGAATTATTGAGCCTTGATCAAATCGAAGAGATTACTCAAGGGCGACGTCAGCAAGAGAGACCTGGAGTAGCCGTCACCTTTGACGATGGTTTTGCGGACTTTCACCAAAATGCCTTGCCCATCCTTGAACAATGGAAAATTCCAGCTACTCTTTTTATGGTTTCCCAGCGCATTGGTCAGAGCAACGACTGGATGCGCAACCGAGGGTTTCCTAGTCGCCCACTACTATCACTTGAACAATTACGAGAAGCCCGGGATGCCGGTGTAACTATTGGTTCACACACATGTACTCATGCAAGACTGAACGAGATCTCTTCTAACCCAGAACAACTCCAGGAACAATTGGAGGGATCTAAGAAAGAATTAGAGCAGATTCTTGGTCAGGAGGTGAAGCATTTTGCCTATCCCTTTGGCCTACATGATCCAGCCACCATTGCTGCGGTAAAACAAGCTGGCTACAACACTGCGTGTTCAACTCGATCAGGCTTTAATCGACAAGATATAGATCCGCTCGAATTACGAAGAATTGAAGTGTACGGAAGAGACAATATGTGGCATTTTCGTCAAAAGCTAAAATTTGGTGTTAATGATATGCCCTATACCTTCCCACTCAAATATTATGCAACACAACTGATGAAAAAAATCTCTTAAAAACAGGTATCTACATGGATTTCACTGTCATTATCTGTACTTACAATCGCGCAAGGAATCTCCAAATGTGCGTCGATGCCCTTTCCATCCAGGAAAACACGGATGGAATAAAGTGGGAGTTGTTGGTCGTAGACAATAACTCATCAGACGACACACAAAAAACTGTTCAACAACTTGCGGCTAACTCTGCTATTTCTATTCGCTATGAATTTGAGCCTGAACAAGGGTTAAATTACGCAAGAAATCGGGGTATACGCGAATCAAGCAGTCAATACTTTGCTTATATAGATGACGATATCACTGTTTCTAAAAACTGGTTGTTTTCTATTTATAGAACACTTGTCGACAATGATGCCGATGCCGCAGGTGGTAGGATTCATCTCGATCCGGGAATGTCACTCCCTCCATGGATCACGTGTAACCCTGAGATGTATGGCTTTCTTGGCCATCAAGATTATGGAGACAACCCATTAACGCTAGATGGTAAAGAAAGGTATCCTTTCGGTGGAAATATGGCATTTAGCCGAACTGTTCCAGAACGAATAGGTTACTTCAATACTAATTTAGGTAGGAAAGGGGAAGGAAGGAAAAAAGGGGAGCTATTTAAAGGTGCAGAAACCGATTATTTTCATCGTCTCAATGCGTCGGGAAAGGTCACAATACGCTATGCGCCTGATGCAATCGTCTTTCACCATATACTTCCGCACCAACTGGAGAAACGCTACTTTTTAACTATACATAGAAATGCTGGTTATCAAAAAGCCTTCCATGATGACAAAAAATATAAACGCCAACTATTTGGTGTGCCACTCTTCTTGCTCCCACAAACAATAAGAGCTGGGTCCAACTTCATAATTGATACCTTAAAAAATGGCAGCAATGCTTCTTTCCGCAAGCGTATGACTTTTGCACACTTTGTTGGATCAATATCGGGTTACATTAATAGCGCAAGGGATAATGAAAGACATGGATAGGCCGATATTTATCGTAGGTTCGGCACGCTCAGGAACCACGCTCTTACAAAGAATGATGCGCTCACATTCAAGGATATCCTCTCCAACAGGCGAATCACATTTTTTTATTCCGCTTTACAAGAATAGAGAATCGTATGGAGACCTAAGTAATGTAGAAAATGTTAAGCATATCCTGGAAGAAATGCGGAGAATCAATAGAGAATATGTTGAAGAAGACCTGAAAGGAATTGATTTCAATACTGACACGCTGGCTCAACAATTAGTTACAGAAAAAAAAGCTAGCATCATAGAAATAATATCATCACTAATGGAAAAGAATGCCATTGGTGATGGTAAGGAACGGTGGCTTGAAAAAACACCTTATTACGTCCTCAACATCAAAACAATTCTCGAGATGTTTCCAGATGCACAATTTATAAATATCATTAGAGATGGCAGAGACTGTGCACTTTCAATGCTTGAACGAAAAAAGGATCTCAAGATTTTCAATATTTATCATGCCGCTAACCTATGGAAGCAATATGTAGAGACAGGGCAGACAGCAAAAAAATATTTAGGTAATGAACACTATTTTGAAATCAGGTATGAGGATTTGATCAACGACCCTGATAAAACATTACGAGGAGTATGCTTGTTTATAAATGAAGATTTTGAACAATCAATGGTTGATTTCGAAAAATCAAAAGATCCAAACTCCAAAACACCAATGCTTGGGAAATCGATTCAGAAAGAAAATTCTGAAAAATGGAGACACCGAATGTCAAACAGAAATATACAATTATTCGAAAGCATTGCAGGGGATACGTTAAAGCATAACAACTACCCCGTGTTAAGTAAATGCAAACCATTACCAAAACTGGTTGAATGCTGCTATGAAATACACAAACGCTTAAGCAGATGGTATTACAAGAAAATTCTTTAAAATAAAACATTATTTAATAATCTTAAAGATTACGCCAAATGATCAATATCGCTTTACGCTTTGATGACCCTTCAGTTTCCAGCAACCACATGCTCGAAAGCGAAGTTATCAATATTTGCTCAGAATATGGCGTGAAAATCAATTTTGCTGTAATACCCTATAAAAAAATCAACCAACAGCTAAGCCCATTAACATCTTTATCCGCAAAACATCTAGTAGAAGCAGAGGCTAAAGACTGGATAGAAATCTCCCAGCATGGTCATTCACATCAAAAATACAAATCATTCGACAGAGGACCAAGCGAATTCCAGGGACGCCCTTATGAAGAACAGCTTCACTTGCTAAACGCTGGAAAAAACCTATTAGACGAAATATTTAGGACGAAGAAAAGAGGCTTTGTGCCTCCATGGAACACTTTTGACAACAACACGGTTTTGGCTGCCAATCAACTTGACTTTAATTTTATATCTGCCGGCTGGGAAATTCCAAATATCAACAAACCTGAAAGCATAAAACTAATACCAAGAACAGGACAAGTTTCAGACCTTATCAAAGATGCAAAAAAATATAAGCCATACTCTGCCATATCACCAATAATTGTTTCTGTAATACATCATTATGATTTTATCGAAAGTAATGAAGATGGCGCCAAATTTGACCTCAAAGGATTCGAAAAAATAATCAAATCCATCACATCAATGAAACATGTAAAGGTCACATCACTTGAAAGTATTGCCAACAATCTTAATCCCAACAACATAAGATTCGGCCATATTACCCATAAAATACTTACTCAAAAATTCAACTGGCGAGTCAAAAAATATCTACCGACGTCCATATTCTTTCACAATTCTTTTAAAAAGAACTCATGACCAATACAACAGAATTGCCTGACTTCATTATCATCGGCGCAATGAAATGCGGAACCACATCACTGTGGGAATACCTAAAACAACACCCTCAAATATGTATACCAAATGACATTAAAAATATTGAATTTTTTGACTCCAACGAAAATTGGGACAAAGGAATTTCCTTTTACAAGAGCCATTTCAAAGCAGATGATAAAACCAAATCCATAGGCGAATTATCCACTGAATACACAAAATACCCACACGTCAAGAATGTTGCAAAAAATATCTACGCCACTTTGCCTGATGTTAAATTTATCTACCTAATTCGGCACCCAATTGAACGTCTGATTTCACATTATATTCATAGTGTCGGGGCCGCAAAAGAATCCAGGGATATAAACACCGCGCTTCAAAATACAGAAGACAATCCTTATATTCTTTATAGCCAATATTTTTTGCAGCTGGAACAATTTTTAAAATATTTTAAAAAAGAATCATTCCTTATATTGACTTCTGACGACCTTCTAACCAGAAAAGAAGACACGCTAAACGCCCTGTTTGATTACATCGACGTAGATACCTGCGGAAGCACATTAGCAGGTGTTAAAAAACACACAAGAAGTTCGAAAAAATCATGGAATCGTATCGGAAGAATAATCAGAAGGTCTCCAAAATACTTCAATCGCTATAATTACTACACATCAAGGCTTCCGAATCCATACGCCATAAAAATTGAGCGACTGTTCTGCCGCCCAATCGACGAGCCCGTGATTAACGAAACAAATCGACGATATCTTAACGACCTATTTTCTCAAGATCTAAACAAACTCCAAGAACACACACACTTCAAGATACCAAACTGGAAGTTCACAATTTAAGCCTCCCTTTATCATTACAAAACTGATGACCAGCATTAGACAACTCGCAGACTAGAGCAACCCAATAATGATACTAAACATAGCTTTTCCTTTAGCTTTTAATAACCCAATTTTTTACAAATTGGACTAATCGATTCTAGCGTCCTCTCTATACGCCGACAATATTCGCCTTGTCTCCATTTATCAACTGCGATACCAGAGAAGGTATTGTAAGGTCGCTGCAACACGCTTTCACAATGCTGCTTTAAAGTGGAGTCAAAGTTCAAATTACAGGCTTCAAACAATCGTTTAAATGATTGAATGGGATCATTAACTATTTCTTCATAGGCAACTTCATGCCATTGAACCTGCGGTACAATTTCTCGTGCTTGTAAAATTGCCTTGTTCATCGACGCATACTGAAAGGCACATACATCTTCAATAGATCCATGACAGTGGTCTCGCCAACCATTGGCTAGAAAAAAACACCAGTCTTTATAACGCCCCCCATCAATATCAACTGTTTCTGGCAACTGCTTTGACCAGGTAGCAAACTCTTCGGGCTTTCCCCACCCCGTAATCAACGATTCAATATTATCACCGGGATTTCTTCGAATGAATATAAAATGAGCATCTGGAAATAATTCATAGAGGTAAGGGATAGATAGCCCGTTTTGATTATTTTTATCGACAATGCGGCGATGTCCTGTTTCTGTATAAAAAAGACGACTAGCATTCACTCGATCTTGGTCGGATGCTAAATCTGCCGGTATTGAATGGCTATCCCAACCCAGTTGATCTATCGGGTGTAACGAAGACCAAAAGTCGTGAGTTTCTTTTTGCAGGGAGCCCAACTGTCTAGATTCTGAAAATGTCTTATAGACCAAAGTTGTACCTGCTCGACTACAACCAACCACGAAAATTGGCTGGCTGAGTGATACCTTACTTATTACAAAACGTAATTCTCGCAGTCTGACACCGGTCTTTTTCTGGTAATATTTACCCGTCTTGACAACTTTCTCTGTAAAATCAGTCATAATGCTTTGCTCTTATTAGCCTCAAGACTAGCAGTACTATTCAAACACCGGATTCTATAGTTAAATAAGCCTGCATGTAAAAACCAGTTAACATCTTTAATGACATGGAAAAATTCTCGATTAGCCGTATAAAGAGCGACCTGATCACACACCCAATAACTCTTTTATGCGATATTAACAACCTGTCTTTTCGGTAAGGATCTACCTTGTGTTCCCTAGTTGGCCCTTTAAGTTAGACTCATAACGTCTCCACACTTCTCCCAAATGCAAACACTAGACCTCACTATCGTCATTTGCACCCATAATAGAGCAAACTTGTTAAAGCACACTATCGCCTCTATTAACTCTGCATCGCGACCTACGAATTGCAATTTATCTATTCTGGTCATCGCCAATGCATGCAGAGATAAAACATTAAGTGAACTGCAACACTATATACGTGCACAAGATTTAAATGACGACATTCAATTGGAGTATCGTGAAGAACCTAGACCAGGCAAATCTCACGCACTTAACCTTGCATTAAAGAAGATCGCCAGCGGATACATCGCTTTCGTTGATGATGATCATAAGGTGGACAGTCATTATTTCATATCAATTGTCAGTGCCATTTCTAAGCATCCCGAATGCCTTCTTTTTTGTGGCCAAATAATACCAGACTGGACTGGTGAAGAAGCGCCCTGGGTTCATGACACTGGGCAATATAAAATATACCCATTACCCGTGCCCCATTTCGAATTGGGAGCTACCGCTTTAATTCTTGATCAGAACCAACGCATACCCGGCGGCGGCAACTTAATTGCACACATCAACCTATTCCAACTAATCGGAGGCTTTTGCACCGACCTTGGCCCTAGTGGGCATAATTTGTTAGGTGGTGAAGATAGTGACTTTGTAATCCGAAGCCTTGAAGCTGGGCAGGCATTACGCTATGAACCCTCCATAGTCCAGTTCCACTATGTTGATCTTGAGCGTTTCAAGCTGCATTACCTTTTACAGAAAAGTTTTCAGCGAAGTCGTTCAATCACCTTGGCGCGCAACCCTGACTCTCACAGCATCCCCCTTTATCAGTGGCGCAAGCTTATAAACTATTCAGCAGGCGTACTATTCAGTTTTTCATGGAAGAAAGTTCGTTTTTATCTAATGCGTATCGCTTCAACGCTTGGTGAAATGAGTGGTTGCCTGGGGCGTATTAGATAAACTTATGGATAAACAATTGCCACTGAGCTTTCAATTTGAGAACATTTTCTTTTTTTCTTTATTGGCTGGCGTTATTGTCACCACTTTACTTCTATATTTTTCTCTGCGCGACCATACCCAAACGGGTCCTCGCATTAAAGAGGAAATTTCACGCCACTACGCATGGTACGCAGTTTACGCCCTGTCACGCTTGGGTACCTGGTGCTTTCTTATAGTTTTTTGTCTGGCAAGCATTGGGCATTCACTTTATTTTCTGGCGATTCAGGCTTGGGCGCTGAGCTATAATCCCGTCATACTTCTCCTTTCAGGGTTATTCACTACCGGCCTGACTTCCTTTTACCTTTTCTGCCATTACCTCTTACACACCCCTAACCTGATACTCAGCTCAGCCCGATTTCGATTTTCGCGGCTGACCCCTTTATGGAAATTACTCAAACCTTCTCAACTAAAGATTGCTCGATTAGTTCTTTACCTCATTGCAATCAGTATCCTGGCCTCGGGAATTTCTCAGTTGATTAGCGCCGCACTTTGGTACACATCTCTATTTTATTTAGTGCTAGCGGCATTGTACTTTCAGCTTTTTTTGTTTGTAACTGGCACACCTGTAAACATAATAAAAAAACGTAACCCAAGAGCTTCTCAGCAGGACAAACAGCAGCCTCCTAATATTATTATGATTGGCTCTGACACCTTGCGAGCCGATCGATTAGGCAATGCTGACTATGTCCGTAATTTAACGCCAAACATCGATATTCTTGCCGATAAAGGCGCCATTTTCACAAACTGCTATACTCCTTTAGCGCGAACAGCACCCAGCCTGGCTTCAATGCTAACTGGAGCATGGCCACACAATCATGGGATACGCACTAATTACCCTGATGCTGACCAGCTTAACCTACCGGTTGAAAGTATTATCGAGAACCTAAATCGAGCAGGGTATGAAACAGCTGCGATAAGTGACTGGTCGGGAGCCGATTTAGGAAAGATAAAATTTGGCTTCAAGCACCTTAATGTCTCAGCGGACCAATGGAACCTAAAGTATCTTTTACGCCAGGGCCCGTCCAGCATTCGTTTATTTCTGAGCCTTTTCTGCCATAACCGATTAGGGAAAAAATTCCTGCCGGAACTCTACTATCTGGCTGGAATCCCTCTCACCAAACAGCTTTTTTCTGAAACTCGAGAACTGCTATCGGAGATGACTGAAACAAATACACCCTTCTTCATAAATCTATTTACATCTAGCACCCATGTACCATTTTCATCAGACTATCCCTATTACAACACTTTTACTCCAGAGGACTACGATGGTGAAGCACGCTTCGTCATGACCAAACTCGCTTCTCCAAAGGAAATACTAGAAAAGCAGGTACTTGGCCCAGAGGCCTTCGATATCCCCCAAACCATCAACCTGTATGATGGCTGCGTCCTTCAATTTGACGAAGAAATCGGCAAATTAATGTCCCACCTTGACGCCTGCCAGCTGACAGACAACACCATTATTGTTATCTATAGTGACCATGGTGCCGACTTTTTCGAAACAGGTTGCTGGGGACAGGGGAATACCTTGTTGGGCGACGACCCGAGTGGCCGTGTACCCCTGCTGATTGTCGACCCTAAGCAACCTTTACCCAGGAATATTGAACAAACCGTTCGAACCATCGACATTATGCCGACCTTGCTTGAACTCTTGGGGCTTCCGATTCCAGAATCGGTCGATGGTTGTAGCTTATTGTCACTCCTGGAAGGCTCTAAAGACAGGCTAAACCTAATCGCTTATCAAGAAACAGGTTTATGGCTAAGCCCTATGCCGGGGATGCACGAAAACCACTTACACTATCCCAACCTTTTAGAGATGCTCGACATACCTGACAAAAATTCAGCGATGCTTTGTATCGGTAAAGAATTCTATTCGCAGGTGATCCTTGCAAAAGACCGAGCTGTAAGAGATGGCCATTGGAAGCTAGTCGCTATACCGACAACCGACGGTACTATTTATCAATTATTCAATATAAGCACAGATCCCGCTTGCACGATAAATATTGCAAGCGAACAACAAGAAATATTCATACGCCTAAAAGCAAGGCTCGATACACTCGTCGCTGCCGATCCTTATAGCGCCAATGTTGATACGGCAAGTCACCAAAAGAAACCCAACGCTCCAGTTAACCAAAAGAAGACATAGTCAAAATGCGCGATATTGTCGTACTCATCTTTACTCTCATTTGCATTGGCGTAGCATTTTACCGGCCATGGTACGGTGTGCTGGTACTGGCAATATTCAGCTACCTTAACCCCCATGCTTTTGCTTGGGGCCCTGTCCGCACATTACCTCTTTTCCAATTGCTTTTTATAGTGGTCGCTGCATCTACTCTAATGACCAAAGATCGCCAGTCACTTCCCAAAGATTGGCGCATTCCCATGTTTTTTCTACTCTGGTTCTACTTCTTCATAACAACCACTCAAGCCTATTACCCGGCATTAGCTTGGGAAAGGTTATGGAGCGTTTCAAAAATATTTATTCCCCTCCTCTTTTGCCTAATACTTATCAATACTAGAGAGAAGCTGCTTTACCTAATCATCACCATCGGCTGTTCAATTGGGGTTGTCGCCGTCAAAGGTGGTGTGTTTGCGGTACTCAGTGGCTTTTCACACCGCGTATACGGACCGCCTGCCACCCAATTTTACGAAAACAATGCCTTTGCAATTGCGGTTTTAATCGCCATGCCCATGCTATTACTCTGGTCTCGCGAAACCACATCCAAACGTATACGTATCGGCATTTCTGCCGCCATTCCTTTAATGTTTGCCGCTGCTCTTTCATCATGGTCCCGAGGCGCTTTACTGACTATGGCAGTTTTAACCCTAATGTTGATATGGCATAGCAAACGCAAGTATTTAGCTATTCCTCTATTAATGGCAGGTGTTTATTTCAGCATCGATTTTCTTCCGGAGGAGTGGTTCAATCGTATGAACACGCTCCAAACCTACGAGGCAGACGAGTCTGCGATGAGTCGTATAGAAGCGTGGACAGATGGCTGGAATCACACCTTACAGCACCCCTTTGTTGGTGCGGGATTTGAAGGGTGGCGATATGTGACCATGCGGGACTGGCATAATGCTTACGTTGAAATATTTTCAGAACACGGTTTTATCGCCTTTGGTATGTGGCTATCTTTGATCATTGGAACTCTTACCAGCTTAACCTTCTTGCCCAGGAAGGTTAGCGGCGTAGAGGGAATGGAGTGGGTTGGTAATTACTGCTATATGCTCAGGCTTTCTCTAGTTGCCTACTGCGTAGGCGTGCTTTTTTTAGGGCTTTCCTATTGGGACATTCTCTATCAATTAGTTTTCATCGCAGTATTAGTCAAGCAATTTGCACTGCGAGAATTAGAAGAAAAGCGTATTAGTAACAAATCTTCTTCCCCTACACAAAACACAATGCTTAATGCGCGAGGGGGACGACAACCAGCATCACGCATTAATAATGCGTGATAAGACCGTATCTAACTAATATTTAAAAAGCCCGAGCCAATTCTTATAATAATAAACCGCGAATATCACTCAGCAGGGACACTAGTTCCGTCATATAGCGACCAGCATTCCCACCATTGACCACGCGGTGATCATAGGACAGCGACAGCGGTAGCATTTTGCGCGGCACAAATTCACTGCCGTTCCACAGCGGTTTGATCTCGGCTTTAGAGACACCGAGTATTGCCACCTGGGGGGTATTCACAATGGGGGTAAAGCCCTGTCCGCCCATTGCACCCAGGCTTGAAACGGTAAAACAGCCACCCTGCATTTCATTCACGGTTAGCTTAGCGTCACGGGCTTTTGCGGCCAGCACGGCTATTTCCTCGGCCAGTTCCCACAGGCTTTTTTTATCGACATCGCGAATTACGGGCACCATCAAACCTCGCGGTGTATCCACAGCCATGCCAATGTGCAGATAGTGTTTCTGGGTGTAGTTCGCACCGTCACTGTGAATGGAGCGGTTTAATACGGGGTTGTGGGCAAGCGCCACCGCGCAGGCTTTTAGAATGAAGGCGACCGGGGTCAACTTAACCCGGCGGGCTTCGCCCTCGGCTTTAAGAGATTTGCGAAAACTTTCCAGCTCGGTGATATCGGCATCGTCGAACTGGGTAACGTGGGGCACATTGAGCCAACTGCGGTGCATATTGGCGGCGGTGAGTTTTTCGATTTTCGTCATCGCCTGCACTTCGCAGTCACCAAATTTGCTGAAGTCTGTATCGGGCACAGCGGGAATACCAGAGCCCCCAGCCACACTAGATGAAGAGCTTTGTTGAGCAAGGTTTTGTTTGACGTAGGCCTGAATATCTTCTTTCAGAATACGGCCACGGGGGCCGGTGCCACGCACATTGGCAAAATCGACACCCATCTCACGAGCCAGCTTTCGCACTAGCGGGCCAGCATAAACTGCGCTTTCATCTTCTTTAGCTAACGAAGCAAGAGCTGGCGCTTCGACAATAGTGTTTGTTTTTTTCTGGGGGCTAGGGTCTTTAGGCTGGTTTTTTGTCACTTCGAGAGCTGAAGAAGTCGCTGGAGGATTGGAGATTTTTGTCTCAGCAACGCCAGGCTCAACTTCCGCAGTAACAGCGCTGACTGCAGCAACTTCCAACTCCACCAGTGGCACACCCTCCACTTCAATTTTGTCGCCTTCTTTAACCAGCACCTTTAACACTTTGCCGGCTAGTGGCGCAGGTATTTCCATCGTCGCCTTATCGGATTCCAGCACCACAAGGGTTTGCTCAACGTCAATGCTATCGCCAACGGCAACAGACACTTCGATGACTTCAACTTCTTCGGCACCGCCCAGATCGGGAACAACAATTATTTCGCTAGCCACACCTTACCTCGCAGTTTGTTTATCGGCTGTAGAAGACAAGATCATAAAAGTAGCGGATCAATTTTATTGGCATCGATACCCAGGGCTTCAATGGCCGAGCTGACCACCTCCGCTTTTAACTGCCCCTGTTTGTGCAAGCCATAAAGGGCGGCAACCACGATGTAACGCCGGTCAACCTCAAAGAAGTCACGCAATTTTGCTCGCGTGTCACTGCGGCCAAAACCATCGGTACCCAGGGTGAAAAACACCGCGGGTATAAATGCTCGCAACTGCTCGCTATAGGCTTTCAGGTAATCTGTGGCCGCCACGACAGGGCCGTCATGCCCGGCCAATTGTTGGGTAATGTAAGGTACTTTTGCTTCTTTGAGAGGGTTTAATAAATTCCAGCGCTGGCAGCTTTGCCCCTCGCGAGTGAGTTGATTAATACTGGGCAAACTCCAGACATCGCTACTAATACCGTAATCATCGCGCAGTATTACAGCCGCCGCTCTCACCTCATTTAAAATCGTCCCCGAGCCCATTAACTGAACTGTCTTCCCAGCCTTTCTCGCCACTTTTTTAGCCGCCACCGCTTCCAGCAAATACATACCCTGGATAATGCCGGCTTCGGCACCGGCGGGTATTTCCGGGTGAACGTAGTTTTCGGTCATGGTGGTGATGTAGTAAAAACAGTTCTCTTTCGCCTCGAACATGCGGCGCAGACCGTCCTGAATAATTACGGCCAGCTCATAGCCGTAGGTCGGATCGTAACTGTGGCAATTGGGAATGGTGTTCGCCAGCAAGTGGCTATGGCCGTCTTGATGTTGCAGGCCCTCGCCATTCAGGGTAGTGCGCCCAGCCGTGGCACCAATTAAAAAGCCCCGCGCCTGAATATCACCCGCCGCCCAGGCGAGATCACCAATCCGCTGAAAGCCAAACATCGAATAAAAAATATAAAAGGGAATAACCGGGCAGTCGTAGTTGGCGTAGGCCGTGGCGTGAGCGATCCAGGCCGACATGGCACCGGCTTCGGTTAGGCCCTCCTCCATAATTTGGCCTTTTTTATCTTCTTTGTAGTAGAGCATTTGATCGGCATCATGGGGTTCATAGCGCTGGCCTGCAGAGGAATAAATACCCAGCTGGCGAAACATGCCTTCCATGCCGAAGGTTCGCGCCTCATCGGGCACGATGGGCACAATGCGCTGGCCAATTGCTTTATCTTTCACCAAGGTCGACAAAATTCTAACGAAGGCCATGGTAGTAGAAATAGAGCGCTTACCAGTGCTCTGTAGTTGCTTGGCAAAGGCGGTTAAAGGCGGTACCTCTAGGGCTGTAAACGCTGCATCACGAGCCGGTAAATAACCACCGAGCGCCTCACGCTGTTTACGCATATAGTTTAATTCGGGGCTATCTTCTGGAGGCCGGTAATAAGGCACATCGACCAGCTCATCATCACTGATCGGCAGACCGTAGCGGTCGCGGAAATTCTTCAAACTCTGCATATCGAGCTTTTTAATAGAGTGGGTGTCGTTGGCCGCCTCGCCCGACTCACCCATGCCGTAGCCCTTGACGGTCATCGCCAAAATCACCGATGGCTGGCCCTTGTTTTCAGCAGCTTCAGCATAAGCTGCATAGACTTTATAGGGGTCGTGGCCACCGCGATTGAGATACATAATATCGTCATCACTGAGGTCGGCGACCAGTTCCAGCAGCTCCGGGTATTTACCGAAGAAATGTTCCCGCGTGTAGGCCCCACCCTTGTATTTATAATTCTGTAACTCGCCATCGCAAACCTCGTCCATGCGTTTTTGCAGCAGGCCGGTGGTGTCTTTTTCAAACAGCTGATCCCAGAGTCGCCCCCAAACCACTTTAATCACATTCCAGCCGGCACCGCGAAAGACACCCTCTAGCTCCTGAATAATTTTGCCATTGCCACGCACCGGGCCGTCGAGACGCTGTAAATTACAGTTCACCACAAAGGTGAGGTTTTCGAGGTTCTCCCGCCCGGCCAGCGAAATGGCACCGAGAGATTCTGGCTCGTCGCACTCGCCATCACCGAGGAAGGCCCAAATTTGCCGGTCTCCCCGTGGTGCCAAACCTCGCGCCGACAGATAACGCATCACATGAGCTTGATAAATTGCCTGGATAGGGCCCAGGCCCATCGACACTGTTGGGAACTGCCAATAGTCTGGCATTAACCAGGGGTGGGGGTAGGACGACAGGCCTTTGCCGTCAATTTCGCGACGGAAGTTGTCGAGCTGACTTTCGTCAAAGCGACCTTCGAGAAAAGAACGGGCATAAATACCCGGCGCGCAGTGGCCCTGAAAATAAATTAAATCGCCCAACTGAGTATCGGTTTTAGCGCGAAAAAAATAATTAAAGCCGACATCGTAAAGAGTCGCTGCCGACAGAAAAGTAGCAATATGCCCACCCAGGCCCTCGTCGTTTTTATTGGCCCGCATCACCATCGCCAAGGCATTCCAGCGAATCAGGGAGCGGATGCGCCGCTCCATAAACAAGTCGCCCGGCATGCGCTTCTCACGGCTCAGGGACAGGGTATTTCTAAAGGGCGTCGTAATGGCCCGAGGCATTGAGAGGTCGTGGTCGTAGGCCTGGTCAATCAGCTGCTTGAGGAGGAAGACCGCGCGCTCCTCGCCCTGGTTTTTAATGACAGCATCAAGAGCGTCAAGCCATTCCTGTGTTTCAACCGGGTCTTCATCGACCCATTCCCTTATTTGTATCAAGCTCTGGTCCAGCTCACTCATAATTTTGTTTCTCTATTTATCGCTCAAGCAAATGACCAACACTCATGAATCACCCATCAAACATACAACAATAAACGGCTAATGGCTTTGATTAACAGCAAAAGCCTTATTGTAGTAAATTTACAAAAATGTCTCAACAAGCCAAACAAAACATCATCACAAACTAGCAATAGATAGTTAACATACTGTTTATTATCAAATAATTATAACTAATTTTTTTACACTTATTGTGGGTAGCGGTAACTACCTTTACTAATCGACCTCAATTGAACACGATCAATACCCTCGGCAGCCGTTTTTTCAGCCCCATCACCGAGTGTCGTCACCCACAGCGCTCCGCTATCTGCCCCCAACAAACGCCGGTAAGCATCGAGCAAGCTGTCTCTGCTCACCGCGCGCACCTGCTCTGCAAGTTGCGGTCTGAAATCAAAGCTATCAAATCCCAACTGCAAGGACTCCCAGTGGCGCGTATTCAGCTCGGCCAGATTTTTTGGTGTCTCTTCAATATTTACAAGTACTGAACGGCGATAACGCTCTAGCTCCTCCTCGCTCATGTCCTGAATCACCGACTCAAAATTGGCAATAAAGCCATTCATCTCAGCACGCAATTTTTCTGCACTGGCAATTGGCGACTGAATATAGAGCATCAGACCCGGTACGCGCTGGCGATGGGCCAAACCACTGCCGACCACATAACCGAGCTTTTTCTCGGTGCGCATCTCGCTGTAAAATGGCGCTGACATCATGCCCTCTAGCAACGCCACATGAGCCCGTTCACGGAGGCTGTCGTCACCGCCCTGAATATAAAGCACCGCACTACTATCACTGTGTTCGACCGGGATCTGTCTTAACGCCACCCCTGAAGCCTTCAATTTGAGTACTGAGTAATCCAGCTTCACATCGCCACCACTACCCAGCTTCAAACTGCTGAGCGTATTTTCTGCCATCCCTTTGAACACTTGCTCGCTCAGCACGCCACCCACATAAAACAGGGCATGGCCTTTATTAAACAGACCTCCAGAAAAAGCCTTCATCTCGTCAATAGAAACATCACCCAGCTGCTCGGCCATATCAACCACGCGACAAATGCCTCGCAGCAGCGGGTCCAACTCAGAAAAAACTCGGCGTATAGGCCACTGTTTGAGGCTATTGCGACCCTCGCGGATCAACTGCTCACTGACCCGTTGGAAGCGCGTCGCATCCCAGTCGGGATCGGCCATCACCTCGAGTACACGTGCCAACAATACAGACTGCTTGTCAGCATAACCGGCAATAGAAATAGCGATGCCATTACTCCAGCGCGACAAGCCATAGTTGAGACCGCCAAGGCGGGCGGGGTATAAACCCGCATCGAGCTGATCTTCAACCAGAGCAATATACAATTCAGTCATCGCTTCCGTGCGACAACTCGACGTTACGGGGATGGCCAGTCGTGCGGAAAAACTCGCTCGTGGACTGGCAAACTGAGTGTCACTGTAATACCAGAGCCCTCGCGTAGGGCCATCCTCAACACGCTTTTCAGCACCGCTCAAGGGAAGCCGAACGGGATTTGCCAGCACACCACCTTTACCGCTAAGAGGAAAAGCGGCCGGTAAAAACTCATTCTTACCGGGCAAACTCAAGTCACCAGACAGAAGCTTCGACGACGATGATTGATCACTCTCCACTTCTACAATCTGGTAAGGCGCGCTGTAACGCCGAGACACTGTATCGCCAACGTCAAACTCAGGCGCCACCCACGTCACCAGCGCATTGTCGGGACGCAGATAGCTGGCAAATTTCTTAATTAAAGCCGCGTCAAAATCGTCGAATAAAAAATGACCGCGCAGCACTTCCTGCGGAGGATAGTCATGTAGTGCAACACTCAAGCCCTGTGCATAAGACGACGCCGCACTCTTATCCAGAAAACGAAACGCACTGTGCTGTAGCTGGGTTAATTCATCGTAGCGCCATGCCTCAACACCCTGCTTGGCTGCCAGGCTCAGCCATTGATAAAACAAATCGAGTACTTGCTGCCGCTCAACAATGCCCTGGGGAGTGAGGCCGATGGTGATCGCAAAAGCAGCACCTTCGCGAGAGTCAAAAGCTGGCCCCGCCGATAAGCTTTCAACCAGCCCCCGGGCTTTCATCGCAGCGAGAAAGCTGCCCTCGCTCTCACCGCCCAGTAAATGACCGAGAAACAACAGCGGCCCCTGACGCCAGTATTGTTTGGCCGAAGGCATGGGGAATAACAGGCTCAACTCCCGTTTTTCTTTCTCCGGCTTGATGTTGACCTGCAGCGGTAAATCACGGGCAAATAATGACTCGCCCGACACCTCAACAGTCGTATCGTGATTAAGCACCGTACTGAAACGGGCCTTTACCGCCGCCTCAAGTTGCTCCAGCGATTCGTTACCGAGCACCACCAAAGTCATTAAATTAGCCGAATAGTAGCGCTGATAGAAGGCTAACAAATCGGGTCTTATCGGCCGCTCATCATCGTTAACCAGCGTCTCCAGATTACCGACAGAAAACTTTGCCAGAGGATGCTTCGGGTTGAGCAACTCAGATAGCACGTCCCATTCCCGGCGACTGTCATCCTTGATTTTAAGCTGATATTCCGAATCCACCGCGTGGCGCTCACGGTCGACATATTCAGCATCAAAACGCGGCGCCACAAAAAACTGGGCGAAACGATCGAGGGTATCGAAGAGATAAGATGAATCGACATTAAAGAAATAGTTGGTTTGCTCAAGACTGGTATAGGCGTTGTGCTGGCCACCGTGCTCGCTGATATAAGCCTGATATTCACCCGCTTCGGGGTACTTCTCGGTGCCGAGAAACAGCATATGCTCAAGAAAGTGAGCCAGGCCTTCACGCTCAACGGGGTTTTGAAAACTACCCACATAGACATTCAATGAAGCCGCACTCTTTTCCGCTTTGGGGTCGGAAACCAGCAGCACTTTCATTTTATTGTCGAGCTGAAAATACCGGTATTGGCGCTCATCATTGGGGCTACGTAGCACCGCGACATCGCCGCCCTCATCCGCACTGCCCTCTTGCCACCAAGTCGCTTGATCGCTTGCGGCTCCAGCCTCGGCCAAAAAGCCAAACAGTACAAGGGTGACGACAAAAAACAAACGAACAGCATTAATAAGAGGCATAGAACATTTCCAACGTCAGGCTATTACCTGTTAACAAGGAGGCTAAAATCAATAAATTAAGACATCGAATTAGTCAGACAACAGCTCTGGCATTTCATTGCGCGGCCAGGCGTTATAAAGCGCCTTTACTAACGTCGCTAAAGGAATGGCGAAAAACACCCCCCATAAACCCCATAAACCACCGAACACCAGTACCGCGAGAATAATCAAAATGGGATGAAGGTTAACCGCCTCTGAAAATAGCAGGGGCACGAGCACATTACCGTCGATAAATTGAACCACGCTGTAGGCGAAGAAGAGCCAGAAAAAATCACCGCCCCAGCCCCACTGAAACAAACCCACGAGCACCACCGGCACGGTAACGACAGCTGCGCCAACATAGGGGATGACCACCGACAAGCCGACCATTAACGCCAGCAAAGCCGCGTAATTCACCCCCAGCAGCACAAACCAGATATAGGTCGCCGCGCCCACCAATGTTACTTCTATGGCTTTACCACGCACATAATTGGCGATCTGCACCGTCATTTCGCTCCACACCAGCTTCATCACCGGACGCCGTTCGGGTAGCAATGAGGCGGTACTCTTCATAAGCTGATCGCGATCTTTGAGCATAAAGAAAACCAGCAGAGGCACCAACACCAGGTAGATAAGCACCATCATCACACCGGGAAATATACCCATGGAAAAACCCAGTGCCGCCTCGGCAAACTGCGCAGACTCCTGCTGGGCATAGGTAATAAACTCGTTCAGGCGAGCTTCCGAGATTAAGCTTGGGTAACGCTCAGGCAACAGCATTACCGTTTCCTGCCACTGCTTCATCATCCCCGGCACAGACTGTAATAGGCGACTCAACTGCTCGATAACAATGGGAAAGAGGAAGACCACTACCAATAGAAATAAGCTAATAAATGCGCTAAACACCATCGCCACGGCCAGCAAGTGGGGTACTCGCCAACGTTTGAGTAAATTAACAACACCCTGTAATAAAAAGGCCAGCACCACGGCCGCCAAAAAAGGCGCCAGCACCTGCCCCATGGTGACGATAACCAACAGAGCGCCAGCCATCAAAATAACCAGTAGCACGGCTTCTTCATCGGCAAAATAGCGGTGAATCCAGCTATCAACAACCTTCCACATACTTTATCCTTTTATTCACCGTTCACAATTTCACACACCTGCCCTTGCAGGTGGCGACTGAACTGGGGCACATAATAATAGTCGAAGCATGAACTAGCGATACGTTAGACTACAAATAAACAGGTTTTATTCAGCTTTCTCGGCTTTGCTCAATAATGAGCAGAGGAGTAAAGCCTCTACCAGGGATGTTTGAGTATAGTGCCATTTTCCTACCAAAAGCTTTGTCTCGGCCTGATCAGTATTGTCTGCCTGACACTGTTTCCGCTCACCACGAGTAAACAGGCCCGCGCCAATGAGATCAAACTGCCCATGCTGGGCGACACCACCTCCGGGATTGTCTCCCTGCAACAAGAACACGAACTGGGTCGCGCCTGGCTGAAAATGTTTCGCAGCCGTGTCGCCACTCTCAACGACCCGTTAATGCAGGACTATATCGAAAACCTGATTTACCGCCTGGCTAGCCATAGCGAAATGCAGGATCGGCGACTCGAACTTGTCGTCATTAATAACCCCACTATGAACGCCTTTGCCGTACCCGGTGGCGTCGTCGGCATACACACCGGTTTATTCCTGTATGCCGAAAATGAAGCACAGCTGTCGTCGGTACTGGCCCATGAGCTCGCCCACCTTAGCCAGCGCCACTTTGCCCGCAACCTGGCCAATCGCAAAGCCAGCTCCTACACCACTATGGCCGGTATGTTAGTGGGGCTTATTCTCGCCGCCACTGTAGGCGGCGACGCCGGCATGGCCGCTATGACAATGTCTCAAGCAGCCGCCATGGATAGTGGCCTACGCTTTTCTCGCCAGTACGAGCAAGAGGCCGATCGTCTTGGCATCGATACCCTTTACCGTGCCGACATGGACCCCAATGCCGTACCCGCCATGTTTGAACGCATGCTCGCAGCAACACGCTATATAGGGCGTCGTCCTCCAGAATTCTTGCTAACTCACCCCCTGTCAGAAAAACGTGTTGCCGATGCCCGTGGCCGCACCAGTCAGTTCCCCGCCCGTTACTACCCCGACAATCTCGACTACCACCTGATTCGCACCCGGGCCCTGATTGCCATCGACGGCAATCCCCAGCGCTCGATTAATCGCTTTAACAATGAACTTCAGGGGCACTCGCTGTCGACGGAGGCAGCCACCTATGGCCTGGCGCTGGCCCAGTCCGCCGCAGGTCGACACAAAAAAGCCCGCAAAACCCTGCAAAGCCTGCTCGACAAATCACCCCAGCGTTTCATCTATCAGTTTGCCGCTATCGAATTAGACCGCGCCAGCGAAGCGTTCGACCAGGCTTTTGCCGCTATCAAACAACTCAGCCACAACTACCCCAATAGCTATCCACTACAAACCGAGCTAGCCGAGACATTATTGCAAAACCGTCAGTATGCGCAATCGGAACAAGTACTCGAGAAGCTGGCCAAACTGCGACCTAACGACCCGGACATCTGGTTCGAACTGGCAGAGACTAGCGGGTTGGCCGGTGACATTCCCGGTGTACATATCGCCCGGGCGGAGTACTACATATTGACCGGCATTTTTGGTAAAGCGCGGGAACAATTGCGTTACGCAAAAAGGCTGGTGCGTCAGGATTTCAAATTAACCGCCGTGATAGACCAGCGTCTGGTCGACCTGAATATTATGGAAGCGAAGATGAAAAAGCTCTAGCAGCTTGTTGAATAGCGATAACACCTAAGGGCTAGTGGAGTGGCGGCAAATACTCACGAATAGCATTGGGATAAAAACCCACCACACACTCCCTGCAAGTGTGCCAAAAAGCCGACATCAACAATAAAGCGCCACCAACCGTCAACGCCGCGAAGGCAAAACTCAAGCTGACAACACCGTATTCCTGCAGCAGGGTATTGAAGGCGTAGAGCACATAGGCGAGTGCCGACACCATCATCGCCCGGCGATCTATGCTGATAGACACTAGTGCAATGCAAGCATAAAGCAGGGCGATAGCTATCGCTGAACCAATCCCCATTTTGTAATCGAAAGCACCCAGTAGTGAAAAGATGGGATGCACTATCAACGGAGCCGCGACCAAATGTAGCCAAAAGGCGACGTCGGAGCGGCGAGTTTGGCGCTGCGTGTCAGAGGCATCCCAACGCATACCGCTGATAAAAACCAGCACCCCACCCAGAAATACCATTAGGCCCCACCAGTCTTTGGCTGCCGGAAAAATGCCAGAAAATAGCGCAACCAGCGCGAACACCAAAGCCGCCATGCCCGCTGCCACAGTAATGGGTACTTTGAAGCGAAGCCAGTGCAACCACGCCGCTCCCGCGCCCAAAGCACAGCCAACACCCATGCCGGCCTCTTCGGCAACACCAACACTTTTAGACAACAACATGCCACCAGCCACCACACCAGCAACAAAAGCCAGTAGCAGCACAATGGAAGGCAGGGCCATGCGTCGCACGCGGGCAAAATATTCCGCCAGTGCCCAGGCGCTCGCCGCCTGTAAAAAGGCACCGATCCAGGGCGCAATGGCGGCCCCAATCCAATTAACCGAAACCAGCAACAAGGCGCAGGCAATGACCACGAAAATATCGTTAAAGCCAGTAATAAAACGAAAGTGCTCTTCGTCAACAGCGGACGATTGCCTCAGCTCATCAACATGTTGACGAAAGGCGGCAACGGATTCATCGCTCAACACACCGGCCTCGACCGCCGAAGCCAGGTCTTCATCGTTATACATAGTGTCTCTCGTTTTCCTTTGCGCTCATTTCTTTTTAACTCAGATCAGCACTGAGCGCAGCAAGGAAACAAGGGTTATCCACTAACAGGCCATTAAGCAGCCAGCGTATTATTACCGCAGCCCAAAGCCCCTTCATTGCGTATTTCACCGAGGGGTTGCAGGGTAGCTTCCATTTCGCCCACCAGCTCATCGTCACCACCGGCGTGAAGAATCAAACTCGCATCACGCGCATTGGCAATGCGACCCTCAAGTGGCGCCTCCATAACCCGTACCCCTCGCTTCGCACCCTCCTCGCCAAGATGCTGAATAGCCGCCGCCGAGGTGGTCGACATATCAATATAAATAGCGCCCTCGGCCAGGTTGTTAAACAGCCCATTTTCACCCAGTACCAGCTCGTCGACTTGCTGCTGGCCGGGCAGGCAGGTGATGACCACATCGCAGAGTTCGCCCACCTCCTTGACCGTATCGACCCACTTGGCACCCTGTGACTCAAGGTTGCTGGCCTCTTCACGCGCTAGGTCGTGAATCACCATCTTGGAGCCTGCGGCCAGTAAATTGACCACCATGGGATTGCCCATACGACCGAGACCAATAAATCCAATTTTCATAATCGTGCCTCCTTATTATTGTTTTTCAGCCCGTTAGGCTAACCGTTTATAATTTAAAACGGCCCCAAGTATTAGTGAAGTTGCTGACATTTAACAGCGATTAATCACCCAAACTTGCCGCCCCCCGGATTCGCAGCCCTTCGGCTTGTGGCCTCGAGTGGCTTGCGACATAATTGCCGGCTAGCGCGAGTTAAAGCGTATTTATTCTTCCGCTTTTACCTCCACACCACACTCTTCTTATTGGCCCCCTTATGAGCATTGCAATTAAATCTGTCGTTTCCATCCACTACACCCTCACCGGCGAAGACGGCGAAGAACTCGATGCCTCCACCGAACGGGAGCCCCTGGTCTACCTGCACGGTGCAGGCAATATTATTAAGGGGCTAGAACTGGCTCTGCTGGGCAAAGACGTCGGCGACCGCGTACAGGCCACCATTGCCCCCGATGACGGCTACGGAGAATTTATCAGCGAGCTAGTCCAGCATGTACCACTGTCGGTGTTTGGCGACGAAGACAAGCCCGAAGTGGGTATGCGCTTTAATGCCGAGACCCCCAACGGCCCTCTATCGGTACTGGTGACCGCCATTGACGGTGATCAGGCCATACTCAATGGCAATCACCCCCTGGCCGGCAAGACCATCACTTTTGATGTCACTATCGATAGTATTCGCGAAGCGACCACAGAAGAACTCACCCACGGCCACCCCCACAATGCCGGTGGTTGTGGGCACCATCACTAATTGCCATAGTAAAACCTCCTGCGAGGCTATCTATAGCCCCACTCGACGCGTATAATCCCGCGCCAGTACGGTCCAGCACTGAACCGTACTGGCTATGACAATAGTCGTAACACCTTGATAACACGCTTGAATCAAGAGGCCTCATCAGAAAGATCAGTGCCTTTTCCATCCTCTGTCAAGCGTCCCAGGTATGTACCTCGGTCAATATAAGTACCTCGGTATTTACAACAATACTCCGACGCTAGCCCCATTTTTTTGGCCGCTGATTGTTTGATATTCAGCGCCTCAAAATATGTGGCCATTGCTCGACACATAGGAAAGATTCATGACATTTGACACCCTCGGCCTCTCCGAGCCACTGCTGCGCGCCGTTAGCGAAAAAGGCTACGACACGCCCTCACCGATTCAAGCGAAAGCTATTCCCGCCGTTCTCGAGGGTCACGACCTGATGGCGAGCGCGCAAACCGGCACCGGCAAAACCGCTGGTTTTACCCTGCCCCTGCTCCACCTGCTGGCCGACAAGCCCGCTGCCAACAGCAACCGTACGCTGGCATTGGTGGTGACCCCCACCCGTGAACTGGCCGCACAAATTCACGAGAGCGTGCTCGACTACGGCAAGCACCTCAATCTGCGTTCCACTGTTGTTTTCGGTGGCGTAAAGATTAATCCACAAATGATGAAGCTGCGTCGCGGTGTCGAAATACTGGTCGCCACTCCCGGCCGCCTGCTCGACCTGCACAAGCAAAACGCCATCAGCTTTAACGATGTTGAAGTACTGGTGCTCGATGAAGCCGACCGCATGCTCGACATGGGTTTTATTCACGACATCAAACGCATCATTTCGCTGATGCCGAAAAAGCGCCAAAACCTGCTGTTTTCCGCGACCTTTTCCAATGACATTCGCCACCTCGCCCGAGGCTTGCTGAATAATCCGGTAGAGATTGATGTCGCGCCGCAGAACACCACGGCCACCAAGGTGGAGCAAAAAATCCACCCGGTCGATAAAGGCCGCAAAGCCGCATTGCTCAGCCACCTGATTCGTAGCGAAGGCTGGCATCAGGCATTGGTCTTTAGTCGTACCAAGCACGGCGCCAATAAGCTGGTGAAACTGCTCGAGCGCGACGACATCCACGCCGCCGCCATTCACGGCAATAAGAGTCAGGCGCAACGCACCAAGGCCCTGGCCGAGTTCAAAAAAGGCAAGGTACAAATACTGGTCGCCACCGACATCGCCGCACGCGGTATCGATATCGAGCAACTGCCCCAGGTCGTCAACTTCGACCTGCCGAATGTCCCCGAGGATTATGTGCATAGAATTGGCCGCACCGCTCGCGCGGGTTCCAGTGGCCATGCTGTGTCACTGGTTAGCGCCGATGAGATCAAGCAGCTGAGTGATATTGAGCGCCTGATTAAAAGCAAAATCCCCCGTGAAGAGATTGAAGGCTTTGAGCCCGAGCACGCTCTGGGCGAGTCGCGCTCCGGTCACCGGCCGACACGCAGTGCTCAGCCACGCCGCAGCTCACCGAGCAATCGTAATGGCCAGGGGCGCAATCAACGCAGTTCAGAAAACAAGCCTGCGGGCAATGGTGGACAGCGCCGACGCTCAAGTCAGCAACGCACCAGCAATGGCAATGGCAATGGCAATGGCAACTCTAATACCCGAAGCGCCAGTAACAACAGCCAACGTGCAAACAACAATGGCAATAGTCAGCGCCGACCCCAGCAAGCCCGTTCGGGCAATCTAATAGAACCCGAACGCGTTATACAATCCGGTAATCGCTAAAGCGCATACCCGGATAAAAAAAGCCCCTGTTCGCGAAATGCGGCAGGGGCTTTTTTGTGCAACTCGCTAAGTGCAAATGGCATTGCAGCAAGCGGAAATTAAGCCACTTTAGCGCTGTTATCCCATTTCTTTAGCGCTGGCAAAGCACCTTCGGCAAAAGTAGTAATACTTTGCTTGCAGTAGTCGCAATCCATGCCGGCATAGGTGAAGCAGCAATTCAGCTCGAAGAAGCCGATGATATCTTCAATACCCTTCAGCTTTTCAAGGCACTGATCGGGCACACCGTAAATCTGCTGCTCAATATATTGCTCGGTGACACGACCTGCATCGACGTGCATGACTCATTCACACAAGCGAGCTGCCATCTTGTTGCGAGTCCGCTACACTAACAGCCGGACTTTCCAGCAGTGCTTTCAGCCAACCTTTTTATCGACAACAAACAACAACACCTGAAGCTAGCTGTAACCCACTGTTTTAAGGAGTTTTCATCATGTCTCTTTCTTCAACCGAACTAATTAATAACTTTGAAATGTATTTTGATGGCACCGACATGACCAATGCCAGCCTCTACCTTTGCATAAATTCCACTGTAGGCGATGGCGGTGCTCAGGCCATTATCGAGACAATGCGTGCAGGTGGCCTGTGGTCAGCTGACGCGGCAAAAACGGTACCCGCTGAGCACAAGCCCATGTATGTCGAACAGATGAAATTTATCGGCTATGTGTCGGGTAAAATTGACGGTAAAGAATTTCACGCCTCGGCCTATGATCACGAAAAATTCCCCTACAATGCCGGGCGCTGGGAAGAGTGGAAAAGTTTTATCGCCACTAATTATTAATTGTTGGCTTTAGCACAGGCACAATAATTTGTTGCCCCTGTGCTTACAGAAAGTAATTTTAAGTAACTGAAGACAGTATCGTTCGAACAATAGCGACAACGCTAACTACCAATATCGTAGTAAATATCAACCCCGCAAAAACAAACTGTGTCGGCTTACCCTGACTAAAATCCCGTTTTTATTTGGCTTTTGACTGCACTCTAATCGCTGCTGCAAAGGTACTGCCAAGAATCTCTATAAAGGTTAGCGTTTTTTCTCATCAAGCTTTTCGGCTGGCACACTATCTATCACATTACTTTTCAATTTCTCTCCGTTAATATTTCACCGATTCTAATAACGTTTTAAATTGCCACCTCAAATACACTTTATTCGGCGGGTGTCAGAAGGTTCTGATAATCGTGCCATTTAATGAGGCGTCACGTTTTAATAAACTCGCCGCCATTGAAATACCACCGTCACCACCGCCAATAATGACAACATTCGGCGCCTTACCCGAGGAGCTTCCAACACTCTGAGTATTTTCAGCACCAGCCGAAGTAGAGCGTGCTCGAGCGGCCTCCCATAAAGCTGTCGACCGACGACCACTTCGACAATAGAACAAATGTCGCCTTCGCGTTGCAATTGCACGGCACAGTCTTCGGCAAGGTTTGCAGCATCAGCAGGTGATGCCATCGGCAAATAAACAAACTCTAAACCAAGCTCACGGGCGGTGGCTGTTAGCCTTGCAGAAGGTAGCCTGTCTCTTTGTCGGGACGGTTACATACAATCGTTTTAATGCCCTCAGCGTGCGCCCTGACCACATCATCGACCTCCAGCTATCCCGCTACGTAGACCCCTGACGATAGCTGTTTGAATTTGCTCATTTCCCCCACTCCCTTGATGGCATTTAGCCTTTAATATCTTATTTTTAAAATAACGGGCGCACAGAGAGAATTGAACGCAGGAGGAATGGGAGTAGCAGGGCCTAAATAAAACAGGCGATGGCTTTAGAAGGTCAACTGGCTAGACATTGCTGAACGCTCAAAGAAACAAGAACGCGGCTGGCACCAAGTTTATAGCGGCGGGAAGCATATCAGCTAAAAATAACACTCCTGTTTGACCAGGCACCATTAAAGGGTCGCCTCCCCTTTAACTCCGTCCTTTAACTCTGGGTGCTGCAACCTCGGCTACACATC
The DNA here is from genome assembly GCA_041277045.1 of Candidatus Reddybacter sp. GTDB lineage: Bacteria > Pseudomonadota > Gammaproteobacteria > Pseudomonadales > Porticoccaceae > Reddybacter. Next base: position 109,634 of record JBGFSY010000002.1, on the reverse strand, counting down.
CCAAGCTATATAACAGGGTTGGCCCTGGGTGGTAAGGCATTCGAGTTCTGGCTAAAAACGAGACTATAGTCGCCGCTACCTTTCGCAAAGGCTTGATGGTGTACAAGCTGCCGCGTTAATCGATGACTTTTGTATGTCCTTGTCGGGAACTGGCTTAAGCGCCACGACCATTCTTGTCGTTACGTTGACAGCCATGATCTCAGTTGGACTTATCAATACGATTCACAGTATGCATTCTTATTCGATCAAGTGTAATAGCTTATACTTGATCGAATAAGAATGAAGTGGAGAACAAGAATATGTCAGTGCTTCAAAAAATAAAGACGACTCTTTTAGTTACCGCAGTTTTACTGACTGTCCCTGGTGTTATCAATGCCTCCGAACAAGTAACAGACGAAGGTCTCGTCTTACAGGCCAATACTAAATTCAGAGAGGTCTATCTAAAGCCTGGTGCGAAGTTGGCGGCCTACAATACTTATGGTTTATTTCCTTGCAAGGTGGCGTTTCGTAAGGATTGGGCGCGTGATCAGAACAAAAGCCGTGTCGGCCTGCATCGCCGCGTTACCCAGAAAGATGTCGAGCGAATTAAAAAGCTCCTTAGCAAAGAGTGCGACAGGTTTTTCCGCGAGGCACTTGAGGTGGAACCCGCTTATACCCTGGTCGATCAGTTCAGCAATGGCGATCAGGTATTGATCCTTAGACCGGCCATTATTAATCTTGATATCACGGCGCCAGATTTAATGACGCCGGGCTTGACTCGCACTTTTACCACCAGTGCGGGTCAGATGACCCTGTATTTGGAAGCACTGGATGCCACAACAGGTGAAATTCTAGTGCGGGTGATTGATCGTCGCAAGTCGATGAAATCAGGCTCCATGCGTTGGACAAATTCGATAACGAATAGAGCCGAAGCCAACAGAGCACTACAGCACTGGGCCAACCTGTTAAGAAAGGCGCTGGATCATGTCAGTGGTAGCTGATGGTCTGGCCGGACTTTCAGGGAACGGATCTATGCCATTATTTTCTTCGGCTGGTGTACAGGGTACCCATCAGCAATAAGAAAAATGGGCTGCTGGGCCACGCACCTATCTCAGCTTATGCTCCGCCGGCTTCCCCAGCCTATTCACCATCAGCGGCCCGGGTAGCCCCTCAATATTCATCAATATGGTGACCTCCATCGAGCAACACCTTGAATACATTGGTGACATCATTAACTACATGGATAATAACCACCTCGCCACCATCGACGCCAGTAAAGTTGCTGAAGATCAGTGGGTGACCCACGTCAACGAAGTGGCAAGTGCCACGCTGGTTAACTCATGCAGCACCTGATATCTCGGTGCCAATGTGCCCGGTAAAGAAAGAGTATTTATGCCCTATGTTGGCGGCTTTCCTGTCTATGTTGATAAATGCGAAGAAGTGGTGGCGAAAAACCGCCAGGGTTTTGTTTTTGCATAAGGATTCTGGCTGGACAAAAATAATTGCATCATATTATTCCACTATTTTTGGACAATAAATAACAATCGATAGGTTGGAGTTTTGAGCGGCGCATTCAACTCTGAAGTGCATAACAATTCAAGCCGCTAAAGCAGCCATGTGGTTGGCGTTTGATAGTTTAGTGCCTTTCTTGGACGATTATTCAGCCGCACCATTACAGATAAAACCTTTTTCCTCGAGACCTTTTTAAAATTCTTCATCTTCGGCCAGTACTGCCACAATAACCCATTTGTATTTTTATTTAAGCCACACTGCCGATTGACGCCGCTTATCACACAAGTTCTGAGCTTGTTTTTCACGGTATCTGCGCTGGCCGGGATTGCGTCTAAGCTCTCTGCTAACCGTGGGTTGTCTCACGCCAATAGTCTCTGCAACCACTTGCCGGGAATAATTCATTTTTTTTTGATCTAAACCTGGCAAGGCCTGCCCCGCTTCACCGGGTATCGTTGCTTATAGGTTGGCTAACTATAGGTATTCATCGTTGCATCTCTCCCCGTTCAGGCTATGCACTTATAATTTAAACCCAAGGGATTAATTATTATTTTCAAAATATTACACTTGAAGATGCAAATTAAAGAACACTTTCCACCCAGCGAATAATTTCTCCCTGGGGCATGGCGCCGGATTGCCTGGCAACCTCTTTACCGCCGGCAAAAACGATAAGTGTGGGAATACCTCTAATGGCCAGTCCGCTACCAATCGAAGGTTCCTGTTCCGTATTGAGCTTGGCTAAACGAACCCGAGGTTCAAGCTCCTTTGCCGCCTGCTCATAGGCCGGTGCCATGGCTTTGCAAGGGCCACACCAGGGTGCCCAAAAATCGACAACAACGGGAATATCATTGCGGGTGATGACCTTCTGATAATTGGCGGCATTTAAGTCCTGGGGCGAATGGCCAAATAGGCCCTGCCCACACTTGCCACACTTCGGCCCGTAAGCGAGCTTATCGTTGGGTACGCGATTGATGCCCAAACACAGTGGGCACACAATATGAACTGATACTGTCATCGTTCCAGGTCCTTCAGACGGAGGCGTAGGTAGTCGACTTCATCCAGCAATTGTAAAATAACGGCCACCCCCGCCAAATTAATGCCCAGATCAGCCTGCAAGCGGCGGGCTTTGTGGGTACGTTGTATGGTCAGGCCGGGGAAATGCCACTGGCTCATTTCCTCGCCGGAGGGTTGAATCACACCCTCTTCGACCAGTTCTATCACATAATCGGCATGTACTGCACAGAGCCGACAGAGCTGCGCCAACGTCAGACGTGAGTCGGTATCAATCACCACGCCGACCTGAACTTCATATTCCTTGGTAGTCATAATCTTTAAACTCCCAGCCCAGCACGGGGATCAAATGCCAGATCACGCGCCATATTCTGATAGGTTTTTTCTGCCTCCGGGCTATCGGCCGGTGGCAATACCACTTGTAACACCACATAAAAATGGCCCGGTGTTTTGCCCGGCAAGCCCTTACCTTTAAAACGCAGCTTTTTACCGTGGGCCGAAGCGGCAGGAATTTTCACATCGACAAGGCCGCTGGGTGTTGGCACTTTAACAGTAGCACCGAGTACCGCCTCCCAGGGGGCGATGGGCAGATCAATAGAAATATCCGAGCCATCAAGACGATACAGTGGATGCTTTTGGAATTCGACATCAAGGTATAAATCACCGGCCTTACCGCCGCCGACACTGGGGTCACCCTGCCCCACCAGACGAACGCATTGCCCCGGCGCAATACCCTTGGGGATTTTAATATTCAACACCCGCTCGCGAGTTCGCACATGACCCTGGGGATCAACTTCCGGCACATGAAAGGTGATTCTTCGTGTCGCACCATTGAGAGAATCTTCCAGATCAATAACCACTCGAGCGTGACGGTCACCACCCTGCTGAGTCGGCTCGTGGTGTTGGCGACCCGCATCACGGAAGCTTTGACCAAATAGCGACTCAAAAAAATCACTATAGGCTTGCCCGCCTCCCTGGGTAAAACCACCACCGCTAAATTCAAAGCCGGTATCCCAGTCGGGCGGTGCATTAAAGTCTTGTCCACCCTGCCAATTGGCACCGAGCTGGTCGTAAGCGGCCCGCTTTTCTGGGTCTTTCAATACTTCGTAGGCTTCACCCAGTGCCTTAAATTTCTGCTCAGCAGCCTCTTCTTTACTGACATCGGGATGATACTTTCGCGCCAGCTTGCGATAGGTGCGCTTAATCTCATCCTGAGTAACGTCTCGCGCTAGGCCCAGCGTGTCGTAATAGTCTCTGAATTCCATTGATTAGTTACCACCCTTAGTCCCCTATCTATTACAACATGGGTACTAAGGGCGACTAAATCAAGCGAATATTTTCAGTCAACCCATCGTTAGGTTGTCATTAAGCCAGGCTTTTATTGACGATTTCGTAGACATCTTTCGACAACTCAGGCTTCGCCAATACGCGCTGCAACTCCGCTTTCATTCGCCCGCTGGCGGGCTCTGGGTACTTGCGCCACTTGGTGAGCGGGGTAATTAAACGCGAGGCAATTTGTGGATTTAAAGCATCGAGAATCAAGACCTGATCAGCCAGGAAGATATAGGCCTCACCCTCACCGGCATGAAAATTAACCGCATTACCCGAGCAAAAGGCCGCAATAAGCGCACGTACTTTATTGGGGTTTTTAATATCAAAGGCGGGATGCTGCATTAAGGTTTTTACACGCTCCAAACCACCCGGCACGGTGCTCCATGCCTGGATTTGAAACCACTGATTAACCACCAGACTTTCATTGAGCCAGTGTGAATAAAAGCTAAACAAGGCCTGTTTAGCCAGCTTTTGTGCGGCGGGAAACGGGCAATTAACCAGCGCGACCAATGCCGAGCTGGTGTCTGTCATATTGTCGGCATTATGAAATTGCGCAAAGGCCAATTGAATGGCATCGCTGTCGCCAGTCTGTAATAAATAAGCCAGCGCGGTATTTTTTAAACTGCGCTGGGCTATTTGCGTGCCGGTCGCGGCATAGTTATCAGCGCAATTATTTGTCGTATAAATCGCCGTGAATTCTGTCTTTAATGCCTCGGCCAGGGTACGGCGAGCAAACTGGCGAGCGGTATGAATAGCCCCAACCTGTATCACCTCAGCAACCTCGCTAAGATAAGCCTCACTGGGTAGAGCCAGCATTAAGGCGACCATGGCCGGGTCGGCATTTTTATCATCGAGCAGGGCACGGTAGGCTTCGATCAAACGCGCATCGAGAATCAATTCTCGGCCGGCCAGCACATCATCAATTAAGCCCTGCAGTATGCCCAGTGCCAGTTTATTGCAGGCCTCCCAACGATTAAAACTGTCGCTGTCGTAGCGCATTAAATGCAAGAGCTGGTCGCGACTGTAGGGGAATTCCAGTTTTACCGGTGCTGAAAAACCGCGCAGTAAAGAGGGGATGGGCTCTTCGGCAACATTTTCAAACACCAGGATTTCTGTTGCTTGCATTAATTCGTAAGTAATTTCAGTCACGCCATTGGCGTGACCTTGTAGATGTAATGGCAAGTCGCCAGCAGCACCCACAAGGCCCAAACGGATCGGCACATGGAAGGGCTGTTTTTCAGAGGACTCCGGTGTCGCCGGGCAGCTCTGGCTCAATTCCAGACGATAGCTTTGTGCGCCACTGTCATATTCACCACTGACAACAAGACGGGGCGTGCCACCCTGGGTATACCAGTGCACAAAGGTCGAGAAATCGCGTCCGCTGACGTCTTTCATCGCGGCAATAAAATCATCGATAGTAGCCGCCTCGCCGTCGTGGCGCTCAAAATACAAATCACTACCGGCACGGAATAACACAGGCCCCAATAAGGTGTGGAGCATACGCACGACTTCGGCGCCCTTTTCATAAATGGTCAGGGTGTAGAAATTGGAGATTTCCATATACGAGGCGGGCTGCACCGGGTGAGCCGTGGGGCCGCCATCTTCGGCAAATTGCAGGGTGCGCAGGAAGTTAACATCCTCGACTCGCTTAACGGTGGGTGAACCCATGTCGGCCGAAAACTCGGCATCGCGGAAAACCGTAAAGCCCTCTTTTAAACTGAGCTGAAACCAGTCGCGGCAGGTGACGCGATTACCCGACCAGTTGTGAAAATATTCGTGGGCGACCACGGCTTCTACCCGTTGAAAACCGGCGTCGGTGGTGGTTTCTGACTTTGCCAATACGCAGGAGGTATTGAAAATATTCAGGCCCTTGTTTTCCATCGCGCCCATATTGAAATCATCAACGGCAACGATCATAAAAATATCCAGATCGTATTCGCGACCATAGACCTCTTCATCCCAGGTCATGGCATTTTTTAGGGATTGCATGGCGTGGTCGCATTTATCGAGGTCTTTTTCCTCGACATAAATACGCAAAGCGACTTCACGGTCACTCATGGTGGTAAAGCTGTCTTCGATACAACTCAAACTACCGGCCACCAGGGCAAATAAATAGGCCGGCTTTTTGAAGGGGTCGTGCCAAGTGACCCAGTGACGGCCATCGGGTGTGTCACCGCTAGCGACAGGATTACCGTTGGAAAGCAGCAGTGGGTAAAGGCTTTTATCGGCCTCAACCGTGGTGGTGAATTCCGACATCACATCGGGCCGATCGAGGTACCAGGTGATTTTGCGAAAGCCCTCGGCCTCACACTGGGTGCAATACATGGTGCGCGATTTATAGAGGCCCTCGAGGGAGGTATTTTCCTGGGGTTTTATGGCGACCACAGATTCCAGTAGAAACTGCTCGGGCACATCACTGATAACCAGCTCTTCAGCGCCAAGCTGGTAGTGCTCAGCGCTTACAGTCTGACCGTCGATAGCCAGTGAGCGAAAATCCAGCTCCTGACCGTGTAAGCGCAGGGTATTGTCGGTAGTGCTCGATTCAGCTTTAGGGTTGCGACGAAATTGTAGGGCCGCCTTGACCAAAGTCTCCTCTTCACCCAGCTCAAAACGCAAGTCGGTTTTATCGATCAAATACAGCGGTGGTTGATAGTCTTCGAGGCGAATGATTTTGGGCTGGGAATCTCTGAGTGACATGGGTACAACTCCGCTTGTAAATTAAGCGATGGCACTCATTGACCGGCCACCGCCTTAATAATAGTAAAAATTTAGGCCGAAAAACTGATGTTATAGGATGTAAATTTGCGCATATTAATCACCCCGGTATCGAGGATCAGGTACTGGCCCTTAATACCCATCAAGGTGCCTTCCACCAAAGGGGTTTTATCAAAATTTTGACTGCTGACTTTGGTGGGATATTCCAGCACCGGATATTCGATATTGACACACTCTGCATCGCTCACACGCCCAATCGCCTGCAGACCAAAGCGTTCATCTAAAGCAGTGAGCTCTGACTGGCAAAGTTCAAATAAGTTGTCGCGAGTAGCGGCTAAATCAACAACTTCAATGTCGCCCTTGAGCATTTTTCGCCAGTTCGTTTTATCGGCGACGTGCTGACGCAAAGCGTCTTCCACCAGGCCCGATTGCAAACGGGTAGCAACGCGCATGATGGGCAGAGCCTGCACCGCACCCTGGTCAATCCAGCGGGTCGGCAGCTGGGTTGCGCGAGTAATGCCCACCTTTACGCCCGATGAATTCGCTAAATAAACAACATGCTCAGCGAGGCAAAACTCTTCGCCCCACTCCGGCTCACGGCAGGTGCCCTGCTCGTAGTGGCATTTTTCTGGGCTGATAATACAGCTGTCACAGCGTGCCAATTTTTTCAGGCAAGGGAAGCAAAAGCCTTGATTAAAGCTCTTCTTGGTTTTGCGACCACAGTGGCAGCAGTGAATTTCACCGGCGTAGTTCAAGCTAATACGCTGACCCAGGTAGTCATTCATCAACACGCGCTCATCATCCAACGGCAGGTAATACTTTACCGGCGTCGCCAGCTCAACCACCATTTTGCTCAAGTGGCCTGAAACATTTATCGTCATACTCTATCTCTTATCATTTGAAGCCAGGTTTTAAGTGCAGTGACTAACAAGCGTTTAATGCTGCCATTTTAGGGGTTTATCCGCCTGTGGGTTCTCGCCAGCCTCGGCGATTTCACCCGTCGTACTACCGCAGTGCTGGTGTTTTTTCGGGGCAATAAAACCCACCCGCTCTGACTCGGGCTTATGCTGGCTGTCGTAGGTAATCACGGCTTGCAGGCACGTCGCCCTTTGTTCAGCGCTCAACTTGCTGCCGTCCGGCCACTTGCCGATCTCAACAGCCAATTTAAGTTTTTCGTAAACGTCAGGCGTCAGGGCCTGTAGTACTTGTTCAATATCCACACTTATACCTTTGTTTTCTTGCCTATCAACTTTGCGACTTCTGCCGCCCGGCTAATGCCCCTGCCAACATGCCAATCAACAGACCGGAGACATGAGCACCGTTGGCGACGCCGCCCTGAATAAATACATCAACAATGCCAAACAGGCAAATCAACAACCAGCCGATAAGCATATAAATAATACCTGGCTGCACATTTAACAAGGGCGTGGGTGCGATGCGGTTGCGAATCCAGACATAGCCCACCAGGCCATAAACCACACCCGACAGACCACCAAACAGCACGGGGCCGTCCCACAAATATTGCCCCGTATTGGAGCCCGATGCCAGTGCCAGCATTAAGACTAAATAGGCGGCGCGACCGCTGAGCAACTCAACCCGACGGCCAAACTCCCATAGCCATAAACTATTAAAGACAACGTGAAAAATGCCGAAATGCAAAAAAGCCGGCGTGACAAAACGCCAGTATTCACCCGCCGCGAACGTTTTTTCAACGGGAACAAACTGCGGCCCCTGGCCATTAGCCAGGGTGAAATCAACGAAGGTCAGCAAGTGTATGATGCCTGGCTGGTAGCTCACCAGGAAAAAACCCAGCACACCGAGGATCAAAGTAATAAGCGTTACCGGCACCCGCCACATTGAGCCAACAGCCTTTGGCCTACCTGTATTCAGCGCTTTATTGACCACAGCCATTTTTTCAATTTGAGCAATAAGCTGCTGTGCATCAGCCTGCCGCTGCCCCTTATCAAGCCACAGCTCGTGCCCCTCGCCCTGCTCTACAAGGCGATAGGTAATATTGTTGCGATTTAAGGCGAGTACCAATAAATCAAGATCAAAACCCGTCGCCAAATGAGAGGCCAGTACCCAGTTATCGCCCTCAGTCATTAACGGTGGTCCTTCTCACCCGGGCGCAGTGAGTCAAGCCGACGACCCCAGCCGAGTTTGTCGCGACAAATCTCATAAAAGTTGTGTTCAGTGGGATGAATCAAACGCAGAGGGGATGACTTGCGATGAATTTTAATGACATCACCCGGCTCGATACTGACATCCACCTGACCGTCGCAAGAAATTAAGGGATGCAGTTCATTGCGGGTGCCGACCAGTACTTCAATCTCGCTCTCACCACTAATCACGATGGGGCGGCTGGCCAGGGTATGGGGATTCATTGGCACCAGCACAATTGCATCCAGCTTTGGATGCATGATTGGGCCACCCGCCGATAGCGCATAGGCGGTGGAACCCGTTGGCGTGGAAATAATCAGCCCATCGGAACGCTGGCTGTAGACAAATTGTTGGTCGATATAAAGCTCGAACTCCATCATTCGTACGGAGCGGCCCGGGTGCAGCACGAGATCATTCAGGGCGAGGCCCTTACCAATGGCTTCACCATCGCGCTCGACACGCATTTCAAGGAGGTAGCGCTCAGTACTTTTATACTCACCGGCGAGTACACGGCCGATGCCTTGCTCCATATCATCGGGATGAATATCGGTTAAGAAGCCAAGTCGACCACGATTCAGGCCAAGCAGGGGAACATTGAGATCGACCAGCCCTCGAGCGGCACCCAGCATACTGCCATCGCCGCCCACCACAATCACCAGATCGACGGTACTTTCAATAGAGCGCCGGGATATAATTTCGATATCGGGGTCGCCTAATAACTCAGCCGTTTTTGATTCCGCCAGCACCTTGCGCCCATCGGCACGCAGAAAGGCGACTAGGCGTTTTAGGCTATCGACAACTTCGGGGTGTTCGAGTCGAGCGACAACACCAATCGTTTGAAACTGCTCCATCCCAGCTCCGGGGCATATATATTGAAGCGCGATTATACACAGCCACCGTCTGCTAGGAGCTAGACTTGAAAGACGAGTTGGGTTTGTTTAAAAAGACCGCGTTTACAAATGCTGATCAATGCCGTGTTCTTTCAAACCCCAGGCAAAGAGCTGTTCACAGCGGCGGTCGGTTTGGCGCAGTCGCGAGCTTAAGGTTTTGAGTAAAACTTTAAGCACGGCATAACCCTGCTCGGGGTGTTGATCGAGATAACTCTCCAATGCCAGAGCGCCAAACTCCAGCACTTCAACATCATCCAGGGCAATCACAGAAGCACTGCGTGAACCGGCATCAAACAAGCTCAACTCACCAAAAATATCGCCGGGGCCGAGATCGCAGAGACCCGGCTGAATATGACGGCCATCGGCCAGGGCCACCCGCCCGGAAACACGAGCGTGGCCTTTTTCAATCAAGTAGAGCCGGCGATCATCCATGCCTTCGCTAACGATAGTGTCATTAACAGAGTAGACGCTGTTCTTGGCAATGCCTGCTGTAACGAGTGCCTGATCGCGCAAAATACTCAACATACTCACAACCCACCCTTTTTATAAAAATTATAGGCGCTATTTTCAAGACATACTTGCGTCTATGGCAAGCCATCGCTTTGCGCTTTTGGGACAGATCTCTCAAGCTTTTTGTCGGCCCTATCACCCGCAAAAGCTTTACGTACCACCATAAAGAACAAGGGTACAAAAAAGATCGCCAACACAGTGGCCGTAAACATACCGCCCAACACGCCGGTGCCAATAGCATTTTGCCCCACCGAGCCGGCCCCGCTACTCGTCGCCAATGGCATAACGCCGAGCATAAAAGCAAAGGAGGTCATTAAGATCGGTCGCAGGCGCAGGCGCACGGCCTCCAGTATGGCCTCGCGCAATTGCCAGCCCTGAGACTGTAGATCGAGGGCAAACTCGACAATCAAAATGGCATTTTTCGCCGACAGACCGATGGTGGTCAACACCCCAACCTGAAAGAAAATGTCGTTCGGCAAACCCCGTGAATAACTCGCCAGCAAGGCACCTATCACGCCCAGAGGCACCACTAACATCACTGCAAAGGGGATGGCCCAACTCTCGTAAAGTGCCGCCAAACAAAGAAACACAACCGCTAGTGACAGTGCGTACAGCAGTGGTGCCTGGGCACCCGATTGGGTTTCCTGCAGTGAGCCACCCGTCCATTCAAAACCAAAGCCCGCTGGCAGCTTGCTGGCCAGCTCCTCCATCGCGGCGATGGCATCACCCGAGCTATAACCCGCGGCAGCTTCGCCGACAATTTCCATTGAGGCAACCCCGTTGTAACGCTCTAAGCGCGGTGAACCCTGGGTCCACTGCCCCGACGAAAATGCCGCAAAGGACACCATGTCACCCTCGCCATTGCGCACATACCAGTCCTTTAAATGCTGCGGCGACATGCGATATTTCGCATCACCCTGCACATAAACCTTTTTCACCCGACCCTTATCAATAAAATCATTCACATACGTCGAGGCCCAGGCAGTCGACAGGGTATTGTTAATTTCCGTCATCGAAACACCCAGTGCTCGGGCCTTTTGCCGGTCGATATTGAGCTTGAACTGAGGGCTGTCGCTCTGACCATTGGGCCGCACCTTCGTCAAACGCGGGTCTTGTGCGGCACCCCCGAGTATTTGGTTGCGCGCCGCCATCAGCGCATCGTGGCCGTGGCCGGCGATATCTTTAAGCTGAAAATCAAAGCCCGCTGAATTGCCCAGGGCGCGTATTGGCGGTGGATAAAAGACAAAGACGCGGGCATCTTTTATCTGCGCCAAAGCCCCCATTGCCCGACGGGACACCGCCTGTACACTCTGCAAATCGAGACGCCGCTGCGACCAGTCGTGCATTTTGATATAGCACTGACCGTTATTTTGCCCCCGGCCACTAAAGTTAAAGCCCACCACACAATAGACCGTCGATATGGTGTCGGCCTCTTCCTCCGCATAATAGTGTTCAATTTGTTCCATCACGCCGCGTGTACGCTCCATGGTGGCACCCACCGGCAATTGCACCAGGGTGAACATCAGGCCCGGATCATCTGAGGGCAAGAAGGAGGTCGGCATGCGCGCAAATAGCACACCGACGGCAACGACAATCACCCCGTAAATCAAAAAATAGCGTAGCGTTTTGCGAATAATGCTGGCGACCACCTTTTGATACCAACGCGAGGTTCTATCAAAACCCCGATTAAACCAGCCGAAAAAACCGGTCTTACTTAAGTGGTGGCCTTCAACGGCGGGCTTCAATAAAGTGGCACACAGAGCGGGGGTAAGAATTAATGCCACCAGTACCGAGAGCACCATCGCCGAGGCAATGGTGATAGAAAATTGCCGATAGATCGCCCCGGTGGTGCCGGGAAAGAAAGCCATCGGCACAAACACTGCCGACAGCACCAAGCCAATACCCACCAGCGCACCGGTGATTTGCGACATGGATTTGCGCGTGGCATCGCGCGGCGATAAATTCTCCTCGACCATTAAACGCTCGACGTTTTCGACCACCACAATGGCGTCGTCAACCAACAGGCCAATGGCCAACACCATGCCAAACATGGTGAGGGTGTTAATCGAAAAACCAAAGGCATGCAAAATCCCGAAGGTACCGAGCAGCACAACGGGTACGGCAATCGTCGGGATGAGCGTGGCGCGAAAATTCTGTAAAAACAGATACATCACAAAAAACACAAGAATGATGGCTTCAAATAGAGTTTTTACCACCTCCATAATCGACACTTCGACAAAGGGCGTGGTGTCATAACCGAGGTCAAGCTCCATGCCTTCGGGCATAAAAACAGCGAGTTCAGCCAGCCTGGCTTTGACATCGCGCGCGGTTTCCAGCGCATTAGCACCGGAGGCCTGACGCACCACAATGCCACTGGCGGGCACCCCTTTAAAATGATTGAGGAACTGATAGTTCTCACCGCCCAGTTCAATACGCGCCACATCGTGCAAATAAATACTGGAACCATCACGATTCACTCGCAGCAATATGTCGCCAAATTCATCGGCATTTTTGAGCAGGGTTTGCGCGACAATGGTGGCGTTTAATTGCTGGCCGGGGAGCGCAGGGCCGGCACCAAATTCGCCAGCGCGCACCTGCACATTTTCGGCGCGAATCGCCGCCACCACATCTTGCGTGGTCAGCTTGAAGCTATTGAGTTTGTCGGCATCGGGCCAAATACGCATGGCGTATTGCGAACCAAAGAGCGTGACTTCGCCAACACCGTTAATACGACCTATCGGTTCGATAATATTGGCCGCCACATAATCGGCCAGGTCGTAACGGTTATAGCGTTCATCCGGTGAATAGAAGGCGATCACCATCATCACCCCCGTCGCCGCCTTCGTCACTTTAACGCCCTGGGCTAGCACCGCCTGGGGCAGCTGGGGCATAGCGATCTGTAGTTTATTCTGCACCTGTACCTGGGCAATATCGGGATCGGTGCCGGGCTGAAAGGTCAGCTGAATTTCCGCCACCCCCGCCGAGTCACTCTTCGATGACATATAGAGCATATTGTCGATGCCGATCATATTTTGCTCGATGATCTGCACCACTGTGTCTTGCACGGTCTCCGCCGAGGCACCCGGATTGATCGCTTTGATCGACACCGCTGGTGGCGCGACGTCCGGATACTGTTCGATAGGCAACTGCGTAATAGAGAGGGTGCCGGCTAGCATGACAATAATGGCGAGTACCCAGGCAAAGATGGGGCGGTCAATAAAAAAATTCGGCATCTATTGGGCGTCCTGCTCAGCGCCCGCCTGGTAGGCTACCGTTGTCACCTCCGCCCCCGGTCGCACTTTTTGCAGGCCGCCAATAATGATTTTCTCACCGGCTTGTAGACCCTCGAGTATCAACCATTGATCACCAACGGTCTGGCCTGTTTTTACCAGACGGCGCTCCACTTTATTATCACCAGCCACCAACATCGCTACGGCACTACCGGAATATTCAAAGGTAATGGCTTGCTGTGGGGCTAACAGTGCCGACTTCTGCAGCCCCAGCTCTAATCGGGCTCGGACAAACATGCCCGGTAATAACAGCGTATCGGGGTTCGGCACCGTCGCTCGCAAAGTCACGGCTCCCGTGCTTTGATCGACACTGACTTCAGAAAACTGCAAGCTGCCCGAGTGGGCATATTCACCGCCATCTTCGAGTACCAGCCTGATAACGGTGCCGCCAATAGCAGACTGTACGAGCTGCCCCGATGCCATCTGCCGCTTCATCGCTAACAGCTCTTTACTCGACTGCGTAATATCGACATAGAGAGGGTCGAGTTGGCGAATAATCGCCAGCACTTCCTCCTGCTCGGCCTCGACTAGAGCGCCGTCCGTGATGAAAGAGCTACCGATACGCCCGGAAATCGGCGCCTTAATTAGCGTGTACTGGAGGTTAATCGCGGCAATTTCACGCTCGGCCTTCGCCACCGCAACATTGGCCCGCGCTTCACGCAAAGCGGCCTGTGCATCGTCATAACTTTCCTGGCTGATCATTTTCTTGCCGATCAAATCTTCGTAACGTTGGGTTTTTAATCGCGCCGCCGACAGCATGGCTTCGGCGCGCAGTACCGCAGCCGCCGCCCGGTTCACTTCCGCCAGAAATAATTCATCGGCAATTTGATAGAGCGGATCCCCCGCTTTAACGTCACTGCCTTCAATAAAAAGGCGCTCGGCAATAATGCCCCCCACCTGTGGCCGAACCTCGGCAATGCGATAGGCGGAGGTACGACCCGGTAGTTCAGCGCTCAGCGGCACATCGGCGGCCTTGACCTCTACCACTGAGACTTCTACTGGCCCTCTTGCCGGCGCTGGCCCAGTGGCTTTTTCACAAGCGGACAGGAATAGTGTCGCGACTAAAATACTGAGCAATAGACGGGGAAAGTGGTCGGGGCTGAACATTCTGTGACAAAGGCGACGCTTGAATACCGTACTGCGGGGCATGCACTGCCTCCTTACTCGCATTGATTTTAATTTTTTAAATTCGCGCCTGATCATAGCCGAACAATGACCCGGACAGTGAAGAGATTCATAGTGATTATACAATTAAAAACCAACTCAGTAGCTAGCTGCTTTTATTGAAAAAAACCACGTCTGTACCGTGATACACAGGCTCAACCTGCCATGACTTACCCAGCCAGTTAAACGCTTTCTCACTGAAAAAAACAATGTGCGTGGGATCATTTTTATAGTGCCAACGAGAAAACGCGGCTTGATCAATCACCCGCTTGGTCATAATTGCCAGCATACCGCCCGGCTTGAGCAGAGCCCATAAACGCTTCAGTTCATAGCCTGGTGCCTGCAAGTGTTCAAGCACTTCGCTGCTGGTAATAAAGTCATATTGACGAGTGAACACACCCTCATTGAGTGTATAAAAAGGGTCATAGAGTTCAACACTGTGGCCCGCTTCTTCCAACATTAAAGACAGCGTGGGCCCGGGGCCGCTGCCAAAATCCAGCCCCTGGCGGGCCGGTTTAAGCTGCTGGAGTAGTGGTTTGGAGAGGCGCTCTAGAAAAGTGCGATAGCCCGAATCGAGGGGTGAATTTTGATGCAGGTCATAATAAGATTTTTCATCGGCCTTGCTCAGATGACTTTGGGAAGGCACGAAGACCAGTGCGCATTGCTTGCAGCGCAAATATTCACGCTGTCTATCCCGGTGAAAAAAAGCACTTTCTACAGAAAAGCAAAGGGGGCAAGCCTCGGTTATTAACCGTGAACCCGCCCCCTTCACCTCTACATTTTTTTCTAGCGCCATTAGATTAATTGGCGAAAGTGTCGCGATTAATCGTAAACAATAACGCCACGTGCATTTTTACCCGCTGCCATATCTTCAAAAGCCTGAGCGACGTCATCAATAGAATAGGTCTGAGTGACCATGCTATCGAGGTCTAGCTTGCCCTGCTTGTAAAGTTCGAGGTACTTGGGGAAATCAACCTTGAACTCTGCACTACCGTACATAGAACCCTTAAAGGTCTTACCCGTCATTGGGAACATCAAAGCATTCAGTTCCAACTTCTCGCTCAGTTTACCCACGCCCACGACAGTCATAGTGCCGCCACGACGAGTGACCTTTTGTGCCTGGTCGACAACAGCGGGAATACCGATCGCTTCAAAACCATAATCAACACCGATACCATCAGTCATTGTCATAATTTCTTTCATCACGTTGCCGCTAGCATTCACTGTGTCGGTAGCACCGAGTGTTTTCGCTGTTGCCAGTTTTTCATCGGACAAATCAACAGCAATGATTTTCACCGCACCAGCAATACGTGCGCCCTGAATAATCGACAGGCCAACACCGCCAGCACCAAACACTGCAACCGTGCTACCGGGTTTTACGGCAGCCGTTTTCATTGCAGCGCCAACACCTGTAGTAACACCACAACCCACCAGTGCGGCCGCCTTCATATCGACGTCTTTATCAATTTTAACCAGGCACATTGAGGGCACAACCGAGTACTCAGCCATGTTGCCAAGGAATTGCATAACATTGAGGTCTTTACCGTCGAGCTTAACGCGCGCTGTACCGTCCATCATTTTGCCATCGGGTATGCTTTTCAGGCACAGGAAGGGTTCGCTGCGCAGACAGTGGTAGCAGTCGCCACAATTTGGCACAAAAGACATTGCAACGTGATCACCGACTTCAACATTGGTAACGCCTTCACCCAGGGCTTCAACAACACCGGCGCCTTCGTGGCCCAGTATCATGGGGAAAGGCACGGGAATGGTGCCATTAATCACTGACAAGTCAGAGTGACAGATGCCTGTCGCCTTGATTTTAACCAGCACTTCGCCCGCTTTAGGCGCATCAATCGTTACTTCTTCAACAGCGTATTTGTTGAGTTCGTGAGCCACAACGGCCTTCATCGTTTTCATGTTATTCCTCTTCGTTTGAACCTAGTAAAAAGCGGCGCCCAGTCTACCACCAAACGGGCCAGTTAAACGGGACTTAGCAAAACTGGACCGGTATAAAATGCGTGCGCGGGGATAGGTACAAGAACCCAAAGACTGGGTTACACCGTTTAAAAAACAAGATATTGGGAAGATGGGGTGGCTGACGGGGATTGAACCCGCGACCACAGGAATCACAATCCTGGGCTCTACCAACTGAGCTACAGCCACCATCGACTGGTACGCCGGAATCAATAACTACACAATCCCGACTTGAGGTATTTTTTGATGCTCAATCTACATGACGTAGATCAGCACTCGGTCAATACCTATAAAAAAGTGCTCGAAATAAACACCATCACCGGCTAAGCACCGGTTACATGGTGCGCCCGGCAGGATTCGAACCTGCGACCCACGGCTTAGAAGGCCGTTGCTCTATCCAGCTGAGCTACGGGCGCATAACACCACCATAACATGGCAAAATTACCGCCAGGCACTGGATTCAAAGCCCCTGAGCTGCCAACCAATAAAAATTGGTCGGGGAAGAGGGATTCGAACCCCCGACATCCTGCTCCCAAAGCAGGCGCGCTACCAAACTGCGCTATTCCCCGATTAACTGGCTTCCTCAGAAGGCGCGCATAATACCCGCCCGCCTGCTAGCGGTCAATCAATCGACACACTTTATCGTCGCAACAGGCAATAAAAACTGTTCGCCACTGCACTCTCTATTCTTCTCATTGCTTGCCGGGCATGACAAAATAGCGACCTTGTTTTCATTCCCTCGTTTTTGAGTAGCATTCACAGCAATACCGGAGCCCCATGTCTAGCATCCTTCTCGACGGTAAGTCGCTCGCCCAGCAAAGCGAAGCAGAAATTAGCCAACGCGTCGACGCGCTCAAAGCTCGCAACAATGGGCAGGCACCTATTCTGGCAACCATATTGGTCGGCGGTGACCCCGCTTCCGCAACTTATGTACGCATGAAACAAAACGCCTGCAAGCGTGTAGGCATGGCGTCGATGGCCATCGAGCTGGGCGAAGACACCACCACCGAAGAGCTACTCGCGAAAATCACCGAGCTCAACGACAACCCCAACTGCCACGGCATTTTGCTGCAGCACCCGGTGCCGCCACAAATTGATGAGCGCCTCTGCTTCGATCATATTGCCCTGAATAAAGATGTTGATGGCGTGACCTGTCAGGGTTTCGGGCGCATGGCCATGTCGGAGCCCGCCTACGGTTCCGCCACCCCTCAGGGCATTATGCGATTATTAGCGGCTTACGATATTCCAATTGCCGGCAAAGATGCGGTCGTGATTGGTCGCAGTCCCATTCTCGGCAAGCCGATGGCACTGATGCTCTTGAACAAGAATGCCACCGTGACAATTTGTCACTCCCAAAGCAAAAACCTGGCGGATATTGTCAGCCGTGCCGATATTATTGTCGGTGCCGTGGGCAAACCCGAGTTTATTAAAAGCGAATGGATTAAAGACGGGGCGGTGGTGATTGATGCCGGCTTCCACCCCGGTGGTGTTGGCGACATCGATCTCAGTGGCCTCGATGCACGCAGTAGCGCCTACACACCCGTACCCGGTGGCGTTGGTCCAATGACAATTAACACGCTGATTTTACAAACACTGGAAGCTGCCGAGGCGCAATAGAGCTTGTGTTCCGCCGGACGCTGGCCAGCCATGCCCACGCGCACCCACCCGTCAATAAACTACGCTATAAACTGACTGCCCCTTCCATGCAGTCATGGAGTTCAGCCCTTGTTCAGCTACGTTGATTCGGAAATCCGCCAACAGTTAGTCGGCAAACACCAGTTAGTCGACCTTGATCGCAATGGCGTGGAGATTACTGGCGGCGACGGCCAACCCTATATCTCGATATTGGGGCCGGTCACCATTCCCCGCATTATTGCCGGCCAGGAAGTCCCCCTTGAGTGGTACCCCTTTGTGCGCCGCGTTGAACTCGCTCATGTTCAGGCTTCCGCCAACGACGTAAAAGGCGGCGGTGATGAAGCTCTGCGCGAACTGCTACAAACCAATATGTCGGTCAACTCCGTGTTCGCCCTGCCCGGCTTTCGCGACGAACCCAACCCTTTAGTACGCGTCCACTCCTGTTGTTTAACGGGTGATATTTTCGGCTCGCAGCGCTGTGATTGCGGGCCACAATTAACGGCGTCCTTCGAGCAAATGCTAGAGGAAGGTAATGGCGCGGTGGTGTATATGTCGGGCCACGAGGGCCGAGGCATTGGTCTGTGGGCGAAAGCCATTACCTATCTGCTACAGGACGACGGGCAGGATACCTTCGAGGCCAATGTGTCACTGGGCTTACCCGAAGATTCCCGCGACTTCAGCGATGCCGCCATCGTGCTGCGCTACCTGCTGTCACAGCGCCCCATTCGCTTGCTGTCGAACAACCCCCACAAACGCGCTCATCTGGAACAGGGCGGGCAAACGATCTCCGAAACCGTACCCCTTGTTTCTGGCATCTGCGAACACAATGTGCGCTATCTGCGCTCCAAACGGAAAAAGGGTCATGTCTTACCCGATGAGATGTAACAAACAAGGCAATGGACGATAACGCCGAACAAAGTAACAACTACCGAAGCCGGCTTGTCGCCCATCGCGGCTACCAAAATAAATACCCTGAAAACACCCTGCTCGCCTATCAAAAAGCTATCGAAGTGGGTGCCCTTTCCATCGAAACCGATGTGTTATTGAGTGCGGATAAACAACCCGTGCTCTATCACGACCCGACGCTGAAACGCGTTAGCGGCTGCATGGGGCGCGTTAAAGATCTGAGCCTGCAAAAACTCATTCACACACCAGCTTTCGAACCCCGCCGGCTGGGACTGCAATTTCAAGATCAATGTATTGCCCCTCTCAGCGACTTAGTCGAACTCCTCAAAGCGCACCCTCTGGTCACTGCTTATATCGAAGTTAAAAAAGAAGCCGTCGCGTTTGCCGGAGCCAGTGAAACCTATGCCAGTATCAGCGACTGCCTGGCACCCGTCGCCAGCCAGTGCATCATTATTAGCTTTGATCACGACTTTATGGTCTTTGTGCGCTCGCAGGGCTGGGCTCGTTGCGGTGTCGTTATTAAACGCTGGAAGGATCTACAGTCGACAAATCTACAGGCCATCAAACCCGATACGGTATTTATTAATTATCGCAAAATACCGGTGAAAGCCGAGCTCGATAACCTGGGTTTGGAACTGGTAATCTATGAAATAGACGAACCCGCTATCGCCAGAAAATGGCTCGCGAGAGGTGTAAGCAAAGTTGAAAGCTTTGATATTACGGGTCTTATAGCGTCTGAACCCGAGTAACAGGTTCACTAGGTTCAGCAAGCTTATCGTCTAATTCTGCAGCACTCGGACTTTTCGAGTCTGCCTCTAACCAGCTCTGAACTCTTTCAATCTGTGGTTCAATCGCTTTCGGCCGCAGCACAAAAATAGCGACAATTGACAGGCCAACAACCAGTACCATAGCAATAGCAATAATAGGCAGCCAATTACTTGCAGGTTTTACAGCTTTCATTGGTGAGTTAATCAACGCATCGCCAAGATCGCTTCCAGTCACAGGCGAAAAACCAGCTCGCGTTGCCTCAAACGCCTTTCCAGAAATAGCGGCCTTCTCATCTTCCTGTTCTGTCGACAAATCAGCTACCTGAGTGGCCAACCTCTCTTTAAGAACTTCTCTTTGTCCTCGACTCGGGGGCAACATGACATTATCTCGAATACTACGGTCGGTCTCAGCTGCTGGAGAAAATGGCTTGTCCACACCTGATGCCTCACTGTCCAGCTCATCTATAACTTGAGGCTCTGAGCCAACATCAGGCTTAGAATCAGCACTATCAACAGGCGAAGGCTCCGCAGCTGACGCCTGGCTGGCAACAGCTTCTGGTTCTGGTTCTGGTTCTGGTTCTGGTTCTGGTTCTGGTTTAGCTTGCGAACCCGTCGACTCTAACAATGGCGACGCATTTGTTTGAGCCGCTTTCGGCGCCAAATCATCGTATTCATCAACTACATCAAAATCTATTTCAGATACCGTATCTGAGAAAGTGAGCTGCTCTTGCTGTAACTCAGTGATAACGGTTCTGACATCCTCGACACCCAGCTTGTGGCTGCCTTCAACACTGCCATGTAAGAAAAGTCGACTGCAAATCTGGTTGATTCTGCGTGGTATTCCAGCAGTAAAACGAAAAATGATAGGATAAATCACATTACTTATTGCCGGATCACCCTGCCAGCCCACCTGCTCAAGGCGATGAATAATATAGGCTTTTGTTTCGTCTTCTTTAAGCTGCTCCAGATGACAAGCGGCCACCAGGCGCTGCTGTACCTGCTCCATTCCCGGTGACTGTACCAAGGAGCGCAGCTCTTCCTGGCCGAGCAAAAAAATCTGCATCAGGGGCTGACTGTTTAGCTGTAAATTAGTTAGCAAACGAAGCTCTTCCATTGCCGACAGTGATAAATCCTGAGCCTCGTCAATAATCAATAGAGCGCGACGGCCATCGTTGTGATGAGACATCAACAGCTTATCCAAACGCTGCAAGATCGTGGCTTTATCCAGGCTTTCAGTCTGCATACCAAACGAGTGGGCCACCATACGCAGCAAGTCAGAGGCCTCGAGCTGGGTGCTCACCAACTTCGCCACTTTAGCGCCGGAGGATGAAAGCGTATCGACAAGATCATTCACCAGCGTCGACTTACCCGTACCGGGTCTGCCGGTAACCATCACAAAGCCTTCGGCACGCTCAAAGGCGTACTGCATATAGGCTTTAGCCTTGGCATAACTGTGATGATTAAAGCAAAAGCGATGATCGGGGCTGAGGCGAAAAGGCTCAGCTTTGAGGTGGTAAAAATGCTCGTACATTATTTTGCTTCGTCCCTAAAAAAACATCATCACTGCTAGCGTGGGTTAAATGCGCCAATCAACCATGACTTTAATAAAATACGACCCTAGCACTACCTAGGCTTATTTTCAGCGATTAGAGCGTCAATTGTGGGCCTGTTCTCGGTAGCCCTATCCGCCCTTCGTGCATTGATCGGCGATATGAATGCTTTGTGGAAAAGATGGGGTAGCAACAAGTGCAAAGGCATGCGCAAGTAATGGGAGCGAACAAACAACAAGCTCTTTGCCACCGCGGAAAAACTGTCGAGACAGCTCGGGTGATCGGGAACCAGAGCCCGCTGAAACAGTTGATCCATAAGCCCGGCCAGCAACCAAGGTGGGCGACCCGCTTGAGCCGCTTGCGCCAATATGGCTTCAGGCACGGGTGTTTCAAGCATTCGACAGCAGAAGCGCAAGGCATAGTACAAGGGCCGCGACAAATCCATCTCAATACCTCGCGGCACCAGCCGTTGCCAAAACTGTTCGTCCTCGCCAAAGTGGCGCAGCAAAGTATCGAGATCGACCAAATCGCGCGCGCCGTGCTTAAATTCATCATCCTGAAATAAGTGGGTCGCACTGTGCAAGACCATATCTTCAGGGCAAAGTACGTGGGCATTGGGGTAGCCCTCGACGGGTAAGGCTGAGGCAAAAAGCCGCTTTGAACTCGGCTTTAAACGCGCCGTTTGCGGCAAAATGGCGTGATGAAGATCGAGTAAAGTGTGGCGCTTCATGTGCTGTAAAGGCGGTAATTCATGCATCCATTGACGATAGTATTTGTCATCGTAACCATCGGCTGAAGAAACCCAGGCCTGAACTTTCAATAATTTTTCCGCCTCAGCCAGGCGATCTTTGGCAACCATCAAATCAATATCGCTAAACACCCGTCCCGCCGCTGCAGGAAGCTCAGCCAGCACATAAGCGGCCCCTTTTAAAACCACAACGGGGCTATCGAGTTTGGCCAAGATACCCAGCAAATTGCCCAGTTCAAAGCCCACCATGACACTGTGTCGGCGAGCAAAGCGCCGCGCACTGAGCAAGTGGGGGCGAACAGGTAAAGGCACATCATCAAACAACTTGTGTTCGGCTACCAGCTCATAAATCCGCCCCAGCAGGTCGGCATTGCGTGCCTGGCGAATCAATAAATCCCAGGTATTTAAGTCCAAATTCGCCATTTGCTGCGGCTTGGCGAGCAGCGAAAATAGCAGCATAGCCTGCCCATCAACCGCCAGCCCATTGATAGCCTGCTTACCCAATGCCTGTGCTCCTCAGGTCGAGAGAGTCGAGCTGTGCTGATTCCGCTCTGGCGTCAATCAGCCGCTCCAGCGCTGGTATCACATCATCGAGTTGAGAATAGCTCAGGTCATAGCAATCACAGCTGTCGAGCACTTGCCTGAGGGCCTGGAAACCAAGCTCGCCGAGCACATTAAAATTGAAAGACTGGTCGGCCAACTCCATAAAAGAAGCGGCCTTTTGTCGTGGCGCAATCACGGTCGCTGAAGCGGGCGTATATTGGGGGAAAACAAGTAGGCTGGACAGGGCCGCTTCTGCGGCGCGCTCGACGCTCTCTACGGGGGCCGCCATGTGCGCCACCGTTCCCTTGGCGGTATCGCGGGCTATCGGCCCAATGACCTGCTCGGGGGCAAAGGCCCGAATAACATCAATCGATTCATTTTTTAAACTAACGGGCCGCGGTAGAGCTATCACCTCCCCCGGCTGCTCCAGCGAGACCAAAGCCAGCTCATCGGTTAACAAGCGCCAACCCCGCGCAACTAAACCTGCACACAAAGTACTTTTCCCCGAGCCCGGTGGGGCGGGCATTATTAACGCTAGTCCTCCCCTTTCGACCACAGCGGCGTGAATAATCAGGTATTGATGGCACTGGGATGAAATACACCAGTTGAGGCCCCATTCAAACATCGCGAAGCTCTGCTCCAGCGGTAGGGGTTTAAAGGGTGTACGTGTATCTTGAGTAAAATTGACCTGAGGGCGAAACCAGCGGCGCAGACCAAAGGGCCTATCGAGCCGGACATGAAAGTCGGCAAAGGGCTGGCTAGAAATGGGGTAGCTGGCGTACATAAGACGTACATCACCAGCTAGTTGCTGCAAGCTGGATTGTAAGTTTAACGTAAAAGGCCCGACGCCAAAGCGCAAGCCGGAACCTGCAATAAGGCCTTGCAGCGTCTGTTCAGAATAGTCGGCAACAATCACGAAAGGGTCTTTTTAATAAGGCCAAGTTGTTCGAAATGAATTAGGAAATTGTTTCTGAGATGATTGAGTGCTGTAACTTCAAGCGCGTCATCGGGAAACAATTCTGCAAAAATAGCCTCGACACTGAGTGGCCCAGTTTGTAACAACTCCAGCACTGCCGCACCCATGGCACTGATCATATGGGTATCACCGGATGTAGACTGATACGCTACTACCGTATTCTCCCCAGGCCAGACCCCGAAAAAAACGGGGTTAGCTGGATCGACAAACCAAGAAACTGAGGCCCACATCAAGTTGCTTATCGGACTATTCGCACACTAAGACGGGGAGCACCAAGACTTCCCGTCAATGGCATCTTGAACACTACAATTTTCACCATCGACCCAAGAGCTATTTTCAATGCAAGTTCCCTGGTTCACGTCAAAACGGGTATTGCCAGGGCAGGCGGGGATACACTGTCCCTCCTGATTATTAACCTGGTTCTCCTCGCAGAAGCCGTGGGCATTCATCAGACAGCCACGCTCGTTCATCAGCTCCAAAGTGGCATGTAGTTGTTCTACAGAAATGATCACACCGTTAACAGGTGTCCCATAAGCTGCTGCACAAACGACATCAATAATCTGCTGAGCATCCGAGCCATAGGCGAGAGGCGCGGCCGAAGCGTTTAATAGGGCCGCAACCCAATGGGCTTGCATAGCATGATTGACATCGGAGACAACATTACCGCTGTCTTTCACTGCAAGCTGAAGGATATCCATAAGGGTAGTAGTCGCTGCCTCACCAATCAGAGGGGCGCAACCAAAAACTGTCAAAAATATATCTCCCGTACCAGATGTCCATTCTTTACAGCTCTGCCCCTGGTAGGCCGCACAGGTGCCGGGAGAGTAGGGGGTATTGATGAACCAGGCTTCAGGATTGTTTTTCCAATAACCAGGTGTACAGCCCATACCATCACACGGGCCGGGCTCTCCGCCGGGACTGGATACATTGCCGGAGGTCAAACCGGAGATTGAACAGGCCGCCTGACTCCAGGCAGGCTTACTGAGCAGTGACATTAGTACCGGTGATGCCATAGCCGCCGTAGTAAAGCCACGTTTACTTTTATCAACCCCAGCCTCAGTAGCTTTCTTCTTGCCGCAATCACCTTCATCGGGTGACAACTCATCGTCTTCTGGAACGCCCCATCCACCGCACATTCAATATCTCCCTGACAACAAAGAAGCCTACGGCTTCATCTATTATTGATGTTACAAAATAGAGGCGAACCTCAAGCCACTTGCCACTAACTCTGCAATGCCTACAAGTGTAGCACCACAAAGCCACCACCTGCGCCAGCTTATCCAGGAACTCCGCCCGTTTGTCGGAAACTATGCTGCAGATATCGCAGAAAGCCACGTCGCGACTTGCAAACCCTCCGGCTTTATGAGATTGGCTTTATCGACTCACTAAAGGCGCCATAACTGCAGAGACGTGTCGCTATAAGACTCGCGATCCAATACGGATTTTATATCGATAAGCAAACCATCGCTCACTAAAAGTCGCGAGAAATCCTCCACCGTCCTGCTCTTATACTCTTCATGGGCGACAGCCAATACCACTGCATCGGCTTCGGGCAATTGCCCCCATGCCACCAGATTAACACCATATTCTTCAAGCGCTTCATCACTATCGGCCAGAGGGTCGTGAACAGCCACGTCACAGCAGTAGGTTTCTAGCTCATGAATAATATCAATCACTCGAGAGTTTCTCAGATCTGGGCAGTCCTCCTTAAATGTCAGACCCAGAACGATCACTTTAGCCCCGTTCACTTTACGGTCGTTTTTAATCAAGCCCTTAACAGTTTGCTCGGCAATATATTTACCCATGCCATCATTAATTTGGCGACCGGCGAGGATAACCTGGGGGTGATGCCCGGCGGCCTCCGCTTTATAGGTTAGGTAGTAAGGGTCGACGCCAATACAGTGCCCGCCAACCAGACCTGGGCGAAAGGGTAGAAAGTTCCACTTACTGCCTGCAGCCTCAAGAACATCAAGGGTGTCGATGTTGAGCTTGTGGAAAATCAGCGCCAGCTCGTTCATCAAAGCAATATTTAAATCGCGCTGGGTGTTTTCGATCACCTTGGCCGCCTCGCCAACCTTGAGACTGGCGGCGCGGTGAACCCCGGCATCAACCACACACTCATAAAGACTGGCAACTCTATCGAGTGTTTGCGGGGTATCACCGGCAACCACCTTGACTATCGTTTCAAGGCGGTGAACCTTGTCACCCGGGTTAATTCGCTCTGGCGAATAACCAACATAAAAACCCGGCTTTTCTGACTGTGTATCAGCATCAGGCCCACCGAGCCACGCTAGCCCTGATTGCTGTTCGAGAATAGGGATACAAACTTCTTCCGTACAACCGGGGTAAACGGTGGATTCAAAAATGACGATTGCCCCCGGTGAAAGATTGGCACCCACGGTGCGAGAAGCACCTTCTAGCGGCCTCAAGTCTGGTCGCCGAGCTTCGTCTATAGGGGTCGGCACGGCAACGATAATCGCCTCAGCTTCGGCGAGACGGGCGGGATCATGGGTAAACTCTAATTGCGCAGCCGCTAAGAATTCATCTGTGTTAACTTCACCGCTGGGATCAATACCCTTGCGATAATTCTCGAGTTTGCGCAGGTCAAGATCAAAGCCAATCGTCGCTACTTGTTTGCCAAAAGCAACCGCTAACGGTAAGCCCACGTAGCCTAAACCGACCACTGCAATTTTCTTCATCTGTCCTGAGTTCAAATGTCGACCGTCCCTTTTATGTACTAAAAATTTTTCGATCTAATTATAACGATTTCTGAAGAATGCTAACACCAACTAGTCGATAAAAGGAGGCTCAACCTGTCTAACTTCAACGGCCTTTAACTTGTACTCAGTGTCGAGACTGTTAAGCTCGTAAAGTATCGCCTGAGCCGAAAGGACTTGTTCTTGAATATTGGATTTATCAGCTATTTCTCTGCCTTTACGGCTTATTTTGCTCTGCTGGTTTTACTGGTCTTTTCCTGGCGC
This sequence comes from Candidatus Reddybacter sp., assembly GCA_041277045.1. Lineage (GTDB taxonomy): Bacteria > Pseudomonadota > Gammaproteobacteria > Pseudomonadales > Porticoccaceae > Reddybacter. The sequence goes on along the minus strand of JBGFSY010000002.1, from coordinate 82,994 downwards.
GGTCGCCAGTTTGGCACACTCGTCATCCTCGCCACTGCCTGTACCGCTGCCTGGGCGGCCGTTTCTGCAGCATCGGCATTAGCAACAACACAGTTTCCACCAATGATGATTCAGGCTTTTGAGCTGGTCAAAGATAGCGCCTGGTGCCTCTTTCTATTTAAAACAGTCAGCCACCGCGATGACAATAACGCTGTTCTCGACTCAACCCGATTAACAACATCGAGCTGGAAAACACTCTTCCTCGGTGGCTTTTCCTTAGCCGTTTTTCTGTTGTTTATTGTGCCCTTGATTATCCCTTACTCAACCTTGCCGCTGTCAATTTCCAGAGATAGCTCTCTGCTGGTGTGGGTAAGCATTGCCATCGCCGGTATGTTACTGGTCGAACAAATCTTTCGTTATAGCGAGCAAGCTGACCGCTGGGCAATCAAGTACCTATGCCTTGGTATCGCAGGTATGTTTGCCTATGACTTTTTCCTCTATTCAGAGGCCTTACTATTTAAGCAGGTCAACCCAGATTTGTGGACTGCGCGAGGCTTTGTGAACAGCCTTGCTGTGCCGTTGATCGCTATTTCTATCGCTCGCAATCCAAAGTGGGAGCTTGGCATTCATGTTTCCCGTGACGTGGTCTTTCACTCAGTAACAGTAGTCGGCACAGGTATCTACTTACTAATAATGGCCGCAGCCGGATATTTTATTCGCTACTATGGCGGCACTTGGGGCGGCACCGCTCAAATTGCTTTTTTTGTCGGCAGCGGCATTCTCTTAGTTATTTTGTTGTTCTCAGGTAATATCCGCGCCCAGACAAGGGTGCTACTGAGTAAGCATTTTTTCAGCTACCGCTACGATTACCGGGAAGAATGGCTGAAGTTTACTCGCACACTAGCGTCCAGTGAAAACACTGTACCTGAGCGCATTATTCGCGCCATCGCCAGCCTGGTCAGCAGTGAAGGCGGCATTCTCTGGGCCAAGCAGGACAAGGGCGCTTACACTGTACTCAGCAACTGGAATATGCCAGAGCCCGGCCCCACTAACGGCAGTGAACTCGAGTCCATGATTCGCTTTGTTGAAGCCAATTCATGGATTATAGATATTGAAGAATTTCGCCAGGATCCGACCCTCTACTCTGGCTTGACCTTGCCACGATTATTCACTGAAATGGACGGTGCATGGCTCATTATTCCCCTCGACTTTAATGCAGAAACCTGTGGCTTTGCCCTTATCAGACACTCAGAAACACACAAGTCACTCAACTGGGAAGACAGGGACTTACTGAAAACAGCAGGGCTGCAGGCGGCCAGTCATCTCGCACAATACCAGACAGACCAAACCTTACTGCAAACTCGCCAATTTGATGCCTTTAATCGCCTTTCAGCTTATATTGCCCATGATTTAAAAAACATCCTGGCGCAACAGTCACTCATCGTTGCCAACGCCGAAAAGCATAAACACAAACCGGCCTTCGTCGATGATGTGATCTTAACTATCGAAAACTCAGTGGCACGCATGACTGGATTAATGGAGCAAATGAGAAGCGGGCTAAGGGGTAGCCAGCCCACCGATATCGACCTTGCCCCCCTTTTGGGCCAGGTCGTCAGCAATCATGCCACACAACTACCCTTACCAATACTGGAAGTTTCCGCACAAGTCCCCAGCGTTTTTGCCGACTACGAACAACTTTCTACCGTGTTTTCCCATATCATACAAAATGCTCAGGAAGCCACGAAAAACACTGCGCAAGTGATTGTTCGTCTTCTCGAAGACGCTGGGCAAGCAGTTGTTGAAGTAGAAGATAAGGGCTGCGGCATGGACGCATCATTTATCAATAATCGATTATTCACACCCTTTGATTCAACAAAAGGGTTAACCGGCATGGGAATCGGCGTATTCGAAAGCCGGGAATTTATTAGAAGCTTGGGTGGTGACATTGGCGTAGAGAGTACGCCCGGTAAAGGCTCATTATTTTGCATAACCATACCCTGCCGGGTAACTGACAGATAAAAAAGGAAAAGCCTACTTTGAAAAGGACCAACAAACACTTATTAATAGTAGAAGACGACCCTGGACTACAGAGCCAGATGCGTTGGTGCTTTGACGATTATGACGTAACTATTAGCGGCGACCGGATCGATGCCATCGATCAATTTAGACGTCACCAACCCGGTGTTGTGTTACTGGACCTCGGGCTACCCCCAGACCCTGGAGGTGTTAGCGAGGGCCTCGCCACTCTGGAAGAAATACTAGCAATGGCTCCGACAACAAAAATCATTATCGTCACGGGCGACAATGATCGCGCCAACGCAGTGAAGGCGATTGGTCTCGGCGCTTATGATTTTTACCAAAAGCCGGTCGACCCGGAAATACTGGTACTTGTTGTTGACCGCGCCTACCGGGTAAATGCCCTGGAACAGGAAAACCAGCAGCTTTTACGCGCCCGACAAACCATGCCCCTCGAAGGCATCGTCGGCGCAAGCCCACAGCTACTCAAGGTCTGTCAAACCATTGAGAAAATTGCACCCTCTGACATTACTACGCTATTACTCGGTGCTAGCGGTACCGGTAAAGAATTATTCGCGCAGGCCCTGCACGCTCTGAGTCCTCGTGCAAATGAAAAGATTGTCGTGATCAATTGTGCCGCCATTCCTGACAACCTGTTAGAAAGCGAGTTATTTGGATATGAAAAAGGCGCTTTTACCGGTGCTGCGAAACAGACACAAGGAAAAATTGAACTTGCAGATGGCGGCACTTTATTTCTCGATGAAATCGGTGACCTACCCTTTGAATTGCAGGCAAAGCTTCTACGGTTTTTACAGGAACGCGTCATCGAGCGAGTCGGCGGTAGAGTAGGAATCCCCGTCGACGTACGCATCATCTGCGCAACACATCAAAACCTGGCACAGCACATTGTCGAGGGGACATTTAGGGAAGATCTCTATTATCGCATCAGTGAAATCACTATTGACATTCCTCCACTCAAAGACCGCGAAGGTGACTCACTCATCTTGGCCAAAGCCTTCCTGGATAAATTTAATCGTGATTACAGCAAAGCCATACGCGGGTTTGACAAGGAAGCCTTAAGCACAATCGAAAGTTATGACTGGCCAGGAAATGTTCGCGAAATTGAAAGCAAGCTGAAGCGCGCAGTAATTATGGCTGAAGGCACTCAAATTACACTCGATGACCTACAACTCAAACAATCCGCCGAAGAACCACGTCCCCTAGACCTGAAGTTAGTCAGAGAAGATGCCGAGCGAAAGGCTATTCAACGAGCCCTCAACCACACCAATAACAATGTTTCCGAGACTGCAAAAGTACTCGGCATCACTCGGCCTACTCTTTATAATTTATTCGAGAAACATCGAATTAAATCGAAGTAAGCTGTATGGGCTAAGGTGAAATGTACAAAAACCTTATCGAGAACCTTTTTTGAAAAGAATAACCTCAACGGTCTGGATTAAGGTATAGGCGTCCAGAAAGAGGCCGTGATTCTTAACATAATATAAATCATATTGGAGCTTGGACATCGAATCTTCGGCCGAAGCACCATAGGGATAACACAGCTGGGCCCAGCCCGTAATTCCTGGACACACCCTGTGTCGCTCCTTATAAAGGGGGTTCGCCTGGCACAACTCTTTCACAAACTCAGGGCGTTCTGGCCTGGGGCCAACTAAGCTCATTTCTCCCACTAACACATTCCACAATTGCGGTAATTCGTCGAGCCGATACTTTCGAATAAAAGCCCCAACTCTCGTCACCCTGGGATCATCCTTTTGCGCCCAGCGAGCTACGCCATCTGCCTCAGCATCTGTTTTCATACTGCGAAATTTGTGCACATTGAAACATTGACTATTACGACCGACGCGCTGTTGACTGTAAAAAACAGGGCCTTTACCGCGATTTTCAAACAATATTGATAGTGCCGTCAACAACATAAGAGGTGAGCTAAGCACAAGAAGAAAAATACTCACTAGAATATCAAAGCTTCGCTTAACACTAGAGCGAATAAAATTTCGTTTGAAGCCGCTAGCATGTATTAGCCAGCTAGACTGAACAAGATCTAGTTGTATCAGAGCACTTTCTCGCTCAAAGAAATCGAGTGTATCGGTAATATCGATACCACTCATTCGGCAATTCAGTAAATCGTCCGTAGGCAAGCCCTGGCGCCGATCGTCAAGGGCCACAACTATCTCGTCGATATCATTCTCCAGAGCATAGGCACATAAGCTCTTGTCGATCTTAAGAACCCTGCCCTGGTCTACCTGAACTGCCTGATCTGCACCCGACTCAACAAAGCCAACCAGGTGAAAACCACGCATATCCGCCTTACGACGCAGTCTGTCAATAAATAGAGCTTTCTTGCCAGCACCCACGACCAAAACTCGCCGCAACAATACCTGACCATCGACAAACTTATAAAACAAAGCACGGATTACAGCCAGACTAACGACAGAAGCAACAGCACTAACCTTTAGCAGGCCGCCGCCAGCAGAAAGTGACGGAATAAATTGATAGAGCACTACCATGGCAACAGCAGCGAAGAACAAAGCAGCTATCAATCGCATAACCAAGCCAGACAGCCGCTCTCGTTGACGCGTGTCGTATAAGCCCATTGCCACCATAAATAGCACAAAGACGACGGACATCAGCGCTATTTTAGCCCCAACATAAAAAATCGAATGTTCCGTGTTGGAGATTCTTATAGCTATAGAATAATTATAAATCGCAAGGCTAATTGAAAAAATTACCGCAAACTCAGATAAAGCGAGTAGCAAGAATTGCACATGGACATAGTGGCCAAATAAACGAAACTTCCCTGTCGCCCCACGAACATGGGGCAAACTGAAACCAGCAGTGCTTTCGGCACTTGGTGATAGCTCACCAAGACCTGCTTTAGCAACTACTCCTGCTTCTACCTTTTCCATCTACTTAATCCTTTCTTTCATCAGCATCTACACATCTGCTCATAAAAAAGGCAGCGTTTTGCAAACCACCACCGTCCCCCGCACAAAAGAGTAAGGCGCTCTAAGGGCGGTATAAGGATTGTCGTACAACCCCTTTTTAAAAACGAACAAGTCAGCGATTAGCGGTCACAATCACTGATTAATGGTCGTGCATAGAGCTCAAAACGGGCAGAGGCAAATATAGCCTGGAATTAGCGCATTATCATTAGAGCGCCTGTTCCTGTATCACAAGTTCGGATCGAATAAATTGCCAAATTGAAGGCATCAGCCGGGCAAACTCAAAATGCCCTATCGGCGCGTAAAGCAATCATCATCTCAGCCATTTATTTTTGAGCAGACTCACACAGCAGTCGAACAACACCTGACTGATGATTGCAACTTATTCCACGATGAAAAAAAAATGACAGCGCATCCATCACAAGCCCTTTAACGACCCTACCGTCCTTGATTTTCAACTTAAAGCCCTGATCGAGCGAAAAATTAAGGTATTCCGTAGCACTCAGAGCGAGCGCGAGATGATAGAGCAAGGTAATTTATAATTCAGCACCTATGAATTCGCTTTCGGCTCGGCATACCGCTAGTAGCGAGATAGAGGGCCACACTCAAAACAACCGCATTAAGCACCCTAAGGATGTCAAACAAGGGCTAAAGTAACCGAACTACACGGCTGTCATAACAATCTAAAAATCTCTATAGCCCAGCAGCTGAAATATGACGTCACCCGCTCCAAAAAAACACGCCATAAGACACAACTTTAACAGCAAGGTAAGCTGACTGGTCACATCAAATACTTTATTTACCCCGCCAGGTTAATGCGATGCATCGACACTCATAACACCCTCGCTAGAGGGTGAACGGAAAAAACGCACCACACTATCACTATAGTCTAACCCACCACTCACCCTGCGCATCTCAAGCACCCGTCTCACCTCTGACTCTCTGACCTGCGCTCGCCTGGCTATCTGCCTGGCTATCGGTTCGGCGTCCATTTGCAAAATTCGAGTCGGAGAACGCCCTACCTCAATCTTTGCAGAATTCCACAACTGCTCCAATGCATAGCTTACGCGACTAGTCTGAGGTGCAAACTGTTGCACTAACGCCAGGTGATCAGTTTTTCTCAACCTGTGGGCAAAGTGCTCAAGTAATTGATCCGCTTTCCATGGTTCATTGTGAATGATATCCAGTAAATGACTGCGCTCAATGGTAATCATCTGAGTATTCATCGCCGCAGTCGCCGTAGTAGACCGTTGTTCATCATCAAAAATGGCAAGCTCACCAAATAGCGCTCCCTGGCCAAGCTCAGCAATAACAAGATCCTTCTGGTCAGGTCCTTTTCGAGATAGAGTGACACCACCACGCTCTATTGAATAGACTCGCTCAGCCCGATCATTTTCACGAAACAGCACCTCGCCCGGTGAGAGCAGAATGGTTTCGAACTGTGCACAATAATTATCGAGCCAGAAGTACTTTGCTTTGAGCTCATTTTGCCCAAATGCCCAAGTAAATATCTTATCAAAAGGACCCATAAGTGGTATCAGCTTATCACCGACGGACTCCACCCACTGCTCAGGAGCAATTGCCTCACAACCCAGCCGCCTATAGATAGAGAAAGTTTCTGCACTGGATGCACCAAAAACATGGGTTGCCCCCAAACCATGCATAACAGCAGTTACTGTTTTAAACAGCGCTAAGATCACATTACGCTTACGCCGCCACCGTTTGCGAATTGCCAGCATGCTACAACTAACAACACACGGGACAGAAGCCAGTCCCTCACTACATACTGCAAGGCCAGCCCTAACCTCAGTAAAATCAAAATATTTCTCCGGTGCCAAACCAAATGGAGAGTCCTTGTTAACCCGGAATGAGGCTATCGCCGTATCACCATCATAGGCAACGACATTGGCAACACCAGGTAATGCGTCAAAGTGATCGACAATTCGCCCATCACAGGTCGCGCGTTTTTCAGAAAACTTATTTCGCTCACTCACATAAACGTCATAACGTAGTCTAAATATATCGTCCAGCTCTTTTGCTGTACGGGCAACTTTTAATTTAATCGGCACGATCCACCCTCAAAATAAGTAGATTAAGGTAAGCTTGGCTTGTGTATTGTGAAACAAAGGGCCGCTAAAAAGTCCATTTAAATCCCCCCATGCAATTGACGAGTATCAACGCTGATAAGAAGTGTAGTATCTGAAAGCCCTTGACGCACGACGCCTGTCCCCCAATAACAACCACTCGTCTAGCCGCTGTAGACAGAAGACAGGGTCGTTGGTTCCGCTTCCTGTCAGGAAAACATCATTTGCTACAGCCAGTCTCATGCCTACTGCTCAGAATCTTCTATTCAACCTCCTGCACCTATGTGTACGTGAAAGGCTAAAGTTGATCTTTCTTAAGCACCCGAAGAGAGCTTTTGCATCAAGGCTTCGGCATCCGGTCTTTCTGAAAATCCCTCTCCAGACCTCAACAGGCGCTTCAACTCACTAATAGCGCTGCTCTTTTGGCCCGATGCAAGATTGATCAACACACGGTGATAACGCATTGAAGCGTTATCCGGTGTCTTGCCAAGGGCCTTTGCAATAGCATTTTTCGCCTTGTTGAGCCGCCCATCGGCCAACAAGGCCATAGCTAAAGTATCCTGCACGGCCGCAGCTTCACCATCAACTTCTTCGGCTTTCAGGGCGTATTCAACAGCTTGCTTTGGTTTGGAATCACGTAAGAACCAGGCGTTGTTATTCAACGCAACCAAATTACTGGCCTCATGCTCCAATACAACTTGATACTGAGCGATAGCCAAATCAATATCACCCTCCTTAATATACACATTCGCCAATGCCAGGCGAGCGGGTACATCCTGAGGGTTATCAGCAACCCAGACTTTATACAGGCTCAGGGCACCATGCGTATCACCACGAGACAGCTTTTGCCCGGCCAAGCCAAGCCAAGCAGGGTCACAGCACTGGGCATGCTCTCGAAAGCTTTTCATAGATTTCCAATTCGCCCTGCTTATCACCGTTGAGCCTTGCTCGAGCAATTTGCAGCTGCCATACGGCCGAGCTATCAGGTGCCAGCGTTTCCAGTTTCACCAATTGCGCCTCAAAAACAACATAATTCTTCTGCTTTAAGGATAAGCGAGCCAGGGCTACACGGGGATCTACATAGTTAGGCGCAAATCTAATCGATTTTTGCAGGCCCGCCTCCACAAGCTCATGCCGGCCCAGAGCCTCATGAGTTCGGGCCAGGAGGTAATGCCCTACTGCCGCATCAGGCTTGACCTGTACCAATTTTTCGAATGAAGCCTGAGCAGAGTGATAATCTTTTTCAGCCAACTGAGCGAGCCCAGTAACATGCAGCACTTCAGGGTTTTCACCCCCCGCCCTTCCAAACCACTGAGCAAAACCGCCACCTTATCTGAGCGACCTTTCGACAAATGTAAACGCGCCAGAATTAATCGAGGCTGGTAAGCAGATGGGTGAGCCTTCATCGCGCGCTCCAGATAAACGAGCATCGCGTCCTCGTCACCCTCCAGCCGCTTCAGGGCAGCGAGCTTTAGTAGCGCGGGTAAATAACCCTCTCGATGATCAAGAATCTCCTCGTAATAGCCTTCAGCAACACCAAACTACTTATCCTGCATGGCAAACAAAGCCAGGCTCTGACATGCAAGGGGGGCGCCCGGCGCTACTGCTCGCGCCTTTTGCAAAGCCTCTTGCGCTTCATTTCTTCTCTCGGCCGTTATATGCACACGGCCCAACAAATTATAAGGCGTAGCAATTTCAGGTTGACGATCACGATAAGCCTCGGCCGCCGCCAGGGCTTTATCGAGTTCTTTTTCGCGTAAGTAATTCAACACCAGCAAGATTTCGCCCTGCTGATAATCTGGGTTTAAGCGCAGTGCAGACTCAATGTGCTCAACCCCCGCTTGCTCGCCACCCGCCAACATACCCGCACCCAAGCACATCTGCGCCGTCGGCGAATCTGGCTCTAGCTCGGCGACTTCCGACAATAAATCGATGGCCTCATCCGTCTTCCCCTGGCGCAGCAATGCATTGGCCAACAGATTCATTGTCCCCGCATCATTCTGGCCCAGAGCCAGTACCGGGCGAAGTAAGGCTTCAACCTGTGCACAGTCACGCTCATCGAGACGAATAGTTGCCAGCAGCTTTCTTCCCGCTATATTGCCGAGGGCAATCCCATAAAACTCGCTAGCATAGGCCGTCGCTTGCTCGCGCTCTCCCTCCAACAAATGTAGAGCCGCTAGATAATAGAGTATCTGGGGGTAACTTCCTTTTGCAGGCAGGGCCTGGTCAAATGCCTCTTTGGCCTCGGCAACCTTTTTTTGCTGGAAATAAATCAAGCCCTGAACATAGTGGGCACTAGGGTGCTTAGGTGCTCTGGCAAGCAGGTAAGTCGCGTCGACCTGAGCGGCATCGTACTGCTGTAGAGCGATAAGAACCAATGCTCGCTTCAACCTATTCGCGAAATCTTCCGCGCTAGATGAGCCCACATCAATTGCACGCGTATAGGCTTGCTCCGCTGCTTCAAGCTTATTTTTCTGTAATTCCAGATCACCCAATAAACCCAGGGCCGGCAAGTAATCGGGGGCAAGGGCAAAGACCACGTCGAGCTGTACACGTACCAGTGCTGCATCGCCTCCCACTTGTAGCAGGTGGGCCTTGGCCATCTGGGCATAGGCCAGGTTCGGTGCCTCGCCGACGGCTCGCTCAATCAACTCGCCCGCCTCTGCGACCTCGTCCTGTGCCAGCTTACCCAAACCCTGGGCAGCTAACAGTGTAGCCAAAGGCTCGCCAGCAAGACTGCCGGCTGATAAAGCCTGTAACTCATCAAATTTAGCCTGCTTTAAAAAAGCCTGAGCCAGCAAGGGCAAGACTTGCTCAGCGGGCACACCAAGTTGTTTCGCACGCCTCAGTTCTTTATCGGCACTGGGCATATCGTTCAAGTCGTAATAGATTTTACCGAGCAGCCAGCGCGCCTCAGCATTTTTAGCGTCACTTTTAAGGGCATTTTTAAGCTCGATAGTTGCCGCTGCGGGCTCACCATCACCCAGGTAGCGCTTGGCATTCTTTAGATATTCCGTAGCGGTGGTGTTTTCGCCACAGGCAAGAAGAACACCACTGACGAACACAATTGCGATAACATGATGAAACGGCTTCATTAACAATCATCCTTGCAATGGATAAACAGAGTAATCTCAGGCAAACAGCCCCAAGCACAAAGAGGTGATGTCAAACGTGAGACCTGCTTTGACCCTCAGTGCCACGGGGTACGCCGACACATATCGGGGCAGAGAGATCATGATAGCAGCACCGCAGCCCAGCAACGCCCAGTCGACTAATTCTCAAACTGGAAAGCCGAAAATACTCTTCATCGCCGAAGCCGTAACCCTAGCCCATGTCGCCCGCCCAGCAGTGCTCGCCACGGCCCTTGATCAATCTTCATATGAGGTTTTCTTTGCCGTCGACCCACGATACAACGATCTTTTCCCCGAACTCAGTGACTTCCGCCACGACCTTTGGTCGATCAGCAGCGAACAATTTCTCGACGCACTCGCCAAAGGTAAACGACTCTACAGCTCTCAAATACTCGAGCGCTACGTGCGTGACGACATCAAGCTAATTGAGAAGATTAAACCAGACCTGATCATTGGTGATTTTCGTCTTTCCCTCTCCGTCAGTGCGCGGCTGAAAAACATTCCCTACGCCGCCATCTCCAACACTTACTGGACGACCCACTCCCACAACGCCTACACCGTACCCCAGCTACCCATGACCCGCTTGCTTGGCATCGCCCTCTCACAAATACTGTTCAACGCGAGCCGCCCACTGGTGTTTGCCGCCCACTGCAAGCCCCTCAACCGATTGCGGAAAAAGTACGGCTTAGCCAGCCTGGGGCACGACTTGCGCGCCGTTTATTCCGATGCCGACCAACTGTGGCTGGCTGATATGGCCGAATACTTTCCCATCTCACCTGCTGCCAAAAACTGCCACTACCTCGGCCCCCTGCCCTGGTCGCCGCGCAATAAAATACCGGCCTGGTGGGATGAACTCGACGAAGATAAACCCATTGTTTATGTCACCCTCGGCTCATCGGGGCAGGTTAGCTTGCTGCCCATCGTGCTCGAAGCTCTCGCCGCCCTCCCTCTCACCGTTATTGCCGTCACCGCCGGGCGCACCCAGTTATCAAGCGTACCCGACAACGTTTTTATCAGTGATTACCTACCAGGTGATAAAGCAGCCGCCAGGGCCAGCCTCATGATCTGCAATGGCGGCAGCTTAAGTACCTACCAAGCCATACAGGGCAGCACACCGGTACTGGGCATTGTCGGCAACCTCGACCAGCACCTGAATATGGGCTATCTGGCAAGCTCCGGTATCGGCGAGTCACTGCGTAGCGAACACGCCGATGTCATGCGCGTACGTAAGCTGGCAGAAAAAATACTGGCCGAAACCCACTATAAAGAGGCCGCGCAAAAAGCACGCTTAGCCACCCAGGGCTACGACCTTAAAACCCACCTCGCAGAACTGATAAAAAGCGCACTGCACCCACGTAATTAACAATTACGTCACAACAACAAGGTAAAACAAACCACTACACTAGGCGTAAACACCCACCATCGAGGGCATTAATGATGCGCAAAATCACTCTCAGCCAAATCCTCTATTTTCAGGTTTTATTATGGAGCGCCATCGGCTGTGGCATTTTCACTGCCCGGCTACTGCTGGGCGGCCTGCCACTGGGCGACTTCCGGGGGGTAGTGCTCACCCTGGGCAGCATTGTTTTTATTTATTTATTTGCCTTTTTAATCTACCGAATTTTTTTGCACCGCAGCCCCCTAAAGGAGGGCTACCTGCCCGAGGGCTCGCCCGAGGAATTCACCGCCCAGGTGAATATCTTATTTTACCTGCTGCTGTTTAATAGCCTAATTCGCACCCATTTTCTCCCAGTGCCGTTAATGCGCCTGGTTTACCTCGCACTGGGAGCCAAGCTTGGCGACAACACCTACAGCGCCGGAACCATCCTCGATCCACCACTGACCTTTGTTGGCGCCAACACCATAATCGGTCACGACGCAGCCCTTTTTTCCCACGCGATAGAAGGCTCTCATTTTTCGCTCAACGCCATCCGCATCGGCAACAACGTCACCATCGGTGCCACCGCCGTGATTATGTCCGATGTAATAATTGGTGATGGGGCTATCGTATCGGCTGGCGCAGTCGTATCCAAAGGGACTCGTATCGCAGCGGGTGAAGTATGGGGAGGGATGCCGGCAAGACTACTGAGAGCCGCGCCATCATCAAGTAGCGATGCTGAAAAAGTGGAGGATCAAGCCTAAACGGCAAGGCTATAGACAATAAGCTTCACTGCGAATCGGGGACAAGCGAAGTAAGATCACGCTCTATCTTCACCACTGCAGCACCGAGTATTAAAAGGTGGATGCTAAAATAAGTGACCAAAGCACTACAGAAAAACGCAGCGCCAAACTTGATATCGTAGAAGACACCAAGACTTATCAGCACCACGTGACCCACCATCATGCCGCTATTACCCATAAAGAACACACGGTACATTTTTGAGCCAAACTGCTCAAAAAACACCTGCCAGGTTTTACGGCCACTGAAAAAAAACAATAATACCGGCAGCAAGTAAAGACCATTCATCTGCAATGTTGGTCCGTTAAAAAACTGCAGTACAAGATAACTCAAAGGCACCAAATGCAGGAGCACATGCGCTTGCATCCAATAGCGAACGGAAGATCCCCAGCCCGCCTGCTGAGCAGTCAAACGAAAGACTCGCGCCAGCAATAGACTAGTCGCCAACACCGCAACTCCCGCCAGAAAATAAAGCAAATACGCTGCGCCATCACTAAAAAACACCACAATAGAAAACAAAACTGACACTGTGGATAAATACGCCATATAACGCGCCATTACCTACTCACTCCGCCTCATCGAGGCACTCAATCTTCAATGGAAATATTGAAAGTATCAATATAAGCCTGAAACCTGTCGCGAATACCCTTAGCACTCAAACCAAAATCCTCCGGTTTATACTGATGGCCCCCACCTTCGCGCTCTTTGTTTAAATAAGCCTCCATATTTACCTGAGCATTGGGGGAGAATGGCAAATCAAAACGCTCATAAATCTCTCTAACCGTCACCAGGGGTTGATCAATCAAATCCCGATAGTGCAAATCAACAAAACTGGACTCATCGCACTGCTTCCTCACCGCAAGATAGCGCTCAAAATCTGTCGCCAGTCTATCCAGAGCCTGTTCACCCACCTCGGCCATATCAACAGATTTTGAACAAAGGCCACGAAAGGCCGCGCACAGGCTCGCAAAAGACGCTACCGCTTTAACCGGGTCACGGTGAGTTTGCACAAAGCGCGCATCTGGAAACACATTTAGGATCGAATCGACCCCATCAATATGAGACGGCGATTTAAGTAACCAGCGCTCACCGGGGTACTTCCACTGTAAAGTTTGCAAAATTCGCTTGAAGTGAACGTATGTGGGTTCATGGTCAGCGGTAGTTAACCATTGTGAATAGGAGGGCACATTAAACATCGCTGCAATAGCCAGAGTAGAAAAGCTCTGCATTAACAACGAGGTACACTCCTCCGGACCATCGAGATGAAAGGTATGTATTTCCCGCATTTGGGGCGCCAGATAGTCCTGAAAGCGCATCAAAAAGCGCCCCAACTTACGCCTCGGATCATCTGCCCAGGCATAGTCCCCCGCAGGGGGAACCTGAGCCACCGTCGCCTCCCAGTTTGTCAGGTAACGATGGCCGGGATCCGCAGCCAAAAGCTCAAACAAAAAAGAAGTACCCGTGCGTGGCAGGCCCAGTATAAGTAAAGGTGTAACAAGAGGCTGCTCAAGTATGCCAGGCTCGCGCTTCCATAAATCAATAAGCTTCAAACGATTGATTAATAGACCTGTTAGCATTTGGCTCAGAAAAAACCGGCCGAAGGGGTGAAGGGTTTGATCAGCCTCCAGAGCTATCACCAGTTGCTGCAAAGACTTCCGAAAGCTATCTTCACCAAAGTCATCAAGCTTTGTTTTTTTCACGGCTGCACCAACCAAAGCCTCAACCGAAAGCCGGGGTGACATAAACTGAGCCGGTACAACGCCTGCCGTAAAATTCCATACTTTGACCAGTGCACTTTCATACGAACTCGTCAAAACCATTCTCCTTGCATTAAGTATTGTTGCCCACCCCACGTACGGAAGATTAGCATAGGCGAGCCTTACGCTATACAACTCACCACCTCAACCCTAATCCACTCTGGTCCCTGAAAAACGGGTAAACCCTACTTTCTACTACCACCCTAAGCACAACAGGTGTCAGGATTTTTTACACACGCTCACGCCTTGTCATGAAACTATTTAAAGCTATATTTTTCAATAACTTAATTTAAAATAATGCAGTTTTTACCCGTAATTTATGTATGCCCCGTAACGAGGTGGTTTTTAACTAGCATACATGTGTCGAAAATTTTTACGCATTGCTCTCAGAAACCCCTTCAAACTAAAAACAGTTAGCAAGAAAAATGACCAACTCAAGGCACCGCATTGATTTTAAAGGAAATAATCCACCACAATCATCATAAAACAATATTGGCCCAACAATTGCTTAATCAGGTTTGTACAAACAATTTTATCCAGTAAACGAACAACGGATGGAGCACGGTATGAAAACATTCTCGAAAACCCTTGCCATTACAGCCCTGGGCGTCACGCTCGGCATGGGCCTCAATCAGGAAGCCGAAGCTTATGCTTATGCCTATTCCGATCTGCTCATTACAGACGGGCTTGTAACTATTACTACATCGGACGGTGGTATTACTGCACAACCGGCGTCAACTTCAACTGCTGGCGCTACCCTGGATGGGGGTGGCACTTCGACATCCGCGCCGCTAGATGCAGGCGTTGCCGTTGGAACTGGCTCGGTTTTCCCGGGTGGTGCTACACCCACGAATAATACTTGGGTGTTGGAAGGTAGCTCAACAACTAATAAGTACTCCTGGGCCGATTCTCAGGTAATCTCAGAGCAGACAGCCGATCCTACTTCACGCATCTCAGCCCGCTCAATATCGGAGTCAAACACCACCGATGCAGCTCTAGCTACCGGCACCTCTGATACTAGCTCTGTGACCTCAATAGGATTCAACGTTGGCAGCGGCGGCGGTTCGTTTCAGTTTGATTTTACAGCCCAGCTCAATATGAGTGCTGCAATTACTGCTCCACATACGGGGATACAGGCACTAGCTACAGCTGATATAGAAATTACAATTACTAATACAGTCACCAAAGCTATAGTATTCAATTGGCATGCCGGCACTGGCGGAGGGACGGGTGTTTTAAGTGATATAGACGGCTTTAGTTTTGCAAATGTTTCCGTTAATAGTCAGACCTCAGTTTCGAGCCTTAACGCCGCTGCGGTATTCCAAGTAATAAGCAACCCATTTGGTGTAGGATCCTATCAGTTAGATTTGCTAGAGATTACGACGTCAAGAGTTCAGGCACAAGCGACACCAACGATACCAACGCCTGGCAGCATGGCGCTACTTGGGCTCGGTTTGGTACTTCTTGGCTTCGCTCGACGCGATAGACAAGGTGTGTCTAAACTCGCCGCTTAACGCACAATTGTCAAAGTACGTAAAAAAGCACTGGCTATTGCCGGTGCTTTTTTTTGCTCGCCTTTTGCATCTGAATTTTCACACCTTTCACCTAAGCGCCCTAAGCAGACATACAGTTCCACCTAAAACCTACAGGCAACGTCAGGGCGAAGATAAAATCATTAACGATGCTGAACTTGACGACTCGAACTACTCAAGAGCAAGCTTCCACTTCCCCCGAGAACTATTACTCGGTAGAATAATTTCATTAGAACATCGAATAAAATCACGCTTAAGCCGGAGTTATTAACCCGCAAAACTCTCAGGACTCGCCCTCAGAAGGATCCCCCGAATGATCAGCACAGCCACCAGCCCGCGAACTCGCTTACTGACTACAACTTTGATTATTAGTTTATTAAGTATGCTATCGGCCTGCAGCAAACCCACTGAGGAGGAGTACTTTAATCGCGCAAAGGCGGCCCTCGCTGAAGGTAATCAACAAACGGCTATTATCGAGTTAAAAAACACGCTTCTACTCAACAATTCAAACAGCGAAGCTCGTTGGCTGCTTGGCAAGGCTTATCTTGAGTTGCTGGATGGCCCATCAGCAGAAAAAGAGCTACGCAAGGCAATGGAACAAGGGCTAGCAGCCGAGTCAGCCTTATTACCTCTTGCAGAGGCATTTTACATTCAGGGGAAATATGACGAGCTCATAAAATTAAAGCTGCCTAATTCCCTACAATCAACAGAGCATAAAGCACAGCTTTTTACTCTAAAGGGACGTTCATACCTTGCCTTATCAAATTTCCCTTCAGCAGAAAGGCTATTTCAACAAGCACAGCAACTAGCCTCCAACGACCCTCAGGTGAATACTGGTATAGCGGCGCTAAGGTCAGCTCAGGGTAAAAGCGATGAGGCACAAAAGTTGCTCACCCAGGTGCTTGAGTCTAATCCGGAGCATGTTCCAGCATGGCAACAGCTCGCAACGCTGGAACAACAACAGGGTAATTTTGAAGCTGCACTTGCCGCCCACTCAAAAGCCATTGAATATAGTAAGCACAACAGCCTCGATATCGCCCAACGTGCCCTCGTTTATATTCAATTAAACCGCCTCGACGAGGCCAAAAAGGATCTCGCACAGGCCAAAGTCAAGAATTCCCCAATCATTGATTTTACTAGCGGAGTCATTGCGATACTTGAAAATCGCCTTGAAGACGCCAAAGAATCCTTGCAAAAAGTCCTAAATGACATCCCCAACCACATGCCAGCAACCTTTTATCTCGGCCTGGCCTCTTATAAAAATGGCGAGCTTGAACAGGCAAAAATCTTACTTACAGCCTTCCAGAAAAAGTACCCAAACTCTGTTTCGGCAAATAAATTATTGGGCGGTATTAACCTTGCCCTTGGCGACAGAGAGGCCGCAACTGTTTATTTACGCAAAGCAAATGCGAGTGACCCCTCCGATATTAAAACCATTAAGCTGCTTGGCAGAATGGCATTGGACACAGGCTCCTCTGCTGAAGCAATCGCTTATTTTAGCGAGGTAATAGAGCAGGAGGCCACAAATCCTGAGAACTATCTTCAACTAGGGCGAAGCTATAGTGCAGCGGGACAACCCAATGCAGCTCGCAACGAATTTGAACAAGCGGTAGCCCTTAATCCCGAACTCACTACGGCAGAAGTCGGTATTATCGCTAGCTATATAAATAATAATGAATTCGAACTCGCCCTGAATTATGTGAAGAACCTGCAACAAGAACGGCCAGAAGATACTGACCCTCTGGTATTTGAAAGCGCAATACACCTTGCCATGGGCAATAAACAAACAGCCATTGAAGCCCTTGAGCAAGCGCTCGTATTAGCCCCCGGTGACCAGGCAGTTTCACATAACCTTGCCAGCTTGACCCTTCAGGATGGTGATTTCGATGGTGCGCGAAAATTATACCTGGGCGTGCTCGAGCATCACCCTGAACACGTTCCGACTATTATGCGCCTCGCTAAAGTTGAGCTGATTTCCGGTCGTGAGAAAAATTCCCTTAACCTGGTTCAAAAGGCTTTTGAAATCAACCCTGGTTCACTGGAAGTCACGTCGACACTGGCAAGCTATCACTTGAAACAAGGTCAACCACAAAAAGCCATGCAACTCATCAATCAGGTACCTGATGGGCACACTAACGACGCAGCATTTTATGAACTGCGAGCCAAAACTGAAATTGCACTAGGCCAGTACCACGCAGCAAATAAGACTATATCCGACCTACTGAAATTACGACCACAGTCCGCCGAGGGGTACTTTCTACTTGCTAAGGTTAACGCGCAGCTAGCTAATGGCGATACAGTTTTGAGCAACCTGCAAACAGCACTGCAACTCAACCCCAGGCACTTCGAGGCAAGAACAACCCTCACCCGTATCCTTGCAAAAAATGGCGCTTACGAGCAATCTGATGCCGTTCTCGATAGTTTGGTGGGAGTATACGGCTCTCATCCTCAAGTGCTTTATTTAATGGGTTTAAGAGAACTCCGAAACAACGATGCCAAGTATGCTTATGAGCTTTTTTCTAAGGCGGCGAGCATAGAAGCGCGGGGGGAATACGCTATCGCGATGTCCAATGCACAATTTAGTATGCGCGACACCAATGAAGCTGTGGCAATACTTGAAACGTGGATGAAAAATAATCCCAACGATCTTACCGTTCAATACCGACTAGCTAATGTATTACTTCTATTGAAAAGAAACGATGAGGCAATAGTCGAGTTTCGCAACGCACTACGCATAAAATCCGATAGTGTTGGCGCGCTCAACAATCTTGCCTGGTTGCTACGTGAGAAATCACCCGATGAAGCAGAGACGCTGGCAAATAAAGCTCTCGAAATCGCGCCTGAGTCACCGCAGGCCTTACACACTCTAGCGATGATAAAACTCAACCAGAATCAACCAGGAAAGTCGGTAGAGCTACTTAACAAAGCTTTAGACAGTAGTCCCGATAATTACCAGCTTCAATACAGTCTTGCAAAAGCTCTTGGAAAAGATGACCAGGCTGGAAAGGCAGAAACCCTGTACAGGGCATTGCTAAGCAAGGACAACCTGCCCGAAGAATTGAAAACGGAAATCAAGGCTGCATTAAAAATACACTAGCCAAGACCGCAAACTAAACACGAGCAACTCCTGGCTGTAGTTATACGATATTCAGAATATCGACACCGTAAGTCGTAAGCGAATATTTTTTAACTACCCACCCTGAGTTGTTTTTTCGTGGCGTCAATTTCGGCCATTGCTAATAGTAACGTGGCAAACCTTATTCACAGCTGATGGCCTCGCTCTCCGACCCGCTCATATCTGGCACGCACTTCTTCCATCGCTTTCTGTAACAAAGCTACCCTTTCTTCGGTAGCTTCTATTTTTTCCAGCCGTGTAATATAGCGAGTGAAACGCTTGGCGTAGCCAATATCCCATTCAAAGCACTGCATGTGACGAACTAAAGCCTGAGCAGCCAGCAAATTAAAATCCTTCGCCGTCGGCTCCTGTTCTGCCAGCCATTCAAAGCACTTGATCGCCTCACTAGTGTCATCGTTACGCAATGCAGAAATACCCACTTCATAACGCTTACGGCAGGCTTCGTCGCTGAGCAATTGATCAAGCTCCCCATTCTTATAACGCAGTGCGAGCCCAAATTTCATCCTTAGCTGCTGTTTTACCTTGTCAGCAGTAGTACCTGAATCACCCGGCAGAGAGAGCAACACATGCAACGGGCGAGAGGGTACAAAAAGTAAAAACACCAGCGGTACAATAAAAAGAGTCAGCAGGGTTGAGAAGGCAAGCCCCCATACAATGGCCGTAGCCACAGGCCCCCAGGTTAAGGACTCCCCCCCGAGGCCAACAGCCAGTGAAAACAGACCCGCCATGGTGGTGATGGAGGTAATCAAGATAGGTACAAAACGGCGTCTTGCAGCACGAATAATCGCCAAGGTTGTCGAGCAACCCCTGTCGAGACTTCTGTTTGCCGTGGACATCAATACGATAGCGTCATTGGCGGCTATACCCGCCAGTGCTACCGTGCCATACAGGGTAAACAAGCTAATCGGGTTAGCACTAAAGAACAAGCCAAAAACGACGCCAATAAAAGCCATGGGAATGGCGGCGAGCACAATCAGCGGTTGGCTGTAGCTTTTAAACTGAGTGCCCAAAATCAGGTAAACCAAACCGAGGCCGAGGACGAACAAGACGACCATGGCAGCGAGACTTTCGCGAATATCATCAAGTTCACCGGAAAAGTCGAGACTGACGCCGGGGTATTGGCTGGCAATCTGCTGCCAGCCTTCGCGAATCAAGCCATTGGCCGTCAAGGTATCGGTCATCGCGGTATCGAGGCTGGCCTCCACCGTCACCGCACGCCGGAAATTGTAGCGGCGAATATTGGACACGGTGACACGCTCTTCGTGTAGAAGTAACTCGCCCAGGGGCACGCTACCGCCATCCTCAAGGCCAATGGTATTACCCAGGAAGTCGTTGATATCCTGTAGCTGTCTAGGCTGGGCCCTAACTCGCACATCAAGCTTTTCACCCCGGTGCTGCATGCTGGCGACAATCTCGCCATCGGCATGGAGGTGTACGGTGCGTGCCACGTCTGCCGGGTTGAGCCCACTGCGGGTAATGGTGTCGGGGTTTAACTGGAGCCCCAGTTCCATTCCGCCCGTGGTGTCGTCATTAACAATGTCGTCAACACCCGGTGTCAGTACCAAAATTTCTTCTAGCGCGATGACGGCTCGGCGTATTTCGTCAATGTCATCACCCCGCACTTTCACACTTACCGCCTTGGCAGTGGGCGGCCCGGTGCGTCGTCTTAAAAAGGAAATATTTTTTGGCCCGGGTATGGCGGCCAGCTCGTCGCGGATACTTTCAATAATCTCATCGACACTTCTGTCGCCCGGACGAGCAGGCACTAGGCTGACAAAAACCTGACCCCGTTCCGCCCCTTTAAAGGCACCCTGGTCAGTCGATTGCTGCCCTGCGTAATTTACCACTGCCCTCAGTTCATCCGGCTTGAGCTGAGCGTCAATAACCTCCTCGACTTGTTGCAAGGTTTCGCTGGTTTTTTCAAGACTCGTTCCGGCTGGCATTTCTACATTAACGTAGAAAAGGCGAAAAAAGTCGGTGGCAAAAAAATCCACCCGTACCAGCCCTAACGCAACTAGCAGCACGGCAGTTGATGAGAGCAAACCAAGCCCTACGAAGGTCAGCTTTTTCCTGCGCATGACCTTTAATAGAGCCTTTGTGTAGTAATTACGGAAGCGTTTGATGGTCCTTTTGCGCAGGGCATCGACTCGACTTTTCTGCTGCGAGTCCGACTGGAATTCAAGTACATGACTGGGCAGTATCCAGAAAGCCTTAATCAGGCTGATCGCCAGAGCGATACTGACCACCAGAGGGACAACCCGCATAAAGTCACCGAGCACACCCGGCAATAACATCAGTGGCAAAAATGCCGCTATGGTGGTCAGTACCGCGCTAATAATCGGCGCGGCAACTTCGTGTAGAGTCGTTTTTACAGCACCAATGCCATCCATGCCCCGCTGCATGTGGTAGTCAATACCCTCCACCACAACGACGGCATCATCAACTAGCATGCCCAAGCTAATCACCACGCCAAGCAGCACGGTAATATTGAGCGTTTCTCCCGTTATAGCAAGAACACAAAATACGCCTGCCAGTACGAAGGGAATACTGATACTGGTAAAAAAGGCGATTTTAAAGCCCAGGAATATCCAGGTGCTTAGCATTACAAAAACCAGGCCGATCAAGGCATTTCTCTCCATCACGCCCAGAGCCTGACGCGTGGCCTGCGTTTGATCATCCAACAGCAGTAATTTGACACCCGTTCTGTCGATACGCTGGTTTTCTGCATCGATATAGGCGTTAACGTCCTCTAGTAGTTGCAGGTTATTCGCCTTGCCCTTCTTAAACAGCAGCAATAAAACGCTGTCCTCGCGCTTGTAGCGCACCAATTCCTGGGGGTCGGAGCGGCCCTTCTTTAGCTCGGCAATATTGCGCAGCAGTACCTCCCCCTGCGCACTGGCAATGGGAAATTTGCCCAGATAAGCGGGGTCGCTACTGGTACCGCTCAAGCGTATCAACCACTTTTGATCACCCAGGTTGATGTCACCGGCAGCGAGGTCACGAAAATAAGCTTTGACGGTATCGGCGAGATCAACGGACGAAATACCCAGGCCAACGAGACGGTCGGAGAGGAAATCCACCTGCAGCTCGGCCTCCCTGTCGCCAAAAGAAATCACATCATCGACGCCGTCAAGTTGCTCCAGGTCCTCTCTCACGTTGTGAGCGGTGCTTTGCAAAACCTCCTCACCGGAGCTACCAAACACCACGAGGGTTGCTGTGGGAAAGGTTTTGGAGCTGGAAATTTCGAAAATATCGGGCTGACTTACCGTGGGGGGAAGCATGTCCTGCCGAGCCTGAACCTCCCTGCGTAGCGAGGTCATGCGCTTGTCAAAAATAGCGTCATTCATATCCTCAAAACGCACCAGAATACTCGACACCCCTTCGCGACTGGTGCTAGAGACAAAGCGAATGTCCGCTACCTTTTTTATCCCCTCTTCAAGGGGCCCTGTAATGCGGGCTTCAATATCCGGCGCGGTCGCCCCCGGCCAATAAGTCCAGATCTGCACCCAGTTAAAATTAATGCTCGGGTCTTGCTCGCGAGGAAGTTGCTGATAGGACATCCAGCCGAGGACGAGTACCAGTAAAAAAGTAAGGTTGGTCAGCGTATGGTTTTGCAGTAGTTTTGCAAACATGGGCTTAGCGCTCGATAACTCGCACTGCATCCCCATCGTTTATTTTAAAACGACCGTTGATAATGATGGTGCTATCTTTCGTCAGAGATTTTCCAAGTGCTGCGGGCTGCCCGGCATTTGCTCCGGCAAGCGGTATAAATTTGGCCCGACCATCAACCGCCAGAAAAACACCCAGACCCTTGCGCCGCACCAACAACTCGGCCGGTACATAGGGAGCTGGGGTGAGCCACTCGGTGCGCCCGGCACTGCCCGGATAGGCTTTGCCGGCAGTAAACTCCAAGCGTACCTCGTAACTGCGAATACGGCTTTCCATCAAGGGCAGAGTGGCCCGCAAGGTCAGCGGATAGCGTTTGTCATTGGCGATAAAAGCCACGCCTTTAGCACCTTTCAGCAGCTCCAGATCTTGCTCTTGGACTTTGGCAGAAACTTCGACATTATCCCTATCCAACAAGCGCAATACAGGGCTGCCGGGTATTAGGTAGTCGCCGAGGTTGGCCATTTTAGAGATCACTACGGCATCAAAGGGGGCGCGAATAGCGCATTTCTCCACCGCGCGCTGGGTGGCTCTCAATGATGCCTTTAGGCCCTCAACATCGGCTGCAGAAATAGCCGCATTGGATGTGCGCCTCTCGACCTCTTCCGTCGAGATGTTTTTTTTCTTCGACAACTGAGTCACTTTCTTCAGGCGAGAGCGGTCAAATTTCAAGGTCGCACGCTGGGCGGTGAGCGCAGCAGTAGCCTGGGTGACCGCAATTTCATAATCCTTGCAATCCATGTTGGCGACAACATCACCTTGCTTAACACTATCCCCAACCCGCACATTAATGCCCTTGAGAATACCTTTCAGCTCGGTACTTACACGCGTGTCATTGAGGCTCAGGGTTGTTGCCGGTGCATCGCGCACCGGGTAAAACATCACCTCGGCAAGCTTTTTAGTGGTTACCGGGGTCACCTCAGCGGCCTGTAACCCAAGAGGAGATGTTAGGACAATGAAAAGAGCAGTTCTATAAAGGCGTTGTATCATTGCGTTAAAGTCCGGGGGATTCAGGCTGTATGTCAAAGTTAGAGAACCTGGCGAGATCGACAATGAATCGAATATTGACGGGCCAGCTCAGGATTGTACCCGACGTAATTGTTGTAAGTTTTTACGCAGTGAGCGCGACGTCGCAGCGCTACCAAAGCCAAGCCGACCCATAAATACCGCATCGACCTCGCCTCCTGTCAGAGCATCCAGCTCAAGCCGTAGGATATCGGCTGCAGCCAATTTATCGTTGCTGTCAGTGAAGCGCCGCCCCTCCCGTGAGTAAGTAGAAAAAATTAGCGGTGTCATTTCCGGTTGTAATTGCAAACCGAGCTTGGTTGCGGTGAGCCAAAAGCGCTGGGTCGCACGCCCACCTGCCAAATAGTCGGCTGTCTGCTCACGGGACTGATCGGCGACAATAATAAAATGGGCCGCGCAGCACTGGGCAGGGATCAAATCGAGCTGCAGGCGCGGCATCAAGGTTCCGGCAAAATAGCGGTTGAGCATCTTCACACGAGACCAGCTTTGTAGAGCCCATTTCATCATTTTTACTGTCAGGGCATCTGCCCCCAATGCTTGATCGGGAATGCGGTCGATACTGAATTGGGCATCCCATTGGATAATTTTTTTATGGACTTCATACACTTCGGGAATGGTCAAACGGATACCCGCTGCACGCAAGAGCAATCGCGTTATTTGCCACTTTTTCTGGCGACCTTCTAACCATATTAGTCGATAACCTGAGCCAACGGCATCTTCCAGTGCCTGCTTATGATCTACCAACAAGAGCCGTGTCGATAAGGCCCGACGCTGTACACTGCGGGCCTTAATATAGGGCAGTAGTGGAGGTTTTTCTACGGGTTGTGTGCCCATCGTCAATTGAACATCGATGACGGGGTCGCTGTCGGCCATGGGGTCTTGCAGTGTAAAACTGGCGTCAAGGCCTTCACCTTGTGCGGCAATGGCAATATTTTCTAGCAGAGTGCCGACCGAGGTTTGACTGGCGCGCCCGGCCAAATCGTAGACACACCAGTCGCGGGTATCGCGGGTGTGAATAACAAAAGAATCGTCGCTGAGCACTTCAAACTGCCAGGGCTGAGTATTGTCACCGCTTGGTGCCCAACGGGCGTAGTCGAGTATTCTTTCGATAGCGCTTGCAGGTGAACACGCCGTCTTTTCAGGGGGCACCGCCAACTTTGCCGACAAGCGTTTACGGATAATCTTTAGGCCCAGACGTTGAATAGGATTGTTATTGCCCATGGGTCGCCAGGTTTTTGCCATTTTGTTTCGATAAGCGTCGAAATGAAGGCCTCGTGGAGCGGCGGGCACAGCCCCACGGTTTAAGAGAATTTTTAGGGCGTGGGTACCTGCCATGCCAGCGCAAAGCTCGCAAGCCATGGGGGTTGATGGCCCCTTGTGGGCATTAAGGTCGAGACGGGTATCGTCAACCAGGTAGCTCACCTGTAACATTGCCGGTGACAAACCAAGTAAGAAGCGCAGCAGTTGTTCATCTTCTGCCTGACCAGCCAAACGAAAATACTCTTCGAAGGTCATTTGTCCTGGTAAAAAGGCTAGAAAAGCGACGCCCATACCCAGTGGTGCGGCTGTAATTGCAGGAATACCTTTTTCAGCGCAAGCAGCAAAGACCGCCTGACGTATTTCTACGGCAAAAAAATCGAGAGAATCGACGTAGAGATCAACACCATCGAGAAAAGCATCGAGATTGTCTGTATCGATCCCGGATGAAAATTTAAGTAGGCTCAACTCGGGGTTGATATCCAGAGCCAGTTCTTGGAGTACATCAATCTTCTCACGTCCGACGTGGGGCAAGCTTGCACCGGCCTGGCGATTAAAGTTTTCCTGTTCAAAAATATCGAGGTCGGCAATAGTAAAGTTGCCAATGCCCAAGCGCGTCAGTGTTAAGAGATGGCTACCCCCAACACCCCCTAAACCTGCAATGGCAATACGTTTAGAACGCAATATTTGCTGCTCAGCTTCGCTTACCCATCCCAGGTTTCGTGAAAACGCCGCTCCATAGTCGAAGTGTTCCGCTAGCATATTTCTTTCCTTTGCAGATTATCTGCCTTCAAACCCTAACAGCGCTAGGTAAGATCCAAACACCCTCAACGTTTGTTTGGCTAGCTAGCAGAGTAGGTCTGTGCGATTTCCTGGTAAATAGCCAAGTAGAGCACCTTCAGGTCGGGAACCATATTATCGACGGCTGATTGTGTTTTTATATAATAAAGAGCCCTTTCACCATGGTACTGAATTGTCTTGCCCGCTTGTTGCCAGCAGATACCTGAATGTTTCACCAAACGAGGCAGGAAGGGTTCCATCATCGCAAATACGTCACTCCGCCCGGATAGCTCCGCCAAAGCAGTACAAGCGAGAAAACCCGATATAGCAATGAGCGAAAATGTACGTTTTTCTACTGCCGAGCAATCCATAGTCTCTATTTCACCGAAGCGGGTTGCCGATTCACCACCACGACGGCGGAATGCACCATCAACAGCAAGGCGTGAAACTTCAGCAATTTCACATCGCTCAGACTTCAAGCTTTCAATAAATGCCGCATCGACACTTGCAGTGCAATATTTCTCGAAAGGTAAGAGATCAGTAATATCGTTGCTCGCCGGCACTAGACGAACACAACCCGCCGCTCTGCCACTACTTTTGTGCCTAATCAGACAGTGCAAAGATCTATCATCATACTCATCCATTTCGGCCTTATCGGGAAAGTTTTCACCTGACTCATACCTAAACTCTTCACAGTACACACGATAACGCACCTCGAATACAGCCCGTTTATCTTCCTCACTGGTCGCCAACACAACCTGGAAGTACTGCAGGAACCTTTCTGCAAGTGACTCCTTTTCATTATTCATATACAGCTCCCCTGCCCTTTGTAGCTTGGCTAAAGTAGGTCGAAAACTCCGAAGTAAAACCCACACTGAACAAGAAACATATCGAACACCGCAATGCCGGTAACAAATATAAACACATTAGGACAAGTCGTACTTCTCTTCAATAGAACCCACCAAGCCCGTAATAGCCTGTTCAAGAAAAGTATACACCTGCTTAAATCCTGCATTATTACTATAGTAGGGATCTGGAACTTCCGTCACACTGAACTGAGGGGCAAAACTCATTATCATCAATAACTTATTTTGATGCTCTTCAGGACAAAGCGATAGCAGGCTACGGTAATTATTAGCGTCCATCGCTATAATGTAGTCAAACTCGACAAAATCGATAGACTTAATACTACGTGAGCGCAATTTAGCTATCTGCACACCAGAGGCTGATACCGCTTGCCGAGCACGAATATCGGGGGGCTGCCCGTTTCTTGATACGTGAGTACCCGCAGAATCTACTCTGACATCCTGTGACAAACCTTTCTCAAGTAGCTTTTTCCGCAACATTCCCTCAGCCATGGGAGAGCGACAATAGTTAGCAGTACATACCAATAGTACTGATACCTGGTATGTATCATTTTTCAGAGAGAAAATACTCCGACTAAAAAATTTCATCGTAGCCTCAGCTTAATATTGCCACCTAACAGGCGACCTTATTCCCGTAGACTTTAATAAGCATTTTTATGAAAGAATCCCTTATAGCAGCTAACTAAAATAATTTTCAAGTCTAGCCAAAAACTCCAGTTATTAATGTACCAGAGGTCATGCTCTACCCGCTTGCTCATCTTATCAAGGGTATCTGTTCTACCACGATAGCCATTAATCTGAGCCCAACCCGTAATGCCCGGCTTAACTTTATGACGCCACATATAGGATTGCACGAGATCCTTATAATATTCGTTATGCACTAAAGCATGAGGACGAGGGCCAACTATAGACATCCGCCCCTGAAGTACATTAAAAAACTGTGGCAATTCATCGAGACTGGTTCTTCGTAAAAAATAACCCAGGGGCGGTATCCGCGGATCAGAAATTGTAGCCTGAGTTACAGCGCTCTTCGCCTCACTGTGCACCTCCATGCTACGAAATTTATAGACCGTGATTTTTTCGCCGCCCATCCCATGGCGCTTTTGTTTAAATAGCACAGGACCCTTTGAAGTCAGCCTTATCGCTAAAGCAATTATCAAGCACACTGGAATTATAGATATACCAATCAGTGTCGCTAAAATCAAATCTTCAAGCCGTTTCAGCCCCCTATTGAAGCCATCGAGAGGTGTGTAACTGAGGTCAATGGCGTATTGGGAACCCAAGTAGCTGATACGGTGCTGAAGTAACCTGGCATCGTTAAGCTGAGGGATAAATCGAATATCAACCAGGCTATGTCGTAGCTCATAGGTAATTTCATCAACCCTAGCAAAGTCATTAAATGGCATGCTAATCCAGACTTCTGACACCCCGGAGTCCTCAACTAATTCAGCCAAGTTCTGACACTCCAAGCCACTGTCTTGCAAATTTACATCCTGGTAAATACGATAGCCTGTAGCTCCCATGTTTTTCAATGTGTCGTAGCCCTGCTTGGTGCTATAGACGACCAAAACATCTCTCACCATCTTGCCATTTGCCTGTAATGCAGCTACCACTTGATGATAGCCGGCATGGGCAATAAACAGTGCAAAAAAGGAGAGGCAAATCCACCCACCCAGCCAAAGCCGGGAATATAGCTGGGTAACTTTGAGAAACACCAGTAGCATTATAAAAACACTAAATGCCAAAACAACACGACTAAAAAAATAAAAAATTATTTCTCTGAAGCTTGAATCAGCACCGGGGTAAGAATTGAAAATAATAAATATTAACCCAGTGATCAAGCTGGCCGAGAAAATAAACAGGTGGTAATACGGGGGCAAAACCCACTCACCGAAGCGCAGGAAGTAGCTCAAATACCCCATCAGAACTATTAGTGTAATATCGACAATTATAGGGACAATATTGAAATTTAGAGTCGCACTTACTTTGCCCATTTGAACTCGCTAATACTTACCAATTTCAGTGTATATAAAAAATGGCCACGTAAAAGCGCGGCCATTTTATTGTCAGTGCTTAAGCATCATAAGGTAATTAGTGCTTCATTTTTCTCTAATGTGCTCTCACCAATACCTTTAATATTTAACAGCTGCTCCTTGCTAGTAAAAACCCCGTGTTCTTCACGGTAATTTACAATTGCTTCAGCTTTGCTTTTACCAATATTGTGCAATACAGCAGCAAGTTCTTTGGCATCAGCTTTATTAATATTGACACTTGAGACTACAGCCTTTTCAGAATCAGCCTTCTCACCTGCATAAACCGGCCCAGCACTAACCAGACCCAACCATACAACAGCAAAAAAACAAGCCAGTAACGTCCTTATACCTTTCATATTTTACTCCGTGCACCAAAGTGCTCCATGTAACTAACTGAATGGGGGCTCATCCCTCGCCGACATCTTCTCCAATTTCCTTTTTTATGGCAAGTAGTGTTGCCATCGGATCGACAGATTGCGTTACGGGCCGCCCTATGACCAGATAACTACTGCCTCCATCAACAGCCTGTCGTGGACTCATGACCCGTCGTTGGTCATCATCTGCAGTAAGGTTAACAGGACGAATACCTGGCGTGACTCGCAAAAACGCCTCACCATACTGGTCTGCTATTACACTTGCCTCCTGTGCCGAACACACAACACCGTCCAAACCGCACTGCATGGCGAGACCTGCCAGCTTAGCGGCTAATTTCGCTGCGGGCATATTCAAACCAAGCTCAACAAGATCACTGTCTTGCATACTTGTCAGCACTGTTACCGCGATAAGGCGAGAGTCGCCACCCTGACGCTCAAGAGCTTCCCGCGCAGCCTCCATCATTCTTGAGCCACCCAAGGCATGAACATTGAGCATCCATACGCCTAGATCGAGCGCGGCACTGACTGCTTTGTTTACAGTGGTCGGAATATCGTGAAATTTAAGATCAAGGAAAACATCAAAACCACGGTCAACCAAAGCCCTCACCAATTCAGGGCCTGAGTGGGTGAACACCTCCTTACCAATCTTCAGGCGGCAAAGATCTGGGCTCACACTATCCGCAAAAGCGAGAACGGAGGGTTTATCGGGATAATCTAGCGCGACAATAATGCGCTTATCAAAAATGGCAGCAGGCATTTTGAACTTCTTTTATCAGCGAGTATTAATTCTTAGGGGACTCAGATCCCAGCTTCTTTATCTCAGTTTCAGCAAGAACAAGCTGGCGCCGAAGACGTCGACATTGTGCCTTTTGCCCTAAAGAGCTCGGCAAACCAACCACATAACTGAGCACACTGCCAGCAAGAAAAGCCGCAAGTAACCAGATACCAAGGGGCAGTTTAAGCAGAGAAAAGCCCAGCAATGTCACCGGGACTTCCAGAGGGTTATCCTGAACAATCCAGACACCCATCAACACACAAATGAGTAGCGATAACAGGCCAATCCATCGCTTTACTTTTGTCATTTCCATCTCCGAAAAAAAACGGCAAAGCTTACGCTTCACCGTTTTTAATTAAGCTTACTGCAAGGAGGAGTTACTTGCCTATTCCAGCGTTAACCCGCTCCCGCAGTTCCTTACCGGGCTTAAAATAGGGCACATATTTACCAGGTAACTCAACGATTTCCCCTGTTTTGGGGTTTCGTCCAATTCGCGGCTTACGATAATGTAAGCAAAAACTACCAAATCCTCTTATCTCAATACGCTGGTTATTCACCAGTGCTTGTGTCATTTCTTCCAATATCATCTTAACCGCCAACTCAACATCCTTTGGCGGCAGCTGATCCTGAAATTGCGAAATTCTATCAATCAATTCAGATTTGGTCATTTCTTCCTACCAATGTCGCCCTGTTATCAGCCGACAGTTATCTGTCGTTGCTCTCCATCTGCGCCTTGATAAGATCACCAATGGTCGTTGGTGTAGCGGCATTATCAGACTCTTGCTTCTTGTGATCCTGAACAGCTGCCTTTTCTGCGGCCATATCTTTCGCCTTGATAGACAGATTAATGACGCGGTTCTTTCTATCGGTACCGACAACGCGAGCTTCGATTTCATCGCCCACTTTCAGCACAGAGCGAACATCTTCGACTTTGTCCTGAGAGACTTCAGAGGCCTTCAACATGCCTTCAATGTCTTCACCCAAAGTAATCGTCGCGAACTTCACATCGACTTCTTTAACCACACCTTTAATTAAGCCGCCTTTTTCATTCTCGGCAATAAAGTTGGAGAAGGGGTCGTCGGCAAGCTGCTTAATACCGAGGGAGATACGCTCTCGCTCAGAGTCGATAGCCAGAATTACAGTCTCAAGCTCATCGCCTTTCTTGTAGTTTCTGACGACGTCTTCGCCGGTTTCATTCCAGGAGATATCGGAGAGGTGAACCAGACCGTCGATGCCACCGTTGAGACCAATAAAGATACCGAAGTCAGTGATTGACTTGATAGTGCCCGAGATCTTGTCACCCTTGGCATGCTGACCACCAAAGTCGTCCCAGGGGTTAGTGAAGCACTGCTTCATACCCAGAGAAATACGACGACGCTCTTCATCAATATCGAGCACCATGACTTCAATTTCTTCACCTACCTGCACAACCTTGGAGGGGTGAACATTTTTGTTAGTCCAGTCCATTTCAGAGACGTGAACCAAACCTTCAACGCCATCTTCCAGTTCGGCAAAACAACCGTAGTCAGTGAGGTTAGTAACAGTGGCTTTAACCTTCACTTTCTCTGGGTAACGACCTTTGATATCGCTCCAGGGATCTTCACCCATTTGCTT
Organism: Candidatus Reddybacter sp.; assembly: GCA_041277045.1. Classification (GTDB taxonomy): domain Bacteria; phylum Pseudomonadota; class Gammaproteobacteria; order Pseudomonadales; family Porticoccaceae; genus Reddybacter. The sequence goes on along the minus strand of JBGFSY010000002.1, from coordinate 51,829 downwards.
CATACCAAGGGAAACGCGATTGCGCTCACGGTCAAACTTAAGTACTTTAACGTCGATATCATCGCCAACATTAACTACTTCGGAAGGATGCTTGATGCGCTTCCAGGACATATCGGTGATGTGCAGCAGACCGTCGATACCACCAAGGTCAACAAAGGCGCCGTAGTCGGTGAGGTTTTTAACCACACCTTTCAGAGTAACGCCCTCTTCGAGATTATTGAGTAACTCTTCGCGCTCAGAAGAGTTGATCGCTTCCATCACCGCACGGCGGGAAACAACAACGTTATTACGCTTTTGATCAAGCTTAATCACTTTGAATTCTAGCGGCTTGTCTTCAAGGTGAGAGGTTTCGCGCATCGGGCGAACATCAACCAGTGAGCCAGGCAGGAAGGCACGTAGACCGTTGAGGTCAACTGTAAAGCCGCCCTTAACCTTGCCATTGATAATACCGATGACCACTTCGTCAGCTGCTTGCGCCGCTTCAAGTGCAATCCAGGATTCAGCACGACGCGCTTTCTCGCGAGACAATTTAGTGGCACCAAAGCCATCTTCTACTGTCTCCAGCGATACCTGCACTTCGTCGCCAATCGCTACAGCCAATTCGCCGTTGTCATCGAAAAACTCTTCTACGGCGATAACGCCTTCCGATTTCAAGCCAGCGTGGACGGTTACCCAGTCCTTGTCTATATCGATAACCACACCGGTTACTATCGAACCAGGTGCCATTTCAACTGTTAATAAACTCTCTTCAAAAAGATCAGCAAAGCTTTCGCTCATTTGGGTAATACCTCTATTAAACAGGGCTTTATAGCTCTTAGCTTATGCTCGTCACTAGTGCCCACAGCCGAGTCGCCAGACTCTCGGGTCATTCACATTAAGGAGTCACTGGTGCAATACTGGCATGAACGCCAATAACTCCTGTTAAATTTTTGCTCAGACTTCTTTGTTAAATTTAGTGCCTAGATTTGGCGCCTAAATTTTTAGCCGCTGAGCAACGACATTCAATACCGCGTCGAGAACCTCGGTGATGCTCAGCGCCGTACTATCAACAATGACCGCATCTTGCGCTGGCAGCAGAGGCGCTATGGCGCGGCTTCTATCGCGCTCATCTCGGCTCTCAACCTTCTCAACGAGGTCGCGGAGACTACCACTTTCCCCCTTAGCAATCAACTGCTTATGGCGCCTTTCAGCCCGCGCCTCAGCACTCGCCGTGAGGAAGACTTTAACCTCAGCAGCTGGGAAAATAACCGTACCCATATCCCGACCATCGGCAACCAATCCTGGCGCCTGTGAAAAAGCCTTTTGGCGCTTTAACAGAGCACTGCGCACTTCGGGAAAGGCCGCCACCATCGAGGCCTGCGCACCGACCTCTTCGCCGCGAATTAAGTCGGAAACATCTTCCGTTTCCAACACCACTTTGGGCGAACCACCCCTTTCGTCCATTTCAAAGGCGACATCCATATGTGCCGCCATTACGGCCAGGGCCTCAATATTATCCAGCGCAATGCCGTGACGCTTCGCCGCCATCGCCACCAGGCGGTAAAGAGCACCACTATCCAGGTAGTGAAAGCCCAATTTACTCGCCAGCAATTGGCTAATCGTGCCCTTACCCGAGCCGCTTGGCCCGTCGATGGTAATGACTGGACTGTTAATACTGTTCATTGATTTTCCTCAGTCACCCTCAGGCCTAGCGAGCTTGATAGCTCGACAAAGCCGGGGAATGATGTCGCCACATTGTTACAGTTGCGAATTAAAATTGGTCCGCTGGCCCTTAAACCTGCGATGGCGAAAGACATGGCAATGCGATGATCGCCCAAGCTATCGACTTCGCCGGACTGTAGCTGACCACCCTCTATGACAATGCCGTCGGCGGTCGGATCGGCAGAAATACCCAGTATTGCCAGGCCATCGGCCATGGCCTGAATGCGGTCGCTCTCTTTAACGCGCAGCTCTTCGGCGCCAGTCAAAATGGTTGTGCCCTCAGCACAGGCTGCGGCGACAAAGATCGCAGGGAATTCATCAATCGCCAGTGGCACCTGATCCTCAGGTATGGCAATGCCTTTTAAAGCAGCGGAGCGCACACGAATATCAGCCACCGGCTCACCACCTGCCAAGCGCTCGTTGAGCAGGGTAATATCCCCACCCATCAAGCGTAGAATATTGATCACACCAATCCGCGTTGGGTTAATACCAACGTGACTCAAAGTGATGTCTGAGCCCTCAGCGATCGAGGCGGCAACCATGAAGAAAGTGGCCGACGATATATCTGAAGGCACATCAATAGGCCCACCCTGCAATGCGCCTCCGCTCTTCAGCGTGACTTGCCCACCGTCAGTTGTCACCTCATAGCCAAAACCTCGCAGCATGCGCTCCGTGTGATCACGGGTCGGCGCGGGTTCGCTGACACAGGTTTTGCCATTGGCATACAGTCCCGCCAGCAAAACACAGGACTTAACCTGGGCACTGGCCATCGGCAATTGATAGTCAATGCCCTGCAAGGGCCGATTGCCGCGAATACGCAGTGGCGGCGTACCGCCCTCACCCGTTTCTATATCGGCACCCATCAGCGCCAATGGATCGGCAACACGCTTCATCGGGCGCGTAGAAAGCGACTCGTCGCCGGTCAGCACGCTATCGAAAGTCTGGCCCGCCAATATACCCACCAACAAGCGCATAGAGGTGCCGGAGTTGCCCAGATACAAGGGGCCAGCAGGTGCTTTCAAGCCCTGTAGACCAACGCCGTGTATAACAACCCGGCCCTTGTCAGGTCCTTCAATCACCACTCCCATATCCCGAAAAGCCTGCAGCGTCGCCAGGCTATCTTCGCCCTCGAGAAAGCCAGACACTTCGGTTATGCCCTCAGCCAACGAGCCAAGCATGATGGAGCGGTGGGATATCGATTTGTCGCCGGGCACCCGAGCCTGGCCCTGCAATACGCCGCCCGCCTCTACGCGGAATTGAATTTCTGTGGAGCCCATAGTTTGCAGATACGCCTTGTTATCGAGCATGATTTGAAAATGATGACGCGCTTCTTTAGCCCGGGTAAAAACGCCGAGCAGGTGTTCGCTATCACCTGAAAGTATGGCCGTGCGCAAGCTTTGCAGATGGTCGGTGACGCTATCGAGCACTTCGACAATAGCCCCGCTATTGGCTAGGGTAATGTCATGCCACATAATCGGGTCACTCGCCGCTATGCGCGTAAAGTCCCTGAAACCACCCGCCGCGTAGCGAAAGATCTCACGGTTTTCTTCCATGCCTGCCAAGGTATCGACCAGCGAATAGGCCAGAAGATGGGGCAAATGACTGGTCGCCGCCAAGACCTCATCGTGTTCTTCAACCGGCATTTCACTCACCGTTGCACCCACGCCACGCCACATAGCGGCAACGCGGACTGTGTGCTCATCGCCCGTTTCGGCCAAGGGCGTCAAAATGACGCGATGGTCGTCGTAAAGATCCGGCAAGGAGGCGGCAACACCGCTTTTCTCCGACCCTGCGATGGGGTGGCCCGGTACAAACTGTGCCGGCACACAACCATAAATACCTTTCACAGCGGCGACGATACTGCCCTTCACACTCGCCACATCGGTGAAACTCACATCTGACGAAAGGTGCTCTTGCAACTGGGCGATAATCTTCGGCACGGTCAGTGTCGGCACACCGACCACGACGACGTCTCCGGCGCCCATCGCCGCCAGGGCCGTCGGCAAATCACTCTCAACCCTGTCGACAACACCCAGCTCCAATGCTTTTTGCAAGGTCGCCGGGCTGCGCGAGGCGCCAATCACTTCGCTGAACAAATGCCGCTGCCGTGCCGCCAGTGCCAAACTGCCACCAATCAAGCCGAGGCCAACCACTAATAGTCGCCCCACAGGCGCAGCCTTATTCATTGAAGATAGTTCAGCCATAATAAGGGATGGGGCGATGAGCAGGTTTTAAAAACATAGGAGGATGTACCAGTAATAAAAAAGGGACTAGCGCGAATAAAATGCCGAACTCTTAAAGCACGGCGCTGGGATAGGAGCCCAGTATGCGCAAATCCGCCACTCTTTCACGCACCAGAGCCAGTGCCGCCGTAACATTCTCATCGTCCTGATGACCGACGAAATCAATAAAGAACACATAGCTCCAGGTGCCGCTGCGCGCCGGCCGGGTCTCAACACGGGTCAAATCGACACCGTGGGTTTGAAAGGGCTCCAGCAATAAATACAAGGCACCCGGCTCATTGTGAGCCGATACAATAATCGAGGTTTTATCATCGCCACTGGGTGGAATATCATCCCGCCCTATGACCAGAAAACGCGTCGAATTATCCGGATAGTCTTCAATTTTTTCGTGGATTTTTTCCAGGGAATACAGTTGCACCGCCATGTCACCGGCAATCGCCGCTGAGTTCCACTCGCCCTGCACGCGCCGCGCCGCTTCGGCATTGCTGCTCACGGGTACGCGTTCGATATTGGGGTAATTGGCATCCAGCCATTTACGACACTGGGCCAACGACTGGGAATGGGAGTAGACCCGGGTAATATTCTCCGCTTTGGTATTCGCGCCGAGCATAAAGTGATGGTGGATGCGCAGTTCAACTTCACCGCAGATCTTTAATGAGGATTCGAGAAAACTGTCGAGCGTATGATTTACCACCCCCTCGGTCGAATTTTCAATCGGCACCACACCATAATTCACGGCACCGGATGAGACCTCACGGAATACCTCGTCAATCGCCGTCATCGGCCGACTCACGGCTGAATGGCCAAAATGCTTTAGGGCCGCCGCCTGCGTAAAGGTGCCTTCCGGGCCGAGAAAGGCCACGGTAACCGGCTGTTCAAGCGCCAGACAGGCCGACATCATTTCTCGAAACAAGCGAGCTACTTCTTCGTCGTCAAGGGGGCCGGCATTCGCCTCCATCACCTTGCGCAGCACCTGGGCTTCTCTTTCCGGACGATAAAAAACCGCATCACCACTCGCCACCTTTACTTCGGCAACAGTTTGGGCGCAGCGCGCGCGCTCACTAATCAGCGCCAGCAATTGCATGTCAATGCTATCAATCTGATCGCGCAAAGCGGGTAGATCGACAGTCGTGCCAGCGGCACTCTTATCATCAGTCATCACTGCTGCCTGTATCTGTATCTGTGGCCGTGTCTGATTCAGAACCGGACAAGGCCGCTTCAGCACCATTTTCAACGTCACCTTCTACAGCCTCACCGTCTACGGTGACTTCCGCTTCTTCTTCCTGAATATCCGCCACGCCGACGAGGGTTTCATCCTCACGCACCCGAATCAGGCGCACGCCCTGGGTGTTGCGACCCAGTGTAGGAATGCCATCAACACGGGTGCGAACCAGCGTACCCTGATCGGAAATCAACATAATTTCATGGCTGGCATCAACCTGCACAGCGCCGACCAAGTTGCCGTTGCGCTCGGAGGTTTGAATGGCGATCACGCCCTGTCCGCCGCGCTTGTAATTGGGGAATTCGGTCAGCGAGGTGCGCTTGCCGTAACCCTTGGCGCAGACGGTCAGAATCGTTTTGTCCTCGGCGGGGATGATCAGCGAAATTAGCTCTTCGCCTTCCGGCACGCGCATACCGCGCACACCCTTAGCGGTGCGGCCCATGGCTCGCACATCGTTTTCGTTAAAGCGCGTCACTTTACCGCTTGAACAGAACAACATAACATCGCAATCACCATCGGTAATCGCCGTGCCGATCAAGCGATCACCCTCTTCCAGCTCCAACGCACGCAAGCCAACACTGCGGCGGCGGGCAAAGGCTGACAGCTCCGTCTTCTTCACCGTGCCCCTGGCCGTTGCCATAAACACATATTGGTCGTCACGGTACTCTTCCACCGGCAACATCGAGGTAATACGCTCACCCTCGTCGAGGGGCAGTAAATTGACCATCGGACGACCGCGAGCATTGCGACTGGCGACCGGTATTTCAAACACCTTCAACCAGTAAACCTTACCGGCATTGGTGAAACACAAAATAGTGTTGTGGGTATTGGCAATCAACAAGTGCTCGACAAAATCTTCGTCTTTCACCGCTGTCGCCGAGCGACCGGTACCACCACGGCGCTGGGCCTGATAGTCATCCAGCGGCTGGGTTTTGGCGTAGCCACCATGAGAAATAGTGACCACGCGATCTTCTTCGGGGATCAAATCGGCAATCGTCAAATCACGGCGCGAATCGACGATTTCGGTTTTACGATCATCGCCGAACTCTTCGTCAATGGCGATCAGCTCTTCTTTAATCACCGCCATCAAGCGATCGGTATCACCAAGAATATCCAGATACTCAACGATTTCGTCGAGCTTGACCTGATACTCCGCCAGTAATTTCTCATGCTCCATGCCCGTTAAACGGTGCAGGCGCAATTCGAGAATGGCCTGGGCCTGGGCTTCTGAGAGGTAGTATTTGTTATCGCGCAGGCCGTACTGGGCGCTCAACTCATCGGGGCGACAGGCGCCTTCGGCACGCTCCAAAAAGGGTAGCACTTCTGCCGCGCTCCAACCCATGTCGAGCAAGCCCTGACGGGCATCGGCAGGCGTTGGCGAGCCTTTAATCAAGGCGATGACCTGATCGATATTGGCGATAGCCACGGCCAGGCCTTCGAGGATATGGCCGCGCTCCCGCGCCTTGCGCAATAAATAGGTAGTGCGTCGGGTGACCACTTCCATGCGGTGGCGCACGAAAATTTCCAGCAAGCGCTTGAGATTAACCGTTTGCGGCTGCCCATCGACGATGCCGACGATATTAATGCCGAACACGCTTTCAAGCTGTGTTTGGGCGTAGAGGTTGTTGAGCAGAACATCGCCCATCTCGCCACGCTTGAGCTCAATCACCACCCGCAGGCCGTCTTTGTCAGACTCGTCGCGCAGTTCGGAGATGCCCTCAATCTTTTTGTCTTTAACCAGCTCAGCGATCTTCTCAATCAGCTTGGCTTTGTTCAGCTGATAGGGAATTTCGCTGATGATGACGGTCTCGCGCTGGGTCTTTTCATCGACTTCAACCTCAGCCCTGGCGCGAATATAAATGCGCCCACGCCCGGTGCGATAGGCTTCGAGAATACCGGCTCGGCCATTGATAATACCGGCGGTGGGAAAGTCCGGTCCCGGCACCAGCGTCATCAACTCATCGATACTAATGTCTTTATTTTCAATCAGCGCCAGACAGGCGGCGATGACTTCACGCAAGTTGTGCGGGGGAATATTGGTCGCCATGCCCACGGCAATACCCGAGGAGCCATTGACCAGCAGGTTGGGTACTCGCGTCGGTAGCACATCGGGAATCCATTCCGACTCATCGTAGTTGGGGACGAAATCGACGGTTTCTTTGTCGAGGTCAGCCAGTAGGGAGTGGGCGATTTTCGACATGCGGATTTCGGTGTAACGCATCGCCGCAGCGGAGTCCCCGTCAACCGAACCAAAGTTGCCCTGACCATCAACCAGCGGATAGCGCAGGGAGAACGACTGGGCCATTCGAACGATGGTGTCGTAAACAGCGGAGTCGCCGTGGGGATGGTATTTACCAATCACGTCGCCGACCACACGGGCCGACTTTTTATAGGGCTTGTTCCAGTCGTTATTGAGTTCACTCATGGCGAACAAAACACGCCGATGCACGGGCTTGAGACCATCACGCAAATCCGGCAGTGCCCGCCCAACGATCACGCTCATGGCGTAATCGAGATAGGACTTACTCAGCTCATGTTCAATATTGACCGGTACTACTTGTTCGGCTGTTTCAACCATACCCACTTATTTCCTGGAAATTCCCGTCTTGCCCCAGCCCGGGCAGCGCTCTATTGGCACTGCACTCTTTTGCCGACACATAAGCACGAAATTGTAGCATACAACGCCACGAATACCCCTATTTCGACCGACCCAGCCAAGCCATCGCCCAGTAGGCTATACTCCGCGTTTTTGCCCCGTTGCCAACGCCGAGTATCCCTGACAAACATGCCAGAAGAAAATATCGACATTCTGATCAACGCGGGCTATCTGATTCCCGTGGTACCGCGCAACACCGTGTTGCGTGACTGCAGTATCGCCATCCACGAGGGCCGAATTATCGCCCTGCTACCCACTGGCGAAGCGCAACAACGCTTTAGCGCGACCAAGCAATACGACCTGCCCGACTCTCTGTTAATTCCCGGTTTAATTAATGCCCACGGCCATGCGGGTATGTCACTACTGCGTGGCTACGCCGATGACCAAAGCCTGCATACCTGGTTGAATGAATCGATCTGGCCCACGGAAAGCCGCTGGATGAGCGAAGAATTTGTCTACGATGGTGCCGAACTCGCCATTGCCGAAATGCTGCTCGGTGGCACCACCTGCTTTAGCGATATGTACTTCTTCCCCGACCAAACCGCTCGTGCCGCACGCAGCAATGGCATCAAGTGTCAGCTGGCCTTCCCGGTACTCGAATTTCCCAGCGCCTGGGCGCGCAATGCCGACGAGTACATTCATAAAGGTCTGGCCCTACGCGATGAATTCCGCGACGACAGCCGCATCTCTATTGCCTTTGGCCCCCATGCGCCCTATACCGTGAATGACCCGGCGCTGGAAAAAATAGCAACACTGGCCGGCGAGCTCGATGCGCCCATTCAAATTCATCTGCACGAAAGCGCCGACGAAGTTACACAAAGCATCAGCGATTATGGCCTGCGTCCCATCGAACGCCTCAATAAGCTCGGCCTGCTGACACCGCTCACCCAGTGCGTACACATGACCCAACTGATCGACAGTGATATCGCCCTGCTCGCTGAAAACGGCAGCCATGTTATTCACTGCCCCGAATCCAACCTCAAACTCGGCAACGGCTTTTGCCCCCTAGAAGCCCTGCAGAAAGCCGGTATTAACATCGCGCTGGGCACCGACGGCGCCGCCAGCAATAACGACCTCAACCTGCTGGGTGAAGCGCGCACCGCCGCACTCATCGCCAAAGGCATAGCGGGCAACCCCGAACTACTGCCCGCCCACGAGGCGCTGGCGCTGGCCACTATTAATAGTGCTCGGGCGCTGGGCATTGACGGCGAAACGGGCAGTATCGAAGTCGGCAAAGCGGCCGATCTGGTCGCCATTGATCTCGCCAATATCGCCAGCCAGCCCCTGTATAATGCCTTCTCACAATTGATTTATACCGACAGTGCCCGCCACATCAGCCACACTTGGGTCGACGGCAAGCTGCTGGTAGAAGATGGCCATCTGCTGAATATTGATCAGAGTGAACTCATTAACAAAGTTCAACACTGGCAAACAAAAATACAGGCCGAGCGCTAATTCACAGCGTAGTACGCAAAGAAATTTCTGGAGAGAAACACGTGAGCAGCAACGAGTCAGCCAACACACAAAATGTCGATGCGGCAGAAATTGCCAAATTTGAAGCTCTCGCCAGCCGCTGGTGGGACAGAAACAGTGAGTTCAAGGCCCTGCACGACATCAACCCCCTGCGCGCCAACTGGATAGACCAACTGTCACCGGTGGCGGAAAAATCCCTGCTCGATGTCGGCTGCGGTGGCGGCATACTCTGCGAGGCCATGGCCCAGCGCGGCGCACTGGTAAAGGGCATCGACATGGGTGAAACCCCACTGCAAATCGCCCGCCTGCACAGTCTTGAATCGGGTGTCGAAGTTGACTACCAAAAAATTACCGCCGAAGAACTGGCCGAGCAAACCCCGGAAAGCTACGACGTGGTCACCTGTATGGAAATGCTCGAACACGTGCCCGATCCGTCTTCCATCATTAAAGCCTGTATGCGACTGGTGAAACCCGGTGGCGATGTTTATTTCTCCACCATCAACCGCAACCCCAAATCATTTTTATTTGCCATTGTCGGTGCCGAATATGTGCTCAACATGCTGCCTCGCGGCACTCACACCTACGGCAGTTTTATTCGCCCCTCTGAACTCACCCGCTGGGCGCGGGAGGCCGGTCTTGACGTCACCGAAATGACCGGCATGGTTTACAATCCGCTGAGCAAAAAATACAGCCTCAACGAGCGCGATGTCAGCATCAATTACCTACTGCACGCCAGTAAACCAGCTTAAACAAACGTCAACTTAAGCGCCCTGCCAGTCAATTTCTAACGTAGCTATAAAAGGAAAGTCGTGCATGTCACCCGCAAACTATCAGGCCGTATTGTTTGACCTCGACGGCACTCTGCTCGACACCGCGCCCGACTTTACCACTTCAATAAACCTGACCTTAAAGCGACACCAGCGGCCAACATTAACGGAAAACGATATTCGCGCCATCATCACCCACGGCTCCGCCGGGCTACTTAGCCATACCTTTCATTGCAATGAAGGTGACGCCAACTTCGAGACACTGCGCGAAGAGTTTCTCGATATTTATTTTGCACATCTGGCACAGAAAACCTGCCTCTTTCCCGGTCTGGAAAAGCTGCTCGAAGCCCTCGGCCAGCGCGACATTCCCTGGGGCATCGTCACCAATAAACCACGGCGCTTTACCCGTGCGATACTTGAAGGCATCGCCCTGCAACCGGCGCCACAATCCGTGGTTTGCCCCGACGACGTTACACACAACAAGCCCCATGCCGAGCCCGTACTACTGGCCTGCGAGCAACTCGGCGTCGCGCCCCGCAACACGGTATTTATTGGCGACCACCTGCGCGACATTGAGTCCGGCCGCAACGCAGGCACTGCGACCATCGCCGCTGCCTTTGGCTATATTGACGAGAATGAGCGGCCGCAAGATTGGGGGGCCGACCACCTGGTCGATGATTCAAGACAACTCTTCGACTTAGTGATTGCCCGATAATCAACAGAACCGACACTGACCCAAGCAGCAAGCCAACCAACCTAACGAAAGACCAAGACCATGAGTATTCAACAACCTAAAACCTATAATCCACCGCAAAAGTGCCTGCAGGACAGAGTCATTCTCGTTACCGGTGCGGGCAGTGGCATTGGCCGCGGGGCGGCAATCAGTTTCGCAGCCCACGGCGCAACGGTAATTTTGCTCGGGCGCACGATCGAAAAACTCGAAGCGGTTTACGATGAAATAGAAAGTGCCGGCTCACCGACCCCGGCTATTTATCCCCTCTGCCTGGAAGGCGCTACTGAGCAGGATTACCAAACCCTGGCCAGTAATATCGAGCAGGAATTTGGCGAATTACACGGCCTCCTGCACAATGCAGGGCAGCTTGGCCAGCGCACCACCATCGCCAACTATCAGGCGCAAATTTGGCAACAGGTGATGCAGGTCAATCTCAATGCCCAGTTTCTGCTCACCAAAGCCCTACTGCCGATTATGAAAACCGCCGATGACGCCGCCATCGTCTTCACCTCATCAGGGGTCGGGCGCAAGGGTCGTCCTTTTTGGGGTGCTTACGCGGTGTCAAAGTTCGCCACCGAAGGGCTCGCCCAGGTACTCGCCGGAGAGCTTGAAGAGGTCAGCAATATTCGCGTCAACTGCCTCAATCCCGGCGCGACTCGCACCCCCATGCGCGCCGTTGCCTACCCGGCAGAAGACCCCGGCACCCTGCTCAGCCCCGAAGAAATTATGCCCGCCTATCTCTACCTGCTTGGGCCAGACAGTAAAGGTATTAACGGGCTGTCTTTTGACGCTCAATAAAGCAGCATTACCAATAAGCCAACTGGCTATTCACACACTGGAGCCTCTTATGAAAATCAAAATCCTATTTTTAACCCTATTACTCAGCTGCCTTGGCACGAATTCTTACGCTGAAAGCCCATCAGTTAATCTGGATAAATTTATTGGCGAATGGTCAGGCGAGTATGAGCATAAAAATAAAAACCGAAAAGACAGCTGGATACAAACAAGGGCCGCAGATGGCACCTTCAAACTCGTCTATGAGGTCTATCAATACAGCGTACTCAGCAGCACAGAAATTAACGAGGGCACCTGGTGGCTAGAGGGCGAATATTTTTACGAAAAACAAAATGGCGCCCACGATAAAGCCGACAAATATTTATACGAGTTAATCGGTGATACTAAAATTAAATTTACTGAAATAACCACTGACGAAAAAACCTCAGAACTTATCCAGGGCTATTCATTTACGGATACTCGCGTAGAAAAATAGCACCTGCCTGACAAGCGGCCTGTTATTGACGAATTCAGATTATCCATAGCCCACTACCCTGAGAGTTTAACCCATGAATATTGCCTCACTGCTTGAAAAAACAGCCCGCCGTTTCCCCCAGCACAAGGCTCTATCCAGCGGACTTGAACCCCACTGTGATTACGCCACACTGGCCCAACGGGTCGCCGCCATTGCCGGTTATTTAAAAAACGAGCTGCACTGCCAGCCCGGTGAGCGCATTGCATTGGTGATGAAAAATTCCCCTCAGTACATCGAGGTTTTGTTCGGGGTTTTGCACGCTGGGCTAACCGCTGTACCGGTCAACGCCAAACTCCACCGCCGAGAATTCACCTACATTCTGGAAAACAGCACAGCATCTCACGCTTTTATTACCGATGATTTCAACGAGACTATCGGTGAGCTAAGCAACACCGTAGGCACCCTCAAATCATTTATCAGCGTTAACTCGGCGGCTTTTCAGCAGGTCTATAATTCGCCACCCTTAGCCCTGCAGCAATGCGAGCCCGACGCCATCGCCTGGTTGTTTTACACCAGCGGCACTACCGGCCAGCCCAAGGGCGCGATGCTCAGCCAGCGCAATTTAATGGCGATGACACAAAGCTACTTCGCCAGTGTCGACACCATTGAGCCCGGTGCCACCCTGTTACACGCCGCTCCCATGTCCCACGGCTCCGGCCTCTATGCCTTCCCCAATATTGCCGCTGGCGCCCATCAAGTTGTCTCCAAAAGTGGCAGCTTTGAGCCGGAAGAAATTCTCCAGCTCATTAGCCACTACCCCCAGGTATCGATGTTTGCCGCACCGACAATGATTAAGCGCATGGTCGAAACCCCTGCTACAAAAGATGAAAACACCAACAACTTAAAAGTGATGATCTACGGCGGCGGGCCGATGTATGTCGCCGATATAAAAGTGGCGATGGAACGCTTTGGCAATAAATTTGCACAGATCTACGGCCAGGGTGAAACGCCGATGACCATCAGCTGCCTCAACCGCGCCGATCACCGCGGGAGAGATGACCTGCCTCTGGACGAACTCCTCGCCTCCGTTGGTTGTGCTCAGGTACCCGTTGAAATTCGCATTGCTGACGAAAAAGGCGCGGCACTGCCCGACGGCGAGGTCGGTGAAATATTGGTCAGCGGTGATACCGTGATGCACGGCTATTGGCAAAACCCGGAAGCGACAGCAAAAACCATTGTCGACGGCTGGCTCTATACCGGCGATATGGGCATGCTCAACGCTCAGGGTTATTTAACATTGAAAGACCGCTCGAAGGATTTAATTATTAGCGGTGGCACCAATATTTATCCCCGCGAAGTCGAGGAGATACTCCTCGAGCACCCGGATATTATTGAAGTCTCCGTCATCGGTAGAGCCGACCCCGAGTGGGGGGAAGAAGTCGTGGCCTTTGTGGTACAACGCGAAACCGCAGCCCTCGACAAAGCACAACTCGATGCCTTCTGCATCGACAATATGGCGCGCTTTAAGCGCCCCAAGCAATACCACTTTGTCGAACAACTGCCGAAAAATAATTATGGGAAAATTCTAAAAACTGAATTGCGAAATTTACTGGATTAGCATTGATAAAATTGCCATTCATACACAGGAAATGAAAAGGGTGGCCCCTTGGTCTGGCTGACCAACTCCCTTGGAGTTGCGGTGATGCTAGCCACCGACAAACCACACACCCGCCTACATGCTCAGTTTTCTAAGGAAAACCCCATAAGGTATTATCTTGTGGGGTTTTACGCTTGGCTTCAATCCACAGAGCTAATCAACCTGTAACTTGGCCCGCGGCGAGCTACCTTTATTATTTACCCCGTTGGCGATAGCGAAGGCCTGCCAAACCGAGACCCAGCAATAAGAGAGTAGCAGGCTCAGGCACTCGACCTAGGGCCTCTTGTGTGCCAATAAAGATCTGCTCATAGCCATTGTTCAAGTTCTTACCGTAGCCCCAAATTTCACCATCGCAAATCTCTGCATCGGGCTCGGAGCTAAAAGCGCTATCACAACCGAGACGAAAATCCATATGGAAGGTGTACATACTGAGGTCAATACCACCATCCGCGAATAAAGAAACGAACAAGGCATTTAGCTCAGGGAGAACCAAGGCATAGGTCGCCTCATTGGCACCGAGGTTATGATCTATGCCGAGCACAGCACCACCAGACAAGACATAGTCCGTTGACAAATTACTCGTCGCACTGGGGTCGTTGCTAGTGTGGTCAAAAAACACCCCATCGGTACCCACACCTGAGGGATAAATAGTCACATCACCATTGGCAACACCACCCCCTGAGGGAAAAAGGACGTAAGTGCTAGCATTATTGGTAAACTCAAAGACTTGATCTACAAGATTGCCAGCAGCATCAGTCACCCACAATTGCGCCCATGCCGCCAGTTATTCAGCTGCAGTGTTGTCACTCTTTTCCTGATTATTGTTAAAGTAGACAAGCATATCGTTGCCACTTAGAAAGGTGCTCATGGAGGCCAGAGAAGCATCCCAACTAGTATCGTAGTTATTATACCAGGGTCATTACCAGCATCTGTCGTGGTATAAAAACTCGCCCCCATCGCGCCATTGGGCGTATCGTAGGCCTTATCCATACCGTTGGCATTCGTCGTCACCGGACCACCATTAGCCCCCGTCGCCACCACCACGAGATCCTTTATTGCCCCAGGGGTTGACTTCACATAATAAGGGTTACCCGGACCCGGACTCTCCACAGCAACAAACTCCTGCAGAATGGGCAATGAGTAGGAGTTGGCATCGCCGTAAGTAACATAGCCCGCACCCGGCAAAACAGTCGCTTGAGCCAAGACTGGCATCAGAAAAGCACCAGCAAAGATTCCTACGGTGTGTTTGTTGATACGCATGCTAAACCCTCATATTTGAACCGCATATCTAAACAAAGGTATATTCTGTACCATTTTATTTTCTCTATCCATATCAATGAATTAGAAAAAACAGCCCTGAGGCACTCTTTAAAGTGTAAAAAAACCTGTCAGATTTAACAGTCACCCTTCATATTTTTAGCGAACCAGCGCATAAAGCTATACACATAGGGACAACTGGCAATAACAGGGGAACACAGGCATTAACAAATCAAACTCAAGCCATTGTTAATAAAGGATATTTACACTTTACTGCAAATATTTAGAACATTAGAGGGTGTAAAAAAAGCCGACATGTAGCGCCAAGTCAAACAGTGCTTACACCCTCAACCCCACTATGACGGGCGCGGTGCTGCCGGGTTTTTCAACCCCTTCGCCAGCGTCCTCGGCATCAACTCCTGCAATTGCTCCTGAGTCCAACGCGCGTCGCTAAAGATGCTGCGCTCTTTTACAGGCAGGGATACCAGCGTGATTTCACCACCACCTACAATAAAGTCGCGGCCATTGATATGGGATGCCGCGTCGGTGCAAAGGAAGACCACCAATTGTGAAACCTGCTCTGGGGCAAAAGTCTCGGAGTCTTCGCTCATGTCTTCGATTTCATACATAAACTCGGGCAGCGGCAATTTGCCCGCACGGGCCATTTCCAGGGCTTTTTTCATATCGACAGCACCGGCCATGCGCGTACCCGCCCGGGGGCGAATGGCATTGGTGGTGATATTATAGGGGCCAAGTTCCAGGGCCAGAGTGCGGGAAAAACCGACAATACCCTCTTTTGCCGCAGCGTAATTAGAAGCAGCGTAACCACCCAGGCCCGCTTCTGAAGCCGTGTTAACAATGCGCCCGCTGCCCTGCTTGCGAAAGATTTCCGCCGCTCGCTTGGTTACCGCAAACAAGCCTTTAAGGTGGACGGCGATAACACTGTCCCACTCTTCTTCACTCATTTTGACAAACAGCTGGTTGCGGATATTACCGGCATTATTGACCACGATATCGAGTCGACCGAAGGCATCCAGTGCTTGCTGTACCATGCCTTCGCCATCGGCGACGCTGGTGACATTGCCGTAGTTGGCGACGGCTTCGCCACCGGCAGCAATGATTTCATTGACCACATCATCCGCCGGACTGGCGTCATCACCGGCGCCGAGCACTGAACCACCGAGATCATTAACGACGACTTTTGCACCTTCTGCCGCCAATGCCAATGCGTGGGTACGACCCATGCCTCGGCCCGCACCTGTGACGATGGCAACTTGCCCCTGTAATAAATTCCCCATTTTAAAATTCACCTTTTTAGTTATCGAATAGTTACGTCATTGAAAAAAGTAATGCCATCACTGGAAAGAAATAGCGTCTAAATTTTTAGCCATCACTACGCCTTTAGATGCCACAAATGAAACTGGCACCGCAGCACTGAAGACTTTATGATCAAATCATTCTAAAGGACTGCTCTAGAAAAACTAAGCCCAAAGATAAAGCCCACAAAGAAAACCCTAAAAAACACATAAAAATGCCGGGTTAAAACATGCAGAAAAAACATATTCTCGATGGCATTCGCGTTCTCGATTTTTCCCAACATGTTGCCGGCCCCAGTGCCAGCCGCATGATGGCGGAGATGGGTGCTGAAATTATCAAGCTTGAACTGGCACCCCTTGGTGTACAAATACGTCAGGTTGGCTTTAAAATTAATGATCGCAGTGTTTATTTTATCCAGCAAAACAGGGGTAAGAAAAGCGTCTGTGTCAATATGAAAACAGACGCGGGCCGCGAGATTGTCTATGGCCTAGTTAAGCAGGCCGACATTGTCCTCGAGAATTTTGCCCCCGGTGCCATTGCCCGGCTGGGCCTGAGTTGGGAAAAAGTACAGCAAATTAATCCCGAGTGCATCATGTGCTCGATATCGACCTTCGGCCAGGCCGGCCCCCTGGCAACCCTACCCGGCTACGACTTTATCGGCCAGGCCTACGCCGGTATTACCGGCATGATCGGCGACGAAGAGAGCGACCCCTATATCCCCCTCGCCGCTCTGGGCGACACCATGACCGGCGCCCATGCACTGGCGGCCATTAACGGTGCCCTCTACCACCGCGCTACCGGCGGCACGGGCAACGCCTCGACATCTCCCTGCTCGACTGCTACTTCCATTGCCACGAAATGAATGTCGGCACCATCAGTGCCAGCGAAGGCGCCTATACACCCAAGCCCGGTCGCCATCACGGTGCCGTCGGCCCCTGGGTGTGTTTAAAAGCAAGGACGGCTACATCATTCTGATTGCATTTTTGCGGCGCTGGCCCGACTTCTGTGAAGTCATGGGTATGCCCGAGTTGATCGACGACCCACGCTTTATTGACGATGCCATCCGCGCACAAAACCAGGATCAGCTGACACCCATTATTGAACAATGGCTGCAGACTCAGGAAAGTGACGCAGCAACGATTAAGTTACTCGGTGAAAAGCATATCCCGGTAGCGCCAATTCTCAGTATTAAAGAAGTGATGGAACATGCCCATAAGCAAGAGCGCGGCACGGTGCGAACTGTAAGCGACCGGGGGGCCGGCAGTTTTGAAATACCCGGTATGCCATTGCGCTTTTCCGCCTTTGATAATGACCTTGAACTCGAGACACCCTACCTCGGCGAGCATAACAACGAAGTACTCAGCAACTTGCTGGGCATGGATAGCGCAAAGATTAATACTCTGACAACACAAGGCATACTGGTTAATGAACCTCTGCCCGACCTCAACAATTGAATTGATAAGCTAACGTAACTAAAGGAAAAACCACCATGAATAAAGTCGCACTAGTCACCGGAGCCAGCCGAGGTATCGGCCGCGCCATTGCCATCGCCCTGGCCGAGTACGACTTTAGCGTCGCCTGTTTTGCCCGTGACAAAGCCAAGCTCGATGAAACTGTAACAATGATTGAAGCCGCTGGCGGCAAAGCCAGTGTGCACACCGGCGATGTCAGTAATGATGACGACCTGCAAAAGCTGGTCGACAAGGTTTGCGCCCTACACGGTGGCATCGATGTACTGGTGAACAATGCCGGTATTACCGAGGGCGCAGCAGCGAAGAACATTTCCCCCGACCGCTTTCGTGAAGTGCTCAACGTCAACCTGGTGGCCCCCTGGGTGCTGGCCCGCGCCGTGCAACCGGTGATGAAAGCCCGCGGTGGCGGCGTGATTATTAATGTCGGCTCTACCTACGGCTCGACTGGCGTCGCCAATAACTCACCCTATTGCAGCTCCAAGGCCGGTATTGAAGGCCTAACCCGTGCCCTGGCGCGGGAGTGGGCGAGAGATCAAATTCGCGTTATCTGCGTAGCACCGGGCTTTGTTAAAACCGATATGGTCGGCGACAGTTTTGGTGGCACCGACGTCGAAAAACTGGTGGTATCGCGCATTCCCATGAAGCGCTTTGGTGAGGCCGAGGAAATCGCCCAGTTGATTGCCTTTTTATCAACCTCAAAAGCGGGCTTCGTGACCGGTGAAACCCTGGTTATCGACGGTGGCCAGCGCTCATTGATCTAGGAACCAATCCCTGCGAGCTCTGCTAGAACCTTGTATTGCTTCCCATTTGCGTCACTTTTGGTCATGATTATGGGCTGACAATTATGGGTAGCGGCCCTGTAAGCCGCTAAAACAAACGATGAGCAAAGAAGTAGTTGGCGTTAAACGCTTTAGCAAAACAGAAAGTTCCAGCAGAATTGGTCGCATACCCACACCCACCGGTTATCCCGGGCTTGGCGATATCAACAGTTATTTGATTTTCCCCGAGCAGGCCGGCGATGAATTAATCCTCATCGATACCGGCATTTGTTCCGATGAAGCCTGGCAGGCCCTGAATGACGGCCTCACCGAGCTCGATTTGCGGGTCGAGGACATTGATAGAATCCTCCTCACCCACGGCCATACCGACCACTACGGCCAGGCCCAACGCATTCACGAACTATCCAATTGCCAGCTCTGGGCCCACGAAAACCTCTGGCTGACCAATGAGCGCATGCGCCCCCCCCCCGAGCGTAAAGAGTTAGAGCTCTACTACTACGCACTGTGGGGTGTCGATAGAGCGCTGGCCGACAAAGCCATTTCGCGCCGGGCAAAAATCGCCGATCTGTATCACCCCATGGAACCCGATCACCTCTTAAAGGATGACGAAATTGTCGCCATCCCCGGCTTCGACCTGAAAACCATACACACCCCGGGCCACTGTCCCGACGAGGTGGTTTACTGGCAGGAAGACCTAAAGCTGTTCTTTTCCGGCGACCACTTGCTACCCGATATCACCCCGGTTTGCTTGACTCAAATGCCGCGCAATAAAGGTGATGTACGACCCCGGGCACTGAGCGAATATCAGGATTCACTGGACAAGGTGTCGCCCTACCCGGCTCGCGTCACCTATCCCTCCCATGGCGCCCCCATTACCGACCACTTAGAGTTGATTAAGTCTTATGGCCTGTCGACCGATCGACGCCTGCTAAAGATCAGCCGCATTCTCGAAGCGGGCGGCCCGATGACACCCATGGCCGTTGGCAAAGAACTTTTCCCAAAGGCCTGGGAGTCGCAAATTGTCCCCGTGATGTCGGAAATTATCGGCCACTGCGACATTCTCGAAGATAACGGCCACTTGGTTGAGCAGATGAATAACGGCGTCATCGAATACCACTACCGCTCCACACCCGCCCCCAGTTAAGCCCAGTAAAGGCCTGTACTTCTCAGTATCCCCTTGCACAGGCCTTTACGCAGACACTTTGAAGAATTACAACAACAATAATAAATCCTTAGGACAGCCAGTTATGAATTACGACAACCTGGAGTTTTGCCGCGCCGAACTTGAGGGCCACGTACTTACCGTGACCATCAATCGCCCAGAGGTGATGAACTCTCTGCACCCGCCCGCCAACTTTGAGCTTGAGCAGGTCTTTAACGCCTTTGCCGAGGACCCCGAGCAATGGGTGGCGATTCTCACCGGCGCCGGTGAGCGTGCCTTCAGCGCCGGCAATGACCTGAAATACCATGCCAGCGGCAGCAAGCGGGGCACACCTGAGACCGGCTTTGCCGGATTGACCTCGCGCTTCGATTGCGACAAACCGATTATCGCCGCCGTCAATGGCGTCGCCATGGGTGGCGGTTTTGAAATCGCCTTGGCCTGTGATTTGATTATCGCCGCTGACAACGCCAAATTTGCCCTACCCGAGCCGCGAGTCGGCCTCGCTGCACTGGCTGGCGGCCTGCAACGCCTGCCCCGCCAAATTGGCCTCAAGCTTGCGATGGGTATGATACTCACCGGCCGCCATGTCAGCGCCACAGAGGGCATGTCTCTGGGCTATGTCAATGCCGTGGTGCCGCAGGCAGAGTTAATGGCCGAAGCGCGACGCTGGGCTGAGATGATGTTGCAGTGTTCGCCGGTGTCTATCCGCACCAGTAAAAATGCCGTTATGCAGGGGCTCGATCAGCTCGACCTTAAAAGTGCTATCAAAGACTCGTACTCGCTGCCCTCGGTGAAAGCACTGATGAGCAGCGCCGATTTTGAAGAGGGACCCGCTGCCTTTGCCGAAAAACGCAAGCCCAAGTGGCAGGGAAAATAAGCAAACGAAAGCAGTCACTAGACAATCCAACCTCACAATAGGCCTTTTCCCAGAAGGCCTTAAAGCTTTTCTCACCAGCACAGAAAATCCGATAGATTTTTACCTGCCAAAGCTGGCACAATAGCGGCCCGCCAACGTGGCGGAATCTAGATCCACCGACGCCTCCGTAGCTCAGCTGGATAGAGTAATCGGCTTCGAACCGATTGGTCGGGAGTTCGAATCTCTCCGGGGGCACCATCTTCTGCTACACCATCTACCGCTATCTCAAGCGGCACTTCTATTCTTAACGCCCTTCATTGAAGATAGTTTGAGAATGTATTCATTGCCCCTATTTCTCCTAACACTAAAAGAACAGCCCACGATCGAAACACAATAAACACGGCACAAATCAGCGTTCACAAAAAAGCCCGCGAATTTAGCGGGCCTTTTCACTCACACCTAATGACTAATGGCTTTAAGAGTCACCGCCTTTCACCAAAGCAGGCATTACGACCATTGCCGCCAACCTATTAATCACCAACATGAAGCTCAGCATAATACCCATGTCGATCAGCGATACTGCTAAGAAACCAACCGTGTCACTTATCAGCGTAATACTCTTTTATTTTAGGGTGTTGGTCGTAGATAGACCCTGACCAAAGCCACCCCCACCCGGGGTACGCAGAGTCAAGACATCACCACCTTCAACACTGAGACTAATAGTAGAAGGTAGCCCCAATACCGGAGTGTTCCTTTTTGCAACACTGTTTTCACCCGTCATACCTTCACCTCCTCCAGCCAGACCGAAAGCTGGCACACGCCGGTGGCCACTTAAAATACTTACGCTCATGGATTCGAGGAAACGCAGCCTTCGCACTACGCCATCGCCACCGGGGTAGCGACCCTCACCGCCACTGCCACGGCGAATAGAGAATTCTTCCAGTATCACTGGAAAGCGAAGCTCTAGTATCTCCGCATCGGTCAAACGTGAGTTTGTCATATGCACCTGTACCGCACTGGCACCGGCAAAGCCATCGCCAGCCCCAGTACCACCACAAATCGTTTCGTAGTACTGGTAATTATCGTTGCCGAAGGTCAAGTTATTCATAGTACCCTGAGAGCCTGCAAGCACCCCCAGCGCACCATAGAGCGCATCAGCCACGTACTGTGATGTTTCAACATTGCCCGCCACCACCGCCGCCGGATAACACGGACTGAGCATGCTGCCCTCTGGAATAACAATCTCAACCGGGCGCAGGCAACCTGCATTGAGGGGGATGGGCTCAGCCACCAATGTGCGGATTACATAGAGCACGGCAGCCCGACACACCGCAGCGGGAGCATTGAAATTACCGGGCAATTGGGCAGAAGTACCACTAAAGTCGATACACATGCGCCCTTTCTGTCGATCAATGCCTATAGCCACTTTAACGAGCGCCCCATCATCCATCGCGTATTCGAAACAGCCATCGCGCAATGTTGCGATCACCCGTCGCACCGCTTCTTCGGCATTGTCCTGAATATGCTGCATATAGGCAGTGACGACACCCCGTCCGTATTCGAGCACCAGCTTTTGCAATTCAGCAAGGCCATAGGTATTCGCGGCCACCTGGGCCTGCAGGTCAGCAATATTTTGATCGATATTGCGCGCCGGATAGCCACCGCTAGCCAGTAGCTCACGAATTGCACCCTCTCTAAACTGGCCGGCCTGTACCAGCAGAAAGTCCTCTATCAGCACGCCTTCTTCTTCTATATGTCGGCTTTCAGCGGGCATTGAACCGGGCGTAATACCGCCGATATCGGCGTGATGGGCGCGGGTGGCCACATAAAAGTCTGGCTGTTTATCCAGGCCACTAGCACCCGGACTAAACACCGGGCTAACCACGGTTAAATCCGGCAGATGGGTGCCACCGGCATAGGGTGAGTTAACCAAATAGACATCGCCGGGTTGAATATTGCCGGCACGGCTGTCGATCAAGCGAGCCACCGTTTCGCCCATCGAACCCAAGTGCACGGGCACGTGGGGCGCATTGGCAATCAAATTGGCACGGCTATCAAACAGGGCGCAGGAGAAATCGAAGCGTTCTTTGATATTGACCGAGTGGGCGGTGTTGGCCAGCACTGCACCCATTTGTTCGGCAATGGCCATAAACTGGTAATTAAAGATTTCCAGTTGCACCGGGTTGCGCTCTGTTGAGACCTTACGTTGCACATTGGCCTGTAGCTCTTTACTCAATTGCAACATGCCACCAGACAGAACCTCTGCCTGCCAGCCTGAGTCGACCAACGTGGTCGAGTTACTGTCTACAATCATCACTGGGCCGTTTAAGGTCGTACCGTAGGGCAGGGATTCACGCTCTATAATGGGGGTAGAGAGATATTGATCACCACTGTAAACCTGCGCACTCACGTTTGAGTATTCTATTTTTTTCGACTGTTGGGCCTCAGACTTATTGAGGGCTTGCGGCTGCTGCTCAATTATCGCTTCGAGGGAGATACTCTCAATCACCAAAGCCTTAGCGCTGTGCAGAAATGAAAAGCGCTCCCGATGGGCCTGCTCGAATGCCGCCTGCATTGCTGCACCACCTGCTCGCTCCACGGCCAGCAGAGTATCCGCCCCGTCATAGCGGATATAAACTTTCTCCAGCAAGCGTAACTGGCCGGGCCTGCCCTCTGGTAGATGCCCAAGCGCCTCAGTCTTCAAACTTGCGAACTGCTCACTCAAGGCCTTCTCGTCCAGTGACGCCATTGGCCACGCCAGCGTTCTGTCAGCCAGAGATGTTACCGAAGCCAAACCCATACCCAGAGCAGATAACACGCCGGCCAGGGGGTGAATCAGCACTCGGTCGACACCCAAAACATTGGCCACGGCACAGGCATGCTGGCCACCCGCGCCACCAAAACAGCTCAGCGCATATTGGCTGACGTCATAACCGCGTTGCGTCGAAATGGTTTTAATCGCGCCCGCCATGCTCTGCACGGCTATCTCGACAAAACCCGCAGCAACCTTTTCAAGCGATAGCTGCTCACCACTTTGCTGATAAATTTTATCCGCCTCGGCTAGTAAACTTGCCCTTGCCGCATCAACACTCAGGCTTTCATCGCCCGTCGGGCCAAATACGACGGGAAAATGCTCGACAGCGAGTCTTCCCAGTACCAGATTACAATCCGTAATTGTGAGCGGCCCACCGCGCCGATAACAAGCAGGCCCCGGATCAGCACCTGCAGATTCCGGCCCAACGCGAAAGCGCGAGCCGTCGAAATAACACAGTGAGCCACCCCCAGCGGCTACGGTGTGAATATCCATCATCGGCACCCGCAGGCGCACACCGGCGAGCTGTGTTTCGTAAACCCGCTGATACTCCCCCTTGTAATGCCAGACATCGGTGGACGTACCGCCCATATCAAAACCCAGCACTTTTCTGCAGTCCACTTCGGCGGCGGTTTTGACAGCACCCACAACGCCACCAGCAGGGCCGGAGAGCAGGCTATTGCGACCCTGAAAATTCGCCGCATCCGTCAAGCCGCCGCTGGACTGCATAAATAACAGGGGCACATCCGGCAATGCTGCCGACAAGCGCTGTACGTATTTCGCCAGCACCGGCGAGATATAAGCATCGACCACCGCGGTGTCACCGCGGCCAACAAACTTCACCAAAGGGCTGACCTCATGGCTGAGGGAAACCTGCTCAAAGCCGGCCTGCTCAGCAACCTTGCCAATAGCCAATTCGTGAGTAGGGTTTTTATAGCCATGCATAAAGACCACTGCCACAGCACGTAAGCCACGCTGATAGGCGCCCTTTAACTCACTTAGATAATTTTCCGTCTGTAATGGCCGGATGACACTGCCATCCGCCCCCAGACGCTCGTCAATTTCAAGCACATCACTATAGAGCGGCTTGGGCAGTTGAATATCGAGAGCGAATAAATCGGGACGATTTTGATAGCCAATTTCCAGGGCATCGGCAAAACCCCGCGTAGTCACCAACAGGGTTGGCACACCCTTGCGTTCGAGCAGAGCATTGGTCGCCACCGTAGTACCAATACGGATACTCTCGATTTGCACATTGGGAATAGCGGCGACACTGGGAGCCGCCAACAAAACGCGGATACCCTCAAGCACCGCATCGTCGTAGCGCTCGGGGTTTTCAGAGAGGAGTTTTAAACTGCGTAGCTCGCCAGCTGGGGTTCTGGCAACCAGGTCGGTAAAAGTACCACCCCGGTCAACCCAAAATTGCCATTTCGACATTGGCTTTATTGTTGTCCAAATAATGTTATCGAAATGGCGAGGCCTGCCTTACCTTAGGCTGGCATTAATAGCAGCAAGGGAGCGAGAGCCCGGGCACAGATCAATTTCAGTCAGGCTGTTCAAGGGCTGCTGTACGGTCTGCTGGATGTTGTGGAAATCGCGACTGTCCGGATCGACATAAAGTAGCCCCGTTAACACCTGACCCTTATCGTTATATTCGGCAATAGCATTCATCGCGCTACGGCGGTCAGTGCAATCCAGCTTGCCATCTTTATACAGATGAATCACCGAGCCATCGTGCAAGGTAATTTCTTCACTAAAGCCCGCTGGATAATTGGCGGTAATTTCTGAGCGCACGGGTACAAAGTCGATCTTGCCGGTGGCTTCCATATGGTCGCGCACAAACTCATAACCCTTGCTCGACGCCGCCGTGTTATTAAAGGTCACACAGGGCGAGATCACGTCGATAAAGGCAAAACCATTGTGGGACATAGCCGCTTTAATCAAAGGCACCAGCTGCTCTTTGTCGCCGGAGAAACTGCGGGCCACAAAGGTCGCACCCAACTGCAGCGCCAGAGCACAGAGGTCGATGGGTTCGTAGGGATTGGGCTCACCTTTTTTACTCTGCGAGCCAATATCCGTAGTGGCTGAATCCTGACCCTTAGTTAAACCGTAGCAACCGTTGTTTTCAACGATGTAGCTCATATTCAAGTTGCGGCGGGCAATATGGCCAAACTGCCCGAGGCCAATTGACGCACTGTCGCCATCGCCGGAAACACCGACATAAAGCAAGTCGCGGTTGGCCATGCTAGCACCGGTCGCGACCGAAGGCATGCGCCCGTGTACGGAGTTAAAGCCATGGGACTTACCGAGAAAATAGGTCGGCGTTTTTGAGGAACAACCAATACCGGAAATTTTCGCGACCCGGTGGGGTTCAACACCCAACTCAAAGCAAGACTGGATAATCGCACTACTCACCGAGTCGTGACCACAACCGGCACAGAGGGTAGACAGCGCGCCCTCGTAATCCTGCCGAGTGAAGCCCTTGGCATTAGCCTCGGCATCGGGATGTCTGAACGTGGGACGTATATAACTCATGATTAAGCTCCAGCCTTGCGCTTACGCAGGGGGGTTACATTATTTTTACCGAGTACTTCACTGATGTGCGCAGAAACACCGATGGCCGTCATTGGCATACCGTCATAATGGGTATAGGACAGCAGCTTCTTCGGATTGAGATCGCATTCGATAATCATTAATTTACGCATTTGCCCATCTCGATTTTGCTCGATGACAAAAATTCTATCGTGATTTTCAATAAAGTCGGTGACGTCTTTACTGAAGGGGAAAGCACGTAGGCGCATCGCATTGAGGTAGAGCCCTTGATCGGCCAGCAGATCCAGCGCCTCGAGACTGGCATCGGTGCTGGTACCGTAAAAGATCACGCCATCGCGGGTCTTTTTATCGGCCATATACGTTACCGGCCCGGGAACATAACTTTTCGCAGTTTCCATTTTGGCATTCAGGCGCTCCATATTTTCCACATAGATGTCGCCAAACTCGGTGTACACCGCGTACTTATCCCGCGAGGTGCCACGGGTAAAGAAGGCTCCCTTTTCGGGGTGGGTGCCGGGGAGCGTGCGGTAGCAAATGCCATCGTTGTCGACATCGAGGTAGCGCCCGTAGCGCTCGCTCATATTCTCGAGATCTTCTGCCGACAGCACCTTGCCCCGGTCGTACTCGCGGTTGTCATCCCATTCCAGTGGCGCACAGAGATTATCGTTCATGCCGAGGTCGAGATCGCTCATCACGATCACCGGCGTTTGCAAACGCTCGGCCAGATCAAAGCTGTCGGCCGACATGTCGAAACACTCTTTTGGATCACCCGGAATCAACAGCACATGCTTGCTGTCACCGTGGGAGGCATAGGCTGCCGCAAAAATATCGGACTGCTGGGTGCGTGTTGGCATACCCGTCGAAGGGCCGGCGCGCTGAATATCAAACAACACGGCGGGTACTTCGGCAAAATAGGCCAGGCCGAGAAACTCGGCCATTAGCGACAAGCCCGGGCCGGAGGTCGCGGTAAAGGCTCGCGCGCCATTCCACGAGGCACCAATTACCATGCCGATAGCGGCCAGCTCGTCTTCCGCCTGGGCGACACAGAAGCGACGATCGCCCGTACCCGGGTCGATGCGCAGACGATTGGCGTATTTTTCAAAACCTTCAATCACCGAGGTGGACGGTGTCAGGGGGTACCAGGGCACAACGGTTGCACCGCCGTAGACAGCACCGAGGGCCAGGGCATCGTTTCCTTCGAGCATCACCCGGTCGCCGATTAAATCACGGCGCTCAAGACTGATACTCAAGGGGCAAGAAAAGTTTTCCTGGGCGTACTGATAACCCAATTCCAGGGCGTGGATGTTTGAGGCAATCAGCTTGTCCTTGCCTTTAAACTGCGCACCCACCAAATCCTTAAGCACCGAAAATTCAATGCTCAACAGGGCCGACAGCGCGCCGATATAAATAACGTTTTTAAACAACTGCCGCTGGCGCGCCTGAGTATATTCGCGACGGCAAATATCGGTCAGTGGTATGCCAATCAGATTGACATCATCGCGCTGCAAGCGCAGGTCGAGTGCCTTGGTGTTGTCGTAGATGAAAAAACCACCGGGGTTCAGGTCAGACATATCCTGAGCCATGCTCTGGGGATTAATCGCCACGGCGATATCGACGCCACCACGGCGCCCGAGATAGTTTTTCTCACTGACCCGCACCTCATACCAGGTGGGGAGACCCTGGATATTGGAGGGAAAGATATTCTTCGGGCTAACCGGTATGCCCATGCGAAAAATCGCCTTGGCAAACATCGCGTTGGCACTGGCCGAACCGGTGCCGTTGACGTTAGCAAAGCGAATCACAAATTCGTTAACTGCCTCTATGCTCTTCATATTTGAGATGCCTTGGTAACTTGGTAGAGAAATTGCTGCATGTCCCAGGCCGATGTGGGGCAGCGCTCGGCGCACAGTCCACAGTGCAGGCACACATCCTCGTCCTTGACCATCACTCGGCCGGTCGGTAAATCAGTGGAAACATAAAGGTCCTGTTCGAGGTTTTTCGCCGGCATACGTAGTTTTTCACGCAGCTGAGGCTCTTTGTCGTTGTCGATAAAGTTGATGCAATCCGTCGGGCAAATATCGGTACAGGCATCGCACTCGATGCACAAAGCCTCGGAAAAAACGGTTTGCACATCACAGTTAAGACAGCGCTGCGCCTCTTCAAAACCGGTCTTGGTCGAAAAGCCCAGCTCCACTTCGAGCAAGCGATCTCCCAGCGCCGCTTTCTTATCGGCGTGGGGCACTTTAAAGCGCAGGTCATCGCCAACGGCGTTACTGTAGCTCCACTCGTGAATACCCATTTTCTGGCTGACCAAATTGGTCTGCGGCGCAGGTCGTACAGCGAGATCTTCACCATTGCAAAACAGGTCGATGGAAATCGCCGCCTGGTGAGCTTGGGCGACAGCGGTAATAATATTTTCCGGGCCGAAAGCGGAATCACCACCAAAGAAGACCTTGCTGTTGGTCGACTGGAAGGTGACTTTATCGAGGGTCGGCAGACCCCAGCTATCAAACTCAATATCGGTTTCGCTCTCGATCCAGGGGAAGGCGTTCTCCTGGCCAATGGCAATCAACACCTCATCACAGGGGAAGAAGGCCGGCTCTTCACCGGTCGACACCAACTTGCGACGATTTTTCTTGTCGTATTCGGCGCGCACCTTATCAAAGCGCATACCCACCAGCTTGCCGTCTTCGATAACGAATTCCAGCGGCGTGTGGTTATCGAGAATCGGAATATCTTCCGCCACAGCATCGTCTTTTTCCCAGGGCGAGGCCTTCATATCGGCAAAGGGGCTACGCACAATCACCTTCACCTCGGCACCGCCGATGCGACGCGCCGTGCGACAGCAATCCATCGCGGTATTACCACCACCGAGAACAATGACTTTTTTGCCGACACTTTCGCGATGTTCAAAGGCCACGCTGGCCAGCCAGTCGATGCCGATATGGATGCCCTCGGCACCCTCTTTGCGGCCCGGCAGGTTGGGTAGGTCGCGACCTTTCGGTGCGCCAGAGCCAACAAATACCGCATCGTAATCTTTATCGAGCAGCGCCTTAAGGCTATCGACACGCTTGTTGTAGTGGGTTGTCACCGCTTTATTGTCAGTGATGTAGCCCACTTCCTCGTCCAGCACCTCGTCGGGCAGGCGGAAGGAGGGGATCTGGCTGCGCATAAAACCGCCACCCTTGGCGTTTTCATCGTAGATATGGATTTCATAGCCGAGGGGTGAGAGGTCGCGCGCCACCGTTAAAGAGGCTGGGCCCGCACCAATCATCGCCAGTTTTTTGCCATTGCTGGCACCGGCGGCCGGCAGCAAATGGGTGATATCGTCTTTGTTATCGGCCGCCACACGCTTGAGGCGACAAATGGCGACTGGCTCTTCCTCAACCCGCCCACGCCGACAGGCCGGCTCGCAGGGCCGGTCACAGGTGCGACCCAGCACTCCGGGAAAGACGTTGGATTCCCAATTGACCATATAGGCGTCGGTATAACGCTCTGCGGCAATTAAGCGTATATATTCAGGGACAGGGGTGTGCGCTGGACAGGCATGCTGGCAGTCGACAACCTTGTGGAAATAATCTGGTTTACTAATGTTTGTAGGCTTCAACCTCAACCCTCCCGGGGCCGTTAGTGAATTCCGTCAAGTTTTTTGACACACAAAATACCGGCGATGTTATACCGGAAATGCGCCCGCAATGTAAATGACTATCAAGCGCATTTCTGTAAACAGGATGACACAATAAGGGAAATCCTTAGCAATTAACAGGCCGGCTAACTGGGTCTACTAAAGGCAATTTATATACCAGATTGAATCCTAGGCCTTTGATGGATAACCCAGCGCACCCAACGCCTCGGTGATCTCATTGAGAATCAGCGGGTCATCAATGGTAGCCGGCATTTTCCAGGCCTCGGCATCGGCAATTTTACGCATCGTGGCGCGCAGTATTTTGCCCGAGCGGGTTTTCGGCAGACGCTTCACCACACCACAGAGCCGAAATGCTGCCACAGGACCGATCTTTTCCCGCACCAACTGCACTACTTCAGTGCAGATATCGGCGTCGGCACGCTCAACACCATCGTTCAGCACCACAAAGCCCAACGGCATCTGGCCCTTCATAGCATCGGCAACACCCACCACGGCACACTCGGCCACATCGGGGTGAGCCGCTAGCACTTCTTCCATGGCACCCGTCGAGAGACGGTGGCCGGCGACATTAATCACATCATCGGTGCGCGCCATAACAAAGACATAGCCATTTTCGTCGATGTAACCGGCATCGCCGGTCTCGTAATAACCGGGGAAAGTTTTGAAGTAGGAGGAAACAAAGCGCTCATCATTGCGCCACAGGGTGGTAAAGGATCCCGGCGGCAGCGGCAGTTTAATCGCCAAGGCACCGATATCACCGGCCGCCACTTCTTCGCCCTGCTCGTCGAGCACGCGAATATCAAAGCCCGGCACCGGCTTGGTGGGCGAGCCTGGCACCACGGGTAGCAATTCGATGCCGCGACAGTTAGCGCAGGCGGGCCAACCCAGCTCGGTTTGCCACCAGTGATCGATCACCGGAATCTGTAATTTATCCATCGCCCAGTGCAGGGTATCGGGGTCACAGCGCTCACCGGCGAGGAACAGGCTTTCAAACTTTGATAGGTCGTACTTGCTTAAATATTCGCCCTTCGGGTCTTCTTTCTTAATCGCCCGAAACGCCGTTGGCGCGGTAAAGAATACCTTGACGCCGTACTCCGCAATAATGCGCCAGTAGGTGCCGGGGTCGGGCGTGCCCACCGGCTTACCCTCAAACAGAATTGTCGTGGCACCATTAAATAAGGGGCCGTAAACAATGTAAGAGTGCCCCACCACCCAGCCGACATCGGAGGCCGCCCAGAAGACATCCCCCGGTGCCACGCCGTAGACTTTTTGCATGCTCCAATTGAGGGAGACAATGCTGCCGCCAACATCCCGCACCACGCCTTTAGGCTCACCGGTGGTGCCCGAAGTGTAGAGCACGTACAGCGGATCAGTGGACAGCATGGGCACGCAATCGACCGGCTCGCCAGCGGCTTCCAGCTCGCGCCAGTCTTTATCGCGCCCCACCTGCATTTCGCCGGGCGCTTGCTCGCGCTGCAGAATAATGCAGCTTTGCGGCTTATTTTTAGCCAGCTCGACGGCCTCATCCAGCAGCGGCTTATACAGCACCAGCCGCCCGGGTTCGATGCCGCAGGAAGCGGCGATCACCATCTTGGCTTGCACGTCGTCAATACGCACCGCCAGCTCATTAGCCGCGAAACCGCCAAATACCACGGAGTGCACAGCGCCAATGCGCGCGCAGGCCAACATCGCGATGGCCGCCTCCGGCACCATGGGCATATAGATGATGACTCGATCACCCTTCTCGATACCCTCTGATCGCAGGGCACCGGCAAATTTCGAAACCCGTGCCAGCAGCTCGCGATAGCTAAAGCGCAACTTGGTATCCGTGACCGGGCTGTCGTAAATCAGCGCATCCTGGTCGGCACGGCCAGCGGTCACGTGACGGTCGAGGGCGTTGTAGCAGGCATTGGTTTCACCGTCGGCAAACCACTGTAAAAAAGGCGGTTTGCTGTCATCGAGAATGGTCACGGGGTCTTTATACCAATGCACCAATTTTGCAGCCTCGCCCCAAAAGGCCTGGGGGTTTTCCTGTGAGGCGCGATACACCGAGTCGTAGCTGGCAGTCATAATCTTTCCCTATATTTTGCGTATTGTCACACCCGCTAGACGCTAATAGCGCGGTATTTACAGATCTATTTGATGGCGCGAATTAAACACTGCTCGCGGTAGCGCTTCAATCAGCGTTTTTCCTAAGACCCTGTATTAAGTGTCGTCCGTCAAATCCGCACCACAATGCCGACAGTGATTAGCATCGGTATCGTGGCCCGAGCGCCCACAGTTATGGCAGCTCTTCTCGGCCCTCTCACGCCCCATTTCACCGGCCAGCTCGGCGGTAATAATACCCGTGGGAATCGCGATAATCGAGTAACCGAGCAACATCGCAATGGTCGAAATAAACTGGCCGAGCACGGTTTGCGGCGTAATGTCACCGTAACCCACGGTGGTAATAGTGACGATGGTCCAGTAAATACTTTTCGGAATACTGGTAAAACCGTTGGCCGGGCCCTCCACCACAAACATCAAACAACCAAAGATAAAACTCAGCACAATGACGGTGATAAAAAACACCAGTATTTTGCGCCGCGCCAAATACAGTGAGCGGGTCAATACGCTGGCCTCGTCCATGTAGCGCACCAGTTTGAGTATGCGAAAAACCCGCAGCACGCGAATCATGCGAATGATCAACAAATAATTAGCGCCCGCTACCACCAATGCCAAATAAGAGGGAATAATGGAAATCAAATCCACCAGGCCAAAAAAACTAAAGATATAGTGCAGGGGCCGCTGAGATATATAAATGCGCAGAAAGTATTCAGCGGTAAATAGCAGGGTGAAAAACCATTCAATATAAAAAAACCAAGACCCGAAGCGAGCGTGTAGGCCCACCACTGAATCGAGCACCACGGCGCCAACACTGAGTAATATCGCGTAGATTAAAACCAGATCAAACAGCCTGCCGGCTGGCGTATCGGTGCCGAAAATCACCAGGCCAATTTTTGCTCTCATGCCACCCATTTATCGATTACCGCCTCTCACAAAAAAACACCTAATGTTGCAAAATAAAAAATCAAAGCCCGGCAATAAATAATTCAAGCTAATTGGGGTCGCAGTTAAGATAAGCCCTGCCAGACTGATACTATCACGCCATGACAGCACCCAACGCCACCCCCACGCCCCTGCTTCGTACTCTGAGCCTGACGCAGCTAACACTCTACGGCATAGGCACTATTCTCGGCGCCGGTATTTATGTACTGGTGGGCGAGGTCGCCAATATCGCCGGCAGCAACATGCCCCTGGCCTTTGTGCTGGCCTCATTAGTGGTCAGTTTTAGCGCCTATTCCTACGGGCATTTGTCGCGACTTTACCCGGTCAGTGCCGGCGAGCCGGTTTATGTACAACAGGCCTTTGGCCTAAAAACACTTTCAACCTTAGTCGGCTATGCCATTGTCTTTGCCGGTATGGTTTCCGCCGCCACCATTGCCCGCGGCTTTAGTGGCTATTTCGCCGTGTTCGTAGAGCTGCCCGATGTGCTGACTATTTCGCTGCTCATTATTCTACTCACCGCCATTGCCACCTGGGGGGTGAAATTATCGGTAACGGTGGCGATCACCACCACCCTGCTAGAACTGCTCGGCCTCGCCTTCGTCATTTACGCCGGTGCCGACAAGCTACCCGCACTTTTCAACAACCCCAACAGCTCACTCATGCCCAACAGCCTTAACGCCTGGCAAGGGGTTGGTGCCGGCGCCTTTCTCGCCTTCTACGCCTTTATTGGTTTTGAAGATATGGTCAATATGGCCGAGGAAGTAAAGCAGCCCGAAAAAAATATGCCCCGTGGCATCCTGCTGGCCTTAGTCACGGCTTGCCTGCTTTATTTCATCGTCACCCTCTGCGCACTGGCCGCCGTACCACTGACAGAATTAGCCGCATCCAAGGCACCGCTGGTACTAGTGGTCGAACAAAACACCCGTATCCCCATTGCTCTAATGAGCTCTATCAGCATCGTCGCCGTGGTCAACGGTGCCCTACTACAAATCATTATGGCCTCACGGGTGCTTTACGGCATGGCTAAAAAGAACATGGCACCCGGTTTTCTGGCGACGGTACACCCCCGCCGACAAACACCCGTAAGTGCCACCATCCTCGTCGGCACTCTGGTACTCAGTGCCGCCCTGCTCGCCCCGCTAGTCACCCTGGCTCAGGCCACCAGTGGCACGATCTTGTGCATTTTCACCCTGGTCAATCTCGCCCTGCTCAGGCTCAACTGGCGCGACCAGCGACGCAACTTTCTCGCCCTGGCAATCCCCGCCTGCGGCACTGTCGTTTGTATCGGGTTTTTACTGCTGCAGTTCTGGTTGTAACCGCGCCAACCCGATATGGCGGCCCACTTTTTTTCACCGATAAGAGAACGATTACCCTAGAACAGCTGTCACACTAAGCCCAAGTTCGAGGCCCACCCTCGGTTCAGCAACCTCCACGGAGATCAAGATGACAAGCACTGTCCCAGAAATAACCTTTAAAACACGCGTTCGCGATAAAAGTATTGGCGGCGACAACCCCTTCCGCTGGCAAGACCTCAGCTCGGCGGACATTTTCAACAACAAGAGCATCGTGGTACTCGCCCTGCCGGGTGCTTTTACGCCCACCTGCTCCAGTACTCACCTGCCCGGCTATGAAGCCCAGTACGAGGCACTCAAAGCCCAGGGCGTTGATGAGGTGTATTGCCTCAGCGTCAACGATGCCTTCAGCATGTTTCAGTGGGCCAAGCAGCTTAAAATCAGCAAGGTCAAAATGCTGCCCGACGGCAATGGTGACTTTAGTCGCTTGATGGGCATGCTGGTGAAAAAAGAGAATCTCGGCTTTGGTGAGCGCTCATGGCGCTATTCCATGCATGTGGTCGATGGTGAGATACAGCAGCTATTCGCCGAACCCGGTCTGATGGACAACTGCCCCGACGACCCTTTTGAGGTGAGCGATGCCGATACCATGTTAAATTATTTAAGCAAGAAATAGTGCCGCCAGGCACCCGGCTTGCTGGGTGCCTGTCATTTTTGGCCCTTGTTTAGCAACGACGAAATAACAATCCAGGCCGTCTGTTTCACTTTTCACGCTAGCCCGTATTACGCATCCCCGCCGCAATACTGGTAATCGATATTTTCAGCACCTGCTCATAAATCTCTTTCGCGGCAGAGTTATCGTCCCCAGCCGAGCGCAAGCGCCGCATGATTTCCGCCTGCAAAAAGTGCAGGGGCATGACATAGGGGTTCCGCACTTTTATCGAATGCTGTATCACCGGGCTACCCTGCAAGAGTTTTTCTGAACCACGCACCGTGTTAACCGCAGCAATCACAGTTTCCAGACGAGTGCGCAGCTGAGCCCCCACCGCCTGCATTGATCCGCCCACCAAACGCTGTTCGTAATATTGTGAAACCTGCGGTTCAGCCTTCGCCAGCACCATCTCTAGCATGTCGATAATCGAGGCAAAATAGGGCCACTGCGCCGACATCAGTTGCACCAGTGCCAGATCACCCTCCTCGATTGCCGCTTGTAGAGCAGCGTCTGAACCGAGCCAGGCGGGAATCAGTAAACGTGTTTGGGTCCAGGCGAAAACCCAGGGAATGGCCCGCAAACTTTCAATGCCACCACTGGCTTTGCGCTTTGCCGGGCGACTGCCCAGTGAGAGGCGCTGTAATTCCTGCTCCGGTGTTGCCTGGTGAAAATATTCGAGAAAATCCGGCGCATGAATTTCATTGCGATAGCTTTGCAGTGAACAAGCCGTCATTTTATCCATCAAGTCACGCCACGGCTGCGACGGTTTGGGCGGCGGCAGCAGCGTCGCCTCCAGCGTGGCGCAGGTGTACAGCTCTAATGTGCGAAAGGCGATGCCGGGCAGGCCGAATTTAAAGCGAATCATCTCGCCCTGTTCGGTGATGCGCACATAGCCCTCGACCGCACCGGGGGGCTGGGAGAGCAGCGCATCGTGGGCAGAACCACCGCCGCGACTCATCGACCCGCCCCGGCCATGAAACAGGCGCAGCTGTATTTTGTGATTTTGACAAATCTCCACCAGCTTTTCCTGGGCCTGATATTGCGCCCACGACGCCGCTAAAAAACCCGCGTCTTTGGCCGAGTCGGAATAACCCACCATAATTTGCTGGCAGTGATTAATCGAATCGGCATAGCCTTCAATCTTAAATAAATTATCGATAACCCCCGGTGCATTTTCAAGATCGCTCAGGGTTTCAAACAGCGGCATCACCGGCAGCGGCTCAGTCACGCCCGCCTCCCGTTGCAACAACATCACCGCCAACACATCGGAACCCGAGTGAGCCATGGAAATAATATAATTGGCAAAGCTACTGCGCGGGTGCTTGGAAATGGTTTGGCAGGTTTGCAGCACCTCGTAAACATTATCAATGGAATAATCGACCTGCGCGTGAAAGGATTCAAGCCATGCGGGGTCGAGTGTCTGGTTCAAAAAAGCGGTGGGAATTAATGGCCGCTGCTGTTTTAACTCAGCACTTAAAAAGGCCAGCTTTTCTGTTTCGCTCCATTCAGAATAATGGCCGACACCGATGTAGCGCGTCACCGCATCCAGCACCTCGGCATGGCGCGATGACTCCTGGCGAATATCCAGCGGCGTTAAATTCAAACCAAAACAATTCACACAGCGAATAATATCCGTCAGCCGACCATCGGCAATGGTGGCCATGCCCTGCCCCACTAGCGAGTCATAACACAGCATCAAGGCTTGCTTGAGCTCATCCACATCAAAATAAATCGCGCTGTCATCGACCGTTAACTCGCCATCGAGTTTTGCCTTTAAGCTATCCCGCGTCAGCACTAAACGATCACGCACCCCGCGCAACAATTGTCGATAGGGCTCAGGATGCTCGCCCACCGCTGCGCGTAAGGCAGCGCTACAGCTCG
This sequence comes from Candidatus Reddybacter sp., assembly GCA_041277045.1. Lineage (GTDB taxonomy): Bacteria > Pseudomonadota > Gammaproteobacteria > Pseudomonadales > Porticoccaceae > Reddybacter. The sequence continues at coordinate 15,341 of JBGFSY010000002.1, read as the reverse complement.
CCATCGACAACTCCGAACGCAGTTGCTCAATATCTTTCTGCAACAACTCCGCCGCCTGCCAGCGCGACAACCAGCACACCTCGTCCGTAGTTTTTGCCGTGACATTGGGATTACCGTCCCGGTCGCCCCCCATCCACGAGGCAAAGCGAATCGGTACCGCGTGAATACTTAGGCCCTCACCCAACTGCTCGCGCAGACTAAAATCAAGCTCCCGCAGCAACTCTGGCACCGTCGACCACAGGGTTTGTTCAATCGTCGCAATACCCCACTTGGCCTCATCCACCGGCGTCGGCTTGTTGTGACGAATTTCATCCGTCGCCCACAGGGAAGCAATCTCCCGGCGCAGCTCCTGCTTCAGCGCATTGCGTTTGTAATCGGTGAGATTAACCCGATCGAGGGTTTCAAGATCATCGGCAATACGGTCATATTTTTGGCTCACCGTGCGCCGAGAAACCTCCGTGGGGTGGGCGGTCAGCACCAACTCAATGGTCAGGTTCTCAATAGTTTCAGCAATGCGCGATTTGGAAATACCCTGCTCACCCAGATGCGCAAGCAACTGCGGCAGTGATTTGCGATGACTGGTCTCGCGGTGGCTAGCCTCACTTAAACGCCGCACCCGGTGGTACTCCTCCGCGATATTCATCAAGTTCAGCATTAACCCGAAAGAACGTACAACCGGAATTAAGGCGGCGTCATCCAGCCCCGCCATCAAGCTTTCAAGCTGCTGATGAGCGCTGGCATCACCCGCCAGCGCCGCCTTGGAAAAATGGCGAATTTCCTCGATCAGCGCGAACACGGCCTCGCCATCCTGCTCCCGAATCGTCTCCCCCAGCAGACCACCCAAGGTACGAATATCATTGCGCAGGGGCGCGTGGCTGTCTGATGTTGATACTGGCTGGTTCATGGGTAATCACCTTGATAGAGAGTGTCCAATGGCAAAGTATAAAAGTTTGGTGACAGGTGCAAGCTGAGGAACATCAAGCACAATGACAACTATTCTGATACAAAGGGGCCTGTACATTATGAATTCTAAATTAGAACAGGTGTGAGGCTTTTCCTCCTTCATGAATACAAACATAGCATGGTCGAATCCGGAAATAGACGCAGCTGTTCTTGCTTACTTTGAGCTATTGCAAGATCAGGTGAATGTAAAGCCCACGAACAAAGCGGAGATCTACCGCAACCTTTCAGCCGCACACCCTTCGCGTACGGCAAAATCTTTCGAGTTCAAATTCCAAAATATCAGCGCGGTACTTTATGAAGAAAAACTACCCTATGCTGATGGTTTGCGCCCTAAGCCCAATTATCAAACAGCACTAAAGGACGCTGTGCTTAATCACCTCAAACGAACTAGCTTTGAGAAACAAGCGCCTATTGATGTGCTAACTGGCAAGCTCAAGCGATTATATTCACGAGACTATTTACCAATACAGGGCAAGGGAAGCGGTCGGTATGGGCTCTCACTAGAGCACTACTTAAGCATTCCACAAAACAGCTCAAAAGAAGCCGACTTCATGGGCATTGAGTTAAAAACCAAGTACGGCAAAACCCTTCAAACGCTGTTCTCTCGCGTGCCATCGCGATATCTAGCTTGCAAAGACAAACACGAGTTACTTGAAAAATTTGGTTACTACGATGAGAGAAAAGAACGGCAGGCACTCTATACATCATTCAACAATACAGCAGACTCTTTAGGCTTCTATCTTAGCCCCAATAAAAACACGATGACCATTAACAAAAAGAAACTTAAAATACTGGAATATGACAACAGCCTCTTAGAGGATGCTGTACTTTCTAAGCACAACGAAACAGCTTATATATCGGTGTCTATTGATCGTCAAAAAAATGGTGACACACGCTGTCGTTTTGACCGGCTTTTGTATTGTAAAACACCATCACTATTCCGCTTTATACGCATGGCCCATGATGGCAATATTTATCTAGATTTCACTTTGTCCAAAAAACATGGGCGCACCAGAGATCATGGTTTTCTATGGCGAATACCGCAGGATGCCATAGGAAACTTATATCAAGAAACGCAATTAATCGACCTTTCAGAAAATGATAATTGATACTCAACTTGATGCTGGTTTCAGCCATCTAAAGATCCAGCGGGGAATTTAAAGCCCATGCATAACTATCATATTTTTGAATACCTTTATCGTGATGCCAGCAACTTCAAAGCTTTTAGCCAGTTGCTACTCATTGGAATAATATCTGAAGAATATATTGACGAATTAAGGTCATATCTTGAATTTGGCGAGTGTTTTATTGCCGAACAGGTCAACATACCCACTTTATATTCGCAGCTTTGGAAGTACAGTAATGGCCCAACACTAGCAGATCATTCTTACCATGAATTTTCCGTACTAAAAAGCGCCTCAGATGAGGAAATATCATCTATGCCTATATGGGGAAATACAGAACACCTACTAGACAACTTCCGACAGGCTCACCATCAATTGTGGGATTGCTCATTATCAGTACATACTGCTGCGTACTGAACGCTCGAAGCACCGGTAATCCCTATGGTGTAGATGGTAAGGGTTTGTGCCACAACACCGTGAACGTATTTATCTCGTTGGTTTTATCGATGATACAGATTTTCATGGGATGCTTTTCGCCGGCAGGCACCTGACAGAATGAGCATGGGATATATCTTGCATCCAAATGATGGCAGTAAGGATGCAAGCCATGAAAATTATTCACGATTTATCACCGGCCGGAAAGGTAAGGTGCTGGATAAATACATTCTAAGTGACAAACTGTGGAACTATTTGTACGAATATGCAGCTAAACACAACGCAAAAGGTAATGGTTTTGGTTTTGGTTTTGGTTATGGCATGGTGACAAGGAAGAGCGTCGCACGCACATTATCTGCTAGATATTACAAGGATGGCTCTGAAATACTCGTATCCAGAGGGACCGGAAATCCAAGAAGACTGACTCCACGTGAATGCGCACGCTTGATGGGATACGACAAACCGGGGGAAGCTAACTTTAAAATCTCAGTGTCTGATACGCAGTCATATAAGCAGTTTGGTAATTCTGTTGTCGTACCTGTTATCGAAGAAATCGCAAGAATTATGAAACCGCATATAACAAGTCTCAAGAATGATGCTAGCGCACATGCCCACCAATATCCGCTGAGCTTGAGCTCTTAGATATTCCTCAAGTACTTTTAAAGCTCAAACTGAAGAAATAGTACTCTGAGCAAAAGTGCGCAATGGGCACTTTTTTCTTTCTCTATTGAGATGGCAATCTTGAAAGCCTGTTTGTCATTGGCGCGGCAAGCAGAAAACCCTTCGCCCAGGCCGCCAGGGCCTACAAACAGGTCGATTACTTTTACTGGTTTACTCATTGATCTTACGTATTTGGACAATTCCCATCGAATACCAGGAATCGCCTTGAAATCCAGGCCCTATCGTGAGAGATCGAATAGATGGCAGACATCGTCAACAAAGAAACCCGAAGCCGAATGATGTCGGGCATACGCTCAAGCAATACCAAACCAGAAGTACTCACTCGCCAAGCCCTGCATCGGCTAGGCTATCGTTTTCGGCTTGGAAGCAAGGTCGGAAGTATTAAGCCTGACGTTGTTCTACGTCGCCACAAGGTGGCTGTTTTCACCCATGGTTGTTACTGGCACCAGCATGAAGGTTGCAAGCTTGCTTATTCCGACAGGAGCTATTCGGAGAAATGGAAAACAAAATTTGCCAACAATAAACAGCGAGATCAGCGTGTAACAAGCCAATTAAAAGAAGAAGGCTGGCGTGTTGCAGTTATCTGGGAGTGCACCACACGGAGAGATACTGAGTTTAAAGATGCTATCAAGAGACTGCATGAGTTTATCCAAACGGGTTCTATCAGGTATTTTGAAACTCTCTACCGGGAAGTCTAAAACCGCTCCATAGAAGAGTAAGCTGATTATCCGGTACACGCACTGCTCACTAAATACTGGAGTGGTAAAAAACTGCCTCTCTAGTTCCGCTTGTACAACAAGCCTTATGTTGCACTGAACAATCTATAGCCCGTCCTCAGGTATGATAATCAATAAATAATGCGCTACGAGCGGTCATTTCTTATAACATTGCAATCACAGTCTAAACCCGCAACCCTCCCTTTTTACAAAGAGCTTATCAATGAACACAAGCATGAAATGCATTGAAATCACCACCCCCGGCGGCCCCGAGGTATTGAGCCTGGGCGAACGCCCCTTGCCCGAATGTGGCCCGGATGAAGTGCTTATCAAAATCGCTGCTGCCGGGGTTAATCGCCCCGACGTTATTCAGCGTAAGGGCGCTTACCCGCCACCGCCCGGTGCCTCTGACTTGCTAGGGCTTGAAGCCGCAGGCGAAATTGTTGCTATCGGTAACGACGTTAGCGAATGGGCCCTTGGCGATAAGGTTTGCGCCCTGCTTAACGGCGGTGGTTATGCGGACTACGCTGTGGCCCACCAATCTGTTTGCCTGCCCATCCCCAAAGACTTGTCGATGGTTGAGGCCGCCGCCCTGCCGGAAACCTTCTTTACGGTGTGGCACAACGTGTTTGAGCGGGCCGAGCTGCAGGCCGGTGATGTTTTTCTGGTTCACGGTGGCACCAGTGGTATTGGCACCACGGCCATTCAATTGGCCAAAGCCTTTGGCGCCCGCGTATTTGCCACGGCGGGCAGTGATGAGAAGTGTCGAGTGTGTGAAGAGCTGGGGGCCGAGAAAGCCTACAATTATCACAGCGAAGACTTTGTGAAGGGCATTAAGGGCGCGACCAAGGGCGCCAATGTGATTCTCGATATGATCGGCGGCGACTATATACAGAAGAATATTAAGGCCACGGCGCCGAAGGCGCGTATTGTCTCCATCGCCTTTTTGCGCGGTTCAAAAGCCGAGGTCGATTTTGGCGCGGTAATGCTTAAGCAGCTGGTGCTCACCGGCTCAACCCTGCGTAGCCAGCCCATTGAAAATAAGATTCGCATTGCAGCGGGCTTGAAAGAAAAGGTCTGGCCACTGTTAGATGCGGGTACGATTAAGCCGGTGATTCACGCTGAATTTAAACTGAGTGAGGCCAGTGCCGCCCACCAGTTGATGGAGAGCAATGCCCATATTGGCAAAATTGTTCTGACGCCCTAATCAGAACGTCCTTAAGCAAAGCCTCCTGAAAGGTTGACGATAAGACCATGAAAAAAAACTCCCGGCTGGTTTACTCCACCGACAAGGGCCGTATTAAAACCCCAGATAATGACACGGCTGCCACGCCTGAGGGCGACGGTATTGTGCGTATCCGCCGGGAAACCAGCGGTCGCAAGGGCAATGCGGCGACCACCATTAGCGGTGTCCCCCTGCCCGAGGCGGAATTAAAAACTTTGGCCAAAAAGTTAAAACAAAGCTGCGGCTCCGGTGGCTCGGTGAAAAACGGTGTTATCGAAATACAGGGCGACCATCGGGAGAAGATGCGCGAGCTACTCAGTAAAGACGGTTATACCGTGAAGCTGGCGGGTGGCTGAGATGACTGACAAGATAATAAGTCACAGCCCTTACGGCAGCTGGGCATCACCTATCAGTGCTCGGCAGGTGGCCAGTGCAGCACCGGCGATTGACTACCCTTGCTTCGATGCGGTGAGTGGCGATGACGATCTTTACTGGCTGGAAGCGCGGCCGGAAGAAGGTGGGCGCAGTGCCATTGTCAGGCGCAGGGCTAATGGCGAAAAAAGCGATGTCTTGCCCGCGCCCTTCTCCGCCCGCAGTCGTGTCCATGAGTATGGCGGTACGCCCTATATTGTTGTTGCCGGTGTACTGTATTTTTGCGAGCAAAGTGACCAGCGTATTTATCGCCTCGATACGCGCACAACAGGTGCCAAGCCCGAGGCCATCAGCCCGGCCGATCAAAATCTGCGCTTTGCCGATTTCTGTTATGACGAAAGGCACCAGCGTTTAATTTGTATCGCCGAGCAAAGCGATGAAGAGCTTGGTGAGCCGCGCAATTTTATCGCGGCGCTGCCTATTAACGCGCCCTACGAATTTAGCGAACTGCATAGCGGTGCCGACTTTTACGCCTACCCTCGCCTCAGTCCCGACGGCACACAATTCAGCTGGATAAGCTGGCAACATCCGCAAATGCCCTGGCAAGGTAGCGAGTTGTGGCTGGCGGGTTTATCGGATGAGGGTTTATTAGTCAGTCCTAAAAAGTTGGCGGGCGGCTGTGACGAGTCCATTTTTCAGCCCCAGTGGTCACCCAAGGGCGAGTTGTATTTTGTCTCGGACCGCAGTGAGTGGTGGAATATTTATCGCTGTACCAGTACAGATCAGGGCGAGAGCAACAGTGAAGCCCTCTGCCCGCAACAGGCCGAGTTCGCCACACCGCTGTGGACACTGGGTATGTCGACCTACGGTTTTTGTACAAGCGATAGCCTTGCCGCTTGCTACACGAAAAATGGCTATTGGCACCTTGGTTTAATTGAAAAGCACACCGACACTCTGAAAGCCTTCGATCTCCCTTTTACACAAATTTCTGCACTGATTAGCAAAGGCCATCGCGTCTGGTTTATTGGCGCATCGCCTTCACAAAGCGGCTGTCTGATTGAACTGGATACACGCTCGGGCGAGTACAAAATCATTCATCAGTTTGCCGCCTTGCCTATCGCCGCAGATAACTACGCCCAACCCCAAGCCATAACCTATTCCACTACTAACAGTGAACAAGCCCACGGCTTTTATTATCCCCCTTGTAATACAGACTATTCACAACACACTCCGAACGAAAAACCACCGCTGTTAGTGTTGTGCCACGGTGGGCCAACGGGTGCTACCTCTACAGGCTTTAATCTAAAAATACAGTTCTGGACTAACCGAGGCTTTGCGGTACTCGACGTTAATTATCGCGGCAGCACCGGCTATGGCAGGCCCTATCGACAAGCGCTTGATGGTGCCTGGGGGATTAAAGATGTCGACGATGTCGTCGCCGGTGCCCAGCACCTTATTGCTCAAAACCTCGCCGACCCCGAGCGCATCATGATTCGCGGCGGCAGCGCTGGCGGTTATACCGTGCTCGCCGCCCTCGCCTTTCACGACTTATTTAAAGCCGGTGCCAGTTATTACGGCATTGGGGACCTTGAAACATTGGCCCGCGACACCCACAAATTCGAGTCACGCTATCTCGATACCTTGGTCGGCCCCTATCCTGCCGAGCAAGCTCTTTATCAGCAGCGTTCGCCCATTAACCATATCGACAAACTCAATTGTCCGGTGATTTTCTTTCAGGGTCTCGACGACAAAGTCGTGCCGCCACAACAGGCGGAGGCAATGGTTGAATCACTCGATAAAAAAGGGCTTAAAGTGAAGTACGTCCCCTTTAGCGGCGAGGGCCATGGCTTTCGGCAGGCAAAAAATACCGAGCGGGCATTGCTTGAAGAGCTAAAATTTTATAGCGAAGTTTTTGGCTTTAACCTACCTTCTGAACCGTCCACCGCCGAGAAGCGTTAATCGTATTTATGGGCCGCTACCGACCACCTCGCGAACCCTCCAGCCCCTACATTACCAGTGAGGGCGCCAAGCAATTGCGCGATGAATTGCGGCAGTTATGGAAGGTTGAGCGCCCCCAGGTCACTGCCGTGGTGCACGAGGCCGCCAAAAATGGCGACCGCTCGGAAAATGGGGATTACATTTACGGTAAACGCCGGTTGCGGGAGATTGATAGCCGTGTGCGTTATCTAACCAACAGGCTGGAAGACGTCACGATTGTCGATCGCGCACCAGGCAATACCGAACGCGTGTTCTTTGGCGCTTGGGTAACACTGGAAGAGGATGACGGTGAAAACGTCTGTTATCGCATCGTCGGTGCCGATGAACTCGACACCAGCAAAGGCTATATCAGTGTTGATTCACCCCTGGCTAAAGCACTGATCGGCAAAAATCTCGATGATGAAATAAGCTTCACCCTGCACGGGGAAAGCCATGATTATTTAATTATTGATATTCGCTATTCAGATAAAGGGGATACCGCTGACTAAATATGCAGCTCCCTGGCTTTCCAAACATTACGAACCTTAAACCCAAATAACAAACGACTAGAGACATTAAAGGTGAGGCCGATGAAAATGTTCACCCAAACCGGACAAGCCCCTTTATTGTTCAGCCCTCGCCATTTTGTTAGACTTTACACCACGTTGTAGCTAGTCAGTATCGCCCCCGCCCTAGTAGTTAAGCCTGCTAAGCATTTCACCGTCTGTACCAGCTCTCATTGATCAAACACATTCACCCAGCCGCCAAAGTACGGCGACTGGGTATCGTATGACAAAAAAATATTAATTCGGGGCAAGTATTCTTCCCGGTAAAACTTATTCTCAAGCTAGCCACTCTTACTATCAGGGATTTTCTATGGAAATTATCAACGTAAAATATACAGCCAGCGATGGCGTTGTCAGCCGTGGCGATGCCTATGGAGACTCCGCTCATCCGCCCATCATTTTTTTGCACGGCGGTGGACAAACGCGACACTCCTGGGGTGACACTGCACACAAAGTCGCTGCCGAAGGCTGGCACGTAATCAATATTGATTCTCGTGGCCACGGTGAATCCGACTGGTGCCCGGATGGCGACTACACCACCGATGGTTTTGTGCGCGACCTCAGCGCGATTGCAGGGCAGTTTGACCAGCCCCCCGTGGTCGTTGGTGCCTCTAAAGGCGGCATTACCGCCCTCGCCGCAGAGGGTGAAAACCCCGGCCTACTGCGTTCCTTAGTTTTGGTCGACGTCACTCCCAAGGTTGAAAAAAAAGGCGTCTCGCGCATCGTTAACTTTATGACAGCCAAACCCGAGGGCTACGACACACTAGAAGAAATCGCCGAGGCCATAGCGGTCTATACCGGGCGCAAGCGCACCGCCAACCTGGAGGGTATTCGAAAGAATGTGCGCCAGAACGAAAGCGGCCGCTACATCTGGCACTGGGACCCAAAAATTGTCGATAGTGCACTCGGCGAAGGCCTTGAGCAGCGCTCCGTGCGCTTACTCGATGCCGCTAAAAACCTAACCGTACCCACGCTGCTCGTACGTGGTGAAAAGTCTGATGTGGTGAGCATCGAGGGCGTACAACAATTTCGCGAGGCCGTGAGCCACGCTGAATTTATCGACGTAAAAGAAGCCTCACACATGGTGGCCGGCGATCAGAACACGGTTTTTTCCGATGCGGTCATCGAGTTTATTAATCGCATCAATTAATCAAAGAAGGGGTTTATGTACGCAGGCCACAGGGAAGCCAGGGTCATAAACCCCACTATTTTTAGACCCAACGACTACACAATAAGCGCTAGTAATCGTGATAAACGGCCAAGCCTTTGTCGACCAACAAATCATTAATACAGGCATCGTCGATCAAAACATCGGCCAGCCAACGCCCGTATTTACCTTTTTTATTTTTATACGTTCTCAGAATTATTTCTTTGTCTAAAATTCGCTCCCTGAGCCAATCTCTTAAAATAAAACCTGCTCTCTTTCTGGGCCACGAACTTCCGGAGTGTCAATTCGGTAGAGCCTGATCTTTTCACTTTTCAGCCCAACGTGAAAACCCAAATCGATGTCTACCGTAATGGTGTCGCCATCGTAAACCTTGGTGACGCGAGCGCGGTAATAATACAAATTATCCATAATTTTCTTGCTTAAAAAATACTTATCCAACACATAAAAATAAATCGGATAAATTCACTAAAGCTCTCTTTATTTTATAAACCCAACTCACTTAAACCGGCGTGGTCATCGGGGCGGCGCCCCTCCGGCCAGCGAAACAAACGCTCGGCCTCAGTAATCGCCAGGTCATTAATACTGGCATGGCGAAACTCCATCAAACCCGCGCGACTAAATTGCCAATTTTCATTACCGTAGGAGCGAAACCACTGGTTGTCGCCGTCGTGCCACTCGTAGGCAAAGCGCACGGCAATACGGTTGCCGTCGTAGGACCAGAGTTCTTTAATCAAACGATACTCCAGCTCCCGCGTCCACTTGCCCTGTAAAAACGCCACAATTTGTTGGCGACCCTCGATAAATTCGTTACGGTTACGCCAGCGACTGTTTTCGGTATAGGCCAGGGCGATCTTTTCTGGCGTGCGAGAATTCCAGGCATCCTCCGCCATGCGTACCTTTTGTTCGGCGTCTTCTCGACTAAAGGGTGGTACGGGTTTTTTGATTGTTTGCGGCATGATTCTTCTCCATTGCGTGCATTGTTCTGAGCACATTGACACTAAAAGCACTGCACTACAGCGATTAAATAACGCTTCTTACTTGCTACAACTGCAGCGCCAACCTCACCACATCCTCTCCCTCAACGGCAGCCGGTACGGCGCAGCACAGCAGCACCTCATTATCGGCAACTTCGGCTGAGGGTTCACTTTGATAACTCACTTTGCCCGCTACCAGGGCTACTTTACAGGCCCCACACTGACCACTGCGACAGCCAAATTCGGGGCTCAAACCATGGGCTTCGGCAAAGTCTAATAAATTGCCATCGCCACTCGACCAGGCTTGCTCCACTTGTGCATCGACAAATTCAACAATGGCCTCACTGGCGGCGGCTTGCGGCTTAAACACGGTCGTTAAGCTATCACTCTCTCGCACCAACGAGGCCGGGCCAAAGGCTTCGGCGAATATGCGCGCATCTTGCACACCCAGGGCACGAAGCTTGTCATACACGGCTTGCATAAACGCGGCGGGACCACAGAGATAAAACTCATAATCCGCCAGGGGTAATAGCGCTTGCAACAACGCGGTGGTAATACGCCCTCGATGATTGAAATCACGCCCTGGCTGCGCTGACTGATCGGGCTGCGTGAGTGCCCAGTAATTGCGAATATGACCCTTCGATTGACTGGCGATGTCGTCTAGCTCGGCAAAAAATCCGCGCTGTTGAGAATTGCGTGCGGTAGTAATCAGTGTCAATTGCCGCTGATTGCGGGTACGAACCCCTTCCTGCAAAGCATGTTTGGCCATCGACAGCATCGGCGTTATACCGATACCGGCCGACAATAATACCGCCGGCCGGGGTTCGCAGGCATCGAAACTAAAATCACCACGGGGTGATTTCGCCTCCAGTACATCACCAACCGCTACATTGTGATGCAGATAATTCGACATCAACCCCGCAGCGATATCGTCACTACCCGCCTCGCGTTTAACGCTGATGCGGTAGTACGTATCCGCTGGCGCACTCGACAGGGTATAGGTGCGGATGACCTGTTCACCATTAATCATCGCCCTGATGGTTAAAAACTGGCCCGGTTTAAAACGGGCTTTTTGATGGCCCTCTGCCTGTAAATAGAAAGAGCGAATATCGCGACTTTCATCGACCACACGCAGCACTTTATAGGGCAGCCACTGGTCCCGCTGTTGCTCTGCCTGCGCCAGGGCCTGCGCCTCGGGCCAGCTGCCCGTCAGCAAGGTATTGGGCGAGTAGTCATTTAGGTGCCAGCGCAGGGGCAGTACATTTTTTTGGTAATAACCGTGGTCGATATCAAAGTTCCACAAACGCTCGGCACCGGCAAAATGCTGTGTTTCGCTTGAGTCCCAAAGCACCTCCACCCTGCCGGTTAAGGTCAGCAGGTGCCCGCGTTCAAAATCGACAAACAGCAAGCCCGCTTTCGGGGTCTCGTGAAAATTACCCAGGGTATTAAAATGATTATTGCCGAGATAATCCGGAATAATCAGCGTGTTGTCATCGACACGAATAAAACCCGGCTTGCCGCCACGGTGTGACACGTCGGCACCATCGCTACTCTGGCCACTATCGCTGTGTTTATAACTGGCGACAAAAAAGGTGTCACTGTTTTCTATCAGCTCACGGGCTTCATCGCTTAAGTCGCTAATGCGCTGAATAACAGGGGCCGGGGCGAGCTGTGGGTCTAGCGCCACCAGCTCACGGCTTTGAATATACTGCGGGCAATTACCGAAGGTCTGATCGACATGCAGCGTCATGCCCGCATTCGAGACCCCGGTAATACGGGCCGCGAGACGATTGCGCCGCCGCGTGCTGAGATCAATACCGAGTAGCCCCAGGCGTGTGCCCGCCTGCAAGGCATGCGCCAGTGGATCCCCCGCTACCGGTGAGGCCTTAATTTGCAGGCTATGGGCATCATCGCTAGCGATAAAACCCGCCCCATTAAAAAGGATGGAGGCCCAGGGCCAACCCTCACTGTCGGCATGACCGACGAAAACAAAGGGCAGCTGTGCGTAAAACGCCTGGTGCTGCACCGGCAGATAATCGTGAATCACCTGACGTCCAAAGCGCTCCATTTGCTCTCGCACCCCCAGGCGTTGCTGCAGAATTTGTTCGCCGCGATGAAAGGGGGAATCTGCGATTATCGTGGTCATAGTGCCGAGCTCCTTTAATCAATGGCTTTGCTGGTGCTGCTTTATTAATGCGGGTAAGCGTATCAGGCCGCCAAACCCACCGCTGTGGCTTGCATGGGTATAAAACCGGGTAAATTTTCAATGCGCTGCAACCAGGCCACAACATGCGGGTAGTCATCAAGAGCGACATCGCCCTCCGGCGCATGGGCAATATAAGTATAGTTCGCCACGTCGGCCAGCGTCGCTTGCTCACCCACTAACCACTCTCTACCCGCCAGCTCGGCGTCTAGTACCGCCAATAAGCCGTGGGCCGTAGCAATGGCTTTTTCTTTATCAACAGCCGCCCCAAAGACATTGGCTAAGCGTGCGGTTGCCGGTCCAAAGGCGACCAGCCCAGCCGCGATTGAGAGATAGCGCTGTACCTGCGCCGCCGCCAAGCCATCGACCGGCAGCCAGTGGCGCGCGCCATCATAGCGACTCGCCAGGTAGCTGATAATGGCATTGGCGTCTGACAGGGTGATATCGCCATCTTCAAGCACAGGCACTTGGCCAAAACTATTTTTTTGCAAAAACTCGGGTGTTTTGTGAGCGCCATTGGCCAGGTCGACGGTAATGATCTCGGCATCAAGGCCGAGCAATGACAACATCAGTTCGACACGGTGTGAATGGCCGGATAAGGGAAAACGGTAGAGTTTGATCGTGGACATAATGAATTCCTTTTTACAGTAGTCGTGGCTTTGCGAAGCCGGGTTTAAAAATTTCGATGTGTACGTTTTGGTGATGACCTTACTTTGCCCTTACCGCTGCAGCCGCGTTAACACGGGGCAAACGGTTTTGCGCTTCTAAGGCCAGCAGTTCGTCGAAGCCACCCACTGACACCTTATTAATAAACAACTGCGGATACGTGCGCTGCTCGGTGCGACTGCGCAAGGCCTCGCCGTACTGGGGGTTTTGATAAACATCGTATTCAACAAAAGGCAGGCCCTTACTGCTCAATAACTGTTTGGCGTGACGGCAGTAGCCACAACCGGGGCGGGTGTACATTTCTATCGCTGTCATTGCTTGACTCCTTCTGACAAGGCCCTGTTGCAGCCCTGTGCGGTACGTGATGTCGATGGAGTGAAGTATGAATACAGACGAAGCATTGATAAACAGGCCTGTTGTTGAATCATTGTCAATGCTATATTGACAATCAATGGATACAGTCGATGGCATGAAAACCGTGGTCGCCGTGGTAGAGACAGGCTCTTTTACTGCCGCCAGCGAGCGCCTCAATATCTCAAAAGCACTGGTCAGCAAATATATCGGTGAAGTAGAACGAGGTCTCAATATCAGGCTCTTTCACCGTTCAACCCGCAAATTGGCAATGACCGAAGCCGGCAAAACCTACTACCAGCGCGCACTGCCCCTACTGGATGAATTGAGCGAATTAGCCGACGCCGTCAGCGGTGAAAAGTCCTCACCCCAGGGACTACTGCGTATTAGCGTGCCCGTCGCCTTTGGTGAAATGAAACTGGCGCCACTGATTCCCCAATTTCTGCAGCACTACCCGGATATCCGCCTCGAACTCATGCTGCGCAACAGCGTCGTCGACATGGTCGAAGAAGGCATCGACGTACGGCTGCTGATAGGCGGTGTCGACGACTCCAGCCTCGTGGCGCGCCACATCAAAACCTTGCCGCTGATTCTCTGCGCCTCGCCCGACTATTTACACCAACAGGGCGAACCGAAAACCCCCAAAGATATCACCGGGCACGCTTGCATTATCGACAGCAATTTTCGCATTGGTAAACAATGGCCAATGGTTTCGCCCACAGGTAAAACACAATCGATTACGGTGAACTCCCGCATTGCCGCCAGCAGCCCCAGTGCCGTGAAAGAAATCGCCATCGCCGGTGCTGGCATCGGCATGGTGCCGCGCTTTATTGTCGAACCAGCCCTGCAACAAGGCTTATTAAAAGAGGTGCTGCCCGGCTACACCACCCTGGAATTTGGTTTATTTGCCCTCTACCCCCACCGCCGCTACCTACCCAAAAAAGTGCGCTGCTTTATTGACTTTATGCTGGCGGAGTTCGCTGACAGATAGTCAGAATTAGCCAGAGTTGTTAATCCCTACCGAGAGGCAATCAACTGTATATGCGAGCAGTGTATTGGATTTATGCCAGAAATTTTGCGTGTTATCATTCTTGCGTGTGCGCGATATTACTCCACTAGATTTACAAACGAGATAGTAATCAACAACTTGGCATTGTTGTCAGGTGAATACTGCGCAAAGGGAAAGTGGAATATGGCGCATGCGCGTTTAGCGCGGCAGGGCGTTATGAATGCTTATAAATAGTATTTTAAATCAAAGCCTTAGGGCTTTGCGGCGGATACTGGATTCGGCAAAGCGCGCATGCGCCATATACAAATGTTATGTGACATAAGTAGGGAGTGCTAAATATGGATCAAATGGATTTTTACCAAGCAAAATTAAATTATGAGACGGACTCATGGGATTTTAGCGAATCTATTAACAACGGAGATAATGTCGTTGTTATTGATGCCCGCGCAGTAGAGGCTTATGAATATGAGCATATACCAACGGCTATCAATATCCCCCATAGAACGATGTGCCCTGAGACTACAATGCAGCTTGATAAGTCAAAACTCTATGTCACCTACTGTGATGGCATTGGGTGCAACGCCTCCACGAAAGGAGCCATGAACATGGTTCAGCTAGGCTTCAGTGTCAAAGAACTTCTAGGTGGTTTGGATTGGTGGCATAGAGATGGTTACGAAACACATGGCAATAACGCGCGCGTAGGCAAAAAAGTCGTATGTGGCTGCTAGCAACACATAACAAAAACATCAAAGGCGCACTTCGTGCTGGACGTCTGCCGCGCAGCCGTGATCTTGTACCACTTTCGTGGACGATTAATTTCGTCAACGAGAGAGGTCCAGCATGGGACATACCAAAAAAAGAAACTACGACCGCTACACCCTGGCCTACAAGCTTCAGGCCGTTAAGTTAGC
>JBGFSY010000001.1:1012500-1560990 GCA_041277045.1 Candidatus Reddybacter sp. | reverse complement strand
TTATTGAGTACATTGATTTTTACAACAGAGAGCGTCTGCATTCTAGTTTGGGGTATCAATCGCCCATCAATTATGAAAAGCTGTGCGCATAAAAAGTGTCCGCGAAAGTGGTACAAGATCAGCGCCTTTGCTTGCGGCGTTACATGTCAATTGAGAGTTACGCATGATCACTCTAAATAGTGAAAGAGGCTTCGTTAAAATCGAGAATTGGGAGGATGTAGAGACCCTACCCGGATTTACCACGAATTTGAATCCAAAAGAGCACGAACTTAATGAAATTATTGGCAGGTATATTTTCAAGGACTATATAAAATGTGGTTTATCAAATTGCCACAAGCCCCATGGGAAAGGCTACATTGTAAGTACCAAATCGGGACCAGTTACAAATATTGGGCATAATTGCGGGAAGAATCATTTTGATATTGAATTTGATCAACTATCAAAAGCTTTTGAAAAGGATATTGCCCTTCACACCTATCGGGAAAATATTGGTAGCACTCTAATAGTCTTAGATTTACATAAAGAGAAAATAGCTGAAATAAGAGCTGGCTCTCAGGGCGCTGATGATTTAAACAAGAAAGCAGGGTGGCTTACAAGGCGAACATCTGGTTGCCCTGAATCTGCGTTATCAATTTTTTCTAGAATGATTCGTAGCAGAAACCCAAATTTGAATAAGGAAATAGAGGCTAGCGGCAAAGAGATTGATGATCTTGAAGCTATTCAAGGTAAAAAATTACCACGGCCATACTACTTAGAGGAAAAAGTTGGAGAATTAGATGGGTTCTCATTTCTATATAAAGAAAACGACTTGCGAAGCCTTATAATAATTGATCTTGAACAAGGATTTAAAGCTTTAAGCGGAATAGATGTCGATAACGGTGAATTTAATGAACTAAAGCGTTGGTCTTCTTGGTGTTCAGAGATAGAAAGGAAAATTGATAACGTTTTTAGTATTGTTGAGAGCGGAAAGAGGCTTTTACAAAAAGAAAACCTACTTCAGGTTTCTAAAGTGATATCAGACTCAGATCAAAGAAGCGAGTATGTTGATTTTATTAGGAAAAACATGTAACAAACCGCTGCACGCCGACCTCAACACGCCTTCGATCATCCCCTTTTTATACGAACGACTTTCATCACTTCAAAAGTTATGCCTGCGACCGTTTCCTCTTCTGGGTAATACGTCATATTCACCCTAGCACCCTTTAAACTTTGGTAATTACCTTTGCGCTTGAATTTAAACGGCACATCGCAAGCCTCTACCATTAGGGTATGCACAACCCACTCGCCCTGCTCTCGCTGCACATGTGACAAAACCTTCATTAAGTCGGAGTGGGTCAGGTTTTTGTTTTTTTCGACTAATTTTTTTGGATCTGACTGCATATTATTTAATCTTTTAACTATTAATATTAGGCCTTGTGCTATGTCTTTAGCGGCAACACGACAAAAGGCCTAAGCTGACTTACTCACTGCCAATGATTGCCTGGCCTAGGCCTGCTCGATATTGTGAAAAACCCGTTGCACATCATCCAGCTCATCGAGCATGTCTAAGAAGCGTTCAAACAAGGCGACATCATCGCCACTCACTGAGCTGTAGTCGTGGGCCATAAACTGTATTTCATCGACCTCAAAATCAATCTCACCACAGCACTCTAGCAGGGTTTGCTTGGCCTTAAAGTAGTCACCGTTGGCGGCGAAAACGGATATTTTACCGTCTTCATTTTCGATATCGGTAACGTCGACGTCTGCTTCCATCAAGGCTTCGAGAATGGCATCTTCGTCATCGTATTTGAAAACGAAAATGGCCAAATGATCGAACATGTGGCTGACGCTGCCCTGGGTACCAATTTTACATTTGGTTTTGGTAAACGCCTGGCGCACATCGCCGAAGGTCCGGTTGGGGTTGTCGGTCAGGCATTCAATAATGGCCATACTGCCGCCGGGGCCGTAGCCTTCGTAGCGTGCCGGTGAATAATCTTCCCCGGCCCCGCCCTTGGCTTTCTCAATTGCCTTGTCAATTACGTGGCCGGGGACTTGATCTTTTTTAGCGCGGTCTATCAAACTGCGCAGTGCTAAGTTGCCGCTGGGGTCGGTGCCCCCGGATTTAGCGCTGACATAAATTTCACGACCGTAGCGGCTATACACCTTGGCCTTCATATCAGAGGTTTTGGCCATCGATTCTTTGCGGTTCTGATACGCTCTGCCCATATCGCTAATGCTCCAGATTCATCATCGTAAAACAGGCAATTTTACGGGTAAGCGGCCGCAGAAGGAAATACTACTCGTGTCTGCATAGAATGAGAGCAGGGTGAGCGTACTTGAGGCTCCCTTCCGACCTCACTGAAACCGAGTCAAAGAAGTCCCCAGGACTCTCTGAGACACACAGGGGGTTTGCAACGCCCCCGGTACCCGCTCGATAAAGATTAGGTGCCACAAAAAGTCGCTAGCACTTCTTCGTCGGGCTTTGGTGGCTGAGCAAAGGCTTTATCCGCGTCACGATACGTAAAAGGTTTACTCAGCACATCGACCAGCTGGTGGAAACGCCGAAAGTCATTATCACGGGTTGCCTCATTAATGGCGGCCTCGATTTGATGATTGCGGGGAATATAAGCGGGGTTTTTATTGGCCATCAATTGATAGGCCACAGCATGATCGATATTTCCTGCTGCCAACATGTTTTGCCAATTGCTCAACCAGCCGTGCAATGCTGCAGGCAGGGGATAAAGCGCATCCAGCCTATCGCCTACGCCCTCGGGGGCGAGTCGATCAGTCAATGCCCGAAAGGTCAGGGTGTAGTCACACTGGTGTTCGGCCATTAATTCCAGCAAGTCGGAAAACAGCTGATTAACCGCAGTACTGGCTTCGGCAAAACCCAGTTTTTCAGCCATTAAATGTTGGTAGATTTCGCCAAATATTGTTGAGAATTGCGCCAGTGCTTTCTGGGCTTTATTAATCGCCTCAGCTTCCTCATCGTCGATCAAGGGTAATAGTGCCTGAGCTAACCAGCTGAGATTCCAGTGGCCGATGTCTGGCTGGTTGGCATAGGCATAACGTCCGTGGGTGTCGATAGAACTGAAGACCTTTTGCGGATGGTATTTATCCAAAAAAGCACAGGGGCCGTAATCGACGGTCTCACCACAGACCAACATATTGTCAGTATTCATCACGCCGTGAATAAAACCGACGGCCATCCACTGGGCAATTAACCGGGCCTGGGCCGCGACCACATCGCCTAACAGGGCACTGTAAGGCTCGTTGTTTTCATGGGCCTGGGGGTAGTGTCTGTCGATCACATAATCCGCCAGGGCTTTTACTGAGTCGATATCACCTTGCGCGGAGAAAAATTGAAAAGTGCCGATACGGATATGGCTACTGGCAACTCGGGTTAAAATTGCACCGGGCAGTAAGGCTTCTCGCACCACCTGCTCGCCTGTAGTCACTGCGGCAAGAGCGCGGGTGGTCGGTATACCCAGAGCCGCCATCGCCTCGCTGACAATATATTCGCGCAGCACCGGGCCGAGTGCAGAGCGGCCATCGCCCCGGCGTGAGTAGAGCGTTTGACCCGCGCCTTTTAATTGCACATCGTAACGCCGGCCATCTTTGCCGATAAGCTCGCCCAATAAAACGGCCCGACCATCGCCCAACTGGGGGTTCCAGCCACCAAACTGGTGGGCGGCATATACGGTAGCGATGGGGTGACTATTTTGCACGACGCTGTTACCGGCAAAAATTTGCAGGGACTCGGGGCTCTGCAATTCAGCGACCGACAAGTTGAGCTGTTCGGCCAGTGCCGGGTTCACACAAATCCATGCGGGGTCAGCCACCGGCGTGGGCCGCTGGTCGCTGTAAAATTGCTCGCCGAGTTGGCGATAAGTGGTCTGTAAAGGAGATAGATCGAAAATAGTCATGCCTTACCTGTCAGTGGTATTAGAACAAGGGCTACGCCTTCCCCCGCTACTTTAGCCCTGTTTTGCTCCTGGCTCGGTTATTTATTCTGGGATGGGCTCATCAACCAACACACCGCTAGCCAGCAGTTCGGCAATTTTCTCTTCGGAGTAATCGAGATGCTTGGCCAACAGCTCTGCATTGTGCTCACCTTTATAGGGCGCCTCAAGGTCGTTCTCATGGGGGTAACCGGCGAAACGAAGGGGCATGCCAGGCATTTTAAAGGAGCCAGCACCACGCTGGGTAACGGTGCGCACCGTGCCGCGCTCAATTAAGTGGGGATGCTCCATCGCCTCGGGCACACTCAGCACCGGGGCCACAGGAATACGCGCCGCCTCTAGCTTGGCCATAGCAGCCGCATCACTTTCATGACTCTGTAGCCACTCTTCAATAATGGGAATTAGCTCTCTGCGATGACGAATTCTGTCGTTGGGGTCGGCAAAGCGCGGGTCGGTTTTTAGCGCGGGCATTTCCATCACATCACACATGCGCTCCCACTGGGGCGGCGTGGCAATAATCGTGATGTATCCGTCCTTGCCATTAAAGATGCCCATCGGGCAACCGAGGCGGTGATGGGACCCGGGGCGCTTGGGTGCCAACTTGCCCTCGCTGGCGCTGTAGTAGCCAACATACATTTCGTGGCAGTGGAAATAACTGTCAAGCAAGGTCACGTCGATAAACTCTGCCTCGCCACCCATGGCGCGGTGAAACAGTGCGGCATTAATTGCCGCTAATGCGTGAGCGCCGGTCATGGTGTCACCCAGCGCTGCTGCTGGAATACTGGGCGCTTTCTCGGGGTCACCAATTAAACTGGTAATGCCTGCATAACTTTGCCCGATATAATCAAAACCCGGCAATTCCGATAGCGGCCCCGTTTGGCCAAAGGTCGAAATTGAACACATAATGCACTCGGGGTTTAGCTCGTGCACCACCTCCCAACTGCAGCCCAGACGACCAATAACACCGGGGGCAAAATTCTCAATCAGCACATCAACTTTTTTGATTAAGCCGTGGAGTATTTTTTTTCCCTCGGGGGTTTTCGCATCAATACACAGGCTTTTCTTTCCCCGGTTTTGTTGCAGAAAATAAATCCCGCGACCCCCTTTTTTATAGCCCATATCGCGAATTTGTTCGCCGTAGGGTGCCAGCTCGACTTTAATAATCTCCGCGCCCATTTCGGCCATCATCCTTGTACACGACGGTCCGGCAACGTGCTGGGTTAAATCGAGCACGGTAATACCATCCAACAGGTGTTTTCTTTTCTTAGTCATAATGAGCCCTAATTATCAAATACTGCGATTGTAGCTATTATAGTTTTAGTATTTTTTCAATGATTAATTTACCGCTCTAACCGCGGCATTCAGTTTTTATTTTAATTTCACAAGCACTAAATTGAGCACGGTATTAACGAATTCATCAACGCAAGGTGGCATCAAAAAGCTGCACACTAACCCTCTCACCTTGCTTTAGTACTTGTTCACCAGCATCAAGCAAAATAAAACAATTACTGCGCGCAAACGAGCTCAGCGCACCCGAGCTTTGCTGCTTATCCGGTGTAACCTCCAGTTCGCCATCACTATTCGTCGTCAGACTTGCACGTAGAAATTCAAGGCGACTACGATTGCGCCGTATATCGCAACTGGCCCGAGCGGAGAGAGCCAAAGCCGGTGCCGCTACCACGCCCTGCATTTGTTGCAGAACGGGCAGTACTAATTGATAAAAGGTTACCAGGGCGGACATGGGGTTGCCTGGCAAACCAAAGAAAGTACTGCTGGCCAGTTGGCCAAACATAAAGGGTTTTCCCGGTTTAATAGCCACTTTCCAAAAACCAATATCGCCCTGTTCGCTGAGCAGTTGGCGTGTGTAATCCGCCTCCCCCACGGAAGCCCCACCGCAGGTGATGACCACATCGGCCGCAGCATCGGCCCTTTTATAGGCGGCGCGTAGTTGTTCGAGGTCATCGGGGATGACGCCAATATCAACCACATCACAACCCAGGCGGTCTAGCATCGCCCTTAAAAAATAGCGATTGCTGTCATAAATTTCACCCGCCGCGAGCACCTCACCCGGGGCACGCAATTCACTACCATTGGCAAACACGGCCACTTTCAAGCGCGGCTGTACTGTCACTGCCCCAATGCCCATGGTCGCCAGCAGACCGATATCGACGGGACCAAGGCGATGTCCGGCCCTAAACAGGGTTTCACCTTTTTTAATATCCTCTCCGACATAGCGCACATTGGCCTGGGGCTTAGGTGCTTTTATAAGGGTAATCGTGTCGCCGTCGGCCTCAACGTTTTCCTGCATTACCACCGTGTCGCAGTCCTGGGGTACTTCGGCCCCGGTCATAATACGAATGCATTGACCCGATTTAACTTCGCCCACAAAGGGCTCACCGGCCAGCGCCTTGCCCGCCAGTGTAAATACGGCGTTTTCAGGGATATTGCTGCCCGCAGCAGCGAAGTTAAACGCGTAACCATCCATGGCAGAATTATCGGCGGGGGGTGCATTAATCGGCGACACGACATCGGCAGCCAAAATACGACCCGGCAAGTCAGCTAATGACCCCCTCTCGTCATTAATAAGCTCACAATTAACTGCGGCCAACATATGGGCTCGCGCTTGATCGAGGCTTAATAAGGGCTGGGGGCTAGTCGCTGGATGCGGGTTTTGATTTTGTTTCTTCATAAATAAGTTTCGTCTCTGCTATATCAATAGCTAAAGCTTTAATCAGCGCCAGCAGAGCTGCCACACACAGGGCAGTCTTGCCATTGTTCAAGCTGGAATGTTTGCCACTGACTGTAGGCACCGTCAAACAGCATTAATTTGCCGACCGGCACGGTGCCTGCGCCACTTAATAGTTTGATGGCCTCCAGCGCTTGCAGGCTACCGACAATGCCCACCAATGGTGCTAACACCCCCGACTCCACACAGCTCAGTTGCTGCTCGCCGAAGCGCTGGCTTAAGCATTCATAGCACGGTGTTGATTCTTGCATCGTGTAAACCGCGACCTGCCCCTCAAAGCGAATTGCAGCACCGGACACGAGGGGCGTTTGAGTTTGATAACAAAGCCGATTGAGCTGGCGCCGGGTTTCGAGATTATCGGAGCAATCCAGCACCACATGACAACTTTCTATTTTGCCCAGCAGTGCGGCATCGTCCAATCTCTGCGCCACTGTTTCGATAGAGGCTGGCGGATTTAAACGCAGTAAACTATCGCGGGCCGACGCCACTTTTAGCCGACCAATATCGGCTTCACCGTGCAAGACTTGGCGGTGCAGATTACTCAATTCCACGCTGTCGTCATCGACTAAGATCAAATGCCCAACACCAGCGGTGCAAAGATATTGAGCCGCCGCACATCCGAGACCACCGACGCCGAGCACCAGCACGGTGCTCGCCACTAATTGCTCCTGCCCGTCGAAGCCAAAGCTCGGCAGCAGTAGTTGGCGCGTATATCGTTTACGCTGATATTCGGTGAGGTGCTCAGCCACGTAAGTACTCCATTGTTTGACAGGAAAAATGTCTCAAGCCAGCCGGGACAAAGCGCTCAAGCCTCACTCTATCCATTTCAAAACACTTAATCTAATATGATTCGAGGTAGAGCAGCAGCACGCGTTTTAAATGTAATCGCGCCTATACTAACACTCAGCCCTCGCACCCCGAGACTCGACCAATAACAATGGAGAAAAACCATGAAATTGTACGATTTCCCCAAAGCACCCAATCCCCGTCGCGTTAATATTTACCTCGCTGAAAAAGGCATTGAGATTGACAGGGTGCCCGTAGACCTGTTCAAGGGCGAGCAACTGAGCCCCGAGTACCGCGCTAAAAACCCCGCCTGCGACATCCCCATGCTCGAACTCGACAACGGCACCTGCATTAGCCAGATTCGCGGCATCTGCCGTTATTTCGAAGAGAGCAACCCCAGCCCCTCCCTGAGCGGCTCGACACCCGAAGAAAAAGCCACGGTTGAAATGTGGGACCACCTGGCCTTTATGAACGGCGTACTGGCTGTCGCCGAAGTCTTCCGTAATACGGCAGAGGGCTTTGCGGGCCGCGCGGTGGTTGGCCCGCACAATTACGAGCAATCAGCCGAGCTAGCTGAGCGTGGCGCCCAGCGCTTACAAAACTTTTACACCGATTTTGATGAACGCCTCGCCAATAACGACTACGTCGCTGGCGATTTTTACTCGCTAGCCGACATCACCACACTGGTGGCTTGTGACTTTGCCAAATGGATTAAAGAAGATATTCCCGCTAGCTGTACCAACCTCCAGGCCTGGTACGACAAAGTATCGCAACGGCCCGCGGTACTCGCCAACCCTTAGCGGAACATTCAGTCAACGACCAGCTTAACAATGTCAACTGGTTGACTCTTTCTGCACCCCCAGCCCTGTGGTACATTAAAGGGCTTGGGGGTTAGCTCTAAGCTCATTACAATGAAAAGCATCGCCTGCTTAATTAGCTGACAGCTGACACAGATATCACGCAACACTAAAACCCGCTAGCCCTGCTCGCGGGCTTTATAGTGAATGTTTATTACTGTTTTACACTTATCCAAACTGGGAACCTGACCATGACTTTAGATGCACGAGAATTTCGCGACTCCCTTGGCGCTTTCGCCACCGGTATTACTGTTGTTACCGCCAATGCCCCCGACGGCACCAAAGTGGGTTGCACCGCCAACAGTTTCTCTTCCGTTTCCCTCGATCCACCTCTGGTGCTATGGAGCATTGCAAAAAATGCCAATAGTTTTGTCGCCTTTACCGGGGCCAAGAACTTCGCCATTCATATCCTCCACGAGGGCCAGGAAGACGTCTCGCGCCTGTTTGCCACTAAAGAAGCTGATAAGTTTGGACAGGTTGATCACATTGAAGGGAGCGGCGACGTACCTCTTTTAAAGGACTACAGTGTGCGCTTTGAATGTACAACTGAGCATCTCTACGAAGGTGGTGATCACATCATTATCGTTGGCCGGGTGCACGAAATGGACAATGCCAATAAAGAACCTCTGGGCTTCTATAAAGGTCAATACGCCAAAAGAGAAATTACGCAGTAAACCTCCTCCCCTCATCGTTTCGGGAAATCACTTATGACTACGCTATTTAATGCCCTAATTATCGACAAAAACGATAAAAAAATCAGCGCTTCAATAAAGCAGATCAGCCTTGCTGACCTGCCGGACGAAGAAGTGCTGGTCGATGTTGCCTACTCCACCGTCAACTATAAAGACGGTCTCGCCACCACGGGAACCCTGCCCATCTGTAGCAAGTTCCCCATGGTGGGCGGCATTGACCTGGCAGGCACTGTGGTCGAGTCGAAAAACCCAGGGTTTAAAGCTGGCGACCGAGTGTTGGTTAACGGCTTTGGTTTGTCGGAGCGCTACTGGGGCGGCTATGCGCAAAAGCAACGGCTAAAAGCCGAATGGCTGGTGCACGTACCCGAAGCCTTTAGTCTCGAAGAGGCCATGGCTATTGGTACGGCGGGCTATACCTCTATGCTCTGTGTGCTCGCCCTGCAAGATTGGGGCGTGAAGCCCGATGACGGCCCCGTTGTCGTCACTGGCGCTGCCGGTGGCGTGGGCACCGTGGCCATTATGCTGCTGGCAAAGTTGGGCTACGAGGTCACTGCCTCGACCGGGCGGGTTGACGAGGCTCGTCCGCTGCTCGAAGCCCTCGGCGCGAAACACATTATTGCCCGCGACCAGCTCGCCCGCGACCCCGGGCCACTGGAAGCGGAAACCTGGGCCGGCGCTGTCGATACCGTCGGCGACAACACCCTCGCCAGCGTACTGGCACAAACTCGCTATGAAGGCATGGTTACCGCCTGTGGCCTGGCCGGCAGCACTAACTTGCCTGCCAGCGTTATGCCCTTTATTTTACGCGGTGTGACACTGCGCGGCATCGACTCGGTCATGGCACCCCTCGAACGCCGCCAGCGAGCCTGGCAAGGTTTGGCCGAGCTGGTAGACCTCGATCTACTGCGCCAGATTTACAGCGTCGAGCCCCTCAGCAAAGTACCGGAGCTAGCCAAAGACATTCTAGCTGGCAAAATCAAAGGCCGAGTAGTGGTTGACGTTAATGCCTAAATCGACGCCTAAAAAACCTCTCGCCACCGTCGAATAACCCCTCGACACATTCCCTAAAAAGAATGACGGGAGCTTCACTGGGAATCTCCTGTCAAAAAGGAGTAGACATTGGACTGGTTCCGCAAACGCACTCTGGGCAGTCTACTCGACGAAGCCGCAGAAATTTACGGCGACCGCGAGGCGCTGGTCTTCGGCGAGCAGCGCAGCAACTACAAGGCCTTAAAAACCGAGACCGATCGCATCGCCAAAGGACTGATGGCCATCGGTGTCGAACCCGGCGAGCGCGTCGCCCTGTGGATGACCAACCGCCCCGAGTGGCTCTACCTGATGTTCGCCATCGCCAAGGTCGGCGCCTGCATCGTGCCCCTCAACACCCGCTATCGCAGCGACGATGTCGCCTACACCATCAATCAATCCCGCTCCGCCACGCTAATTTCTCTCGACCGCTCGGGGCCGATTGATTTTCAGGACATGCTGGCCGAATCCATGGAAAGCATTTCGCCCAATCCGGCGGGAGGCATACAGGTCGGTAATTATCCCGAACTGCGCCGGGTCGTTATCCTCGGCGAGAAAACCCTGCCCCACGCCCTCGATTGGCAAGAACTTATCGCGGCAGGCTCAACCATTAAGGATGCGGCTCTGGCAGCACGAACCGCAGCCGTCGACCCCGATAGTTTGATGATGCTGGCCTATACCTCGGGTACTACGGGCCATCCCAAGGGCGTGATGCACAGCCATATCGCCATTCGCAATACCCTGGAGCGCAGCAAAATCTTCGGCTACAGCGCCACCGATGTGCACCTTAATTATCTGCCGATGTTCCATATTTATGCCTTCAGCGAAATCGCCATGGTCTGCGTACTCAGCGGCGGCAAACAAATTCTCACCGAAACCTTTGATGCCGAACAGGCACTGGATTTGGCCGTCGCCGAAGGAGTGACCATACTCCACGGCTTTGAGGCCCACTGGATAGACCTGCTTAATGCCCAGGCACGCGAACCCAGAAAGCTAAAACTACGCCTTGGTACGCTGCCCTCCGGCATAGAAAGCACCATTCCGATTGCGGAGAAAGTACAGGATGTTTTCTGCCCCACCGTCTCCGGCTTTGGCATGAGCGAAACCTGGGCCTTTGTCAGTTGCTCAAACCCCGGGCACAGCCGAGAACAACGCGTGCATGCCTCCGGCTACCCGATGAGCGACTACCATTTTCGTATCATTGACCCCGACATCGGTAGCGACCTGCCAGCGGCAACACCCGGTGAACTGCTAGTAAAAGGTTACGCCGTGATGAAGGGCTACTGGGATAAACCCGAAGCAACACAAGAAACGATCGACGCCCAGGGCTGGTTACACACCGGCGATATGGCACTGATCCGTGATGACGGCCATCTGGTTTTTCTTGGTCGCCACAAAGACATGCTCAAGGTAGGCGGTGAAAACGTCTCACCTGCAGAAATTGAACTGCGGCTGCGGGATATGCTCGAGATCGCCGATGCCTCTGTGGTGGCCTACCCGGATCAACGATTAACAGAAGTGCCCGTGGCCTTTGTGATTCTCAACCCCGACCAAACACTTGAGCAAGAAACGATTCTCGCGCGCATGAAAGGCCGTATCGCCAGTTTTAAAATCCCGCGCCAGGTGATATTTGTCGATGCATTCCCGATGACCTCGTCGGGGAAAATCCGCAAAGTCGAATTGCGCGCACAGGCACTGGATATTCTAGAAAACACCTAACTTTTAACACAGGAAGTAAGCAATGACTGCTAAGACCTTGAACGGAAAAACAGCCCTCGTCACCGGTGCCAGCCGAGGCATAGGCAAGGGTATCGCCCTTGCCCTCGCCAATGCGGGCGCGCATGTGGCCTGTATTGCGACCAGGGCGGAAAACGCCCGCGAGGTTGTTACAGCGATTCAAGCCCAGGGCGGCAAGGCCATTGCACTCGGCTGCAAGGTCGAGAATGGCAGTGCCGTGACGGCAACCTTTGCCGAGGTGGAAAAACAACTTGGCCCGGTCGACATACTGGTCAACAACGCGGGTATCTCAAACCCACAACCGCTGCTTAAAATGACCGAGGAAAACTGGGACGCCCACATGGACATCAATGCCAAGTCGGTGTTTCTGTGCTCCCAGGCGGCGATCCGCCAAATGAAAGCAGCCGGCAATGGCGGCTGTGTGATCAACATTGGCTCCATCGTCGGCCAGAACGCCATTCCTCAAACCCTTTCCTACTGCACATCAAAAGCGGCCGTCGAACACATGACCCGAGTAATGGCGGTGGAATGCGCCAAATACGACGTGCGGGTCAACTGCATCGCCCCCGGCTATATTCGCACCGAGATGATTGAGCAACTGGTAAGCGACGGAAAATTGGCTGCTGAGGCGATTGAACAACGCACCCCCCAGCGACGCATGGGCACGGTGGAAGATATCGCGGCGGCTGTTCTGTTTGTGGCCAGCGCAGGATTTATGACCGGCGAGACCCTCAACATTGATGGTGGCTGGACGGCCTACGGCTATCTCTAGGCCAGGCCGACAAAGCTAAGGGGTAACACTGGGGGAAGGGTACAGCCCCACCCCCTCTTCTTTTTAAAGAAAGCCCGTTTAAAAAAGTCCTGATTTAATAAGAGGTTTATAACAATGAATCAAGCAGCCCTGAAATTTAATCTCTTCGTTTACTGCACCGTGGGCCGTCGCGCCGAACTCGAAGCCGGTATGGCCGGCAAGAACCCCAAGCTCTATCGCCGCATGCTCGAAGAGCTGGCCGACACCGCACAATTGGCCGATGAACTCGGCTATTTCGCCTTCGCCCACCCCGAACACCACCTGCAGATTGAAGGCTTTGAAGCCGCCAACGACCCCTGCCTGACCAGCATGTGGCTCGGCCAGCACAGTGAAAAGCTGCGTATTATCCCCTGCGGTTTTGTCTCCACCACCAACAACCCACTGGTGACTGCGGAGAAGATTGCCAGCCTCGACTGCATGCTACAAGGTCGCCTTGGCGTCGGTCTGGTACGCGGCTATCAAGCGCGCTGGCTCGACAACTTTCGAATTCAGCCCCAGCTAAAAGCTGTCGGCCCCTGGAATGCCAAGACACAGGACGATGAAGACAACCGGGAATATTTCTCTGAATTCGTCGATATCGTGCTCAAAGCCCTCAGCGAAGATACCTTTAAGCACCATGGTAAATACTGGGACTTTCCCTCCAAAGACTTTGTGAACCCCCACCAGCACCCGGTGTATTCAACCTACGGGCACGGTGTTTCAGAAGACATGCACGTCACTGAAATTGGTATTGCGCCGCGCCCCTGGCAGGACGAAATCCCCCTGTACGGCGGTTTCTCCCACAGCCTGCGCTCGGCCAAATTTTGGGCCAAGCACAAAGGTAAGCCCATCGTATTGGCTGGAGACACCGACTTTCTGCAAGTACTGTGGAAGGAATGGGGCGAAGAGGCCAAACAGTGTGGCCACGATTTCAAGCCAGGCGACGAGGCCTGCTGGGGTGGCATTATGATTTGCGCCCCCACCGACGGCGAGGCTCAGGCGATGTATGAAGACATGGCCTGGATGTGGGACACCTGGATGAAACCCTTCGGCCAGGGTGTGCCCGAGCTGCTCGTCGGTTCACCGCAAACCCTCAAACGGCGCATTGCAGAGGTCGGCAAGAAAATACCCCTCGACGAAATCTTTCTGCTGCTGCCCCAGGGCATACTGCCACAGGAGCAATTAAATGCCTCCATTGCACTGTTTGCCGATGAGGTGATGCCGCACTTTACAAACTAAAGCCTAAAGCGACACCGCTTGGTCAATACATCACACCCGCTCCATGGGTAGCTCTGTCGTATATTTCACCTCACTCAGGGCGACACTCGAGTTGATGTCCTGTACCCCCGGCAATTGTGACAAATCCTTGCGAAAGAACAGCTCGTAAGCCTCAATATCCTTTGTCACAACGCGTAGTAGAAAGTCGATGCGCCCGAGCATCACATAACACTCGGTCACCTCCGGGAATGAGCGAATTTTATCCTCAAACTTACCCACCGCCTGGCGGCCATTTTCCGTCAACTTCACTTCGACATAAATCACCAGATTAAGGCCCAGTAATTTTCGGTTGAGCATTGCCACCCGGCGCTCTATCACACCCTTGTCTTCTAAGCGCTTAATGCGTCGCCAGCATGGGGGTTGTGACAAATTGACTTTTTCAGCGATTTCAGACGCGCTGAGGCTGGCATCAAGCTGTAGCAATTGAAGAATTTTGCGATCGGTTTTATCTAAATCCATGGTCCACCAAAGTATTATTACAACCACATTATGGCTGTTTACAAAAACAAACACCAAAATAATACACACTTGCGCATAATAAATACCCTAGCCAAGCTAACACTGCACTTATACGAATAATTAATTCGCGTCACTTAGCCTATAGTTCCCCTAAGATTTAACAAAGCTAGCAACAGACCAGCACTCAGATAACTAAGCACTATCTCTTTAGGAACAAGGCTAACAATGACGCCCACACAGCAAACCGCCGCACCTTACGACAGTAAATTGCATATCCCTCAAGCCTCTTCTCGACCCGGCGACATACCCAACTTTAGTCAGCTCAAAGTGCCGGTATCAAGCACCTCTAAAAAACCACCACTCTCGGCCAGTGGTCAGGATATGACCGAACTGGCCTATGGTCTGGTGCGCGTGCTCGACGACGATGGCAATGCCGTCGGCCCCTGGCGGCCAAAAATATCCCCGCAGCGCTTACGAGAAGGCCTTCATCATATGCTCCACGTGCGCGCCTATGACGACCGCATGTTTAAAATGCAACGCCAGGGCAGGCTATCTTTCTACATGAAATGCACCGGTGAAGAAGGGATCACCGTTGCCCAGGCGATGGCCTTAAAAACCAAGGACATGCTGTTCCCCAGTTATCGTCAACAAGGCCTACTATTTGTCCGTAAACGCCCGGTGGTAGACATGATGTGCCACTGTATTTCAAACGCCAAAGACAACTTAAAAGGGCGGCAAATGCCGGTTTTTTACAGTTGGAAGGAAGGCAATTTTTTTAGCATTTCTGGCAACTTGTCGACCCAGTATAGCCAAGCTGTCGGCTGGGCAATGGCCTCGGCCTACAAGGGTGAAGACGCGATTGCCAGCGCCTGGGTGGGCGATGGTAGTACGGCTGAAGCCGACGTCCACCATGCCATGTTATTCGCCGCCACCTATAAAGCACCGGTCATCCTCAATGTCGTCAACAATCAATGGGCAATCTCGACTCCCCAGTCATTTGCGTCCGCCGGAACCACCTTTGCGGCGCGGGGAATCGGTTTTAATATTCCCAGCATTCGTGTTGACGGCAATGATTTTCTGGCCGTGTATGCAGTGACACAGTGGGCTGCAGCGCGAGCACGCAAGGGCTATGGGGCGACCTTTATCGAGCTGTTCACCTACCGCGCAGAAGGCCACTCGAGTAGTGATAATCCGGATAGCTATCGGGCCAAAGGCGAAGCGAAAGCCTGGCCATTCGGCGACCCTATCGAGCGCCTCAAGCATCACTTGATCAATCTGGGCGAATGGAGCGAAGAGCGTCAGCAGGCCCTACAGGACACGCTAACAAGCGCAGTCAACAAGGATTGGAAAGAAGCAATCTCTCACGGAACTCTCGATGACGGGCCACATTGGCCAGTGGAATCCATGTTTGAAGATGTATTCAAGGAAATGCCTCCCCACCTTCGCCGCCAACAACAGCAAGTAGGGCATTAAAAAATGACACAGATGAGTATGGTTCAGGCAATCAAGTCAGCCCTGGATTGCAGCCTCGGCAAAGACCCCAATGTCTTGGTAATGGGTGAAGATGTCGGTTTTTTTGGCGGCGTCTTTCGCTGTACCGAGGGGCTCTATGAAAAATACGGGGCCCACAGAGCCATCGACACACCGATTGCCGAAGGCGGCATCGTCGCCGCTGCAATCGGTATGGGGGTGAACGGCTTGCGGCCCGTCGTGGAAATGCAGTTTGCCGACTACATTTACCCCGCAATTGACCAAATTATCAGCGAATTGGCACGCTTACGCCACCGCAGTGGTGGTGAGTTTTGGGCACCTGTAACGATTCGCGCACCCTGTGGAGGTGGTATTCGCGGTGGCCAAACCCACTCGCAGAGCCCCGAGGGGATTTTCACTCATGTTTGCGGCCTTAAAACCGTCATGCCATCGAATCCCTACGATGCCAAGGGCTTATTGATCAGCGCCATCGAAGACGACGACCCGGTGATTTTCTTTGAACCCAAGCGAATCTATAACGGGCCATTTTATGGCCACAATAATGGTGGCGAAAACACTATTGCCAGCAACTGGAGTACCCACCCAGCCGGCGAGGTGCCCGAGGGACACTATAAAATTGCCCTTGGCCAGGCAGCCACTGTGCGCCCGGGCGAAGCCGTCACGGTCATCGCCTACGGCACCATGGTGCATGTCGCCGAGGCCGCGATCAAAACCAGCGGCATTGATGCCGAGCTGATCGACCTGCGGACACTGCTGCCCATCGACCTCGACACCATTGCCGCCTCCGTTGAAAAAACCGGTCGCTGTGTGATTATTCATGAAGCCACGCGTACCAGTGGTTACGGTGCAGAGTTAATCGCAGAAATTCAGGAGGAATGCTTCTGGTCTTTAAAAGCACCCATTGAGCGGGTGACCGGTTGGGACACACCCTACCCCCACGCTTTTGAGTGGGAATATTTCCCCAGCCAAGAGCGCATCATTGACGCTCTAAACCGAACATTAACAAACAATTAGCGAGGCCACCCCGCATGGGTTTTTATAGTTTCAAACTGCCCGACCTGGGTGAGGGCATCGTCGAATCTGAAGTCGACGTCTGGCATGTCAGCCCAGGCGACGCCATTGAAGAAGACCAGCATATTGCCGACGTTATCACCGAAAAAGCCGTGGTTGAGATCACCGCGCCGGTAGCGGGCACCGTCGTCGCACTGGCCTGTAAAGTCGGCGAGATTCTCGCCGTCGGACTCGAGCTAATACGCTTTGAAGTGGAGGGCGACGGCAACCTGCAAGCCAACGCATCCAGCTCCGTTGAAAAAGGCGAGACGCCAGCCAAGGAAAAACGAAGTGCAGCGTTAACAAATCAATCTACCTCACCCAGGCCCACGGCCGATTTACCCACCGAGTACCCTGTCACCGACACTACTGTCTCACCAAGCCCCGACACTCAATTTAACCCCGGCGCGCCACAAGTGGCCCTACCCCATCGCACGCTACTGACATCACCCTCCCTGCGTCGTCGCGCTCGCCAGGCCGGCATTGATCTTAGCCTAGTGCCTGGGAGCGGCCCGAAGGGTCGCATTACCGAAAGGGATTTCGATGCCTTCAGCGCCGTCGCCCAAGCCCCCATTAAGTCTGGCAAGCGCCACGCGAGTAATGAAATTCCAGTCAGAGGCCTGCGTAGAATCATCGGACAGAAGATGCAGCAGTCCAAGCGCCAGATACCCCACTACTCTTACATTGAAGAAATTGATGTCACCCATCTCGAAGAACTACGCCAACACCTCAACGGGAAACGCCACGAGAACCAGGTAAAGCTCACCTTGCTACCCTTCATTATGCAGGCTCTCACCAAAGCACTGCCGCAGTTTCCCCACTGTAATGCGCATTTTGATCAGGAGAATAACCTCCTCACCCAACATGAGGCTGTTCATATTGGCATCGCCACCATGACCAAAGCCGGCCTTATGGTGCCTGTTATTAAGCACTGTGAAAGCCTGGATATTTGGCAAAGTGCGAGCGAAGTGGCACGGGTGTCGCAAGCGGCGAGAGATGGCAAGAGCAAAAACAATGAGCTGAGTGGCTCAACCATCACTATCACCAGTCTCGGGGCAATCGGTGGCATTGCCACCACGCCCATCATTAATGCACCCGAGACGGCCATCATTGGTATTAATAAGCTGCAGGAACGCCCTGTGGTAAAAGATGGTGCTATTGTTATTCGTCGCCTGATGAATCTATCTTCATCCTTTGACCACCGTATCGTCGATGGTTTTGACGGTGCCCAGTTAATACAGGAATTAAAAACCTTACTCGAAAACCCAACGACAATTTTTTTATAAAATTAGTTGCCTGCACTGCTCAAAGGAAAAGTAATAAACGCACTAAAACTACTGATCGAGACGAACACCACAACCACTAATCGCTATCGGGAGCTAAGCGATAGCCGGCCCACCCTTATCGATCCAAGTTTTCAAATCGAAATACTCACGCCAGTTATTGATTTTTCCCTCGGCATTAAATTCGAAAATGCCCAATACTGGCAATTCGGATAAGGCGTTGCCTACCAACTCGAAGCTATCGAGCCTTTCTGTCACTACTCGCTGTTCGTCGGCAACAATAGTGAGAATTTCAAAGTGACAAGAACTGGCGGCACCGAGAAAGGCCGTGAGAAAACCACGGATTTGTTCCTGCCCCACTAGGGGTTCCATGGGCATATTGTGATAAATAGCATCTTCACTCATCAAGCCGAGTACGGCATCAATATCAAGATTTTCCCAGGCCTGACAAAATTCTGTGACGGTTTTTTGATGGTCTTGTGCTGACATTATTATTCTCGCGTTTTTAAATGGCTATTTTTAACACACCGCCGCCGTCAATAAACAGCTATTAATTGCGCGGCAATTGAAACCGGCTTCATAATGAAAACAGGAATATGCCGATCACCAACGCAGCTTTTGTAATGGGGAAAACCCATATTGGTATCGAGAGCATAATCCCAATAGCGCTGGTATTCATCACCTGCTAACTGGATCGCAATATAGTCCTGGGGCTGCCCACGTAAAGTGCAGCTAACCTGAGGATTGGCCTTTAGGTTGTAATACCAGGCGGGGTGGTGACCCTGACCAAAGTTGGAGACGACAATGGCGAAGATGCCGGGCTCGATTTCATCTTCTATGCAGAGTAAAGGAATGTCGCGAATCACCCCGCTTTTAGCACCCTTCGCCGATCACACCACCACTGACAGACCGGTCAAAACACCGGCCATGGTAGTGCGGACTACCCGAAAGCTTAAACACAATGCGGTCGAGGTGGTGCTAGGTGCGCGCCATAAACCAGGCCCTCAGACTACTGGAGGCAATTTTTCGCATTACGCATGAAAGGCTGATAGTTTTTTAGGTGGCATTATTATTTCTCATTTTTAGTTTTCAATAAGAATTAACTATCAGCCTGGTGTCGATGTCAGGCCGTTTGCGCTTCTAGCTTAGCCACCACCCGCTCGCCAAATTCTTGGGTGTTAATCATGGTGACACCCGAACCCGACTTGCTCAAATCGGCGGTGGAAAAACCATCGGCAAAAACGCCCTGCATAGCGGACCAGACATTTTCTGCTTCATCGGCCATATCGAAACTGTTTTCGAGCATCATCGCCACCGAACCTATCATCGAATAGGGATTGGCAATATTCTTACCGGCGATATCCGGTGCAGAACCATGAGAGGGCTCGTAGTAAGCCTTATCTGGCCCCAGACAGGCCGATGGCATTAAACCCAGGGAGCCAAGAATGCCGCCGCCCTGATCGCTGAGAATATCGCCAAACATATTCTCCATGACCATCACATCAAACTGGGTGGGGTTTAAACACAGCAAGGTAGCGGCCGCATCAACTAGGATATGAACCACTTTAACCTCAGGGTATTGCGGGGCGATCTCTTCAATAATTTCGTTCCACAAAACGCTAGATTTCAATACGTTACTTTTGTGAATATTGTGCAGCACTTTCTTACGGCGCATAGAAATTTTAAAGGCTTCGTGGAGGATGCGACTAATTTGCCCTTCGTCGTATTCCAGTGTTTCACGCACATAGCGTAAACCTTCGTCGTTAACGCCGACTTCTTTGTCACCAAAATAGAGGCCACCGACCAACTCGCGCACCATAATCAAATCGATGCCTTCGCCAATAATTTCCGGCTTCAGGGGAGAAAAATGGGCCAGCTCTTTGGGCAGTGACACCGGGCGAAAGTTGGCAAAGGTGTTATAGCGACGACGCATCGGCAGCAGCGCGGCGCGCTCGGGTAGCATGTCGACGGGAATTTTTTGTGATTCCTCGTGGCTTAAGCCAATCGGGCCTTTGAGGATGGCATCGGCGGCATCGCAAATGTCGATAGTGGCTTGTGGAAAGGGGTGACCGCAATCGAAATAAGCGTTGGCGCCAAAGGCGGCGGGCATCAGTTCAAAGCTCACATCGTTGCGTGCCTCGATGATTTTCAGCACCTTAAGTGCTTCTGTCATAATTTCCGGGCCAATACCATCACCGGCCAATACTGCAATTTTGAAATTTTTCACTGATTACCTACCATTCCTAGTTTAACTACATTCAAGCGGGTGCAAAAAATGGCACCGCCGTACCTTCACCCGTGTCGATAAACGCCACTTTTACCGCCTGGCCAATTTCGAGTTTGTCGAAATCGCAGTCGATTAAATTGGTCATCATCGTGGGGCCTTCATCGAGAGTGACATAGGCAATAGCCCATGGCTCTTTTGTTCTACGCATAACGCTGTACGTGTAA
Organism: Candidatus Reddybacter sp.; assembly: GCA_041277045.1. Lineage (GTDB taxonomy): Bacteria > Pseudomonadota > Gammaproteobacteria > Pseudomonadales > Porticoccaceae > Reddybacter. The sequence goes on along the minus strand of JBGFSY010000001.1, from coordinate 1,540,403 downwards.
ATCGTGCCGCGCCCTGCTGTTTCTAAATACTCGGTGTCGTCACTGAAGCAAAAGGGGCAAAAGGTGCGTGGGTAAAAATGATTTTCACCACAGCTATTACAGTGTTTAACCAACAATTTACCTTCGCCAGTCGCAGCCCAAAAACCTTTAGTTTCGTCATTGACGCGGGGTGCCCGCACTTTGCTGGGTCGATTCATTCCGTTTAATTCGCTCATGCGTCTGCACCTCCCAGTATCAATGTTGCACTGCCCATGCGCGAGCCCAATAAACCGCCGGTACCGTGGGCCAATGCAATATTACAATTAGCCACCTGTACTTTGGGATGGGCTTCGCCGCGCACCTGGCGCACGGCTTCAATAACCTTGGTTATGCCGCCCCGATCAGTCGGGTGGTTATTGCACAGACCGCCGCCGTCGGTATTAAAGGGCAGCTTGCCGACACCTGAAATCAGGTTGCCGTCGGCGACGAATTTGCCACCCTCGCCCTTGGCACAAAAGCCCAAGTCTTCGAGTGTTTCGACAACTGTAATAGTGAAGGAGTCGTAAATAGAGGCGTATTTAATGTCAGCCGGTGTCACACCCGCCTCTTCAAAAGCTTTCGGTCCCGACCAGCGTGCGCCGGAATAGGTCAAGTCAACCTTGCCACCGTTGAGGTGTTTTATCGCTTCACCAGCACCCAGCACTTTAACGCTGGGGCGCTTGAGCTGAGCGGCGATTTCTGGGGCGACGACAATAACCGCGCCGCCGCCATCACTCATCACACAGCAGTCGAGGCGGTGCAGAGGATCGCTGATCATCGGTGAATTGACCACATCTTCGACCGTCACCACATTGCGCAACATGGCGTGTTCATTGTATTGGGCATGATGAGAGGCGGCAACTTTAACCCAGGCTAACTGCTCGCTGGTGGTGCCATATTCGTGCATGTGGCGCATCGCCGCCATGCCGTACATATTAGTAACCACCGGGCGAAAGGGTGCTTCAAAGGCATAGTCAGCGGGTGGACCGCCACCGGGACGGGTGCGATAATTTTCTTTGGCGTCGGCGCGAGGGCGGCCGGCCAGGGTAATTAATGCGACTTTGCAGTGACCCATGGCGATGGCCTGAGCTGCATGATTAACGTGGGCCACATAGGATGAGCCACCGACTTCTGTGCTGTCAAACTGAGTGACATTCAAGCCCATATATTCGGCCTGATTTAGGGGACCAAGCCCCGGTACGTCACCGGCACAATAGTAGGCGTCGATATCATCTTTCGTCAGACCTGCATCTTCCAGCGCACCCTTGGCGACCTCGGCATGCAACTGGGGGACGGTTTTACCCGTAGCCTCTCGCAACGGGTGTTCATAAATTCCCGCGATAAAGGCTTTTCCTCTGATACTCATCGTTCACTCCTCATTTTTAATTATTATTTTATTTTTTGGGACGCCCTATGGTTTATCAGCCTTACGATTTAAACGCTAATTCAAGCGCCGAAGGGGTGACGCAACACGATGGTTTCAACGCGATCGGGGCCGGTGGAAACAATATCGATGGGCACACCGCACACTTCTTCAATGCGAGCAATATAGCTGCGGGCTGCAGCCGGCAATTGATCGAGGCTTTTAGCACCCACTGTTGACTCCGTCCAACCGGGTAGCGTCTCGTAAACCGGCACAATATTTTCGTAGTCATCGGCATGGCTCGGCGCACTGGCAGGCTTACCGTCCTTGTCCTCATAGCCAATGCAGATATTGATACCCTCGAGACCGTCGAGCACATCGAGTTTGGTCAGACACAGACCCGAGACACTGTTAATACGCACCGCCTGCTTAAGGGCGACAGCATCGAACCAGCCGCAGCGTCGCGCGCGACCCGTGGTGGCACCAAACTCATGACCTTTTGCGGCTAGATGCTCGCCAACTTCGCAGAATAATTCGGTGGGAAAGGGGCCGGAGCCAACGCGAGTGGTGTAGGCCTTGGTAATGCCCAGCACATAGTCGAGATACAGGGGGCCGAAACCACTGCCCGTCGCCGTGCCACCAGCGGTGGTGTTTGATGAGGTCACAAAAGGATAGGTGCCGTGGTCGATATCGAGCAGTGAACCCTGGGCACCTTCAAAGAGAATATTCTCGCCCGCTTCACGGGTCTCGTGCAAAGCGGCGGTAACGTCCAGCACCATGGGACGCAACTCTTCCGCCCACACCTGGCACGACGCCAACGTGGCAGCATAGTCACTGGCCTTGGCCTTGTAGTAATGGGTCAGCATAAAGTTGTGGTATTCCATCACTTCACGCAATTTATCGGCAAAGCGACTGCGGTCGAAAAGATCACCCAAACGCAAACCACGACGTGCGACTTTGTCTTCATAGGCCGGGCCGATACCACGCCCGGTAGTGCCAATTGCGGCTTTGCCGCGCGCCACTTCCCGCGCCTGATCAAGGGCGACGTGATAGGGCAGAATCAGCGGACAGGCCGGCGAAATACGCAGGCGCTCTCGCACCGGTACACCGCTCTCCTCCAACTGAGCCATCTCTTTTAACAGAGCATCGGGAGCGAGCACCACGCCGTTGCCGATCAGGCAGCGCACATTGTCACGCAAGATACCGGAGGGGATGAGGTGTAAAACGGTTTTTTCGCCGTCGATCACCAGTGTGTGGCCGGCATTGTGACCGCCCTGAAAGCGCGTCACCACAGAAGCCTGATCAGTCAGTAAATCGACGATTTTTCCCTTGCCTTCATCGCCCCATTGGGTACCCAGTACTACTACATTCTTGCCCATCATTCGCTCTCATTACCTACCGCAGGCGCGGCTGTTGGTTCTACAATAAATCCACTATCACTGCTCATCAATACACGATCACAGTGCAGCTCGTCATAATCCACGTGCTGGCCGACAAAGCCACGCACCACTCGCTCGCCACTATCACGCAAGCGGGCAATTTCTTTTGTCCATTCAGTGCAATTCGCACTCGCCGGCGGAGCCGGTGCATAAATGCCCGGCACCACACTGTGGCTGTACTCAACCAGGCTGGCCAGTTTGCTCAGATCAATGCCGAAGCCCGTTGCCGGACGCGCGCGGCCAAAGGCCTCGCCGACATCGTCATAGCGGCCGCCATTACCCAGGGCCAATGTCGACTCGCTGGTGTAGGCGGCAAAGACAATGCCGGTGTGGTAGTGATAGCCGCGCAGCTCACTCAAATCGAGAAACAGGGCAACCTTCGGTGCGCACTCGGCCAACTGGCTAGCCACCGCTTCCACTTCACTCAATGCCTGCAGCACCTCGGCCGGCGCATTGGCCAGCACCTGTTTGGCCTGACTGAGCATTGTGGCATCACCCGCCAAACCCGGCAGAGCAGCTAGCATCGCGGCCAACTCTGCATCTGCCACATTACTCGCTAACCACTGCTGTAAACCGGCATCTTTACGCTGCAACAGCGCAAACAACTCGGCGCTTTGCTCGGCACTCAGGCCTGCCGCCTGTTCCAGGGCACGGTAAATGCCGACGTGACCGATATCCAGATGAATGTCATCGAGGCCACTGAAACTGAGGGTTTCGACGAGCAGCGACATGACTTCGACGTCGGCCGCTAAACTGGCTTCGCCAAACAACTCAACACCGAGCTGGATCGGCGATCGCGACTCCAGTGGCCCGCGCGCGCGGGTGTAAAGTACCTGACCGGCATAACACAAACGGTTGGGGCTGTTACGCTGTAAACTGTGGGCATCCATGCGCGCGGCCTGGGGCGTAATATCGGCGCGCACACCCATCATCCGACCGGTGAGTTGGTCGGTGATTTTAAAGGTCATCAAATCGAGGTCTGAGCCCGCGCCACTGAGCAGAGAGTCGGTAAATTCAGCCAGTGGCGGTATTACCAGGTCGTAACCCCAGGAGTGATAGAGGTCGAGTAAACGGCGACGCAGGCGCTCTACTTTGAGGGCGCGGTCGGGGAGAATCTCTTCAATACCATCGGGCAATAACCAGCGATCAATCTTCGTCATAATTCCTGTCTTAATCTCAACAACTTTCTAAATAGCGTGGCTAAATACTTTAACTGCTAACGGCACCACCAAGCTCACACGAACTACCGCACTAAAAACAGCAGCCCGGCACCCAGCAGCATACTCACCAGGCCCAGTATGCGAATGTGTTTGTCGTCGGTTTGAACCAGAGTCAGCATCATAGTGCGCCAGCCCGAAGGTGCCAGAAACGGCATAATGCCTTCAATAACCAGGACTAAACACAGCGCAGCAAGAAGGTCTTGAGCCATTACCATTACCTACCAAAGCCTAGCCTGTAAGGCTCGTAAGCCCACAACAGTCGCAAAAAAACCGGGCTGCCCCGGTTCTCCTGCTATCTTACCACTCGAGACAATCGAGGGCTGTATTTTTTACCGCGAACGACTCAGTTCTTTGGCTCACCTTTCGAGTTTTTCAAATAGCGGAAGAATTCACTATCGGGCTCAACCAGCATAATATCGCCCTTCGATGCAAAAGCACTGTTGTAGGCTTTCAAGCTGCGGGTAAAGGAATAGAACTCGGGATCTTTGCTGTAGGCAGTCGAGTAAATCGCCGTGGCATCCGCATCGCCAGCACCGCGCAACTGCTCACTTTCTTTGTAAGCGTTAGCGGCAATGATGGTTTCCTGTCGATCGGCATCGGCGCGAATTTCTTCAGCCGCTTCCTTACCGATGGAGCGTAATTCACGGGCTTCTTTTTCCCGCTCGGCCTTCATACGACGGAACACCTGCTCGCTAACCTCAGAGGGCAAGTCGATACGCTTAACACGGACATCGACAACCACAACACCCAGCGATTCGGTGACGGTCTTGTTCAGCTCTTCGGTAATATTGTGCATCAAGACATCGCGCTCACCGGAGACCACTTCGTGCAGGGTGCGCGTACCAAATTGGTTGCGCAGGCCATCGTTAACACGGTCGCCAAGACGGGCGTGGGCCACAGCTTCATCACCACCGGTTGCCTTGTAGTAAACCTCGACATCTTTGATTTTCCACTTGGCAAAAGCATCGACGATTAAACGCTTTTTCTCGCGGGTCAAAAAGCTTTTCGGTTCAGCATCGAGGGTGAGAATACGCGCATCAAATTTATGCACCTTGTCGGCCATCGGCCACTTGAGGTGTATGCCTGGGGGAATATCTGCGTCGGTAATACTACCGAAATGCAGTTTTACGGCCTTTTCCGTTTCTTTAACAATATAAATACAGCTATTGCTAAAGGTAATCGCGATGACAACAAGGACTAAAAAACTAGGAAATCTCTGGTTCATTAGCGTGACTCCCGTCGCTGACTATTGGATGACTGATTGCGAATCCGGTCAATCACCGCTTCCGTAATAAGGTTGATATCAGCCGAAGAGAGCGACCTCACCTGGCCACTACTACCACTACTGCTTCTGCCTGGAATCGACGCTTGCTGCTGCATGATTTTATCCAGCGGCAGATAGAGCATATTATTGCCGCCCTCGACATCAACCAGCACCTTCGAGCTGTTTTCCATCACTGATTGCATGGTATCGAGATAGAGTCGCTGACGCGTCACTTCGGGCGCTTTTTGATATTCGGCCAGCAACTTATCAAAGCGCTCCGTCTCACCCTCGGCGTCGGCAACAACGCGAGCCTGATAACCTTTCGCTTCTTCAAGCACCCGCTTGGCACGACCCCGCGCCTCGGGCACGATGCCGTTGGCATAGGCCTGGGCTTCGTTGATCACCCGCTCTCTGTCTTCCCGCGCCTTGATCACATCATCGTAGGCCGCCTTTACCGCAGAGGGCGGCTTGGCTTCGAGAATATTCACTTTGACCACTTTTATGCCCGTACCGTAACTGTCGAGATAAGTCTGCAGACGATCTTGAACGTCAACACTTAACTGCTCTCGGCCCGTCGACACCACTTCATCGAGACCACTGCTACCCACGACGTGGCGCAGGGCGCTATCGGTGGCATGGCGTAAGCTATATTCCGGTGCTTTCACATTCAGCACAAAATCTTTCACCGACTTAATGTTGTAATGCACGGTCAAGGGCAGCTCAACAATATTTTCATCTTGCGTGAGCATCTGTCCGCGCGTCTGATACTGGCGTTCTTCCGTGACGCGAACCCGAGTCACAATATCAACCAGGGGGGGATTCCAGTGCAGGCCATCGCCGACAATTTCATGGAACTTACCCAGACGCAGCACCAGAGCCTTCTCTTTCGCATCAATCTGGTAAAAACCCAACAGACCCCAAATCACCGAAATAATTAACAGGATGCCGACGATGGCCGTGCCACCGATGCCACCACCACTGCCGGAGCTACCGCCACCAAAGATTTTGCCAAATTTATCGCCGATATCTTTCAGGGCCGCGTCGAGGTCGGGCGGATTACCGCCTTTACCACTACCGTTACCCCAGGGATCTTTGCCACCACCCGGTTCATTCCAAGCCATTACCCACTCCAGTGAAAGTACAGGGCGCAAATTCTAACAAGCCCTGATTGAAAAGCCAGCAAACATCGTCAACTAGCATCAATGAAAAAATATGAGAAATCTAAAACCGCTCTGTGTCGACAAATCGACCCGACTAAACTCAGCTCGTCTAAGCTCAGATCGTCTATTTAGCGGCCATTTGCAATGAGAACATTATTCATTATTAAAATTATCGGCCTCTGGCAGCGCCGGCTGAAGCAGCACTTGCTGCGCCGTCAAACTCGAGACCTTTAATAAACGCTGCCACTCAGCTCGGGGCAAGCGCACCTCGAGCAAACTACTACCATCATCCTGCGTTGTCTCTTCGATGACGGCACCGGCCTGAAACAATAGCGCCCGAAAACGCCCCAGCTCATGACCCAGCGTGCATTGACCGTGAAGTTGATCATGACCCAATAACTCGCGCAGTGCCAGCGGCAGTAGGTCAACGCCGAGATTGTCCTTGGCAGACAACCAAATGGCGGTGGGCTTGCCATCACCATTGCGCTCAATGCGCGGTTCGACGGCCTCCAGTAAATCAATTTTATTGTAAACTTTCAGCACCGGAATATCGGCGGCACCGATTTCACTCAGCACCTCATCGACACGCTCGACATTCTCGAGGCGCTGCTCTGAACTGGCGTCAATAATGTGTAATAAGAGCGTCGCATTAGTCGCTTCATCGAGAGTAGCGCGAAAGGCTTCGACCAGTTTGTGAGGTAAATGGCTGATAAAGCCCACCGTGTCGGCAAAAATAACCGAGCCGACTTCCGGTATTTTGAAGGAGCGCATTGTCGGGTCAAGGGTAGCAAACAGCTGATCGGCGGCGTAAACATCGGCACCCGTGAGGCGATTAAACAGGGTCGACTTACCGGCGTTGGTGTAACCCACTAAAGAAACAGTGGGCACTTCAGCTCGACGGCGTGAGCGCCGTCCCTGTTCGCGCTGAACCCGCACTTTTTCAAGGCGCTTAAGAATGGATTTAATGCGTACGCGCAATAAACGCCGGTCAGTTTCGAGCTGGGTTTCACCCGGGCCGCGCAAACCGATACCGCCTTTTTGCCGCTCGAGGTGAGTCCAGCCACGAATCAGGCGGGTACTCATGTGCTCTAACTGGGCGAGCTCAACCTGCAACTTACCCTCGTGGGTTTGCGCACGCTGAGCAAAAATATCGAGAATTAAACCGGTGCGATCGAGCACCCGACAGGAAAGCGCATGTTCAATATTGCGCTCCTGGCTCGGTGAAAGATTGTGATTGAAGATGACCAGACCCGCGCCACTGCTATCGACTTCCTGCTTGATTTCTTCAAGCTTGCCGGTGCCGACAAAGAACTTCGCGGTGGGCACATCCCGACTGCCGGTAATAAAAGCAATTGGATCACCACCGGCGGAAATCGCCAGTTCTTCAAATTCTCGAGGGTCTTCCGGTTCGCGCTCGCTGTTTAAATTCAGGTGGACAAGAACAGAGAGTTCGCCGGATTCGGGCCGGTCAAAAAACAAACAGCCCCCTAATCGTCCACTTCCTCTTCACTAGGAACGGCCATAGGCAGCTTGACGGGGCGCGATGGCACCACCGTCGATATAGCATGCTTGTAAACCATCTGGCTGACGGTATTTTTGAGTAGCACAACAAACTGATCAAAGGACTCGACCTGGCCTTGCAGCTTAATGCCGTTGACCAGAAAGATTGATACAGGAATACGCTCTTTGCGCAAGACGTTGAGGAAAGGGTCTTGTAGATTATGCCCCTTTGACATGGTTGTTCTCCCAAAAGGTTGAGCGATGAAAAGCGTCTAAATGAAAGGCTTGAACCCTTAGTAAAGAAGAGTCTAGCCGTAGACGCAAATAACATATGACAATGGCAATAACACTGGACCAAATAGCCCGTTCCACCACCGCCAAACTGAGCCGCACATGATACTACCCGGCGACGTTTTTGTATACGGCGCTACTTTGCAAAATTTCTAGTACTTTCGATAAAATATCATCGTCAGCCTGAGTACTACCATCCTGCGCGAAATCAAGCTCCAAACGATATAAATCAGTCCAGCCACGCAGCCAGGTTAACTGCCGCTTGGCCAGCTGACGGGTCGCCGCCACGCCACGGGCCTGCATTTCGTCGTAAGTACACTTACCATCGAGATAGGCCCAGATCTGGCGATAGCCCACGGCGCGCACTGCCGGTAAATCAGTGTCCAGATCACCGCGCTGGCGCAGGGCTTTCACCTCATCGACAAAGCCCTCATCAAGCATGGCGTTAAAACGCTGTTCGATGCGCTGATGCAATGCTGCCCGGTCGGTCGGTATTAGCGCCAGCTGAACGATGCCGTAATCTTTCTCGAGCGACGGCACACCGCAACCCTTTTCCAACTGCTGTTTTATAAGCTGTGACAGAGGCAGACCACTGACGCGATAAACCTCGAGCGCCCGCGAAATGCGCTGTGAATGGTTGGGGTGAATGGCTGCCGCACCCTCCGGGTCAACCTCAGCCAGTAAAGCGTGGACAAAGGGCCAGCCCTTGTCGGCAGCTTGAAGCTCAATTTCCGCACGGATTTTTTCATTAGCAGGCGGCAGGTCGGCAATGCCTTCGCGCAGAGCTTTAAAATACAACATGGTGCCGCCAACCAGCAGGGGAATGCGTCCGGCTGCGCTAATCGCGTCAATTTCACGACGGGCATCGTGCAGAAATTCACCGACGGAATAGGCATCAACCGGGTCGCAAATATCAATCAGGCGATGGGGCGAGTCACGCAGCACCTCAGGCTCGGGCTTTGCGGTGCCGATATCCATGCGGCGGTACACCTGGGAGGAATCAACGCTAATAATGTCGCAGGGCAAGGCCTTGCAAAGCTGTATGGCCAGATCGGTTTTACCCGAGGCTGTCGGACCCATTAAAAAAATAACCGGCGGGCGCTGATCAGCCCCTAAATTATCAACCACCACTAGCGCCCTCGCATAAACAGGCCATCAAGCTCACTCATCGACAACTGAGTCCAGGTGGGGCGACCATGATTACACTGGCCACTGCGCTCCGTCGCTTCCATTTCACGCAGCAGGGCGTTCATTTCTGTGAGTGTTAATTGCCGACCCGCACGCACCGAACCGTGGCAAGCCATGGTCGATAAAATTTCATTGATTTGTTCTTCAATGCGCCGCGTGGTGCCGTGGGTGAGTAAATCGGCGAGCACATCTCTAATCAGCGGCTCGACATCGGCACCACGCAACAGGGCGGGTACGGCCCGCACCATCAGGCTCTCCGGCCCGGCACGCTGCAGGGTGATGCCCAGAGTTTCAAACAAGGCCAAATGACCCTCGGCACAATCCGCTTCTTTTTCACTCACCGCCAAGGCCTCGGGCACCAATAGAGGCTGAGCGGCGACACCGACACTTTCGTAGGCCGTTTTCATTTGCTCGTAGGTAATGCGCTCGTGGGCGGCGTGCATATCGACCAGCACCAGCCCCTCGCGATTTTCGGCAAGAATAAAAATGCCGCGCAATTGACTGAGAGCATAACCCAGTGGCGGGATTTCAGCCTGCTCAGCGACGGCGTTTTGCACGCCATTATTTGTCGCGCCCCCAGCCCCAGCCGATTGTTCAGGCAGCTGATAAACCGACATCTGATCGCGGACCGAGCCGCGCTCACGAGAGGAGAAAGCCACCGGGTGCTGATAGGGCAAGGGCTTACCACCCTGCCCCATCGTCGCCGCGTCAGACTCTCCTGCGGCGACACCCGCAACAGGCACGCCCGCCAAAACGCCCGATGACTGCTCGCCCTCGTCCCGACCCGGCCCCATTTCCGCAACAATGCGCGACAGTGAGCCGTAGAGAAAACCATGCACCGTACGGCTCTCACGAAAGCGCACTTCGTGCTTGGTGGGGTGCACATTGACGTCGACATCGGTGGCCGGCAATTCCAGAAATAACACATAGGCCGGATGGCGACCGTGATAGAGCACATCCTGATAGGCCTGGCGCACGGCGTGGCTCACCACTTTGTCGCGAATGCTACGGCCGTTAACAAAGAAGTACTGCAAATCGGCCTGGCTGCGCGAAAAGGTCGGCGCGCCCAGCCAGCCCCATAAACGCAAGTCGCCAACCGCGGTATTAAAGAAGCGTGCCTGCTCCATAAACGCCGGGCCGCAGACAGCCGCGACGCGACGCTCCTGCTCCAGCTGCGTGGTGGCAGCGGGGAAACGGCGAGCTGATTTATTGTTGTGGCGCAAATTAAAGGCGACATTGAAATGGCTGAGGGCCAATTTCTTGACCACATCATCAATGCGCCCATATTCGGTTTTTTCGGTGCGCAGGAACTTACGCCGCGCCGGGGTATTAAAAAACAGGTCGCGCACATCAACGCTAGTGCCCCGAGGATGGGCCGTCGGCTCGACACCCACCGTCATATCCCGCCCTTCACAGCGAGCCAGCCAGCCAGCGCCTTCGCTCTGGGTATTACTGCTCAGAGATAGCCGCGAAACGGAGGCGACACTGGCCAGGGCCTCGCCGCGAAAACCGAGGGTACCCACGGCTTCGAGATCTTCCAAAGCGAGAATTTTACTGGTGGCGTGACGGCTAATAGCCAGGGGCAGGTCATCCTTTTCGATACCGCTGCCATTATCGCGAATCCGCACTCGTTTAATACCGCCCTGTTCAATATCGATATCGACAGTGTCAGCACCGGCGTCGAGGCTGTTTTCGAGTAACTCTTTAACCACAGAGGCCGGGCGCTCGACCACCTCCCCGGCGGCAATCTGGTTAGCCAGACGTGGACTTAATAAATGAATACGTGACATTAAAAATAAAGACTCAGGCGCTTTCTTAGGAGGAAATGGGGATTTTAATACGCTGACCAATCTTGATACGCGTTGATTTAAGCCTATTGTAACTGCGCAAATCGCCAACCGATACACGATAGCGATGGGCAATATCTGACAGGGTGTCACCCCGGGCAATAACATGCACCGTTCCCGATTTGCGCTTGCGCTCGGCGAGTAAAGTACCCGCCGGTGGCTTGTGCTTATAATAGCGCTTCACTCCAGTAAAGATAGCCTTCGCCATTTTCTGCTGATAAGCGGGCTGGGACAGCCGGCGCGCCTCTTTGGGATTGGAAATAAACCCTGTCTCAATCAAAATCGAGGGGATATCCGGTGACTTCAACACCACAAAGCCGGCCTGCTCAACGCGTTTTTTATGCAGACGAGTCACACCATCCAGAGACTTAAGCACTTGTGTACCAACACCCAGACTACTTTCCAGCGTTGCTGTCATCGACAGATCGAGTAACACGCCTGCCAGCACCTTATCCTTATCGAAAAGGCTGAGCACCCCCACACCACCAATTAAATCGGCACGATTTTCTCGCTTCGCCAGATAACTTGCCGTCTCACTACTGGCGCTGCGAGTTGACAGTGCGTAGACCGAAGCACCGTTCGCCGAGGCCTGATTAAAGGCATCGGCGTGGATTGAAATCATTAGGTCGGCCCGATGTTTACGAGCGATATCAGTGCGTTTGCGCAGGGGAATATAGTAGTCGCCATTGCGCACCATCACCGCACGAAAACCTGACTCGCGGTTGACCATGCCCTGCATAGCGCGACTGATAGCCAGTACCACGTTTTTCTCACGCAGGCGCCTGGGGCCAAGAGCGCCCGGGTCTTCACCACCGTGGCCGGCGTCAATGGCGATAATAATATCGCGATTTTTCTGGCCCGCGAGGGCATCGCCAACAGTTTTTTCCGTTTGTTTGGCGCGGTCATATAAATCGATCACCAGCCGGTCGCCATACTGTTCATTGCGTTCCAGTACAAAGCTGCGAGGATTAATTTTCTCCCGTAATTCAAGGACGATGCGCAGGCTATCGCCGTCAAATTGAGCGCTGCGCAATTCGGTAATTGGGGTATTGGCGAGCTTTAACTGAGAGGGCTTGGTCGCAAAGGCGGTGTGTTTAACATCAATGACCAGACGCTGAGGATTGTCGAGGGTAAACATTTTGTGCTCAACGGTGCCGGATAAATCAAACACCAACCGCGTATGATCCGGTGCGCGCCACAAACGCACACTTTTAATTGTCGTTTTCGACGCACTCGATCCTGCAGCTGAAACAAAAGGCGAATTCAGCACAAGGCTAATGCAAAAAAAACACAGTAACAGCAACAGGCGCGAACCGACCATTGCACCTGGGCGGTCAGCGGTAGTTTCTTTTTCAGTCAAGCTCAGCACTGCGCTTCCTCACTGATGGTTATACCTCGAATTCTACTAGCTGTAAGGCTCGAGCGCACCCCGACAACCACGGCCTCGCCCTGGACTGTATACGGGGTCAATCTCAGGTGTCGCCCCTCAGGGAGCACAGAAATCGTAACCTCCAGATCCGCTGCCTGCAGTATACCCCGCCCCCTGTCTGGCCATTCAATCAAACAAATATTGCCCGGCTCAAAATAATCTCTGATACCCATGTATTCCAGCTCTTCCGGGTCACCAAGGCGGTAGAGGTCAAAATGATAAACCCTGGTACCCGGCAATTCATAAGGCTCCACCAGAGTATAAGTCGGGCTTTTTACCGCCCCACTATGGCCATGGGCCTGCAGTACACCGCGACAAAGCGTAGTTTTGCCCGCACCCAGATCGCCCTGCAGGTAAATAACAGCTGCCGCCTGGCAACTCAGCGCCGATAACACATCACCCAGAGCCTCACCAAAGGCAACCATGGCCGCCTCGGAGTCGACATCAAGCTCACAACTTAAACTCACCGGGCATTGACCAAATGTCGCAGAGGGGTGAATAGGTCACTTGCCAGTAGACCTTTTTCTCCGTTTTCTTCAGCGGCTCTGTCTGCCGCCACGCTATGCAGACAGGCCCCCAAACAGGTCGCGATCGAGGCATCTAAACCCTGAGCCAATAAGCCGCCGATAACACCCGCCAGCACATCACCCATGCCGCCACTGGCCATACCGGGGTTACCGTAGGGGCAAAGCCATAGCGGCCGCCCATCCGCACTACCTTTATCACTATTCATTACAGAATCAGTGATGAGTGTACCGGCACCTTTTAACAGTACAGTTGCTGAATATTTATCGGCTATTTCACGACAAGCCGCCAATCGGTCGGCCTGAATATCGGCATTGGCACACCCCAATAAACGTGCCGCTTCGCCCGGATGGGGAGTTAATATCCAGCTACTGGAATCACCACCGCCACCAACTCTCGCATTAGCCCCAACTCGGCCCTTGCTAAGAATATTCAGGGCATCGGCATCCACCACCATGGGCAAGCCACTGCCAATCGCCTTTTGTAACATCTGCTCCGACCAGGGCGAGCGACCCAGGCCAGGGCCAATCACAATAAGCGTTGGGCCCTGTAAAAACGGCTCCAGTTCCTGGCCCGAGGTAACACCCTTAACCATTAATTCAGGGCGACGCGCCAGTAGTGCGGGTACATGTTCCGGACGAGTGGCAACACTAACCAGACCTGCACCGACTCGCAGTGCCGCTTCCGCCGCCATCACCACCGCTCCGCCGTAGCCCTTATCGCCACCGATAACTAGCACATGGCCAAAGCGGCCTTTGTGAGCATCGCGTTCGCGTTGAGGGAAAGCCGCCAGTAATGATTTCAGTTCAAGCCGCTGCGCTGCCAGGGGCATGGGTTTATCTGCTGAGTCATCATAAACAACTTCTGGAACAGCCAAATCCCGGTACTTTAATTCGCCAACCAGAGCGGGGCCACGGCCCGTGAGCAAGCCCACTTTGGTGCCGATAAAAGTCACCGTCATCGCCGCCTCAACGGCAACACCAAGCACTGCACCCGTGTCACTGCACAGGCCGGAGGGAATATCGGCAGCCAATACCGGCAAACCCGCCTGATTAATAGAGGTAATAGCGGCGCGATAATCGGCGTGCACCTCGCCACTAATGCCGGTGCCCAGCAAGGCATCAACGATGACACCACCGGCAAGTTCTGCACCGCTGGATTCATAATTCTGCCAGGACTGCATCACCACGCCCTCAGCATTGGCAAAAGCCCAGGCCCGATGCGCATCGCCGCTTAATTTCTGCGCATCGCCCAGCTGAATAATTTCAACGGGGATCAGCTGTTGCCGAGCCAGGCCCGCAATAACGTAACCATCGCCACCATTATTGCCGCCACCGCAAAACACGGTGATTTTCTCCGGTTCGGGCCAGCGGGCGAGTAGCGCGTCAAAGGCCTCACGACCGGCACGCTTCATCAGTACAATACCCGGAATACCTTCGCCCTCGATGGCCCGGCGATCGAGTTCGCGCACCGCACTGGCGGTATAGAGCCGATTAGAAATTTTTATCATTCGCTTTTCCCTGAGATCTGGCAGAATTATACGATAACCGGAGTACGCTGCGACAATGTCAGCCAAGCAATATACGCCAAGCACTGCCGACACTGACTCCAGCACAGTCACACCAGTAGACCTGCGCGAAGATATCCGCCGCTGGGGCTGCGAACTGGGTTTTCAGCAAGTGGGCTTTACCCACATCAACCTTGAACAGGCGGGTGAGCGACTTCAGCAATGGCTAGCAAAGGGCTTAAATGGCTCGATGCAATGGCTGGCCGAACACGGTGATAAGCGCTGGCGACCCGAGCAACTGCTGCCCGGCACAGCCTCTATTATCAGCGTTAGAATGGATTACCTGTCACCCGACACCGATATGATTGCCCGCCTTAAAGACGGCGACAGTGCCTATCTTTCGCGCTATGCCCTGGGTCGTGATTACCACAAACTGATTCGCAAACGTCTGGCGACTCTCGCCAAACGCATCGAGGAGCACAGCCAACAGCCAGTGATTCAACGACCCTTTGTCGACAGCGCCCCGGTGATGGAAAAACCCATTGCCGAGCAGGCTGGACTCGGCTGGATCGGCAAGCACAGCCTGGTACTCAATCGCGAGGCCGGTTCCTGGTTTTTCCTCGGTGAACTCTACACCAGCCTCGAGTTGCCCGCCGATACCCCCGCCGCTGAAAAACAATGCGGCAATTGCCGGGCCTGTCTTAAAATATGCCCCACCCAGGCTTTCCCCGAGCCCTATGTGCTCGATGCCCGGCGCTGTATTTCCTATCTAACCATCGAAAATAAAGGCCCCATTCCCCTCGAGTTTCGCACAGCCATAGGCAATCGCGTGTTCGGTTGCGACGACTGCCAGATTATCTGTCCCTGGAATCGCTTCGCCAAAGCCACCGGCGAAAACGACTTCCGCCCCCGCCACAGCCTCGACAATAGCAAGCTCACCACCCTGTTTCAGTGGACGGAGGAGGAATTCTTACAGCGCACTGCCGGCTCGCCTATTCGCCGTATTGGCTACGATAGATGGCAGCGCAACCTCGCCATCGGCCTAGGCAATGCACCGACTTCGGCTGAAATTGTTGAGGTTCTGGAGCAGGCGCTGCCTCTCGCCTCATCGCTGGTCAGCGAGCATATTCAATGGGCATTGGATCAGCACGCTAAGCGCGTAACAGATAGCCTCTAGCTATTGATATAAATTTAACCCCGCTGTAAAATGCCCGACCTCGAAATCAGACTCAACTTATTACGGAGCACGCCAGGTGGCAAATTCACCCCAAGCACGCAAACGCGCCAAACAAAATGAAAACCGACGTCAGCACAACGCCAGCATGCGTTCTATGGCCCGCACCTATTTGAAGAAAGTCCTTGTCGCGATTGAATCCGGCGATGTCGAAGCAGCCAAAGCCGCCTATACCGCTGCGGTACCTGTTATCGACCGCATTGCCGACAAAGGCGGTGTTATGCACAAGAATAAAGCAGCCCGGCATAAAAGTCGTCTCAACACCAAGATTAAGGCGATGTCTGCTTAAAGCCAATTTGCCGGTTTCGCTGGACCATCAAGCAAAACCACAAGTCATGCTTTAATCACTTTACTACTGGATACAAGTAGTAAAGTGCACACTGCAAAGCCATAAAGCTGAAACACCCCTCACCTCACAGTGGGGACTATTTCAGCTCCAATAAACCCTGCTCTTAGAAGCGGGGTTTGTTGTTTCTGGCGAGACCTAATTTCTGCTGCCCAGGCCACACCTTTAAAAACCAAATACCATAAAAAAACCCGCGTCGAATAACGCGGGTTTTTTGTAGAAGCCACAAGCACACAGCTCTAAGGCCTCGCTTTGTCGTCTCTTCGCTTTTTAAGCACGAACAACCTTCAACTACCCCTTCTTAGCAGAAGGGAAAACTGCAGGGCGTTTTTCCTTCACCGCAGCGATACCCTCAGCGGCATCTTCACCGAGGAAGCAGAGCATTTCCATACGCAGAGAGTTGTCGAAGATGGGCGCAGCCATTTGCATCCAGCCATTGAGTGTAGATTTGGTACCGCGAATGGCCTGCTGGCTACCGGCGGCCAGTTTGTCGGCGATCTCCATCGCTTTAGGCAACACTTCTTCGCGGGGTAGACACAGACTGACCATACCCATGCGCTCGGCTTCAACGCCATTGATAAACTCAGCTGTCATCAGGTAGTACTTGGCCTTGGACATACCGCAAAGCAGGGGCCAAATAATCGCCGCGTGGTCACCTGCACCAACACCTAGTTTTACGTGGCCATCGGTAAATTTAGCCGTTTCAGACATCACGCTAATATCAGCCATCAGGGCAACAGCCAGACCGGCACCAACGGCAACGCCATTGATGGCAGAGATAACAGGCTTTTCCAGCGCCAGTAAACGGTAGACGATATCGGCTGCCTCTTTCTGAATCCTTTGCACGCTTGTAGCATCACCCACCTGATTCTCAACCCAGTTCAGGTCGCCACCCGCAGAGAAGGCTTTACCCGCACCCGTCACAACGACAACATTGGTGTCATCATCAGCGGCAACTGTGTCCCATATCTGAGTCAGCTCCCAGTGCAGACGCGCATTGGTGGCGTTCATTACTTCAGGGCGATTGATGGTGATGGTCAATACACCGTTGGGCTTGAGATCAAATAGTAGGTGTTGGTAATCTGTATATTGCATGGTATTTCCTCTTTAATGCTTTCTAAGGCCGCTAGTGGCGACCAGACAAGTGATGAACCAGATTGTCTAGCTTAAGCTAACGCACCAGATCGGGATCGAGGGTCATACCCTCATCGAGCTGTACACCCAGGGTGTTCAGGGCCATCGACACCAGGTTGTACTGCCCGGCAGTAAACACGATGTCCATAATTTGCTGCGTATTGTAGTGCTTGCACAGGCCCTGCCAGGTCTCGTTGCTAATAAAGGCATCGCCGTGTAGTTCGTCCGTCGCTTTAATCAGCAGAGCTTCATTTTCTTGCCAGTGGGCAGCGTCGGCACCCTCTTTGAGAAACTCCATCTCTGCATCAGTCATACCGCACTCTTTACCGATGACAACGTGCTGACCCCACTCATAGCCCGACTTACACAGCCAACCTATGCGCAGGATGACGATCTCACGATCGCGCAGGGTGATCTCTGACTTGCCCATAATGTGGTTGGCAAAGACCATCCAACGCTTGGCTAGACCCGCATGATTGGCCAGGGTTTTAAAAATATTCAGCACCCGGCCGCCCATTTGCGCTTTGCCCAGGGCTTCTTTCTGTGCGTCATTCCACTCTTCGACCGGTACCGGGTGTACCCGGGGTGTCTTCAATCGCATCACGCATTCTCCCTCAATTTATTATTAAACGTACTGTGCTCGCGGTATGAATGTCGCCTAAGCTTGACCGTGGGCCACATCATCAATTTCGTATTCGATATCGCCCGAAGGTGCCTTCACCACCACTACGTCACCAATTTCTTTACCAATCAGCGCTCGCGCAATCGGCGATTGGTAAGAAATTTTGCTCTGCTTAATATCGGACTCATCATCGCCGACGATGGTATAGGTGACGCTGGCGTCACTCTCGGTATTAATAATCGTCACGGTGACACCGAAGATGACCTTGTCACCGACGGGGATTTTACTCACGTCAATCACCTGAGCGTGGCCCAGCTTGCCTTCAACTTCCTGAATGCGCCCCTCGGCAAAACTTTGCTGATCGCGAGCAGCGTGGTATTCAGCATTTTCTTTCAGGTCACCATGGGCACGGGCCTCGGCAATCGCCGCGACAATGCGCGGGCGCTGCACCTTTTTTAAATCGTCCAGCTCGGCGCGCAGAGTCGCTTCGCCAAACACGGTCATGGGTACTTTATTATTCATATTCACTTGCCTTTTCTTTAGCTTTTACTTGTCTTCGTGAAGTTGTTGCAGCACGCGTACCTGCATCTCGCCCTGATGGCGCAAGGCCATGCACACGGCATTGCCGCCAGCCAGTGTAGTAGTGTAGTAAACACCTTTGGCTTCGGCACTGGAGCGAATCGTCGAGGAATCTTCAATCGCCACACGACCCTCGGTGGTGTTGACGATGAGGTCAATTTTGCCGTTTTTAATCATGTCGACAATATGAGGGCGACCCTCTTTCACCTTGTTGACAATCTCCACCTCAAGACCTGCATCGAGAATCAACTGGCCACTACCGCGCGTCGAGACCAGCTTGAAACCAAGCTCGACCAATTGTTTGGCGACACCGACAATCTCGCCTTTATCGCGCTCACGCACACTGATAAAGGCCGTGCCCTCGCTGGGGATCTCATCACCCGCACCGAGCTGTGCTTTGGCATAGGCCTCGGCAAAGGTCTCGCCGATGCCCATCACCTCGCCCGTCGACTTCATCTCTGGGCCGAGAATGGGGTCGATGCCGGGGAATTTATTAAAGGGGAACACCGCCTCTTTAACACTGAAATGCTCGGGCACAATCTCTTTCGTGAAACCCTGGCTCGCCAGTGTTTGACCCGCCATACAGCGCGCGGCTATTTTAGCCAGCGATACGCCAATGCACTTAGAAACGAAAGGCACGGTGCGCGAAGCCCGAGGATTGACCTCAATGACGTAAATTTTCTCGTCCTGCCAGGCCAGCTGCACGTTCATCAAGCCTTTGACGCCCAGTTCACGGGCCATGGCTTTGACCACGTCTTTCATCTCTTCCTGCACATCGGCGGGCAAGCTGTAGGGTGGCAGTGAACAGGCCGAGTCACCGGAGTGAATGCCTGCTTGCTCGATGTGCTGCATCAGCGCACCGATGACCACTTCTTCGCCATCGGAAACTGCATCAATATCCAGCTCAATTGCCGAGGACAGGAAGTAATCGAGTAGCACTGGCGAGTCATCCGACACCTGCACCGCTTCGCGCATATAGCGATTCAGCTCGTCCTCGCCGTAGACGATTTCCATCGCCCGACCGCCGAGCACATAGGAGGGGCGCACCACCAGCGGGTAGCCAATTGCCGCCGCCTTCTCAACAGCTGCCTCAACCGAGCGCACCGTGGCATTCGGTGGCTGTAACAGGCCGAGCTTTTCAATCATTTTCTGGAAGCGCTCGCGATCTTCCGCGCGGTCGATAGCATCGGGTGTGGTGCCAATAATTGGCACGCCCTCGGCCTCAAGAGCCCGGGCTAACTTAAGCGGTGTTTGACCGCCAAACTGCACAATCACGCCGACCGGCTTTTCGAGGGCGACAATTTCCAACACGTCTTCGAGAGTCACCGACTCAAAATAGAGGCGGTCAGAAGTATCGTAATCCGTCGACACCGTCTCCGGATTACAGTTGACCATAATGGTTTCATAGCCGTCGTCACGCAGGGCCAATGCCGCGTGTACACAGCAGTAATCAAATTCAATGCCCTGACCGATACGGTTGGGACCGCCACCGAGCACCAGAATCTTATCTTTGTCAGACGGTGCCGCTTCACACTCCTCCTCATAGGTGGAATACATATAGGCGGTATCGGTAGCGAACTCCGCTGCACAGGTATCAACGCGCTTGTAAACGGGTTTAATATCCAGTTCGCGACGACGCGCTCTAACGTCGGCTTCGCCAACGCCGATCAAGTCGGCAATACGCTTATCGGCAAAACCTTTGCGTTTCAGGGCATATAGAGAGGGGCCATCGAGGCTGGCAACATCACCACCCACCAGACCTTGCTCGACCTGTACCAGGTCTGCAATTTGCACCAAAAACCAACGGTCGATTTCAGTCAGCTCAAACACCTCATCCAGGCTCATTCCTGCTCTGAAGGCATCGGCTATATACCAGATGCGCTCGGGCTGAGCGGAGGCAAGCTGCTCGCGAATAGTCGCCTCAGCGCCATCACTGGCCAGATCAACATGGGGATCGAAGCCGGCAACGCCAACCTCTAAGCCGCGCAGGGCTTTCTGCATAGACTCCTGAAACGTGCGACCAATGGCCATCACCTCACCCACCGACTTCATTTGTGTGGTGAGTATGGGGCTGGCCTTGGCAAATTTTTCAAAGGCAAAACGCGGTATTTTGGTAACGACGTAATCGATGCTGGGCTCGAAAGAGGCCGGTGTGGCGCCGCCGGTAATATCGTTTTTCAACTCGTCAAGGGTATAGCCAACTGCCAGCTTGGCCGCTATTTTGGCGATGGGGAAACCGGTCGCCTTGGACGCCAGCGCAGAGGAGCGAGACACCCGAGGGTTCATCTCAATCACTACCAAACGGCCATCGACCGGGTTAACGCCAAACTGCACGTTAGAGCCACCGGTTTCAACACCGATCTCCCGCAGCACGGCAACCGAGGCATTACGCATCAGCTGATATTCTTTATCGGTCAGAGTTTGCGCCGGGGCGACGGTAATGGAGTCACCGGTGTGAATGCCCATGGGGTCAAAGTTTTCGATCGAGCAGATAATGATGCAGTTGTCGTTCTTGTCCCGCACCACCTCCATTTCGTACTCTTTCCAACCAATCAGTGACTCATCAATTAAGAGTTCACTGGTCGGCGACAGGTCGAGGCCGCGCTTACAAATCTCTTCAAACTCTTCGCCGTTATAGGCGATGCCACCACCGGAACCGCCCATGGTGAATGAGGGGCGAATAATGCAGGGATAGCCGAACTGATCCGGCACCTGCAGGGCTTCTTCCAAACTGTGGACAATATAAGAGCGCGGCGTTTCGAGGCCGATGGCCTTCATCGCCTTGTCGAAGCGCTCTCTGTCTTCGGCCTTGTCGATGGCGTCACTGCTGGCACCGATCAGCTCGACACCAAACTTTTCAAGCACGCCTTCGCGAGCCAGATCGAGGGCGCAGTTAAGCGCGGTCTGCCCACCCATGGTCGGCAATACGGCGTCGGGGCGTTCCTGTTCGATAATTTTCGCCACCGTGCGCCACTCGACGGGCTCAATATAGGTAGCATCGGCCATCGCCGGATCGGTCATGATAGTCGCCGGATTTGAGTTCACCAGCACTACCCGGTAACCCTCTTCACGCAGCGCTTTACACGCCTGGGCGCCGGAGTAGTCGAACTCACAGGCCTGGCCAATCACAATCGGGCCGGCACCGAGAATCAGAATACTGTGTAAATCACTGCGTTTTGGCATAAGTGTTTATCGCGCCTGTCTAATAGACCTCTGTCGAGGCCCTATGTGTTGGAAGAGTGTTGTGCCATCAGTTCGAAGAAATGGTCGAACAAGGGGGCCGCATCGTGGGGGCCGGGGCTGGCCTCGGGGTGGCCCTGAAAACTAAAGGCCGGCTTGTCAGTACGGTGGATGCCCTGCAGCGAGTCGTCAAATAACGAGCGGTGAGTGGCACGCAAATTATCCGGCAGGGTCTGCTCATCGACGGCAAAGCCGTGGTTCTGGCTGGTGATCAATACGGTCTTATCATCGAGGTTTTGCACCGGATGATTGGCTCCGTGGTGACCGAACTTCATCTTCAAGGTGGTAGCACCAGATGCCAGCGCCAATAACTGGTGACCCAAGCAGATGCCAAACAGCGGAATGCCCGACTCGAGTAATTCTTTAATAGCAGCAATCGCATAGTCACAGGGCTCGGGATCACCGGGACCGTTCGACAGGAAAACACCATCGGGGGCCATCGCCAATACTGCTGCGGCGGGAGTTTGTGCGGGTACAACGTGCAGCTCGCAGCCGCGATCCGCCAGCATGCGCAAGATGTTGCGCTTGACGCCAAAGTCGTAGGCGACGACTTTATAGAGAGGCTTCGTAGTTGAAGGCTTAGCAGAAGCGCTAGATGACGAGCCGGTATCGGAAGTTGTCGAAGCCGCAGCACTGGCCAGCTGCCAGGAGCCTTCACTCCAGGTATAAGGCTTGCTAACGCTGACTTCTTTGGCCAGATCCACACCCTTCAAACCGCCAAATTCTTGAGCGGCCGCTAGCGCCTGTTCGACACTGACATCGCCAACCATCAAACAGCCATTCTGTGCGCCCTTGCTACGCAACAAGCGAGTCAGCTTGCGGGTATCAATATCGGCGATACCGACAATGCCGCGTGCTTTCAGATAGTCATCGAGATTTTGTTCGCTGCGGAAATTGCTCACCAGCAGAGGCAGATCGCGAATCACCAGGCCGGCGGCCCAAATGTCCGTCGACTCTTCATCGTCGGCATTGACACCGACATTGCCGATATGGGGATAGGTGAGAGTCACAATTTGGCGAGCGTAGGACGGGTCGGTAAGAATCTCCTGATACCCAGTTAAGGCCGTATTAAAGACCACTTCGCCACTGGAGATGCCTTCAGCACCAATGGAAGTGCCTTTAAAAACAGTGCCATCCGCAAGTACGAGAATGGCGGGGCGACGGGCAGGCGAATTCAATACAGACTCCTCTATCAACGAAAATGAATGAAACGAGATAACCTGCCGGTAACGATTAGTGCTTAGGCCTGTACAAGAGAAATGACTTTTCTGCGGCTGTAAAAAAACGAGATGAACCAATTGTTCCATCTCGTTTATTAGCGCATTCGTTAGGTCATCTCACCTCTTAGATACAGGTCTTCCGGGCAGTGGAAACCTGAGGCGGAATTTTAGGAGATTATGGGCATTCTGTCCAGTACAACACCGGGCCTGGATGAAATGAATCTGAACTCGAAGCTGCGTCAAGGTGAGTAGAGACAGCGCTACTAAAGCAGGGGGGTGCCAGGCCAAATCCGCCATGCACTCACAGTATGCCATCAAGTGCCGTGGGGCATGATCATCGCCACATTAACCCCCTCACCCAGAGCATGCCCCGTAGCCCTACCGAAGCTAAGGCCACAATCTCACTGACGAGCTACGCGACCACCCTTACCGGTGGCCGGGTAATTAATGCGCAAACTGCCCCCACGCAGGTAAAGCTAATAATAGCGATAAACGCCATATCGTAATTGCCGGTCATATCCGCCATATAACCTGCACCGACCGGCACTAAACTACTGATCACAATCTGCAAGGGAAAAATAAAGCCATTAATACTGGCAAAGGATTCAGCACCGAAATAATTAGCGACCATCGTAGGGATCATCACCAGCGTGCCACCGTAGGCGGCACC
The DNA here is from genome assembly GCA_041277045.1 of Candidatus Reddybacter sp. Taxonomy (GTDB): domain Bacteria; phylum Pseudomonadota; class Gammaproteobacteria; order Pseudomonadales; family Porticoccaceae; genus Reddybacter. Next base: position 1,516,607 of record JBGFSY010000001.1, on the reverse strand, counting down.
AAACATTGCCCCGGCTAATAGCAGCAGGCTTATATTGGGCGCCTGCCAAATCAGCGTGAGGGCAATAATTGAACTGACAAACAAACTAAACAGGATTCGCCGAGGCTCCATGCGGTCACCCAGCCAACCAATCGGAAAGCGCGCGCAAGCGCTGCCCGCCAACATCGCGCTCAATACACTGGCCGCCTCCATGGGCTGAAACTGCAAATCACGCAGGTGCAACACCCCGTGCACCACCAGCAAGTAGAGGGGCATGACACCGCCGAGAGAAAGCACGACAAGCAGCCACAGCGTCGGTGTGCGAATGGCCTCCTTTAAACTCCAGCTCTCATTGGTTTTATAGATTTTCGCACTGGCGCGTTGATCTTGTAATGAGCCTTCACCGTGTAGAATGCCATCGGGGTGCTGACCGCGATCAGAGGGCTTATTGACAACGAACGCCGCGAGAATGATCGATGCCAGTGCAAACGCCGAAGCGAAAAGCCAGGCCGTTTGCCAATCACCAAAAGACCCCATAATCCAGGTAAACAAGGGTTGGGCGATAAAGCCGCCCACGCCAGCAGCCGTCATTACCAAACCGATAGCGGTGGCACGATGCTTATCAAACCATTGCGCAATGGTGGTTTGAATGGGAATGACGCCGCCGAAAGCGAAACCGAATGACATCACCACTCCCCAGATGATTATCCAGGCGGTAATCGACGTGGTCACAGTACCTAGCAGGATGCAGCCGATGATCAACACCACGATGCCCGTCAAAATAGTCGTCCGCGCCCCCCATTTGTTGACAGAGAAGGCGGCTATGGGCACAAACACACCGTACAGCAGCCCGTGCAGGGTTTGCCCCCAGGAGGCATCGCCCCGGCTCCAGTTCATACTGGTTACCATTTCCGGAAAAATAACGTTAAAGCTGTAATACACAAAGCCGACGGCCAACATATAGACGCCGAAAAGAAGGCCGACATTTTTCCAGCCAAAAAAACGTTCCGTTGAATCCTTAGCAAGATTGATCGAACTTGCGGACATACTGTCTGGCATGATGGCGATACCCCAGGAATGTGCATTATTATTTTTTATTGTCATCACCCTAGCCGCAAAGGGGTGCCGGTAGCAATCGTTAATATCGCGACCTGTATCTGCGGTATCTTCATCACACAAGCCCGGTCACAATAAAAAACACCCAAAAGTCAGCTAAGCTAGCTATACGATTTAAGCGCACCGAGCATGCACATCGATCCCCGATAGCAGATGTGCTCATAAGCCACCACCAAACAGGGCGCTCTGTAAGATATGGAATTCTGCTCATCACCTGAAGTATCAAAAGCCATTGCCATTGGATTCGCTACCGTTGCGTTGGTGTTTTTCTATTTCGCACTCTTTACGGCGACCGGGGTCGACAGCGTTATATTATTATTGATCGCCCTACTCTTCTCTTTTGCCACGTATTCAGCTCTAAAATCCCAATACCGCGTGGTATTTAACGCGGACCGAAGGTATGTCCGCAAGCGATTCCAAGCGGGGATTTTCAAACGCGAATCGAATTCCCGCTGCGCAGTTTCAGTGGGGTAGGCATTGGCATTGGTGGTCGCGGGGGTACATCTGCATCAACCATTGTCTATTTCATTCAACTTCTTGGCCAAAACAACCTTAAAGTTTCAATAAGCTTGGTTAATTGTGAAGAAATCACTACTGACGCAGAGGCCCTCGCAGAATTTTTGAGCCTGCCTTTGGATAAAACACCACGAAGCGTGATATTTGGCAAACGGCTCTAAATCACTACCGCTGAAACGTCTACCAAGTGTGACGACAGAGAAAACCAAACTGATGTCGCTGTTAAGGGCGCCGAGAGAGTACCCGGGCGCATCTACTAGACAAAAAGACATGAATAAATGCTTAAGTAAGCTGCCATTTGGACCAATCCATAAGGATTACCAAGTAAGCAGAGCCAACAACTACTTTAAACCCAACACATCCTGCATATCGTAATTCCCCGCTGGCTGGGCAACCACCCAAGCGGCCGCGCGCACGGCACCACGGGCAAAGGACATACGGCTTGAGGCTTTGTGGGTGACTTCAACACGCTCGCCGTCGGCGGCAAAAATGACAGTGTGATCACCAACAATATCACCGGCGCGCACGGTGGCAAAGCCGATGGTTTCACGCTCGCGGGCGCCGGTCTGGCCTTCGCGGCCGTAAACGGCAACTTTTGAGAGATCTCTATCGAGGGCATTAGCGACGACTTTGCCCATGCTCAAAGCGGTGCCCGAGGGGGCATCGACCTTGTGGCGGTGGTGGGCCTCGACAATCTCGATATCAACATCATCACCGAGCACGCGGGCGGCGACATCGAGTAATTTAAAACACAGGTTAACCCCGGTGCTGAAATTGGTAGCCATACAAATGGCGGTGGATTCAGCCAGGGTATCGACTGCGGCCATTTGCTCATCGGTAAAACCGGTGGTGCCGATGACCATATGTTTGTTATTGGCCGCACAAAGAGTAGCATTGGCTGCGGTGGCGACGGGGGCGGTGAAGTCGACCAGCACGTCGAAGTCATTAATCACGCCGTCGAGATTATCGACCACGGCAATGTCATTGCGACCAATACCCGCCAGTTCGCCACTATCGACGCCAATCAGCGAGCTGCCGGGGCGTTCGATGGCGGCACTTAATTGCACCTGTTCATTGATGGCAATCGCTTCGATCAGGGTTTTGCCCATACGACCACCGGCACCGGTAACGGCTACTTTTATCATTGTATTACCCTCAACTGACTCTCTTTGTAACCGTTATTGGTAGCGCAGTAAGTGCACCCCGTCTTTAGCTAGCCACTAAAACTATCAAAGAAGCTCTTTACGCCTTTAAACCACGAGGTGCGCCGTGGTGAGTGTTTGTCGTGTTGCAGCGACTCATTCAACTCGCGCATTAATTCTTTCTGTTTTGAGTTGAGTTTAATCGGCGTCTCTACCGTGACGCGACAGAGCAAGTCACCCGGTCCACCACCGCGAACGGGGGCAACGCCTTTACCGCGCATGCGGAACAGCTTACCGGTTTGTGTCTCAGCGGGAATTTTCAGCTTAACGCGACCATCGAGCGTCGGTACTTCTAACTCGCCACCGAGGGCTGCATCGGCAAAGCCAATCGGCACTTCACAGTAAAGATTGGCACCGTCGCGCTGGAAGATGGCGTGATCACGCACCACAATTTGCACATAGAGATCACCCGACGGGCCACCGCCGGGGGCGCCTTCGCCCTCGCCTGACAAACGAATGCGATCACCGGTATCGACACCGGCCGGTACTTTCACCGACAGGGTTTTTTGCTCTTCAACCTGGCCATTGCCGTAGCATTTGCCACAGGGGTCGGCGATCATTTTGCCGCGACCGCGGCACTGGGGGCAGGTTTGCTGAACGGAGAAAAAGCCCTGAGAAACGCGCACCTGACCCACACCGTGGCAGGTCGTACAATTGATTGGCGAGGTGCCCTTGCGCGCACCGCTGCCTTTACATTCGCCGCAGTTAACCTTGACCGGTACACGAATAGTGGTCTTAGTGCCCTTGGCAGCCTCTTCTAGATCGAGCTGCAGGTCGTAACGTAAATCGGCACCACGCGCAGGGCCTCGACCACGGCCACCACCGCCAAAGATATCGCCGAACACATCACCGAAGACATCTCCAAAACCACCTCCGCCACCGGCTCCCGCCTGGGCATTAACGCCTTCGTGGCCGTAACGATCATAAGCGGCGCGCTTGTCCTCATCGGACAATACTTCGTAAGCTTCGCTGGCCTCTTTAAACTTTTCCTCGGCGCTTTCATCATCCGGATTTCTATCCGGGTGATGCTTCATCGCGACTCGGCGATAGGCTTTTTTAATGGCCTTCGCATCTTGGTCTTTCGATACGCCTAGTATTTCGTAGTAATCCCGCTTCGCCATAATTTACTCAGTAATTTATTCTGCGCCAATTTGTAACTGCACCACTTAGCACAAAACGCAGGGGCTTAAACCTGCGTTTTGTGGCGGCACCTTAAGCCGGGTTATTTCACCCGAAAAAAAGGCTATTTAGTGTCGCTTTCGTCGACCTCTTCAAACTCGGCATCGACAACATCTTCGCCGTCGTCAGCCGCTTCAGCGCCAGCTTCACCGCCCGCACCCGCTTCTGCCTGTTCGGCTTCGGCGTACATCTTTTGCGCTAGGCCACCCGAGACTTCAGACAGTTTTGCAGCAGCGGTTTCTATAGCTTCCTTATCGTCACCTTTAACCGCTTCTTCAACGCCTTTAATGGCTTCTTCGATCTGGCCTTTCTCTTCGTCCGTGGCTTTGTCACCGGCTTCGTCGAGGGTTTTCTGCGCCGCGTGAGCAAGACCGTCGGCCGTGTTGCGCGCCTGGGCTAGCTCTTCAAACTTACGGTCACTATCGGCATTCGCTTCGGCATCTTTAACCATTTGCTCGATTTCTTCATCGGACAAACCCGAGCAGGCCTTAATGACAATGGACTGCTCTTTGCCGGTGGCCTTGTCCTTCGCAGAGACGTGGAGGATACCGTTGGCGTCGATGTCAAAAGACACTTCAATTTGCGGTACGCCGCGCGGTGCGGGTGGAATATCGGCCAGATCAAAACGACCTAGTGATTTATTGCTCGCCGCTTGCTTGCGCTCGCCCTGAACAACGTGAATAGTCACCGCGCCCTGATTGTCATCAGCGGTGGAGAAAATCTGCGACTTGTTAGTCGGGATAGTGGTGTTTTTCTCAATCACAGGGGTAGCAACTCCACCCATGGTTTCGATACCCAAGGTCAGTGGCGTGACATCCAGCAGCAATACGTCGGTAACATCACCCGACAATACGGCACCCTGAATCGCAGCACCCACGGCAACAGCTTCATCGGGGTTAACATCACGGCGCGGCTCTTTACCGAAGAAGTCAGTGACTTTCTTCTGCACCAGCGGCATACGCGTTTGACCACCGACCAAAATCACATCGTCGATATCGGAGGCTGACATGTTCGCATCTTTCAATGCTGTCTTAAGCGGTGCCAGTGAACGCTCAACCAAATCTTCAACCAGTGACTCTAGCTTGGACTGAGTGAGCTTCACCACCAAGTGCTTAGGGCCGGTGGCATCGGCGGTAATATAGGGCAAATTAACTTCGGTTTGTTGCGCCGAGGACAGGGCGATCTTGGCGCTCTCTGCTGCTTCCTTCAAGCGCTGCATGGCCAAGGGATCACCCTTCAGGTCAACGGCGTTGTCTTTCTTAAATTCGTCGGCGAGATATTCGATCAAACGCATATCGAAATCTTCACCACCGAGGAAGGTGTCTCCGTTGGTGGACAGCACTTCAAATTGAGTCTCACCATCGACATCGGCAATTTCAATAATCGAGATATCGAAGGTACCACCACCAAGATCATAAACGGCGATAACTTGGTCACCAGTGGCGCTGTCCATGCCATAGGCCAGAGCGGCAGCAGTCGGCTCGTTGATAATTCGCTTAACATCGAGGCCCGCCAGCTTGCCAGCATCTTTGGTTGCTTGACGCTGGGAGTCGTTAAAATAAGCGGGGACCGTAATCACCGCCTCAGAAACGCTCTCACCGAGGTAATCTTCGGCGGTTTTTTTCATCTTGCTGAGGACTTCGGCGGAAACCTGTGGCGGTGCCTTTTTCTCACCGTCTATCTCGACCCAGGCATCACCGTTGTCGGCCTTGGCGATGGCATAGGGCACCATCTCAATATCTTTTTGTACGACCTTGTCTTCAAAACGACGGCCGATCAAACGCTTGACCGCAAACAGGGTTTTCGTGGGATTGGTAACCGATTGGCGCTTGGCCGCCTGGCCCACCAGTGTCTCACCTTCCTCTGTGTAGGCAACAACGGAAGGCGTGGTGCGACCCCCTTCAGCGTTCTCAATCACTTTGGGCTTGTCGCCCTCCATTACTGACACACAAGAGTTAGTTGTGCCCAAGTCAATTCCGATAATCTTGCCCATGCCTGTTTTCTCCAAACCGCAGTTCATTAATGTCGTTAATTCAAGTACAGCGTTGCTATGCGCTTATATATTGTCCCAGGATTGATAAATTCAACCCTGCAACGAGTAATTTGCTATTCGCCACCCTTTGAGACCACCACCATTGCTGGTCTGACAAGGCGATCATTGAGGGTATAGCCCTTTTGAAAGACCTCCAGCACCGTGTTCGCCGCTACATCTGGGCTGGGCACCATCGAAATGGCTTGATGGAAATCGGGATTAAAGGTCTCACCCGTGGGCTCGACCGGCTTCACTTTGTGACCATCGAGCACGCCGAGGAAATTCTTCAGGGTTAGCTCTATGCCCTCTCGCGCCGCTGACAAGCTTTCATCATCACCAGCAATGGCAGCCAGTGCGCGCTCGAGGTTATCGACCACAGGCAACAGTTCGCCAACAAACTTTTCCAGCGCAAACTTGTGGGCATTTTCAACATCACGGTCTACCCGGCGACGCAGGTTTTGCATCTCGGCCTGAGTACGCAGGGTTTGATCCTTTGCCTGCTGCAGCGCTTCATTCAAAGCGGCGGCATCAGGCTCGACGGTAGCGTCTTCATTTTCAGCTGTAGCTTCTTGCTCTAACAGTTCTTCTGGCTCTTGCTCTGAACCTTGTGTTTCTTGCTCTTCAGTGGCCACGTGTTACCCACCCTCAATAATGACTTCCCCGGCTATATTGGGTCGAAAAAAGTGCTTTCAAGTCAGCTTTTAAATAGACAATTGCAATTAGCAGCAACTCTTCGGTATAACTGCGCTTGATTCTAATAATTGGCGACACTTGCCTTGCTGACAGCTCTTACGATTAAACAGTTCACCCTGGTCGAATCTATGGACGTGGAGTTCAGCTCCAGCCTGACCACCATTACTGGCGAAACGGGCGCGGGCAAGTCACTGGTACTTGACGCCCTGGGCCTAGCCCTTGGCGATCGCGGCGATACTGACCGCATTCGCAGCGGCGCCGAACGGGCAGAAGTCTGTGCCAGCTTTGCCGTGGAAAACTCGTCGCCAGCGGCGCAATGGCTGGCCGACAACGACCTCGACAACGTCGATGATTGTCTGCTGCGCCGCATACTAACCCGGGACGGTCGCTCTCGCGGTTATATCAACGGCCAACCGGCCACCATGACGCAGCTGCGTACACTGGGCACCCTGCTGATCGACATCCACCATCAGCACGAGCATCAATCACTGCTCTCAAAAGAACACCAGCGCACCTTGCTCGATGAGTTTGGCGGCCATCAGCAGCTGCTGAAGCAGGTCGGCGAAGACTACAAAAACTGGCATCAGGCTAAGTCCCGACTGGAAGAAATCGAGCAGCGCGCCGATGAAACACTGGCGCGCAAAGACTTACTCACCTTTCAATCGCAAGAACTCAACGAACTCGACCTGCAAACCGGCGAAGTGGAAGCGCTTGAGCAAGAGCAGTCACTACTGACCAATGCCGACACTATCCTGATCGACAGCCACCAGGTGCTCGCCTTGTGCGATGGTGAAGCCTCGTCGCAGTTGACCGTATTGCCCGCCCTGAGCCGCGCCAGTCAGCTGCTCAGGGCTATGGCGCAAAACAGCCCAGCCCTGAAAGAAGCCCTTTCGCTGCTCGATAGCGCCCACATTCAGGTTGAAGAGGCGCTTGGCGAATTGCAGACCTATATCGGCCAGGTAGAACCCGACCCCGCCCGCCTGCAACTGGTCGAAGATAGACTCTCCACCGCCTACCAACTGGCCCGCAAACACAAAGTGAAGGCCAATGAACTGCCCGAACTTGGCGAGCAATTAAGCACTGAGCTTGCCAGCCTTTCCGCCAATGATAATGATGCCGACGCCCTCACCGAGCGCGTGAAAGCACTAGCGGCCAGCTACCAAAACAAGGCCAAAAAACTCTCTTCGGCAAGAAAGAAAGCCGCGAAAAAATTTGAGCAGAAGATTAATCAACAGCTGCAAGCCCTGGCGATGGCCGATGCCAGTCTGCAAATAGCCATCACGCCTCTCGCGAATAATTACAGTCAGAAAGGACTCGAAACAGTCGAGCTGCTAATTAGCACCAATCCCGGCCAGGCCCATCGCTCCCTCAACAAAGTGGCATCGGGTGGCGAGCTGTCGCGAGTCAGTCTGGCGATTCAGGTAGTGGCCGCCCACAACTCCACCATCCCCGTGCTGGTTTTTGATGAAGTCGATGTCGGCATTGGCGGCGCAACGGCAGAGACCGTCGGCAAACTGCTGCGCGAGCTAGGCGACAGTGGTCAGGTGATCTGTATTTCCCACCTGCCCCAGGTGGCCAGCTGCGCCCATCATCACTTATTGGCCAAAAAGCAAAAGGGCGAGAAATCCAATCAAAGCAGCCTTGTCGCTTTGAACGAGAAAGAGCGTATAGAAGAAATTGCCCGCATGCTGGGGGGCGAGAAGATAACGGCGAAGACACGCTCCCATGCGGAAGAGATGCTTGGAGTCGTTACAACAAGTTAAGGTTTTAATTCACGACAAAAAACCCTAGACGGGACTCAAGGCCAATTATCCCGCAGCCAAAACGCAAAAACCCCACCGCCTAGCAAGGCAGTGGGGTTTGTGCTTATGGCGGTGAGGGAGGGATTCGAACCCTCGATACCGATCAAGATATACTCCCTTAGCAGGGGAGCGCCTTCGGCCACTCGGCCACCTCACCAGAAACTGTACTGACCTAATTAACTTGCCAGTGCTTACTTTTTATCAACACCGATCCGAAATCCCTGGTTGACTCTGCATTGAGAAAACCGAGAACCACGTTATCGATCAGGTGATATTTAACGCTTCAAAAAATTCAGCCAAGACGCCTTAATATAATGTACTTAAAGACGCGAGAAACTGGCAGCCCACTTCTGAGGGCGGGGATAATACCATACTGCCAGTAAAAACAAAGGGGCTATTCAGCTCCAGACTCCTGGTTTTTTTCATCTTGTATACGCTGGTAGATTTCCTCTCTGTGCACTGAAATTTCTTTCGGTGCATTGACTCCGAGACGAACCTGATTACCTTTAACGCCCAGCACAGTCACTGTCACGTCATCACCTATTACAAGGGTCTCTCCTACACGCCTTGTTAAAATGAGCATACCTTTCTCCTTGATTCTACAATTAATGCCATGACCTCTCATGCAGCCGCGGCGTCTCCAAAATATCGGCAAGTATTTTTTATTTCCGATACAACCTTCGCTAGTACTACGTAACGACCGGGCATTCTACCTGCTAGCATCGAATTGTCTAATACCGTCTATCGGCTAACAAACACTCATTCTAAGGGAAAATATAGACCAAGCGTGTTATTTTGCCTCGCTCTCCAGCTCAAAGGCCGAGTGTAAGGCCCGTACGGCCAGCTCAAGGTACTTCTCATCGATCACCACTGCGATCTTAATCTCGGAGGTGGTGATCATCTGAATATTGATATTGTGCTCCGCCAAGGCGGTAAACATCCGCGAAGCAACGCCTGCATGGGAGCGCATACCGACCCCTACCAGCGATACTTTGGCAATTTGGTCATCGGCCACCACCGAGCGCGCCTTTAGCTGCAGGGCGATGCCCTCGAGCAGGCCACGGGCGCGGCTGATATCGTTGCGGTGCACGGTAAAGGTCAGCGACGTGGTGCCGTCTTCGGAGACATTTTGAATGATCACGTCGACTTCGATATTGGCCTCGCCAATGGGTGCAAGAATCCGCGACGCCACACCGGGTGTATCGGGAATGCCCTGAATCGTCAGCTTGGCCTCGTCACGATTAAACGCGATGCCGGAAATTATAGGTTTTTCCATGCTGTCACCATCCTCAAGGGTTATTAATGTGCCGGGGCCGTCTTTAAAGCTCGAGAGAACGCGCAACGGCACCTTGTACTTGCCGGCAAACTCCACGGCACGAATTTGTAAGACCTTCGAGCCCTGGCTCGCCATCTCCAGCATTTCTTCGAAAGTAATTTTCTCCAGCCGACGAGCACCCTCGACCACTCGCGGGTCAGTGGTATAAACGCCATCGACATCGGTGTAAATTTGGCACTCATCGGCTTTCAAGGCCGCCGCTAAAGCGACGGCCGAGGTATCGGAACCGCCCCGGCCCAGCGTCGTGATATTGCCCTTGCTGTCGACACCCTGAAAACCAGCCACCACCAACACGCGACCCAACTCCAGGTCGGCCTGCATCCGCTCGACATCAATTTCTTCAATACGCGCCTTGGTGTGGGAATCGTCGGTGAGTATTCTCACTTGGGCACCGGTGTAGGAACGCGCCTCGCAACCGATCTTATTCAGCGCCATACTCAGCAGCGCGATCGTGACCTGCTCACCCGTAGACACCAACACGTCAATTTCACGGGGCGTCGGTGTTTCGGTAATGGCATCGGAGAGGCCCAGCAGGCGATTGGTTTCGCCACTCATGGCCGAAACCACCACCACGATGTCGTCACCGCCAGCACGGCAGGCGGCGATTTTTTTGGCCACGGCCTCGATGCGCTCGACAGAACCGACCGAGGTACCACCGTACTTTTGAACTATTAAACTCATTTTCAACTCGACCGCTAACAGTGTGGATGGGCGCTGCAAAATCGCATTTTGGCTAATGCCAGCATCCAGCGAATTGGCACCCATCGACGAGGGGGCGCAAATGTACACTAACCAACCAGAAAGCGAAACCCGATTAAACAGAACAAGCTTGGGCATTCAAGTACTTAACTGGCCTTCAACCTAGGCACTCTTCAACCCAGGTAAAGACCGAGTCGAGGGCCCCCGGCAGTGCAGCACTGTCGGTGCCGCCGCCCTGAGCCATATCCGGGCGACCACCGCCCTTGCCGCCAATTTGCGGCGCAACGAACTGCATTAATGTGCCCGCCTTAATATCAGCGGTAAGGTTTTTGGTAACGCCAGCACTCAGGGCAATCTTTCCATCGCTCTCAGCGGCCAGTAGTATCACGCCCTTATCCATGCGCGAGCGCAACTGGTCGAGCATATCGCGCAGAGTTTTGGCGTCAGCACCCTCAATCTTTTTAGCCAACACTAGAACACCGGCAATGGTTTTTGCCTCATCGAGCAAGTCACCACCCGAGGCACTGGCCAGCTTCACCTTCAAAGCTTCCAGCTCTTTATTTAAGGCGCGATTCGTTTCGACCAGCGTCGCCGCCTTATCCAGCACCGTAGCCCGCCCGGCTTTTAATGTTGAGGTGACGTTATCGAGTGTTTGCTCAAGTTCGCCAAACCAGGCCAGAGCAGGGGCACCGGCCACCGCTTCGACCCGGCGCACACCAGCCGCCACACCCGACTCGGAAGTAATGTGAAACAAGCCAATATCCCCGGTGCGCTGGGCGTGGGTGCCGCCACAAAGCTCGACAGAAAAACCATCGCCCATGGTCAGTACGCGCACACTGTCGCCGTACTTCTCGCCAAACAGCGCCATCGCACCGCTATTCTGAGCGTCCTCCATCGACATCAGTTCGGTTTGCACCGCACTGTTGTGGCGAATTTGCTTATTGACTATAGCTTCAACGGCTTTAACTTCATCCGCCGTCATCGCCTGGGGGTTGGCAAAGTCAAAACGCAAACGCTCGGCATCCACTAATGAACCCTTTTGCACGACGTGTTCGCCCAGCACTTCTTGCAAGGCTGCGTGCAACAGGTGAGTCGCCGAGTGATTGACCGCTGTCGCCTGTCGCTTGTCGGCATCGACCTGGGCGGTAACGGCTTCGCCGACAGCCATTGCACCCTCGACCAAGCGACCAATGTGGATATGGTTATCACCCTGCTTCTGGCAATCACTGACGACAAAGCGCCCCCCCGCAGTGAGTAATTCACCACGGTCACCGGCCTGGCCGCCGGACTCGGCATAAAAAGCAGTGCTGTCGAGTACTAGCATAGCTTCGTCACCAGCATTCAATGCGCCAACCACTACACCTTCGAGAAACAGTCCGGTGATTTTTGCGCTGGCCTGCAAGGCTTGATAGCCAACAAAGGCTGTTTCACCGGCGATGTCGAGCTGTGCGGTGTAATCAACACCAAAGCGGCTGGCCGCACGGGCGCGGGTTTTTTGCTCTTCCATGCAGCTTTTGTAGCCCGCTTCATCCAGCTCATAGCCCTGCTCGCGGGCAATGTCGTTGGTTAAATCGAGGGGGAAGCCGTAGGTATCGTAGAGTTTAAAGACCACCTCACCGGGTATCATTTTGCCCGACAAGTCGGCAAGCGCCGCCGTCAACACACCCATGCCCTTATCGAGGGTTTTACTGAATTGCGCCTCTTCAGCCAGCAGGGCTTTTTCAACCAGGGCCTGTTTAGCGGCAAGCTCGGGATAGGCCGCACCCATTTGCTCGACCAATGGCACAACCAGGGTATTAAAGAAGATGCCCGTCATGCCCAGCTTATGGCCGTGGCGCAGGGCGCGACGAATAATGCGCCGCAGCACATAACCGCGCCCCTCATTCGAAGGCAGCACGCCGTCGACAATCAAGAAAGACGACGAGCGAATGTGGTCGGCAATCACCCGCAACGACTTGTGTTCGAGGTCGGTGCAGTGCGTCGCCTCGGCCGCCGCTTTAATCAGGTGCTGGAAGAGGTCAATCTCGTAGTTGCTGTGCACCCCCTGCATAATCGCGGCGATACGCTCCAGGCCCATACCGGTATCGATGGACGGCTTGGGCAGAGGCGTCATCTCGCCATCGCGGTCGCGCTCGTACTGCATAAACACCAGGTTCCAGATTTCGATATAGCGATCAAGGTCGTCATCCTCACTGCCCGGTGGGCCACCCGGCACATCGGCACCGTGGTCATAAAAGATTTCAGAGCAGGGGCCGCAGGGGCCAGTGTCGCCCATTTGCCAGAAGTTGTCTTCGTCGAGGCGGGAAAAGCGCTCAGCGCTAACGCCCATCTCCTCCAGCCAGATTTTTTCGGCTTCGGCATCGGAAATATGTACAGTAATCCAGAGGCGTTCTTCGGGTAGGCCTAATACTTCGGTGAGGAAAGTCCAGGCCAGCTTGATGGCATCGCGCTTAAAATAATCGCCAAAGCTAAAGTTGCCGAGCATTTCAAAGAAGGTGTGGTGGCGGGCGGTATAACCGACGTTTTCTAAATCATTGTGCTTGCCACCGGCGCGCACACAGCGCTGGGAGCTGGTGGCACGTTGATAATCGCGCTGCTCGGCGCCGAGAAAAACATCCTTAAACTGCACCATGCCGGCATTGGTGAACAACAGGGTGGGGTCATTACCCGGCACCAAAGAGCTGCTGGCGACAACGCGGTGGTCGCGCTCGGCAAAGAAGTCCAGAAAGGCCTGGCGGATGTCCGCACTCGATTTTACGTCTAACATATGAGTCCCGCCCCACTTGGAGCATCAAATAAATTTTAAAAGAAAAGTTGGCGTGCTAAAAACCGAGAACTAAAAGCCCAACGAAGATTCAGAAAAATTCTTGCCGCCCAGTATATGTACGTGCAAATGAAACACCGTTTGCCCGGCACCGGCGCCATTATTGATGATCAGACGAAAGGCATCGCCAACACCAGCCTCTTCAGCGATCTTGCCAGCGGCCAGCATCAAATGGCCCAGTAAGGCTTGGTCTTCTGTCTCGGCATCGATAATACGGGGAATGATTTTCCGCGGAATCACCAATAAATGCACCGGAGCCTTGGGCGCGATATCTTTAATGGCGATGCAATGCTCGTCTTGATAAATAATGTCAGCCGGAATTTCACCCTTAATAATTTTGCTGAACAGCGTTTCTTCTGACATATACCCTCATCCTCAAAGTGTGTTCGTACTGTGCCGTCGCCCTATTAAGGCAAATCAGCAGGGTGAATTAGCGCTTGCGGCCCTGCTCTTTTTCTTCAGTGCTCAGCTCTCGCGCTTCACTTTCCAGCATCACTGGTATGCCATCGAGGATGGGGTAAGCCAAACCACTGGCATAGCAAACCAGTTCTTCATGTTCACGGTCGTATTCGAGGGGTGCCTTAGTGACGGGACAAACCAGAATACTCAGTAGCTGTTTATCGATCATATATTTTCATCCGCAGCGCAGGCCCATTTACAGGCGGTGAATTTTAAGGCAATAGCCGCCCTAACACCATGCTTGCGAGGATATGTTCAAACAGGAAAAAGCGGGGAGAAAAGAAACAAGACTATTATTGCCCGCTAGCAGCGGGAAAATACTCCAACACCAGGGCAGGATCGAGTCGCACACTAAACCAGTTAACGCGCCAATCGAGATGAGGGCCGGTGGCACGGCCGGTAGAACCCACCTTGGCAATGGCATCACCCGCCTCCACTCGCTGGCCCTCTTTCACTAATGCACCGCTAAGGTGAATAAAAGAAGAGGTCAAGCCATAGCCGTGGTCGAGCACCAGCGTACCACCTGAATAATACATATCGGCGTGCACCAGTTTGACAATGCCGGCCGCCGGCGCAAGCACCACCGTGCCCGTGGGCCGGGCAATATCGAGGCCATAATGGGGGTTCTTCGGCACGCCGTTGTAAACCCGCTGGCTACCGTAAACGCCGGTAATTGGCCCTTCGAGGGGCTTGATAAAACCTTGGAGAAAATCTTCACGCTGATCATTATCCGCTCGCGCCTGTCGCACCAAGCGCCCTTCGCGGCGAATGCGCTCAAGCACCTCGGTAGAGGGTGGGGTCACTGTGCGCTGGGGCACGCCATCGACCCGCTGTACCTTGTATTCCCGCTGCTCCACCGAGTAGCTGTATTGCTGACCGTCTTTACCATTATGTACATTCACCACCACAGGGCTTTTAACATCCCGACTGAGGCCAATCACAAAATACCCCTGCGGCGTTAGGCTGACGGCACGATCCTGAAAAACCACGGTATTACCCGGTTCTGTGTGCCCGACCAGCATGGCACCCTGCTGCCAGGCGCCCTGAAACTCTAAGGCCGCGGCCAAGGGCATAAATAATGTGCCGCAGAGCCACAACAAAACATGCAGATGACGTTTCACTATTCTTTAAAGCCTCTTATTGATTGTCGTACTTTCAAGCCGATGCCGGATTAATCATGCAAGGCAGCCCGAATCTGTTCACCATTGAAACCCCGGTACTGCAAAAAGCGCATGCGCTTAGCTCGCTGCTTCGGATCAATGGCGGGGCTTGCACCAAAACGCTTATGTGCCACTTCTACAGCCAGGGCAAACCAGTCGACATCACATTCGCGTAAGACTGCATCACCATCGACACCACGCTCGCGCAGTTCCATGCGAATTCTTACTGCCCCCTGCCCCTTGCCCACTCGCCAGCGCACAAAGGCTTCGCTAAAGCGCTGATCCGATAGAAGGTCATCGACAACCAGTTTGTCTAACACGGCATCGAGAAGTTCAGCGCTAGGATCAAATTTCTTCAGTAATTTATCCCTGACTTCTTTGCGCGAGTGCTCCCTGCGCGCCAATATATTCATCGCGCCAAGGCGCAGGTTTTTTGCCGACACTGGTTTTACAGGCTCAGGTTGTTCTGACAAAAAATCATCTGATACGGAGTTATCTAATACAGAATCATCTGGCACAGAACTATCGACTGGCTCGCTCACAATCTGCTCTACCTATCCTTGAATGGAGAACCGACACCCACTGGAGTAGCGGGTTTATCAGCGCTTGCCACAAGGGGTGGATCCGGCATCAACCCATCCTCACCACCGCCCGTATCGTCTGGCTGTTTTTTAACAAGCCCCAGCCTGCCACCTATGCGCCGAAACACTGCGCGCACCACGCGCCATAATTTCGGCAGCATCCAGATAACCAAAAGAATAAACACCAGCATCAAACCGAGGAAGGCCAGGGGGTAGTTGAGCATTGCCCACAGCCCACCAAAGACCATCAGGTCTTCGCTAATAGATGCACCCCAATTACTAAAGGGTTCCGGCGAGGTGTTGATCAATAAACGCGTCGAGGCCTTGGTAAAGTGACTACCCATGGCCATAGAACCACCGAGTAGAGCGGCACCAATTTCCAGCGCCGGCGTGACATCGCCCACAGCACCCGCCGCCAGCATCGCGCCAGCGGGGATGCGTATAAAGGTATGCACAGCATCCCAGACGCTATCGACGCCCGGTGTTTTATCGGCAAAAAATTCGACCACATACATCAGGCAGGCGATACCGATGACAAGCGGATCCTGTAATGTTTCCAGCTCCGCTGGCAGTGCGACATTACCCGTGGCTCCGGCAAAACCCAGCACGGCAACAGCGGCATAAAGATTAATACCACTGGCCCAACCAACACCGAGCACCAGGGCCAGAGTAGAAATCAACTGCTCATAACTTTCCATCTAAACCCTCCTGCCTTAAAAACACGCTGTTATCAGACCACAAAAAGCGCAGCATAAAGCCGCTATTTTTCGATCTGTATTTCTCGCAACTGACGATGGGCAAAACGTACCAGCTCATACTCGAAGGGCGAACCCGTTTCATAGTAACGAAAGGCCGTGTTCTTGCGCCCATCGACCGCTTTTAATAGTGTGAGGCCAATACGGATGTCGTCTTTATTGGCATCGTCATTCACATCCAGCAAATCGATATTATAATCGACCACATAGTCAACGCCCATGCCTGTTGCGTCGCGCAAACTCGAGGGGCCAAAAAACGGCATTACCAAATAGGGGCCGCTGCCCACACCCCAGTAACCAAGAGTCTGACCAAAATCTTCTTTCTGCGAGTGCATGCCAAATTTCTCAGCCGGATCCCTCAGGCCTGCCACACCAATGGTGCTATTCACCACGAAGCGCGACAGGGTGATAGCACTCGACTTTAATTGCAGCTGTAGTAGGTTGTTAACTAGGTTGCTCACCTCGCCTAAGTTGGCGAAGAAATTACTCACGCCTTTTTCGACAACATCCGGTGTAATCGCCCGATAGCCCCTGACCGTGGGCAGAAATATCGCGCGGTCGAAATGGGCATTAAAATTATAAATACCTCGGTTCATTGGCTCCCAGGGATCGTAAACCAGGAGTGCATTTTCAGGCACCTGGGGTTTTATCAGACGCTGCACCTCATATTTCTCGGGTGCCTGCTCTTCCATCAGGCCTTCAACTTTTTCCCTGTTGATTTGAGCATCGTCTTTCTCTTCCTCAGCCCAGGATCGGGCACCCAATAAAGCGATGACAAAAATAGCCGCGTAGCACCGTAATTTAATGGTCATTATTGGCCACCCTTCAAAAATGCCACCATATCGGCCACGCTCTCCTTGCTGTCGATATTCCCGCAGTGCCCCCCGTGGTCAAACACTTTTATGCGGTCTCCCAGCAAAGCCTCCATGTATTCCAGCTCACCCGGGGCCAAAATAATTTCATCACGGTTGGTCACTACGCGTACCTGATCATTGCTGGCAAGAAAGTCTTCAATATGATGAAGGCTCGCCTCACCCAGTAATTGTTGTCGGCTTTTCCCCGGATATTTTTGCAGTAGATAGGGAATAACCATCTGATCAACGTACTCGGTAAATTTCACCACATGACTGGCTTTAGCATAGTAGTCCAGGCGCTCACGTCGGCCGAACTCTTTGCCAACGGGAATGATATAACCCGTGTGAGACATCAGATCTGAAGCAAAGACAACATTGGCCGAACTCATGCGAAATGAGGTGCCGATCAGGGCAGCTGCGCCGCTACGCCCATCCGGCCCAACACCGCGTTTTGAAGGGTCCCAGGATGAATAGGCGTCATAAAGAAAATCGCCATCAAAGTGCATGCCATCTTTAGGCTCGTAACTCGCGGCTAAACGATTGAGCGCTCTATCCAGAAACACGCCCACGCCCTCAACGCTGCCTTGCACATGATCGTCGAGTAGCTGATCAAGAATACTGACCGAATTGTAGAGATCCACTGGCGGATTGATCATATAAACTTTCTGTAAATTAAAGGTCTGCCGCGTCTGATCAAGTTGCGCAACAAAAGCGGCGTGGGCAGCACCCAGGCTGTAGCCCATCACATGAAATTCACTGACATCGGCATCGGCTTCGATTTTTTGGTAAGCCTGTTCCATCACCCGGTAAATATCTTCTGCATCCTCGGGTAGAAAGCCCGGCAAGTTTGACTGCGAGGCATTGATAAGAAAGTTGAGATAGGTCGGTGAAGACAGGTTAATGACGTGAAAGCCCGCCTGGTACAGTGCTTTTTGCAAGGCCACCATCTTCATAGACTTGTAACCCGCGCCCGTGCCAGCAATATTGAACACTAGGGGTGCGCGTCCCTTTTGCAGGGCCGCAGAAAAATGCAGGTTTTCGCTGTACCAAAACAACGCTGGCACAGCATGTAAACCCGGCAATTCATATTCTTTCACAGGTATTTCAGCGGGGAGAGCCGCTTTATAAAATTTTGGTGTGCCAATTACCGTCGCAGCAAAACGATCTGCAATCGGATACTCACCCTTGGGTCGCTCTTCGCTCGCAAGCACCCCCGCACTGTAAAGTGCCACCCATAACCCTACAGCCATTAATTGTTTGAACATTAAACCCAGTCCCTTTAACGAACCATCCTGGAAAAACGCCTAAAACTTTCTCAGCGCCGTTCTGCTACAAACCCACTCAGTCACTTTTATTGACAGCCAGCAACTAACTGAATCGATATAAACAGCGCAGCTAAATAATTACAATACCTCTCTTTACCCCTCAAGCATTTTTGCGGTTTTACACTCACGATAAACCAGAATATCAAGAATTGAGGTAAGATCGATCCACAAATAACAACGCAATAAGGCCTAGATTATTATGACTGACCGACGTTACGAACAACTCAGATGGACAATTGGCAAGGTATCCATCACTCGACTGGTTGAGGTGGTTATAAAAGCCCCTATTCCCTCTCTCTTTCCCAACCGAAGTGCCGCAGAGTTGACTGCGTACGATGATTGGTTACGGCCCAACTTTCTCGACGCTGATGGCGATATGGTCTTAAGCATTCATGCCTTCTTAATTAGCGTCGGCGGCTTGAACATTATTGTCGACACCTGTGCCGGCAACGGTAAAAAGCTACCCTTGTATGACGAGTGGGTCAACATGAATACGCCCTTCCTCGAAAACATGGCCAAGCTGGGCTTTCCCGCCGATAAAATTGACCGCGTGCTTTGTACCCACCTGCACTTCGATCACGTTGGCTGGAACACCCATTTGGTCGATGGCAAATGGATCCCTACCTTTCCCAATGCCCGCTATTTATTTGGCGCCGCCGAATGGGATTTCTGGAAAGACGAAGAAGATCCTTATGAAAGCCATGCTCTCGACCACGCATTGCAACCTATCTTCGATGCGGAGCTGGTCGACCTGGTTGATTCCACCCACAAGATCTGTGATGAAATAAGCCTCATCCCCACGCCCGGCCACACCCCCGGTCATGTCAGCATTCATATCCAGTCAGAGGGTGAAGAAGCCGTCATTACTGGGGATATGTTTCATCACCCGCTGCAAATGGCCAAACCTGGCTGGATTGATGGCGCCGATGTCGAAAGCAGCCTGGCCGAAAAAACCCGTATCGAATTTATGCAGCGCTTTGGCGATAGCAAAACCACTGTATTAGGCACCCACTTTGCCACGCCCACCGCCGGTAAAATTGTCAGTGATGGTGACGGGTATAAATTCGAAAGCTAAAAACCATTAAAAAACCCAACGCTAAGGCAACTAAAAATGAGGGGTTTAGTAGCAAACAAGGTCGCGGTGGTGACCGGCGCGGGTTCCGGCATCGGCCGGGCCTCTGCCCTGGTCTTTGTTCGTGAAGGCGAAAAAGTAGTACTCGGCGATGCCGACGATACTCGTGGTATGACTCTGTTCTGACTAGGCATCTTATTTAACGGGCGTCTCTTTGCCAGTCGACGACTGGTATGGCTGCCACTTAAGATTCACCATCTGTTAAAAGCAGCTATCAGCCCCGACGGATAAAGTAGATATAGGCCTCGTCCTGCTGAAAATACTGCAGCAATTTGTGATCGAGAAACTGACAAAACTTGGGAATATCACGAACTGTTGAAGGGTCTGTGGCGACGACCTTAATTACCTGCCCCCTGGCCACATCACGCACCGCGCCGTGCAACATCATTACCGGCTCGGGACAAGATAAGCCCGAGGTGTCGAGCAAGGTATCAAAGTCGAGGCTGTCTATAGGTGCTGTCATTGTCGTATTTTCTCAGAAGCCTGCGGACAGGAAAAGAGCCAGAGCGTATAATATCAGTACGGCTTACTGTACCGGTGTCGAACAGGCACTGAGTAAACGGTAATCTGACAATTTGAGCCACGTTTTTCAGTATTATTTTTATAGAGCCCAATAATGATCACCGTATTAATCGAACGTCACATCGCCCCCGGCATGGCCAGTACCTACGACAATTTTGCCCGCAAAATGCTGCAGGCCACTGTCTCAGCACCCGGCTTTATTTCCGGTGAATCCCTGCATGGCATCGAAGACCCGAATGTGCGTTATATTTTGATCAAACTACAAAGTCGGGAGAACTGGCAGCACTGGATGGCCTCCGCCGAACGGCGGGAAGTGGTATCACTGCTCTCTTCTATTCTCGTACTGCCTGAAAAAATCACCTTGCTTAGCCACGGCGGCTAAACCTTCGAGCGGCCTCCTGGCTCAGCACTCTATCCAGATTACACTCGCCATGCGCCCTGTTTGCCCCTGCCGCCGATAGGAATAAAAGCGCTCGGTATCAGCATAAGTGCAAAAATCGCCGCCATAAATCCGCGTCACGCCAAGGCCGCGCAGCTGAAGGCGAGCCAGCTGGTAGAGGTCGGCATAGAAATAAGCGGGCCGGGGTTTTGACGGTATAAAGCAAGCTTCAGTCGAAAGCTGATCTGTTGGCTGAGCCTTTGCTAAAAACGCCTCTCTCACCTCGCCACCCACTTCAAAATGCTGCTGGCTAATCGCGGGGCCCAAATAGGCTGATATAGCCGAGGCTTCGCCAGCCATTGCCCTTACCGTTGCGCCGAGCACGCCAGCGACGAGTCCGCGCCAACCGGCATGGGCTGCGGCCACTACCGAGCCATCGTGGCTACTGAACAATACGGGTAGACAGTCGGCCGTTTGAATCACACAGGCGAGGCCCGGTGTGCGACTGACACAAGCGTCAGCATTGAGCGGGGACTTGTGTTTTATAGCGTCAGCAGCATCGGCCACGCCAATGCCATGCTCCTGGACCAGCCAGGGCAGGGTTTGATTGAGCCCCAATTGCGTCGCCAAATCGCGGCGATTACGCCATACCTCCTGCTGACACGCATCGCTATCATCAAGAAAATTCAGCAACTTACCCTGAGCGCCAGCCGGCTGCCCCTGACAAGTGGTGATGACACTCTTCACACCCGGTGGCAGGGACCAGTCGGGTATCAAACACGGGAGTTCAAACGGGTCGGGCTTCACTCTGTAATACGCTCAATAGTTGTTGCATATCCTCCGGCAGGGAGGACTCCCATTCAACCGTTTCGCCAGAAGCGGGATGGATAAAACTCAAGCGTAAAG
Organism: Candidatus Reddybacter sp.; assembly: GCA_041277045.1. Taxonomy (GTDB): domain Bacteria; phylum Pseudomonadota; class Gammaproteobacteria; order Pseudomonadales; family Porticoccaceae; genus Reddybacter. The sequence goes on along the minus strand of JBGFSY010000001.1, from coordinate 1,495,156 downwards.
CGTGCAGGGCCTGGCGCGGAAATTCACGCAGCGCAGTCGCTAATTCGGCACTGCCACCAGCACTTAAACGCAGTCGTCCACCGTAGACCACATCGCCCACCAGCGGATAACCCAGATGCGCCATGTGTACGCGAATCTGGTGGGTGCGGCCAGTTTCCAACGCCACTTCAACATGGCTGTGACCGGCAAAGCGCTCCACTAAACGGTAGTGACTAATCGCCTCCCGGTAGCGACTACCAGCCTCGCGTCCGGGGCGTAGTACAGCCATTCGCGTACGACTAGTAGGGTGGCGACCTATCGGCACATCAACAGTGCCACCGCCCGTCATCACCCCCTGAACGATGGCGTGATAATGGCGTTTTACGCTGCGATCTTTGAGTTGAGTGGTCAGCGAGTGATGGGCCTCCAACGTTTTCGCTACCACCATCAAACCCGTGGTGTCTTTATCGAGGCGGTGGACAATGCCCGCACGGGGTACGGTGGACAATTGCTCACAATGATGAAGCAAGCCATTCAGCAAGGTGCCATCGGGATTGCCCGCCCCCGGGTGTACCACCAGCCCCGCCGCTTTGTTAACGACAATGACACTGGCATCTTCAAACACAATCTCGAAGGGTATGGGTTGAGCCTGCCACTCGCCCTCAGCTTGCAACTGGGCGCTGAGGCTCAGGCACTCTCCCCCGAGCAACTTTTCCCGGGTTTTGCCAACCCGGCCATCAATCAGCAAGGCGCCATCGCGTATCCACTGCTGCAGACGGGTGCGCGAATAAGCGTCGAACAATTCGGCGGCGGCCTGATCCAAACGGACACCACTTAAGTGAGCCGGCACTTCGGCCTGTAAAGAGATTTCACCTTGATCGGTAAGCATTCGGTATTTAGCTTCTCGCTGAGCTATGGTTAAATGGCAATTCTACAGGGCGATGCCCGACACGCAATAATAAACACTCATTAGCCGTAAACTTTGACGGCCAACCAATCGGAATTTTCACCACCATGCGTTTTTTTGCCCTTCTGATCGTCAGCTCACTATTGCTTTCTGCTTGTTCATGGATGCCCTTTGTCGACTCTGAGGAAGAACAGGCAGAGCAAACGGAAGAGGAAGCTCTAAGCCTGAGCGAAGAGCGGCTGCGCAATAAAATACGCGGCAACCTCGACGCTCGCAACTGGTCTGATGCGACCGTTAACCTCAATGCTTTCGAAGCCCAATTCCCCTTTGGCAACTACGCCGACCAGGCCCAACTGGAATTGATTTACGTCTACCATGAGTCCGCCGATCACGAATCCGCTATGGCCTCGGCAGATCGCTTTATTCGCCTCCACCCCCGCCACCCCAATGTCGATTACGCCCATTATATGAAGGGCCTCTCAGCTGCTTTGCAAAATAAAGGGCTATTTAGTAACCGTTCGCCCATCGATGCGACTAAAAGAGATCCGGGCAGCGCTCGTGCATCCTTCGCCACCTTCAGCGAGTTGATCAATCACTATCCTGACAGTATCTATGCGGCGGATGCCCGGTATCGAATGCTCGACCTGCGCAACCAGCTAGCCCGGCATGAAATTCACGTCGCCAATTATTATTTCAAACGCGGTGCTTATTTAGCCGCTGCCAATCGTGGCCGCAATGTCATTGAAAACTTTCAACAGACACCCGCTATGCCTGATGCTTTGGCGGTAATGGCTGAAGCATACTACTTGCTCGATCTCCACGATCTCGCTGCAATGGCAGCAGACACCCTGGCAATAAACTACCCACGGCACCCCTCTCTCAACGAGCAAGGTGAGTTTCAATACCAGGCACCGGACGCGATTAATGAAGGCGCCTGGTTAAGCCGGCTTACCTTTGGCTACTACGTACAGGAAAACCCACCCTTTTTTGATAGTAGAGCCCTCTACAACAATCCCCAAGTAGCAAGTCATGAAGCGGAAGACCTGACAGTGCCACCTAACGACACTGCGCCTACCGAAGAACAATCCCTCTTCGACAAGATGACTTTTGGTGTATTCGAGCCAACAAACTAAGCGGCAGAAATAATCGGCATCCGACTAGCGCTAAACGCGGCGCTGCACGAATAGCGGTCTAAGTTAGCGCTCTGAAGGATCCCTCGGCACAAACAGCCCCGGTAAATTTAGCCTCTAGTCTCCCGAACGCCAGCCATTGGTAATCGGATAACGGCGGTCGCGACCAAAGCCCCGCTCCGTAATACGCAAGCCTATCGGTGCTTGCTGGCGCTTATATTCATTAATATCAACCATGCGCAAAATGCGGTGCACATCATCGGCATCAAAACCCTGAGCAATAATATCCAGTGCCGCCATATCTTCTTCGATATAAAGCTGCAAAATTTGATCAAGTATTTCGTAGGGCGGCAGGGTATCCTCGTCGATCTGATCCGGCGCTAGCTCTGCCGATGGCGGGCGAATAATCACCGATTCAGGAATCACCTCTGAGAGCGTATTGCGATAGCGGCACAAATCAAACACCAGTACTTTTTTCACATCTTTAAGCACATCGAGACCACCGGCCATATCGCCGTAGAGGGTCGCGTAACCCACCGACATTTCACTTTTATTGCCCGTGGTTAATACCAGCGAACCCTTTTTATTGGAGATGGACATCAGCAGCACGCCCCGCGAGCGAGCCTGCATATTCTCTTCCGTTTTATCCGCAGCCATGCCGGCAAACTCATCGGCGAGGGCTTCACTGAAAGCATTGTAAATAGGCTCAATGCTGATCACTTTATACGTCACGCCAAGAATATCGGCCTCCGCCTGAGCATCATCAAGACTCAGCTGAGAGGTGTAGCGAAAGGGCATCATCACGGCTTCGACACGATCCGCACCCAGGGCATCGACAGCAATAGCCAGGGTCAGTGCCGAGTCGATACCCCCGGACAAGCCTAGCACCACCCCTTTAAAGCCGTTTTTGTTCACATAATCCCGCACACCCAATACCAAAGCCTGATAAACCGTGGCGAGGTCTTCGGGCGTCGGTACGATGGTTTGTGGCGCCACAGCTACCCGCTCATCGGCCAGCATCAGGTCTACGGTAAATACACCTTCCTCAAACATTGGTGCCTGATAACAGAGCTCACCTGAGGCATCGATCACCATAGAACCGCCACAAAATACCAGCTCATCCTGACCGCCAATCTGATTGACATAAACAATCGGAATATTGCCCTCGCGAGCCCGCTGGGCAACCGTCGCCACACGCTCTGTCTGTTTACCCACATGAAAAGGGGAAGCATTAATATTAAAGATCACCTCGGCACCTGCTTCGCGAGCTTGCTCTAAGGGTCCACTCGACCAAATGTCTTCACAGACACTGAGCCCCACCCGAGCACCACAGATTTCGACAACGCAAGGGCTATTACCCGCCTCAAAATAGCGCTTCTCATCAAACACCTGATAATTTGGCAGGCAGTTTTTGGCATATTGGGCGATTAATTTACGCTCTTGTATGACGCCGGCCATATTGTAGAGCTGGTCATTTTCTCGCCAGGGGTAGCCGATGACAGCGACAATACCAGTACAGGCTGCAGTCACTTCTGCCAGCGCCTTTTCAATACGACGCTGAATACTGGGCCGCAGCAACAGATCTTCCGGCGGATAACCGCAAAGCACCAACTCGGGGAAAATAACGATATCGGCACCCAGCTCATCCCGTGCATTTACCAGCGTATCGATAACCAGTCGTGTATTACCGGGAATATCGCCAACCAGTGGGTTTATTTGCGCCAAAGCAACTTTCAGTGATGTCATACTACTGACGTGTCCATAAATGATTAAGCCGGCTATTTTCAGCTAAAATTCAGCCAATAGCAAAATCCAGGTAGCGCAATGCAAACAGGCAAGCCTAGTGCCGATCCCAGCCATCTCGCTCAGGGAGTGGCGAAGGTCTACATCTATTACCGTTTCTCACTATCGCTAGTGCTGCTGGTCATCTTCTATTCTGGCACTGCAAGCCAGGTTTTTGGTGCACACAACCCCCAGCTCTACCTGTTCACATCCATCGGCTATACAGTATTAGCCACACTGACCCTCGCTTTCCTGTTAATTTGGCAGAAAGATACAAGTAGCAGCCTGCTGCTCTTTACGCATTTTTTCCTCGATTTAATCGCCCTGATCTTGCTTATACACAGTAGTGGTGGCCCCAGTAGTGGCCTCGGCCTGCTGATGCTGATCACCGTCGCCGCAAGCTCACTGGTTTTTAGCAATCAACTGGCCTTATTGACTGCCGCCCTGGCCAGCATACTTCTACTCACTGAAGAACTGTATTCAGCCTATGTCCTGGACGATAGTAGTCGAGCGATATTTCCTGCAGGTTTACTCGGCTTTGTACTCTTTCTGACGGCAGTATTGTGCAGAATGCTCAACGAACGCTTACGCCGTAGCGAACAAATTGCCCTTCGCGAGTCCGATCAGGCTGCTCACCTGCAAGATCTCAACGAGATGATTATTCAACGCATGCTGACCGGCATCGTGGTTGTCAACGCTGCCGGAAAAATCGAGCTTATCAACAACGCGGCTATTGAGATGCTCGGCGCAGAGAACAACACCATCGCCCTGGGTAGCGGCACCAGCTTGCGAGCAACCCCCGCACTACAAAAAGGCTATGAGGCCTGGTTAAGCCAGCCCTGGCAAAAGTTACCTGCGTTTAAAGTTAGTGAAAGCAGTACTGAGATTCAGGCGAAGTTTGCCAACCTGGAGCGCAGTGAAAACAAGCGTACAATTATTTTTCTCGAAGACACTCGCACCGCTGCACAAAATGCCCAGCGCCTCAAACTGGCATCCCTGGGACGGCTTACCGGCAGTATTGCCCATGAAATCCGCAATCCTCTCGGTGCCATTAGCCACGCAGCTCAATTGTTGGCTGAGGAACAGGACGAGCAAAACTCAAGCAAGCGCCTCAGTGAAATCATTATCAAGCACACTCAGCGGCTTAACCAGGTGATAGAGAATGTCAGCCAACTCTCTCGTCGCAAAGCCCCCAATGCCCAAAATCTCCACCTCGAAAGCTGGTTAAACGGTTTTATTGAAGACTACAAAAATAGCTGTCCCAACGAATGTGCCATTGAAGTCGAAACTAACAACCCGGCAACAATTATCGTTTTCGACACTAGCCAGCTGCACCAGGTACTCACCAACCTACTGGAAAATGCCCACCGCCACAGCCTTGAATACTGCTCTCAGGCCTGGGCAAGATGCGTCTGCCATATCGACCCCCGCACCCAGCGGCCCTGCCTCGACCTCTACGACCGTGGCGAGGGTATTAGTGCTGGGTTGGCCGGACAGGTTTTCGAACCCTTCTACACCACGTCCCATAACGGTTCCGGTCTTGGGCTTTATCTGGCTCGCGAGCTCTGCGAAATCAACTTTGCCACCCTGGATTACCGGGTGGCAGAAAACAATAAGTCCGGATTCTTTAGAATAGGCTTCGCTCACCCCGAGCAAGCGCAACCGAGATTACACAATGACTAAAAAAAGAGCCCTGATTGTTGACGACGAAGCGGATATTCGCGAATTGCTGGCAATGACCTTGAGTCAAATGGATCTCGAGGTCGATGAAGCGGAAACACTTAGCGAAGCAATAGCAGTTTTGAATAAAGAGTCTTATGCCTTTTGCCTGACAGATATGAATTTACCCGACGGCAGCGGCATGGATTTAATCAGCCTTATCCAGAATAAATATCCCAACATGCCCGTCGCCATGATCACCGCCTACGGCAATACCGAGATAGCCGTTGAAGCTCTAAAACTTGGGGCCTTCGACTTTGTCACCAAACCCATCGAGTTGCCCCGCCTGCGCAATATGGTCGAAGCGGCACTGATTCTATCCTCGCAAAAACCCGTTAAATTAAGTAAAAGTGCCGGCAAATTAACCGGCGACTCTATGGTAATGGACAAGCTACGCCAGCAAATATCCCGTGTGGCCCGCAGCCAGGCACCGGTTTTCATCCATGGCGAGTCCGGCAGTGGCAAAGAAATTGTTGCCCGCAACATTCATTACTGTGGCCCCAAAGCCGAGGGGCCATTCATCCCTGTGAACTGTGGCGCCATCCCTTCGGAGTTAATGGAAAGCGAATTTTTCGGTCATACCAAAGGCAGCTTTACCGGCGCCCACCAGGACAAAAAAGGCCTGTTTCAGAGCGCTGACGGTGGCACCCTGTTTCTCGACGAAGTCGCCGACCTTCCTCTCGCCATGCAGGTCAAACTACTACGTGGTATTCAGGAAAAAGCCGTGCGTCCCCTCGGCTCTGAACGCGAAATACCCGTCGATATCAGAATCCTTAGCGCTTCCCATAAAAATCTCGATGCCGAAATCGCCAAGGGCAACTTTCGCGAAGATCTTTACTATCGCATTAATGTCATTGAGCTAGAGGTGGCGCCACTGCGAGACAGGCGAGAAGACATCCCGCAGCTGGCTGACTTATTCCTGGCAAAATTTGCCACCGAATTCGACTCGGAGCCGGTGCAATTATCGCCTGAGGCACTAGACACTCTGCAACACCACCCCTTCCCCGGTAATGTTCGCGAGCTGGAAAACACACTGGAAAGAGCATTCACGCTTTGTGATAGCGAAATTATCGAAGCCGCTGACCTGCATTTAAAAGCCCGCAAAGCCAGTGTCATTGTGGATGCCGAACCGAATGCGACCGCCAGTGACAACAATCAAAGTGAACATAATCTCAACGGCCAATCGATTGACGACTATCTTGCCGTTATTGAAAAAAGCATTCTCGAAAAAGCCCTGGAAGAATGCCGCTGGAACAAAACTGCTACCGCCGAAAAAATCGGTATCACTTTTCGCCAACTGCGTTATAAACTGAAGAAATTAAATGTTGATTAACACGGGGGGCCCGGTTTTCAAAAACCAAGTCTACAACTTTAGCGCAGCTCTTTCGGCACCGAGAAACGAATACCCTCAACTTTCCCCGAGAGCTCTTTAACATCCGCCCTGTCACTGCCCGCCAGGGCATCGACCAACTCCTGCACCAGGGTTTCCGGTGCCGAGGCACCAGCACTCAGACCCACGACAGAACCCGAGCCAAACCACTCACTTTTAATATCGGCACTGCTATCCACCAGATAAGCTTTGGTACCACAGCGCTCGGCCAACTCCCGCAGACGATTGGAATTGGAGCTATTAGCAGAGCCGACGACCAACAACACATCGCACTCCAGAGCCAGTTGCTTAATAGCATCTTGACGGTTTTGCGTGGCGTAGCAAATATCGTCTTTGCGCGGGCCTTCAATGGTGGGAAAACGCGCACGCAGTGCATCAATAACCAGGGCGGTATCATCCACCGACAAGGTGGTCTGGGTAACAAAGGCCAGGTCATCGGGTCGATGAATAGGCAGTATCGCCACATCATCGACATTTTCCACCAGATAAATATCACCACCATTGGCAGCGTCGTATTGCCCCATGGTGCCTTCCACTTCGGGGTGACCGTAGTGGCCAATCAACACACACTCGCGACCCGCGCGGCTAAATCTTTCCACTTCGAGGTGGACCTTGGTCACTAGGGGGCAGGTGGCATCGAAGACCTTTAAACCGCGCTGCTCGGCCTCGGCACACACCTCTTTCGAAACCCCGTGGGCACTAAAAATGACGATGGAACCGCGGGGAATATCCTTCAGCTCATCAACGAAAATCGCGCCGCGCTCGCGCAATTGATCCACCACAAATTTATTGTGCACCACCTCATGACGAACATGGATGGGCGCGCCAAAAAGATCGAGGGCGCGATTGACAATATCAATGGCACGATCGACGCCGGCACAAAAACCTCGCGGGTTGGCCAGTCGTACTTCCATTACTCCACCTCGGTAAGGGTATTGTCGACTGTGACAATTTCAACCTTGAAAGTCAGGGTTTTACCCGCCAGCGGATGATTGAAATCGACCGTCACCTCATCTTCGCCAATGCCTTGAATCACACCGGGTAGCTCGCCCCGGTTGGCATCGGCAAAAGACACCACCAAACCTTCCGACAATTGCATATCTGCGGCAAAGCTGTTGCGTTTAACTTGCTGCAGGTTCGAGGGATTGTGTTGACCAAAGGCCTTTTCAGGCAGCACGGTAAAGCTGGCTTGTTGGCCCGCTGTCATGCCGAGCAGATATTCTTCAAAACCCAGGGGCAGGTTGCCATCGCCAATGCTCAGCGTGGCGGGCGTTTGCTCAAAATTGGAATCAATCACCGCGCCATCGTCAAGCGACAGGGAAAAATGCAGGGTCACTCGCGAGGCACTGCCAATCAGACCCTCAGTGTTTACTTGTTCAGAACTCATTTACTACACCTCAATTTCAGGCTCTGTGATGCGCTCAGCCCTGGTGGGAAGAACGAAAAGAATCAACCACCATGGCGACGGCACCGACACTAATCGCCGCATCGGCAATATTAAAGGCCGGCCAATAGTAGTCTTGATAATGCCATTGAATAAAATCGACCACATAGCCCAAGGTCACGCGATCCCATAAATTACCCAGGGCACCGGCAAGAATTAATGCCAGTGAAAACTTCAATAGGACTGCCGTTGCCGGTGCGCGATAAATCCAAACCACCAGCACCACACTGATGATGCTGGCAATGCCGCCGAACAACCAGTGCTGCCAGCCGCCCGCCGTACTCAAAAAACTGAAGGCGGCACCGGTGTTATGCAGCAGGGTCAAATTAAAGTAGCCCGTCAACACCACCGGTTCGGCGTAATTCAGGTGCTCTGTGGCAAGGGCCTTGGTCCACAGATCAAGCACCAACAAGACAAGCGCCAAGGCATAGAACACAATGACGGAAGCCCTTTTACTCGCCATCAAGAGTCTATCAAGCAAAGGGCTATCAAGCGAAGCAGCGCTGTTCACCGTCGCCCTCAACATTGTCGACGCAGCGTGCGCAAATCTCGGGATGTTCGGTATTAGCGCCGACATCTTCGCGGTGGTGCCAGCAGCGCACACACTTCTCGCCCTTGCTTAATTCAACCTGAATACTGAGTCCGGCAATGGCACTCTCGCTGGCGCCACTTGCCGGCAAGTGGCTTTGCGGAAGTACCGATGCGCCAGAGGTAATCAAAATAAAGCGTAGCTCGTCACCGACTTTCGCCAGGGTACTCGCCAGCTCGTCGTCACAATACAGAGTCACACTGGCTTCGAGAGAGCCTTTTAAGCGACCCGCCTGACGTTCAACTTCCAGCGCCTTGTTGACGGCTTCTTTAACGGCGATAAATTGCTGCCAGTCGTCTTCACCCAGCACATTATCCGTCGCCAGCTCTGGCAACTGATACCACTCGGCTACGTGCACAGACTCGCTACGCTCACCGGGCAATGCCTGCCACACTTCTTCTGCGGTAAAACAAAGAATGGGGGCAATCCAACGCACCACAGCTTCGGCCACATGGTAGAGCGCCGTTTGCGCTGAGCGCCGCGCCAGACTGTCACTTTGGCAGGTGTACTGGCGATCTTTAATAATATCGAGATACACACCACCTAGATCACCGGCGCAGAAATTGTGGATTTTCTGGTAGATGCTGTGGAAATTATAGGTCTCGTAGGCGCCGTTAATCTCCGCCTGCAATTGCCCGGCACGGCCAATTACCCAGCTATCGAGAGACAACAGATCATCGCTGGCGACACAGTCTGTTGCGGGATTAAAGCCGTCGAGGTTAGACAACATAAAGCGAATGGTATTGCGAATGCGACGATAGGAGTCGGCGGTGCGACGCAAAATCTCATCGGACACCGTCATTTCACCGCTGAAGTCGGTGGAGGCCACCCATAGACGCAGCACATCGGCACCCAGTTGGTTGATCACCTTTTGCGGGGCCATGACATTGCCCAGTGATTTGGACATTTTGTGGCCCTTGGCATCAACGGTAAAGCCGTGGGTCAGCACCGCCTTATAGGGCGCAGTGCCATTGATGGCGATGGACGACTTTAGTGAGGACTGAAACCAGCCGCGATGCTGATCGGAGCCTTCGAGATAAAGATCTGCCGGGTAACTCAGGTTGGCGCGGCGGCGCAAGACGGCCTCGTGACTAACACCGGAATCAAACCAGACATCGAGGGTGTCGGTAACCTTGTCGTATTGATCGGCCTCATCACCGAGTAAATCGCGAGCATCAAGATCGTACCAAGCATCCATTCCATCGCGTTCAACCAGCAGGGCCACCTGCTCGATCAGCGCCGGCGTATTGGGATGCAACTCACCCGTTTCACCGTGAATAAACAGCGCAATCGGCACACCCCAGGTACGCTGGCGTGAAATACACCAGTCCGGGCTGTTCTCCAGCATAGACTCCATGCGCGCCTGCCCCCAGTCGGGGAACCACTGTACTTTTTTGACTTCGGCCTTCGCCGCATCGAGCAGCCCATGCTCTGTCATGCTGATAAACCACTGCGGCGTAGCGCGGAAAATCAGCGGCGTTTTGGTGCGCCAGCAATGGGGAAAGCTGTGAGTGATTTTACCGTCGGCCAGCAAGCTTTGCCGCTCACGCAGCAGCTCGACAATTTTCTCATCGACCTTATAAACGTGCTCACCGGCGAACAACCCAACGGAGGCGCGATAAACGCCGTGATCGTCCAATGTATTCAGTGTGCCAATGCCGTATTTGCGCGACACGATAAAATCGTCAACACCGTGGTCGGCGGCCGTGTGCACAGCACCCGTACCCGCTTCGGTGGTGACATGGTCACCGAGCAGTACCGGCACCTGCCGGTCGTAAAAAGGATGTTGCAGTAGAAGGCCTTCGAGCTTTTCACCCTGACAACGGCCGACAATAGCGGAGTCTTCGATCTGCCAGCGTGCCAGTGCCGACTCCATGAGTTCAGCAGCGACCAGTAAACGACGGGGCTCGCCATTAACCGTGCATTGCAGCAGTACATACTCAAGCTCGGCATGCAGCGATACCGCCTGGTTGGCGGGTAGCGTCCACGGCGTGGTGGTCCAGATAACGACCGTAACTTCACCTTCGCCACTCAGTCCATCGCCAAAGGCAGCGCCAAACTTTTGTTGATCGACAGCGGGGAACATCACATCGATGGAAAAGGAGGTTTTATCCTCGTACTCCACCTCAGCCTCGGCCAGCGCAGAGGCACCGACCACACTCCAGTAAACCGGCTTATAGCCCTTCACCAGATGGCCGCTTTCGGCGATTTTGCCGAGGGCGCGAATAATATCGGCCTCGTACTGGTAGTTAATACTCAGATAGGGGTCGTCCCACTCACCTAAAACACCGAGGCGAATAAAATCTTTCTTTTGCCCCTCAACCTGCCGCTGGGCATAGTCGCGACACTTCTGGCGGAAGGCTTTGTAATCAATTTTGGCACCGGCCTTGCCGTGCTTTTTCTCGACCTGATGCTCAATGGGCAGACCGTGGCAATCCCAACCCGGTACGTAGGGAGCGTCGTAGCCCATCACCGTGCGCGACTTAACGATAATATCCTTGAGGATTTTATTCACCGCGTGGCCAATATGAATATCGCCATTGGCATAGGGCGGGCCGTCATGGAGGATAAATTGTTCGCGCCCCGCTCGGGCCTTGCGAATGGCGCCATAGAGGTCATTCTGCTGCCACTTTTTTAACATGCCTGGCTCGCGCTGGGCGAGGTTGGCTTTCATCGGGAAGGCCGTTTTCGGCAGATTCAAGGTCGCTTTATAGTCGGTCATAAGTCTCTGGTTTAGCTCACTTTCAATTCAGTTCAACGCCGCGTAAAGACACTACACGAGCGGTTTAATTTGCTACCGACGAGAAATACTCTCGAGCGGTTTTAATATCTTGATTAACATTGATCACCAGCTCATCGAGCGTGGTAAATTTCTGCTCATCGCGCAGTTTTTTCTTAAACTCAACGGCAATGCGTTGGCCGTAAATATTGCCCGCCCAGTCCAGCATATGCACCTCCAGCACCGGCTTCAGTAAATCACCTACCGTGGGTCGCAAACCGACATTGGCCACGCCCTGTATGCGCTCGCCATCAAGTAACACCTCGACGGCAAAGACACCGCTCAACGGTGCCCGGTAGCGGTGTAAATTCACATTGGCGGTGGGAATACCCAGCTTGCTACCCAACTGCTGCCCATAACAAACCTTGCCCGATATGCGGAAGGGGCGGCCCAATAGGGCTTTGGCGGTATCAAAGCGACCCGCCTCTAGCTCGGCACGAATGCGCGTACTGCTAACCCGCTGCCGATCGGCCTTGATGGTTTGGGTCGAAACCACCTCAAAACCCTTCTTTGCTCCCATTTCTTCGAGCATCGCAAAATCACCCTTGCGGTCACAGCCAAAGTGAAAATCATCGCCTATCACCAGGCACTTGATACCCAAGCCCTCAACCAATAAATCGTCGACAAACTGCTGAGCGGTAAGACTGCGCATGGCGCGATTAAACTGCAGGCAGACTACCCGGTCGACACCCGCATCGAGCAGGGCATCAACCTTTTCACGCAAGCGCATCAAACGCGCCGGCGCCTGTTCGCCGGAAAAATATTCCCGAGGCTGGGGCTCAAACATCGTTACCACTGAAGGTACTGCATAATATTTGGCGCGCTCATTGATCTGGGCAATAATCTTCTGGTGACCGTGGTGAACGCCATCAAAGGAACCGATGGTCGCGACGCAGCCCCTGTGCTCATCGCGCAGATTGTGTAAACCTCGAACAAAGAAATCCACAACGCCGTTTGCCACTACTCGCCCCACCCCATCTAAAGCCGGGAATTATACCCAGCCCAGCGACCGAAAGGCAGCCCTGCCGTGCGAAAGTTAAGCGACACCGAATCGACTATTTGAAACGGGCTATTTAACGGGACTACGCAATTGGCTAAGACGAAAGCCGCAAAGTAAAAGCGTCGCTGCATAAGCGATAAAACCAAGGCCACAAATACCCAGTACGGTCAGTGCTCGCGTCATAAAGCTCATCGCGAACCAGTCACCAAACTGAGCCAGGGCAAGGTATAAAGCCCCCGCCATAATGGCGTTGGCCAACAATAACATGCCCGCAAACTCTCCCCAGCCACTCGATGCACGATAAACGCCGCCGCTGCGCAAGCCACGAAACAGCAAGCCAGCGTTCAGAAAAGCGGCCAGAGAGGTCGCCAGCGCCAGACCCGCATGACCTAAAGCGAAGTAGTGATGCAAGACGAAAACAAAAACAAGGTTCATCACCATATTGACCGCCATGGCAATCAGGCCAATTTTTACCGGGGTTTTGGTATCCTGGCGGGCAAAATAGCCCGGTGCCAGCACCTTGATTAACATAAAGGCCACCACACCCAGGGCATAGGCGCGCAGGCTAAAACCAGCCATGACGATATCGCGCTGGTCTATTTCACTGCCGTCGTAAAATAGCGCCGCCAGCAACGGCTCGGCAATCATCATCAAGGCAATGGAGGCCGGCACCGCAATTAACAGCACAAAACGAATCGCCCAATCGAGAATGGTATTGAATTCATCTGCCGATTTTGCCGCGTGCTGCCGCGAGAGGTTGGGCAGTATGACCGTCGCCGCCGCCACACCAAAAACGCCCAAGGGCAGCTCGGCCAAACGATCGGAATAGTAGAGCCAGGAAACACTGCCGGTGGGCAAGAAGGAGGCAATCACCGTGTCGAGCAGTAAATTAATTTGACTAACAGAAACCCCAAAAATGGCCGGTGCCATCAAGCGTAGAATTTTTTTGACCCCAGGATATTGCCAGTCGAGTTTTGGCGACGGCAGTAAATGAATATTCGCCAAAAAGGGAATCTGAAAGAGCATTTGAATCACACCCGCAGCAAACACGCCCCAGGCTAGGGCAAACACGGGCTGGTCAAACCAGGGGGCCGCGACCAGCGCGGCACTGATCAAACAAACATTCAACCACACGGGCGTAAAAGCCGGCACTGCAAAACGGTCGTAACTATTTAATATGCCACCGGCAAAACCGGTTAAAGAAATAAACAGTAAATAGGGGAAGGTCACCCGAATCATCTCGGTAGTGGCCTGAAATTTAGCGTCATCGCCGACAAAACCCGGGGCAAAAAGCCCGGCAAGCATGGGCGCAGCAATTACCGCCACTACCGTGATCCCAATCAATACCGAACCCAAGGCACCCGCCACGCGATCAATTAACTCTTTTACCGCAGCATGCCCGCCCTCGTTGCGATACTCGGTCAGCACCGGCACAAAGGCCTGAGCAAATGCACCCTCGGCGAACAGGCGGCGCAAAAAGTTGGGGATTTTAAAAGCGACAAAGAAGGCATCGGCAAAGCCATCCGCACCAATCACGCGGGCAAATACCACGTCGCGAATCAGCCCGAGGATGCGCGACAGCATGGTCATGGCACCAACAATAGCGCTTGAACCGAGCAAGCCTCTGTGGGGCTTTTCGACCGGAGCTCCCCCCTGGGGATTTGACGGGGGCGTTTTGTTATCGCGCAATGATCTATCCTGTGACTAGCAAGTCTGCAACTAGCGGCCCTGTGACCCGCTATCGACTGAAACCGTGACGCCACGCCACTCGGCCCCGATGAAATAATACCTGGTGATTTTGCGCTTTCAGCACGTATGAACCGCTATTGTAACGATGTGGCAAGTCAGCACCAAGAGAAGCGACAAAGACCTGTCGGGAAACATTGAATTCGGCCACCCTCGCCCCCACATAGGGCTGAGCATACATCAGGGAGATTCCATTGGAACAATATCGAGGCACCACCATTCTATCCGTGCGCCGCAACGGCAAAGTCGTTATCGGTGGCGATGGCCAGGTATCGCTGGGCAATACCATCATGAAAGGCAATGCGCGCAAAGTCCGCCGCCTGTACAACGGCGAAGTTATCGCCGGTTTCGCGGGTGGCACTGCCGATGCCTTTACCCTATTCGAGCGCTTTGAAGCCAAATTGGAAGAGCATCGCGGCAACATCGTGCGCGCCGCCGTCGAGCTGGCCAAAGACTGGCGCACCGACCGCATACTGCGCCGCCTCGAAGCTCTGCTCGCCGTCGCCAATAAAGATGCCTCGCTGATTATCACCGGTAACGGCGATGTGATTCAGCCCGAAGACGACCTCATCGCCATCGGCTCCGGCGGCCCCTTTGCCCAGTCGGCGGCCATGGCCCTGCTCAAAAATACCGACCTCAGCGCTCGCGACATCGTCGAAAAGGGTTTAGAGATTGCTGGAGATATCTGCATCTACACCAACCACAATCGCACCATTGAAGAGCTCGACAGCGTTGTCGTTGATAAGCCCGAGTAAAACGACAGTCTGGCTGAACCAACGAACAACATGCTGCGCTATTTAAGCCGTTAATTTAGGGAACACCCCATGTCCAATATGACCCCTCGTGAAATCGTCCACGAGCTCGACCGCCACATCGTCGGCCAAAACCAGGCTAAACGCGCCGTCGCTATTGCCCTGCGCAACCGCTGGCGCCGCATGCAGCTGAACGAAGAGCTGCGCAATGAAGTCACGCCCAAAAATATTTTGATGATAGGCCCCACCGGCGTCGGCAAAACAGAAATTGCCCGCCGTTTGGCGAAGCTATCGAACGCACCCTTTATCAAAGTTGAAGCCACCAAGTTCACCGAAGTGGGTTACGTCGGTCGCGATGTTGAGTCGATTATCCGCGACCTGGTCGAAACCGCCGTCAAATTACTGCGCGAGCAGGAAGTGACCAAGGTTGACCAGCGCGCCAAGGACCAAGCCGAGGAGCGCATCCTCGACGCGCTGCTGCCCCCCGCCCGCGGTGACGAAGATAAAGCGGAAACGGAAGATTCCAGTGCTCGCCAACTGTTTCGCAAAAAACTGCGCGAGGGCGACCTCGACGACAAAGAGATTGAAATTGACCTCAGTGCCGCCGCCCCCAGCGTCGAGATCATGGCGCCCCCCGGTATGGAAGAGATGACCAACCAACTGCAGGGCATGTTCTCCAATATGGGTGGCGGTAAAACCAAAACCCGCAAGCTCACCGTTGCTCAGGCCCTGAAACACCTGACGGAAGAGGAAGCCGCTAAGCTGGTCAACGAAGACGATATTAAAGCGCGCGCCATCAATAATGCCGAGCAAAATGGCATTGTCTTTATCGACGAACTCGACAAGGTCGCCAAGCGCGGTGAAACCTCGGGTACCGATGTCTCCCGCGAAGGCGTACAGCGCGACCTGCTGCCGCTGATTGAGGGCTGCACCGTGTCGACCAAGTACGGTATGATCAAAACCGACCACATCTTGTTTATCGCCTCGGGCGCCTTTCATTTTTCCAAGCCCTCCGATTTAATCCCCGAATTGCAGGGTCGTTTACCGATTCGCGTTGAACTCGATTCGCTCAACGCCGATGACTTCCAGCGCATTCTCACCGAGCCCAAAGCCTCACTCACCGAGCAATATCGCGAACTCTTGGCCACCGAGGGCTTGAGCGTCAAGTTTAGCGACGAGGGTGTAAAGCGCCTCGCTGAAATCGCCTCCGAGGTGAACGAGCGCACTGAGAATATCGGCGCGCGCCGCCTACACACCGTGCTCGAACGCTTGCTCGAAGAGGTTTCCTTTGAAGCCGGTGACCTGGCGGCCGATGGTAAAACAATTGAAGTCGATGCCGCCTTTGTCGACCAGCACCTCGATGCACTGGCCAGCGATGAAGATTTATCACGTTTTATTCTTTAATTCGAGACCAATGCAGGAGAGCCATTTTGCTCCCATGCTGCGTTAAAAAAGTGCTCAGTCGGTCATTTACACTTGTAAACTCCCTCTTTGCGCGCTTTTTTGCCTTGCCTGAAAGCAAAATCATCTCTCCTGCAAAGGCCTCTACGTAATATTACATATCTATAAAAGACTCTTATGCCCCTACTTCGACTCGACAACGTAAGCCTGCACTTCGGCACCCGCGACCTGCTGAAATCGGTCGACCTAACCCTGCACAAAAACCAAAAGATCGGTTTACTGGGTCGCAACGGCGAGGGCAAAACCACCTTGCTCAAACTGCTCGGCCAGCGCATTCAGGCCGACAGTGGTGAGTACTGGCTGCGCCCGGGCTGCAAGATCGCCTGGCTGGAACAGGACTTACTCGTCGCCGACGAATCCTCCGTTTACGACGTCGTCGCCAGTGGTCTTGAGGAAGTTGGCGCCCTGCTCGCCGCCTATCACCACAGCATTAATGATGGCGACATGGACACCATGGCACGGGTACAGCACGAGCTGGAAGCCAAAGATGGCTGGCTGCTGCAGCAAAAGGTCGACACCATTATCAGCCAGCTTGAGCTACCGGCCGATGCGCTAATGAAGTCACTTTCTGGCGGCTGGCGCAAGCGCGTGGCACTGGCCAAGGCCCTGGTGACCGACCCCGATATTTTGTTACTCGATGAGCCAACCAACCACCTCGATATTCTCGCCATTGAATGGCTCGAAAATCAGCTAAAGACTTTCCGTGGTGCCTTAATACTGGTTACTCACGACCGGGCTTTTCTACAGCAGGTTGCCAACGAAATTGTCGAACTGGACCGAGGCACACTGCACGCCTGGCGCGGCGACTACCACGGCTTTTTGGTGTATCGCGAACAACAAATGGAGGCAGAAGAAAGAGCCAATGCCCTGTTCGACAAAAAACTGGCCCAGGAAGAAGTGTGGATACGTCAGGGCATTAAAGCCCGCCGCACCCGCAACGAGGGCCGCGTGCGCGCCCTGAAAAGCCTGCGCGATGAGCACTCCCAGCGCGTCAGTCGCCAGGGTAAAGCCGACTTCCGCATCGAAGGTGGCGGCACCTCCGGCAAAATCGTTGCCGAACTCGAACATGTCAGTCACGCCTTTAACGGCAAGCCGGTGATCGACAATCTGTCACTGAAAGTGGTGCGCGGTGATCGCATCGGTTTTGTCGGTGCTAACGGCGCGGGTAAATCGACCCTGCTTAAAGTCCTGCTTGGCGAGCTCGTCCCCCAAGAGGGCAGCGTTAAACTCGGCACCAAAATGGAAGTCGCCTATTTTGACCAGCTGCGCAACCAACTCGACCCCGAAAAAACCCTGCTCGACAATGTTTGCGGTGGTCAAGAATTCATTACCATTAATGGCAAAGACCGCCACGCCATTAGCTATTTAGGCGACTTTTTATTCAGCCCAGAGCGGGTGCGCCTGCCCTGTAAAGCGCTCTCGGGTGGTGAGCAAAACCGCGCCATTTTGGCCAAGCTGTTTAGCAAGCCCGCCAACGTGCTGGTGCTCGATGAACCGACCAACGACCTCGATATCGAAACCCTCGAACTGCTCGAAGAGATTCTGCTCGAGTTTGACGGCACCGTGTTATTGGTCAGCCACGACCGGGAGTTTATGGACCACACTGTGACTCAGATTCTCACCTTTGATGGCCAGGGCAAAATCAGCTCACACGTCGGTGGCTATAGCGACTGGGTGGGGCGAGGCGGCAAGCTGCAGGCTGAAAGCCAAACGACTGGCCCGGCGAAAAGTGCCGAAGCCCCATCAACAGACACCAGCAAAACCACTGCTGAAAAACCTGTCGTGGCGAAAAAGAAACTCTCCTACAAAGTGCAACGCGAGCTCGACGCACTACCGGCTTTAATAGAAGAGCTGGAGAATCGTCAGGCTGAGCTGGAAAGCATCATCGGCCAAGCGGACTTTTACAGCCAGGAATCAGCAGCCCAGCAAGAAACCCTCGACGAGATGACAGCCCTCGCAACCAAGCTCGAAGAGACCTATGCCCGCTGGGAAGAACTCGATGCTGATTGAAGCGAAAAACAACACCTTTAGCGAACAGGCTTTGCCATAGCCAGAATTGACACATCGCCTCCCGCTCACTTAAGGTGGCGGGCTACCCATCCTACAACCCATAGAGGAAACCTCCATGCCAAAATCCGTTGAAATTGCACCCGGCCACTACCGCGAGTCCTACGGTCGCTACCTCGAAGACTTCAAAGTCGGCGATCTTTACGAGCACCGCCCCGGTCGCACCATTAGCGAAACAGACAACACCTGGTTCACCCTGCTGACCATGAACCAGCATCCTCTGCACTTCGATGCCGAGTACGCCAAGCACAGTGAATTTGGCAAAATGCTGGTCAACAGCACCATGACACTGGCCATTCTTTGCGGCATGAGCGTTTCAGATGTCAGCCAAAAAACCATCGCCAACCTGGGCTGGAAAGAAATCAAGATGACCGCCCCGGTTTTTATCGGCGACACTCTTTATGCCGAATCTAAAGTACTGGAGATTCGCGAATCAAAAAGCCGCCCCAACGCCGGCATCGTGACTATTCTCACCACCGGCAAAAATCAGGATGGCGTCGAGGTCTGTAACTTTGTTCGCTCCATGCTGATCCCCAAGACCGGCCATGCCGTCGACGACAAGGCCAACTACTAGCCCAGTCGCATCAAGTAAAGCCCGGCTGTTAATCGCCTATTATTAACAGTCGTACCACTCCTCAATATGTACGGCGCTGCGTCGTCACACCTCCGCCGCCACTCGATACGAGAGCTTTTATGTCAAACGAAGAAGAAACCCTCATCCTCGACAGTGTTAACCGCTGGTTGCAACGCGATGTTGCACCCTACGCCCACGACCTCGAACAGGCCGACGAATATCCCCACGCCATGGTCGAGCAAATGAAAGAGCTGGGGCTGTTCGGCGCCACCATTGACCCGGAGTACGGCGGTCTCGGGCTCAGCGCCTCTACCTATTCCAAAATCGTCGCCGCTGTGGCCGAGGTATGGATGTCGCTATCGGGCATTTTCAACTCTCACCTGATTATGGCGCGCTGCGTACAAAGCTTCGGCACCGAAGAGCAAAAGCAGAAATATCTGCCGCGCTTCGCCACCGGTGAACTGCGCGGCGGTATTGGCCTCACCGAACCCGATGCCGGTACTGACCTGCAAGGCATTCGCTGTGCAGCCAAGAAAGACGGCGACTACTATGTGGTCAACGGTTCCAAAGCCTGGATCACCAACTCTGTTGAAGGTAGCGTCATCGGCCTGCTGGTTAAAACCGACCCCACCGCCACCCCGCCCCGCAAAGGCATGAGTATGTTTATCGCCGAAAATGGCGAGGGCTTTAATGTCACTAAAAAGCTGAAAAAACTCGGCTATAAAGGCATCGATACCGCCGACATTAATTTCGATAACTACCGCGTGCACAAAGACTGCCTAATTGGCGGGGTTGAAGGCCAGGGCTTTTACAATGCTGTTGGCGGTCTCGAACTCGGCCGCATCAATGTTGCCGCTCGCGGTGTCGGCGTTGCCACAGCCGCACTCAAACAAGCCACCGCTTACGCCCAACAGCGCAAAACCTTTGGCAAAGCCATTTGCGAGCACCAGGCGATACAGCTCAAACTTGGCGAAATGGCCACCCGCACCGAGGCGGCTCGCCTGTTATTGGAGCAAGCGGCAAAAGCCTTTGACAGCGGCCAGCGCTGCGATATGGAAGCCGGCATGGCCAAGTACTTTGCCACCGAAGCCGCCGCCAAAAATGCCGACGAAAATCTGCGCATTCACGGCGCCTTTGGTTATTCTTGTGAAGCCGATGTCGAGCGCCTCTACCGCGATGCACCACTAATGATTATTGGCGAAGGCACCAACGAAATGCAGCGCATTATTATTTCGCGCCAGCTGATCGAGCGTAATCCCATCTAGAAATTTGCGGCTCTTTATGGCACCTTAAGCCCCTGAATTGATAAATCTAATAAAAATAAAGTCAGGAGCTTAAGGTGAGTAAACGCTATTACGAAGATCTTAGTTGGCAAATTGGTGACGTTTCCATCACCCGCTTGGTTGAAGTAGTCCTCAAATCCCCGGTCGAAACCCTCTTTACCGACGGCACTGCCGAAGGCCTGGCACCCTACGCCAGCTGGCTAAAGCCCAATTTCATCGATGAAAACGATCAACTACTGATTAGTATTCACGCCTTTTTGATCCGCTCCGGTGGAATGAATATTATTGTCGATACCTGTTCGGGCAATGGCAAAAAACTGCCCCTGTTTGAAGAATGGAACGACCTCAATACCCCCTTCCTCGAAAACATGACAGCACTGGGCTTTGCCCCCGAATCCATCGACCGTGTGCTCTGCACCCACTTGCACTTTGACCACGTGGGTTGGAATACCCATAAGGTCGGTGATGAATGGCTGCCCACCTTCCCCAATGCGCGCTATTTATTTGGCGCCACCGAGTGGAAATTCTGGATGGATGAGGAAGATCACTTCGACACCGGCTGCCGCGAGCAAGCCGTACTGCCCATTCTCGACGCCGGCCTGGCCGACCTGGTGGAATCGAATCACGTCGTCAACGACGAAATTAAACTGATCCCCACCCCCGGCCACACCCCCGGCCACGTCAGCATTCACATCACATCAAATGGCGAACAGGCCATTATCACCGGCGACATGTTCCACCACCCCTGCCAAATGGCCAAACCCGGCCTGCTAGATATCGGTGATGTCGAACACGACAGGGCCGAGCAAACGCGCATCAAATTTATGCAGGATTACGCCGATGGGCCGGTGCTAATTTTGGGTACCCACTTCGCCACGCCGACAGCAGGTAAGATTATGAGCGATGGTGACGGGTATAAATTTGAGATTTAACGCCTTTCTTAATTGGGGTCAGACTTGAATTAAAGTTTCTTTTCAGCAGGTTTGACCTTTACTGGGCGGCCCCGAGGTTTCGGTGCCGCCCGCCGACCCGACAAACGCTCGACCTTATCTCGAAACAAGCCATCCCCTAAAGCCCAGCCTGTATTCGTCGCCCGGCGAATAGCGTCTATATCGAGCGTATCCAGACGAGTACTAAACAAACCACGGTAGGCCTCCTGCCGCAGCTTAGAATTACGCCCCAGTTGCCGATACAACTCATGCCCTTCAACAAACTCACTCTCTTCACCTTCGGCATTTACCCGATAACTGCTCCAGGGGTACTCATTAGGATGAACAACCATATTCGCCCGCAGTGGGTTCAATTCGATATAGCGCATGCACGTTAATAAGTAACACTCACTGTCGATAAGCGCTGCCTTATACCGCCCCTCCCACAATGTACCCGTGCGCCGATAGCTGTGATTAAAATACTGAACATAACGCCGCCCGACTGATTGCAGTGTTTTACCGATACTTTGCGAGGTCTGCCGCGTCACCAATAAATGGACATGGTTGGTCATCAACACATAACTGTGGATAGCCAGGCCCTGTCGTTCAGCGGCCTCTTGCAAACACTCCAGGTAGAAGAAATAATCTCGTTCGACAGCAAAGATGGGTTCGCGATTATTACCCCGTTGAATAATATGCTGGGGCTGTCCTTCAATAAAATATCGCGTCAGTCGAGCCATAGTACTCGCGCTCAGGTAAGCCGTTTGAAAAAGCAAAGACTAGCATAGGGCTGGAAGTTAAATCGAGACTGACCCTTATTTTTTCACTTCTCCCGATATTCTTTCAGGCATAAAAAAGCCCCAGCGTTAGCCAGGGCTTCTTAAATAAAACGGGGAAAGATTAATTCAATCGACTCTGACCCTATTCTATTTTCTGCTTTAGGGAGCTGCAGCAGCACCACGACAGTTTGCTGGCACATGCTTCGCCAAGCCAAGGCTAAGGTTACAGACCCATGTCACCGTATCAGCCAAAGTAGCTTGAACAGGAGACAAAGTTATTGCTGGTTCGACTGCAGCACCCGTGTTGGCCGTTTGCACGGTGATCACACCTATAGCGCTAATGGAGATTCCGTTTGCATTCACATAGTCAGTAGCAGTTGGGAATGTATAGCCTGTGGCTGCTTGCGATACTGCAGTGGCCAAAATACCATTGGACTGCGCCGTTTCAACCACACCCAGCTTAGCTGCTGCAGATAGGCCAATACCTTCTGCAACTTTAGTACGAATCGTGTAATCCTGATAAGCAGGTAGTGCAATCGCCGCCAAAATACCGATAATCGCAATAACGATCATTAATTCAATCAGTGTAAAACCTTGTTGATTTGTTCGCTTGTTCATAAGTGAAGCTCCATTGGATAAAATCTTTAAGTAACAACTTTGGGTAAATATTTAGTTGTGAAAACGGCTCACACCAAGACCAAAGCATATTCCGCGCCAGTTTTATTTATATATAAAAATCAATAGATTAGAAAAATTATTTACCTTGAAAGAATTTATCAGGCCAATAGTCAGTGACAAGACCCACTCTCAACTGACGTTTTTCGTCACACTCAAACAAACTTTAGTCTCACCTTCGTGCAAAGCAAATCAAGCGATCTATATCATTAGATCCTCGCATCCTTCAAAAGCTTGCGTTGTGCACTTGAAAAGCTGCGTTTTTATAATAAACTCATGGCCTTGCTAAGTTTTTAACAAAAAAACTGCAACCTTCTAGCCACTTAACTAAAGGCCCTTTCTCGCAATGAATGCCAGTAACAACGCTCTGCACGGCTTACCCAAGCGCTTGGTTAACGATGCACTGCTCGATGAAGCTGCCGCCGCTGAAGCCAGCAAGGCAGCGACACTGGCCAATGTCTCTCTTGCACAGTACCTTGTAGACCAGCAAACTCTTAGCGCCTTCCAGGTCGCCAGCGTGACGGCTCAGGAATTTGGCGTACCCCTATTTGACCTCAACAGCCTCGATATCAGTTCCTGTCCGAAAAAAATTGTCGACTCTAAGTTACTGCAAAAACACCTCGCTATACCACTCTCACTAAAATCAAACCGTCTGCAAATCGGTGTAATTGACCCTACCAATCACCATACTATCAACGATATTCGCTTTCAGGTTGGCACCTCGGTGGAGGCCATTGTCGTTGAATACGACAAATTAAAGGTGGCCCTCGAAACCTATATCGACAGTAACGACGAAGATATCGGAGCCTCCCTCGGAACTGTCGATGAGTCTCAGCTCGATGCCATTAATATCGATAGTGGTGACAACGCAGACCAGGCGATTACCGCCGACGAAGATGATGCGCCCATCGTACGCTTTGTTAATAAGCTGCTACTCGATGCGATCAAGAAGGGCTCATCTGATATTCACTTTGAACCCTATGAAATGAGCTATCGGGTGCGCTTTCGCACCGATGGTATTTTGGAAGAAGTGGCCAAACCACCGGTCAACCTGGGCTCGCGACTTGCCGCGCGTCTCAAGGTGATGTCGCGGATGGACATTTCCGAGCGGCGCGTGCCCCAGGACGGCCGCATTAAAATGCGCCTGTCAGCGCGGCGCGCCATCGACTTTCGTGTCAACACCCTGCCTACGCAGTACGGTGAAAAGATAGTATTGCGTATTCTCGATCCGACCAGTGCGCAAATGGGCATTGAGGCCCTCGGTTATGAAGACGACCAAAAAGAGGCCTATCTAAAAACCCTCAATCAACCCCAGGGTATGATTTTGGTGACCGGGCCAACGGGTTCGGGTAAAACTGTATCGCTTTACACCGGTTTAAATATTCTCAATACCCCCGAGCGCAATATATCCACAGCAGAAGACCCGATTGAGATCAACCTGGAAGGGATTAATCAGGTACAGATGAGCGCTCGGGTGGGGCTGACTTTCTCCGAGGCCCTGCGAGCCTTTTTGCGCCAAGACCCGGACGTTATTATGGTCGGCGAGATTCGCGACCTGGAAACCGCCGAAATTTCCATCAAGGCGGCACAAACGGGTCACTTGGTACTATCGACCCTGCACACCAACAGCGCACCCGAAACCTTGACCCGCCTACTCAATATGGGGGTACCCGCCTTTAACGTGGCAACCTCAGTGAGTTTAATTATCGCCCAGCGTCTGGCGCGACGCCTATGCAAGTTTTGCAAGGAAGCGGCCACGGATATACCGCAAAATATTCTCGCAGCCGAGGGTTTTGAAACCCTCGGCTTACCCTTGGGAGACATTCAACTGCAACAGGCTGTTGGCTGTAAAAAATGTACCAAGGGCTACAAGGGCCGCGTGGGCATTTACGAGGTGCTCGAGGTTTCACCCGCCGTATCAAAATTGATTATGGAGGGCGGCAATTCTCTTGAGATTGCGGAACTCGCCAAGCGGGAGGGCTTTAGAACTTTGCGCCAGTCGGCATTAAAGAAAGCCGTAGAAGGTATTATTAGCCTCGAAGAAACTAACCGAGTTACACGAGATTAAAACATGGCAACGGCAACAGCGCAGATTTATATTTATAAAGGCACAAATAAAGATGGCCGAGTTGTCAAAGGAGAGCTGACGGGCAGCAGCCCTGCCCTAATTAAAGCTCAGCTTCGCAAGCAGGGCATAATCACAAAATCTGTACGAAAAAAACCCAAAGACCTGTTCGGCAACAAACCCATCAACGCTGCCGATATTTGTATTTTTACCCGTCAATTGGCGACAATGACGAAGGCTGGCGTGCCTTTAGTACAAAGTTTCGAAATTGTTGCAGAAGGTGCCGAGAAAGACACCCTTAAAAAACTAATTACCGACCTTCACGATGATGTCGCTGCGGGCAACAGCTTTGCGTCCGCCCTGAGAAAGCACCCCAAACACTTCGATAATCTCTACTGTAGCCTAATTGAAGCCGGCGAAAACTCTGGTGCCCTTGAGACTTTACTCGACCGTGTCGCTCAATATAAGGAGAAATCCGAACAACTTAAGGCCAAGATTAAAAAGGCTATGACTTATCCTATCGCGGTCATTGTTGTTGCCGTAATTGTAACTGCTATTCTTTTGGTGAAGGTTGTCCCCGTATTTGCCGAAGTTTTTGGCGGCTTTGGCGCGGAGCTGCCTGCATTTACACTTTTTGTCGTGGGTATGTCAGACTTTGCCCAAAAGTGGTGGCTACTGGTATTAGCAACACTCATTGGCATTGGTTACGCCTTTAAAATAGGGATGGAGCGTTCACAAAAATTCTCCGATACCGTAGACAAATTAGTGTTAAAGCTACCCGCTGTTGGAAACATCCTCCACAATGCTGTCATCGCCCGCTACGCACGCACACTAGCCACCACCTTTGCAGCAGGGGTACCCTTAGTTGAAGCGTTGGGATCAGTCGCAGGCGCTTCAGGCAATGCTGTTTATCGCGATGCAATACTGCAAGTGCAAGCCGATGTAACTACCGGGCTAACCATGCATACTGCAATGAAATCTACTGAAATATTTCCTGTCATGCTATTACAACTAACCTCCATCGGTGAGGAGGCTGGCTCACTTGATGAAATGATGGAAAAAGCGGCAGACCACTACGAGGAAGCCGTTGATAACGCCGTCGACAATCTCACTGCCTTGCTCGAACCTTTAATTATGTCTGTACTCGGCGTACTGGTCGGCGGTTTGGTTATTGCCATGTACTTACCTATTTTCCAACTGGGCAACGTCATATAATAATGGAGCAAACATTCGCCACCTACCCTGTAGAATTAACTCTTATCCTCAGCTTAATTCTTGGTTTGGTGGTCGGCAGTTTTTTGAATGTGGTAATTTACCGTTTGCCACTACAATTGCAAAATAGCTGGCGCCACGACGCGCTCGATTTTCTCGGACAGGAACCGCCTGAAGACAGCAAAAAATTCAGCCTGGTTTACCCGCCCTCTCGCTGCCCCAGTTGTGAAACCCTGATTAAGCCCTGGCACAACATCCCGATAATCAGCTATCTCCTTCTAAAAGGGCGCTGTAACAGTTGCGCCGAGCCCATTTCACTGCAATACCCCACTGTAGAGTTAATTTGCGGTCTGTTAACAGTCGCAGTGGTTTATCACTTTGGCCTCACAGCACAAGCGGCCTGGGCAATACTATTTACCTGGGTCTTAGTCGCCCTGACTGGTATTGATGTAAACCACCAATTACTGCCCGACAACCTTACCCTGCCCCTGCTCTGGCTGGGCTTGCTGGTGAACATGTCAGCCACTTTTGTACCACTAACTGATGCTGTGGCTGGTGCCGTCGCTGGCTATATGGTGCTGTGGTGTGTGTACTGGGCCTTTAAATTAATCACGGGCAAAGAGGGCATGGGGCATGGCGATTTCAAGCTACTCGCTGCTCTTGGTGCCTGGCTTGGCTGGCAACAACTGCCGATGATTATTTTACTGTCTTCAGCCGTAGGCGCATTAATCGGCACTGCGGGCATTTTACTTTACGGCCGCGAAAAACAGGCGCAAATTGCCTTCGGCCCCTACCTCGCCATCGCCGGTTGGATTGCTTTGGTCGCCGGTGAAAAAATCACCCGTAGTTATCTACAACTCTTCTAGCTACCGACAAACTCACGACACCCGACGCGGGCTGTGAATTCAAACGCCATCCTCTATAATCTGCGGCCAACAATTTGCTGTGGAACAAAGCCATGTTTGTACTCGGACTCACCGGTGGTATCGGTAGCGGTAAAAGCGCCGTCGCTGCCTGCTTTAAAAAGCACGGTATTAAGGTCGTGGATGCAGACATTGCAGCCCGCAAAGTTGTCGAGCCCGGCATGCCGGCACTGCAGGCCATCGCCGAACATTTTGGTGAGCAGGTGCTACAAGGCGATGGCACCATGGATCGTGCTGCTCTGCGCAGCATTGTCTTTAACGATCAGCAGCAACGGCACTGGCTCGAACAGCTTCTGCACCCCGTAATCGGTCAATGGATAACGGCAGAACTCGCATCTGCCACCAGCCCCTACGCCATACTCGAATCCCCCCTGCTGCTCGAAACCGAACAACGCAAATCCACCCAGCGAGCACTGGTGGTCGATGTCAGTAAAGAGTTGCAGATTGAGCGGGCCACAGCGCGGGATAACAATAGTCGCGAACAAATCGAGGCTATTATCGCCGCTCAGCTGCCTCGCGAAGAGCGACTGGCGCGGGCCGATGACGTGGTCGACAACAGCGGTTCACTCGAAGCTTTAGAGAAAGCCGTCGAGACACTGCACCAGCAGTATCTGGACATTGCCGCAACCTTTGACAAACAGGACGCATCGTAATATGTCTGATAACACCACTAACACAAACCTTTACAGCAACTCTGCCAGCAATATTGTCCTGCAGTGCCCCCAGTGTAAAAAGCCGGTGCACTGGAATGAGCGCTATCCGCACCGACCCTTTTGTTCAAAACGCTGCCAGCAGCTGGATTTTGGTGAGTGGGCAACAGAGAAAAACACCATTGCCGGTGATTCAGTGACCTCGGATAGTGCTGATTGGCAGGACGAGTAAGGCTTATTGTTAGTGCTTATTTAAGACTCATTTTTGAGTTCTATTACATTGACGCGGCAACGACCTTTTCAAGCACCGCATAATTGGCAGCGGGGAATTGATAGTCATTGAGTGCGCTGACATCGACCCAGCAAATACGCTGCCCCTCACTGCCTTTTGGCTGACCTGTAAAACCGTGAACGGCCCATACATCGAGCACGATTAACTTATCGCTATAGTCGTGCTCGGTGAGTAAAAAAGGTAAACAATCGCTCACCTCTATCGCCAGCTCTTCGAACAACTCCCGCGTCAACGCTTGTTCGGCGCTTTCATTCTCAGCCACTTTGCCACCGGGAAACTCCCAAAGGCCGCCCTGATGTAAGTGCTCGGGGCGCTTAGCGATAAGCACTTGTTGTTTCGTTGCGTTGTAGATAACCCCGGCAACCACATGAATACGTTTAGCCGTACCACTCATTCTAGTGCCCCCTGTTCTAGCGGCCTAAGTGCGGTATTCAGCATTAATGCGGATGTAGTCGTAGGATAGGTCCGCGGTCCAAACCGTTTCACAGACATCACCTCGAGCCAGATCGATACGAATCGTCAGCTCTTCTTTGTCCATTACCTGCTGGCCGGCCTGCTCTGTGTAAGTCGCAGCACGACCGCCGTGCTCAGCAATCAGCACAGTATCCAGCCAGACTTTTATCTTATTGACATCAAGATCAGCAACACCGGCACGACCAATAGCCGCAAGAATACGGCCCCAATTGGGGTCACTGGCAAACAGTGCGGTTTTAACAAGGGGCGAGTCGGCAACGGTATAGGCCACCTTGAGACACTCGTCAACGCTGGCACCAGCAACCACGTCTACGGTGACAAACTTGGTCGCGCCTTCACCATCGCGAATAATCGCCTGGGCGAGTTCAATACAGACCTGCTCCACGGCCTCGGCAAATAAGGCTCTATCACCTTCACCACTGAGCGCCTCACCTGTCTGACCCGTGGCAACCAGTACCAATGAATCATTAGTACTGGTATCACCATCGACGGTAATGCGATTGAAGGACTTATTCACCGCACCGACAAGGACTTTCTGTAAGTACTCTGCAGAACACTTCGCATCGGTTGCCACATAGGCCAGCATGGTCGCCATATCGGGGCGAATCATGCCGGCACCTTTGGCGATGCCAGTAACGGTGATGATCTGGCCGTTAATGTCTATCTGGCGGCTAGCACCTTTGGGGCGGGTGTCTGTGGTCAAGATACCTTCGGCGGCCTCGGCCCAGCCATCTTCACTCAAGTTCGCAAAAGTGGCAGGTAACCCGGCCAGAAGAGCATCCATTGGCAAGGGCTCGCCAATGACACCGGTTGAAAAGGGCAGTATTTGTCTCGCATCGACGGTGGCAATGGCCGCCAACCCGGCACAAGATTGGCGGGCGTCCTGCAAGCCCTGCTCACCGGTACCGGCATTGGCATTGCCGGTATTGGTCAATAAATAGCGGATCGCCTTACCATTAGCTGAGTCAGACAAGTGGCTTTTTGCCAGCTGCACCGGCGCGGCACAAAAGGCGTTGCGGGTAAACACTGCCGCTACCTCACTGCCCTCGGCAAGGGCCATAAGCACTAGGTCTTTGCGCCCAGCGACTTTGATACCTGCGCAAGCCGTAGCTAACTGAAAGCCCTTTACTGGGAACATCTTGGGTAATTCACCCGGCCCTACCGCCATAACGCCACCTTAACTTCCAATTATTTGATAGAGCAAACTCAACTCAACTTGCCGTGACACTGTTTGAATTTCTTACCCGAATCACAGGGGCAAGGAGCATTCCTGCCGACTTTTTCACCACCGCGTACAAAGGGTTGTTCCGGTAGGGTAGCAAGCTCTGCGGCAGGTTCAGCATCCGTTTCCGCTAATGCAGATTGGCTCTGCTCGTGGTTGAATTCCATCTGCTGCTGATTAAACGCCTCTTGACGCTGACGCTCCAGCTCAGCGGCTTCATCCTCGCGACGAATTTCAACACGGCTTAAGAAGCGCACGGTTTCGAGTTTAATGTTCTCAAGCATCTCCTGAAACAGCTCAAAAGATTCGCGCTTATATTCCTGCTTCGGATTCTTCTGCGCATAAGCTCGCAGGCCAATGCCCTGGCGCAAGTGATCAATATTCGACAAATGCTCTTTCCAGAGGTTATCGAGCACCTGCAGCATGACCTGTCTTTCAACCGTGTGAATATCTTCACCAATGCGCTCACAGCGCTGTTGATAAGACGCGTTTGCCGCCTCAAGAATCTTGCCTTTCAGGCCTTCTTCATTCAATCGCTTATCGTCATCCAGCCACTGTTGCAGCGGCAGCTGTATGTTGAACTCAGTAAACAGGTCCTGCTCCAAGCCTTCAATATCCCATTGTTCGGGCAGGCTCTGCACAGGAATAGCGTTTTCGAGGACGCGGCTCACAACATCGTGCTGAACGGCAGCGATTATCTCGTTGATGTTCTCAGAGTCGAGTAGATCGTTACGCTGCTCATAGATCACCTGACGCTGATCGTTGGCGACATCATCGTATTCCAGCAACTGTTTACGCATATCGAAGTTATGGCCCTCGACTTTGCGCTGGGCCCGCTCAATAGCACTAGTCACCATACGGTGCTCAATCGCTTCGCCTTGCTCCATACCGATAGCACGCATCATATTTTTAACGCGCTCAGAGGCAAACAGACGCATCAAACTGTCTTCCAGGGAGAGATAAAAGCGCGATACACCTGGGTCACCCTGACGCCCGGCACGACCCCGCAACTGGTTATCAATACGGCGCGATTCGTGACGCTCGGTTGAGAGGATGTGCAAGCCCCCCGCTGCAATCACCTGGTCGTGGCGTTTCTGCCACTCGGCTTTTGTGGATGCAATCAACTCATCATTGGGAGCTTTAAGGCCCGCGAGCTCCACCTCCAAATTGCCACCCAACACAATATCGGTACCACGACCGGCCATATTAGTCGCGATGGTCACCGTGCCGGGAATACCTGCCTGAGCAACGATGTGGGCTTCCTTTTCATGGAACTTGGCATTCAGTACCTGGTGCGGGACTTTTTCTTTAGTCAGTAAAGTCGACAACAATTCAGAGGTTTCAATCGATGCGGTACCAACCAATACCGGCGCACCCTTTTCGATACAGTCGCGTACGTCCACCACCACGGCATTAAATTTTTCTTCCTGGGTGAGGAAAATCAGATCGTTTAAATCTTCCCGAGCAACCGGCATATTAGTCGGGATCACCACTACGGGCAGTCCATAAATTTGGTGGAATTCAAAGGCCTCTGTATCGGCCGTTCCGGTCATGCCCGCCAACTTGCCGAAAAGACGGAAGTAATTCTGGAAGGTGGTTGAAGCGAGGGTCTGACTCTCACTTTGAATCGTCACCCCTTCTTTCGCTTCAATGGCCTGATGCAGGCCCTCAGACAAACGGCGACCCGGCATGGTGCGCCCGGTGTGCTCGTCGATCAGTACCACTTCACCCTGCTGAACGATGTATTCAACGTCCTTATGGAACATGTGTTGCGCGCGTAAAGCGCCATGTACATGGTGTAATAAGCCGAGGTTAACGGCCTGGTAAAGACTTGAGCCCTCTTCCAGCAAACCTTCGCTAAGTAGCATCTCCTCTACTTTTTCATGGCCGATTTCTGTCAGCTCAACCTGACGAATTTTCTCGTCGACAATAAAATCGCCTTCGGGCTCGATTTCATCATCGTTATTAACAGGCGCATTACTTTCGTCTTCGACACCCTCATTTACAGGCTGCACCTCTAAGCCCTGCACAAGCTTGTTGACACGTTTGTACAGCTCGGAGCTGTCCTGAGCCTGCCCCGAAATGATGAGTGGTGTGCGCGCTTCATCAATGAGGATTGAGTCAACCTCATCGACAATGGCATAGGCCAGACCGCGCTGGGATTTATGTTCCAGCCGCAGCACCATATTGTCGCGTAAATAGTCGAAGCCGAACTCGTTATTGGTACCGTAGGTGATATCTGCGGCGTAGGCTTCCTGTCGGCTAACGGGCTTCTCGCCGTCATCACCGACTAGAAAGGAGCTATCACCCCCCACCGCATGGGATTGCACGATACCGACATTCATGCCCAGAGCAAGATACACAGGGCTCATCCAGCTAGCATCCCGCCGCGCTAGATAGTCGTTGACGGTAACAAGATAAACACCGTCATCCGTCAGAGCATTGAGATAAGCAGGCAAAGTCGCCACCAGCGTCTTACCTTCACCGGTACGCATCTCGGCAATTTTGCCCTCATGCAAAACCATGCCGCCGATCATCTGCGTATCAAAATGACGCATGCCCAGACTGCGGCCCGCCGCCTCACGCACGGCGGAAAAAGCTTCTGGAAGTAGCTGATCCAGACTTTCTCCTGCTGCAAGACGCTCTTTAAATTCAACGGTTTTATTGCGTAACTGCTCATCACTGAGTTCGCCAAAAGCGTCCTCGTGCTGATTAATTTTTTCGACAATTTTACGTAAGATCTTCAGTTCTCGGTCATTTTTAGTGCCGAAAACTTTCCTGAATATTTTACCGACCATGGCAATCGTCTAACCCTGTAATTAACTAATACTGATAATTCTTTGCTGCGCATTCTATAGCCACGCAGCAGCGAAAACGAGGAACAGAAGAAATGAAATAAAGGAGGGGGTTAGCGGACGGTGCGGCGGATATAGCTAGCGGGGTCGACACTGCGACCATTTTTATAGACTTCGAAGTGGACATGGGGGCCAGTAGAGCGCCCGGTACTACCCATTTTTGCGATAACCTGGCCTTTTTTCACCAGGTCACCCACTTGAATCAAGTTTGTTTTGTTGTGCCCGTAGCGGGTAACATAACCCTCACCGTGATCGATTTCGATCAGGCGGCCATAACCTTTATAAGGCTCTGAGCGAGTCACAATACCGGAGGCAACAGCAATAACATCTGAGCCTTCTTTTCCGGCAAAGTCGACACCCAAGTGCCAGACTTTACGGCCATTGAAGGGATCTGTTCTTTTACCGTAGCGTGAAGACATCCAGCCCTTGGCAATAGGTCGACCCGAAATCGTATTCTCGCGCTTGAGATCGCGATCAATAATCATCACTCGTAGTAAATCTAGCTGCTGCTCGCGATTATCCATTCGCGCTTCGAGCTCGGCAAATAAGTCCTGTAAGTCCGATGAAATAATATTACTCGCTTCAGGGGTCGCGGCGGCAAGAGCAGCATCCGACGTACCTTCAGCACTCTCACCAATTTGCTCTGCATTTTCAGGAGCGCCCCTCTCAACAGGGCCACCAATTGCCGGTGTATGGCTAAAGTTAAATTCACCCTTATCAAGTCCGGCGATATCAGTAATGCGCTCGCCCAGGGCATCCATCCTCACCATTCGGGCCTGAATTTCTGCCAGTTTTTGCGAGTAGGCTGCAATTTTTTTGTCAGCGCTGGCGACGCCAAGCTGTAGCTCTTCGTGTTGTAGATCCAGCTCAGCCTGTACGGCAGCCAGTGCTGCTCGCAGCGAGGCATAGCCACGATCACTTTTCACGCCGATGACTAGACCAGCACCGAGGGGGACACCGAGCACACACAGTGACAGGGCCACCTTGGCCCAGGTATTCAAGGTAAGGGTTAGCGATTTACTCTGACGGGAGCTAAGGAAAATAATTTTCATAAACGCACTTTACTATCGAACTTTCATGGGCGGATTAACAAGCCGTTAATGTTGTAAGAACGATAGACCGCACTCTCTCCCACCGTGGTTGTCGGCACATCAGCTGCTTAAACGGCTGCAATTGCGGGTTTCGAATAGGAAATTGGTGCGTCCAGCTCATTGTCCTCAAAAGTTACCACTTCCCAGGCATCCGTTTGTGCGAGCAGTTCACGCAACAGCATATTGTTCAATGCGTGACCCGACTTGAAGGCATTGAACTCACCAATCAGGCTATTACCCAGTAAATACAGGTCACCAATGGCATCGAGAACCTTGTGTTTGACAAACTCGTCCTCGTAGCGCAGACCATCTTCATTGAGTACTTGAGCATCGTCCACGGCAATGGCGTTATCCATACTGGCGCCACGGGCAAGGCCCTGTGAACGCAAGTATTCAAATTCGTGCATAAATCCAAACGTGCGAGCCCGGCTCACCTCTTTGACAAAGGAGGTACTGGAAAAGTCAACTGTCACTTCTTTGTTGCGCTCTTTAAACGCGGGGTGGTCAAAATGGATAATGAAGGTGACTTTAAAACCATTGAAAGGCTTAAAAGAAGCAGTTTTATCATCCTGGCTAACTTCCACCAGCTTTTTAATACGAATAAATTTCTTCGGCGCATCCTGTTCGATAATACCCGCCGATTGAATCAGAAAAACAAAGGGTCCAGCACTACCATCCATAATGGGGACTTCAGGGGCAGTGACATCAATTATCGCGTTATCAATACCCAGGCCGGCCATTGCAGATAAAAGGTGTTCTACCGTAGACACCCGCACATCACCATTTACCAAGGATGTCGAGAGCGTCGTATCACCAACGTTCATCGCCTTGGCTTCAATTTCAACAACGGGGTCAAGATCGGTGCGACGAAAAACGATACCGCTATCAATCGGTGCCGGTTTTAAAGTCAGATAAACTTTTTCACCCGTGTGTAAACCGACGCCGGTCGCACGGATGGTATTGTTTAACGTACGCTGTCGTATCACTGCTTATATCCCCTGCTCGTAGGAGCGGGATAGTAGCAAAATCACCGACATTGCTCTACCAAATATTGTTTAGCCCAAACACTGCAGAGGGGTATGCAAGGTTTGGGCGCAGCGAACTATTCCGTCAGTTAATACAGCTTAGTCAGCCTGGCGGCGCAAGAAGGCCGGAATATCCAGATAATCCATATCGGCTTCCTGATGCGCAGCCACCTTGGCCATCGCCTCACTTTGTGGTTCAGCCTCCATAGCTGTTGCTGCTACGGCACCACCACGCATTGATCCACGCCCACCGGTGCGAGTAACTGTCGGCCGGTCGAGCTGACCATAATCAATCTCACCATTGGTTTTCAGGGTGTTATCGACCACTTTAGCAGGCACGGGCCGACTAACTTCTTCTGCACGGCCCAGTCCTGTCGCGACCACAGTGACGCGCAACTCATCGCCCATTTCATCATCGATTACTGTACCCACAACTACGGTAGCCTGATCCGATGCGAATTCCTCAACCGTATCACCGACATCAGAAAACTCACCCAGTGAAAGGCTGGGGCCAGCGGTGATATTGACGAGAATGCCGCGAGCACCACGCAGGTCGATATCTTCCAACAGAGGACTATGCACAGCCGCCTCTGCCGCTTCACGCGCGCGATTTTCACCACTGGCGATACCCGATCCCATCATCGCCATACCCATTTCCGACATCACCGTGCGCACGTCGGCGAAATCGACGTTAATCATACCGGGGCGAATAATCAGGTCGGCAATACCTTGTACCGCACCCAGCAACACATCGTTAGCCGCCTTAAAGGCATCCAGCAAAGTGGTGCTTTTACCCAACACAGACAACAGCTTTTCATTGGGTACAGTAATGAGTGAATCAACTTTGTCCTTTAACAGCTTGACGCCTTCATTGGCAATCGCCATGCGCTTGCGACCTTCGAACGGAAAAGGACGAGTCACGACAGCAACGGTCAAAATACCCATATCTTTGGCGATATCAGCAACCACTGGCGCTGCGCCTGTACCGGTACCACCGCCCATGCCCGCAGTGATAAACACCATATCGGCACCCTCAAGTACCTCGGCGATACGCTCCCGGTCTTCCATCGCTGCCTGGCGACCAATTTCAGGATTAGCACCGGCACCAAGCCCTTTAGTAATACCATTGCCCAACTGCAGCAATGTTGCATCGGGCAGGCCTTTTAAGGCTTGCGAGTCGGTATTGGCACAGATAAATTCGACGCCTTCAACCTGGCTGTCGATCATATGCCGTACTGCATTGCCACCACCGCCACCAACGCCGATGACCTTAATTTCTGCCGTTTCCGGCATGCTATCCACAATTTCAAACATGATTTTTACCCCTCGATTAACGTTGCTGTTTTCAAACTAGTCGCCTGACTATTCATTAAAAAATCAAAAATGCTCTTTAAACCAGGCCTTGATGCGTGACATCAAACCCTCGCCCTTTTCACCCTGCTGTGCCTTACCACCTTCACGCTGTTGCTCCAGGCCATAGAGCAATAAACCCACACCCGTCGAATAAATCGGGTTGTTGACGATATCGCTCAAACCCTGAATATTTTGTGGGCAGCCCAACCTCACCGGCATGTGGAAAATTTCCTCTGCCAGCTCTACCGCACCTTCCATTTTCGCCGTGCCGCCGGTTAATACGATGCCGGCAGCGACCAGCTCTTCAAAACCACTGCGCCGTAACTCTGCCTGTACCAGCGTAAATAACTCGTCGTAGCGAGGCTCAACCACCTCGGCCAGCGCCTGGCGCGAAAGATCCCTTGGCGGACGATCACCGACACTCGGCACTTTGATGGTTTCTTCCGGCCGCGCCAGTTTCGCCAGTGCGCAGGCGTATTTGATCTTCAGCTCCTCCGCATTAGCGGTGGGCGTACGCAGGGCCATGGCAATGTCGTTGGTGACCTGATCACCAGCAATGGGAATCACACCCGTGTGGCGAATGGCACCATCGGTAAAGATGGCGATGTCTGTGGTGCCACCCCCCAAATCCACCATGCACACGCCAAGTTGTTTTTCATCTTCGGTGAGCACGGCATAACTTGATGCCAGCTGCTCGAGGATGACGTCATCCACTTCCAGCCCACAACGGCGAATGCACTTTTTAATGTTTTGCGCGGCATTGGCGGCACCGGTCACCAGATGCACCTTGGCCTCCAGCCGCACACCCGACATACCCAGAGGTTCACGCACACCTTCCTGGTTGTCGATGATGTATTCCTGTGGCAAGACGTGAAGAATTTCCTGGTCGGCCGGAATCGCCACTGCCCGCGCTGCATCAATCACCCGTTCCACATCGAGGCGGTGCACCTCGCGATCGCGAATAGCAACAATGCCGTGTGAATTGAGGCTGCGAATATGATTGCCCGCAATGCCGGCGTAGACCGAGTGAACCTGGCAACCGGCCATTAACTCAACCTCCTGTACCGCCCGCTCAATGGCCGCCACGGTGGACTCAATGTTCACCACCACACCCTTCTTTAAACCCGAAGAGGGGTGCATGCCGGTACCGACAATTTCTAGCTGTCCATCGGGGCCCGCCACACCGACAATGGCCACCACTTTCGAGGTGCCAATATCGAGGCCGACGATCATTTGCTCGTTGCTATTATTTGCCATGAATTAAGCTCTTTTTCTCTTATCTTTAAGCTGACACATCAGCTCGAAATATCACTTTTCTGCCACGACACCGCCACACCGTTGTCATAACGCGCATCAATCGCTTTAATCTCTTGCTGTCTACTGGCCAGCTCACCCTGCCAAATCGTCAAAAAGCGCCGTACTTTAGCGATTACATCACCGCGACCCAGCACCACTGCGTGGCCCGAAGCCAGCGTCAAGCTGCGAGCGCCGTGAGCGTCGACACTAAAGGCCACGACTTTTAAGTCCTGGCTGAACATCAACTCGCTAACATCGCGAAATTCGCTCATCACCCGGCGCGAGCTACCCTCTGGCCCCACCAAGTGCGGCAAGCTGCTGAGAGTACTATTGTCCGTCGCTTTAAGCGCCACACCACTGCGATTCAAAAAACCACTGTCACGCCAGCGCGCTATGGGTACTTCTTCAACAATGCTGAGCTGTAAACGGTCAGGCCATTGACGGCGCACACTGGCCGACGCTATCCATGGATGAGCTTCAAGGCGCTCGCGCACGACAGTCAAATCGAGGCTGATAAAACCACCGCTGGTGATATCACCGACCAAAACTTCTATTTCACTTTGTGCCACTCGCTGATAAGGGCTAGTAACGGCAATGCGCGCCAACGGTCTGTCGATATAGCGATACAAGGACACCGAACCGACCGTAAACGCGACTAGCACAGCGGCCAACAGAGAAAAACGCGCCAAACTTTTTAGCCACTCCAAGACTCGTAGCAGCGCATCACTCGACCTGGCTTCACGCTGCATTTGATTGCGTCGTGCGCCGCGCGCTTTGGCTCTGGCGGGTGTGGTGCGAGCCATATCAGGCAGCCCCCCCAGCGATTGTAGAAGGTGAGTTTTTCTCACTTTCATGCAATGAGGTCTGTAATATCTCAATCAGCAAATCAGCAAAATTCAAGCCTGCCGCTGCCGCTGCCATCGGCACTAAACTGTGATCCGTCATGCCCGGCACCGTGTTCACTTCGAGCAAACACGGCTCGCCAGCGTCTGTCATCATCACATCAACGCGACCCCAGCCCTGGCAACCAAGGCTGGCAAACGCTTCCAGCGCCAATGCCTGCATGGCTTTTTCATCGTCGGCTGACAAACCACAGGGGCAGATATAGCGCGTGTCATCGGCCAGATATTTCGCTTCGTAATCGTAAAAGGGTCGATCGGTTTCCAGCTTAATGACGGGGAGCGGACGATCGTTAAGAATGGCTACCGTGTACTCAGCACCGCTGAGCCAACGCTCGGCGAGCACCACACTGTCAAAGACATCGGCGGCAAGCCAGGCAGCTTGTAGTTCATCACCACTACTGGCCTTTGCCATGCCCAGGCTGGAACCTTCGCTAGCGGGCTTAACCATCACTTCGCCGCCCAATTCAGCAAGTAGAGCCGACCAGTCACTGTCTTTATGCAGCAGCGCAAAATCCGCCGTGGGCAGACCAATGCCCTGCCATAATTGCTTGCAGCGCAGCTTGTCCATTGCCAACGCAGAAGCCAACACACCACTGCCGGTATAGGGCAGGCCCATGCATTCCAACACACCCTGCACGGTGCCGTCTTCACCGCCCGCGCCGTGGAGAACAATAAAAACGTGATCCGCTTGCAGTGCTTCAAGTTCCGCTATCCAGCCCGGCTCCAAGTCCAGCCCGTGTGCATCCAGACCTTTGGCCTCTAGGGCTGAAAGAACGGCCTTGCCACCCTTCAGCGACACCTCGCGCTCGCCCGACTGTCCACCGTAAAGCACGACGATACGGCCAAGCGCGATGTTTACAGAGGATGAGGAATTGATAGCCGACATGCTTATTGCAAACCCCCATCGGCGAGAAGTTTAACCAACTTACTAACGCTGCCCGCACCCTGGGTCATAACAATATCACCGGGTTTCACCAGTGTTTTAAGGACCTCAGGAGCGGCCTCTATCGACTCGGCATAGACCGGGTCAATCTTGCCGCGCTGGCGAATGGCGCCGCACAGATGTCGACTGGTGGCACCGGGGATTTCGTCCTCCCCGGCGGTATAAACTGGCACGATGATTAAAGCATCAGTCTCTGACAGCACTTCGACAAAATCATCGTAGAGATCCCGCGTACGGGTATAGCGGTGGGGTTGAAAAATCAGCACCAGACGACGTTGCGGCCAGCCTTCGCGCACCGCTTCTATCGTCGCTTTAACCTCACTGGGGTGATGGCCGTAGTCATCCACCAACAGCGCAGTACCTGCGCCCCCGGCAACGGGATAGTTACCGTAGACTTCGAAACGTCGACCCACGCCCTGAAAGCCCGCCAGTCCAGCGCAAATTGCGGCATCATCCAGGCCTTCATCGGTGGCGACGGCAATGGCCGCTGTGGCATTCAACATATTGTGGCGACCGGGAATATTCAGCTTAATTTTGAGACTACTTAAACCCTCCGGCCGATCGACCTGAAAATAAGCGTTGCGTTCTTCAACTGCGGCCTCACTGATACGGTAATCCGCATCCTCGCTAAAGCCATAGGTCAACACGGGGCGCGATACCAATGGCATAATTTCTCTCACCACCGGATCGTCAATACACAACACTGCCAAACCGTAAAACGGCAGGTTGTGGAGGAATTCAATAAAGGTCTGCTTCAACTTCGAGAAGTCAAAGTCGTAGGTTTCCATGTGATCGGCTTCAATATTGGTCACCACCGCCACCATGGGCTGGAGGTGCAAAAATGAAGCATCACTTTCATCGGCCTCGGCCACCAGATAGCGGCTCTCGCCCAGCTGAGCGTTAGTGCCAACACTGGTCACTTTACCGCCGATCACAAAGGTCGGTGCCCGCCCCGCTTCTGCCAGCACATTAGCCAGTAGGCTAGTTGTGGTGGTTTTACCGTGGGTACCGGCAACGGCAATACTGTGGCGGTAGCGCATCAGCTCGGCGAGCATTTCAGCGCGACGCACCACGGGAATACGGGACTCCCGCGCGGCGACAATCTCCGGATTCTCTTCATCCACAGCGGAGGACTGCACCACCACGTCGACACCCTTAACCTGCT
Source organism: Candidatus Reddybacter sp. (assembly GCA_041277045.1). Lineage (GTDB taxonomy): Bacteria > Pseudomonadota > Gammaproteobacteria > Pseudomonadales > Porticoccaceae > Reddybacter. The sequence goes on along the minus strand of JBGFSY010000001.1, from coordinate 1,454,703 downwards.
CACCCTTGTGGCCAATATCAATATGGGCACCCATGCCACGCAGGCGCTGAATATTGGCATTAGCTGCCAGGTCAGAACCAGAAACCACGTAACCCTGGTTCAGTAGCACCTCAGCAATGCCACACATGCCGCTGCCACCGATACCGATAAAATGGATGCGGCGGATGCGACGCATTTCTGGCACTTCGTAAACGCCACTCATGCCATCACCTCTTCACAGACATTGGCCACGGTATTGACTGCATCGGGCAGGGCCAGGGCGCGCGCCGCTACGGCCATCGCCACCAATCGTTGTTTATTTGCGAGTAATTCTTCCAGCAAGGTCGTCAGAGCCTCCGGCTTAAGATCTTTTTGTTGCATCATCACAGCGGCATTGTTGTCGACCAGCCAGCGCGCATTTTCGCTCTGGTGATCGTCAATGGCGTGAGGATAGGGAATTAACACCGCACCCAGGCCGGCCGCTGTCAGTTCAGAAATGGTCAATGCGCCCGCCCGACAAATCACAAAATCTGCCGCGCCATAAGCCGCCGCCATATCATCGACAAAGGCGACGACCTCTGCGGCGACACCTGCGTCTCGATAGGCCTTGCGCGTCAGTTCGAGATGTTTTTCGCCGCACTGGTGAACAACCGCCGGACGATTGTTTTCAGCCAGTAAGGCCAGCGCCTCGGGCAGCACCTGATTAATCGCCAGTGCGCCAAGACTGCCACCAAGTACCAATAGTCGGGGGCGTTGTCCTTCAGCCAAGGACAAGCGCGTTTGCGGTGCTGCAAGGGCACTGATCTCTCGACGCACCGGATTGCCACAGTGCTGGCCTTTTGCCAGCGCATTGGGAAAGGCCTCCAGTACACGGGTCGCCAGCTTTTGTAAAACCCTATTGGTGGTACCGGCGACCGCATTCTGCTCGTGAATCACCAGGGGCTTGCCCAACAATCGAGCCGCCAAACCACCGGGGCCAGAGGCAAAACCGCCAAATCCCAGCACACATTGAGGCCCGACACTGCGCACCACGCCAACGGCTTGACACAGGGCTTTCAATAAAGCAAAGGGCGCTTTGAGCTTGCCCACGACACCGCTTTTACCACGCAGACCGACCACGTCGATAAAGCGAATAGGGAAGTCTGCAGCCGGTACTAAATTGGCTTCGATGCCTCGCCGTGTGCCCAGCCAGGTCACGGCTACACCGCGCTCGCGCAACTCTTCTGCCACCGCCAATGCCGGGAACACGTGACCGCCAGTGCCACCGGCCATAATCAATACGCGCTTCGCACTCATGATTTTGCCCCCCGCTTTGCCCTACCGCTGGGGCTCGTTCGCTTAGCGAGTGCGGCCATATCGTCCATTTCAATACCGACGCGTAGCACCAGGGCAATCATCACCGCGCAGACCAGCAGACTACTGCCGCCGTAGCTAATAAAGGGCAGGGTCAAGCCCTTGGTTGGCAGCAGACCGGATGTCACGCCGATATTAATAAACACCTGACCAGCCAATAAAATGCCGATGCCAAAGACCACGTAAGCTGAAAACCAGTCCTGGCGCTGCACGGCTTTGCGGGCGATGATTAAAATCCGCACAATCATCAGCACAAACAGCGCCATCACCACCAGCACACCGAACAGACCAAACTCCTCGGCGAGAATGGCAAACACGAAGTCGGTATGGGCCTCGGGCAAATAGAAGAGCTTTTGCACACTGTTGCCCAGTCCCACGCCAAACCACTCACCGCGGCCAAAGGCAATCAGTGATTGGGTCAATTGATAACCATCGCCAAACTGTTGCGCCCAGGGATCGAGGAAAGTCACTAGTCGGCGAAAGCGATATTCGGAGGTCAGGGCCAGAGTCGCGACACCCGCGATACCCACTGCCATTAAGCTCAAAAACTGCCACAAACGTACACCGGCAAGAAAAAGCATGGCCAGTACGGTTGCCGCCATCACCACCGTTGAACCGAAGTCGGGCTCCAGCAGCAGCAAAAAGGCGAACACGCTGAGTACCGCAAGAGGAATAGCAAAACTGTGCCAGCTATCCTGTAAACGCAATTGATGACGCTGCAAATAGGCGGCAACGAAGAAGATCATGCATACCTTCGCCAGCTCAGAAACCTGCAGGGTAAACATGCCCAATTTGAACCAACGTCGACTACCGTTAACGGCGTGGCCAACGCCCGGAATCAAGACCAAGGCCAGCGCCAGGGCACCAAGTAGGACGATCAGACCGGCCTGCTCATACCACCAGCGCATGGAAATTTGCAGAACGACCAGCGCCGCACTACTGCCAATTAGCAGATACATCAGGTGGCGTTTGGTAAAGAAAAAGCCATCGCCGTACTTGTGATCGGCAAAGCTAATGGAGGCCGACATAATCATCAACAAACCCACCGACACCAGCGCCAGCACGGCGACGAGTAAATAGCGGTCGACATACTGCAGCGGTTTGGGCTGCCATAAATTGGCAAACAGAGCCAATGCGGGAAAGTCTGTGGTCACCGAGGCATTCATTTTCACAGTGCTCATGAGTCCCCTCCCGTGCCAAGGCTTTTCACCGCTTCAACAAAACAACGGCCGCGCGCCTCAAAACCCGAAAACATATCAAAGCTGGCGCAAGCCGGTGACAGAAGGACGGTATCGCCGGCCTGCGTCATACGCGCTGCGGCACTGACAGCAGCCTGCATGGAGGTGGCGTGAATACTGGGTACGCATTTGCCGAAAGCCTGGGCCAATTGATCGGCGTCTTCGCCCATCAGAATGACCTGCTTTACTCTGCCGGGCAGCACCTGAGCCAGGGCACCAAAGTTCTGCCCCTTGGCCTGACCGCCGGCAATTAGTACGATTTTGGCTGCTTTATCCTCTGGATTAGCAGCCTGATTGGACAGACCTTCAATGGCCGCCACCGTGGCACCCACATTGGTCGCCTTGGAGTCATCAATCCAGATCACAGCCTCGCGCTCGGCAATATTTTGGCAGCGATGAGCCAGACCCGGAAAGCGCTGCAGTGCTGCCAACATGGCCTCACGGGGTAGATCCACGGCGTGACCCAGTGCAAGAGCAGCCAGGGCATTGGTAATATTGTGGCGACCTTTAATTCGCACATCAGCCACCGGCATTAGTGGTTCGAACTGAAAGGCCAGCCAACTTTCACCTTGATGCTCGAGTAGGCCAAAAGCGCAAAAGTCAGGCTTACCTAAACCGAAACTCCAGTTAGTCACCGCATCGCTAATCAGCGGCTGAGACAAGCAATCGTCACGATTGACCACGATCTGCCGAGCACCCTTAAACACCCGGTGCTTGGCGCGATGGTAGTCGAGAATGGATTCGTAGCGATCCATATGGTCGGGGCTAACATTGAGCACGGTGGCCACTTCTGCACCCAGTGCCTCGATACTTTCGAGCTGGAAGCTGGACAACTCAAGTACATATAAGTCTTTTTCGTCACTCAACAAATCAAGCGCCGGCGTACCGAGGTTGCCGCCAACACCAGCCTTTTTACCCGCCAGCCGCGCCATTTCACCGAGCAAGGTGGTCACCGTACTTTTACCGTTGGAACCGGTAATCGCCACAATGGGTGCCAGGGCGTGGCGAGCAAAAAGCTCAACATCACCAATAATTTCGACCCCGGCATTTGCAGCTTCAAGCAGCGCAGGGGTGTCGAGGCGCAGACCGGGGCTAACGATCAACTGATTGGCGCTGCACAAGGTGGCGGCGTCGAGCTGACCCAACTCGGTACGCACCTCGGGTAATTCTTTAGTTAACTGCGCCAACGCTGGCGGTTGCTCGCGGCTATCGACGACCACAAATGGCTCACCCTGAGCCGACAGAAAGCGAGCCACAGACAAGCCCGTGGCGCCAAGGCCCACCACGACTGTCAGTCTGTTACTCGCTATCAATTCTGCCACGCTACCCTCTTGCATCTTTATTTTTATCGATCCCTTACCGTAACTTTTTATCGTAACTTCAGCGTCGCTAGGCCAAAGAGCACCAGCATCACGGTGATAATCCAGAAGCGCACAATCACCCGTGGCTCCGGCCAGCCTTTCAATTCATAGTGGTGGTGTATCGGCGCCATACGGAAAATTCGCTTGCCGGTTAATTTGAAGGAGGCCACCTGCAAAATCACTGAGACAGTCTCCAGTACAAAAATGCCGCCCATGATGAAAAATACAATTTCCTGACGCACGATGATGGCAATAACACCCAGCGCGGCACCCAATGACAGCGCACCGACATCGCCCATAAACACCTGCGCAGGATAGGTGTTAAACCAGAGAAAACCAAGGCCCGCCCCACCCAGTGCCGAGCAAAAAACCATCAGCTCACCGGCACCGCTAATAAAGGGAATATGCAAATACTCGGCAAAGGTCGCATGACCGGTGAGGTAGGCAATGATGCCCAGCGCACCACCCACGAGTACCGTTGGCATAATCGCCAGACCGTCGAGGCCATCCGTGAGATTGACCGCATTACTCGAGCCAACAATCACAAAATAGCTCAGCACCACGTAAAACAAACCCATGGGCCAGGCGACATTTTTAAAGAAGGGCACAATCAGTTCAGTCTCGGCCGGTGAGATAGCACTGCTATAGAGGAAGATACCTGCGGCCAAACCCGCCACCGACTGCCAGAGATACTTCCAGCGTGCGGGTAAACCTGCGGAGTTTTTCTCCACTACTTTGCGGTAGTCGTCGACCCAGCCAATCAAGCCAAAGGCTAAGGTGACCAACAATACCGTCCACACGTAGCGATTTGTCAGGTCTGCCCAGAGTAGCGTTGAGACAAAAATCGACAGTAAAATCAAAGCCCCACCCATGGTCGGCGTGCCTGATTTAATTAAGTGAGTCTGCGGGCCATCGCTGCGTACTGTTTGACCGATTTGCAAAGCGTTGAGCTTCCTGATCATGTAAGGACCGAACACTAGGGAGATAAACAGCGAGGTCAGCATGCCCAAAATGGCGCGCAGCGTCAGGTATTTGAAGACACCAAAAGCGCTGTAGTACTCGCTTAGATAATCCGCCAGTAGTATAAGCATCAGTCGTTTTCCTCAATGATTTGCGCCACCACGTCTTCCATGGCGGCGCTGCGAGATCCTTTTACCAGCACCACAACATCACCCTTTAATTGGCCGACCAGCGCAGTGCTTAAGGTCGCCTTGTCGGCAAAGTGTTCGCTGCCCTCACCAAAGGCAGAGGCTATTTCTGCACTCAGCACACCCGTCGTGAACAGCCCGTCGACACCGGCTTTACGGGCGTAAACACCGACCTCGCGATGCATGGCTTTCTCTTTGGGGCCGAGTTCTGCCATGTCGCCGAGCACCAGTAAGTGCTTACCCGGCATGGCGACCAGAGCATCAATCGCCGCCACGACCGAGCCCGGGTTGGCGTTGTAGCTATCGTCAATAATCCGCGCACCGCTGAGACCGGCCTTTCTTTCCATGCGTCCGGGGGCCGCAGCCATGGCCGCGAGTCCCGACGCGATACTGACGAGGTCAGCTCCTGCCGCTACGGCACAGGCCGCTGCTGCCAGGGCGTTAGAAATATTGTGAGCACCGGGAATCGCGAGTTGAATGTCGATTTCACCCAGGGATGAATGCAAGATAAAACTGGCGCAGGCCTCGGTATTGAATTGCACAGCCGATGCGTAAAAATCGGCTGAGTTATTGTCGACACTAAAGCTCTGACTGTGAGTGCCTTGAGCACCTCTGTGCCACTGCTCATACCAGGGTTCGTCGAGATTCAAAATCGCCGTGCCGCACTTATCGAGACCGCTATAAATTTCACCCTTGGCACTGGCGACGCCAGCCAGAGATCCAAAACCGGCAACGTGGGCCGGCATAACATTGGTCACTACGGCGATAGTCGGTCGGGCGATGCTGCACAAGTAGTCAATTTCACCACCGGCGCTGGCGCCCATTTCGATCACCGCGAACTGGTGTTCAGGCTGCAACTTCAACAGCGTTTGCGGTACGCCAATGTGGTTATTCAGATTACCCGCCGTTGCTAACACTTCGCCACTACAGCGCAAAATAACCGCCAGCATCTCCTTCACTGTAGTTTTGCCGCCACTGCCGGTAATCGCGATTAGCGGCCCAGTAAAGGTATTGCGCGCCAATGCCGCGAGTTGGCCGAGGGCCTGCACGGTATCGGGCACCACCCACTGGGGTATCGCCAGACTCTTATCGGGGCTTTCAACCACCATGCCGCAAGCCTTTAGCGCGGCGCTTTCAAGAAACTGGTGGGCATCAAAATTTTCGCCACGCAGAGCGACGAATAAATCACCGTTGGCGAGGCTGCGGGTATCGGTGCAGACCCGGGAAAAATGACAATCGGGATAAAGCAGGGTGCCGCCGTAATTGACGGCGGCCTGAGACAAACTTAGCGCCGTACTTTGCGAGCTCATGCTTCACCCCTTTCACGCAGGGCCAAACGCGCTTCGGCGACATCATTAAAAGGCAGACGTTGATCTTTAATCAGCTGGTAGTCTTCATGACCCTTGCCGGCAATCAGCACCACGTCTTGCTCAGCTGCATTATTCACGGCAAAACGAATGGCGGCGCGTCTATCGATGAAGACTTGGTGGGCTGCATTTTTATCACCGGCAGTTAGAACACCTGCCAATACATCATCAATAATGGCCTGGGCATCTTCGCTACGGGGATTATCACTGGTAATCACCAGCTGGTCGGCCAGCTCTGCGGCGACAGCACCCATCACTGGACGCTTGCCCTGATCGCGATCGCCACCACAACCAAAGACACACCAGAGGCGACCTTTGCAGGCGGGCCGCAAAGCCGTCAGGGCTTTTTCGAGGGCATCGGCGGTATGAGCATAGTCGACCACAATCACTGGCAAGGCCTGGGCATCAACGACTTCGAGACGACCGGGCACGGATTTTAATTGTTCGACCGCCGCGAGCACCACTGGCAGGGCATGACCTTCAGCACAGGCCACGCCAATCACTGCGAGTAAATTACTCAGGTTAAACGTACCCTGCAGGGCACTACGCAGCTCGCCCTGACCCCAGGGCGTGACTAGCTGAGCACGAATACCTTGAAAACCAACAGTCAGTTCGCCAGCGTAAATGTCCGCTTCTTTTTGAGAGCAGGAATAGGTGTAGCAGCTAAGTTCACTGGAATCTTCCAGTCCCGCAATAATTGCTCGGCCCGCTTCATCATCACGATTAACGATGGCATTTTTCAGACCGGGAACGTCAAACAACTGCGCTTTAGCCTGCTGATAGGCAGTCATCGTTTGATGATAATCGAGGTGATCCTGGCTCAAGTTGGTGAACACGGCTGTACTAAAGCGGAGACCCCCAACCCGTCCCTGGTCGAGACTGTGAGAGGAAACCTCCATCGCCACTACCGCCGCGCCATCATCTAGCAGGCCGGCAATAATACCTTGCACACTGACGGCATCAGGTGTGGTTAAGCCGGTATTCACCAGCGTCGATTCCGACTTTGCATCACCTGCCGCCAACAAGCCATAACCCAGAGTGCCGATCACGCCTGCCGGCTTACCCAGCAGCGCGAAGAGCTGTGCCAATAATTGTGTACAAGTGGTTTTACCGTTGGTGCCAGTAATGCCAATAAGGGGCAGGCTGGCACTGGGGTCGGCATAAAAGCGGCCGGCAATGGCGCTGACCTTGTGCGCTAAATTTTCAATTGCGACCACTGGTAAAGGTGTACCGCTCGTGGCGTTAAAACCTTCACGCTCAACCAGAGCGGCCACTGCACCCGCGGCTTGTGCCTGCGATAGATAATCTCGGCCATCGCTTTGCAAACCCGGGAAGGCAATAAACAAGTCACCGGACACCAGCTTGCGGCTATCGAGCTGCAAACCAGTAACCATCAAGCTCGTCAATTCGACGGACAAGCTCGTGTGCGATAAATCCAGATCCGCTAGTAGCTCACCCAGAGCAATACCCGCTAAAGGCCGAGGCGATGTCATCACGAATCACCCCCGCGCTTCACAACAAATTCTTTAGCAAGCTTGGGTTCTGGCACTTTCAGGGGCGGTACACTCATCAAGCGCAAGGCCTCAGCAGTGACTTTTGAGAACACCGGTGCCGCAACCAGGCCGCCGTAGTAATCTTCGCCCCGCGGGTCATCGATGACCACAACAGTCACCAGGCGAGGCTCTTCGGCAGGCGCCATACCAGCAAACAAGCCAACATAGCGATCTTGCTGATAACCGCCAGCACCCACCTTGTGACTGGTACCGGTCTTACCGGCCACTTCATAGGTGTTAATCGCAGCGCGGGTACCGGTGCCCTCTTTACCGATCACCGCCTTCATCATTTGACGCACACTGGCGACGATCTTTTTATCGACGACCTGCTCTTCAAGACCGGGTAGCACGCCATCTGCCGCTGAAATCTTTAACAATGACACCTGCTTTTTGATGCCGTTATTGGCCAACACCGCGTAGGCCTGAGCCAACTGCAAGGGTGTTGCGGCGATACCGTAGCCAAAGGCCATCGTCGCGGTTTCCACATCACGCCAGCGCCGCTTACTCGGCAACAGGCCAGCACTTTCGCCGGGAAAGCCGGTACCCGGACTCTGGCCGAGACCGACCCGATCAAATACGCCGCGAATGTCTTCCGGTCCAACCTGCAGCGCAATTTTAGTGGTGCCAACCTGGCTCGACTTGGCAAGAATACCGCTGATATCGAGCTTGCCGTAATTGCGGTGATCAATGAAGGTTTTACGCCCAACACGCAAGTAACCGGGGCTAGTGTCGATCACGGTGCCGGGGTGAAACTTGCCGCTCTCCAGCGCCGCCACCATGGTCAGCGGCTTCATCACCGAGCCAGGCTCAAGCAAATCGGTGACTGCGCGATTGCGCGTGCTGCCGGCTTTCAGTTGCGAGCGGTCATTGGGATTAAAGGAGGGCTGATTAACCATCGCCAGCACTTCGCCGGTCTGCACATCGAGCACCACGACCGAACCCGACTTTGCACGAAACTGCTTCATCGCCGCCTTCAATTCACGATAGGCAATGTACTGCAAACGCAGGTCAATACTCAGGGCCAAATTGCCACCGGGCTTTTCACTCTCGATCAGCTGTAATTCTTTGATCACCTGACCCTTGCGATCTTTCAGCACCCGCTTGCTGCCGGTAGCGCCGTAGAGCCAGTCGTCAAAGGCCAGCTCCATGCCCTCCTGCCCACGATCATCGATGCCGGTAAAGCCGACGAGATGCGCCGCCACTTCACCTGCCGGATAATAGCGCTTGTATTCCTGGCGTTTAAAAATACCGACGATGTCGAGATCGAGCACCGCCTGCGCCTGAGGTGGCGTCAACTGGCGAGCCAAATACATGAACTCTTTATTGCGGTAGCGATTGATACGCTTTTTCAGATCGCCAGCGCGCAGGTCCAAACGCCGGGCAAGCATGGCCAGCTTGTCTTTATCTAACTCAAGCAACTGGGGGTTGGCGCAAATAGAAACGACCGGCGTGCTGATCGCCAGTGGTTCACCACGGCGGTCCGTAATCACACCGCGATAAGCGGGAATATCGACTGCGCGCAGCGTTCGATTGTTGCCCTGACTCTGTAAAAACTCAAAACCCTGGTGCACATCGGGCAAGACCTGCAGACCAGCAACATGACTCAACGCCAGTACACCCAGTGAAAACAAGGCGACCACCATGGTCCAGTAACGCCAGGGAGCAATACTACGCACGCGGGCGCCCGATCCGCGGCGAGCCGATACTCGGTCTCGCTTTTCACGGTTTTTCGAACGCTGCTTGTCTGCGCTTTTGCCCACTATTCCACCAATGTTATTGGGTCAGTTTTTTAATCGCCCGTCAGGGTTTAACCCTGATAATTTCATCCAAAGCCGGCACCTGCATATCCAGCCTGCCGAGCGCTAATTGCTCCACCCGGTGTAGCGATGCCTGGGCACTCGCCTCGAGCAAATTTTGCCCCCGAGCGATCTCCAGACGATTTTTCTCCTGCTGTAACTGCGCCAGCTCGCCGTATAACAAGCGACACTGGTGGCTGACATAAACCACACCAAGCCCGCTGAGCAACACTGCCACCCAGCTAATCAACAAGCACCCGCTCAAATGGCTGAAACGCGGCAAGCTTGCCGTCATTGCCACCTCAAACCACCTTCTCGGCAACACGCATTACCGCGCTGCGCGATCGTGGGTTTTTCTCAACTTCCTCGGCGCTAGCCTTTAAGGCTTTACCAACATTACGCAAGCGACGAATAATCTGATCTTCTGGAATCGCCAAGCCGCGCGGTATCACCGGGTGGGTGTGGCCGCGAATAAAGCGCTTTACGATGCGATCTTCCAAAGAGTGAAAGCTAATCACTACCAGCCGGCCATCAACGGCGAGCAAGTCGATGACGCAATCGAGTAATGAACGCAGGTCATCCAGCTCTCTGTTCAAAAAGATGCGAATCGCCTGAAAGGCTCGGGTCGCCGGGTGCTTGCCCTTTTCCCACGCCGGGTTGGCAGCGGCGACAATGTCAGCCAACTCGCCGGTACGGGTGATGGGGTTTTCCTCTCGCGCCTCAACAATGGCTTTCGCCATGCGGCGGGCAAATTTTTCCTCACCGTATTCTTTAATCACACCGGCAATTTCGGCCTCATCGGCAACGGCAATCCACTGGGCGGCACTTAAACCACGCGTGGTATCCATGCGCATATCGAGAGGGCCGTCACGCAGAAAACTGAAGCCGCGCTCGGCATCGTCCAACTGGGGCGACGACACACCGAGATCGAGTAACACGCCACTGACTTTACCGGCCTGCCCGCGCTCACGCAGTAGGCTTTCAAGATCGGCGAAAGAGGCCTGTACCATTTCAAAGCGCGCGTCATCAGCAAATAATTCACGACCCACGACGCAGGCCTCGGTATCTTTATCAATCGCCAGCAAATGTCCTTCGCTAGATAAGCTTTCGAGCACCAGGCCAGAATGTCCACCGCGGCCGAAGGTGCCGTCAACGTAGTAGCCATCAACGTCACCGAGCAGGGCATCGACGGCGCCGTCTAACAGTACGGTAATATGGGCTTTTTTAGCAACTGGCATCAGGCGACCACCCTTACAATGACAACGATTGAATGTCTTCGGGAATATCCAAGCCACTGGCCACTTCATCTAGCCAGGCTTTACGATTACTATTCCAACTCTCCGTATCCCACAGTTCGAGCCGATGACTTTGACCGACCAGCGTGACCTTCTTGTCCAGCTTTGCGTATTCTCGCAATTCCTGGGGAATCAACACGCGACCACTGCCGTCCAGATCCAAATCACGGGCATTGCCAATCAGCAAGTGCTGCAGACGGCGGGTATCTTTATTAAAGGTCGACATGCGGGCGATTTTGACTTCCATCTCTTCCCACTCGGGACGTGGGTAAATAAACAGGCAGGTATCGGTAATACTAATCGTCGCGACGAGACTACCGTCGAACTCGGACATCAAGGCGTCACGGTACCGCGCGGGAATAGCCATCCGCCCTTTGGTATCCATGTTGATTTCGTTGCTGCCTCGAAACACCACAAACTCTCACGATTATTATTAAAAGGGCCACCTTGACCCACTTTCCCCCACAATTCGACACTATAGACTCGAGATAATTAAAGTCAACACTCGATAACTGGCAAACATGCACGAAAATGCTGACATTTCCCGCGAACTTACAGGGAAAAGCCCATGAAGTACGCGAAGGAAAAGAGGATAAACAAGGAAAAACAGGATGATAAAAACAGAACTTAAAGTAACACTTTAAGAAAGAGATTGATTTGATCTATTAATAGCAGCGATTAAGAACAATAGTCCCGAAAAAGGCCTAATATTAAAGAAGGCCACCCTCCTACGAAGGCCACCATAAGCTTTATGCGCTATGCTCCCGCCAACCACAATCTCTACGGTGTATTTGCTTGGACCCATCATTGATTAGAAAAACCCACCGCTGGCTGGGCTTGGTTGCGGCAATACAGCTGTTGATCTGGACGGGGTCTGGCTTGCTCTTTTCTATAGTGCCTATTGACGATGTGCGCGGCAGCCATCTGCTGCAAGCCCCACCCACATTGCGACTAGGGTATGTCAGACTGATCTCACCCAGCTCTCTGGTCACTCAACACAAAGAACTCGCCATGCTGAGTCTGGGCAAGATTCAATTGCAGCAGCGTTTATATACACCTATTTATATTGCCAAGCTCGAGGACAACTGGCTGATTTACCACGCTGAAACAGCAGAAAAACTGGAACCATTGACAGAGACAGAGGCCCGCTCAATAGCCAGCAATAGCACTGAGCTGCCGATTCTTTCTGCGACATGGGTTACCGAGGCCAGCCGGGGCAGCGAATATCGAGACGGCGAACTACCGGCCTGGAAAATCAAACTGAAGGGTGTCGACGAGACCAACTTATGGATAGGCGCCAACAGCGGCAAGATCAGCGCCATTCGCACCAACACCTGGCGGCTCTACGATTTTCTTTGGAGCCTGCACATTATGGATTATGTCGACCGGGATAATTTCAACTCCTGGCTATTGCGGACTTTCGCCCTACTCGGCGTAATCACCATCGTTTCCGGGGTGCTGTTGTTTTTTATATCAGCCAAGCAGAGAAAACAGGACGTTTCGCCAAACTAACCAGGAGCTGAGGAACCTTTAACTCACTCGCTCAATCAACGTCGCCATACCCTGTCCACCGCCCAGACACATGCTAATGATCGCATACCGACCCTCAGTTTCATCCAGATGCTGCATGGCAGTGATGGTCATGCGCACACCGGTCGCACCCGGTGGATGGCCAATTGAAATGCCGCCACCGTACAAGTTGGTAATCTCTCGCGGAATTCCCAGTTGCGCTTCAGCGTGTAAATTCACGGCGGCAAAGGCTTCGTTGATTTCGTAGTAATCTATATCACCAGCCTTTAAATCATTGCGTTTTAGCAGGTCGGCTATGGCAGGGACCGGGCCGCAGCCCATAATACGAGGCTCTACGCCAACCACAGACCAATCGACGATGCGCGCTCTTGGTTTAATCCCTGCCGCTTCAGCCGCCTGACGATCTGCAACCAGAACAAATGCGGCACCATCGGTGACACCACTGGCATTACCAGCCGTAACTTTTCCCTGCCCGCGGAAAACAGGCTTCAATGAACCTAGTTTTTCCAGACTGGTTTGCCGGGGGTATTCATCAACGGCAAACAGACGCGTACCTTTTCGCTCGGGAACCTCGATAGGTGCAATCTGCTTTGCCAAAAACCCACTTTCAATTGCGGCAGCCGCTCGCTGCTGGCTCATTAACGCCCAGGCATCCATATCTTCTCGATTGTAGGAGAAGTCGTCTGCCAAATTTTCAGCGGTATCACCCATCAGCTGTAAATCGAAGGGGTCTCGGTAAGCATAATCCAGCGTGTCTATCATCTGCACCGGGCCACGCATGCCACCCCAACGGGTATCAGTACTGACATAGGGTGCGCGTGAAAAATTTTCGTAGCCACCGGCCAAAGCAATTTTCGAATGCCCCGTCATGATTTGCTCGGTCGCAGAAATAATGGCCTGAGACCCGGAGCCACAGGCACGGGATACATTCAAAGCACGACTTTCTGTGGGCAAACCACATTCCAAAGCTACCACTCGGCTGGCGAAATAGCCGCCCTGGTCAACCGGCAAGACATTGCCCAAAACCAAATGATCAACTTCACTCGGGGACAAATTGAGATCATCCAGACAAGCCGAAGCAGCATGGGTCGCAAGATCGGTACCGATGATATCTTTTAAGGATTTGCCATAATCACCAAAGGGGGTTCGCATGCCACCGGCAAGAATAATTTCTTTTTCCACGTTTACTCTCTCTTTAATATTGAAGGATCACCTGATTCCACCCACGGATCTGAAATTGCGTTCAAGCACCCTGTACCGGGGAGCGCACTGGGTTCGTCTAGGCTTACTCAAGAACTGAAGCTAAAAACGGCCCTACCTTTGCAAAAAGGCTACTACTCGGGCCTACTATCGCGAGCATATTGCAAGCTCGACAAAACCCGCTCAGGTTCAGTCTGCTCCGGCACCGAAATATAGTAAAAGTCTGCTGATGGTAAGCCTGGCGGCTCACTGGATGACCAGAATTGATCTGGAATGATCCCAGTACAAGCGCTTTCTAGCGGCCTGTCAGTGACAATACATCCCAGGGAATTATCAGCGACACTAAAATCCACACCGGGGTTATACAAACCGGCAGACCAGCGAAAGTGCTCAGCAACATTTAACAAGGATTGATAACTCGCCAGCTCATCGGCATTGGCTGGCCCCTCACCTTCCTGGTCGACAATCAGCAAACCGTCTATTCCCGTGTCACCAAATGCGCGAAGAAAGCCGGCAATATACAGCGCAGCTCTTTCCGCGTCCTTCCACCCAACATCAGGGCTTTCGCCCTGGTGCGCCAGCGAAAAGGCCTGCCCCATCCACAGTTTTGGGGAGGCCAGCTTGATAATCAATGGCTCGCTACCTTTAACCGAGGCCATAGCCTTGAAGAAGTCTCGCAACTGATCAATGGCAGCGGCGTCTTCCAACAGGACTTTCAGTGGGTAATTAAGTCGGCTCTTTTTTGCCATAGCCTGAACGAGTTCAGGCCGACTTTGCGTCCATACCTGAAAAAAATCGAACAGATCGATCATCACAATATCTGAACGCAGCAACTGCTGCTGTTTCTGAAAAAAGGCGACAAGCGCGGCCGTATCACTCCAGGGCAAGGCCTTGCCCTGGTTTAACACGGCTCTGCTGTAATCCAGCCCATCCACCCAAACAGGATTTCTCGAACTGGAAATATCAGAAAAATAACTTGCCAACTCCATATTATTGGCCTGCGCTGACTTTTTCTTCTAAGGCAGCAATCTGGGCTTCAAGATCTTTAATTTTCCTGTCCTTGGGATTGCTCATCATCACGCCCTTTATATCATTTGCCTCCATGACATAGCGCTCATCGCCTGGAGGGCTGGCAATAATCTTTGTGCTGTCATCCCAGCTACCAAAATAGGGCAGGCCTTCGGCCGGCTCATCCTTGACCCAATCGGCGACAAACTGGTCATAGGGAATCCCGCGCTTGATTCTCGCTTTGCGCTCATCTTGACGCAGCTTCACGGTAGCCTCTTCATCGACAATGAGCTTTTCTTCGTCAAAGACAATTTTATAGAGCTGCCTTGCGTAGTCAGCAGATATCAAATTTTCTTCGATATCTTTCATGATGAGTGCCGTCTGCCGCTCCAGAACGTCGCCATAACCGCCACCGGCACCCTGGCAAATCATGTAAATTTCGCCCTGATTGCAGATTTCGAAATTCAGTGCCGACTGCGCCGAGTACTCACCGCCCTCGTAGGCTTGCTCGTTCATCAGGTCAACCATGCTGAACTTGAAGCTTTGGGGATCCTTTTTCAAGGTATCGAGAATGTTGATCTTCTTGATTTTTGCCAGGGGATACGCCGGGCTTCCGTAACCACCAAACAGGCCGTAAGCACTGGGGTGTTTGGCCCCGCTTTGCCCGGACATAAAGCCAAACTCATCACTTTCATTCACCGTGCTGATTTGCTCATAGCCCATGCCGGAGCGGTATTTACCCGCACCGACCCTGTCTTTTGCAATTTGCTGAGAAACCAGGCGTACGAAAGGCAGCTCCTCCTCAGCCAACTCCATCTCGCCGGTATCCGTCATATAACCGAAAACAGGCGATAGCGAGTGTTCGCCATCCGAGTTTTCGCGGGCACCACTACCGTTGCCATTAATATCCGCACAGAAGTTACCGGTGACTTCCTGATGCTGCGTCAAACCCCCATAAACAAAGGTAGCTGGCTGGTTATAGTGGTTGGCGTTAACAGCCGCATAGCGCTTGGGCATGCAATAGGAAAGTTTTGCATAGACCGTTGAGGGCAAGGTAAAGCACTGGAAAATAGGCAGCAAACTCATTGCATTGGGTGCTTCAGGCGAAGAATTCACCATAGAATTTTCATCTGTCAGCACGTCGACAGGGCTTAACACCGCCTGGTTTTTCGGCAAATCGGGCCAGCAGAATAAGACGAGGTTACTCAGCAATGAGGTCTTCATTGAACCCGCACTCATATTCGTTGAGCGATTCATCAATTCCGGTGAGGCACCTCGAAGGTCGAGGGTCATCTGGTCATCTTTAACCGTAATATTGATAGGTACTTTGGCGAGGATGTGTTCGCGCAAGTCATCATCAATCCAGGTATTCACCCGCGTCGTACCGTTGGGAAGTTCCGCCACACGCTTGCGTACTTCTTTTTCAGTGTCTTCCAACGTACCGCGCATCGTGGCAATCAGGTAGTCTTTACCAAACTCTTCGATAATGGCCAACACACGGTCTCTAAGACGGAGTACCGAGTGTAATTTAACTTTGATATCGGCCAACTGAAGCTTGGGATCCCGTACAGAATTTTGCAGGAAATTCACCAGATCGCGTTTAATCTCAAAGTTTTCAACAATCTTGAAAGGACACATTTTCAGGCCTTCATCAAAGCGGCTTTCCGCTATCGATGGCATACCACCTGGCTCAATCGCACCATTTTCACCTTCATGAATGGTTGAACCCAACCAGCAGATCAACTCACCCTCATAAAAAATAGGCATGATCATGCTCTGATCAGTATTGTGAATATTGCCGTAACGGGAGTCGTTATGGATAAAACCATCGCCCTCTTTAATACCAACCGATGGCTCGCTTTCCCAATATTTACGAATGAATTTAATGGGATAGTGACAAACTGCTGCGAACACGACAATGCCGTGAGGAGCGACCTGTGACAAATCACCATTGGCGGTAAAGATGGCCGTCACGAGGTCACCCCACTTGGCACCCGGCGCAACACCCATTTGCTCAACCATATTGAAAGATTCTTCCAGGGCTGAGTTGAGACGGCCGCGAACCAGGTTAATCTTTTGCATATCGGGGTCGGTGGCGAAGATTTTTTCTTCAAGCTTAGATCGCGGGGATAAAGTGTGATCCGACATGATTTCAGGGTCGGGCCCATAAAAAAGCTGGTTGTCTACGAGAAACTCTTCGTACAATTTACGATCATCTTCATTCAAACTTTCTAATTGACTATTTTCTGTCTGGCTGCTCATCAGCGAGTCCTCTGTTTAAACACTCTGTGGCAAATACTCACCACAAATACAGGTTTAGTTGCGGGAGAGGTCTTTACCTCCCCCCTGCATTGGCTGTTCAGTTTTTAGTTAAGCGGTCAAACCATACGGCACCATGGTTTGAAGCATGGAAGCTCCAGCCGAATTCCACCAAATAGGTGGTTGCACTCGTCGTAACGAGGGCCGGGCCTTCTATATAGGAACCTGCTTTTAAGGCGCTATCGTCATAAACCGGTGTATCAACGGCTTCGTCAATACCGACGAAGTGACACAAGCGACTACCGACGGGTTCAACAGAATTTTTCTCTGCAACCGGTTTGATATGGCCAAAGTGAACCTTGTCGAGTTCAACAAAAGAGGTCACGCGTATGGTATTGATCCTTACGCCGGACTCCGTCGCCTGACTACCCTCACCAAAGCGGCTGCCGTAGGACACATGGAAAGCACCAATCAGCTCAAGCACATCGTGCAGGGAGTTAATCCGCGCTTTCTTCGCTACAACGGCTGTTTCAACCCGCTGATTACCGTAGCGCATATCGAATTCAAGTCGATATTGAATATCGTCAGCATTCATACCCTGGCGCAGCAGATCATCTTTACCGCGCTGCTCCAGCTCTTCAATGGTGTTATTAAGCTCTTCGTAGTCGGTCAAAATATGCTTATTACCGGTGTGGTAAAGCACGGTATAGGTTGACTGCTCATGAATATGCATTTGGTTGACGTTACCGGCTCCCAGAGCAGAAAAGACCGATGAAAAGGGCGGAGCCAATACGCGATCAACCGATAAGGCGTTAGCAATACCACAGCTGTGAAGCGGGCCATTGCCACCATAAGCCATTAAGGTAAAGTCCTGTGGGTCATGCCCCCGCGATCGCAACTCGGTGGCAATACCGTTGGCCATATTATGGTCAACCGCTTCTTTGATCATCTTGGCAATATCGGTCACTTCGATATCGAAGTGATCTTCCAGGTTATCTTCTATCGCCATCTCAGCGCGATCAGCATTGAGCTTAATTCGACCGGCGGCGTAATTCTCTGGGTCAAGGTAGCCGAGAATCATATCGGCATCGGTCACCGTGGGCTCCATTCCACCGCGGTCGTAACAGGCTGGACCGGGGTCAGAACCGGCACTCTTGGGGCCAATTTTTATCGAATCGTGCATCTCGTCATAACTGGCTATCGAGCCACCACCGGCACCGAGTGTTACCAGATGCACCATCGGCACACTCACCAACCAGCGGTCAATAACCGGGTGGAAATCGTAATACTTTTGATCACCCTCGGTGACGATACCAATATCAAAGCTGGTACCACCCATGTCAGTCGCAACAACATTGCCCAACCCGCCCTCTATCGAGAGGTGATCAGAGGCCGCGATTCCCGCCACCGGGCCGGAGTGGACTGTCTGCAGGGCATCGGTGGAATTGAGCTGCGCCATACCGCCAGAGTTGTGGCTAATTTGCATCGGCCGATCATAGCCATTGGCTCTGAGGTTTAGCTCAAGACTGCCCAGGCCGTGGTACATCACGTTGTGCAGATAGCCATCGATAATCGTTGAGGTGGCGCGGGTGTATTCGCCCTTACGACCCGCCACTTGGTGCGACAGCAACATGGGAATAGCACCCAGCAGGTGAGCGGGATATTCTTCAAGAAATAACTCCCGAACCCTTAGCTCATTCTCCGGGTTTACAACGCTGTTGGTGAGCATAACGACAATGGTTTCAGCGCCCTGATCAACCAGGTATTTCATCTTGTGCTCAAGGTCTTCCTTGTCGAGTTCCATGAGGATTTCACCCGAGTAGCTCACGCGCTCACGCACGGTGGCAATCATCGGGATGGGCACGAGGGGATCAGGTCTTTTTGCACGGGTAAGATCCCGCTGCTCTTCGAAGGGCAAGCCCTCACCGTAACCTCGACCCCTTGAGATCGGAATGGTACTACTAAAGCCTTCCGTCACTAAAAGCCCAATACGCGGGCCGTTGCGCTCAATCAGGGCATTGGTACCCAGGGTTGTGGAGTAGCGCACTGAATCAACACTCGACAGCAACTCCTGAGTATCAACGCCGAGCTCGGCAGAGGCCACTTCAAGTGCTTCATTAAACCCCAGGGCAAGGTTGTGATGGGTTGTCAGCGCCTTGGATTGAACGTAATTTTTACCCCAGGCAACAAAACAGTCGGTAAACGTACCACCTATATCTACTGAAATTCTTTTCATATCACCTATTCTCAATATGGTTTAGTGGCTGTGGCCTGACTTGGGCATATTCCAATCGGGAATCTCGGCTTGTCCCGGCTCACCCCAGACGGCAGCCTTCTTTTTCAGATCATCGATATCCAGCTCAATGTCATGCACCAGCGGGTGTCCCGGTACGGTGTACTCGGTCTCGACCATGGTTCCACAGGAGGGGCAGTAATATTCAATCAATGCCGTAAAGTTCGGATCCGGGCAAAAAGTGTATTCATACAAATCCGGATCTAAGAGGTGAGGGTGAACCTCTGACAACTTGCGATCGCAAACCAACAATCCCTTTTTGTAGTTGTCTCTGGCATTGCCCAGGCTCTGCGCACACACCCTGCACTCCCACAATTCCTTGTCCAAATCAATGGTCAGGTACTCTGTAATATTAACTCTCATATGCGCCCCCTTAGTTTTTCTCGATCAATACGTCACGATTTGACGAGATATGGAATTGCCAATTTTCATTGATTTTTCCGGTGAAATACTCTTCTTCAATAATTGCTGGCCCCTGCGCCGTGGCACCGGACACCTGATCTTCGAGTCGGTAAACAGGCACTTCCTGCCAGTTTCCCGGGCTGACCATAATGTTTCGCGTGCCTGCACTGACCGCATCACGCTGCTTTTCATCACCCACCGGGGCAAAAGAAAAGTGTTTGATTTTTTTAACGACACTTAAACCAAGAGACAGGTCTTTTCTCGACGCCAGTTCAGCGGGAAAGACATAGCTATCAACATCTGCCACTTTGGCTCCGCCGCCCTCTTCATCACCGAGTAATTCCCAGCTGAACTCACACTCGGAGAGATCCACGCCTTCAGCGAACATATCTCTTCGCGCTCTTTCAACCAGCTGCTCCGCTAGTGTTTTCAACGCAACGCTACTGCCCTCGGGCAACTGACTGCGATACCCATGAGACAGGTCTGAAAAGCCGATACCGCAGGCACTAAATACAGCGGCCAAACCGGGGATAATGATTTTATTAATGCCCGCCTTTTCGGCCAGAGTGGTTGCCAACAGAGCACCAGCGCCACCAAAGGCCGCAAAGGTTGTTTGCTCATCAATTTCAGCAAAGTCGTGAATGCCAGAAGAAATCTTACTCGCCCAGGCGTCAATGATTTGCTGAATTGCCTGCTCATTATCGATCCCCAACGGGCCGGCTATTTGCTCTTCAACCACGGTTTTCGACTTGGAGAGATCAAGGTTTAACTCACCACCGAAAAAAGTCTCTGGCGAGAAGATACCGGCCAAAAAGGCGATATCCGTAATCGTTACATTGGCCCCACCCAAACCAAAACAGGCCGGTCCCGGCGCGGCGCCCACCGACTCAGGGCCAACTTTTATCACCTTGTTCTCAACGGAAATGACAGAGCTTCCGCCCACACCAACGCTGTCAATATTGGCCAGAGGGAAAGCAATTTTGACGCCTTCCACTTCACCGCGGTAATGACTTTGAATTTCACCGTTTTCGACAAGACCGATATCCGTCGTGGTGCCGCCCACATCGTAGGACAACATCTTATCGATGCCATAATGGGATGCCAGCGCTTTCACGCCCTCCATACCCCCTCTGGGGCCAGAGCTATAGGTCTTGATGGCAGTGGTTTTTGCAACGCGGGCTGTACCCCCGTCATTGCGGAAAATAAGTAGTGGGTTATTGCACTTTGCCGCTTTTAAGCGATGGTCTGCACTGTAGAGAAAGCGCTCCATGGCGGGATGTAGAAAGGCGTTAAACAAGGCCGTCCAGGTACGAAGATTGACATCCGCTTCATCCGACAGGCCACTCGCGACCACAACCGGCACCGCACCCAATAGGTGGGAGGGGAATTTTCGTTGGGCAATGCGAATGATGCGTTTTTCCAAAGCAACAAAATCAGCTTCCGCCAAGCTGATCACCACACGCACGGCACCCTGTGTTACCACCTCGTTAATGGTTTTGATCACCGCGACTTCGAGCGCTTCTCCCGAAAGAGATGTGTCTAAATACCCCACTCTGTCTCCGACGAGGGAAGTAAATAATTCCTGCTGCGAGCTCGATTCTGTCAGCGTATCGATGGCACTACCGGCACTCGCAATCAGTCCAAGCCGAGGGCCTTTTCTTTCTACGATCGCATTCGTTCCCTGGGTCGTGGAATACCTTACATAATCAGCTTCTAACAACAGCCTTGCAGCGTCTTCTTGGCCGTAGATTTTTTCGGAGACTTTACTGATGCCATCAAAAAAGCACTTACTCAAATCATAAGGCGTGGTTAGCGTTTTTGCGTAATGAACATCAGCCCCCTCCATAACGCAAAAATCGGTGAGCGTGCCACCGTTATCGATATTGATGATCTTTCCCATTCATTTTCTCCCAATCTTAAATCACAACTTCGCTCTGGAAGCCATTCACTAAAAGAACGCCGGAACTGACAAACAAACACCAGGACACACGAGCGCTAGATACTTAGGTACGCATATACTATGGAAACGCTATCGTCTTTTTTTAGGCATAAAAGCACACACTCCGGCTTCGACGGGCATGTAGTTTCAACTTTAGTCAAAAAGACAAACAAACTTATTTCAACAATTTTACAACAGAGCATCAGGCCAGCACTGTGCTCAAAAAAAGGAATTAATCTGTCATAGTAAGAGGAATTGATCTGCCATATAGCCTGGCAGCTCGAATATATTGGAGGTGGATATTGCCACAAGTTATACCCACCATCAACCGCAACTATGGAATTAATTAAACCCTTCGGTAACACGATTAAAAACGACTATATTTGAGGCATTAAAAGGAGTAAAAAAGGGAAGGGAGTGGCGCAGTTAGGCACTGCGCCATGAAGGAGAAAGTAGCAAAAGTATGGACGGCAACTAATTACCGCGCGAAGAATATAAAGTGGGAGCCGGCCTGTAAGCCGGGTTCTGTCGAGAACAGTCATTCCTCTGGGATGCACGTCGCCGTGCACCTCAAGCAACCTACCCGGATCCAGCGCGGGCCACGCCTAATGGATCCCTATTTGGTCTTGCTCCGAGTGGGGTTTACCCTGCCACGCCTGTTACCAGCCGCGCGGTGCGCTCTTACCGCACCATTTCACCCTTACCGGCAGCGAACTGCTTAGGCGGTATATTTTCTGCGGCACTTTCCGTAGGCTCACGCCTCCCAGGCGTTACCTGGCACTCTGCCCTATGGAGCCCGGACTTTCCTCCATCCCAGCTGCCATTGGCTCAATAAAGAACGCACAACAAACCGGAACAGCGACTGCTCAGCCGACTCCCGCGCGAGAGGGTAGCAGAACTGCGCGAGCAGGCAAGGAGAAACTGAAATTTAGTGATCAACCGTCGTATTTCTAAGCCTTGAGCCGGCTGACATCGCGCCAATAAATACGCTACCATTAAGTGACAAATAATAAACAGGCTGTCCAAGCAGCCCTCTCTATTCGCCCGAACCACTACCAAAAAAACAATCAACACCTCTCAATACAGGACCTTTGCTATGCCACAAGTAGAAACCGCCATGGGCCCCATCGATGTCGACGACATCGGCATGTGCCTAATGCACGAGCACATCATTATCGCCGACTGGGATATGCGCCAGAACTACGACGACTACGTCGATGTTGAAAAAGAAGTGCCGAAAGCCGTGGGTTCGCTAAACAAGGCCAAAGAGCGCGGCGTGAGCACCATCGTCGATCTGACGCCGGTCAACCTCGGTCGCGATATCCACTCCATTATCGCCGTATCAAAGGCCTCCGGCGTCAACGTCATCTGCCCCACCGGCTTTTACTGGACGGAAGAGGCCTGGATGCACGGCTGGGATGCCAAGCACCTGTCGACCTATATGATTCGCGACATCACCCAGGGCATTCTCGACACCAACGTCAAGGCCGCTATTATCAAATGCGCCACCGACCACACCGGCGTCGACGAATTTAACAAGAAGCTCTTACAGTCCACCGCCATCGCCCACCGCGAAACCGGAGCGCCTATCTCAACCCACACCACCGTCGCCAACACCTCGGCACGAGACCAGGTTGCCGCCTTTAAAGAATTCGGCGTCGACATGAGCCGCGTGGTGATCGGCCACTTGGGTGATTCAACGGATATCGACTATCTGGAAGAAATTCTCAGCAGCGGCTGCTTTATCGGCATGGACCGCTTTGGCCTCGAAGCCTTTTTACCCACCGACGAGCGCGTACAGACCGTGGTCACCCTGTGTGAAAAGGGCTACGCCGGACAAATGGTGGTCTCCCACGACGCCTGTAGTTTTCAGGATTTCTTCGACGGCGAATACGTTGAGAAGTTCGCCCCCAACTGGTGTTACGAGCACGTGCCCCGCGACGTACTACCCGCACTATTAGAGGGCGGTGTTAGCCAGGCCGACGTCGACACCATGATGGTTGCCAACCCGAAGAAAGTCTTTTCAACGGGTGGTGGTTATTAAGACGGGGCCAACCTAGCTGACAAAAAAGGCGCGCTGATGATTAGATCAGCGCGCCTTTTTTTATTCTGCCGCTCAAAGCATGGCGCCAGAATTATTTAGCCGGCACCCTGGGGCCGCGAATCAAGCCCTCCTGAGTACACGAAGCCACGAGTGTGCCATCGCGGCTATAGAATTTACCAAAATTCAAACCCCGTGCACCCGAGGCCGAAGGGCTTTCCATCATATAGAGCACCCACTCGTCCATGCGGAATTCCCGGTGAAACCACATCGCGTGGTCGAGACTCGCCGCCTGCATGCCCTCACTGGAAAAGCGCTCGCCGTGGGGGCGCAAAGCGGTGCCCATCAAGTAGAAATCAGATGTATAGGCGAGTAAAGCGCGGTGCAGCATGGGCGAGTCGGGCACTTTTGTATTGACCCGAATCCAGAAGCCCTGCTTCGGTGGTCGATCGCTTTTATCCCACAGGTCATGGGGATAAATCGGCCGCATTTCGACAGGCCTGACGCTGGTAAAAAAGGCGCGGCGCTCCTCCGGCAAGGACTCTGCCATGGCCATGCGCAGTTCCGATTCACAGGGCAAGTCTTCCGGAGCGGGCACATCGGGCATTTCAACCTGATGGGAATAGCCCTCCTCCGCCTTCTGAAAAGACACCGAGAGAAAAAAGATCGGCTCACCTTTCTGAACCGCCACCACCCGGCGGGTAGTAAAACTACCGCCATCGCGCACACGCTCGACCTCGTAAATAATCGGCACGGTTTTATTGCCCGGACGCAAAAAATAGGCGTGCATGGAATGGGCCTCGCGACCCTCGACCGTCTCCCCCGCCGCCATTAACGCCTGGCCCAGCACCTGGCCACCAAACACCGCAACAGCACCAATATCCTGGTTTTGGCCGCGAAATAAATTTTTGTCTAAACGCTCGAGTGTGAGCAAGCCAAGCAATTCGCTGGGATTCATACTACATTTACTTCCTGGCAATAATTTCTAATAAAACCCGGGTGACAACGATGTACACAAAAGCAGCTTACGCAAAAAAAACCGCAACCATTAATGGCTATCAAATGAGCTATGTGGAAAGTGGCGAGGGCGCGCCTATTGTATTCCTACACGGCAACCCAACGTCGTCCTATTTGTGGCGCAATATCATACCCCATTGCGAATCCCTCGGGCGCTGCATTGCCCCCGACCTGATTGGCATGGGCGATTCGCAAAAGCTCTCGCCCTCCGGCCCCGACAGCTACCGCTTTATCGAACACCGCGACTACCTCGACGCCCTGCTCGACCATCTCGGCGTACACGACAATGTCACCCTGGTACTGCACGACTGGGGTTCGGCACTGGGCTTCGACTGGGCCAACCGCCACCGCACTGCGGTGAAAGGCATTGTCTACATGGAGGCCATCGTCAAACCCATCAGCTGGGACGAATGGCCGCGCTCAATGAAACCCATTTTTACAGGCTTCCGCTCACCCGCAGGCGACGCCATGGTGCTCGACAACAATGTGTTTATCGAGCAAGTGCTACCGTCATCCATCATCCGCAAACTCAGCGCAGAAGAAATGACAGAATATCGCCGACCCTTTTTACAATCCGGCGAAGACCGCCGCCCCATGCTCACCTGGCCGCGACAAATACCGATAGAGGGCGAACCCGAAGACGTCACCGCCATTGTCGACAGCTACAGCCAGTGGTTGAGCCAGAGCGACCTGCCCAAGCTGTTTATCAACGCCGATCCCGGTGCCATTCTGCGCGGCCCAGCCCGAGACTTTTGCCGCACCTGGCCCAGCCAGAGCGAAGTGACGGTGGATGGCATTCACTTTATTCAGGAAGACTCGGCCGATGAAATCGGCCAGGCGATTGTTGATTGGCTAAAATTTTAGGGCTATCGATCCGTCTATACCAAGCTGGATATACCAGGCCGGAAGCCACTTTAAAACGGTTAAATTTAAGCACCCACTCTGCGGGAATTTAAATTCAAGCTCGAGTAGATGTTTCACAGTAGGGCTTGCCTTGCCGCAACAAAATGCTTGATTGCCAGACCCGACCCAATTTTATTTTGAAAATAGAAGCAGGCCATAGGGTCAAGGCTTTGATTTATGATTCCTAACGATGCCGCTCACCGGCGAATAATACAGCCCAAAATAATAGTCCTACACGGGGCAGCCATTCAAATTCTAGCGCGCGATAAACCCGACACCACTGTCAGCAAAAGCATCTTACCTATAATTGCCATAACCCCATAGGCTAGCGCTATTTAAGCCCATGCTATAGTCAAAAATTTGGACCCATCAATGACCATTGCCGAGCAGCCATCAAAGCTGAGCCTACCGCAGACTAACCCCGGCGTTGCCACAGTACTCGAATACCTCATCATTAAATTCCCCTATATTGATGCTGAAATTTGGCGGCAGCGCATCGCCGATGGCAAGGTACACCGCCACGACGGCTCGCTGATAACGACACAATCGCCCTTTCAAGCTCAGCAACGGATCTACTATTACAAGGAAGTCGAAAACGAGCCCATCGTGCCCTTTAAGGAAACCATAATATTTCAAGACCAGCATATTTTAGTTGCCTATAAACCCCACTTTCTAGCCGTCATTCCCGGCAGCATTTATGTCAACGAATGCTTACAAAGTCGCTTGCGACGCAGCACTGGCATTGCGGCCCTACAAGCCCTACACCGCTTAGATAGAGTGACCGCTGGCTTGGTACTGTTCTCTGTAAACCCCGACACCCGCCACCGTTACCATCATTTATTTGAAACACGACAAATACACAAAACCTACCAGGCCATCGCCCAAATCGGTAAGGGTGAAAATCTTATAGGCCAGGAGTGGGACATTAAAAATCGTATTGAGCGGTCAAAACCACGCTTTTGCATGAGTGTCACCGAGGGCGAAGCCAATAGCCACTCGGTGATTCGCTGCTTGCAACAAACTACTGAAAAGGCCTTATTTGAATTAAACCCCATTACGGGTAAAACCCATCAATTGCGCCTTCACATGCAGGCGTTGGGCTGGCCAATATTAAATGACAAATATTACCCGCAATTACAGCCGCTATCGGCCGATAACTATTCAGCACCCTTACAGTTACTGGCAAAGGAGCTTACTTTTATTGACCCCGTAACGCAGAAGCCAAGACACTTTCGTTGTGACCGAAGTTTATCGCTTGAATGAGCTGAAAACGCCCGTGTCGGACAAGCACTTGAGCCCATCATAGTACCGATCATTCAAATTCTAGTTAGCCATAAACCCTGCTGTAGCGACACAGTTAACCGGGCCATCTAGCCAGATGGCGATAAGAGTGGGCATCCCGAATAATTGTCCTTCGGAATCACAAATCAAAGACCTGTACTTCCCGGAAATATAATATATTAATTCAATACTTGACCCCTATTTTTGACCCCTATTTTTCCAACAACCAAATTGACGTAACTTTCGAAGTTCTCTGCTGTTTGCACTGCTTTCTCCGTGTAAACCTCAACATCCTCCGGCACTAGCTGCTCTACCGGCAACAGCTTATTTTCGATTTCATTAACGAAAGAAGCGTATAGGTTATGAATCAGATAATTGCGTTGGAGACTGGCTTGGCCAAAATGCACTTCACCATTCCATGTAAGATGGCCGTCTTCTTTCAGAATTTTAATTAGATTTCCGAGAGTAGCTCTCTTCTCCTGAACTTCCTTACCATGTAGCCTCAAGTACTGTTTCAATAGGACTTCAAGCTTGCTAGCGACAAGCATGACCTTTCCGAGTGCACAGCAAAAGTCATTGTTTTCACTAAGAAGATCGTAAAATTCCGACTTCACTGAAACTCCCCCTTGAAACATAACGCCCGGCACAACTGCCGGAGGACTGTGGCGTGGTTTGTGCGGCCTTTTGCACAAACCATGTCACGGGTCGGAGGTCAGTTTGCTGCCGCTGGTTAGGGTTGAATATTTAAAAAGGCTATGTATCTCCACCGAAATCACCTCCACCATCTATCGAACTATCTGTGCTAGCAGAGTCAGAACCACTAAAAACTCCGCTGGCTAAAGCTATGTTAAAACCAGCGGTTCTAGCCATAGCGTAATCCATAACCATTGACTGAGGATATTCTACAACTTTTTCATAGTCTTCTTTTGTACAGTAAAGTGCGAGCGCATAAAAAACGAACTTCTCAGTCAGCTTTAAATGCCGGACTGTATCTATAACTTCACGTGCTTCGTACGAGTTTTTCTTTCCATACTTTTCTTTCAAGGTGGGGCCAAGTATTTTTAGATACTTTCTAATCGCCGACTTTCTTTTGAACCACACGATAATGTTCATAGTGCCAACCCTAATTGCCCTAACAGCTAAGTCTGCGTCACCCGACGCAAAAAAGTACGTCAGGTGACGCACTTCTCCAATTCAAACCATCAACAACCATACCTAAGCCTTTGACTTTAGACCACATATTCACTCATCAACCTTCTCGCTTTCAGAAAAATACGTCGGGTGACGTAAAGCTTTACGTCACCCGACGTATTCCACGTAATACCAACACAGCAGAATGGCGAATACATCATTAATTACAACAACTTAATAATAAACACCTCATTCCGCTCCCGAGTTTTACGTCACATGGTGTAAAACTCTACTTCACTTGGCTTACTTTCCCAGCACGTGACAACAACTGCTTATAAAACCCGTTTTCTGCTGATTGAGACGCACGGATCTTTATGTATTAAGCAAGCCCATAAGAACAATGGCCTTATGATCTTTCGCAGCCTTCATTAACTGCCCTCAGGCGCACGGCTGACCACCAGAAACACGCCCGCTGTCATTAACACTAAGCCGGCCAGTCTTTGCATATTAATTGGGTATTTAAGGACGCCAATAAGCCCATAGTGGTCAATAACACTCATCGCCACCAATTGTCCCAGTAAGACAAAGGAGACGGCATTTGATACCCCAAAGCGCGGTGCGACCCAGGTAATACTCAAGATATAAAACATCACAAAGAAGCCGCCAAAATATAGGTACAAGGGGGTACTTGGCCGATATAGCTCGACGGGCACGTCTTCAATGACCACTAGGTATATGGCGGCAATGATGAGCCCGACCGAGAAGAGTATCGTTGCGGCTAACGCCGGGCTCTGCAGTCGTGTGCCCAAGGCACCGTTTAACGTCGCCATAACGGGTATGCCAAGGCCAGCCAATAACATCAATAATGCATAGAAAAGACTATTGTTCACGCTAATATTCCCTTTCAATCTAAAACAATTCAGCCTGTATCAGCCGAGGTAAATACGCCCGATAACAGTAGTGTTTTGCGCGCACCAACGCTTTGTAATGCGACAAGTAAGGCACACAAGTCATCGTCAGTTCAGGCCCACTCGCTTTAACCCCGCCGCTTATTACGATAATCCTCCCCAATCGCAAATAGGCAGGGGATTAAAAACAAGACATAAATTGTCGAGCTAACCATGCCGCCAATGCTAGGGGCGGCGATGGGCTGGGTAATATCCATACCCGAGCCGGAAGCGAGAATAATCGGCAACAGCCCAAGCACGGTGGTCGCAACGGTCATTAACTTGGGGCGCAAGCGGGCAACGGAGCCGTCGACGACGGCATCCATATAGGATTGTGTTTCGCTTTTATTGATTAATGCCTCGCGAATAAATTCGATCATTAAGATGCCGGTTTGAATGGCCACGGCGAGCACGGCGATGTAGCCAATAACCACGGCTGTGGTGAGGGTGAAACCCAGGGCCCACTGCAGTACTACGCCACCGATGAGCGCGAAGGGTGCGGCGAGTAAAATAAGCGCGCTTTCAAACAGGGATTTAAACGCCAGCATTAGCAGGGCAAACATAATCACCAGGGTTAAGGGGACTATCCATGCCAGCCGCGCCTGGGCCTCTTCGGCGTAGCGATAGGTGCCGGTCCACTCTAGCGAATAACCGGGGGGCAGAGTCAGATTTTCTGCTAGATAATCGCGCGCCCCACCAACATAGTCGGCGCTGGTGACGTCTTGCAGGCTGATATAAATGTAGCCCGCCAAAGCACCGTTATCGTTGCGGATCATTTCCGGCATTTTGCGCACGGCAACATCGGCGATGGCTTTCAGCGGCACCGAGCGACCATCGACCGTCATTACCGGGGTGCGGCCAACCTTATCCAAGGTATCAATATACTCCGGGGAATACTGCATGCTCAGCGGCACCACGGTCTTGTCAGCCTGGCGGATATTCACCACGTTTTCACCGCCAATGCCAAAGCGCACGGTGAGCATGGCTTCGTCGACTTTTACGCCCTGCTCGGCGAGGCCCTGCAGGTCATTTTGCACATCGACGTAATAGCCCTCGGAGATGCGCTCGGCAATCACCGCGCCAGTGCCGGGGAAGTCACGCAGCAGGCTTTCGATTTGCCGGGAGATATTTTCGATCACCGGGATTTCCGAGCCCTTCACTTTAATACCCACGGGGCTTTGAATGCCGGTGTCTTGCATAATGACCCGCCCGGCAATGGGCTGGGTCCAGCTATTCACATATCCGACAATTTGCAGGGTGGCATCGAGCTCGGCGATTAATTTCGCCTTCGTCATGCCTTCGCGCCACTGCTCTTTGGGCTTGAGCAAAATCGTGGTTTCTATCATCGTGGTCGGCGCCGGGTCGGTAGCGGTATCGGCTCGCCCCAACTTGCCAAAAACCCGCTCCACTTCGGGGAAGGCTTTAATCTTTTTATCCATTTGCTGCAGTATCCAGCCCGCCTCGCGTGTCGGTAAACTGGGCAGGGTGGTCGGCATATAAAGGATGGAGCCCTCTTCCATTTCCGGCATATAGTCACGCTGAAAACCATTGGCCAGCACCACGGCCAACAGCAATAAAACCACATTGCTGGCGAGGAAGAGATAGCGCTGGCGAATAGCGGCCCGCAGCAAGCGCCGATAGAGCTGCACAAACCAATTTTCTTGCTCAAGCTGTACCGGGGCCGCCTTGCCCTTAAATATCCAGACGATAATAACGGGTAGCAGGAAAAGCGTGAGCAGGGTCGAAAAGCCCATAGCCAGAGTTTTGCCGTAGGCCAGGGGGTCGAACAAACGGCCTTCGCGCTCGCCAAGAAAAAACACCGGCAAAAATGACACCAGAATAATCATCAGGGAAAATAACAGCGGGCGGGTCATCCGCGCCGTGGCACGAATAATGGTGTCGACCTTTTGCTCGGTGGAGAGTTCTTTGTCGCTGAGGCCTCTTTGTCGAGCCAGCTCGGTGGTGCAGTTCTCGACAATGACGATGGTTGCATCGGCCATTTCACCGATGGCAATGGCCAGGCCCGCCAGTGACAGCAGGTTGATCGTCTGACCAAAAAACGACAGCGGTAGCACCGTAAACAAACAACCGAGAACAGTCACCACCACCGGGGCAACGGCGGCACGACCATTGCGCAGCGCCCAAAAAAGCACCAGCATGACCACCAGTAACTCGTAGGCCAGCGCGGTGGAAAAGTTCACCAGCGATGCGCTGATCAACTGCGAGCGATTGTAGGTGGTGACGACCTCTATACCTTCGGGCAGGTCGGCCTGAATCTCTTTGAGCCGAGCATTGAGGGCATGGGAGACAGCGAGGACATTTTGCGCCTGCTCCATAATCACGATGGCACCCACCACTTCGCCCTCGCCGTCCAGATCGGCAATACCGCGCCTCAGGTCGTAGTTGACCTGCAGGTAGCCGATATCTTTTAGCGACACCGGACGACCAGCGCGGTCACGGCCAACCACAATCAGCTCCAGCTTATCGAGCTCGTCACTGTTCACTCCGGCGCGCAGTTGATAGTCGCGATTAGTCAGTTCAACGGTGCGCCCGCCGACCTGCTGAAACACGTTCTCCAGTGCCGTAACCAGCTGGCGCAGGCTGATGCCGGTCGCTGCCAGCAGGGGCGGAAAGATCTTTAATTCAACCTGCCTCACCAGTCCACCAACCGTCGCCACCTCGGCCACGCCGGGCACTGTCTCTAGTGCCGCTTCAATCGTAGCCTCGTTTAACAAGCGCAGTTCGCGCAGATCATGAGTTTGGCTGTGGTCGCGCAGGGCGTATTCATAAATCCAGCCCATGCTGCTGGCATTGGGGCCGAGACTAATCTTGGCATCGGCGGGCAATTGCGCGCGCAGGGCATTAATTTCATCGAGCACCCGCTGGCGCACTGGCTCGCGGTGATCCGGATTTTTGAGGATGACGTAAATAAAGGAGTAACCCAGATGAGAGGTCGCCCGAATCGCCTGAATATTCGGCGAGCCTTTTAAGGCCTGAATAATAGGCCCGGTGACCTCACGCTCAAGCAGCTCGGGGCTGCGTGCCCATTTGGCATACACCACGATCTGCGGGTCGGAAATATCGGGGATGGCATCGAGGGGCGCCGTGCGCAGGGCGTATAAACTCAATAGAGTAGCGGCGCTAAACAGCAGCAGTACAATAGTTTTGTAGCGGATAACGCTACTAATGATGGTGGTGAGCATTACCCGTCGCTTGTTCGCTAGATTTTAGCTTGTAGTCGGCATCGATAAAAAAGCTGCCCAGGGTAACGACTCGCTCCCCCGGATTTAAACCGTGGAGAACCTGCGTATAGAGTTCGCCCTGCAAACCCCGGTGTATTTGCCGTGGCATATAGTGGCCCCGATCATCGGCTGCCTCCGCACTGGCAGCATCAGCCTTACCGCCCATTGCTCCATCCATGTAGACATAGACAATTTGCCGCTCACCCTCTTCTATAATCGCCTCACTGGGTATCGCCAGAAAGCGCCCTCGCGGGGTAATCACCTCCATCACATACAGCGGACTGCGTTGATAAGCTTTGCCCGCCAACCTGGCCTCGACATGAAGACAGTCACCCTCGGCGCGCAGGGCGGAAATTCGCGCCTGATAAATGGACGACTTTGAATCCGGTGGAAAGGCGCGCACCCGCTGGCCCAGTTTCACCAGTTTTTGTTCGGAGGAACAAAGAGTCGCCGTCAACACCCGTCCCGCCTCGTCAATCGTCGCGGCGGTGCGAATCCAGGTTTGCAATAACTGCTGTTCAACCTCAACCAAGGTCAAGGTCAGTTCGACAGCCTGACTGGCTGAGACGGCGGTATCGCGCTTAAGACCCTCAGCCCGAATACGATCGCGGACACCGTGCCCCTGCGCCAGGCTAATGCCCAGCAACAGGAGCAGCGCTATCGCTGTTTGACTAATGCCGGATAATGACATCACCATGAAAAACAGCGCCGCGCTCTTGCAGAGGGCTCGGACTTAGTGACAATAGTTGTCCTTGCTGTCCAGTACATGGGTACCCCAGGGGTAGAGCCCGACATTGGCAACACGCTTTACTTTTTCCGTTTTGGCGTCGATCACATACACGGAATTGTCCGTTGAACTGGCCAAATACAGTTTCGCATCGGCGGTATCGGTGGTCGCTGTTTCGATCTGCACATCGCCAATTTTGATACGCCCCGCGGCCTTCAGGCTCTTCATGTCGTAGACATAGAGGAAGCCGGTGGTGGAGCTGATCACAAAGGCCTTATCGGCAGCAAAGTTAATACCCATCATTTCCGGCCCCGACTCCAGGGTGGCAACCACCTCATTGCTCTGGGTATCGATGATGGAAATCGTCTCATCGCCATTGTTCGCCGTCACCGCGTAGCGGCCATCGTGGCTCATAAAAGCGCGCCAGGGATCGGCACCCACGGGGATCTTTTTAATGACCTTATCTTCCCGTGAATCGATCACGGTGACGATGCCCAAATCACCATCGGCGGCGTAGAGGTAGCGCCCGTCATTGCTAATACTGACGTTAGACACGCCTTTAATACCGCCCAAATAGCGCTCGGGGTCGAAAGTGGCAATGGCCGGTGCACTACCGACATGGATCTTCTTCAGCAGTTCGTGACGGCTAACGTCGACAACACCCACCCAGTGCGAACCGTAGTTAGCGACATAGGCCTTGGAGCCATCGGGCGTAAAGGTGATATTGAGGGGCTCGGCAAAGCCGGGAATGGTTTTGATCACCGTCAAGGACACCATGTCGATCACTGAAACGGAGTCATCGTCAGGGTTGCCCTGGTAGTAATAGCGGCCATCGGGTGAAAAGGCCAAGTGCTCGGGGGCAAAGCCAACCGGGATTTCCTTCTTCAAGGTCAGGGTCGCGACATCGATAACATAGGCCTTATTGGCACGGGTACCACCGGTAACCACCCAGCGACCATCGCTGGACATCATTGCCATGTGAGGGTTGACGTTATTGCCGAGAAAGACTCTGCCGATAATTTTATGTGTATTAATGTCCATAAAACTGATGTCGTTGGAATCGCGGTTGACGATCACGACAACAGCAGCGGGGTCGGCAATTTTAATTTCCTGGGCGCTTTTTGTTTCCTGGGCATTGAGCCCCACTGTTATCAGTAGGCCGAAAAAGACAGCGGCAAGCTGCCTGACAAAGGATTTATTGCTAAACATGATATAAATTCCTTGAATTGAAGGCCTTAAATCTAAGGCACTAAAATGAGTCGTTAGCCTGGCGTCTTAGTAGCTAGCCTGAAGACGGAAGCCGGGTACCAGATAACTATAGTCATCGACGCCACCGGGCTCTTCATCAACATAGGTCAGGTGAAAGGACATTGCCAGGCGCTCGGCCAGGCTCAAGGTGTAATAGGCCTCAAACAGTGTTTCCTCATCATCATTGCCCAGCTCAGTTTTGGCATAGCCCAGACCCCAAATATCACTGGGGTTAAAACCCAAGCCATCGCTGAACTGTACACCCGCACTGAGGAACTCATCGTCTTCACCGCTGGAGGTTTCCGCCTCGCCGTAGCGACCAAAAAGGGTAATGCCGGCAGACACTTTCTGATCGAGGCTGAAGCCATAGGCACTCAGGCTACCGCCACTGTCGCTATTATTGGTGCGGTACCAGCCACGGTAGTTACCAATGCCAGTACCGAAAGGGTTGAATTGATAGCCTACTTCCGCCATTTGAAACAGCGAGTCCGATAAATTGGTGGCCGTGCTATCGCTCTGCTGATAACCCAGTTTCATGGTCACGCCATTTTTGGGATCGTAAACAGCCGCCATACCGGCGCCATTTTCAGACAGGCCCAGCATCGGGTTGTTGACCAGAGCATCACTGAGAAACTGCGAGGTCTCATCATTGGCCACAGCATTACTATCAAAGAAACTGGTTAAGTCGATACGACCCACGGTCAGAGACAATTGGTGCTCAAACAGTTCGGTCATCAACCAGGCTTCGCGAAGACTGAGATCGTTGAGCTGATTGTCGTTCTCGCGCAGGCGCGCGGTGTAACCGTTAATATCGGTGAGGCCACCGATTTCACTGCCCGGCGTGGTGCCGCTGAGACCGACGATGTCAGCGTAGAAAATGGTGTCTTTCGCAATCTCGGCGGTAAAGTAAAGATCGGTCGATGCCAGCTGGTAGAACTCACCATCGGCTTCACCGTCCTTCCTTTATCCTGTGTTGCATACTGCATGGTAATGGCCGCATCGACGCCCACCTGCACACGGCTCGCCGCATCACCCGACAGGGCGTCTTCAATTTTTTCATTGATGGTCTGGCGGCGGTAAACGCGCTCACGCTGATAGGTGACCACAGAGTGGGTGCCGGGCTGTTTGGTGGCATGCTCTACACCATCGTCATCAACGAAAATCTCGACCTGGCTGACATAGGTTTCGGGATCGGAGAGTACCGCAGTGGTTTCGAGTTCGTTAAGACGTTGCTCAAGCCTGTCCATGCGCGCCATTTGCTGTTCAAGCTGGGCAATGCGTTTGAGCAACTGCTCGCGAGTCGCCTCCTCTGCTTGAACACTGAATGGCACGGCGAGGGCGCACACCAATGGCACCAGGCGCACCTGGAGCCCAAGAGCTTTCTTTTTAAATTTAGAGGGGATCCGACCGAACCCGGTCTTAGACAACGGTATCATTTACCACCTCATTATTTTCATCATTTAATATAGCCGTGCATTCTAACCCACAAAAATGGCCGCGCTAAACAACTACAACAAACTCAGTAAAATGTCTAGCGACTTGAAACGCAAATGCGTAAATGCGTAAATGCGTAAATGCGTAAATAATGCATTGGCATTAAAAAAACGCCTCTTTTACTCAAGCCAAAGCCTGTAGAAAGGCCAATTCCAGTCATTAAAACTCGCCTCTATGTCAGGCTAGGTGAACACTATTTACCTACTTAAACGTTTTTATAATCAGCCCCAGGATTCGTTATATTGACATGATGTCGGTCCATACGAGTACGGAGGTAAATAGGCCTACAATTAAAATCATCGCATTTATTGGGGAGGCCTCAGCATCCCCTAAATCGCTTTGATACGCTTTCTTAGACGCCCCCAGCCCAATACTAGCGACGTCACCGAAAACACCAAACCTATACTGCACAGAGTGAGAAGGAGTAAATCCCAAACCGGCCGATTATTGATCAATACCGCAAAATCCAAACTGTGCAGGCCGTTATACAACCAACGCCCCACACGGTTCTTATACGTCAAGCGCGAGAGTATTTGACCGGTCAACAGGTCGATATGAAACCAGGTCGATTCCTGATCGGAAAACTTAACACGTAGTATGGGCAGGGGACGGAAGCGCTCATGATGGGAGTAATAGTAGCTATCGTATTCTTCAAGGCGATGCTGACTGAGAATCTCTGCATTGGGAATCAGACTACTAATACGTTGTTGAATTTTCCCTTCAAGGGACGTCCCTTCAAGCGCCCTGCCTTCTGCCCCGGTAAGGACATACCGTGATGGTTGCTCAGTACTGTTTAAGGAGACGTGAGATTCACCAGCAATCCAATGCCAGGTCATTTCCTTCGTTGCAATATTTTGATCTTGCCCCAGCATGTACTGAAGCTCAGCAATCGTTGAATAGACCGGCTCTGACTTTACTGATTCATCGTTCAATTGATAGCGCAGAAGTTGCTCGGTGAAACTGCTGCGGGCATCGAATAAGCCCCAGGGGCTCATCGACATTAAGCCACTAAACATAAAGGTCGTGAGAAATACCAGGCTCGCCAAACCGAGGACGTGATGATATTTATATATCCCTCTATAAGGGGTAATAGACTTACCTCGATACCGGCGCTTGAAGCGCAACCGTAGGAAGCCGATTACCCCCCCACTAATGATGGTCAGCAAACCGATCAAGGACAGGGTAATAATCACGTTAACCCACAGGTTCGTATGTTGGCGTAGCTGTAAAGGATAAATCCAATGCAGGTTTGCCCCCACCCAATTCCAAAGGCGTTCTCGACGCGTGGTATCTCGAACCACCTGGCCGGTGCGTGAGGACACGTAAAGCTGGGTGCTTGCCGGGTCATCAAACGACACTAAATGCAGGGGTCGGTGGTCGGATAGCCCGCTAGAAACCGTCCATTGATCCATTTCCAGGGTTCGAAGGTGCTTGGCTTGCACCCGCTGTCCCGGATGTTGTAATTGATAAAAGTGCAAGGCCGAAGCGGTTGCCGCAGCGGCGCTAAAATCT
Organism: Candidatus Reddybacter sp.; assembly: GCA_041277045.1. Lineage (GTDB taxonomy): Bacteria > Pseudomonadota > Gammaproteobacteria > Pseudomonadales > Porticoccaceae > Reddybacter. Next base: position 1,417,439 of record JBGFSY010000001.1, on the reverse strand, counting down.
GTCAGTGGCAGCCCCGAGTCTGCATACATACCCCGCCATGCCTGCCCTTCCAGCTTGAGGAGATAAATCGGCCTTGTTCCCACACTGCTTAATACCAGGCGCTCCAACAACGCATCCTGTGGCGCACTGGCGAGCAGCGCTGAGGACGAAAATACAATATGTTCGGGGTTTAGATTCGCCAGCCCTGCGTAGCGTTCTTGTTTACTCAGCTCTGGAAAACTGACATACATCATCACCATGCCGGTAGCAAACCACATGGCAATCAATAGGCACATACCAATGCCCAACCAACGGTGGCTTAGGTATAGGGCTGTTTTAAATTTCATTGGATTTCAGTACCTGTAGCCGGAACAAAGCCACCGGCCCAGCCATTCGTAGAATGGATGAACCGGTGTTGGCAGGTGTTTAGAAGCTGTAGTCAGCCGTCACGCTAAATGTCCGCGGCTTGCCGATCAGCCAAGTTGAAGAATAATAGGAAGCTGAGGCATATTCCTCATCGGTAAGATTGTCCGCCCTCAGCGTCATTGAATAGCTATCACTGAGGTAGATGCGGGCCGACGCGTCGACCACTGTATAGGAGGGAATTGGGATGCTGGGATGAAAACGCTCACCCACGTAGCGCGCATCGGCAATCAATTGAAGCTTCTCATGGGCTCGCCATTTGACGCCCAGATTGGCGGTTTTTTCAGGTATATAGCTAGGCGCAACACCAGAATCCGTGTCAGCTTCCAGCAGGCTGCCATTACCGTAAACCTGCAGAGAAGGGCTTACCAAAAAGTTAAAGCCAAGCTCGAAGCCCTGGGACGTTTGCTCGGGAATAACAATCTTGTCCCCTGGGTTCCCCGAATCCGGGTCATCTTCAACCAGGTCATTTTTAACGATGTCAAACAAGGCCAGGGTCCATTGTAAACGCCCGTCCATCAACTGCTGCTTAATGCCTACCTCAACTTGTTCGCTCTTAATAAAATCAGATTCGCGGTTACTGGCTGACGCGGTGACAATACTATTGCTGGGATGGGTGGCCCCCGTGCCATATTGTGCATAAAGCGCTGTTGCTTCATTGACATCGTAAACTAGCCCGAACCGACCGGTCACTTCATCGACAGATTGATGAATAGGGTCGCGTCCGAATCGCTTATAGTTCGTCTCAACGTCTTCGAAGCGCAGGCCCACGACGATGGCCAGTTTATCGCTGGCCTGATAGTGGCTTTCGGTGAACACAGCATATTGCTCGACGTCGGACACATTATCCAACATGACATTGGCGTCGGTTAAATCAGACAAGGTGCCGGGATCAAAGTTATTGGGGTCGATGGTATCAAAATCGCCACCCCAGTCGATGGGGTTAGGGTTAGCCGGACCAAAGTTAGAGGGCCGTTCAAAATCAATATCGTTAACTTCAAAGCCAAGAGAGTTGCGCAGCTTGTGGCCACCGAGTTCATTATTAAAAACAAAATTGGTGCGAACGCCGTCGTGCTCCATATCGTGCCCAATCACTAGGGGGTCGAAACGATCGACCAGCCCCGTGGTGTCATCGAGGCTGTAAAATTCTGCATTCTTCCAAAAACGTTTAGTCTTCAGTCGGTAGACCTCCGCTTCCATGGCAATCGATTCAGAAATTGCCCACTCCGCCTTGAGACGAAAAGCCTGATCTTCATAGCTGACATCGGCATCACCGACATTAAAGTTTGCCTCATCCAAACCCTGGGCAAAATCGCCATCAACGACCGGAATACCAAAATATTGCATCGGCTCTTGGTCGCCATAATCATAGCGCGCGCTCAAAATAAGGTTGTCACTCGCCTGCCAGCGCAGCGCCAATGACAGCATATCGGCATCACTGTCACCATTTTCTATCCAGTTATCCGACTGGCTATTGCTGTAATTCAGCCGATAGGCCAGCGTATCCGTCAGCCCCCCCGTCAGGTCGATACCCACAAATGTCGTGTCGTCCTCGCCCATCGTCAGCCGGACTTTCCCACTACGCTCCTGTTCTGGCCTTTTGGGAATGACATTGATGGCGCCGCCGATACCGCCCTCGCCATACAATACCGAGGACGGCCCCTTCAATATCTCAATGCGCTCAACACCCCAGGTGTCAAACGGAAAGGTGAGGGTGCCCGCCGCCGTATAATAATTGGTGCCGTCAAACAACTTGGTCACCGCACCTTCGCCACGAAAGCCTCGAGCCGCGATGCTCTGGCCACCGTTGCCCGGATTACCTTCACTGGTGAAGCCAGCACTACGCGTGACGGCCTCCAGCACGCTAGTATCGAGGCGTTCGCGAATAGTCTCACCACTAATAATTTCAACGGTCGCAGGGGTTCCCATCACGCTCAGGCCAAGTCGACTACCCGTAAAACTCTGGGTTTCCAGTGGTCGGCCATACACTGCAATTTCTTCGGTTATCGCTGATTTTTCATTTTCAGTAGCTGCCATCACTGGGCTTGACATTGCGGTGGCTATTAATAGTGCGCTATGCCCAACAAGGGCCTGGTTAAAATTGATTCGACTGTCTCGTGATATTTTATCCTTTAAAAATTTAAAGGGAATCCGACCGGACCCAGTCTTAGACAACTGCAGCATGTACCACCTCATTATTTTCATAAATAAATCAGCGGCGGAGTCTAACCCGAAAAAGACGCGATACGAAATCCCTTACAACAAAACAACACAAATGTGTAGCGATTTGGGACATATTCTCAAAAGGCTGCAGTTTAAATCTAAAAAAACATTATTCGCTCAATTAACCAATAGGATGAAAACCCACCAATTCCATAGATAAGTGCGTCCTCTGCTCGCTGAAAAAAAGCACATTGCTTTAGTCTCAGCACCCGAGACAATATAAACACAGTGGTGACAAACAATAACTGCCCCAATTCAACGCCGAGATTAAAAAACACCAGTGCCAAGGGAATAGCTTGTTGTGGCAAACCAATTTCAGCCAGAGCCCCTGCAAAACCAAAGCCGTGCAATAAACCAAAAACAAAGGCCACAAGCCAGGGCCATTTCTCTGCCATACCCGACTTACCTTGTTTGCCATGGATCAGCTCCACGGCTAGAAATAAGATACTTAATGCAATCGCCGCTTCAACAGGTTGTTGAGGCACATGCACCAGGCCCAGAGTAGCCATACTTAGTGTAATGCTGTGAGCAAAAGTAAAAGCCGTAAGCGTGGCGACTAAGCAACGCTTACTTTTAACAATCAATAAGAGAGCAAAGACAAACAGTAAATGATCAATACCTTCAAGGATATGTTCTGTGCCGAGCAGGAGATAAGTGGCCGCAATTTCAATAACATTACTCTTAACAGGGATCTCATAGAAAGGGTGAGCAGGCTTAAGCAGTGCCGTTGCTACGGAGCCATCTAGCCATTTTAGTCGCAGTAAGATATCGGTATTACTCATAGCCAGACCTTTAATTGATATTCGCCGACCAACAAGCTTATCCCCACACTGGATATACCAGCGCTGTAACACAGCACCATTAATTGATTGTGAAATAACATTTGATTTAGCAATACAGCCAGCGGGAAATTCAACGTCGACGAGTAAATATTGTTTTTTTGTTTTTTTGTTTTTCGGAACTTTAAAAACAACAGAAAACGTATTTTCTCCTCGCTCATTTAATTCCAGGTAGCCTGGGTCGAACTTCATCAGCAACAGACCAACTGGCGAGCAACAATAAAGCAAATCCACAAATAATTTGCGATATCATCACCTGTCTTCCAACACTATTCAGTCGCAACAGTGGCATCGACAACTATCTCATAAGCCTGATACAGGCTTTGATAAAAAGCTTCATTCGCCGCATGTTGTTTTGTACGCTGCCATTCACGAGTCACACGTTCACGAATCTTATTGAGCGGCGGCAGCCGCGCATCAGTACGCGCAAGAATATAAACAAGGTGCGCACCATACTCCGACTCAACAGGCCCCTGCCAGGAATTCACAGACAATAAAAAAACTTTTTTCGCAAATACTGAGCCGAATATTCCCGCCACCTGACTCTCCCTTCCCCCTTTAAACTCAGAAGGCAGCAAAGACCGATCGCCAAAGTTGATAGTGTCGATCACGCCCTGTGTTGCCCTTAATTGGTTTATCAAGTGTGCAGCGTCTTTTATCGCAATGTGATTACGAAGCTTAGAATCAAAAAATATCTGCTGGAAACTTATACCCGCTGGTTCCGTAAAATTTACCGCATGCTGGTTAAGGTAGGCATTGAGTTCACCATCACTGGGCTCTGGAATAAAACTCAGATCATTAAACAAGTACTGCATTTTTTTTGCCAAACGATTTCGCACCACAGCATCATCTTTATCAAGGCCTAGAGCTACCGCTTCACGGGCGAGTACTTGTTGTCGAATGAAATACTCCAGCTGTTGTTCTTGCTCCTCAGCCGACGGCGGCCTGTCCCGACTTTTCAGCCATCTAGCTGCAAGCCCATCCAGATCCACCTGAGTAATGACGATACGCTTATCGGACGCGGTATCGGCATCATTAAGCAGACCAAAAACAATAAACAGCGCTGCCCCTAACACCAAAAAATGTAATAGGGGTTCGTATAACAATGCAGGTAATTTTGATTTATCCATGGTGTAAAAATACCAAACGGAGCGACGATGTGCTCCGTTTGGATGCTCAGCTACTTAAGGAGTTTAACTCTTCGGGGTGTACCAAATCGGTGATGTGTAAGCCCGCTCGGTGGTAGTCATCGGCACATCTTTCGGCATAGTGATTTTATAGTATTTCGACTCGTATGCCGTCCAGCGGGGTGTGGGGATCTCAATAACACGGGTGTAATAAAATGCACTTTGCCCGGCATCGAAATCGGGATCAGTCCAGACGCTTATCAGCTCGGGATCACCGATGGTATTGGTCCAAATCGCATTGGCGACATCCACCGTATTGCCAACAGCAGATAGCTTACCTTTCGCATTGAGCGTGCGATCACCAGACCATACAACATTGTAAATTTTCTCATGTAGCTCACCCTTTTTATCCATCCAACCTTTAATAATCTGGATGCGATCAAGGTTGCCGCCGATGCCGTTTTTTCGTGCGGCGACAAGAAAGGAGGGTGCCTTCTTGCCTTCGGGCTGAGGGGGTAGGTCTGCGCCCATGGGTACGCCTTTGGCGTAACCCGCTCGGGCCGGTTGTCGGCTGTTGGCATCCTTTTTATCACAATCCCAGCCGCCGAAAAATCGTACCAGCATACGACTACCGGTCGTTGCATAAGTTTCTTTACGCTGCATGGCGTCAAAGATCGATGCGCGGGTATTTTCTTCGGCCCATACGGCTGCATAACCGGACGCCACGGGCGCATAACCTTTGTATTCACCCTTCGCGACTTTGGCCATCGGGTGAAGGTAGCGATCTTTATTAGGTTCACCCCCGGAGTGTTTACCAAAAAAGTTGTCTTCCTGAGCGGTCGCTAAACCCGTGTGGCTATCGGTTGAGCCAATCATGCCGAATTTGTAGGGATTAGTGCCTAGTTTTTTCTCAAGTTTTAAACCAATTTTTAAGGCGGAACGGGCGTATTCGCCTTTTAGCATTGTATTGATTTTTAACTCACTAATATCAAGGTTGCCAATATCCCAGGTTTCGTAGTCGGCGAACTCATCATTTTTAGAGAGGAAAGGATGCGTCTCTCCATCGCCCTTAATTTGCGTTGCCTCATAGAGGCGCTCGCGTTTAGCCCGAGTTTCAACGTATTTTTTACTCAGTTTTTTCCCTTTAAAGGTTTTTATTTCCGGGAACATAACCCCGTTGCTCAAGTTGCCGTTATGGGCAATGGCCAGCACCTGTCCGGCCGTTTTTTCCTCGTATCTATCCATCCATTTCCACAGTTCGAGGGGATCTGTGCTGCCGGGAGGTCCCGCAGTAAAAGGCTCAAGCAATTTTGCACGGTCTGCGTTATCTCGATACATCACGACGCGGTGCAAATTATTGCCTTTATCGAGGGAGGTCCACTCATAACCGATGAAGGCGGTGAAATGTCCAGGATCATTCGCCTTTTCGGCAGCATCAATAATGTTGTCCCAGGTATTGCGATAAAGGCTTGTGCCTGGGAGTGATTCCAGCTCTTTGGGAAACTTGCCCTGCGAAAAATCCTGAATGATTTCGGCGGCGGCTTTTACGCCTTCCTGACCACCGGCATTGATCATGTCATTCCAGCGTCGGCCCTTTTCACTGGCCATAACAAAAGCGGCACCAGGCTGCAATTCAGGAAACAGGCCCATATTGTCCGAGTGGTCGGCCACCACCAGAAAATCCAGCGGGCGAGATAACCGGACTGGCTGGCCCGTCGATGAAACCACCTCTTCACCCCTGGCGAAACGGTAGGCATCGGGCGGTAACAAGGTGGCACCAAAAGCGCCAGCATCAAAGGAAATAGCGGTGTGCAAATGGGTATCACCCCACAGCGGGGTATCGGGAAAATCGCGCTGCGCATAGGGCGAATACGTTTGCTTTTCACCGGCCGAATACAGGGATGATGTGTCGTCAGTGACCAAACCACCACCGGCGGCATAAGCCCCCTGACTTCAAACCAGAGCCACGGAGAGGGCCAGGTTAGTTCTTGAGCTGTATCGTGCTGCGTTTTTTATTTTCATGTCTCTTCCTTTTAAACATGCTTAAAATTATTCGCATTCGCTAGCGAGTGGTTTTCTCACCACCCCTACCCTTAAATGCACTCATCGCTCGACAGCTAAACAAGCCTACCAAAGATAGGTGATGCCCAGGCTTAAACCAAACTCATCGTTATCATAAAGATACCAGTCACATAGGCCAGGTCTACATAAACATCTACCCAGTCTTCATCTAGTGTTCGATTGATTGCAGGACCTTTAAAATCCAACTCGTGATCGGTGTAACGCAAGCCAGCATAGATACTTAAGCCTGTAACAGAAAGCGTGTGTTCAAGATTATTATCCAGAACTGATGTGCTAAAATTTAATCTTCTTGGCCCGTCTCTCCTTCCAGCTTGAGCCTTCCCAGCGCATAATTAATTATCCAATCACCTTTTTACGCAAAGCCGGCAATACCTGCTGCGCTGTCCATGGCCTTATTGACGTCATCAAAGTCCAAGTCTAATTTAGTCACGCTGGGGCCAAGCTGGGTATTAATACCGACATCCACCTCTACATTGATGACAAAAAACTAGTGCCTATAGCAAAATTTTAGTTATTGGATTCACTACCCGTCTCTGCTAAAAAGGTCCAAGCTGTAGACAGCAGCATTAAAAACACACCTATTCGTTCTAACCCAGCAGCCCCTTAGGGTTGTAACCCACGCCCAATAAAGTAGATTCAATTTTTTTCGAGCGACTATCAAAAAAATAAACTACCGGAGGCTATGCTCACCACCAGCTTTATATTGACTATAGCTTACATATCTTTCAAAGCGAGTGCTTTTTTATACAGCGCATTGCGCTGGGCACCACATATTTTTGCCGCCAGACTTGCCGCCTGCTTGACGGGCAAGTCGACCAACAGCAGCTTTAATACACGCTCTTCTTCCTGCTCCTTAGCACTTTTTATTTGGCCGTCAAAACCACGCACCACCAGCACCATCTCACCTTTTTGTTGGTTTAAATCGTTTTTTATTTGTGCGAGTAATTCGCTCAAATTTCCGTTGAGCACAGTCTCATAGGTCTTGGTTATTTCGCGGGCCAGCGTGACTTCACGCTCAGCACCAAAAACATCAATAAGGTCTTCAACCATGGCGACAATACGATGAGGGGCTTCATAAAAGATCAAGGTGCGCGGCTCGTTTGCCAACAAGGCCAGCGCCTTGCAGCGCTGACTTTGTTTAGCGGGTAAAAAGCCCTCAAAGCAAAAGCGATCACTGGGCAAGCCGGCGGCACTGAGGGCGGTAATTGCCGCGCAGGCACCGGGTAGAGGTATGACTCTATACACTCTCTCGCGCGCACTACGTACCAGTCGATAGCCGGGGTCTGAGACCAAAGGTGTACCGGCATCGGAAATTAGGGCGACATCTTGCCCCCCATCCAAAGCGGCAAAAATACGCTCGCCCTGGGCCTCGCTGCCATGATCGTGATAAGCCACCAGTGGCGTGGTGATCTGGAAGTGGCTCATTAAGCGGCCACTGTGGCGCGTATCTTCAGCCGCAATTAAATCGACCGACTGTAATACAGATACGGCGCGGGCACTGATATCGTCCATATTGCCGATGGGTGTTGCCACCACAAAAAGTGTTCCCGCCATAAGCTCATCTCAGCTGTGAATATTGCGCTAGGATACAGCAGCATCACGCTAAAAACCCCTGTACGAAACTGCCCGACAATACGTGACACAAGTTTGTCATTCGTCTTTGTCGTGGACTCTGTTTATTTTTTTTACTTTTTTACACTGCACTCAAGTTCGCAGTCCAAAATAAGGTAACAATAACAAAGGGGCAAGACATGAAAACATCAGATACCGCTCTTTCTAAACGCCAATTTTTAGGCCTGTTCGCTGCGGCATCGGCCGTCAGCCTTAGTCCTAAGCTATTGGCCGGCAATGCCCACGCCCAACACGGCGCCAGCTATTCTAAAGAACTGATCGCCTCTGCCGAGGAATGTATCAGTACCGGCCAGGCCTGCAAGGCCTATATTTACCAGAGCCCGCAGTCTGATGATCTCAGTCTTACCCAATGTTTGTTAGAGGTGAGAAATACTATCGCCTCCTGTAATGCTCTGGTCGAAGTGCTCACTAACGGTTCTGCTCACGATAAAGCGCTGGTCAAGGTCTGTGCCGATATCTGTGCCGACTGTCGCGATGAATGTAATAAGCACGCCGCCAAGCACCCGATTTGTAAAACCATGGCTGAGAGCTGCGACGCATCTATTAAGGCCTGCTTAAAATATCTTGCTTAAAGAAAGCATTTTTTATTAAAGGAAATAACCATGGAGTCTTACCTCTTCGATACTGGTGAGGCAAAGCTCCATGATTGAATGGCGGTGCTTTTTTGAATCAGGGTTTTTCCTGGTAGAGATCACCCAGCTCCTTAAAGCCACTGGGTTCATGGGGTCCATAGGGAATATTCTCCAGAATACCGCATGAAGTCTGCTTGCCATTCAACGTCACTTTACAGACTTGCTGTACGTGAAAAAGGTGGGGCTGAGTAATATCTAGCTCGTCGCACTTCCAGGTTTCATCTTCAATAGCGTAACCACCCTTCCAGCACCCGTGCGCCCACTCTGGGTGAAAATAGCCCAGGCCGGCCATCTGGAATGAAATAATTGGCTCGTATTCCACCACTAATATTTCGCCATTCTCTCTTTTGTACTGTATACGTGCGTCTTTCACGCGCCGCGTACCTGGAATGTAGTTCATTTCATATTCGTAAGGTGTCGCATCAGTTTCACCCGTATCCCGTGCGAACACAGGCTCATCACCTTTGGGAACACGTGGAATGACGGCACCAGAGCGCATCGTTAAATCACCTTTCTTGTCGGCAAAAAACATACCGTGCAGAACAAAGTCATCCCAGAAAGTCTGCGACCAAACAAAATAAATTTGTGACGACCACATATTGGGTCGCGCACTCTTCTCGCCACAGGGACGTATTCCCCACGATCGGTCACGCGTACCATTAGTGACGCGAGGGTCAATTTCGATGTGCTTGCCTTTGATTCTAATCCAGCCACTCCAGGTGCCGAACTGCGACAGACGCGTAAGATCCATCGATTTCTGCACACCATCGTTATGAATCTGACGGGTTTCCTCGTGAGCACCCGTCCCCGCTTCAAAAGTAAGATCCGCTTCAAAGCCACGATCAGGTTCATTGACAATGACACGATGACGCCGCATGGGGATAACCGTTTCGATGCGCAGAGGGCCAAGTTCGGTTTTTGTGCGATCTATCGGGGCTTCGCCGCTAAGATGAAGCGAATGCTGATGCCCATCGACGACAACACTCATACCGCCGTCAATAACATGACGGTTCGGATAAAAGCCCATCGCGATACTAAAATACAGCGATCCATCACCGACAAAGCCGTTAAACCAAAAACGATCGTAGGCGTTGAGATCGCTGGTGGCGGGAATGGCTATGGGCTGAGAAGTTTGATGCACGGGATAGTCATCTAAGGTGGTGATCATTTAAAGCTCCTTATAATTATAATCGTCCTACTCGCAATAACGATGCAGGGGTACAGGCCAAGTTGTCGTATCAAAATTCACCTAATGAAGACCAAGTAACTGTTGGGGAAATTCGATTATCGACACAAGGAGAATAAATACCCATCCGCATACAGACAAGCCTTTATTAATTGCGCTGCTATTCAGCTTTAGGCGTACCCCTTCAGGAACGGGTGAAAGATTGGAAAGCCCGGTTTAATTCTGAATTGAAATAACAGGTGAGATAACGCGGTGTTCATAAAAAAGGGCGGCCAGAAAGCCGCCCTTTGGAAAAGGCTTAATTAATTTCTACACCTTGCATATTGCCCTCCTCACGCCACTTTTTAAGAATCTCGAAAAACTCTATCGGCCCACCACCGTACTGGTTGGTGAGGAAGTTGTGACCATTGACCCCACCCTTGCCTTCGTTGTTGTAGTAACCGGGGGTACAGGTGTTGAAAAACTCCTCATTATTGTGTGCCTTATTTCTAATGGTCGTACCCCAGTCGTCCTGGTATTGCTGGCTGACCTCGACAACATCCAGGCCTCGCTCTTTGCTCTGGCCAATCACGTAGGCGATGTGCTCCGCCTGTTCATTGAGCGTGTGGGGCAAACTCACGGTTAAACCGGTCTGAAACAAGCCCATAAAAAAACAGTTGGGAAAGCCGTGGCTAAACATGCCGTGCATGGTCGCCGGGCCATCGGCCCACTTTTCACTCAGCTTGCTGCCGTCGCGGCCATTGATTTCAAAACCCGAGGCCGAGGTAAAGCCCTCGCCCGTTTCAAAACCGGTGGCAACAATCAGGCAGTCGAGTTCGTATTCGACACCGGCAATCACTACGCCCTTTTCGGTGATGACTTCAACGCCCTTACCGTCGGTATCCACCAGGGTGACACTGGGACGGTTAAAGGTTTTCAGGTAGTCGTCGTGAAAACAGGGGCGCTTACAGAAGGGGCGATAATAGGCTTTAAGGTTTTCAGCGGTGTCCTTGTCGACCACGATGGCATCGACACGAGCACGGACTTCTTCCATTTTTTGGAAATGGGCGATTTCCTTGATGGCATCTTTCTCTTCCGCCGTCATCTTCTTCTGTGCTTCAGACTTACCCTCCGGACCGACCAGTCCGCGGAACAGGTCGGTCCAACCGTCGTTAACCAGGTCTTCTTCCTGATAGCCGCCGTTGGTGATGATGTTGAAGTTTTTCATACGTCGCGCCTGCCAGCCCGGCTGCAACGACTCAACCCAGCGCGGGTTAGTGGCATGATTACCACGCACATCGATGGCCGACGGGGTGCGCTGGAAAACGAAGAGTTCTTGCGAATCCGCACCCAGATGGGGAATACACTGCAGAGCCGTGGGGCCGGTACCAATAATGCCCACACGCTTGTCCTTCAAGCCTGTTAAATTGCCCTTGGTGTCACCCTTGGTGTAATCGAAATCCCAACGACTGGTATGGAAAACGTGGCCCTTAAAGTCTGTGATACCGGCAATTTTAGGTAATTTTGGCTTCGCTAAAATGCCGGTGGCCAGCGAGATAAAGCGCGCCTTGAGAACATCGCCGCGATCGGTTTTAACGACCCAGCGCTGAATGCTCTCGTCCCAGCTCATATCGGTGACGCCGGTCTGCAGCAAGGCGCCGTCGTACAGGTTGTACTTTTTGGCAATCGCCAAACTGTGGTCGAGGATTTCAGGGCCAAAAGAGTATTTTTCTTTTGGTATATAGCCAAGCTTTTCCAGCAGTGGCAGATAGAGATAGGACTCGACATCGCATTGAGCACCAGGGTAGCGGTTCCAATACCAGGTGCCGCCAAAGTCGCCGCCCTTTTCAATAATACAAATATCCTTTACCCCAGCCTCGCGCAGGTGAGCGCCACCGAGCAAACCACCAAAGCCGCCGCCGACAATCAGCACTTCCACATCGCGCTTTACGGCGTCGCGCTCCAAGCCCTCTTTAACAAAGGGGTCATCGACAAAGACATCGAGGTTACCGGTCATTTCTTGATACTGGCCACGGCCCTCGGGACGGATACGCTTGTCGCGCTCAAAGGCATATTTGGCACGTAGCTGGTCGGGGTCAAAACCGAGTTTTCCCGAGGCCAGTTTTTCGGCAACCGGGCTGGTGTCGGGAAAGTCGGAAAACTTCCGCTGATCGGCAAGTACGCAGCCCGCCGCTGTTTTGGTTTCGCTCATGGTAATTATCTCCTATCCAAAGTGTATAAATTTTTATGAGACCTTTGCACGAGAGCCATTTTTCCTCGCCTAAAAGCACCGCCTATGGGTGCCTAGCAATGCAATTAGCTTCCGCGCAAAAGCCTCATTGAGAATCACTTATACCCTTGATTCTGAATTTTCCCGCTAGTTAGCGCAAGGGTAGGGTAAAAAAATCTCATGGTTTTTTACGACTGAGCTTACTGATGGTAAGCAGGGCGGGGAGATCGGGGATACGCATAGTAGAGTAATGGCATCCATTGCCGCTGTTATGCCACAGCCTAATTTCAAGTCGTGCTTAATTTTTATAATTTAATCATATAAGACTTAGCGCGCTAAGCTTGAAACCGTTTTTCAAACCCTCGACACCCATGACGTGCGCATGGGGTCGAAGCTTTGAACAAGGCCTTAGCGGCCAAGCTGTCTAAATAAATAGACTACAAAGGTGTTTTTACTTTACTTCAACACCCGGCATATTGCCTTCTTCACGCCACTCTTCAAGAATCTTGAAAAATTGCACAGCACCACCGCCGTACTGACCTGAAATAAAGCCATTCTTGTTGGCGCCACCCCCTTCGTTGTTGTAGTAACCCGGAGTGCACTGAGCCATCATTTTCTCGGTTTTATCGCCGTAGCTGTCACAAATGGCACACCACTCATCTTCCGCCGCCTGAGTCACCTCAACGGTTTCAGCATTTTGTGCCCGCGCCTGCTTGAGGATGAAGGCCATTTGACTGGCCTGCTCATCAAGCATGTGAGTGGCATTGGGGGTAACACCGGTTTGGGTAAAGCCAAGAATGAAGCAGTTGGGGAAGCTGTGCGTCTGCAAGCCGTGGTAAGTTGCCAAGCCATTGGCCCACTTCTCGGCCAGTGAAACATTGTTGCGACCAATCAAGTCGTAACCCGACTGCTTGGTGTAGCTAGAACCGGTTTCAAAGCCAGTGGAGAAAATCAAGCAGTCCAGCTCGTATTCAACACCATCGACAATCACACCAGTCTCGGTGATTTCATCGACGCCCTGACCATTGGTGTCAACCAGGGTCACATTGGGACGGTTGTAGGTTTGCAGGTATTCGTCATGAAAACCGGGGCGTTTGCAGAACTGGCGGTAGTAGGCCTTGAGCTTTTCAGCAGTCTCGGGATCCTCAACAATACTCGCCGTGCGGTCGCGAATTTCCTGCATTTTCTTGAAATCACCCAGCTCAAAGACTTCGTCTTTTTGCTCTTGGGTCAAATCTTCAACTTCGCCGGTAACAATACCGCCAACATTGCGAAAGATGTCAGTCCAGCCGTCGCCGACCATATCGTCATCGGTATAGCTGCCGCCCAGTGTGTTGTTAAAGTTTTCAACACGCTTTTTATGCCAACCGGGCTTCAGCTTCGCTTTCCACTCGGGGTTGGTCGGTGCGTTATAGCGTGCATCAACCGAGCTAGGGGTACGCTGGAAGACACACAGAGATTCTGCATCTTCACCGAGGTGGGGAATGCACTGTACCGCTGTAGCACCGGTGCCAATAATACCAACGCGCTTACCCGCCAACTTGCTCATGCCGCCATCGGGGCCGCCGCCGGTATAGTCATAATCCCAACGGCTGGTGTGGAAGGTGTGACCCTTGAACTTCTCAACGCCGGGAATGCCGGGCAACTTGGGACGTGTCAGGGGACCGTTGGCCATGGCAACGTATTTGGCCTTCATGGCATCGCCACGATTGGTGCGAATAATCCAACGACTGATGCTCTCGTCCCACTTCAGCTCGCTGACTTCGGTCTGGAATACGGTATCTTTGTAGAGGTCGTACTTCTTAGCAATATTACGGCTGTGCTCGAGTAGCTCGGGCGCATGGGCATAGCGCTCAGTGGGCACGTAGTTCAGCTCATCGAGCAGGGGCATGTAGACATAGGCTTCGATATCGCACTGCGCACCAGGGTAACGGTTCCAGTACCAGGTGCCGCCAAAGTCACCGGCCTTGTCGATCATGCGAATACTTTCTACGCCAATTTCACGCAAACGAGCACCGGCCAACAGGCCGCCATAACCGCCACCAATGATAGCCACTTCCACTTCATCAGTCAGGGGCTCACGGGTAAAGCCAGGGTCGACGTAGCGGTCGACCATGTATTCTTCCAAATCTCCAGCTGCGGCTTTATATTGACCAAAGCCTTCTTTACGAACGCGCTTATCACGCTCGTGATTGTATTTTTCACGCAATACGTCTGGATCAAAGCCAAGCTCGGCCGGATCGGTTGTATAGGGTTTAGCTGCACTCATGGTTAAATCTCCTGGTAGTTGAGTTCTAAGTTAAATTGCATATAACAATTGTTAGGTATGATCCTGCGCGCTTTTAACACACAAGCTTCTGTATTCTTTAAGCCAATGTTAGGCTAACCGGAGGTCTGCGGCGGTGTTTTCACGCCCAACCTACGACGGTTTTAGTACGACAATTGAGCTGCCGTAAGTGCCCCTCAAACTCAAGCCAGCCCCGGATAATAAACCCACAACACAAACAAGGCCAATAAGCATATTTTCTATAGCCTACTGTTAAGCCTTCGGTGTCCAGAGAATGGAAGAGCTGTACTTGCCCGCTGTTCGTCGGCAATACCTTTCACCACCCCTTCAAATTGCTCGCCACGCACCTACAAATCCAAGAGGGCCAGTGTGCCATTGCCGACTTCGTGATAACGGCTAAAGAGCTCGGCATCGCACACCGGCTCGCGCATATCTCAAAGCCAGTGACCACCATCCCGATACCAGTCATCGACCTCTTTTTCTCAATCGCCTCGCGACTGTGGACCGCCCCATAAATGGCATCGTGGTAAAGGTCATCCGGGGTAAGCAGGGTCGCAAAGGCCCGGCCATCGTGTTGCTCCACGGCCCGGGCAAAACGGGCCACTTTTTCGGCAAAGCCTTTCATTCTTATTATCCCCGCTCAAGTGACTATCAATAAACAAATCCCGCATCACTAGAAGACATCTTTCAGAGCAGCCAACGATTATCTATCTGGAGTATCCCCAACTCGCGCTGTACCATAGCCGCTGTTAATTTACCGGCACAGGGTCTATTCACAGGGGCTAAGCCCCTCGCCACTAAATATAGAGTCAACAATGCTCCTCAGTTTCCGCCTGCAAGCTATTTTATTGCTGATCACGCTGCTGATTTCGGCCTGCGCCGATGTGCCAACAGCACCGCCCCCGCCGGTACCAACAGAGCAAGAGCGCCTGTTACAGCGGGCTAATGCGAGCATCAGCCAAGCCCAAAACAGTGTCTCACCGCTGCGCGAAGCACTATTGATTGAAGCTGCAAAGCTCTACACCCAACTCAACAACAAAGCCGCCGTCAAAGATGTACTTGAGAAAATCGAGTCCAGCCAGCTATCCGGACAGCAACTGCTTGATTACTCCGTCCTCTACAGTGATGTGCTACTCGAACAGGGTGAGTATTTCGCAGCCCGGGATCTACTCACCAACCCCGAACTGGAATCCCTGTTCAACGACATACCTCTCGAACAAAAAACAGCCTGGCGCAGTAAGCGTGCCGATTTATTTTCCCTGCTCGGTGAAGATGAAAGTGCCACCCACGAGTACATCGCCCTCTCTCACCTTCAAGCCCTGCCCGCGGATATTACCGAGACCCATGAGAAAATTTGGCAACTGCTGATCGACACCCCCGACACAACACTGAGCACACTCGAAACAGCCGCCACCAACCGTACATTGAAGGGCTGGTATAACCTCGCCCTGCTGGGTCGTCAGTACCAGGGCGATCTACGCCGGTGGGCCGAGCAATTAAAGCTGTGGCACAGTCGCTGGCCCGGCCATCCGGCAGCTCTCTTTCCACCATCCAGCCAGAGTCAAATTGAAGCCGTCGCCAATGCCATACCTGGCCAACTGGCTCTGCTACTGCCGTTAAGTGGCAAATATGCCCGCGCCGGAAAAACGATCCGCGAAGGTTTCCTCAGCGCCTATTACGACATTCTTGAAAACGAAGGTATCACCGCACCGCTGCACATTTACGACACCAACAGCACTGAAATCACCAGCCTTTATCAGCAGGCCGTCGCTGGCGGTGCTGAAATTATTATCGGCCCACTGCGCAAAGAAAACCTGGCGACACTGGCCGCTCTGCCCGCATTATCGACACCGCTTATCGGCCTCAATTATTTGAACGATAGCGACCAGGCCCTCACGCCGCCCCACGAAAAGCTACTGCAATTCGGCCTCTCCGTTGATGACGAAGCTCGCCAAATTGCCCAACGCGCCTGGCTTGAAGGGCATCGCTCGGCCCTGCTTATCACCCCCGACACCAAGTGGGCCACCACAGCGCGGGAGGCCTTTCACAAATACTGGACAGCGCTCGGCGGCCGCTTAATTACCGCAGAGCCCTACAGCCTCAAACAGACTGACTTTTCGCCGATCATTCGGCCCGCTCTGTTGCTCGACCAAAGTAAACAACGCAGCAATAAACTGCGCCGCACTCTGGGTAAAAGCGTCGACATGACGGAGCAAAGGCGGCAAGATATCGACATGATTTTCATCATCGCCTATCCGGATCAGGGTCGACAGATCAAGCCAACCCTGGATTTTTATTACGCCGCAGACCTGCCCACCTACGCCACTTCCCATATTTATACCGGCACCGAAAATCCCGGACGCAACCGCGACCTGGAAGGCATTCGCTTTAGCGCCATGCCCTGGACTATACCCGGCACCGTGTCGGACAAACTCAAGCCCACGGCCACTTTGAAATCGACCTATCGCAACCTTTTTGCCCTCGGGGTCGATGCCTACCAGCTGCACCAATGGGCCGACATGATGCGCGCCTATCCGCAAACCCCGTTTTTTGGTCACACCGGTACGCTCACCCTCGGTGCCAACGACCGTATTCAACACAGCTATCCCTGGGCGGAATTTCACCGTGGCAAAGTGCGCCTGGCCCCCGAACTAAAAGCCGAATAAAGGCAGAGCAAATGGTCAGGCTTCCCTTCCGCTCAAAACATCATACTGACAAAGCCAATAGCGGCGCCAGTGCCGAAGAGCTCGCCTGCCACTACCTCACACAGCAGAGCCTAAAAATTGTCGAACGCAACTATCGTACCCAGCGCGGTGAAATTGACATTATTGCCCGCGACGGGGACACACTGGTGTTTGTTGAGGTACGCTTGCGCAGCAACCCCGGATTTGGCGGTGCCGCGCAAAGTATTGATGCTCGCAAACAGGCGCGACTGATTAGCGCCGCCCAGCACTACCTGCTAAAAACCGGCCTCACCGATGCCCAGCCCTGCCGCTTCGACGCCATTTGTATGAACGCCGTCGATACACATTCAAGGGGTAAAAGCGACACACAGGACAACAGCACGATTGACTGGATTGCCGATGCTTTTCGCCCCGAAGCCTAGTACATGCGTCATTAACACCGTACCCCTGACAGTATCCGAGCTATGAATTCAGACCCCAAGCAACAGGTGATTGAACTTTTTCACCGCAGTATTGAAGCAAAAATGTCCGTCGGCGAAGAACTGGCAGGCCCCCTGGCTGCAGCAGCAGAACGACTCGTCGCACAACTTCTGCAGGGCAGCAAAGTACTCACCTGTGGCGAGGGCCTGTGCAACGCCAGCGCCGCCACACTGAGTCGCTGCCTGACCCACGGTTATAAAATGCAGCGCCCCGGCTTTGCCGCGCTAACCCTGCAAGGGGAAGCGGCCCCCGCTGATCTCAATGATATCTCGGCACAGGCCAGCCCCTACTCGCAAGCGATTAGTGCTCTGGGCACTGAGGGCGATGTACTGGTTATTTTCAGTGCCGGGCATGCCGGTTTTAATCTGCTCGGTGCTATCGAAGCCGCAAAAGCTCGCGGCCTGCACGTCATCGCCTTTACCGCCACTGGCGACCACGCCCTGTCCCACCTGCTCGATGACAATGACATTGAACTCCACGTCGCCATTGATGACCAATACCGCATTCAGGAGATTCACCAGCTCTGCGTATTTTGCCTTTGCGACCTGATTGAAAACCAACTATTCGGAGAACAAACTTGACCCAGCCAGTAACAACAAACCCCTACCGCCTGGCCCTGTTACTCACTGCGGCTCTCAGCCTGAATGCCTGCACCAGTTTGATTAATGCCGTCACCAGCGAGCCCATTCAGCCCGACCCCAGCGAAACATCGATAGGTACGGACATCGACGACTGGCAAATGGGCACCATGATCGGCGTCAATATCAAAAAGGCTTCACAGCAACTGGCCGATTCGCATATCAACGTCAGCACCTACAATAAAGTGGTACTACTCACTGGCGAAGTAGCGTCCAGTGAATTACGCACTCTGGCCGGCAACACGGCACGTAATTACAAAGACGTACGTCAGGTCTACAACGAACTAAAACTGCAGGGCTCTTCATCCCTGCTTGCCCGCACCAACGACAGCTGGTTAACCACTAAAGTAAAAAGTAAATTACTGGCCAACAAAGAGATCGTCAGCGGCGAGATCGAAGTCGTCACAGAGAGCGGTATCGTTTATCTGATGGGCATCGTTTCTCGTGACACTGCCGATAGAGCCACTGCTGTAGCCAGCCATACCGGCGGTGTGGTGAAAGTAGTGCGGGTGTTTGAATACATCAATTAAAGGGTTTACGTTAAACATTTCGTCAATATTAGAGTGGTGTGGATCAGGTAAAGGATTCACCCCTCTCTTTTAATGCCCTCAAACTCCACGCAACCGCCCAACTAAATTAAATTAAACTCATGGCCACAGCTTCCACAGCAATTCCCCTTTGCCAAGCATCCGACGAAGCCATCGACAACAGTAGTTTAAGCGCCTATCAGTGTTTTATTCGCGGCGAACACGGCCTGAACTTTAGTGACTGCCAGCCGTTTCAAAAATACTCGATCGCTAATAGCGAAGACTTTTGGGAAAGCATCTGGCAGTTTTCTGGGCTTATATCCAACCGTCGCTATGACACCGTACTGGAAGAGAAAGAGCACTTTCCCGGTGCCCACGGGTTTCCCGGCGCTGAATTAAACTCCGACGCGTGCGCATCGTCATCGCAGAAATCTATCACCAGGTTGAAAAGGTCGAAGCCGTAATCGATTCAATCTGCATTGACCCGCAGTGGGATGTCGTGCCCGTGATACTCTTACTAGTATTGCGCGAGGATCAAAGTCTTGATGACGAGCTTATCAAAACCCTTCGCAGTACTATTCGCGCTAACACCACACCCCGCCATGTACCGGCGAAGGTGATTCAGGTCGCCGATATTCCCCGCACCATTAGCGGTAAAATTGTCGAGCTGGCAGTACACAAAGTAGTACACGGCGAAGTCGTAAAAAATACCGATGCCCTGGCTAACCCTGAGGCGCTGGCTTATTTTGCCAACCTGGTTGAACTCGCGTCTTAACAATAAAACCTGGTACAAAAATCGATTACAAGAGAGTAGTAATGAACCCCACTTTGAAATATTTCAGCCTCACGATCGCCCTCTTACTCAGCCCATTATTTGCGCTGCAACAGGCCTCAGCATCCCCCGCCGTAAATGCGGGCGCAACACCGATTCCCAAAGAAACCAAGGTGACCCTGCACACCAACCTCGGTGACATTGTGATTAAACTGTATCCCACCCGAGCACCTATCACTGTCGCCAACTTTGTCGGCTATGTGAACAGCGGTCACTACAAGGACACCATTTTTCACCGGGTGATTCCCGGCTTTATGGCCCAGGGTGGTGGCTTTACGTCCAAGTTACGAAAAAAGCCTAACCTGGCGCCAATTCTTAACGAAGCTGACAATGGCCTGAAAAACAAGCGCGGCACCCTCGCCATGGCCCGCACCAACGATCCCCACTCAGCATCGACCCAGTTTTTCATCAACCTGTCCAATAACGGCTTTCTTGATCACAGCGGAAAAAACCCCAAGGGCTGGGGTTACGCGGTATTTGGCAAGGTGATTAAAGGCATGGATGTCGCCGATAAAATGGCGCGAATCCCCACCCGTGGTCGCGGCCCCTTTCGCTCCGATGTGCCCACTGAAACGATTGAAATCACCGGCGCTGAAGCCCAATAACACTTGAGTAACACCTACCAATAAACCATCAACAATACGGGCTGCCCCCGCGCGGCCCTGGAGTCCCTATGAATTTCACCCCCCTGCTACAACCCCTTGACCTCGGCTTCACCACCCTCAAAAATCGCATCATGATGGGTTCGATGCACAGCCGTATGGAGCTGCTCGACCGGCCCTACGAACGACTGGCCGCCTTTTACGGTGAGCGCGCCAAGGGCGGTGCGGGCTTGATTGTCACCGGTGGTTACTCACCCAATGACAGTGGCGTGATCGAAACTGGCGCCCCGGTCTTTGACAACGAGGACGAGCTACCCAAGCACCGCCTGGTCACCGATCGCGTACACGCCGAGGGCGGCAAAATTCTCATGCAGCTATTGCACACCGGACGCAATGCGAAAATTCCCCAGCCGGTGGGAGCCTCGGACATCCCCTCGCGCATCAACCCCTGCACACCGCACATACTGACCAGCGATGAAATCGAGCAAATCATCGAAGACTTCGCCCACAGTGCCGCGCTCGCCAAAAAGGCCGGTTACGACGGTGTTGAAGTGATGGCATCAGAGGGCTACCTGCTCAACCAAATGCTGGTCACCCGCACTAATAACCGTACTGACCAATGGGGCGGTAGCCACGAAAACCGCATGCGCATGCCGCTAGAAATTGTGCGCCGCGTAAAAGCCACCGTCGGCAATGACTTTATTTTGATGTACCGCATTTCTGCCATTGATCTGGTTGAAGGTGGTGCCACCGGCGCCGAAATTATCGAGCTGGCACAGGCACTGGAAACAGCTGGCGTCACCCTGTTCAACACCGGCATTGGCTGGCACGAGGCGCGCATCCCCACCATCGCCTACATGGTGCCGCGCGGTGCCTGGCGCTTTGCGATTCGCGAATTGAGCGAAGCGGTGAGCATTCCCGTCATCGCCTCAAACCGTATCAACACCCCCGAGGTCGCCAATGACATCGTCGCCAGTGGTGATGCCGCCATGGTATCGATGGCCCGCCCGATGCTCGCCGACCCTCACTTTGCCAATAAAGTGGCCGAGGGCCGTCCCGAAGAGATCAACACCTGCATCGGCTGCAACCAGGCCTGCCTCGACTTTATCTTTACCGGACGCGTCACTAGCTGCCTGGTCAACCCCAAAGCTGGCCGCGAGCTAGAGTTTGAAGAAAATATCAAAGTTCAAGGTGACAGTAAAAAGGTCGCCATTATCGGTGCTGGCCCGGCGGGTTTATCGGCTGCCTGCACAGCGGCTGAGCGTGGCCACAAGGTGACTTTATTCGACGCCAGTAGCGAAATTGGCGGCCAGTTGAATCTCGCCAAAACCGTGCCCGACAAAACCGAGTTCTACGAATTTATTCGCTACTTCAAGTCCCATCTCGACAAGTACGGCGTCGATATCCAGCTCAATACGACTGTCGATGCAACGAGTCTCGGCAATAATTTCGACGAAGTGATTGTCGCCACCGGCATCATGCCGCGTATTCCCGAAATTGACGGCATCGATCACCCCTCGGTGATTTCCTATCTCGACCTGCTCAGCGGTAAAACCACCACTGGCAAGCGCGTGGCGATTCTCGGTGCCGGCGGCATCGGCTTTGATGTTGCTGTATTGCTGACTCACGGCAAGAGCACAGGCGCCCCCGATACCGACGCCTTCCTGAAAAAATGGGGCGTCGATACCAGCATGACAACGGCTGGCAGTCTCGCCGCCAGCGGTCCACAATTTCCCGCCCCGGCCCACGAAATCACCATGCTGCAACGCAAGCCCAAATCACTCGGTCGTGGCCTCGGCTTAACCAGCGGCTGGGTACTGCGCGCCGAACTCGATGCCGCCGGGGTGAACATGGTGCCCGGCGCCAGCTATCAGAAAATTGACGATGCCGGCCTGCACTACAGCATCGACGGTGAGGACAAGCTCCTCGAAGTCGACAGCATTGTCATTTGTACAGGGCAAGACTCCAACAACGCCCTGTATCAGCAGCTGACTAGCGCAGGTATTGAGTGCCAACTTATCGGCGGTGCCTCGGAGGCAAAAGAGCTCGATGCGCTAGCGGCTGTCAGTCAGGGCATGGAAATAGGCAGTAGCCTTTAGTAAGCTATTGGCGAATACATCGGGCGCACAGCGCGCGCAAGCAAGGTGAATAATTAAGCGTATCTTGCGCGCCCGATAAAGCTCAGCATGCCTTAAAAAGGGTCTGCTAGACAGTCCCCTCCCCTAACCTGTACACAAGGAAACCGTTACAGTGTCATCAACCACGCAACTTTTATCCCTTTGCCTGGCCAGTGCTCTCTTCCTCACGGGCTGTGCCAGCTCCGAACAACTGACGCCAAGCCAAAGCAAAATGGCGCAGACGCCAATCACCGCTCAACCCAGTGGTGAGGTTCTTCCCGGTAAATTCATCTGGCACGACCTACTGACACCCGATCCCGAGAAGGCCGGGCAATTTTATCAGGCCCTGTTTGGCTGGCACATTGAGCATCACCCCGACTACACCCTGGTACGCAATGGTGACAAGTTAATTGCCGGTATCGTTAAGGCCGAATCCTCGAACCAACAGGCCAAAGGTGGCCTTTGGCTACCCACGGTGTCTGTCGCCGATGTCGATGCCACCGCCAGCCTCGTCACAGCCAATGGCGGCAAGATACTAAAAGGCCCACTTGATATGAGCAAACGCGGTCGCGCCCTGTTAATTCGCGACGCGCAAAATGCAGACCTCCTCGTGATCGCTGCCAAGGGCGGCGCTCCCGCCGACGTCGATGCGGCGATCGGCGACTGGTTGTGGGATGAACTTTGGAGCAAAGACCCCGCTGCCATCGAGTCCTTTTATGCCGCCGTGCTCGGCTATGACCAGGTGCTTGATAGCGACAACTACAGCGTTTTGCTGCGCGATGAGCAATGGCGCGCCGGTATTCGCCGGGTGCGAGACGAGATCGAGCATCTACTCTGGGTGCCCGTGGTGCGCGTCGCCGACACTCTGGCAACGACCCAACGCGTAACGGAGCTGGGGGGCACCGTTAAGGTCAACGCAGGAGAGGTGCCGGGCAATCCCCATATCGCACTGATTGCCGATCCCGTTGGGACCTTACTGTTGATACAACGCTGGTCACCCGCCATTGCTAAAGAGGAGCTCTAGTCATGAAAACACCCAACAGACTATGGCTCATCATTCTCACCCTCCCTGGCATTATCCTGCTGAGCTCATGCAGCAGTACAGATAACACCCACGGCACCCACAGTCATGTGAGCGGCTCCGTGCAAAGCGTCTATGGCGGCTATGGCTACCCTTATTACGGCTACCCTTATTACGATGACGATTATTACGAAGATCGTGCCGAATATGTAGAAGAGCAACGAAAGAAGCGGCAGGAACGTCGGGAAGAACGTCAGGAGAACAGACCCGGCACGCAACCCATCCGTCAGAACGAAGTGGATGGCGCCCGATTGCGCGATTCAAGTATTCAAGCCCGGGACCGTTCACGGCTGCGAACTTCAACAGGCATGGGACGCCCGCAAATGGGTGGCGGCATGCCGAGAATGCCTCGCGGTGGAGGCCGACGCCGCCGCTGAGCCAGCTCTCATTCGAATACGGCCAAGCACAAACCAGCGACCTGCTTAAGCGATGTCTCGCGCACCGCAACGATTAACATTTGGAAATTGTAAATATGCCTTTTTGCACGACAATCAAGCCCCCCCAGGCTATGGCTCTGACCGTAGCAACCCTGCTAATTGGCTGTCCCGCGCTGGCCGACGAATTACTGATGAAAGATGGCTCCCGCCTGCTGGGCACAGTCGTGAAACAGGATGGCGGTAACACGCTTGATTTCGACACCACCTACGCCGGAACTATCACGGTCAAGTGGGCTGAAGTCGATAAAGTCATCACCGATGAAGCCATGACACTGCTGCTGGTCAATGGTGAAACTCGCGAGGTGATTAGTGCCCAAAATAAACCCGAGGGTGTCGCCACCGTTGCGCCAACCGGTACGCCCGAAATTCTCCCCCTCGATACTATTGCCTTCGTCAATCCCGAACCCTGGCGCCTGGGCGAAGGCTGGCACTGGGAGGGCAAGTTTAGTGTCGAACTCAATCACGAGCGAGGCAATTCTGACAAAGAGGAATATGAAGGTGATTTTTCCACCACCTTTCGCCGCATTGATGATCGCATTAACTTCCGCGGCGATTATGACCGAGAAACAAGCAATGACGTGCTAACGGATGACGACTGGCGCTTAAACAGTCGCTACGATCATTTCATTGATAAACAATTTTTTTATGGTCTCAACGTCGGACTGGAGCACGACCGCTTCGCCGATCTCAGTTTACGGACGATAATAGGCCCAGTGGTCGGTTACGAATTTTTTGAAAGCAAGGCCACCAACCTGGGTGTCACGGGAGGGCCGATGTACGTCAAGGAAGATTTTTATGAGGCCGACAACGATGACTACACGGCCTTTGGCTGGCAGTTCCACTACGATCGTTTCCTGATCCCCGATAGAATCCAGTTTTACCATCGCCACAACGGCCTACTGTCGATGGAAGATACAGAAAACTTTGTTTTGGATGCCTGGACCGGCTTTCGCTTCCCGATCTATGCGGGGATTTATGCCGCCACCGAATTGCTAATTGAATACGATGGCGGGGCTCCAGCCGATGTCGATAACGCAGATACCACCTACAACGTTAAACTGGGCTACGAGTGGTAAGCACTACTGGCAACAGATTCAAATAAGGGGAACTTCTGATCAAGTCATGAGCTTATATATCGCGCTCAAAGTCAGCCATAAAGACCTTAACTACCTACGCTGCAAAGTTGATTTACCATACATGCCTGGCAACCATCAACACCGACTTTAAGGTAGCGCGTAGGTGTTGAAGTCCCTTATTTAAAAACCCCTTAGTAGCCCTTCATTTCCTGATCGGAAAATGGTTTTTTCGGTGCAGCATCAAGTATTCGCTTAAGCAAGGAGTTCATAGTGCGGGTGTCATTATCAAAACCTCCGTGACTCTCGCTATTCGTTATCTTGCCTTTGCCGTTGGAGTAAATGAGGTTGAGACCGGCCGTCCCATCTAGCTCTTTGGAAAACCTCTGCATACCGAGTATAGCTTTGCCCTTCTCGCGCTCCAGTGCATTGGAAACAAGGTAAAGCAGCGATTTTCTGTAGGCTATGACAACGTTGTCGTCCACCTCCAGCTTTTCGTTGAGATTGTAAATATCGAGAATCGGTAGCCGTGTGCCGGGGTAATTTTTATCGAGCCGCAATGCATAGTGATCACGGAAAAAGTCAATGGTACACGCAGGGGCAAACAAGGTGGTGGTAGCCAGGAGGTCTGGAGTTTCCAGCGCATCCAGTGCTTTCAGTAGATGCCCGAT
Organism: Candidatus Reddybacter sp.; assembly: GCA_041277045.1. GTDB lineage: Bacteria > Pseudomonadota > Gammaproteobacteria > Pseudomonadales > Porticoccaceae > Reddybacter. The sequence goes on along the minus strand of JBGFSY010000001.1, from coordinate 1,391,678 downwards.
GAGCACGCCCCCGGTGCTGTGGCCCGCAAGGTGAATTTTTGTTCCGCTACCTTTCAGGGTGGCGGCAATGGTTTTGATGGCATCCAAGCCATCAGGCATTGGGGCGTCGCTATCGAAAGGCAGTCGTGCGTCTCGTTTCATTTCCTCCCATAATGGCGTTACCGGTTTACGGGCGGCATCTTCGATCAGGGTATCCGTGCGCTCAACAATTTGGTCTTTTATATCCTCGATCCAGTCGAGGAAGCCTTCGACACGAGACGCTGCACCACGGCCTGCGTTAAATACCACATCCTTAACCGATTCGGCCAGGCCTGTGTCGTACATGATATGGAAGGGGTAGATTCTGTTACGAATAAAGCCATCATTCAGTGCCGCGATGCGCTGTGCCGACGCCTTGGGGCTATTTAAACCACCATGCACATAGACCAGGACATGCTTGTACCAGTCAGATTTTTCTTTAATTCTAACCGCAGTCTGTTGGATGTCTGCCTTATTCGTCCAGTACGTGCCATGGCTGGCATATTTGCCATCATCAAAGTGAGCGAAGTGCCCGGCAATTTCCTGACGTTTAGGGCCGCGTTTAAAAAACTCAGCGCCTTCCGATGGTTTCGCCGTTTTCGCGACGGCATCAAAAATGGTGGGCGTTGGAAGACCAAGACGAAAGACCCAACCATCTGAAACATTCGCGTGCCAATCCTCGTAGGACCAAATGGCAAAACCACTCCACCCCCAGTCTTTGCCCCAGGAGTTTTGTACGATAAAACCAAGCGAGTTGTAACCAACGATCGCAAAGGCGTGGCCCCCAGCGAGCCCGGCATTGGCTTGAATAACAGGAATCTCAGTTCCGTCGCTTTTAGGTAGGCTAAACCAACCAGAATGAACTCGTGCTGAGACATAAATAGCATCAACTTCATTCAAAGCCGCGTGGTAGTCAACAATATTGGGCCGCAAGCGATAATAGGCACCTAAAGGATTATCGCGGGCTGCCATAGCACGCTCAATAGTTAATTGGCCCGGTTTGTCGACTTTAAATACCCACTTATCGTCGCTGCACACGCCCATGTTTTTCCAGCCGTTTATGGCGCCACGACAACTTGAGCCTTCGTAGTCCTCACCCGGCCATTGGTCATGTTTTTGTGCCATTTCATACAGCATACGGGAACTGGCCTCAAAGGGATCGTCTCGTTCCTTACTCAGTAGATTGATGACACCCGCAAGCGCAAAACCTGTACAGGCGCCTTCGCTTTCCTGGTCGAGGATACGACCACCGAGGTTGGTAATATGAGGTTTTAGCTGCACCAGAGCGGGTACGTAGTATTGATCACGAAGATCTGGTGTATCGGGCCGCACGTTGAGAATGCGTTTTTTTCCTGCGGCCTTAATGGTGTTTATCGATTTGAGTTTACTAGCCATACCTTACTCCTTAAGGTGGATCAGAGCTTTTCCGTGTGCTTCTTGTGCGCTGGTACGCTTATTTTATAGATTCACTAGTCACTTAGAGTAGACGGCCGTTCCCAGTAGATCAATTATCTAATTCTGCTATAGACCGCCTTGGCACCCTATGCCGATAGATTAAAGGTAAGGCTACGCCATTTTACTTGCAGCCTTATTTACCTGTAAAAACCGGCTTTCTTTTTGCCAAAAAAGCCCCTTGCCCCTCTTTCAAATCACTACTGCGGAAAGATTCGGCAACCAGCTCGTGAGCTTCCTTCTCCTGCTCACCGCTTAAGACCGGTTGCTCGACAATATTCATAATGCGTTTAATGCCCCGCAAGGCCAGTGGCGCGTTAAGGGCAATATCTTCAGCCAGTGCGAATACGGTGTCCGTTAATTCTTCGGCAGGTACCAATTGCCCCGCCAGCCCCATCTCAGCGACTTGCTCACCTTTGTAGGTTCGGCCAGTAAAAAACATTTCCCGCGCCTTGGCCGAGCCCAGCACCTGAATAAATTGCGCCAAACCCTCAGCCCCATAAACCACGCCCAGCTTGGCCGGTGGCATGGCCATGGCGATATGGTCGGCGGCGATACGTATATCGCAGCACAGCGCCATATGCAGAGCGCCACCAAAGCAGTGACCGTTGAGCATGGCGATAGTGGGATAGGGGAAGTTTTTGACAGCAGCGAGCCCGCGCTCAAAGGGAGTTTCGCCCGGCTCATTGGCAGCGGCAGTTTTGTGGTCGGGGCCAACGGTGGCAATGGCATTAATGTCGTACCCGGCGGAAAAGGCCTTATCGCCAGCGCCTGTCAAAATCACCACTCGCACCTCGCCACTGGCAGCCCAGGCTGCGAGCACCTCGCAGAGATTGCCCAGCAATTCGGGTGACAACGCGTTATGTTGCTCGGGGCGGTTAAAAGTAATAATGCCAATATGGCCCCGCTGCTCGCTTAATAAAACCCCACTCTGCTGACTGCTATGCACTACCTGCCCTCGCTGCGTATTGGTAAAATTGATGGCCCTGAGTTTATCGGACTTTAACCGGCGCCGCCTGTCGCTTAGCCTGCTGATAGACGCTATCCTGTTGCCAAACAATAAACGGGAACCTTCTTATGTCGGCAGTGGAACACCCTATCTGGGATATTTTGCGTGGAGCCGCACCCCTCGCCCCCTGTAGCAAACTACTCGGTATGACAGTGATCGAAATAGCCCCGCAAGGCGGGCGAATGAAATTTCAATATCAGCCGACTGCCGCCATGTGCAACCCTATGGGCTTTGTCCAGGGCGGCTTTGTTACCGCCATGCTCGACGATGTCATGGCGCCCACTCTACTCAGCACCTGTACCCCCGACACCTCGATTCCCACCCTGGAAATTAAAACCACCTTTATCAAAGGTGTTAAACCGGGGTCGGTGATTGCCGAGGGCTGGATTGTGAAGAAAACTCGTTCAGTGGCATTTATGGCGGCAGAAATAACGGCAACTGACGGCGAACTACTGGCCACCGCCTCAGCGACATTTCGCCTTATCACGCCCCAATAAGGGTAACCCCATAATAAAGAGTGATGGTCATGAGCAACAACATTGAGCAACTCAAACACATACTGGCCGAGTGTAAGCGCGCAGTGGTATTTACCGGTGCGGGCATTAGCACCGAGTCGGGCATCCCAGATTTCCGTAGCCCCGGCGGTATTTGGAGCCAACACAAGCCGGTGTATTTTAGCGACTTTGTCGCCTCCGCCGATGCACGGCGGGCGTCCTGGCGACTGAAATTGATGTTCGATGACGATATGAAAAACGCCGCCCCCAACAGCGGTCACCTGGCCATCGCCAGCCTCGTTAAACAAGGCATTGTCAGCCACGTCATCACTCAGAATGTCGACGGCTTGCACCAGCTATCCGGTGTGCCCGGCGACAAAATCATTGAACTGCACGGCAATGCCACCTACGCCCACTGCCTCGACTGCGGTCAGCGCTATGACTTGACCCCAATCAAAAAGAATTTCGAGCGCGACGAAAGCCTGCCCGTGTGCGACCACTGCGATGGCCTGGTCAAAGCGGCGACCATTTCCTTCGGCCAGGCCATGCCCGAACACGCCATGCTGCAAGCGCAGGTGGCCGCCAGTGAGTGCGATCTATTTTTGGCGGTAGGCTCATCCTTACAGGTGTACCCGGCGGCGGGCTTCCCCCTAGTTGCCAAGCGCAGTGGCTCCAAATTGGTGATTATCAATCGCGACCCCACCGCTATGGATGACAGTGCCGACCTGCTGATTCACGATGAAATAGGTCTGACCCTCGACGGGGCATTGCCTTAAATGGCCGGTTTATTACCGGGATAACTGGCGACCACATAAGCTAAGCTAGACGCCTAAAACCCGCTGTAAATACGCCCCCACACCTTCGATGTCGCACCCTTGCCCCAACGCTCATCCGCCAAGGCCGGCCTTTTCTTTCGGCCCGCATTTTCAGATCGGGGTCGTGCCACAGGTAGCTATCACCCCCAGCATGATCTATATCAGCCTGCCACCCGATTTGTACCGGCGGGCCACATTCAGTCATGCACTTACCCACCCTGCTGCGATAGAATCCAGAGCATTCACTTTTACATTCACTTTTACATTTACATTTACATTTACGAATAAAGAAGGTCGAAATCATGGGTCATGCAGAGAATATCGCCAACTTAAATTCATGCTGGGCGAAAGAGGGCCGCACCCCTCGCATCGCCATTGTCGGCGCAGGTTTGTCCGGCATCGGCGCCGTTATTGCCCTGCGTCAGGCCGGTTACACCGATCTCACAGTGTATGAAAAAGCCGATAAAATCGGCGGCACCTGGCGCGACAATCGCTACCCCGGCCTGTCCTGTGACGTGCCCTCCTATTGGTATTCCTACTCCTTCGAGCCCAACTCTAGCTGGTCTCACCGCTTCTCCTATGGCCCCGAAATTTTTAAATACGCCGAGCACGTGGCCAAAAAATACGACGTGATGTCAGTGGTCAACTTAAACAGCCCTGTGACCGAAATGACCTATTTGGGGCCAAAGTGGCGACTCAAGGCAGAGGGGCATGAAGAGCAAATTTTTGATTTCTTAATCTCCGCCACGGGTATTCTCCACCACCCCAGCTACCCTGATATCAAAGGTATTAATAGCTTTAAAGGTGCAATGTTCCACACCGCCCGCTGGGATGACTCCGTATCCCTCGACGGTAAAAAAGTCGGTATTATTGGCACTGGCTCCACCTCTGCACAAATCGTTGGTGAAGTGACCAAAAAAGTACAAAAAATGAGTGTATTCCAGCGCACCCCTCACTGGATGGCTCCCCTACCGCAGAAAAAATATTCACCTTTTTGGAAGATGTTGTTACGCGTCTGTCCCTGGATACACCCCCGTTTAAGCGACTTTTACAAAGATCAAATGCTCTCCACCTTTGCCAAAGCCACTGTTGGCGATGTTAACGAACAGCAAAAAATTGAGCACGTATGCAAGAAAGCACTGGCTCAAGATGTCCCCGATCCCGAACTTCGCGCCAAATTGACGCCGAGCTACAAGGCAACCTGTAAACGCCTCATACTTTGCTCCGATTTTTACCCCGCTATCAGCCGCGACAATGCTGAGCTGGTCACCGACGCCATTGAAGGGATTGAGCCCGAGGGCATCCGCACTAAAGATGGTCGCTTACACGAGCTGGATGTTCTGCTTATTGCCACTGGCTTTAAGGTGTCTGAGTTTATGCTGCCAGCCAAGGTCTTTGGCGAAAACAAACTCGAGTTAAGCGAGGTGTGGGATGGCGCACCCCGCGCCCACCGAGCCATGACCATACCTAGCTTTCCCAACTTCTGGATGCTGGAAGGCCCCACCGGCCCCGTTGGCAATCTGTCGCTGATATCCGTCACCGAAACTCAGCTCGGCTATATGATCCAATGCCTCGATCAAATGAAGGCCGAAAAAGCCGCCAGCATAGCGGTCAAACAAGAGGTGTTTGAGGCCTTTAACAAAGCCATGGCAAAAGAAGTGCTAGGCACTACCTGGGCCACTGGCGGTTGTGATAGCTGGTATATCGACAAAACCGGCACCCCCAACCTCTACCCCTGGCACCCCAGCCGCTTCTATGAGGAAATGCAGCAGCCGGACTTTTCTGAATATCATTTTAGCCAGGAAGTTACCAGCGAGGCTTAGTCGCCCCGTCGTTTCGCACACCGCCGTACGACAAGGCATTGATCGGAGGCAACGTTGTCCCCGGTCAATGCCGCTTTCAAGTCATTTTCACATCCCCTGGCGCCTACTTTTGGCCTTGCCTACGACGCTCATCAGCCAAGGCCAGCCTTTTCTTACAGCCCTCCTTTTCAGACCCGGATCATGGCTCTAGTACTTGTCACCCCCAGAATGATTTATATCAGCCTGCCACCCAATTAGTACCCGCGGGCCACATTTAGTCACACAGTTACCCGCCCCACTGCGATAGAATCCAAATCATTCATTTTTTACAGAACAAAGAAGGTAGGGATCATGGGTCATGCAGAAAATATCGCCAACTTAAATTCATGCTGGGCGAAAGAGGGACGCACCCCTCGCATCGCCATTGTCGGTGCCGGTTTGTCCGGTATCGGCGCCGTTATTGCCCTGCGCCAGGCCGGTTACACCGATCTCACCGTTTACGAAAAAGCCGGTAAAATTGGCGGCACCTGGCGCGACAATCGCTACCCGGGACTGTCCTGCGATGTCCCCTCCTATTGGTACTCCTACTCCTTCGCACCCAACCCCGACTGGTCGTACCGCTTCTCCTACGGCCCAGAAATCTTTAAGTACATCGAACATGTCGCCAAAGAGTTCGACGTGATGTCAGTGGTCAACTTAAACAGCCCCGTGACCGAAATGACCTATTTGGGGCCAAAGTGGCGACTCAAGGCAGAGGGCCACGAGGAGCAGGTTTTTGATTTTCTCATCTCCGCCACCGGTATTCTCCACCACCCCAACTACCCCGACATTAAAGGCATCGATAGCTTTAAAGGTGCGATGTTCCACACCGCTCGCTGGGATGACTCGGTATCCCTCGACGGTAAAAGAGTCGGCATTATTGGCACCGGCTCCACCTCGGCACAAATCGTTGGCGCTGTTACCGAAAAAGTAAAAAAGATGAGTGTCTTCCAGCGCACGCCCCACTGGATAGCCCCGCTGCCGCAGAAAAAATACGGCTTTATCTGGAAGAAAATACTGCGCGCCTGCCCCTGGATGCACCCCCATTTAAGCAACTTCTATAAGCGCCATATGCTCACCACCTTTTCCAAAGCGACCATTGGCGATGTTAAACAGCAGCGCAAAATTGAACAGGCCTGTTTGCAAACCCTGGCCCAAGATGTCACTGATCCCGCCCTACGCGTCAAGCTCACGCCCAGCTATAAAGCCACCTGCAAGCGGCTAATATTTTGCTCCGATTTTTACCCGGCCATCAGTCGCGATAATGCTGAACTCGTCACCGATGCTATTGAAGGCATTGAACCCGGGGGCATCCGTACCAAGGACGGCCGCCTGCACGAGCTGGATGTCTTGATTATTGCTACCGGCTTTAAGGTCTCTGAATTTATGCTGCCAGCCAAGGTCTACGGCGAAAACAAGCTGGAGCTGAGTGAAGTATGGGATGGCGCCCCTCGCGCCCACCGTGCGATGACCATCCCCAACTTCCCCAATTTCTGGATGCTCGAAGGCCCCACCGGCCCGGTCGGTAACCTGTCGTTGATCTCCATTACCGAAACCCAACTCGGCTACATGATTCAGTGTCTCGACCAAATGAAGACCACAAAAGCCGCCAGCATCGCCGTCAAAGAAGACACTTTCGATGCCTTCAACAAAGCCATGGCGAAAGAAGTACAGGGCACCACCTGGGCCACTGGCGGCTGCGATAGCTGGTATATCGACAAAACCGGCACCCCCAACCTCTATCCCTGGCACCCCAGCCGCTTCTATAAAGAAATGCAGCAGCCGGATTTTTCGGAATATCATTTTAGTCAGGAGGCCGCCAGCCAGACCTAAGAGACAAGCCGGTTGAAATACCAAAGGATCACGGGAGGGGGCATCTTTGCCCCCATACCCGACCCAAAGCACACCCTTGATTTAAAACTAAAAGCACCCACAAACCACCCCACTACCATTGCCTCAGCCCTACCGTGTCGAGCGCTAGCCAGACGCCGTCAATTCACCTAGACTGTTCAAACAAGCTCTCAGCTGTACGGCCGTGACCCCTATAAAAAGATAAAACCTGAGCCGCTCTCTTTAACGAAGAAAGGCAACAAAATGAAGTTAATCCCCAAAATAATTATCTTGTTGGCCTGTTTAATAGCCATCGCAATGGTCATTTACCCGCCCATGCAAACCCTGCACAAGTACGGCACTTACAGTGTCGGTTACACGTTTATATGGGAAAAATACACCGTTTCTGCGGCCCAGCTTTCGATTCAGCTAGTCGTGCTTTGTGCAGTAGCGGGCGCGCTTGTTTTCGTCACTAATTTACCCAGTGTCGACAAACCAAAAAGTGATGACGACACGGAAGACGACAGATAAAAAGCTAAGGAGCCGGGATGGCTGAACAATACAACGGCATAAGCTAGCGCCTTCCCCTCCTAAGATGGCGCTAGTTTTTAACCCAACAACCCCTGCCAACCCCGCTTTGTACCGACCAACATCGCCCTTCTAACACCCGGCGTTAAATAATAAAAACAGCCAACAATTTTTCGAATACCACCTGTCACTCCCGAGCTAAAACATATAACAACTGGAGAACAGTTATGCCTATTCAAAAATCCCCAGCCATGAGTAAGGACTTACCGAACGTCGACTGCGACGCCCACGCTGGTTTCTAGACAGGTCATTGTTAAGAACGGTGTCAACACCGGAGCGACACGCGGCTGGGTGGTCAGGCTTTTGCAAATGAACAACCAAACGCTAGAACTATTACTTGAACTCAGGATGAGCGCAGGTAACTACACTGCCATCTCCCCCCTTTCAATGGAGATGGTGGTGATGACAATAATACTGACGCCCAAAAAACCATGCCAAACCGATAAGAATGGTCGATAAAGAAATCACACTATGCAGCCCCGCTGCCGCGTCAATATGAAATAACAAACCCATCACCACCACAAAAAAGGCAAAGGCTGATTGCACATCAAGGTTTTGACCGTTTTTAAAATTGGAATTTAACATGGCTACCTCCATCGAAATACTTAACCTACCTACTAGTAAGTGTAGCTCGATAACAAGGAAGTCGTTTAGAGGCTTTCGGGAATATAAAAACCCTTACAAAAACCATTTGTTATAAGAATTATGGGGAATAAGGTATCAACATTTCTCTGACCTAAAAAGCATCTATCCCCTGCAACATCCATCCTAAACTACTTTCAAAGCCAAATTGTTTCGACACCGTGTCAATATACTCAGTGGCTTTCAGACTTTTAATAACGCATGATCGGTGCACCTTAACGTTAATAAAAATAATCAACAACGAGGAAGCCCCATGAAAATTGGTTACATGATGATGCTGGCAAATCACCACGATGAACTGTCCGATGCGCAAATGATCCGCGAAGAAATGCGCGTCGCCGAGATGGCTGAAGAAGTCGGTTTTGATTCTATCTGGTGTGCCGAACACCACTTTGATGCCTACTCCATGGCGGTGGACAATATTCAGGTACTGACCTGGTTAGCCGCGCGCACGAAAAACATTATGCTCGGCAGTGCTGCCATTATTTTACCCTGGTGGACACAACCCGTGCGCCTGGTTGAAAAAATTGCCACCATCGACGCCATGACTAATGGCCGCTATTTAATTGGCTTTGGCCGGGGCCTGGCGCGTAAAGAGTACAATGCCTTCGACATTCCCATGGACGAAACCCGCTCACGCTTTGATGAGTCGGCAAAAATGATTATTAAAGCCCTGGAAACGGGTTACATCGAAGGCGATGGCCCCCACTTCCCCCAGGTGCGCACCGAGATAAAACCCAAGCCCCCACAAAGTGCCAAAGACCGACTTTACGGCGTCGCCATGTCACCGGAATCCGCCCAGGTGATGGGTGAACTGGGTGCGCGCATGATGGGTTTCGTGCAGTTCGATATGGCCATGCACCTGCCTAATATAGAGCGCTATCGCAGCGCCTTCAAAGAACACCAGCAACGCCCGGCACCACCCCCCGTACTACTGGATTTTTGCTACTGCGATAAAGATGCGAGCAAGGCCAAAGACCGCGCGCGCAAATACCTCGCCGTGAACTACCTGTCCATCCTCCAGCACTATGAATTTATGGAGGACTACCACAAAGAAATCAAAGGCTATGAAGCCTACGGTAAGTCTGCCGAATTCCTCAACTCACTAGGGCTTGAAGAGGCGGTGGAAGACTATATAAGCCACCAAGCCTGGGGCACGCCACAGCAGATACTCGACCAACTCGAAGCCCGGCGCGCCGTCATCGGCGACTACGAGTGGAGCTCCATTGTCAGTTACGGCGGCATGCCCTTTGACCTTGTTGAAAGCAGCATGCGTTTGATTGGTAAAGAAATACTGCCGGAGTTGAGGAAATGGTAGCTTGGGCACCAGGGGCAAAACTTAAGGCTTAATTCTTCTACTAACAGCGTGTTAACGGTACAGATCAAAGCTGAGTGCTTACTAAGTTAAGCGAACAATAGAATATAGTATCGCAAGACTTGGCCCTATATTTTCCAGATCCCTGGATCAGGAGCCTCTGGCTCTATAACACCTGTGAATTATTCATAAGCTATTGTTTTTAAAAATAATAAAGCTAAACCTTTTATTGAATATCCTAGGATAGAGCGCCAAAGTAATATAGTGCCAGTGGCTTTATAATTAACTGTTACGTGTCACCAATAGGTAGTCATGCAAGTTAAACTGATATCAATAAATGATGCTGAGAAAATACCTGAATTCTATTGTAAAAATTCAGATCATTTGCGTATGTGGGAGCCGCTCAGAGAAAATGACTATCATGTGCTAGAGGCATGGAGAGAGCGAATTAAGGACTGAGAGGTAGATCAAACTGAAGGTCGTGCGGCGTACTTTATATCTATTAATCCTAAAGATAATGAGATTATTGCTACGTGCTCTCTTACCAATATTGTTAGAGGTCCCTTTCAGGCATGTAATATTGGGTACGCAATACCCGAGCAATATCAAAGCAAAGGTCTTATGAAGAAGCTATGCAGCTACGTAATTCACCATAGTTTCGATGAACTAGGCTTAAATCGCATCATCGCAAATTACATGCCAAGCAATCAAAGATCTGAAGTGCTATTAAACAGGCTTGGTTTCTCTAAAGAGGGCATTGCTAAAAAGTATTTAAGAATTAACGGCAAGTGGGAAGATCATGTTTTTACATCGCTGCTTAACCCAAAAAACACGTAACAAGGCCGTGAACCATGGCCCAGAAAAAGAAGTGGGCTGGACCTCCGTAAGCGTCACACCTTTTGCTTTCTCAAAAGCTGCGCCACTTACTCCGGCCGGTTACGGCGGCGTTAAGGCATCAATGAAATTTGCCTAATCATACTGTCGGTATTTTTACTTGCTAGTTACACAAGGAAAAACGGGGCAAGTCTTTCACTTTCTACCTCGCCCTGTCTTTATAGATAATAGTGCGCAACACAGCAGCCACGCCACCACATTGCGCGCCTAATGGCTTTTTTCAACCAGGGTCACGGTCTAGACGAAAGTCATCTCCGGTACGTGCTCCGGAACCACCAATTCCCCTTCGGTCAGATTGACAATTTCTTCAACACTCACGCCCGGTGCCCGCTCCCGCAGGATGAACTTGCCGTCGGCGATATCCAGCAGGGCCAGGTCGGTCAGCACCCGCTTGATACAGCCCTTGCCAGTCAGCGGCAGGGTGCACTCGCTTAACAGTTTCGAGTCACCATGCTTGGACGCATGCGTCATGGTAACGATGATATTGTCAGCACCGGCCACCAGATCCATGGCTCCGCCCATGCCTTTAATCAACTTCCCCGGGATCATGTAAGAGGCAATATTGCCCTGACAATCCACTTCGAAAGCCCCCAGCACCGTCAGGTCGACATGGCCGCCACGGATCATGGCGAAGGAGTCTGCTGAGGAAAACAATGAGGCACCCTTAGCCATGGTTACGGTTTGCTTCCCCGCATTGATCAGATCTGAATCCACCTCATCCTCAAGCGGAAACGGCCCCATGCCAAGTAAGCCATTCTCAGATTGCAGCATGACCTCCATACCTTCGGGTAAGTAGTTGGCCGCCAGGGTGGGAATACCGATACCCAGGTTGATATAGAAGCCGTCCTGAAATTCCTGCGCCACGCGCTGCGCCAGTTGTTCACGAGTCAAAGCCATTGCCTGTTACCCCCTATGTGCCGCGCACGGTGCGCTGTTCGATTATTTTTTCAAAGCTGCCGAGGATAAGTCGGTTCACGTAGATGCCGGGAAGATGTATCTCATCCGGATCAAGGTCACCCACCTCCACAATTTCTTCCACTTCCACCACCGCGATTTTCCCGGCGGTCACAGCCATTGGGTTGAAATTACGCGCCGTCTTGCGAAAAACCAGATTGCCATAGCGATCCGCCTTCCAGGCCTTGGTGATGGAAAAATCCCCCTGGATGGCCTCCTCCAGAATATATTGTCGGCCATTGAATTCGCGCACCTCTTTGCCCTCCCCTACCGGTGTACCGTAACCGGTGGCCGTATAGAAGGCCGGGATACCCGCGCCGCCAGCGCGCATTTTTTCTGCCAGCGTACCTTGCGGAGTCAGCTCTACTTCCAGTTCACCACTCATCATCTGCGCTTCAAACATGGCATTCTCACCCACGTAGGAAGCCACCATTTTGCGGATCTGCTTATCGACCAGCAGCACCCCAAGGCCGTACTCGTCCGTACCGCAGTTGTTCGAAACAACAGTCAGGCCGCGAGTGCCCTTGCGCTTGATCTCCTTGATGAGGTTCTCCGGTATCCCGCAGAGGCCGAAACCACCGGCGATGACGGTCATATTGTCTTGCAGACCAGCCATGGCTTCTTCATAGCTGCCTACTACCTTGTCAAATCCGGACATGCTTGTCTCCTGTGATGGTGCCCGTTTGCCTGGCAAGCCAAGCTAGAGATTAGTATTTATTTGCCTGACCCGGCGGGGTTGGCTAGTGTCGAGATGAACGTCCCCCTGAAGGCAACCGCCCACTGGGTCTACAATCAGCCGCGCAAGATTACTTATATATCGATTGACTGTCCATCCACATCCACTGCTTGCTGCACATTACGTGCGTTAATACTTGCCAAAAAAGTTGAATCCCTACAGCCAACAAACAAAGTTCTAGCAGATGTAAGTCTAAAAACACCCTAATCACGACTGTCTTCTCATCAACGGCCATTCGGCACACTCTGCTCATTCATCAGGAAAACCAGCTTCAAGTTTTTTACCCGGCAAACGATTAAATTCAGTTAGGGCCGTCGATTATCACTGGCAATAATATTGTCCGTCCTATGTGTAGAACCCTGCCCAACCACTGGCGAGCCGCAACGGGGCTGGGCCGAGAACTGTCGAAACAGATCCATCATCCGCCCCTGTGTTTTATCGGTAACAATCGCCATACCGGGTTTAAAAAGTCTTCAAGGAACATCCATCTATAACTCTCGCACTAAAAATGGGGGAGGGAATTACCGTCCATGAATAATTAAAGCTCTCTAAATTTAGGTATAACTTGACAGGTTTTAGGGGTTGAACTAGATGTTATCTCTACGCCGTGCACATGTTTGTTGATTCCAAGAGACATTAGAGGATAAAAACGTGAAGCGTAGAGAATTTCTTAAATCTGTCACATTGATTCCACTAGTTCCTGTCACAGGGACACTCCTTTCCACACCTATTATTGCTGATGCGGCAACGGTTGGCAAAGCAACGAAGGCCGCAGAAAAAACGGCTTCAGTCGGCGGCAAGCTTCCTGACTTTGCAGACAAGATGCTTACAAGTGACATGGTAGGCTTGGGACCAGACGGCAAGCCGACGGGGCAGAAGGCGACCTACACCGGGTCTTCCAAGGCAAATACCAAGGCCGAAGAGGCCATGAAGCACAAGATGAAGCTAACCAAGGAAGAGCAGGCGATCCTCGATGGCAAGGACGGCGAGGAGAAGGCCAAGCTCATGAAAATCCTGGTCACCTTCGGTAATACCTTCGGCGCCGAGAAGCTTGTGGACCTCGGCGGTGCTCCGCACAGCAACATGTTCATCGGCGCCCCGTACATGAGCTCGATGATCAAGATGCTTGACCAGTGCGCCAATGCCGGGCTCAAGTCCTACGCGCCCTACACGGTCAATCCGCGCCCTTACGACGTCTACAACGTCCAGAACAATGCCAAGGACATGACGATGATCTACGAGGGCTACAGCCGGCAGTGGGACCTCGACTACGTCCACGTCCGCCTCGGCGCGCCGGACCTGAATAAAAGGACCTGTGCCTGCTACCTGAAGGAGGTCGGCAACGCGCCGGAGCCGGGCACCTATGTCGCCTGGGCCGAATCCTCCGCGGTGAACTACGGCAATTCCGTCCTCGGCGTCCGAACCAACCGCAACGGCGCCGGCATGGACTTGATCCAAGCCATGCTCGGCAAGGCCCCCTTATTTGGTCTGATGGCCGACGAAGGCCGCATGGCCAACTGGCTGGTCGAAGTCAAAACCTCGAAGGAGCCGGACTGGGGTGTGATCGGCACCGCCATCGGGCGCAAATGTGTCGAGGATGTTCCGTATGTCACAGGGCTCGACAAGTACTTCAAGGGCGGCAAGGCCACGGCCGACAACCTGCACCTGCTTAAGGCCATGGGCAGCGCGACAGCCTCCAGTGGAGCCGTCGGGTTGTACCACGTAGATGGCGTCACTCCGGATGCGAAGGAGAAGGGGAAAAAGCTCCTGGCCAAAGGGTACGAGACCTACGTCATCGACGACAGGGAGCAGGCGCGAATCATCAGCACCTTCGAGAACCTCTGGCCGGAAAAGGATGGCGATCCGACCGCTGCCTTCATCGGCTGCCCCCATAACAGCTACCACGAGGTAATCAAGTGGGGAAAACTCGTGACCGAGGCGCTGGACAAGGCCGGAAAGACGGAAGCCGCCATCCCGATTTACCTGTTCACGCCCAACCCGGTGCGGGACCGTGCCATCGAGGAGAACGGCGAGCTGATCAGCAAGATGAAGCGGGCTGGCATGCACGCCACCAACATGTGCGGCGTCTCCTATGCCGGCATGAAGGGGTTTTCTGACCGGGTTCGCGGGGTCACCAATTCAGCCAAGTCCCGGGTCTACACGACCCTTCAGTACTTCCCGGACGACGTCCTGGTGAAGATCATCGTCACGGGCAAGATCCCGAAAGGTGCCTAGTCAACCTGAACAACTGATCGCATTCATAGAGAGTGAATCCGAAAGGAATAAATAACATGGCGAAGAAAACGTTCAAAGGCCGACCCGTACTTTCCGGCAAACTCGAGGGCAAGGCGCTGGTCTCGAAACAGGCGTTTAACCTGACTGGCTCTTTTTTGAAAAATATGTTCGCAGGTGAAACCAAGACTGCGCCCTGCACTGATCCGACCAACAAGGAGCTGTACCAGAAAGACCTCACAGGAACCATCATCTGCACGCCCCAGACCGTCGGCTCCACCATGGGCGCCGGGACCATTATGATGTTGAGTCAGCTCGGCGTGCAGCCGCAGGCATGGCTGTTCTCCTCGCACATCGACAGCATCTCTGCCGGCGGGCTCATCATGGACGATGTCTGGAACGACAAGCGGGTCGTCACCATCGACCTGCTCGGCGACGAGTTTCTGGAAGCTGTAAAAACAGGCGACCCGATCGCTATTCACGAAGACGGCACTGTAGAAGTCGGCTGACAAGGAAGAAAGGAGGAATAGCATGGACAGACGAAAATTTTTAGGGTCAGCCGCCGCCGGCGCAACGCTGGCCGCGAGCCGAGTGTTTGCCGGTCCGGCAACGTCGGGGATGCGCAGCAACTTCTCCTTTAAGAAGGAGGACACACCGGTGGTCCTCGAGGTCGCCATCAACGGCTCTACCACTAAAAAGATTAATCCTACTGCACCTGAGACGGCGGCCGAAATTGAGCAAGAAATGATAAAGTGCCTTGATGCGGGCGCTACCATTGTGCACGCGCACAGCGGCAAGCCAAGTGATAACGTGGCGGATGCCGTCCAGGCATACGTCGACGCCTTCACGCCAGTCCGTAAGAAACATCCGTATGGAATCATTTACCCGACGGCGAACTTTGACCCGGCGGTCTATCACAAGAACCGTACCGTCTGGCCGCCGGAGATCCAGAGCGGGCACTACCGCCCGCTGGCGGAGGCGGGCCTGGCCAATATGATCCTGCTCGACACCGGGGTCGCCCCGCTCGCGGTCTACGACGAGAACGGCCTGCTCCCGGAGGAGAACTTCTGGTGGTACGGCTTCTGGCCGGGTGACAACAAGATCGTTATGGACACCTGCAACGAGCTCGGCTGCGGGGCCTCGATCTCAGTATTTGAGCCCGGCTGGATGAAGAACGTCGTCGCCATGGCGCGGGCGGGTACGCTGCCCCGCGGTTCAAAACTCAACATCTACTTCGCCGACTACGGCTTCGCGGCCTGTGCACCGCCGATCCCCGAGGCGCTGCAGCTCTATCTGCACATGATCGAGGGGCTTGACCTGAAATGGTCGGTCGGCCTGATAGGTAACGACATCATGGAGACACCTCTTGCTCAAATGGCGCTCGAACGGGGCGGCAGCCTCCGTGTCGGGCTCGAGGATTGGGGCAAAGGTCCGAGCAACGTGGAACAACTCGAGAGAGCTAAGGAAATGATCAACAAAGTCGGCAGACCCATCGTGACCGGGGAAGATGCGATCAAGTATATCGACATCCCGTTTGCCGCGACGCAGCCCAAGGCTTAAGTCGATGCCGGCGATTTGAAACGAAAACCGGCAAACCAATAAGGAGAATTTTATCATGAGCACAGACAACACTGATCTAGATTCAAAAGGCATTGAACGTCGTGACCTTCTGAAAGCTGGTGCCATTGGTGCCGTTAGCCTTGCGGCAGCAGGCCTGGGTGTGAACACGGCTTCGGCGAAGACAATCGTGCCGGGTAAAACCCTCAAGACCAACGCGACCAAGGGCGGCAAACGCGTCATCATAATCAACGATGCGCTCTTGCAGATCGGCCCCCCTCTTGCGCGCAACTTCGCCAAGCAGGGCTACAACCTCGTCATTGCTCAGCCCGTCAAAGGTCTCGTCAAAGAATGCGAGGGCCACGGCGCGAAGGTCATCGTCGTCCCCGGCATTGAACAGCACGGTCCGAACGATGAGACACGGCCCGACTCCACCCAGAAACTGGTCGATGCCGCGATAAAGGAATTCGGTGGCTTCGATTCGGCCTACATCCGGACGGCGGAACACATGCCCGGCGATATCTTCAAGATAAACACCAAGGATATGCAGAAACTCTACGAGGGCAACTTCCTCGCGGTGGTCTATGCGCTTCAGTCTCTGCTGCCGCCGCTAATGGACAAGGGCTCCGGCCAGATTGTCATCCTGACCAGCGCGTCCAGTACGGGGGCGTTGAGCGACTTCATTGGCTACTCCGCTATGCGCGCCGGGGCGAACACGTTGATCCAGGGCGCCGCAATGACGGCGGCGCCCAAGGGTGTGTGCGTGAACGCATTCGGCACCAACTTCCTTAACTATCCCGATGCGGTGGAAGGCATGGGTGGCCCCGAAAAAATGGCGGCCGTCGCAAGTAATATCCCGCTCGGCCGCTTTGGCGAGCCCGAGGAGATGGCGCATCTCGCGATGGCTCTTCTTGACGGGTACAACATGTTCACCACCGGCCAGAGTTTTATGGTCGCCGGAGGCTACAACATGAAGCTCGATTCGATAGCTTCACTTCAGGGTTGATAGGGTTTGAAGAGGTGATTCTGGATCCGCGGTGGGTGAAGAACGGCTTCGCTCACCGACATACGAATCACCGATTCCCGACATAATCAAGGAGCCCGCTGGCTTGCCTGACGACATGAGAAGTCATGGCTCTCGCCTCGAATTAAAGGAAAGTATCATTAAAGGCCATTCCCATGACTATTGATCACCCGAAGATTCTTTATCTAGATGTGTTTATGGATTTATGAAATTTTGTGTCGTGCTTCCGGTTAAATGGTTTTGCTTGCTGAGCTGTTTCATTATGGCGGTGCTGGCGGTCTTACCCTTCCCGACCGGAGCTGAAACCCCCGCGACGGACGTTAATAACGGGGCTTCGACGCAAAGTAAAAGTGCCGTCGGTGAAGACCCCGAGGATCCATCCAACCTATTGCAGGGTATCAAGGAGAGGCGAGTTCAGAAGGACTCGTTCTTCCGTCAGTCTCCTCTGCACGGAGCTCATGAGCTCACGGACCGGTGGAAGCAGTCTCTGTACGATGCCAGCGGTCTGGAGCTTGGGTTCGCCTACAATCAGCTGTTTCAGGGGGTGAGCGACTCGCTCCCGGGCGCGGATAAATGGGGTACTGTCAGTACCGTGGACTTCATCGGTACCTGGGAGCTCTTGAACCGGGGGACGCCGACTCAGGGCCAGCTCGTCTTCGGCTTGCAGGGCCGTTGGAACTGGGGAACAACGGGTCCCGAGAATCTCGGGACCGAAGCGTTGGGAAGCCTGAGCAGGCCCGGTAATACCTTTGCAGAGTACTCACCCACGTTCCTCCCTGTACGGAACCTTTACTGGCAACAGGGAAGCAAGGAGGCGGGCTGGGTTTATCGGATCGGCAAGATCACGCCAGACGCTACTCTTGCCACTTCCGCCCACATTGCCGCACCCCTAACCTTCACGTCTACTGCGGGCGTCGGGGCCTTTGCCATTGCACTACCGGACTCAGGGCTGGGTGGGGTGGTGAACTGGTACCTCAGTGATCGTGTCAAAATACTGGCACTGGTCTCCGACTCCAATGGCGATCGGCAAGACTGGGGCGACATCGGCGAGGGCGACCTCTTTAAGGCTGTCGAACTTGGTGTCAAGATGTTCCCCAGGACAGAGAAGGCGGGCTGGTCGAAGCTGACGGTCTGGCACAACGACGGCACCAAGGATGGGAGTGCATCCAACGGGAACCTGGGCCCTGATGGCCGGGGGTTCCTCCTTAAACTCGAACAGGAGCTCACCGCTGATGGCCGGCTAATCGGTATTGCGAAGTATGGCTGGAGCGACAATGACTCGGCGTTGTATGAGTCCCAGGCCAATTTGCTATTCCTTTACTATAATCCGGATTTCATCGGGCACATTCAGAACGATTTGGTCGGGATCGGACTCAACTACGTCGAGCCAAGCCTGCCCGGGACCCGGGGTGAGTACAACCCCGAGATATTCTACCGCTTCCCGTTCTTTCCCAACGTGGATGTGACTCTGACCTACCACTCAATCATTAATCCGGCGCTAGACCCTAACAACGATCACGCATCTGCCTACAGTCTCAGGCTTCGTTCAACTTTTTGATGCGTTTCAGCCTACCCGATCATCTTAAAAAAATGACCTTGGTTTGGCTTTCAATTGGGTAGCCGCGACAAGTGAGGCTGGTGATGAATATAGCGTTGAGATGTTTTACCAACTCCCAAACAATACAACCCAGAACACCTATGGAGAGGTAAAAAGATAGAGAATATTCAATATCACCGCCAACCCAACGTTGATTAGGACAATTCGCTGAGAACTGACGTATAACGAGGTCGAGTGGCTTATGTGCTGCCTCAGTGGGTATCGTTGTGATACAGCATCTTCCCCGCCGAACACCCTCAACATCCAGCTTTTTCCTCCCAGACACGCTGAATCCCCGGTGCGAATTGTTCGTCATATTTGGCAGGCGTACTACGTCTTTCTGGATGCTGTTTAAGTGTTTTATGGCAGTGGTACGTGGACGCTGCTATCGGCAATTCCCTGCAGATGGGCTCGACACAGTATTGATTGCAATACTGATCGATAAAGGCCGCCAAGACCTCGGTTTGCGGTCGAGCTCCGCTTGGGCGAAAAAAGCCGCTACCTTATGCAGTATTTCATTGGCTCGTTTGAGTTCGCGTACTTCGCGTTCCAGCTCTTTTGTTCGCTGATACCGATCAGCTGTGACACCAGGTTTTGTACTCGCATTGATTTTCATCTTCTTCACCCACGAGCGTAAAGTCTCTGGGGTACAGCCTATTTTTAATGCCATTGACTGGGTGACCGCCCAACGGGATGGATGGTCATGCTCGCTGGTTAAAACCAATCGAACTGTGCGTTCGCGTATTGCTTTTGAAAACCCAGGTCGTCTGTTCATTAGCTAATCCTCTCAAGAAAATTAGCCGCCGATCAACCCGGGGCGATTCAATAGGCCTTTACCAGGACATTAGGCGCGCCACTCTTTGCCTATTGTCTGCACCACTGAAACCTCAGGGGCAACTAACTACCGAGCACAATTTTTTATCCAGCTTATTGCCTTAACCCCTGGACAGGGAGAGACTAAAAGTAACCCGAGGCCAATACAAACTGATATCCCCAGAATATCACTCACTCCGTGAGCAGAACCCCCTGGCCCAACAAAAGATAAGTCCCTACGCCTATCAAACAAAGCCCTGGCAGGTGCAAATAAAAGAATAATCTAATCACGACTGTCTTTTCATCAATGCCATTTGGAAAACCCTGCTTACTTATTAGGGAAAACAGGTTCAAATTTTGTACCAAAGACACAATTGAAATCAGTTAGGGCCGTCGATGATCACTGGCAATAATATTCTCCGCCCTCTGCACTGAATCCTTCCCAGCGGCGGGTGAGCCACAACGGGGCTGCGCCGAGAACTGTCGAAACAGATCCATCATCCGCCCCTGTGTTTTATCGGCAACAATCGCCATACCGGGTTTAATACCTATTTCAGAGGCTTCAAAGGCCTTCATAGAATTGCAGATTTGCCCGTCGAGGCGCACGCCAATGCCTTGCAAGTCGACGGCGACGCCAATTTTGCCGAACATTTCCAGGGTCAGCTCGCAGGCGGTAATAACAAAAACAACCTTGTGCTGGGGCCAGTTTTGCTGAGCCGCTATCATCTGTTCGCCGATGTAGTGCACGGTGGTGATAAACAGGGGCACGACTTGGGTGTCGGGCAGGCTGTGCACGCATTTGCCAATAAAGCACTGGCCGCACACGGGGTCGCTAGCATCGTGGCTGCAGGCGTCGGTAAAACGACCGGCCGGACATTCGAAAGGTTTATGGCAGTAGGAGAAGCCAACCACGAGGACAGTATCGGGTGCCGCCAGCTGGGCTTCGAACTCCTCGACATTGCGCAAGCCGTAGAGAAAGAAATCGCCATCGCGCCTATAACTGTGTCTCTTCAGCAGGGCGACAAGTAAACCCAGGCCATGCTTTAGGGGCCGCTGCCAAAAATAGCGGCCCAGCTTGCCGCTGTAGTCGTGATGGTGGAGGTAGGAGAGGGTTTTCCACGCTAAATTTTTACGCGTCTTGGCGCGGATACCGGGCAGGTGGGGGTTCTTTTTAAAGGTTTTGAGCGGTGTATCGGCCGCGAGCTTTGCTGCCCGCGCGTCCCAGGCCCGCTCAGCCTCGTGCCAGTCATCGTGGCCCTGCCAAAATTTCACGGAGTCCTTCATTGCCGGTGCCTCCCGTTATCGCAAATCCCTTGCCGTCTTAAGCTCCAGATCTTAAATCCAAACCGAACACCTTGCTAAGCTGTTTTTCACGTTTTGCCTGATACAGAGTGTAAGCGCCAATCAACATAAAGCCCGCACCTGCGATATAGGCCAGCGCCTTTTCGCTGATATGAGCCGCTAAAACACCGACGGCCGAGGCGACAACCAGAGCCAGCGACGCCGCAAAGAACACCGTGAGCTTATTGACCTCTTTGTCAGCGACAAAGAGCAGTGTTGCCAACTGGGTTTTATCGCCCAACTCGGCGATAAACACCGTCGCAAAAAAGTAAAAAAGATTTTCCAGTCCATAGTGACGATCATAGCAAGCCGCACGAGCCGGGCAAGCGCTATCGCTAATACCGATGCCTTACCAGCCAAGCCTTAAACCTCAAGTGGCTGCGGGATGAGCAGTTACTCATCGTTAACAAAACTGAACTGCGGGAAATAATCTTCACTTTGCTTTATAATTTCCGCCTTTATTTTCTACGTGACCGCGCCTAGCGGGCCCTTGTACTTGCACCAAGGCCTTCTCGCCCGCAGTCCCAACGCACAAAACTCTACGGGAGTTGAGCCGTGACCCCAACATTCGATAAGGCGGCGATTGACGCCATCATCGCCCAGCATCAGGAGCGACCCGGCGCACTACTGCCCATCCTCCACGACATTCAGCACACGGCGGGCTATGTTCCCGCCGAGACCGTGCCCGCCATCGCCACAGCATTAAACCTGTCGCGCGCCGAGGTACACGGTGTGATCAGCTTTTATCACCACTTCCACAGCCAGCCGATGGGCCAGCACACGGTGCAAATTTGCCGTGCTGAAGCCTGCCAGGCAGTCGGCGCTCGGGAACTGGAGCAACACGCCACCTCGACACTGGCCACCGAACTCGGCAACACCACGACCGATGGCAAGTTCAGCCTTGAGCCGGTTTACTGCCTGGGCAACTGTGCCTGCGGGCCGTCGGTGCAAATTGGTGACGAGGTGCACGCCCGCGTCACCCCCGAACGTTTCGATGCGCTAATCAGTCAACTGGAAGTCAACGCTCTTAAGGTTAACGAAGGGGAGACCAAGTCGTGATTACTGTTTATGTACCCCGCGACACTACCGCCTGCGCCCTCGGTGCCGATGCCGTAGCCGAAGCCATTAGCGCCGAAGCCACCAAGCGCAATATCGACCTGCACATTGTGCGCAACGGTTCGCGTGGACTGTTCTGGCTAGAAACCCTGGTTGAAATCGCAACCGACAAAGGCCGCGTGGCCTACGGTCCAGTCAATGCTGCCGATGTGAGCGCTCTCTTCGACGCGGGTTTCCATGAAGGCAAAGACGGCGACCTGGCACTCGGCCTGACCGCAGACATCCCCTATTTAAAAAACCAGCAGCGGGTCAACTTTGCCCGCGCCGGTATTGTCGACCCTCTCAGTGTCGACGACTACAAGGCCCACGGTGGCTATGCCGGTCTCGCACGCGCACTGGCGATGCAGCCCCAGGCCATTGTCGATGAAGTGAAAGAGTCGGGCCTGCGTGGTCGCGGTGGTGCAGCCTTCCCCGCCGGTATTAAATGGCAAACCGTGCACGACACTCCGCCCCAGCAGAAATACATTGTCTGCAACGCCGACGAAGGCGACTCGGGCACCTTTGCCGACCGCCTATTAATGGAAGCCGACCCCCTGCAATTAATAGAGGGCATGACCATCGCCGGCTTGGCGGTAGGTGCCACCCAGGGCTATATCTATTTGCGCTCGGAATACCCCAAGGCCCACACCGTGCTAAAAACGGTACTGGCCAATGCCTACGCGGCGGGCTATTTAGGTGACAACATTGCCGGTAGTGGCAAGCACTTTGATTTAGAAGTACGCCTCGGTGCCGGTGCCTATATTTGCGGTGAAGAAACCGCCCTGCTCGACAGCCTTGAGGGCAAGCGCGGCATGGTGCGTGTCAAGCCACCCCTGCCCGCCATCGTCGGCCTCTTTGGTCAGCCGACAGTCATTAACAACGTGCTGACGCTGGCCTCGGTGTCGAGTATTTTTGAAAAGGGTGCCGCCCACTATAAAGACCTCGGCGTTGGTCGCTCCACCGGCACGCTGCCCATGCAGCTGGCTGGCAATATCCAGCGCGGCGGCATTGTCGAACTGGCCTTTGGTAGCAGCTTGCGCAGCCTGCTCGAAGGTTTCGGCGGCGGCACACTCAGCGGCAAGGCGATTAAAGCCGTGCAGGTCGGCGGCCCCCTCGGTGCTTATTTGCCCGACTCGGCACTCGATATTAGCCTCGACTACGAAAGCTTTGGCGCCGCCAGTGCCATGCTTGGCCACGGTGGTGTGGTGGTGTTTGACGAAACTGCCGACATGCTCGAGCAAGCGCGCTTTGCCATGGAATTTTGTGTGGTTGAGTCCTGCGGCAAGTGCACCCCCTGTCGGGTGGGCTCGACGCGCGGTGTCGAGGTGATCGACAACATTCGTGAAGCCAAGCAGCGTGACAGCAAACAACTTGACGATAATCTAATCTTATTGGAAAACCTGTGTGAAACGATGGAATTTGGCTCGCTATGCGCCATGGGTGGCTTGACCCCCTTCCCCGTGCGCAGCGCCATCAAACATTTTCCTGAAGACTTTGGCGGCTAGAGCGGCTTAACAAGCCCGCGCTAACTGGCCCCACAAGAGGAACGAGACATGTTGGAATTTTACGAACCCGAAAAGGACTACGGCACCCCCGCCAGTCTAGCGACTGAAACCGTGACCCTGAATATCGACGGCATGAGCATATCCGTGCCCGAGGGCACCTCGGTGATGCGCGCCGCTGCCGAAGCCGGCATTAAAGTGCCCAAGCTCTGCGCCACCGACAGCCTTGAAGTCTATGGCTCGTGCCGCATGTGCATGGTCGAAATTGAGGGTCGCAAAGGCTATCCGGCATCGTGCACCACACCGGCGGAAGACGGTATGGTGGTCAACACGCAAACCGAGAAAGTCGCCGACCTGCGCCGCAATGTGATGGAGCTGTATATCTCCGATCACCCCCTCGACTGCCTCACCTGCCCCACCAACGGCAACTGTGAATTGCAGGACACCGCCGGCGAAGTGGGCCTGCGCGAGGTGCGCTACGGTTACGAAGGCAATAATCATCTCGACGCAGAAAAGGATGAGTCCAACCCCTACTTCACCTTCGATGCATCGAAGTGCATCGTCTGCTCGCGCTGTGTGCGCGCCTGTGAAGAAACCCAGGGCACCTTTGCGCTGACGATCGACGGTCGCGGTTTTGAGTCAAAAGTCAGCCCCGGTCAAAATGAAAGCTTTATGGATTCGGACTGCGTCTCCTGCGGCGCCTGTGTCAGCGCTTGCCCAACGGCGACACTGACCGAAAACACTATTATTAAGCTCGGCCAGCCCGAGCACAGCGTGATCACCACCTGCGCCTATTGCGGTGTTGGCTGTGCCTTTAAGGCGGAGATGCGCGGCAACACCGTCGTCAACATGACCCCCTGGAAAGACGGCAAAGCCAACGAGGGCCACGCCTGCGTTAAGGGTCGCTTCGCCTTTGGTTACGCCACCCACCAGGACCGCATTACCTCACCGATGGTGCGCGACAGTATTGAAGATGAGTGGCGCGAAGTCAGCTGGGACGAGGCCTTTACCTTTGCCGCCGACCGCCTGCGCGGCATTCAAAAGAAACACGGTCACAACAGCATTGGCGCCATTAGCTCCTCGCGCTGCACCAATGAAGAGGTCTGGCTGGTGCAAAAACTGGTGCGCGCCGGCTTCGGCAATAACAATATCGACACCTGTGCCCGGGTTTGTCACTCGCCCACGGGCTACGGCTTAAAAACCACCCTCGGTGAGTCTGCGGGCACCCAATCCTTTGCCTCCGTGGCACAAACCGACGTGGTGATGGTGATGGGCTCCAACCCCACCGACGCCCACCCGGTGTTTGGCTCACGTCTGAAAAAACGCCTGCGCGAAGGTGCCAAGTTGATTGTTGTCGACCCGCGCAAAATCGAATTGGTCAACGCCCCCCACATTAAGGCCGACTACCACTTGCCGGTAATGCCCGGCACCAACGTCGCCTTTATCAACGCCATGGCCCACGTGATTATCGACGAGGGCCTGGAAGCCAGTGAATTTATCGCCGAGCGCTGTGAAACACCGGCCTTCGAGCAATGGCGTGCCTTTATTAGCGATAGCAAGCACGCGCCCGAAGCCACCGAAAGCGTTACCGGCATACCCGCCGCTGACATCCGCGCTGCCGCTCGCCTGTTTGCCACCGGCGGCAACGGGGCCATTTATTACGGACTCGGCGTGACAGAGCACAGTCAGGGTTCGACCACTGTGATGGGCATCGCCAACCTCGCCATGCTGACTGGCAACATCGGTCGTGAAGGCGTTGGCGTCAACCCCATGCGCGGGCAGAACAACGTGCAGGGCTCCTGCGATATGGGCTCCTTCCCCCACGAGCTGCCTGGCTACCGCCACATCTCCGACGGCGATACCCGCTCACTGTTTGAAAACGACTGGAAAGTCGATCTCGACCCCGAGCCCGGTCTGCGTATTCCCAATATGTTTGACGCCGCCATCGACGGCGAATTCAAGGGTCTGTACTGCCACGGCGAAGATATCGCCCAATCCGATCCCAACACCCACCATGTGGAGGCGGCACTGTCGTCACTGGAATGTTTGGTGGTGCAGGACCTCTTCCTCAATGAAACCGCCAAGTTCGCCCACGTATTTTTGCCGGGCTCCTCCTTCCTTGAGAAAGACGGCACCTTTACCAATGCCGAGCGGCGTATTTCACCGGTGCGCCAGGCCATGCCACCCAAGGCCGGACTGGCCGACTGGGAGGCGACGCTGGGTTTTGCCAAGGCCCTGGGCGTGGACATGCACTACGACCACCCCCGCGAAATCATGGCGGAGATCTCCCGTTTAATGCCCACGTTTACCGGCGTTAATTACGACAAACTCGACCGCGACGGCAGTATTCAATGGCCCTGTAATGACGAGGCTCCCGACGGCACCCCGACCATGCATATCAACGAGTTTGTACGCGGCAAGGGCTTCTTTGCGGTCACCGAATACGTGCCCACCGACGAGCGCGCCAATCGCAAGTTCCCCCTGCTACTGACCACCGGGCGCATCCTCAGCCAGTACAATGTCGGCGCGCAAACCCGCCGCACCGAAAACAATCAGTGGCACAGTGAAGATATTATTGAGCTTCACCCCCACGACGCCGAAGAGCGCGGTATTGTCGATGGCGACTGGGCGGGTATTAAAAGCCGCGTGGGCGATACGGTATTGCGCGCCAAGGTCAGCGACAATATGCCGGCCGGCGTGGTCTACACCACCTTCCACTTCCCCGAATCCGGCGCCAATGTGATTACCACCGACAATTCCGACTGGGCCACCAACTGTCCCGAGTACAAGGTCACGGCGGTGGAAGTCAGTAAGGTCACCGCCCCCTCGGCCTGGCAGGAGCGTCAGCAAGCCTTCAACGACCAACAACAGGGCCTGTTGAAAAAGGCACGGCGGCGGGATGAAAGCAGTCGCACCCCCGGTTAACGACGACGCGCTAACGCCCGCCGTTAGCGCGTCCTTTACCGCAAACGACTGGCGCCAAGGTGCCAGTGTGACCGTCGACGACCAGCTGATCGAGGAGGTCGCGGTGGCGCTGGTCTACAACGGCATCTCCCATGTGGTGATGATGACCACCCCCGACCACCTCGAGGATTTCGCCCTGGGTTTTAGTCTCACCGAGGGCATTATCGAACGCCCGGCACAGCTCTACGAACTGGATACACGGGTGCTCGATGACGGCATAGAAGTGGCGATGACCATTAGCAATGAGCGCTTTGCGCTACTCAAAGCGGCGCGGCGCAATATGACCGGGCGCACCGGTTGTGGCTTATGTGGCGCCGAGTCCCTCGAACAGGCGATTCGCCAACCGGCCCCGGTCACAACGCTACAGGCCTTCAGCCACTGCGCTATCGAAACCGCTGTTGCTCAACTGGAAAGCCAGCAACCCCTACAGGCTATTACCGGTGCCGTACACGGCGCAGCCCTGTGTGATAGCAATGGCAATATCGAATTATTGCGTGAAGACGTCGGCCGCCACAACGCGCTGGATAAGCTCTATGGCGCGGTGTGCAAACAATCAGACTCCGCAATAAGCGAACGCTTTATTCTGATTTCCAGCCGTGCCAGTTACGAGCTGGTGTTAAAGGCAGCGGTGATGGGCGTCGGCATGCTGGTGGCCGTATCGGCCCCCACCAGCCTCGCCGTGCGTCTCGCCGAACAGGTCAACATCACC
Organism: Candidatus Reddybacter sp.; assembly: GCA_041277045.1. Lineage (GTDB taxonomy): Bacteria > Pseudomonadota > Gammaproteobacteria > Pseudomonadales > Porticoccaceae > Reddybacter. Next base: position 1,364,256 of record JBGFSY010000001.1, on the reverse strand, counting down.
CTGGTCGGCTTTGCCCGCAGTGGTCGCCATATGGTCTACACTCATCCCGAGCGCATCCACGCTTAAAGCAACTTCAGATAAGGAAGCAATACCCGTGTCAGAAAATAGTAGTGAACACCTAGTAAAAATGGCCAATCAAATTGTGCAGAATATTCCCGCCGCCACAGCCGAGGCACGAATAGCCAGTGCCGCCGATCATATGGATAAATTTTGGTCGCCGCTGATGAAAAAACAGATTGGCGAATACCTGACAGCCGGGGGAGAAGATTTACTGCCGGAGGCAGCAAAAGCACTAGAGAAACTCACTGCCTGAATACAAATTCAAACTACGCCGAAAAGTCGTCGGCCCAGTGTTTATTAAAAATAAAGCTGCCAAGAAAGCTGCCCTTTTACAAAGGCATCTGAAAATTCTTTATGCTCAGAAACCTCAACTAATACGGCGTTATCGGTATCCAGACTGAATCGCAAGCGCCCCCCTACCTGATAAGTGGTTTGGGTGAGACCCTCAACATATTGCATGGCACTCGAATAAACACCACCCTTCCATGTATCGCTTATCGTATACATAATTTCCCCACTGGCACCCAGACCCAAGCCCACAGTATTATCAAACTTATCACTCACAGTGAGTTTTGTATCAATAAAAACGGCCGCCGAAACCTGCTGATTTAGCGCATAACTGAGGCCGGCGGCTACAGCTAAGTCACCGATCAATGGCCTCTCATCATCCTCAAAGCGATAGCGTTTTAAAGCAGCCGATGCCTTCCAGGAAAAAGGCCGAATAAAATAGTTACGCACCGGCGCCGAAGAAATATCAATAAAATCGACACCTTCAAATTGCCAATTATTATCCTTAGAATAATAGCGAAACGAAGGTTGCAAAAATGCTAATTGAGCACCCTCCACAAAGCCATTGTCGGGGTCGTAAAGGTCGTGATATACCCAGCGAAAATCGAGCTGTAAATAATTCTCCGCATCCTCACGCCCATAGCGCAAAGCCAGGCGCCGACTGCCATGCCCCTCGTCCGGCCTATAAGCCGGCGGTGTAATTGCCAGTGGCGGCAAGGCAATAGCAATTTCACTGCGCGCAGTTAATAACTGATGCTGGCGACTTAATTGCTCGTCATGTTGCTTTCCTCGGGATTCAGCCTCAAGTGCAATATCAAAAACATCTTGAGGCTTCCCTTGGCTTGCGCTCAAGTAGGCCAGATAGCTTGTCGCCAACTCAAGAATTTCGACCTGCGAATCGGGTGCCTTACTGAGGAAGCTTTCGTCTTGTAATGTCAATTGACCGAGCGCCAAGGACTTTGCTATTTTTTGCTCGGCCAAGGCCAATGCCTCTGCGCGCGTATTGATATTTTGGCGCAGGGAGGGCCGATAATGCACCTCAGCCACAAGATCCGGCACACTGGCTATTGCCCGCACAGTATCGGCAGGGGTGGCATCCCAATAAAAGTTTTTAGTCAACTGTAAATTCGGCCTTGCCGCTTCAAGCAGCCCTAATAATTGGTAGGAACAATTTTCATCAATAAAGAAATAATCAAAATAGGCCGGCAATAACTCCCAGAGATGCAACAGCATAAAGTGAACTTCAGCGGGGCTATAATTGAGTGCGTACTCCCATATATCACGGTTTTCAATATCACTATAGGCCTTAACGCGCTCATAATAAGGCGCCAGCGTGAACCTTCCGGGATAACCGCCAAAGACACCATTAATGGCAAAACCCAGACCGCGACCCGCGTCTGCATAGGCGGCAAAGTTAACTGTCCAGGCGACTAAATCGGGTTTTTTTTCTGCCTTGCGATCTAAGCGCAAAAAGGTATGCCCAAACATAGAGGCCGGACTATTTAATACTGAAACGGGAAAAATCAAGGTTAGCCCATCAGCATCAAGGTTGTGCAACCAGTTATTCAGGTGTGAGCATCGGTATTCTGGCAGTACGCCTTTATCAATCTCTAGAACTTCTTCCAACCAGGCGCGCCTGGCGGGAAAGCGACAGGCCACTGCCTCCTCTGCGTCTAGTTTAGAACCGACTGATGGTGCAAAAAGCTTTGCCAAAGTCGCTTCTAGTTCAGCCTGTGGAGATTCTTTACCTTGTGATGACAAAAAAAATGAGGGCGCATCAACCAGGCTACTTGCCTGCGGACCCAATGAATGAGGCGGCACATGCAGTAGAGCCTGCCAGGTAGGGCGCAACCAAATTTTCTCAACCCGAGTCTTGAGAATAAGCTGACTTAATATGGGGTTACGCGTGCTTATTCTGTCCCCCGATCTAGCATGAGTAGAAAGCGAGCACAGCACCACAAACAGGCAAAGGATAACGACAGGTTTAAATAACAAAACCACGTGTTATTGAGCGAGTTCGATCAGGATAGATTGATAAAAGGCTAAAGACCCCACGCCGAAGCGTGGGACTAAACAAGGTTAAATATTCGCCTGAGCGATCTCTTGCTTTAAATTAACAATTAATTCTTTAGCTGTTGTTTGTGATGAAAGGAAAATAGAAGAAAAGTTATTTTTTGTTATCGCGTAAAATTGATCTTTATCCGCTTCATTAACGGACATCAATGTCGCCAAGGCAGCCAAATACTCACCTCGCCCCACAGACATGTCAGTACGCAATTGAGAGAAATTGGCCGTGACAAATTCTTCGACCTCTTTTTCTTCCTCCTTTATTTCCTTTTCTTCATCGTCGTCATCCAAGGTGGTACTCGAAGTCAGATCAGATGACGCATCCGTGGTTTGGCCAGTTGTACCTGAGCTAGCATCAGTAGGTGCCGTCGTCACAGAGCATGAGGCCATAAAACAAGCGAGTATAAAAATTGAAACTGACGAACAAAACTTCCTATAAAGCATAGTAACTCCTTGAATAAAATATTAACTATCCCACGACAGCACGCCAGCAATAAGCGTGTGCTAAACAAGACTAAACCAAAGTTTGAATATATACTTCAACCTGCATAAGCAGCCTACCATGCACTGCTTAAAAAACCAGCAAAACTCCTTCCAGAGGTTGAAGGGCTAGCCGAGCCTTAACTGTGGACTAGGGTAGAAACCCTCTCTCACCATCCAGCAGCTCGCGAATAGCGTTAAACAATAGGCGTGAATTATAGGGTCTATGTAACATTTGCGCATGCAACTGTTAGTCAACACCTTCTAAATCACACTCATCGGCAAAGTCACTGGCGAGCAGAGTTTTTGTTGCCGGATATTTATCCCGCACTTCGCCCGCTAGCTGATAACCATTCATACCCGGCATAATCAGATCGGAAAGCAGTAAGTCAAAGCGGCTAGACTGCATCATTTACAAGGCCTGCCGTGCATCAGCCGCACGCGCTACTCGATAGTCCTTTTGCCTCAACAGTTCGGCTGCTAATTCTCGCAAAGCCTCTTCGTCATCGACGACAAGAAACATCGCTGCAACCACCAACTCAACCTCCGTTGTAGCGGCAGGATCGAAATAGCGGGGGAAGGAGAGTACAAATTCACCACCACCTCCCAGCGCTGAATAAACCTTAACACCACCGCCTGGGCAGGCCCAGTGTCGACGTTTCGAAGGCATTGAGTCTGAGACTGGTCGCACCAATCGTCAAGCATGCGCTCAACATGTCTGTCGCCATGGCGTGCATAGCATTAATGCTCTTATTTAGAACGGCGTCTTCCCGGTCCGATTCATCCAACCAATCAGGCGAATTGTTTTTTATTTAAAGAGGCCGTTGATTTATTCGGTAATTTACCAATCATGACGAAACCCGTTTTCCTTTCGAGCAGTGTCACGATGCAGTGATGACCACCTCGGCCATGCACCGTATCAATTTCCCAGTGGCCTTTATATCGGCGTGTTTCCACACTATTCGGTTGCTCTGAGATATGACGCTTTCCTGCCAGCCGTCCTCGACTATCATAGGCTTTATAGCGTGTCCGTCGGCGTTGAGATGACTGCCTTAGGTGCGCTCAAAGTGAAACTCTATTCGCTTTCTCACGCAAATATATTGATATTTTATTTCATGGCTTTTGCGCCGTGTCATCAGACGAAAATCTGATACGCCCCGCAATTTGTTCGAGTGACAAAGCTTGTCTGAATAGCTTGCAGATCAGTAAAAGATCCATCTCCGTGTAATGCCTGTTTCTCCGTGATCGCTTGCGCCGTGTCCGTATCCGTATCCGTCGTTGTGCTTTGGATGAAAGACATGATCGATATAATCTTTCCAGATATTTGGAGAGATCACCGCCATCCAGACAACGTTCAAACTAATTGAGCGATTACCCTCCGGCTCACCAACCGCAACACCATCAATTTCACCATTGCGTAAAGAACTAATCATATCTCTTGGCGCCATGCCTAGCACCTGTATATTTTCCGCAGGAATGAGGTGTTATTTTAACAATGTGTGTAATAAAACATGGTACTGAGAATAGAGATGAGGAACAGCGATAATTATTTTTTATTTTTTAGCTCAACAATTGATTTAATCTCGCTGGAAAGAATAAACCCGTGGACATTGCGCTCGGACATGAGAACGATTTTACCGGGAAAGCCGTCATGGATAAGGTCATTGCCAACGGTGATAAAATAAACGTAGCCGCGATGTTGCCCGAAGTCATATCCGCGACGCTATCATTCCAGTCGCGATTCTGTACCGTTTGCAGTTGAAAGGTTTTAGTTGGTGTTGATGTTTTTTCAACAATAGCAAGAGGTCGATGACCACCACAAATAAGTCTGCCGATTTTAATTGTCTCAAGGAATGTTTCGACATCCCTCATGTTCAGCACCTCTCTTTACGAACTACGCTGTGATGACTAACTAGAGTCATCACAGGCAACGAGATTAAGCAGTGAGCCCAGTAGAAAAAATTTAATACAAGGACTTTTAAAATTTATAGTACATAGTTTAAAAATTCTTTTCCTGGCAACCAGCTGTGCTCGCTCATTACTCAACAAAATCCTCAAAACAGCCCTAACGGCCCTTTGCTATCGACCCAAACGCCGAATCGCCGCATTGGTCAAAAACCTTTCATAGAGGTCATTTTCATTGACACTGGTTTTATAGCCGCCAGCGATCTCTTTAACCTGGGCCAATCTGGCCATGCGGTTTACCTGAATATTGTGGGCGTGCACCCGGGTCCATGAAGCGTAGGGGTGCTTACCATCATAAACGGTGTTTTCACCATCGGTGTAAAGTGAGGCTGCACCATCAAAGGAGCGGAACATTTCACCACGGCGGTCGTAGGAAACCATTGCTAACGGCAGCAATGTGCGCGCATCAAACCATACGCGTTTTTTGCTGATCGGTGCCCGGGGGAATTTAACCGGCTCGGCTTCGACCACAATCGCTTCGGGTACCAGTTCGACATCCATATCCCAAAAGGTATTGCCTTTGGGGCCACCATGGGTAGTGCCCTCCCAGTTTTCATGTTGTGAATTCCAGCTGCGTGAAATAGCGGCGAGTGTTGGGCCCCGGCCAACAATTTTGTAATTCCCCCAGGTTAGGAAGGGGTCACCCGCCGTCCAGGCATCGGAGAGATAAAGGGTTGAGCCGGGAATCATCGGCTCAAAGCGCTGATTGGTGGGGAAGCGTCTCACCCGCTTAAACGCCGGCAGGTAGCCGCTCAAGTCGGGGAAGCGACGTTGGTCGTAGTGCCATACATTCAAAAATGAAGTGCCCGCAATATCGTTGGGGCTAACAAAAAACACCGACTGATAACGCAATTTATCTTCATGGCCAGGCCAGTAGGGTTTGGGGTCGAGTACGGTGCGAGCTACGGGCGACATTTCAGCCCACCCCAGCTCATAGTTGTACTCAATATCGCCACTGGGCCCGACATCCTCTTCTTTAATGGCATAAAAAGATGCGTCATGGCGACCCCAGCTCAGGGTAAGACCCGCAAAAACTTCCAGCGCCGTTGTCGGATTGGGAAAAGGATTACCACCTATCCAGGGTTTACCTTCCCTGGTGACGACATTACCTTCGTCGTTGAACATCGCCTGCCCGTAATTTCGCAGTGTCGCTTCGTTATATTCCCAGGCACTGAGCTTCATAATATCGGTAGTGGTATCTATCATGCGCATTTGCCGACCCATCTGCGCAATTTGTGTATAACGAATGGGGTCTAGCAGGTCTTTCACATGCTCAACATTGTCGGCAGTAATAATATCGCCGGTACTGATTTTGCCCTGAGTAAAGCCCTCAATGGACATCAATTCATCGGGGTAGACACCGCTAATATCACCGGTATCGGCAATCGCCTTCCACAGTGGCGACAACACACCCGTCGCCAGCACACCTTTGCTCAGCTGGCCCAGGAAATGTCGTCGTCCAAAGTTAAAGTCGTATTTGCGAATTCTCATCATCCACCATTTTTTATAATGTTTGTTTTACATGTTTAGGTTTCGAGGGTTATTTCATTGTCCTCACACAGCCCCATTGTTTTAAGTTTTCATCCAGCTCATCCTGTTCTGCGTCGTTCATCAAATGACGGTACACCGCCACTTTGCCTAGTACTTTACACAGCGTTGCCGACTCATTTTTGACCGGTAAATTGTCGCTATTATCCTCTCGTGCAGCCTCAGCATTCTGAGTGATGAGAGCAAGAGTACGCCGCCGCATGGCATCACGCCAACGAACAGATCCCTCAACCTGGCCTCGGGTGATTTTAGCCCAGGCTCGCTCGGCCTCAAACCAGTGCTGCAACTGCTCGGCACTTTCAGCATAAGCCACCCAGGCATTACCGGAGTCTGGAAAATTGGCAATCAGTTGCTGAGCTATAGCGTAAGCACGCTCAGTCTGACCTAGGGCATTCGCTGCGCGTATTTGTAACAAGCGCAATTGCCGTTGATCCTGTGGCTGACCCGCGAGTACCGGGTAAAAAACATCGCCAAGCTCCAGTACCTGAGCGTAGCTTCGCGGCTTTTCTTTCGCCAATAAAAACTGATAAACCTCTTTCTGCGCCATGGCATTAGCCGGTTGCGTTGCTAGTGCTGCGATGAATGGCGGTAAACCCTTACCCTGCTGATATTGATCAAGGGCGCGCAGTTGAGCCCAAAACAAAACCCGCTGCACGCGCTGATCTAGAATGTATTTTTTATTGCCCGGATTGGCCTTCGCCGCAGCGTACATTTTATCGATGGCGGCCAACACTTTACCGAGCTTATCGCCAAGGACGGCACGCATTTGTAGTGAAACCGCTTTAAACCAAGGCTGCTTGCGTTTGGCCCGAGGCAAATCACCCAGAGCCGCCAGCACTTTTTCGGCCTCATTGCGTTGGGTGTCAAGCTCACCACTCACGACGGCGCGGTTAAAGGTATTGACCGCCCGCTGTATTTGCATCAGTGCAACGCTGCCTTTTAATTTTTTATTCTTCTTTGCCGCTTTTAAATGACGTTTTGCTTTTTCTGGATCATCACTCAATTGGGCAATTAATAAATGAGCACTGCCAGCATCAACATCATTCGGGCTTGTACGAAGATAATATTGTGCATCAGCCAGCACCCGTTTGCGGTTAGCACTGTTATCACGTCGTTGGTAAAGCGCTTGAGCAACTAAAAATTTAAACTTCGGTAAAGCCTGAGCCACCGCCTGGGGCAAGTCGGTTTGATGCTGCAGGCTCTCCACTTCTGTCAACGCATCTCGCGCCATCTGTATTTTTAACAAGGCAACCGCATAATGGTATTGCAGCACCCGAACATTCACCCCCAGCTGGAGACCACCCTGTTTTCGAAATTCCTGATATTTCAGCACGGCGGTGTCGTACTGCTGCCAGCCGTAGGCGTATTCGCTATCGACGTAGAGGGTTAAAAGGCCAATATCGTGACCGGCAATTTCGTCACGGTAAGACATGACTCGACTCAATAGAGCATCGTTCAAATAGCCCAGCTCAATCACACGCTTTAAACGCGCCGCCGCCTCAACGGCACCACTTTGCACATCGCGATGGCGCTGCAAAAGCACGAAGGCCTGCTCTTGGTAAACACGAGCGGTGGTCGGCGTTAGTGGCTCATCAAGCATCACCGGCAAACTCGGTAGCTCTCCCTTGCGAATGGCCAGCAAGGTCAATTCAGTTTCGGCCCTGACACGCGCAGGGTTTTCCTTGTCGCCCGCCAATGCCAGCACCAGGCGGCGAAAACGCTGTTCGGCCAGAACGTCATCGCCCTTGGCCTGAGCAACATAGGCCATACCCAACCAGCTGCCGTAGACAATACCCGGGTAGAGAATGCGCACCGACGAGCTTTGAAAACCATGTTCAGCCTGATTCAGCCATTTGACCTGCTCCCGCTGCCCTTGATAGGAATGCGCGAGGCCCAATTTGCCCCAGGCCTGCCAGTAATTAAACGCTGAATGGGCATAGTTAATATCGTGCCAAAGGTTGGAGCGATAGAGCTTCTCCAGCGCCGCCTCCCGATCACCAGTGGCTTGCTCGAGATCCCTTACCTTGGCTCGACACCGCTGGAAAAACCCCTCGCCACGTTGCAGTAAATACTCAAAACCTGCCTTGCTGGCACCTCGCTCCTGCGCCCCCGCCACCAGGTTGCCATAGGCATCGGCGGCGCTGACAAAGTCGCGGGGCTCCAAACTCGCCAGATCTTTGCCAAGGTATTGATCGATTGTATCCAGCAACACCTTGCTCTGTACCGAAGCCGTAATCTCAGTGGACTGTTGCAGCAGCACTGCCATTGCCCCCCCATTTTTTACTGGCAACGACAGAGCTGGCCATGAGAATGCGGACAACAACAGGGCGAACAAGGCGAGGTATCGTAAATCCCAGCGGGCCAGCCGAGCTGCGTGAATACCCTCTATCACTAAAAGCCCTCCAGTAAGAGAGCCATTTCACGGGCAAATTGCCCGCCCATAATCAGCGATACCAGCTGACGGGTGATATATACATCACCATCGAGGGTGGCGGCCACACCGCCACCGGCCTCGGCCATTAATTGATAGTCGAGCATCGCCGTGTCGGTGTAGAAGACGCGATTCACCGGGCGGCCCAGCTTTGCTTCGAGCACCGCCGGATTGGCGTGGTGGCTGACATCGAGGGTCGATATCTGGCCGTGGTTTCTGGCAAATTCACGATTCACTGCCAGTAAGCGCTTAAAAGAATCCTGATGCGGAGGGGCATCGCCGATCAGTACAATCACCTTTTTAGCACCCAGCCGCCAGCCACTTTTTTCAGTGGCGACACGCATGCCTTCATAAACAGCCTCCTGCATGTCACCACCGCCCTCAGCACTCAAGTTGTTTAAAAACAGGCTCAACTTGTTAAGACTGAAAGTCAGCACTTGGTGCTTGGTAATATAGGACGGGCTACCCACATCTCGATAGGCAACCACACCAAAACGAGACACCGGCACCAGGGTGCGAATCACGTCGACGATGTCGACGATACGCGCCTGCACCTCTCCGATGACCCAATCCATTGAGCCAGTCGAGTCAACCACAAACACCACATCGAGGCCGGTTTCACGCAAACCCTGTACGTAGGCGGCAAACTGATTGGTCGACTGACTCAAGCCAGTACCGACACCAGTGCCAAAGCCGGCCAGCCCTTCACCGGCCGTCGCCACTGTATTTGATAATAGGGGCGCGGAAAACCCAATAGTACTCTGCCCACCTGCCGCTGCTTCCATGGCCAGGTTGACCTCCGGCGGCGGTGGTGCCACAGCAGAAGTGGCGACCAGTACCGGGGGCGGTTCAAACTCGATGGCCTCTTCAAAGACAAGTTCTTCTTGCTCTTCTTCCGGCTCGACAATGTCGATCAGGATCTCAATTTCTTCAACACTGGGTGCCACAGATAACTCGAGTGTGGCGATGTGCCGGGAAGCCTGCCAGGTCAGCAGTAAATGAATCGCCAGGGAGATCAGCAGCAATAACAGCCACAGGCCAAGCACTTTAAGGCGACTAAATAATAGTGGCACTAGAGTTTACCGGGGTTATTCACAGTGACCAGTGCCAGCCGCGACACTTTGAGCAGCCGCAGTTCGTCCATCAGCGGAATAATGATGGCGGCAGGGGTTTGACCATCGGCACGCAAGCTAACACGGGAGGGTACCGGCTGGCCTTCGGCCTGTAGTTGACTAGCCCAGTTCGGCAGTGTCGTCGTCTCGCCCCGCCACCACAATTGCCCATCGACACTTAAAGAGAGCTCCTCTACCCCTGCAGTCAGCGCTTCGCTACTGGATTCAGGGGGAGCGATCTCTTTCATATAGTTTTCGCTAAAATTACCGGCGACAATAAAAAACAGCAGGAGTAAAAACGTCATGTTAATGACGGGTAGCATATTGCTATCAGGTTGTTTTTTGACATCGTGCTCACTGCCGAGATTAAACACGGTTAATCTCCCAGCGCCTGAATCTGCACCCGCAGCAAAGACTGAGCACGCAACAAATCCATTGCCGCAACCAGAGTTTGCAGGGACACACTATCCTCTACCTTGAGGGTAACGGCCGTTTCTTCACCAAATTGCTGGCGAATAAGCCACTGACTTAAATCTGCCAGCGCCATCGACTCGCCATCTATCCACAATTTGCCGCCGGGGAAAACCTGTATGCTCAGACTCTCGCCCTCGGCATGGCGAGCGTTTGTGGGTTCATCGGGTACCTTGAAGGCAAGCTCTCTAAACTGGACAAAACTGGTTTCAAGAATAAAGAAAACCAGCAAAATAAAGACCAGATCAGTCAGTGGTGTCAGGCTAATTCGACGTAGCGCTTTACGGTGATGGGACTGTAAGTGCATGTAAGGAAGGCCTTTTCAATAGCTATTAAGGCGCGTCGAAGAGCTTAACGGTAAATAGCCGGGTGAGTTGATCTTCCATACTGCGGCGAATCGTCGTGGCGTGACTATCGAGCATGTAATAAATCAGCGCGAAGGGAATGGCGACGGTCAAACCCACTGCGGTGGTCATCAAGGCCTCCCAAATACCACCGGCCAGGGCACCGGAATCAGCCCCTCCGCCCTGGCTGGCCAGGCCGCGAAATACATCAATCATACCCAGCACCGTACCGAGTAATCCGAGCATCGGTGACAAGTAGGCAATTTGCTCAACGAAACCATTCATGCCGTTAACACGGGAAACGATGTGATGGCCCTGACGATTTAACTCTTCGCGGATCGAAGTTTGATCTCTATCACCCTGCTCCAACCAGCGAATACCTTGCCCAAGCATGGCTGCATAGGGGCCGGGCTCATTGCCCAGCCCCTCCAGGGCCTTCTGCTGGTCACCCGCCACCCACAAATCTATCGAGCCCTCTATGCGGCGGATTCTGGCCATTGAGTAATGGCGATAGTGAAACAGCTTGAAAAAAACCAGGGCTAAACCAACCACTGAGAGGCCGATTAAAACAATAACAACAGGACCACCCTGCTCGATTAAATTCAAATCCATATTGCACCCGCTTTAGCGATTGTATTTTCATATACCGTTAACAGCTCTGCTGTTATAGGCTTATCTTATCTTAACAGCAAGCGCAGAAAATTCGCCAAACATAAACTACCCCTAGTCGTTTTATTCTAGCTATCGGCAGCAGGGTGTTACTTGTGGTTTTTTTAAGTACAGGCCGTCAGCCGGCTGACCTCGCCTGTGATTTGGCAGGTCGGTCGTCATCACCACCCAGGACCGGGTAGAAACAAGCATTTGTAATTGTTTTTCTACTCTATTTTTGTTCTTGGTCAAAACTCTCAACCAAGCTCTTAGCACTTACAGATACGTTGAACAGCGCCCTTCAATTAAATCGCGTTTTTTTTCCAGGGTCTCGATAAGAAAATCACGACACACTCGCACCCGAGCCGTAGACCGCAAATCGGCATGAATCAGCACCCACAAACCCCAGCCCATAGCTGCCACATCAAGCTTGAGCCGAAACAAACCGGGACAAACATCCGCCACCCAGCAGGGCAGACGGGCCATACCAAGACCCGCCTTTACGGCAGCGCGCATTGCGGTGACATCATCGATGCGCAAAACCACACGGGCACCGGGGAAGTGCTCCACGACCCACTCAGGCAACACGGCTTCATCACGCCAAAGTATGACTTCGGGGCGGCGCAACTGACGCTTTTGATAATTCTCTGAGGTATAAATAGCCGCATCCAAATCCGCCACCTTTTTACCCACCAGGTGATCCGGCGGTTGCGGTGTGCCGCGAATGGCAATATCAGCCTCACGCGCCGACAAGTCACGTACATCGGCGGTGACCGAAAGCTCTAGGTCAATCTCTGGGTAGCGCTCGCAAAAATTGTTTAAAGCAGGCATCACCAGATCGTTGACGGTGCTGTGGTAGGCGGTGATGCAGAGCCGGCCCTGCAAGCGGGTATCGCGACCGAACAGCTCTCGCTCGACAATATGGGTGCGCTCTTCTATCTCCAGTGCGTAGCGATAGATATTCTCCGCCGCCTGGGTCATTTCATAGCCCTGAGCCAGGCGCTCGAATAAACGCACATCATGTTTCTTTTCGTAGGCATTTATGCGGCGCGAAACCGTGGAGTGATTCACACCCAGTTCCACCGCCGCCCCAGAAACCGTGCCTTTTCTCGCCACAGCAAGGAAATAGCGCAAATCATCCCAATCATTCATGCGTGCATTATTGCACAAGTAGTTTGCACTTTGCGTGAATTTACACAAAGAAGCCTCAGGCGTAATATTCCTTCCAAGCCAGAAGAGACCCTCTCGCACTGGTCAATGCAAACCAACGAAGGAAGAAGTTATGTCTACTCTATGCACAACACAAGCTTGTAAAAAACGACTCACTACCAGTGTTACAGTCGGCCTTGTGGTCTTAACAATAGCCTTGGCGGAGCTCCTACAAATAGTCCAGGTGAACACGCCCTTTCTATCTTCGCCAACACCTTTTTAGGCGATGATATTAAAGGCTGCCCGCTTCAGCCCGACAAGAAGAAAGACAGCGCAAATTCCCACCCTTCAGCCTTGTTGCCTCTCGAATAAAGCGGTGACAAGGTTTCTTATTGGCCTCCAACGTCGATAATCATAATCGCTATTCTCCACCACCCGAACCACGCAAGGCGGCCGGCCCTATAAAGCAAAGTGATTATCAATACAAGGTGTATTTTGTTAAAATTGCCGGCCAGTAAAGTTCATCGATCCTGTCATGCTAACTTGTCACAGAACAACAACCTTCTGAGGTGATGATCATGTTACATCGGCACTTTTTCCACAAACATCCCCTGCATCTACACCCCGACTGGAGCCTGCTTGGCGTACTCGCCGTATCAGCGGCAATCATTGGCGGAATAGGACTTCTACAGCTAACCATGCCCTTTCTAACACTACCGGCAATTTTCTAAGCAAGCCCCTGATAGCCCAGGGCTATCGGCACTCAACCTTGTGGTGCTGGAAACTTGGCGCCACAAGGTTTTTTTCAAAAACCCAGTCTAGCTCGGCAGTTTCAGCACTGCCTTGGCGAGAATATTGCGCTGTACCTGACTACTGCCGCCATAGATGGTGGAGGGGCGGGAAAGATAGTAGGTGTTGACAGGCTTGTAAGATGTGCCATCAGAAAGGGAAATAACAGACTCTGTACCCCCAAATTCGGCAGAGGCATCGAGAATCAAATCCGCCACTTGTTGAAACATCTCCGTCACCGCCAGTTTTAAGATGGATATTTCCGGACCCAGCTGCTCACCGCGACGCATCACCTCTAGCATGCGCACATAAACCGCCACCGAATCTTCGACATCCATATGTAACTGGGTGAAACGTTCCTTAAACACAGGATCGTCAAACAAGCCAAAGTCATTGGCCATGGCCTGCAGGCGTTGCAGAGGGAATTTCGCTAACTTGGGGCTGCCGAGCAAAATACGCTCCGCACCCAACAGCGCTTTCGCCATGGTCCAGCCTTGATTCACGGCACCGACCATATTCGTTCGAGGCACTCTTACATTGTCGAAGAAAACCTCAGAAAATTCAGAGTAACCACCGATATTCTGAATTTCCCGCACCGTTATACCGGGAGTATCCATCGGCACCAGTAAGAAGCTAATACCCTTCTGTTTCTTCGCCTCTTTATCGGTACGCACCAACAGGAAAACCATATTCGCCTGCTGAGCCATGGTGGTCCAGGTTTTTTGGCCGTTGACGATGTAGTCATCGCCATCGATCTCGGCCGACGTGCGCAGGCTGGCGAGGTCGGAACCGGCACCCGGCTCGGAATAGCCCTGACACCAAATATGCTCAGCGGAGAGAATCTTCGGCAAATATTCCGCCCGCTGTTGATCCGTGCCATAACCCAATAATAGCGGCCCCAACATGGTGACACCAAAGCTGGGAATCACGAAGGCACCAACGCGGTCGAGTTCTTCAGAAAAGATAATTTGCTGATAGGGGCTAAGGCCCATGCCGCCGTGCTCTGTCGGCCAACCCGGTGCCACCCAACCCTTTTCGTTGAGTTTTTTATGCCAGCCCATCGTCTGATCAAAATTCAAACGCCGGGGTGGAAAACGCATGTCTTCGGGAAAGTTTGCCGCCAGCCACTCGCGAGTGTGGAGGCGAAATGCCTGGTCATCCATTCTTAGCTACCTACTTATTATTTAGACTGCGCTATTGAAAAAGTGGCGGGGCAAGGCTGCTCCCGCCACAGGCTAGCCGCTATTAGCTGGGCAGCTTCAATACGGCTTTCGCCAAGATATTGCGCTGAATCTCGTTGCTACCGCCATAAATGGTGGTTGGGCGAGCGCCAATAAATTCACCCGGCGCACTAACCGCCGTATCACCAGCGGGAATAGCGTCGGAGACACCGCAGTTTTCGCCCGCCACATCGAGCATTAAGTCGGTGATACGCTGCTGAGTCTCGGTATTCCAAACCTTCAACATAGACACTTCGGCACCGATCTTACCGCCGCGCTTCAGTACTTCGACAAAACGTCGATAGGCTGCCGCTAGATCCTCAATCTCCAGTTTGAGCACGGTGTAGCGCTCGACAAAGAGGGGCTCTTCAAACATGCCGGCGCTTTCCGCCAACGCTTGCAGGCGGTTCATTGCCAACGAGGCCATTTTTGGACTGCCGATAAAGATACGCTCGTGGCCGAGCAATGCTTTAGCGATGGTCCAGCCGTCATTCTCTTTGCCCACCACGTTGGCAACAGGGACGCGCACATCGTCGAAAAACACCTCGGCGAACTCATCGTGCATGCCGAGGTTGTCGATACCACGCACGGTAATGCCGGGGGTATCAAGAGGAATCAACAGAAAGGTAATGCCCTGCTGCTTCTTGCCCTCTTTATTGGTGCGCACCAGGGTAAAGATCATATTGGCGTCCATCGCCAGGGTCGTCCAGATCTTATGACCGTTGACAACGTAGTCATCGCCATCGCGGACGGCGGCAGTGCGCAGGCTAGCCAAGTCGGAACCGGCACCCGGCTCGGAGTAACCCTGACACCAGATGTTTTCGCCGTTAAGGATTTTCGGCAAATAGTGCTGACGCTGCTCTTCGGTGCCGTACTGAATTAACAGCGGCCCAATCATAGTCATACCCTGATCCGGCGTGCGGCCAACACCGTAGCCTTCAAACTCTTCCATTAATATCAGCAGCTTGTTGGCGTCGAGTCCCATGCCGCCGTGTTCGGCCGGCCAACCCGGTGCCAACCAGCCCTTTTTAGCCAGGGTCATATACCAGTCGCCGCACTGATCCCAGTGCATGCGTTCGGCGGGAAAGCGTAGCTCGTCGGGGTAGTTTTCCACCAGCCAGTCGCAGAGCATTTTGCGGAAGTCATCATCCGCCATAGCGTTGTAATCGGTCATTGTTCTCTCCTAAAACTTAAATTGCATCATTCACTCAAGCAAAAACTAGGCGACTTAACGCCCTACTGAGACAGCGTATTACAGGGCCGTTTTATAAAACCAAGGATGCATAACGGCCACGGTGTGCGGTGGGATTACCCCACAGAGAGGAGAGATACATGGCTTTTTTCAGGTACAGGCCAATATTGCATTCATCGGTATAACCAATCCCGCCGTGTAACTGAATGGCATCTTTGGTGATTTTCAGGGCCGCATCACCACAGCGCGACTTCAGCTGGCTAGCGGCAATAGCACGTTCTTCATCGGAGGCATCACCGTCAAACAGGGCTGTGGTTTGCAACAGTACAGAGCGAGAGATTTCCGACAGCACAAACAGGTCAACCGCCTTGTGTTGCAAAGACTGAAAGCTGCCAATAGGCTTATCGAACTGCACTCGCTGGGTCAGGTAATCAACGGTGATTTCCAGAGCTCGCGTCATCACACCCAGTAGCTCGGCACTGGCGGCGACCCGCGCTTCGTCCAGAGCTGAAGCCAGAGCTTGCTCGGCAACGCCAGCACTGGCGACTTGCTCACCCGCAGCAACGCTGTCAAACGTAAGGGTCGCATAAAATCCACCGTCGACCCGCTGGGCGTATTCAATGCTCAGGCCGCTGGCGTCTTTCTCAACCTCATACAGGGCCGTACCTTCGGCTGTCGCTGCGGAAACAATAAAGGCATCGGCACCACCGGCATCGGGTACAAACAACTTCTGGCCATTCAGCTTGCCATCGGCGCAGGTGACCTTTTCAGCTTTAACATCCAGCGTTGCGCGCGTTTCTTGCCAGGCAATTGCCGGCTTCCACTCACCGCCAATCAATGCGGGCAAACGGGCTTTCTTGAAAGACTCATTGTCGCTTTTAACAATCGTCCGCGCCGCCAGTACGGCAGTGGCAGAGAAAGGTGCTGGCACTAAACCTTTACCCAGCTGGATCAACACCAGGCTGAGATCGGATAATGCCAAACCAATACCGTCGTATTCTTCCGGTACCAAAAAACCCAGCCAACCGGCCTCAGCCATTTCGGCCCAGGTCTGGGCGTCGTAACCAGGCTGCGTGAAACGATTCTCACGGACCTTTTTAAGCTCTTCGTCCTGGGCGATAAACGCGACAGCACTATCCTGAATCATCACCTGCTCTTCGCTGAGCACGTCGATTCGCGACTGCAAACTAATGTCTTCCATTTTTTTCTCCTCATTCACGGGGTGCCAAACAACACCCCTGTTAACTTTTTCAGCCAGCAACAAACACACTGGCAATGAAAAACGACGATATTTCTATTCTTTCGGTTTTACGTAGAGCACCAGGCTATGGCCTATCAGCTCGTAACCTTTTTCGGCGGCAATGCGCCGCTGCAGGGCCTCGATCTCCTCACTGTGGAACTCAGAAACCTCACCACTATCGACACAAATCATGTGGTCGTGATGCTCGCCACGATTGAGCTCATAAAGCGCCGGTCCCGAATCGAAACTGTGACGCTGTATCAAGCCAGCCGTTTCAAATTGCGTGAGCACACGATAGACCGTGGCAATACCCACGTCCTCACCTTTTTCATGGAGGCAACGAAACACATCGTCGGCACTGAGATGCCGCTGTTTTTCGCTCTCCATAATTTGCAAGATTTTGATGCGAGGGTGAGTCACCTTCAAACCCGCTTTTTTCAGTTCTTGATTGCCCTGAGACATTGATGACCTCTTCTCACAGATTTGCTGAATAGGGTATTATCCCTGTTCGATTCACAGACTGGAACCCCAAATGCCAAGCCGCTTTCTCCTGGCCCTCGTAATTGTTACCGCCGCACTCTTAAACGGCTGCTCCTACCTTAAATACCCCGACATGCACAAAGTAACAGTACAGCAGGGAAATATCGTCAACCAAGAAATGGTCGACCAGCTGCGTCCCAGCATGACCCGTTCACAAGTGCGCTATATTTTGGGCACCCCGTTGTTGATGGATACCTTCGACCAGGATCGTTGGGACTACTATTACAGCATTAAGCGCCCCGGCCAAAAGGAGGTGCGCGAAAAAATCACCGTCTTTTTTGACGGCAACACCCTCACCCACTTTAGTGGTGATTACCTGCCGAGTAGTTTAAAAACACCCGAGACTGACGGAGCAAAAGAGAAGGATTCAGCCGAAGCACTGCCATCAGCCGCCGAACTCGAAGCTTCGGCCCCCACGCCCACTCAGTGAGCCCGTGCTGCTAAGCCAGCTCAAGCAGGCCCGCTCTGCAAACTCAAATTATTACTCAGCCTTTTGTTGCGTTTTTCGCGCCGCCCGCTCTTCCCGAGCTTTGGCGGCGCGCTGTTTACGCACCTCTTTAGGGTCGGCAATCAGAGGGCGATAAATCTCCACCCTGTCCATAGACTTCAACACGTATTCTTCCGCTGAAGGCATACCTTTAGTACCCAGGGTATGACTGAAAACACCCAAAGTCCCAGCGTCGACATCGATCTCGGGAAACAGCGCCACTATATTCGACTCGCGTACAGCCTGGCGCGCCGTAGTACCGGGCGACACCTGCAGAGTAATAATTTTTTGCTTGTCGGGCAGCGCGTAAGCCACTTCGACCACGATGGTTTCAAGTAAGGTTTCTGGTATATTTTCTTGCATAATTTTCTACACAGCCTCAGACAAACTATCGGCAGAACGGCGCCTCCAAAATAAGTACATTTTCAGGGGTACCTAGAGGGTAGTATCGCATCGGCACGCTGCACCAATGCCGCCACCAAATTATCGGCCACTCGGGTAAACAACTTTCCCGCCGCCTTATTCAGCATGCCACTTTTGAAAGCGAATTCCAGGTCGAGGCTGACTTTAGAGGCATTTTCCTGCAGGGTTTTAAACTGCCATACGCCCTGAAAGTAACTAAAAGGCCCATCGACCAGGGTCATCTCCACCAGCTGGGGTGCCGACAAATGATTGCGCGTCGTAAAGCTGTGGCTAATACCCGCCTTGCGTAAATCAAGCCGAGCAATAATTTCTTTCTCGTCCCGCGACATCACCTGAGCACCCGTGCAGCCATCCATATATTGGGGGTAGGCCTCGATATTATTCACTAAATCGAACATTGCCTGCGCCGAGTGCAGTACCAGGGCACTGCGTTGGATGGACGTTGTTTTCATAGCACCACCCCCTAACTAGCCGCTGCGAAGGTGTCGTAGAGACCCACCAGCAGCACCACGCCTATAGCTGGCGGACAGATATAGCGTAGCACCCATAACCAGAGGGGATACATCAACGAACCATCGCCATTAAGCTCATCTTTTGCCGTCATGCGCGGCATTACCCAGCCGACAAAAATTGCGATAAACAAACCCGTGAGCGGTAGCAGTATGCGCGAGGTCAAAAAATCCATGGCGCCAAAGAAGGTAAAGCCGCCTACGGTAAACCCAGACCAGTCATTGAATGACAGTATGGTACCAAGACCCAAAGCCCAGGCCACAAGGCCGAGCAAGATATTCGCCGAGAAGCGATTAAAGCCACGTTGTTCAATCAACCAGGCCACTGCCGGCTCGATCAGGGAAATCGCTGAACTCCAGGCGGCAATGGTGACCAGAATAAAAAACAACATACCGACCGCCAAACCGCCCGGCATGGCACCAAAGGCCACCGGCAAGCTAACAAATAACAGCTCCGGCCCCGCAGCGGGGTTAATGCCAGGGTGGGCAAAAACAATGGGGAAAATAGCCATGCCCGCCATCAGCGCCACCAGCGTGTCCAAAAAGGCAACCGCCAACACTGTTTTGCCGATGCTGGCATCCGCAGGCATATAGGCACCGTAAGCCATGATGGAGCCCATTCCCAAGCTCAGCGTGAAGAAAGAGTGGCCCAGGGCTTCGAGCACAGAGCGCCCGGTGAGCGCAGAAAAGTCAGGACGAAATAAAAACTCGGCAGCGGCGGAAAAATCGCCGTGACGATAGGCGAAAACCAACATTGCCAGCAGCAGAACAAACAGCAGCGGCATTAATATGCGCACCGCAACGCCGAGACCTTTAACCACCCCGAAGGCCACCACGCCCACCGTCAATACCATAAATAAGGACTGCCAGCCCAGCAAACGGCCTTTATCGGCCAGCAAGGCGTCAAAGAAAGCCTGGGACTCAAGCGGGCCTGCGCCCTGAAAGGTGCCCTTACCCATCTCTGGAATATAGGCCAGCGCCCAGCCCGCAATCACCGAATAATAGGAAAGGATTAATAGACCCGCCACCACGCCGAGCCAGCCGATGCTATTCCAAAAACCGTGCAAGCCCGCCTCACGGGTGAGCTGGCGCATGGTATTGACCGGACTCTGCCGCCCGCGCCGCCCGAGCATCACCTCCGCCACCATCACCGGAATACCCAGCAATAAAATACACGCCAGATACACCAGCACAAACGCACCGCCGCCATTTTCGCCGGTGATATAGGGGAATTTCCAGATATTGCCGAGTCCAACCGCAGAACCGGTGGCCGCCATAATAAATACCCAGCGGCTACTCCACGCCGGATATGACTTTGTCTGACTCAAGACGGAACTCATTTGTATGACAAGGACCCCATTGTACCCCTTGCCCGGCCAGCACAAAACCGCAACAGCCTCCTTAGCCAAGACAAAGCGTGCCAAGCATAGGCAGCACCCGCGCCACACCGTATAATCGCGCCATGGCAAAAAAACCCAAGAACAAATCTAACTCCAACACCATCGTCGTTAACAAACGCGCTCGCCACGACTATCAAATTGACGATAGATTTGAAGCCGGCATCGCGTTAATGGGCTGGGAAGTGAAAAGCATTCGTGAGAAGAAAATTCAACTCACCGACAGCTACGTGCACATTCAAAATGGCGAGGCACTGCTATTTGGCGCCAATATCCAGCCCCTGCCCACCGCCTCCACCCACTTTGTCACCGAGCCCAATCGCAGCCGCAAGCTCTTACTGCATCGCCGCGAGCTCGACAAAATAGAGGCCGCCGTACAGCAAAAGGGCTACACCTGCATTTGCACCGCCTTGTACTGGAAGGGTCACCTGGTGAAATGCGAAGTTGCCCTCGCCAAAGGTAAAGCCGAGTACGACAAACGTCAGGATGCCAAGAAAAGCGACTGGCAGCGTCAGAAGCAACGCATACTCAGCCACTCCGCTTAAAACCACAGATCAATCCGCCCAGCGTTAACAAGCTGTGATAAAATCGCCCGTGTTGGCTTTTAATCCTCCGCCCTGACCCCATATAAAGATCAGAGCATTTGTTTTTCGAAACATTGAGAAATAAAAGCCACAACACATTCAAGCTTTTGGGGGCGTTTTGGATTCGACGCCGGTTACAAAACTTGAGGTGCATGCCGAGATGGTGACCAATCTCGTTAATCCAAAGTCGCAAACCTTATAGTTGCCAACGACGACAACTACGCACTCGCTGCCTAAACACCAGTAGAGTGCCATCTGACTGGAGCCGTGCTTATGCGTCCAGCGCTCCATCTACCCTCGGGTAGCGGCGGAGTACTCAGGTGTCATAACTCATAAGATCGCGATGACCCACGTCTGGGGGTGACTCGCTAAAACCTAAACCAGAATCGCCATTTCACATGCCCTGCCGGCCGGGCGGTGAGAGGTTAAATATAATAGACCGAACTAAGCATGTAGAGCCGATAGCAGCGGACTGACGGACGCGGGTTCAATTCCCGCCGCCTCCACCAATAAAACAACCCTCGCCACGAAAGTGGTGGGGGTTTTTTATTGGCTGAACTGCAGATTTGAACGCATTTGCGCACGGGTGGCGCACAGGGGGTGCGCCTGTCGCGAAGGGCTGGAGCCCGAGAGCGATCCGGCTCTCGCCTCCTTGACCACTAAACAAGCATCGAGCTCTTCTCAGAAATAAAAATCAACGTTAGTGATATTTCGCAGCACTCTAAATTAGCTAGCTTGAAGATATCTGAATGTGCGCTCTGCCACTGACATTGCTGTTTGTTAGCAGGACAATGAGCTAAGCACCATACAAACAACACCCCGACACGAGCCGAAAAACAACTACATATCAATACAATACAGGCCTTCGATTACGCAGTGATCAGGGTTTTAAACGGGGTGAAGCGTATTGCGAGCTCAAAATGAGGCCAAGAAAAGACCAACCGCCACCATGGCGGTTGGTCGCACACTCAGTAAAAGCGATGGCAGCACTCAGATTCAACCCAGGTATTGCTAGCTAATGAAAACGGGAGTTTTTACATTTTAAAAGTAAGGGGTTTTTTCTTTCTGTTGATGGCCTGGTCTTGCCTTGAGCAAGCACTGGCAAACAATGCCGCCACTGCCTGGGGCATCGCTACTGTTGTCCACGAAAAATCGGGGGCCTCTAGCCACGTTGCGACCAACAGTGAGGCCGAGTCCCAGTTCATTCGAGCAACAGCCTATGCCCTCGGCACGGGGTTGATTAAAAACGATGGCAAAGCGGTGATCTGGTATCGGCGGGCCGCCGAGCTGGGCCATCGAGAGGCACAATTTCAGCTCGCTGAGTTTTATCAAAGCGGGCGCGGGGTGCCAAAGGATTACCACACTGCTGCCACTTGGTATCGCAGGGCCGCCGAGCAGGGGCACCCAGCGGCACAGGTTGCTCTCGGCAAACTCTATTATTCGGGCCAGGGTCTGGGAAAAGACTTCAGCACCTCGGCCCAGTGGTACCAGCTGGCCGCCGAGGAAGGTTATGACGAAGCGCAGACCTTGCTTGGCAAGCTCTACTACGCTGGCGAGGGCGTGGTAAAAGATGACCCCACTGCGGCAAGCTGGTTTCGCAAGGCCGCTGAGCTGGGTCATCCAGAGGCGCAAGCTGCACTCGGCATGCTCTATTGCGCGGGCGAAGGGGTAGCGCAAAATCACCCTAGCGCGCAAAGCTGGTATCGCAAGGCGGCCGAACAGGGCCACAGGACGGCTCACCTTTGGCTCGGCAACCTCTTTTACAGCGATGAGGGTCTATCCATAGATCAGGCCTCAGCGGCAAGCTGGTTGTTCCGAGAATTGGGCCAAACACCCGAAGAGGACCACGTTGCCCTGGGCCAGCTCTATTGTCAGGGTGCGGGGGTCGTTAAGGATTACAGTCAAGCGGTAAGCTGGTATCGCCAGACGGCGGGCTTGGGCCATAGCGATGCACAGGTATGGCTGGCCAGGGTCTACGCCAAGGGCGAAAAAGTGGCCATCGATTACAGTACGGCGGCAACGTGGTATCTGAAGGCCGCCGAGCAGGGGCATCCCGTCGCGCAAATAGAGCTCGGTAAACTCTACTACGCGGGCCTGGGTGTACCAAAGTATTATGGTCGAGCGGCGATGTGGTACCGCAGGGCCGCCGAACAGGGCCATCGGCAGGCCCAAGTTGAACTTGGCAAGCTCTATCTCGCCGGTGAGGGTGTACTCAAAAACTACAATAAGGCGGCGAGTTGGTATCGCAAGGCCGCCGAGCAGGAATATAGCAACGCCCAGTTTGAACTCGGTCACCTTTATATTTCAGGTAAGGGGGCACCCAAGCACACGGGCAAGGCGGCGCTGTGGTATCGCAAGGCAGCCGAACAGGGTCATCAGGCCGCACAAGCAACGCTCGGGCGGCTCTATTTTGCAGGCGAGGGCGTGCCGAAAGATTACATAGCAGCCTATATGTGGGCCAACCTAGCCGCCGCCCACAGTGAGCCAGGTGCGAGGGAGCTGCGCGAAAGCCTCGCAGAGCTGATGACTATCTCACAAGTAGCCGATGCCCAGCGCTTGTCCCGCGAATGGAAAGCGGGCGGTTCGGCGACCAGCAACAATTTGCTCAGAACCGGCACCGGCTTTTATGTTTCCGACCAAGGCCATGTGGTGAGTAGTGACTATGTGGTCAAACAATGCCGAAAGATTACTATCGATGACGCGCCCAGCGAGGTGTTATTTAAGGACAAGGCCAGTGAGCTGATCATTCTACAGGGGCCGCACCCCCCAGGGTTGGCCGCCTTAAGCCGCGACCCCGCGCGCCGGGGACAATATGTCACCGCCGTCGGCTATCCCCTCCCCGTCTACCGGGGCTCAGACTTGCAGGCCACGGCTGGCGAAATCAAGGCCCTAGCCGGGCTTTACAATGAATCGCGTTATTTGCAAATTACCGCCCCCGTCAATCCCGGTAATAGCGGCGGCCCCCTGCTCGACGCCAGCGGCAATGTACTAGGGGTCATCAGCGCCCGGTTTAAAACCACGGCCCTCGCCAAGGCCACGGGATCCCTACCTGCAAATGTTAACTTCGCCCTTAAGTCCTCGCTACTGCGTACTTTTCTAAACAAGCACGACGTGGCCTTTCATAGCCGACCCCTGGACAGAAGCCGCTCTGCTATTGGGGTCATCGACGAGGCAAAAATCTATACCGTGCTGATTCGCTGCTATCAATAAGTGCTAGCAGCTCAGACCCCGACGTCTCGTCCACCTAGCCACTGAGCGTCGACACATTAGCGCGACGCGTTAACCTCGGCGGGCACACTGTCTACTGTTACAATGCGCCGCCCTTTGAACACAGCCCAGGCCTCCTCCCTTGTCAACACTGAACCCCCAGCAACAAAAAGCCGTGCACTACATTGATGGACCCCTGCTGGTGCTCGCCGGTGCGGGCAGTGGAAAAACGAGTGTAATTACCCGCAAAATCGCTTATTTAATTGAGAAATGCGGAGTGGCCGGCCGCAATATTGCCGCGGTGACCTTTACCAATAAAGCCGCACGGGAGATGAAAGCCAGGGTTGGCACACTGGTTAAAGGCAGGGCGGCGCGGGGGTTGACGATCTCAACCTTTCACAACTTGGGGCTGAATATTATTCGCCGCGAGTTGGTGCACCTGGGTTATAAAAATGGCTTCTCCATCTTCGACTCTGAAGACAGCCGCACGCTGATCAAAGAGTTGATGATTACCAAAACCGAGATCGACCCCGATCTTATTAACATCGCCCAGCAACAAATTTCTAAATGGAAAAACGAACTGCAATCCCCCTCGCAGGCGATGTCGCTCGCCGAGAGTGATGGCGAGCAAGCGCTGGGCCTGCTCTACGAGCGCTATCAACAAGCGCTGAAAGCCTATAACGCGGTGGACTTTGACGACCTGATTTTATTGCCAGTGCAGTTATTTCGCGACCACCCCGAGGTGCTGGGCAAGTGGCAGCAGCGTATTCAATACCTGTTGGTGGACGAGTATCAGGACACCAACATGGCCCAGTACGAGCTGGTGAAGATGCTGGTGGGTGACAGGCAAGCGCTAACTGTGGTGGGCGATGACGATCAGTCGATTTATGCCTGGCGCGGTGCACGGCCGGAAAACCTCGAACAACTGCAGGTCGACTTCCCCCACCTTGAAGTGGTTAAGCTGGAGCAAAATTACCGTTCCACCGCCCGCATCTTGCGCGCCGCCAACATGCTGATCGCCAACAATCCCCACGCCTTTGAAAAAGCTCTGTGGAGCGACCTGGGCTTTGGCGATGCCATCCGCGTGATTCGCTGCGGTGACGAAGAGGCCGAAATGGAGCGGGTGGTCAACGACATTATTGAAAACCATATGCGCCGTGGCTGCTTCTACCGGGATTTCGCCGTGCTCTACCGGGGTAATTATCAGGCCCGCCTGCTAGAAATAAAGCTACAGAGCCAGACGATTCCCTACCACTTGAGCGGCGGCACCTCGTTTTATGCGCGCACGGAAATCAAAGACATCATGGCCTACCTGCGCCTGCTGGCTAATCCGGACGACAACAACGCGCTGCTGCGAGTGATCAACACGCCGCGTCGGCAAATCGGCCCGACAACCCTGGAAAAACTCGGCACCTATGCCAACCGGCGAGAAATTTCCCTACTCGCCGCGATTGATGAAATTGGCCTGCAATCTGAAATCACCGGCCAGCACCTCGAAAAACTACAGCGCTTTAAGCACTGGATGGAAAAAATCGCCGAGCGTTGCGAGCGCGATGATCCCATTAAAGCCGTGCGTGAAATGATCGACGATATCGACTACGAAAGCTGGCTCCACCAAAACGCCAGCAGTGGCTCCGTGGCCGAGAAACGCATGAAGAATGTGCAATTCCTGGTCACACAATTAGAGCGGGCCATTGAGAGCGAAATGGAAGACCCGGACTGTGAAAACCCGGTACAGAATGCTATATCCCGACTTATTCTGCGCGACCAGCTCGACCGGCAGGAAGAGGAATCCGCCGACGATAAAGTGCAGTTAATGACTCTGCACGCAGCCAAAGGGCTGGAATTTCCCCATGTTTATCTCATCGGCATGGAAGAAGAGATACTGCCCCACCGCTCCAGTATCGAGCAAGACACGGTCGAAGAAGAGCGTCGCCTCGCCTACGTGGGCATTACCCGAGCCCGCGAAACGCTGACCATGACCCTGGCCTCGCGACGCAAGCAATATGGCGAAATATCGAAAACCGAGCCCAGCCGTTTTCTTGGCGAATTGCCGGCAGAAGATATTGAACGCGAGGGCTTTGGCGACGAGCTGCCCCCCGAGGTGAAAAAGCAGAAGGGCCAGCAGTCGCTTAATGCTTTGAAGGACATGCTGGCCATATAAACCAGCACATCAATTGCAGCTCCACCCTGCCTATAATCCGCTTAAGCTATTTTGATCTAGCCTTTATTTCACAGCTCATCGGCAACTGCGTAAGCCCACGAAAATTAAGACTGTCTATCCAATCGGGTTCACCGCCAATCATTTTTGGATGGCGAATTCTATCGGCAAAGATAGGCAGGGCAATCCGGCCTTCAAGCCTAGCCAGCGGCGCACCAATGCAAAAGTGGATGCCATGGCCAAAAGCAAATTGACCGATTGCCGCACTGCCATTGGGTTTGCGGCGAATATCGAAAGTATGTGGGTCCTCAAATAGTTCAGGGTCCCTGTTCGCCGCATTGAGCATGACAAATACGCGTTTTCCTTTGCGAATGGTATGGCCTCCCAAGGTTAGATCTTCGCTAGCCACTCTGGTCATTGCCCCATTTGGACCATCGTAGCGAAGTATTTCCTCGACCGCATTTTCAGCCAGTTCAGGGTGGCGGCGTAACGCTTCAAATTGCTCGGGATGGTGGAGAAAGTGATACATACCTGTACCGAACAGGTTGCCGGTCGTCTCGTGACCGGCAAATAACAGCATCACACAGGTTGCTATCAATTCCTGTTCATCCAGAACCTGGCCCTCGTCTTCAGCACGAATCAGGTCGGTAATCATATCTTCACGGGGATTACGCCTGCGCTCTGTGATCAAATCACGAAAAGCGTCACACATTTGTTTCGTTGCAGCCTCTGCTCGTACGTATTTTTCCGGCGTTACTTTTGAGCCGCCGACAAATAAACCTATGTCATCAGACCACAACTTGAAGCTTTCAACTTCTGAGTGTGAGACTCCCATCATTTCCATAATGACAGCTGCGGGTATGCGGTAGGCAATATCTCGAATGAAATCTATTTCCGGCTTCCCAGCAACGTCATCAATAAGTTCGTGCACTATTTCG
Source organism: Candidatus Reddybacter sp. (assembly GCA_041277045.1). Classification (GTDB taxonomy): domain Bacteria; phylum Pseudomonadota; class Gammaproteobacteria; order Pseudomonadales; family Porticoccaceae; genus Reddybacter. The sequence continues at coordinate 1,337,006 of JBGFSY010000001.1, read as the reverse complement.
GCAATGCGAGGCGCCATGCCGTTCACCGCTCGCGAGGTAAAACCTCGATTCAACAAGCGTCGCAAGCGCGTGTGCTCTGGCGGATCAAGGAACACAGCCCAAAGGCCAACGGAACTTTCAAGACCCGCCACCTTGGCCCGTTGCTCAGCACTGAGGGATTCAAAAAACGGCTCCATTCGCGCCGATGAGTAGCGCTTATCGAGCAACACAGCTTTGCAATCTTCATAGCGAGTAACAACCCAGCCACGAGCTGTATCACTCCAATGTATTGGAGCTTCCTCCTGCAAGCGGGCAAAAATCGGGAAGGGATTGTTAATAACAGCCCTATCACTTGGATCAAATTGCAAGGGTGGTGATGACATAGATCAAACTCTCCTAGGCGCCGCTTGGCGTATTATCGTTATCGGTTCTACTTAGTGGTAGTGTTAAGAGTACAAGCCCTATACGGCCACTGCTAGCTCGATCTTCGAATCCAACCGCCTTGACTTGTTCAGAACTTTGTCTATTCGCTACAATACTGGCCTACTTCAAAACGTGCTATTTAAAGACTATGACAACATACAAAATTGCCATCCTCACCGGCGACGGTATCGGCCCCGAAATTATGACGGAAGCCCTGAAAGTACTCGCACTAGTCGAACAGCGTAGCGGTGTACACTTTGAACTCACCGAAAGCCCCTTCGGTGCTGCCGCCTATTTTGACCACGGCCACCCCTTTCCCGAGCAGACCCAGGCGGTTTGCGATGAAGCCGACGCAATATTAAAAGGTCCGGTCGGTTTAGCTCACGCCGAGGCGATGAAGATCCCGGTCGATATGCAGCCCGAGCGCGGTGCGGTACTGCCCCTGCGGGCGCGCTACAACACCTACGCCAACCTGCGCCCGGTATCACTACCTAAAGCACTAGCCCATCTTTCGCCTTTAAAGTCAGAAGTGATTGGCGAGGGCATTGATATATTAATGATTCGCGAACTGCTTGGCGGACTCTACTTTGGCAAAAAAATCATCGGTGTCGACGACAACAACATTCGCTTCGCCGAAGAAACCCTGCGCTACGATGAAATCCAAATCCGCCAGGTGGTAAAAACAGGCTTTGAACAAGCCATGAAGCGCAAAAAGGTACTGCACAATATTCACAAGAGCAATATTCTTAAATCGAGCGTGTTGTGGAATGAAGTGCTCGATGAGGTCGCCGTTGACTACCCCGAAGTTGAAGTGGTCAATATGCTGGTCGATGCCGCCGCCACTCACCTGTGCCTGAACCCCGGCCAGTTTGACGTGATGGTGATGGAGAACATGTTTGGCGATATTCTCAGCGACCAGGGTGGCGGTTTGATTGGCTCGCTGGGCTTAATGCCCTCCGCCTGTATTGGCGACGGCAAAGCTTACTACGAGCCCTCCCACGGATCGGCCCCCGATATCGCCGGGCAAAACATTGCCAACCCTTATTCGATGATAGGCTCGGTGGCGATGATGCTAGAGCACAGCTTCGGCATGATCGACGAAGCCAATCAAATTTGGGCCGCCATGCAAGGCGTGTTTGCCGATGGCTACACCACCCCTGATTTGGCAACGGGTGGTAATGACGAAAACGTTATTGGCACCGACGCCTTTGGTCAGCGAGTGCGCGATAAGTTGAGCGCAATGTAAACCCAAATACAGCTAAACCCTTATTTTTATCACTGGAAGAAGTAGATGAACACACATTTTGACGTTGAACCGTTAACACCTTTTATTGGTAGTAAAATAACAGGGCTTGACCTGTCCCAACCGATTCCCCTCAACACCCTGACCGACCTACGCAAAGTGTGGCTGGATCGCAAAATGATTTACTTTCTCGACCAGAAGCTCACGCCCGATGAGCAACTGGCCTTTACCCGCCAGTTTGGCGAAGTCAATAAATACCCTTTTCTGCACGGTATTGAAGGCAACCCCCTGGTTGCCCCGGTGCTAAAATTGCCTGAAGAAACTATTAACTTTGGTGGCGTATGGCATGCCGATACCACCTACCTAGAAACGCCCGCATTAGGTGCTAGCCTCTATGCTCTGGAGCTACCCCCAGTTGGCGGCGATACAATTTTTTGCAATATGCAAACCGCTTATGAAACGCTGGCCCAAGATTTAAAAGAGCAGATTGACGGGCGCAAAGCTTACTTCACCTCGGGTAAAGCCGCCGTGTCAAAAACCCGTATGCCTCGCATAGAAGACCACGGTGACGACTCGGCCCCCGATGTATTTACCAACCTTCACCCGGTGGTACGCACTCACCCCGAAACGGGTGAAAAAACACTCTTCACTCACGAAGCCCATACCTTGCGCTTTGAAGACAGCACAGAAGAAGAAAGCGAACCGCTGTTAAATCAGCTCTATCAACATGCCCGCAAGCCCGAGTTTCAATGCCGTGTGCGTTGGAGCAAGGGCATGGTGGTACTGTGGGATAACCGCTCAACCCACCACTACCCCATCAACGACTACCATGGTTATAGACGCTTGCTGCACCGAGTTTCATTGAAGGGTGACCGGCCCGTCTAGAACAGCGTGGTTTAAAAAATAGTATTTGAAGGTGGCCCTGCTTTACGGGGCCATCATTAATTAGTCGTCGGCAAAAACATAGCGATCTCGCCCTGCAGCTTTACCGGCATAGAGAGCATTGTCGGCGCGTTCAACAACCTCCTCTATCGTTTCACCCTTCTTCACCTGCGCAAGACCCAGGGTAACAGTCAAAGCCAAGGACTCACCATCGGGAATGGGTACTCGCATATTGCGCACTGCTTCAAGTAAACGCTGTGCAGGTATTTTCATCGACTCATGGCTTTCAGCCTGCATCATCAAGAGAAACTCTTCCCCACCATAGCGATAAAGATGTTCGTTACTACGCACCATAGTTTTTAAGGTATCGGCAAGATGACGCAAAGCCACATCACCGATGGGATGACCGTAGTTATCATTAACGGCTTTAAAGTGATCGACATCAATCATCACCACATAGAGCAACATCTTATTGCGGTCGCAGACTTTCAGCGCCTGGGTAAAGTCATTTTTCAAACTGTAGCGCAGGGGCAAACCAGTTAGAGGATCCTGCCGTACTGACGTGGCTAGCAGCTGCGTTTTAAAATCAGCCAGACGCTCAATCAGTTCGGACTGTGTCTGCTCGAAGGTATCAAGACAGTCGCTCTGCCCTGGCTTATTCGCCAATACATCGATACAAATAGAGCGAATGGCATCGTGCATGGCCTGGTGTACGCTTTCTATCCTGTCGATAGCCTGAAAATTGCGGTCTGCAAAATGTACTTTATTCTCACCAAACCAGGTGCCAAAGCTGCACAGAGTATGTGCTTGAGGAGACAGTACTTCGTCACCGGGAGAGACTCGCAGCACAGCACAACGCAATACCCGACGCATTAAACCTAGATGCTCACCCACAGCCGTATCGAACTGATCGACAAGAAGTTCTATCTCTGGGGAAAAGTCAGCCATCAATTACACCCTTGGTATCTATGATTGGAGCTAACTCAGTATAGGCCTCTTGCTAGCGCTCCGCTCAAGCTAAGAAGGCCATCCACGGGGTCGATCCAAGCTGTGTCAAAAGGATTCACTCACAAATTAAACGGGCTTATATAACGCTTAAACTTAGGCTGCTTCCGATTAATCCTTTTTTTCAACACTACCAAATACAAGATGGCCTTCTTTATTCTGCGCCGTGATACGCGCGGCTATAGCAGGACTAACCGTCATTGAACGCTCACTGGGAAAGCGCTCGGCAAACAGAGAGGGGCGTAAATAGTATTCTTCCGGCGAGTTAACCATCGATTGGCTTTGCTGGGGATATTTCAACCAGCGCCGACGCATAAAATCAGGCGTAAAGGCAGCTAAATCCTCTTCTGTCCACTCCTGCATTAAGTGCGCGTCGTGCAAGCTGTAGCTAATTAAATCGAGCTCTGCGTCGAAATAAACCACCAGGTTACTGGCGAAACCCTCACCATTAGGCAGCGCTTTATTTTCCTGCTGGGCAATCCGCACCTCTATCATTTTCAGCTTGCCCTCTTTGTCATAGCGTTCGATGCGCAAAGGGTAAAAATAATATTGATCAAGCCAGTAAACAACCTTCGATACCTCGAAGTCAGGCAACCAGTCTTTTTTAGGGCTGCCAACCACAACAAAACAATTAACGCCGCCATCCTCTCTATAGAAGGGGTAACGCTCCTGCATTAATTTAATGGAGTCTGTAGCGACATCATAGAAACGACCGTTGGGTTCAGCCAAAGTGATTGCTTTTCTATTCGTGGGAAAACGAACGGTCTCATGCAAAACATCTGCACCGATCAAGCGCCAGTTAAACTCCCAGGCCTCAAGACCAAGGATATCGTCAAACGATTGCGCAACACCGGGAAAGGGGGTTTCCCGTCGCGGTGGCGGTTGCCGCCTAACTCGACGTAAAGACGGTGTATAAGCAAAGTAATCTAACTTGGCTGGCGACTCTAAACCGGTGCGCCGCAATACCCACATTTCCTGTACACCATCATTTTTCGGCGGATAGGTGTAGTAGTACATATGCCGGGAATAAGCTTCACCAGGTTTTTTTGCAATTTGACTAGCGGCGTTGGGCGAATCCATTTGGTCGACCATCGCCACGGTCACACCCTGGGTTAAATACCCTTCTTTGGTAATCGTGCCAAAAGCATCGGCCATAACGTGAGACCAGCGCGCCGTGTGAGTAAACGTCATCGCTCTAAAACCCATTTCTTCTGCCGTATACGGCACTGTAAACGGAAAGGGTTCAGCGGGTAGGTACGGGATTTTTTTATCGCGCGGGGTATTGGTATGGAAGTCAATCCGCTCCCTCTCCCAGCTTGTTAATTGATCCAACGTACGCCAAGTTTGCACACCAATAGACTCACTGTTATTAGCAGATTCACTCTTCGCAACTGCAGAAAAAACCAGCAAACCAAGAATGGCACAAGCCGACAGCGTACGATTAAATGCTAGCAACACATTAAAATTCATATTGCAGCTCTACACCAATATTGTCGTACTGCTGAAATTGACCAAACAGGTCATCGTCATCACCACCACTGTAGTCGGTATAAATCACGCTACCATTAATAAAAGGTGAGATTTCATAATTCGCCATCAGCTTGATTTTTGTACCCTGATAATCTTTATTTGAGCCGCTTAGATAGGGTGTTATCGTCGCGCTTAGCATCAAGCGGTCACGCGTACGTTGTACCGGGCGGGAGATAAAAAATACGGGGGCAAAATTCCATTCATCGCCAATAGCACCACCGTAGCCAACACCCAAACCTTCATGCCAGTCAAAGGTGTAATAAAACGAGGGTTGGAAAATCACCGATACTTTAGAAGGGAAAGCAAACTCAAATGCCAGCGCCGCTCGCAGCGTGTCGTGCTCACTAATGCCATTACCACTGCCGCCAGCTCGCACGGCAGTAAGATTGCGATAGTCCACGAAATTAGCATCTTTGGTGTAGAGGGCTTCAGCACGAAAAACGATGGGTAAAGTACCGATCATCGGTACGCCTTTAGCCACCCAGGCATAATCCGATGTGGCTCCAAAGTGATGAAGACGCTCGTGCTCGGGCGTGATAATCAAATGATCGCCACTGGCATCAGTAAAACGCCCGGTAACAAAAGGTGAAGCATCCCGCTCCCAGGCGTAGTAGTACACCAGCCCCCAGGTGAGCGCCCCGCTGGCAATATCGAGCCGCGCCGCTATTTGATGATCACTCGGATGCGTCCAGTCTGGACGTTGGGTCTGCAGCACTCTGTCACCCGCCGCATTGCTGCGATTATTCAACAGGGCATCATTATTTCGCGCACTCTGATCGCCAGGAGGAACTAGCGGAGATTTCCAGGGCGACCCGTAAGCCGGATTAACGTTGGCCTCAAAATCGGGTATCCAAAGTACATTTAAGGAAACATCATCAAAATAATAGGTCAGGTTCGCCATCCACATCGGCAAGCGGCGCACCTCATAGTCAGCAGCATCTAGTTGTACCGATTCACGGAAATCCATCGAGTTAATGACGTCGATAAATTGCCCGTCCATCTTGCCCCAGGCAATTTGCTGTTTGCCCAGCACCACATCGAGTTTTGAGGTGCGGTAAGACACGTACAACTCACGGGCAATGCGGTCGAAGGTATTGTATTTGTAATAACTCTCATCAACACGCTTGGCATAAAGGCCATCACCACCATCGACATCGTAAACCGCGTCGTACATTAAGTGGTTGATACTGGTTAGCTCAAGATTTGGCGAGAAGCGATAAGAAGCGGCAATTTCAACAAGCGTTTGCATTTGCAGACCGCGATAATCACGGTCGCGAAAGCCAATATCTTCATCGTCGTGCACCAGATAGTCGGACCAGTGCGTAATAGTGCCATTGAGGCTCAGGCCCGGCAGCGTGCGTTCAACGGGCTTGGTTAAATATTTGCCACCGGGATCAAACGTTGCCATAGAACGGTCGAAGGCTGCAAAGTCATCCTGCCCAAAAGCCACAACCGTCAATGTGCAGGACGCGGCCAACGCCAACTTACTCACCACCTTAAAAGACGTTTTTTCCACTACTGATAACACGACACGACTCGTCGGCCCAGCCAAATAGCTGAGCCACTTCCGGCAGACAACACGCATTTATTTAATCTCGTTGTTCCCCAACGACACGTTTTATTACGACGTGAAACAGACAAAAATAAGCTTTAATTACACACCTGAAAATAGCCAAATGAGGAAATATTTATAAATTTAGTTAAAACTATTCTAGTGCCTGGTCATTTTTTCTGCAATAGACACCGATCAAAGGGCACTGTTTACGGTTTACATTTGCCACGAAGGCTGCGAACCTACGGACAGCTAAATACAGGGCAATACTGAACACTATTTCTAATAAAAAGGAGTCACAAGCATGTCTGACAGCAAATACGAAGGCCTACAAATCGCCAACCCGCTGACCCTCGAAAACGAATGGTTAGCTAAAGTTCAGGAAGATATTTTTGATCCCGAGCGCGCCATTATCGACACGCACCACCACCTGTGGTCTGAGGCAGGCTTAATTCCCTATTCACTCGAAGACCTTGCCGAAGATACAAACTCCGGCCACAACCTTATTAAAACCGTCTTCATGGAATGTCATTCCAACTATTACACTGACGGCCCTGAGCACCTGCGCTCACTCGGCGAAGTGGCATACATTACCGAACTTGCCGACCGCTCTGCCGCACCCAACAGCGACCAGGCCGAGATTGCAGCACTTGTTACCGCCTTCGACCTTAGGCAGGGCGATGGTGTTGAAGATCTGGTAAACCTCCACCGCGAAACCAGCAAGGGTCGCTTCCGTGGTATTCGCCAGGCCCTGGCCAACGCACGACCCGGCGAAGGCCTGTTGCTAGAAGCCGCCAGTCCCAAAGATATTCACAAAGACCCCGACTTTATTAAAGGCATGAAAATACTCGGCAAAATGGGTCACAGCTACGAGTCGTGGCACTACCACTATCAAAACCCTGAGTTTGCCGAACTGGCCCGCACCGTGCCCGAAACCACCATGGTACTCGACCACATCGGCACTCCCGTCGGCACCGGCATTTACGCTGCCAAGCGCGATGAAGTTTTTGAGGAGTGGAAAAAAGGCATTGCTGAAATCGCCGCCTGCCCCAACACCATCGCCAAACTCGGCGGCTTTTCCATGCCCGACAATGGCATGGGCTGGGCCGGTCGCGCCATGCCACCAAGCTCAGACGAAGTAGTTGCCGCCCAGGCCAAATATTACCTACATGTGATTGAGTGCTTCACCCCGGAGCGCTGCATGTTTGAAAGTAATTTTCCGGTCGACAAGCTTGAGCTGTCCTACCAGGTGTACTGGAACGCCATGAAGAAAATCGTTAAAGATTTCTCTGAGGACGAAAAGAACGCCATGTTCTCTGGCACTGCGACGCGCGTATACAAGTTGTAACATCATCGGCTTTACCTAATAGCCCACATCACTGATCTGCACAGAAGGGGAGCCCATTGGCTCCCCTTCTTCGCTTTAAATAACTAAAAAACAAACCCCTTTGTATATTTAACTTTCACACTTAGTATTTAATACAACAGGAAAATCAAAGCCATGAGTATCTCATTCGCAGGAAAAGTTGCCGTCGTCACCGGCGCGGGCGCAGGCCTGGGCCGTAGTCACGCCAAATATTTTGCCGAGCACGGCGCCAAAGTGGTCGTTAACGATCTAGGCGGCTCGGTCGCGGGCACGGGTGGCTCAGCGAAAGCCGCCGACGAGGTGGTGAAAGAAATCACCGACGCGGGTGGTATCGCCGTCGCTAACTACGACAGTGTGGCAATCGAAGAAGGCGGTGCCAATATTATTAAAGCTGCCGTCGATAATTTTGGTGGCATCGACATACTTATCAACAATGCCGGCAACGTGCGCGATAAAAGTTTCCGTAAAATGGATCTGAAAGATTTCACCGCTTTGATGGACGTGCATTTAATGGGCGCCGTTTATTGCACCAAAGCTGCCTGGCCCATCATGCTTGAGCAGGGTTACGGACGCATCGTCCACACCACCTCCGCAGCAGGCTTATTTGGCACCCACGGCCACACCAACTATTCCAGTGCTAAGCTCTCTCTGGTCGGTTTTATGAACGCCTTGAAGCAAGAGGGCACCTCGAAGAATGTGCTGGTTAACTGTGTTGCGCCCATGGCTCTAACCCGCATGACAGAAGAGGTTATGTCACCAAAATTGGCTCCGAAAATGAAACCCGAATATGTCACCGCACTGATGGGCTGGTTGTGCTCGGAACAGAACACCCTTGCCGGAGAAATCATCGAAGCAGGCATGGGCTACTACAGCAAGGTGCAAATTGTTGAAGCCCCCGGCTATATTTTCAATAGCGAAGACGTGCCCTCAGCCGAGCAAATTGGCGAACACTGGGGAGAGATCAGCGATATGACTGGCGCGCTACCCTACCCCGGATCCGATGACGTGATTCGCGCCGTCTTTAGTAAATTAAAGAAAGCCAACTCATAGCGGCAACATTAAAGCGACAAACTATCGCTATTCAGTTTAGCCTCGAAGAGGGCGACCCAGTGCAGCCACCCTTTTTCATGTCTACTCAAAACCAGACACTATACTGAACCTATAAATATAATGGGGCTCAGCGATGTTACAGGAACACTTTGACGTATTAATTATTGGTGCCGGGCTTTCGGGCATCGGAGCGGCTTACCATTTACAGCGCAACTGCCCGAATAAAAGTTACGCCATACTCGAGGGCCGCCAGGCACTGGGCGGCACCTGGGATTTATTCCGCTACCCCGGTATTCGCTCCGACTCTGACATGTATACCCTGGGCTATTCTTTCAAACCCTGGAAAGAACAAAAATCCATTGCCGATGGCCCGTCCATTCTTAAATACCTCAATGAAACGGCCGACGAAAACCAGATCACTGAAAACATTCACTTTCAGCACAATGTAAAGAGCGCAGCCTGGTGCAGTAAAAGCGCTCGCTGGACGCTACAAGTAGAACGCCGCAAAGGGCTCGAGCCAGCAGAATACACCTGCAATTTCCTTTTTCTCTGCGGTGGTTATTATCAATACGCTGCCGGTTACACACCCGACTTTCCCGGCATTGACGATTTTCAGGGCGAACTCGTGCACCCACAAAAGTGGACCGATGATATCGACTACAAGGATAAAAAAGTGGTGGTTATCGGCAGTGGCGCAACCGCCGTCACTCTAGTCCCCGCGTTGGCCAAACAAGCAGAACACGTCACCATGCTCCAGCGCTCACCCACTTACATGCTCTCGCGCCCGGCGATCGATGCCTTTGCCAATCGGCTGCGCAAAATCCTGCCCGCCAAGTGGGCCTACGACATTATTCGCTGGCGCAACGTGTTGTTGATGATGTTCGTTTTCCAGCGCTCGAAGAAAAACCCTGAGGGCATGAAGAAATACCTGATCAATCAAGTGCAGAAACGCATGGGCGAAGACTTCGATGTTGACACCCATTTCACCCCCCGCTACGGCCCCTGGGATCAGCGCCTGTGCCTGGTGCCCGATGATGATTTCTTTAACACCTTAAAAGATAACAGCGCATCCATCGTCACCGACCATATCGACAGTTTTACCACCAGCGGCATCCGATTAAAATCGGGACTAGAGTTGGAAGCCGATATGATCGTAACGGCCACCGGTCTGGCACTGGAGGTCTTCAACGGCATCGCCCTGAGTGTCGATGGCAAAGCCATAAAACCCGCCGAGACTTATATGTACAAGGGCATGATGTACAGCGACATACCTAATATGGCCACCTCCTTTGGCTACACTAATGCCTCGTGGACGCTGCACAGCGACCTCACCTGCGCCTATGTTTGCCGCCTGCTTAAGCATATGGATAGCAGCGCCACCCAGCGATGCACACCGCGCTTTGACGGCTCCAATATCGGTGAAAGCGAGTGGTTTAATCTATCGTCTGGTTATGTGCAACGGGCGAAAAACAAACTACCCAAACAGGGCGATAAAGACCCCTGGATGGCACCGCAAAATTATCTGCTCGATATTAAAAACTTAAAGTTCGGCAAGGTCGACGACGCCACTATGGAGTTCCGCCGCGCAACAGGCTAAGCCAGCTATTTGCCGACCAGTGAAGCATCGCGCATACTCAGACACCCCAATTATTCACTTATTAAGCCCTTCAAATTAGAGACAATAAAAATGGCCAAGCACGCCTTTATCACCAAGCCTGAAGACAACGTCAGGATGGAACCCAAAGACGAATACACCCACGAACCCGAAGCCGCTAGCAACTTTAACGAAAGTGCCTACTACAACATTTACGATGGCGAACAAAAAGTCGGCGGCTGGTTTCGCATCGGCAACCGCGTCAACGAAGGCTATGCCGAGGTCTCCATCTGCCTGTACTTCCCCGACGGCACTGCTGGCTTTATGTTTCAAAAAGCCAGCATCACCACTAACGATGCCTTTGAGGCAGGTGGCGCGCGCTTCGACATTGTCGAGCCCTACAAAAAACTTCACGTCAGTTATGACGGCGACATACTGGTAATGGCCGACCCCCAGGCTCTACTCAACCCCAGTAAAGCCTTTAAAGAAAACCCCAAAAAACCCTGCTCCATTAAACTCGACTACACCGGCATCTCGCCCATCTACGGCGGCGAGCATTTAAACGATGACGGCTCACCCATTGAGTTAGACATGGAACACGCCCTCGCCCGCGCCCACTTCGAACAGCACGTGAAAGCCGAAGGCACCATCACCGTCGGCGACGACACCTGGACGATTTCTGGCTACGGCCTGCGCGACCACTCCTGGGGCCCACGCTACTGGCAGAACATTTACTGGTACCGCTGGTTGCCCATCAGCTTTGACGAAAACTTCGGCGCCATGATCATGACCACCGGCACCGCCGATGGGCAACTCGACTCCGGCGGCATGATTTTAAATAACGGCGAATACGAACTGATTACCGAGTGCACCGTCGACTCCGAATGGGACGACGACTTCAACCAAACCGCACTGCGCGCCTGGGCAAAAACCGAAAAAGGCGAATACATCATTACCGGTAAAGTGATTACCCTGGTACCCGTGCGCAACCGACGCCAGCTCGACAATGGCGAATGGCTGCACACCCGCATTACCGAAGCCATGACGGAGTACCGGTACGAAGATAAAGTTGGTTACGGTTTATCGGAGTATTGCGACCAAATTATTGATGGTGAACCGGTGGGCAAGACGATTCCTGCGGCGCGTTAGGGTTTAATTGATGCTTGGCACAGGGGTGTGGTTGCGAGAAGTTGGGGGCTGAGCCCAGTTATCGTTACGAATTCTGATGATATCTGGCAACAAGCAGGGTCAACAGAAGTAAACCTAGAATACCTCAAGCTACCGACATCAGGAGAAGCATTCTCACTATCACCTGAAAATCTTACAAGTCTTTGAAACTTAACAATATAAATATATGATCAAGCGAAAAGATTTTCTTGACCAGCATCCCTGCTCTCACTATCACTTTCAATCGCGAGCTGAAAGCCCAGTTAACTCATTGAATAATAACGTTAAGTAGCCCTTTCCTTACCGAAAAGCTTTTGTGATAGTGAGAAAGGTGATAGTCGGAAGGGTTCCGTTGAATAAAATGTTATGCAATAAGGAGAGATCGTGCAAATGTTTGATATTTCGTGGATGGCAATATTTAAAATAATGGGTGCTGGAGCATTCACATTTGTCATTCTTCCTTTATTGCTTGTTCTTAGAGACATGCTCCTACATAAGGCTATTGGAAAATGGATACTAACTGATAATTTAAATACCCTTATTCGAATGTGTGAGAATGACCGATGGTTCCTAAATAACAAATACAATAAAACAAATGGCGTGGCATATGGTTCTGAGTCAACAATTTACAACATTGATGAAAAGCCAGTGACAATTGAAGAATTTGACGCATACGAAAAGGGTCGGAGCTTTCACTCAAAGCGCTTCGAGTTCGCAGACTCAAAAATTGTGATGAAGCACAATCTAATTACTTGGTTTACTCGACATTACAAGCAAGCAGACGGCGGCAATCCAATTCCAGCTTTAAGAGAATCATACTATAAATCAGCTGGAGCACATGAAGATAAAAGTGCATAACAAGGCAATGAAAAATCGCCCACAAAAAAACGTGGGCTGGACTCGCTACGCTCGCCTTTTATTGCGGCGTTAGAAATACACCGATTATCTATTCTCGTAGCTCGTTAAAGTAAGAAGGATTTTATCTTGTCACAAGTTCGACATATCCATATAAAAAATTTTAGAGCAATTAAAGACCTGGAATGGCTTCCTAATCCTGGATTGAACTGCCTGATTGGCCCTGGGGATTCGGGTAAATCTACCATACTAGAGGCTATAGACCTTGCTTTGGGAGCAAGACGATCCTATCCATTTACGGATGCTGATTTTTTTGAGCTTAATACAGATAGCCCAATAGAAATATGGATCACCCTTGGCGCTTTAAGTGATCAACTCAAAAATATTGATGTTTATGGTATGTTCTTAAGAAGCTTTAATTCAGCGTCTGGAACAATAACTGATGAACCTCAGGCCAACGAAGAAGTTGTTCTTACATTAAAATTAACCGTAGGCGCAGATTTAGATGCAGACTGGCTACTCTATTCCGAAAGAGCGCAAGTTGAAGGTACAGAAAGAAGGCTGCCTTGGAAACACCGCGAGCTAGTAACTCCAGCTAGATTAGGTGTAGCTTCTAATCAACATTTAGCTTGGGGAAATCGATCTGTTTTAAATAAATTATCGGAAGATAGCTTTGATATATCGTCAACATTGGCTCAACTTAGTCGTAATTCTCGCGTAGCATTTTCTGAGCATCAAATTGAAGGTGTCGATAATGTTTTAACGCAGGTTAAAACTGTAGCGAACAACTTAGGTGTGCCAGTAGGTGATTTAAAGGCTTTACTTGATGTTAACAGCGTTTCCCTCTCCCATGGTGCTATTAGTCTACATAATAATGACAACACACCGCTAAGGCAATTGGGGACAGGCTCTGCTCGATTGCTAATTAGTGGTCTCCAAAAAGCAGCTAGTGCGTCTAGAATACTTATTGTGGATGAAGCCGAATATGGTTTGGAACCATATAGAATCACAAGGCTGTTAAATGAGCTAGGATCTAAAACAGAAGAGCCTGATCAACAGCTTTTTATTACAACGCATTCACCATATGTTCTAAGAGAGCTTCAAGCTACCCAATTACATGTAGTTAGAAAAGCTGGTGCAGTCCCATTTCCGCCGCCGAATACTAATTATTCACATTTGATTTTTTCGTTAAGTGGAGGTGATGAACAACAAAGTACCTTAAGGGTGTGTGCCGAAGCGTTCTTTAGTAAATCGGTAATAGTTTGTGAAGGGAAGACAGAAATTGGTTTAGTTAAGGGTATCGATCTTTATTGCCAGACTCAAAATACCGCGAGTATTCAAGCATATGGTACATATTGTACTGATGGAGGGGGCGATAGCATGTTTCAGCGCGCCAAGGTTTTTAGAAGCCTGGGTTACTCAACGGCTATCTTCAAAGATTCTGACAAGAGCCTTGAGCATGCTGTGTTTACTGCTGAGGCGCAAGAACAAGGGATTAGCGTCTTTGAATGGGGTAATAATTTCGCCACAGAAGATGTCTTATTTAACTCCTGTCCACAGGACGTTATACCAGAGTTAATTGAATATGCTATTTCAAGAAAAAGCCGTGATTCTATAAATTCGAGCATTCAAAATTTTTCAAATAATGAATTTTCTTTAGATGATTGTCTTGATGATTTTGACGATTCTATGAGAGCAGTATTGTCAAAGGCTGCTAAGAAGAAGTCTTGGTATAAAGACATCGAGCCAGCTGAAACATTAGCGAAATCAATTGTTATGCCAAGCTATCACAACTTCACCGATGTATTTAAGGTCCCTATAAATAGTTTATTTTCTTGGTCCAGACCTCAAGGAGATCAGTAGTGACACTAGAGGCTGTTCTAAATTCCGAAAGAGGGTTGGTAGTTGCACCCGCTGGTTGTGGAAAAACACACTTAATTACAGAAGCTCTAAATATTGAAACTGTGAAGCCTTATTTGGTATTAACACATACAACAGCGGGAGTAGCGGCGTTAAAGCAAAGGCTAAAACGGCTAAGAGTTCCTAGTAATAATTTTGTTGTATCGACTATAGATGGCTGGGCTTTACGTGTTGCAAAAATGTTCCCGAATTCATGTGTAATTCAGAGCACGCCAAAGAACCCGAGAGTTTTTTATCCGGAATTACGGAGAAAAGTTAATGAATATATTTGTACTGGAAATATCGTTGAGATAATTAGGTCGTCATATTCACGGTTGTTGGTCGATGAGTATCAAGACTGCGATGTCGACCAGCATAAATTGATATGTTCATTGTCAGAAGTTTTACCTACAGTAGTGTTTGGCGACCCGATGCAATGCATATTTAATTTCGGTGGGCCTATGCCTTCATGGGATCAAGATGTAAAAGCAAGATTTCCTTTAATTGCTGAACTAAATACTCCTTGGCGATGGATTAATGCGGAAACCCCCGAGTTAGGGCAATGGGTACTAAATTGTCGAGACGCCTTACTGAATGGAGGCTCTATTAATTTATTAGGTTGTCCTGCCCATGTGCACTGGAATGAATTATCCGATAACGCACAGAAAAACATTCAAACTCAAAATCAAGCCCAATATCGAATAAGAACTGAAAATAACGTTGAAGATTCACTTCTAATTATCGGAGATTCTAGAAATCCTAGATCAAGACATAACTTTGCTAGCTCATCTAGAGGTATTGATGTCGTTGAGCCTGTAGATCTGGGTGATGTTACCGAAATCGCCTCTAATATGGACAATTTAAATGGCAGCGAACTAGCTGATACAATTCTCAGCTCAGTTTCATTAATGATGGCAGGGGTTGGGCGGTCAAACATAAATAAGCGTATACCTACAATTTTAGCAGGAAGAAATCGCACACCAGCTACAGAGATAGAGCTTGCAGTTAAATTGGTAATCGAAACTGGAGGTAGGGACTCAATAGCTAGCTTGTTAAGCTCTCTTGAGCTTTGCCCTAATACAAGGACCTTTAGAAAAGGTGCATTCTCTGCCTTAAAGAATGCTGTTTCGTTAAGTATTAGTGATCCTTCTAAAACAATTATGATGTCAGCAGAAATTATACGAGAGCAGAGACGGCACCAAGGCGATAAAAGAATTCCGCAAAGAGCTATTGGATCTACATTGCTGTTGAAAGGCTTAGAATCAGAGCACTCTCTTATTTTGGATGCTGGCGCTATGACTCCACAGAATCTATATGTCGCTTTATCGCGTGGAGCAAAATCTGTGACAGTATTCTCAAATAGAAATACTGTGCCGTAATCAGTCGAAATTTCTAACAAGGCGCTGCTGCCGGACAAATTTTCCGCAGAGCGAAGCGTTAGGTGCTCTTTCTGCTAATCGCCTGAGGTCCTTTTCCAGTTCCAGGGTGATCATTATGTTCGCCTAGCAACTCTAAATATTTTTCTTGAACAGGCCTGATTCTTTGCTTCCTAAAAGGTGTTTTATTAACTTCCTGAAGTAATTTAAGAGGTGAATTCGTTTCTATTTGAAAAAACTGTCGTTTAATTTCTCTCCCCAATATCTCGCCCATAAGACTTGGTACTGCATTACCGAGCTGACGTTGTATCTCTGTTCTTCCCCCAAGGATATCAAACTCATCTGGAAAAGTTTGGATGCGACATAGTTCTCTAGTTGAGAGTCTACGGCTTTTCCAATGAAATGGGCCTATTGCACTTCCAGGTTGCGCCTGAATAGTCCAAGAAGGCTTATCTTTAGCAAGTTTAAGTAAGAAGCTCCAATAGCGAGCGCGCCATCCAAACAAAGGCAACCCGTCCCCTCTATTGGTGTGATGCAAGTAGTTTTTACCTTCTGGGATGCTTGGCAACAGATCAGCCCATTTTCCAGTAGCTGGAATATCTGAGTGGCTTAAATGATTTAAATCACCAATTGCATCCCATGTTGTGCGCCAATTCTCCAAGGGAAATAAATCATTTTCTTCAAATTCAGGGTTTTTGTGTGTCGGAACAGGGAATTTAAAATCAAGACCGTCACGTGAGCCTATTATAAAAACCCTTTCTCTTATTTGAGGGACGCCGAAGTCTGCGGCATTTATAATGCCTAAATTGAAATTATAATTTGTTCCTTCTTCGGCATTAATTTTTGCAACAACACCCCTAAGAAGGTCGATTGCCTCATCCTTTCCCTTGTAGGTAATGCCAAAGACATTTTCCATTAAAAACGCTTTTGGTTTGAGATCTTTTAATACTCTAAGGTAAGCCGATAATGTATCTGCACGAGGGTCATTTAATCTTTTTGTATCACCTTTAGACCAGTAAGCTGCTTTTGAAAAAGGTTGGCATGGAGGGCCACCAATCAATAGGCTCGGCTCATTGTTAGAGAATCCTCCGACTTCAATAATTTCACTACTGGATACATCGTGAATGTCACGATGCAATGTGTTCCATTGTGGTCGATTATGGTTAAGAGTCTCGCAAGCCCATTTGTTGAACTCAACGGCAACAGTTGTTTCAAAACCTGCCGCTTCGAGCCCAAGATCAAGTCCTCCCGCGCCTGTATATAAACTAATTGTCTTGAGCATATTGTCTATTTCAATTATCTTTAGAAAGTTTATCTAAGCGTGCTCGCAACTACTGCGACCATAACCCAAATCAACAGTAACAAAATTGTATTGAGAGTACAAGTGATTGAAGTGAAATTAAGAGAAGTAATGGCAGCTTACAGCAAAAACAACAACTGTAAGCTTACTTATCATGAGCTTGCTGAGCTTAGTGGCTTGTCTAAAGCTACATTAGAAGCTATAGGCTCAAGACCTGCTTACAACACTACCCTCACAGCTCTAGACACCCTCTGCCGCGTCCTTGAATGCTCAATATCTGACCTACTTGAATACGGCAAGGATGAAGAATGACCGCGCAAGAAATAGACTTAGCAACAGGCTTAACAGCAGTAGAGTTATCAAATGTATTTGAAAACAACCCACGCGCCTACATGGCTGTAAGGGGCGCTGTTGCAGAAAAGCACTTGGAAAAAGTACTAATCGAACTAGCTCAAAATGGAGAGATCGATGCAATTCAGCCTGCATCTGGCGATTTGGACAAAGATTTTTATATTAATGTTGGTAATAGAACTCTTTCACTTGAATGTAAAAATGTAGAGGTTATTAAAAATACAACAAAGCCAGCCATCTACGATTATCTATGCTATTTAAACGATAATGGATTAATTTCAATTGATGCAATATGCACTGATTTGGAACTCGAAGTAACCGCACTAAAGCAGGCAACCTTAGGCACTCTGAAAACTGCCCTTAAATTGCTTCCTCAAAAGTATCGCGAATCCGGTATTACTAGATATCAATATAGCGCATCTCATGTTGAGCACCCATCGGTAGGTCAGTTAAGTCCAAGGGATTTTGTTCAGCAGTTTCACTTAAATCAGTTAACCATTGATTTTAAACGAACTAGAAATTCAACCGACGAAACAGGGAATACAAGGCGCAATAGATTCTATAGAAGTAATGAGATTGATTTAGTGGCGGCATGCCTTTTTTCAAGAACTATGGAGTGGAAGTTTCTATATGCAAAAGCAGAGGATTTCAATCGGCATAAAGAATACCCTGATAGGTATTCCGATAAGCTAATTCTTGAGCCTGGAATATGGACGGACAACCTATCAAGATTAATCCGCACCTAACAAGTTGCTGCACTCGGAAAAATTTCTCGCTGCGCTCCAAATTTTCGGATGAGCAAGGCGTTAGGTTTTAAATAAGGAGAATGAGGGGTTGAGTGAACAATCCCATAAGTATGCAAAGTATGGCGCATTAGCAACATTGCTGGCAGCAATCATCGGTGGAGCAATAACTCTCTATACCCACTTTGATTCGATGGGGTTACAAGTTGATGAAATCCCCTGCTCTGTAGAGCAAAAAGATACAAGAAAACGGGGTCAGGTCTTGCAATGCCACAATCAGCCTACAATCACATCACAAGCTCTTCGGCTACGACGCTTGAAAAAAACTGGGGAGGCTTACAGATAAGTCACAAACAAGAACTCTGCCAGCCAATAACTGACAGAGCCCTCTCACAATAGCTTAGACTTTGGTAAAGCCCGCGTATTCACTCTCTTGCGCTTCTTCACAACGGCGATGGTATTCGTGCACGCCGCCAATATACGAGATTAATCTGCTCGGTTTACCTTCGATATTTGCGCCGGTGTACCAGGATTGGGTCGCGGCAAACAGGGTCGAGTTGGCGACCTCGTCGTGATGGGCTACCCACTCATCCTGCTTGGCCAGTGTTGGCTCGATTGATTTAAGGTGTTCCTTTTCCAGGTGGGCAATACAGTCTGTCACCCAATCTACTTGCTGCTGCAAGCAGGTGGCCATATTACAGAACGCCGCCGAGGGCGCGAGAGGCCCGGCAACTGTAAACAGGTTGGGAAAGCCGTGAACCTGTAGGCCAAGGGTGGTACGAATATCTTTATTCCACTCATCCGTTAGCGATAAGCCTTCACGACCGCGAATATTCATCTTCGACAGGGAGCCGGTGCCCGCATTAAAACCGGTGGCCATAATGATGATGTCGAGGGGGTATTCACCCTCCGTCGTTTTCAGGCCCGTTGCGGTAAAGCATTCGATGGGCGCACTTTTGACATCAACCAGTTCGACATTGTCGCGGTTATAGACATCGTAGTAACCGTTCTCGAGGGGCACACGGTAGGTGCCAAAGCCGTGGGTCTTCGGGGTGATGAGATCGGCGATGGCGGGGTCAGTAATGCGCGCACTAATTTTCTTACGCACGAAGTCAGAAACCTCATCATTCACCGCTTGATCGGTAAACATCTCGGGATAAGTCCCGACCCACATGCTCAATGAGCCCTCTTGCCACTTTTCTTCGAGTACCTGCAGGCGCTTCTCTGGCGTACTGTCATACCAGGAACCGTGTTCAAAATCGTAGTCAAAGCCGACGAAACTGTTGTAGACCTTTTCCTGCAACTCGGCGGACTTCGAACGCCAGTGATCGCGATCGGCATCGTCGAACTGGTCATTACGCATTGCCACGCCGTAAGAGGCTGTGCGCTGGAAGACGGTTAGATGCTCTACTTCGCTGGCAATGGTTTGAATCAGCTGGATGCCGGTCGCACCACAACCGATCACGCCCACGCGCTTGCCTTTTAAATCGAGGCCTTCACGGGGGTAGCGTGCGGTGTGAACGATAGGCCCCCTAAAGGCGTCTTTACCGGGGAAGTCGGGCGCCTTGGGCTCAGACAACATACCGGTGCAACTGATGAAATGACGCGCACTCAAGGTCTCGCCCTGATCGGTGGCAACCTGCCAGCACTGGGCGTCGTTGTCCCAGTCGGCGGAAGTGACGCGAGTTTCGAAGGCATAGTCTTTGCGCAGCTCGAATTTATCGGCAACGAAATTCAGATAGCGTTCGACTTCTGCCTGGGGCGGAAAACGCTCCGCCCAGTTCCATTCCTGAATCAGCTCATCGGAGAACCAGTACTGGTAGATATAGGATTGTGAATCAACACGCGCACCGGGGTAGCAATTCCAATACCAGGTGCCACCCACTGCCGGAGCGGCTTCGATACCACGCACGCGCAGGCCCATCTCGCGCAACTTATACACTGCATACAAGCCAGCAAGGCCTGCACCTACTACAATCGCATCATAATCCTGCTCTGTACTTTGATTCGCTACTACTTCTGTCATTTCACCTAAGCCTACTACTGAAAAAGGCGGTGATTTTAGCAGCTTTCAACCGTAGCTCTACCACTCCTCGTGTGACTATGCGGTCATCGCGCTACAGCGCTTATTGACGACTCGGCGGCCTGAAATATTCACCAGCCTAATTGCCCTTAACTGACTTCAAACCACCATTAAATAGCCAATCGTAAATTGCTCTGTACTTCCTTTTGTAAGGCTGCAAATACACCTGCCTGATTGGCGTAGTGTGGCCACTGGTTTACCACCGCCAGAGTCTGGTCAATAATCTTCGGGGCTTCACGGGTAAAATTACCGATTAACGTGGCAACCGCCAGTAAATCACTGCGCTCAAAGTGTTCTCTTTTCCCATTCAATGAGAGCTGGTGCGAGTCGACCCAGGGTGAGCCCGGCTTGTAGCTGTAGGCAATATCGAAAGCTGGTGACAGACGCCATTTTGGTCTGCCACCTTCTTCCCCAGTAGGCTCATCTAACAGAAAGCCAAAGTTTTTACTGTGGTCGTCGTGGTTTCGCGCCACGACGTTGAACACCATACGGCGGAAGATTTCGATGGCATCGGCTCGTGGCAGCTTTAACTGGCGGGCCACGGCGAGTAGCTGTTCGTAACTGTAGGTACCGGGCTTTTTATAATCGGCATGATCCATTGCGCAGAGGGATACATAGTGCAATTTACGATTGCCCTCGCGCTCAAAGCGTCGGGTCATGAAGTGGGCGCGGTCGCCTTCCAACAATAGTTCGGAGGGGGAAATATTGATGCTGGCATCTTGTGCCATCAAATAATAGGCGTACTCCATGCGGCCAAAGCCGAGGGGATCACCAAAGGTTTCGCTGTCTATTTTATGCTCTGCCACACCGTCAAATTTCAGCAGATAGTGCTCGAAACCCTCCGGGGCATCGACCTGGCCGGAGCGAATCTGCGTGCGCTCGGCATTCACCGCCACCAGAGCCTTGGCCCGTGCACCCCCGGCTGAAGTACCGACCTGCAAGATAGCCTGCATAGCTTCATCGTTATCCGTGGCAAGACCACTATCCACAGACAGTTGATTTACCTGCTGCTGTAAGCCGAGCCTTTCATCGAGCACCGTTTGCGCCATCGCCACCAGCGAGTCTAATGCCAGCTCACTCCCCCCTTTGCCACCCATGCGCCCTCGATCAATGGCTGGTGAAAACTCCAGGGCACCCATGCCTCGGCTACCTGTGTAGAGTAGGCGCTCGATAGGACTAAAGGCGTTGGCATCGCGGCCGGTTCGCGCCAACCAGGCATTAATGACGGCATTGCCGAAGTCATCGGGCAAGGTGTCGGCAAATATCGCCGGTAGGCCGCGATAGGTGGCGGGGCTTAAGCCGGGGAAGCTGTATTTGGTGGCTGCGATGGGCATCTGTAGTGGCGCTATTTCGATGCCCGATTCACGCCACTGGGCTGAGAATTCGAAGGTGCTAATACCCGTTGCGGGGTCATAGGCCAGTGCGCCTACCTGCTTACCCCAGAGGCGAACTTCTGCGAGGTTCTCCATCACCAATCCAGCGTTTCATTCTTATCGGGATCATCAGCCACTGCACTCGCTGCCCTGCTGCGGCTACCACTCGCGCGCTGGCGCTGCTTACCCTTCATCTTCAATTGCTCCAAAGGACTAAACACGGCCTCAGGCACAAAGTTTTCTAACAAAGCCAGCTGATCGAGGGCGCGCAATACGGCAATTACATTGGCGAACTTGGCCTGCCCGGCTACCAGCTTGGCGTAACTGACTCGCGACAAACCCACCGCATCGGCGATTTGTTGCTGGGTCATATTCCGCTCAAGGCGCAGCTGGTCTATGCGCTGGCCAATTTCAGCGGCCACGGCCTGATCTGTCATACCATCAAAATTCACAACGCATAGATTCCTATATTTAATAGTCAAAAATTGCTTTAACAGTATAGTTAATTATCATTAATGGTTAACTAACGCACCACCTATACAGTAACCCACCTTAAAACAATATCAAGATTTCTATCCACAAAGCCTATTGACATCACTATTGATAATATATTTTTACATTATTAAATTTAATAAGTTCTACCTGAAACAAACAAGACTCGCCTCGCTTCCAACGCATGTAGACCCTTTAGGCCCGGGTAATTAATCTAGCTCAGTTTGGCTGCTCTATTTTTTCACGTACACTAGCCCCACAATCATTAGAGGACAAGCCATGCCTTACAACACGCAGATTGGCGACGAGATCAACATTCTTGCCCGCTACAACCTCAAGACCACTCAGGAGGGTATAAAAATCCATTCCTCCGCCGAGTCCAATGTTATTGACGCAGCGCAACGCTTATTTGACAAAGACCTGATTACACAAGCCGATGGCGGCTACTTAACCACGCTCGGTAGAACGGCGGCGGAACATGCACAGAATTTACTCCTCATTATCAAAAGCTGACTATTAAGAGCTGACATATCGTCGAACTAAAGGGCTGCCAAAACCCCGGAAATTCGCCAGAAAAAAGCCTACTCCACGGATGGAGCTTGCTCGGCCTCTGCAACAATGTCTTCGACTTTTTCCAGGCTTCTAAAAACCATATCGACCGTTAAGCTCACATCATCGAGCTTTGCGACGGCCTCTCGACCTTCTTGAGTGGCCCTAAAAAAATGCGGCGTCATCAACAATAAATCTTGTAGCGTTTCATTCGACAGCGCGGGCGTTTTAAAGCGCAACACTTGCTCTCCCACCTGTTTAAAGCCCCTGGTAAAGGCATCATCCAGTTTACTCAGATCAGTTTTATTGAGCTGGGCATAGGTGACCTGCCGCAATTCCTGCAGGTGGTCGGGGCCGGGCTCAACCAATACCAGCTTGCCACCCAGGGGCAAAATTTTATTAAAACCCTGAAAACTGTGGAAACCGAAAACGCACAAAATAATATCGACACTCGCTGGCAATAGAGGCGGCTGTCGATTAGTGCCCACCACCCAGCTAATAGTTTTATTTCTTTTTGCTGCGGCAATAACCGCTTCTTTCGAAATATCCAGACCAATAAGGCTTAGTGCGTCGCCAGCTTTTTTAGCCCGAACATAATTAAGGGCATATTCCAAATAATAGCCCTCACCGCAACCGGCATCGAGACAAGAGGGCTGGTCAATCCCGCTAATTGCCGTGTGCAAGGTGGCTGATAAAAGATCAGCCACCGGCGCATAAACACCGGTATCTAGAAATCGCTGGCGCGCTGCCACCATTTCTTTACTGTCCCCCGGGTGCTTCGAGCGCTTGTGCTGCACCGGCAATAAATTCGCATAGCCCTGACGGGCCAGATCGAAACTGTGGCCGTTAATACAGCGTAATTGTTTTTCTTCCAGCGTTAGCCGCTCACCATCAATAGGGCAAGCCAGGTTTTTAGCTTTCATTGTTTTATCGTCTGCTGCTCAGTAAATAACGACTAATACTGTTCGAGAGGTGAGCTCACCTCGGCATAAACCTCAGCACTGCCATCTCGTTTTAACAGTAAAACCTGGTAGGGAGAAAAGCGATCACCCATTTCCATACCCGGGCTGCCCATGGGCATAGCCGGCACCGCAAGGCCTATTGCATCGGCGGGAGGTGCGGTGAGAAATTGATGAATAAACCGAGCGGGAACATGCCCCTCAAAAACATAGTCATCGGCAGAAACCACTGTGTGGCAAGACCGATATTGAGGGGCGATACCCCGCTCAGCCTTCAACTTACTTAAATCTGCAGGGTGATGCGTCGTCAACGCAAAGCCCCTGTCTTCGGCATGATCGGCCCACTTTCCACAACAACCACAGGTCGGGCTTTTATAGAGATCCATGGCGATAGCAGGGCTGGGTTGTTCAGCCTCACTTTGCTGGCCCACCTCAACACTAGTCACAACAGATGTTTCCAGAATAGTGGGCTCTTCATTTTTCTCAGAACAAGCCACCAAATTTATCGTTAACAACGCGCCAACAAGGCAATGCTTATAATTCATTTATCTTCCAAAAGATCGAACACTAAACGCCACTCGACCAGAGTCGCGTGAAAATACAGGAATAACTTGAAGGTGAGTCTATCATTAGTGCTGTTGACGCATTCGATTAGAGCCTCAAAAATGATCAGGATCATAATAAAAATGACAACGTTCAAAGCCCTCCCCGTCGGTATGCTGTTGGCTATCGTTTCTAGCGGCAGCCTGGCGCTGAATCTAAACAGCCAACAAGAAAGCAAATCCCTTGTCTTCGCTGACTCGGCACTGGAGTGCGGTATTTATTATGAATACACCGCCGGCGGACTGGAGAAGAACCCGAATGTCGACAGTGAAGTGGTCCGCGCTATCGCCCTGAATTCAGAAACTCTGTTGCGCACTGCCAGTTTACTCTATGACGCAGCGGGTATTTCTATTGCAGACAGGCGCAAAAAATTTATGCACAGGGCAAGAATCATTATCAGAGAAAGGCTGGAAAGCCCGGAACGTATTGACGAATTAATTTACGAATTTGGTGAAAAGTGCAAACTGCTAATGGCGAACTATTCTTACAGAATAAAGAATATAGCGGCAGAGCCGAACTCCATTTAAACCGAACTCCACTAAAACTGAGGGCACGAGGCCAAAGCCTCGCACCCTCTACACACTAATTAAGACTTAGTTTCAAACACATAGGGGGCAAGACTCTCCTGCCCTTTGATTCGATATTTATGCCAGCGACCACCACCGTAGTAAACCAGCTGACCCGGCTTGGCAGTCCCTTCATTATCGTAGTAAGAAATACAATCACGCAGAGCCTGCGTGGCGCTGTCCGCATCAGCGCAATGCTCGGCGTACTCAACCTGAGAGTCCTCAGTAATATCAACAACGTCGGCGCCTTTCTCTGCCATGGTATCGAGCATCCATTGCACGTACTCACCATGATCATTGATGGTATCGGTGAAGTTGAAGCTACCACCACCGCCCTGAGGGCCGGTAATAACAAACATGTTGGGGAAGCCTTTAGTCTGCAAGCCCAACCAGGTTTTGGTGCCACCTTCATCCCAGGTTTGCTTCAGGGTTCGCCCATCACAGCCCTTGATCATGTCGAATGTCGACGTCGCCATCCACTGGAATCCAGTCGCGTAGACCAGCACATCAACGGGGTACTCGACGCCATCGTGAACAACGCCATTCTCAGTGATTTTTTCAACACCCTTGGGAGCCGTGTCAACAAGGTGCACATGGGGCTTGTTAAACGCCGGCAGATACTCGTCGTGGAAGGTCGGGCGCTTACAACCGTAGTTGTAGTAAGGCTTCAAGGCCGCCGCCGTTTTTGGATCCTCTACGATAGAGTCAACCCTGGCCCGAATGACTTCCATGATGCGGAAGTTGGTATCCAGTTGCTTCTGCTGCCGCTCTTCGGGCGACAGGACTGTCTTGTGCTTCTTCTTCGGTTTTGCATCTTCAATTTTACCGGACAGGTAGTCATCATTACCTGACAGTGCCGTACGACCCGATGAAATTTTGGCAAACCTTGCCCGCCGTTTTTTCGCCCAATCGTCCTCATTTGGCCAAGTTGCGTATTCTTCAGGAGTCGTCTCCCTCTGATCACGGACATCAATCGATGAAGGCGTGCGTTGAAACACAAACAGCTCTTTTACGGTTTTTGAAATTTCAGGAATAATCTGCACCGCCGTAGCACCCGTGCCGATAATGCCGACACGTTTACCGGTGATGTCGACGTTATAATCCCATCGTGAGGTATGGAAGGCATCGCCTTTAAAGTCTTCCATGCCTTCAATTTTGGCCAGCTTCGGCGTGGTCAAAATGCCGTTGGCAACGACCAGGAACTTAGCTTTCATCTTGTCGCCACGATCCGTGTTAACGATCCAGCGTCCAGCAGACTCGTCCCACTGGGTTTCTTCAACCGTGGTGTGGAACAGGCATTTATCGTAGAAACCGGTCTTTTTCGCAATGTTCTGACAGTGTTCCATAATCTCGAAACCACTGGCGAACTTCATCGTTGGGATATAACCCATCTCTTCGAGCAAGGGCAGGTAGCTATAAGATTCAACATCGCAAGCAATGCCCGGATAGCGATTCCAGTACCAAGTGCCGCCCACATCGCCGCCTTTTTCACAAAAGCGCACATCTTTGTATCCCGCCTGGCTCAGTTTGTACCACAGCATCAGACCCGCGAAGCCCGCACCGATAATCAGGATTTCACATTCATCATCCAGAGGTTCTCTTGGAATCGGCGGCTGAGAATGGACATCGTTGAGGTATTTACTGAACTTACCGTCCATACCAATGTATTCGGCGACGCCGGTTCGCGACTTTTTGAACTCTAAATACTTGGCTTGCTCATCGGCATTAAAGACGTCACCGGCTTTCTCTTCTGCCAGTGATGTCAGCGCCTCGTCAGTCACTACTGAGTAACCTTTGCCGGTAATTTTGTCATTGGCCTTTTCGGCGCGTGTGTTGAATATTTTTAAACCTGTCTCTGGATCAATCTTTATAGGCATTACAATTTTCTCTATCATTAATAATTGGTAACCTCCGATTATTGCCGCCATTAGCTACGTGGTCTAGTAACAAATGATAATAAAAGCGTTATCGCCTTTTTGGGTCACACATTTATGGCTACGGTAGGCGCGGACTATAGAAAAATCAGTAATCGATGGGCAACTCGGTTTTATCAATCAACTGTTGCAGGGCAAAACTCGACTGAATATTCGAAATACCGGGGATACGGGTGAGTTTTTCCACCAAAAAATGCTGGTAGTGTTCGAGGTCGGGTACCACGACCCGCAGCATATAGTCGGAGCCACCGGTCATTAAATAACACTCCATCACCTCTTCACACTCGCCAATGCGCTGTTGAAAGGTTTGCAGCTGGCTCAGTTCCTGGCTGTGCAGGGAGACATGAATCACCACGTTGACCGGCAGGCCCACTTGCTTGGGGTTAACAATGGCCACATAGCGGTCAATCACGCCCTTTGCCTCCAGCGCTTTCACCCGCCGCAAACAGGGTGATGGTGACAGGGCCACCTTATCGGCCAACTCGGCATTGCTCATACGGCCATCGTTTTGCAGGTAGTGGAGTATTTTACGGTCTATCTCGTCAAGCTCTACTTTTGGCATATTCCACCCCAAATGACAAATATAACAAGTAATAATTGCGCAACTATAGGGATGTGCAGCCCAATTCGCAATTTTATAAAAGCCTGAACTTGCTATTCTTTACCCCTCGAAACTCGCCGACAAGACCCACTAGGTAGCGCAATGCCCCAGCCCCACGACAAGCCCCCAGCCAGCCCCGAAGCCCTCGCCATCGACAAGCAGGAGTGGCAGGAGTCCATCGACTACATTCATCGTGAATTCGGCGAAAGCGGAGTGCGTGAAATCCTCCGCGCGGTGCAAGATCGCATCATCAGCACTGGCATTAATCTCAATGAGGCGACACTGAATACGCCCTATATCAATACCATCCCCCCCAGCGAGCAACCGGCCTACCCCGGCGATATCGCCCTGGAAAAAAAGATCGAGAACATCAATCGCTGGAATGCCATGGCGATGGTGCTACAGGGCGCCGATAGCGGTCTCGGCGTGGGCGGGCATATTGCCACCTATGCCTCGGCAGCAACGGTAATGGAGGTCGGTTACAACCACTTTTTTCGCAAACGCAGCGACAGCTATGGCGGCGATTTAGTCATGACCCAACCCCACGCGGCACCAGGTATTTACGCCCGTGCCTTTCTCGCCGGGCGCTTGAGTGAAGAAAAACTCGGCAACTTCCGCCGCCAGCTCCACCCCAGTGGTGGGCTCAGCTCCTACCCCCACCCGCGCTTAATGCCGGACTTCTGGCAGGTGCCCAATGCCTCGATGGGGCTGTCGACACCCACCGCTATTTATCAGGCGCGCTTTGCCAAATATCTGGAAAACCGGGGATTGAAGCCGAAAAACGGCGGCAAAATCTGGTGCTTTATCGGCGACGGCGAGGCCGATGAACCGGAGGTATTGGGCACCATTAATATCGCCGCCCGTGAAAAACTCGACAACCTGGTGCTGGTCATCAATTGTAATTTGCAGCGTCTCGACGGCCCGGTGAGGGGCAACGGCAAAATCATTCAGGAGCTGGAGCGCAGCTTTCGCGGCGCCGACTGGAATGTACTAAAGGTCATTTGGGGCTCGGGCTGGGACGGCCTGCTGGCTCAAGATAGCGAGGGTATTCTGCGCCAGCGCATGGAGGAGGCGGTCGATGGCGACTACCAATACTACTCCGTGTCGAAGGGTGACATTCAACGCGAGCACTGGGTGGAGAACAGCCCCGAACTCGAGAAAATGATGAACGCCCTGACCGACGAGGAGATCCGCGAAATCAAGCGCGGCGGCCAGGACCCCAAGAAAGTCTTTGCCGCCTTCGAGCGCGCCGCCAACGCCGAGGGCAGGCCCAGTGTCATTCTGGTGAAAACCGTCAAGGGTGAAGGCATGGGCGAGGCTGGCCAGGGGCGCAACACCTCCCACCAGAAAAAAACCATGAGCGCAGAAGAGCGCACCTTGTGTGCCGAGGAATTTGGCATCCCCCTCAGCCAAGAGCAAATAGAGGCCGCCGCCTTCTATTGTCCCGACGAAAACAGCCCCGAATTGAAGTACCTGCGCGAACACCGCGAAGCACTGGGCGGCTACCTGCCCGAGCGGCGCGTCGACTGTCCCGCCATTAAAGCCCCACCCCTGTCGAGCTTCCAGCCCTTGCTCGACGGCACCGGTGAAAGACAACAATCATCCACCACCGCCATGGTGCGCATACTCGCCACGCTGATGAAAGATAAAGATATCGGCCGCTACATCGTACCCATCGTGCCCGACGAGGCCCGCACCTTTGGCATGGACGGCCTGTTCAATGTCGCGGGCATTTATTCCCCCGAGGGGCAAAATTACACCCCGGTCGATGCCCATACACTGGTGCCCTATAAAGAAGCAGTTGACGGACAAATTCTGCAAGAGGGCATTTGTGAAACCGGCGCTATGGCTTCGTTTTTATCCGCCGGCACCGCCTATGCCATCCACGGTGTACCGACTATTCCCTTCTATATTTTTTATTCGATGTTCGGCTTTCAGCGTGTCGGCGACATGATCTGGAGCTGCGGCGACATGCTCTGCCGAGGCTTTTTACTCGGCGGCACCGCTGGGCGCACCACCCTGAACGGCGAGGGCCTGCAACACCAGGACGGCCACAGTCAGGTTATCGCCAGTACCGTCCCCAACCTGAAAAGTTACGACCCCGCCTTTGGCTACGAGATTGCGGTTATCGTGCGCGAGGGCATTAAGCGCATGTATCAAGAGCAGGAAAATATTTTCTACTATTTAACCCTCTACAACGAAAACCACTGCATGCCCACCATGCCGCAAATTGAGGGCAACACAGCAGTGATAGAAGCCGGTATTTTGCAGGGTGCCTATTGCTACCAACACGCCGAAGAAGGCAGCGGCCCCATCGTCAACCTATTGGCCAGCGGCGCAATTATGCAGCAAGCACTGAGCGCCGCCACACAACTGGAAGGCCTCGGCTACCGCGTCAACATTTACAGTGTCACCAGTTACAACGAGTTGTACCGCGAGGCGGTAGCCCTTGATCGCTGGAATCGCTTACACCCAGAAGCCAAACCGAAGCAGAGCTATATCCAACAATTATTCGCCGAACAGAGCGGTGTCTTTATTGCCGTCAGCGACTATATGACCTCCCTAGCCAATAGCATCGCACCGTGGATGCCCGAACACTTCACCGCACTGGGCACCGACGGCTACGGCTTGAGCGAATCTCGCGAGGCCCTGCGCGACTACTTTGAGGTCAGCGATAAGTTTATTATTCAGGCCGCCCTGCACCAGCTCTACAGCAGCGGGGCCATCGACCGAAAAACACTGCGCAAGCAGCTTAAACCGCTGTCCATCGACAGTGATAAATTCTACGCCGCCGAACTTTAATTCGCACAACAGGGAGAAAACAATGACCAGTATTTTTAAAATTCCCGAGCTCGGCGACGGCGACATTACCGGTATCGTCGTCGCACTGGCCGTCAACATCGGCGACACCGTGCGCTGTGGCGATAGCCTGGTAGAAGTGGAAACAGAAAAAGCCATTCTCGAAATACCCGCCGAAATTGACGGTGTAATCGAAGACTTTTTGGTTAATCTCGAACAGGAAGTCAAACAGGGCGAAGACTTTATTAGTATTAAGCCACTGGCTAAGGACGATGTGAAAACTCCAGTAAAAACTGAGAACGCTGCAGAACCCGTACAGCAAGCGGCACCGCCCGCCCCTCAAGTTGATAAAGCCAGCACTGGTGATAAAAACCAGCAGAAAAGTATTGCAACGATTCCACAAAACAATAGCAGTCAATGCCTGCCTGCAGGCCCCGCCACGCGCAGGCTGGCCAGGGAACTGGGTGTCGACCTGGCTGAAATTAGCGGCAGCGGCCATCGCGGCCGACTCGACAAAGCCGCTGTAAAGGCCTTCGCCAAACAAGCCTTAAAGCAAAAACAGACAGGCATTGCCCCAATACAAGCAACACCCCTGCCCGACCTCAATGCCTTTGGGCCGAACACACGCCAGCCCATGACCGGCATTCAAAAAGCCACCAGCCGCAATATGACTCACGCGGCAACACGCATACCCCAGGCCTGGTTACAGCGGCGCATCGACATTACCGAACTTGAACAAGGCCGCCAGCAACATAAAGCACAATTAAAAAGCGAAGGCTGCGCCCTGACCTTAACGGCCCTGCTTTGTAAAATCGTCGGTCTGGCCTGTGCCCGCCATCCTATTTTTAACAGCAGTCTTGACGAGCAAAGCGAGGAAATTGTTTACCGCGAACAAATTAATGTCGGCATTGCCGTCGATACGTCTCGAGGTTTACTGGTGCCGGTGATTAACGACATCAGTAATCAATCGGTAAAGGATATCGCCGGAGCAATTACTCACCTCAGTGAAAAAGCCCGCGCAGCGAAGCTGCAACCCGCCGATATGAAAGGCGGTAGCATTACCCTCTCAAACCTCGGTGGCCTGGGAGCATCGGGCGTATTCCCCATCATTAACTGGCCAGAAGTCGCCATACTCGGCGTTGGTGCTGGCGAATGGGTGCCGACCTATGTGGGCGGAAATATTAACGCTGCGCCAGAACCTCGCTTAATAATGCCCCTCACTCTGGCATTCGATCATCGTGTAATTAATGGTGCCGATGGCGCACGATTTTTAGATACCATCGTCGAGCTTTGTGAGAATCCCTTTTTGGTGATGGTGGGCTGATCGAATTTAGGGCGATACGCTGCTCAAGGGCTCAATTAATAAAACGTCAAAATCAGCCTCTCCATAGCTGCCCGCCAGACACTGAGTAATGAGCAGGCGTTTTGGCCATCCCACACTATATGGCTTACGCTAGTCGGCCCGCCGCACCGTGCGGCAGCACTCCTAAGACCGTATGAGGCTTTGGTAATTGATGTCCAAATTATTGCATAACATCCTAGCCACCTATTGCCTGACCTGCATCCTCCCGACATTCGCTCAGGATTGCGACGAGTATATTGGCGCGGGCGTTTTACCCTATGTGGTACTACAGGACGGTTCTATCAATGTGCTACTCAGCCATGAACAGGGCCGGGGCTGGTCAAGTTTCGGCGGCGGCCCAAAAATGCTGGCGGCTAGTAAGGGTGTAAAACCACGCTGCGAAACACGCCGTGAAACGGCCCTTCGAGAAATGCTTGAAGAGTCTCGGCGGGTGTTGTCGAGGCAGGTGTTTGAGGCAGCCCTGGCCACGGCAGAGGTTTATCCACGGCAATACAGCAATCGTGATTTTCTCACCTTTGTCGTAGCCATACCGCCTGTTGATATAAAGCACTTCTACAGTAATGCCGTGCCCGCCAATGACCCTGGCTACCATGAAACCAATGCTCTGGGCTGGGTCGCTCTTACCGAACTCCTGCGTCTGGCACAAGCTGATAAAGACGAACCCGTGGTGCCTGCCATCAACAATGCCGGGCTCTATTCGCCCTTCCGCCAAGGGCTCAAGAAGGCGCTAAGGGCCGGCAAGGTAACGTTTTTTAAGCCTTGAATTCTGCTACCAGGCAATCATACAGCCCACATAGAACCCGACAACGCTTAGATAAATACTGGACGGCTGTCCTAATAAGCTTCATTGCTAATTAGGCAAGCCCTGCGCCGAGCTGCATGAAAAACCTTATTTGTTGATGGTAGACGAAGGCACCAACCACCACGGCACTACACTCAATGTTTCCAGGTGAGACTCACTTCATCCAACAGGTCCCAGGCAGTAATGGTTACCAGGGTATTGTAGGGTGGGTACTAGGCCTCATCATTTAAGCGGCCATTTGTACTGCCGCGAATTGTGAATACAGTGATCGGCCGACCTTATGTGTATTAAAACAGTCACGAATAAGCGCCTTGAACTCCCGCTTAGGCTCCAAATATTTTCTTAACTCTGTTTTTATCTGCTTTGCTTTGCCCGCACTTTCAATACACCGCTCTCTCTTAGCCTTTAGTCCAAATCTCGCGTATTCATCGAACATCGAGCGAATAGCCACCCATAGCGCTTTGCGTTGTTCACATAACTCTCGATCGTCCAAGCCATAGCGTTTGATTGAGAACTCTATTCTGAGCTTATCCCAATCATCCAAATCAACCGCTGGTTCCCGGCAAGGCTCCGGTTGCCCCAGCGAATTAAAGCCAATGAGCTCAGCATCATCCTCATTGGAGGGATCAAGAAACATAGGACTTTCTCGAGTCACGGCAATGTCTGGTCCGCAAACTGCCATCGCACGCTCGCGTAAGGGGAAGTAGCTGCCCTTGCAATTCGTCGTGGTCTTTTAAAAAATCGAAATTGGGTGTGCCTTTCATTTATAAACGCCCTTGCCTTTCTTGCACTTACTGATTGAGCACTTGCGCTGCATTCATGCATTTTCCAACTCTGCAGCCAGCAGTACAACGCGCTCTGCCAGCCGGACTATTAATTCTTTTTGCTCCAGATTACTCTCTGCTACAAATAGGGCGGAGCTACCAAGGCAAGTGCCCGAATAACCCCCTTGGGCACTTTACCCAAACAGAATATCAAAAAAGCCCCTAAAGACCCGGCTTTACCTTGGCTAAAACTACTTGCCCAAGGTAAAGCCATCGACACCCGCTACATCTCCATCGGCAGCGTAAAGTGGCTGGCCATAATGCGGTCACGGTGGGCGATCAATACCGGGTCAACAGCGGCGCGCACGGTCTCGGCCATGCCGCTAAACATCGGGCGGGCCTGTTCGGGCATGGGGCATTTCTCTGGCGGCAGTAAGTCGAAGAGGTTGGAAAAGGCGGCCCAGTAAAAGTCGACGGCGCTAAGGCTATTGCCGACGAAGAATTCACTACCCGCCGCTTGCTGGGCTTTAAGCCGTGCCGCCAGGGCTTTAAGAGTGGCTATTTGACGGGCGTCGGCATTGGCCAGGTCGGCCTCTGTTGAGCCGTAGCGTTTGGCCATTAGCACAAAGCCTTCGGGGGCTTGGCCGGAGGCGACCATGGGCGCGAACATACTCAGGCGGCGGTTCCAGGCGAGGCCCAGTTGGCCGCAAATCTCATGGCTGAGGCCCAGCACTAGGGCGCGCTCCTCTCTGTCTTCGGGCAGCAGGCTGGCTTGGGGGGCGAGGCGTTCGAGCAGGAAGAGAATATCGTCCCAGCGATGAATGGGGGTTTCGTCGTTCCAGGCGACGATGGGCGCGCCATGGTTGCCCGCCCAGGCGATGAGTTCGAGATTGTCACCACCGCCCTCCCAGGGTGCAGCGGTAAAGCTCAGGCCTTTGTATTCCATCATCGCCTTGGTGGCCTGTCCCCAAGGGCTGGGCATGTGGTGGACGAGCACCAGGCGCAAACCCTGGGCATTAATCACTTCACTGGGGCTGGTATATTCCATAAGACAATCTCTCTAATTATTGGCTGTTGATTGCTTGATTATCCATTCGTTGACAATCAGTGTATTTGCCGATGTACTGGCTTGTTGATCCAGCATGTTACAAAAATTTTAATCGGGCGCATATGGATAAAAAACGACTCAATTTTTGGCCCGCACTCTGCCTTTTGACCGGCACTGCGCTTAAAGCGCTTAGCTTATGAATCGAGAGTGATACAAACATTCAGCAAAAACCCCATAATGGAAGCAATATTGACACGGCCAAACTTACCGCAGGATCTATTAGCATGAAAAAAACAATAAGTAAGACAAAGTGCCCGCTGTGCGCTCAGGCCAATCACTGTGGGATGGAAAAGGGTTTGGACAACTGTTGGTGTGCGGCTGAAGGTATGGAGTTCCCCGGGGAGTTGCTACAACAACTACCCGACCAGCAGGGCGACAACAGCTGTATTTGCGAGGCGTGCGTACAAGCCTTTCACGCCAAGGCCCGCTCACAATAAGCCCTGCCTACTTAACAAATTGCCCTTTAAACAAGTTGCCCGTCGTTCTCACTGCCAACACCGACCACATCTTAAGCAACACCGAACCCGTATCTTATAGCGACAACTGAGGGTATGGTTTCAAGCACAACACCCATAATAATAAACCGGTGGCACAATGAATAAGTTAATTATCGAGGCCCGCATTAACGAATACGCCGGGCGCGAACACAATCCCCATGTACCCTGGAGTCCTGAAGAAATTGCTGAAACTGCTGCCGAGTGTCGGGAGGCAGGGGCATCTGTAGTGCACTTTCATGCCCGCGCTGAAGACGGTAGCCCGGCGCATGATGTAGAGGTCTACGCCGACATTATTCGGCGTATCAAGGCACGCAGCGATATTTTAATTCACCCGACTCTCGGTGCCTTTGCTCACGACGGGGATGCGGCGGCGCGTATTCAGCCAATAGTAGAGCTGGGCCGCGATCCACAAACCTGTCCCCACTTTGCACCCCTCGATATGGGCTCGGTGAATATCGATGCCTATGACAGTGCCACCAAAACCTTTCGCACTGACGAAGCGATATATATCAACACCACCAAAACATTGCTGCATTTTGCCGAGCAGTTAAAAACAACGGCGGTAAGACCCTATGCCTCGCTGTGGAATGTCGGCTTTACCCGCCAGTTTTTGGCCTTTATTGAGATGGGTGCCATTGCAGAACCGGCCTATGCCAGCCTGATTATGAGCGGAGATGATTTACCCGCAGCCCACCCCGGCACAGTGCAGGGGCTGGATGCCCACACCGCGTTTATACCCAAAGAGCGCAATATTCACTGGACGGCGATGAACCACGGCGGTGATTTACTACCCCTACTGCCGAAGATAATTGCTGAAGGCGGCCATGTTTCTATCGGCCTCGGTGATTGGCCCTATATCGACAGCATTCCCGATGCGAGTACACCGAGCAATGGCGATATTGTTAATCATGTCGCTACGCTGGCCCGCTCAATGGGGCGAGAGGTGGCTACGCCTGCTGAAGCAGCCACCCTACTCGGGCTTGATTAGCCGCTAATTCACTGCATCAAATGACGAGCGTGAAAGGCGATGTGCTCGCCAATAAACGAGGCGATGAAAAAGTAACTGTGGTCGTAGCCCGGATGGCGGCGCAGGGTGAGCGGGTACGCGGGCTGTTTCGCGCAGACCTGCTCTAACAGCTCTGGATGTAATTGCTCGGTAAGAAAATCATCGGCCTCGCCCTGGTCTATCAATATCGGTGGACAGTATTGGCTGGTCTCAAGTAAATACAGAGCGTCATATTGCCGCCAATCATCCTTATTATTACCCAGGTAATTACCCAGTGCTTTTCGCCCCCATGGTGAATTGATCGCCGAACAAATCGGTGAAAAGGCCGACACGGAAGAATATTTTTGCAGATTACTCAAACCCAGTGTGAGTGCACCATGGCCGCCCATCGAGTGACCGGCGATACTGGCACGAGTGGGGTCAATGGCAAAATTCTCTGCCAACACGGCAGGCAACTCATCGACGATGTAGTCGTACATACGGTAGTGCGCGGCCCAGGGTTGCTGTGTGGCATTGAGGTAAAAGCCGGCACCGAGCCCAAAGTCGTAGGCGCCATCGGCATCGTCGGGTACACCCTCACCTCGAGGGCTGGTATCGGGTGTGACGATGATAATCCCCCGTTCACTGGCATAGCGTTGAGCGCCCGCTTTAAGCACAAAGTTTTCATCGTTGCAGGTCAGGCCCGACAGCCAGTACAACACGGGTAGCTTTTTTTGCTCAGCCTGAGATGGCAGGAAAACAGAAAAAGTCATATCGCAATTAAGGCTCGATGAACTATGGCTAAAACGTAGCTGCTGCCCACCA
Organism: Candidatus Reddybacter sp.; assembly: GCA_041277045.1. Taxonomy (GTDB): domain Bacteria; phylum Pseudomonadota; class Gammaproteobacteria; order Pseudomonadales; family Porticoccaceae; genus Reddybacter. The sequence goes on along the minus strand of JBGFSY010000001.1, from coordinate 1,300,388 downwards.
AAGCATTGATACGAACTGAGTTGCTTCATTTTCACCTCTCCATTGGCCTGCAAATAATTTTACTTAACAACCACCGCATTTAATCGACGGCTTAACTACTCAAGGTAACTAGAAAAGGTCGAATCAATCACCCCAGTTTGTATAAGTTCTCGCAACCAGGCATCCACGTATTCTTTTAGGGCAATATCCTGTGGCATTAAATAGCCTTTTTCAGCATGAGTGAAAAGCTCACCGGGCATCGCAGCACACAGTTCGGGGTGGAGCTGCTGTTGTAGTTTCACCTCGATAGCATCAGTAATCATGACATCGGCATGCTTATCGATAATTTGATTAAAGATACGCGTATTGTCAGGATAAACAATTAGCTGAGCATTATTAATATGCTTGCGTACAAACTTTTCGTTGGTGCCCCCTGGGTTAACAATCACCCGCACCGCACTACGGTCTATTTTATGTAAACTATTTAATTCAGCAACCGCATCACAATGGACGATAGGGGTTTTGCCACCGGTGGAATAGGCCTTAGAAAAAAACGCCGTGCGCTGACGCAGCAATGTTCGGCTAATGCCGCTCATACCCACATCGTATTTATCAGCGGCAAGATCAGCCATTAAGTCGGGCCACGATGTACTAATCAGCTGCAGCTCTACCCCAAGGCTACCAGCAAGGTTGCGAGCCAGATCAATATCGATACCTGAATATTTTTCACTACCGTCATCAATATAACTAAAGGGCGGATAGTCGCCGGTAGTACCTACGCGCAGTACGCCGCTATTTAGAATGTTCGCCAACACATTATTGTCACGGGGCGACAGCTTACGTATCTGCAATAAAGATTGGAAAAGTTCTCGCTTCATTTCAGATGTAACAAAGCGTGTCGTAATCGCTGTATCGACTGTTTTTAAATATTGATCGAAACTCTCAGCACCATTTAATTCGGGTAGGGCAAGGGGAAGCTGCTCGACCAGCTGGGTACCAAGGGCAATCAACTTTGGTCTAATTTCAGTTTTTAGATCGGTGACAATATCTTTCTTAGTGGACACAAGGCCTTCAACCTGCCAGTTTTCTATCCAGCCTTTTTGTATTATTTTAGCCAATTCAATTTGCAGGCGAAAAAAGGGATCAAGCGTGGCGGGGTCGAGTTGATGCTTTCGAGCACTGGCCACAGCACTGGCAAGCACGACTTTTTCACGCGGCTTGTTTTCGATAGCAATATGATTGGCGTATTTGTAGGCGGCTACGTCTCGCATTAATTGCAGGCGTTGATCGATCAGGGTTAATAAACGTTCAAATTCTGGTGTGTTCGCTGGCAAGTTGGCAGCGTGTATTGGCGAAGTGAAAAAACAAAGAAAAACCAGAAAATAAATACTGGTTATTTCGAGTAGCTGTCGCGCTAATCTATAAGTCAAAAAACTAGCGCCCCGCACTAATATGAGTAATCGCCATACAGACTTGAGTGACGAAGTGTTTAAAGCTTTGGTAGCTAGCCCCGTCGAGGGCTCGACCGCTGGCTTTTCGGTCGGCATAAAACAGGCCGATACTGCGCTGGTTAATGTGCACCGGGCTGATAAAAAAATCGTCACAGGCCAGCACCGTCATCACTTCTGCCGGCAAGGCTTTTGCGTAATTACTATTGGGCGCATCTTTCACCCATAGCGACATGTTTTTCTGCAGGACAATATTAAACAGCGTCGGCTTGGCTTTCATATTAAAAACAAAGTCCTTTAAAAAACTATCAGCGCTGTCACCCAGGGCATGCTTGCCACGCAGTGCGCTTCTGTCGGGCGTGAGCATGGCAAATAAACAGCGATCCATACCGATGCCGCGATAAACACCCTCAGAAACAATTTCGAGAATCACGCTAAGGCTGGGCTTTTCATCGAGAATACCGGACAAATCTCGCAATATATTTAGCTGTAACATGGGGTCAGGTTCGAGAAAGTCCGATTCATCACCGGCCAAACCATCCTCTTCTTCCTCACCCGCAGGCATGGGAATGAAACTAATGGTGTTATTAGCCCCGAAGTTGCGCGCTGTATCGATGGCTTTGTGGGCATTGTCGTGGGTTAATTTTTCGACATCCTTCAGCTCAATATCCAGATGCTCTGCCACTTTTTTAAGGGTCGATGTGGTGTGGTAGTCATCCCAGCCCTGGGTAGCATTTTTTGCCAGCTTCTGACCCAACACGATATTTTGGATACGCGGGTTTTTTAAGCCGGGCTTATTCAAGGCGCTGTGTAGCAGGTCACCCAAATGCCAGTCTTGAGTCAAACCCACCGTCAATTCTTTAAAGGTAAAACCCAGTACTTCTTGCTGCGCCTGCTCGGCGTTGACGTTTTTCTCCTCCATTAAAGTAATAATTTCATCGCCCTCTTTGCCCGCAACGCACCAGAAAGCCATTTCTCCCAGGTTGTACAAAAGCGTGGCAATAAACACTTCTTCCGGGGAATCATCGCCATTTTCTTCGGCAAAGGACTGGGCTTGCACCGCACCATGCAGCGACTGAGCCATAACTTCTAGTACATATTTTTGCGCGTTTGATTTCAGTAGCGCATCGATCACGGCTAATGACAAACTGAGAGTACGCACGGTACTAAAACCGAGAAAAAACACCGCGCGGCTAATAGTATTCACCGGCCGCGCACCGGGGTTGTAGACCGCACTATTGGCCAGCTTGAGAATACGCGCCGTCAGCCCGGCATCCTGTAACACCACCTGTGCCAGTTCAGAGGCCGAGGTTTCATCACTTTGAGTGACATGGCCAATGGCAGCGACGGAGTGTTTAAAAACGGGCATTTCCTGCTCGCTGAGGCGACGCACCCATTTTTCTAAATTATCGGACATACCCTTCCTAATTATTGATTACGCGATGTCGGCTTGACAACGCGGTGCCCCAGCATACGTGAACACACGCTTAGTATAGAGGAAGCGTTTGGCAGTACGCAGAGAAAGCGATAAGCTATCTAGCGAAAGGTAAACATTGCCTCGCCTTATCTCCCCGTGACGACTGCGTTCACTGTCTAGCGCGGCAACACCAGCCACAACAACCCTCCGGCAAAGCCCATAGACTGCATAGCGACGACCACCATGAAAGTCCTACACACCTCAGACTGGCACCTTGGCCGCGCCCTTTATGGACAACAACGCTATGGCGAATTTAAGCAGTTTCTCGACTGGCTGGGCGCAACGATAGAAACGGAGCAGGTCGACATCCTCCTCGTCGCCGGTGATATCTTTGATACCAGTGCGCCCAGTAATCGCGCGCAGAGTCTTTACTACCAATTTCTTTGCCGTGTTGCCGCCTCGCCCTGTCGCCATATTATTGTCATTGCCGGCAATCACGATTCGCCGACTTTTCTCGATGCACCCAAGGCACTGCTGCGCAGCCTCAACGTTCACGTTATAGGTGCCGCCACGGAGAATATCGACGATGAAATACTGCTATTAAAGGATGCCGATGGCTGTGCCGAGCTACTGGTTTGCGCCGTGCCCTATTTACGGGATAGGGATATCCGCCTTGTACAAGTGGGTGAAAGTATCGCCGATAAAGATCAAAATTTGCTGAACGGCATTCGCGATCACTACCACCAGGTTGCCGAGCGCGCCGACAAACAGCGTCAGGCACTCGAGCTCGACATTCCCCTCATCGCCATGGGCCATTTGTTTACGGCGGGTGGGCAAACCATTGATGGCGACGGGGTGCGCGAACTCTACGTTGGCTCGCTAGCCCATGTAAATGCGAGTATTTTCCCGCCCTGCATAGACTACGTGGCTCTCGGCCACCTACATGTGCCGCAGAAAATTGCCGGCTCTGAGTATATGCGTTACAGCGGCTCCCCCCTGGCCATGGGCTTTGGTGAAGCGACGCAGCAGAAAAGTGTTTGCCTCGTTGATTTCACCCCTTTCACTAATGCGGACGCAGCAAAGTCTGCCGTAAAATTACTGGATGTGCCGGTATTTCAGCAACTGCGTAAAGTTAGTGGCAACTGGGCAGAGATATCAGGCCAGCTACTGACCCTTGTCGATGCCAGCGAGCCGGTGTGGCTTGAAGTGGTCTATCAGGGTGATGAAATTGTCAGCGATTTACGCGAGCGCCTTGAGGCCCTCACCGAAGGCAGTGAACTACTGATATTACGCATTCAAAACACCCGACTGATCGACCGCGTGCTAAATAGCAGCCACACCGATGAAAGCCTTGAAGACCTCGATGTAGATGATGTTTTTGCTCGCTGTCTCGCCGCCCATGAAATACCCGACAGCCAACAAGCCGAGTTACTGCACAGCTATCAGCAAACCCTAAGCTCACTTCATAACGACGACTTACAGGCGGAGTAAGCCAAACAACGCTCATGCGAATACTACAACTGCGTTTTAAAAATTTGAACTCACTATTGGGTGAGTGGCAGATAGATCTCACCGACCCCGCCTTTGGCAACGACGGTATTTTCGCCATTACCGGCCCCACGGGTGCGGGTAAGTCGACCATTCTCGATGCCATTTGTCTGGCCCTTTACGGGCGCACGCCCCGGCTCAGTAAGATCACCAAAAGCAGTAATGAAATTATGTCGCGCCACAGTGGCGAATGTTTTGCTGAGATCACCTTTGAAACGCCGACTGGCCAATTTCGCTGCCACTGGAGCCAACACCGCGCCCGCAAAAAAGCCAGCGGCGATTTGCAGTCACCCAAGCATGAAATTTCCGATGCGCTGTCGGGGCAAATCATCGAGGCAAAAATTCGTAACGTGGCGCAGCGCATCGAAGCCATTACCGGCATGGATTTCGAACGCTTCACCCTGTCGATGCTGCTCGCCCAGGGCAGCTTTGCCGCCTTCCTACAAGCGGCCCCCGATCAGCGCGCGCCCATACTCGAGCAAATTACGGGTAGCGCCATTTACAGCCAAATATCGACGCGCGTGCATGCACTGCGCACCATCGAAAATAACACGCTCAATACCCTACAAGCGCAATTGTCAGGCATGGCACTGCTAAGCACAGAGGATGAGGCCCAGCTCAAAACCCGGCTCGAACAACAACAGCAACGCGAAGCTGAGCTGAACGGCCAGCGCGAGCAATTTAGTCAGGCGATTAACTGGCTAGGCACTATCGATAGTCTACAAAGCGAGCTGCAAGATCTCGACCAGCAAAACCAACACTTACTCAATCGTCGCGATGCCTTTAAAGCGGATGAGAAAAAACTCGACGATGGCAAGCGCGCCCTGCAACTGGCCGCCGACTACGCCAGCCTTGGCGCATTGCGCCAGGCACAAAGTAGCGAACAAAAAACAGAGCAAGCGTGTGACGATGAACTGCCCGCTAAAAAGGAAGCCCTAACGTTTGCGGAAGATGCACTGCAGCAAAGTAAGCACTCGCTTTCAGAAAGCCGCGATGTACAAGGCCTGACCCTGCCCACTATTCGCAAGACCCAGGCTTTAGATCTGCAATCTCAGGCACAACAGTCACCGATAGATAAAGCGGTCTCTGCACTTAAAGAGCTGGAACAAGGTCTTGCTCACCTGCAAGAGCAGCAGAAAGAAAACAATCTAAAACTGACGAAAAACAACGCTGACTTAAGTGACCTTGTAAAACAGCTAGCCGCCCGTCAGGCCGATGAAACCCTGGTTGAGCAACTCAGTGGTCTGCAAAGTCTCTTCTCCTCACTGCGCGTATTAACCAGCAAGCGTCAGGAACAAACAGCAGAACATAACGATGCCAAAGCCGAGAGCGCCAACACGCTTGCGATATGGCAAAAGCAATCCAGCGAGCTCACTAAGAAGAAGCGGCAACGACAGGAACTTATTGAGCGCCTAGCCTTACAGGAAAGCGAACGCTTACAGACATTAAACGGGCAGGATATTACGCACTGGCGAAAGTCACAGGTAAGCCTGGCAGAAAGAAATCAGCGGCTAGAAAACCTGGGCTTGCAGTTAAACGCCCTTGCCCAATCACAAGGCTTACAGCTCGATCTCGACAAGCAGTCTATTGCGCTCACCGACAGCATCGCCAGCAGTAAGCGACAGCTTTCTCTTCAAACAAAAAAACAGGCGGGCCTTGAGCGAGAATTAGAATTACTCGAAACCCAAGTCTCACTGCTGAATAAAATTCATAGTTTAGAGCAGGCTCGCGGGCAACTTGAAGATGGCGAGCCCTGCCCGCTTTGCGGTGCGAATGAGCACCCCTACGCAGAAGGTAATGTACCTCAAGCGGATGACACCAGCCTTAAGCTGAACGCTATAAAAGCCAAACTTAGTGCCGCAAGCCAGCAGCTCGTCACCCATCAAATCCGTATGGCTGAAGATAACAAAGGGCTTGAGCAAATCAGCCAACAACAGCGAGACACCACGCTACAAATAACCCAACAACAGAAACTGATCGAACAAACGACCCAGCAACTAAGTGACAGTGGACTTGCAACTGTCAGTAATGCTGAACTCACGGATTCCCTACCCCAGCTCGCTAACGACAATCAAGATTCTCTGAACACCACAAACCTGTTGCTAACGACGATCGACCAACAGGACCAAGCTCTGGTCACTTTGCGAGCCGCGCTTGAAACCGCTAAAAAATCGACCAATGAATTAGAGCAGCAATATCTGGCAGCGGGCCATCAAAAAGACACCGCCGAACAAAACCTCGCCCGTTTAGAAAAAGAGCGACGTCTACTTAGCGTGCAAGTACAGGGCGAGCAGCAAAACACTCTGGCAGCGCTATCTATTTACGGCATCACCACCCTGCCCGAGGGTAGCTTTACCGCTGTTGAAAACACCCTCAAAACACGCCGTGAACAGTGGCTCGCAAAACAGCTCGAAAAAACCCATCTCGACCAGGGCATCAGTAATCTCACGCTTCTAGTTGAGCATCAAAATCAACAGCTCAACGAGAGAAGTGTTGAACTGACAAAGCAGCGCAGAGATCACGCGAATTTATTCAAGGCCCAACAAACTCTAGTGCATGATCGCAAGGCACTGTTTGAAGACAAAGACCCGCTGCTTGAAGAGTCGCGCTTAGCCACCGCTGTCCTCAAGGCCGAAAAAATAGTCGCGAATAACACCCTGAAATTGCACGCAGCTTCGCAAGCAGCCACACAACTCAACAGTAAAATAAAGACCATTGTAGAAAGCCTGCACAATAGAGCCGGTCTGTTAAGCGTTGCAGAAAAGGCATTCCAGCAAGGTCTCAGCAAATATTTTTTTGTTAGCGAAGCAGATTTTCAAAGCGCCTGCCTGAGTGACGAAACGAGAGAGAAGCTATCTCGTGAAGCCAGACAACTGAGTGACGAACAAAGTGGCCTCGATGCCAGGTATAGAGACAGGGCTGAGCGTTTAAAAAATGAACGCGAAAAGGCTATTACCGAGCGAACTATTGAGCCTCTCAAACAAGACCTCGACAGCACGACAAATCAACTCAAGACCACTCAGCAAGAACTTGGCGCCTGCCAACAGAAACTCGACGACGATCAAACACTCAGGGCTAGCCAGCAAGAGCGAGCGGCAGCCATAGATGCGCAAAAAATAGAATGCCAGCGTTGGGATAATCTTCACCTCTTAATTGGCTCGGCCGACGGCAAAAAATATCGCAATTTTGCCCAGGGTTTAACCTTCGAATTATTAGTCGGTCACGCCAACCGCCAGCTGCAAAAAATGAGTGATCGCTATTTATTAATTAGAGATAAAGCCGAGCCACTGGAGCTGAATGTTGTCGATAATTATCAGGCCGGGGAAATACGCTCCACTAAGAATTTATCGGGCGGTGAAAGTTTTATTGTCAGCCTCGCGCTGGCCTTGGGCCTGTCACAAATGGCCAGTAAAAATGTCCGTGTCGATTCGTTATTTTTAGATGAAGGCTTCGGCACCCTCGATGAAGAAGCCCTGGACACCGCCCTTGAAGCGCTTTCCAGCTTGCAGCAAAGCGGCAAATTGATTGGCGTTATCTCTCACGTATCAAGCCTTAAAGAACGTATCGGCACACAAATACAGGTCAGCCCCCAAACAGGAGGGCGAAGCCTGATTAGTGGGCCGGGGTGCCAGCGCTTGAGTTAAACCCAAAAAGAACTACACCATGGGCAATACTTGGTAAAGCAGCACCTGCACCACGCCAATCATGGCGCCCAGCAAAGCACCGAACCAGGTAATGTGGCGGAACTGTTTGCGGGAGAAACCCATCACCAGTTCTTCGAGCGTGGCGACATCAAGGTTGTCGATTTTGGCCTGAATACGCAGCTTAATTTGCTCACTGTCTTCGCCGGTCTGCTCGGCCACCTTGGCAATTTCAGTGATCAAATAATTACCCGCCATACTACGCGCCATGCCCAGCATGGGCTCGGTAATATTGAGCATGCCACCCAGCTTGCCGATCAATTCATCGACTTTCTCTTTTAAATCGGCCTTCACTTTTTCGGTAAGAAATAACTCGGCGACATCGTTATTGCCAAACACATGGGCCACGAAGGTATCGGCAATCGACTCGGCGATGTGGTGGCGCTCACGGGGAATCAAACCCGGCGTAAAAGGTAGTTGCCACTTGCCGAGATACATCGGTGCATAGGGGCGAAACAACATGCGAATCGCCACGTCGTTGGTCACCGCACCGATCAGTGCGCCAATAAGAGGGGGAAGAGCGTAGGCCAGCCAGGATTCCATAATAAAATATTCACCGTAATTAGGGAGATAAGTAGAAACGTAAAATATAGCGCGGGATCATAAACGTCTTTACCTTGCTGATCCATCCAACAGGCCAGAAGAGAACAAACCAACAACCCTCAAACGACATTGAAAACGGTCGCCAATAGTGCACGACACTCAGACAATAAACGCTACTCTGCCATGGCAAAGTTTATTCATTATATGAAAAATATCGCAGGAAAAGCCGCACTCATTAGCGGCGCCGTCCGTGGTCAGGGTGCTGCCGAAGCACGTGTTTTTGTCGAGCGCGGCGCCAAGATTATTGTCTGCGATGTACTCGATGCCGAGGGCGAATATACCGCCGCCGACATCGGCGATTCAGCAGCCTATATACACCTCGATGTCACCAGTGAACGTGACTGGCAAGCTCGACGTGCTGGTCAATAACACCGGTATCGTGATCTCGGTATGCTCAAAGAAATCACTGTTGAGAAATACATGCGGACGATCAACATCAATCAAGTCGGTATTTTCCTCGGTATGAAATGCGTTGCCGGTGCGATGAAAGACGCAGGCGGCGGCTCGATTATTAACATTTCATCCATCGCTGGCCTTGGCGGTGCTGTCGGTGGCGTCGCTTACTGCGCGAGTAAATTCGCCGTGCGCGGCATGACCAAAGTTGCGGCCATAGAGTTCGGCCCCGATGGTATCCGCGTTAACTCCATTCACCCGGGCGGCATTATGACCCGCATGCTCACCGACGCAGGCCTCGATGGCAAAAGTGCCGATGCACTGTTTTCCAAAGCCCCCGTTGGCCGCATTGGCCAGCCCGAAGAGATGGCGAACCTCGCCGTTTATCTGGCCTCCGACGACAGCTCCTATTCTACGAGATCAGAGTTTGTTGCCGATGGCGGTTTGACGGCCGGTTTTGCACTGGAAGGGTAAGCCCCTTTAAAAGACGCCCAGGTACAGCGGTATTTATAAACTGCTGTGCCTGGGTAAGTCCTGCACTAGCCGCTATTCAGCCTCAGTCTGCATTTGAAAAGATTGATCCGCCCTTTCTCTACCCACTTCAATAAAGCGCCTGATATAGGCGATTTCTTGATCACTCTCGCGCATGGCGATATACAGTTTTCTCCGCATGCCTTTTTTACCCAGTCTAAGGATTTCCAACTTCCCTTCTTTACACCTGCTCTCTGCCAACCACCGAGGCAAAACACAAACGCCGCGCTGCAGCTCCGTCATTTGCAGCATCAACTCCAGCGATTCAACAACTTTATGTGCGGCGGGCTTGACGTGAACAGGGCTTAAAAAATGGTTATAAATATCGAGTCTTTCTAAGGGTACGGGAAAGGTCAGCAGCGTTTCGGCGGAGAGTTGTTCGGGACTTATTTGTTTTACTCCCGCCAGCGGATGATCCGCCGCCAACACCAACACCAGCTCGTAATCTGCGAGCACTTCGTAGTAGCTGCCCTGCTGCTTGATCAAATCGGGGGTAACGAGAATATCAATGTGGTGGTTGAGCAAACCCTCTAAGCCAGAAAATTGAAACTTGCTGACGATGTCGATATCCACCTCCGGCATCTGGCGCATAAACTCACCGGTGACCCCGGTCAGCCACTCATAACAGGGGTAACACTCAACCCCGATGCGCAATATACCCTGACGACCTTCACCGTAAGCTTTCAAGCTTTGCTCCGCTTGGGCCAGTACTGGCAGCACCTGTTGGGCCACCTGATGGAACAATTGCCCGGCATGGGTGAGGCGCAGGTAGCGACCGTCCCTCTCCCACAGGGCGACACCCAGTTTTTTCTCGAGACTGCGAATTTGGTGGGACAGGGCCGACTGGCTCAGGCACAGCCTGTTGGCAGCTTCGGTCAAGGTGCCATTTTGCTGCAGGGCGGCGATTATTCTGAGGTGGCTGTGCTCGATCATCTATGAAGACCTTTCATTTATGAGAATTTCTCATTGTTAAGCGACAATTCATCATTATTACTCACCGGTCGCCATCAATACAATGCAGCGCTTCTTCAACACGCGAACAATAAATAGGAGCATGTAAGGTCATGGTGACGACACACAATCTCGGCTTTCCCCGCATTGGTAAAAAACGCGAATTAAAAATAGCCCTCGAAAGCTACTGGCAGGGCAAGTCCTCTCAGACAGAATTACTGGGGACTGCGGCCGAGCTGCGCAAGATCCACTGGCAGCAGCAGAGCGCACTCGATTTCGTTCCCGTCGGCGATTTTTCCCTCTACGATCAGGTGCTCGATACCAGCTTTCTGCTCGGTCATATTCCCCAACGCGTACGCGACCTGCCCGGCGATGCGCTGGATAATTACTTTCGTGTTGCCCGGGGCCGCTCGGCCAACGAGCAAGCCAGTTGCTGTGTTAGCGCCGGAGAAATGACCAAATGGTTTGATACGAACTACCACTACATCGTGCCGGAATTCGACACAAACACCTCCTTCACAGCCAATACCGACGCGCTTATTCAACAAATTGCAGAAGCCCAGGCTCAGGGCTTGCCCATCAAACCGGTAATTATTGGCCCGCTGACCTATCTTCGACTGGGCAAAAGTAAAGACGGCAGCAATAAGTTAGACCTGCTGCCAGCCATCGTCGAGGCCTATAAAACTCTATTAGACGCTGTCGAGAAAAGCGGTATCCAATGGCTGCAAATTGATGAGCCCGCCCTTGTCACCGAGCTTGACGCCGAGTGGCAAGCCGCCTATATCACGGCCTACGAGCAGCTACAGGGGCGATCTTTTAAAATGATAGTGGCCACTTACTTTGGCCAGCTGCAAGACAATCTCAAGCTTGCCTGTAAGTTACCCATCGACGGTCTTCACCTCGATGCGATCAACGCCAAAGATGAGATCGAACAAGCTGTTGAGCTTTTGGGGGAAGACAAGGTGCTTTCACTGGGCATTATTAACGGCCGCAATATTTGGATCAACGATCTCGATGCCACCCTCAACTGGCTTGAACCCCTGCATCAGCGCCTCGGTGAGCGCCTCTGGTTAGCACCGTCCTGCTCCTTGTTGCATGTGCCGGTCGATCTCAACAGCGAAGAAAAGCTGGCTGATGATGTTAAATCCTGGCTCTGCTTCGCCGTGCAAAAGCTCGATGAAATCAGCACACTCGCCGGTGCCTTGAATAGCGGTAGAGAGTCTGTCGCTGCGGCACTCGCCACCAACCGGGCATTGATCGACAGTCGAAAAAAATCACCACGGGTGCACAAGCCCGAGGTACAAAACGCCTTGAGCCGAGTCAATGACTCCATGGCCAAACGTCAGTCGCCCTATGCCCAGCGCGAAGTGGAACAGCGCAATAAATTCAACCTGCCCCTCTACCCCAGCACCACCATTGGCTCCTTTCCACAAACCCCAGGCATACGACAAAGTCGTCGGGACTTTCGCCTGGGTAAATTATCGGCCGAAGAATACCAGCTGGCGATGGAGGCAGAAGTTGCCCACTGCGTGCGCGAGCAAGAGGCACTGGGCCTTGATGTGCTGGTACACGGTGAGCCCGAGCGCAACGACATGGTTGAATACTTTGGCGAACAGCTCGACGGTTATACCTCTAGTCAATTCGGCTGGGTACAGTCCTACGGCTCACGCTGTGTAAAGCCGCCGATCATTTACGGTGATATTTTACGCCCCAAAGCGATGACTGTTGCATGGGCACGTTACGCGCAATCACTCACCGACAAGCCGATGAAAGGCATGCTTACCGGCCCGGTGACTATTTTGAACTGGTCCTTTGTGCGCGACGACCAAAGCCGCGCGCAAACTTGTCTGCAACTCGCCCTGGCCATCCGCGAGGAAGTACTCGACCTTGAAAGCGCCGGTATCGATATTATTCAAATTGACGAAGCCGCTCTGCGCGAAGGTCTACCGCTGCGCCAATCACAATGGCAGGGCTATCTCGACTGGGCAATTCGCGCCTTTCGCATTGCCGCCAATGGCGTTAGCGATGCCACGCAAATACACACCCACATGTGTTATTCCGAGTTCAATGACATTATTGCCGCCATCGCAGAAATGGATGCCGACGTGATTACCATAGAAACTTCGCGCTCAGATATGAGCCTGCTCGACGTGTTTGATGAGTTCCACTACCCCAACCAAATTGGCCCCGGGGTATACGATATTCACTCGCCGAACATACCTACAGTGGAATCTATTGTTGAGCTAATGCAAAAAGCCGAGCTGCGCATTCCCGCCAAACGGCTGTGGATAAACCCCGACTGTGGACTAAAAACCCGTAACTGGGAGGAAGTACTACCCGCCCTGAACAATATGATGAGCGCGAGACAAGAGCTAGTAGCAGCCTTTGAGGACAGACAATAATTGGGAGCCTAAGAAAAATACAGCGCTAACCGAGTGCCGCCCGGGGCTCGGGTTGCCCTGTTTATTGTACCTCCCGTATACAAAAACTAAGTGCACCACTTTACCCTGGGTATTCACTATTCACATCGGAGTAAGCAAGAGAGAACCCTGATTAAAGATATGCACTCTAAAATAAGAAGCTATTTCAGGCTGGCTTATCTGCATAGCTCACGCCCATTCCCGCCCGCACATCATTATTCACACCGTACTGAGGTATCGGGTAACGCAGACCATTACGAGACAAAGCTTCTAGCCCTTGAATAACTTTTGGCAAATAGGACGGTGCAATAGCCATTAGCAACTCGTTTTCCATCACACCGCCATAGCGGCGCTCGGCGAAGCAGGGTAAGGATAGGCTTGGCTCACAGGTACTCAGAGCACGACCCCAGGAATCGGCGCAGGCCGACTCACCAACACATGACCAGTCGAGCTTTTTATATCCCGACCACTGCAAGCCATTAATGAAAATAATCATTTGCGCTGGCGTCGCATAAATTAGACAAATATCTGGCGGGTTTAGTCGGCCGCTGGCAAGAGGGCTTACGGCCATTGCTTCATACTGCCCAAAGGCTACAACATCCATTGCTTGCTGATGCGCCAATGTGTCTTCCATTGTTTCATACCACACACCAACCATGGGCTGGCCTTCAAGCCACGCCTCGTTTTGCGGATGCAAGCCAAGCACAGTGCTGCATTGCTCACCAACAAGATCATCGGCGATTATGCCCACCGTCCAACCATTACGCGCGGCCTGCCCGACTATTTGATCCGTGGTGTGAATATCATTGGGGCGACGAATACGCGGCACCGCCTCCATTTCTTCTTTAGAATCGAAAAGCTTCATGCCTATTACGGTGGTACGCAAGCGCAAGAGGCGATTCAGATCATCGACAATTTGCGCGCCATCAAACTGTTGAATATCCGGCGATATGAGCTCAGGCATAAGATGCTCCCCATTAGTAGATTCTTATTTGAAACGGCTTCATAGGCTATCACGGAGCATATTAGAGCTGCCTAAAAATTTATAAAATAATCAACATGCCGCTATACTCTATTCTCACAAGCCTTCAATCGAGATAACAATATGAACAGCTTAGCGAAAATATTTTGCACTGCCATAAAATACGGAGCGATGTTTATTACTTTAGCCATAGTTTTGAATGCCCCTGCCAACGCGGCTCAAATCAGTAATCCGGACTTATCTCAAAAAAATGCAATTGATCAGATGCACCACAAACTTCACGATGATCAAACTTCTGCTAAAGCAAAAGAAAAACAGGCATTGAAAGAACTCAACGAGATGACCATTAATGAAAATATAAGACTTGAAGATATCAACGCTAAAATTGACGAACTAATGGCTGCCAAAATAGAAATTATGCGCCTGCGCTATGCCCACCTCGTTGAGATGCGAAAAATCCTTAGCGACGATCAAAAGCCCGGCTACGACAAAGCGATATTGAATCGTTCTGCCGTAAAATAAGACACGTTGTGTTATTCCGAATTATCACATTCGCTAAATCGCACCTGCAACGAGATTGACCAGCGGGAATTTTCTGCTTCGACTCCGGTCATAGTTCCCGCTGAATAATATAATGACCCAGCCAATCTATTGCTGGTAGATACTCTCATGATAAAAAAATGGTGTCTTTGAAAATTATGGCGCACTGCGCCACCTGCTGCCGTGCATTAATCTTTAAGGTAATTATTACGAAACTTTTTATATTTAAAGAAAAGAAAGCATCCACGACAAAACAGATCAATATTGTTATAAATAAAACAAACAATGCACAATTACATTTATTTTCGACTCACAATTTACACTTGGGCCGAATTCAACCAGGTGTCGTTCTTATTGCAAACATTCAATACATTAATCAAACCGCGATAAGTACCGACAGAAATTTCTGAAATAGGCACTTTATCTTTAGTTGGGCCAAACATATGTTCGACAATAAAATTAAAATCTTTATCCAACACCACATGCTTAACAATATAGTGGGCATAAGCATCCATGCCGTGGGCGGTCGCTATATTAACCACGGCATCGTCAGCGCTTTTAACAAGCTAAATAGTGGGCAAGTGGCCACCAACCTTTTCACTCCAGCGCCCGGGATTGGCCTTGGTGAAGTAAACACCACCGGCCATGATGGGGGCACTTGCAGCTGATTTGCTTGAGCTAGCTATGGCAAGGCTGGGGGCAATAATACCAGCCACTGCGCCGCCAAAGGCTACGCGAATAAATTTTCTACGATCCATAGTAAAAACCCTCATACAATAACGATTCGTTAACAGCACTAGCCTCAGCATTTCAATATGCTTATGCTATTAACCTTTATGGCTGAAATCGAGTATCACTGCTTATTGTGATCAATGCCCAAAAGTGCCATCCCCTATAGCTCTGCAACACCACCCATATCGATAGCCGCATGATGTGAAGCATCATGACGTTCCGATAATATTGTTGCATCAACAAGTTATTATAAGTCGCGTGAGCACTGGCATATAAGCGCTCTACTGCACGCCGGCCAAGTCCAGCAGCATGCGATAATTGCCAGCGAATTAAGGCTTGAGATTCGCCATCAACAACTTATTTTGCCGAAGTAATTTCGTCAAAAACATCACAATTTCTACCCAGCAAAAGCTCAGCTGAAGTGATTTCACCTGCTGCTTCTGCAACGCGACGCTGCATAGTGCCACGTCATGCTTTCGCTATACTCAATACAGTCCCAGTAAGCTTGGTAGAAAGGCTATATAGAACGGGGATCATCTATAGCCCACTATTCTCATGGTCATGCGCATGCGGACTACGGCCGGTAAATAATGCGCCCGTCGCCTCTGTCGCTTCACGGTGAGCAGCCAGTACAGGTAGCACCGACTGTATAGTCGGTTTGATAATCACGTGTTTCATCTGTTTCCAGGGCATTCATAACTTATCCTTTTTTTATTAACAAACAGCCTAAATAACTTAACTAACACTCCCAACAACTTTATAGCCTGACACTTCACCACCAAACGTTATTCATTCAGTGGGCTAACGACCAAGCATGGCACACGCTCAGATGGCAGCGCTGCCTGTGTCGCCGATTATTCAATAATCAAGTGCAACAGGGCTTAGATTTTCAATTAAAAATACCACTATCACGGTATCAATAACTCAATCGCCCTGCGCGTCGCCACCAGACGCTTCTCATTTACCGGACTAACCGCCAGTACCGGCATGGCGGCACCTGCCTGCCTGAAGGCCTCAATCTGTTCACGACACTGCCCGGGCGAGCCATAAATACAGACCTGCTCAACCATCTTATCGCTAATGGCTGTAGCAGCCGCACGACGATCACTAACCTCCCAGGCCTTTTCAGCTGCCGCCATTTCCGCTTCAAAACCAGCGCGGCGCCATTGCAGGCGATAATTGGGCAGGCCCGCGAAAAATGCGAGGTTGTGACGTGCTGCTGACAAGGCGGCGTCGTTATCTTCGGATACAAAAGTCGGAATGCTCATAATGCAATCTATATTTTGCGGGTTTTTACCGACACTTGTCGCTGCACCTTTTGCCGCCTTTATTAATTGCCCCAGGTAATCGCGCCCGGCGAGAAAGGGCATGATGCCGTCGGCCTCACGGCCCGCCACTTCGGCACTGGCGGTGGTCAGGGCGGCCAATAAAATTGGCACTGAATACTTGCAGGCTTTCGCCTCAAAAAAACCACTACCGGCCTCGCCGCTTAAAATGCCTTTAACGGTTTGCGTATAGTCGCCAAGGTATTGGCGTGGGTTGGTCATTTCTATACCCATAGCTTTGAGCAGAGGGCGGTGGCTCATGCCCAGGCCGAGAATTAAACGGCCTTCGGACAGTTCGGCAATGGTTTGTGCAGTCATGGCGGCAAGAAAGGCGTGGCGATAATAAATATTGGCGATATTGGTGCCGACTTTAATAGTGCTTGTCGCCAGTGCTATGGCCTCTGCACAGGCCAGGGCATCGCCCCGCCCTTCGTTGACCAGCACCGCTGCGTAGCCGTGGTCTTCCGCCAACTTACCTATTGCCATTAATTCACGGGGTGGCGCATCGGTGGCCGTAGACAGTACGATTCCCAGTCGAGAGTGAGCCATAATATTCTCTTTTTTTATTATTTATTTTAAAAAAAGGCCAGACCCTTCAGGGTACTGGCCTTTTTTCTGTCATCGAATTTAAGCAAGGGATTCAAACAGCTGATTTAAATGGAAAATCAAATCATTAAACCCATGCGCATAGCGCCGTCGATGCGAATACATTCACCGTTCATCATGCTGTTTTCAACAATATGACAAGCCAGTTTAGCAAAATCTTTCGGGTTACCGCCGCGCTTGGGGAAAGGTACGGTGGCAATCAAACGATTAAAGCCTTCTTCACCAGTCTCTGCTTTGGCTAGGGGCGTATCAAACACACCGGGGCAAATGGTCATAACGCGAATACCGTAGGGCGCGAGGTCGCGCGCCATGGGCAAGGTCATGCCGATGACTCCCGCTTTTGATGCAGCATAAGCGGTGTTGCCCACGGGGCCGTCGTAGCCAAAGATGGAGGCGACGTTGACGAAAACACCGCGCTCGCCGTCTTCATTCAGCGGGTCGAGCCCGATCATTTCGGTGCTGGCCAAGCGGCAGACATCGAAGGTGCCGGTCAAGTTGACATTCACCACCTTTAAAAAGCTGTCGAGAGGGTGTGGACCTTTCTTGTTGGTGATTTTGCGGCCAATACCAATGCCCGCCACATTCATTACGATGCGCGCTGTGCCCAGCTCGGCTTTTACGGTCGCCAATGCGGCTTCAACACTGTCACCATCGGCAACATCGACCTTGACCGCGAGGCCGCCGACTTCGTCCGCAATAGTTTTGGCCAGGTCGAGATTGAGGTCGAGCACCGCCACCTTCGCACCCTTCGCCGCGAGGGCGCGCACCGTGTCGGCACCCAGGCCGGAGGCACCACCGGTAACGATGGCAATTTGATTGTTAATATCCATGGGGGTTTCCTTAAAAATAATATCGTTGTTAGTCGCCTAGGCGATTAACCGCGCAGTGCGCCGTCGAGGCGAATCACCTCACCGTTGAGCATCGGGTTTTGGCAAATCTCTACGGCCATTTTGGCGAACTCTGCGGGTTTACCGGCGCGCTTGGGAAAGGGCACGCTGCCGGCGTAGTCGTCGGGCTCACCGCGCAAGACACTGGCCGCCAGTGGTGTGTTAAACACCCCCGGGGCGATGGTCACGACGCGAATGCCGTAGGCTGATAAGTCTCGCGCCATGGGTAGGGTCATGCCAATCACTGCGGCTTTGGTGGCGGCATAGGCCGTTTGGCCGAAGGGGCCGTCGAGACCGGCGATGGAGGCGACGTTGACGATCACGCCCTGCTCCTCACCCTCTAAGTCTTCGAGCTGGCGAATGGCGTCGGCGCCAAAACGGCAAACATTAAAGGTACCGGTGAGGTTGACCGCTATTTGCTGGGTCAAAGCCTCGCGGGGCTGGGGGCCGCCCTTGGTAGCGGTACGTCCGGTAATATCGATGCCCGCGCAATTAACCAGAATGCGTGGCGTGCCATTGACTTCACCGGCCTGAGCCAGGGCAGCAACGACTGAGGCCTCGTCAGCCACGTCACACTGTACGGCGGCACAACCCAGCTCCGCGGCAGTACTTTGGGCAAGCTCTAAATTGCGATCAAAAATCGCCACCTTGGCACCCTTGTCGATAAATAGTTTTGCAGCACCCGCACCCAGGCCCGAAGCGCCACCGGTAATGAGGACGCTGATATCTTGTAAATTCATAATTGTTCCCTACAAGTGTTTAAAGAGCCGCTAGCTGCCCATCCGAATGGCGCCGTCGATGCGGATCATTTCGCCATTGAGCATGGTGTTTTCACAGATTTGCTGGACCAAGGAGCCAAACTCGAGGGGATTACCCCAGCGCTTGGGGAAAGGCACGGTGGGAATAATATTGTCGATCCAGTCTTGGGGAATACCCGCCGCCAGTGGCGTTTCGAACATACCCGGGGCAATAGTCATCACGCGGATGCCATAGGGCGCGAGATCGCGGGCCATGGGCAGGGTCATGCCCTGCACACCGGCCTTCGAGGCCGCATAGGCGGCCTGGCCAACGGGGCCATCTTGTGCGACGACGGAAGCGATATTAATCACTACACCGCGCTCGCCGTCATCATCCAAGGTGTC
Source organism: Candidatus Reddybacter sp. (assembly GCA_041277045.1). Classification (GTDB taxonomy): domain Bacteria; phylum Pseudomonadota; class Gammaproteobacteria; order Pseudomonadales; family Porticoccaceae; genus Reddybacter. Next base: position 1,281,183 of record JBGFSY010000001.1, on the reverse strand, counting down.
GAGGCCGATCATGCCATAGGCTGCCACACGGGAAACGTTGAAGGTGCCGGTGAGGTTGACGCGAATCACGCGCTCAAATTCATCCAGCGGATGGGGGCCTTTAGGGCTGGCAGTACGCACGGCGATATCGATGCCCGCCGCATTCAAGACGATGCGCGGGGCACCGAGTTTTTCGACCACCTGGGCAATGGCAACCTCTACTGCGGGGCCATCACTGACATCGCACTCAATGGCAATGCCGCCCAACTCGGCGGCCAGCTCGCTAGCCAGTGCCAAATTCCGATCAAGCAGAGCACATTTAGCACCGGCCTTACTGAGAATTCTGGCGGCACCCGCCCCCAAACCCGATGCACCACCGGTGATTAACGCGACTTGTCCTTCTACATTCATGTTCAATCTCTCTATTTATTTATGGTTAGGTTTTTACGACTTAAAAATTGGTTGATTAAAATTTCGGTTTCGTTTGGCATCACCCACAACATCATTCATGGGGAGCGGGGTTCGGCAGGCGTGGTCCTGCCATCCATAATAGTAGTGGGGATACTACCGCAAGCACGGCGCTGACAACCAGCATTGCGCTATAGCCGCCGGTCACATCGTAGAGCCAGCCGCCCAGCCAGGCACCGATGGCGGCACCCAGAGAACCGGAAATTGCTAGGGTGCCGAAGATGGAGGGAAAGAAGGGACTAGTAAATAAGTCACGAGACGTTGCCGGAAAGATCGGCGTATTGGCACCGTAACCCAAGCCGACAAAAATGGCGAAGCTCACCGCCACCCACAGGGCCAGCATGGAGCTGAGATAAACCAGCGCCCCAATCGCCAGAAAATTACATACGCCAGCCATGGTATAGGCCCGCTCACGGCCAATACGGTCAGACAAATTGCCCCAGAACAACTGGCCGACAATACTGGAGATACCAATCACGCCAGCAATAAAAGAACTCTCGGTTTTGGCAATGCCCTGATCCACCATAAAGGCAAACTGGTGCATCAAAAGGATTTGCGCAACACAGGCACCGGTCAAAAAACAGGCACCGGCCAGCCAGAAGCGCGGGCTGCGCAGGGCGGTTTTTAGCACCCAGTCACGATACAAGGGTTCATTGGGCACGCTAGCTGTTGCAGATGCGGGCGCTGTAGAGCTCTTTTTGGCAGGCGCTTGCTTCGGCATTTTTAACAAAAACAATGCGGCGGGAATCACCCATAATGGCCCCAGAGCCGCTAAGAACATAAAGGTTTGTCGCCAGCCATAAGCCTCAATCAAGGCATTGATCGCCGGAACACCCACCAGAATACCAAAACCAATACCCGCCATGGCAAAGCCCAGGGCCGTACCCAGTTTGGTCGGATACCAGCGTTCGACCGTGACGATAAAAGGCACCCAACCGGCCTGAGCAATACCAATCGCCGAAATCACACCAAAGGTAATATAGAGCTGCCACCAGGTTTGTACTTGCGAGCTAAGCAGCATGCCCAGAGCAAAGAGCAAGCCGCCGAGAGCGATCACCCGCTGCGCGCCAAATTTCTCAATCAAGCGACCATTCATTGGCCCCGACAAACCGTGCACCACACTCATCACCGAAATAGCCCCGGCGGTGAGCGAGCGACTCCAACCCATATCTTCCACCAGAGCTAGCATAAATACCGAGTAGGCAAACCACACCCCGTAAACGACGCCCAGTGTGATAAAGGCAACGAACACGGCCATGGGCCCGTGCCAGGATTTTTGCGGCGCACTGATGTTCGGGTCGCCAGGAGTCGCGTGATCAGAATTTGTTGATGTCATGGTTATTATCTATTTTTATGTGGAAACAAAGGTCCTCCCTTCCTTAAATCAAATAATTACATGCAACTATATGCACGCAACAACAGCGCACACTAAACACCGCACCCTCAAAGCAGGGTGCGGTGTTTAGTGTGCGAAGAAAGTTAAGGACGTATTTCGTAGAGCGCGTTTAAGGGATGCTCAATGGGTAGGCGGCGCACCGAAGTAAAGCCTGCCTCCTGGGTAAATTCCTTCACTTTAGACTCGGGTAAACCCACGGTGCCGAGGCCCATACCACCCTGCCTCAGGGAACTAGTCATACAAAAGTGCAGGCTGGCACCGAGTTTAAACACCGCCAATGGGCCTTCGTTGTCGGCCGGGTCATCGGTGCAGTCGACATCCATCAGCACATAAATGCCGTCATCTTTGCAGGCCTGGCGCAGGGCTTTTAAACCACCCTTGGGGTCTGCCATATCGTGAATCAGGTCGAAGGTGGCAACCACATCAAACTTGCCGGGCACTCCTTCGGCAATATCATGTACCTGAAATTCCACCCGCTCACTGACACCCTCTTCTTCTGCTGTTTTACGGGCATTTTCAATATTTTGTGGGAACAGATCAAAGCCATAGAATTTGGCTTTTGGGTAAGCCTTGGCTAGCTCAATCGATGAGCGTCCAGCACCACAACCGAAGTCGGCAAAGGTACCGCCGTTCTCCAGCTTGGCTTGCACGTCAGGCATTTCTGGCAACCACTGGCTGACTAATAAATTTTTGTAGCGCACGCAGGAATTATGCTCGAGGCCCTTCCAGAAATCTTCTGGATAAGCGTTGTAATCAACACCCCCACCTTTTTGAAAAGACTCAATCAAATCTTCGTAGGGCTGCATAAAGCCGGTAAACATTTTGAACAAACCACCCTGATACAGCGGCCCACCAACGTCGACCAATGCGGGGATATGTGCCTCAGGAATAGAGACCTCACGACTCTGCTTGTCGAACGACAAATAACCCGCCAACGAGATGCCGTAAATCCACTCGCGTAAATAGCGCTCGTTAAGACCGGTGCGGTCCGCCAGCGTTTGACTGGTTGCCGGGCCATTTTCAGCGAGATCTGTAAATATACCCAAACGATCACCAATGGCACAGAGACGAATGGTCATCATCCCAGTGGCATCGCCAATCACTTTGCCAACAAATTCACCCGCTGCTTTTACTGTTTGCTCTGACATAGTAGACCCTGCTAAAGATTAATAATTATTGAAGGCCACTATACAACAGCAATAAATCACAGGACGGTAAAAAAATTAAGTGCCAAAAATATTAAAACTGATAGGTCGCCGTAAATACGGTTTCATTGCGGCGAATACCTGACTCACCGAGATACGAGCCAAGGCCCCACGGCCCCTGGTCACTGCCACTAACCCGCCAATATAAATGTTGCTCAGCGGCGAAAACCAAATGTTTTGAGTACAAATATTCCATCTTTATTTTATTATAGGCGCCGGTCGAGCGCGGATCATAAGCAAAAACAAACAATGGTTTCCAAAGGCCTGCAGCACCATAAGTGGTCGATGCCGAGAAGGTGATAACAAATTCATCCTGATCGACTTTATCGTTATTCACACTAACAAAACTATTGGGCACTGTTGAGCCATTGACCACGGCGGGACGAACATCATAAAAGCTCCCCCTATAATAGTCGTTATAGTCAAGATAACGGCGCCAGAAGAACTGGGTGGATATAAAAAAAGTACGCAAACTATTCAGCGCGGGAATCCAGGTGGGCCGATCAATACCAAACATCACTACCGATTGGCGTGCTGTGTCAAAGCTATTGCCATTGGGGTTAGCCCTGTGCGGAGCCCCTGGGGCAATAGAAACAGGAACACCGGAAGTAATCGTCGATTCAAGACGAAAAACAGACTGTGTATAGCGATCCTCCGAAAAGCTTGCGGTTACCCCGAAGACATTGATACGCGGGTTAACTGTTTCAACTACCGTGTTAAATGCACCCAGATTATCGAGCCCGGCAGAGCGAACCTTTACGCCCGTTGTTTGCGAAAATCCATAAAAATAATTGATACTGAAATCAATATCATTCCAGATCCCCTTAAAGCGAAAGCCCCCCTGCATATTACTGAACTTCCTTTCATCTGGCGCACCATCTATTACCGTGACATTGAGGTCGTGAAGGGTGTTGCCAATGAGCACCGAATTCGCAGCCTCATCTTGTAAGCCTATGCCTCTAAAAGCCCAGGGTCGAGGATATTTGGTGGCTACCTTGTTTGCCTGAAAGTCATCCGGAATGAGTATGATTTCAAGGAAGGTTTCATCAAAGGAGCCGATTTTGCCAATGTCCCAGATCCCTCTGGCCATCCACAATGGAATGCGGATGTCTTCCCATGACTCGCGTGTGCCATGCCATGTTCTATCGAGGGGGTTAATAACGTCAAGGGCACGAAAGTTATCGGTTTCACCCCAGACAACCTGTTGACGCCCGAGGCGAAGGGAAAGAGGAGCCATTAAAATATCAACGAAGGCTTCGCGTATTTTATATTCCTCTTTACCTCTATCGTTTAATACCCCGTAGCTATCGCGAATGTCATAGGCTGAGTCGTACACAGCACGAGCAAGAAAGGTAAAGGTTGCCTCATCAATGGGGCCAGCAGAGAAACGATTAAATGCCTGCCCTTCGCGCAAGAAATAGTATTTACCCTCTAGCTGTGCAGTATTTCGCTGATGCGTGAGCTCACCATCATGAAAAAGTGATGCTCCATTTTTCATGATGTTGTAGGCTTTTACATAGCCTTCAAGTTCAACATCTTCGCCAATATTCACGATGCTCCAGGAAAAGCTCGAAGCCAGGATAGTACTCATAAAAATTATCAGGTTGGCGAGCCGGTTTCGATACATGAACATGAAATTAACCTCGATAACGAAAGTTATTATTTTTTAGGCATGCTAGAGAGGCTTAGTCTTCAAGCCTCTCTAGCATAAAGCAGATAATTAAAGTGTTTTAGCGCCGACCACTGATCATATTGCGCAACGAATAAAATTGTTTCGCACGCGCTGCGGTAAATTCTCTTTTATTGGTAAAACAGTGTGTCATTGTGGCGTGAGGTTTTTTAGCATTAATATCAACTTGGCCGAGATGCAAAAATACTTGATGGCCAACACTTTTTGTAAAGTCTTGCTTGATATAGGGTGCTTGCTCTGGCGGTTCCTTGGCAAAATCTTCAGAGTATTTGAGGAAGTGTTGATTCATACGCAAGAGTTGATCATCCTTTTTGTCAAAGGCAAACATCCAGTGCGTCCAGTAGGTTTCAGCATCGATAAAAATCACCCGATAACTGTAGGGATGGTCATCGGCTTTCGGCTCTACCAAAATAACGTGGCTATCGCGCACTTCCCAACGGGCCTTGTGGGGTACCCACTGACTGGGGCCACCAAACTCTGGATTAGTACTGACATTAATGGTGGCAAGTACTTTGCGCTTGCCCAGATAGGTCCAGTTGTTTTCATAGATTTTACCGCCGAAGCCCATGGAATCTTCACGGATCATATCCATGCCCATTAGTTCGCCGGTTCGCTCAGAAGCGAGCGTACGGCGCGGCTTGCGCTGAGCGGGCATGTAGAGCCAACCCGAGTTTTCTCTGTGGTGGTCGACGTAGCGGATAGACATATCTTTTGCCCCGGCCATATCTCGCGGTGAACGAAACTCCATCACCTGCTTACTTTTAACCTCTTCATAACCGGGCACCAAACTATGGTCACCCCGGGCGTAAGTGACATTGGTCGAGGTATATTCCATCACTCGATCAAGCTTGCCGCTCTCGCCGCGTAGCCAAGTTACCATCGGCATATCGTAGTCATTGGCACCAGGGCGCCACAGCATATTCCAGACAACTTTTTCACCGGCATGGGGGTCATCAGCATTTATTTCAGCGAAGGGAAAGCCACCACCGGTAAAACCAACCAGAGTACCGTCCTCATCCAGATGATAATCGGCAGCTATATTTTCACCCCAGTCGTCCGGCGCGGGGTAGTCTTTGCTGGCAGTAATAGACATATCCATATCATCGAAAAAATAATACTTCCAGGCTGATTGGGGAATGAGGGCCTCCAAGGTGCTCTCTCTGTCTTTTAGCTTGAGGTGTTGTCCTGGGCTTGCGCTTTCAATGCCAGGACGAGAATTATCGATCCAGTCGCGTAAGGCCTGGTAGCTTTGACCATCGCCTGCCTGTGATAACACGGGCATACACAACAGCGTAGCCACAAGCCAGGTAAAGGGGGTTTTTATAAGGCACTGACGGGAGACCAGGCACTTTAACTGAGAGTGAGGGTGTTTTTTCATGCCGTCCTTCCTTTGTGTTTTGAAGAAAAAATCAATAAAAAACTATGCTTCAATCCCTTGAATGGCGTTCACAATCCTGAATTTAGCGCTGCTATCAATGAAAAATTTCAGCTCTTGCGCAGTTTAAGGCGCGCAACAAACCGAGATTAAAACTGGAAACCACCCCTACTTGAACCTGCAGGTATCAATTTATATTTATATAAGAATAAATCGATATTATCCCGCGGATGAAAAAACTTCAAGCTGTAATATTTTTTTGATAATGACCCGAACATGATCACTACATATAGGAGGAGGTGGGATATGGTGACTGACTCGCAACAGCGTAAACCCCGATGCCACACATAAAAGTATGCCGACACCGGGCAAAGGCGTTTTAAAAGGCAGGGTTTATTCCTTTACTTGTATCGATTCAAGGAATTTGACGAGTGCAAAGTACTGCATTCTGGCTTCAGAGCCGGTACTTTCCCGCCTGAAAACTTTACCCCACACGGGCATCTTTCGAGAGCCGTGCGCCTGAATAAGCGCCTCCCCTTCTATATATCGTTTCACCTGAGTAGCGGGAAACTCCCCCCCGTTGCGGGCACTGAGCTTAGTCAGGTCAGCAGGTGGTGATTTGAGGGCCAGACCAGCAGGGCCGTCTCCTTTCCCCGTCCACCCGTGGCAAGAAACGCAATAGCTCATATAAAGATCCCTGCCCCAGTCAACCGCTGGGCTGTCATCAACGCCAGCCCAGCCAGAGGAAGGCAGTGTCAGCAGGGCAGCCACCAGCACGCGACCAAGCCCCGAATAAAGCTGGCCATCTTGAATTTTATCAATAAGGTTTATTCTGGATTTAATCATCTGATCTCCCCAAACACCGTTATAAAACACAACAAAGATTAATCGCGAACCTTAACTGTAATTGAATTAAAACGATGCCTCTAGTGGTTCGCCGCCCAACATCACCGCTCCAGCAGAAAGATGAAAGCCACGGCGTGCGTCAATAGCAGCGACAACGGCATGAATATTCGCCAGGCAACGCTCAAGGGCGTGGCCTTGCATAAAGGCAGCACGGGAGCCTTTGGTATAGAGCAGGCTAATCATCTCCCGAGCCACATCACCCGCATAAAAACTGGATGAATACAATTCAGCCTTTAGCTCGTTTGAGGTGGGCTCGCCACTTTTAAGACTCTGCCAAACCTTGTCAAACGCTTCGAGTGAGCCCGCACGAATCGCTCGCAGTGCGGCACTGGCATCGGCGATAACGATCTGGGTTTCGGTTTGATCCTTCAATGCTTTGCCCGTTACCGATGACACCTTAGAACTAATTTCATCGGTAGCCGCCTCGATAGCGCCCTGTAGCACGCCCACGGCTACGGCAGAGAATATCGGCAAGGTCAGTAAACTAGGTGCGCTGCGAAATAGTGGCCGATCAATAAGCGCCGCACTGCCGGGAGCGTGGGCCAACACCTCGGCTACAAAAACATCTTTCGCGGCGGCCTGGTTGCTACCGGTGCCGCGCATGGCAGCGGCCTGTTGCCAGGTTTGCTCTATCTCGAGTTGCTCGGTCGGCACTAAAAAAATACGCACATCGGGACGGCCATTGTCGAGTAATCGTGGCACACCCTCTTCATGCACTATACCCGCCAGCGCACACCAACGAGAGTCGTCACAGCCGGTCACCACCGGCCATGTGCCATGCAAGCGGTAACCGCCATCGACCGGCGTCGCCTTTGCCAAGGCTACGGCAGAAAAACCAAAGTTTTTATCGGGCTCGGCAAAGAGTGCCTTGCGCTCTGCCTCAGGCAGGGCTGCAGCGATCATGCAGGCAGGCATTGAGTTGACCATATACCAGCTCACAGCGGGGTCAGCTGCACTGATCGCCACCGTGGCACGAAAAGCATCCGGTGGTGAAGCTTCTAAACCACCCACTTCTTTGGGAGCAAAGAGGCGAAATAAACCGGCTTTGCCAACGGCATTAACAACAGAACTGGCTAAACGTGCCTGTCTTTCACCGTCACGACGATGCTCTACAATCAAAGGCTGTAAATCGATGGCAATTTGTTCTATGGATTTATTGCTCATTTCAACACTGACTTATTTTTTAAATTAAAGAGTTTTCTGGCATTTTCACCCAGTACTGCACGCTGTAAGCGCTCGGCAAGGTGGCTAACATTTTTGACCACCTGGCTCGGCGCTTCGAGGTGGGAGTCGATATGGGGGAAATCAGAACCCCATAGTATGCGGTCCTCACCGACCAGCTCCAGGGCCGAACCGATGGTACGCTCCTCGGGTTCGGCGACAAACCACAAATTGCGGCGGAAATACTCACTGGGCTTACCCAGTTTCAACTTGGTGTCAAAGCCCGAAAAATGCTGGTATTTTTCATCCAGCCTATCCATGGCGTAGGGCGCCCAGCCGCAACCGGCCTCAATGGCCAGCAGTTTTAAGCGGGGGAACTTGTCAAACAGGCCGTCCATCACCATCGCCATGCAGGCAGGCATTACCTGGGAGGTGGCACCCAGGGCAAAGCTGAAAGTACGATTGGCGGGGGTGTCATACCAGTCACCGACAAAGCCGGTGACCAGACGACGGGTACGAACCACAACATGGGCCAACAGCGGCACCCCCGCCTCTTCAATACGCGCCCAAAGAGGGTCGAAATAACCATCGGCAAAGGCTTTACCATCGACCCGTTCGGGTGCTAAAAACACGCCTTTAAAACCCTGCTTCAAGCGAATATCCAGCTCTTTTACTGCTTCATCAATATCGCGCAAATTGAGATGGGCAGCGATCACCAGGCGCTCACGGTCGGCAGCCTGAAAATCATAAACCCAGTTGTTATAAGCTCGGCAATAGGCATTGGCTAATTTATTGTCCGGCACATCCCAGAAGATACCGATAGTTGGCAGTACCAGCCCAGCACTTAAACCCCACTGATCAAAATGCTGAATACGTTCTGGCCCAAACATGCTGCCCGCTGGTGCCCCATCGAGATAGCTCAGGGTAGAAGTTGGGTCAAAGGCTTTGAGCCGGTCAATTTCAGCTCCACCCAAGGCAGCGGCGCAATTGGGCAGGACGATTTCATTATCGACATAAAGCTGATCAATACCCTGAACATTTTTTTCGAATTTAATAGCCCGGTGCTGAAACTCAGCTTCCAGATAGCTTTCCCAAAGATCGGGCGGCTCAAGAACATGGGCGTCAGCATCAAAGAGAAATACATCGTTTTTTACGGCCGAATTCATAAATTTCCCTTTTACTATTATTAGAATTTATTTATCAGGGGGCGACTCTACTACATCCGCTCTCACAATATAAAAAACCCCACAACAGCTCATGTCGCAGGGTTTTTTATATCGCAGATAGGGCCTTAAATACTAAGCCCGTGCGCCATCCACACTGCCGCGTAATACCTTACCGGGCAATCTATCGCTGGCCGGATTAAGCTGATCGACATTATTAGCACGAAGCAGGACGCCGTTAACAATGACCGCGTCAATACCACTGGCTTCTGAGATCAGACGATCCGCACCGTCGGGTAAATCATTGACCCGCTGTAAATCTCCGGCACCCACCGTAGCGGCGTCAAACACCACCACATCGGCGGCCAGGCCGACTTCAAGACGACCACGGTCGACAATATTGATGACATCGGCCACCCGTGAGGTCAGCATCCAGATAGCGTACTCAAGCTCAATGGCACCTTTGTCACGCACCCAATGACCCAGCAGGTAGGTGGCGTAACAGGAGTCACACAACTGACTGGCGTGAGCGCCTCCATCGGAGAGGCCGATAACAACATTGGGGTCTTTCAACAGCTTCTCGACTTCGACCTCATCATAGTTGCCAATGGGACTGCGGATGCGCAAGCCGAAGTCACTTTCAAGCACCATATCAAGCAGGGTATCGACCGGATCCTGACCACGGTTTTTGGCGATATCGAATAACTTTTGCTCTTTCAACGAAGGATCAATGGGGTAGTCTGAAATCACCGTGTCATGCCAACCGCCGAGTACTACTGACTTGCCAGTCAGCACTTCGGCTTTAAAGTCGGCGCGGAATTTAGGGTCGGCATAGATTTTTCGACGCCCTTCTAAATCGGCCTCGGACACGGGCTTAAAGGTCGCCATGCTTTCAAACAAAAAGGGCGCTTTCATATTCATATCAAAACTGAGTGAACGAGGGCTGACCTGGGGGAAAACCCGCGCGCCATTGGCGTTGATTTCCGCCGAGCGGGCCAGCTGTTCATTGTGGTCACCGCCGCCCAGGCTCACCCCTTGGAGCAAAGCCGTCCAGGTAACATTACAGTCCGCCACTTTAGACATTTCGGCAAACTGCTCGTGCAGCACATCGGTGCCGATGGTCGATTGAATAATGCCCTGCTTTTCCTCGCCGATAACTTTAACGATCTCAAGGATTTCATCTTTGTAATTTGCCAGTCGACTGGGTACCGGCTTGCCGCCAGCACCGACATGGGTCGGCGCTTTCGAGGTGGCAAATCCAATCGCCCCGGCCTTGAGTGCATCGCGCACAATCTCGCGCATCTGCTTTACTTCGTCAACGCTGGCTTCACGCTCAGTCGAGTCGTCACCCATCACATAGAGCCGCGTGGGCGTGTGGCCAATCAGCGAACCGACGTTGATGCCAACACCAATTTTTTCGAGGATTTGCATATATTCGGGGAAGGTTTCAAAGGGCCAGTCACTACCCAGACCGGCACGCATGGAATCTGCATCCATGCCCTCGACGCCCTCAAGGGTGCGAATAATCGTATCCTGATCTGCCTTTCTCACCGGGACAATGCCAAAACCACAATTACCCAACAATACGGTAGTAACACCGTGCCAGGGTGAGATGGTCATCATCTGGTCCCACAGCACCTGGGCGTCATAGTGGGTGTGGTTGTCGATAAAGCCGGGGCAGACAATTTTACCCCTGGCATCGATGGTCTTTTTTGCGCTGCCCGGAGCATCACCCACGGCGACAATTTTGCCGTCGACAACGCCGATATCACCCTTGTAGCGTGGCGTATTCGTACCGTCAACAATAGTACCGCCACTGATTTTAAGGTCGTATTTCATTGCTCTCACCTTTGTTAAATCAAAATTTATGCAAAAAAAACCCCGACGTTATGCACATCGGGGTGTTTTATTCAGCGCAATATATTGACCACTTATGCCGGAATTTTATCAACCGGTAAGTTGTAGCACTCAATGATATTGTCGCGCATGATCCAGCGTCTATGCTCGTCCGTTAAATGCGCACTGTGCTTCTCAACCAATTCTTGAGACCAGGGCCATGTGGCATCACTGTGGGGGAAGTCATTGGCCCAAACCAGTTTCTTCGGGTTCATCAAGTTGGCGACTTTAAAGGCGACCCAGTCATCCTGGAAGGTCAACCAAACGTGATCGTTGAGGTAGTCACTGGGCATTTTTTCCAGATTCTTACCACCACCCAGCCACAAACCATGACGCTCGTAGGCGTGGTCCATGCGGTAGGCGTAGTGCGGTAACCAACCGGCATCGGCTTCGGCAGCAATAAACTTCAACTTGGGGTGACGGTCAAAAATTCCACCGAGAACGAACAAGCCCATCACGTCCTGCACACCACGAATAATGTTGAGGAAGCCATTGATCTTGTTGCCGCGAGCCATCAGCACTTCGTCAACCGATCCGCCTTTAGAGGTGAGGATGTGGAAAGACAGGGGCATTTCAAGCTCGGCCGCACAGGCCCACAGGTCGTCATACATGGGGTGATCGTAGTCTTCGTGCTGGGGGTTGCCGGGCATCATAATGCCGACAAAACCCTTCTTCTTGGCGTCTTCAATATCTTTAATCGACTGCTCAACGGTCTCACAAGCCGTTTGACCCAAACCGAAGAGGCGGCCTTCCGGGGCATCGGAAATATAACTTTGCAGCCACTCGTTGTAAGCGTGGAAGCAGGCCGTTTTATAGGCGAAGTCCGTGTGGTTACACAGCGCCATACCGACCGATGGATAGATAATTTCTGAAACCACACCATCGCGATCCTGGTCGGCAACGCGGCAAGAGGCGTCCCAACCACTGCGATGCAGTGATTCAAAGGTGCAGCCCTCGCGACGGCCCGCCAGATCTTCTGGGGTCAGGCCCGCAGCAGCAACTAGGCCGAGAGGGATGGTTGAGTCCATGCCAGGAATGACATAAATGTCGTTGCCCGAGGCATCGCGCTGAATAGTCGGCGCTCTGTTCCTGAATTTGGGGTCAATAAATTTGCTGTAACACTCTGCAGGCTCAACAATGTGAGAATCTGCAGAAATAAAACCAAAACCTAAGCTACTCATAGCCTCTTGCTCCGTTCCATCATTAGAATTATGAAAAATTGATAGTAGTCATCAGCCTGTATCGAAGCCTGCAGAAAGGCGTATTTCATTCCGAGGGGGACAAACCATCGTTACCTAAGAGGAAATAATGGTTACCGACTGTTAACATGGCGGTATTAGGCAGGGTATTGACATAGATTGCAAGCGTGATTTATATCAATACTGACCCGTTTACTATAAGCGGTTCTGAAAAGGGTTTTGCAGGCAATGGCATTTTTCGAGCCCACAAAACCGGTAATTGAAGCTGCGCTAACAATAACACCGGGACTTTTTTGTGCGGGAAACCGGGATATTTGATATTTGATATTTGGGGCAGAATAACTCGCCTTTCAAATTAACGCGGTAATTGAACTCAAGGCCTTCTTCGCTACACGCGTTAATCCGCGCCTAGGCATCTTCGTCACCAGTATTATTATAAGCGCAATCGAAACCACCATAAGTCGCCACCGGCTTGCGGAATCATGAGCCCTCGCAAAGGGCATCTGCTAGGTGTCTGTTAACTACGGAAGATCATTATTAACTGATTTCAGGTTGTTTAAACCTCGTAAACAATGATGGTTTTATTAGTTACACCGGCCTCAGAAATCGCCCCCTCTCCAGCATGCCAACGACCTACCGTTAAACGCCCTCGTTTATACAGGTACGATTTCGACCCTCATCTTTGGCGCGATAGAGTGCACTATCAGCGGCATCAATAATCCCATTAACATCCGTATAAGGTGGCAGTGCAGCGAGGCCAACACTGAATGTGCAGGTAAACTCACCTTTTTTACAGCGATGATTAATGACTGCGAATTGCTCGCGCAGCTCATCCATTAACTCCTGAGCTACAAGAAGTGAGGTATCGGGCAAAATAACTGCGAATTCCTCACCGCCGTAACGGCCAACAATATCTGAATGGCGCAAGCGCTGTACCAGCAAACGCGAAACACTTTTAATGACCTCGTCACCGACCGGATGCCCAAAACAGTCATTGATCGATTTAAAATTATCGAGATCAATCATTGCAAATGCCAGATCCGAGTCCTGCCGCAGGCTACGGCTAATTTCTGTCTGAAGACGCGCCTTGAGTGTCGCATGATTAAGCAAACCACTCAGGGTGTCGAGCTGCATGCGTGAGCGCAATTTACGAAAGCGACGAATACGCATCTGTACAACTGCGGTCAAATGCTCTGCATCAATAGGCTTCTTTAAGAAGTCATCACCCCCCAGCCGTAGCGCCTCCATTTGTCGGTTAATATCATTCTCTGTCGATAAGAACACGATGGGGATACTGATCCACTCCGCCTTTTGCCGTATTACCCCAGCGGCCTCCAACCCGGAACACTCCGGCATATTCACATCCATCAGTATGAGATCGGGCTGAAATTCAGACACAAGGCTTATCAGGTTCGAGACCTCCTCTACCACCAAAACCTCCAGCCCACCAGCCTGTAATATCGCGGCATAGCTCTGCGCCAAAACAAGGTCATCTTCCACGATCATAACTTTATAGGGCACCTCATCCCACCACAGCCCAACAGTATCGAGGCTATCGAGTAACTCGCTAAAGTCGATGGGCTTGGTGAGGTAGACCTGCCCCCCAGCCCGAGCAGCAGCTAGACGAGCAGCCCAGTCATCACGTGCTGAAATAAAAATGAGGGGTTTTTTGTCCGGCAATGTCGACTTGTAGGCGTTAGCAAGTCTAGCCCCTGCCAACTCACCCTCAGGCAGATTGAGATCGACAATCATGGCCGCCGGAGAGTTTTCAGATAATGCCTTCTCGGCACTAAGCGCATCACTGAAAACAGCCACATCGTAGCCGTAGCGTAGCAACTGATCTTCCATTTCAGCCCCTAGGTGGACATCATCTTCGATGATATAAACCGTTTGTCCGGGTGACGGCACGCCCCTCAGGGGCTGGACAAATTCCCCGCTCATTTCGACGCCTTCCACTAAACCCCTATCAACCGCCAAAGACAGCTCAGTGAGCAGTCTTGAAATTAGCTGTCGATCGTCGATAGTGAGCTGACAGGCCTCCTCAAGTGAAAAAAGCGCCGACTCCATAGCCTTGGCCACATCACTGAGCGCCCCATAGCCAAACGTACCACCCGAGCCCGCCAGGTGATGCACGCGTTTTTTAAAATCTATAAAAGCTTCTTCAGCGTCTTGCCTAGGCTGACCAGACAGACAGAGCTGCCATTGACCTTTGAGCAAGGCCAGTTTTCCGGGTAGCTGCTCAACATAGCGGCGGCGTAAAACGGCTATCTTTTCTAATTTTTTCTCGTATTTTTTATCAGCAATTGCCACGCGCTAGCAACTCCCGAATTTGACCGGGCAGGGCCATTGGATCAAAGGGTTTGGCAATCACCTCTAAGGCGCCGAGAGCGCGGAAACCCTCCACTTCAAGCGGCTGTACCTTTGCAGTTAAAAAGACGACGGCTGTTGTCGCCATCCCCGGTAGCTCTCGCAATTGTTGCAGAGTACTGGAGCCATCCATTCCCGGCATCATCACGTCGAGCAGAATCAAGTCAGGCGAAAACGCAAGCACCTGGTCGAGCGCCTCTTGCCCGCTGGCACAAAATAATAGCTCAAACCCTTCATCTTCAAGGGCGAATTCGGCCACTTCACGAATATCCGCTTCATCTTCGACATACATGATTCTCGGCTTATTGCCACTCATAGCTCGACCGCCCTGTGACTCAGCACTCGCCTGACCGTCATTAATAATTGTTCGTTACTCACCGTCGCCTTCGTTAGAGCGGCATCGACATGGCCAGAAAGATAGACATCGGGCTCATTACCCGAAAAAACCACAATTGGCACTTTTTCTGCCAGGGATGTGAGTAGCTCTGCACCCTCGCCATCGGGCAGGGTCAAATCGAGAATCACCAGGTCAAAGTCCCGCTCGTCGAGATAGGTTCTGGCACGATCGAGAGTCGTTGCGTAATGATATTCACCAACACTGGCAACCATTTCACTGACCACCTGGATCACATCCAGATCATCCTCAACATGGAGAATTCGATATTCTGTCTCCCCCTGCAGAGCATGGAACAATGCCTGTGAAAGCCGCTCTTCGTCAATCGGCTTTTGCAACCAGTCGATAACCGCCAGCCCTTTACCCTTATTTTCACTAGCCCCAATATTGGCCGACACGACAATCACCGGCAGTGTGCTATTGGCAGGGTCTGCCCGCAAATCCCGCAACAGACTGATGCCATCTGTATCGGGCAGGGTTAAATCGAGCAGCATCAGCTGGTAGTTATTCTCCGCCAGCAAAGCCTTAGCCGCAGCCCCCGTTGTGGCAGTGTCACTGCTCAGACCTTGCTCTTCCAGCAGGCTAGAAAGAATATAGGCTACGTCCAGATTGTCCTCGCAAATCAAAACCAGGGACTTGTCGCTATGCGTTTGCGAAAGGACGATATCCTGCCACTGAGGCAGGTCAAAGTAGAATTGACTACCGACATCCACTGCACTGTCAAAGCCGATATAGCCGGAGTGGTGTTCGACAATCGCCTTGCTCACCGCCAGCCCCAGGCCCGTACCACCTTGCTGACGGGTATCGGAGGCGTCAGCCTGAGAAAAACGGTTGAACATTTTCGCCTGAAACGCCTTGGGTATGCCCGAGCCCTTGTCCTTCACCGCAATGCGTAGACAAGCATCGCCAAGATTACCAATTTCAATCGTAACGGTAGCCTTGGGTGGGGAAAACTTGATGGCATTGGAGAGCAAATTGGCAAACACCTGTAGCAGCCTATGCTCATCGGCCAGGACAAAAGACCGCTCTTCCTGTAAAGGGCTTAACTCCAGATGCACCTTGTACTTACTGGCATAGGCTTCGTTTTCAATCAATGCCCGCTGGGCAACGACATTGATATCGATAACCCGCATATCAAAGTTCATCTCACCGGCGTCTATTTTTTCCAGATCGAGAATATCATTAATCAAAAAGATCAGGCGCTCGCTGTTGCGATTGGCCGTTTCGAGCATTTTCCGGGCTTTGGGCGACAGTGAATCGGCCTCTTTACCCAACACAATACCCAACGCCCCCCGGATTGAGGTCAGCGGGGTCCGCAGCTCATGACTGACGGTGGAGATAAACTGGTTCTTGAGGTTTTCGACCCTTTTGCGCTCGGTGACATCGCGCACACTGGCGGTAAACAAACGCTCACCTTCAAGGTGCAACTCGCTGACAGCGACCTCCAGAGGGAAGACTTCACCATCTTTGCGCCGCCCTTCAACTTCGCGATAGGGATTGGCCCGATCTTCATGGGCAGCCTGTAATAATGTGCTTTCATTCAGAGGTGCGACCAATAACTGTTGCAGAGGCTGACCCAGTAAATCGTCGGCGCAATAGGCAAAGATTTTTGTCACTGCCGCGTTGATAGATTCAATCACACCGGCCTCATTGACGCTGATAATGCCATCGACCACATTGTCGACAATGCAGCGCATACGCTCGGCTTTGGCTGCCAGGTCGGCCTCAAGCAGATAAGTGGTGATTTCATTGCCCGCCCATTCGGCAAACAGCTGCACAACGGCTTTATCCTCCGGTGTAAAAGTAATATCTGCAGGCTGCTCGGATAAAAAGCACAATGTGCCGTAGGCATGGCCGCCGACAGACACTCGCGCACCGATGTAGCTGCCCTTGCTGGGCAAGAAGGTATTATCCGGAGAGTAGGTGGACGTAAACGCGCTGACATCTTCAACGGCGAGGGTTTCACCCTGCTCCCAGACACGGCCACAAAACCCTGAATTCAAGGCGCACTTTTGCCCTTTTACGAGGGAGTTATCCGGGCTAACAACATACTCGAGCTGACAGCTTTCACCGTTAACCCGGGTAATCAGACCAATAAGCGTGGCGAAACGCTCAGCACCGATGTTTAAACCAGCCAGTAGTTTTTCTTCCAGGTTCAACTCACGCCGTGAGGCAAGCGCATAGAGTTCAACTACAGCTCTTGAATTTTTTCCCATATTTTCAGTAGCTTGTTTAATACCTAGCAGTAGATGCTCCGTATCAGACTGGTCTTTCTCTGTCTGCTCACCCATACCAGCTGTCCACTGATCGCTTTAATTTTTATATTTAGTGTAGCCTACAATTTATAACTTACCGCATGGCGATGGCTCAATAGAAAGCAACTATTTTCAGTACTGTAAAAAACTGACTTTCTTACGCCCATCGGCTTTAGCAGCGTCGCAGGCCTGGTCAGCCAGGCTTAACAACTCTTTGGATGAAAAAGCCCCGGGGTCAACGCGCACGACACCAATACTGATACCAAAAATAAAGTCGACTCCAGCACTGGCAAAGCGATAGCTGGCTACAAAGGCACGCAGTTTCTCGCAAATCCTGCTCGCATTGGCCATATCGCAGTCGGCCAGGATCAGCCCAAATTCATCACCACCAAAACGAGTCAGGGTATCGGAGGTACGCAGTAAGCTACTCAGTCCTGTGGCAATATCTTTTAAAACCTGATCCCCGGCCTGATGACCGGCCGTGTCGTTCACAACCTTAAAAAAGTCGAGATCGAGTTGAGGGTCACATCGACGCGCTGCTTCTCGAGAAACAACTGTCTGGAAGTAAGGGCGTGTTCCTGTAACTCCCTTTCCAAATCGCGGGTTCTTTCGGCGACTTGCTGTTCAAGGCTATGCTGATGGTGTTGTATTTCTCGCTGTGATAACTGATGCCTTCGGTGGGCCTCGTTATAGGCATCAATAACAAGACCCAACTCGTCATTGCTATCTACCGATGACACTGGCTGATGGGGGGGGGGGAACCCTCAACCCGGCGAATATCACCAAGTAGCAGATTCAAGCGCCCGCCGATAAAAACCCTGTAGGCAGAACGGGTGGTTATAAGCACTACTGCAGCGAAAAGTCCAAGTAAAATCATCGACATGCTGAGATCGGTGATTAAAAGCGTGTAGATTCGCTGCGGGCTTAACTGCAGCTCAAACTCGCCGATAACCACCGTGCCCTCGGCATCGGCGTGCTGAATACTGGTCACGGTATGAAAACGCAAGTTAGAGGTAGTCGTTTGGTAGTCTCTAACCCCCAGTGCTGCTAGACCTGCAGAACGTCTATCTCCTGCCACTGCGGGGGCGTTTATCTGTCCGAAGGAGTCGATAACACGGTGGTGCTTATCGCGGAGAACAAAGGCCTCGACATCACTATCGATCATCAAACCGGCACTAATCAAGCGTACCGTGCGCAAGTCACCCTCGTATAAACACTCAGATAGAATCAGTGAATAGGTTGCCGAGAGTTCTCGAAGTTTGGCCCCCATACGATCGCGCTGGTCCAAATAGCGTACGCCCTCGAAAGCCGCAATAATCGTTACAAACAGTAAAGCACTTACAATAATTACCCGGCGGGAGAGCTTAAAAAAAATCTTATCGGTGTATTTCAAGATGCTTAAAACCTCTCAAGCAGAGCACGCCGACCATTCTTTTCCTGCAAGTGACTAGGGCTTGCGCCCTACCGTAGGCCAAAGCCGATCGGCAATATTTATATTACTGTCTCGATTGAGCTGCCAGGTTTTTTGGGTTACCCGATTCAAGAGTAAATAGAGGCGCCCGGCGGCGACCTCATAGGCACGGGGATCGATTGGCAAGCGCTTGCCCATACTCACACCATAGGCACCCCCCCCGTAGGCGGGGATAAATCGCTGTGGATCGGCTTCAAATTGCTGTACATGGGCAGCCGAGTTAAAGAGATAGGTAGCGCCCTGATAACGCGAGGTAAAACCTTCGTTTCCCGGCTCGGCTCGGGCATCAAAATAGCTCACCAGATCGTACCCTGATACGGCGATATTGTCCGCGCCAATATTAAGCTGAGTCGAACCCCCAGCCACTGCCAGCGAACACAGGAATGCCAGAAGTAGCCCACCTACGGCTGCCCTAAGCATGTGCCCAACAGTCAGGCACCCAGAATCTTGCACGGAAACATCCAATAAAACCCTCTGATTTGCAATGTTAATTTCGAGCGTAGATTCTCACCTATTTCCAGATCACCTGTAAATACTATTACTGGGCAAAACTACCGCCATCAACAGACATTGAATGACCTGTGACAAATGAAGCCTGATCCGAGCACAACCAGACCGCTGCCTCTGCGATTTCTGAGGGTTTACCCAGACGGCCGACAGGTTCCATTTTGCGCATCATTTCGTAACCTTTTTCTGAACCCTTAACAATGCGATTAAGCATGGGGGTTTCAATGGCGCCGGGGCACACTGCATTAACGCGAATATCTTTTTTGGCAAATTCAAGCGCTGCGGATTTGGTCATACCGATAACGCCGTGCTTGGCAGCAACATAGGCATTACCCCGGGGCACACCTACCAAGCCGGCCAAAGAGGAGGTATTAACAATGGCACCCGGTGAGCCCTGGCGTAGAAACTGCTCAATTTCATATTTCATGCACCACCAGACACCCTTCAAGTTGACGGCGATATTCAAATCAAAATTTTCTTCAGTGCAGGTAATGGTCGTGGCCTGGGTATCACCCTCCACGCCGGCGTTGTTAAAGGCCGCATCAAGCCGGCCATAGGTATCAACTGCGCCCTTAATTAACGCTTCAACCTCGGGGCCCTTTGAGACGTCACATTGCACAAAGCTCGCCTCACCGCCGGCCTCTTTAACGAGCGCAACCGTTTCTTCGCCACCGGTAATATTGATATCTGAAACCACAACCTTTGCCCCTTCGCGGGAAAAGATTAACGCGGCTTCACGGCCAATCCCCGACCCAGAACCTGTAATGACGACGACCTTGTCCTGCATTTTCCCGCTCATAAATAACTCCAGCATGTTGAATAACTAAAATAGTGTGGCCGCCACGCTAATCGCCGCCTGAGGGTGTGTCAATAGACGTCAAATCCTACCCGCGAGTAAAAAAGCAAACTATTGCCATTGCCTCTCCCCCATTGCTCACGCTATCTTTCCAGACTAGCTTGGTGACAAGCCCGACAATACTCAAAACAACAACGGAGAAAAATTGTGAGCATTTCTGGATTAGACGACGACCTACTGTACGAAAAGAAAGGCAAACTGGCCTATATGACTTTCAATCGCCCGTCGGAGATGAACTCCATCACCCCCAAAATGCTGGAGGATCTCGACCGTATCGCCGATGACTTTAATAACGATAACGAATTACTGGTGCTCATCGTCACCGGTGCTGGCGAGCAGTCTTTCTGTGCCGGCGCCGATTTGAAAAAAACCATCACCAAGTTGACCGAGGATGCCGACAAGGGCGAGCGCTTTATGAAAGACCCGAGCAAGCGCTTCTTCCACGGTGTCTTCAAGCCCATCATCGCCGCCGTGAACGGGTTTTGTCTGGCCGGTGGTACCGAGATACTGCAAGGTATGGACATTCGCGTCGCGGCGGAGCACGCCCGCTTCGGCCTGCCAGAGGTACACTGGGGAATTATTCCCGGCGGTGGCTCTCACGTGCGTTTGCCACGGCAAATACCCTACTGCCACGCCATGGATATTTTGCTCACCGGCCGCCAAATTACGGCCGAAGAGGCCCTGCAATTCGGCCTCATCAACAAGGTCGTGCCCGCCGACCAGGTGATGGCCGAATGTGAAAAATACGCGGCGATGATTTGTGCTAACGGCCCCTTAGCCGTGCAGGCCGCCAAGGAGGCCGCCATCAACACCTATAACATGGGCTGGAGCGAGGCCTTTTCAACGGAGGCGGTGATTGCCGAACGTATCTTCAAAACCGCCGATGCCATTGAAGGACCAAAAGCCTTTGCCGAAAAGCGAGCGCCGGTTTATCACGGTAAATAGTCCGCACACCAGGACCCAAAACCAACGGGGAATTTTGCGGGCTATTTTGACGACCCCAATGCCGAACCCCGCGTCACCCGCGAAGCACTTACCGACGAGGTTGAAGTGGCCATTATTGGCGGCGGTTTCGGTCGGCTTTTAACGGGTGTACGCCTGTCGATTTCTTTAAGGTTCTCGACAACTGGCGCGCTCAAGGTGACTTAGCGAGACTTGATATCAGCTACACCAAGCAAGCTCTAAGGTATAAAAAAAGGGGCATCCAGGCCCCGTTTTTTATACGCTGACTTTACCCGTCAGGCAGACGGGACCAATTCATCTACCGCCTTTTCCGTCGACAAATAGACGCTCTCCTCACCCAAGCGTTCGTAGAGTTTGGTACCACAAAGCCTGTCCAGCACCGGCCCTTTGACTTCGGCCAGGTGTAAACGCACACCCGATGATGAGAGCTCCTCCTCAATCGTTTCCAGCATTTCAAGACCACTAGTATCGACATAGGCAACACCGGAGAAAATCAACACCACATCGGTAATTGTGCTGTCGAGCACCAGGTTGTGCAGCTCTGTTTCAACTCGCGGTGTATTGGCAAAATAGATGTTTTCATCAATCCTGACCAATAACAACTGCGGCCATGTTTCCACCTTGTGGCGATGAATGTTGCGATAGTGCTCAGTACCCGCAATACGGCCAACCACGGCAATATGGGGCCTACTGGTGCGATAGAGAAATAACACCAACGCAAGTCCGACACCAAGTATTAAACCGTGCTCGATGCCAAAGGCGAGAACACCCACCAGGGTCACCCCCTGTGCAATGCCGTCACCCTTGTCATAGGACCAGGTGTTTTTTAAACCTTTAATATCAATCAACTGCCACACGGCAACCACGATGATTGCCGAGAGCACGGCTTTGGGTAGGTTCTCCAGTAGGTCCGTAAACAAAAAGGCGGCTAAGCCCACCAATGAAGCCGTAACAATCGCCGCCAATTGGGTGCGCGCTCCGGCGTCAAAGTTGACCATGGAGCGAGAAAAACCGCCAGCAACAGGCATCGTACCCGAACAGGCCGCCGCCACGTTGGCTAGCCCGAGGGCCCTAAACTCCTGATCGGGATCTATTTTCTGACGACGCCGAAAGGCCAGAACCTTCGCGACGGAAATGCTCTCAACATAGGCGATAACGGCAATCATGCCCGCAGCAGGGAGAAGCTCTGTCCAGCCCTCTGCTTTCATAAAATCGAAGCTCGGCATGGGTAGCCCTTGGGGTACAAGCCCGACCACGGCCATGTCAAAACGCACATGAGCATCCATCAACCAGGCAAGTAATATGGCGCCAATAACCACAAACAGGGGTGCCGTGCGACCAAGAATCACAGCACTCTGTTGCTTCATCCCTATTTTTGTCAACGCAATGACCAAAGGCTGACGAGCGAGAATCAAAAGCACGACAGCAGCACCGCCAAAAACAGCGGCCGCAAGGTTATAGGTATGAATGTTGTCAGCCAGGGTTTGCAGCAACACGGCAAAGCTCACCCCTTTGGGTACGCTAATGCCCGTTAATGCCGCCAGCTGTGTACCGACGATAAATATGGCAGCACCCGTCGTAAACCCTGTCAGCACAGGGTGGCTGATAAAATTTGTCAACCAGCCTAAACGTAGAAAGCCCATGCCCAGCATGATGAAACCCGTGAGGGCCGAGAGAATTAAGGCACCGGTCAGGTATTTATCGGGATCACCCCCCGCATAGGGCACTAACGCTGCAGCAACCATCACCGCAGCCACCGCAACTGGACCGACGGCCAGGGCTCTACTGGTGCCTGTAAACGCATAAATAATTGGCGGTAAGACACTGGCGTAAAGTCCCACTTCGGGTGGTAAACCCGCCAGCAAGCTATAAGCCAGGGCCTGAGGAATTAACAAAATAGCGGTCATTGTACCGGCGAGAAGATCCTGACTGAATCCCGCTTTATCAGTCTGCCTAATATCCCCGAGCAAGGGGAAAAACCGTGCGCAAACAGACTTTTTGGAAGAAAGCTTTTGATGCATACCAGAAACCCCCAGTGAGTTATATTAGCGCTTTATTGTATATAGCAATTGAAACTATATATATACGAATATTCTATATAGGCAGTTCATAGCCAAACTTAAGCGCCCTCCCACTTCCTATTTATGCAGGCAAACGATTAATCGGCACGATATGATACCTGCCTTAATAGATCCGCGAGGAAGAACACGCTAATGACTGACCTCACCCGTATTGTTGCCGATCTCCGTGCCGAGGGTGACGAACTCTACCAATTTTTACTAACACTGGACGAAGCCGACTGGTCTCGTGCCACTACGTTTAAATCCTGGACAGTCAACGATGTCGTCGCCCACCTCTATTTCGGCGACTACCTCGGTGTCACATCGCATAAAGACGGGCAGGCCTTCAAACGCTTTATGGCGGAGGTTCAGAACTCGGGACTGACACTGGCTGAATTTACCCGCCAGTGGCTAGAAAATCTGAGCGGAGTCGAGATGCTAGAGCAATGGCGGGAGCTATTTTTAGAAATGTGCGAGCTGTTTGCCGCCAGCGACCCAAGGCTACGGCTCACATGGGCAGGCCCCGATATGGGCATACAAATGTTCGCAACCGCTCGACTAATGGAGACCTGGGCCCACAGCTGGGCAATTTACGATTTGCTGGGCACATCGCGAAAGCAAAGCGATCGCATCAAGCACATTGCCACCATCGGCGTAAAAACCTACCAATGGACCTTCGTTAATCGCGGATCGACGCCACCGGGGCCGCCACCTCATATCAGTTTGCAAGCGCCCTCGGGTGAACTCTGGGAATGGAATACAGAACAGAGTGAAAATAAGATCAGCGGTGATGCTGTGGAATTTTGTCAGGTGGTAACACAGGTGCGTAACATCGCCGACACCAAGCTAAGGTTGACGGGAGAACCTGCAAAACAATGGATGAAGATCGCACAGTGTTTTGCCGGGCCGGCGGAAGAACCACCGAAAAAAGGGCTTAGAGGGCTCTCAAAAGAGATGTCATCGAAACAGGTCTTGCCAAAGTCAGTCGAAAATTGACTACTAAGTAAAAGGGCCTGAAACGTAGTTACAGTAAGACACTGTCGCTACTACCAATTAACTACCTTCCACCCTGATAGGCATTCGATGAGCACCCCAGGCAACGAACAAATGTCGCTTTTGCTGGCCCTATAACGAGAGCATCTGCCGACTCACCAACATTACCACCCAGAGCAGAGAAAGGCAGGGCAACTAGCCAGATAGCAGAGCCCACAATTGTGGTTGCCAACAGTACCGGCCGACCAAGAAGAAGATCTGCCGCCATATCAATACCACTGGGGCCATGCGGATCTGCTTCAAAACTCCATGCTGGTTGGCAAAGAAGCAACGCAGCTGTCATAGCCAGGGCACGCAAGGCCTTCATATTTTTAATTATTTCCAATATCACAATCAGCTCCTCCAGGGGCTTCACACACAGGGAAAAACCTGCGCTCTATCTTGTCCATTACCCTGCAATATTCTAACCCGACAGGTGTAGCTATCGAGGAATCAAGCAGTTCAGGAGCCAGTATAGGCACCGTATTCTCCGAAAACAATCACTGGTGATACCAGCCTGTGATCAAGATCATATTAGACCACATGGATAAAAAGGCGGATTTAACAATCTTGTAAAAGCATATCTTGGTTGACGTCTACGTCAATACAAGACAGTCTTATCCAATGATGACTCTTGACGAAATTCGCAATGCTCTTGAAACCCGCACCCATAAGCCCGCCACCTTCAAAGCTACATCCCGCCAAGCTTCTGTGGCAATGATTCTCAGCGGCACAGAGAACGACCTGGACGTCTGCTTTATTCGCCGCGCCGAGCGAGTTGGCGACCCTTGGTCGGGGCAGGTTGCCTTCCCCGGCGGCAAGGCCGACAGTTGCGACAGAGACGCACATTCTGTCGCGGAACGAGAAACCCATGAGGAGGTGGGTCTCAGGCTTGAGGAAAGTCACCGCGTTGGCCCCCTGCCCACTCGGCAGGTTGCCACTCGTAATTTGGTGTTATCCCCCTTTATTTATCATATTGGCAGCGATGAAAAAGCCACCGTCTTTGCTCGCGAACCGGACGAAGTCGCCCATGTGTTCTGGGTTCCCATGCGCCACCTGTTTAAACAAAGCTCTGCGACAGAGCTGGAATACCCCATGGGCGGCTCGGGGATGACTTTCCCCGGTATTCGCTATGAAGAAGATGTCATTTGGGGCTTAACCCTTAGTGTTATAGAGAGTTTTGCACAGATTATGCAACGCGAACTGCCTGTTTAATGGCGTGGTAATACACAAATAACAGCCATAAAAAAGGCCGCAACTGCGGCCTTTTTTATGCATAACCCAAAGTAAATATGGGCTATCTTTGATTTTAAGCCGTTTCTAGCTTAAAGCCCTCATAACCCTTCGCGACAACTTCTTCACACTCTTCGCGGTAGGTTTTCGTACCCGCCAGATAAGGCATAAAGCCCCGTGGCTTACCTTCAACATTGGTACCGAGATACCAAGAGTTACAAGTAGGTGCTGTCATCATCGTACCTTCTGCGGCCTTATTGACATGCTCAACCCAGGCGTCCTGAGCGTCCAGATCGGGCTCAATAGTTTTCACCTTGTTCTCAATCAAGTGAGCAATGCAGTTATCGATCCACTCCACGTGCTGTTCAATAGAGTGCAATACGTTACTGACTACCGAGGGGCTACCGGGGCCAGTAACAGTGAAGAAGTTAGGGAAACCGACACTCTGCAAGCCCATATACATACGCGGCCCATCTTTCCAGGTATCGGAAAGCAGAACATCATCGCGTCCACGAATATTTAAGCGCTTAATAGTACCCGTCATAGCATCAAAACCGGTGGCGTAAACTAGTACGTCGAATTCGTACTCGCCATTCTTGGTTTTCAGGCCTGTCGCTGTGACTTCTTCGACGGCGTTATCACGCAGATCGACGATGGAGACATTGTCCTGCCTAAAGGCTGAATAGTACTCGGTGTCGATAACCGGGCGCTTACAGTGTAGGGGATAATTCTTCGGCGACAGTGCATCGGCCTTTTGATCATCACCAAGAAACTCCTGCAAATACTCGCGGTAAAGTGTGCAAGCAATTTCATTGGCTTCGGCGTTGTAGTACGTATCGACATAGAGAGTCAGTACGTTAACACCAAAATCGGCGATTTCCTGCTTGCGCTGCTTAGGGGTGATATCCATGATCTTTTTGCTGGGCTTCGCTTTTGGCGCTGCACTTGGATCTTTGGCTTTCTTCGGGCCGCGGTAGTTACAGATACCCATTTCGTTATCGCGCTGCTGCTCGCGAATGTCCGCGTAGTCCACCTTGGCCCGGGCCAGAAAGTCGGGGTTCATCGGTGCATTTTTAGCGGGAAAGGTATAAACCGGGCTACGCTGAAAAGCGATCAGCTCTTTAGCCTGCTTGGCGATCTGGGGAATAGCCTGCACACCAGAAGAGCCGCAGCCAATAATCGCAACACGCTTGCCGCTTAGATCAACGCCTTCACGGGGCCACTGTGCCGTGTGGTAAATATCGCCCTTGAATGAATCGGCATTTTTGAAGCCCGGGTAGTTGGGCTCGTTCAAGCAACCCGTCGCCATGATGCAGTATTTAGCTTTATAGACGTCGCCTTGATCAGTGGTTACTGTCCAGATATTGGCGGCTTCGTCGTAGATCGCATCCTTAACCTTGGTATTGAATTTGATATCTTTACGCAGGTCGAAACGGTCTGCCGTGTGGTTTAGGTATTGCTCAATTTCAGGCTGGCCGGCCATCACTTCCGTCCAGTCCCACTCCTGCTGCAACTCATCAGAGAATGAGTAGGAGTACTCGATAATGGGCAGATCGGCACGGCAACCGGGGTAGCGGTTCCAGTACCATGCGCCACCAACACCGGAGCCGGCTTCGATGGTCTGAATTTTCATGCCTCTGTCATTCAGACGTTTGGTCATGTACAACCCAGCCATGCCTGCGCCGACAATAACGGCATCGAGCTCTATAGCCTGTGAATCACTCATAATTTTCCTCATCATAATAATAAAAAGTGTGGATGCGGATGCCATGCTGAAAAACCATGACAACACTCCGACTAAAAATCGCAGGAAAGTATAGAGGACTTGGGGGAGAAAGCCCAATTGACACCCAGAAACTAGCGTTCAAAAAACGGCTGGGGGTTATTGAATGATGGGCTAGCCACACTCAGGACGGGACAGGACAAACAAAAAAGCCAGTGTCGATCAACACTGGCTTTTTTTTGTAACAGCCTAGCTTACAAATTGGCCAATACATTCTCAGCAGAGCTAACGGCAAAAGCACCGCCCTCTTCGATAAAGGCCTGAGTCACTGTGTTGTCCTCAATCACCAGCGCAAAACGCATTCCGCGCTTGCCCAGGCCGCGATCGGATAAGTCCAGCTCGAGGTCGAGTGCTTTGGTGTAAGCACCACTACCGTCGGCCAGCATGGCGACTTTACCTTCGACGGCATTTTGCTTGCCCCAGGCATCCATGACAAAAACATCGTTCACGGCCATACAGGCGATAAGATCAACACCTTTGGCTTTCAGGGCATCGGCCTTTTCAATAAAGCCCGGCAGGTGCTCTTTAGAGCAAGTTGGAGTGAAGGCGCCGGGAACGGAAAACAATACAACCTTCTTACCGCCGAAAAGATCCTGGACGCTATCAGAGCCGGGGCCATCGGCATTCATTACAGTAAAGCGGCCTTCGGGTAATTTATCACCTACTTGAATTGCCATCGTTCTCTCCTTTTAATATGTCTTTTCTGAGTTGTTTGGTCTTCTGTCGAGAGGATTATGGCATTGCCCCTCTACAGAGTCACTGATAATCGCTATCATTAAAGACCCTCTATCTAAGCGGTCTAAACTTCCTTTAAGCTAAATTCGAAGCTTCACAATGTTGCGCACGGTAACTGGACCAAACCCTATGAGCGATCCAAAACCACAACAACAGTTCGCAAGCTTTATAGAGGAGAACGAACTCCCGCCTGCCTTCATCGATACCATAAACGAGTACTACCGACCCCTAGCCCAATGGATAAACCAGCACCGCCCGCAAAATCGCACCTGGATTATTGGCCTCAACGGCGCCCAGGGTACGGGCAAGTCGACATTGAGTGCTCTGCTAAAAATCATTCTCGAAGAGGAGTACAACTGCAATACGGCTATTATTTCTCTCGATGATCTCTACCTGCCTCAGGCGGAACGGAAAGTACTCGCTCAAACCGTTCACCCCCTGCTGCAAACTCGGGGGGTACCCGGCACCCATGACACCAAACTTGGCATGCAACTACTGGATGCACTCTATGCCCTGCAGGAAAATCAAAGCTTGATGCTACCGCGCTTTGACAAAACCCGTGATGATCGTCTGCCGGAAACAGATTGGGAGCTTTTCAAAGGCCGCGCTCAGGTGGTTATATTTGAAGGCTGGTGTGTCGGTTCTACAGCCAGCCCAGAACAAGACCTGTCCACGCCAATCAATCAATTGGAGGCGCAAGAGGATAAAAATGGCTTGTGGCGACGCTACGTTAATCACCAATTGCAAACGGCCTACAAAGAACTCTTCGCCCGCATTGAGTTGCTGATTCTGTTACAGGCACTCGAGTTTACCTGCATCCACCGTTGGCGCTGGGGGCAGGAGCAAAAGCTCATATACCACCCAAGACAAGGCGAGGCCGCACAAGTGATGGATGAAGCAGGTATAAGCCGCTTTATCCAGCACTTTGAACGCCTGACGCGTCAGAATCTTAAACAATTACCCGCACACGCTGACATCGTTCTGGCCTTGAATAGTCAACACCACATTATTAGCAGTCACTATAAAAGCCTTTAAACAGTTTTCCGAAAGAAGTTCCACACCCACAAAAAAACCGGAAACCCTGACACAGGTTTCCGGTTTTCAAGTGCAGGCTTAAGCCTGCCCATTATTAACGACAGAGCACCGTGCTATTTATAAGCGACACCGATATTACCAATGGTTTCTCGAGTGACGATGGTTTTCATAATCTGCGCGGTGCCATCACCAATTTGCAGGCCCATAACATCGATCATGCGCTGCATATGGGGCATTTCGTGGCCCCAGCCGTAATGGCCGTGCTGCACCAGGCACTCGTGAATAATATCGGTGCCCCACTTCGGCGCCATCCACTTCACCATGGCGGCTTCCTTGGTGTGTGGCAAGCCCTGGTCACGCAGAGCCAGGCCCTGATAACAAAGAGCGCGGACGGCGGCGAGACGGCTTTCGTGCTCAGCCAGGGGGAAAGTAGTGCCCTGAAATTTTGCCAGGGGCTTGCCGAAGGCCTCGCGCTCCTGAATGTACTGCCAGGTTTCATCGACAGAGGCTTGGGCACAGGCAAGACATTGCAGGGCAATCAGAAAACGGCTGAGGTCGAAACCCGCCATCACTTTGGTAAATCCCTCACCCTCGTTTCCCAGTAGTGCCGATGCCGGAATTTCCACATCGTCAAAAAATACCGAACCGCGGCCCACCGAGGATGAACCTACATCATCAAAGCGCGTACAGCTTACGCCGGGCAAGTCGAGAGGCACCAGGAAGGCAGATACACCGTGGGCACCGGGGGTATCCGGGTCAGTACGTGCAAACAATAGACACATATGCGCCTGAGCGCCAAAAGTGATAGAGGTTTTCTCGCCATTAAGGATGTACTTTTCGCCTTGTTTAGTCGCCTTTAGTATCAGGTTCGCCGCATCAGAGCCACCGCGGGGCTCGGTCAGACCAAGTTGGATGAGCAATTCGCCAGCGGCCATTTTGGGTAGAATTTCCGCTCTGGTCTCTTCACTGCCATATTGCTCAATCACTCCGCCAACCAGAGGCGTGATCATGCACATGTAAGCCAGGTTGATATCGGCATAGGCAATGGCCTCACAAACCACCCCTTGCAGCATGCTTGAAGCACCGATGCCGCCATTTTCCTCGGCAAAACTCGGCGCGATTAAACCCAGCTGCCCCATTTGACGGAGAAGATCAGGGTCTAAACTCTCATCTTTTGAGCGGCCCATATAACCTTCAGCCAGCTGCTCACGGGCAAAACGCTCGGCGGCATCTTTAATAAAATTCTCTTCTTCACTTAACCACGGCAGGGTCATAATAATCCTCGTCTATTCACTATCAATAATGCCCGCCACTGTGCGGGCCGAAACCATTTAATGTTTGTTTTTACATTAAGACTACTTTCAAAGCCGTAGCCTCTTATTTACATCGCCACCTAAAAACTGATAACTACGAATGGCGGCTAAAATTTTTCGCTATTTCTCGCAACTGAAACTTTTGAATTTTACCACTGGCCGTACGAGGCATATCACTAATTATTTCGAGATGCTCTGGCAGATAGTTTTTTGCCAGTTTATTTTCGAGCAGATAGTCCATCATATTTTGAAAGGTAAAACTGACGCCCTTATTTACGGTCACAAAACAGCAACCCAACTCGCCAAGGCGTTCGTCAGGCATTGCCACTACGGCACAATCAATAATATCCGCATGCTTATAGAGAATATTTTCAACTTCAACCACCGGGATATTCTCACCGCCACGAATAATAATATCTTTGGAGCGACCGGTGATACGAATATAACCATCACCATCCATGCGCGCCAAATCTCCG
Organism: Candidatus Reddybacter sp.; assembly: GCA_041277045.1. Classification (GTDB taxonomy): domain Bacteria; phylum Pseudomonadota; class Gammaproteobacteria; order Pseudomonadales; family Porticoccaceae; genus Reddybacter. The sequence goes on along the minus strand of JBGFSY010000001.1, from coordinate 1,250,265 downwards.
GTGTCAAAAAAACCGTCTCCATCAACATCGTAGGCTTCGGGGCGTTTTAAATAGCCGATAAACGTAGATGGGCTTTTCTCTAGCAAACGACCTTCCTCGCCTACGGGTAAGCTTTTATTTTGTTCATCAACAATTTTCACTTCGCAGGCGGGCACTGCGACACCATCACTACCAAATATTTTTTCAGGTGGATCGTTCAGCTTTGTCGTCGTCACGACACCACACTCACTCATACCCCAAACGGCCATCAGCTTAATTGAAAGGGCCTCTGTCGCCTTTTCAGCCAGGGCACTGGGGATGGGCGCACCACCACAAACGAATATTCTAAATCGTTCGGAGTTACAACTATCCCGTTTCTCCGAACCACTTAAATCAGCCAGGAAAGGTGTCGCTCCCATGGCAAAGGAGGCATTTTCTTCAGCCATTAATTGCCAGCCAAGGTCAACATTCCAGACATCTAGAAAAATCATTTTTGTTTTCAGCACTATCGGCATCCACATGCCATACATAAAGCCCGTCAAGTGCGCTAAAGGCGAACCCATGAGGATGTCATCGTCTTGCGTCAGCTCACCGCGCTCTATCATTTTATCGACACTAAACAGGAAGGTATTGGCGCAGTGCATCACCCCTTTAGGCATCCCAGTGGTGCCCGAGGTATACAACATCAACACCACGTCATTAGGATCTAACTCTCGAGCTTTAAACAACGCAGTGCTATCGACCGTCAAACCATGATTCAGTAAAGCCGCGTCAAAACTATTCTCGCCATCACCTCCAACCACAAAGACATGCTCTAGCTGAGGCAACTTGTCACGCATGCCTTCAATCATTTTTTCATGATCAAAACCGCGAAATGTTTTGGGAATAATCAACACTTTTGATTCGGCGAAATCGACCATAAAGGACAATTCATGCTCGCGAAAGATGGGCATCAAGGGGTTGCTCACCGCGCCAATGCGAAGGCAAGCCAAATTAATAACGACAAACTCCCACCAGTTGGGCAATTGAAACGACACCACGTCCTGTTTTTCAACACCGTAGTGGGCGAGAGCCACTGCCACACGCTCAGCTTTTTCGGCCAGTTCGCGATAAGTCATCAAAATTTTCTCGCCGCTCTCAGTGCGATAATCGACGATAGCGATAGCATCAGGGCAAGCAAGCAGAGCCGCATCAAAATAGTCCAGCAGATTTTCGTCCTTCCACCAACCGCCCGCTTGCATTGCATCGATTCGTTGTTGTGAAATAATGGGATCAACTATCATTTTCTTCTCCAATACTGTTAAGTGCTTTGTTTTTGTTTTTGTTGAAGAGGCACTACTATTTTAGAAAATGCTCTCGGTAGTATTTAAGCTCGGCTATCGAGTCGAGAATATCATCCATCGCTAAATGGCTGGCCTTCTTTTTAAAGCCTTTTAAAATTTCAGGACGCCAGCGCCGAGCGAGTTCTTTGATACTACTGACATCGAGGTTGCGATAATGGAAGTAGTCTTCGAGTAGCGGCATTTCCCGCGCCATAAAGCGACGATCCTGGCAGATAGAATTGCCGCTCATGGGCGACTTGCCGGCACCCACCCAATCACGAAGGAATTCTATTGTTTGCCGCTCGGCATCTATCGCACTCAAACGACTATTGGCTACCCGCTCGATCAAACCCGATTGACCATGTTGACGCGTATTCCACTCATCCATTGCTCCGAGTACATCATCGGGCTGGTGGATGGCCAGTATCGGCCCCTTCGCCAGGGTGTTGAGCTCAGAGTCCGTTACCAATGTGGCAATCTCGATAATGCGGTCATTGTCTGTGTCGAGACCTGTCATTTCCAGATCAATCCAGATTAAATTAAGATCGTTCATTTTCTTCCTTCTTCTGATTTTCACGGGCTTTGTCGATAATATTTTCCAGCGATTTGATGCGCTCGCTGGCCTCTTTTATACGACCATTAATTTGCAACTGACTGCCTTTATCTGCACTGTCCAACGCTATTTTATGTTCTACGATAAGCGCTTTTAGACTGGCAACATCGTCGAATAACGCTTGAATTTTTGCAACTTTGCCAGCCTTATCAAAAATTTTCGACTCGGGCGACACCTCCTTACCGTCATCAACACTGGCCCGCTTAGGTGCGGCACTAAATATTTGCGCTGCAGGTAACTGACGTTGATTCATGAAGTTGGGGGATACAACCTCAATGCCCGCTGCATGCAACTGATCGAGTACCGCTTTTCTTAGGCGGGTACGCTGGGTTAACAGGTGATCGACATCGGTACATATGCCTCCCGCTTTATAAACGATGGAAAAATCCCCGAGGGTGAGGATTTGCACGAATGGCTCATTCAAGCCTGCCTTCAGAGTCGCCTGCCTTAACAGGGGCTCTACCCGGTGCCAGGCGATGTCATAACCAAGAGATACCTCACAGGAAGTAAATGTGCCCGATGAGCGCACCACTGTCAGGGGCTTTGTCGCCAGATAGAGGTTGGGCAGTGTAATCAAATCCCGGTCCTGAGATTGAATTTCCGTATGAAACAGACCACTCGCTGTCACTCGCCCAAAATGCTCACCGACACGAACGAAGTCACCGTGCCTAAAGCTTTTCACCGAGCGCAGCATAAAGCCCGCCATGGCATTAGAAACAAACGTCGTCGACGATAAAGCAAAGACGCCAGTAAAGACCAGACCCAGCAAACTCAATAAGTCGCCCTTTGTTGATTCGCCAACGGGTAGTGTGAGAATCAACAGGATTAATGCGACAACAGTTAAGATCAGCAAGATAAGCTGTCGCGCCAAGGACGACACCCCTCCGTCATTGCGTCGGATCAACAACCAGTGCGCCACCCACAAAACAAAGGCACAGGCAGCGAGCATCGCCAACAAGGGGAGGTAAAGCCGGAAAATGTCTAACTCAAGTCCAAACAAGGGCCGGGGGCCTCCATATCATCGCCAAACATTATGCTATATGCTTGGCCGCACTGACAGTACCGGGAATTGGGGGGGCATGGCAAAACGTAAAATCACCGAACAACAGCAACGTCGTATTCGCCGCAGGCATTCTAGCAGCATCAATAGTGCAGAAAAGGGTCAGCGTGGGGAAAAGCTTCTGCAATCTGGCGAGCTCGGCCCTGAACAGCGAGGTCTTGTCAGTACGCGCTACAGTAACCAGGTTGATGTCGTCACGTCCCCTACCTCGCCACCACAACGCTGTTATCTTCGCTCCAACTTAGAGTCAGTCGTTACCGGCGATAATATTATTTGGCGCCCGGGCGAACCCTACGGTGTAGTCTCTGCTGTGCTACCACGCAAAACACAACTTGATCGCCCTGACAGCCGAGGCAAACTCCGGCCAGTTGCTGCAAATATTGATCGCATTGTTATTGTTATTGCCTCCGAACCAAGGCCTCATGCTAATTTGATTGATCGTTATCTCATCGCCATTGAGCACCGTGGTATTCAGCCCATTCTGCTACTCAATAAAATCGACCTCGCCTCCGACAACAAACAGCTCGCCAACGATCTCGCTAAGGTCTACGCCGAACTGGGGTATCAGGTGATAGAAGTCTCAGCCCAATCGAGCCATGGTATCGACCAGCTAAAAACCGCACTACAACAGCACACAAGCGTATTTGTAGGGCAGTCCGGTGTGGGGAAATCATCCCTCATTAATACCATATGTCCTGCCGCAGAGGCCGCAATTGGCGGCCTTTCAGAGGCTCACACCAAGGGCCGCCATACCACCACAACCGCGAATTTATTCTTCCTCCCTGAAGGTGGCCAACTGATCGACTCACCCGGGATTCGAGAATTTGGACTCATTCATCTTAACGAACACGATATCGTCCAGGGCTTTATCGAATTCCTGCCTTATCTTGGCCATTGTAAATTTCGCGATTGCAGCCATCAGAATGATCCGGGATGCGCGCTGCAAAACGCACTTCAAGCAGGTAAAATATCCCCACAAAGGATGCAGAGCTACCAGCTGATTAAGCAAAGCCTAACAAGCGATTAATTGCGCGAGGTAGGCACGTCGTAATAGCAGACAACTCCCGACAACTTATTAGAACCAAACCCTATGCAAAGTTACACCGACAAGCTTTTCTGTCTATTCCAAAAAATAGTGCCGCAACATAAGTTATCCCGCCTGATAGGCCTTGTCGCTGAGGCCAAAACTCCCTGGCTTAAAAACAGGCTGATTCATCAGGCTATCCGTAGCTATAAAATCGACCTTTCCATAGCTGAGCGTGAGCATGCTGAACAATATATTACTTTTAATGATTTTTTTACGCGCTCACTAAAACCCGGTGCACGTCCAATATGCTCACAGGCCGGTGCAATTGTCTCCCCCGCCGATGGAATTCTCAGTCAGTTTGGTCAAATACATAATGAGCAATTTATTCAGGCGAAGGGACAAAGCTATACAACAAGTCGCTTGCTAGGCGGCGATAACGCACTGGCCACAGAATTTTCAAACGGTAGTTTTGCCACCATTTACTTATCCCCCAGTGATTATCACCGAGTGCATATGCCGTGGGCTGGGAAACTGCTTGAAACGCGATACATCCCCGGCAAATTATTTTCTGTTAATCAGACAACGGCTAACGGCATTCCCGAGCTGTTTGCGAAAAATGAACGCTTAGTTTGTATTTTTGAAACAAGCAGAGGGAAAATGGCGGTTATTCTGGTTGGTGCCATGCTGGTCGCAGGTATAGAAACCTGCTGGCAAAAGCATTATTCACCGGCCACACAGGCTAGCGTAAGCTTTTCAAAAGAAGTGATAAATCTCGACAGAGCCGATGAACTCGGCCGATTCAAGTTTGGATCAACCGTTGTGCTGTTGTTTAATGAATCACTCACGTTCAACAAAGAACTAAGCAACGGTGAAAAGATTTTGATGGGCCAGGGTCTGGCCCTCACCTAGTACAGATCAGGAGCCGAGATGGAGACGCTCCCGCCAGCCAGACAAAAAGCCCTTCGAGCCACCCAGTTCCTGCGTGATAACAAGATGAGCAATCTTTGAAAGATCAACATCATAGCCACCAGGCTCCAGATCTCTGGCAATAGCCGCCCTCTCAATCAAGCCGCCAATCTCTCCGTGTTTACTACCAAGGACCTGTCGAGTTTTCTCATCATCTTTAAGATCAACAACTATTACCGCATCCGTTAGCTCAGCACCCCCACGGCCCAGAACCGCCACTTTAGGCGTCAGACGCGACTTCGGGTGCTGCTCGGTAACAATACCAATATCACCAGTGGTTAACTCGACCAGAGTACCCGTCGGATACAAACCAATAGATTGAATAAAATTCACCACAAGGTCATCGGAAAATTGCTTATCCCGCATGTCATACAACATGCTCACAGCCCGTGATGGTGCAAGTGGCTCTGATGCCTCACGCGGATAACAAATACTGTCGTAAGTGCTGGCAATACCAGAAATTCTGGCAAGCAGGGGTATTTTCCCTCCGACCAGGCCTTCAGGATAACCACTGCCGTCATTACGTTCCGCTTGATAGCGAACCACTGACATGACTCGTGGCTCAATTTTTTGAGTCTGCCTCAATATATCCACGCCATAGGAAACATGCTTACGATATTCATTCTCTTCCGCATCGCTTCGATTTTCTTTGCGTAGCAATCTGTTAGAGAGCCTTGCCTTGCCAACATCCTTCAATAATGTACCCATGCACAACACAGCAATCTCATCTTTAGGCATACCTACATATCGGGCAAACTGTACTGCCCACAATGCCGAGCGTAAACTGTGATCATAGCTATGTGCATCTTGCTCACGTAAACGTACTAACCAAATAAAGGCATCCGGACAGCGCAGTACGCTATCAACCATATCACCAACACTATCTTTCAAACGCCCATAATCGACGGTTTTACCGCGACCCATTTGCTTAATCACCAAGGTCAAAGAGCCTTTTAAGCGACCAACGATCTTTTTCGCCTTCACTGACTCCTGAGGAAGGGATACGCTTGTTTCATAAACCCCCTTACGCACAATAAGAGGAGACGCTGTCGCTTGCTCTTTAGTCTTCTTAACGGGCTTACTGCCCACTCCAGCCGTAGACCTGGCCAGCGGCTTATACAATGTTTTCTTTGTCTGATCGAGAACAACAGGGGAGGCAGTTTTACCAAGCGGGGCGCGCCCCTTTTCAATATCAACAAAAACGTGACTGCAATAGGTTTTTAATTGATTGATTTCCCTAGGAGATCGGATATAGAAACCCTGTAGGGCGAAAGGCGTCTCGGACCACGGACGATCGATACGAGAGACATACATTCCTAGTAAAAGATGCCCAACTCCAACCTGAACTTGTTTAATCGCCATAATACACGCTCTCATACTCTTCTATAATCATCATCACCAAGCCGGAAAACACAAACGACTTTTATGTAACAACGAAAGTAAGTTGTTGTGAGCAAGAGTAGTATTATCGTAATTATTTACAAGATCATATAGGCAACCGGTATAAATACGCGACAAACGTTTTTAGCTTTTACGCTTACTGGTGATACTTCACAGACAAAGTGTGAACTGCGTCAATAAATGCCGCTGCGTGATCAGGGTCTATATCGGGAGTGATTCCGTGCCCCAAATTGAATACATGGCCCTCACCTGAACCAAAGCGCTTAAGAATAATAGCGACTTCGTTTTCGATGATTTGCGCGGGAGCACGAAGGACTGCTGGATCCATATTGCCCTGCAAGGCAACCTGACCCCCAACTCGCTGGCGTGCAGCACCAATATCTTGCGTCCAGTCGACACCGATTGCATGACAGCCGCTATCGGCAATGGCTTCAAGCCAGCCACCACCATTTTTGGTAAATAAGATGACGGGGACCTGTCGGCCTTCTGCTTCTTTCGTTAAACCAGCAACAATTTTTTCCATGTACTGCAGGGAAAACTCGCGATAGGCCCTATCGCTTAAAGCACCACCCCACGTATCAAAAACCTGTACCGCCTGGGCACCAGCTTCAATCTGAGCATTGAGGTAATCAATTACTGACGCAGCCAGTTTTTCTAACAATACGTGCAGCAATTCGGGCTTGGTATAGAGCAGTCTTTTTATCTTGGCAAAATCTTTACTGCTACCGCCCTCAATCATATAGGTCGCCAAGGTCCAGGGGCTACCAGAGAAGCCAATTAACGGCACACTACCATTGAGTTCACGACGAATGAGTCGCACAGCGTCCAGCACATAAGGGAGATCTTTAATGGTATCGATTACCGGTAGGGCCTCAATGGCCTGTGCCGTATCAGCCGTTTTGCGAAAACGCGGGCCTTCGCCCTCTTCGAAATAGAGGCCCAGACCCATGGCGTCGGGAATGGTCAGAATATCTGAAAACAGGATGGCCGCATCCAGCGGAAATCGCTCCAGTGGCTGCAGAGTGACTTCACAGGCCAACTGAGGGTTCGTGCAAACCGACATAAAATCGCCGGCTTTTGCCCGCACGGCTCGGTATTCAGGCAGATAACGCCCCGCCTGACGCATCATCCACACGGGTGTGGCATCGACGGGCTGTCGCAATAGCGCCCTTAAAAAACGATCATTCTTTAATTCAGACATTGAGATAATCCAGTATTCCTTCAGCGGCCTGACGGCCTTCCCAGATTGCTGTTACCACCAAATCGGAGCCTCTGACCATATCACCCCCGGCAAAGACCTTGGCATTCGAGGTTTGAAACTTGTATTTTTGTTCTTCTGCCGCCGTGACACCGCCCCAGCTATTAACGGTAATATCATGCTCAGTGAACCAGCTGGCCGGACTCGGTTGGAAGCCAAAGGCAACGAGAACGATGTCAGCAGGAATAACTTGCTCACTGCCGGTGATAGGTTCGGGGCGACGGCGGCCATTTTCATCGGGCTCGCCGAGGCGAGTTTCGACCACTTTAATACCTGTAACACTACCCTCGCCAACGATTTCTATGGGCTGGCGATTAAATAGAAACGCAACCCCCTCCTCTTTAGCGTTGGCTACTTCGCGACGTGAACCCGGCATGTTCGCCTCGTCACGGCGATAAACACAACTCACACTGCTAGCGCTCTGACGAATCGCGGTGCGATTGCAATCCATCGCTGTATCACCACCACCCAGCACCACCACTTTTTTACCAGCGGTATCGACGAACTGGTCGTTTTTCTGAGACCAGCCCTGATTCTGATTCACGTTGCCGATCAAATAAGGCAAGGCATCGTACACGCCCTGCATATCTTCACCGGGGAAACCGCCCTTCATCGGGGTGTATGTTCCCATACCCAGAAAAACAGCATCGAATTCTTCCAGTAAGCTATCGAACATCACATCCTTGCCGACCTCGGTATTCAGGCGAAACTCTATGCCCATGGCCTCAAACACTTCGCGACGCTTGACCATCACCGACTTTTCCAATTTGAACTCGGGAATACCAAAGGTCAGTAAACCCCCTATTTCAGGGTGAGTATCAAAGACTACCGAGGCGACACCGTTACGCGCCAGCACATCGGCACAGCCCAGGCCCGCAGGCCCGGCGCCAACAATAGCGACACGCTTACCCGTAGCAACAACATTCGACAAATCAGGCTGCCAACCCATCGCAAGCGCTGTATCGGTAATGTATTTTTCGACACTACCAATGGTCACTGCACCAAAGTCTTCATTCAGCGTACAGGCGCCCTCACAGAGTAAATCCTGCGGACAGACCCGACCGCAGATTTCAGGCAAGGTATTGGTCTGGTGACTCAACTCAGCCGCTTCAATAATATTGCCATCGGTGGCCAGTTGTAACCAGTTGGGAATATAGTTGTGCACCGGGCACTTCCACTCACAATAGGGATTACCACAATCCAGGCAACGGTGGGCCTGCTCCTGAGCTTCAACTTTTTCAAAAGGCTCATAGATTTCTGCGTAACCCGTGGTGCGCTTTTGAATCGACTTTTTGCTCGGATCTTCTCTTTTTAGATCGAGAAACTGGAAGTCATTATTAAGCCGATCAGCCATTCTTACCACCTTGATTCTTTATGCTATCAATCACATTCATTCAATTATTCCGGGCGGGCTCGTGTCGTCGCCAACAAACTGCTTAAAGAAGCAGATTTCGGCTTCACCAGCCAAAATTTAGACACATAGTCACCAAAATCTTCCAACAGGGTTGCTCCCCATTCACTGCCCGTCGCCTCGACATGGCCCTCAATAACCTCACGCAGATAATTGCGATGGCTCTCCAGAGGCTCTGTGGTGATACGGCTCAGCTCAACCAGCTCCATGTTGACCCGGTCGTAAAACTTGCGCTCCATATCCAACACATAGGCAAATCCGCCCGTCATACCGGCACCAAAGTTATACCCCGTCGGCCCTAGTATGGTGACGACACCGCCGGTCATATATTCACAACAGTGGTCTCCCGCGCCTTCAACCACTGCCTGGGCACCCGAGTTACGCACGGCGAAACGCTCGCCCGCACGGCCCGACGCAAATAGCCGACCACCGGTCGCGCCGTACAAACAGGTATTGCCCATAATTGGCGTTTTGTGACTGGCAAACTGACTGCCCTGAGGCGGCGTGAGCACGATCTTGCCGCCTGCCATACCTTTACCCACGTAATCATTGGCGTCGCCGTCGAGATAAATATCCAGGCCCCCGGCGTTCCAGGCACCCAGCGACTGCCCAGCAATACCGGACAAACGCAACTCGATCGGGGTGGCCGCCATACCCTGATTGCCGTGGCGGCGAGCAATTTCTCCGCTCAAACGCGCACCGATAGAGCGGTCACAGTTGGACACCTGATATTCAAAACGCCCACCCGATTTTGCCTCGATAGCAGGCAGCATGTCTGTCACCATTTCTTCGGCTAGCAGGCCTTTATCCCAGGGAGCATTTCTCTCCTGCTGACAGTATTGGGGCTTCGACTCTAAAAGGTCGTCCGTGTGAATGATGGGCGTTAAATCCAGTTGGCTTTGACGCGCAGTCACACCGGGCAATAACTCAAGTAAATCAACACGGCCAATAAGCTCTTGCAAAGAGGCGACTCCGAGAACGGCCAGCCACTCACGCGCTTCTTCTGCAACGAAGAGGAAAAAATTCTTCGCCATTTCAACGGTGCCTTTGTAGTAACCGTCGCGCAACTCCTGGTTCTGGGTAGCGACACCCGTCGCGCAGTTATTCAAATGGCAGATCCGCAGGTATTTACAACCCAGAGCAACCATCGGCGCGGTGCCAAAACCAAAACTTTCAGCACCTAAAATAGCCGCTTTAACCACATCAAGGCCGGTTTTCAATCCACCGTCGGCCTGTACACGCACCTTGTCACGCAGGTCGTTGGCACGCAGGGTTTGGTGGGTCTCGGCAAGGCCGAGTTCCCAGGGCGAACCGGCATAGCGAATCGAGGTCAGCGGACTGGCCGCCGTACCACCGTCATAACCGGAGATGGTAATCATGTCCGCATAGGCCTTCGCCACGCCGGCTGCAATGGTGCCAACACCGGGGCGAGAGACCAATTTAACAGATATCAGTGCTTTGGGATTCACTTGCTTTAAATCAAAAATCAACTGAGCGAGATCTTCAATCGAATAGATATCGTGATGGGGTGGTGGTGAAATTAGCGTCACACCGGGCACTGAAAAGCGCAAGGTCGCAATGAGCTGATTAACCTTGCCTCCGGGTAACTGGCCACCCTCGCCGGGCTTAGCACCCTGGGCTACCTTAATTTGTATCACCTCGGCATTCACCAAATAATGCGGTGTCACGCCAAAGCGGCCAGAGGCGACCTGTTTGATTTTTGAGCTTTTCAGGGTGCCGTAGCGCACCGGGTCTTCACCACCTTCACCAGAGTTCGAGCGCCCGCCCAGGCTATTCATCGCTTCAGCCAAAGCCTCATGAGCCTCGGGGGAGAGTGCTCCCAACGACATGCCTGCCGAATCAAAGCGCTTTACGATACTCATAGCCGACTCAACAGTATCTAGCGCAATGCTATCGCCATCGGTTTTCAGCTGCATCATATCGCGCAATGACGATATCGGTCGCTGGTTAACGAAATCGGCGTAGGCGCACCAATCAGCATAGTCGCCGCTGCGCACAACCTTGTGTAGCGCCTGTACGACATCGGGATTAAAGGCGTGGTATTCCTGACCGTGGATATAGTTCAACAAACCACCGGGAGCGATGGGCTTGCGCGCTAGCCAGGCGCTATCGGCGAGCGCTTGCTGATCTTCTTCAAAATCGCCAAAGGTTGCACCTTGAATGCGACTAACGATACCGGAGAAACAGAGATCAACAATGTCATCACACAGGCCCAGCGCTTCAAATAGCACGGCACCACGGTAGGAGGTGATGGTTGAAATACCCATTTTCGAGAGGATTTTCATCAAGCCTTTATTGATACCACGGCGGTAGTTTTTAAAGGCCGTATCCACACTGCAGCTCAGCTCACCACTTTCAATCATGTCGCAAAGCACATGAAAACTGAGGTAGGGGTAGACGGCGGAGGCGCCACAACCGATTAAAGCCGCAATTTGGTGGGAGTCGCGAGCACTGCCCGTGCTGGCAATAATGTTGGCATCGCAACGCAACTCGACCTTAATCAAGTGGTTGTGAACGGCACCCACGGCAAACAACATATGAATAGGCAGTCTATTCTCAACGATGTCGTGGTCAGACAAGATACAAATCACCTTGCCGCCTCGAACCGCCAGCTCTACCTCTTTACAAAGGTCAGTAATTGCCTCGCGTAAATCTTTTTTCTCGGGGTCGTAGTTGAGATCAAACTTCTGTACCGGGAAAGCCTCGTGGTCGTTATATTTCAAGGCATAATATTTACGCGGCGACAACACGGGGCTATTGAGATTAATACGAATCGCGTGATCAGCGTCCTGCTCGAAGATATTGAGCTCTTTGCCCAGCTGAGTGCTTAGCGACATTGCGATGGCTTCGCGCAAGGGGTCAATCGGCGGGTTCGTTACCTGGGCAAATTGCTGTCGAAAATAGTCATATAAGCTGCGGTTTTGCTGAGACAGAACAGCCAACGGGGAATCATCACCCATTGAGGCCGTCGCCTCTTGCCCACCTTCCGCAAGGGGGCTCATCACCTGACGGCGGTCTTCAAAAGACACCCCGTAAAGCTTCATATAGGTATTGATTTGTTCGCTAGTCAAACTGCCCTCTAGCTCAATACCATCCTCATCCATGGTCGATTCAATGGCGCGAACACCCGCCTTCAACCATTTTTTATAGGGCAACTCGCGGGAGAGTCGATGATCAATCTCCGCCCGCGTTTCAATCAAACCTTTAACAACGTCGATAGACAGCATGTCACCCGGCCCAAGGCGACCCTTGGCAACAACATTTTCAGGCTCGTAGTCGTAGACACCAACCTCCGAGGCAACGGTGATAATGTCATCGTCAGTTAATACCCAGCGCGAAGGCCGCAGACCATTGCGGTCGAGAGCACAAATCGCATAGCGACCATCGGTCATCACCAGACCGGCTGGCCCATCCCAGGGCTCCATATGCATGGACTGGTATTCAAAAAAGGCACTCTCGTTGGGGTCTATATCTTCGACATTATTCCAGGCCGGTGGAATCAACATCCGCACGGCGCAGTGTAAAGGCATGCCGCCTATCGCCAGTAACTCCAACATATTGTCGAGACTTGAAGAGTCTGAGCCAGTGCGATTAACCAGCGGCACCACATCATTAAGGTCGGGCAAAAGCGGCGATTTAAATTTTGGCGTTCTCGCAACGGACCAGTTTCTGTTGCCGAGAATCGTATTGATTTCACCGTTGTGAGCCAACATTCGAAACGGCTGGGCTAGCGGCCATTTCGGCAGGGTATTGGTCGAAAAGCGCTGATGGAAAACGCAAATAGCTGTCTCTAAACGTGAGTCTGACAGATCTTTATAAAAATGCGGCAAATCCACCGGCATCATCAGACCTTTATAACAGACCACGGCTGCCGAAAAACTGGCGATATAAAAGGCCTTATCCTCCACCAGTCGATTTTCAATGTGACGGCGGGCAATAAACAATCGCGCATCAAACTGCTTATCTTCCATCCCCTCCGGGGCCGCAATAAACAGGTGCTCGATCACTGGCAATGTTTCAAGTGCGATGGGGCCAAGGCACGCGGGGTCAGTTGGCACTTCTCGCCAGCCACTAAGCCCCAAGTCCTGTCGATCTAGCTCTTCAGCAACCACTCGCTTGGACTGCGCTCGGCAATCAGCATCCTGACTGAGCATCATCACGCCAACAGCGTAAAGCGCTGGCAGATTCGTTGCGCAAACCTCACTGGCCACACTACGTAAAAAAGCATCCGGCTTTTGAATCAACAAGCCACAACCATCACCTGTTTTACCATCGGCGGCGATACCACCGCGGTGGGTCATACAGGTCAACGCTTCTATTGCGGTCTGCAGCAAGCGGTGACTACTCTCACCCTTGGCGTGAGCAATCAGACCAAAGCCGCAGTTATCGCGAAACTCATCCAAACGATATAAGCCGTTCGCCATAAAAAACTCTTTTATAACAGTGAATTAGAAAGAAAACCCCCTTCAGAAATCAAAGAGGGTTCACACAAAAGGGGGGATATTCTACACGTGGAACAGCAGGGGGACAAACATGACTTTTGGACTCAACGACCCGATAAAGTCGCTCGCAATAAATCAGAGCCGTAATCGGCCGTAATAACGGCTTTGCCAAGTTGCTGAAGAAGAACCAGTCGAACCTGGCCACCCAGTGCTTTTTTATCGACCGCCATCAGACTAAGAAACTGCTCAGTAGTAATATTAGGCGGGGTGGTTGACAAGCCCGCCTGAGACATCAAGCTGATAACCCGTTCCAGGTCAGCATCTGAAATCCAACCCAGACGCATGGACAGATCGGCCGCCATGCACATGCCTGCCGCCACCGCTTCACCGTGAAGCCATTCACCATAACCCTCGTGGGTCTCAATGGCGTGGCCGAAAGTATGACCGAGGTTAAGAATTGCCCGCAACCCACTCTCTCGCTCGTCTTCACTCACAACTTGCGCTTTCAAGCGGCAAGAGTGCTCAACGGCATAGAGCACAACATCATCTTCTCTGGCCAGCAAGCGTGGCATATGCTCTTCGAGCCAAATAAAAAAATCCAGGTCGGTAATCAGCCCGTACTTGATAACTTCAGCAAGGCCCGCACGATACTCCCGCTCAGGCAAGGTTTGCAGAGTTGCAATATCAATCAACACGCACTGGGGCTGATGGAAAGCACCAATCATGTTTTTACCCAAAGGGTGATTCACTGCTGTTTTACCACCGACCGATGAGTCAACCTGAGCTAGCAAGGTCGTGGGTATCTGAATAAAGTTAACACCTCTTTGGTAGCAGGCTGCGGCAAAACCCGTTATATCACCAACCACACCTCCCCCCAAGGCGATGAGCGTTGTTGATCGGTCATGCCGGTGTTCCAGCAAGGCATCAAAAACCGTGTTGAGGGTATCCATCGTTTTGTACTGCTCGCCATCTGGCAGCACCAGAGAGTCAAGTGTACGAGCATTGATGTTGCCCAACAATTCCGCCAGATAGAGTGGCGCAACTGTTTCGTTGCTGACCACCAAAACCTGATCACCTTTAATATAGGGCGCTAAAGAACTTGCACTGTGGCGTAAACTACAACCAATCATGATTGGATAGCTACGCTCGCCAAGGTCGACGTTTAATACATTCATTAGATAGAAGCTAAAATTACCGGGCGGCTATTTTAGCATAGCAAGGCAGGTGCGGGATCAATGCAAAGACTGGTCTAAGCCTGTTGTCGAATTAATACGGCTAGTTCTTGCGCAGCTGCGGCGGGTGTTTTTTTATGGCCATCAAAAACAATGTCGGCAATTTCTCTGTATAAGGGCTCACGCTCCTTCGCAATACTTTCAATCATCGCCTTCTTATCATCTACTTGTAGCAAGGGTCTTTTCGTATCTTGCTGCATACGACTGTAGAGCACCTTAGCGGCAACCGAGAGATAAACAACGGTTCCACTGCATTTTAATTGCACTCTGTTATCGCCATCAAGTACGACACCACCGCCCGTCGCAATCACCATATTATTGCGGCTAGCCACTTCGCGAAGCATTGCAGACTCCCGCTTGCGAAAGCCGGCCTCCCCTTCGACATCAAATATCCAGGCTATATCAGCACCACAGCTCTGCTCTATTTCCTGATCGAGATCCACGAATGACCTGCCAAGCAGGCGAGCAAGGTGTCGACCAACGGTCGTTTTACCTGCACCCATTGGCCCGACAAGAAATATAGGAATTTGCTCACTCATCGATCAAGCAAGGGGTCGCT
Source organism: Candidatus Reddybacter sp. (assembly GCA_041277045.1). Lineage (GTDB taxonomy): Bacteria > Pseudomonadota > Gammaproteobacteria > Pseudomonadales > Porticoccaceae > Reddybacter. The sequence continues at coordinate 1,234,974 of JBGFSY010000001.1, read as the reverse complement.
AATGATTCTTGGCGTAATGAATATCAGTATTTCTCGCTTAGTGTGGTCAGAAATATTTTTGCGAAACAAACGACCAATATAGGGAATATCTCCTAATACCGGCACTTTCTCGACACCTTTCAACTCGTCCATTTGGAAAATACCACCCAAAACCAGAGTCTGCCCGTCACCCACCAACACCTTGGTTTCTACTTGAGTCACGTCGATTGACGGCACTGAGCCACCATTTGCCGTGGGTACAACTTCACCAATGGTATCTTGAGCCACGATCAGGCTCATAATAACTCGGTGGTCCGGCGTGATTTGAGGGGTAACATCAAGCTTTAATACGGCCTCCTTAAATTTCAGAGTTGATGTTCCCTCATCGTCTAGGTCTTCATAGGGTATCTCGGTACCAGCCTTGATAACAGCTCTCTGCTTGTCGCCCGTAAGAACTTTCGGTTGGGAGAGAATCTCTCCAAAACCATCACTCTCCAGCGCACTCAACTCAAGATCAATCATCGTATCGTCTTTCATCAGACCAAGCGCCAGACTGCCTGCAGGGTTGGTCACCCCGAGGTCAACGCCAAGCGTCTCAGAAAGATCCAGAGCAGCACCAGGAACTCCCCCAAAGAACTCAGCGGGCGAACCAGGGTCACTATCCAGAATCTCCCGTGAGCCACCGAATTCAAAAATGTCGTTATTTGGAGTCCTGACACCCGCAATACCCCACCGAACACCAACTTCCTTTCGGAAATCTGTACTGGCAATAATGATTCTCGCCTCAATCTCCACCTGTCTTACTGGGATATCGATCACTTTAACCAGGCGATAGAACTCATCAATCTTATCCTGAACATCAGTCAAAATAATCGTATTCGTTCGCTCATCAACAATGGCAGTACCTCGTTCGGACAAGATACTCGATGTTGCATTCTCATCAGCATCACCACCACCACCATCGCTTTCATCAGCATTGAACAGGTCAAATAGCTCCCTGGCATCAGCGTATTTAATACGTACAAATTCCGTCACCAGTGGCGCAAGCTCAATAAGCTGTTTGTTTGCCTCAACCTGTAAACGCTCACGTTCGGCAATCTCAACTGCTGGCGCCACAAGCAAAACGTTACCCTCTTGCCGCTTATCCAGGCCCTTGGACTTTAAAACAATTTCCAGGGCCTGATCCCAGGGCACATTTCTCAGCCTCAAAGTGATATTACCAACGACCGTGTCACTAGCGACCAAATTGAGATCAGTGAAATCAGCTATCAACTGCAATACGGATCTAACTTCAATATCCTGAAAGTTTAATGATAGCTTCTCACCGGTAAATTCAAAGCGAGACTTCCTTTCTTCAAGCTCTTCTTGTGTCGGCCGCTTCACACTAACAACATATTGATCATCTGCCTGATAAGCCAAATAATCGTATTCTCCGGTTGCTGTAATTACAATTTGGGTTGCGGCACCGTCAGTCTTGGTATCAATAGTTGTTATCGGCGTTGCAAAATCAACCACGTCCAATTTTCGATTTAAGGCCTCAGGTAAACCGGTACGATAGAAATTAAGGATAATATTTTGGCCAATCTGGCTCACATCAACCGTAGTATTAGCATCTGCCAAGCCGACAGAAACCAAGCCTTCGCCATTTTCTCCACGACGAAAATCAACTTCTGTAATTGTTTTCCCCGTTTCGGGACCAACGCTATCATTCGATGACTTAGCAGACACCTCAAACAAAGGCGTATCGGCTTTTTCTACAAGAGAAGCACCCGTAGAAGCCCCAATAAGCAACCTCACCCCACCTTCATCCCGAAAGGTTTCAAAACCAACGGGGTCTTGTAAATTAACAATCAATCGGGTTTTTCCACCGGCACTGAGCACAACCACACTCTGCGCATTATCAAATGCTAACGGATACTTTTTCTTATCTAATGCACTCGAAGTATCATCAAATTCGAGAACAATTCGAGCCGGGGAGTCTATGGCATAACTTTTTGGCTCCGGCAAACCACTCGCGGCACCAAGCTTAATCTCAAACTGACCGCCGGGTAATGCCGAAAAACTAATATCATCAACAGTCGCTGTTCCTGCAAAAGCTGCCTGAAACAGGATAAAGCTTGATATAACCGCCGCCACAGTCTTTGACACCACCCCTGTCAACTGCTTGATAACATTCATTCCTAACTCCTCAATATTTCTCATTAATTGCTCCCCTTGAGGGCCAACGTTCTGGGTCGCTCTACCCAGCCACCTTTCCCATCAGGGACAATTTCCAGTACTTCCATTCGCGTATCCGAGACACTAGTAATCCTGCCGTGGTTTTTACCTAAGTAATTCCCAGTGGTTATTCTGTGTACACCGCCATCACCATCATCAACTAGAGACCAGGTTGTACTGCCTTGGTCGAGAATCCCCACCAGAGAAAACGACGAAAAATTAAACCCTTCTAGGTATTCTTTTTTGCGGTTCTCATCTGGCTCCACAGCCAACTTGCCAGAAGAATTTTCTTTCGCGATAGCTGACAAAGGCACATCAAAAGGGCTGCGGAAAGCAATGGCGCTGTAGCGAAACGTTTGGTAAGGACGAAATGTCGGTAGCGGTTCTATCTCACCAACAGGCTGACTCTTAGCACCCTCCATGAACAACCGTAAATCTTCATGCTGCTTGTCCCCGCAACCCGCGATCAACACTAATGTCAGTGCTAGCGTTACAGCCTTTACTATAATGCCGGTATCCATTTTCAATCTTCCTGACCCTTGTATCGGTAAGTTTTCGCCTCAACTTCAAAGACGAGTCGACTTCCTTCCTTATTCGCCTTCATCGAGTAATTATGCAATGTAACAATCCTTGGTAAGCCCGCAACACCACTTACAAAGGTGCCAACATCATGATAGCCACCCTCTGCAACAATTTTGATGGGCAACTCGATATAAAACTCTTCTGATTGCTCTGGTTGTAGAGAAATGGTCTTGATTTCCAAACTACTGCCATAGCCAATTTCAGTAATATCCTCTAGTAAACCTGGCACTTCGGTATCTCCAGGCAACTGGGCTAGTAATGTTCCGAACGACTCCTCAACCTCAACCATCTGTTGACGATAAGCATCGAGGTTTGCCGCCTCAAACGCCTTCTCCTGATAAGTCTTACGCAACGCAGTTTCTTTAGCAGCAACCGACTCCAAGCTTAGATATAAATCCTTTACATGGAAAAAATAGCCCAGCACAACAATCAGAATAAACGCAGCGGCACAAAGCAACGTTTTAAAAAGAATAGGCCAAACCCCGATATTCTGATATTCCAGCTCGGAGATATCCAGCTTCGCTAGCTGGAACCCTTTATTTTCATCAGCCACTTTAACCCCCCTCGCCATCAGTTTCATCTTCATCCAGCTTCATATCCAGCCGAACTTGGAGCTCGAAACGACTGCCCTGCTCACCGAGCGTATCATCCGCTTCAACTTTAGTGAGGTTAGGCTCTTTAAATCGATCGGAGGCATCAAGCTGACGCATTAATGTCGAAATCCGATTATTTGACTCGGCAAACCCGACCAGCGCCACATTTTCGCCGACACGTTTTACCTCAATAAAGAAAACCCCACTTGGGGCGGAGCGTACAAACTCATCAAACACCTTAACAACTCCGGGGCGATTCCCCTGCAGAGCCTTAATAACCTCCATACGCTCAAGCACTTGCTGGCGGCGCAACTTAAGCTCTTTAATCTCCTTAACTTTTTCATCAAGCACGGCTATTTCACGCTTCAACAAACTATTCCTATCAGCCTGCCAGTCGATTTGCCAATTGACCCAATAACCCCAGACTACGGCCAAAAGCAAGGCAACAGCAGCCACCATTCCGAGGACAGTCAAAAACTCTTTCTTTTTTTCCTGCCGCTGAACTTCCCGCCAGGGAAGTAGATTCACATTCGCCATAGCTATTCAAAACTCCTAAGTGCCAGCCCCGCAGCTATCATCATAGCCGGCGCATCCATTGCCAACGCGACCGCATCAACCTTGCTCCCAACGGCCATATTGAGAAACGGATTAGCAATAATTGTAGGCAATCCAAGTTTCGCTTCCGCTTCATCTCTCAAACCTTCGGTTGCAGCCACACCACCCGCTAAGACCAACTTATCAACATAGTTGTATTGACTGGAGGAAAAGAAAAACTGCAACGATCGTGAAATCTGCTGAATCAAAGCTTCTTTAAAGGGGTCAATAATTTCCGCTTCATAATCTTCAGGTAGTCCGCCTTGCTTCTTCGCTTGCCCTGCCTCTTGAAAAGACAAGCCATAACGACGCTGGATCTCCTCGGTAACCTGTCTACCACCAAAAAGCTGCTCTCGGGTATACAAGGTCTTACCTTCAACAAGAACGCTCAGGGTCAGCATCGTTGCTCCGATATCCGCAATGGCAACAACTTGCTCACCCAAACTCTCAAGCTGCTCTGTGATTAGGTGAAATGCACGCTCAATGGCAAACACCTCCACATCAACAATCTTTGGCGTCAAACCCGCTGCACTCAATGCCTCTACACGAAGGTCGACATTTTCACGACGGCAAGCCGCCAATAAAACATCAACTTGATCCGAATTTACTTCAGACGGGCCAATCACCTCGTAGTCCAGCGCGACTTCATCAAGGGGATAGGGGATATACTGGTCTGCTTCAAGAGACAGTTGCGACTCCATACCCTGATCACTTAAATCAGCCGGCATCTCGATTACCTTAGTAATCACAGCGGAGCCTGCTACAGCTACAGCAGCGTCCAAAGTCTTCGGCTTCGCCTGAGCCACCACCTTACGAATGGTTTCCTCCAAAGCATCCACATCGTTGATGTTTTTTTCGACGACGGTGCTTTGTGGCAAAGGTCGAACCAGATAACTTTCAACCCTAAACTTATCGCCCACTCTGCTCAATTCAAGCAATTTAACTGTGGATGATGTGATATCAATCCCCAGCACAGGTTTTGTTTGTTTATCCAGAAAACTAAAAATTCCCATTTTTATTTTCTAATTCCTACAGTTAGGCAAAATTTATAAGAAGACACTCTAACTATTTATCACAGCATTTCAAGTACAAATCACCGTCTTCTTACCTCTATAATAACGAACTACGACTAGTCGACTAAATCGAACCTATGAAACACCTACCAACCTTGATGCTTCGCCTCACCTACCTTCTAGTCATTCCAGCATTGGGTGGTGCGCTAATCGTCACTTCCAGCTTGTATCTCTACCTTAGTCCTAAATTACCTTCTGTGGAAACCCTCAAAACCGTTAAACTTCAAACACCTTTGAGAGTTTATTCACAAGATATGAAACTTATTGGTGAGTTTGGCGAAAAACGCCGGACTCCAATAAACTTCGACGCAATCCCCCCCTTATTCGTTAAAGCAGTCCTGTCTGCAGAGGATGACGGCTTCTATTCCCACATTGGTGTCGATTTTAAAGGTTTAGCCCGAGCAGCTCTGGAGCTGGTTACCACCGGCCACATACAAACCGGCGGTAGCACCATCACCATGCAGCTAGCCAGAAATTTTTTCCTCTCTCGAGAACAGAGTTTTATTCGCAAATTCAATGAGATTTTGCTTGCGCTTCGAATTGAAGACGAACTTGAAAAAGATGAAATACTCGCCCTTTATGCCAACAAAATTTATCTCGGCAATCGCTCCTACGGCGTAGAGGCTGCGGCTATGACCTATTACGGCATGTCAATCAGCGAGCTTTCCCTAGCTCAAACGGCCATGATAGCAGGATTGCCCAAGGCTCCATCAAGGTTTAACCCCATCATTAATCCTGAACGTGCGCTGACGCGGCGCAACTGGATACTCGGGCGCATGTACAAACTGGGACATATTGACCGGACAGCACTCGAGATGGCCCGAAGTCAAACTATTACCGCCGAGTACCACGGCTCACTTAAAGATTACGACGCTCCTTATATAGCCGAGATCGCTAGACAAGCAGCGGTGAATTTGCTGGGGTCCGAGACCTACACCTCAGGTTTTTCAGTATTTACAACGATTGATACCACGCTACAAAACTATGCAGACCAAGCTCTAACGAACGGTCTCCTCAGCTATGACTGGCGCCATGGCTACCGAGGCCCGGAAGCTCACTTCGATAACCCCGCCCAATGGGCGACCGCTTTATCAAACGCCCTACTAGGGCAAGGCCTGGAACCCGCCATTGTTACCAGCGTTGAACAAAACAGCATCACCCTACAAACCCGAGATAATCCCAGTATCACACTCAACACAGAAGGAACCTTAAAAGGATTAAGAAGCTATATTTCAGAGAATAAACGTAGCACGCCGATTAAAGACCTCAGCACTGTATTTTCCTCCGGCGACCTCATTCGTATTAACAAAACGGCCAGCGGCGAATGGCAGCTAACACAAACACCCGATGCCCAGGCGGCACTGGTCTCCCTCAATCCCGACACCGGCGCAATCAAAGCCATGTCCGGCGGATTTAACTTTTATCGCAGCCCCTTTAACCGCGTCACCCAGGCTCTACGCCAACCGGGTTCCAACTTCAAACCCTTTATTTATTCCGCCGCACTAGAAAAAGGCATGACACCTGCCAGCATGATCAACGACGCCCCCCTAACCTTTAACGATGAAAATATCGAAACCCAGTGGCGGCCGGTAAACAGTGGCGGCAAATTTTATGGCCCTACACGACTGCGCCAAGCTCTCTACTTATCCCGCAACCTGGTGTCCATCCGAGTCCTGCAATCGACTGGCATTACTTACGCCATCAACACCGCATCCAAATTCGGCTTCAACCCCAAGCAACTCCCTCATGATTTATCCCTTGCTCTTGGCAGCCATGCCGTCACACCACTCGCAATTGCTGGCGGTTATGCGACATTTGCCAACGGCGGCTATAAAATCGATCCCTACGTAATTGAACGTATTACTGACAATGAAGGACAGAGTATTTTCCAGGCGATGAACCCCATCGTTTGCCGAGACTGCGCTGACAACAGCGGCCCTGAAAAGGACATTGACGAGTCGGGTAACCCTGCAGAACAAAGTACACTACCCGAAAAAACCAATCCGGTGCGCCCTTCAGCAAAAAGAATACTGGAGCCCCGCGTCGCCTACCTCATCGACTCCATGCTAAAAGATGTCGTCAAACGGGGCACCGCCACTAAAGCACGGACAATGAAACGTAATGATATCGGCGGCAAAACTGGCACCACCAACGGCCCGAGGGACGCCTGGTTTTCTGGCTACAACCCCGACCTGGTGACAACCACCTGGCTCGGCTTCGACGACAACCGCAAGCTAGGTCGCCGGGAGTTTGGCGGCTCGGCAGCCCTGCCTATATGGATAGACTATATGAGCAAAGCCCTGGCCAACCAAACCCTACACTATCACCCCCAGCCGGTGGGCCTCGTCTCAGTGCGTATCGACCCAAAAACCGGGCTGCGAGTTTCACCTGGCGAGAAGAATGTTATCTTTGAACTCTTCCGGGAAGAAAATCTTCCGGCCTACGGCGACACCAGCAACCCTGATCAGGTTTTTGAAACGGACAACTCACTACCGGAAGATATTTTTTAGACTTTTTTTTACCAAAACTGCGCTAGCTCTTTACATCAAGCCCCAACAACAAGCCCCGCCAAGGGAAAGAGGTATCACCCAACACGTAAAAATAAGGGTTAAGCAGCTCATCCTTCTCGTTGTAACGCAACAGTTCCAGGTCGAAATTTAATACCTGGCCACCCGCCGCCTCAACAACAGCTTGCGCCGCCGCTGTATCCCACTCCATGGTCGGCGCCAGTCGCGGATAAATATCGGCACTGCCCTCGGCGACCAAACACAACTTCAGCGAGCTGCCCATATTGCAGGTATCAGTGTGACCCAAGTCTTTCGCCAAGCGCGTTAGCAGATCATCCACAGCGCCTGCCCCGTGACTACGACTCGCCACCACCGTCACGGGCTTATCCGCCCCACCGCGCCCGCTCATCGTACGCACCGCAATGGACTCCCCAGGCTGGTCACCCTCAATTTTATAGGCACCCGCACCACTCAAACCGGTGTAAGTAACGCCGCTGACGGGCACATGCACCACCCCCAAAACCGGCACATGATTGTCCACCAGTGCCACATTAACGGTGAACTCACCACTGCGCTTGATAAACTCCTTAGTGCCATCGAGGGGATCAATAATCCAGTAACGCTGCCATTGGCTACGCTCTGAAAAAAGCGGCGCTGCCGCTTCCTCGCTCAATACCGGCACGCCTTCCAGCAAACCCTCTAAACCATCAGCCAATATATGGTGAGCCGCCAAATCAGCCGCCGTCAGTGGCGACTCATCCGCTTTCACTTCGACACCGAGATCACTGCGAGCATAGACTTCGAGAATAGCCTCCCCTGCACGGCGACAAAGCGCCACCACCTTATCGACAACGTCTTTATTCACAACTGCTTGATCCACACCCACTCCCTTCATCCTTTAACCATTAAAAATGTCACCGCCTATTTTATAGGTCGCGACTTCAAATAATCTCGCGCCATATATAAGGCAGTAATCGATATACCATCACTGACATCAGCTCGCGCAACCAGCTCTGGCAAGTTGTCGAGGGGCCACTCCATCGTCGCCATCGGCTCTGGCTCGTCCCCCGGTAGTGATTCCTCGTAGAGATCCCAGGCCACAAGTACATCGATGCTGCGCTCCATATACGACGGCGTCAAATGGATACCCTTTAAAAACCGCAACTCGCGAGCGCCAACACCGGCCTCTTCCTTTAACTCTCGATTGCCCGCCGCAAGATTATCTTCCCCCGGGTCAATTGCACCCTTGGGCAAACCCCACTGATAGGCATCAATGCCGGCGCTGTATTCCTGAACCAGAATAACCGAGCCCTCTGTGGTAACGGGCACCACGGCCACAGCGCCATAACCCGACGAGGCCAGGCGCTCATAGGTGCGCTCCACCCCATTGGAAAAACGCAGATCCAGCTGTTCAACCTGAAAGAGGCGGGTCCGGGCAATACGCTGTCGCTTCAAAATCAGAGGATTAGTCGGCATACTCGAGCCTTTCGTTTTGACGTGTCGTTTCTATTCAATCGTTTTATTTCAAAGGTATTATCGACCATGCTCGACTGGAACACCATTGACACTGTATTACTCGACATGGATGGCACCCTGCTCGACCTGCATTTTGATAATTTTTTCTGGCAACACCATCTACCGGCCCGCTATGCGGAGCTTCATAAAATCGAGCCCAAGGCCGCGCTCGACAAACTCTACAAACGCTTTGAAGAAAAACGCAGCTCCATTGAATGGTATTGCACTGACTTCTGGTCGGCTGAACTTGGCCTCGACATCCCCGCCCTAAAAAAAGAAGTGCAACACCTGATTGCCGAACGCCCCCATGTGCGACAATTTTTAAGTGCACTTGGTAACACCCACCGCCAACGCATTCTCATCACCAACGCCCATCGCGACAGCCTCAATCTGAAGCTTGAAATCACCTGCATCGACGACCTGCTCGACACGCTGATTTCATCTCACGATTACAGCGTGCCCAAAGAATCACCCGTCTTTTGGCAGAACCTCAGCGAACAGATTCACTTCGACCCGAAACGCACCCTGTTTATTGATGACACGGAGGATATGTTGAGCGCCGCAGAGGATTTCGGCATCGCCCACCTGCTGTGTATCAGCCAACCTGATAGTAAAACCTCAGCGCGGACGGATCTTAAATACCCGGCCATTGAGCACTTCTCAGACTTGCTGCCGATCAACTAAGGACCGCTGCCTCAAGCACTTGATACAAAGAATGACTGCCATGGAAAAAGTTCGCATTGATAAATGGTTATGGGCCGCGCGATTTTTCAAAACTCGCGCCCTGGCCAAAGCTGCCATCGAAGGCGGCAAAGTGCACCTGGGCGGGCAGCGCGTAAAAGCCAGCAAAGAACTAAAAATAGGCACCGAACTCACTATTCGGCAGGGCTGGGACGAAAAATTGATACGGGTTGATGCTCTGAGCGATAAGCGCAGAGGAGCGCCCGAGGCCACAGCCCTGTACACCGAAACAGAACAGAGCATTAGCGAAAGAGAACGACGCGCCGCCGAACGCAAAGCGGCGGGCAGTAGCCACTACCCCCCTAACCAGCGACCCAACAAAAAACAACGTCGCCAAATCCATCGCTTTCAGCGCGAGCAAGAGCTCGACTAAACACCACCATCCGATCAAGCGCTCTGGACAAAATCCAGCATCTTTCGTACATTGCAGCCCCGCTGAGCAAGCCCACCAATCCCTCGGTAAAGTAATGTCCAAACCCGACAATGACCTGCTACAGAGATTCCTCTTTGAACAGAGTGATGTACGTGGCGAAATCGTCTCTCTGCAAGACAGCTATCAGGCGGTACTCGCCAACCACAAACAATCCAGCCAACTCATACCTGCAGCCATCGACATCTTGCTCGGTGAGTTTCTCAGCGCCGCTGCCCTATTGAGTGCGACGCTGAAATTCGACGGCGTTATCACGCTGCAGGCAAAACCCAAAAACACGGGCGCACTCGAGGTCATCATGGCCGACTGCACGCGCCACAACAATCTGCGCGCCGTGGCTCGCTACGATGAAAGTAAAGCCCCGAGTGACGCGCAAGGCTGCGACTTTCGCACCCTGCTCGATGGCGGCTATCTGGCAATCACCATCGACCCCGCTAAAGGTGAGCGCTACCAAAGCGTTATCGCTATTGAGCACGATTCATTGAGCGAATGCCTGAATACCTATTTCCAGCAATCGGAACAACTACCCACTCGCATCTGGCTGGCCGCCGATGGCAACAGAGCATCGGGGCTACTACTACAAGCCTTGCCCGTTCAGCTTCAGAGCCTCGAACAACGCTCCGAGCTTTGGCAGCACTTAAGCCTGCTCGCCGACACCTTAAAAACCGACGAGCAAGTGGCTCTCAGCCATGCAGAACAATTACACCGTCTCTTCCATCAAGAGGCACTGCAACTCTTCGAACCGACAGCCCTGCAATTTTCCTGCAGTTGCTCGCGAACCCGCACCGCCAACATGCTCATCAGCTTGGGAAAAGAAGAGATCAATGCCATTTTCGAAGAACAGACCAGCATTGATGTCAGCTGCGAATTTTGCCATTACATCTACCGATTCAGCCCCGAGCAAGCGATGCAACTGTTTATCGACGAGCCCCCGACCCTGCATTAAGGCTATCGTTTTTTCCCTTCGCCCAGAGGTAGTTTTCTGGCATAATTGATGCCCTTTTTTGGCATGATCCGGATAGCACGCTATCCCCTAAACCGTTCACAGGATTGAAACTAATGACCGACTTTGATAATTCCGCGGCAACCATCTACACCGACCTGAGTTCCGCTGAACTGATCGAACAATCCCTTCATCGCAAAGAAGGCGTGCTCACCCACACCGGCGCATTGCGTGCCGAGACGGGGAAGCACACCGGCCGCTCACCCGCCGACCGCTTTATTGTTGAAGAGCCCAGCACCAGTGATGCCATCAACTGGGGTCCGGTTAACCGCCCCTTTCCCCAAGACAAGTTTGACGCTCTGTGGGATCGGGTAGAATCTTATATTGCCGGCGTCGACCGCTTCGTTTCCTACCTCCACATCGGCCAGGACAGAGAGCACTACATTCCCGCCAAGGTCACCACCGAGACGGCCTGGCACAACCTGTTCGCCCGAAACATGTTCATCCGCACCGAGCAGTACAACCCCGTGAGTAAAGAGGGCTGGCAGATTCTCCACGCCGCCAACTTCGTTTGCGAGCCCGAGCGCGACGGCACCACCAGCAGCGGCGTAGTTATCATCAACTTTGCACAGCGCAAAGTACTACTGGCAGGCATGAAGTACGCCGGTGAAATGAAGAAGAGCATGTTCTCCGTACAGAACTTTCTACTACCCGAAAAAGACGTGATGCCCATGCACTGTGCGGCAAACGTCGGTGAAGACGGCGATGTAGCACTGTTTTTCGGCCTCTCTGGCACGGGTAAAACCACCCTTTCAGCCGACCCACTGCGCTACTTGATTGGCGATGATGAGCACGGCTGGAGCAAAGGCGCGGTATTTAATCTCGAAGGCGGCTGTTACGCCAAGACTATCGACCTCAGCCAGAAGAATGAGCCGGTTATCTGGGATGCCATTCGCTTTGGTGCCATCGTTGAAAACGTCGTGCTTAACGAAAAACGCGAACCCGACTACTGCGATACTTCACTGACTGAAAACGGTCGCTGTAGTTATCCCCTCGAGCACGTCGAAATGCGCTCCGAGAAAAACCGCGCCGGTGAACCCAAGCATATAATGTTCCTCACCTGTGATGTTACCGGTGTTTTGCCTCCCGTTTCTATTTTGTCGAAAGAAGCGGCGGCCTACCACTTTCTCAGTGGCTACACCGCTCGCGTCGGCTCAACCGAACTGGGTGGCGAATCGGGTATTAACCCCACATTCTCAGCCTGTTTCGGCGCGCCCTTTATGCCACGACCCGCTGGTGTTTACGCCGAGTTGCTGATGAAGCGTATCGAAGATTTTGACAGTAAAGTCTATCTTGTCAACACCGGCTGGACGGGCGGTGCAGGTGGCTCAAGCGGCTCTGGTGCTCGCTTCCCCATCCCCGTGACCCGCGCCATTGTCAGCGCCATTCAAAATGGTGAGCTGGATACCGTCGAGACGGCCCAGTTGCCACTCTTGAATCTCCAGTTCCCCGTTACCGTACCCGGCGTTGACCAAAGCTACCTCAACCCACGGGAAGCCTGGGAAGACAAAGCTGCTTACGATAAGCAGGCCGCCAAACTCGCCGGCCTGTTCGTTGAAAACTTCAAGACCTTCGATGTCGCTGACGACATCAATGAAGCAGGGCCAAGCTTATAGGCTCTGCTCTAACGACCTGCTTACTCAGTAATAGCGAGTAAAATCAAGGCATAAAAAAAGCACCTCGTCGGTGCTTTTTTTATGCCTGCCAACTTGCTTGGCTCAACTTGACCGACCCAACACTATTAAGTCAGCGCTATGGCCTGGGTTTCATTAGCCGTCAGCTCAAGCAAGCCCTGGCGATAAAACTGCAGGCTTTTGTCGTGCTCACCGAGACGCCCCATCACCTCCGCCAGTTCAGCATAGATTTCAGACCGGCTTTCGAGCTTTAGCGCTGCCTCTAAATAATCCCGGGCCTTGCCCCACAACTCACTGCGCTTGCACAAACGCGCCAGGCTCAACAGCAGGTCAGCATTGTCCGGCTGCTCTTTGAGCCAGCCCTCGGCAATTTTCAGACGTTGTGCTGTATCGCCATCAAGCTGACCATAGGTCTCCAGCAAGTGTTTATCCCAGGTATTTTTTATGGCTTTGCGAAGCTCTTTTTCTGCGAGAGGGGCTTCACCGAGTTGCACCAGAAGCTCTGCGTGATTAGCAACGACGGCCGGTGCGCAACGCACATTTTTTGCCGTTCGCCCCCAGAGGTCAGCCAGCGCCTGCTTATTTTTGGCCATATCGGGGTCGAGCTTATCGCTGAGTTTGCGCAATTGTGCCTCGCGAATCGAAATCTCGAGCTGGTGCAGCCCTTCCCCATCCATTGCCTTATTAGCGCGCAAGTCAGCCAGTAGTTTTTCCAGTTGATCCCACTGCTGCAAATTTCTGTAGGTTCTTTCAAGTAAGCTGAGTATGTAGGGGTGCTTGGGATGGCCGCCGTGCAAACCCTGTAAAATCGGCAGGGCCTCAGCATAGTCGCCATTGCCAACCAACAGGCGCACCCGGGTCAGTGCCACCGCCATTTCATTGCGCGAATCCGCCTTTTCCGCCAGACTCAAAAGACGATTAGCCTCCTGCTCATTACCCAGTTCCGCTGCCGCACTGGCCGCACCCAGATAATTAATCAGGGCGAGCTCAGAATCGGCCGCTGACTTTGATAACTGCTTACAGGCCGAAGCCCAGCGACCCTCCGCTAAATCAAGTAGACCCCGATACGTTAAACGGCTATTTTTCTGCTGCTTTTTCGCCTTCCAGTTTCTGCTCAAATGCATGCCCGGCATCACCAAAGCCCGCACTAAACTGATCAACACCCGCAATAGAACCCACAGCGCCAGGACTGCTACCACGCCCGTCCACAGGGTAAATTGAACCGCCGTAGAACCGACTGAAACCAATACAAAACCCGGATATTGCCCGACCAACCAGTACATAAAGCTGCCGCCAAAGGCCGCCAGTATTAACAATACAATTGCGATTCTCACGGTGCTCAACCCTCCCCGTTGCCAAATCGACTCTCGCCCGCGTCCCGATAATCCCGCAGCGTGTACAAAGAGGCGCTAATATCGGGCAAGCCCTGCTGCACCGCTTCAGCTTGTAAAGCCTGCAGCTGCTCAATAATGGCACGGGTGTCATCATTGGCAGCAAAGTACTGGGCGATATCTTTTTCAGCGCGAGCAAGGCTGGCCCGATAAATTCCAGCCTCTTCACGCAGCACCGCTTGCTGGGCATTACCGAGAATAATTAACAGGCTGTGGCGCAGTTGGGCTTCTCGATCAATGGACATTAAAGGGGCCAGCGGCTGTTCGAGGGAGCGCACATGAAAATGTCGATCGACAAAACCCTGTGTCGCCTGGCGAAGATTGTGCCAAAGGTTTTGATACCAGCGCTCCTCCTCAAGCATTCCAATGGTCTCATCCGTGGGGATAGATTCATCGACCGCCTCAACAACGTCAAGCCCATGGTCCGGTAGCGCAGAAAAAGTCATCACCAAATCAGACAAGGCGCCAATGCGAAGAAAAATACCCTCGCGATCAATAATGGTGGTGCGACGCAAGGCGGCAATGTTTTCTGACAAGGTTTTTCGCAGTGAGATCAGCCCGGGATCATCCAGCTTCGCCAACACTTGGTCAGCTGATTCAAGCAAACTTTGCGCACCTTTTGGACTGCGTTCAACCTGCAAACGTTGGTTGGCCAGACGAATCAAAAACTCCGCCTCATCTAACAAGTGCTTACCTCGACCGGCATCACCATTGCGCTCAAGGAGCTCTAACTGACTCTGCTGTTCTTCTCGCAACGCTTCAAGCTTGCCGTTAAACGTCGCGACCAAGCGCGTTTGTTCTGCGGTTTTGCGTTCAATATTTTGCTGCAGGGTCTCGATCAACGCAGTCTGCTGAGCAACTGTTTGTGTACTGGATGCTCGCTCCAGCCACAGCGTTTGCCCAAACCAACCCAGTGCGCCACCGCCGGCAATAATGACCAGCAGCAAAAAAACCGTCAGCAAGCGCCATCCTCTGCCAGTAGCAGGTTTTTTTGTACTACTTTGAACCTTATTCTGAACCTTACCTTGCGCTTTAACTTCTGGGGCCGATCCGACTTCCGGCTTGTCTTGTGTGTTATCCACTTGTTTTTTGCTTTTCACCCGACATCCCACTACTCAATCAATATTATTTTAACTAAACACTTTTTTTACTGAACATCAGCACTTAGTCGTTACCGGGCATGAGTGTACCAGCCCAAAACACTATGCTCCATGTCTTGAGCCAGAGCGCTAGCGGCAAGGCGTACTGAGCCAAAACCTTTGTTACGTGCAAGATTCGCAACCCGCTCGCTCGGCACGACTATCGGCAGTTTTTTTAACTTCACCAGATGAGCCTCAGGCACAACCGCTAGTAATGCGTCCAATACTTGTCCGCTGTAAATCAGCACTAGAGGTGACTCGGCCTGTAATAATTCAGCGATGGCTTCACGATGGAGGGAATCGACAACACGGCTATAAAGCTCGCAGCAATCGACGTTTGCTCCGCGCTCTTTTAAGGTCTGCTCAAGTAAGTCCCGACCCCGCCCACCTCTAAAAATAATTATTTTCTCGCCTTGCACTGCATTTAATGCCGGTAGCGCTAATAGGGCCTCACTGGAATAACCCGACTGGGGGGCAGTGGCTGACACATTCTGATCGCGTAAAGGCTGGGCAGAGGTCGGCCCCACGGCATAATAATCGATGCCCACAGGCAGCATCGGCCAATAGCGGTCCAGCCACCACCCGGCCAATTGTGCCGCATGCTGGCTGATGACGATGGCTTTATCGTAGTCGGAAAAGCGCATCACCTGCTGCTTAATCAGCACATCATCCACCCCGGCCACCTCGATTTTAATCACCGGGTAGTTATGGCACGTAGCGCCAAGTGCTTCGAGGCGAGCTAATAAAGAATCTTGTTTTTTCGGGCGGCTAGAAGAGGACTTCTCAGCAACTTGCCCCGGCATTTGCGGAGCTAAACTAGCTCGCAGGCCAAGAATATGTAGACCGCTCAGTGCCGACATATTTAGTGCGCAGTAATTGCCGCGAGGATTTTATCCGCACCCCGCGCCAGCAGACGCTGGGCTAACTCAATGCCGAGTTGCTCGGCACTGCCCACGGCGCCAGTAATTTCTTCCCGCAGCATCAAGCTACCATCGAGTGAACCCACCAGAGCGCGGAGATAAAGCTGCTGCTCATCCATTAGCTCAGCATAACAGGCGACCGGCACCTGACAACCGCCCTCCAACTCACAATTGACGGCCCTCTCGGCGGCAACACGGGCCGCAGTGTCCGCATGATGGAGCACCCTTAACAGGGCTTGCGTCTGTTCGTCGTCAGCACGACATTCAATACCCACGGCACCTTGGCCACCAGCTGGTAAAGACTGACTGACAGGAATGCGCTGCGAAATTCTGTCGGCCATCTCCAGCCGAAGTAAACCCGCCGTCGCTAGAATAATGCCGTCATATTCGTCATTATCCAGCCGTGCCAGGCGCGTATTAACATTGCCTCGCAAATCGAGCAGCTCAAGCTGGGGGAAGCTTTCCATCAGCTGACATTGACGGCGCATACTGCTGGTACCAACACGGGCCCCGGCGGGCAGCACATCAATACTCTGATAGCGATTGGAGACAAAGGCATCGCGAGGATCTTCCCGTTCGCAAATAACAGGTAGCGCCAAACCCGGTGGCAATGCCATAGGCACGTCTTTCATTGAATGAACGGCGATATCGGCCCGCCCTTCCAAAAGCGCAACCTCAAGCTCCTTAACAAAAAGCCCTTTGCCACCAATTTTGGCGAGGGGCGTATCAAGAATTTTGTCGCCCCGAGTGGTCATGCCAATTATGTCAACACTCAGACCAGGGTGGGCACGGGTCAAGGCATCGCGTACAAAGTGTGCCTGCCACAGTGCCAGCGGGCTTTTACGGGTGGCGATACGCAATGTTTGCATGGGTTTACTCATTGGGTCAGTGAAAAAACCACCCCATTCAGTCACAGCGTCAAGGTTCGAGAAATGCTGTAACCAATACGGGCTAGCGGGAAATTACGGCCGTAGATAATAACAGATTCGCGACGTCAAATAGCCAATGGCCTGCAGAAGCACAGGCCATTGTGGCAAGCCTGAAAACAGGCTTTCGGCAACGTTATGTTAGGAAATGGGCGTCTATCTAAAGGGGGGCATAGCTTGCGGCTATCTGATCAAATTTTTTCAAGCAAACGGCGCACGGGGGTAATGTGGCGGCGACTCACCTGGGGTTTGATATCCAGATCTTTAAGACGCACAAAGCAGTGGCCCTCACCATCACGCTCCAGGCCTTCAATGTGTAAGACCGAGACCAGGGCATTGCGATGAACCCGCACAAAACGCCCATTAAACTCACTTTCCAGCTCTTTCAACGTGTCATCAAGCAGAGCTTCACCATCGGCATGGTAGGCCGTCACGTATTTGTGGTCGGCCTGAAATAAACGCACATCGCTAATGGGTATTAAGTCTATCTCACCCCTGCTTTTCGCGGCAAGGTGTGTGCGACCACTCTCTCTAATACCAACACTGTCCTGCAAATTATTGAGCTGAGCCTTATTGATACGCCCTGTTCGACTCAGCGCCGCATCCAGATCTGCCTGCTTGACTGGCTTTAGCAAATAGCCAATTGCCTGGGACGAAAAAGCTTCAATCGCGTAATCTTCATAAGCAGTACAAAAAATCACTGCTGGCGGGGGTTCGAGCTCAGCCAAATGCTGTGCCGCGGCAATGCCATCCATACCCGGCATGCGCACATCCATTAAAACAACGTCTGGACTTAATTCACGGGCACGCTGAATCGCCTGCTGACCATTCTCAGCCATGGCAACAACATTAAAATCCGGCAGCGAAGCAATCATCCTTTGCAGGCGATCGCGCGCTAGCGGCTCATCATCGACAATCAATACATTCATAAAAAATAACTCACTCCCCCACTGGGAAGTTAATATGCGTGATGTAATGATTGTCCATTCTTTCAGCGCGTACCACAGCAGTCGGCCCAAAGTGTGCAATAAGTCGCTTTTGCACATTATCTATGGCCATTTTGCTACCCTTGTTGTGTTGCATTCTCTGACTGCGTGGGTTGCCGACGGTCAAAATAAGGCGATTGTTGACGCGTTTTACACTGATTTTAATCAGTCCGCCTTCCGGCAATAGTTGAATACCATGGTAGACAGCGTTCTCGAGAACAGGCTGCAGAGAGAGGCTTGGGATTTGCACATCCCCGTAATCACCGATCTCCCACTCCGTTTGCAAGCGCTTACCAAGACGTAACTTTTCAAGTGCCAAATAACTGCGGCACAGTGCCAGCTCTTCCCTCAGAGGCACCAAAGTATGGGCATCATCCAGAACCCGGCGGAATAACTCAGCCAGATCAACCACAACCTGTTCTGCCTTGCCCGGGTTGGTGGCAATCAAACTGGCGATGATGTTCATGCTGTTAAAGAGAAAGTGCGGGCGAATTCTCGCTTGAAGCTCCTGAATACGAGAGGCATCGGCCAGGCTATGTAACATTTTAACCTGTCTATCGAGGTGTAAAATGTGGAGCAGTAAACCAGACAATAGCAGGGCGGACACAAGCGCTTCGCCAATATTGAAACGCTCAAACAAGGGATCAAAAACGGTGTACAGGCTAAATTCGATAACCAGCACAGCCATCATCAGCACCGCTCCCATCACGGTATAGCTCAACACCGCCTCAGTTGCGGCAAAAGCCGCCCACACCACCCTCTCGACAAGTACGACAAACAAGCCAGCAAGTACAGAAACCCCCAGTGCCAGCAACCACACTTTACCGAGCACCATCCAACCCACCAGTAACGGCCCACCCACAAGCCACGACATCACAACAAACACAAGTTGGCCTATCAACAGCACCCCGAGCAAGCTGCCACAACACCAAAAACGGAAGGGCGGTAACTCCGGTCTGATTGCGGGCTGCGCTTGCCTGTCCTTGTGCGACTTATTTTTTCGATCCACTTTTACCTTTCTCACCCAGAGCATTCCATGAATAGCTATAATGCGTCATTTTTACCCACCAATCACCTGTCCTGCAGGCATGAAAGCCACCAATAGCCATTACGAGGTCACAATGAGCGACAAAAAATCATCCAACCAGTCCTGGGGCGGTCGCTTTAGCGAACCCACTGACGCCTTTGTTGCCCGCTTTACGGCCTCCGTCAGTTTTGACCAACGCCTTTATAAGCAAGATATTGAAGGCTCCCTGGCTCACGCGGCGATGCTGACCCGAGTAGGTATCCTTACCGACCAGGAGCACCAGCAAATTAAGACTGGGCTCGATGAAATCCTCAGTGATATAGAGGCGGGCACTTTTCAATGGTCGGTAGAGCTTGAAGATGTCCACATGAATATCGAGGCCGCGCTGACCGCCAAAATCGGCATCACCGGCAAGAAGCTACACACCGGTCGCTCGCGCAATGACCAGGTAGCGACGGATATTCGCCTCTGGCTGCGCAGTGAAATCACCACCATTCAGCGTGAGCTACACCGCCTGCAAGAGGGCCTGCTATTTATCGCTGAGCGGGAAGCCAGCACCATCATGCCCGGCTTTACCCACCTGCAAACGGCACAGCCCGTCACCTTCGGCCACCATTTACTGGCCTGGTATGAAATGCTGGTACGCGATCAGGGCCGACTGGCCGACTGTAAAAAAAGGCTCAATCAATCACCGCTGGGTTCCGCTGCCCTCGCTGGCACCACCTATCCCATTGATAGAGAGTACACCGCTGAATTGCTCGGCTTTGACGGGCCCACTGCCAATAGCCTCGATTCGGTCAGCGACCGAGACTTCGCCATTGAGTTCTGTGCCTTTGCCAGCCTGTTGATGACCCACCTGTCCCGCGCCTCCGAAGAGCTCGTACTTTGGGCCTCAGCCCAATTTGACTTTATCGACCTGCCCGACCGCTTTTGCACCGGCTCATCCATCATGCCGCAGAAGAAAAACCCGGACGTTCCCGAGCTGGTGCGCGGTAAAACTGGCCGCACCCACGGGCACCTGATTAGCCTGCTGACCCTGATGAAGTCCCAACCCCTGGCCTACAACAAAGACAATCAGGAAGATAAAGAACCCCTCTTCGACAGTGTCGATACGGTGCGCGACTGCCTGCGTGCCTTTGCCGATATGGTGCCAGCTATCACAGTGAAAAAAGACAATATGTACGAAGCAGCGCGATGCGGCTTCTCCACCGCCACTGATCTGGCCGACTATTTAGTGGGCAAAGACGTTGCCTTCCGCGATGCTCACGAAATCGTCGGCAGCGCGGTTGCCTACGGCATTGAGACTGGCAAAGACCTATCGGAGATGTCCACCGGCGAACTGCAAAAATTTGGCAGCATGATTACCGATGATGTATTTGATGTATTAACGCTTGAAGGCTCTGTTGCCGCACGCAACCATATTGGCGGCACGGCACCTGAGCAGGTTGTTAAAGCCGTCGCCCGAGCACAACAACAACTCGATGAACAGGCAAAGAGCTTCTGATCCTCACACGCCTTAAACTGAGCTACCGAATATTGAGAGCAAGTACAGTGAACCGCTATACTTGCGCCTCTGCTGACTGGACGAATGATCACCAATGACTACAACTGCCTACCGCCGTATTTTTCTTTTTTTACCCCTGCTTCTTTTGGCAGTGTCCGCACTCAATGCCTGTGGCAACAAAGGCGCACTTTATATCCCGCCACCACCGATCGAACAACAAAGTGAAGTGACAAGCCCCGCTGCGGGCACCGAAAACGAATGAGTCATTTTTCACGTCGTGACGGACAGCTGCATATCGACAATGTCGCCCTCGCTGGTTTGGCAGCCGAACACGGCACACCCGCTTACGTTTATTCAAAAGCCGCCATCAGCGAGCAATTCCTAGCCTATCAACAGGCCATGGGCGAACAAGCCCACCTGATTTGTTATGCGGTAAAAGCCAACTGCAGCCTTGCCATTCTCAATATACTCGCCAAACTCGGCGCTGGCTTTGACATCGTTTCCGGCGGCGAACTGCAGCGCGTACTGGCTGCAGGTGGACAGCCCGACAAGATTGTTTTTTCGGGCGTTGGCAAAAGCCATGAAGAAATAACCCTAGCCCTGCAAACCGGCATTCACTGCTTTAACGTTGAGTCGACAGCCGAGCTGGAGCGCATTCAACACATTGCCCAGAGCCTCGATATTGTCGCGCCTATTTCCATTCGCGTGAACCCCGATGTCGACGCCGGCACCCACCCCTATATTTCCACCGGCCTTAAAGAGAACAAATTCGGCATTGATATCGACTCTGTTATCGCGGTCTACCAACGGGCGGCCGCGCTATCTCATGTGGCGATTAAAGGCGTTGACTGCCACATTGGCTCGCAACTCACCGAGATTGCACCTTTTATCGATGCCATGGATAGAGCCCTGCTACTGATTGATCGTCTCGCCGAGGCAGGCATTGCCATCGAACATATCGACCTCGGCGGCGGCCTCGGTGTGCGCTATCAGGATGAACAACCGCCGGCCATCGGCGACTATATTCAGGCCATACGCCAGCATCTTGGCGACCGCAACTTGCGGTTAATACTCGAACCCGGTCGCTCCATCGTTGCCAATGCGGGGGTTCTACTCACCAAAGTCGAATACCTGAAAGCAGCCGGCGAAAAGAATTTTGCCATCGTCGATGCCGCCATGAACGACATGCTGCGCCCCGCCCTCTATCAAGCCTGGCTCAATATTGAAACGGTGAGTGATAACCCTCAGGCCAGAGAAGCCATTTATGACGTCGTCGGCCCGGTCTGCGAAACCGGTGATTTCCTCGGCAAGCAGCGCTCACTGGCCATCGCTGAAGGCGACTTGCTCTGCATTCACTCAGCCGGCGCCTACGGTATGTCGATGAGTTCAAATTACAACAGTCGCCCACGAGCAGCCGAGATTATGGTCGATAACAACAACGCTCACGTGATCAGAGCTCGCGAGTCAAAGGCTGATTTAATGCGTGGCGAATCCCTGCTGCCGGACCCCTGCTGAATGTATATTCGCTTCACAAAAATGCACGGCCTCGGCAATGACTTCGTGGTTATCGATGCTGTGACCCAGGCTGTGGCAATGACCGACAAACTGGCCCGCCGCCTCGCCGATCGCAATACCGGCATTGGCTGTGATCAAATTTTACTGGTTGAGCCACCCACCCAGCCCGATGTCGATTTCAAATACCGAATTTTTAATGCCGACGGTAGTGAAGTCGCCCAGTGCGGCAACGGCGCGCGCTGCTTCGCCAAGTTTGTTCGCGATAGACGACTCACCGGCAAATCGAAGCTTAGCGTCGAAACCCATGCCGGCATCCTGCAGCTCAGTATTAACGACCACCTAAGCTATACGGCCAGCCTGGGCATACCCAATTTCGAGCCTGCACAAGTCCCTTTCGAAGCAGAACAGCGTGCCCTGACTTACGCCATTGACGTCGACGAGACAAGCGTCGACATCGCCGCTGTATCCCTGGGCAACCCCCATGCCGTATTACAAGTTGCCGACATTCAACAGGCTCCCATTGATGAACTCGGCCCCCTGCTCGAAAGTCATCTCCGTTTTCCTGAACGTGTAAATGTCGGCTTTATGGCGCTAGTCTCTCGGCATGAAATTAATTTGCGGGTTTACGAACGCGGCGCTGGCGAGACTCAGGCCTGCGGCAGTGGCGCCTGTGCGGCGGCAGTAGCTGGCATCACGCAAGATCTGCTAGACTCGCCGGTCAAAGTCAATCTGCCGGGTGGCAGTCTAACGATCACCTGGCAGGGCGAAAACCAGCCGGTGTCAGTAACAGGCCCGGCGACAACCGTTTATCAGGGCCGCATTCGTCTATGAGCACAAAAGACACATCTGGCAAGCAGGCTGCGCGAGCGATCACAGAAGAACAAGTTTGTGAATTTCTCAGTGCAGAAACGGATTTTTTCGATCGCCACTCCGAGCTGCTTGAATCAATAGAACTGCCCCACGAAAGTGGCAAGGCGGTATCCCTTATTGAGCGTCAAGTCAGCGTGCTGCGTGATCGCAACCTTGAAATGCGTTCGCGCCTAAACAACTTACTCGAAACGGCGAGAGCTAACGACACCTTATTTGAAAAAACTAAACGTCTGATTTTAGCTTTACTAGAAACGGACAGTTTGACCCGGGCTATAGATACACTCTATGACAGCCTGAAAAACGACTTTCAGATCGAACACTTCCAACTGATTTTATTCAGTACTGAAAATAGCCTAAACACGCCTGCCAAAGTTGTCAGTCTTGATCAAGGCACCCAGGCCATTGGCGGTTTACTGCGTAGTAATCGCGCCACCTGCGGCGTGCTCCGTGATGAGGAGCTGTCCTTTCTGTTTGACGATCAGGCCTCCGCCATTAAATCGGTCGCTGTCGTGCCCCTCAATAATGGCAACACCTTTGGCATTCTTTCGATTGGTAGCTCGGACCCGCTTTATTACAAAAGCAGTATGGGCACGCTTTTCCTCAGTTATATTGCTGAAGTTCTGAATCGCGTACTACCGTCGATGATGACGCAGGTAGCGACTGTACAGCCCATCACCGCGCCGCAAAAAATGAGCTGACCCGTCATGGCCAAAGCCCCCGATGATGCTCAATTAGCCAGCTTTGCCCGGCACATCGACAAGGCGAGAAACCTTTCACCACTGACCACTAAAAGTTATTTACGCGACCTGTCCCGTTTGCAGTCACTGTTAGATGACAAGCCTATAGAAACACTCAAAGACGTTGATACCCAACACATACGCAGCTTGCTGACGACACTGCATAAAGGCGGCCTGGCCAATGCCAGCCTGCAACGCTGGCTATCTTCAGTACGGACTTTTTTTCGCTACGCGCTGCAAGAGGGCTGGGTTAATCACAATCCCGCAGACGGCCTGCAGGCACCTGCAAAAGCTAAAAAACTCCCCAAATTAATGGATGCCGACGAGGCGGTTCAGCTGGTCACTATTGATGGAGATGACTGGCATTCTCTCCGTGATCGAGCCTTACTCGAGCTGCTCTATTCTTCCGGACTGCGATTGGCAGAGATAGCCAATGTCGATATTGGCGATATTCACCTTCACGAAGCCACCGTGACCGTAACGGGCAAGGGCAATAAAATGCGCATTGTCCCCATTGGCAGCTGTGCTCTGAAAGCCATTGAACGATGGCTGAAGGTGCGCAGTGAGCGGTCGCTCGATAATGAAAAAGCGTTATTTGTTAGCCAGCGCGGCAAGCGTATCAGCCACCGAGCCATTCAACAGCGCGTCAAACTTATTGCTCAGCAACAGGGTATCAGCCAGCCCATCCACCCCCATATGCTGCGTCATTCTTTTGCCAGCCATATGTTGGAATCGAGCGGTGATTTGCGTGGAGTTCAAGAGTTACTTGGCCACGCCAACCTGTCGACCACCCAAATTTATACCCATCTAGATTTTCAACATCTGGCGAAGACTTACGACAAAGCTCACCCGCGAGCCCATTCTCGAGATAAAACAAAGCCCAGGCCATAATAACCTGGGCTTTTCTGTTGTGTGGCGCTAAGCGTAAAAACTATAGTGCTAGTAGTAGAAAAAGCGACTAAACAGCATCAGAACCTGTTTCGCCGGTGCGAATACGTATTATCTCTTCCAGCGATGATATAAAGATTTTGCCGTCGCCAATTTTCCCGGTATTCGCAGACTTCAAAATGGCATCAACAACATTATCAACAGCCCCATCATCAACAGCGATTTCCAGTTTCACCTTGGGCAGAAAATCGACAACGTATTCGGCACCACGATAAAGCTCGGTATGACCTTTCTGGCGCCCGAAACCCTTCACTTCCGTTACTGTTATGCCCTGCACGCCCACATCAGCCAAAGCTTGTCGAACATCATCCATTTTAAAGGGCTTAATAACAGCGGTAATTAGCTTCATAGATACTCTCAGTTAGTCGTCTCTTATTGCGCTAACGATACACCTTTACCAGACAACAAAAAAGGGAGCTAGGCTCCCTTTTTTGTTGTGTAACACGCTTACAGGTACTATTTTATTTTGTACCCGACACAAACTCTGGATAGGCTTCCATACCACACTCAGAGATATCAACGCCTTCGTATTCCTCTTCTTCGGTGACGCGAATACCGACAACAGCTTTGAGGATAAACCACACAGCGAAGCTAGCGCCAAAGACCCAGGCAAAAATAACACCGATGCCCATCAGCTGAGCAGAGAGTGTGGCATCGGGGTTGGAGAAACAAACAGCCAACAAACCCCAGATACCGACAACACCGTGAACCGATATAGCACCAACGGGGTCATCAATTTTCAGCTTGTCGAAAGTCACGACAGAGAAAACAACAAGCACACCACCGGCAACACCAATCAGCGTCGACAACATAGGACCGGGCGTCAACGGCTCAGCAGTAATCGCCACCAAACCCGCCAAGGCACCGTTGATTGCCATAGTTAAATCCGCTTTACCAAACATAAAGCGAGCAGTAATTAAGGCTGCAATCAAACCACCGCAAGCGGCCGCATTAGTATTGACGAAGATATCGGCAACCGCATTGGCCTCACTAATATCAGACACTTTCAACTCAGAGCCGCCGTTAAAACCAAACCAGCCAAGCCAGAGGATGAACATGCCCAGCGCTGCCATTGGCATATTGGCACCGGGAATGGGGTTTACTGAACCATCTTCTCTGTACTTACCCTTACGTGCACCCAGCAAAATCACTGCCGCAAGCGCCGCAGCAGCACCGGTCATGTGAACCACACCGGAGCCAGCAAAGTCGAGGAAACCAGCCTCATCAAGGAAACCGCCACCCCACTTCCACATACCCTGCAAAGGATAAATAACGCCCGTCATGACCACGGCAAAAGCCAGGAATGACCAGAGCTTCATGCGCTCAGCAACGGCACCAGAGACAATCGACATCGCTGTGGCAACGAATACTACCTGAAAGAAAAAGTCAGACGCACCGGAATAATAGGTGTAGTCGCTGGCATCGGCTGCAGCACCTGCCAGTACATCTTCTGCACTCGCATTCGCAATGGTGTTACCAAACCAGCTATCGGGCAATATGCCGCTATCCGATCCGCCGTACATAATGGTGTAACCCATCAGTAGATACATCACACAGGACACCGCGTAGAGCGCCACGTTTTTAGTCAAAATTTCAGTTGTGTTTTTTGATCTCACCAGGCCAGATTCGAGCATGGTAAAGCCCGCGGCCATCCACATGACCAACGCGCCGCACACCAAAAAATAAAAGGTGTCGAGCGCGTATTTAATTTCAATAATATCGCTTTCCATTAGTTTTCCCCTCAAAAGTCTCTTAGGCTAAATAATTGCTTTTTTTTAAACTGCGTCGTCACCCGTTTCGCCAGTGCGAATACGGATGATTTCATTAAGGTCTGATATAAAAATTTTTCCATCGCCGATTTTTCCGGTTTGCGCGGCATTAACAATCGCCTCAACCGTGCCATCGACCATTTCATCGGTAACCGCCACTTCAGCTTTTACCTTGGGTAGAAAATCAACAACATATTCAGCGCCACGATAAAGCTCCGTGTGACCTTTCTGTCGACCAAAACCCTTAACCTCAGTAACCGTTAAACCTTGCACACCAATGTCGGCTAGTGCTTCACGAACATCATCCAGCTTGAACGGCTTAATGACTGCAGTAATCATTTTCATTGTCATTCTCCTGTTTTGCCCGAATCTAAAACACATCCGCGCGCATTTAAAATTTCCAGAGGACAGGAGAGGCAAACGCTTAGCTTCCCAAGAGCTAGCCAATCCATTGAAACGAATTCATTCAGCTCCTATCCACTAACACTTACGGTATTCAAGATAGGCAACAACAGCCGTAAAAGAACACCACACAGGCTGTAATGCATAGCCTGTGCCAAGTTCACATTTCAAGTATTAAGTAGTCGCAAAAAGGATCCCGTTGTATTGAAAAAAGAAAAACACAAAGCATAAGCCCTATAGGAAAAGGGCTTTACAGCGTTAAGCATTGCTATAAAACAGCGTTCAACAAGCCGAAAAATACTAGCCCACAATGCCCTTGCACCAACACAATGCGCCGACAAGTGGCGACGCACCACGGTGCCGCACCAATGCTGTGCGAGAAGCTTGTGCAGTACTTTCCTGCTAGCCCGCCTTTCATTGGCAAAGGCTATCTGCTACAAAAGAGACTTTAGTGCGATCAAGGAAGATCTATGTCACTGGCCGTTATCTATACACGGGCAAAATCGGGTATTAACGCACCACAGGTTACCGTTGAGGTTCATTTGTCCAATGGACTCCCGAGTCTGAGTATCGTTGGCCTGCCGGAAACAGCCGTTAAGGAAAGTAAAGATAGAGTACGCAGCGCCCTACTCAATAGTCACTTCGACTTTCCTGCCCGGCGCATCACCATTAACCTCGCTCCGGCCGATCTACCCAAAGAGGGAGGTCGCTTTGATCTGCCCATAGCACTGGGCATACTCGCCGCATCGGGACAGTTGCCAACAGAGACTCTGAAGGATTACGAATTTATCGGCGAGCTGGCACTTTCTGGCGAACTGAGGCCGGTCGATGGCATTTTGCCCAGCGCTCTTGCCTGCGGTAAAAACCATCGTAATATGATCCTCCCCCAGGCCAACGGTGCAGAAGCCGCACTGGCGAGTAACACCCCAGTTTACGCAGCCAAGCACCTGCTTGAAGTCTGCGCCCACTTAAAGCGCAGCGATATTCTGCCTGAACAAACCCACGACCAGCCTCTAGACACAACAGCCTCGGCCGATATTAATGAAGTTATCGGTCAGCACCAGGCCAAGCGTGCACTGGAGATTGCCGCCGCCGGCGCTCACAACCTCTTATTCAGCGGCCCCCCTGGGACGGGAAAAACCATGTTGGCCAGCCGCCTGCCCGGTATATTGCCACCGCTGGATGAAATTACTGCACTAGAAGTCGCGGCCGTTTACTCGGTGAGTAGTAGTACACCGAGGGCAAGCTTTTTTGAGCGCCCTTTCCGCGCACCTCACCACACAGCCTCCAGCGTATCTCTGGTCGGCGGAGGAAGTGCTCCGCGCCCCGGCGAGGTCTCCAAGGCCCACCACGGCGTCCTCTTTCTCGATGAATTACCCGAGTTTTCACGCAAGGTGCTTGAAGTACTGAGAGAGCCCCTGGAATCAGGCTCGATACTGATCTCCAGAGCCCAGGCCAGCGTCCAATATCCAGCCAACTTCATGCTGATTGCCGCGATGAATCCCTGCCCCTGCGGCTATCTTGGCGAACCGAGATGCCGCTGCACGCCGGACCAGGTTAACCGCTATCGCGATAAAATATCGGGCCCACTACTGGATAGAATTGACCTTCAGGTTCACGTGCCACGCGTGCCTCATCAGGAACTGACCGCAAGCAGACCCCCAGGAGAAAGTAGCAAAAACATTCGCGAGCGAGTGATCGCAGCCAGAGAAAAGCAGCAGGAACGTCAGGGCTGCGCCAACGCCAAGCTCTCGCGCAAGCAGGTCGATCAATTTTGCCCGCTAAACAAAGACCAGCTTAAAATAATGAACGCGGCCATAGAACGCATGAAGCTCTCCGCTCGCGGTTTTCATCGGGTATTAAAAGTAGCGCGCACCATAGCGGATATCGAAAATAGCGAGACAATCCAAAACCGGCACCTTAGTGAAGCACTGGCCTATCGACTGTAAATTGACAATCCTACTCGTGAAAAATCAACTTAATGATCGAGACGAAAACCTACTTTAATGGTCGCTTGCCAATGCTTCACCTTTCCATCTTCGATATATCCACGGCTTTCAACCACTTCAAACCAGTGCAAATGCTTGATGGTTTTCGTCGCTTCACTAATGGCCGTGCTAATCGCATCATCAGTACCAATGGTGGAACTACCTGTCACTT
The DNA here is from genome assembly GCA_041277045.1 of Candidatus Reddybacter sp. Lineage (GTDB taxonomy): Bacteria > Pseudomonadota > Gammaproteobacteria > Pseudomonadales > Porticoccaceae > Reddybacter. Next base: position 1,205,812 of record JBGFSY010000001.1, on the reverse strand, counting down.
CGATATGTTTATAGATATGCCCGGGCATAATGCAATCCTCTTAGCCAGTTCTGTCAAGACCATACCGAACAAAAAATCTGCACCGGAACGGAATATTGAGAGGCCAACTACGGAGCTGGCTTCTCTGCCATCAGCTTAGACAAGGCCTTTAAATTACGCCAATTTATTTTGGTTTTTTCAGTTAACAGAACATCTTCCCCGCTAGAAATATTTCGCAGAAAACTCTTCGGCCGAAAGAGGGCCTGAGAAGAGGTAGCCCTGAAATACGGGGCAACCGATATCGCGCAAAAAGCTCGCCTGCTCTTTATTTTCTACACCTTCGGCCACAGGTTTGAGGCTAAAGTGGCGAGCAATATCCATAATCGATTTTACAATTACGGCGTCATCCTTATCCTCAATAATATTATGCACATAAGTTTTATCAATTTTTATTTCATCAAGTGGCAACCGCGTCAAATAATAAAGGGAGGAAAACCCGGCACCAAAATCATCAATGGATATTTTTACGCCCAACTTTTTTAGTGCGTTTAATTTCTCGATGGTCTCATCAATATCCTCTCTTAACATACCCTCAGCTATTACCAGCATGACACTTTCGGGGCAAATACCATTGCTATCAATGATCTTCTTTATATTAAAAACAAAATCTTTGCGCCGGAATTGTACCGGGCTAATATTTACCGAAATACTAAAATCACTTTTCAAAAAACCCTGATTTCCCCAGTCCTTTAACTGGATGCAAGCTACCTCCATCACCCACTGACCGATATCTACAATCAAACCAATTTCTTCGGCAATGCCGATAAACCCGACCGGCTGGACAATCCCCCGCTCCGGGTGTATCCAGCGAACAAGAGCCTCAACTCCAACCACCTGTCCATCACTGTCTACTTTTGGCTGATAATATAATCGAAACTGGTCGCGTTTAATTGCTTGACGCAAATCTTGCTCTATTAGCACGTGCTGGTCTGCGTCTTCCTGCTGCTCTGCGCGATAAAATGCCACCGCATTTCGACCATTTTTCTTCGCCTGATACATGGCCACATCCGCATTTTGAATAACACTTTCAGCCGTATCACCATCCTGAGGAAAAACAGCCAGACCAATACTCGATGACATATGATAATTCTGGCCATTGATAATATAGTCAGTGGCCAGCGTTGCGCGCAACTTATCGGCAATGACTCGCGCCTTATGCGCCACCATATGCATGCCGCCCGCAATAACGGGAACCACAACAACAAACTCATCACCACCTATGCGAGCAACGGTGTCATCTTTCCTAAAAACTTCCAGTAAACGCTTTGCAACCTCAATTAACAAAATATCCCCGCTGGCATGCCCAAGGCTATCGTTAAGCAATTTAAAGCGATCCAGATCAAGATAAAATACCACGCCACTGGTGTTATTTCTTTTCGCTGCAGCGCAATATTGATGCAACCTGTCAAGTAACAAGCGTCGGTTAGCGAGCTTTGTCAGCGGGTCATAGTAGGCCAGCCGACTGATTTCTTCCTGTGCATGTTTGTACTCACTAATATCAGATACTGCCGCCCGCACCGTAATTGGCACATCATTGCCATCGCACTCAACTTGACCCTGAGTTCGCAACCAGAGTAGCTCTCCTTCTGACCGCTGAAAGCGACTCTCCATTTCAAAGGGTCGGCCAGACCTGATACCCTCAAGTACCGCTGCCAGTAGCCCCATATCATCCTCAAAAACGAGCTTCCTCAAACCATTAAAGTTGGTCGGCAGCGCCTCATCAGAAAGACCAAACAATTGACTAGCGCCATCAGACCAGGACATTTTATCTGTCAACATATCGGCTTCCCAAATGACAATACCCCCCGCCTTGGTGGCCAAGCGCGTCATTTGTTCCTTATGTGCCAACTCATCCAGCAGACCCTGTCTCTCCAGCTCCATGCGCTTGCGATCGGTAATGTCCCGAAAATTGGCAAAAGTCAGCCGTCTACCGTAGTAATCAAAACCACTAAAACTCACCTCCACTTCACGAGACTCGCCATTGGGTAATTTAAGCTGCCATTCTATGGTGCCGAAACGCCCCCTCTCAAGAGCGGAAAAAACCCGGTCCAGTTTTTCACCAGCAACGGCTCCGTCACTTTGCACAGGCATCGATAATTCACTAATCGACAAACTCAGTAGCTCTGCTCTGTCGTGCTGCGTTAAACGGGAAAACCGTTCATTACAAGCGTCGATATGAGCGCCATCAAGAATCACTGCTGCCTCTGGCAGGGATTCAATAAGCTGATGCAAAGACTTCCCAGACTCACTGGCAACAACAATCTTTGGTAAGAGGCCACCAATTTCCTGACAGCTCATCAAGTAGTAACTCGGTTGGCCTCCTTGGCCAGGAAGTACAGCCAGGGTTTCCACCAACTCAAGGTGCTGCCCAGTCCACGCATCTCGTGAGGTTTTACTCGTATAGCTATTCGACAGACCACTGTTCTTCGGGCCATCTTCACGATGGCTCTTTAAAAACTCGAGAAAACCAGCGTCTTCTTGCTCCGTGTAGAGATCATCAAGAATTGAACCTATCAGCATTGCAGGGGGGAAGCTAAACAGCGTTAAAAAAGACTGGTTTACCTTAATTATTTTTCTGCTCGAATCGGCAATAATAGATGGCTGGCCGGCATCGAACGCTAATGCGGCGACCTCAATATTACTACCCGGTGTTTTTTGCATTTTAGTCCCTGCAATACCCGATCGTTGCCGTGGCTGATATTTCATAAGTCCCTTATCTCAAGGTGGCTTAAATTAGGAGGACCCTGGTTCAAGAAACCGGAGCCTGTTAGCTTCTTTTTTTACGTTCACTTTTACGTAACAAAATCAATGTCGCGCCAAGCCCGCCGCTATGTCGGGGCGCACTGTGGAATGCAAGGACCTCATTCAACTGTGCTAACCAGTGGTTAACACAACTTTTCAAGAGTGCGGGAGTTTCCCTATGCTCACCTTTGCCGTGAGTAATAGAACCACAGCGAATATCGTGGGCGACGCAATCGCGAATAAAAGCCAATACCTTTTTACGCGATTGCACGACCGTCAGTCGATGTAAATCGAGACTGGACTCAACAGCGTAGCCACCTTGCTTCAAACGACGAAAAACGCCGTGCTGTACGCCATCCCGCTTAAATGACAGCGTATCAAGAGCCTCGACCCGAGGCACATGCTCCTCACCCGCAAGAAAGTCATCTTCACTCTCACTCACTTTAGTCGCTGCCAGGCGGCGCGATACCAGGGCCGGGGTATTTCTATCCACCGGTATTTTTAAATGACGGCTAGACTGACCCACGAGTTCAACATCACCAACGAATTCTCGAAACAGTTTTTTTTCTTCTTCTTCGACCATCGCACCCTACTCTAAACGTCTCTGCCAATCTTTCCACAGAGCTCTATCCTGTCAATTCTAACATCCCCTAAACACAGTAGAGGTGTACTCTCTAACACTTATCAAGCTCAACCTACATGAAAACCAAACTTTTCAAAAAAAACACAGGACAAAGTAATGCAGGTAGTTACAAATAGGGCGAAAACAACCAGCAAAGCGCATCTCTGCTACGCGCAATAAGTGAGCGGCTATCGAGCTCTGCAAGACTCACCGTTGCCGAGCTGGCAATCAAATCATCAAACTCACCTTCCAGCTCGACTGCCATAGCTCTATCATAAATTTCAACACTCAACTCATAATTTAGCCGCAGGCTGCGCGGATCAAGGTTGGCCGATCCGATCAGCAGGTACTCGCCATCCACCATAAACAGTTTTGAGTGATTAAAGGGCGGGGGCTGATAGGCCACACTAATATTGTAGTAGAGCAGCTCCCAAAGCATATTGCGCATCGCCCAATGCACACAAACCAGGTTGTTCTTCTCTGGCAGCACCAGTGTTACAGCCACACCCAGCAAGGCCGCTGTTTGCAGAGCTGCCAGCATTTCTCGGGAAGGTAAGAAGTAGGGCGTCATTATTCGAATCGATACTTTTGCCTGTGCTATAGCGGCCAACAGGACATTACTGAGTTTATCGAGATTGAGATCCGGCCCGTCAACAATCACCCGGCAACGGCTATCGCCAAACACTGCTTGCTCTACCCCAGCCTCTTTTGGCTTTTCTCCAGTCGCCTGCTGCCACGTTTGCGCAAAACCCATGACCAGCTGCGCAACGACAGGGCCTTTAAACTGGAAATGGACATCGGCAGTCGGATGTCGGGTAGCAGCCGGATCGACAAAATGGCGATCACCAATGTTCATGCCGCCGGTAAAGCTAACTTTCTCGTCAACCACCAGTAATTTGCGGTGGTTACGCAAATTCAAACCTGGCAGCTGAGACCTTAAGCGCGGTGGCCCAAAGCGTTCAACACGCACGCCCCGGCGACGCAGGCGGCGGCTGATCCAAGGCCATGAATATAGCTCACCCATGGCATCGACAATGACTCTAACGGCAACACCGCGATTCGCCGCGGCACATAAGGCCTCGGTAAACGCATGCCCTGAACTATTATTTTCAAAAATATAGGTACTTAAATCCACGCTATTTGTCGCTTTATCGATTGCACCCAGCATCGCGGGATAGGCTCTTTCTCCATTACGCAGTACTGTCACCTTGTTACCCGCAAGCAAAGGCAAGCCGGCAAGTGCGTACGTGGCACGCATAAGAGGGGCAAAGTCGCCTGCTATTTTTTTATTGCAGGGAATATCCGAGAGAGGCACTTCACCCCGCTCAAAATCGACAAAGTGTCGCTGATAGCGGCCATCCATCCACCGCTGTGCACGGTGATGGACACGGTTAATGCCAAAGAAAAAATACAGTGCCGGGCCAACGATGGGGAATAACAAACAAACACTGATCCAGCCCATCGCCGCACGAGGGTCACGCTTATAGAGCAAGGCATGCCACATCGCGACGGGCGCGGCGACAAGCGCGAGGACAATAAGGCTATTGACCATAAGATCGAGCCCGTTGAATTCACTTAAGGCTGTCATCAAACTGAAAACCTCTGTTTTATAGTGGGTTCTGATTCAGAGTATGGCGCTGAAAACTGGCAATAACAATTGCGATGACGACCTTGTATTCGACAAGATCTTAGGGCTATATCTTGCCTATAAAAAGCGAGTACGCTATGAATTCATTAATTGTATTAGGCAAGCCCGTTGGCGAGCTATGAAAACAAGGGGAACAAAGCCTCGCGGTTTGCGAATCCTCCATTGCCGGTTTGCTGTCGGCAGCGCTGGTCTCCGTGCCCGGTGCATCGGCCTACTTCCTCAGTAGCACCGTGGTTTACACCCTCAAATCGCGGCGTCAGCTTCTCGACATGAGCGATGAGGATATGAAAGGTATTCGCAGTGCCACCGAAGAATACGCTCTGCTCTGTACCCACAGTATTCACAAAACACTAGGAAGCACCTGGGCGCTGGCCGAAACGGTGCCACCGGTCCTGCCTCTAACCCCTATAAAGACCCACCCGGCACGGCTTGGTTTGCCGTTACTAGGCCAATAGAAAGAACCCTGCAAATAAGCACCGGCCATAACCGGCGCGAAGATAATATGTGGCAGTTTACCGAAGCGGCTTAGGGCTTATTGGAAGAGTGCATCCGCGAGGCCGCAGTACTCAATAACAATTAAAGACAAACAATTATAATAAATGACTGCGCTTTTTTCCCATGATTGTTTTAAATAAGTCGCTATCGAGCAAAGTTTGTAGCCAAAGCTGGACAGCGGGTAGCGCTTGATCCGCAAACCAGTCTGCATCGGTATTGGCGAACTGACGAATAAAAGGGCATATAGCAATATCGACAAAGCTTACTTGCGGCCCTAACAGGTAGGCATTGCCATTGAGTTGTGTATTTAATTGACGCAAATAAATTAGCCCCTTGTCGCGAGCCTCAAGACTATTACCCGCAGAATAACGCTGGGGGTATTTGTAGCGATCGAGGTTTGATTTAAACCCCCCATCATTTTCATCAATCAGTGACTGACTGATTGCCCACGATGCCGGCAACCAACGGGCCGGATCATTCTGCTCCAGCGCCCAGTGCATAATAGCCAGGCTCTCGTCGATGACCTCTCCCGATGGCAGTAGTAATACTGGCACCGAACCTTTTGGTGACAGCGCCAACATTGCCGCTGGTTTTGCCTTTAATTCAACTTCGACAATCTCGCACTGCACACCGGCTTGATACAAGGCCATGCGAGCGCGCATCGCATAGGGGCAGCGGCGGAAACTGTAGAGCACGGGGTACTGGCGAATGGTCTCTGTGCTCATCACTCGGCAACCGGTATTTTTCTTATCAATAAAAAAGCCCCAAGATAAAAGCAAACAATCACTTTCAGCTTGGGGCTACACATCACGCTAACTAACGAGCAAGGGACTACAGGTCGTAAAAACCCTTACCTTCCTTAGCCAGCTTCGCCAGTAGTGGCGCGGGTTGCCAGTAGTGATCGCCAAACTGCTTGGCGTACTTGGCGTAGGCATCGACAATATTTTGCAGGCCAATTTGGTCGGCCCAGAACATCGGGCCGCCCTTGTAACCGGGGAAACCGTAGCCGTTAATCCAGATAATATCGATATCCAGGGGCCGTGCAGCAATGCCCTCTTCGAGAATTTTTGCACCTTCGTTAATCATTGGGTAGAGGCAGCGTTCGAGAATTTCCTGATCGCTAATATCGCGCTGTTCAATGCCCGCATCTTTTGCACATTCGGCAATCAACGCTTTAACAATGGGGTCGGGAATCGGCGTGCGGCCATCTTCGTATTTATAAACACCGGCATTGGTTTTTTGCCCGTGGCGGCCCATCTCAACCACTTTATCGATCCACACCGAATCACGTTTTTCAACCTTGCCAGCCTTGCGGCGCTCTTCGCGCACCTTGTAGCCCACATCGAGGCCAGCCATATCGGCCATGGTAAAAGCGCCCATCGGGAAGCCGAAATCGAACAGTACTTTATCGACCTGCTCGGGGCTGGCGCCCTCTTCCACCAGAAAGGCAGATTCACGGGTGCGCTGGTGCAACATGCGGTTGCCAACAAAACCATCGCAGACACCCACCATCGCGCCAATCTTACCGATGCGCTTAGACAGACTCATTACCGTGGCAATCACGTCATCGGCCGTTTTTGCGCCGCGCACGTTTTCCAGTAGACGCATGACATTCGCGGGGCTAAAAAAGTGCATGCCGATAACATCTTCGGGGCGGCCAGTGACGCTGGCGATTTCATCCACATCGAGAGTCGAGGTATTGGTCGCCAGAATGGCGCCCGGGCGACAAACACTGTCGAGCTTTTTAAACACTTGCTTTTTAACGTCCATATTTTCGAACACGGCTTCAATCACCATATCGACATCTTTAATATCGTCATAGGACAGGGTCGGCTCGATCAAAGCCATACGCGTCTCGACATCGGCCATGCTAATGCGGCCTTTTTTGGCGGTGTTTTCATAATTCTTGCGAATTAAGGCAATGCCTTTATCGAGAAATTCCTGCTTCATTTCCAGCAATTTAACCGGGATACCGGCATTGGCGAAGTTCATCGCAATACCCCCTCCCATGGTGCCGGCACCCACTACAGCGGCGCAATTGATGTCGCGTTTTTGGGTGTCTCTGGCCAAGCCTGGCACTTTGGCCACTTCGCGTTCGGCAAAGAAAATATGACGCTGGGCTGCGGACTCCGATGAGGTCATCAACGCCATAAACAGCTCTTCTTCCCGAGCCATGCCCTGATCAAAGGGCAGCTCAAAGGCGGCACGAATGGCTTTAATAATATGGAAGGGGGCGAGAAAACCACGCTGCTTGCGGGCGATACTTTTTTCGAAGTTATCGAATACGTCAGGGCCCGCCGCCTCGGGGGCGATGTCTCTAATGGCGCGAGGGCCAGTGCCGTCGGCAAGGAGCTTTTCGGCATAGGCAATGGCGGCTGTTTCGAGATCGCCATCGACAATTTCATCAACAATACCCAGCTCCAGCGCCTTGGCTGCAGACACATGGCCGCCGCCAACGATCAGCTCCAGCGCAGCCTGGGCACCCACCAAACGCGGCAAACGCTGGGTGCCACCGGCACCGGGCAATAAGCCCAAATGCACTTCGGGCAGACCCACTTTGGCCGAGGCAAGTGCAACGCGGTAGTGACAACCCAGGGCAACTTCCAGTCCGCCCCCCAATGCCGTGCCGTGAATCGCCGCGACGATGGGTTTAGCCGCCGTTTCCATATTGCCAATCACCGGCACCAAACCGGGCTCGCCCATACCTTTAGCGAATTCATTAATGTCAGCACCGGCAATAAAGGTTCGACCCTCGCAAATCAATACCATGGCCTTAACGCCGTCATCGGCGAGGCCCTGCTCAACGCAACTTTTCAGGCCCGCGCGTACCGATTGACTGAGGGCATTAACGGGAGGGTTGTTGATTTTGATCAGGCCTACGGCGCCCTGCTTTGAAAAACTCACGGTATCGGACATGGTATTTCCTTATTATTCTGTGGGATTTAGAGTTTAAATAACCAAGATTACTTGGCCAGATATTCTTTTAAAGCGGTAATATAATCTTCTGCATGGCGATGGCTCGCAACAATATCCAGCAGGGTCTGGCCCTGGGAATTCGTGGCATTAATATTTCTTTTTGCCGCCGTAAAGAAGCCTAAAAAGGTCACAAAGTTTTCCACCCGCATGCCTCGATAGGCTTTTTCTAGCACATGAAAATCGCCATCGACACCTTGCGGTGCCTCGTAATCTAAAAAACTCTCAATGCGTTCGTCATCAAACATTTCACCAAGAATTTTTTGTTTATCTTTTTTTAAAGCCATTATTTACTACCTAAATACAATTAACTAAATTTAACTACCTAAGGAATATTATTTATAACAAGGCATTCAATTTTTTCAACAGCACTTCATTCACCTGCTGCGGATTCGCCTGACCCTTTGAGGCCTTCATAATCTGACCGACAAAGTAGCCGAGCATTTTGGGTCGCTTGGCCTCATCTGCATTACGGTAATTGTCGACTTGCTTCGCGCTATTGGCAATCACCGTATCGACCATGCCTTCGATAGCACCGCTATCGGATACCTGCTTTAGCCCACGCGCCTCGATAATGCTATCGGGCTCACCCTCACCATCCCACATAGCGCCAAACACTTCACGGGCCATTTTATTGGAAATGGTATTATCGATAATGCGCGCTATTAAAGACGCCAGCTGCTCGGCACTCACCGGGCAATGTTGTATCAACTGGTCTTCGCTATTTAAACGTGCAGCCAGTTCCCCTGTCACCCAGTTAGCCGCCAATTTCGCGTCACCACATTGACTCGCTACTGTTTCAAAATAGGCGGCCGTCGCCGGCTCATCGGAGAGTACACCCGCGTCGTAGGGCGATAATTCGTAACTACCAATAAAGCGTGCGCGCCGGGCCTCGGGCAATTCAGGCAGTGATGCTCGCACCGCATCGACATAGGCCTGGTCGATTTCTACCGGCAGTAAATCCGGGCAGGGAAAGTAGCGATAATCATTGGCTTCCTCTTTGCTGCGCATCGACCGGGCGGTGTGGGTGTCGCCATCGTAAAGCCGGGTTTCCTGCTTCACTTTGCCGCCGTCTTCAATTAAATCAATTTGACGCTCCACTTCCTGAACAATCGCGCGCTCCATAAAACGGAAGGAGTTGAGGTTTTTCGTTTCGGTGCGTGTACCCAGCTCTTCGCCTTTTTTGCGCACCGAGACATTGACGTCAAAACGCATCGATCCCTGGGCCATTTCACCATCGCAAATACCGATCGAGACCACCAGTGCATGGAGTTTTTTGGCGAAGGCAACGGCCTCTTCGGGAGTGTTCATATCGGGCTCGGAAACAATCTCGATTAGCGGCGTACCGGCGCGATTGAGATCGATGCCGGACATGCCGTGAAAGTCCTCGTGCAGGGATTTACCCGCATCTTCTTCGAGGTGAGCATGGTGAATGCGAACCGTTTTCGTGCTGCCATCGTCGAGCTGAATATCAACCGTTCCCGCCAGCACAATGGGTCTGTCGAGCTGAGTGGTTTGATAGCCCTTGGGCAGATCCGGATAAAAATAGTTTTTACGATCGAAGGACGAAATCAGGCCGATGTCGGCATCAATGGCGACGCCGAACATCACCGCCATGCGCACCGCTTCTGCATTGAGCACCGGCAAGGTGCCGGGCATCGCCAGATCAATGGCGCAGGCCTGGGTGTTGGGCGCGGCACCAAACTCGGTGCTGGCGCCGGAAAAAATCTTCGTTTTAGTGGCCAGCTGGGTGTGAACTTCCAGGCCGATTACGGTTTCCCATGTCATGCTATCCGTACTCCTTAATCGATGCCGGGGGCACAGCGTGAATGCCAATCGCTGATTTGTTGATAACGGTGGGCGACATTAAGCATCCGCCCCTCGTCAAAATAGTTGCCAATAAGTTGCAGGCCAACGGGCTTGTCGTCGACTAAACCACAGGGCAGCGACATGCCGGGCAGGCCCGCCAAATTGGTGGCAATGGTGTAGATATCTTCCAGATACATGGCTACCGGGTCGTCACTTTTGGCGCCGAATTCAAAGGCCGGGTTGGGGCAAGTGGGGCCGGCAATCATATCGACGTCTTTAAAGGCGCTGACGAAATCTTCTTTGATTAAGCGGCGTACCTGCATGGCTTTGTTGTAGTAGGCATCGTAATAACCCGCCGACAAACAATAGGCGCCGATCAAAATACGCCGTTTAACCTCATCACCAAAGCCTTCGGAGCGACTGCGCATATACATATCGCGCAAGTCAACCGGGTTTTCACAGCGATAGCCATAGCGTGAGCCGTCAAAGCGGGACAAGTTTGCCGAGGCCTCAGCCGGGGCAATCACATAATAGGCCGGTACCGAAAGATGGGAGTGGGGCAAACTGATGGTTTTGAGTTTAGCGCCCTGCTTTTCCAACTCGGCCAGGGCATTGCGTGTTGCCTGCTCGGTGGCTGGGTTTAAACCCTCGTCGAAATACTCTTCGGGCACACCGATGGTCATGCCACTGATATCTTGATTTAAGCCAGTGCGATAATCGGGTACATCGTACTCAATCGAAGTGGAGTCTTTACTATCAAAGCCCGACATTTCGTTGAGCATCAGTGCGAGGTCTTCAGCCGTGCGCGCCATTGGCCCACCCTGATCGAGACTCGAGGCAAAGGCGATCATGCCCCAGCGTGAGACGCGTCCGTAGGTTGGTTTTAAGCCGGTGATGCCACACAGGGCAGCGGGTTGACGAATGGAGCCGCCGGTATCGGTGGCCGTGGCAGCAGGGGTCAGCCGCGCGGCAACAGCTGCCGCCGAACCACCCGAGGAGCCACCAGGCACACAATCAACATTCCAGGGGTTTTTAACCGGGCCGTAATAACTGGTTTCATTGGACGAGCCCATGGCGAACTCATCCATATTGGTTTTACCCAATACCACCACGCCAGCGGCGGCAAGGTTCTCAACCACGGTGGCATCGTAGGGCGGCACAAAGTTGTCGAGCATCTTCGAACCACAACTGGTGCGCACACCGTCGGTGCAGAAAATATCTTTGTGGGCGATGGGTACACCACACAGGGCTGGGGCATTACCGGCGGCCCGCTGTTTATCAGCCTCGGCAGCTTGAGCTAAAGCGCGCTCTTCGGTAATGGTGATAAAACTATTGTAATTGCCATCGAGCCGCTTGATGCGGGCGAGAAAATGCTGCGTCACTTCGACACTCGAAAATTTGCCAGCATCTAAACCTGCGCTTAATTCGGCCAGGGTAAGGTTGTGCATCCTGTCTCCTCAGACTGTCTCCGCAGAGACCGTGTTTGATGTACGACACACCACTGACGATTACTGTCGCCAACGGCATGCTTCACTGTGTTCAGTTAATAACCGAGCCTTCTATTCGATGACTTTCGGCACCAGATAGAGACCGTCTTCCGTCGCCGGTGCAATCGCCTGAAACGCTTCGCGACGGTTAGTCTCGCTCACTTCGTCGAGACGCAGGCGCTGCCGGGCACCCAGTGGGTTGGCCAAGGGCTCAATATTCGCGGTATCGACAGCCTGCAGCTGATCGACCAGTGCCAGCACTTCGTTAATACTTTTCGCGCTCGCCTGGGTATTTTCATCACTGATGTGAATGCGCGCCAGCTCGCCAAGTTTTTCAATATCAGCTCTATCGATGGACATAGTGGAGTTTGCTATCCTGAGTGCGTCTTAAAGGCCGTGTAAGGTATCATATTTACACCTTGCCCTAAATCCCCGCCGTTGTTACAGTTTCGCCAATTTTTACAATCGCCAGATCCCGCACTAATCACGCACGACGGGCGCTTTTTTTGAGGAACGATTTACCACTATGTTAAAGCGCTTACGCGGGATGTTTTCCAACGATCTGTCCATTGACCTGGGCACAGCCAATACGCTGATTTATATCAACGGCAAGGGCATTGTTCTCAACGAACCCTCGGTGGTCGCTATTCGCCACAGCCACGGCCAAAAAACCGTTGAGGCGGTCGGTGTCGAAGCCAAGCGCATGCTCGGCCGCACCCCTGGTAATATCAGCGCTATACGGCCTCTCAAAGACGGCGTAATTGCTGACTTCCAGGTCACCGAAAAAATGCTTCAGCACTTTATCAAAAAAGTGCATTCCCACAGCTTGATTCCACCTAGCCCTCGCGTTCTCGTTTGCGTGCCCTGCCTGGCAACAGAAGTCGAAAAGCGAGCGATTCGCGAATCGACCGAGGGCGCCGGTGCACGCGTCGTCCATCTAATAGAAGAACCCATGGCCGCCGCCATTGGCGCAGGCCTACCGGTTGAAGAAGCCAGGGGCTCAATGGTGGTCGACATCGGCGGTGGCACCACGGAAATCGCCATCCTCTCCCTCAACGGCGTGGTCTACTCCGACTCCATCCGCATGGGCGGCGATCGCTTCGACGAGTCAATTACCAACTACGTGCGCCGCCGCTACGGCTCGGTGATCGGCGACGCCACGGCCGAGCGCATCAAAATGGAAATTGGCAGCGCCTACCCCGGCACCGAGGTCAGTGAGATAGATGTCCGCGGCCGCAACCTTGCCGAGGGCGTGCCCAAGCAATTCACCCTCAACAGCGACGAAATTCTCGAATCAATTCAGGAGCCCCTGGCCGCCATCGTGCAGGGCGTAAAAAGGGTGCTCGAGCAATCACCCCCTGAGCTGGCCTCAGACATTGCCGAGACCGGCATCGTACTCACCGGTGGCGGCGCCCTGCTGAAAGGCCTCGATCAACTGCTCACCCATGAAACGGGCCTACCCGTCATTGTCGCAGAAGATCCTTTGACCTGTGTAGCACGAGGCGGCGGCAAAGCGCTAACCATGATGGACAGGCGACACCTCGATATCATGTCGCTCTGAGTCAAAGCTCCACAGAACCAAGACCCTACGAGCCCTAAGTATCAAAAATTTATTTCAACAAAACTCTTCTCCACAACGTATGCTGATTCTGGCGCTGGCCGCGCTCACCCTGATTGCTCTCGATTCATTTACCAACTGGCTGCGCCCGGGCCACGTCTGGCTGGAGCCTCTTGCCCAGCCTTTTCAATGGGCATCAACCCTGCCTATGCGCTGGCGTGAGTGGAACGACGAATTCCTTGAGAGCCGCGCCGCCATCATCGCCAATAATGACAAGCTGGAAACTGAGATCTTGGTTTACAAAGCCCAGCTCCAGCGTATGGCCGAATTGTCCGCCGAAAACCTGCAACTAAAAAGCCTGCTCAACGGTGCCGAGCTGGTTAAAAACAGTGTCCTCGTCGCAGAACTCGTGGGCATTTCCCCCGACCCCTTTCACCACAACATCACCATCAATCGGGGGTCTTCAGACAACATCAGCGAAGGTCTGGCCGTAATCGACGGCGAGGGACTCATGGGACAGGTGACGGAAGTCTTCGAAGATCACAGCCGTGTACTCTTAATCACCGACTCCCGCCATGCGCTGCCGATTTACAATCTGCGCAACAATGTGCGCGGCATTATCGAGGGTAGCGGCAACTTCCAGCGCCTGCGCTTGCGTCACGTCTCCCCAACCCAGGATATTCAGGTCGGCGATACCCTGCTCAGCTCCGGGCTCGGCGGACGCTTCCCCTCGGGCTATCCGGTCGGTACGGTCAACGCCATTAACAAAGACCCCGGGCAGGCCTTTATAGAGGTCAGCGTCACGCCCGCCGCCAAGGTCGACCGCAGCCTGCGTCTACTGGTGGTATTTACCGCCGTTGAAGCCCTTGATAACTACCCGCAGACCACCGAAACGACGCGGCAAGCAATAATTTCCGGCTCTGACAATGCCAAGGGGTAATAGCCCGATACCGCTGACGGCATTATGCCTCAGCCTAATTACAGCACTGTTTCTTTACAGCCTGCCTCTCCACGGCGACCTGGCATTCTGGCGCCCTCCCTTTGTGCTGCTGATTAGCATCTACTGGTTGTTAGTCCAGCCCCAGCACATCGGTATTACCTTTGTCTGGCTAGTCGGCCTGTTACTCGACCTGCTCTACGGCAACGTGATCGGCCAAAACGCACTGGCCATGTCGGTAACGGCTTACCTCCTAAAAACCCAGGAATACCGCGTGCGCCACTTAAGCCTGCCCTTTCAGTGCCTGGCTGCCCTGCTCATCGTAATGCTTTATCAAACCATCTGGGTGAGCACTCGCCTTATATCCGAAGATATCGTACTCGGCTGGCGCATTTTCTACCCGGCACTCAGCAGTGCTCTCATCTGGCCCTTGGTAGTGGGCACCCTGTATCGACTACAGCGGATTTTTTAATAAGCGCATTGTTGACCCGTAATTATGAGCAGCACATTCACTGATACCGATCTTATTCTGGCCTCCTCCTCCCCCCGGCGTGCAGAGCTGTTACGCCAAATTGGCGTCCGCTTTGCCATTCATCCTGCCGATATTGATGAAACCCAGCACCCGAGTGAAACCCCAGAAGACTATGTCCAGCGTCTAGCTCGTGAAAAAGCCCAGGCGGTAGCGCAACAAAAGCTGGAAATTAACCTGCCCGTATTAGGTGCCGACACCACGGTAGTGCTCGATAATAAGGTTTTTTCCAAACCCGCGGACAAGTCGGAGACAATTGCCACATTGCGTGCTTTGTCAGGGCGAAGTCATAGGGTATTATCCGCAATTGCGGTAGTTGCCGAAGGCCGAACAGAACTCAGACTATCTGAAACCTCTGTTCAGTTTCGGGAAATAAAAGAACAAGAATACGAACGCTACTGGTTCACAGGCGAACCACTGGGAAAAGCGGGCGCCTATGCCATTCAAGGCCTGGGAGCCGTGTTCGTAGAAGGTATTACAGGTAGTTATTCAGGTGTCGTTGGCCTGCCGCTTTTGCAAACGTTTGAGTTATTTGAGCGTTTTAATATTGCTTGTTGGAATGCACGATGAAAGCAGAAATTCTCGTCAATATCACCCCCACGGAAACCCGCGTTGCTCGTCTTGAGGATGGCATACTGGTCGATATAGCCATCGAAAGAGTCGGGCATCGCAGCCTGGTTGGCAATATATACAACGGCAAGGTAGTCCGCGTTATGCCCGGCATGCAGGCCGCATTTGTTGAAATCGGCCTCGATAAAGCCGGTTTTATCCACGCTAACGACATTATGCAAAGCTCTGCCCCCGGCGGCGATGAAAACCCAACCGAAACACCCGACATCCGTCAATTATTACGCGAGGGCCAGGAGCTCCCCGTACAGGTGGTTAAAGAGCCCATCAGTAGCAAGGGTGCAAGGCTATCCACCCACCTCTCCGTTTCGTCTCGCTACCTGGTTTATATGCCCGGCGTCGGGCATGTCGGTATTTCCCAGCGCATTGAAAAGGAAGACGAGAGAGAGAGACTGCGCAGCCAGCTCGACCTGGCCGTCGAAGCCGGCGGCATGAAAGAAGAAGGCGGTGGCTATATTATTCGAACTGTCGCCGATGGCGTAGCAGAAGATGAGTTCCGCACCGACGTGGAATACCTGCACCGCTTATGGGGTTTGGTCAAAGACAAAATGACCCGCCTGCCCCCAAAGACCTGTATTTATCACGACCTGCCACTCTCTCTGCGCACCATGAGGGATGTCGCCGCTGAAACGGTTGAACGAATTCGCGTCGACTCCATCGATATCCATAAACAGATGCATCGCTTTACCGAAAACTTCAGCCCGGAAATGCTCGAAAAGCTCGAGCATTATGATGAACAGCGACCTATTTTCAGCCTTTACGGCGTCGAAGATGAGATTGATAAATCTCTTGAACGCAAGGTCAAACTCAAATCCGGTGGCTACCTGATTTTCGACCAAACCGAGGCCATGACCACCATCGACGTCAACACAGGTGGTTTTGTTGGACACCGTAATCTTAGCGAAACCATCTATACCACCAACCTCGAAGCAGCCAGCGCCATTGCCCGGCAACTGCGCCTGCGCAATCTCGGCGGCATTATCATTCTCGACTTTATCGACATGAAAGACCCCGAGCACCGCCGCCAAGTCTTACGCCGTTTGGAAAAGGAACTCGAACTCGATCACGTCAAAATGAAAGTCACCGGCGTGTCGGAGCTGGGCCTGGTGGAAATGACCCGCAAACGCACCAGCGAAAGCCTGCAACGCCTGCTTTGTGAGCCCTGTGGGCACTGCCAGGGACGGGGCTTTTTAAAGTCGGTGGAAACCACCTCATTTTCTATCCTGCGGGAAATCGTCAATCATGCCGGCACTAGCGGAGCGAAAAAAAGGCTGGTTCTGGCCTCGCCCGCCGTGGTTGAACGCATTCTTGATCAGGAGGCCGCCTACCTCAGTGCTGCAGAGCAAGAAATCAATTGCCCCATCGAATTCCGCACCGAAGGTAGCTATTCTCAGGAGCAGTACGACATTATTACTGTTTAGCCGTCTGTTTAGGAGTTGCCGATATTGGATGTTCCAGCAGTATTAAAGCGTAGCGCCCGCTATGCATGGTCTGCTCTCGCCTTTTTAATTATTAGTTACGCCCTGCTGGTGATCATCGGCCGCCAGCTACTACCCTCTCTTGAACAGCACCAGGAACTCATTGGCCAGATACTCTCAGAGCGACTCGGCGTGCAGATCGCCACAGAACATATGGGTGGCAGCTGGACACGATTGACCCCCAGACTTCAGGCCCAAAGCCTAAGTATCACATCTCAGGGCGACGCCCCCGCCATTACCATCAGTAGCGTCCAGTCAGACGTCGACATCCTGCGCAGTATTCTCAATGGAGAGATTATCTGGAACGACCTGAGCATCGGCGAGGTCAAGCTAACGCTGCTTGAAAATGCCGAGGGCAAGTGGTTCGTCAGCAACTTTCCCATTTCTGGGCTCGATGATGAAACCAATAACCGCGGGCAAATGGATGTCCTCACCAATATCATCCTGCTCAGCACGCATATTGGCATCGAACAAGTTGCTGTCGATGTCGCCTTTTATGATGGCACCACAACCACACTTTATATCGACGATGTACAGATCGAAAGTAACGGCAATTTTCACCGCGCTCGAGCGCGCCTCTCGCTGGATCAGGCTGAGGACAAAGCTGAACTGCTTGTTGAGGGCAGAGGCGACCCTAACAACTGGGAGAACTTCGACGGTAAGGCTTATATCAATTTTAGCCGGGTTAACCTGCGCAATGCCCTGGGCATCATTCTTCGCGGTTGGCTCCCGCTTTCACCCCTGAGTTCAACAGCAGATTCCAACACCCTGCTCGATGCAGAGCTATGGATAGCATCGCTCAAACCCGGCCACTTCGATTTGCGTGGCAAGGTAAAGGCTGAAGAGATCCCCTTAAACTGGGATGCCGAGCTCCCACCCATAAAAAACCTCGACACCACCCTCACCGGCTGGTTTACCAGTGGTACAAACTGGGGATTACAGTGCCAGAACCTGCGCTTTGACTGGGGCAAGTTGGTGATCAAGCCGTTAAATATGAGCTTTCAACAGGGCCTTGGTGAAGACTGGCATAAAATATCCCTGGCGGCCGACCACATCAATCTCTCCACACTTAAGCACAGCCTGGTGCAAACCCAGTTAGGCGGCGAGGCGACTGCAGCACTGATCAAGACATTAAACCCTTCAGGTCGACTGCAAGGTATAAAACTCACACTCGACCTGAAAAAAGCTCGCCCCCTCACTCAGTTCGGTGCCCATATTGAGCAGCTATCCCTCGACGCCTGGCACAGCACCCCGGCTGTTCGCGGACTCAGTGGTTATTTTCAATGGCAGGACGACCAGGGTTATTTCGACCTTGATACAGGTGATAATTTCGCCATGCGTTACCCCGGCGTCTATACAGATTTTATGCACTACGGCCCCACGCGGGGTCGCGTTAACATTGCTTGGACAAGTGATGATTCTAGCCTGCAAATCGCTGGCGGGCCCATTGATATACGCGGCAAAGAAGGTGAAATACGCGCCTATATCAGCCTCGACATCCCGACTAAAAACAAGGGCCGAGAGCCAGAGATGTTCCTTCAGGCAGGCATCAAGAATAGTCATTCCCGCTACCGAAATAACTACTTACCCGCGATACTCAATCCCACCTTACTCGACTGGCTAGAACGCTCGATAGGCGATACAGATATTACCGAAGCGGGCTTTATCTGGCGTGGTTCACTCAAAGGCGAGAGCCCACAAAAACGCAGCATTCAATTCTATAGCCAGCTGACAAATGGCGAGCTCAATTACGACCCGGGCTGGCCCAAACTCAGTGACCTTTCCGCTCAAATCACTATCGATGACACGCTGTTCAAGGGCATCGTTAACAGCGCCAAAATCGGTGCTGGCCCCGAATTGGCACAGCTCGATAAGGCCCTAATCGCCACTCTGCCTGGCGACCTGCTGTCGGTTCAAGCGAATATCACCTCACCTTTGAATACTGCAGTCAATAGCCTACTAAACTCGCCCCTGGCCAATAGGATGGCGACCCTGCGCAGCTGGGAAATACAGGGGGATGCCTCTGCCAGGCTGGATCTTGTTATTCCCTTATCGACAAACCGCCAGGGTGAGTCCTATCGTGTGGAGGCGGATATTCGCCAGGGCCGCATGCAACTGCGTGATTTCCAGCCTGTTGCTTTTAGCAAGCTAGAGGGCACCATCGCCTACAATGACAACGATGGACTCTATTCCCCGGGCGTAACGGGATCGCTCTGGGGACAAACGCTCAAGGCAACTATCGCCACCCAGGGCAACAAACTAAAAATTGATGCCGCAGGGCTTCTCGATCTGTCCTTGGCGCCCAGCTGGCAGCCCCTGTTTACCGAGAACATCACGGGAACGGCGGCCTACACAGCCTCTTTTGTTAGCCCGGACAACGACTCAGCGCCGACACTCACCCTGCGGTCCGACTTGCAGGGCATCGCCATTGCTTTGCCCGCCCCCCTGAACAAACCGGCGGGCGATACCCGGCCCCTACGCGCCGCCCTGCAATTTCGCGAGAGCGACCTACTCATCGATGCCCGCACTGACAAGCTCAAAGCTCAACTCAGCATTGCCAACCAGCAGCTAGCCAGCGGCTCCATCCACATCGGTGACAAAAGCATCCTCGAGGACACGAAAAATAACGGCGAGCACAATTTACCTGAGCACAAAGGGCTACTCGTTACCGGCCACACACCGGTGTTTCAGCTGGATGAGTGGTTAGAGGTACTGCTACGCAACTCGTCTTCTGCCAAAGGCGAGAACAGACCCGGCTTTGATACCCGCGCTATGGTCGAAATAGATCGCTTTAGCGCAGCCGGATTTACACTCGATGACGTCACTGTCGACACCCTGCACAGCAAGCAATTATGGGATATCGATATTGAAAGCCCGACACTTGCCGGTAACATCCGTGTCCCCGAGGACCGGGATCAAGCCATAGTGGCGCGCTTGAATTACCTCACTCTTCCCAAACCTGAGCTCGACAGCGAACAAAGCTTTTTAGGTGACCTCGACCCCAGCACACTACCCACTCTGGATTTTGTCACTGAGGGCCTGCGCATTGGCGACGACGAGCTGGGCAGCCTGGCCTTTGTTATGCGAGCCAATGAACAAGGGGTTCGCATCGACCAGATCGAGGCAGAAATCACCGGTATCACTATCGACAACACACCCGATGGTGATGCGGCTCAACTGATCTGGACCAAAATCAATGGCGAGCACCGCAGTGGGTTCACTGGGGCACTGCTTAGCGATGATCTCGGCGGCGTGCTCAAAGCCTGGGATATGCCGATGATACTCACCACCAATCGCGCTGCCTTCCTCACTGACTTAAGTTGGCAGGGCAAACCCTGGGATCTATCGACCCAGGCTCTGAGGGGTAATATCGCCCTCCGTTTTGAAAAGGGCCGTTTCTTTCAGGCACCGGGTACGACCACCAATGCCCTGCTCAAAGTCATTGGCTTAATTAACTTCGACACCTGGTTGCGACGCCTAAAGTTTGATTTTTCAGACCTCTTTTCAACGGGTGTTCATTTCGACAATGTGGAGGGCGGACTGGCCTTTGAAGAACATCAAATGCGCTTTGATGAGCCCATCGTCGTGACTCTGCCCTCCGGCAAATTACGCTTACTGGGCCAGACCAACCTGGCGGAAGAAACTATCGATGCGCGCTTAATTGCGACCTTACCCGTAGGCACCAATTTACCCTGGATTGTCGCCCTCGCCGGTGGCCTCCCCGCCGCTGCCGGGGTTTATATCACCAGTAAGCTTTTTGAAAAGCAGGTTGATCGTATCTCCAGCATCGGTTACAAAATCACCGGCGACCTCGATAACCCCGAGGTTAAAGTCGATCGTATATTCAGCGATAAAACCGAGTAGTAAAGATAGCACTGCACAGACCTCGCAACGCCCTGCCCTAAAAAGTATAAGGACCCACCATGGCCAAAATTGCCGCCATACAACTGAAAAGCGACGGCGACCCTGCGACTAATCTCGAAGTAGCTGCCCATTTTATTAGTGAGGCCGCCAGTGCCGGTGCCCAGCTCGTGGTGCTGCCAGAGCACTTCGTTTACTACAATGTTCGCGACACGCGAGCCGTGGCCGAAGCTGAGGCCGAAAAAGGTCTGGCCCGACAATTCTTTGCCGAGCAGGCCAGTAAACACGGCCTGTGGCTAGTCGCCGGCACCTTGCCACTGTTCGCCGAGCAGACTGTTTCAGGGGATAGCGACAAACCCTACGCGACGTCCCTGCTCTACGATGCCAGCGGGCAAGAAGTGGCCGCCTATCAAAAAATCCACCTCTTCGATGTCAATGTGCAAAAAACCGGCAAGCGCTACTGTGAGTCCGATAGCTACGCCCACGGCACTCGCCCGATGGTAGCGCAAACCCCCTGCGGCTGTGTCGGCATGAGCGTCTGCTACGACCTGCGCTTTCCCGAACTCTACCGGCAACTCACCGAGCAGGGTGCTGAAATACTGGTCGCACCTTCGGCCTTTACCGCCGCTACGGGGCAAGCGCATTGGCAGCTCCTATTGCGCGCCCGTGCGGTAGAAAACCTGAGCTACGTTGTCGGCGCCAACCTCTGCAACCGCGACCACCCGAAAAAACCCACCTGGGGCGGCTCCGCCATTATTGCCCCCTGGGGCGAGGTACTGGCCGAGATGGATGACGAGGAGGGTTTTATCAGCGCCGATATTGACCTCGCCCACGTTAAAGAGCTGCGACAAAATATGCCGGTGCTCGAACATCGCCGCCTACCCTAAAGAAGCTGACCGGCGAATTTGTACTGATCTGTGACAAAGACCCGGAGAACGCGCTACTATCCGGCTTTGGCTGGCGAGTCTTTACTCTGCCCCTACTTTGACACACCGTATTTTAAGGAAGACCCATCATGAATCAATCGACCCATCCTGCAGGTATTGAAAAACAAACCTCGATACTGGCGACCAATAAAGTCATCCGAAACACCTATATTTTGCTCTCCATGACTTTGCTGTTTAGCGCCGCCACTGCCGGCATTTCGATGAAACTGAACCTGCCCCACCCCGGCTTTATCATCACTTTGGTGGGTTATTTTGGCCTGCTGTTTTTGACCACTAAATTTCGCAATAGCTCACTCGGCATCGTCTGTGTGTTTGCCTTAACCGGCTTTATGGGCTTCACCCTCGGCCCCATTATCAATATGTACCTCGGCCTGCCCAATGGCACAGAGTTGGTAATGAACGCTCTGGGCGCCACGGCCATCACCTTTGTTGGCCTGTCTTTCTACGCCCTCAGCTCACGCAAAGACTTCAGCTTTTTAGGCGGCTTTATTATGGTTGGCGTTATCGTCGCCTTCCTCGCAGGCATCGGCGCTTACTTCCTTGAAATGCAGGGCCTGTCATTGATTGTCTCAGCCATGTTTGTGATCTTGATGTCGGCGATGATTCTTTGGCAGACCAGCCAGATTATTAACGGCGGCGAGACCAACTACATTATGGCCACCGTGACGCTCTACATTGCCATCTATAACTTGTTCACCAGCCTCCTGCATCTGATGGGTGTACTTAGCGACGACTAAAAGCCCGCGCCAGGCCTTATAAGCCAGGCACAAAAAAGCCGCACCCGCCCGAATTATCTTCAGGCGGGTGCGGCTTTTTTATTGGCCCAGTTTTAACGAAAGCTTTCTCTAATCTCCGCCGCCGTCGCCGGTTCACCACCGGCTGCACGAATCGCCTTCACCGCCTCTTCAACCCATTGCACATTGCTTTTCTGCGACTGAAAGGGCGCATCTTCCAGCCCCACCCGCACATGACCGCCCAGCTCGACGATCTTCGGAATTAAAGGAATGGTGTTGATATCCAGTCCCGCCACCATCCACGGCGCACCGGGTGCCTCTTCATCCATCAGCTTTGCCAATGCCTCAATAGCCCACTCTCGGGGTGGAAAGCAAAAGGTAAAGCCATCGGACAGCATAAAGCGGTAAACCGGCGCCTGCATGCCCTCGACGGTCTTGTAGAGCTTCGCGCCCTCACGTACAAAACCCGGCTCATAACAGGCGTATGAGGGCCGCCAGCCGTACTCGACAGCCATCTCGGCGCTGGCTCGCAGCACTCCTGGCGAGTTGTTATAAACATCACCATCGCCACCAAATAAATTGACCCCCTTCATGGCAAAATTGCATGAACCAGGATCCAGAATCCCCCACTCCAGGACGCCCCGGCGGCATAGCTCATTGGTCGTACGATTGCGAACTTCCGCATCGTCACCCATTGGTATGTTCATCGATGAGGGGTAAACGATGGCATCGACCTGCTCGCGTATGCCCTCGATAAAGGCCTGACAAATATCAACATCGGCATTTTGTTTGCCGGTTTCAGGGTCTAAACTGTGGGCATGGAGGATAGCGGCACCGGCATTGGCGCAGTCGATGCCCTCGCGGCTAATCTCCTCGGCAGTCACCGGAATATTGGGTTGCAGGGCACGCGTCCAGGCGCCATTCATAGCCACTTCCAGCCAAACTTTATTACTCATTGCTGATCTCCTTATTATTAAATTGTCGCTCCCCCCAGCCTATAGACACAGACGAAGGGGGGGGGGGCCAAATAGTCTTAATTGAACTATTATTGGCCTATCAGGCTCTTACTGATATACCCCCCGTTAGCAGTGAGTACACTCAATATGAAACGATCCGGCCTCGTCCTTTTATTTGTTATTGCCGTCAGCCTTATGGCCAGTCTAGCCTTGTCGCTGGGCCGCGATCAAGCCAGTGACGAGCAAGTAATGACTGTGGCCGATGCTCGCCAGCTCATCACAGAACAACAGCAGCTGGAGACAATTAATAAAGCCACCTGGAAACAGCTGCTCACCAAACAGCAATACGACATACTCTGGCGCAGTAGAACCGAGCGCGCCTTTACGGGCGAACTACTCAACAATCATGAAAATGGCGTGTACGTTACGGCGGGGTGCCGACTACCGGTCTTCCACTCCAGCCACAAATTTAAATCAGGCACTGGCTGGCCGAGCTTTTGGGAGGCCCTGGACAAAGACAACATCATCCTCAAAGACGACTGGTTTCTCGGCTATAAACGCACCGAAATACTCTCCCGTTGCGGCGAGCATCTGGGCCATGTGTTTGACGACGGCCCAGCCCCCACCGGCCTGCGTTATTGCATAAACTCAGTAGCATTAAGCTTTGTGCCAGAAAACAGCAGTCCAGTTCAATCCCCTCCAGTAAAATAGAGGACTCAGCGGGCTACCTCTCTCTTTCCAAGCCCAAACTTCTAATTTCTAAAGATATTTATGAGCCAGCGGTTTACCGCCTCGCTATAATTGGGGTTAAATAGCGATTATTCCCACCTGCACCAACAACATAAGAAGGTAAATGTGAATTCCATCGGGTTTGAATTTGTCCAGTCACTGAGTGAAGAGCTGTCAAAGGGTACCGTTAAGCTACCCTCACTGCCTGATATCGCCCTGAAAATTAAAAAAGTTCTTGAAGACCCTGAAGTGTCAGCTCAGCAAGTGGCCAGGGTAGTCAGTAGCGAAGCCACTTTTTCTGCTCGTTTATTAAAGGTTGCCAACTCTGCCGCATTGAATAGCTCGGGCACAACGATTAAAGATATTCCCACCGCGATTACCCGCATGGGTTTTAAAATGGCTCACAGTATTGCCATCGCCATCGCCATGGATCAAGTACTGAACGCCCACTCCATGGGCAAATTAGACAAATACTTCAAAGAGCTGTGGCTCCACAGTCTTAATGTCGCAGCATTTTCCTGCGTGATCGCCAAAAAACGAACAAAAATCAAACCCGACGAAGCTCTAATTGCCGGCTTGCTACACGACGTTGGCAAAATCTATCTGCTCGCCAGCATGGACAACTACCCAGAGTTGAGTAAAGCCCCGGAAATATTCGAAGACGTCATCGCCGAGTGGCATACCGGGGTTGGCGCCGCCATTCTCGAAGCCTGGCGCTTTAGTGAAGACCTGGTTCTCGTCGCAGATGAACATGAAATGCTCGACCGGGTGCCGTCCAACGAGCATGGAGGCGTAAGTTTCGAGGCCGATTTAACCGATGTCGTGCAAGCTGCCAACCTGTTTGCCCACGCCATTGAACAAGGCCATGAAATAGATCCCGAGTGGACTCAAATAAAGTCATTTCAGCGCCTGAAGCTCGATGAAGAACTAATTCACGAGATTATGAAGCAGTCGAGCAAGGAAATTGATTCGATTATCAGCTCTCTGCAAGGCTGATAACTAACTCCACACCCTGTGTATCAAATCAAAGGACGAAGGCGCCATGGAGCAAAGAAAACCTCTACCCCCTTTTAATTTGGAAACGGCAACGGCCAAGATACAGGTCGCGGAAGATGGCTGGAATAGTCGCAACCCCCTTTGCGTTGCCCAGGCTTATAGTGAAAACTCCACATGGCGCAATCGCGACTAATTCTTTAGCGGGCGCCCAGCAATTATTGAATTCCTAACCAAAAAGTGGGCCAAGGAACTCGATTACAAACTGAAAAAGTAGCTATGGAGCTACACCGATAATCGCATCGCCGTACGCTTTCAATACGAATGGCACGACGGTGCCGGACAATGGTATTTCTCTTACGGCAATGAATTATGGCAATTTGACAGTGACGGCTACATGGAGCGCCGCGAAGCGAGCATCAATGACGTCGCTATTGATGCCTCCGAGCGCCAGTTACCTTAGAAGCCCAATCCCTGCAAAAATCTTCTTCTAGCGACCGCAAAGCTCAATGATCCCCCTATCCCTACTCGACCTCTCACCCATTAGTCAGGGCAGTAATGCCGGCACCTCTCTGCGTAACAGTCTGGATCTGGCCCAACACGCCGAGGACTGGGGCTTTCATCGCTACTGGCTGGCCGAGCACCACGGCATGCCCGGTATTGCCAGTGCCGCTACGGCGGTGCTTATCGCGCATATAGCCGCAGGCACATCGACCCTGCGAGTCGGCGCCGGCGGCATTATGCTGCCCAACCACTCGCCACTGATTATCGCCGAGCAATTTGGCACCCTTGAGGCACTGCACCCGGGGCGCATCGACCTCGGTGTGGGCCGAGCACCCGGTACCGACCCCGCCACCAGTCGCGCACTGCGGCGCAATTCGAGTGATCAAGCCGAGCGCTTCCCCGAAGATGTCAGCGAGCTGTTGCGCTATTTCGAGGCGGATACGCCAAGCCATCAGGTGCGCGCGATACCCGGCGAGGGCCTGAATATACCGGTGTGGATACTCGGCTCCGGCCTCTTCGGCGCCCAGCTTGCCGCCCAATTGGGTCTGCCCTATGCCTTTGCCTCCCACTTTGCACCGGGGCAGTTGATGGCGGCTATCAAGATCTACCGAGAACAATTCAAGCCCTCAGCGGCACTGGCAGAGCCCTATGTGATGCTCGGCATCGGTGTCTTTGCCGCCGATAGCGAAGCCGAGGCCGAATGGCTGGCCAGCTCTTGGCAGCAGGTCTTTGTTAATTTATTCAGCGGCACGCCCAGCCAGCTACCCCCACCCATCGCCAATTACATGGGTGAACTGCCCGCCATGCAGCAAGCTATGTTGAGCGACGTGCTGGCCTGCACCCTGGTCGGCAGCGCCGATAACATTGCTCAGAAAATGAACGACTTTGTTGCCATGACCGGGGCCGACGAACTGATGATCACCTCGCAGATTTACGACCATCGCGCGCGCCTACACTCCTATCAAATTGTCGCCGACACCTTGCTGGCGAAAAACAACTAAACAGCAGGCCCCTGTATTCCAGCGACGGCAACTCACACTTCGCTAAGCCCCTAGCAAGGCAGTGACAGCGCTACCGTGTTTAGCGCCGACAAAAATAAATAATTGCCTCACTCTGGCCCTATACTCAGCGACCAAACTTACCAACAGGAAATTTCAATGAGAGATCTAGCAGGAAAGGTCGCCTTTATTACCGGCGGTGCCAGCGGTATGGGCCTGGGTATGGCGCGCGCCTTTGCCAACGAGGGCATGAAACTGATGCTCGCCGACGTCAATGAAGCACGCCTTGCTGAAGCCGAGCAAGAATTTAAGGACAAGGGCATCGACGTTGCCACCATCGTTTGCGATGTCACCAAGCTCGAGCAAGTCAACGCCGCGGCCGACGCCACCGTCGAACGCTTTGGTAAGGTACATGTACTGTGCAACAACGCCGGTATTAATGTCGGAGGCACTTATGAAGAGCTCTCCCAGCAGGATTGGGACTGGGTTATTGCCGTGAACCAGCTCGGCGTGCAGTACGGTATCAGCGCCTTCCTGCCTAAAATCAAAGCCCACGGTGAAGGCGGCCATATCGTCACCACCTCATCGATGGCTGGCATGGTTAACGCCGGGCCGGGCTGGGCGCCCTACAACGCCAGTAAGTTTGCCGTGGTAGTGATGAACGAAGTGCTCTACAGCGAATTGAAAGAAACCAATATCGGTGTCTCCGTGCTCTGCCCCGGTGCTGTCGCCACCAACATTATTGAAGCCGCCGATAGCCGCCCCTCGGGCTTCGGTAGCTCCGGCGATAAACCCGTCATCGCCGGAGATGTCGCCGAAATACTGGAGCACGGCCTCGACCCCGACGTCGTCGGCAAGCTGGTGCTTGAGGGCATTAAGGAGGAGCAGTTCTACCTGTTCACCGATCCACGAATGGTTAAAGCGGTCGAACGACGCTTTGAGCGTATTCAGCGAGGCTTTGATTGGTCGGCCAATTCAAAAGCTTTAGTGGATGCCGGCGCTCCGGGGTCAGTGAACAGCTGAGTACACTGACGTAACAGAGTGGGCAGCGGGGCTGCTCACCTCTTTAATAAGACAGCGTTTAATTATGAGGCGCTATTTGCACGACGCTAAATCGCCACTCCAAACCAATAAAGATAAATAATCGCCACGCAAACCAGTACTATCCAGCCGTCACAAATCAGTTTCAATGCCAGCGGTGCCTCTCGCACCTCCATAAAATAGCGAATGACGATACGTACTTTTATAAAGGCGATGATCATCAGGCCGCTGGAAATATAACGGTAATCACTCGGCTGATCTGAAGGTATGCCATGATCCAGACCCAGCCACCACGACAGGCCGGTGGCGAGCATTAATAGTAACCAGACGGCACTAACCGGTTTGGCCAATAAACGGATCATTTCATCAAATACAACAGTGGGAAGAGCACGATCCACAGCAAATCGACCATGTGCCAATAGCTGGCACCGCTTTCAATTAACACCATGTCTTTCTCGATCACCGCTCCATCACGGACATCGGCCTGTGTCACCGCAAGCCTTGCTCGGTGCCACAGGAACACCAATACGCCCATGCCAATCAATACATGGAGGAAGTGCAGGCCAGTGAAAATATAGTAATACATATAAAAATCGTTACTGGTAATGGTAATGCCCGCGCTAATCTTTTCACGGTACTCAATAATTTTCACCACGCCAAAACCGAGGCCACAAAGCATTGCCAACGGCAAAAAAACGGGGGCCAACTTGACAGTTTTATTGCGCATATCATCAACAGCCATGGCCACAAACCAAGAGCTCGCCAATAAAAACAAGGTGTTGATGGCGCCATAATTTTTATTCAACGTCGCCTGTGACTGGCTGTACAGCTCAACACTTAAGCCTCGATAGTAAACAAAGACGATGAAAAAAAGGCCGAAAATCAGCATATCACCGAGGATAAATACCCAAATGCCCACCTCACCCGGCACGTGGGGTTTTATCTCTGCCTCCCGTTCTACAGCGGAAAAACAGTCAGCACTATTCATTTCACTCGACACTGGCGAGAGCGGCCTGCTGTTTAATGGCTTTCAATAAGAGGGGGAACATCACCACAAACCAGCCGAAGAAAACACCAAAGGGCAGCCAGAAAGCGAGTATGCCGTCCCAGGCAAAGGGCCCGGTTTTAAAGAAGGTAATTAAACCACCGGGGATCAGTAGTATCGCCACCCAAATATTAAAATAACCCACCCAGCGGGGGAAGATTGGCGACTCGGCCTTATCGGAGAACACCGCCAAACCAATCACCAGGTTTTGAATAAAGAAGGGTGAAAATGTCATCACGAAAAACAACCAGGCAAAGTCATTGAGCAACAGGGTGAGCTCGGGACTACGCTCCGGCCGAAAGGCGGCCGTGGTCCACACCATGGGTGGCACGACGAGCACCACCACACCGACAGCCCCCGCCACCAATAAAGCATAGGTTAATGCGGGAAACTCACCCTCTATGCGTTTTAGCTGCACGGCAATGGCCGCCACCCAGGGTGCACTGAGTGCCGCACTGAACATGGTGATCACCATACCCAAACGTATTAACCCGGTATTTTCTTGATAAAAAGCTGCCACTTCATTAGCGCTCATCGCCGGTGACATGGGTGGAATATAACCGGCGATAAACCACCAGCCGATGCTAAATAAAACCAAAAAACCGACACCGCACCAGGCGCAAAACAGTTGAGCTTGTGTATTCATGGCACTACCTTAAAAATCAAATCATTATTGATATAAGGGGCACGAGCTTCTGCACAGCCCGCACCCCAGCTAGCTTTAAATACCGGTGTTAAAAGCTACATTTGCAGGGCCTTACACTCAAGGTAATCATCCAAGGCATAGGGGCCGTGCTCACGACCATTGCCCGATTGTTTGAAACCACCAAAGGGTGCCATCATATTAAAACCGCCGCCATTAATAATCACATTACCACTGCGCAGGCGGCGGGCGACTCGACGGGCGCGATCCATATCCTTTGTCCAAACGCCACTGGACAGGCCATAAATGGTGTCATTGGCAATGCGAATGGCCTCCTCTTCATCTTTATAGGGGATGATGCTCAATACCGGGCCAAAAATTTCTTCCCGAGCTATGGTCATATCCTGACTCACCTTGCCAAACACCGTGGGTTGAATAAAAAACCCGGTGGGTAGATTCTCCGGTTGCTCGGGGCCGCCGCACAATAGCTCCGCCCCCTCTTCTATGCCCTGGCGAATATAGTTTCGCACGCGCTCTTGCTGCACTTTTGAAATCACGGGGCCGAGTTTTGCTTTGGGATCGTCAGATTGGCCGATGGTTAAACTCTGCGCCACTTCTACGGCTTTTTTAGCGACCCTGTCGTATTCGGCCTCGGACACCAGCATGCGGGTGTGAGCGGCGCAGGTTTGCCCACTATTAAAATAACAATCATTAACGGTGCCGCGCACTGCGTCATCGATATCGGCATCGTCGAGAATCAACGAGGCCGACTTGCCGCCCAGCTCAACCACCACCCGCTTGACGGTATCGGCGGCCAGTTCAGCCACGCGCTTACCGGCGCGGGTCGAGCCGGTAAAAGACACCATATCGACTTTAGGGTGAGTCGCCAGCGCCTCGCCCACTACCGGGCCAAGGCCGGTAATCACATTCACCACACCGGGTGGAAAGCCGGCTTCTTCAACCATTTCTGCCAGCATAAAAGCAGTTAAAGGTGCGACTTCACTGGGTTTAACAATGACCGTGCAACCCGCCGCCAGCGCTGGGCAAAGCTTGGCCATAATTTGATGCAGCGGGAAATTCCACGGCGTAATACAGGCGACGACGCCAACGGGTTCTTTAATAATATCGGAATTGCCGATAGTTTCTTGAAAAGAATAACTGTCGAGAATTTTAATGAAATTGGCCACGCCCTGCAGTGGCAAACCGGCCTGAATGGGTTTAGCCATACCTAGCGGCATACCCACTTCACCGGCCATTACCTCCCCCAACTCATCTTGGCGGGCAGCCATCACAGTGTGGAGCTTTTTTAAATAGGCCTGCCTTTCCTGGGGTGTCGTCATACCCCAACTGTCAAAGGCTGCAGATGCCGCTTCCACCGCCTGGTTGGCGTCTTCCGCAACACCGGCAGGCACACGGCCCATCACCTCCTCGCTAGAGGCATCAACAACGTCTAGAACATCATTACCAACGGGCGCTACCCATCGACCATTAATATAAAACTTGTCTCGAATTATCATGCTTTTTTCCCTGTGTATTTATTTTTATGGGCTTAGCTGATTACTTTTCAAACAAGCCCTTTATTCCCTGGAAAGACTTTTCAATTTTTTCTTTTTCAGATTTCAGGTTTTGCTCTAACTGCTTGCCTATCTCTTTTATTCCACCCTCTTCAGCAATTGCCTTAGTGGCACTTTTATTCACTGCTGTAATTATTTGTTCGGCAATTTCGGCCCCAGTCGCACCACCGGATTTTTCGCCAATACCCTGTAACTGAATATCGGGCAGTGCAATATCGAGAGTTTTATCACCCAGCAATGGGTTTATGTAATGCAACTTACCCCCGCTGATTTGAAGATCTTTAATAACCAACTTTTTTGCTTCACCTTTACTCTCAGCAGAACCTTCACTCGCACTTTCTGTGGATTCTGTCGGCTGTTGAATATTTTTTAGTAACTGCTGAAGGTTGGTGCTCCGCTTATTCTGCTCGACAGTAATTTCTGGGGCAACAATACGGATACTATGAATCACCATCGGATCGACACTCAATGTTTGTGTATCGACAACAATGGCAATTTCGCCCAGATAAAAAGCATTGGCCTCACTAAAGCCCTGGGGGTTACCAATGGCAAGACCACCCAGACTACCTTTGCCAGAAAGCGGTGAAAGGCTGACGTCATTCAGTTCAACACGGGTTTTTGTATACTGGGGGCCAAAGGTTTCAACTGCTTTTTTAATGCCGCTATCAAGGTAGTACAAACTAGCGCCAACCAGTATCGCCACGACCAAAACAAGAATGCCAAGACTTTTAATTATTATTTTCATCACAACTCCCGTTTACCCAACATCGAAAACACAAGCCTGATGCTAATTGCTCTGCAATCGAAAGGCAAACTGCGCGGCATCGCTGCTTTTTTCAGGGCGACGAAAAATTATGATTTTGAATAGGCAACGCAGAAGTAAGAGCCAGACTTCAAGCTCAGTATCAAACGAGGAGCTACTGCCTATTGCAGAGCAATAGCCCCTCGCCGGAGAATTAGCCAATTATTTTCTGACTGCGCAGGGTCGCAAGCTCATCACTCTTCAAGCCAAGCAAATCGCCCAACACTTGATCGGTATCGGCCGCGAGCAGAGGGGCCGGACTAAAAGACTCTTCGTTAGTGCGCGATAACTTCACCGGATTGCCCGCTGCTTTGGTGGTTTTACCATTGGGGTGGGCCACGTCGATCACCATATTACGATGGGCCACCTGGGGGTCGGCCAGCGCGCCACTAAAGTTGTTAATCGGCGCACAGGGTATGCGCTGGGCTTCGAGTAAAGGCAACCAGTGGGCCATCGTATTGGTAGCTAGAATTTCAGCCACTCGGCCTTCAATAAAGGCTTTATCGGCCAGTCTACCGGGCTGGTGGTCGTACTCGGGCTTACGCAGTGCATCGCAGTCCATTACTTCAAGCAGGCCAGTCCAGAAGTGATCAAAAATCACCGCAATAACAATAAAACCATCACTGGTTTTAAAGCTGTTATAGGGCACATGGACAAAGTGTGAATTACCGATGGGCTCGGGATCTTCGCCAGAGAGGAAGTACATGGTCGCCATATAACTGAGCATGGCGATCTGGCCGTCGAGCATAGAAATATCAACGTGCTGGCCTTCGCCACTGCGTTCGCGTTCATACAGCGCCGTCAATACACCGACCATGCTAAACATACCGCCACCCAAATCGGCGATGGGTAGTCCGGAGCGCAACGGGCGCTCGGCGCTGTCACCGGTAATCGACATATTGCCGCCGTAGGCCTGCACTACCTGGTCGAAAGCGGTGCGGTGGTTGCCGGGGCCCTCGGAGCCAAAGCCGGTAATCGAACAGGTAATAATGCGTGGGTTAATATCCTTTAACACCGCGTAGTCGACACCCAGCTTTTGCGTCACACCCACGCTAAAATTATCAAACACAATATCGGCCTTCTTCACCAGCTCGTAAAACAGCGCCTTGCCCTCCTCACCTTTCAGATCGATGGCGACGCTTTTCTTATTGCGATTGAGATTAATAAAGTAGGCGCCCATACCATCGATGGAGTGTTTCGGGTCGTTGGCGAGCAAGCGCCGCGTGCGCTCGCCTTCCAGGGGTTCAATTTTAATCACCTCTGCGCCTAGGTCGGCCAGGGTCACGGTGCCGAAAGGCCCCGACAGCATGTGAGTTAAATCAAGGATACGTAGACCAGCGAGAGGTTTGCTCATTACGACTTCTTTTATCAAAGTAGGGGGCGCGTATTCTGGCATCGCTGAGCCCACATGGCAAAGTGCCCGCTAACCACCTAAAACGCGCGACAAAATCCACAGCGAGAATCTACAATAGCCATCACTTTAAATTTGGTCATAAAGGGACACAGATATGGGCCTTACACATTTTATCAAGGGGTTCAGGCTACTCGCCGCACCGGGGGTTCGGCTTTGGGTGATCATTCCCCTGTTATTGAATCTGGCTCTCTTTGTTGGCTTAACCCTGTACGCCCTACAGCAGTTTGAAGACCTAATGAGCTGGCTGCTCAATTATCTGCCCGACTGGTTGGAGTTTATTGCCTGGCTCTTCCGTATCTTATTCGGTCTCTTATTAGCCGTCTGCTACGCCTACACCTTTACGCTGGCCGGCAACCTTATCGCCTCCCCTTTTTACGGCCTGCTGGCGAATGCCGTCTATATCAAGCTCAACGGTAAAGACGACGACGCCCCTCTCACCTTCAAAACAGCCAGCGCTATTGCCTGGCAGGCCTTTGTGCGAGAAGTACAAAAACTGGGTTATTTTCTGCCCCGCCTGGTGGGCGTACTCCTGCTCTGCTTGGTTCTCTCTTTTATTCCACTGGTCAATTTCGCAGTGCCCGCCATCGCCTTTCTGTGGGGCGCCTGGTCACTGGCCTTACAGTATTTGGATTACCCCGCCGATATTAACTGCGTTAATTTCAAGACAGTTCGCCAACGGGCAGAGCGTGATAAAGGCCTATCATTCACCTTCGGTTCGATAGTCCTGCTGAGCAGCACTGTGCCCGTTCTGAATTTATTGGTGATGCCCGCTGCTGTCGCTGGCGCGACATCGCTCTGGATTGAACACTTCAAGGAAAGCGACTGATTTTAAAAGAAGGGGGCATAAAAACGCCCGGCCTGAAGAGTGAATCCAGACCGGGCGATAGAGTGCGTGCTTAGTGCTCGATTTTAACGCGAACCAACATTTCTTCTGGCGGCTGCTCACAAGAGAGTTTCTCGCCCAGCAGAGCCTCAATCGGCTCCAGTAAAAAGGCGTCGTCCTCACAGGCAAAGCTGATAGAGGTGCCCGTCTTGCCCGCTCGACCGGTGCGACCAATGCGGTGTACATAGTCTTCGGCTTCTTCGGGCAGGGTGAAGTTGACGACATGGCTAATGCCGTCGATATGAATGCCTCGTCCGGCGACATCGGTGGCCACCAGCACTTTTATTTTGCCCGACTTAAAGTCGTCCAGAGTGCGCACGCGTTTATTCTGCGCCACTTCACCGGAGAGCAGACCAACACTGAAGCCCGCTTTGCCGAGAAATTCCTGCAGACGACGACACTGGTCGCGACGGTTGGCAAAAACGATAACGCTGTCGACATCCTCACCCCTGAGCAGATTCACCAGCAGGTCACGCTTTTGACGGGTTTGCGTGATGAAAACCTTCTGCGTAACTGAATCGGTCGCGACATGATCGGGGGCAATCTCGATTTTAATCGGCTTGTGGGTCCACTGTTCTGTCAGAGTCTCGACTTCAGGTGTGAAGGTCGCCGAGAAAAGCAGGGTTTGACGGTGATCATTG
Organism: Candidatus Reddybacter sp.; assembly: GCA_041277045.1. Taxonomy (GTDB): domain Bacteria; phylum Pseudomonadota; class Gammaproteobacteria; order Pseudomonadales; family Porticoccaceae; genus Reddybacter. The sequence goes on along the minus strand of JBGFSY010000001.1, from coordinate 1,171,103 downwards.
CGTGGCGTCTGGCGCACAATACGTCGCACCTGGGGAATAAAGCCCATGTCGAGCATGCGATCGGCTTCGTCGATCACCAGCACTTCGACGCGGTCGAGATAGACATCGTTGCTGCCACAGAAATCCATCAAGCGACCCGGCGTTGCCACCAAAATATCGCAGTGCTTTTCGTGGAGATGGCGACGCTGCTTGTCGTAATCCATACCACCCACCAGGGTGTGGACATTCAGGTCAGAGTACTTACTCAGCGTGCGAGCATCTTCGGCGATCTGCATCACCAGCTCTCGCGTCGGGGCAATAATCAGCGAGCGCGCTTCGCCAGCGAAACGGTCATGTTCAATGGGGTTCTTTAGCAGGTCGTCGATAATCGCCACTAAAAACGCCGCTGTTTTACCGGTACCCGTCTGCGCCTTGCCGACCACATCGTGACCGCGCAGGGTCAGGGGAAGTGAGCGGGCCTGAATCGGTGAACAATATTGAAAGCCAGTATCGGCAATCGCATGCATCAGCGTATCGGGAAGGTCGAGATCATGGAAGCGTACTTTGCCTTCAGCGGGCTCGACTTTGAAGTGCGAGACTTTCCAGCTGGAACCGCTTCTATTGCGACCACCACGACCACCACGACCCCGTCGACGACGAGTCGACTGGGGCTTGTCGCCACTGCTGTTGCCTGCATTACCTTCGGATTTAGCGGCCGAAGTCTGGGGCTTATCGCCGTTGTTTTTGGGGCTTGCTTGGTTTTCTTCGCTCATGCCTGTGCCGGATAGGGCGCTGACCAAAAGACAGCGCGGGTGAAAAAGCAGCGGATTATAGCACAGCCTAAAAGCCTTGCAGGCATGACTTTACTCGCACACCGCAGACTGATATCAGTCTTCAATATCACGCCAAAAATGCCGCTTCAACCAGTAGTCCAGGCTGAAAAAACGCCCACCCCCGGTGAAGAACAAACTCAGCAACATTACTAAATAAGTGGCGGCAAATTCAATACCGTTATTGAGCACCACAAAGCTGCCCTTTTCGGTCAGCCAGCTGTAGTTGCCGTTGTCTTTGAGCAGACTCTTTGCAACGGCGACCCGCCGACCCACCTCTTCACTATTTTCAAGACTGCGCTGAGCCGCGGGGATACCGATATCGGCCAGGACTTTCGCGGTGCTAGTTTCGGGATTACCCGGTGCAATGGCAAACCAGCCATGGTCCCAGTGCACGGTCATCATCGCCACCGCCATGGAAATTATGAGCGGTATGGTAAACCAGCGCACCGCCAAACCAATCAGTAAACTAATGCCGCCGACCAGCTCGGCAAAAATAGCGAGGCTCACCATCAGCGCGGGCGCTGGCAAACCCAGACCCCAGTCGACATTGCCAAACCAGGCCACCATGTCTTCGTAGTTATGTAGCTTGTGCAGGCCGGCGGCGATCATTATTGGCGCTAAATACAAGCGTATTAAAAGAGGCGGCAACCCATCGAGCCATTTAATGTGATCAAAAATGGCGTCGTGTAATATCGTATAAAACAGTGCCAGCTTACCCATGCTCAGTTCTCTTATGCTGTGTGATAGTGGAGTTGGCAATTAGAGAAGCGAAGCCTGAAAAAATTCCCCAGTAATTAAAAACCGAGAAAAATACTCTTTCAGGGTGTCGTTGCCCGCTCTTTCTCACGCCTCACAAACAACGGGTTTTGCTCAGCCTGCCTGCGGTACAGAATATCGAGTGGTACGGATTGGCCACACTCAGTAACAATGCGCGCATGATGACGACTCAACTGTCTTGGCTCGCGCACCCCGCAGGAGTGGGCAATGGTGCCGACCTCCTTTTCCATATTCGCGACATAACTCGCCACGCGGGTCGCCTTGTCAGCAGGATCGAGCCCCGCTTGAAGACCTTTATCATGGGTTGTAATACCTGTAGGGCAGGTGTTTTTATTGCACTGCAAGGCCTGAATACAGCCCAGGGCGAACATAAAACCGCGCGCTGAAACCACAAAATCGGCGCCCGCACATAAGGCCCAGGCTACGTCAGTGGGCGTAATTAATTTACCGGCGGCAATTAAACGCACCCTCTCACGCAGACCATACTCCTCTAGCTTGTCGCTAACCATAGGCAGGGTCTCGCGAATATTCAAACCAGCACTATCAAGCAGGCTTTGCGGCGCAGCACCTGTGCCACCATCACCACTATCGAGGGTGATAAAGTCGGGGGCAAATTGCTCGACACCACGCTGCTTGATCGCCTCGTAAAGCTCGTCAAAAAAACGGGTGCCACCCACCACCAGCTTGAAACCCACAGGTTTGCCGGTAAGCTCTCGGACATGAGACAGCATGGTCAGTAACTGGTTGACGTTGCGAACATCGGTATGGCCATTGGGGCTAATGGAATCCTCGCCAATTGGGATACCCCGAGTCATGGCGATCACTTGCGTGACTTTAATACCCGGCAGAATGCCGCCCTTACCCGGCTTGGCACCCTGACTGATTTTAATTTCAAACATTTTAACTTCGGGGTGAGCTGCTACAGCCAGCAGTTTTTTGTCATCCAGCTTACCCGTCTCGTCGCGCACACCGTATTTCGCCGTGCCAATCTGAAAAACTATATCGCAGCCCCCTTCAAGGTGATGGGGGGAGAGCCCACCTTCGCCGGTGTTTATCCAGCAACCGGCCTGCGCCGCACCCCGCGACAAGGCACTGACCGCCGGTTGCGATATAGCGCCGAAACTCATCGCCGAGACATTAAAAAAAGACGTGGTGGTAAAGGGCTGCTGACAATGGGGGCCAACAGTGACGGCTCGCGCAGCGGCAGAATCTTCTGCCAATGTTGGAAACGGATCGGTGACAAACAATACCGCGCCCGGCTCGTTAATATTCTTTGTCGAGCCGAAAGCCACCGTGGCATCGACATTTTTTGCCGCGCGATAAACCCATGAGCGCTTGGCCCGATTAAAGGGCATTTCCTCTCTATCCATGGCAAAAAAGTATTGCCGAAAAAACGCACCCAGGCGCTCAAAAAAATAACGAAAGCGGCCAATCACAGGAAAGTTGCGGCGAATCGCATGCGTGGTCTGGCGCGAGTCAACAACATACATATAGGTAATACAGAGAACACCAACACCCAGTATGAAAAATAAAACATCAACAAAATCTTCCATCAGAAATAAAGATTTCATTTCAAAACCACTCATTAACAGCTCTCCTTCATACACCAGCTTCTCTGTCAATTTTTTCGATTCAGGGAATAGCGTCTGCAACAGATGCCAAAACCCGAGCATTAAAATAAAGTCATCATCGTTAACCCCGCCAGTACACGGCACTGTTAACATAATAACGCCTTTCAACATTAAACTGAGCTATGTCATCTTTTAATTCAACAGATAACGCCTCCACCGCGAACATCTCTCGCATGATCAAGTTGGCACTGCCGATTACTGTTGGACAATTGGCCATTGTCGGCATGAGTGTGACCGATATTATTATTGCCGGGCGCCTCAGTACTGACGATCTGGCCGCCGTCACCCTGGGTAGCACCGTTTTTAATCTCTCCATTATGCTAGTGATCGGTATTATTCTCGGCAACGGCCCCATTATCGGCCAGCTGTTTAGTGCCGGTAAAACAGATGCCATACGTCGACAATTTCAAAACTGCCTGTGGTTATGCCTGCCTCTGGGCTTACTCTGCAGCCTGTTTATTAGTGCTGGCATCCTCCTTTTACCTCGGCTCGACACGCCATCACAAATAACTGGCATTGCCGTAAGCTACCTCTTGCCAATGATCGGCAGTGCTTTTTTATTACCTTACATCATGACGTTTCGCACCACCTTTGAAAGTATGGGCCAGGCGCGTACGGCGATGATTTTCAACCTGATGGGCTTTTTGCTCAACATCCCCCTCGATTACGCCTTGGTTATGGGCAAGTGGGGACTGCCCGCCCTTGGTGGTGCAGGCTGCGGCTGGGCTACACTCTGTGTATCCCTGTGTATTGTTGGTGGTGAGACCCTCTACGCTCGCAGTGCGAGCACTTTACATGCCTACCAATTGCTCAACTCAAGACAAGCCTTTGATGGCGAGCGAATTAAAGAAACCCTGCGCATTGGCTTACCTATTGGTGGCGCGATACTGGCCGAGGGTGGCTTCTTCCTGTTAATTCCATTACTGGTCGCCCACCTCGGTGCCGTCACTGTCAGCGGCCACTCGGTGGCCATCTCTTTTGACTGGATGATGTTTATGGTGCCGATGGGTATCTCACAGGCAATATCCATACTGGTCGCCCACGAACTGGGGCGACACCGGGCCCATCAGGCACAGATCATTTGCACAACCGGCCTTAAGCTTACCGCCACAATCGCCCTTTGCCAGGGCGCTTTTGTATTGCTGTTTCGCGAGCAAATTGCGGCCTTATTTACCCCCGATATCGCCGTACAAAAACTGGCCGCATCGCTACTGGTGTACGCCGCTATCTTTCGGGTTTTTGATGCCATCAACATCGGCGGCAATGGTGCCCTACGCGGCTATAAAGATACCCGTATCACCCTGGTGTTAGCCTTTGTCGGCTATTGGCTGATCGGCTTTCCGCTATCTTATTCCTTGGCCCTGAGCAACTTATGGGGGGCACCTCTGGGCGTTGAAGGCTTCTGGGTAGGGATGGTCATCGCCCTGATAATTACTGCCAGCTTGACCACGACTCGGGTCTATTTCACCGCGCGAAACGCTGTGTTAAAATCGCGTCTGGCGTAAGACCTCACACCGCTATCAATCGAGACCTGATGCAACAAGGAAATCGCGTAATGGATTGCCCACCCACACAGGGGTGCCGAGCGACCGTACGCGATAGCGTTAAGAGCCATTTAAGGCTCGCTATTTTTTACTAACCAGAGAGTCCAGGGTGAGCGAAGTTAACCTCCAGCTAGACAGCCAGTTGCCCCGCTCTCCCCGAGCGGCCTATACCGCACTTGCCAAGGTCTACGACATCGTCAACAAATCAACTATCGGCTATATAGCCGATGTTTCCACCAGCGGCTTTATGTTGTTTTCCAGCCTAAATCTGCCCGTCGACCAGCGGCGACTGGTTTCCATCGACCTGCCCCACCCCCAGAAGGGCAAAACAACCATCGAACTCGGCATTCGCGTCGCCTGGAGTAAGCCAGAACTACAAAACCAACAGCTTCAGGCCATTGGCTGCGAGATTATGGCGATCGAACCCCATGATAAATTGAGCTTACTGCACTCATCCATGGCCTATAGCCACAGAATTTAAAACACAGCCCAATCACCAGCACCCAGTACGGCGTTTAAAATCCCAACAAACAAATACCCCTGCCCTGAAAGTTAATCTTGCAGTCAAGTGTACGAAATAGTACCGTGAGTTCAGGAAATAAAAATAAATTATAAACAAGGATCAGGTTACATCTATCACTCCGATAGAGTGCGCCTTGCAGTATCAAACGCAGTTTCTCTACACAGAATGTTGAATAAGGTAATTGTCCGGATGTAACCCTGCCCATCACGCAGGAGCTCCATCATGCCCACCTACGACACGATTATTCAAAACGGTATTATTTTTGACGGCACCCGCATTCCCCGCTACAAGGGCGACATCGGCATTAAAGATGGCCTTATTGCCAAAATAGGCCGACTCGACGCGAGTGATGCCAAACAAGTACTCGACGCCGAGGGCAAGCATGTTTGCCCCGGTTTTATCGACCTGCACACCCACTACGACGCGCAAATTTTCTGGGACCCCTACTGCACCCTGTCGGGCTGGCACGGTATCACCTCCGTGGTCATCGGCAACTGTGGTTTTGGTTTTGCCCCGGTTAAGCCGGAGTTACGCGAGCGCTCGATGCTGTCGATGACCCGTGTCGAAGCCATCCCCCTTGAATCGATGAAAGAGGGCATGCCCTGGGATTGGGTGACCTTTCCCGACTACCTCGACAGCCTCGAACGCACCCCCAAAGCCATTAATATTCTACCCTATGTGCCCCTCGTGCCCCTGTTAATTTGGGTGATGGGTATGGAGCGCGCAAAAGCGGGCGCCTTGCCAACGCCTGAAGAAGAGGCAGAGATCATCCACGTACTCGAAGAGGCTATGGATGCTGGCGGTTGTGGCTGGTCGGCCCAGCGCCTGGCCCCCGGCTGTGGCGCCGATATACAGCGCGACTACGACGGCACGCCAATGCCCACCGATGTGATGCACAACGAGACCTGTATTGCCCTCGCCAAGGTACTAGCAAAACGCAACGAGGGCTTTATTCAAATGACCATGCTCAGTGGCAACGAGCCGGAAAAAGACCGCGCCCACATGGAAGAGCTGGCCGAGATCAGCGGTCGACCCATTTTGTATAACGTGGTGCAGGCCAATGCCAATGATCCCAGCGTACACCGCGATGCCCTCAAATGGCTCAGTGAATGCCATGCGCGTGGCAACAAGGTTTACGGCCAGGGCTTAACCACAGACGGCGGCTTTAACTTTTCCCTCGACGAGTGGAACCTGTGGGACGACTCGGAGGCCTGGCGCCATGTCACCACCGGCACCTTTGAAGAACGCCTGGCGAAAATGGCCGACCCGGCACTGCGCCAGAGCCTAAAAGACAATCCCCCTGGATTTGCCGCCACCGGGCCGCTGGAAGACACCGTGCTGATACGCACTAACTCCGACCTGTTCGGTGAGTTTAAAGACCACAAACTCAGCCTGATCGCGGAAAAAACCGGCAAACACCCCGTCGACGCCATGCTGGATATCGCTGTCGGCACCAACCTGAAGGCCGAATTCTTTGCCTCATTGCCCAGCGCCGGCAACCTCGAGTATATGAAGGAGATTATTGACGACCCCTTTATTACGTTTGGTGTTTCTGACGGCGGCGCTCACACCCGCTTCCTGACTGCCGGGCGCTATCCAACCGAAGCCATTGTCACCTATGTGCGCGAGCATAAAATGCTGTCACTGGAAGATGTTCACTGGCGTCTTAGTGCCCTACCTGCATCCCTCGCCGGCTTTAAAGACAGGGGCCAAATCAAGGAGGGGGCGCCGGCGGATATCATCGTCTACGATTATGAGAACCTCGAAGTGCTGCCCGGAGAAATTGTCCACGACATGCCCGGCAATGAATGGCGCCGTGTGCAAAAAGCAAAGGGCTATAATTATGTGCTGGTCAACGGCGAAGTCATTCTTGAAAACGACAAGGAAACCGATGTCTATTCGGGACGATTATTGCGCCACGGCGATGGCTGATTCATTTAAATAGCCCACACAATAAAAAAGGCCGGTGCTATAAAAGCCCCGGCCTTTTTTAAACCATGTCAGCCCCTAAAAATAAAGAACCCGCATGGTTTATTAGGACAGCTTACTGAGCACCCCAGCCACCATCAACCACAAACTCGGAGCCGGTAATAAAAGCGGCCTCATCCGAACTCAAAAACAGCGACATGGTGGCGATATCAATGGGCCGGCCCATTTTCGCCATCGGCGTCGAGGCAATAATGGCCTTCATCTGCTCCTCACCCATGGTCTTCGCCAGCGGTGTTTCGATAATCCCGGGGTGAACCGAGTTGACCCGTACACCCTGCTGAGCATATTCCAGGCCCGCCGATTTGGTCATCAAGCGCACCGCACCTTTAGCACCGTGGTAGGAAATCATGCTGGGTGTACCGATAATGCCGAACAGTGATGAGATATTGACGATGGCACCGTTACCCGACTTCTTTAAAGCCGGCATACAGGCCCTCATGCCCAACCAAACGCCGGTTTGGCAAATGGCGACAACGCGGTTAAAACCTTCCAGCGTCTCCTCTTCAACACCGGTAAAATTACCAACACCGGCATTGTTGATCAGGGTTGTAATGGCGCCGTATTTTTCAACCGTCTGCTTGGCGACATCGGCCCAATCGGACTCACTCGTGACATCCTGACGGATGAAGATGGCATCGCCACCCTCGCTTTGAATTGCAGCGACGACCTTGGCACCAAGGTTTTCCTGGACGTCTGTAATGACGACCTTGGCCCCCTCGCGTGCAAAAAGATGTGCGTGTGCCTCACCGATGCCGCTGGCACCGCCAGTAATAATGGCTACTTTGCCTTCTAGTCTGTTGCCCATAATATTGTTCTCCGCTTTTATTCGCGTGTGAATTATTTTCCCGGCACCGACAAAAAAGTCGTGCGCCGCAGTATTGTCAATCTAGTGGCATAGTATGCGGCACTCACCACTGCGGCCTCAATCATCATCCTCTGCCGGACAAAAGCAAAATTACTTTTGACTTGAAAAAGGTGTTTTTATAATGACCCTTTATTTTCGCGTCACCCCACATTATTTAAAATAAAAGGAAGGTCTCATGAAGAAAGACCTCGTTGTTGGCGGTGCTCTTGGCGCTGCAGCAGGCAACAGCGGCGATGCAAAAAACCGCTGGCGTTGGCGCCATACTGAGTGTCGTTGGTGACCGAGGAAGCTGCAGAGCGGAACAGGATACAGTCTAAAAAAAACAGGGGCTATACCGCCCTCAACTAATTATAAAAACAAGCAGCAGCGGTATCCCCTCTAGCTGGTAGCAGAGGAAATACGCCGCCATTTCAATCAACAGCCTTTAAATTCAGCCCCGAATAATTGCCATCTGTTTGGCCAGCACATCGGTGGGCAAACTGTTTTCCAGCGTTAGTCTATCGACCAAATTACCGTAACGGGCCTTCATTTTTTCGGCCACCTGTAGAGGCTCTCCGACCACGGCAAAGGTTTCAAGCATTTCATCGCTGATCAGCTCGGGCATTTTATCCCAGCCATTATTCTTGGAAAGGTGGTTGAGCTTGGGATGGAGGTCTTGCCAGTCGTGACATTCGAGCACAGTTTTATAGGCGGGGGTCGAGGCATAAAAAGAAATGCGGTATTTGACCTTCTGCTTGCAGGCTTCGAACTCCTCTTCCGTCTGCCCAGTGACCACAAAGGGCGGCAGAGAAACTTCAAAATCACTGCGCGAGCGACCATTTTCAGCCAGGGTCTCATTAATGCCGGGCAGGATGCGTTCTTCAATGAATTTCTGTGTGCTAAAAGTGTGAATAATAATACCATCGGCATCTTTAGCCGCAGTTTTAATCATCAGCGGGCCAACAGCGGCCATCACCACTTTGGGGCGACCGTACTCGATATTTTTCGGCGTAAAATCCGGTGTCATTAAAGTGTGCTGGTAACAATCACCACGAAAACCCAAAGGTTCGTCATCGTACCAGCAATCCCAAATCGCATGCAGGGCGCGAATAAACTCACTCATTTGCTTGGCGGGGCCGTGCCAGGGCATGCCAAAGCGCTTGGTGACATGGGCTTTGATCTGCGAGCCCAGACCAAGTGTAAAGCGCCCTTTGGAATAGGCGTTTAAATCATGTGCAGTGTATGCAGTGGTCATCGGGCTACGGGCAAAAGCCACAGCGATACCGGTCCGCAGCTCAACTTTCTCCGTGGCATCGGCACCCATGCCGACAATTAGAAAGGGATCATTTTGTATCTCGGCAGTAACAACACCATCGAAGCCCTGATTTTCAAAGGCCCGGTAGCCCTCTTTGATCGAACTGATGTCATCCATCTTGTCACCAAAACTAAAACTACTATCAATTTTCACAGTTTGCTCTCCTATTTTTATAAGTATGTCTTTGATTAGCTGTCAACTAGTGTACAAAAACAACAACGCAAAGGTTTGAACGATTGTAAGGTGTTTTGCCTATAGTCAACGAGAAGGGTAATGAAACAACCTCGTGCTATATAGCTAACTGAATTGCTAAAAGAAATTCACTAGCAGATACGCTACACTCCCTACATGTGCACGGCATCAATGCCACTATAAACTGCCGAACTCGGGCGCTATAAAAAAACTAATTTATACTAGTGACCCACTGGAATCGACTTGACTTATGCCTGCTAAAACACCGCCAGTGAATAAACCGGTATCTCCTGCAGACCCTTCTGCAATAAGTAGCGGACCTTATGTGTCTTCGGCTTATGCCAATCTGGTGTTCAACACCATGGGCCAAAGTGACGACGTTGAAGCCTGTTTTTCCCTACACGGTATTAGCAAAGAACAGCTTGCTGACCCCTCTGCAAAAGTTGCCTTCGGTCCACTTTCTGACGCCATTTTTGAACTGATGGAAAGCCAGAATATGCCCGGCGCCGGTTTATCCATCGGTCGACAAATTCATATCTCCAGCCATGGCGCCATGGGCGTGGCCGTGATCAGCAGTGAAACGGTCGGCCAGGCCATTCACGATGCCGCCAAGTACTACCACACCGCCATTACCTTTTGTGATCTCGAGATTTACTACGACACGGACAACGTCATTGTCGAAATTGTCGAAACCCACGGCAATCCAGAGTTTCAGACTGTCGTGGTCGAGGCGATGATGTTAACTATACAAAATGCCCTGGAGTTTGTTAGCGGCCAGACTCTGACCTGCGCCAAGGTCGTCTTTGCTTTCCCTCCGCCCGACTATGCTAACGACTACAAAGACTTTTTTTCCGGTGAAATCTGCTTTAACGGCAACAAGCATATGCTGGTTTTACCCAAGCGCATTCTCGACACACGTTGTATTACTGCTGATAAGCACATTCATAAACTCGCAGAAGACCAACTCCAGCAAAAAATGCAGGAGCTACGCTCTAACAAACTAACCATGAGCTATGTACTCGAACTGATGCGCCGCCAGCCCGACAACATGCCCAGCCTGGAAGACCTGGCCAACATTTTTAACGTGTCATCACGCACTATTATTCGCTATCTGCAGGCTGAAAACACCACTTACCGCAAGCTGCGCGATATCGTGCACAAGCAACTCGCGACCGAGGCTTTACGCAACACCGATCACTCAATAGATGCCATTGCCCTCGACCTCGGCTACCAGGACACCACCAGCTTTCGCCGCGCCTTCAAGCGCTGGTGTAGTTGCTCGCCCTCCGAATATCGCAATAATGTGCCACATAAACTGGTCAAATAAACTCCAAATTTTACAGGCCCATCGCCCCGTCCACTACCAACGAAGGATACACTTATGTCTACAATTTCTATTTCTATGGAAGGTAAAGTTGCCTTAATTACCGGTTCCGCTCGCGGCCTGGGTGCTGAAATTGCCAAGACCCTGTCACGCGCTGGCGCAACAATCATGATCACCGATATTCTTGAGGATCTTGGCCGCGCCACAGTGAAAGAGATCGAAGAAGCCGGCGGCAAGGCTGCATTTTTACCCCACAACGTCACCAACGAAGCCGACTGGGAGCGTGTTACCGCTGAAACCGTCAAGCAATTTGGTGGCCTCGATGTAGTGATCAATAACGCCGGTATCGAGATCTGCGCTCTACTTGAAAACACCTCACTAGAAGATTTCCAACGCGTTCTCGAGATCAATGTCAGCGGTGTCTTCCTCGGCCTTAAGCACGCCTGTATAGCCATGAAGCCCGGCGGCATTGCCGGTAAGGGCGGCTCAATTATCAACCTGTCATCGGTTGCCGGTCTGCGCGGCTACTCCGGGCTCGGTGCCTACTGCGGAAGTAAAGGTGGCGTTAAACTGCTGACTAAAGCAGCGGCGGTGGAATTCGCCAGCCTGAAATACGGCATTCGCGTTAACTCCATTCACCCCGGCCTGATCCCCACCAATATGGGTGAAAGCGTGCTGCAGGGCTTCGTCGATGCCGGTCTCGCACCCTCGGCGGATAAGGTTAAAGATGCCTTCGATCGCGCCACCCCGATGGGCATGATTGGCCAGCCCTCCGATATTGCCAACGCCGCCCTGTACCTGGCCAGCGATCAGTCACCCTGGGTTACCGGTACTGAAATCGTGGTTGATGGTGGTACTACCGCTACCTGATTTCTATACTTGGCCGAACATAAAAAAGCCGCGACTATTCGCGGCTTTTTTATAGGTTTTCTTCGGCACTTAGCGGCCCACTATGGGTCATTAATCCTTTGGATCCGGCAGACTGCGCTTACTATCCAGCCAACGAAAAATGCGCTTCCAGCACGCCCTGTCATGTTCGGTTCGCGACGGTGAAAACTCAAAGATCGATAAACCTGTCTCGGCAGCGCGAATATAATTTTGACTAGCGCGCAGTAAAGCTAGATAGGGCACTTTTTTACCATTGGGCAATTTAATCATCTCAAGGTAGTCATCGAGATCACCGGCCGCCAGCGTATTCTCCCCCACACGGTTAGCCACCGTTGCCAATTTAACCTGAGTATTAAGCACTCGTCGCAGAGCATTTAACTGACCGATAAAATGCTCGGCTGCACGAATATCCATAGGCGAAGGCAAGACGGGAATCAGAATACTATCCGCTCGCCGCACCAGGTTAGCCAAAGGGCGACCACTAACTGCAGCCGGACTATCAATAATTAAATAGTCGGTATTTTTCGGCACGCGAATCCTACCCTGCCAGGCAGCCAGCCCACGAATGCGCGGTCGAGCAGCCGGTCGAGCAGCCAGCCAATCCATACTTGAACCCTGGAGGTCAAAGTCAGCCAAGACGACGTTCTTGCCCTTGAGCGCGAAATAAGCGGCGATATTCGTCGCCATAGTGGTTTTACCACAGCCACCCTTGGCATTGAGTAGAAGTATCGAACGCATGCAGTGACCTTTTAAAAGGATAGCCCGGACCTAGGCAAGATTCCTACCCAAGCCAGGACCCTGTGGCATTAGTGACAGGTATAGCCACCATCGATGATCAGCTCGGTACCGGTGACATACCTCGACTCATCCGATGCCAGGTATAAAATACCGAAGCCCTGATCCTGAGGCTCCGCCATATGGCCGATAACAATCTCGTGTTGAATGCGCACTAAATCGTCCGGGCCAAACAAATCACCGGCACTCGCCGCCATCGCTATTTTGGTAAAACCGGGGTGTACCGAATTGACGCGGATATTGTATTTTTTCTCCGCACAATACAGCGCAGCCGACTTGGTAAATAAGCGCACTCCACCCTTGCTGGCATTGTAGGCCGCCGAGCGCGGATCGCCGATAAGCCCTTCAATAGAAGAAATATTGACGATACTACCGCCACCATTAAGCTTCATTTGCTTAATGGCGTTCTGGGCGCCCATAAAGACGGACTCCAGATTCACCGACTGAATAAAGCGCCAGTGAGCCAGGTCGCTCTCTTCAAAATCGGTCGCCGCACCCACGCCAGCGTTGTTCACCAACACATCCAGACGGCCGTATTCGGCAACCATGGCGGCGATGACTTCTGGCCAACGGCTTTCACTGGTCACGTCCGGTTCAATAAAGATCGCCGCATAGCCTTAATCACGCAGAGTCTGCGCCGCAGCTTCACCCTCTTTAGGACGTATATCGGTACCGCCGGTAACCAAACACACTTTACCCTGAACTCTACCCACCGCCATTCCCTCTCTGGGTCTTAGTGGCAGGTAAAGCCGCCGTCGATAACCAGCTCAGTGCCGGTCATATAACGTGATTCGTCAGAGGCCAAAAATAGAATGCCGTAGGCCTGGTCAACGGCTTCAGCCATATGGCCCATAACAATTTCACGGTTGATTCGCTCGGCATCATCTTCCGAAAACATATCATTCGCATCATCAACCATTGGTGTTTTAGTAAATCCGGGGTGCAGGGTGTTAACGCGAATATTGTATTTCTTCTCGGCACAATAGAGCGCAGCCGATTTAGAGAATAAACGAACACCACCTTTACTGGCGTTATAGGCACCAAAGCGGGGATCGCCCACCAAACCTTCGATGGATGAAATATTAATAATGCTGCCACCGCCATTGAGTTTCATCTGTTTAATAGCATTTTGGGTACCCATAAACACGGCTTCCATATTCACCGAATTAACAAAACGCCAGTGGGCGAGATCGCATGTCTCAAGTTCAGTTTCAGCAGCAACACCGGCATTGTTCACCATAATGTCCAGGCGTCCGTATTTTGCAACCACGGCGGCAATAACCTCGGGCCAGCGCGCTTCTTCAGTCACATCCTGCTCAACAAAAATAGCGTCATAACCCTGGGCACGCAATTTGTGAGCTGACGCCTCACCCTCAACTGGACGTATATCGGAAATGACAATTTTACCGCCTTCCTGGCCAATCAATTCGGCTGTGGCATAACCGATACCCGCAGTACCGCCAGTGATCAATGCTACTTTGTCTTGAACGCGTCCCATATCATATTCCTCTGTTTCTATTATTTAAGTGGTCGTTTACTGACTGCAAACGCTGTGTAAAATCTTCTCAACTTCATGCTTTTCAATCCCGTCAGTAATAAATACCAACAGGGTTTGCGCTTTATCTCCTGGCCATTCATCAAGCCATAACAAGGGATAAACTTTATCGCGTATGCAATGTACAACAGCCGGCGTGGCTAACTTGCCCTCGACAGCCACCAGACCTTTCACCCGCAATAGTTTGTCCGGGGCGTAATTTACCAGCTCTTGAAAAAAAAGTATCACATCAGCGAGATTCATCGCCTGCTCACGACACAAGGTAAAGGTCTGAATACTGCTGCCGTGCCCTAAATGGTGCTCGCCACTCTGCGCAGAACGAGCCCCCGCACCCAGCCACTTTTCAATATCGTCAGACTTACCCTTTAGGGGATAATGATTGTCTGCGGAAAGAATGGGGATTATCTCAGCGACACTCAAATCACGGCCATCCCTGACGGGTGCCGAGGGATTCATTTCAACGAGCAGTGCTTCCAGCCTGGCCATGCTTTGCTCATCGACCAGATCAGATTTAGCGATTAGCAATTCGTCAGCCAGCGCCACCTGGCGGCGGGACACATCCTGATCGGCAAGGGTGCGCTCACCCGCCACCGCATCCACTAAAGTCACCACCGCCTGCATGCGATAGGCTTTGCGCAACTCAGTGTTGGCCATCAGTGTGTGGACGATGGGCACCGGATCGGCGAGGCCGGTGGTTTCTATCAACACGCGATTAAAGCGCGGCACATCGCCCAGAATTCGCAAATGAAAAAGATTGCGTAGTTCGAGGGCGAGATCTTCACGAATGGTGCAGCAAATACAGCCATTCATTAACTGCAGGATGTTCTCACTGCTGGAGGCGATAAGGGTGTGGTCGAGGTCTGTCTCGCCAAACTCATTAACAATCACCGCGGTGTCGGCAAGGTCCGGGCTTTGCAGCAAGCGAGAAATGAGCGTAGTTTTGCCGCTGCCGAGAAAGCCGGTAATTACCGTAACGGGAATCATTAATTGACCTGGCGGGTTTGATCCCCCCAGTATTTCACGCGCAGGGCTTTTTTGTCCGGCTTGCCATAGGCGGTGAGTGGAATTTCATCGACGATATCAATGCTCTTCGGGACCTTATAGGCGGCGAGTTTATCTTTGCAAAAGGCGATTAACGCCTTTTCATCCAGCTCGCCGTCTGCAGGTACCACTGCCGCACACACCGCCTCGCCCCAGTCTTCGTGCGGGATGCCGATCACCATCACCTGCTTCACGCCGGGAAATTCCTGCACCACGTTTTCGACTTCCGACGAATACACATTCATGCCGCCGGAGATAATCATGTCTTTGGAGCGGTCGACAATAAACACATGGCCAGTGTCGATCTGGTAACCGACATCGCCGGTCTTCACCCACTCGCCCTCGTAAACCTCGGCGGTTTTTTCGGGCGCGTTGTAATAACAACTCAAGGTATAAGGTGAGCGGGCCATTATTTCGCCAACCTCACCAAAGGGCAAACTCACACCCTTTTCATCACCAATGCGCACATCAGAGGTAATAATCGGCTGGCCGCAGGAGCCGAGGAATTTCTCATCGAGATGGTCGGCCTTGGAAAGCTTGGTGGCAAAGTTAGGCACTTCGGTCTGGCCAAACAGCTGCAATAATACCGGCCCAAATTTATCCAGCACCTCGCGCAAACGCAGCTTGGTAATGGGTGCAGCGCCATAAACCAGGGTGCGCAGGGTTTCGATATTGTATTTGCTCGGGTCGTAGGCATCGAGCACCCGGTAAATCATCGTCGGCACCATAAAGGTCCAGGTGATGCCGTTTTTACTAATGGTTTCGAGTACCGCATCCGGATCGAACTTGCTCTGCACATAGGCGGTCGCGCCCTGCAGCAGCGCTGTCTGTAAAAAGAAACCGGCCGAATGGGGTAGCGGGCTGATCAGTAATAGCTTTTCGCCCTCGGCAATTTCGCCGTGCACGATATGGGTCAGGCCGTTAATCATCATCGCGCCGTGGCTGTGCATCACACCCTTCGGCCGTCCGGTCGTGCCGCCCGTGTAGAGAATCAGTGCCGTATCGTCAGGGCCAACTTCCTGCCACTCAAAGCCTTGTAGATCACCCGCGAACAACTCACCCCAAGCGCTATGGCCCGCTGTTACACCGCTGCCGATATCATCCACTTCAAGACGATGGCCTAGTTCAGTATTAGCCAGCTCGGTCTCATCGAGCTTATCGGTCAAGGAGCTATGCACCACCATCGCCTTCGCACCTGAGTGGCCGACCATGTAGGCGACGTCATCCCTGCTAAGCATTTCGTTCAACGGCACTTTCACCGCGCCGAGTTTGATAATCGCTAAATCGGTGACTACATACTCAATGCAATTGCGCAGCAAAATCGCCACCCGGTCTTGCTTGGCCACACCACTATTGGCGAGGTGAGCGGCAAGGTGGCTCGACATGTTGTCCAGCTGCTTATAGGTATAAGCGCGCTCGCCAATCACCACCGCCGTTTTGCTGGCATGTCGCCACAGGGTGTTGCGAAACATAAACTGAGCTGACTGACTGGTGTGTTGCATGGCATGATCTCATGATAATTATTAGTATTAATGGCGCAGGCATATCATATAACAAAATATCTTATTTATTAGGGTATAAGCGAATAATGAGCAGGGTGATTTTAGCCCGCAAATGAAAGTTGCCCGCTCAAACAGGGGTCAATAAATCAAGGTTTAAACCTATCTATTGAGCTAGCAATTAATCAGCTTACTCAAGCCACATTTATCGTATTTTAAGACAAGCAAGCGCCAGACGCTCATGCCCCGCCATGTCTCGCTGTGTTGAGATTTGGCTATACCCTTCATCATTCAGCAAGGTACGCACGGCGTCGGCCTGCAGATAACCGTGCTCAATCAACACCCATCCGCCATCACTTAAATATTCTTTTGCCCCACAAATAATCAGCTCGATATCAGCCAGACCATTATTTCCGGACACCAGAGCAGAGCCCGGTTCAAAGCGAACATCACCCTGTTTTAAATGCTGGTCATCGGCGTCGATATAGGGGGGATTAGTGACGATAAGATCAAATTTCTGCGGAGCAACATCTTTAAACCAGTGGCTTTGTTTTACGCGAATATTATCCAAAGCTAAACGCTGACGGTTTTTTTCGGCGAGAGCCACCGCTTCCGGCACGGTATCGACAGCGATGATTTGCCAGTTCGGACGCTCGCTCGCCAACGCCAGAGCAATAGCGCCGGTGCCGGTACCAAGGTCGAGAACATGTGCATTGGCTTTGTCGAGCAAACTGAGAGCTGTTTCAACGAGCAGCTCTGTATCGGGACGGGGTATTAAGGTCGCTGCATTGACCTCTAAGGACAAAGACCAAAACTCCTTTTCCCCCGTTAAGTACGCAATGGGCTCACCATTAGCGCGGCGCTGAAATAAGTCGTTAAAGTGCTCGCTCGATTTTTGATCGAGCACTTTCTCTGGCCAGGTAAAAAGATAGCTGCGCGGCTTGTCGAGCACATGGCAAAGCAGCACTTCCAGATCGAGTCGAGGCGTATCACTGACACCGTCGAGCGCCGAGGCAAGCCGCAACAATTCGGCGATACTGGGATTTTCTACGGACATATTTTAATTGTTTTATTCCGCCAGTGCGGCCAATTGCTCAGTCTGATACTCGGTAATTAAGGGCTGAATAACCTGCCCTAAATCACCCTGCAAAATTTCATCGATTTTATACAGGGTGAGATTAATACGATGATCGGTCACTCGCCCCTGGGGGAAGTTGTAGGTGCGAATACGCTCGGAGCGATCACCGCTGCCGACCAGACTGCGGCGCAAATCAGACTCTTCCTGAGATTGTTTTTGCTGCAGCCCATCGAGAATACGCGCCTGTAGCAGCGACATCGCCCGCGCTTTATTCTTGTGCTGCGAGCGCTCATCCTGACATTCAACCACGATGCCGGTTGGCAAGTGGGTTAGGCGAATCGCCGAATCGGTTTTGTTGACATGCTGACCACCCGCACCCGAGGCACGAAAAGTATCAACGCGCAGATCGGCCTTTTTGATTTCCACCGCTTCAATCTCATCGGCCTCCGGCAAAATAGCCACCGTACAAGCCGAGGTATGCACCCGCCCCTGAGATTCGGTCTCGGGCACACGCTGTACGCGGTGGGCGCCCGACTCAAATTTAAAACGGGAGAAAACATCTTTGCCAACAATGCGCGCGATAATTTCTTTATAGCCACCGTGATCGCCCTGGCGTTCACTGACAATTTCGACCTTCCAGCCCCGGGTGTCAGCATAGCGCGAGTACATGCGGTACAAATCACCGGAAAATATTGCCGCCTCGTCACCACCGGTGCCCGCACGAATTTCAAGAAACACATTGTGCTTGTCGTTGGGGTCTTTCGGCAGCAACAGGGTTTGCAAGTCCTTCTCCAACCCGGTCAACTCCGCCTCGCCCTCTCGCAACTCCTCTTGCGCCAACTCGCGCATATCGGGATCGCTGTCTTTGAGCATGGCCCGTGCTTCGTCAATATTTTCCATAACCTGGACAAATTGCTGATAGGTTTTTGTCACGGGTTCCAGTTCAGCGTATTCCATCGACAGGCCACGGAAGCGGTTCTGATCGGCAATCACCTCTGCGTCACTCAGTAAATGTCCGACTTCGTCATAGCGCTCGGCAAGACGATCCAGTTTTTCTAATAGGGAGGCTTTCATGGCTCGTCCTTTATCTTATCTTTTGTATGAACACCAGCAGCGTAGGTAGCGTTCTCTTTAGGGTTGTCGAGTGCGGAGGTTTCGCCCGTCGCCGGCAAATCGAATAAATCGTGGGCCCAGCGAATATAGCCACTATCACCCTGCTCACCCGCCTTTTTCAGGCGTGTAGTGGGCACATGTAAAAACTTGTTGGTGAGGCCGTGGGCCAACTGGCGCAGCACCTGCTCCGCCGACTGACCCTGGGCTATTGCGGCCAGGGCCTTGTCGAGCTCCACATCGCGCAGCGCACCAAGATTATCGCGAAAGGCGCGAATCGTACTCACCGCTTGCTGGCCACGCAATTGGTTCTGCCAGTTATTCACGCCCTGCTCAATAATGACCTCGGCCTGGCCGGCAGCATCTTCGCGATGGCGCAAATTAGCCTCAATCACTTCTTTCAGATCATCGACGGTGTATAGATAAACATCGTCAAGCTGGGCCACCTGGGGCTCGATATCCCGGGGCACGGCGATATCAACCATAAATATCGGCCGATGCTTGCGTTGTTTTAAGGCCGACTCCACCGCGCCCTTGCCCAAAATCGGCAACTGGCTAGCGGTGGATGAAATAACGATATCGGCCCGGTGTAAATGCTCGGGAATCTCCGATAGTAAAATGGCCTCGGCAGAAAATATCTCCGCCATTTCCTGAGCGCGAGCCAGGGTGCGGTTGGCGACGATGATATCGCCCACCCCTTGCTCGCGCAGATGGCGAGCCAACAGCTCGACCGTTTCGCCAGCACCAATCAACAGCGCGGTAACATCTTGCATCGCGCTAAAAATGCGTTGTGCCAAACTCACTGCGGCATAGGCCACTGACACGGGGTTCTGACCAATCGCCGTTTCACTGCGCACGCGCTTAGCGGTAGCAAACACACCCTGAAACACCTGTGACAATAGCCCATCGGCGGTGCCGGCCTTTTGCGCGACCGCGTAGCTCGATTTCATTTGCCCGAGAATTTGCGGCTCACCCAAGACCATGGAGTCCAAGCCGCTAGCGACTTTCATCATGTGTTGTACGGCTTCATCATCTTCAAGCACGTAACAACTACTCTCCAAAACATTGGCCGGCACGCGATGATGATCCGCCAACCACGCCAATAATGTGCCGGGGGCAACACGGCCGCTGGCGTAAAGCTCAGTGCGGTTACAGGTGGACAGTATCGCTAAATTATCCGCACCACTGGCCTCGCGACCCTGCTGCAGACTCAAAATCATCTGATCGGGGGCAAAGGCTACACGCTCACGAACGTCGAGACTTGCAGTGCGGTGGTTGATTCCTAGGGCGATCAGGGGCATAAAGGGCCAATATGGATATGTTTCACAATCACAGCGATGAAACTTAACGCTTCACAGTTGTCACAATTATACTCACTACTCTCTACGGCAACAGCCCGGAATTACCCTGCTATGCTCGATAAGCCCCACTTACGCGGTAAAAACAAGTTCACGAGGCTCAACCTGCGAGGTTTGTTGTCGGTGGCTGCACTATTGATATTAGCCGCCTGCGCCTCACCAGAGCGCGCACAAAACGCCGAAGGCAAGGCCAAAAGCGCACCGGGCGAGCCCTCATCAACCAGTCCAGAATACCCCGTTCGGCCCTTTCCCAAAGACACTTTTTACGACTTACTTGTTGCTGAAGTTGCAGGCACGCGCGGCGATCTTGCCCTGGCACTCGAAAATTACCGCCGCCAGGCGCTTGCCACTCGCGACCCCGGAGTTATCGCCAGAGCCGTGAGCACGGCCTCTTATCAAAAAAATAATGACGCACTTCAGGAGCTTGGTGTTTTATGGGCTGAAGTCGAACCCGAGAGCATGCAAGCTCGCAATATGGCCTTTTACGCACAGGCTCAACGCGGCGACTTCAGCCTCGCTTTTAAACATGCCGAGTTTTTGCTGCGCCAAAATAACGGCAAATATATGGTCTTGCTGCCCAGCTATACCGCAGAACTCGACGAGGAGCATCGCCTTCACCTGCTTGAGCAATATATTGCTGGCGAACAAAACCACCCCGACAGCCGAGACTTATTACTGGGCAAAACCCTGTTACTTGCCCAGCTTGACCGCGTCGACGATGCGCTGGACACGGCTCATCACATTCTTGCCAAGCACCCTGACGACCAGCCGACCAGACTCATCGCCTCACAAATTCTGCATAAAGCAGGACGTTACGAGGCATCTATTGACGAGCTGGAGCAGGGGCTCAGACTCTCACCCCAAAGCCAGCAGTTACAACTGCAATTAATCCGCTTTGTGGCCGAGAAAGATCTTCCCCTGGCCATAGAAAAAATGACAGCCCTGGCCGAACAGGAGCCTGCCAACGACAAATTCAAGCTTGCACTGGCTCTTCTTCACCGCGAAAACCATGATGTCGAGCCCGCCAAAGAAATCTACCGCAGCCTGATCAGCAACGGGCATTTAGCCTCACAGGCCCACTATCAACTTGCCGTGATGGCCGAGCAAAGCCAGGAACTTGACGATGCGCTGAAACACTACCACAGGGTCGGCAGCAACGATTTGTTTTTACAGGCGACTGTTCGCATTAGCCAAATATTGGCAAACCGCGATCAACTCAACGACGCCCGACTGTATTTGCATAAATTGCGCCTGGACTACCCCAATCACACCAGTGCTTTCTACCAGATCGAGAGCCGACTACTGATTGAACAGCAAGGCCATCAAAGTGCTCAAGCCTTGCTCGACGAAGGGCTCGCGGAGCATCCAGATAATATTGAGCTGCTGTACAGCCGCTCATTGGTTCACGAAAAGCTCGGCAACCTTACCGCCAGTGAAAAAGACCTGAGAGCCATTATTGAGCGCGACACCAACAACGCTTTAGCCCTCAACGCCCTCGGTTACACACTGGCCAATCGTACCGATCGTTACGATGAGGCTCTCAAACTTATTCAGCGAGCACTAGCCATTAAACCCAATGACCCCGCTATCAGAGACAGTCTCGGCTGGGTGCTTTATAAGCGCGGTGAATACAATGAAGCACTGGGCCATTTACGTGCGGCGATGAACACCATGCCCGACCCCGAGGTCGCCGCCCATCTGGGTGAGGTATTGTGGGCAACGGGCGAAGAGGAGGAAGCCCGTTCTATCTGGCAGGATGCCATCGACGACAATCCCAGCAGCGAATTTTTGCTCAACACCTTAAAGCGCTTAAATGTCCAACTCTGAATATCCAACTATTAGCGCCATGCTTTAGAATAGCCCGTTCTGAATTGTCAGCACCCAACGTCGATGCCCAACCTGCCAATACCCAACCCGCCAAGGCCCATCAGCCTAAGGCCCAACTACCGGCCCTCCCTGCCAGCTCTTGGCTTTATCGCCCTGCTTCTATTATTGCTCAGCGCCTGTGCGCCGCTACAAAGACAACCTGATCCCAGCATCCAGCCCCTCCCCCTTTCTTGGTCGGCACACCAAACCAAGATGGCGAGTATTGATAACTGGCAGATTAAGGGCAAGCTCGCTTATCGCAACAGCGAGGACTCCGGCAGCGCCTGGTTTGACTGGACTCAGCACGGCGACAACTTCACTATTTATTTGAGTGGCCCCTTTGGCGTCGGCACGGTGCAAATCACTGGCAACGCGCAAGCTATTACCCTCAGCCAGCCGGGAGAAGCCGACATAAGCTCTCATTCTTCCAGCGCATTAACCCGGCGACTCTTTGGCTGGCAACTACCCGTGGAGCAAATGCGCTACTGGGTCAGAGGCATGCCGGCCAACGCATCGGGCCAAGCCCTTGAGACCTTCAACAAAGAAGGCCTGCTAGACACACTGCAAGAAGATGGCTGGCAAATTAATATCAATCACTACCAGGCCGGGCCTCGCGGCCCATTACCGGGTAAAATCAAAGGCAGTAGCAACGAACTGGCTTTTACTCTGCTCTTAAAGGCGTGGTCTTTCCCAGAGAGCGACCCGCAACACAGCAACTCAAGCCCAAACCACTCACTGGATAAGTAATTCACCCGTGACACAAGACCAACTCAGCCTGCCAGCGCCGGCAAAAATCAACCTCTTTCTACACATTATCGGGCGCCGCGCCGATGGCTATCACCAGCTGCAAACCCTGTTTCAATTACTCGACTATGGCGACCAACTCGATTTTCAGCGGCGCGATGATAAAGAAATCACCCTCAGCCCTGCCCACCCGACCATTGCCGAAGAAAATAATCTAGTTTTTCGCGCCGCCAAAGCACTGCAACAATTTGCCGTAACGCAAACCAAGCAGCACTACGGTGCCGATATTCGCTTGCACAAAAGCCTGCCCCTTGGCGGCGGTCTAGGCGGCGGTAGCAGCGATGCAGCCACAACACTGATCGGCCTCAACCAGTTGTGGCAACTAGGTATCAGCCGCGAACAGCTCGCCGCCATTGGTCTTAAACTGGGAGCCGATGTACCGGTTTTCATCCACGGCCGCACTGCCTGGGCGGAGGGAATTGGCGAGATTCTCAGTCCCGTTGACATGGCCGAATGCTGGTATCTCGTGCTCGCGCCCGATGTTGAAGTCTCAACACCAAGAATATTCTCACACCAGCAATTGACAAGGGACGCACGCGCTATCACAATACGCGCCTTTCTCGAGCAGGGTGGCAGAAATGCTTGCCAACCCATAGCGGAAAAGCTCTACCCTGAGGTAAAAACAGCCCGACAATGGCTGGAGCAATACGCAAATGTTCGAATGACCGGCACCGGTGCCTGTATTTTCGCCTCCTTCGGGAACGAAGCACAAGCACGCCAGGTACTGGCCAATGTTCCGCAACGATGGCAGGCTTTTGTCGCCCGGGGAGTTAACCACTCACCAGCCTATCCGACCGGCTCATTGTGAAATAGTTAAGACAAGCTTTATTGGGGCGTGGCCAAGTGGTTAAGGCAACGGGTTTTGATCCCGTCACTCGGAGGTTCGAATCCTCCCGCCCCAGCCATATCTTCCGACCCTCTCTGCCCTTCGTGATTTCAGGATACCCCCATGCCCAACTTGATGTTGTTCTCAGGAAATTCTAATCCACAATTGGCAAAGGAAATCGCCGCACACCTCGGCCTTAAAATAGGCGACGCACAAGTCAGCCATTTTTCCGACGGTGAAATCAGCGTACAAATCAACGACAATGTGCGTGGCCGAGATGTCTTCGTCATCCAGCCAACCTGTGCGCCGACCAATAAAAATCTGATGGAACTGATTTTTATTGTTGACGCCATGCGCCGCTCTTCAGCCGGGCGCATCACTGCCGTAGTCCCTTATTTCGGCTATGCCCGCCAGGACAGACGCGTGCGCTCAGCGCGAGTACCGATCAGCGCTAAGGTCGTCGCCGATATGATCAACAACGTCGGCGTTAATCGCGTCTTGACCGTCGATCTGCACGCCGAGCAAATTCAGGGATTTTTCGACTGCGCGGTCGACAACGTCTACGGCTCGCCGGTCTTGCTGGACGATATTGAAAAGCAAAATTACGAAGACCTGCTGGTGGTTTCACCCGACATCGGCGGCGTGGTTCGCGCCCGCGCCATCGCGAAACAACTGAATACCGATCTGGCGATTATCGACAAACGCCGACCCGAGGCCAATCAAGCCCAGGTGATGAACATCATTGGTGACGTCGCCGGCCGCACCTGTTTGCTGGTTGACGATATTGTCGACACTGCAGGCACTTTGTGCAAAGCCGCCGAGGCACTGAAAGAGCAAGGCGCCAAACGCGTCGTTGCCTACTGCACTCACCCGGTTTTATCGGGCAAGGCGATCGACAACATCACCAATTCCCAGCTCGATAGCCTGGTGATCACTAACAGTATCCCCTTGACTAACGAAGCACGGGCCTGCAAGCAGATTCGCCAGCTGTCACTGGGGCACATGCTCGCCGAGGCCATTCGCCGAGTCAGCAATGAAGAATCCATCAGTGCCATGTTTAACTAAATTTAGCCAAACCTTGCACGGATAAGCTTCTCGCCACATTTGGCGGCGAGAAATAACCTCACCCGCTATAACCTGGGTCGCAACAGCTATAGCGGTACAACATAGGAGTAAAGGCAAATGGTCGATTTCGTCCTCAATGCCAAAGCCCGTAACGATATAGGGAAAGGTGCGAGCCGCCGCCTACGTCGCTTGGACAACCAGATACCCGCCATCATTTATGGTTTGGGTGAAACACCTGAGAGCATCTCTCTCGCCGCTAATCAACTGAGCCACGCACTGGACAATGAAGCGTTTTATTCGCACATCATTGAGTTGAGCCTAGATGGCAAATCCCAGAATGTGATTCTCAAAGACGTACAGCGCCATCCGGCGAAAGCAGAAATCCTGCATGTCGACTTTTTCCGCATCGATCTGACAAAGAAACTCACCATTCGCGCACCACTGCACTTCATTAATGAAGAAGAGTGTCACGGCGTTAAAATGGAAGGTGGCCAGATTTCTCACAGCATGAATGAGCTCGAAATCGAATGTCTACCGGCCGATCTGCCCGAGTACATTGAAGTCGATATGAGTGAAATCACACTGGGACAGACCCTGCACATTTCCGACATCAAGCTACCCGAAGGTGTGGTCAGTGTTGCACTGACCCACGGTGAAGATCACGACCTGCCCATCGCTGCCGTTGTTAAGTCGAAAGCGATTGAAGAAGACGAAGACGTTGCTAGCGCTGCAGAAGGCGAAGAAGCTGGGGATGAAGAAGAGGGCGAAAAAGCCTAAGGGCTCACTCGTTTCTCTGCTTTCAGGCCCCGACATTGGACGCGCAAGTGAGGCTCGTTGTTGGGCTGGGTAACCCCGGCCCTCAATACGAGCACACCCGCCACAATGCCGGGGCCGATTTCGTTACAGCTCTAGCAGCACGACACGGAGCCAGCTTTAAGAAAGAAAGTAAGTTTTCTGGCGAAACAGCTCGCATTAATCTCCACGGGCAAGATCTGCGCCTGCTGAGACCATCAACCTACATGAATCTCAGTGGCAAAGCCGTCGGCCCCATGGCCAACTTTTATAATATCCCCCCCGAAGCTATTCTCGTCGCCCACGACGAACTCGATCTCGAACCAGGTAAAGCCCGGCTCAAAATCGGCGGTGGCCACGGCGGACACAATGGTCTGAAAGATATTATTAAAGCTCTGGGTAACAACAAGAATTTTGCCCGCCTGCGCATTGGCGTCGGCCACCCCGGCCACGCTAGCGAAGTCGTCAGCTACGTCTTGCGCCGCGCACCGCAATCCGAACAACAATTGATCGAGGACAGTATTAGCGCTGCCCTTGAGATCACCCCCGAGCTTACCGAGGGCCAGTGGAACAAGGCGATGAAAGCCCTGCACACGAAATAAGCACACGACCAAACAAGCACACCCCTTAACCAATTACTGGCGCGAGCTGAGCAACAGGCCCGCCCATTCAGCAATAGCAGAGGATCACCATGGGTTTCAAATGCGGTATTGTCGGCCTGCCCAATGTGGGCAAATCCACCTTGTTTAATGCCCTCACCAAGGCCGGAATTGATGCGGAAAACTTCCCCTTCTGCACCATCGAACCCAACACCGGTGTCGTGCCGGTGCCCGACCCCCGTCAGGATGCCCTCGCCGCTATCGTTAACCCCGAACGCATTCTGCCCACCACCATGGAATTCGTCGATATTGCGGGCCTGGTTGAGGGCGCCTCAAAGGGTGAAGGCCTGGGCAACCAGTTTTTAGCCAATATCCGCGAAACTGATGCTATCGCCCACGTGGTGCGCTGCTTTGAAGACGATAACGTCATCCACGTCGCCAATAAGATCGACCCGCTGGCCGATATTGAAATCATCAATACCGAGCTCGCCCTGGCCGACCTCGATGCGGTTGAGAAAGCTCTGCAAAAAACCGCCCGTGCCGCCAAGGGTAAAGATAAGGACGCGATCGCTTTACTGGCGATACTCGAACGCCTACTGCCCCACCTCAACGAAGCCAAACCACTGCGCAGCCTTGAGCTAGCAGAGGAGGATATTGAAAAATTGGGCGAAGTCAGCCTGATGACACTCAAGCCCACCCTCTACATTGCCAACATTGCCGAAGATGGTTTTGAGGACAACCCCCTGCTGGCTGCTGTCGAAGCACTCGCCGCCGCCGAAGGTGCTCAGGTGGTACCCATTTGCAATAAGCTCGAAGCAGAAATTTCCGAGCTGGACGATGAAGACAAGGCCGAGTTTCTCGCCGACCTGGGGATGGACGAACCGGGCCTCAACCGCGTGATTCGCGCCGGCTACCAACTACTCGACCTGCAAACCTACTTTACCGCCGGGGAGAAAGAGGTGCGCGCCTGGACCATTCCCATTGGCGCCACCGCACCGCAGGCCGCCGGTAAAATTCACACCGACTTTGAAAAAGGCTTTATCCGCGCCGAAATTGTTAGCTATGAGGCCTTTATCGCCGGTAATGGTGAGCAGGGCGCCAAAGATGCCGGAAAATGGCGACTTGAGGGCAAGGACTACATCGTGCAGGATGGCGATGTCATCCACTTCCGGTTTAATGTGTGAGTCTTAGCCCAGACCCCGCTAAAAAAACAAGCGCAAAACATAGCAAAAACAATCAGAACAGCAGCCCAGCAAGCGCCACGGCAAAGAGTGGTATTCACACCACTTCTGGCCGCAGCACCTACGGCTTTGCCCTGGTGCTGCTGGCCTGTGTGATCTGGGGCTTCTTCCCCATTGCGGCCAAGGGCATCACCAGTCAGCTCGACCCCCACACCATCAATTTCTACCGCTTCGCCATCGCCGGATTAATGCTACTGCCCTTTTTACTCGCCCGCGGCTCTCTGCCGCGACTCATCGATAAAGGCAGCACCCGGCACAACTTACGCCTCGCAGCCTGCGCTCTACTGCTGATTATTAACTACTTTCTCTACATTATCGGCGTGCAGCACATCACCCCCAGCGCCACGCAAATATTGATTCAATTCTCGACCGTAATGCTGCTGCTCGCCGGCGTCTTCTTTTTTGGCGAGCGCCTGTCCCGCCGCCAATGGTTGGGCTGTTTGATATTTTTAGGCGGGTTGGTGATTTTTTTCTACCCTCGCATTGTCGCCATGCTCGACGGCTTCAACGACTACGCCCTGGGCATGGGCCTGATCTCTCTGGCCGCCATCTGCTGGACCGGCTACGCCGTGTTGCAGAAACAACTGCTACTGCACTTCACGTCCTCGCAAATCATGCTGGTGGTTTACCTGCTCGGCTCACTGGTCTTTTTACCATTAGCCCAGCCACTGAGCATTTTTGAACTCGACACATCAGGCCAGCTATTGCTACTTTTTTGTGGCACCAGCACTTTGGTGGGCTCCGGCAGCTTCTCCGAGGCCATGGCCCATATCGAAGCCTCAAAGGCCAGCGCCATGCTCTCGACCCTGCCGGTCTTTACGATTTTTTTTATGTGGTGCCTGAGTTTTATCCCCGGCTTTGCCATGACACCGGAACCTCTAACTAGCTTGACCCTGTCCGGGGCCGCACTGGTGGTATTCGGCGCCTTGATGGTTGCCCTGAAGGGCACTCGCAAGTCCTAGACGAGCAGTCTATGCTGGCGCGATGAAACGCCGCTTGCTATTGCTCAGCCTATTCCCAGCTCTCCTGCTAGCAGCGTGGTTCGCTGTTCCCGGCCTACGCACGGCTCAGCAATTAAGTAGTAGGGCGCTAGGCATTAAAGTGCCAAGCACTGAAGCTATGCAGAGCCCGCTCACAACGGCAGCTGGTTTTAAGGTCGCGCGCTATTACAGCGCGATTTCAGGCCCTAGAGGGCTTGCCTTCAGCCCAGCCGGCCTTGTCGTCAGCAGTTCCAGTGAGGGTGGCGTGTATCGACTGATCGACAGCGACCATGACGGTAGCGCCGAGCGCCATATAACAATTATCGACAAATTACAGCGGCCCACGGGCCTCGCCATTCACAACAACTGGCTCTATATTGCCGAGGCCGAGGCCATCGGTCGCATCGCCTACAATCCCCTCAGCGGCGCAACTCAGGGCAGCTACCAGCGGATTATTCACAAGCTGCCCAGTGGCGGTAATCACTGGCGTCGGGTTATCCACTTTGGGCCCGATGACTGGCTCTACCTCGCCATCGGCTCCAGCTGCAATGTCTGTATTGAGGAAGACCCCCGACGCGGCACCATCATGCGCTTTCACGCTGATGGCAGCGCCGGTGAAATTGTTGCTACCGGCCTGCGTAATAGCGCTGGCTTTGACTGGGCACCGTGGAATGAACAGCTCTACGCCACCGACAATGGTCGCGACTGGCTCGGTGACGACGAGCCCTCCGACGAGCTCAATTACATCACTCACGGCAGCTTTTATGGCTGGCCCTACATCAACGGCTCTGGCAAAGCCGATCCCGACTATGGCGACCACCCCAGTAAGCCCCAATGGCCGGGAAACCTTCCAGCACACAGCTTTCGACCCCACAACGCGCCACTAGGCATCATCTTTAACCGCAGTTCTAAGCTGCCAGCAGACTATGAGCGCAGTGCTTTCGTCGCCCTACACGGCTCCTGGAATCGCTCGACCCCGGACGGCTATAAAATTGTTTCACTGCACTGGAATGTCGACGGAAGTATCGTTGAAAAAGACCTATTAACGGGCTTCTTAACACCCAAAGGCAGGGTTCTCGGTCGCCCCGCTGAACTCGCCCAGGACGAAGATGGCAGCCTTTACATCAGCGACGACCATGCCGACACCCTGTACCGTCTTTACCCAGCTAAACAGCCCGACTGAATAGTCCGACCAAATAGTCCCGCAAATTAGCCCCGCTAGCTTGACAAGCCGCACTGAAATCGCCAAAATCCCCCGCCTTCAAAGATCGACCATTTCGTGGCTATGTAGCTCAGCTGGTTAGAGCACAGCATTCATAATGCTGGGGTCGGCGGTTCAAGTCCGCCCATAGCTACCATCTCTTAAAATCCTACAAGACTGCTATCGGCGCTCTGCCTCAACACTGTTGTTTTGATCAGTCAGTACACATATTTATTATTGTATCCCGCCCTTAGCAACCAAACACTTGCTCGGCAGTGCCAAAGTCATCAGCCCAAAGCTCCGTCTTAACAACGCCCTTTCTTAGCTTGGCCAGGCGGGCAAAAACGTGAATCCGAATGCATATTTTGTGAGCCTTTATGATAAGACTCATCTCTGTGACGTGAGTCTTTGTGCCCTGAGTTTTCATCGCTAGTGACGGCAGCACCAATACCCCCGCCCAATGCACCGCCAACAACAGCGCCATCGCGACCTCCAATCTCATTGCCAATGGCAGCACCTACGGCGCCACCCAGGCCTCCGCCAATCGCGGCATCGAGAGTCGAGTCACCGGCATTCACTAGCGTCACTGAGAGTAATGCTGTTAAGCACAAATATTTAATTTTCATTAGCAGATCCTGTTTTTTCACGATTTTAATGCTCGGCATTATGGCTGCCTCATCAAAATATTGAGGTGAGAACGGTCACAATTGTGCTTCTGCGACACTGCGTAGCTAGCGACAAAAAAACCTGTGGATAAGCGTTTCCGGAAAAAGCCTATGGCGAGCTGCCCCATCGACAATAAAGCAAGGGACTCTACAAATAGCTTGCTATGTAAGCAGAGCGCGCATCTGCTCCAGGTCGGCACGGGCTCTATTCTTCTCCAGCACCTGTAGTATCTTCTCGCTGCGCAGGGCTGAAATCATCCGACTGGTGGTTTCGGTAGTGATGGCCAGCATGGCGCCCATATCTTCCCGCGAGGGCAGAAAAAAATCATCGCGATCACTGATAGAAGCAAGGTGCAGCAGCAGGTGGATAACCCGCTGACGAGCCTGCCCGGTCGACAGTTCAATTATCCACCTGTCGGCATCGGTGGCGATTTTTTGCCAGCGAGCGAGCATTTGATTGTGTAAGCGAGGGGTATCGCGATTAAGACGCTGTACTTCCGCAACGGGAATTCGACACACCAAAAGCGGCTCAAGAGCTTCAGCACAATGGGCATAGGGCTGACCGCTAAGCGCCTCTATACCGACCAAGTCACCCTTGCCCTGTAGACGAACAATACGGTAGCGGCCATCTGAACTGTAGCTAACCAGCTTCACCAGACCGCTGCGAATGGAGTACACAAAGTCAGGGCTGTCATCGGTGCGATACAGGCTTTCAAAGGGTTTAACGCTGAGTTCGACAATGGGCTGGTGTATGAGTTGGAAGTCATCCTCATTGAGGTCAGCAAACAGCACCAGATCTCGAATGCTGCACATTTCACACTTACTGGGCTCGTACCAGGCTTCATTAACGACTTCAATTTTCACAAGTTTTCCCGTTTTAACTCACGCAATTTTCAACCCCAGCGCCCTTTAATATATTCGGTCGCCTCCTGTATATTCATATCACGCGTGCCCCCGCCTGTGCGCAAATACAGCCGGGGGCCACCTTCGCGATTAAGATAGACCGGCCTTGGTGCTGGTTTAATGATAATACGACAGATATCCTCTCCGTCAATCGCGTGAAATACGATGTGTAGATTCTGGCATAGATCTGCACCCAGGTTCGTCGACACCACTGTTATTAAGGCCTGTTCAAAGCCATCGGCATCGGATTTTTTCAGTAAAGTGTAGTCGGGCTTCAGGCCGGTGATGACACCGTCATCACTCACGCCAATCAACAGGGTGCCACCACTGCCATTCATAAATCCGGCAATGGTTTTTATGATCACCACTTCCAGCGCCTTATTCGCCTGATTCTGCCGAAGGTCCCAACGAAAGCTCGACTTAAATTCAAGCCTCGGCCCCTCGCCTTGGGACAGGAGCAAGGCCAAGTCTTTACCGAGCTCCCGATTCAAACTATCAATGGTATCCAGTTTGCTGCGTGCAAACCGAAACACAAGCCCAAACATCAAGCCAATAACACCACCCACGATGGTGTAATACAACGTTTTAAAATTGGTTTGTCCGGTCAGCGATTTGACTAAATCCTGATAGATAAACTGCCACTGGGTGATCGAGCTATCATGCGACTCGTACAGGTGATAAATAACCAGGTCGTTGACCGGCTGTATCAGCAGAACGCCAAATAGAGCGCCAATCAAAATCACCACCAAATAGCGAGCAAGTGAGTTTTCACGTGTCCTAATCATAAAATACTTCCTCCCCCCTATCAGTGACAGCCAATTCTGCCCAGCACATGAAAACCGGCACCGACACACACCTTTTCTTCATTCAAACTGTCATGATTAAAAACCGTGAAATGGGCAGCCCATTTTTTTAGCGACAGGATCCGAGAAACCATGATTAAGCGCCTTATTTTCCGTATTATCATGTCTTTCATTATCGCTACCGGCATTATGTTCTATATGGCTTCAGTGAACGGTATTGATATTCGTCAATTAGTACCGAAGTTTGAGCGCCCCCATCTACCCGATTTATCACTACCCGCAATGCCAGATATCAAACTCCTCGGCAAAGGCGAGCAAGAGGCATTGCCTGCAACCGTCAGCAAAGTGTATAAGTGGCGGGGCAATGATGGCAGCTGGCACTTTAGTGAGAATTTACCGGAGGGTATAAGCCCTGAACAGGTGATTTTCCTCAATTCCGACACCAATATTATTCAGGGTCTACCCCAGCCCGACAAAGTGACTACTGATATCAAGCCGATAAATGACCAGCCTGCCACTCCTCAGCCCGCTCAGTCAGATAACCTCAACCCCTACAGCAAAAAAGCCATCGACAAATTATTAAACGATGCCCGCGGTGTACAGAAAATAATGGCTCAGCGCAGCCACGATTTAGAACAAGCTTCTCAGGGCCTGTAAGTTTTCCAGCGTCTCTCAAAGCCACCCGGGCTTCGCCAACACATCCTACTTTATCCCATTTTGCACTGCCCTCCTTTCAACACCACTGAAACACCCATGTATTTGACAGCCATCATCTAAAACCCTGTCAATTCTTTGACAAAGCCCTATAGAAACAACTTAAGTCACTGTATTGAAACAATAAATTTAAGTGGCATAGTTAGTGCTTAAACACTTTCAAATGGCTCTGTATGCACGCTCAATTGCCGTACAGACAAATAGCACAAGCTTAGCCAACACAAGGATTACCAAAGTTTGAATAAGACAGTAGCAATAATCGTCACCATTGTAGCCCTGCTCGTCATCGGTGGCGGCGGCGCCTGGTTCTACTTTAGCAGCGAATCTTCAGCGGCCGAGGCCTCTTCAAACAACGCAATAGAAGCACGGGGAGAGAGTTACTATTTAGCCCTTGAACCGCCCTTTATTGTTAATTTTGTCTACAAAGATACCCTTCGCTACCTGCAGATGACCCTGTCGGTGATGAGCCACGAGACGCAGATACTCGAGCAGGTAACACACCACATGCCCGCTATTCGCCACCGTTTAATTATGCTGATTAGCAACAAAAGCTTTGACGAACTCAATGGCGAGGATCGCAAGGAAGCGCTGCGCGAGGAAATGCTGCTCGAAATCCGTAATATTATTCAGGCCGAGCAAAATAAGAGCCACAACCCGGGGCGAGTGGAAGCGGTGTACTTTACCGGCTATGTGATGCAGTAATGGCCGATTCAGACTCCGGCACAGATGCCGAAGAGGTACTCACCCAGGAAGAGATCGACGCGCTGCTAACCAGTGTGGAGGATGACGATGACGGCGGTGAATCCGGCGCCGATATCGGCACCATCGTCCCCGGCATCGGCCATGTCCGCACTTTTGATTTCTCTCGCCAGGGCCAGTCACTCAGCGCCGGCCTGCCCCTGCTCAACGTTATTCACGAGCGTTTTGCCCTGCAATTTTGCGAGAGCATCTTCAACACCTTACGCTGCTCCAACAACGTCAAGTTTGTTGGCGCACGAGGGACATCATTTATCGACTACCTGCACACCCTGGAACTACCTACCCACATTAATTTCATCAATCTAGCACCCATGAAGGGTCTCGCCCTTGCGGTGTTTGACAACAACATGATCACTAATGCGACGAGTAGTTTTTTCGGTGGTTCAATGAAAAAAGAGTTGGCCGCAGATAAGCCAGACTTCACACCGTCTGAAATGCGCATCGGCAATATGCTGCTGCAGAGAGTGATGAATGACTTACAGCTCAGCTGGAAAGCCGATATTGAAGTTCATCCTGAAGCAAAGCAGACCGAAACCAATCCTGACTTTGCGCAACTGATGAATCCCGCCGAGCAACTGCTGGTAAATCGGTTTGACATTATTTTTGAGGGCGCACAGGGCATCTTCGAACTCGCCATGCCGATGGCGATGATTGAACCTTACCGAGAGCAGTTTTCAGTAACCTATCAGGCTGAAAAACGCGATGACCAGGGCACCTGGGCGCCAGTGATCATCGACGAGCTTAAATCGACGAGCGTGGCACTGAGTAGCACCCTTGGCACCGCCCAGCTATCACTTGGCGAAGTACTCAAACTCGAGGCCGGCGACATCATCCCCATGGACATTAGCGATACGGTCACCCTCTTCGCCGAGGGCGTGCCCATTTTTGACGGTGAATTCGGCGCCTTCAATGACAAAAATGCCATCAAAATACGCAACAAAAAGCATCGCCCCTAGCAGACTGCGGCCACAAACAAACAAATCAAAGTAGTGGAGACTCACCATGAGTGACGACGAGAACAAGCAAACAAACAACACTAAAACGGGCGGCGAACCCAGTCAAACTGAAGACTATGCTGCCGCACCCCTGAAGGATCTTAGCCAGGGTAGCCCAATGGCTAGCAACAACACTGCAGCGACCCTGGATGACCAGGATATCAATCTCGATGTCATTCTCGACGTGCCCATTACCATTTCTGTAGAGATAGGTCGCACTCAGGTACCGATTCGGGATTTGCTGCGCTATTCCCAGGGCTCGGTGATTGAGCTGGACAGGCTGGTTAGTGAGCCCCTCGACGTACTCGTCAATAACACCCTCATTGCCCACGGCGAAGTGGTGGTGGTTGACGATCAATTCGGTATTCGCCTGACCGATGTGATCAGCCCCAGCGAGCGCGTTAAAAAACTCAAATGAAAACACTTCTGCCACTATCCGTACTTTTCGCACTGCCTTTTGCCGTTCTCACTGAGGCCGAGGAGCCCAGTGTCGGCAAGGTGCCACTGGCGGATACTTCAGGTTATTTCTTACAGTTGGTCAGCGGTCTTGGGATTGTGCTGTTAAGTATTGCCGCCCTGGCCTGGTTGCTAAAACGCATTAATCGCCTGCCCAATCGCGACATCAAAGACCTGGAGCTTATCGCCTCGCTATCCGTTGGCCAGCGTGAGCGCGTTGTTATCGTGCGCGCCGGCACAACCAACCTGGTACTGGGTGTGGCACCCGGCAGTATTTCCAAACTGGGCGAAATAACAGACGCATCTGCCAAGGAGCAAGGTTCATTAGCAACCTCCATGGAAGCGACAGGGTCAGAGAATACAGAAGACGCGCAAAAAACATCTTTTTCTACACTGATATCCAAAGTACGCAAGGACACAGCGCCATGAAGCTGCTCACTAGCCTATTCGTGCTGGGCGCGGCGCTACTCTCATCCAGCACGGCTTTTGCCGAACAGGGCATTCCCTTGTTGACCGTAACCTCCGGGACCGAGGGCCAGCAGTCCTACAGTCTGAATATTCAGATTTTACTGTTGATGACTGCGCTGAGCCTGCTACCGGCAGCCTTAATTGCCATGACCTCGTTCACCCGCATTCTGGTGGTCTTCGCCATTCTTCGCCAGGCGCTGGGCACCGCACAGACCCCCTCCAACCAAATCCTCCTCGGCCTGACACTCTTCACCACTTTATTTGTGATGACCCCAGTACTGGAAAAATCCTATAACGAAGGTGTAGCCCCCTACATGGAAGAACAGCTGGGTTTTAACGAAGCCGCCACCAAAGCCATTGGCCCCTTCCGCGAGTTTATGCTCAATCAGGTGAGAGAGAGCGATGTCGCCCTGTTTGTCGATATGGCCGGTGACGTACAGGTCGACGATATAAGAGACGTACCTCTGAAGGTCTTACTACCCGCCTTTGTGATCAGTGAATTAAAAACCGCCTTTCAGATCGGCTTTTTGATCTTCATCCCCTTTTTGATTATCGACCTCGTGGTCGCCAGTGTATTGATGTCGATGGGCATGATGATGCTCTCGCCCGTCCTTATCTCCCTGCCCTTCAAAATCATGTTGTTTGTGTTAATTGACGGCTGGGCGCTGATTGTCAGCACGCTGGCGGCTGGCTTTTATGTGTAAACAAAGCACGCCTGAATTAAGAGGAGAACGGCATGACACCTGAATCGGTTATGGATGTTGGCTACGACGCCATCCATGTCACCATGTTACTGGCCGCGCCGCTACTGCTGGCCGCCCTCGCCATCGGCCTGATGATCGGCGTCTTTCAAGCGGCCACCCAGATCCAGGAAATGACCTTGAGCTTTATTCCCAAACTGATCGCCATGGCCGTCGCGGGCATGATTGCCGGGCCGTGGATGCTCAATGTGCTGCTCAGCTTCACCTTGAACCTCTACGCCAGCATCCCGGAAATAACCGGCTAGGGCAACGGCAACTAAGGTGGAGTTTTCAGTCAACGATGTGATGCGCCTGGTCACCAGCCTGATGTGGCCACTGCTACGTGTCGGCAGTTTTGTGCTCGCCTCACCGGTGCTCGGTGCCAAGTC
Organism: Candidatus Reddybacter sp.; assembly: GCA_041277045.1. Lineage (GTDB taxonomy): Bacteria > Pseudomonadota > Gammaproteobacteria > Pseudomonadales > Porticoccaceae > Reddybacter. The sequence goes on along the minus strand of JBGFSY010000001.1, from coordinate 1,134,562 downwards.
TATCCCCGTGCGCACCCGCGTTGTTCTCGCCCTGGCCATCGCCTGGATACTGGCCCCCATCGTTCACGCCCCAGAGATCAATCCACTCAGTGCTGCCGGCCTGTTAATCAGCCTGCAGCAAATCGCCCTGGGCCTGGGCATGGGCTTTATTTTCCATATGGCCTTCGCCACCGTGGTGATTGCCGGGCAGAGTATTGCCATGGCCATGGGTCTGGGCTTCGCCTCCGCAGTCGACCCCCAAAACGGGGTACAGGTGCCGGTGGTCAGTCAGTTTTATATGATTCTCGCCACCTTGGTCTTCCTCGCCCTCGATGGCCACTTACTGCTTATTCAGACCATTCACCACAGTTTTGAACTGCTGCCCGTCGGCGCCCAATGGCCCCGCGAACTGGCCTGGAAGATCGTTCAGTGGGGCAGCCAGATGTTTATCAGCGGCCTGTTAATCGCCCTGCCAGCACTGGCATCATTGTTACTGGTCAATCTCGCCTTTGGCGTTATCACCCGCTCGGCACCACAGCTAAATATTTTTGCCGTGGGCTTTCCCATTACCTTGCTCGCGGGCTTTGCGCTGATATTACTCAGCTTGCCCTCGTTTTTACCCCTCATTTCCAGCGCTTTCGAAAGCGTGTTCAAACTTATCCCGACCCTCCTGGTGCCCTAGATGGCTGAACATGAGAGCGGGCAGGAGCGCACCGAAGAACCGACCCCGAAACGCCAACAAGATGCGAAAAAGAAGGGGCAGCTGGCGCGCTCCCGCGAGCTCAATACGATGATATCTTTGCTCGTCGGCGCCGGCGGCCTGATCGCCTTTGGTGGCACCATGATCGGCGACCTCTCAGCGCAGATGGAAAATTACCTGAGCATGAGCCCCGCCGGCATGGACGACCCCGAGGTCTTCACTGCCACCGTTGGCAGAGCCCTCGGCAACGGCATTTTGATTTGCGTACCTTTTTTTGTCCTCTTGCTAGTCTCTGTTTTTGTCGGCCCTCTCGCCATGGGCGGCTGGGCCTTCAGCCCCTCGGCGATGGCCTTCAAGATCAGCAAGCTCAATCCCCTGAAAGGCATCGCCAAAATGGTCTCGGCCAAGTCGCTGATGGAGCTGGTCAAAGCCCTCGGCAAGTTTTCCCTGGTGGGTTCGATGGCGACCGTGGTTATCTGGCAAACCTTCGACCAGCTGCTGCTGCTGGCCAGCAAAGATATCGAAACAGCCCTCAATCAATTTGCCAGTATCGCCGGGCTCTCCTTCCTGAGCTTTTGTACGGCGCTGATTTTGATTGCCGCCATCGACGTGCCCTTCCAGCTCTGGGAACACAAGCGCCAGTTGAAAATGACCAAGCAGGAAATCAAAGACGAGAGCAAAGAGAGCGAGGGCCGCCCCGAGGTGAAAAGCCAGATCCGCATGTTGCAGCGGGAAATGTCCCAGCGACGCATGATGGACAACGTGCCCACCGCCAACGTAGTGATCACCAACCCGACCCACTATGCCGTCGCCCTGAAGTACGACGATCTCGGTCCACGGGCACCCGTTGTCGTCGCCAAAGGTAAGGGCGAGATCGCCCTGCGTATCCGCAAACTGGCCGCAGAGCACGATGTGCTGACCTTTTCAGCACCACCCTTGGCACGGGCCATTTATGCCAGTACCGAAATTGATCGCGAGATCCCCGCCCAGCTTTACCTCGCGGTGGCCCAGGTACTAGCCTATGTCTACCAACTCAAACTACCGATAGTGCCGGGCCAGCCCGCGCCACAGGCACCGACCAACATCACCATTCCCGACGAACTATCGGTGCCTGAAGATAGCAGCGAAGACACCAGCAGAGAGAGTCCATGAATACCGCAACCACCAATACCGGCGGCCCGCCCGCCAATCCCATGCTGAAAATCATTGCCGGTCTCGGCACCCCACTCATCGTGGTGATGATGCTGGCGATGATCATCCTACCGTTGCCTCCGGTGATGCTGGATGTTTTCTTTACCTTTAATATCTCCTTTTCGCTGATCGTCTTATTGGCGGTTATTTACGCCGAACGGCCGCTCGAATTTACGGCTTTCCCCACCGTATTGCTGATTGCCACGCTATTGCGACTGGCATTGAATATTGCCTCGACACGGGTGGTACTCCTCGAGGGCCACACCGGCACCGACGCGGCGGGCAAGGTCATTCAAGCCTTTGGCGACTTTGTCGTCGGCGGCAACTACACCGTCGGTCTGGTGGTATTCGCCATCCTCGTGATTATCAATTTCGTGGTAGTCACCAAGGGTGGCGGACGTATTTCAGAAGTATCGGCCCGCTTTACCCTGGATGCCATGCCCGGCAAACAGATGGCCATTGATGCCGACTTAAACGCCGGTGCACTGACCCAAGAGCAGGCCCGCATACGCCGCGAAGACATCGCCCGAGAGGCCGACTTCTACGGCTCAATGGACGGTGCCAGTAAGTTCGTTCGCGGTGATGCGGTTGCGGGCATTCTTATTCTGGTCATTAATATCGTCGGTGGCATGGCGGTCGGTACCTTTCAACACGATCTAAGCGCCTCGCAGTCGGCCCACAACTATGTGCTGCTCACCATCGGTGACGGCCTGGTTGCACAAATACCCTCACTGTTACTGTCGACAGCGGCGGCAATTATCGTCACCCGCGCTTCCGATTCTCAGGACATGGGACAGCAGATGGGCTCCCAGCTGTTTCAATCGCCCAAAGCCCTGATTATTACCGCCGGCATTATGGCGTCGTTAGGCATCATTCCCGGCATGCCCAACCTGGTTTTTCTCGGCCTTGCAGCAGTGCTGGGTGGCGGCGCTTTCTTGCTTATTCAGAAAGATAAAATAGAAGAGCAGGCCGAGCCTGTTGCCGAACCCATCGCCCCGCCCGCTGAAGTCAAAGAGCTGAGCTGGGATGACGTCACCACTGTCGACCCCATCGGGCTCGAAGTCGGTTATCGGCTGATTCCCTTGGTCGACAAGAATCAGGATGGCGAGCTGCTCACACGCGTTAAAGGCGTGCGCAAAAAGCTCTCGCAAGATCTGGGTTTCCTAGTGCAGCCAGTGCATATTCGCGACAACCTCGACCTGTCGCCCAACGCTTATCGCATTACTCTGCACGGCGTGCCCCTGGGCGAATCCGAGATTCATCCCGGTAAAGAGATGGCCATCAACCCCGGCCAGGTGTTTGGCACCTTGAACGGCGTTGCCACTAAAGATCCCGCCTTTGGTCTGGAGGCACTGTGGATAGAGCCCAGCCTGCGCGATGAAGCTCAGGCCATGGGCTACACCGTGGTCGACTGCTCCACGGTGATCGCCACCCACCTCAGCGAGTCACTGAAACAACATGCCCACGAACTCCTCGGTCACGACGAGGTGCAGCAACTGCTCGACCTGCTAGCGAAATCCTCGCCGAAACTGGTGGAGAACCTGGTGCCCGGCATTCTCTCCCTAAGTGTTGTGCTTAAAGTCATGCAAAATCTACTGGAGGAAAACATACCCATTAAAGATGTACGCACCATCGCCGAGTCCTTGGCGGAAAACGCTGTAAAGAGTCAAGAAGCCGACGTTTTGACGGCACAGGCCCGGATTGCTCTGAGCCGTACTATCTACCAGCAGGTCAATGGAATGGCGCCTGAACTGCAAGTAATGACCCTCGACCCAGAGTTGGAACAGATATTGCTAAACGTATTACAAGGCTCGGCGACAAGCGGCGGACTGGAACCCGGATTAGCAGACAATATGCTTCAACAAATTAGCAACTCAGCACAGACACAGGCGACTCAGGGGCAAACCCCGGTACTACTGGTGGCCTCGGCGCTGCGCACCTGGCTATCCAATTTGGTGAGAGCAGCCAACCCGGGCTTACACGTACTGTCCTATGAGGAAGTACCGCCGAGCAAGCAGCTCAAGGTTATACATTCTGTCGGTAGATAATTAATTAATAAGCGGAGCATTGCGCTCTGAGACCAGCGAAAAGCAAGCCATGCTGGTCAACTCGAAGAAGGTGGCAAACATGAAAATTAAGCGATTCACAGCCGAAACCATGCGCGAAGCGATTCGCAAGGTGAGGGAAACCTGGGGCCCGGACGCTGTTATTCTCTCCAACAAAAAGCTCGGCAACGGTGTTGAAATCACCGCCGCCATTGACTTCGAGGAAGAAGAAGTGGAGAAGCTGGCCGCCGAGATGGCGCGAGCACCCGCTGCTACCGAAACAACAATTCAACCGTCCATCCAGCCCACAACAGCCAACCCAGTAACGGCGCCGGCGCGGCCAACCGCTGCCGCCCAACGGCAAGCGGCGACCCATAGCCGCTCGCTATTGAGTCAGCAGCACAGTTTGTTAAACGCCAGCCCAGTACTCGACAATCAGCCGGGTTTACTGTCGGACCTGCGTCAGGAAATAGCGGATCTACGCGGACTTATCGAGGGCGAGCTCACACAAATGGCCTGGCGGGAAATAGGCCAAGGCAATCCCCGTAAAGCCGCATTAATGAGGAAGCTCAACGGCCTTGGCCTGAAGCGGGATCTTTGTACAAAACTGGCTTCCAAAAACGGCATGCACGGCAGCGACGATGCCGCCTGGAAGAAAGCCCTGATTGAGCTCGCCTCAATGCTGGCTGAAGGCGATCACAATTTACTCGAAACCGGTGGCACTTATGCCATTATCGGCTCAACGGGGGTCGGCAAAACCACCACCGTCGCCAAACTGGCCGCACAATATGCCCTACGCCACGGCGCCGATAAAATCGGCCTAATTACTACCGACTGCTTCCGCATCGGCGGTGTTGACCAGCTCAGCACCTTCGGCAAACTGCTCGACATTCCTGTTTTTTTGGCGACTGATCGGTTCGAGTTGTCAGACATTCTCGATCAGCTCAGCGACAAAGAATTAATACTTATCGACACCGCAGGCATGAGTCAACGTGATATAGAACTGTCCCAACAATTCGCAACGCTGACCGGCGCCGGGCACGATATCCAATTCTACCTGACGCTGTCGGCGACCGCGCAGCAGGCCATCACCAGTGAAATCATGCGCGTATTTAGCGACATCAAGCTCGCCGGCACGGTTGTCACCAAGGTCGATGAAGCGGCCAGTCTCGGAGGCGTGCTTAACGCACTGATCGACTACCAACTACCAACGCTGTTTATCAGCAACGGACAGAAAGTACCCGAAGACCTACACCCCGGCTCGTCCATTGAGCTGGTCAAAATTGCCCGTGACTTATTCCAACGCAGTAGCACTCTCCAGCCTATAATAGATCGCGAGAGCACGCGGCCCACCACCCACGTACCCACTCATCATGAGGAGAATCGACTCCATGGCTAATAATTCATCAATAACGAATAAGCCACAACAAAAACCAGTTCGGGTGATTGCAGTCACCAGTGGCAAGGGTGGCGTTGGCAAAACCAACATCTCGGTCAACCTCGCCGCCTCCTTTGCCAAGCAGGGCAATAATGTACTGCTGATGGATGCGGATCTCGGCCTCGCTAATGTCGACATCCTCTTCGACCTCCACCCAAAATTTGACCTGCGCCACGTTATTGCTGGCGAACGCAGTCTCGACGAAATTATCGTCGATGCCCCTCTGGGCCTGAAAGTGATTCCAGCCTCCTCCGGCGTATCGAGCATGGCTGATCTCTCCCCCGCTGAAAATGCCGGCCTGGTGCGCGCCTTCAGTGAGCTGGAGTTCCCCGTCGATACCATGATTGTCGATACGGCTGCCGGTATTTCTGACAGCGTGATCACCTTCTGCAAAGCCTGCCAGGAAGTCATCGTTGTGGTCTGTGATGAACCGACCTCCATCACCGATGCCTACGCACTGATTAAAGTCATGAGCCGGGATCACGGTGTGACTCGCTTCCACATCCTTGCCAACATGGTCAACAGCAATGCCCACGGTGAAGAGTTGTTCCGCAAAATATCCCGCGTGACTGATCATTTCCTCGACATTGTCACCGTCCACATTGGCTCGATTCCCATGGACGACTACCTGCGTAAAGCCGTACGCCACCAAATGCCTGTGGTTGAAGCCTTCCCCCGCAGCCCTTCAGCTCAGGCCATTGCCAAGCTAGCGAAAACCATCAACAAATGGCCCGCACCCGAGCTGGCTAACGGCAATATGGAATTCTTTATCGAGCGCGTCGTCGGCTATCCGAGCGAGGAATATGCTGCATGACAAAAGCGGTTTTCTACGCTGATGAAGAATTCTGGGACAGCGAAAAGCTGGTTAACGAATACCTGCACTTAGTGAAGAAAATCGCCTTTCATATCGCCGCGCGGCTACCCGCCGGCATCGATATTGACGATCTCACTCAGGTTGGCTTGATCGGTCTTCTCGAAGCGGCAAAAAGCTACCGTACGGGGCACGGGGCAAGTTTTGAAACATTTGCAGGTATTCGCATTCGCGGCGCCATTCTCGACGAGGTGCGGCGCTTTGACTGGTCGCCACGCGGTATTCAGCAAAAAGCCCGCTGGCTGGCGCAAGCCACTCGCAGCGCTGAAATCGCCTTACAACGCTGCCCCAGAGACAGTGAAGTCGCCGCCCAGCTGGGCATCGAGATGGACGAGTACTACCAACTTTTGCGCGACACAGCCGCCTGCAAAGCCACTTTTGTCGATGCCACTGAAGTCGACTTGCCCGACACCGACACGCCGCAGGACAGGGTTCATGATGCGGCCTTTCAAACAGCACTAACTGCTCATATCGGACAACTGCCCGAACGGGAAAAAACATTAATGTCACTCTATTACGACGACGAATTAAATCTAAAAGAAATTGGCGCAGTGCTCGACATCAGCGAATCAAGAGTCAGCCAAATCCACAGCCAGATACTCAGCAAGCTTCGCTCCAGCCTTTTGGCCTGGACATCTGACGCTGACGACGATATCCGCTAACTCGGAAAGTATTTAAATGGATATCCTCACCCTACTCGGAATTATTTTTGCTTTTACCGCCATTATTGGCGGCAATGCGCTGGAAGGCGGGCATCTGGACTCACTGCTACAGCTCACTGCTTTCTTGATTGTATTTGGCGGCACCCTCGGCGCAATCATGGTACAGACCCCTCTCAAGGTCTTTATTCATAGCATTAAAATACTGGGCTGGATTTTCATCCCCCCCAAACTCGACCCCGCCACAACACTGCAAAAAATTATTGAGTGGAGTCAGATCGCTCGCAAAGAAGGTCTCCTCGGCCTGGAAAATATTGCCGAAGAAGAAGATGAACTTTTCACAAAAAAATGCCTGCAACTTCTGGTCGATGGCAACGAACCCGAGTCCATCCGCACCACCATGGAAGTCGAGATTTCGACCAAAGAAAGCCTCGATATCAAAGGTGCAAAAGTGTATGAAGGTATGGGCGGCTACAGCCCCACCATTGGCATTATTGGCGCTGTACTGGGACTTATTCATGTTATGAATAATTTGGCCGACCCCTCCACCCTCGGCCCCGGCATTGCCGTCGCCTTTGTCGCCACCATTTACGGTGTCGGCATGGCCAATCTCTTTCTGCTGCCGGCGGCCACTAAATTAAAAACCATTATCACTGACCGCTGCCATATCGAGGAGATGATTATAGAAGGTATTGTGGCTATTGCCGAGGGTGAGAATCATCGCAATATTGAAGCAAAATTACGCGGCTACTTTAACTAAACACCTATGGCCAGAAAGCGCGCACCAGAAGAACATGAAAACCACGAGCGCTGGCTCGTTTCTTACGCTGACTTCATTACCCTTTTATTCGCTTTTTTTGTTGTCATGTATTCCATATCCTCGGTTAATGAAGGCAAATTTCGCGTCCTCTCACACTCCCTTGTCGCCTCATTTTCAAGTCAGACACGTTCGCTGGATCCCGTGCAATTTGGCACTGCCTCGACCTCCTTTCCCATCGCCCCGTCACCGTTAAGTCGCACACCGATCAAACTCGACCTACCCGAGTCAATGGCTCAGGACGCGATTAAAATTGACCCACCTAATAAATCAAAGCGCTCACCAGAAATTGAAGAACTCGGACAAAAAATCAATAATGCCTTAGAGGAATTACTCAAAACCGAACTTGTTTCGGTGCGCAAATCGGATAATTGGCTGGAGATAGAAATCAACAGCAAGGTCTTGTTTTCCAGTGGTAGCAGCAATCTTTCGCCCAGCGCCAGACCCATGTTACGAGCCTTGAGTAATGTATTGAATGGCCGGAAAAACAAAGTACACGTCGAGGGTTTTACCGATGACTTGCCGATTAAAAACAGCATTTATCCATCCAACTGGGAGCTATCGGCAGCACGCTCGGCCACCGTGGTACGACTGTTTGCCAACTACGGAATAACGCCGACCAACCTGGCCTCTATCGGTTTCGGTGAGTACCAGCCCAAGGTTGCCAATGACTCGCCAGAGGGACGGGCGACAAATCGACGCGTGGTTATCGTCGTCATCGCCACCGGCTTTGACCCGCGCTTGAGAAACCGTTAACGTGCATTGAGCTCTGCCTCGAACAGCCAAATAAAAACACTCCGCAGGAGGCAATGATGGCTAACGAAATAACACCCCCAGGTACGCCTCGCCCCCTACGTACCCCGCCGAGTAAATCTGTTACCGACAAGCCAAAAAAGGTGCCCGTGCCGCGCAAGAAAAATAAAACTGACGAAGAAAAAAAGCCCGATGATGACGGCCAAATCCATATTGATGAGTATATTTAAACCCGAGCCCTTAAACTGCCCAGGGTCTTAAAACAGATAGAGACGCAACCACTCTAGAAAAAACCATTCTAAAAAAAATCTTTTAAAAAAGACCTTTAAATATAATAGTCAATAACCCCGCGGCCCTCTGCCTGTCCTTCTGAAACAAGTCCCGACCCGGCTTCAAGTATCATCGCCTCACCCGTATCGCCGCCCGCCGAAAACCCCTCTGAGCCCGATAACTGTTCCCGCTCCTGGTGCAAACCCTGGTCTGAAACATCGGCGTTAGCCAGCTGCATACCACTGTCGGCGAACATTTCACGCAGTCGCGGCAAGGCTAATTCGAGCGCATCCCGGGCAGCGGGATTGGCGGCGAAAAAGGTAACGCTGGTACGCTCACCCTCAGTCGCCACCTTGACCTCAATACTACCTAGCTCAGGCGGATTAAGGCGCAATTGGACCCCTGAATTATTTTGCCCAACCATCCAGCGAATGCGGTTGCCTACCTCCACATCCCAGCCAGGCTGTCCGGCCGGTGTTTGTAGTGTAAAGAAACGCGGAGGGGTAGATTCCTGAGTCGCTGTATATTTTGCCGACTCAGCGCCTGCAGCTGCCAACGTAGCGCTAAAATTAGAAAAATTTAATCCCTGGGTAGGTGCTTCGCTCATCTCTTGCCCCCCCCCAGGTACTGCCAAATTTACTGGACTGGACATTTCTGACTTACCAGCCAGCGCCGCCATAATGTTTTGCCTTACCTGTTCAAAATTATCTTTGGGACCAGAGCCATTCGACAAGGCTTCCGTCACGGCCTGTGTTGTTGCCGGCAGCTTAGGTGTCGAGCCTTCTAGCAATGATGCCTTGACCGGTTTCTGCGGATTAAGCCCCAGCTCTAGCTCAGCATCCACCTCATTATCGAGTACCTGACTCAACGCAGAGACGTGCTTGCCCGGAGACGCACGCACCAACTCAGGAGCGACACCCGACAACACGGCGCCAGCCTTAGTGGACAGCTCACTTGTTGGTGTTTGACTAACAGCAGCAGGGTTTACTACCGCAGCATCACCGGCTTTAACACCCTCGCCCAAACGTAATGCAGCCGCAACTTGCGCTGAACTTACCTCGGCAGCTACTGGCAGCACTGTTGCCGGCACAAGCTCATTGTCGAGTGGCACCAATTCCAAATCAGCACCGGCCATTTCAAACAATACCGGGACTGTTTCCACAAACGCCTCTACGACGGGTTCAGTCACCAGGCCAAGCACTTGCTGCGGCAAGAGGTCGTCTCCCAACGGCGATTCATTGCCGCTCACAGCCAAACCTGTGGTGTCTACGGACACGGCAGGGGTTTCATTGCTAGCGCTGGATTCCACACTCGTGGCAGTATCGGCGGCTAATATCGAGCGCACTTGCGCACCCTTGGTCGCAAACGGAGCCTCTATCGCCAGGTTTGACAGACCTATCGCAGATGCGTTTTGCGCCCCTTTATTACTCACAACGCCCGATTGCTTAGAACCCGCCTCAGAGGCATCCGCTCCAGCATGGCGGCTCGCCACAAGCCCTTTATCAGCGGCTTTCGAACTAGAGCCCTCACCACTCTCTTTCGGGCTTGATCTTTCGGCCTCAGCGGCCGTCGCGCTTGACTTTCCGGCGGTTTCAGCAGGCCTGTTTTCGGGTTCCCTTCTAGAGTGGCTCGCCGTCTTTTGATTGCCGCGCTGCTGAGCGTCCAGGTGGCTGGAGAACCCCCGCTCGCCACTCTCAGTATCTCCCGAAGGAGAAGCTGACGTAGACGGTGAGTTGCCCGTAAGCATCTGAGCACCCGAGCTGGCTGGCGCAGCGACCTGAACAAGTGATGACATAACGACCTCGCGTTTAAATTTCTCTGCTGATACAGGCGTGGATAATGTCCTCGGACAATATCTCAAAAAACACCTTTCCAGCTGAGTAACAGCAAAACACGGGCCAGCTTTATTTATTGTTATGACTATTTAAACGAGATGTTGAAATACAAGGCCGACAAGTCCTTTTCACAGCATCCTAAAACTCTCGAGTGACTAGCTCCAGCCTTTACCAGCAGGGTTGGAGCGATCATCAGTTTCTTTTTGTTCACGCTTATTGCGTTGCACCAACTGCTCTTTTTCAACCTGCTCAAGGGCCTGTGACAGGCTGCGGGTGCGCTGGTGTTTTTCGACCCACTGGGTCTGACGCTCCACCACTTTTGCGCCCATATCCACCATGACTTGGCGCTGGGACTCAATAGCGTTATCCAGCTGACCAAAAAAAGCGCGGAAGTCACCCAACTGCCGGGCATTCATGCCCGTGGCACCCGCGCTATTAAAGCGCTCGCGATATTCATCAAAGAAACCCGTTAACTGGTTGAGCTGATCCTGTTCTTTACTGTGATTATCCTGTGCCTGACCCAACTCACGCCCGGCCTTATCACAGGCGTTTTCTGCCATTTTTTCCAACTGTCGAAAGCGCTGAATCTTAGTCATTAAACAACCTGTTTATAACCTGTAAATGTGAAACAAAAATGCGTATTACAATGGCACCTGCATATTGCTCAGCAAGCCATCAAGCGCAACAAAACTCTGGTCTAAAGTCACACTTTGACCCGCCTCCTGTCGCAAAAAACCCTGTAAGCGCGGATAGGCCTCTATCGCCTGATCAATACGCTTATCGCTGCCACCCACATAGGCACCAACGCTGATCAAGTCACGGTTTTGCTCATAAAGGCTGTATAGCTGCTTAAAGTTTTGCACCAGCTTGAAACGCTCGGGGCCAACCAGGCGATTCATGACTCGGCTCACCGAAGACTCAATATCGATCGCCGGATAACGGCCAGAATCGGCAATGCGTCGTGACAAAATAATGTGCCCGTCGAGTATCGCCCGTGCAGAGTCGACGACCGGGTCATTCTCGTCATCGCCCTCCATTAACACGGTGTAAATGGCGGTAATTGAACCCTTGCCGGCGATCTTGCCCGCCCGCTCGACCAGCTGCGGCAGGCGGGAGAAGACCGAGGGCGGATAGCCTCGGGTCACCGGCGGCTCGCCAATGGCCAGTGCGATTTCCCGCTGTGCCTGAGCAAAGCGGGTCAACGAGTCCATCAACAGCAAGACATTGAGGCCCTGATCGCGAAAATACTCAGCGATGGCCGTGGCGCGCCAGGCGCCATGTAAACGCATAAGCGGGGAATCGTCGGCCGGCGATGCCACCACCACGGCGCGCGCTAAGCCTGACGGGCCCAGGGTTTCTTCAATAAACTCCTGCACCTCACGACCCCGCTCACCGATCAAACCCACCACCACGATATCGGCATCGGTGTACTGGGTCATTAAACCGAGCAGCGTACTTTTACCGACACCACTACCGGCAAACAGGCCAAGGCGCTGTCCCCGGCCCACCGTCAGCAAGGCATTGATGGCGCGTATGCCGACATCCAGAGGTTCAGTAATAAGAGCACGCTGCAGAGGGTTCACCGCCTGGCCTTGCAGGCTTGTATGACCCGCCAGCACGGGCGTATCACCGCCGTCCAGAGGCCGGCCAGCGCCATCAATCACCCGACCAATCAAACTGTCGCCAACCTTAACCTCGGTGTCGCCGGGAACGGGTGTGACCAAAGCATTGGGCGTTAAACCATGCACCGAGCCAATCGGCATAAGAAACAAACGATCATCACCAAAACCCACCACCTCTGCCTCAACCGAGGCCCCGGTAGCGGCAGTAATATGACATCGACTACCAATGGCCGCCTGGCAACCCGTTGCTTCCAGTGTTAGGCCAACCATTCTCACCAGCTTGCCCCTGACCATGGCCATAGGATCAACCACGCGCGGCAGAATTTCACTGCGTGCTGCCAGACGTCTACTGATCAGCTCAGCACCGATAATTTCTCCACCATGGGGCTGACTCATTCATCAGCCCCCAGATCAGCAGATAACAAGCCCGCGACAATGCCATCAATTCGGCTTTGCAGCGTGGCGTCAATAAATTCGGCACTGCTGTTAATCTGGCAGTCACCCCGCGTCAGGCTGCGATCTTCAATAATGCGCCAGTGCTGGGCCGGAGGATCTTCTTTCAGGCCGTCTTTGACGATGGCAACATCGTCCGGATGAAGGTGAACATCGACATCTCTTGCCGATGCAGACAGCACCGAGCAGGCCTGGCTAACCGTTTCAAGAATTAACGCCGGCTGGATTTTTAACTCCTGCCTGACAATTTCTCCGGCGATAGCAGCCGCTAGTTTCGCCAGCTCACTCTCAACACTTTCGGTGATCTGGCGAAAGGGGTGGGCGGCCTCATCATAGAGTTGAGCCAAACGTTGCGCGCTCTCCTGAACTGTCTGGTGACCTGCCTCAAGCCCCTCCCAACGCCCAACCTCATAACCTTTGGCACGGGCCTGTTGCTCAATAGCCTCCAGCTCCTCTTCGGTATGCACCTCGCGGGCAGTATGGCCAACATCGGGCACCCGCCAGCGCGTTAAGTGGGGCTGGTCAATCGCGCGTACAACCTTAGACAAACTCGTCACCCCCCGTGCCACCCAGGGTTATCTCACCCTCTTCGGCCAGACGCTGAGCGACGGCTAAAATTTCTTTCTGGGAGTCTTCAACCTCACTCAGACGTACCGGGCCACGCGTCTCCAGATCTTCTTCCATCATTTCAGCCGCACGCTTGGACATATTGCCAAAGATTTTTTTGCGTACCGGTGCGTCGGCACCTTTCAACGCGATAACAAGCACATCGGAGGACACCTCTCGCAGCAGGCGCTGAATACCACGATCTTCAACCTCGAGCAGGTTTTCGAAGACAAACATCAGATCGCGCACTTTATCGCTCATCTCCGAGTCGACGTCAGCAATGGCCTCAATAAGCTCAGTTTCAAGCTCAGCATCGATGTAGCTGAGAATGTCCGCTGTCGATTGCAGGCCACCCACCGCCGAGGCCTGGGCTAAACTGCCATCGCGAAACTGTTTTTCGAGAATTTCATCAAGCTCCACGAGGGCCGATGGATGAATCGCATCCAACTGGGCAATTCTCACCACCGCATCTTTGCGAATCGATTCGGGCAAATGCTTGATCACCTCTGCCGATTGCTCGCTATCGAGATAGGCCAGCACAATGGCGATAATTTGCGGATGTTCACCGCGAATAATTGCCGCAACTGCACGAGAATCCATCCACTTCAAGGCCTCAACACCCTTTGAGTCACGGCCCATAATCACCGTGTTGATAACACCTTCGGCCTTATCTTCACCCAGGGCATCTTTCAGCACGGTGCGCACAAATTCCTCGTTATCGCCGCTAAAGGACGTTGCCTCACCGAGAGATTCGGTGAACTGGCCAATAACCTCTTCAGCCTGCTGCCGAGATACTGTGCGCAGAGTCGCCATGGCAGCACCAATTTTATGCACCTCTTTCGGGGCCATATGCTGGAGTATTTGCGCTGCTGACCGCTCACCGACACCGAGTAGGAAAACGGCGGCTTTTTCGACCCCTTTAAGGGCTTCTGCCTTATCTGCCATCTTGTACCCAATCACTCATCACACTAGCTGCTCTTTTTGGACTCTGTCCGGCGATGGACTGAGCCAACTGTACCTGTTGGTCATAGCTGGTAACGCCTGGAGGTAATTGCGCGACCCCACTGGGACCGCCCTGCTCAGCCCCCAGCTGTAACTCGCCACTGACCGCACGTCCACTCTGCTTGCCAATACCCGCGAGATTTTTCATCACCGGCCGCAGGATGCCAAAAACCAACAATAGAATCCCCAGTGCACCAACGGTTTGCTTGGCGATATCCAGCACCCAAGGCTCCTGCCAAACAGGAATCTCGGGCAAGGGCTCCATCATCTCTGGCTCGAGGAAGGAGGCATTCATCAAATTAACGCTGTCACCTCTCCCCTCATTAAAACCAACAGCCTCTTTCACCAACTGGGTTAAACGCTCAATCTCTTCATCGGGCAGAGGTAGGCGCTCGACGTCACCCGCTTCATTTGTTTGCTGACGATAATCCAGCAGTACGGCCACCGACAATTTTTTAATGGTGCCCGGTGCCTCTTTGATATGACTGATGACCTTATCCAGCTCATAATTGCGAGTTGCTTGCCTTGTAGTTTGAGTAGCGGCACTGGTATTACTCGATGCCGCCGCATCTGCACCCGGTGCAGCTTCAGCCGCAGCGGGCTGGTTTGACTGAGCACCCGGCGTGCCACCAAACGCATTACTGTTATCGCTACTGCGCTCTTCCGAGGTTTGCTCACTGCGCAGTAAAGAGTTATTGGGACCGAAGGTCTCACTGGTGCGCTCGATGGCCGTAAAGTCGACATCGGCAGTGACCTGAGCCCGTACCTTACCGGCACCCATTATTGGCACCAGCAAATCGACAATACGCTGAGAGTAATTTTCCTCAACACTACTGGCAAAGGTAAATTGCTCGGAGCCCATCGACATAGCGGATGAGCTGCCGTTGCCGGTGAGTAAATTGCCCTGCTGATCAACCACCGTCACCTGAGCGGTATCCATCCCCGACACACTGGACGCCACCAGATGAATGATCCCGGCAATCTGAGACTGGTTTAACTTGCGACCCGGTAACAGACTAATCAGCACCGAGGCACTGGCGCCTTGCTGATTGCGTAAAAAAGCGGATTTTTTCGGAATCGCCAGATGTACTCGCGCGCCTTTGACACTGTTGAGCGTGGCAATTGATCTTGCCAACTCGCCTTCCAAGGCACGATTAAAGCGCGCCTTTTCTACAAAGCTACTGGTGCCAAAGCTCTGCTCCTCATCAAGCAATTCAAAACCCGGACTACTGCTTTTCGGTAAACCCTGGCTAGCCAACTGTAAACGCAGGTTATGCACCTTGCCCGCTGGCACGGCAACCATCGAACCCTGCATGCGATAGGGCGTATTACTCTGCTCCAAAATCGTCACCACCTGGGCGGAGTCGGCGCCACTCATACTCTCAAAAAGCGGCACATAGTTGGGCTCTTTGGCCCAGGAATAAATACCCACACCCAGGGCAATACTCGCCGCCAGACCGATCAACAGGCCTAGTTGGCGAACAACCGGCAAATTACTCATGCCGACAAACTGACCGCTTATGTTATCCGGGTTCACCAGAGCCATATCAGCTTACTCCCCCGTGCACCCTGTTCATGTATTCACGATAGCCATGCTCGTTCTCATGTTTTTCCACTTGGATCACCCTGCCCACTCTCAAGTTCAAGCCCATCACAGCGGCATATTCATAATGTCTTGGTAGGCGGACAGCAGTTTGTTGCGCACCTGCGTCATCGCCTGAAAGGAAATACTCGCCTCCTGTAAGGCGACCATCACCTGTGGCAACTCCACGCCTTCATCACCGCGCTGAAAGCCTTCTTTCAGCTCGGTGGCATGCTGCATCGTGCCATTGGCCTTATCAATCGTTTCGGTGAGCATCTTGCCAAACTCATTGCCACCTCCGCTCACGCCACCAATGTTGGATCCTTCGCCCGATTTCGCGGCTGCTTCGAGCACGCGCATCTGGGATAACACTTGGTTGATCGCTACCTGGCTCATTGTTTATTCCTCAATTTTTACCGCTTTAACCTAACTCTAAAAATCCACCGCTGACACAATGACACTTAAGTGCCGTAAAGCCCTGGCAGGGCGATACCGTCGTCGCGCAACTTGGCCAACTTATAGCGTAGGGTGCGAGGGCTAATACCCAAACGTTCGGCTGTTTCCTTACGGCGCCCGTGTTCGGCTTTTAAGGCATCGACAATAATTTGCTGCTCGTGGCTGCGCAGATCATTTTCCAGTGCGGAACCGTCAACGGATTCGACTGTTGAATCAGGCGCTTCACAGACCGGTATTATTGACAAATTACTGCCTGGATCTTCGAGATGGATATCCGCCTCTGTCAACGTAGCGCCGCTGAGCAAGATCATTGCGCGCTGCACCACGTTGTGTAATTCGCGAATATTGCCCGGCCAGGCATAGGCTTCCAGCATTTTTTCAGCTTGAGTAGATAAGGCCACTGACTGCCCCTCGCTACTTTGCTCTTCAATAAAGCGGCGCACCAGAGGCAAAATATCGCCCCGGCGTTCACGCAGAGGGGCAAGAGGAATGGGGAAAACGTTTAAGCGATAAAATAGATCTTCGCGAAAACGCCCGGCACTCACCTCGCCACGCAGGTCACGGTTGGTCGTTGCCAGCACGCGAACATCGAGGGCGATAGTGTCCTTGCCACCGAGCCGCTCAACCTCTTTCTCCTGCAGGACGCGGAGTAATTTGGCCTGCAAGGCAACATCCATTTCCGAAATTTCATCGAGTAATAATGTGCCACCCTGGGCCTGCTCAAACTTACCAGCACGGGCCTGATGAGCGCCGGTAAAGGCACCCTTTTCATAACCGAAGAGGATGGACTCGAGCATAGTTTCTGGCAGGGCTGCACAATTAATTGCCACAAAAGGGCCGTCACTGCGGCTTGAGTTGTCGTGAATAAAACGCGCCAGCACTTCTTTACCGGTACCCGACTCGCCACTCAACATCACCGTGGCATCGGATGCCGCAACCCGCCGCGCCAGCTCGACAATTTGTTGTGCCCGAGGATCATGGGCAATCATTTCACTCGAATCGGCAGCGCCTTTAGCTGTCGCAAAGCGACTGACCATTTCAATCAGCACTTCTGCCTCGAAGGGCTTGATTAAGTAATCCGCCGCACCATCGCGCATCGCCTCAACGGCCTTTTCGACACAACCAAAGGCTGTCATCAACACGACGGGCAAATTCGGCCAGGTACGTTTTATATTTTGCAGTAGGGCATGGCCGTCCATAGCGGCCATCTGCACATCACTGACTACTAGATCGACAGGCTTGCGGTGCAACAGGGTCAAAGCCTCGACGCCATCGCAGGCGAATTCAACACCGTAGCCCGCAAACGTCAGGGTGTCGCAGAGTGCTTCGCGCAACAGGTCGTCGTCCTCAACAACTAAAACAGTTAAACCAAATTCACTCATCGCAGGCCTCCACCAACACGTTGTACTGGCTGTTCTAACTCTCGGCCGTCAATAGCGGCACCTTCAAAGGCAGGTTTCACAAAATCTGCCAAACCAGAAGCAGGCTCATCAAACAGCGTTATTTGTTCACAATCACGGCTCAAGGGATCGCCCACTGCTTGCTCTTCAGCAAGAACTAGCAAGGGCAGCTCAAGACGAAACACAGTGGCGCCATCCGCCCGGGTATCAAGGGTGATGTTGCCGCCATGGCTGCGTATTGTCATCGCTACCACCGCAAGACCCAGCCCCGTGCCTTTAACACGCGTGGTAAAAAACGGATCGAAAATCCGCTCCCGAATGTCTGCATTAACACCGGGACCGTTATCGGCAACAGCGATATACAGCTGGCCACCCAGCACATTTAATTTAATATCGATGCAGAGTGATTTTTCAGAAACATCAATGGCGTTATTCACTAAATTCAAAACGGCGCCGATCAACTCGTCTCGATCACCCTTGATGGCCGCACCCGCACTACCCAGCGCCACACTGACAGTCAGCACCCCACCCGACTTGTGAACCAAAGGCTCAACCAATGCCAACAGCTCATCGGTAAAGCTATAAAGCTCGATATTTTCAAACACCACCGGGCCACCACGCACAAAGGTGAGCATGCTGTTAACCAGGCCCTCCATATGACGCAGACTGTCGACCACTTTAGCGGACACCCGCTCACGCTCACTGGGTGTTGCCGTGGGTCGTGCTAAATGGGAAACATAGAGCAGTGCAGAGCTTAGGGGCGTACGAATTTGATGAGCTAGGCGGGCTGCCATTTCACCCAATGCGGATAGCCGCTTGTCGCGACTGACGGTTTCCTGCAGGTCGTGCAGGCGCGTCATATCGGTCAGCAGAATCAGCTCTTCATTGGCATCAGGGAGGGGCCGACGGCTGACGGATAAACGCCGATCGTTGCCGAGTAAGAGCTCTGTGGCATTTTCGCTCGCGCTACCATCACGGGTAGCCTGTGAAATAAGCAGGGACCAGGCTTTGCCCAGTAGCGAGGGTTTTTCATCGAGAGCTCGAACCGGCCGAGCTTCACCACCCGCCTGTTCAAAAAAGATTTCGGCAGCCGCGTTGGCCTGGGTAATCACACCGCTGCCATCGACCACGACAACACCGCCAGGCAGCTCACTCATCAACAGCGCCAGACGATTCGCCAGGCGCTCTTTCTCCGCTAACTCCTGCAAGCGCTGGGAGCGGGCCTCAGCCAACTCCTGAGTCAGCGTACTCACTCTCACCTGCAGCACGCGATAGCTGATATCAAGCTCTTCGGAAACGCGATTAAACGTTTCGAAAACTTTTTCCAGTTGCTCTGTTGTCGCTGGTGCCTGTGTCATAGCTGTCCTGCCCTGATGTTTTACGGTGCAAATCGATAAGCCGTAAAGCCATTAAGCAACAACTATGCCTAGAATAAATTTTCTTATATTTTAATAGGTTACAGAAAGGCAAAGATGATTCGTCAAATATCCGACGCTGTATTCACACGAGAAATGTCAAATTTCCGGATCTTCTCAACCAGGGTTGTACGCTGCAGTCGCAGCAATTTAGCGGCCCGTGCCACCACCCAGTCACTATCGTCCAGAGCCTGACGAATCAAGTCTTCCTCAACCTGGCGCAAATAATCCTTAAGATCGAGACCCTCGCCACCCATTAGTGCCCCGGGGGACGCCAACGGCATAGTCCGCTCTTCGACACCAATATCGGCCAGCATGGCCTCTTCTGCAACCTGGCTATCTTCCTCATCGGCAATCCAGTCAACATTGCGGCGATATTTATCGGGTAGGGCTTTTGCACGCACCTCTTGCCCCGGGAAGAGAATATTCAAACGCTCCACCAGATTAGCCAACTCACGTAC
This sequence comes from Candidatus Reddybacter sp., assembly GCA_041277045.1. Lineage (GTDB taxonomy): Bacteria > Pseudomonadota > Gammaproteobacteria > Pseudomonadales > Porticoccaceae > Reddybacter. Next base: position 1,115,007 of record JBGFSY010000001.1, on the reverse strand, counting down.
ATTGCCCGGCCAGTCATAGCCCGCCAGAGCCGCCAGGGCACAGTCACTTAGCTTCGCAACACTCTGCCCGCCCTGTCGCAGGCGCTCGGTCGTATAGCTAACCAATTGAGGGATGTCATCCGTACGCTCACGCAGGGGCGGCACCTCGATGGGGAAAACATTGAGCCGGTAAAACAGATCGAGGCGAAAACAGCCCTCAGCCACGCGATGCTCAAGATTGTGGTGTGTCGCGGCGATGACACGCACGTCGGAGTGAATAGTCTTGCTACCGCCAACGCGCTCAAAGGATTTTTCCTGCAACACGCGCAGCAGTTTCACCTGCATTTCCAGAGACATATCACCAATTTCATCGAGAAATAGCGTGCCGCCCTCCGCCAGCTCAAAACGCCCCTGGCGGGCCGTAATGGCCCCGGTAAAGGCGCCCTTTTCATGACCAAACAATTCTGACTCTAATAAATCGGGCGGTATCGCGCCGCAATTAATGGGCACAAAAGGGCGTTTGACGCGTAGGGATTGGCGGTGTAGAGCCTGAGCAACAACCTCCTTACCCGTACCCGACTCACCAAGTATCAATACTGTGGCATCACTGTGGGCAACTTGCTCAATAAGGCGGCGAACCAACTGCATATTGCGGTTATCGCCCACTAAACGATGCTGCTTAAATGCATTCGTACTCTTAGGGCCGCCCTCGGGCTTGAGCTTATCCGTCATATCGAGCGCCACTTTCATTCCCTAGAATATTTAATGCCATCATCAATTCTTAACCACTCCTAAATTTGGCGCTGAGCAATACTGCGGCGATGTCGCCTAAAAATAAATTTTTCCAGATCATCTTGCAATGTAGAACTTAAACCGACAAAACGCGCCTGTACGTGCTGGCCAGCGTTACCCGAACCTTCTTCTGAATCAACAAGCACTGCGATTCCGTGAAATTTAAGTGGTGAGGGCAACTCACTACACAGGTAAACCTCGATGCAAACTTGAGCACCGGAAGGGGGGCAATCCTGTGCCACCCATTCGATACCCGCATGCCCCAGGCGAACCTTTGTTGGCGCCGGCAAGGTAAGCTGGCTAGCCAATAGTTGTCCGACTATTTCGAGCAAAAGATTTAATTTGAGATCGAGGCGCTGTAACTCTGCGGCCGTTTGCGGGGCCTCCTCACCCACTTCGGGGGCACCTTCATTCAGTGCCGCCAAGGCTTTAAGGAAGCGGACATTATTTTCATTGATACTCACCAGCTCATTATCACCGGGCAGGGAATCCACAACCTGACAAACTAGAGAGATATTACTTTCGTAATACAAACCCTGAAAAAAAGAATCTTTGCTCTCCATACTGGTGTAAACCTCCAGACCCGCAGACAATAGAGTGAAGCCGCGATCATGCGCTATTTTTTATAGTCAGTGTTTCAAAAAAAGTTAGATAAAATACAAAGCGTCAAAAAACCAGCACAAGCGGCTAAGAATGGGCTGGATGTGTGTTTTTTGCAATAGAAATTATGAGGTTATTAAAGAAAGAAGATGGAATACCATCAGGCTATCAAGGACAACAGCCCGATCAGCGACCGGTATCGAGAAACAGTCGCAGGAGCGAAGACAGCAAATTAACGTTGCTTGCTAACGTTCTGATAGGCACTGGCTGCACTACGACCACTCTGTAGAGCAGCATACTGCTGGGCACTCTCACTGCGGGCTCGCTGCACTAGCCCAGTCAATTGATCATTGAGCTGCATTAGCGTTTGCAGGGAATCATTAACGCCTTTGGCCTCATCCACTGCTACCGGCTCTTTGAGACCCGCCATCATACCCTCGCGTCGCTGCTTTTCCAGCTCGATAATGCCTTCCCAGTCACCGCGCTCGGCGGTTTCGAGCATATTTTTCGACAGCGCAATAGCGTCCTGCAATTGCTGCTGACGCTGAGCACCGACAATCGGCAAATCACCCATCAGCTAGCCTCACTGTGTCTTGATGGCGCTTTTTTATACTCTTCTGGCATCGCATTCCAGCCCTGGGCAATTTCACCCAACAAGCTAGAAACCTCCTCCAGAGCCTGCGCACTATCATCCATATTGGCCGTCAACAGACGACCCTCCATATAGTCATAGAGGTCTTTCAAGTTTTGTGCGACGTCACCACCAACACTCATATCGAGAGAAGAACGCAAGTTATCGACAATATCGATGGCGCGGCCAATTTTCTCACCTTTCAAGGCGGCTTCCCCGCGCTCGATAGCACCCCGCGCCACGGCTATGTTGTCGAGAGCACCACGGAACAACATGGCAATCAGCATATGCGGACTGGCGTCATTGACGGCACTTTGGGATTGTACTTTTCGGTATTGGTTGATACTCATTTCCATGCCCTCTCAGCATAATTGTTTACTAAGGCGTCGTTATTCATCACTATTTCTTTCTACCAAAAAATGTCGGCAAGTTTGCCAACTGTGTTTCTAGAAAATTACTGGTGTTATTGAGCTGAGCCAATAGGGCATCAAGCTTGCCGAACTGAGAGCGGTAACGAATTTCGATGGCCTCCATACGCCGATCCAGGGCAATGCCCTCCTCGTCAATTTTGTCAATTCTGTCCTGCAAACCATCGAGACGAATTTCAATAATATTATTCGCCCCGAGAAAACTATTGAGCAAGCTATCAATGCCGTCGGTCAAACCCCGGGTGAAACTGACCGTCCCCAAAGAGCCCGGCGCCGTCGCCGAGATCAACAAAGCCAGGCCCTCTGCACCCGAACCCGCGTCTGCCGTTAATCGCTGGCCAACGCCCATTGCGCTGACGCCGTTAATCGTACCCGCCACATCGACACCATCACTGCCCGCCGACACACTAAAACCCAGGGTTGCGGCAGTATCGGTATCGACCTCGGTAATTTCGACGGTGGAATCCGAACCATAGCGGCTGGAGGTAATGCTAAAGGCACCCGTGCCACTATCAAAGGTAACGGCAACGGTAATGCCGCCCGCCTTAAAGGTTTCATCACCATTAATTTGGCTTTGCAGCTCTGCAGCCAGGGCATCGCCATCGGCATAGGTGGCCTGAGTGAGAACAATGTCCGCACTTTGAATATTATTGACCTTTATCTTAAAGCTGTCATTGAGGGCGGTAATATCCAAGTTGGGAAAGCCCACAGCGGCGGCGCCCGTATTCACGCCCTGGCTGGCCACCTGAGAAATAACCACGGCATAATCGCCAATAGCGGTAGCACTGCTCGAGGCAAGATAATCCACACCACTACTACTGGGCAGGCCCTGCACAGCAAAGAGGGCTGACAAGGCATCGAAATCCTCTTCAAGCACTTTATCTAAATCACTCTGATCCAGCACCAGCTTGCCGTCACTACCCGTTGTAATGCCAATGCTAGCCAGCGTGTTATAAGTGCCAATGCCGCTAATGGCGTCATTAATTTCACTGCGCAAACGCCCGGTGACGCCCCGCAACGTGGCATCGCCCAACAGTAGACCTGCCTCTTTTTTTTCTGGGTCATAGCTTGAAAGCGCATTCGTGGTGTCAATCAAACCGTTATAAGCATTTACAAAACTACTTAAGGCACTTTTTATGGCGGTCGCATTGCGGCTCACCGTAATATCCACCGGTACGCCAGTAGTCTCCGCCTTGAGCGTCAATTCGAGGCCACTAACCACACCGCCAACGTCATTAGATGCGCTGGTCACCGGCAAACCATTCACCGTAAAAGCCGCATCTTGTGCGGCGACCGTTTGACTCAAGTTGATTGATGAGGCATTAAATTCAAAAGCCGATAGGCCCGCCGGGCCAGACTCGGTAACCGACACCTCCAGGCTATTCTCGGCGCCGGTATCGGTTGAGGCAAACAATAAGCGGAAACCACTGCCGTCGTTAATAATCGAGGCACTGACGCCCACATCAGCATCATTAATCGCGTCGCGAATGCCCGCCAATGTATTGTTAGTACTATCAATCACCACCGAGCCGGCCGCTTTATCGCCATTCTGCGTAAAACTGGTATAGACCTCAGGGCCGGGCGTTGGGCCGGTATAATCCGTGGTGCCAAAGCGGAAACTCAAGGTGCCTTCACCGACCACATCCGTAATCGCGCTATAGCTACCCGATGCCAGCGAGTGCGCCTTGGCTAGCTGTGAAACCTCAACCGCATAATTACCCGCCGCTGCGGTATTGCTTGCCGTCGCACTGAGGGTAGTGACTTCACTCAGGGTTGCGCGTCGCTCGGTATAGGTTGATAAACTTTTCAAGTCACTGAGTGACGACTGGAAGCCCGACAAAGCCCCCTTTAAGGCACCAAAGGCCGACAACTGCCCCTGATATTGTGCGGATTTACGAATCAAACTGGTTTCCGTGGGCGCTCTCTCAGCAGTCACCAACTGGGTCACCAGATTTTCGATATCAAGTCCGGAGCCAATCCCGCTCGATGTAATTGCCATTTTATCGACCTACCAACACGTATATACCTGTCCCGTAATATCAAACTCGCCTATGTCTTTTGTCGACACACTTAAGGAAAACTTTAGTTCAATCACCCCATCTATGCACAAAACATACCAAACAAGAGAGCAACTGAGAAAGTCATCACATCCGGGCTAAAGCCTTTATAATCAAGCTCTGGCGAGGGCAGCAAAACCCACATTATTACTTGCTGACAAACCCGGCGGCAGTACCACACCACACAGCGGCAAGGGCTTGCCAGCTCAGGCGGCAAATAGCCACAAACAGAAAAACCAGGGCCAGCCTGGTTAACGATAAAAAAGAGCCGAGCCCCTGGGTTGACGCTGAATTTGTTACGCCTGGCTGCTCACCAACAAACCCGGCTTCAGGCCATCGGCACTGTCCAGCACCTCCTGCAAATGCGCGGCTATGGCTAAAAAGTCCTCACTGGGAATGGTGCGTATTTCCTCACCGCTCTCCCTATCGCTAACAGTAATCACCGTGCGGCCCGTTTCCTGATGCTGAGAAAAGGCAATAGAGGTTTGGGTCAAATCATTGAGCTTGCGCAAAATGTCCTGCACCTGGTTTTCACTTTGCTGCTTTTCATCCGCCGCCTCGGCTGGCCGACTTAATGCGGACTGTTCGGCTGGGGTCGTGGCAGGGGAAGCCGCACTCGACCCGCGCACTGTCTCGGCTGTCTCGGCTGTCTCGGCTGGCGCCGCTTGCCCGGCACCTGTCACCGACACCCTAGCACCTGCGTCCGGCTGCGTTTTAAACGCAGCGGGCGGGGCTAATGTTAAGTTACTCGTATCCATAATATTTACCTTGTAGCAAGCCAAAAACCGACACTGTTAAAAACAGTGTCGGTTTCGTTGCCTAAGGGCTATGAGCTGTAAGGCTCATGTCATTCCCTGAGTCCTTACTGCAGTAGGGACAGTGCGTTTTGTGGCAGGGAGTTAGCCTGACCCAAAATTGACACACCGGCCTGTTGCAGAATTTGCGCACGGGTTAACGCCGCTGTTTCTGCCGCGAAATCCGCATCACGAATTCGGCTACGTGAAGCACTGAGGTTTTCACTGGTGGTTTGAATACTCGACACTACCGAGTCAAAGCGGTTTTGAACAGCACCCAACTGGGCGCGGCTGCTGTTGATCGTCGTGAGCGCGTTATCCACCGCGGTAATGGCCGCATTGGCACCTGCCGCTGTGGAAATGTCGGTGGTTGAAATGGTATTACCACTCAGCACCAGGCTTGAGGTGCCTGCGGTCAAGCCGGCACTGGCTGGCGTATTACCGGCAACGGTGATTGCCGATGAGGAGGTCAAGGTCAATTTACCAAACTCTTCAGCGGAGCCTGTCGCGGTGCCCGCTCCCAAATTTGCGAAACCATTACCCGTTAGGGCCGGCGTACCACCTGTACCAATGGTACGGGTCTCGGTTAAGTTCAAGTTGCTACCATCGGTCTTAATGAAGGTAAGGTCGCCACCAGCAGCAGTACCGGTAAAGCTAACCCCAGCCGCCGTGAGCAAATCGGTCGTAGCAGTCAAGCCCAGTTGGGTGTCGACATTGGCTGCCGTTACCGAACTACCCGTCGCACCAACGTCTGTAACATCAATGACGTCAATACCCTCAACCGTCAAGGTATAAACACCATCATCATTTGTAGAATCATCACCGACGGTTGCAAAGGCGCCAACGGCGAATTCGGACTGCCCGACAGCAACGCTTACTTGTGAGTCAGCTGCGGTAATAGCCGCGGCAATATTAGCTGCCAGGGAGTCTGTTTCACCCGTGGGCTTGGCGACCGCACCGACATCAACACCGTTAATCAGCAAGTCATTGGCCGACAGCGCCGCTGTGACCTTGGTGCCGGTCGTGGTGGCCGTATTGGACTGACCAATGGCGGTAATACGCGAACTGGCGATCGAGGCAATCGTTACCGTCTCACCCGAGTTAGCACCGACCTGAAACTGCTGGGCAGAAAACGAACCGTCGAGCAGCTTAACGCCGTTAAAGGCACTGGTTGAAGCAACACGATCAATTTCTGAGATCAGCTCCGACACTTCCAATTGCAGGGCCGCGCGGTCAGAGGCCGAGTTGGTGGCGTTGGCCGACTGCACGGACAGCTCACGAATTCGCTGCAGGTTGTTGGTAATGGCACCCATGTCACCTTCAGCGGTTTGCGCCAGGGAGATGCCGTCGTTGGCGTTTCGCGCCGCCTGGTTGAGGCCACGAATCTGTGCGGTAAAACGCTCGGAAATCGCCAGACCGGCCGCATCGTCCTTGGCGCTGTTAATACGCAGACCCGATGACAGACGTTGCAGGGAAGTATTCAAGGAGCTTTGCGAGGTGTTGAGGTTTCGCTGCGCCGTGAGTGAGGGAATATTACTGTTAATAAACTGGGGCATTCTATGGCTCCTGCGCAAACACTCGGTTTGCTTGTCAACTGAAACACTTTGCTATTTATGGCGGCCTTGGGGTGTTGAGCGCATTTGCTAAAACACCTATAAGTGCTGCCTCCGGAATAGTTATCGACAGGGCTGGAGGAATCTTTAGGATTTTTACGAGAAATTTAGCAAAACGGAGTTTTTTGTGACCGAGTTCCGGTTTTGCGGGGTATTTAAGACGAATTGCCCCTAAAGCAGGTGGCTACAGGGGCGAGAAGGTTGAGTTTAAGCCAATTCAAAGCCGCGAGGTAGGCCTCGACGACAATCGCGCTTAGAGGTAATCAAACAGGGAGAGGCTCTGCACTTCCACAAACACCTTCTGCGCGGCCTCCAGCGAGGTCGCCTGAGAACTGAGGCGGCTAATGGCCTCGGCAAAGTCGAGGTCTTGCACCTCGGATATCGCGCTTTTCATGCGCAGCAGGAAGTTTTCATTCACCTCATTTTGGCTGTCGATATTATTCAGGCGCGAACCAATGGTTGAGCGCACACGCAAAAAATTGTCGAGCGCCTGGTCAATATTATTCAAGTTCTCATTCATATCGTTGTGCAGGCTGGCATTATCGGCGAGATCGGTCGAGGGCGCCTCCAGCGCGGCGATAATATTCGTGAGGGTGGTAAAAACATCCTGGTTGGCCGAGGGGCTGACCGTAAAGCTGTCGCCATTGGCCGGTACGCCTTCGACCACCATGGAAATACCGTTAAAGCCAATCGCCCCCCCGCCTTCATAGGCGCCCGACGACACCAGCGCCGCGCCCGAGTCTCGCACCTCATAGGTGATGGGGTCAGTGGCGGCAAGCTGAATAAAATTAAGGGTATAGGTATCACTGACAAAACCACTGCTTTGGCTCAAAGACCTGACCGTGCCCGAGCCTGTATTAGACACGGTGTTGTCAGCGGTGAGCTTGCCATTGCCGGTTTTGATGAGCTGAAAGACATCGACCCCGGAGTCGCCGACCGGTATGAATGATGAAGGGCCGACCTGTATGCGCCGCTGGCCCTGGTCGCCGTTATAGACAACACTGCCGCCGCTCAAACTAAAGGGTTGGCTGTCGAGCTTAAAACCGGCAAAGAGGTAGTTACCACTGGCATTGCGGGTATTAGCGAGGGCCAGGAGCTCGTCGCGCCGGGCGCGTATTTCAGTGGCAATACCCTGGCGAGTGCCCTCTGACTGGGTGTCATTATTGGCCTGAATCATCAATTCACGCACCCGCTGCAAGACGTTTTGCGCCCCGGTCATGGCGCCTTCCTCTAGCGACAAGTCGGTGCGGGCAAACTGACTGTTGCGCAAGTGCTGCTCAGCAACCGCAATTTGCTCGTTAATATCGACCACTTTAACCGCGCCCGAGGGGTCGTCGGAGGGGGTTTGAATACGCTTGCCACTGGCAATTTGCAGCTGGGTGCGCGCCAGCCCCTCCTGCTGGTCGAGGATGGCATTAATGCCGAGGCGAAAAATCTGTGTCGTTGAAATCGTCATAGCATACTCACTACCGGCTTAACGCGCAGTGGCTCTAAGCAGGGTTTGGAAAAGAGTGTCTGTAATTGAGACTAGTTGGGCGGCGGCTTGGTAGGCCTGCTGCAAACGCACCAGCTCGGCGGCCTCTTGCTCAAGATTAACGCCGGAGACTCGCTCGCGGGCGGCAACAGCGCTATCCATCAAGCTGTCTTCAGCCTGCAAATTAGCTTTGGCCTGACGGGTGGCCACACCGACACCGCCAATCATGCCGCTATAGGCTTCACCAAAGGTGGCCGAGCTGCCATCGAGCAAGCTTTCGGCCTGCATCGCCCCCAACAACAGGGCATTGCGGTTGTCGCCGGGGGCACCGGCATTGGCCGACAAGGTGATCAGGTCACCGTTATCGGGAATACCGCTAAGCGTAAAGCTCACGCCGCCAGAGCCGGCAAAGGTAAAGGTTTTACCACCGCTTTCGGTGGCGGGGTTAAAGGCGATTGTGCCACCCGGGCCGCCGACCACATCATAGCCCGGTATGCCGGCGTTATAGGTGAGGGTAATGTTGCCGGCCAGGGGCAGGCCGGTGGTAGAGCTGACCTGCAGGTCAGCGATTTTCGCCGAACCCGAGTTGCCAAGAGACAGGGAGGAAACCACCGGTGCGCCCGCCGCAAATTGTTCGGCAGCACCCAACTGCAAACCAAAATTACCGGCGGCGCCGTGTACGGGGCGCACTAAAAAGCTATCGCCCGCCGCCGGCGCGGCTCCGGCAATCGTCACGGTGATGCCGTCAAGGGAAAAAGGCCCCGCACCACTACTTTGCGCACCATCGGAGGTGCGCGTCAAATTCCACTGAGCACCGTCAAAGGCGAGTAGATAATCTGTTGCTTCAAGATCGGAGACATTATCAATACTCAGGCTCACCGTGGCTCCACCGGTATTCCCAACGGTCTCGACCACCGAGGGGCTGATGGGTGAGAAGAAATCACCGCCTAGCTGGCCGTTCAGATCGATGCCCAAATTATGCTGGGCATTAACCAGCTCGGTGATACCCACGGCCACCCGCCCCAATTCGGACAGCGCGGGGTCGAGCACGCGGGTGCGAAAATCGAGCACGCCTTGCAGCTCACCCCCGCTAATTTGACTGGTGATTAACGCCACGCGCCCACCCGGTTTATCCACGCCAATCTCTAGACGGCCGGGATAAACCGGGCTATCGACCACAACCAGGCTCTGAGCCGAGGAGCCCACAACCAGAGGCTGGCCCTTGCCGATAAACACATTAATCGCACCATCGGACTGCTCAAGGGTGAGAATGCCGATTTTCTCCGATAGCTGCATTAATAGGTTGTCGCGTTGATCGAGTAGGTCATTGGGCTGGGCGCCACCACCCAGGGCCAGCACGATATTGCCATTGAGCTCGGCAAGATTATCGGCAAGGCCATTGATTTCACCCACCGCCGAACTGATGCGGTTATTGGCATCGCGCTCAAAACCTAAGAGGCTGTCGTTTAGCTGGCCAAAACGGTCGGTGAGAACTTCAGCATCGGACAAGAGGATTTGTCGGGCGGAAAGACTACTGGGGTCACTGGCGACACCTTGTACGGAATTAAAAAAGCCCTCCAGTGCGGTCGACAAGCCGTTGTCACTGTCGCCCACGAGACTATCGAGGCCCGAGGCCATTGATTCATAGGCCGTCGTCAGGCCCAGCTTGCTCGAGCGGTTGCGTAGCTCGTCGACGACAAAGCTGTCGTAAGCCCGGCGCACAGAACCCACTTCCACACCGGTGCCCAGAAAGGAGTTACCAATCCGCTGCGCTGGCAGGGTCGAAAAGTCGGCAACCTGGCGGCTATAACCCTCGGTATTAACGTTGGCAATATTATGCCCGGTCGTAGCCAGGGCTTGCTGTATGGCCCCCAGGCCCGATGTGGCAATACCTAATAAGTCAGCCATGGGACTAGCTCCTGCCTCCGCGGATCGTTAAACCCTTTGCCAAAACTGTCGGCTCGCTGCGATCGAGACGCTGCTTCACGGCGAGAATTTTTTCCGCGTAAGCGGGGTCGGTGGCATAGCCGCTGCTCTGTAGGGCCTCGGCAAAATCTTTATCACCGGTTGTGTTCAGGGCTTCGCTATAGCGCGGCTGCTCACGGAGGAAAGAAACATAATCGTCAAAGGCCTGCTCAATTGAGGCATAGCTGCGAAAATCAGCACGCTCGCGCCGGGCGATGCCATCGCGGTATTCGAGGGTCGCGGTGCTAGCTTTGTCGCCCTGCCAGCTTGTATTCGCTTTAATACCAAAGAGGTTAAAGCTACTACCACCATCGTTGTGCGGCATGACTTTCTGCCCCCAGCCGGTTTCGAGCGCGGCCTGGGCGATGAGTAAGTTTTCACTGACACCCAGCTTTGCCGCCGCACGCTGAGCGTAGGGGCGCAGCTCATCAGCAAAGGCCTGAGGGCTTGCTGGCGCCCAGGTTGCAGGTGTTTGCGCTCGTACTTGCTGTTCGCCATTTTGCTTCGCAAGTGCCGCGTCAACGTGGGGCTGGTCAATTGCAGCAGGACGCAGGGCGGCAAACGGCGAGCGTACCGGCATTCGCAAGGGTTCTTTTTGCCCTTCGACGCCATCATTTGTCGCAGCAGCCCCGGCGTTAGAACGACCCAGCTGGCGCTCAATAACCTCAGCCAGACCAATACCTTTACCGTTGGCGATATTGAGGGAGATTTGCTGGTCGAACATGCCCTCATAAAAATCAGATTGCTCACTTTCAAACAAACCACCTTCGGGCACGGTGTCACGCATGGCCTTGAGCATCATTTGGACAAAGACAGATTCAAACTGCTTGGCGGCACCCGATAACGCCTCGCTATCGCCATCGCGGGCCTGGGCACGCATTTGTTCAAAACCAGCAAAACTGTGGTAGACCTGTTGGGCTGGGGCTTGCTGACTGGCTAGTGCTTGAAGGGTCATGAATCAATACCTATATCACGATCAGCTCGGCGCGCAGGGCACCGGCTTGTTTCAGGGCTTCAAGAATTGACACCAAATCACCGGGAGCGGCGCCGATATTATTGACGGCTCTGACGACGTCTTTTAGAGCGACGCCTGTTCTTCCACCCATCAGGAACATAGGCTTGTTCTCCTGAGTGATCGCCACCTCGGAACTGGGCGTAACCACCGTGCGGCCGCGACGCGCAAAAGGACTGGGCTGGCTCACATCCAGAGATTCTGAAACCGAAACGGTAAGACTGCCATGGGATACGGCGACCGGCATCACCCGCACATGACTATCAATAACAATAGTGCCGGTGCGCGCATTGATGATGACGCGGGCTGGCGCCTCACCGGGTGTTACATTAATGGCCTGCAACATGGCCAGGAATGCCACTTTCTGCCCTTGATTAACGGGCGAGCGCACCTGTACTGACGAGCTATCGATTGGCAGAGCCGTACCATCGCCAACCACGGCGTTAATTTGTTCGGCCACGCGCATTGCCGTGGTGAAATCAGGCCTTTTCAAATTCAACACTATCGGGCCAGCCTGGGAAAAAGGGGTAGGCACTTCTTTTTCAACGGTCGCGCCATTGGGGATACGGCCAACACTGGGTATGTTGACGGTGACACTGGAACCATCACCCCCCTCGGCACCAAAACCGCCAACCACCATATTGCCCTGGGCGATGGCGTAGGTCTGACCATCGACACCTTTTAAGGGTGCCATCAGCAAACTACCACCACGCAGGCTTTTCGCATTGGCAATGGAGGACACGGTGATATCGATGGTTTGACCGGGCTTGGCAAAGGGCGGCAGCTCGGCGTGGATCATCACTGCCGCGACATTTTTCAGCGAGGGGTTAACATCGGGTGGCACAACGACACCAAACTTGGCGAGCATACTTTTCAAGCTCTGCACGGTAAACGGTGCCGAGTTGGTGGAGTCACCGCTGCCATCGAGACCAATCACCAGACCGTAACCGACCAGGTGGTTGGAGCGCACACCGGCAATGGAGGTGATGTCTTTGAGACGCTCAGCCGCGACGGGCAAAGCGGCGCAGAACAACAGTACTGCCACAAAACCGGGCGCACGAAGGTGCTTGAGGCTCAACATCATTTTTTGCATCTGTATAAGGATAATCATCATTGTTTACTCCTGCTCCGTAGGCCGCCTGCTAAAAAGAAGTCCAACTTAGAAGGGCCAAAGAGGGCTCATAAAGTAGCGAACCAGCCAGCCAGAGGTGTTGGCTTCGTTTAGAGAGCCTTTACCACCGTAGGAAATTTGCGCATCGGCGATATGCGTTGAAAGCACGGTATTGGCGGAACTCACATCGGAGGGTCGAATAATCCCTTTGAGGCGCACAAACTCACCGCCCTGGTTGATTTGTATCCACTTTTCACCCTGCACGATGAGATTACCGTTGGGCAGCACCTGGGAGACCGTGACCGCAATACTGCCGCTCAAATGGTTGCTCTGATTACTTTTACCTTCGCCCTCAAACTCAGAGCTTGAGTCAAGACTAATACCGAGATCATCGAGAAGGTGGCCAAACAGGGTTGGCGAAGGCAAACCGGTTTTACTGTCTTTATCGAGCTCCGTTTTACTGGTTTTCGCCGCATCCATTTGCTCAACCAGCAAAACCTGAATGATGTCGCCGACCCGGCTCGCACGCAGGTCTTCAAACAAAACGAGGTCATAACCCGCCTGATAAAGACTGCCCGTATTTTGCTCTGGCCTCACCATCGCGACTGGCGCTACCGGCTCGTAACCCGGCGCATTTGGTTGCGGTGTCGCCATACAGGCGCTCAAAATAGACAGCGCACTAAATAAGCCGATGAGACGGGGGCACTTTGACAATAGTATTTTCATGACACTATCCCGTTCTGTATTAATCGTGACTTACAGGTTGTTGCTGATGTACTGCAGCATTTGATCGGTGGTGGAGATCGCCTTGGAGTTCATTTCGTAGGCGCGCTGGGTTTCGATCATGGATACCAACTCTTCCACCACATTAACGTTCGAACTCTCGACATAACCTTGCATAATCGAGCCCAAACCATTCAAACCGGGATTGCCGGTTTGCGGATTGCCGCTGGAACCAGATTCCAAATAAAGGTTTTTACCAATGGCCTGCAAACCAGCGGGGTTGACGAAGTCGGCCAGTTGCAGGGTGCCCACCTGGGAGGGGATGGTGTCCCCCGGCGCCAACACCGAGACAATGCCATCGGTACCGATGGTGATCGACTGGGAATCCTGGGGAATGGTGATGGAGGGTTCAACGGGGTAGCCATTGGAGCTGACCAATTGACCCTCGGAGTCGAGTGCCAGAGAGCCATCGCGGGTATAAGAGATAGTGCCGTCGGGCATTAAGATCTGAATAAAGCCCTTGCCATCAATGGCCACGTCGAGGGCGTTTTCAGTGGTCTCGAGATTACCCTGGGTAAAGAGCTTTTCGGTGGCGACCACGCGCACACCGGTACCCTGCATTAAACCGGAGGGCGATTCTGTGTCCTGAGAGGTCTGGGCGCCCACCTGACGCAGATTTTGATAGAGCAAGTCTTCAAATACGGCACGACCGCGCTTGTAACCCGCTGTGCTGACATTGGCGAGGTTGTTTGAAATGGTCGCCATACGGGTCTGCTGGGCGTCCAGTCCGGTCTTTGCTATCCACAGAGATTCTTGCATTTTACTTCCCCAATTCCGTATTTATTGAATCGTCAATCATCTTGCGAACCATCAATTCATTTTCATTAATTCAGCCGAAGCGCGATCATTATCGGCAGCGGTTTTCATCATTTTGATCTGAGTTTCATAACTTCTTTGCAGCTCTATCATCTTCACCATGGTGGAGATGGTGTTGACGTTGCTGGCCTCCAGAGCGCCCGACACCAGTGAAACGTTGGCGTCCTCTTCAGCCGTGGCACCATCTTTGAGACGCAACAAGCCATCTTTGCCTTTATACAAAGCCTCATTGTCGAGCGACACCAGCTTGATACGCCCCACCACCGCAACGGTGTCCGGACCCTGCCCGAGGGGCTGAATGGAGATAGTGCCGTCGGCGGCGATCTCCATCTTGGTATGAGGCGGTATGGCAATAGGCCCACCATCACCCATTACCAGCTGACCCGCGCCATTACTGAGTTGACCGAGAGAATCGAGACGCAGATCACCACGGCGGGTATAGGCTTCGCCATTTCCGGCCTGTACCGCTATCCAGCCATCACCACTGACCGCTACATCAAGATCATTACCGGTGTTTTGCAGAGCACCAAAGCTCGTGTCGACACCGACACGCTCAAAAACAGGCGCACCACCGCCGTTGACCGCGCCAGGGACTGCCAGAGATTTAAACATCGACAGATCGGCACGAAAGCCCGTGGTACTGGCATTGGCCAGGTTGTGTGTAACATCGGCCATGCCGCGCATAATCTGGCTAGCACTGGCCATTGATGTATAGAGGAAATTACCCATAACGATTCAGCCTTTGCGTGCTTAACGTAAGTTGATAACGGTTTGTGTAACGGCATCTTCCGTTTGAATCACCTGAGCATTAGCTTGGAAGTTGCGCTGAGCGGTAATCATATTCACCAGCTGCTGGGTGATATCGACGTTGGAGTCCTCCAACGCACCGGATTGAATTAAACCCAGGCCCGCCGTACCCGGCTCACTGATAGTCGCCACACCCGAGGCAAAGGTTTCCGACCAGGCGGTGCTGCCTAGCGGCTGCAAGCCCTGCTGGTTGGCAAAGTTGGCCAATGCCACCTGTCCCAACGCAAAAGATTGACCATTGGTATATCGGGCAAAAATAATTCCGGTATCGGAGATCTCAACACCGCGCAACTGACCCGAGGAGAAGCCGTCCTGGGAGATAAAGCTCACCCCAAAGTCACTACCAAACTGCGTGGTTGTGGACAAATCGACAATCAGGTCTTGCGAGGCGCCGGCACCCGTTGGGTTGCCACTGGTATCGAGAGGCGCCCAGCCAGTAATATTAATTTCTATTGGCAGAGTCGCCGGGTCAAACTGGCCATTGTCTTCGAAGGTGATTATATTTTCGGCCGGGCCGCCGGCGACATCACCCGATGTTGTAACACCATCAATCGTGGTGTGAACCGACCACTCATTGGGTGTACCCGTTTTAGCAAAATACGAGGTTAATGAGTGCGGATTACCCAAGCTGTCATAAACCGTCAACGAAGTAGAGCCGTTAAACTCATCGGCACCTGGCGCCGTTGGTGGTGCTGCAAACGCATCGTAAGGCCCACCCCAGGCGATGGGCTGCCCCTCCCGCGAATCGAGGTTGGCGGTAATGTCCACGTTAGCGGTGGGAATGGGTTCAATTTGCGAGGTGGTCAAGCGCACATCGTCAATCAGACCGGTGATTTCACCCGTGGTATCGGCGGCAAAGGCCTGCAGCCGCAACCCTTCGTTGTTGGTTACAAAGCCTTCGGAATCCACCGCGAAGGCACCCGAGCGGGTAAAGCGGGTAGTACCACCATCATCGAGCATAAAAAAGCCGGTGCCACTAATCGCCAAATCCAGCGAGCTATCGGTAAAACTAATATTGCCCTGAGTGAACTGCTGGGCAATGGCCGTCAGCTCAACACCACGACCAATAGAGTTGGAGGCCACACCCAAAGCACTGGCGGCGAACACATCGGCAAACTCACCACGCGCCTGCTTAAAGCCGGAGGTAGAGCTGTTGGCGATGTTATTGCCGATAATGCCGAGCTGTGATGAGGCCGCTCGAATACCTGATACTGCTGTTTCAAATCCCATGACTAAGTCCTCTTAACCCTTATAAGTACTGGAGAACATCGGCGTAAGACACCGACTCCCCACCATCCAGATTTAAACTGATTTCCGAACCACCGGCGCCAATCGAAACGCTGGTAACTCGGGCCGAGGCAAAGGCCGGCAAAGCCTCCACTGCCCCGTCGATTAGACCACTGGCCGTCACTTGATAACTTCCACTAGAAATGGAGGCTCCATCATCGAGCAGGCCATCCCAGGAAAACTTGTGAATACCCGCGCCAACGTTCCCGATATCAAGAACCTTGACCAGCTGTCCACTACTATCCGACACCTGTATCTGAACAGCCGACGCACTGGTGGGCATAGCCACTACACCTTCAATTTCTTCACCCGGCACGAAGGCGGCTCGATTGGAGGCGCTAATCACATCGCGACCCACTAGAGAGGAGGCCTGCATAGCGCGCGTGGACACCATTGACTCACCCAGACCCGATAGCGAAGTCTGCATATCCTGAATACCCGACACCGTGCTGAACTGGGCAATTTGTGAGAGAAACTCAAAATTGTCCATCGGCTTGGTGGGATCCTGATTATTGAGCTGAGCTACCAACAGGCGCATAAATTCTGCCTGACCCAGCTCTTCCTTCTTCTTTATCGCCGAGCCCAAACCACCCGTTTGCTCGACACCTAAAATATTTGCAATTTCAGACTGCATCGCCCTTCCCCTTAACGACCCAGACTCAGGGTCTGTGTCAGTAATTGTTTTGCCGTATTCATCGCTTCAACGCTGTTTTGATACGCTCGGGAGGCAGCAATCATATTGGCCATTTCCTCAACAGTATTGACGTTGCTGTGATAAATATAGCCATCACCATCAGCGAGGGTATGGTTTGGCGCATACTCTTTTCTACCGGGAGGCCCCATCTCAACCACGTCCTCAACAGTGACACCCACAGCACCCTTGTGATCACCAAAGGGCTTCATCATGGTGGAGAATATGGGCTGACGAGACCGGTAGACATCACCCGCATTACCGCTGATCACTTCTGAATTCGCCAAATTACTGGCAACAGTGTCAAGCCATACGGTATGTGCCGCCAGAGCAGAACCCGAAACTCGCATTACACCCTCTAGACTCATCGCTTAATCTCCTCTCAGGGCCAACATCATGCCTTTGATCTTGCCATCGAGAAAACGCAGGTTAACTTGATAGCGCAGGGCATTTTCAGCGTAGGCCGTTTGCTCCATCGGCATATCAACGGTGTTTCCACTAATGGACGCCTGAGCCGGCTTGCGGTAAAAAACATTGGTATTAAAACGACTATTTGCCGACATGTGCTGAGAATGGCTTTGCTCAAGACGCTCCGCACCAGCAGTACGAAGTGCGGAGCGAAAATCAACATCCCTGGCCCGGTAGCCAGGGGTTTCGGCATTGGCAATATTGGCCGCCAGCAGCTCTGCTCTTTGGGCATGAAAAAAGAGGCCCTGAGCTTGCTTGCCGAGTATGGAACCAATTTGAGCGGACATATGCTTTTCCTATTTATCATCTAAGACTGCTACACCTTAGACACTGCAACCCCTGTGCCAAAACATTTAACCTATACATTTCAGTCGGTTACAAAACAAGCAGCCGTTAAACAACGGCCCGGCGGCAACGACCTGCCGGTTAACGGCAAAGCCAATGCCGATTAAGGCATTTTTAAAACTGAGGTGTTGCCAGGCGGAAAAGACAAAAACGGCCCAGATATTGCTTATTATTAAGCAAAAGGAACGCTAAAGGCCGCAAACCCTAAATAACGATGACTATCAGACAAAAAAACGCCAAAAAATTGACCCTTCTTCCCAACGCATCGTGTGGACATCACGCACCAGCCTCGTTGCCGAGAATAACGGCAATGGTTTTTACATTTCTCAGCGCACTACTCGTCAGCGCGCCCCTCGCCCTGGCTAAGAATGATAAGTTTCAGTCAATTGACGCGATTAAAGCCGCAGCCCAGACATTCCTGAGCACGCATAGCGACATTGAGGACCGAGCTAACACCACGGTCAGCATTGGCAATATTGACAATCGATTAACCCTGCCTATTTGTAGCACCCCGCTCGATACCTTTTTGCCCTCTGGCGCCAAAGTGCGAGGCAAAACAACGATCGGCGTACGCTGTCAGGGCCCCAAACCCTGGACACTCTATGTACCCGCAAACGCCACTACAGTCATCCAGGTGCTGGTTACCAACGCCCCTCTACGGCGGGGGCATATCGTCACTGCAGGGGATATTAGCCTGCAATCTAAAAACATCAGCCAGCTCAATACGGCCTATTTAAGCAACCCCGACCAAGTCGTCGGCAAGGCCTTGAAAAAGAATCTGCCCAATAAGGCCCTCTTTACCAGCGCCGCATTAACGGCCCCCCATATCATCCACAAAGGCCAGCACGTCGACCTGCGGGCCGGCCAGGGCGGCCTGAAAGTCAGCGCCTCGGCTATCGCTTTGGCGGGCGGCGCTGTGGGGGACAGGGTTCGCGTGAAGAATTTGTCATCCAGCAGAATAGTCGAGGGCACCATACTTGCCTCTGGCGTGATTCAGACTGACTGAAACAAAAAACCTGTCATTTACTTTTAAATTGACCGATAAGCTAAAGTTTCTGACAAAAATGCCGATAAGCTAATTGTCAGTGTTCAGACACTGTAAAACGGGAAGGACAGACACAATGGAAATTAGACAACCAGTAAATAATGCAGGGCTCAGCACCAATACCGGTAAAAAAGCTGACGCCAACCATAGTGTCGCCCCCGAAAAAGCCGGCACTCAGCAAAAGACGAACGAGTCGAGCACCGTTACCGTCACCGATTCTGCCCTCAGACTACTGCAAATCGAAAAGACCCTCGCCGAAATGCCAAGCTTTGATGCAGAAAAGGTCGAGAGCATAAAGCAGGCCCTGAGCGACGGCTCTTATACGATCAATACTGATCGCATCGCCGAGAAACTGATTAAATTCGAGCAGGATTTAACTTAGCCTACTGCAATTAGATAGTAAGCCGGAGCGAACTCAGCTTATATCCCCACACGCCCCCCCCTGCAAGCTCAATCAATCAAGCCGGTATCAACTCGTGAAAGACCTTATTAGCCTGTTGGACAAAACCACCTCACTCACTCTCGAGCTTCTCGACGTACTCAGCGAGGAGAGAGCGGCGCTATCCCAGCAAGATATTACAATCCTCGAAACGGTCATCGAAAAGAAGCTGGGCGTCGCTCAGGCACTGCAAGCCATAGACCGGCAACGGGATAACGCTCTGGCAAAGCTAGGGGCCGCTCCCGGCGCGGCCGGTACAGAAGCCATACTGGCCACACACGCCGACCAACAACTCAACAACAGTTGGCAGGCCCTTTGCGAAGCCAGCCTGCGCTGTAAAGAAGAAAACCTGCTAGTGGGCACCATGATCAGAAGAAACAAACTGGTCACCGACCAGGCACTGCAAGTACTACGCAAGGGCAGCATAGAAACAGCGCAGACCTACAGCGCAAATGGCATCACTGCCAGGCAGTATCAATCCAGCCCACTGGGCAAGGCCTAAAGAACTAGCACCCAGATCATTCATTCGAGCACATCCTAGCCTTAAGCCAACCTGCAAACCTGCTGCCAACAGGCTAAAATAAGGCCCACCAACACCCCGCTGTCATAAACACATGCCTTTAGAAGAATCAGAAACTGCAAATACCGATCACAACCTCCCCAAAAGGCATGAGGATGGCATCAAGATAAGAGGCCATAAGCTTTTAATCCTCAAAGAACTCCTTGAAAGCCGCAGCCAACTGAGCGTCTCAATAGAAGGTGTTCAGGGTGAATTTGCCAGTATTATCCTGGCGATCGATGCAAAAAATGACTGGGTTGAGCTGGACGAGCTCGCTGATAGCGCCGCCCACTCCGCACTGCTTGAAAAGAAAAACTATCGGGCAAGCGGCTGGCTAAGAGGGATTAATGTCGATTTCTCTGCCAATATTATTAGCCACGAACAAAACAAGAAACTGATACGCTACCGCTCAACAATACCCGACACTATTTATCAAACTCAGCACCGCACCAGCTACCGAACTTCCGTGAGCATGATGTCCTCACCCGAGGTTCACTTGATTCTTAGCGACAACCAGGTCATCGAAGGGCAACTTAGCGATATTTCGTCGACAGGGGCTTTAATCAGTGTGCCAACCGGTAGCCCCATAGGCCCTGGGGATAAGATAGAGCAATGTATTTTCAAGACACTCGATGACAAAATAATTATTGTCGAGGCTGACGTAAAAAGACAAATCGACACAGAACACAGCTCGAGAAGCAGACTGGGCTGCCGCTTTAACAACCTCGACTCATCGACAACACAGGAAATCCAACGCTATTCAGCAGCCGTCGAAAGACTGAATGCCCGGCGCCGATGATATCTAACGACTTATAAGAACAACAACTATTGCACCAAAAGAGATGGACAAGCCTTACTATTTGGCTACTGCACAGCCGTCACGACCCTTGTTTTTAACCTCATACATGGCAGCATCAGCTCTTTCAAACAAAACCTCACCGCTGTCACCCTTTCTGAGTTGCGCGATGCCAATAGAAAGAGAAACTTCTACTGACTGACCACGACTATGAAAACCACAGAGCTTCACCGCATCACAAAACCCCTGGGCCACTGGTTTTGCATCTTCAGCAGTCGTGCCGGGCAACAAAAGAACAAACTCATCACCACCATAGCGTGCAATAAAATCGGTGTCTCGCACCCTGTCCGCCATTAATTTGGCGATAGTTTGCAACACTTTATCACCCGCTTTATGCCCAAAAGTATCGTTAACAAACTTGAACTTATCAATATCGACCAGCAATAGCGATAGCGGAAAGCCTATGCGCTGACTGCGGGCCAACTCCTCTTCGAAGCGCTTGTCAAAACCACCACGATTAGCCACACCAGTGAGGGGATCCAGGGCCAGCACCTGCTGCTTTTCCATTAGCTGATGACGCAGACCTTCTACTTCTATATTCATTATCTGTGTCTGGCGAGTCAGCGCATCAATTTTATCTTTCGCTTCTTCGAGCTGCTTCTTTTCAGTCTCGACGTAATTCGCCACTTTAGCGGTCAATCGCTCAGCAC
Organism: Candidatus Reddybacter sp.; assembly: GCA_041277045.1. Classification (GTDB taxonomy): domain Bacteria; phylum Pseudomonadota; class Gammaproteobacteria; order Pseudomonadales; family Porticoccaceae; genus Reddybacter. Next base: position 1,093,805 of record JBGFSY010000001.1, on the reverse strand, counting down.
GGGTACGAATAATTTGCTTAAGCAAATCCAGGTCATTATTTTCATTAACGGCAGCCTCAATACCCGAAACCTCCCCACCCACTTCTGCCTGAATCTTATCGACGCTTTGCAATGAGGCATCAATATCAATCGAACCGCCTATCCCCTCTTCCAGGCTTTTCAAATGAAGCCTTAATTGTGATAAAAACTGCTCGGTATACTCTCTTTCTTCGTCGACTTGTCGGGCGACATCAACCATAAGACTCAAGGTCTCACCAAGAACTACTTCAAGCTCACCCATGCTAGCGATACGGGCAAGATCATTCCTGACAGTTTCGACCCGGCCATCATCGGGCTCCAGCAGCCGGAGCTGATCGAGTAATTTACTCAGCGCCGTACCGACGACATCCAGCACATGGGCCAACGAAAGCTCACCCTGAAGCTGCCCTGCTGCAACAGTAGATTCCAAGCCTAATGAGGATGCCGTCTGATGCAAACCCATGTCGAGGAATAGCGGGATAAGTTTCTCAACCTGCTCAACCGTCCCCTGAAGAGAGGATGTAAGCATCAAATCTTCTTTAATGCGTGAAACCTGAATCTCACCGGGAAAACAAGCTTCAATCGCCTTGAATAATTCAATGGCCGAGTTTTTTATAGTCAGCTCAAATCCATTGGCGAATTGAACCTGTCCCGACACAATATATTTCAGAAACCTGGCGGCGCTCTCTTTAAACTCAGATGATGGTGTACTTTCATGGAGAGAAATTCTTAGTTGTTCCAGCAGATAATCCAGCTTCCGGTCTCGGCCCTGAGCAAGTCGTGTTAACTCAACAGCCAAACGCGTTAACAGCGCTGCTTTGCCATTGCCATTCGTCGAACCAGAATCCATCGGTTTATCCTGCATTCTTTCCTCAATTTTATTCGGTAGCACAATATTAGGAAGATCAATGCCGACAGGGCACCGGGCTCATAAACAAGAATCGCAGCACAATAGCTACAACCTTATCCGCCACTCTACATGGCACTCCCGTCAAAATAATGACACCACCTAATACAAAAAAATCCTGTTTTTTTTAGTTTAACAAAAACCCCGTAGATTAATAACCAGTAGGCTGACGAAATTACGTCGGCATAGTTACTGCATTCAAATAAACATACTCACTCATAATCTGCTGAATCATTCCCATGAATAAGCCCGCACACCATCGACAAAACCTCGCCCATCAAGCAGCTAGAGAACACAAGGTTAATCGAAACCTGAGCCCTTCCTTCGCCAGAATTAAGGCCAAAGCGAGCCAAACTCCTCCAGAAGCCAGGCTCCCTGCCATTGAAGAGAACCTCGGAGTGGGAAACACGCGACACACTAATGAGCCGAGACGAACGACACCCCCTCCCGCCAGGATTAATCACACCGCCACAGAGCATACGGCCCGTGAAGAGAACATAAGACCAGCCACCCCTTTGGTCTCACCCCATCAAGCCAACAGGCCCCACAACCCAGGCATCAACTCCATCCGGATAACACCCTGGTTAATTGCCAGCATCACCCTAACCCTTGCACTTTTTAGTGGTAATTACGCCTGGCACACGCAGCAAGATCTCCAAAAATTAAGTCTTCGCTTCGAGCAGCTTGAAGCACAAGTCGTGGCGCCCCCAGTCGCGGACTTACTCGATAACAGCGACATAGTTGCCGAAACTAAACAAGAGTTACTCTCTTTAAGCGAGACTCAGGAGCAACTGGCGACCACCGTCACCACACTACAAAGCTCACTTGAAACAGACGCCGAGCAAACGACTTCTCGACTGACAGCACTAGAGGATACGTTCACCGGCTTAAGCCTACAGATGCAGGAAGCAATACGTCGCAAAGAGGAGAGCAAAGCGCTGATAGCGCAAACAACAGAGACCGAAACAGCTAATAGCGAAACCGTCAGCGACTCAAAAGCCGACGGTGCAACTGATAATAGCGCGGCAGTAAACTGGTTTATCAATATTGCCAGCTTTTCCGATCCTAATGCCGCCAGCAGTATCCATGAAAAGGCACAAAAAATAGCCGATACAGCCTCAATAAAACCGATTACAGTCAATGGCAAAACCCTGTACCGCATCAGAGCAGAGGGCTATGACTCAAGGGAAGATGCTGAACGCGAAGCTCAAGCGCTGCAAACACAGCTCGGCTTATCCGGGTTATGGGTTAGTCGCGACTAACCGGGGGCTAACTAGTCCGTTTTTTTAGGACCCGGCACCATTGAAGGAAAAGGCAGGGGCGTCACATTGCCGCCTTTGACATCGGTGACTTTACAAACACCTTCCTTTTCAACTTCGTCAATGCGCACCACCGAGTGCAAGGGAAGATAGCTACGCTTGACGCCGGCAAACTCATTTTTTAGCTTTTCTTCGCCCGGATCGACGATCATCTTTGAGCGCTCGTCGAACACAAACTCTTCAACCTCCAAAAAACCCATCAGCTCGCTCTGGTAAACTGAGCGCACATACAGCTCATAGACCTGACCCTGATTGAAGAAGATGACTTTGTAGATAGCTTCGCTGGACATAGTGTTTTGTGGCTTACTGCTAGAAAAGGCGCGCAATTCTATCATATTACCAACTAAGGTTCTGCCGCTTACGACCAGGTGCTCTAGGCTAAAGAACAGAGAAGCCCTATAATCTCCGCCCTTGCCAACCACGCCTCGAATTAATATGGCTGACACCCCCGTCAAAAAACTGCACATCGTTACTCATGGCTGCCAAATGAATGAGTACGACTCTTCCCGCATGGGCGACCTGCTCGGCGACAGTCATCAAATGGTACAGACCGATGACCCCAATGAAGCGGATGTATTATTGCTCAACACCTGCTCCATCCGTGAAAAGGCCGAGGATAAAGTCTTCCACCAGCTGGGCCGCTGGAAGAAACTCAAAGAAAAAAACCCCGCGCTGATTATTGGCGTCGGTGGCTGCGTCGCCAGCCAGGAGGGCGAAACCATTGCCCGTCGTGCCCCCCACGTCGATCTAATTTTTGGCCCCCAAACCCTGCACCGCCTACCCGATATGATGCAACAGCGCCAAGCGGGCAACAGCGCGGTGGTCGACGTCAGCTTCCCTGAAATTGAAAAATTTGACCAACTGCCCCTGCCCGAAGCCGATGGCGTGTCGGCCTACGTGTCTATTATGGAAGGCTGCTCTAAGTACTGCAGCTTCTGCGTGGTGCCCTATACCCGTGGCGAAGAGGTCAGTCGCGGCTGTGCCGATATTCTCACCGAGGTTGCTCACCTGGCAAGCCAGGGGGTGAGAGAAGTCAACCTGCTCGGCCAAAACGTCAATGCCTTTCGCGGTGAGATGCCCGATCGCGATAGCCTCTGCGATCTCGCCGAGCTAATCACCTATGTCGCACAAATCGATGGCATTGACCGCATTCGCTTTACCACCTCCCATCCGATGGAATTTTCCCAATCCTTAATCGACGTTTACGCCGACGTACCCGAGCTGGTCAACCACCTGCACCTGCCCGTACAGAGCGGCTCCGACCGCATCCTCAGCGCCATGAAGCGCGGCCACACCTGGCTGGAATATAAGTCGATCATCCGTAAAATTCGCGCTATTCGCCCCGATATCAGCCTATCGTCCGACTTTATTATTGGCTTTCCCGGCGAGACCGAGGCTGACTTTGCCGACACCATGAAACTGATCGAAAGCATCGGCTTCGACCATTCCTACAGCTTCATCTACAGTGCCCGCCCCGGCACCCCCGCTGCAGACTTCACCGACACCACCGGCGCCGAAATCAAGAAACAGCGTCTAAAAATACTGCAAGATCGCATCATTCAGCAGACGATGGCGATTAGCCGCCGCATGGTCGGCACTACTCAGCGCCTATTAGTATCGGGGATTTCCCGCAAAGATCCGGGCCAGCTACAGGGCCGCACTGAGAATAACCGCGTCGTCAATTTCACCTGTAGCGACCATCAGCTGATCGGTCAATTTGTCGACGTCGAGATTTCCGAGGCCCTGCCCAATTCACTGCGCGGCACGCTGATTGATTAAGAAGCTCAGTAAAGACATAACGACTCCTGCTAAGCAGGCCAAGGCTAGCAACACTATCGGTCTATACATTCCCCAGCGGAAGGTTTTCATCGCGCCATAAAATCGCTATGCTTAACCTAAATCCTCGCTAAGACAGGCGCTCAATCGTACCCTTTGAATACCCTACCCGCCGCTGACACCGTCACTCTCGAACCCAACGATCACCGCCGTCTGGCCAACCTTTGTGGCCAGTTCGATGAGCACCTGCATCAAATAGAACGCCGTCTCGATATCGAAATCTGCAATCGCGGCAATGTCTTCGCCATTTACGGCGAGCCCCAGCGGGCGCGCACAGCGGCCTACTTACTGCACGAGCTGTACAGGGAAACCCGCGACCGGCAAAATCTGACACCGCAAGCGGTGCACCTCTATCTGCAACAATCGAACTTGGAAACCACAATGAAAGAGAGCACCGAGCATCCGGCTGCTAGCAATATCAAAAACTTCAGCGAGATTCAGACCAAAAAAGGCAAGGTCATCCCCCGCGGGCTCAACCAGCAAAATTATGTGCGGGCCATTCAAACCCACGACATTAATTTTGGTGTCGGCCCGGCGGGCACCGGCAAAACCTACCTCGCTGTCGCCTGCGCGGTGGAGGCCTATTTACGCAATGAAGTGGAGCGCATCCTGCTGGTGCGCCCTGCCGTTGAGGCGGGTGAAAAGCTGGGCTTTCTGCCCGGTGATTTATCCCAGAAAGTCGACCCCTACCTACGCCCCCTTTACGATGCCCTCTACGAAATGCTCGGCGTTGAAAAGGTCGACAAACTGATCGAAAAGAATGTTATCGAAGTCGCACCCCTCGCCTATATGCGCGGCCGCACCTTGAACAGCGCCTTTATTATTCTCGATGAGAGCCAGAACACCACCCGCGAACAAATGAAAATGTTCCTCACCCGCATCGGCTTTAGCGCCACTGCCGTGATTACCGGCGACACCACTCAGATAGACCTGCCCCGGGGTACGCGCTCTGGCCTAGTTCACGCCTGCCAAGTGCTCGACGGCGTTGAAGGTATTACTTTCACCCATTTTCAATCGAAAGATGTGGTGCGCCACCCCCTGGTACAAAAAATCGTCGACGCCTATGACGACTTCGAAAACAAGACAACGGACGACGATTAATGCACAGCCATACCAATATCGTCGTCGACAATGCCAGTGGTGAAGAGGCGCCAGAACCTCCGTCGATACGCCTCTGGATAGGCTCCGCTCTCGGAGCACAAAAGCCCGAGGCTGAAATCAGTGTACGCATTGTTAGCGCCGCTGAAAGTGCCGAGTTGAATCTGCGCTATCGGGGCAAAGAGGGGCCGACGAATGTCCTCTCCTTTCTCGCTGATATTCCCGATTTTGTCGAATCGGACCTGCTGGGCGATATCGTCATTTGCGCCACCATCGTGCGCAAAGAAGCTAACGAGCAGCACAAAACACTCGAGGCTCACTGGGCTCATATGCTGGTGCACGGCACCTTACATTTGCTCGGCCATGATCATATTGATGAGACCGAGGCTGAAACAATGGAAGCCCTAGAAACCACTATTCTGGACAAACTCAACTTCCCGCCCCCTTACTTAGCACCCAAAGAAGAGACGCAATCACCATGACCGAAGACAGTACCAACGGGCAAGCCCGCTCCTGGCTAGGACGGCTTGCCCGCATTTTTTCATCGACGCCGGCGACTCGAGACGACATCACTGAAATCCTCCGCAGCGCTCATGATGACAAGGTTATTGATAGCGAAGCCCTGGAAATTATGGAGGGCGCACTGAGTGTTGTCGACCAGCAGGTGCGAGAAATCATGGTCGCTCGCTCGCGCATGACAGTGATTCCAGAAACGGCGGACATTGAAGAAATACTGGCTCTGGTCACCGACTCCAAGCACTCGCGCTTCCCGGTGATTGGCGAATCGATCGATGATATAAAAGGCATCCTGCTCGCCAAAGAACTACTGCCGCTATTACTTGAAGGTAAGGAAAACTTTGCTATTGCCGACGTCATTCGCCCGGCCAACATCATCCCCGAAAGCAAGCGCCTCAATGTACTGCTCAAAGAATTTCGTGAACAGCGCTACCACATGGCCATTGTTATGGATGAATACGCCAGCGTTGCCGGCCTGGTCACCATTGAAGATATTTTGGAAGAAATTGTCGGCGAAATCGAAGACGAAACCGACCTTGAAGAACAGAGCCCCATTCAACAACTGGAAAACGGCAGCTACCAGCTCCCCGCCCTCACCACCATTGAAGACTTCAACGAATTTTTCAATACCGGCTTTAATGAAGACGAATTCGACACCATTGGTGGACTCGTCACTCAGGCTTTCGGCCATCTAGCAAAGGTGGGGGAAAAAGTTTCACTGGGCGAGTACCACTTTGCAGTCATTGCCGGCGATGAGCGACAAATTCATCAACTATCATTAAAATGCTAGGACGCAAGCGCACAAGCTAACCAACAATAAGAATCTGAAAAGACAAGAAGTCAAACAATGCCCAAACGCAAATCCAGCTTTTCGTCCTTTTTACTGGCGCTCTTGAGTGGAGCACTACTCCCGCTGGCGTTAGCCCCCTTTGCCTGGTGGCCAACGGCGGTGTTCAGCATCTGCGCACTGTGCTTTTTATGTCGTGGGCAGAGCATGAGGGACGTTTTCGCAATATCCCTCGTTTTCGGTTGCGGCCTGTACGGGGCTGGCGCCAGTTGGATTTATGTCAGCATTCACGACTTTGGTCACGCTTCCGTCGCCCTGGCCAGCTTACTCACCGGGCTTTTCGCCCTGGGGATGGCGATCATTTTCGCCCTGCCATTATCGCTGTTCGGCCTGTTCCGCAAAGCCCCTCCCATCGCAGTCCTACTAGCTTTCCCGGCGCTGTGGGTACTCGGCGAATGGTTTAGGGGCTGGTTTCTCACCGGCTTCCCCTGGCTCAACGTCGGCTACGGGTTCATTGATACTTGGCTTGCCGGCTGGGCACCTCTCTTTGGCGTACTAGCACTAAGCGGCATTGCCGCATTTGCCGGCACCTTGCTAAGCCTTATTGGTGAGCGCAAACAGCACAAAAGTATGATTAACAACAGCCTGATAATCCTCACGCTACTCTGCGCCGGTGGTGCCTATCTGAAAATTAAGCCCTGGACCTTCCCCTCGGGAAAAAGGCTGGACGTGGCTCTGGTTCAAGCCAACCTACCCTTACTGGAAAAGTGGAACGACAAGGAATTAAAACAAATTCTACTTAACTTCAAACAGAGCAACGAGTCGCTCCTCGACCAGGATCTGATTATCTGGCCGGAGTCGGCCCTACCCACCCTGCAAAGTAATATCCGTGATTTTCTCCGTGATATCGACGCCAATTTAAAACAACACCACGTTGGCCTGCTGACCGGTATCCCTACTAACACCGACACCAATCACTACTACAATTCGGTCATTGCTCTCGGCAGGGCGAGTGGCTCTTACCAGAAACGCCGACTGGTGCCCTTTGGTGAATATGTGCCGCTGGAACAGTGGCTGCGCGGTGCCATTAGCTTTTTTGACTTACCGATGTCAGCCTTTAGTGCAGGAGCCACCCAACAGCGTCCCATTCGCCTCGGCACGGTGCAATTTGCCACCGCCATTTGCTATGAGATCGCCTACGCTGATCTACTCGCCCGCGATGCCCGCAATGCCAATATTTTGCTAACTGTCAGCAATGATACCTGGTTCGGCAAATCCATCGGCCCCCATCAGCATTTGCAAATTGCCCGCATGCGCGCACTGGAAAACGCCAAGCCCCTGCTGCGCGTCACTAACGACGGTATTACCGCCATCATTAGCCCCCGTGGCAAAGTGCTCGAACAATTGCCCCGTTTCCAGGCGGGCATATTAAAAACCCAGGTGACTCCCTATCAGGGTTCAAGCCCTTTCAGCCAATATGGATCGCTGCCCATTGTCGGCCTTTGCTTTGCCACCCTCATCGTGCTGCGCCTTTTTCGGCGCTTGCGCTAAGCGTCTTGCAAGTGCCGGCTAGTCGATACGAATACTAAATTCGCCCTGCAAGCGAGTATCTTCGCCCGGCACATCAAAGCTAAGCTTGCCCGCGACCTGGCCGTCAACGGCGCCACCCAATTGCAGCGTTAAATCATAGCCCCCCGTTAACACGGTGGTTTGAAGATCACCCCCGGCATCGCGCCAGCGGTAATGCACATGGGGATGGCCGAAAGACGCATCGTCACTGCTTACCTCAATAACACGATCAACCGGCAATTCCCCCTCGGGCAAAAACAAAAACAGTAAAATACTCGGATTAAAACCCCAGCCGTCACCTTGAAAAATGGCCAGGGTATTACCCCATTCAGAGGCGACCAGCTGCACTGATGTGCCGTTAATCTCACCGCTGACGCGTGCGGCAAGGGTGACAGGGGCTGTATTTTCACTGCTCGAACGCATCGCGTCGGAAGCCGAATCGAGCCCCTGCGAGAGGCCAGCGGCACCCTGCTCGAAGCCCTCCCGCAAACTGTCACTCAGCACATCAACGCTGTCCGACAGGGCGGCACCGATATCGGTCACGGCTTGCCCCACACCTTCAGCCATCACTTCGCCAAAGGCATTTATTGCCTCCTTCAACATCGCCCCCATCATGCCGGTGCTGGTAGTATTAAAATCCACCTTCCAGACACCATCGACCGGCACCAGGCGGGTGTCAAAGCTAAATTTTACCGGCCTGTTGTTGAACTCACCCGCCATGGTGGTCGGTACGGCAGCCATATCTGCCGACGCCATGGCCTCGGCAAAGGTAATACTCTCGATGCGATTACCTTCAGCCTCAAAATTCATCGTACTGCCATCGAGACTACCGGCCACAGCCAGTTGCTCAGCGCGGGCACGATCGCCCATTTCCATCGCCTGCCAGAAATCGGTGGCGACCTGCCCCGGTGTTGCGCTTTGCTCGCTTTCACCACAAGCCGTTAATAACAGCGCTAAAAACAGATTTAGCACAACAATTTTTGTTAATTTCATGATTTTAATTCCCAAGCTTTTATTCCTATCCAAACGCTCGCTGGCCACTTTCATTCGACAAGTCCAGACCAGCGGCCTAAGACCTGTGAATTTCGACAGCCATTAAGCCATAAGAAAACAGCGGCGACGACAGTTGCCACCTGCCTTTCTGGCCGTCTTTACCCTATAATTTCGCCCTCACAAATTTACCGCCAGTTTTCACCCCCTATTTTCACCAAGCATCGGCAACTCTGGACCCCCGCAATGGAAGAACATTACCACCCCAAAGCCATCGAGCAAGTAACACAGGCCTTCTGGCGCGACAAGCAGTCCTTCCAGGTGAGCGAAAAGCCGGGGCAGGAAAAATACTATTGCCTGGCGATGTTCCCCTATCCCAGCGGCAAGCTGCATATGGGCCACGTGCGCAACTACACCATCAGCGACGTAATCAGCCGCTACCAGCGCATGCTCGGTAAAAATGTCCTCCAGCCCATGGGTTGGGATGCCTTCGGTTTGCCGGCCGAAAATGCCGCGATTAAAAACAATACCGCGCCGGCACCTTGGACCTACGAAAACATCGACTATATGAAAACCCAGCTCAATTCCCTGGGTTACGCCTACGACTGGCAGCGCGAACTCACCACCTGCAAGCCCGACTACTACAAGTGGGAGCAGTGGTTTTTTACCCGCCTCTACGAGAAAAAGCTGGTCTACAAAAAAACCAGCGCGGTTAACTGGTGTCCCGTCGACCAAACCGTGCTGGCCAACGAGCAAGTGATCGACGGCTGCTGCTGGCGCTGTGACACCGCTGTTGAGCGCAAAGAAATCCCTCAGTGGTTTATAAAAATCACCGATTACGCCGAAGAGTTGCTCGATGGCCTCGACAAGTTAGACGCTTGGCCCGAGCAAGTGCGCACCATGCAGCGCAACTGGATCGGCAAGAGCCAGGGCGTGGAAATGACCTTCGCCCTGGAGACCCCCGTCGCTGGCATTAACAGCTTCGATGTTTACACCACCCGCCCCGACACGCTGATGGGCGTGACCTATCTCAGCCTCGCCGCCGAGCACCCCATCGCCCTCGCCATTGCCGAAAACAATGCCGACGTCGCCGACTTTATCGCCGAGTGCAAACGCCAGTCCATGGCCGAAGCCGATATGGCGACCATGGAAAAAGCCGGCATCGACGTTGGTATTAAAGCCATCCACCCCCTCAGCGGCGAGCTGGTGCCGGTATGGATTGGCAACTACGTGTTAATGGATTACGGCTCCGGCGCAGTGATGGCCGTACCCGCCCACGACCAGCGGGACTGGGAGTTCGCCACCAAGTACCAGCTACCGATTCAGCAAGTGATTGCGCCGAATGACGACAGCCCCTGCGATATTGGCAAGGAAGCTTTCACCGTCAAAGGCCAGCTTATTAACTCCGGCACTTTTGATGACGCCAGCTTTGACGGCATGGACTTTGACCAGGCCTTTGAAGCTATCGCTCAAGCCCTAGTCGAGCGCGACAACGGTCGCATCACCACAAATTACCGCCTGCGCGACTGGGGTGTTTCCCGTCAGCGCTACTGGGGTTCGCCGATCCCCATGGCTTACAACACCGATGGCATCGAAATACCCGTGCCGCTGGACAAACTGCCCGTGCTGCTGCCCGAAGATGTCGAAATGGACGGCGTGCACTCGCCCATTAAAGCCGACCTCGAATGGAAAAAAACCACCCTCGATGGCCAGGCTGTAGAAAAAGAAACCGACACCTTCGACACCTTTATGGAGTCCTCCTGGTACTACGCCCGCTTTACCTGCCCCGACTACAACGAGGGCATGCTCAACCCCGAGCAAGCGAATTACTGGCTACCGGTAGACCAATATGTCGGCGGCATTGAGCACGCCATCCTTCACCTGCTGTACGCCCGCTTCTACCACAAGCTGATGCGCGACGAGGGCCTGGTCGAGTGCGACGAGCCCTTCACCAAGCTACTTTGCCAAGGGATGGTCTTGAAAGACGGCAGCAAAATGTCCAAGTCCAAGGGCAACACCGTCGACCCCCAACCGCTGATCGACCAGTACGGTGCCGATACCGTGCGCCTGTTCACCATGTTCGCCGCGCCACCCGAGCAATCCCTCGAGTGGTCGGACGAAGGCGTTGCCGGGGCCAACCGCTTTTTGCGCCGCCTGTGGAAATTAGTTCATGCCCACCTAGCCAAAGGGGAGGCACCCGCGCTCGACGCCGGCAAGCTTACTGACGCGGAAGCCAAAGTGCGCCGCAAGACCCACCAAACCATCGCCAAGGTCAGCGATGACTACGGTCGCCGGCAGACCTTCAACACCGCCATCGCCGCTGTCATGGAGCTGCTCAACGAGCTAACGCGCTTGTCCAACGACGCACAGCAATTCATCGCCATTGAAAGGGAGGCGCTGGAAGCGGCCGTACTCTTACTCGCTCCCATCGCGCCCCATATTTGCCACACTCTCTGGAATGAATTCGGCCACGAAGAGCCCGTCCTCAATGCCCGCTGGCCCGAGGTTGACGAAAGCGCCCTGGTCGAAAGTAGTATTAAGCTAATGGTGCAGGTCAACGGCAAGGTACGCGGCGAAATTGTCCTACCCGCCGATGCCGACAAAGACAGTATCGAAAGCGCCGCGCTGGCAGAACCCAATGCCCAGCGCTTTACGGAGGGTAAAACTATCCGTAAAGTCATCGTCGTGCCCGGCAGACTGGTTAATATCGTTGCCAATTAATCAATATCCATCACGGAATTTCTCGATTTTATGAACAAGCCATTCAAACTAAGTGCCATCCTCCTGTTGCTAACCTTAAGCGCCTGCGGCTGGCAGCTACGCGGTACCGGTGGTGCAGCCACTATTGACCGCCTGCATGTCAAAACCAACGATGCTAACAGCCCCTTTGTACGTGTATTAGAACGCTACCTGCGAGGCAGCGGCATTGAGCTGGTCGACAGCGCCGCTGACGCGGAGTACAGCCTCAAAATCGTCAAAGAAAAATCGAAGCGTCGTACCGCCACCGTCAGCGCCAGCGCCCGCATCTCCGAGCGTCTACTGGAAGAACAGGTCGAATATTTGGTCACCCGATCCGACGGCAGCATGGCCATCGAGCGCTCAACCGCCTCTGTCGAGCGTATTTATGAGTACAACGAAGACAATGTGCTGGCCACTGAAGATGAAGCACAGCTGCTAAAACGCGAAATGCACAACGACCTGGCCAGACAAATCTCAAACCGCTTGCGCCATCTGAACAAAGACGCTGCGAGCAAGGCCCCCGCACCAAGCACGCCCTAATACGCCATGCGCCTGCATCCGGATAAACTCTCGAGGCAACTGAAACAGGGCCTCGAGCCCATTTATGTCCTCACCGGCGACGAGCCCTTACTGCTTCAAGAGGCGGCCGACGCGATACGCGGGCAGGCTCGTGAAAACGGCTTTACCGAGCGCGAGCTATTTAACGCCGAAGCCCGCTTCGACTGGCAGCAGGTGCTGACCGAAGCTAACAGTCTGTCTCTATTTGCCGATAAGAAAATACTCGAGTTGCGTATTCCCTCCGGTAAACCGGGTCGCGAGGGCGGCCAATTTTTTCAGGATTACTGCAGTCATATTAACGCCGACAACTTACTGCTGGTGATCTTGCCGAAGGTCGACAAAAGCGCGCAAAACAGCAAGTGGTTTAAAGCCCTCGACCAACACGGCGCCATCGTGCAAGTGTGGCCAGTTAGCGCCGCACAAATGCCCCAGTGGATTCATCACCGGCTGGAGCGAGCCGGCATCAGAGCTAACCACCAGGCTATTGAAGTGCTAGCCGAGCGCGTCGAGGGCAACCTGCTCGCCGCGATTCAGGAAATCGAGAAGTTAAAACTGCTGGCGCCCGATGGCGAAATCGACAGCGAAATGATGTCTTCCGTGGTCACCGACAGCGCCCGCTTCAATGTCTTCACGATGATTGATCGCATTCTCGACGGTGACAGTGCCGACGCAATACGCACCTTGCGCGGTCTGCGCGACGAGGGCACCGAGCCCACGGCCATTCTCTGGGCGTTAACGCGAGAGTTGCGCATACTGATTAAAGCCAGCGAGCAAGCAGCCAGCGGCGAGTCCGTCGATAGCGCCCTGCGCAAGTTACGGGTGTGGGACAAACATCAACCACTGGTACGTAAAGCGCTGCGCCGCACCCGGCCCGCCCAGCTCACGATGCTGCTACGCCAGGCCGGCGGTGTCGACCGCGCGGTGAAAGGCATGCGCGACGCCTCGCCCTGGGACGATCTGACCTGCATGGTACTGAGTATGAGCGGCGCCAACCCGGTGCACCCAAGCAATCTGCGGCTGGCTCTGCGCGAGTAAGCAACGTCACAAACCAACAGCACACGAATACCGTATTGACGCTTCAACAACCGTCAATTCAGCCCACTAAAAAGAGCCTCTGCCATGATCAATCGAGAAATCCATTTCGCCCAACGGCCCTCTCCCCAGCCCAATCTCGACTGCTTTAAACTGGTCGAAAAAACATTGAGTGAAGAACTGGAAGAAGGCCAGGTATTGGTGAAAAATCTATGGATGTCCGTCGACCCCTATATGCGCCCGCGTATGAATGATGTGAAAAGCTATATTCCCCCTTTCCAGCTCGACCATGTGCTCGAAGGTGGTGCTGTCGGTGTCGTCATGCAATCGAAAAACCCCAAGCTGCCGGTCGGCACCCACGTCGAAAGCATGAATGGCTGGCGCGAGTACTTTATCTCTAAGGGCAAGGGTTTGGCGATTCGCGACACATCCAATATCGACCCGCAGGACTACATCGGCATTCTCGGCATGCCGGGCATTACCGCCTATGTTGGCACCAAAATACTCGGCGAAGCGAAAGCCGGCGAAACGGTTTATGTCTCCGGCGCTGGCGGCGCGGTGGGCTCACTGGTCTGCCAAATTGCCAAGGCACTGGGTTGCACGGTCGTCGGCAGCACCGGCTCCGACGAGAAAGTCGACTGGCTATTAAATACCGCAAAAATTGATGCCGCTTTTAATTACAAAAAAGAAGCGGACTTTGCTGGCAAGCTCGCCGAACTTTGCCCCAAGGGCATCCACCTGTTTTTTGACAATGTCGGCGGCTCACAACTCGACGGCGCACTGTTAAGTATGCGTAAAAACAGTCGCGCAATTCTCTGCGGCACCATTGAAGATTACAACGAGGCGCCAGAAAAACGCCAGGGCGTCACCAATATGTTTAGGGTCGTCACCCTTGGCATCACCGTTAAAGGCTTTGTGGTGCTCGACTATATGGCCGAATATCATCAGGCTTTTATAGAAGACATGTCCAACTGGCGCGCAGAGGGCAAGATCATTTGGCAGGAAACCGTGTTCGAGGGCATCGCCAAGGCTCCAGAGGCCTTTCTCGGGCTTTTTAGCGGTGCTAATCTGGGCAAGATGCTGGTCAAGCTTGCCGATAGTTAACGCTGTATTTAATACCACAAACACAGGAACTGCTTGTTAATGGGAAAACGTAACCTCAGCGGTCGTGTACACGGCTCACTCTACGCGCCACGGTTCTGGCCTTCGTGGCTGATTGTGGGCCTTACCTGGGTGTTAGCAAAACTGCCTGGCACCCTACATCGCAGCTTATCAAAGGGGCTGGCCCGGCTACTGATTAAAGCGAAGTCTTCGCGCACCAAGACCATTCGCCGCAACATCGAGCTCTGTTTTCCCGAACTATCGAGCCAAGAGCAATTGCAGCTGGCCGAAAAAAACCTCGCCTCCACCCTACTATTACTGTTTGATTTACTGGAGCTGATTTGGGGCTCACCCGCGAGCGTTACAGAACGCGGCGAGCTGCTCGGAGAAGAGCATTTACAAAAGGCCGTCGACAGCGGTAAGCCACTGATCATCCTCACCGGGCATTTTAATGGCTTTATTCTGGGCTTTGCCCGCCTCGCCCTACTACTACCCTACGACGTGGTTTATCGACGCATGGACAACCCGGTGCTCGAAGCTCAGCTTTACCAGCGCGCAACGCGCAAGTACCGTATTAACACCATCCACCGCAAAGAAATCCCTCATATGCTCACCCAACTGAAGAATCAGGGCGTGGTAGTGATTTTGCCAGACCAAGATTTCGGCAAAAAACGCAGTGTGTTTATTCCCTTTTTTGGCATACCAGCAGCAACGATTACGGCGATACCCCAATACGCCAAAATAGCCGATGCCAATGTGCTGACCATGAGCACCTACCGCAAAGAGGGAGGTCGCTTCAGCGTTAAAATCGACCCCGTATTGGAGAACTTCCCATCGGGTGATGACGAGGCCGACACCCGGCGCTGGAGTGAATGGCTGGAGCAGAGTGTTCGCCAGCAGCCGGAAGACTATTTCTGGCTACACAAGCGTTTCAAGACACGACCTGAGGGCGAAAAGAGAAACTATTAGGCTCACCTCTTTTGAGCCCACCTTAAAAGGCCGAAAGTTAAGCCATCTACTCTCGCCACTGCAGGTAAAACTGCCGGGCCGTACGTCCGCTTTTTGAGGCTCGGGTCATGGCGAACTGTTTCGCAGCCAGATGCAGAGCCTCTCTATCGCCGCTAAAACCGACAAACAGCTTGTCGACGATCGCAAGGTATTGCGCCCTGTTATTGGGGTGAAAGGCCAGCCACAGACCAAAGCGGTCGGCCAATGAAAGCTTCTCCTCCACCGTGTCGCCGTAGTGCAGCTCGCCGTTAATCAAGTCGACACCGCTATTATCGCTGTTGTGCTCGGTGATGATGTGCCGGCGGTTGGAGGTGGCACAAACCAGTACATTTTCGGGCGGCAATTCAATCGAGCCCTTCAGCACACTTTTTAAGTGCTTATAAGCAGTTTCGCCCTCATCGAAAGACAAGTCATCGCAGAAAATAATAAAACGCTGGGGCAGGTCGTGGAGTTCATCCACCACTTCGCAAAGATTGGCGAGGTCATCTTTATCGATTTCAATCACCCGCAAACCCTGAGGACCATAGTGATTAAGCGCCGCTTTAATCAACGATGATTTACCCGTGCCACGACTGCCCCATAGCAACATATTATTGGCCGTCTCGCCACGTAAAAAGCCTTCAATATTGTCTTTAAAGGCGGCGCATTGGCGCTCAATGCCAAGCAGGTCATCGAAACTCACGCTATCGAGTCGCTTAACGGCTCGCAACTGGCTGCTGGCAGGGCGCCAAATGGCCGCCTGGGTCGAGTGCCAGTCGATGCTCATGATTTCAGACTCTCATAAGCCGCCCGGTATTGATGAATAAAAACCAGGCGCCCCGCCACTAAAGAAAGCAACAAGCAACCCAAACCCAGACCGGTGGCATTGGCCAACATATCGGCAAGCTCAGCAGAGCGATAGTCGGTGAGGGATTGCAGCCCTTCAATCAACAAACCGTAAGCCAGCAAACTGCCGTGCAGCATCCAGCTCAACAAAGCACCGGGGAAAGCCAGCCAGGCACAGATATAAAGCAAGGCATAAGTGCTGAGGTGGATGATTTTATCGGCACCCCAAAACCACGGCGTGTCATCGGGACCAGGAGCCTGTAAACAGCCCCAGGCCACCGATAGTAATAAAACAACCAGCCCGCCACGGGCTATCTTATAAAGCGGCTTTTCAAGTATGTGTTTCACTTGCTATTCTCTGTCAGGGAAAGGGTGTTAGGAAAGTATACAACGGCTCAGCACGTACCGAAAAAAAAGAGCCGCATCAGCAGGACACCTACAGGCAATTGTAAAGGCCTTGTCATACTTGCCAAGACGACTGCCTCTTGCTAGCCTTGGCCGCCTTTTAGCTGAATGATCAGCCAGCTAAAAGTAGAGCACCCATAATTTTATTTAAATCATTACATTAAAACTAAAAAGTGAGAGGTTGTTATGGATCAAGGTTTGGGATACTGGCTAACAAAGCGCGAAATGATTTCGGGCCAACGCCTGGCTGTGGTGGATCGCCACAAGCGCTTTACCTACAAAGAACTCAACCGCCGCTGCAACCGATTAGCCAATGCGCTGCGCGATAGCGGTGTGCGCCCCGGTGACAGGGTTTGCTCGCTGCTGCAAAATGGCCACGAACAACTGGAATTAATTTTCGCCGTTGCCAAGCTGGGTGCCATCTACCTGCCGATCAACTTCCGCCTGACTGTGCCCGAGATTGAATATATCGTCGAAGATTCAGGCGCCAGTACTTTCTTCTATCACGATGAGTTCGCTAATCTAGCTGAAGGCTTGGCTAAAGCCGTCAGCTTTAACAAGACTGTCTACTGCGGTCGCAGCACCACCTGCGATGACGAAGCCGAATACGAAGCCTTTCTCGATGCCGCCTCAGACGAAGAAATCAACGCCACCGTCGGCGCTGACGATGTCGCCCTGCTAATGTACACCTCCGGCACCACGGGCCGACCCAAAGGTGCCATGCTGACCCACGCCAACCACATGGCCAACGTTCATCACACCACCCAGCGCCTGCCCATTCATGCCGACACAATTGCCCTGGGTGTAACACCCATGTTCCACATTGGCGGCACCAGCGTCACGGTATTGCCCACGCTATATCAGGGCGGCTGTGTCGTCACACTGCCCGCCTTCGACGCCGTTGAGGTGCTTAAGCTGACAGAAAAAGAAAAACTCACCAGCCTCTTCTGCGTGCCCTCTATGTGGCAGATGATTGTCGAAGAGCTCGAAAAGAAAGACTACGACTTAAGCTCGGTTGAATTCCTCATGACCGGTGCCGCGCCAACGCCCTTGAATATTCTCAAATTCTTCCAGGCTCGCAACCTGTCAATTTACGAAGGCTTTGGCATGACCGAAATGGCACCCCTGGTAGCCATTCTCGACAAGTGGGATTGCGAGCGCAAAAATGGCTCGGTTGGCTACCCCGCCTTCCACGTCGACATCCGCATCATCGACGACAACGGCAATGATCTGCCCGCCACGCAAGTGGGCGAAATTCTCTGCCGTGGCCCCAACATGCTCAAGGGCTACTGGAACAAACCCGAAGCAACATCAGAGGCACTGGCTGGCGGCTGGTATCACAGTGGCGACCTCGGCTATCTCGATGACGAGGGCTACCTCTACGTTGTCGATCGCAAGAAAGACATGATCATCAGTGGTGGTGAGAACGTCTACCCTGCAGAGCTTGAGCAGGCCATCTACCTGCACGACGCTGTTGCCGAAGTCGCCGTGATCGGCATCCCCCATGATAAGTGGCAGGAAGTACCGGCTGCTTGTATCGTTTTGAAAGAAGGCGCAAGCCTGACAGAAAACGAGTTAATTGCCTTCTGTAACGAGCGACTGGCCCGCTTTAAAGTCCCTAAAACGGCTCACTTTATTAACGAGCTGCCAAAGTCGGGCGCTGGCAAGATACTAAAAACCGAACTGCGAAAAATGTTTGGTGGTATTACCGTCGCCGCAAAGTAAACATGTAAGTACTGCGTCGACTATAAAAAACCCCGCATCTTGCGGGGTTTTTTATAGCTTCCAATTTTTTTACGTATAACATTTACGTAAGGGACCTGCAGATTTTTGCGCGCCCCAGCAAGCGATAGCGAACGAACTTGGTATTTTTGTTAGGATTTTTCCAGTTTTGAAAACGTATTCGCTCCGCCTTCATATAGATACGCCTGAACAAATAAATTGACTCCTAATCTACCAATATAGGCGCATTCAATTAGAGGCATTATATTGCGACTGAGTTCACCGCCGTTTTTCCATCTACTCAATAAGTCCACGCCGGTTATTAGATTTTTTTCGGCTTGTTCCCTGTTGATTTCTATCCATACCGTTTGATCAAATCTCTCACACTGCGGAACAAACGACGACCACGAAGACGCGGGGTACTTTCCGCTATAAATTTTGGGATTAAACTCTGCGAAATCAAAGAGTCTTACCCCACCAATATGCCTGATATAAGGATAGTTTGCTGAACCAGCTCTCGTACACCAGCGCTCATTGTCAGGAATATCTGGAACTGGTGAAATTGCACCAAATTCAAGTATTCGGTTAAACCTATCTAGACTAGTTGTGTGCCAAAGCCCGCCCATCAATTCGTTTGGAAACATATTAATAACTCAACGCAAACAGATCCTAACAGTGAATTATAAAAACGTTGGCACGCTACCCAAGGAGGTGCAGCGCAACAGCCTCTATAACGAGGTTTAAAAGCAAAACATTACCGGGTTCCGGATAATTATTGACGAATTCCTCGCCCCACCTCTATACGGGACTGTTTGATATTTTGATCCAGGTAATACCAAAAGAAATCGGCTGATTGAAAACCCAAGATACGCGGAGCGACCTCTCTACCTCTCGGATCAATAAACACCAGAGTTGGCGCCACTTTCACCGCGTAGTGTTCTGCCAGGCTGTGCAATGAAATCCGCTGGCCTGAAAAACCAACAACTGTCGCTGGACTTCGCCAATCAACTTTTCGCAATAGCACCTGCTTATCGTAGTCGCCACTTCTCAACATGGGCTTTAACACCGCTTCTTCAAGCTTCATGCAATAGCGACAATCCGGCGCAGAAAAGTACAGCAGAATAGCGGCATTCCTACTCCGTGCTATTTGACCATCCTGCTCGAAGTCACTGGCAACCGGTATATTCACCTCAGCTGCTATAGAAATGCCGCTAGTAATAAATAATTGGATGCACACAACAAAAACTAACCGGCACAATTTTAAGCTTGGCAGTTTTCGATCAAGCTTGACTCCTAGAGATTTATTCACGGCAAGCGCGGCAAAAGATCTTCGAGCAGCTCATCAGCGTAAAGGTCACGGAAGAAATGATCGGCACCATCAACAATAACGACAGCAACACCTCCTTCTACTGCAAATAAAGCCTGCTGTTCAGCAAACCTAACACTCAGGGGGTCTTCTGAACCTAAATACACCAACGTTTGTACAGCGGTATTCCTCAGCAATGCTGGCGTATTCTTTTCTGGCATTGCCGAATAATAACTTCTAAAAGCACTGGGGCTTATTGATGTTTGATCACAGTACAAAACACCCGGTGGTGTAAAGAGCGCCTTGCCGGCTTGTTGATATTGTTCTGCTTGAGCCAGCAGCTCATTAAGATTCACACCGTATTTATCACGATAGTTCTTAGCTTCAACACCTTGCTGCCAGGTCATTGGCCCAATAAGTACCAGAGCAGCGAGGGAGTCTTGTGGATAGCGCTGCTGATAAAGTGCCGCCTGCGCGCCACCACGGGAATGGGCAATTAACACCACTTTGGAATAACCCTGCTCACGCAAGAATAAATACCAGGTGTGAATATCATCAATGGCCTCGTCATGGCCATGAATAATGGGTGATTTGCAATCGAAAAATCCCTGTCGATTATCAACACCCAGGCTTAATGTAATCGCCAGGCTGGCATAGCCTTCATCTTCAAGCAGGCCTTGCAATGTTGCTGGCAACTCCATCGCTGCGTGTGCCCAGGTGCCATGGACTATTATAAAAGCGGCTTGTTGCTTGTCCTCTGCTGCTACTAAATTGCCATTTAACTTCAGTTCAGCCGGGTTTATTTGCACGGGTTCGGCAAGAGTAGGTAAAGATAAAAACAGGGCGCTTACCAGAAACGAACCCTTCTTTAAAAAGTCTTTCACTAGAAAAACTCCGCCTCCATCTCCTGATAGATACGACCCGCATTTTTTGCCGCTAGCTCGTCAAAAACATCAAGCTGAGAATAAGCAGACTGGTCTATTTCATAAGCCTCATCCAAGTCGCCATCATCCTCTAAAACTTTGGCCACCTCTGCGCGCAGGAACTTTAAATAGCCCAACGTCCAGGTCGTTATTTCTGCCAGTGTAGTCGGCTCACCGTGCCCAGGAATAACAACAGCCGGCTTTAATGCGGCCATACGTTCAAACGAGGCTATCCAGCCAGCGGTATTCGTGTTGGGGAATACGCCGAGTAAACGCTGATGAAAAGCCATGTCGCCAACAATTAGAATGGATTGTTGGGGTAGCCATACAGAAATATCACCCGGTGAATGGGCGACCCCAAAGCTAATCACTTCGACGTCAACACCTCCCAGCGATATACGTTTGAGTTCAGTAAAGGTTTCTGTGGGAGGAGCGACGAAAGTGCCTTCGCCTTTGTCCTTATTTCTCGCCAGCATTCTATTCAGTACAGCTCGACCGTGTTGTTCAATCTCAAGGGCCGCATCTTTATGGGCGAGAATAGCCACCCCCTGCTGCGACCAGTAACTGTTTCCGAGAAAGGCGTGACCCTGGCCATTTTCATTGACGACCCAGCGAACCGGCTGTTTGGTTTTCGTTTTTATTGATTGATGAAAAGCTTTCGCTAACAGATAACTATCGCCTCCGTTGACGACTAACACACCCTCACTACCAATAATAAAAGTCAGGTTATTATTGTGGCCACCATTTTCGTAAGTCGGCGGCTGAGTTTCACCGATGGCGGAAAAAACATTCTCCGCAACTTTGGTCAGTGTGATGGGGTAGCTTTCACTACTGGCGATAGTTTCGGCGAAGATGGGTATCGACAACAAACTACAACAAACGACTACCAGCACACTCAGCCTAGCCATTAGTAACGCCCGGGTTATTCGCGGTATTGAGCAACACGGGGGTATTAAGTTTTTTAATCTTTACCGTTTTAACATCGCGCAAGTAGGTCGCTACCGTATCCCAGATAGGCTCACCCGGTGACTGGCTACCCACGGTCGCCCAACCCGCCACTTTGTAGTTTTTACCCGCCTCAATTTTCTCGCCATTATCCAGCGTCATCTCACTAACCCGCTTGCCCATTGTTTGTAGTGGGTCAAAACGATAATCCAGCCCGCCGAGGCGCACCATGTCACCCCCTTGCTGATAGTAGGGGTCGGGATTAAATAAATTGTCACCCACATCTTCAAGAATCGCCTTCAAATCACCACCCGACATTTCTCGGACATAGGTTTCAGGATAGGTAATACAGGTTTGATCGAGCACATGCTCCATGGTGATTCTCTGCCCCGGTAGTACCGAGGTACCCCAACGAAAGCCGGGCGAAAGGGAAATTTGCGCATCATTAACTGCACGTAAAGCATCACAAATAACTTGATCAAAGGTGCCATTAAAATTACCCCGGCGGTAAAGCAACTCACCGGCCACCGCTAAAGGCTTTTCAAGTTTACTTTGCCAGGGCTGGCGCATTGTTTCTATATAGCTCGCCATCGTTGGATCGGCCTTGAGGAAATTGGCAAACACCGGTAATAATTTATAGTGATAGCCGCTCACCCCCTGGGCACCAAACTTCAGATCCAGCACGCCGACAAACTTACCGTTGGAGCCGGCATTGGTTACCAGGGTAATCCCTTTAGAGTTCTTAACCTCTACGGGTGCAGGTATACCGTCATGGGTATGGCCACCGAGGATGGCATCAACACCCGTAACGCGGGAGGCCATTTTTAAATCGACATCCATACCGTTATGAGAAAGCACAATCACCGCATCAGGCTTTTCCGTACTGCGGATTTCATCGACCAGCTCCTGAAGATCGCCATCGTTAATACCGAAGGTCCAGTCGGGAATAAAACGCGAAGGGTTCGCTACCGGGGTATAGGGGAAGGCTTGACCAATCACCGCAACGCGATGCGCTCCAAGGCTTTTTATCACATAGGGTTTTAGGGCATGGCCGGTATCTTCATCGTAGGCGGGGGAGCCATCGAACAGGGCGTCCTCTTTCACTTTAACATTTTGCGCGACAAAATCGCCGTTAAACGCTGCGATATTCTCAAGCACTTCACTATCACGATAAGTGAATTCCCAGTGACCTGTCATCACATCAACACCCAGCAGATTACAGGCTTCAACCATGTCTTTGCCACGCGTCCACAGCGCTGTGCCCGAGCCCTGCCAGGTATCACCGCCATCCAGCAGTAGCGTTTTATTACTACCAAAGCCATCGCGCAAACGATCAATCAGTGTTTTCAAATACGAAAAGCCACCGACTTTGCCGTATTTATTGGCGGCCTCGGTGAAGTTAAGACAGGTAAAGGCATGGGCTAGTTCACTACCCGGGGCGATATTAAAGCGCTCAAGCAAGCGCGTGCCCGTGAGATGGGGTGGCTTACCTAGGGCATCGTGAAAGCCAAGATTAACACTGGGCTCGCGAAAATAAATGGGCTTAAGTTGGGCGTGGGTATCGGTGATGTGTAATAGGCGCACATCACCCGTGGCCGCAATGTTGTAAATACCAGCACTGGCAGCCCGGCTATTTAGCGGCAGTAGCCCAGCAGCACTGGCGAAACCGAGTAAACGCAAAAACTCTCTGCGATCAATATTCATACTAGGCTCCGCAAATTTGCAGGGTGGTTTTACAGTTTGTCATTAATAAAAATTTAAAGAGGGATGCCATCTTGCCAATGAGCCTCGGCATAATTTGCCTGTATAAGCGATTTCTCAGCTTCATTTAAAGCAGCTTTTGCCAGCTTAAGGCTTTTATCTTTATCACCCACAGCCAGAGCTGTTTCGGCGTCTGCAATCAGTTTGCGCGTCGTTGTCCATTCAAAATCTTTAGCTGCAGCTTGGTTCAATGTCGTTCGAGCATCATCGAGTATTGGCTTAACGTCAGCACCGGCATAAAGCCTGCTCGATGAAAACAGCGGAATACTCAGCGCGATAAAAAAGAGTACTCGAACTTTATTCATAGGTTTCTCACAGTTCACTTTTGTCATCATCTAAATACTGAATTTATTTGCGTGAAGACGGGCCATTAACTTCCAGGCCCTGACTCATCACAGACTGAAAATATTCAAGATTACGATAAGCACGGCCCTGGGCGGGCAGTGGTTTGGCGCGAATATTTTTATTGCAGCCGGCATAACGGTGATGCAGGGTACCCATCTCTCCCCATTTAGCGCGGTACACGGGAAAGCCGGTTGGATGCCCCAACGCAGGACTGCTTATATCGGCACGTAATTTCTGCCCGGCCACACGCATATGGCAATCGGCACAGGAGAAATTCAGCTGCCCCCGCTTTGAATAAAAGAATTGTTTACCTTCACTATAAGCCTGGTAGGCCGCCTCGTCAGGCACAGACACTGCGAAAATATTACCCGCAGAGGTACTCGCCATATAGGCTGACAACATGGCTAAAGCTCCCTTTTTATAGGCTAGTGGTTTTTCTCCATTCGCCTCTCGGCAATTATTGATCGCCAGCTCCAGGGTTATCACCTCAACTTTCTTGCTATCAAAGTAGGGATAATTTTGTCGAATACTTTCACCACCATTAGCGAAGCAATCGGCATAGCTTTTACCGTTGGCAAAGGGTGTTTGAAACAATGCCTCACCGTCATCAATGGCGAATTCATAGGGGGGGAAATCTTCCATTTCAAGCCACTGCTCTCGAGAGGCCGCGTCGATGGCATAAACACCATTCTTATATTTAGAAAACTCAACTTGTGAAAAGCGCTTTTTATAATAAGCCTGAAAGTCGCGAACGTCCTGCTGCACCATCGCCTTAAAATCAAGGCCTGACTTACTTCCAGTTTCCCCGTTAGCCATACAACTCAAAGCCAACAGGCCAGCCAGAATTAACCCGGCTTTAATTTTTAGTATTAGTTTTATCAGCCCCATCACACACACCCTTTTGTTTGCGATTGCTCTTACTTAATAGCCGCTTCGCCTTTTCCCGTCGCACCAGAGCTATCTATCCAGGTGATAGAAACCTTGTCGCCAGACATCCCGCCTTTAAAACTAAAGGCCATATAGGGGTCTTTGGAAACGGCCTGCCCAACTTCGGCATAAAACACTGGCTGACTATTGTGACTGGCTGACACTTCCGTAATGTAAAGACCGGGAATCACATTTCCGTCCTGATCTTTACGCCGCCCAGTTTCCATCGGGTGTTTAATTAACATTTTAACTTTAGTAATATCTTTTTTAACTTTTGCTTTAATTTTCATTACTCATTACCTGTCTATTTTGGGCACGCTAAAAATAGTCGCCGGATAAAACCACCGACTACCCACCACATCCGCCAATGGTGACCTTAACCTCTTGTTGCACACGATGTAGCTTGCCACCGGACTCAACCACGGCAATTAGATTTGACGTTTCGCCCATGCGAATACGAATAGAGACATCGGCCACATTAACTGACGTTAAATGAAAAGTCGCAGCCAGCGGTGAGGGGTTTTTTTCAACAAACAAACTAATCGTTTTCACATCGGGCAAGTCCGTTTTAACACTGACCGGCACCACTGCGCCATTTTCAGCAATCGCCGGCGCCTTTAATTTAACCGCTGTACTATCAACCATCTCCAGCCCTGGATATTTGCCATTCAAAGCCCCCTCCAGCGTTTCTGCTTTAAAGGCCTTTTCATTCCAGGCGGCAAAGGCTAAACGAGGCAAACTTGTTGCCGCCGCAATACACGCTGCACCTTTGAATAAATCCCCTAAAAAACCTCTTCTGCTCATCGTCATATCTTTTCCACTTACGCTCATATCGTCACCTACAAGTATCTTGAATAGCCTATAAAGCCAGGAATTTATAGTGTGTATAAATAGTCAACCACCGCGCCAACTTCTTCCTTCGAAAGCATTCCATGACTGCCAAAGGGCGGCATAATAGTATTTTGGTTGCGTTTTCTGGCATCCCATATCTGCTCATAGAGTTTATTTTTATCGGGGAAGCGCGCTTGCATTTGTGTCAGGGGCGGCGCTGTTGTGCCCATCAAAGTTCCGCCAGTAATAACATGACAGGAAAGGCAATTGCCTTTTTTGCGGTCGAAAGTTAATGCTTTGCCTTTTTCAATCGCACTAGCCTCCGCCCAGCTCGGCGCAGCTACTACGCCTGCCAGCAAGCCCAAAAATAATGCAGCTGCTTTTATCGCTTTATTTTCATAAGGCAGCATTTCATTCTCCTTTGATTGTTGAATAAGGCTTCCCGTTATTCACCCTTAACGACTCTTCTCAAGCATATAATCCACGGCGGCTTTAACCGCAGCATCGTCCAAGTGTGTCTGTCCGCCTTTAGCCGGCATTACACCGCTATCACCCTGAAAGCCTTCCAGAGCATGCTGATAAATAAGCGCTTTACCCTGCTTTATTCTCTCCCGCCAATCGTCGCTGTTACCCGTAACCGGTGCACCAGCAACACCACTGCCGTGGCAAATTTTGCAGGCGCTGTCGTGTAAAGCTTTACCTGCAGAATCAGTCACGGCGTGCTCGCCTTCCGTTTCGCCTTCGCTGTAAGCGCGAGCATCGGTGCCACCCTCTTTAATATGGGCAGCCGGTGTTATGCCGGCGATGGTTTCAACAAACTTTATCGTTGTCGGATCTAGACAATCGCTCAAGCAACGAGGGTTTTTTACATCGGGCCGGTCATCAACAAAGAAGCCATCTTTGTTGGGCATTTCTATCGTTGAGAAATTATCGCGACTGAGCACGAAGTCGTCATCGACCAAATCATTGAGATTCAGCGCGTAGGCGGTGATGGCATAAACCTCGTCAACAGACAGTGACTGTGGCGCGGGGAAAGGCATTGCGCGGCGGATGTAGTCCCACAGCGTTGAGGCATAGGGCCAATAGCTGCCGACGGTTTTATCGGGGCGCTCCTGACTTAAAGTGCCCAGCCCCCCAGCGAGTTTCGGCCAACGACCTTCACCCTCGCCAAAGGTGCCGTGGCAGCTGGCGCATTTATCTTCATAGAGCATCTCGCCGTCTTCCACCGAGCCTTCGCCCTCGGGCAGGCCCAGGCCATCGGGACGAACATCGATATCCCAACCGGCAATTTGCGCTGGCGTCGCTGTCTCGCCGAGACCAAACAAGGCGTGCTTCACATTGTTCGCACTCGATTTAGCTGGCTGCGCTGTATCCCCATTCGTGATTATTTCTGAACAGCCCGCTAATGCCATCACTGCTACCAATGTCATGGCACCAGCAACACACTTCACTGCCACTGAATCAAGGAATCTGCACATTGCGTACACTTCCGTCAGCGTCAACACGCCAGGTGTGAATAGCGTTCTTGTGATAGATAGAGTTGACGCCGCGCTGCTCGCGCAATTGGCGCAAGGTTGGCTGCACATAGCCCGTTTCATCGACGGAGCGGCTTTGCAGTAACAGTGCCCCCCCCTGCCATTTAAAGCGATAGCCAAAGCGCGTTAATGACTTCGATGTCACCATGCCTTTTAAGGGAGCATTGACCCAATTAACGCCGCCATCAAAGGAGATATCGACCGCTTTAATTGTGCCCCGACCCGACCAGGCCAGCCCTTCAATTTCATACCAACCGGCGTTTTGCCAGGGCTTCTCTGGACAGGGCGAGGTGATGACTGAATTACATTCCTGTACGAAGGTGAATTTTCGCGCCCGGCCATCGGCCATTAAGTCGGTGTACTTTGAGGTCTCTTCGCGCATGTGCCAGGGTTGATCGCCAATTTCCAACCGGCGCAGCCACTTAACACTGGTATTACCCTCCCAACCGGGGTTCAGCAGCCGCACCGGGTAGCCCTGCTCGGGTCGCAGCGCTTCACCATTCTGGGCGTAAACGACCAGGGTATCGTCAAGGGCTTTTTCCATGGGAATGCTGCGTGCCATTGCGGCACCATCGGCCCCCTCTGCCAGCAGCCATTTGCCCTCGGGTTTAACGCCCACCTCGGCCAGCAGGGTCGACAGACGCACCCCCGTCCACTCGCAGCAAGACAGCATGCCGTGAGTAAACTGCAGGCCTTCCATTTGCGGGCCTTTCCACTCCATACCGCCATTGGCGGGGCATTCGATAAACTTGATTTCGGAGACGCTGGGGAAACGCTGCAGCTCTGCCATGGTAAAAATTAACGGCCGCTCAACCAGACCGTGAATGATGAGTCGGTGCTGCTCGGGGTCAATCTCCGCTACACCTGCGTGGTAGCGTTCAAAAACCAGGCCATTAGGTGTAATTAAACCCTTCAATTCATGCAGTGGACTCATGCTAATGGAGGAGATTGATTCGGCGGTCAACCAGGGCACCGTACGCCTAATCACGTCTTTCTCGTACACAGAGGGCATGCCATAGGGTTTGCTCACCACACCTCGACCGAGAGATTTCGTCCAGCTGGGCACCTGAGGTGGTAGATTGGCCTGAGATGCTGCCGCACCAACTTGCCCCGTGGCCGCAGCGCCTGTCATGGCCAGCAGGCCTTTTAAAAAGCCCCGCCGGTCGCCGCCCTTCAGCGAACCAGCCTCAGCGGCCAGGGTTTTCAAAGCGGGCATCGCCTTACTTCTGGCCCTGCCCGCACTTCCGTGGCTCATGTTTTTATTGTCAGCATCCGACATCTACAGTCCTCGCTTTGTTTTCACTTTCAGCTCCTTCTCTGGAAAGACACTTGAGCAATTCAACAAAACATCAATCCAATATTAGATTTGATTATATGTAAATTCTATAATCGTCTATAGAGGCTGCGCAATCAATCCTTCTGCTATATTATTTTACTCTAATATAAAGGCTTTTAAGAAGCGCCCGCTAAACACCAAGCTGCCACGTCTTAAAAAACACCCCTACTTCTCAGCTAAAGCCTCCGCAATCACCCCCACCAACAAGGCGTGAACCGCCTGATATTCGGCAACTTTGGTTTGCGGGGCACGTATACCGACGTAAATCCGCGCGGGTTCATCCGCCAACGCATAGACAGACATGGCATAGGGACACAAAACCAAATTATGGGGATTTTCTTCCACCAGGCGGTGAGCCAGATTCGCTTTGCAAAACAGCAGTACCTCCGCATCACTGTAGACCACTTTGCCACCGAGGGTTGAGGCGGTGCGTGCGAGCATGGCCTCCGCATGAGAGACATAGCTAATCACCATGCCGCGAGACTCAATGGCCTCAACCACAGAATCTTTCACATCATCAAATTCAGCTTTAACAGAATAGACCCAGGCGCCGCCCGTTTTGAGCGGTTTGAACTTGGCATCGATATTTTCAGCCAGTGCCGCGTTTGGCAACAGGCAAAAAAGCATCAGCAGCCACGAGGGGGAGGTAAGAAAAGACCTTGCAGCAAAGCATGGGTGCCCCACTGTTCTTTTATTATTAATTGAGATGACAACTCTCCTGTCCACACAGCTGCGACCAGCATGGTTCGCTAGAAGTCACTTATCAAGCCGACTTACTTAAAGAGCTTAGTCAGGAGTAGCAAACCACGCCAACGAATAGCGTGTAAGAGGCTACTGTACTTAACGCAAGTGCTGCTGTTATTACAGGAGAGGCTTAACTCGTCAAAACCGCCGCAATTGATTGCGCCAAATAATCAATATTCGACTGACTAATACCGGCAACATTTACCCGGCTGGAGCCAACCATATAAATGCTGAACTGCTCACGCAATTGATCAACCTGCGCAACACTAAGGCCGAGAAAGGAAAACATACCGTGCTGCTTGGCGATGAAAGAAAAGTCTCTATCGACATTCTGAGCACTGAGCTTATCAACCAGTAGTACGCGCAATTGATTAATGCGATTGCGCATGCCGGCCAACTCGGTTTCCCAATTTTGGTGCAGCGCCGCATCAGTTAAAATTTCGCCAACAATGGCACCCCCGTGGGAGGGCGGCATGGAGTAGTTGCCGCGCACCACGTTATTAACGTGGGTCAGTGCGGCATCAGACTGACCCGAATTGTCACTCAGCACTGACAGACTACCCACGCGCTCGCGATAGAGGCCGAAGTTTTTTGAACAGGAACTGGCTACCAATAGCTCGGGCAAGTGCTCTGCCATGTAACGAATGCCGTAGGCATCCTCGTCAAGCCCACGACCAAAGCCCTGATAGGCCAAATCGATAAAGGGTAAAAAGCCATTCTTTGCCGCCAGCGCCGTCATCTCTCGCCACTGCTCTTCATTCAAGTCCGCGCCGCAGGGATTGTGGCAACAGCCGTGTAACAAGACGATATCACCGCGACCCACATTGGCCAGAGCTGACATCATTTCATCGAATTTAATGCCGGCACTACCGGCCTCGTAGTAGGGGTATTCGGCCAGTTTTAAACCCGCATTACCCAGCAGAGGAAGGTGGTTTGCCCAAGTCGGGTCACTGACCCAAACCGTGGCATTGTCTGAACAGCGCTTGAGGAACTCCGCACCAACGCGCAAAGCACCGCAACCACCGGGCGTAAGTACGGTACGCACACGCTCTGCCTGTAGCGCCGGATGTTGTGCGCCGAAAACAAGATCACGTATACCGCTATTAAACTCCGCCGGGCCTGCGGGGCCGATATAGGCTTTGGTCAGTTCTTTTTCAGCACAGTTGCGCTCAGCTGTTTTAACGGCCGCCATAATCGGTGTAGCACCCGACTCATTTTTATAAACGCCAACACCAAGATCGACTTTGTTGGCGTTATGGTCTTTATTTGCCAGAGCAATCAAACCAAGAATGGGATCGGGGGCAAGTGCATTGAGCGATGAGAACATAACGACCTCAGAAAATATCCATTAATAAACAAGGGGCTCGCAAGAGCTGACACAGATACCCCTATTGTAGCTATAAAGGGTATTGACTGAGAAGGCTTTACTCACTGTAAACCCTATAAAATCAGCGTCCAAACCACGGCCGTTGATTCAGCGCATCCAGCCGATCAAGGGTACCCACGTCACACCACTCACCCCGATAAAGTTCGCCGCCAACCTGTCCATGGTGAAAAGCAGGAGCCAGCACATCACGCAGAGGAAAAGCCTCAGCATGGCCGCAAGCGGTGAATAATTGCGGATGAATTAGGCTGAGGCCACTGAAGGTGTAGGTCGACCGACCCGCTAGCTTATCGACAGCGACGGGGCCGACTAAAATACCTCTCGGCATTTCGTCAGCCTCAATAGCCCGGTTACTGGCAAAACAGTAGTCGCCGGACTGATTGTGCTCAGGGTTAGACACCAGCACCAAGTGGGCGAGGCAGCCCTCATCCAGTTGCCGCGACAGCAACTGCTCGAAAGGGTAATCCGTCCACACGTCACCGTTGACCAGCATAAAAGGCTCCGCGCCCAGCAAGGGCAATGCGCGATAAATGCCACCCCCAGTCTCCAAGGGTTCGACCTCTCGTGACCAAGCAATACTCAGTCCATACTGACTGCCGTCACCCAAACAGCTCTCTAACTTTTCACCGAGCCAGGCCGTATTAATCACCACCTCTTTAACACCCGCCCGAGCCAATGCCTCAAGGTGGTAAACGATCAAGGGTTTACCATGCACTTCGAGCAAAGGCTTCGGCGTATATTCGGTCAGCGGACGCAGGCGCTTGCCAAAGCCCGCCGCAAGGATCATTGCCTTCACGCGCCGTCACCGGCTGTTTGCCAGGGCTGATACCAGTCTTTCTCGAGAATTTTCGGCTCGAGATTATCGACAAACCAGTGGTAAAAACCCTGGGTTTCAGGGTGTTTCTGTGCAACTTCAAGGACGTAACGCATCACCAGTGGCAGGTCATCTAAATAGCGTGCCTTGCCATCACGCAGCGACAGGCGGGCAAAAATACCTAGCACTTTTAAATGCCGCTGCAAGCCCATCAAATCAAACCAGCGCAGAAAGGTCTCACTATCGGGCAGGGTCACTGCTTGCCCCCGCGCCTCTGCCTGGGCCAATAATTTACAGCGAAAACCCTCAACTCGCTGCTCAACCAAGGCCTGGGGCCAGCGGATATAACAGTCCCGCAACAGGGACATCAGGTCATAACTCAGCGGGCCGAACACGGCATCCTGAAAGTCGATAACACCGACACCGCCATCGTCCAGCACCAGTAAGTTACGCGAGTGAAAGTCTCGATGCACCACCACCTGTGGCTGATCCGCAGCGCTATCCAGCAACACGGCAAATAAGTCATCGAGCAAACGGTGAGTCTGCACATCGAGCTTTACATCAAGAAGCCCGCCAACAAACCACTCGGGGAAAAGGTCAAGCTCACGCTGCAGTAGTGCAGCATCGTAGGCGGGAAATAGCGCACTATCGGCGGGTAGTTTTTGTATTTGCAGCAGTGTCTCTTCGGCGCGATCGTAGAGCTGGCTTTGGCTTTCCTTGTTGAGCACATCGAGATACAGCGTCTCACCCAGATCTTCCTGCAGTAAAAAACCCTGAGCATAGTCGACGGCATATATTTTTGGCACATGAACACCGCCTTTGGCCATGGCGATAGCGATATTCACAAAGGCCGGATTATCTTCGTGCTCGGGGGGCGCCAGTGCGGCAATAAACGGTGGCTGGGTATTGCTTCTGAAATAAGATCGAAAGCCGGCATCGCCTGTCACCGGTAGCAACTTTAAATCGGTATCCGCCGGCTTGCCCGGCTGGAATTCACCGGCCCAATCGCGCAGAGAGTCTGAATCAGGCATAAAAATCCAAGTAATGCTCTAGAAAACACTTATTTTAGCCTAAAGCCCCCCGAGGTACTCGCACCCTCGTTTACTTTAGGTAAAATGTCGGGCTACAACTTTAAGGAAGCTCGAATCAAGTCCAATTATTTTATGCTGGCTAAAACGGCCCCTAATTCTAATCGACTTAATCAGCACCTCCCTAAGTATTGACGACCCAATCAAGGCCGCAACTGGATAACAAGAATGCCATCGACCTTTTTCGCCAGGCTCTACCATCGACACACCCTGCACTTGCGAATGACCGCCTTTCGGCTGCTAAGCCTGAGTTGTGGGTTACTCGTCGCGACTCCAGCGCTAAGTAACGAGACCGACTCTGAGCCGCAAACCTTAGCTACCAACACCCACACCGAGTGGCGCTGTGACACCACGGCAGATGGTAGCTGGGCCTGCACCGAGCTGACGGTACCCGGCCCAGCCTATTTGAAACCGCCGCACAGAGATATAAAACGTCGTACTGCGACCGCGAAAACTGCGGCGAAGACCGATGAGCCTCTGATTAAATTGCCGCGCAACCTGGACTGGGTAGGCGAAACCGAGCTCACCGAGGAGCAAAAGCAAAGTTCAACCGATGGCTGCTGCGGACGTTATATCGAACCACCCCGGGACTACCCCGATGCCGAACTAAACCCCGACGATGCGCCTCTGCGCGCCAGCTCCACCACTACCGAAGCCCAGGATAATGTCGCCACCATGAAAGGTGATGTGCAAATATCACAGGGCCACCGCCAGGTGAGTAGTCATACAGCTATTCTCAATCAGGATGAGCGAACCGCCACCCTTAAAGGCAGTGTGCAACTTCGTGAACCCGGCCTATTGATGCTTGGCAAGGAAGCGCATTTTAATCTCGACTCCGGCGAACTCGAGGTCAACGACGCCACCTGGGTCTTCCATGAGGCGGCGATACGCGGCACAGCCGGAACCGTTGCGCGCCAGGAAGACGGCATGATTTTTATCGACAATGCCACCTACACCACCTGCGAGCCGGGCAATAACACCTGGACGATGGCCTCCAGCAATATCACCATCGACCCACAAACAGGCATGGCCACCGCCAAACATGTGCGCATTAAAGTGAAAGATGTGCCCATCATTTACCTGCCCTGGGTACGCTACCCCGTCGATGGCCGTCGCGCTAGCGGCCTACTGTTCCCAGAAATTAGCTTCAGCGACAAAAATGGTTTTGATTACGCGCAACCGATTTATCTCAACCTGGCACCGAATTACGATGCCACGATAACGCCCCGCTACATGCAGGAACGCGGTGAGATGCTCGAACTCGAACTGCGCCATCTTTCAAGGCACTCAGAAACAATATTGGGCGGCGGCTGGCTTGGTGATGACGATGGTGGCGACGTCGAGATCGACCCCATCACCCAGCTAAAGCCTCTTGAGGGAGAAGACCGCTGGCTCGCCACTGTCGACCACCGCGGAGGTATCGGTAAGCACTGGGGCACCACCATCGATTACACAAAAACCAGTGACGAAGACTATTTTCAGGATATTGGCAACGCCACATTTGAAGCTCGCAGCCAGACCCACCTCAAGCAATTTGCCGGTATCAACTACAGCACCGACCACTGGCGTTTTGGTGTCAGCGGCACCGAGTATCAAACCTTAATTAACAACACCAGTGAGCAATATCAGCAATTACCCCGCGTTCTTGCCAACGGGGATTATCACTTTCAGGCGGGCGCTCAGGACATCCTGCTTAATCTGAAAAACCAGTTCACCGTCTTCGACCACGACGACGACACTCGCGTCACTGGCGACCGCCTGCGCTCTGATTTTTCTGTCACTCTCGACAAACAGTGGATGTGGGGCTACTTTCGTCCGACATTAAAACTCAAGCATCTAAGCTATGATCTCGACGACCCACTGACACCGGGCGGCAATGACGGCCCCTCCACGACAGTGCCAGTAGGTATTATCGACACGGGCCTTTTCTTCGAGCGCTTCTCGGATCTGTTCGGCGGCCATACCCAGACCCTCGAACCGCGAATTTATTACCTGAATGCCAAAACTGAAGATCAGAGTGACAACCCTGACTTTGACACCGACGAGCTAACCTTTAGCTACCAACAGCTATTTCGTGATGAGCGCTTTTCTGGCAGTGACCGCATTAGTGATGCGGAACAGCTCACTGTTGCACTGACCACTCGCATGATCGACAGCAGTAGCGGCATAGAGCGCTTCCACGCCAGTATCGGGCAAGTCTTTTATCTCGATGATAGAGAAGTCGCCCTCAATTATTCAGCCGCCAACGAAGAGCTCGAGCGCAACGACTCCGACCTTGCTGCCGAGTTTGGCGCTCAATTCAGCAAGCACTGGCGCGTTCAATCCGACATTCTCTACAATGATGACAGCGACCTCGTCAACAAAGGCAGCTTTAGCCTGCGTTATCACGGTGAGGAAAAAGCCCTGTTTAATGCCAGCTATCGCTACACTCGAGAAGACCCCCGCATTATTGGCGGTCAGGAATTCGACGCCGATATTGAACAGGCGGATCTTTCGGCCTATCTACCGATCAACCGCCGCTGGAGTCTGATCGGCCGCTGGAACCAGGATTTAACCAACAGCCGGGAACTCGAAGTTTTTGGCGGCATCGAATACAACAGCTGCTGCTGGCGCGCCGCGATTATCGCTCGCCACTGGCTGGATCGAGATGACGATCTAATAATCCCCGAAGAAGAGCTCGAATACGACGACGGTATTTTCTTCCAAATTCAATTAAAGGGCCTTGCCGGCACAGGCGGGACCCTTGATAGCATTCTGAGTGATGGCATTTATGGCTATGAACCAAGATAAATCGAGCCCCAGTACCACCGGCAAAAAACCACTGCGATGCGGCTTGCGAACACTGGGCCTGGGCCTACTTCTCGGAGCGACAACTTGCTGGGCCGAGCTTGTCCCCCTCGATGGCATTGCCGCCATCGTCAATGAAGACGTGGTAATGCAAAGTGAGTTACGCGCCCACACCGAGCAGTATTATCAGCAAATACAGCGTCAAGCGGCCCAGCAACAACAACGCCAGCAAGTCCCGCCCAAGGAAGCGCTCGTCTCCCAGGTGCTCGACAAACTGATCCTCGACCGCATTCAACTCGCCATGGCTGAAAGAGCGGGTATCAATATTAGCGACAAAGAGCTCAATGCGGCTCTGACCCGTTCAGCTGAACAACAAAATCTGACCTTTGATCAGTTTGTTGCCATGGCCCACAACGATGGTTTAACGCTGACCCGGCTACGCGAGCAATTTAGCCAGGACATGATCATCGGCCGCGTGCAAGAAGGCATGGTCAAGCGACGCATCGAGATTAGCGACCAGGAAGTCGAAAACTTTCTTAACTCTGAAGAGGGGCAGCAGATGACCTCTCCAGACCTCAATGTCGGGCATATACTGCTGGCATTAGCCTCCTCGGCCAGCGCCACAGAGCTCGAAGCCGCCCTTGCTCAAGCGGCCCAACTCCGCCAACAGGCTATCGACAGTAACGATTTTCGCAATATCGCTATTCTCAACTCTCGAGGGCCCAACGCCCTGAAAGGCGGAGATTTAGACTGGCGCAAAGCAATGCAGCTACCGCCCCTATTCAGCCAGGCACTCGCCAGTCTGCAGCCCGGTGAAATATCACCTCCCCTGCAGAGCGATGCGGGCATTCACTTACTGAAGCTTTACGAGCGACGTGGTGCCGGTAGCGAACGGCTGATACAGCAAACCGAGATCCGCCACATACTGGTCAAGCCCAATGAGATTCTCAGCAAAGAGGGTGCCCACGAAAAAATCAGCGAACTGCGAGAACGTATTGTCGCAGGTGAAGATTTTGCCGATCTGGCGCGAGAATTTTCTGAAGACCCCGGCACCGCTCTGAAGGGTGGCGAACTCGGCTGGTCGACGTCGGGGCAATTCGTACCCATTTTTGAAAGCACCGCCGCCACGCTCGCGATCGACGCGATGAGCGAGCCGGTGTTTAGTCAATTCGGCTGGCATATTATTCAAGTCACTGGACGACGCAACGAAGACTTCAGTGAAAAGCTCATCATCAATCAGGCCCGCAATGCCCTCGGCCAACGCAAGTACGCCGAGGAACTACCCATCTGGCTGCAGGAAATTCGCAGCGAGGCCTTCGTTGATATAAGGCTGTGATCCTACGGCTGGCGGTCACTCCGGGTGAACCTGCAGGCATTGGCCCAGATCTGCTGATTCAGCTGGTACAAAAAGGCTGCCCCCATGAGCTGGTCGCCATTGCCGACCCGCAGCTATTGCAAGATCGGGCGCGGCAACTCGGGCTCAAGTTAGCACTGCGACCCGCCACCGGCACGCCTCGCCCACTGCTACCGGGCGAGCTGGGTATCGATCCCTGCGAACTGGCTGTTGCCGTAACACCCGGCCAAGCCAATCCACAAAATGCCCCCGCCGTTATTGAGGCCCTCGATAAAGCCATTGTCGGCTGCTTGGCAAATACTTATAGCGCCCTCATCACTGGCCCCATCAACAAAGCCGTGATTAACGATGCCGGTATTCCCTTTAGCGGCCACACTGAATATTTGGCCGATCACAGCGACACCCCGCATGTAGTCATGATGCTTGCCACGGAGGGTTTACGGGTCGCCCTTGCGACCACCCACCTGCCCTTGAGCAAGGTGGCAGGGGCCATCACCAGCGAGCTGCTCGAAACCTGTTTGCGCATTTTACAAAGTGAACTGATCAATAAATTCGCCATCCCGAATCCCCGCATACTGGTCTGCGGTCTTAACCCTCATGCGGGTGAGAATGGGCATCTGGGCCGGGAAGAGATTACAACCATTACGCCCTTGCTGAAAAAGCTCAATGCCGAGGGTTTTAACTTAACAGGCCCACTACCAGCAGACAGCCTGTTTACCCCTCAACACCTGAACAATGCTGATGCGGTGTTAGCGATGTATCATGATCAGGGACTTCCGGTGCTTAAATATCAGGGCTTTGGCAAAGCGGTGAACATCACCCTCGGCCTGCCCTTTATCCGCACTTCCGTCGACCACGGCACGGCACTTGAATTGGCGGGCACGGGTAAGGCCAGCACTGGTAGTCTCTCTTACGCTATTGAATGCGCGGCTCAGCTAGCCAGTGCCCACGGCAATCTCAGTAAAGTCTAAATCAACCACTAGTAAACTCACTATGACCAACAGCACCCATCAAGCGAAGAAGCGTTTCGGCCAAAACTTTTTAGTCGACGGCAATATTATTAACCGTATTATTCGCGCTGTGAATCCGCAGGCCGGAGAACATCTGGTCGAAGTCGGCCCCGGGCTAGGCGCTCTAACCACACACCTGGTCGACAAAAACTGTCAGCTGGACGTCGTGGAAATTGATCGAGACCTCGCGGCAAAATTACGCGAGCAATATGCTGATACAGCCGATTTCCAGCTCCACCTTATTGATGCGCTAAAAGTCGACTATGGCGCTTTCGCTAAAGGCGATCAGCCACTACGCATTATCGGCAATTTACCCTATAACATTTCGACCCCACTGCTCTTTCATTTACTAAGCTACAAGTCCTGTATTCGCGACATGCACTTTATGCTGCAAAAAGAGGTTGTCGACCGACTTGCCTCCCCAGAGGGCAACAAAACCTATGGTCGCTTGAGTGTCATGGTGCAATACCACTGCCATGTTGAGCCATTATTTGTCGTCCCCCCCTCTGCTTTCAGGCCTGCCCCCAAGGTGGAATCCGCCATCGTCCGACTACGCCCTAGAGAGAGAACAACACCTGTTTCTGATCCCGTCTTTTTTGCCCAGATGATTAATGCCTGCTTCCAGCAACGTCGCAAGACCCTGCGAAACGGACTCAAGCTTATACTCAAAAAGTTGCCTGAGAACTGCCTGGCCGACATTGATCTGGGGCGGCGCCCAGAGACCTTCTCTGTAGAGGAGTTCATTCATTTGGCCAATCAACTGAGTCAATTCCGCTAAGAGGACGACCATGAGCAGACAGCGATGAAGACCGAATCAATCAAGGTAGTGATAGACACTGAATACCTACCCTATCAATCGAGCCCTGAAAAAAAGCAGTATGCTTTTGCTTACCATATAACGCTGACTAATGAGGGGCACATTGGCGCGCAACTAATCAGCCGCCACTGGATAATTATCGATGGCAACGGCGTCCGCCGTGAGGTAAAGGGAATGGGTGTCGTCGGCGAGCAACCCTTGATCTCACCGGGAGACAGCTATCAATACAGCAGCGGTGCTGTACTAGAAACGGTGGTTGGCACAATGCAGGGCAGTTACCACATGCAAGGAGAAAATGGGCTGGGGTTCGAGGTTGATATACCCGTATTCACTCTGGCACTACCCAACGCGGTGAACTAGTCAGCATGACAATCTATGCTGTTGGCGATTTACAGGGCTGCTTACAGCCTTTGCTCTGCTTACTTAAACAGGTTGATTTTGATCCTCAGTGTGATCAACTTTGGGCGGCAGGTGACATCGTTAATCGCGGCCCACAGTCCCTCGAGACACTGCGCTATGTAAAAGGGCTTGGGCCAGCTTTTAAGATGGTTCTAGGCAATCACGACCTGCATCTACTCGCGACTGCTCGCGGCATCAAACGGCTCAACCCGAAAGACACACTGCAGGAAATACTCAGCGCTACGGACCGGGATGAGTTATTGGCCTGGCTGCAACAACAACCATTACTCCTCCACGAACATGGCTATGTCATGGTGCACGCAGGAATCCCTCCCCAGTGGAGTCTAAAGACAGCACTGGGGAAAGCGAAGCGAGTAGAGAGCGTCCTTCATAGTGACAATGCCGAACTATTTTTCGAACATATGTACGGTAATACGCCGGGTAGCTGGCATAAATCACAGAGCCTAGGCGTACAACTTCGCTGCATCACGAACTACTTCACCCGTATGCGTTTTTGCAACGCTCAAGGTGAGCTGGAGCTCAGCGTGAAATATGGGCCCGAAGAGTCACCAGAGGGTTTCGCCCCCTGGTACAGCCACCCACAGCGTAAGACAGCCAATAACAATATAATTTTCGGCCACTGGGCGGCCCTTGAAGGTAACGTGCAGGGCGAAAATCTGTTTCCCCTCGACACAGGCTGCGTATGGGGCGGGCGGATGCGCCTGATGAATTTGTCGACCAGGAAATATAGCCACTGTAGTTGCGACTAAGAAATTACTTATGCAGGGAGATACCTAAATCCCAGACATAAAAAAACCGGAACAGGTCCGGTTTTTTTTGTCTGCGGAGGTATTATTCCTCAACAGCCTCAAACTCTTCTTCAGGCTCAACAGCACGATCAACGAGCTCAATGTAAGCCATTGGTGCCTTATCACCCGTACGATAGCCGCACTTCAGAATGCGCGTATAACCACCGGGGCGAGCTTCAAAACGAGGACCAAGCTCACCGAATAATTTACCGACTGTAGCTTTGCAACGCAGGCGGTCAAAAGCCAAGCGACGATTGGCAACACTATCAACTTTAGACAGCGTAATCAGCGGCTCTGCAACACGGCGCAATTCTTTGGCCTTGGGTAGAGTGGTTTTAATAACTTCGTGCTCAAGCAGAGATGCTGTCATATTGCGAAACATGGCTTTGCGGTGTGAGCTATTACGATTGAGTTGACGTCCACTGTGACGATGACGCATAAGACTGTATTCCTATCCTGATACGAGCTGGCAACAAGTGCCAGCCCCAGTTAAATTAAATGCTTTCGCTTTCTTGCTTCAAGCTGGCAGGCGGCCAGTTCTCAAGGCGCATACCCAATGAGAGGCCACGGGAAGCCAGTACATCTTTGATTTCAGTGAGCGATTTTTTGCCCAGGTTTGGCGTCTTTAACAACTCAACTTCAGTGCGCTGTATAAGGTCACCAATATAATAAATTGTTTCCGCTTTAAGACAGTTTGCTGAACGTACCGTCAACTCGAGATCGTCAACAGGTCGAAGTAAGATTGGATCTACCTCATCTTCGCGCTGCTCAGGCTCGACTTGTTTTTCACGCTCAAGGTCAACAAATACTGCTAGCTGCTGCTGAAGGATTGTCGCGGCGCGGCGGATAGCTTCTTCAGGATCTATAGTACCGTTGGTCTCGAGATCAAGAATCAACTTATCCAGATCCGTACGCTGTTCGACACGTGCGCTCTCAACAACGTAAGAGACTCGACGTACAGGGCTGTAAGAGGCGTCTAGTTGTAGGCGGCCAATTGCTCGCGTCTCTTCTTCATCACTCTCGCGTGCATCGGCAGGCTGATAGCCACGACCTCTTGCAATACGAAGGCGCATATTCAAAGAAATATCACCGGAAATGTTGGCGATAACATAATCGGGGTTGACGATTTCAACGCTGGCGTCAGTTTGAATATCACCAGCGGTGAGGGGACCAGGTCCAGTTTTAGAAAGAACTAATTCTGCTTCATTCTTGCCATGCAAAAGGATGGCAACATCTTTGAGGTTGAGAAGGATCTCAATAACATCTTCCTGGACACCTTCAATTGCGGAGTACTCGTGGAGTACACCGTCAATTTCAACTTCAACGATTGCACATCCTGGCATAGAGGATAGTAATATGCGTCTGAGAGCATTGCCCAGAGTATGACCGAAGCCTCGCTCTAATGGCTCGAGAACAATCTTGGCATGCGTGGAATCATATTCCGTAACATCGATTGTTCGTGGTGTCAGAAGTTCTGTTAATGTATTTTGCATACTCGTCTCTTATT
Organism: Candidatus Reddybacter sp.; assembly: GCA_041277045.1. Lineage (GTDB taxonomy): Bacteria > Pseudomonadota > Gammaproteobacteria > Pseudomonadales > Porticoccaceae > Reddybacter. Next base: position 1,052,753 of record JBGFSY010000001.1, on the reverse strand, counting down.
CCGTGTAAACACGCCCTTATTTCAAGGAAAACCTTACTTAGAGTAAAGTTCTACGATGAGGTTTTCGTTGATTTCAGCTGGCAGATCACTACGATCAGGCATACGCTTAAACGTGCCTTCCATCTTGTTAGTATCAACATCAACCCACTCAATCTCACTGCGCTGAGCAGCCAGTTGGAGCGAAGATTGTATTCGCAGTTGGGACTTAGCTCGCTCCCTGATGGCGACAACATCGCCTTCGCTGACACGGAAAGAAGCAATGTTAGCTTTACGACCATTAACCAGCACAGAGTTGTGAGCGACTAATTGACGTGCTTCTGCACGCGTTGAGCCAAACCCCATACGGTAAACAACATTGTCGAGACGTCTTTCTAAGAGGCAAAGCAGGTTTTCACCTGTAGCACCGGGCGTGCGAGCAGATTCTTTATAGTAATTACGGAACTGCTTTTCGAGTACACCGTAGATACGACGTACTTTCTGCTTTTCACGCAACTGTACTCCGTAATCTGAAAGGCGACTTCGACGAGCACCGTGTTGTCCGGGAATGCTCTCTGCTCGACATTTAGATTCCAGAGGGCGTATACCACTCTTCAGGAAAAGGTCAGTGCCTTCGCGACGTGATAGTTTACAGGTTGGGCCGAGATATCTTGCCATCGATCTTAATCCTCTAAATTAGACGCGTCGTTTCTTGGGAGGCCGGCATCCATTGTGCGGAATCGGCGTCACGTCAGTAATATTGGTAATTTTCAAACCCGCGTTATTAAGCGCACGTACGGCAGACTCTCTACCGGGGCCAGGGCCTTTGACTTCAACATCTAAGTTCTGCAGACCGTATTCCTGGGCTGCAACAGCTGCGCGCTCTGCTGCAACCTGCGCAGCAAATGGCGTGCTCTTTCGTGAACCGCGAAAACCAGAACCACCGGAAGTTGCCCAGCTCAGCGCGTTGCCCTGGCGGTCAGTAATGGTGACGATGGTGTTGTTAAAGGAAGCGTGTATATGTGCGATACCGTCGATAACGGTGCGCGTCACTTTCTTTCGCGTGGGTTTAGAAGGACTCTTTGCCATAACCTAGTTTTCCTGAATTATCTGTCGCTTAGCGCTTAATGGGCTTGCGAGGGCCTTTACGCGTGCGGGCGTTAGTTTTGGTTCGCTGCCCACGTAGTGGCAAGTTGCGACGATGGCGTATGCCACGGAAACAGCCGAGATCCATTAATCGCTTAATATTCATGCTGACTTCACGTCTGAGGTCACCTTCAACGACATTCTCAGCGACGGCCGCCCGAACTGCATCTAGCTGCGACTCTGACAACTCAGATACTTTAATCGACTCTTCAATGCCAACACTCGAACAAATCTTTTTCGCGCTGGTTCTACCTATGCCAAAAACATAAGTGAGCGATATAACAGCATGCTTGTGATCGGGTATATTGACTCCGGCAATACGGGCCATCCACTTTACTCCCAGTAAATCTTAAATATTAACTGATAACGTTTTACTAACTTTAATTACTGCCTAACAGCAACACCCAGCAAAACGGGCGCGAGACAATAGCTCTTTAGCGAACGAAAATCAATCTCTTTTGAAAAAACCTTAACCTTGGCGCTGTTTGTGACGAGGGTCTGTTTCGCAGATCACTCGAACCACGCCTTTGCGCTTAACAACTTTACAGTTGCGGCAAATTCTTTTTACCGATGCTCGTACTTTCATGATTGAACCCTATTGTAAAATTTAGCGGCCTGGGCCGCCCTGACCTTTCATATTGGCCTTCTTCATCACCGAGTCATATTGATTCGACATGAGGTGAGATTGAACCTGGGCCATGAAATCCATTGTAACCACCACAGCAATCAGCAGTGATGTGCCACCGAGGTAGAACGGCACATTGAAATACACATTTAAAAACTGCGGTAATAAGCAAACTGCGGCGATATAAGCACCACCAACCATCGTTAAACGAGTAACAACACCATCTATGTACTTTGCCGTTTGCTGACCGGGACGTATACCCGGTAAGTAAGCACCACCCTTTTTCAAGTTATCCGATACTTCTTTCGGATTAAACGTGAGGGCTGTATAGAAGAAGCAAAAGAACACAATCAATGCTGTAAACAAAATAATATGTAATGGCTGACCTGGCCCCAAAAATAGGGATACATCCTGCAACCAATCGGGAGCACCTGCACCCTGGCCGAACATTGCCGCCAAAGTCGAGGGGAACAACAAAATACTACTGGCGAAAATTGCGGGTATTACACCGGCCATATTCACTTTAAGGGGCAGATGTGTGCTTTGCTGACCATAGGCCTTACCACGACCTTGCTGTCGCTGGGCATAGTTGACAGTAATTCGTCGCTGCCCACGCTCGATAAACACAACGAAATAAACAACCGCTACGGCAAGAATCCCAACGATCAATAAAACGATAATATTTAAATCGCCCGTACGCGCAGATTCGAAAGCCTGACCCAATGCGCGAGGCAAACCAGCAACGATGCCCGCAAAAATCAACATCGAGATGCCGTTACCAATACCACGCTCAGTAATTTGTTCGCCCAGCCACATCATAAAAACTGCGCCGGTAACCAATGAAGTAATCGCCACTAGAAAGAAGCTTGCACCTGCGTAGTAGGCTAAGCCCTGTCCAGCGAGGCCGTAAGCCATACCAGTACCCTGAACCAGGGCGAGTAAAACAGTTGCATAACGCGTGTACTGCGTTATTTTTCGCCGACCTGCATCACCCTCTTTCTTCAATTGCTCCAGATAAGGAGTAACCGCTGTGAGTAACTGCATAATAATAGAGGCCGATATGTAAGGCATGATACCGAGCGCGAGAATACTCATTCGCTCAAGCGCACCACCTGAGAACATATTGAACATGCCCAGGATAGTGCCCTGACTTTGGCTAAAAAGCTCAGCCATACGATCAGGATCTATACCGGGTACAGGAATATGTGTGCCAATACGATAGATAACTATCGCAAGCAACAAAAAGCGAAGGCGAGCCCAAAGCTCGCCCAGTCCCTTCTGATTGCCCTGCGGCAAACTTGCACCCTTAGCCATTCGCTTAGTCCGCCTTTCTATTCTTCGACCTTGCCACCAGCAGCTTCCAGAGCAGTTTTAGCACCCTGTGTAATACCTAGCCCCTGGACAACAATAGGCTTGCTCAGCTCGCCCGACAAAAAGATTTTGGCCCGCGTAATACCGTTACTAATCAAACCAGCAGCTCGTAGTGATTCTATATTAGCGACATCACCACCGATCAGGTTTAGTTCTGACAATCGAATTTGTGCAGAAACTCGAGAAACACGCGAGCTGAAGCCATATTTTGGCAAACGCTTTTGCAAAGGCATTTGACCACCTTCAAATCCCGGCTTCACACTACCACCAGAACGCGACTTCTGTCCTTTATGGCCACGGCCACAGGTTTTTCCCAAACCACTACCAATACCACGACCCACACGTTTTGCTGCGTGAGTACGACCGGGAGCAGGACTCAATGTATTGAGACGCATCTTATACTTCCTCGACTTTAACCATGTAGAAGACCTTAGTCGCCATGCCGCGTACTGAGGGGGTATCTTCAAGTTCTACAGTATGACCAATACGACGCAAACCAAGGCCCTTAATGCAGCTTTTGTGGCTCGGCAGTCGACCAATGGTGCTGCGTATTTGAGTTACTTTAATTTTAGCCATGCTTATTTCCAAATAGTCGTACAGGTAAACAGCGCTATTCGCTAATCTGCTCTACCGTTTTACCGCGTTTTGCTGCGACATCTTCTGGTGAGCGCATTGTCTGCAAACCCTTGAATGTGGCGCGCACAACGTTAACAGGGTTGGTAGAACCGTAGCATTTGGCCAGTACATTCTGTACTCCAGCCAATTCCAATACGGCTCGCATTGCGCCACCGGCAATAATGCCTGTACCTTCTGATGCTGGCTGCAAGTAAACCTTTGATGCGCCGTGATTCGCTTTGATGGGATACTGGATCGTATTTCCATCTAGCCCAACTGTAATCATGTTGCGACGCGCTGCTTCCATTGCCTTTTGAATAGCCAACGGAACTTCGCGCGCCTTACCACGACCGAAGCCGACACGACCATTGCCATCGCCGACGACCGTCAAAGCAGTGAAACCAAATATGCGACCACCTTTTACTGTCTTGGCGACACGATTGACTTCGACCAATTTTTCCATCAGCCCTTCATTAGGGTCGACGTTTCTCTGGTTATTCTTTGCCATGAGTTTACCTTTAAAATTCCAGTCCGCCAGCACGAGCGGCGTCAGCCAGGGCCTGCACTCGACCATGATATTTAAAACCGCTGCGATCGAAGGCCACTTTAGTGACACCGGCCGCTTTAGCGCGATCGGCAATCAAAGTGCCCACTAGACTAGCGGCATCTGCGTTACCGCGACTACCTTCAGGCGTAATCGCCTTATCGAGGGTGGAAGCAGCCGCCACTACAGTGTCGCCGTTTTCACTGGCAACAATAACCTGAGCATAAATATGTCGCGGTGTGCGATTGACACAAAGGCGAGATATACCAAGCTCGCGTATTTTTGCTCGCCCGCGGCGTGCACGGCGTAATCTTGTTTGCTTTTTATCACTCATCACTTCGACCTATTTCTTCTTAGCTTCTTTACGAACGACATGCTCGTCCGTATATCGTACGCCTTTGCCCTTATAAGGCTCCGGTGGACGGAAGGCGCGTATATCGGATGCGACCTGACCCAAGAGCTGCTTATCGGCAGACTTCAGTACCAAATCTGTTTGGCTTGTCGCTTCGGCACTTACACCTTTGGGCAGCTCGTAAACTACCGGGTGAGAAAAACCAAGCGTCAGGTTTAACTTATTTCCCTGAACGGCAGTACGATAACCAACACCTACCAGCTGTAACTTTTTCTCAAAGCCAGTGGTTACACCAGTTACCATATTACTAACGAGCGCTCTAACGGTACCCGCATGGCTCAGGGCAGTACGGCTGCCATCTTTAGCCGTGAAGGTAAGTACGCTATCCTCTTCAGCGACTTCGACAGCACTATTGTAAGCGAGATCCAGCTGTCCGCCAGAACCCTTAACAGAAATCTCACCAGTGGCCAATTTGACCTCGACACCTTTCGGAATCGCGACTGGGTTTTTAGCTACTCTAGACATCTTCGTTAGTTCCCGTTAAAAGACGGTGCAAAGTACTTCGCCGCCAACACCAGCACTACGTGCGGCGCGGTCGGTCATAACACCTTTGCTGGTGGATACGATGGCAATTCCAAGCCCGGCACGGACATTCGGCAACTCAGTTGCACCAGCATAGCGACGCAAGCCTGGGCGACTGAAACGACCAATCTCTTCAATGACTGGACGGCCTTCAAAATATTTAAGCTCAATGCTCAACTCAGCTTTGGTGCCCTCGGCAACACTGAAACCAGTGATATAGCCTTCTTCTTTAAGCACGTTTGCTACAGCTATCTTCAACTTGGAAGATGGCATTGTTACGCTGACCTTAGCTCGCGAGTGTGCATTGCGAATTCTGGTTAACATATCTGATAAGGGATCTTGCATACTCATAAGTAATTCCTCTTCCCGACTCTACCAACTAGCCTTAACAAGACCAGGGACATCTCCACGCATTGCAGCTTCGCGGAGCTTATTACGGCAAAGACCAAACTTTCTGTAGACACCGTGTGGGCGCCCGGTAATCTGACAACGACGTCGTTGGCGCGAAGCACTCGAATCGCGGGGCATCTTTTGCAGTTGTAATTGTGCTTCCCAGCGCTCTTCAGCCGTGGAGTCAACATTGGCAATCACTGCCTTAATAGCCGCACGCTTAGTAGCGTATTTGGCTACCAGCTTAGTGCGTTTCTTTTCACGCTCGACCATCGATGTTTTAGCCATGACTATTTATCACCTTTAAGGGGGAAATTGAACGCTCTTAATAGCGCACGTCCTTCGTCGTTAGTGCGAGCCGTCGTGGTGATAGTGATATCAAGACCACGCAGCTTATCGATTTTGTCATAGTCGATTTCAGGGAAGATAATTTGCTCGGTAACACCCATTGCAAAATTACCACGTCCGTCAAATGACTTGGGACTAATGCCGCGGAAATCGCGAATTCGAGGGATGGCGATATCGACCAAACGCTCGAGGAACTCATACATACGATCGCTACGCAGCGTCACTTTACAACCAATCGGCCAACCTTCGCGTACCTTAAAGCCCGCGATGGATTTACGCGCCAGATTGACGACAACTTTTTGACCCGCAATGGTCTCGAGGTCACGAACAGCATGATCCAGGGCCTTTTTGTCAGCCAGCGCTTCACCAACACCCATATTGAGTGTGATTTTGCTAATGCGAGGAACTTCCATCACATTGTCCAGACCTAGCTCTTCTTTAAGCTTCGCTGCAATTTCAGTTTTGTATAATTCTTTGAGCCTTGCCATCTCTACATTACCCTACTTGGCATCCACGGCTGCGCCGGTGGATTTAAATACTCGAATTTTTTTGCCGTCTTCCGACACTTTAAAACCAACTCGATCTGCCTTGCTGCTCTCTGGATTAAAGATAGCGAGGTTAGATGCATCAATCGGTGCTTCTTTCTCAATAATACCGCCCTGTACACCCATCTGGGGGTTAGGCTTTTGGTGCTTTTTGATAATTTGTATACCTGAAACCAACAAGCGGCCATCAGACAATACCTGGAGGACTTTGCCTCGCTTACCTTTATCACGACCGGCAATAACGATTACGTCATCATCGCGTCTGATTTTTTTCATCGCCATAATATTTGCCTGCTAACCTAAAGTACTTCTGGAGCCAGTGAAATAATTTTCATAAAGCGTTCGCTACGCAGCTCGCGTGTAACTGGGCCAAAAATGCGCGTGCCTATCGGTGCATTTTGTGCGTTTAGAAGCACTGCTGCATTTTCACTAAATTTGATCAAGCTACCATCAGAACGACGCACACCTTTACGGGTACGAACCACAACGGCGTTCATTACCTGGCCTTTTTTAACTTTGCCACGTGGTATGGCTTCTTTTACAGTAACCTTAATAATGTCACCAACCGAGGCATAACGACGGTGCGAACCACCTAGTACCTTGATGCACATTACTCTGCGAGCACCGCTATTATCGGCAACTTCGAGATAACTTTGTGTTTGTATCATTCTCTACTCCAAACCTGTGCCACGCAGTAACTTAAACTTCGGTAGCGCGCTCAACGATGTTAACCAAAGCCCAGGACTTGGTTTTTGAGAGAGGCCGAGTTTCAGCGATGGTGATGAGATCACCAGTGCGGCACTCATTTGCCTCATCGTGTGCTTTAAGCTTTGTGGACCGGCTGATGTATTTGCCGTAGAGCGCGTGCTTTACCCGCCGCTCAATCAAAACCGTTACAGTTTTATCCATTTTGTCACTGACAACTCTTCCGGAAAGAGTTCGCGCCGTGTTGCTTGCTGTCATCACTGACCACCTGCTTTTTCGTTTGCTTGCTCGTTAAGGACGGTTTTAATACGCGCCACATTACGTCGTGCAATTTTCATCTCATGACTTTCATTGAGCTGACCGGTGGAGCGCTTCATCCTCAACTTGAACTGAGCTTCCAGCTCACCGAGGAGGGCTGAATTCAGCTCTTCGGGGTTTTTCTCACGAAGTTCACTGGCTTTCATCACATCACCGTCCGCTTAACAAAAGTTGTCTGGATAGGCAGTTTCGCGGCAGCAAGCTCAAAAGCTTCGCGTGCGATCTCTTCAGTAACGCCTTCCATTTCGTATAACACGCGCCCTGGCTGGATAAGAGCTACCCAATATTCAACGTTGCCCTTACCTTTACCCATTCGCACTTCCAGAGGCTTCTGGGTGATCGGCTTATCAGGAAACACACGGATCCAGATTTTGCCGCCACGCTTGACATGACGCGTCATCGCACGACGTGCAGCTTCGATTTGGCGCGCTGTTAAGCGTCCACGACCGACAGCTTTCAGTCCGTATTCACCAAAGCTAATTTTACTGCCGCGTTGCGCAAGGCCTCGGTTCCGGCCTTTGTGCATCTTGCGGTATTTTGTTCGTTTCGGTTGCAGCATCTCGCTCGACCCTTATTCGCAAATTACTTCTTTTTAGTCTGGGCAGGCTCTACTTCTTCACTACCCAGTACTTCGCCTTTAAATATCCAAACCTTGACACCAATGATGCCGTAGGTTGTCGCTGCCTCTGCATGTGCATAGTCGATATCAGCACGGAATGTATGCAAGGGCACTCGTCCTTCTCGGTACCATTCAGAGCGCGCAATCTCAGCACCACCTAAACGACCGCCAATTTGAATCTTCACGCCTTTCGCACCCTGGCGCATGGCGTTTTGAACCGCGCGCTTCATAGCGCGACGGAACATAACGCGTCGCTCTAACTGCTGGCACACGTTCTGAGCAACTAATGTTGCGTCAAGATCAGGCTTCCGAATTTCTTCAATATTGATATGAACCGGCACACCCATTTCCGTAGAAACAGCAGCGCGAAGCTTATCAACATCTTCACCTCTCTTACCGATAACAATACCGGGACGAGCAGTGTGGATAGTGATTCTCGCAGATGCCGATGGACGCTCGATCTCAATGCGACTGACAGAGGCGTGGGCTAACCGCTTCTGAATCATGCTACGCACGCGCAGATCGCCATTTAGCTTGACTGCGTAATCTGCCTTATCGGCGTACCAGACAGAGGTATGCTTTTTAACAATACCTAGCCTTATACCTATTGGATGTACTTTCTGACCCATGTCAGCTCCTAAGCCTAATTATCCAGCAACTTTTACGGTGATATGACACGAACGCTTCAATATACGATCAGCGCGACCCTTTGCTCTGGGCATAAGACGCTTCATAGTCACACCCTCATCGACGAAGATCGTTGAAACTTTCAACTCATCAACATCTGCACCTTCATTGTGCTCGGCATTTGCAATAGCCGACTCGAGTACTTTCTTCACAATTACCGCACCTTTGCGGTTACTGAAAGACAGTATGTCGAGCGCCTGCTCTACCGGCTTACCACGCACCTGATCAGCGATCAGGCGAGCTTTTTGCGCTGATAACTGAGCGCCTTTTAATTTTGCAGCTACTTCCACAATAATAACCCCTTCAAGCCAGCGACTAGCGCCGCGCCTTTTTGTCAGCAACGTGTCCGCGATAGGTTCGCGTCGGCGCGAACTCACCCAACTTATGACCGACCATTTCTTCGGTAACCACCACAGGAACATGAAGGCGTCCGTTGTGAATAGCGATTGTCAAACCAACCATTTGTGGCAGAATCATTGAGCGACGCGACCAGGTCTTTATAGGCCGACGGTCATTTTTCTCTGCAGCAACTTCAACCTTTTTGATCAGGTGAAGGTCAATGAACGGACCTTTTTTCAGCGAACGTGACACAATTATATCCTCGTATTAATAGCGCGTTATTTACCGCGACGACGAACAATCATACTGTCAGTTCGCTTGTTTTTACGGGTTTTATATCCCTTAGTGGGCATGCCCCAGGGACTCACGGGATGACGACCACCAGAGGTACGACCTTCACCACCACCATGGGGGTGATCAACCGGGTTCATCACCACACCACGAACGGTTGGGCGAACACCGCGCCAGCGAGATGCACCCGCCTTACCCAACGAGCGCAAACTATGCTCGCTGTTAGAAACTTCGCCGAGTGTCGCACGACAGTCGGACAATACCTTGCGCATTTCACCACTGCGTAGGCGCAATGTTGCATGACGACCTTCGCGAGCAACCAGCTGCAATGAAGTACCCGCACTACGTGCAAGCTGCGCGCCCTTACCTGGCTTCATCTCAGCACAGTGCAAAACACTACCCACTGGGATATTGCGCAATGGCAAAGTATTGCCTACCTTAATGCCTGCTGCCGCACCAGACTCAAGCACGTCGCCAGCCTTAAGGCCTTTGGGTGCAATGATGTAGCGACGCTCACCATCTTTGTAGCAAAGAAGAGCGATGTTAGCAGTACGATTGGGATCGTACTCAAGACGCTCTACTGTCGCCGGAATACCATCTTTATTGCGCTTAAAGTCGATCTTGCGATAGTGCTGCTTGTGACCACCACCAATGTGGCGAACGCTAATACGACCTGCGTTATTACGACCACCGCTCTTGCTCTTCTTCTCGAGCAATGGCGCATAGGGCGCACCTTTATGTAAATCAGCGTGAACCACACTAACAACATGTCGGCGCCCGGGGGAGGTTGGTTTTCTCTTAACTACTGGCATAGTAAACGCTCCTTACCCAATCGCCATGAAATCGATATCCTGACCGTCAGCCAGATTAACATAGGCTTTTTTCCAGTCAGAACATTTGCCAAGACCATTTTTGTTACGCTTGGTCTTGCCTTTGACATTCACTACTCGAACATCTTTAACCTGCACTTCGAACAAAGCCTCTACTGCAGCTTTGACATCGCGCTTAGTCGCAGTTGTCGCTACTTTGAAAACCACCTGATTACCTGCGTCGGCAACCATGCTGGCTTTTTCTGTTACGTGTGGTGCCAACAATACTTTGAAGATGCGCTCTTTGTTCATCCCAGCATCTCCTCAATTTTTTGAATCGCGGGCACAGTCACCATTACCTTTTCGCAGCGAATCAATGTCACCGGGTCAACACCGAGAGCATCGCGCACTTCAACCTTGTGCAGGTTGCGAGATGAAAGATAGAGGTTTTCGTTAACTTCTTCGGTCACAATCAGCACATCGCTGAGGCCAAATTCACCGAGGCGGCTAACTAGCGCCTTCGTTTTAGGCTCTTCGATATCGAAAGACTCGACAACGACCAGGCGATCCTGACGTGCCAGCTCAGATAGTATGGAGCGCATAGCGGCTCGATACATCTTACGATTCAATTTCTGCGAGTGATCCTGTGGACGAGCGGCAAATGTGACACCACCTGAACGCCAGATTGGGCTTCGAATAGTACCCGACCGCGCACGACCAGTACCTTTTTGACGCCACGGCTTCTTGCCGCCGCCAGCTACATCAGAACGGGTTTTTTGCGCCCGAGTTCCCTGACGAGCACCTGCCATATAGGCAACGACCGCCTGATGAACCAGATCACCATTAAATTCTTTACCGAAGGCTTCATCAGACACATGGATTGTGCCGCTTACGCCTGCCGGTGTCGCAATATTCAACTCCATAGCTAACCCCTCAGACCTTTACAGCTGGTCGAACGATGACTGTTCCGCCGGTTGCGCCAGGCACAGCACCTTTAACCAACAATAAATTGCGCTCGGCATCGACGCGAACCACTTCAAGATTCTGCGTCGTCACATTGCGCGAGCCCATGTGACCAGCCATTTTCTTACCTTTAAAAACGCGACCAGGCGTCTGGTTTTGACCGATAGAACCCGGCGCTCTGTGAGCCAACGAGTTACCGTGAGTGGCATCCTGCATCTGGAAATTCCAGCGCTTAATAACACCCGCAAAACCTTTACCTTTAGATACACCCGAGACATCAACGTCCTGACCGGCTTCAAACTGGTCAACCGTCAACGCACCACCAACTTCTGGCGCTTCTTGACCGGCATCCAAACGAAACTCCCACAAACCACGACCAGCTTCTGAGCCTGCTTTTGCGTAGTGACCTGCCTGAGCTTTAGTGACGCGGGAAACACGACGAGTACCGGTAGTCACCTGGACAGAAGTGTAACCATCGACTTCTTCGGACTTCAACTGAACGACGCGATTGGGCTCAACCTCAATCACAGTGACGGGTATAGAGATACCCTCATCGGTAAAGACACGGCTCATGCCGCACTTACGACCTACTATTCCAATTTTCATTTCTTACCTCTTCGCGTACGGGGCTATTACCCGCTATGGCCGCCCTTTTAAGAGCGTTACACTTCCGGGCTAGGCCCGGCGAATAATTAACCTAAACTTATCTGCACATCCACCCCAGCAGCCAGATCTAGCTTCATCAATGCATCAACAGTTTTTTCTGTTGGCTCAACGATGTCTAGCAAGCGCTTGTGGGTACGAATCTCATATTGATCTCGCGCATCTTTGTTGACGTGCGGCGAGGTCAAAATAGTAAATCTCTCTTTGCGAGTTGGCAAAGGAATTGGACCACGGATCTGCGCACCTGTACGTCGCACAGTTGCCACTATTTCCTCAGCCGAGGCGTCGATCAACTTGTGATCAAAGGCCTTAAGACAAATTCTAATCGATTGATCCTGCATTGAAACAGATCTCCAGATCTAGTCGTTTAGCGCCATCATAAAGTTGATAGCAGCTCGAAAAACGGAGGCGGAATGTTATAGGGCAACCCCAAGGGTGTCAAGACAAAATGCAATCGAAAGCCAAATAAATCCAATCCAACACCTACACACCAATAGACACCCTGCCTAGCACTGCTCAGCGCGGCCGCATACTAGCAAATAAAAGCACTCAAATTTACTCTTGAGCCAATTAATTTCAATTTTATTTTTTCAAAAGCCCTTTACTCGCCTATTTATGGTTCAACCTCTCAACTATATTGGCTATAATGCCGCGCTATTTTTCGTCCCATCAACTCGAGCAAAACAATGACTGACTTAAGCCTCTACAGAAACATTGGTATTTTCGCCCACGTCGACGCCGGCAAGACGACCACTACGGAACGCATCTTGAAGTTGACGGGAAAAATTCACAAAACCGGTGAAGTTCACGACGGCGCCGCCACTACCGACTTTATGGAACAGGAACAAGAGCGCGGAATCACCATACAATCTGCCGCCACCACCTGCTTCTGGAAAGACCATCGTTTTAACATCATCGATACGCCTGGCCACGTTGACTTCACTGTTGAAGTTTACCGCTCGCTAAAAGTACTCGACGGCGGTGTTGGCGTCTTCTGTGGTTCTGGTGGCGTTGAGCCCCAATCAGAGACTAACTGGCGCTACGCGAACGAATCCGAAGTTGCCCGCATTATCTTCGTCAACAAGCTCGACCGCATGGGCGCCGACTTTTTGCGCGTTGTTGGCCAGGTTGAGAAAGTGCTCGGCGCTAACCCGCTGGTTATGGTCCTGCCCATTGGCACCGAGGAAAATTTTGTTGGTGTTGTCGACCTCTTGACACGTAAAGCCTTTATTTGGGACGACACCGGCCTGCCAGAGAACTTCGAGACCACAGACGTTCCCGAAGACATGGTCGACCTCGTTGAAGAATATCGTGAAAAACTCATCGAGATGGCCGTCGAACAAGACGACGATGTGATGATGGCTTATATGGAAGGCGAAGAGCCTGCCATGGAGGACATTAAAGCCTGTATCCGCAAAGGCACAATCGCCCTTGACTTCTTCCCCACCTACTGCGGATCAGCCTTTAAGAACAAAGGCGTCCAGGTCATTCTCGATGCCGTTGTTGACTATCTTCCTAGCCCAACCGAAGTAAAGCCACAGCCACTAACGGACGAAGACGGTGAAGAAACTGGCGAAGTTGCCACTGTTGCCATAGACGAATCGCTCAAAGCACTGGCTTTCAAAATCATGGAAGATCGCTTTGGCGCATTGACCTTTGTACGCATCTATTCCGGCGTACTCAATAAGGGCGACACCATCCTCAATTCCTACACCGGCAAAACAGAGCGTGTAGGCCGTATGGTTGAAATGCATGCCGATGATCGCAACGAGATTGATCGCGCCCAGGCCGGCGACATTATCGCTATTGTCGGCATGAAAAATGTACAAACCGGTCACACTCTTTGCAACCCCAAAGATCCCGTGACGCTTGAGCCGATGATTTTCCCTGAGCCCGTGATCTCCATTGCCGTTAAGCCGAAAGATAAAGGCGGCTCTGAGAAGATGGGCATTGCCATTGGTAAAATGATTGCAGAAGATCCTTCGTTCCGCGTCGAGACCGACCAGGACTCCGGTGAAACCATCCTTAAAGGCATGGGCGAGTTACACCTCGACATTAAAGTCGATATCCTCAAGCGCACTTATGATGTTGAACTCGAAGTCGGACAGCCCCAGGTTGCCTACCGCGAAACCATCACCCAGGCCATTGAAGATAGCTACACTCATAAGAAGCAATCTGGTGGTTCCGGTCAGTTCGGTAAAATCGACTACCGCATCAAACCGGGCGAACCCGGTACTGGCTACGTCTTCAACTCAGTTGTTGTCGGCGGCAACGTACCGAAAGAATTCTTCCCTGCTATCGAGAAGGGCTTCAGAGGCATGATGGCGCAAGGGCCACTGGCCGAGTTCCCTGTACTTGATGTTGAAATCGAGCTCTACGATGGTGGCTTCCACGCCGTCGACTCATCGGCAGTTGCCTTCGAAATCGCGGCCAAAGGCGCTTACCGCCAGTCCATGCCCAAAGCTGGCCCCCAGCTCATTGAGCCCATCATGAAAGTTGACGTGTTCACACCCGACGATCACATCGGCGACGTCATCGGCGATCTCAACCGCCGTCGCGGCATGATCAAGGATCAGGAAAAAGGCGTCACTGGCGTTCGTGTTAAAGCAGACGTACCGCTGGCAGAAATGTTCGGCTATATCGGCACGCTGCGCACCATGACTTCGGGACGTGGACAGTTCTCCATGGAGTTCTCTCACTACCTGCCGTGCCCGAAGAATGTCTCCGAGCAAGTCATCATAGAAGCGAAGGAAAGAAAAGCGGCTAAATAAGCCTCTCTTTCTTACCGAAAAACCCTGCTAGCTAACTAGCAGGGTTTTTTATTGCCCAGAATTTAACCGCCTATGATGCAAACCCTCACTGAGATATAACCCCGCCCACAAACACGTAGTCTCAGCAAAAAAGCAGCCTATAAAAAAGGCCGCTCAATAGCGGCCTTTTTTATAGAGCAGAGCTAAGCTAAATTTACTCGAATATTTTAGCCACAACACCGGCACCTACTGTACGACCGCCTTCGCGGATCGCAAAGCGCAGACCATCTTCCATGGCGATGGGAGCAATCAAGGTAACAACCATTTGCACGTTGTCGCCTGGCATCACCATTTCAACGCCTTCGGGCAGCTCACAAGCGCCTGTGACGTCTGTAGTACGGAAGTAGAACTGGGGGCGATAACCTTTAAAGAAAGGTGTGTGTCGACCGCCTTCGTCTTTACTCAGCACGTAGACTTCGGCCTCAAACTTGGTGTGAGGCAGGATGCTGCCTGGCGCAGCCAGTACTTGCCCACGCTCAACTTCTTCACGCTTGGTACCACGCAGAAGAACACCAACGTTCTCACCGGCACGACCTTCGTCGAGCAGCTTGCGGAACATTTCAACACCGGTACAGGTGGTTTTGGCAGTCTCTTTAATACCAATGATTTCGATTTCATTACCGACATTGACGATGCCGCGCTCAATACGACCGGTAACAACCGTGCCACGACCGGAGATGGAGAAGACATCCTCAATGGGCATCAGAAAGTCGCCATCAATAGCACGCTCGGGCTCGGGGATGTAGCTGTCGAGGGCTTCAACGAGCTTCTTAACAGCAGTCGTACCCAGCTCGTGATCATCTTCACCGTTGAGGGCCATCAGCGCAGAACCGGCAATGATAGGCGTATCGTCACCAGGGAATTCGTAAGCGTCGAGCAACTCGCGGAGCTCCATTTCAACCAGCTCGAGCATTTCTTCGTATTCTTCGGAGCCAACACCGCCGCAATCTTCAGCCAGCAGGTCTGCTTTGTTGAGGAAGACGACAACGTAGGGTACGCCAACCTGACGCGAGAGCAGGATGTGCTCACGGGTCTGCGGCATGGGGCCATCAGTGGCGCCACAAACCAGAATAGCGCCGTCCATCTGGGCAGCACCGGTAATCATGTTTTTAACGTAGTCGGCGTGACCGGGGCAGTCGACGTGCGCGTAATGGCGAATCGGCGAGTCATACTCAACATGGGAGGTGGCAATGGTGATGCCGCGCTCGCGCTCTTCAGGGGCGTTATCGATGCCGTCAAAGGCAACCATTTCGCCACCCCAGACTTCAGCACAAACCCGTGTCAGGGCTGCTGTGAGTGTGGTTTTACCGTGGTCAACGTGGCCAATTGTACCTACGTTAACGTGGGGCTTATTACGTTCGAACTTCTCTTTTCCCATTGCCGCTCTCCTTTAAAATTAATTAATGATTACCGATCCAACTCAACTCCAACACACCGCTATTGATCCGGTGCCCCTCTCTGCTTACACGCTAGTCACTTAACCATTGCGCGCAATAATCTCTTTCGCCACATTCGCTGGCGCTTCGCTGTATTTTAGAAATTCCATAGTGAATGTCGCGCGACCCTGTGTCGCCGAACGTACATCCGTAGCATAGCCAAACATTTCGGCCAGCGGCACTTCCGCCGTTACGACTTTGCCCGATGAATTATCAACCATGCCTAAAATAATGCCACGACGGCGATTAAGATCACCCACCACGTCACCCATATTCTCCTCGGGCATCACCACTTCGACCTGCATGGTTGGCTCGAGTAGTACCGCACCCCCTTCTTCGACCAGCTTTTTAGTCGCCAGTGAGCCGGCAACCTTAAAGGCCATCTCATTCGAGTCAACATCGTGAAAGGAGCCATCGTATAAAGTCGCTTTTAAACCCAGCAGCGGATAACCGGCAACGACACCATTTTTCATTTGCTCGGCAATGCCCTTTTCGACCGCCGGTATATAGTCTTTAGGTACCGAGCCACCAACAATCTCGTTGATAAATTCCAGGCCTTCCTCCTCGTCTTCACGGGGCTCAAACTTAACCCAGACGTGGCCGTACTGACCACGACCACCGGACTGGCGCACAAACTTACCCTCGACCTCACAGGTATTGCGAATCGCCTCGCGATAGGCCACCTGCGGCTTGCCAATATTGGCCTCGACACCAAACTCGCGACGCATACGGTCGACAAGAATATCGAGGTGCAATTCGCCCATGCCGGAAATAATCGTCTGGCCGGTCTCTTCATCGGTTTTGACACGGAAGGAAGGGTCTTCCTGGGCCAACTTGCCGAGGGCCACACCCATCTTTTCCTGATCGGGCTGCGAGCGCGGCTCCACCGCAACGGAAATAACCGGATCCGGAAACTCCATGCGCTCAAGGGTAATCACATCACCAAGGGCGCAAAGGGTGTCACCTGTCGTGACATCCTTTAAGCCGATTGCAGCGGCGATATCACCGGCGCGAACCTCTTTGATTTCTGCCCGGTCGTTGGCGTGCATTTGCACCATGCGGCCAACACGTTCTTTTTTACCTTTGGTGGAGTTATAGACAGCATCGCCCTGCGACAAAACACCGGAATAAACTCGAATAAAGGTCAAGGTACCAACAAACGGGTCGGTAGCAATTTTGAAGGCCAGCGCAGAAAACGGCGCATCATCGTCTGCCTTGCGCACAGCGCTAGTTTCATCGTCGTCGAGCAAGCCCTCGATGGGCTTCACTTCAGTGGGCGATGGCAGGAATTCAATGACCGCATCGAGTACCGCCTGCACACCTTTGTTCTTAAAGGCCGAGCCACACAGTATCGGGACAATTTCGTTGGCCAGGGTGCGCGTGCGCAGGCCTTGCTTGATTTCATCTTCAGAGAGCTGCTCACTCTCGAGGTATTTATCCATCAGCTCATCACTGGCTTCAGCCGCAGCCTCAACCAGGAGCTCATGCATTGCCTCGCATTCGTCGGCCATATCTTCGGGAATCGGACCGTACTCAAAGCTCATGCCCTGATCATCTTCACTCCAGAGGATGACTTTCATCTTAACCAGGTCAACGACCCCTTTGAATTCTTCCTCCGCGCCAATAGCCATCTGTATGGGCACGGCATTGGCGCCAAGGCGTTCTTTCAGCTGCTCGACCACCGACATGAAATCTGCGCCAGCGCGATCCATCTTATTAACGAAGACCAAACGCGGCACGTGGTACTTATTGGCCTGACGCCACACGGTCTCAGTTTGCGGCTGTACGCCCGAAGAGCCGCAGAGCACGACAATGGCCGCATCCAGGACACGCAGGGAGCGCTCGACCTCGATGGTAAAATCAACGTGGCCCGGGGTATCAATAATATTCACACGGTGCTTGTCAAACTGGCCGTCCATGCCGCTCCAAAAGCAGGTGGTGGCGGCCGACGTTATAGTGATGCCCCGCTCCTGCTCCTGCTCCATCCAGTCCATAGTGGCAGCGCCGTCGTGCACTTCGCCAATCTTGTGAGACATGCCGGTATAGAACAACACTCGCTCAGTGGTGGTGGTTTTACCCGCATCCACGTGAGCTACGATGCCAATATTTCGATATCGATTAATGTTCGTTTGACGCGCCACAACTCTCTCCAAAACTATGAACTAAACTTGAAAAAAATGAACCACCTGAAACCACAAAAGGCAGCTATTAAAAATAGCCGCCTTTTGCGTGAATCGTCTTTTCCGCCAGGTGTAATTAGAACCTGAAGTGGGAGAAAGCCTTGTTGGCTTCTGCCATGCGGTGAACGTCTTCACGTTTCTTAACAGCACCACCTTTGCCCTGGGAAGCGTCGATAACTTCACCGGCAAGTCGTTGCGCCATAGACTTCTCGCCTCGTGCACGGGCGTAATCAACCAACCAGCGCATGGCCAGAGCACCACGACGAGACACGCGAACTTCAACGGGTACCTGATAGGTAGCACCACCAACGCGGCGGGACTTCACTTCGACCATCGGCGCGATATTCTCAAGCGCCAGCTCGAAAGCTTCCAGGGGGTCTGATTTCAGGCGTTCTTCAACCATGTCGAGGGCACCATAAACAATGCGCTCAGCAACAGATTTCTTACCGCTGACCATGACGTGGTTCATAAATTTAGCGAGGGTGATATTACCGAATTTGGGATCGGGCAGGATCTCTCGCTTGGCGACAACGCGTCTTCTTGGCATATTCTTCTCTTCTCTTCAGGTTATTCCGGTAACGGGCAATGTGCCGGCCGGCCTTACTCGGCTTGCGCCGACTTTACACTTTAAAGTGTTACAACTTAACTCTTAGGGCGCTTAGTACCGTACTTCGAGCGACGCTGTTTACGACCATCAACACCGGAGGTATCGAGGCTGCCGCGAACAGTGTGGTAACGCACACCGGGCAAATCCTTAACACGACCACCGCGAATCAGTACCACGCTGTGCTCCTGCAAGTTGTGGCCTTCACCACCAATGTAGGAAGTCACTTCGTAGCCACTGGTCAAACGCACACGACAAACTTTACGCATTGCCGAGTTAGGCTTCTTCGGCGTGGTGGTATAAACACGAGTACAGACACCACGACGCTGAGGACAAGCCTGCAGTGCAGGTACGTCACTCTTAACGATTTTTCGCTTTCTCGGCTTACGAACCAACTGATTGATCGTTGCCATCAATAATTCTCCTGATAAAAACGCCTTCTTCGGAAGGCTATACAACCCTAAATGTGAGGCTAAGGGAAGACCTGCAACTCAGGGAGGCGGCATTCTAAAGATCGTGCGCCCCTGAGTCAAGCCAAATTAAGCCCCGCCTATTCTTCGTCTTCTACACTCAAAGCCTCAGACAATGCGGCTTCGACGTCGCTAGCAGAAACCGTGGTTTCTTTCAGCCCATCTTCTTTAGCTTTGCGGCGCTTAGCGTGGTAAGCAAGACCGGTTCCCGCTGGGATCAAACGCCCAACAACAACGTTCTCTTTCAGACCGCGTAACTTATCAACCTTGCCAGTGACAGCTGCTTCGGTGAGCACGCGAGTTGTTTCCTGGAAGGATGCTGCAGAAATAAAGCTTTCAGTCGCCAGCGAAGCTTTAGTAATACCGAGCAATACGCGCTGGAATTTTGCCGGAATTTTATCGGCCGCAACCAGCTCTTCATTGACTTCTTGTAAGCGGTTATATTCAACCTGCTCACCCTTAACAAAGGACGAGTCACCCATCTCGGTAATCTCAACTTTACGCAGCATTTGACGCACGATGACTTCAATGTGCTTATCGTTAATTTTCACCCCTTGCAGGCGGTAAACCTCCTGAATTTCATTAACGACGTAGCGCGCCAGCTCATCAACGCCTTTGAGGCGCAAAATATCGTGAGAGTTCGAGGCACCTTCAGATATAACCTCACCCTTCTCGACATTCTCACCTTCGTAGACGCCCATGTTACGCCACTTGGGGATCAGCGCTTCATAATGATCATCACCATTATTGGGGGTAATCACCAAACGTCGCTTGCCCTTGGTCTCTTTACCGAAGGTCACAGTACCGCTGACTTCGGCGAGAATGGCGGGATCTTTCGGCTTTCTCGCCTCAAACAAGTCGGCTACCCGTGGTAGACCACCGGTAATATCACGCGTTTTTGATCCTTCTTGCGGGATACGCGCCATCACCGAACCGACGCCGATATCCGCACCGTCTTCAATGGTAATAACGGCGTTGGCGGGTAGCATGTAGTGGGCCGGCACTTTGGAGTTGGCAAAGAACTGCTCTTCACCATTTTCATCGTACATGGTGATCATTGGCTTGATGTCTTTACCTGCCGCAGGACGCTCATTGGGATCGAGAACCACAATACTGGTCAAACCGGTCATCTCATCAGTCTGACGGTTGACGCTCAAACCCTCTTCCATACCGGAGAACACGGCCTTACCTGCGATCTCAGTAATAATGGGGTGAGTGTGGGGATCCCAGTTGGCAATCACATCGCCGGGGGCAACAGCACTGCCGTCCTTCACTTTAATTACAGCACCAAAGGGCAGCTTATAACGCTCGCGTTCGCGACCATTTTCATCGGCAATCGCCAATTCAGAGGAGCGTGATACAGCAACCAGCTCGCCGCTCGCACGCTCGGCAACCTTGGCATTAATAAGTCGCAAGACACCCTGGGTCTGGACCTGAATATTATCCACGGCAGAGGCTCTAGAGGCTGCACCACCAATGTGGAAAGTACGCATGGTGAGCTGTGTACCCGGCTCACCAATCGACTGCGCAGCGATAACACCGACGGCTTCACCGGCATTAATAATATGGCCACGCGCAAGATCTCGACCATAACAACGCGAACAAATACCGTAGCGCGTGGTACAGGTAATCGGCGATCGGACAAAGACCTCGTCGATTCCGGCCTCTTCGATGGCGTCAACCCAGGCCTCGTCGATCATTGTCGCAGCGGGGACCACCACTTTTTTAGTACCCGGCTTGTAGACGTCATCAGCGACGACACGACCGAGGATGCGATCACCCAGGGTTTCGATAACATCGCCACCCTCAATAACGGGCGTCAGCAGCAGGCCTTCCAGAGTGCCACAATCGACCTCAGTAACAACCAGGTCCTGCGATACATCGACCAGGCGGCGTGTCAGGTAACCGGAGTTAGCGGTTTTAAGCGCCGTATCCGCGAGACCTTTTCGTGCACCGTGTGTCGAAATAAAGTACTGCAGTACGTTCAGACCTTCACGAAAGTTTGCCGTAATCGGCGTCTCGATAATGGAACCATCGGGTCGAGCCATCAAACCTCGCATACCGGCTAACTGACGAATCTGGGCCGGGGAGCCCCGAGCGCCAGAGTCAGCCATAATATAAACCGAGTTAAAAGACTCTTGCTCGACGGTATTACCGTCGCGATCGACAACAGACTCTGTGGATAGAACATCCATCATCGCGTTGGCGACCTGGTCATTAGCGCGCGACCAAATATCGATCACCTTGTTGTATTTTTCACCCTGAGTCACCAGACCCGATGAAAATTGCGATTCAATCTCAGCCACTTCGGCATAGGATTTATCAATAATTTTGGCCTTCGCATCGGGTATAACGAAGTCGTTAACACCAATGGAAACACCAGAGCGGGTAGAGAATTCAAAACCGGTATACATGAGTTGATCGGCAAAGATGACTGTCGCTTTCAAACCAACGATGCGGTAGCACTGGTTGATAATACGCGAAATCGCCTTCTTACTCATTGGCTGGTCGACCAGCTCGTAGGGCAGGCCCGCAGGTACGATTTCCCACAGCAGGGCACGGCCGGCGGTGGTTTCTTTCAAGGTAATCGTTTCAGTTAACGCGCCATCGCCACCGATAGTCGATTCACTGATACGGATCTTTATCTTCGCCTGCAGATCGACACACTTGCCATAATAGGCGCGCGACAGCTCCTTCAGGTTGGCGAAGACCATGCCCTCGCCCTTCGCATTGATACACTCACGAGTCATAAAATACAGACCGAGAACCACATCCTGCGAGGGAACAATAATCGGCTCACCACTGGCAGGCGAGAGAATATTGTTGGTCGACATCATCAGCGCACGGGATTCCAGCTGCGCTTCGATTGTCAGCGGTACGTGTACCGCCATTTGATCGCCGTCAAAGTCAGCGTTGTAGGCGGCGCAAACCAGCGGGTGCAGCTGAATCGCTTTACCTTCAATCAGCGTCGGCTCAAAAGCCTGAATGCCCAAACGGTGCAGCGTCGGCGCCCTGTTCAATAGCACGGGGTGCTCGCGAATCACATCTTCAAGAATATCCCAAACGACGGCCTCACTGCGCTCGACCATTTTCTTCGCAGCTTTAATGGTGGTCGCTAAACCACGGGATTCGAGCTTGGAGAAAATGAAGGGCTTAAACAGCTCCAGCGCCATACGCTTGGGCAAACCACACTGGTGCAAACGCAGGGTAGGACCAACCACGATAACCGAGCGACCAGAATAGTCGACGCGCTTACCGAGTAAGTTTTGACGGAAACGACCCTGCTTGCCCTTGATCATATCGGCAAGAGATTTCAGCGGACGCTTGTTCGAACCAGTAATGGCGCGGCCACGGCGACCGTTATCGAGCAGGGCATCAACTGATTCTTGCAGCATGCGCTTTTCGTTGCGCACGATAATATCGGGGGCATTGAGCTCAAGTAGACGTTTCAAACGGTTGTTACGGTTAATGACGCGACGGTAGAGATCGTTCAAATCGGAAGTGGCAAAGCGTCCACCATCCAGCGGTACCAAGGGACGCAAATCGGGTGGCAAAATGGGTAGCGCCTCTAGCACCATCCACTCGGGCTTATTACCAGAATTAAGGAAAGCTTCAAGCAGCTTTAAGCGCTTGGAGAACTTCTTAATCTTAGTTTCAGATTTAGTATTGGGGATCTCGTTGCGTAGCTCAGCAATTTCATGCTTAAGATCAAGGTCTTTCATCAGCGTCTGAATCGCTTCAGCACCCATCAAAGCGGTGAATTCGTCACCGAATTCTTCCATCGCCTCGTAATATTGCTCATCAGTGAGCAGCTCACCGCGCTCAAGTGTCGTCATGCCAGAATCGACAACAACAAAAGATTCAAAGTACAACACGCGCTCTATCTCGCGCAGCGTCATATCCAGCATCAAGCCAATGCGTGAAGGCAGAGACTTCAAAAACCAAATATGAGCAACGGGGCTGGCCAACTCAATGTGACCCATGCGCTCACGACGCACTTTGCCGAGCGTGACTTCAACGCCACACTTCTCGCAGACGATGCCGCGATGCTTCATGCGCTTGTACTTACCACACAGGCATTCGTAATCTTTGACCGGGCCAAAAATCTTACAGCAGAACAAACCATCGCGTTCGGGTTTGAACGTACGATAGTTAATTGTCTCTGGCTTCTTGACTTCACCGAATGACCACGAGCGGATCATATCCGGCGAAGTCAGCGAAATACGAATACCCTCAAAATCACTTCGTTGATCCTGGGACTTCAACAAATTCAATAAATCTTTCAAGACCTTTCCTCCAGTGGATGCTGTCTAGTCGGGCGTTATCGCCCGACCGTTTTAACTAACGACAGCGTCTTTATTCGTATTCAAGCTCCATATTGATACCCAGCGATCGAATCTCTTTTACCAGAACATTAAAGGATTCGGGCATACCCGGATCCATCTGGTGATCGCCATCAACAATATTTTTGTACATCTTGGTGCGGCCATTCACGTCATCCGACTTAACGGTGAGCATTTCTTGCAAAGTGTAAGCCGCGCCATAAGCCTCGAGCGCCCAAACTTCCATCTCACCGAAGCGCTGACCACCAAACTGCGCTTTACCGCCGAGAGGCTGCTGGGTTACAAGACTGTAAGAGCCCGTCGAGCGAGCATGCATTTTGTCATCAACCAGGTGGTTGAGTTTCAGCATGTACATGTAGCCAACGGTGATATCGCGACCAAAAGCATCACCAGAACGGCCATCGTACAAGGTCATTTGGCCACTATCAGGCAGATCCGCAAGACGAAGCAGCTCTTTAATCTCAGCTTCGGAAGCACCGTCGAACACCTCAGTCGCCATTGGCACACCACCCCGAAGGTTCTGGCCGAGCGACATGATCTCCTTGTCAGTAAAGGGCTTGAGGTCATCTTTCTTGGCGCTATCGCCGACATCGTAGATTTCCTGAAGAAAGCCCTTTATCTCAGCTGCTTTTTTCTGTTCTTTGATCATGCGATTGATCTTATTACCCAGACCCTTCGCAGCCAAACCAAGGTGCGTTTCGAGAATCTGCCCGACGTTCATCCGCGAGGGAACACCCAGCGGGTTGAGGACAATATCGATCGGATCACCGTGCTCGTCATAAGGCATATCTTCAACCGGCATGATGACCGATATAACACCCTTGTTACCGTGACGTCCGGCCATTTTATCGCCAGGCTGAATGCGTCGCTTAATGGCGAGATAAACTTTAACGATTTTTAGCACGCCCGGAGCCAGGTCATCACCTGTTTCTAACTTGCCTTTTTTATCTTCAAAGCGCTCATCAAGCAGCTTACGACGTTCTGCCAATTGCTCTTCAGTACGGCTCAACAACTGGTTTAGCTCGTCGTCATCCATGCGAACTTTAAACCACTCTTCGGCACCGTAAGTTCTGGCAACGGCTTCTGTCAGCTTGTCGCCTTTGCTAAGCTCCGAAGCCTTAACGACAGCCTGACCAACCAGAACGCTGCGCAGACGCTGAAAGGTCGCATTTTCCATAATGCGGTATTCATCGTTAACATCTTTGCGGAACTGGTCGAGTTCAGCCTTTTCTATCGCCTGAGCGCGCGTATCTTTTTCAAGACCATCGCGGGTAAAGACCTGAACATTGATAACGGTGCCTTTAGTACTACCTGGCACACGCAGCGAAGTATCTTTTACATCACTGGCCTTTTCACCAAAGATGGCACGCAGAAGTTTTTCTTCCGGTGTCAGCTGGGTCTCACCCTTAGGTGTTACCTTGCCGACGAGAATATCACCGGCACCCACTTCAGCACCGATGTAGACGATGCCCGACTCATCAAGTCTGGCCAGCGCTGATTCGCCGACATTGGGAATATCTGCGGTAATTTCCTCGGCACCCAACTTGGTGTCACGAGCAACACAGGTTAGCTCCTGAATATGAATGGTAGTAAAGCGATCTTCATCCACCACCCGCTCAGAAACCAGAATCGAATCTTCAAAGTTGTAACCATTCCAGGGCATAAATGCGATGCGCATATTCTGACCCAGAGCTAGCTCACCGAGGTCAACCGAGGGGCCGTCAGCGAGAATATCGCCACGGGCAATGACATCGCCATTCTCGACGATCACCTTCTGGTTAATACAAGTGTTCTGGTTGGAGCGGGTATATTTAGTCAAGTTGTAAATATCAACACCGGCATCACCACTTTCGACTTCACTATCGTGTACACGTACAACGACACGGCCTGCATCGGCACTTTCAATGGTACCGCTACGTTTGGCTACAACACAGACACCGGAGTCGCCGGCGACGATACTTTCCATACCGGTTCCGACCAGAGGCTTATCCGCACGCAGTGTCGGCACAGCTTGACGCTGCATGTTAGAGCCCATCAAAGCCCGATTCGCATCATCGTGCTCGAGGAAGGGCACTAGTGCTGCCGCGACCGATACAACCTGTCGCGCGGAGACGTCCATATATTGAACATCTTCCGGAGGCTTGACCGTGGTTTCACTTTGATAGCGCACAGTCACCAGGTCATCACTAAGCTTGCCTTTCGCGTCCATTGCAGCAGAGGCCTGGGCAATAACGTAGTCGTTTTCATTAATCGCGGACAGGTATTCAATTTCGTCGGTTACAACTTCGTCGATCACTTTACGATAGGGCGTCTCAAGGAAGCCGTAATCATTAGTGCGTGCATAGTTAGCCAGGGAGTTAATCAAGCCAATGTTCGGACCTTCTGGCGTCTCAATGGGGCAAACACGACCATAGTGCGTGGGATGTACATCGCGGACTTCAAAACCAGCGCGCTCACGGGTCAAACCGCCCGGGCCTAGGGCCGAAACACGACGCTTGTGCGTCACTTCTGAAAGCGGGTTGTTTTGATCCATAAACTGAGAGAGCTGACTAGAACCAAAGAACTCTTTCATTGCCGCAGCCACAGGCTTGGCATTGATCATGTCCTGAGGCATCAGGCCTTCAGACTCGGCAACGGAGAGACGCTCCTTGACTGCACGCTCCACCCTGACCAGACCAATACGGAACTGGTTTTCTGCCATTTCACCAACAGATCGTACGCGTCGGTTGCCAAGGTGATCAATATCATCGATCACGCCCTGGCCGTTGCGAATACCGATAAGTACTTTCAGCACATCAACGATATCTTCGCGGGAAAGGGTGCCTTCACCGACAATTTCTTCACGACCGATACGCCGGTTAAACTTCATACGCCCAACAGCCGACAGGTCATAACGATCCGTGCTGAAGAACAAATTCTTAAAGAGGTTTTCAGCAGAGTCTTTAGTCGGCGGCTCACCGGGACGCATCATGCGGTAGATTTCGACAAGCGCGTCAAGCTCAGAGCGCGCGGTATCAATACGCAAGGTGTCGGCGAGAAAAGGCCCGCAATCGAGGTCGTTGGTGTAAATCGTATCCAGCGTCGTAAGCTTGGCGTCCAATATCTGCTCAAGCACTTCTTCACTGATTAAAGTGTTGCACTCAAGGAGAATTTCGCCTGTTTCTTCATTGATAATATCTTTCGATAATGAACGACCCAGGAGGTATTCAGCAGGCACGTCAAGTTCAGTAATATCGTCTTTTTCGAGCTGGCGAATATGCCGCGCAGTAATACGGCGTCCTGTTTCAACAATAATCTTGCCTTTTTTGCCCTTAATATCAAACGCAGACATCTCACCGCGTAGGCGGGAAGGCTCGAGATCGAGGGTGATTTTATCGTCTTTAGAGAAATGAAACGTGCTCGTATCGTAGAACATGTCTATCATTTCGACCGTGGTATAACCCATGGCGCGCAACAATATAGATGCAGGCAACTTACGACGGCGATCGATACGCACGTAGACCATGTCTTTGGGGTCAAATTCAAAATCCAACCATGAACCGCGGTAGGGAATCACGCGGGCTGAATAGAGTAGCTTGCCAGAGGAGTGGGTCTTGCCTTTATCGTGATCGAAGAATACGCCCGGAGAACGATGCAACTGAGACACGATAACTCGCTCGGTGCCATTCACTACAAAGGTGCCGTTATCCGTCATCAGGGGCATTTCACCCATGTAGACTTCTTGTTCTTTAATATCTTTAATGGTTTTGTTAGCCGAATCTTTATCGACCAGCACCAAACGTACGCGTACGCGCAATGGCACAGCGTAAGTAGCACCGCGCAACTTACACTCTTCAACATCAAACACTGCTTTGCCAAGCTTATAATCGACATACTCTAAACGAGCATTTCCCGAATAGCTTTCTATCGGGAAAACAGAATTAAGCGCAGCGTGTAAACCTGCAGGCTTACGGTCCGCAGCGGCAACTCCATCCTGGGTAAACTTCCGATAGGAGTCGAGTTGTATTGCCAACAGGTAGGGCTGATCCATCACCTGCGAAAGCTTGCCAAAGCCTTTGCGAATCCGTTTTTTCTCTGTGTATGAATAGGCCATATAGTTTCCCCGACTCGTAAACCCTTGCGAATAAAAAAATTCTTACCTGTACGCCCGCTTTTTAAAGAAATCTGGCAGCTTTAAAAGCCAGAGACTGAAAGCGGTAAAAGGCCGGTGGGATAACCCACCAGCCTTTGTGTCTGAACCATCAGACTTTCGCCATAAAGCGCGAAAACTTACTTAAGTTCGACAGTTGCGCCAGCTTCTTCCAACTGAGCTTTAGCAGCTTCGGCGTCGTCCTTAGAAGCGCCTTCTTTAACAGCAGACGGAGCACCGTCAACCATTGCTTTGGCTTCTTTCAGACCGAGGCCCGTAATCGCACGAACAGCTTTGATGACGTTGATTTTCTTGTCACCAATTGATGCCAGTATAACATCAAATTCTGTTTGCTCTTCAGCGGCGTCACCGGCGTCACCACCAGCGGCTGGTGCTGCAACGGCAACGGCAGCGGCTGCCGATACGCCAAATTTTTCTTCCATTGCTTCAACGAGCTCAACAACTTCCATTACGCTCATTTCTGCAATTGCATTTAAGATATCATCTTTAGATAGAGCCATCACTCAATCTCCCGATTTAGTTAGTTACTGAATTTAAGATACCGCTTAAGCGGCGTCTTGTTTTTGGTCTCGAACGGCTGCAACAACGCGTGTAACTTTTGTTGGCACCTCATTGAAGGTACGTACCAACTTGGTTACCGGAGCAATCATCACACTCACCAGCTGACCCAGCGCTTGCTCAAGCGTAGGTAGGCTAGCCAGTACATCAAGTTGCTCTTTTTCAAGTAATTGGCCACTAATCGACAAAGCCTTAACTT
This sequence comes from Candidatus Reddybacter sp., assembly GCA_041277045.1. GTDB lineage: Bacteria > Pseudomonadota > Gammaproteobacteria > Pseudomonadales > Porticoccaceae > Reddybacter. The sequence continues at coordinate 1,024,115 of JBGFSY010000001.1, read as the reverse complement.
CAAATTTTTCGTTAGTTTTCGCGAAATCTTTGAACAGGCGAGCTGCCGCACCTGGATCTTCCATGGAAAATCCAAACAGCGACGGCCCAGCTAATGCGCCTTCAATGCACTCGAATTCAGTGCCTTCAAACGCACGCTTAGCCAATGAGTTTTTGACAATACGAAGGTCGACGTTGTTTTCACGGGCTTGCTTGCGCAACTCCGTCAGATCAACAACATTGACTCCCCTCGCATCGGCAACAACAAGTGACACAGCGTTGCTGGCAGTCTCGTTAACGTCTGCGACGATCGCTTTCTTGTCTTCGAGATTTAATGCCATAACATTGTCTCCTGGGTTTGATTAGTTGAAACTAATCCCAGTTAAGCTTCACTCAGAACTGCCGAGTAAAACATATTCGGTGATCAAACCCAGTTGTAATAACTGAATCGGGTCACACCGTTTGCGCGGGCCGCGACGTCAACAGATCAAATAACTATCTTAACGCCACAATTAAACCGGTCGGCACCTGCGGTCTTTAACGGCTCTCACTCCAAACGAAGTGTGAACCCCAAAGTCTTTTTAAAGCCCTCTAGCTTTCGAGAGAGGACTGATCAATTAATAAGCCCGGACCCATGGTGGTGGATACCGTGATTTTCTTCAAATAAATGCCCTTTGCAGAAGCCGGCTTCGCTTTGTAAAGGTCTGCAATAAGCGCTTCAAGATTTTGCTTAATCGCTGCGGGCTCGAAAGAAATACTGCCGATACCACCGTGAATAATACCGTTTTTATCTGTGCGATAACGCACCTGACCCGCTTTAGCGTTCTTAACCGCTGTCGCCACATCAGGAGTAACGGTACCCGTTTTAGGGTTGGGCATAAGACCACGGGGGCCGAGGATTTGACCCAGCTGACCAACAACACGCATGGCATCGGGGCTGGCGATAACAACGCCGAAGTTTAAATCGCCACCTTTGATTTGCTCAGCGAGATCTTCCATACCAACCAGATCTGCACCCGCTTCACGCGCAGCATCTGCATTGGCGCCTTGAGCAAACACGGCAACTTTGACATCTTTGCCTGTGCCGTTGGGCAAGGTAGTTGCGCCACGAACTGCCTGATCCGATTTGCGCGGATCAACACCAAGGTTAATCGCAACATCAACTGTTTGTGCAAATCCGCCCTGAGGCAGAGACTTCAGCAACTCGAGAGCTGCTTCAACAGGGTATAGCTTGCCGTGTTCAATTTTCTCTTCAATCAAACGCTGGCGTTTTGTTAACTTGCCCATTACACACCCTCCACTTCAAGACCAGCACTACGAGCAGAGCCTGCAATTGTACGTACCGCAGCATCCATATCAGCTGCCGTCAGGTCGGGCATTTTTTGCGTGGCAATATCTTCTAGCTGGGCACGAGTGACCTTGCCAACCTTTTCGGTATTTGGACGACCACTGCCTTTCTGAATGCCTGCGGCCTTGCGCAGCAAAACTGAAGCCGGTGGTGTTTTCTGAATAAAGGTAAAGCTGCGATCGGCATAAACCGTGATAACTACAGGAATTGGCAAGCCAGGTTCAATGCTTTGAGTCTGGGCATTAAATGCCTTACAGAATTCCATGATATTAACACCGTGCTGACCCAGAGCTGGACCAACAGGGGGGCTTGGGTTTGCCTGTCCTGCAGCAACCTGCAGCTTGATATAAGCTTCTACTTTCTTAGCCATCTTACTTTCTCCGTATGGGTGTAACGCCTCAGGGCTCTAACAAACCCGTCTTCGGCTTCCCGTCCCGCCTTACGGCGAGGTTAATATCAGGCCTTTTCGACCTGCGTAAAATCTAGCTCAACCGGAGTAGAGCGACCAAAAATGGTGACCGCAACCCGCAGTTTACTCTTATCGTAATTCACCTCTTCAACTGTCGCGTTGAAGTCGTTGAAGGGCCCATCAATAACCCGAATCATCTCACCGGGCTCGAACAAGGTTTTCGGCCGCGGCTTCTCTTCTGAGTCATGGACGCGGGCAAGGATTGCATCCGCTTCACGCTCCGTAATAGGCGCTGGCTTATCCGCCTTGCCGCCAATAAACCCCATCACACGAGGGGTTTCTTTAATCAAGTGCCAAGTATCGTCACTTAGCTCCATTTGCACCAGAACGTAGCCGGGGAAGAATTTACGCTCGCTCTTGCGCTTCTGCCCGCCACGAATTTCGACAACCTCTTCTGTTGGCACCAGTATTTCACCAAACAGATCTTCCATACCCGCAAGATCTACGCGCTCTTTTATCGCAAGAGCGACCTTTTTTTCGTAGCCCGAATAAGCATGCACCACATACCAACGCTTCGACATAACGCCTACCCTATTATCATCGCGGCTAACCAGCCAAAAAATGCATCAAGGCCCCACAGCAAAAGAGCCATCACCAGCACAAAAGCCACAACCACCAGCGTGGTCTGATTGCGCTCCTGCCGCGTCGGCCAAACAACTCGGCTCGCTTCAGTTTTCGCCCCTTTGGCAAGCGACCAAAAATCGGCGCCTTTAGCTGTCTGCAACGCAACTCCGCCAGCAACTATCGCAACAACGAGTAACACAAGAACCCTATAAAGCAAGGGCTCTGCAGAAAAGTAGTAGTTACCATAAATAGCGCCGCCAACGAGAAACGCTATTAGCGACCACTTGGCACCATCGAGGCGGTATTGTTTTTCGTCTGTTGCAGCACTCATTTGCTTCGCCTGGTTATTTTGGCAGGCCAGGAGGGACTCGAACCCCCAACAGCCGGTTTTGGAGACCGATGCTCTACCAATTGAACTACTGGCCTATAAACTTGATCTCGAACTTACCTGCGACTTTCAGACAATACAACAACAGCCAGAGTGAGAACACCTGACTGTTGTTGACTGATTAACGCATCGAACTTACTCGAATATTTTAGCTACAACACCGGCACCTACTGTACGACCGCCTTCGCGAATCGCAAAGCGCAGACCATCTTCCATGGCGATGGGAGCAATCAAGGTAACAACCATTTGCACGTTGTCGCCTGGCATCACCATTTCAACGCCTTCGGGCAGTTCACAAGCGCCTGTGACGTCTGTAGTACGGAAGTAGAACTGGGGGCGATAACCTTTAAAGAAAGGTGTGTGTCGACCGCCTTCGTCTTTACTCAGCACGTAGACTTCGGCCTCAAACTTGGTGTGAGGCAGGATGCTGCCTGGCGCAGCCAGTACTTGCCCACGCTCAACTTCTTCACGCTTGGTACCACGCAGAAGAACACCAACGTTCTCACCGGCACGACCTTCGTCGAGCAGCTTGCGGAACATTTCAACACCGGTACAGGTGGTTTTGGCAGTCTCTTTAATACCAATGATTTCGATTTCATTACCGACATTGACGATGCCGCGCTCAATACGACCGGTAACAACCGTGCCACGACCGGAGATGGAGAAGACATCCTCAATGGGCATCAGAAAGTCGCCATCAATAGCACGCTCGGGCTCGGGGATGTAGCTGTCGAGGGCTTCAACGAGCTTCTTAACAGCAGTCGTACCCAGCTCGTGATCATCTTCACCGTTGAGGGCCATCAGCGCAGAACCGGCAATGATAGGCGTATCGTCACCAGGGAATTCGTAAGCGTCGAGCAACTCGCGGAGCTCCATTTCAACCAGCTCGAGCATTTCTTCGTATTCTTCGGAGCCAACACCGCCGCAATCTTCAGCCAGCAGGTCTGCTTTGTTGAGGAAGACGACAACGTAGGGTACGCCAACCTGACGCGAGAGCAGGATGTGCTCACGGGTCTGCGGCATGGGGCCATCAGTGGCGCCACAAACCAGAATAGCGCCGTCCATCTGGGCAGCACCGGTAATCATGTTTTTAACGTAGTCGGCGTGACCGGGGCAGTCGACGTGCGCGTAATGGCGAATCGGCGAGTCATACTCAACATGGGAGGTGGCAATGGTGATGCCGCGCTCGCGCTCTTCAGGGGCGTTATCGATGCCGTCAAAGGCAACCATTTCGCCACCCCAGACTTCAGCACAAACCCGTGTCAGGGCTGCTGTGAGTGTGGTTTTACCGTGGTCAACGTGGCCAATTGTACCTACGTTAACGTGGGGCTTATTACGTTCGAACTTCTCTTTTCCCATTGCCGCTCTCCTCGAATCAGGACCATCTAAACAACTAAAACAAACCAACGCAACCCAGCCTAAACTCGGCGCTATCAATCAATGTGGAGCTCATAATCGGAATTGAACCGATGACCTCTTCCTTACCAAGGAAGTGCTCTACCCCTGAGCTATATGAGCCGCAATAAACCTAACTGAGCGCGGCTTGGAGCGGGTAGCGGGAATCGAACCCGCATCATCAGCTTGGAAGGCTGAGGTTCTACCACTAAACTATACCCGCAACGCTACCCGCTTGCGCCCGCGACAAGCTAGCCCAGCTCATCATCTGCAATAATATGGTGGAGGGGGGTGGATTCGAACCACCGAAGCTTACGCGTCAGATTTACAGTCTGATCCCTTTGGCCACTCGGGAACCCCTCCCCAAAAAGGTCGTGCATTTTCCTTGCTCTGACAGCCAATGTCAACAAAGCATACCGCTCCTGCCCTGGCAGGAACGACACAAGAAAAACTGGAGCTGGCGAGAGGAGTCGAACCCCCGACCGGCTGATTACAAGTCAGCTGCTCTACCTACTGAGCTACGCCAGCGTATTACCCTAAAAAGGATGCGCGATTCTAGGGGAAGTCTTCACGGGAAGCAACCTCCACAACACATATTTAATAAATTTATTGGCTGACGACTGCAGCAGCCACACTCATACTTCGAAAAAGACCCTTTTATGCTGCTTATTCTTCTCTTTCAGGCTCACGCGACTTCGCACACTTGGCAGGCTTGCTGAGCACATCCGGAAACTCTTTCGCTAAATCCTGCCAAAAAAGCTGCGACAACTTCGCCAGCTCATGGCGCTCAAACTCCAGCCAGTGTCTCGATATTTTAGTTACCACTGGTTTTAACTTTACGCCATACCCCGCGGCTAACAAACTATCGTACCTGCGACTCGCATTATCCTTCGAGGCAAAGAATCCTAGTGACAACCCATTCTTCAATACTCCCTTATAATAGAGAGAGCTTCTAATTCCATCACCCCTTAATACTGACTGGTGCTGCTTCGCCTTTATTCGCGTCTCAAATGGTGGAATATAGACCAGGTAGCGCTCTAAGCCCTCGCTCACGAGTCGCATTTTCCCAGTAACTACCACCTCTCTTTCAAGCCTATCCAGCAGGCCTGCCGCATTCCGCTCACTATCAAAGCGCCCCATTAGCACACAGGGTAGTTCTGTTTCTGGCTCCTGCCTGAAAGCAATTATCTTTGGTTCTATCTTTGGTTCTATCTTTGGTTCTATCTTTGGTTCTATCTTTGATTCTATCTTTGATTCTATCTTTGATTCTATCTTTGATTCTATCTTTGATTCTATCTTTGATTCTATCTTTGATTCTATCTTTGATTCTATCTTTGATTCTATCTTTGATTCTATCTTTGGCTCGACCTCGGAAGCCACCGCACTTAGTGAGCCTGTCTTACCAAGCCTCGTTTTTACACCATTTTCATTATTTTGCAATAATGAGCCCCCCTTACTCTCTACGGGCCCCCGAACAGGGTATTCCTCTATACCAATTGCAACGAAAGTCTCCTCAACCACATCAAGCTCCTCAGCCAAAGTCAACTTGGCGGCTAACAAAGAGCGCTCCGGTGGGATCACTTTTAGCTCAGACAGTAGAACTATCTCTGCAGACAGCCCTTCCCAACCAAGTTTATTCTCAACGCTTCGCGCAGACTGGGAAGAGAGCCAGTAAAAGACCAACAGGTTTACCAGGAGGGCACTAACTAATAACCACTTAATCATACCCCCCCCCACTTATGGCAGCGCCAAGGCTAAACCATCAAGCACCAAATCAGGGACATGGGCAACAGAAGAAGGCAAATGCACTAGCAACGACTGAGCATCCCCACCCGTAAGGACCAAGTTATTCATACCCAACCCCTCTACACTGAGCATTTTTTCGATCAAAGATATCGTCATTGCCAGGCAACCATTATGCACAGCGGAGTCGGTATTTTGCCCGTAATTCAAAGCCACCGCTTGCGACGCTCCAGACCGAACGCCACTGGTGCCCCCATACAAGGAATCCAGCATCATTTGTCGACCAGGGATAATATAGCCCCCAAGATGCCTTGCCTGCTCATCCAGAAAATCGAATGTCAGTGCACTACCAGCATCAACGACTACGCATCGACTACGAAATAGCTCCCATCCGGAAAGTAATGCAAGCCATCGATCAACACCAAGTCGCTCTGGCTGCTCGTAACCCGACACGACTTCACCTACGGCTTTGGAAGCCACGGCAAATTCAACCTCCAAGCCAAAGGCCTTAGCAGCAATCTGCCGGACTCTTTCCGCAACGTCGCCACCTGCTACATTAGAAACTCTGACCCTCTCTGGCTGATAAGAGCGTAAGGACTGCAACGCTGTCCACTCATTACACCGAGCATCGAGCACGCCGTGCTCGATGGCAGAACCCTCCGAACTCAGGCGCCATTTGGCGCGCGTATTGCCAATATCGATATCAACAATCATCGATAGGCCGCAAACTAATCTCACCACCGGAATAAGACTCGATCACACCATCAACTTCAATCTGGATCGCCCCCGTGTGGCTAACACCCCGACCAACACCCTGAATCGTCATGCGCCGGGTGAGCAGTTTAATCGGACGATCGCGATAGGCATCATATGACTCCCACTGAGCACGATAATTGGGAAACCCTGCCCTGGAATAACCATCAAGCATCGGTAACAACTCGGATAACAATGCACTCGCCAGCTGGTTTCGACCGATTTGCGCATGAGAACCGAGATCAGCCCAAGGCTGATCAATTGGCGCACCTTCTGTCATACCGAGATTAAGACCCACACCAACTATCACCTGACAACGGCCGACGGGGTCGCCCATCATCTCGAGTAAAACACCACCGACTTTCTGTTTTTCCAGAAGTATGTCGTTTGGCCATTTAAGGGCTACATTGCTGACCCCAAAGGATTCGATGACACGCGCCACGCCAACACCCACTGCTAAACTTAAACCTTCCAGCGCTGCAGCACCTTCGTCGAAATGCCACGACAACGACATATAAAGGTTGCGTCCGAAAGGACTCACCCACTGTCGGCCGTGCCGCCCACGACCACCTGATTGACGCTCAGCAAAGCAAACAAAGCCCTGTGCGGCATCCTTGCCTATTTCGCTGCGCACAACGTCGTTGGTTGAATCAGTTGTTTCTAAAATCTGGAGACCATCAAGCAGCTGTCGCGCCGGCTTGGACATCCCATCGAGGACTCGCTGTTCGCATAACAACTCCATACCACCGGTAATGCGGTAGCCACGACCCTTAGCCTTCTCTATGAGCACACCCCAGCCTTCAAGTTTATTGAGATGCTTCCACACCGCCGTTCGACTGACGCCAAGAGCATCGCCTAACACCGCCCCAGAGACGTATTCACCATCGCCGAGAAGCTCAACAATGCGCAGACAGGTATCCTTCATGAAGTTACCATCGCTTAATTTTAATTGGCAGATTATAAACGTAGATTGAAACAAATAAAGCCTAAGACACTACCAAAACCCTGGTAATCAGTTCACCTCAGCTAAAGCATTATAGACGGAGGACAGGGTCAGCCAGCCATTATATTAAGCACAAAAAAACGCCCTGATCAATACTGATCAGGGCGTTTTCGTATTTAAAGCCTGGCGATGACCTACTCTCACATGGGGAAACCCCACACTACCATCGGCGATAACGCGTTTCACTTCTGAGTTCGGGATGGGATCAGGTGGTTCCACGTCTCTATGGTCGCCAGACAAACTGGTTGAGCTTCAGTGCTTCACTGACTGGAGCATATTGCTATGCTTCCGGAGGCCGCCTGTCTGAAGACGGACTCAGCTCGAATAAGAAGATGGATTTGCTAATACTTGGTAATAATAAGTTCGATCGTATATCTCTGACACTCTGTCCAGTTTCAATCGCACATAATCATCTCTGTTATATGGTCAAGCCGCACGGGCAATTAGTACTGGTTAGCTCAACACGTCACCGTGCTTACACACCCAGCCTATCAACGTCGTAGTCTTCAACGGCCCTTTAGGGATCTCAAGGATCCAGGGAAATCTAATCTTGGAAGGGGCTTCCCGCTTAGATGCTTTCAGCGGTTATCCTGTCCGAATGTAGCTACCGGGCAATGCCACTGGCGTGACAACCCGAACACCAGAGATTCGTCCACTTCGGTCCTCTCGTACTAGAAGCAGCTTTCCTCAAATTTCCAACGCCCACGGCAGATAGGGACCGAACTGTCTCACGACGTTCTAAACCCAGCTCGCGTACCACTTTAAATGGCGAACAGCCATACCCTTGGGACCGGCTTCAGCCCCAGGATGTGATGAGCCGACATCGAGGTGCCAAACACCGCCGTCGATGTGAACTCTTGGGCGGTATCAGCCTGTTATCCCCGGAGTACCTTTTATCCGTTGAGCGATGGCCCTTCCATACAGAACCACCGGATCACTATGACCTACTTTCGTACCTGCTCGACTTGTGAGTCTCGCAGTCAAGCACCCTTATGCCATTGCACTCATAGCATGATTTCCGACCATGCCGAGGGTACCTTCGTGCTCCTCCGTTACTCTTTGGGAGGAGACCGCCCCAGTCAAACTACCCACCAGACACTGTCCTCGATCCGGATAACGGACCTGAGTTAGAACCTCAAATATACCAGGGTGGTATTTCAAGGGTGGCTCCACGCGAACTAGCGTCCACGCTTCAAAGCCTCCCACCTATCCTGCACAGATAGATTCAAAGTTCAGTGCCAAGCTATAGTAAAGGTTCACGGGGTCTTTCCGTCTAGCCGCGGGTATACGGCATCTTAACCGCAATTTCAATTTCACTGAGTCTCGGGTGGAGACAGTGCCGCCATCGTTACGCCATTCGTGCAGGTCGGAACTTACCCGACAAGGAATTTCGCTACCTTAGGACCGTTATAGTTACGGCCGCCGTTTACCGGGGCTTCGATCAAGAGCTTCGTCCGAAGACTAACCCCATCAATTAACCTTCCGGCACCGGGCAGGCGTCACACCCTATACGTCCTCTTACGAGTTTGCAGAGTGCTGTGTTTTTAGTAAACAGTCGCAGCGGCCTGGTCACTTCGGCTCTCACTAGCTTAGGGAGCAAGTCCCATTACCGGTAAGAGCGCACCTTCTCCCGAAGTTACGGTGCCATTTTGCCTAGTTCCTTCACCCGAGTTCTCTCAAGCGCCTGGGTATTCTCTACCTGATCACCTGTGTTGGTTTGGAGTACGATTCCTTATAGTCTGAAGCTTAGAAGATTTTCTTGGAAGCATGGCATCAATCACTTCACGCCCACAAAGGGGCACTCGTCATCAGCTCTCAGCATTCACAGTAAAGTGAGCAGCCCGGATTTACCTAAGCCACTTGCCTACAGCCTTAAACGCGGACAACCATCGCCGCGCTGATCTAGCCTACTCCGTCCCTCCATCGCAACTATAAGAAGTACAGGAATATTAACCTGTTTTCCATCGACTACGCCTTTCGGCCTCGCCTTAGGTGTCGACTAACCCTGCCCCGATTAACGTTGGACAGGAAACCTTGATCTTCCGGCGAGGGAGTTTTTCACTCCCTTTATCGTTACTCATGTCAGCATTCGCACTTCTGATACCTCCAGCAGACTTCTCAATCCACCTTCAACGGCTTACAGAACGCTCCTCTACCATGCGCGATAAATCACGCATCCGCAGCTTCGGTTATCAGTTTTAGCCCCGTTAAATCTTCCGCGCAGGCCGACTCGACTAGTGAGCTATTACGCTTTCTTTAAAGGATGGCTGCTTCTAAGCCAACCTCCTAGCTGTCTGAGCCTTCCCACATCGTTTCCCACTTAACTGATATTTGGGACCTTAGCTGGCGGTCTGGGTTGTTTCCCTTTTGACGACGGACGTTAGCACCCGCCGTCTGTCTCCCACAATTGTACTCCTCGGTATTCGGAGTTTGCATCGGGTTGGTAAGTCGGGATGACCCCCTAGCCGAAACAGTGCTCTACCCCCGAGGGTAATTTGTGAGGCGCTACCTAAATAGCTTTCGAGGAGAACCAGCTATCTCCAGGCTTGATTAGCCTTTCACTCCGATCCACAGCTCATCCCCTCATTTTTCAACATAAGTGGGTTCGGGCCTCCAGTTGATGTTACTCAACCTTCACCCTGGCCATGGATAGATCGCCTGGTTTCGGGTCTACTCCCAGCGACTATGACGCCCTATTAAGACTCGGTTTCCCTACGGCTCCCCTAAACGGTTAACCTTGCCACTGAAAGTAAGTCGCTGACCCATTATACAAAAGGTACGCAGTCACAGAACAAGTCTGCTCCTACTGCTTGTACGCATACGGTTTCAGGATCTATTTCACTCCCCTCTCCGGGGTTCTTTTCGCCTTTCCCTCACGGTACTAGTTCACTATCGGTCATCTGGTAGTATTTAGCCTTGGAGGATGGTCCCCCCATCTTCAGTCAAGATATCACGTGTCCCGACCTACTTATCGCAAGCTTAGTACCACAAAAGTATTTTCGAGTACGGGGCTATCACCCTGTGTCGCCCAACTTTCCAGAAGGTTCCTCTAACACTTAAGCTATCACTTGCAGGCTGTTCCCCTTTCGCTCGCCGCTACTAAGAGAATCTCGTTTGATTTCTATTCCTCCGGGTACTTAGATGTTTCAGTTCCCCGGGTTCGCCTCCTACACCTATGTATTCAGTGCAGGATACCCAGCTTACACTGGGTGGGTTTCCCCATTCGGAAATCTCGGGATATAACGCTTGTTTGCCAGCTCCCCCGAGCTTATCGCAGGCTCCTACGTCCTTCATCGCCTCCAGATGCCAAGGCATCCACCGTATGCGCTTAGTCGCTTGACCATATAACACAAACGACTATGTTCGATATTTTCGCCGGACAGTTGTGCTTGAGACACACTTGTCTTACAAATTATTACATTACTTACTACAGTATTAACAAATCATCTTTTTAAAGAACGTCTAGCAAAAAACTAGACACAAGCTATTGATGGCTCAATAGCTTGTGTCTAACTTTTCAGAACAATTACGCGGACTCAAAATTTGAGTGAAGGAAAGTGGTGGAGCTAAGCGGGATCGAACCGCTGACCTCCTGCGTGCAAGGCAGGCGCTCTCCCAGCTGAGCTATAGCCCCGATGCATCGACAATCATAAAGATTGCAGAGGAATATTGGTGGGTCTGGGTGGATTTGAACCACCGACCTCACCCTTATCAGGGGTGCGCTCTAACCAACTGAGCTACAGACCCACTGTCCTTACGGTGAGCCGCCGGCTAACCGGTAATTGCTCTTTTCTGATCAGGCAATGCGTGTGAGTACTTGTCTGAAGCGAACAGACGCTTCGATTAAGGAGGTGATCCAGCCGCAGGTTCCCCTACGGCTACCTTGTTACGACTTCACCCCAGTCATGAATCACAAAGTGGTGAGCGACCTCCCGAAGGTTAGTCTACCCACTTCTTTTGCAACCCACTCCCAT
>JBGFSY010000001.1:1007500-1010000 GCA_041277045.1 Candidatus Reddybacter sp. | reverse complement strand
AACTCGCATTACTCAACCCAGCTCAATTGACCACATATTCTGATGTGTTGCCGATCACACAAGACTGCCGATCGCCTCACCTGAAATCAATGGCGTCATTAACAGAACCCAATAAAACTCATCCTATAAAACCCCAGCCACAATATTATTTCGGATATAGGCCGACGTGAGGAGAAAATACACGCACAAAAAAACGCCCTGATCAATACTGATCAGGGCGTTTTCGTATTTAAAGCCTGGCGATGACCTACTCTCACATGGGGAAACCCCACACTACCATCGGCGATAACGCGTTTCACTTCTGAGTTCGGGATGGGATCAGGTGGTTCCACGTCTCTATGGTCGCCAGACAAACTGGTTGAGCTTCAGTGCTTCACTGACTGGAGCATATTGCTATGCTTCCGGAGGCCGCCTGTCTGAAGACGGACTCAGCTCGAATAAGAAGATGGATTTGCTAATACTTGGTAATAATAAGTTCGATCGTATATCTCTGACACTCTGTCCAGTTTCAATCGCACATAATCATCTCTGTTATATGGTCAAGCCGCACGGGCAATTAGTACTGGTTAGCTCAACACGTCACCGTGCTTACACACCCAGCCTATCAACGTCGTAGTCTTCAACGGCCCTTTAGGGATCTCAAGGATCCAGGGAAATCTAATCTTGGAAGGGGCTTCCCGCTTAGATGCTTTCAGCGGTTATCCTGTCCGAATGTAGCTACCGGGCAATGCCACTGGCGTGACAACCCGAACACCAGAGATTCGTCCACTTCGGTCCTCTCGTACTAGAAGCAGCTTTCCTCAAATTTCCAACGCCCACGGCAGATAGGGACCGAACTGTCTCACGACGTTCTAAACCCAGCTCGCGTACCACTTTAAATGGCGAACAGCCATACCCTTGGGACCGGCTTCAGCCCCAGGATGTGATGAGCCGACATCGAGGTGCCAAACACCGCCGTCGATGTGAACTCTTGGGCGGTATCAGCCTGTTATCCCCGGAGTACCTTTTATCCGTTGAGCGATGGCCCTTCCATACAGAACCACCGGATCACTATGACCTACTTTCGTACCTGCTCGACTTGTGAGTCTCGCAGTCAAGCACCCTTATGCCATTGCACTCATAGCATGATTTCCGACCATGCCGAGGGTACCTTCGTGCTCCTCCGTTACTCTTTGGGAGGAGACCGCCCCAGTCAAACTACCCACCAGACACTGTCCTCGATCCGGATAACGGACCTGAGTTAGAACCTCAAATATACCAGGGTGGTATTTCAAGGGTGGCTCCACGCGAACTAGCGTCCACGCTTCAAAGCCTCCCACCTATCCTGCACAGATAGATTCAAAGTTCAGTGCCAAGCTATAGTAAAGGTTCACGGGGTCTTTCCGTCTAGCCGCGGGTATACGGCATCTTAACCGCAATTTCAATTTCACTGAGTCTCGGGTGGAGACAGTGCCGCCATCGTTACGCCATTCGTGCAGGTCGGAACTTACCCGACAAGGAATTTCGCTACCTTAGGACCGTTATAGTTACGGCCGCCGTTTACCGGGGCTTCGATCAAGAGCTTCGTCCGAAGACTAACCCCATCAATTAACCTTCCGGCACCGGGCAGGCGTCACACCCTATACGTCCTCTTACGAGTTTGCAGAGTGCTGTGTTTTTAGTAAACAGTCGCAGCGGCCTGGTCACTTCGGCTCTCACTAGCTTAGGGAGCAAGTCCCATTACCGGTAAGAGCGCACCTTCTCCCGAAGTTACGGTGCCATTTTGCCTAGTTCCTTCACCCGAGTTCTCTCAAGCGCCTGGGTATTCTCTACCTGATCACCTGTGTTGGTTTGGAGTACGATTCCTTATAGTCTGAAGCTTAGAAGATTTTCTTGGAAGCATGGCATCAATCACTTCACGCCCACAAAGGGGCACTCGTCATCAGCTCTCAGCATTCACAGTAAAGTGAGCAGCCCGGATTTACCTAAGCCACTTGCCTACAGCCTTAAACGCGGACAACCATCGCCGCGCTGATCTAGCCTACTCCGTCCCTCCATCGCAACTATAAGAAGTACAGGAATATTAACCTGTTTTCCATCGACTACGCCTTTCGGCCTCGCCTTAGGTGTCGACTAACCCTGCCCCGATTAACGTTGGACAGGAAACCTTGATCTTCCGGCGAGGGAGTTTTTCACTCCCTTTATCGTTACTCATGTCAGCATTCGCACTTCTGATACCTCCAGCAGACTTCTCAATCCACCTTCAACGGCTTACAGAACGCTCCTCTACCATGCGCGATAAATCACGCATCCGCAGCTTCGGTTATCAGTTTTAGCCCCGTTAAATCTTCCGCGCAGGCCGACTCGACTAGTGAGCTATTACGCTTTCTTTAAAGGATGGCTGCTTCTAAGCCAACCTCCTAGCTGTCTGAGCCTTCCCACATCGTTTCCCACTTAACTGATATTTGGGACCTTAGCTGGCGGTCTGGGTTGTTTCCCTTTTGACGACGGACGTTAGCAC
>JBGFSY010000001.1:0-1002500 GCA_041277045.1 Candidatus Reddybacter sp. | reverse complement strand
CTCCAGCGGAACACACAAACTCATGCAAGCCAGCCGAAATACGACATCAAAAGCGGGCGCAATTCTCCCCAAAAAACACATTGCCGCGGCAACGGCCGTTGCTTTATGCCTTGCTGGAGCCATATCCTTTCTGCCATCGAAAAATGTCCAGGCAAAGCGCAATATCACCGCTGTCGACTTGCCGGTGGACAAACAAATCCCGGCCCAGAAATCCAGCTCAACACCCAGCACCCTCGACAAGCCCGCACCAGCACCTGCGGCTCTTAACTGGCAAGAAACAACTATCGCCTCCGGCGACAACCTAACAACTGTTTTCAAACGCCTCGGCCTCAACGCAAGCGATGTTTACTCCGTCGCCAACACAAGCACCGAACCAACAGCCCTGCGTCGCTTGCGACCTGGCGAGCACATTGCTATTTGCTTAAGTGAAGAAGGCAAGCTCGCACAGGTCAAATATACGCGCTCAACACTTGAGCACTACCTTTACGAGCGCGGCACGAACGGTTTCGAAGGCACCAAAGTGACCCTCAAGCCCGACCTTATCCCAACTTACAAAACGGCCATCATTAACAACTCGCTATCTCTCGACGCCAATAAGGCCGGTTTAAGCCAGGCCAAAATCATGGAGTTAGCCAACATCTTCGGCTGGGATATTGATTTCGCCCTCGACATTCGCAAGGGCGATGAATTTAGCGTCCTCTATGACGAAAAGTTTTTGGACGGCGAAAAAGTGGGCAGCGGAGATATCCTTGCAGCAACATTCTCCAACCACGGCGCAACCTTTAACGCCGTTCGCTACATTGAGCAAGATGGTTCTATCAACTATTACACCCCCGACGGCAAGCCTATGCGCAAGGCTTTTTTGCGAGCACCGCTGGATTTTACGCGCATCAGCTCAAATTTCAGTCTGCGCCGCAAGCACCCGGTGCACAAGCGCATCAAGGCTCACCGAGGCGTGGACTATGCCGCCCCACGAGGCACCCCTGTTTATGCCGCCGGCGATGGCCGAGTTGTCGCTAGTGGCTATAGCAAAGCAAACGGCAACTACGTCTTTCTTCAGCACGGCGGGAAATACGTCACCAAGTACCTGCATCTGACCAAGCGCCTTACAAGTAAAGGCAAGCATGTCAGCCAGGGGAAAACTATTGGCACTGTTGGCTCAACAGGCTATGCAACCGGACCTCACCTGCATTATGAATTTCTCGTTAACGGCGTTCACCGCAACCCTCGCACTGTGAAGCTACCCGACGCCAAAACTATTGCCAAAAACCAGCGCAATGAATTCATCGCCCAAACCGTACCGCTGCTAAACCAGCTTAACCAGCACAACGGCATGCTGATTGCGCAGACCGACCTCCACGACTAAAACGCACAACTCAGATGAACAAAGCATCACGCGAGCTATATATCGGCTTAATGTCCGGCACTAGCATGGACGGCATAGACAGCGCCATTATTGACACCTCTCATAACAGCGCAGACATAGTCGCCACTTATTGCCACCCAATCCCAGAACACCTGCAAGAAGCCATCAAGCTCTTATTTTTACCCGGTGACGATAACATCGACGCCCTTGGAAGCGCCGATCAACAGTTCGGGGAATGCCTTGCACTGGCGGTGACGACCCTTTTGGAACAGACAGGGCTAGAAGCAGGCGACATCACGGCGATAGGCAGCCACGGCCAAACCGTACGACATCGCCCACCAAACGGCGACACCCCCCACCCCTTTACACTGCAAATTGGTGACCCCAATATTATCTCTGCACGCACAGGTATTACCACCGTTGCCGACTTCAGGCGCCGAGATATGGCACTTGGCGGACAAGCAGCCCCACTCGTACCCGCGTTTCACCGGGCCGCTTTCCACAGCAACAAACGAAATAGAGTCATCGTCAATATTGGCGGTATCAGCAACATCACCTTTCTACCCGTAGAAGGCGAGGTTCTTGGTTTCGACACCGGTCCCGGCAACCGCTTGCTCGATGACTGGATCAAACAGCAACAGAACAAAGCCTTCGACGACTGCGGCCAATGGGCCGGCCAACACACAAGCGACTCTCAACTACTTAGGCAATTAAAGACCCACCCGTTTTTACAGCGCTCGATACCGAAAAGCACAGGGCGGGAAGAATTCAATAAAGACTGGCTGGATCAGCAACTCAACAGATTTGACCACCTCTCACCCGGTTGTATACAGGCGACATTACTCGCCTTCACTGCCGAAACCATCGCCGACGCAATAAAAGCACTACCAGCGGACACTGATGAGGTTTTCATCTGCGGTGGTGGCGCACTAAATACAACACTTATGACCAGCCTCGGCAATTTACTTAAGTCTACAAAAGTCGACAGCACGACAGCATTGGGCATTGCACCCGAGTGGGTTGAAGCTGCTGCCTTTGCCTGGCTCGCAAGGCAAACACTGGGAGGACTGGCAGGTAATTTACCCGCTGTAACGGGGGCAAAAAGCTTGACTGTTCTGGGTGGAATTTATCCGGCTTATCTCGCTTAGCTGCGGGAACTGACACGGCTAAAAACGCACATAACCCTCTTCTTCGGTCAACCGAGCTATTTCATCGGGGCCAAATGCCACGGTACCGACAAAAGGAAAAAGGCTCGCGTCATCTTGCTCGAGAAAACGTAAACGGGTTCGGCAGATTTTAATATCAACCACCTGAAAGGCCGTTAGCCGCGCAGCAAGATCCACAATATTTTTGTAGCGCTTATAGTTTTCGCGGAAGAATATTTCGACTTCGGGACCATGTAATACGAGAGCAATCGGCGGGGTGCTCGCTAGAAGTGGCGTACTTTCCAGATAAAAAGCCTCTGCTCGCAGCAGTGCTGCCTCAACTTCCTCAGGCTTGTTCTGATCAATTCGAACGAGGTAACGAGGGGTAGCACTTCGCGGAGCTTCAACCAAGGGCTTCACGCCTCCCCCGGCCAGAGTCGTTAAGTGGCAGAACGCCAACAAAAAGAATAAGGGCGCGAAACGGCCAAGCCCGACTGAAATAAGGCCTAGCCGCTGCAAACGATGTCCGCTCGTATGTTTAGATCGAAAACGAGGCCCCACAACCACAGGTGGTCGCAGCGTTGGGATTGTTGACTACAAACCGAGAACCCTCAAGCCCTTCCGAATAATCGAGCTCAGCGCCGGCAAGATACTGAAAACTCAAAGAGTCGACGAGCACAGTCACTCCCTCTCGCTCAACCCTGGTGTCATCTTCCGCAACAGCCTCGTCAAAGGTAAAACCGTATTGAAACCCCGAGCAACCGCCACCGGTGACATACACACGCAACTTCAAGTCGGGGTTGTCCTCTTCTTCTACCAGGGTCTTCACTTTATTCACTGCGCTGTTGGTCACATTCAGCGCACTGGGAATAAATGTCTCTGCAACTGTCATTAATACTCCGCAATCTTCTCTGTCTTCTAAAACTCATTCGATTGAACCTAACCTTCAGTATGGGGGAAAATAAGCAAATAGCAATACTTACGCTTGCCGCATGCCAGTATCACTAACCGCCTCAAGGTGGCTTGCCACCTCGACCCTTTCTATTTTCGGAGCCGCACTTTCCTCTTCCTGTACAAAGCTGCCGTTAACCTGGGCACCTTTCTCAATTTCGAGCAAGGCATAGTGAATATCACCTTTGACGACAGCCTGAGATGCAAGTTCAACCTGCTTAGCAGCATAAATGTCACCCTCTATTCTGCCGCTGACAATCACTACCGGGGCCTTCACCCGACCAACAACAACACCCGTATCGTGTATTCTTACACAGGCTTCAGGGTCATCACTGGCCGCTTCAATATTGCCGTCAACCTGGCCTTCTATCTCCAGGCTACCGCTAAACTGTATCTCACCAACAATGCATGCTCCCTTAGCTATCAAGGTTGGTGTCGCCGTGCCTCGTTTTGTTTTTTTGCCCCTACGCATTACTCACCTCTACTATTTTCGGTACGCCCTCTGGCAAAATCCCACGTCAAAACCAGCTCTTTGCTACGAGCCTTTTTTGCCGTGGGCCAAATTTTTGCGCGAATTGACGTTGGCTGGAAACCATCGGGCAAATGAATCACTCCCTCAATAAGTTGAAAGTATTTAAACCGGCTATTGATCGGGGTCGCATCCACATCAGGATCTAATTGAGCCAATGAATAATCCGCCGCCTTACCCGCCAAGGTACCGTCCAGATCAACCGAAAAGCTTACTTTTGTCGTTTTCGACAAGCCTTCAGTCTTTCGCAAGGCAAAACGGTAACGGTAAACACCGGCCGCTTCTGTCGACCTGATCAGAAAATTGGATATTTGCAGCCCTTTATCCAAGTTATCGCTTTTCACCAGATTGCGGTAAAGATCGAGCTCTTCCTGATAAGCCGACAGTTTTCGATCGAGCACAACCACCGTCCTACGCATTTTTTCCAGAGCCTGACGATCAACTTCCGCACCCAACTGCAGCGCCAAATGCTGATGCTCCCGCTCTGCTAAGCGTTGTGACTGCTGCGCGAAATCCACCAACAGCTTACGGTGAGCCGTTACTGTCTCACCAAGGTACTCGCCACCCAGCAGAAACCCGCCTCCAACACCGACGAGCAAAGCGAGCCCCAGTAAAACTAACAGACCAGCGCTGCTGTCCATCAGGCGATCTAAAAAACCATCCACTGCTTTTTACTCCACGCGCCTGACATTCACCAACATTATTACCCTCAAGCTACAGCTTGCCAATTTAAGGCAGTAAAGGCGGGGCCTCAAGGCCAGAAGCTTCCGCTAGCCCAAACATGACATTCATGTTTTGCACCGCCTGCCCAGAAGCCCCTTTAACCAGATTATCAATCGCTGACATAACCACTACTTTATCGCCATCTTGCGGCCTAACCACACTGATGCGGCACACATTTGACCCCCGCACACTGCGGGTTTGTGGATGGGCGCCCGGGGGCATCACATCGACAAAGAGCTCATCCGCGTAACGCTCTTCAAACAAAGCCTGTAGATCGACACTCGTGTCGAGCAAGGTGGCATAGAGCGTCGAATGAATACCTCGCACTATCGGTAATAAATGAGGCACAAAGGTTAAACCTACTGGCTTACCAGCAAAGGATTTCAGACCCTGAACAATCTCCGGCAAATGACGGTGCCCACCCGCGGCATAAGCCTTAAAACTGTCACTGACCTCACTGTACAGATTGTCGATCTTGGCCTGTCGACCAGCGCCACTGGCACCCGAGGCCGAGTTGGCGATTAAATCATTAGCCGCCACCAAATCATTTTCAAGTAGTGGCAGGAAACCCAACTGCACACTGGTCGGATAACAACCCGGGCAGGCGATCAAGCGGGCAGCGCCTATCGCCGCACGATTAACCTCGGGTAAGCCGTAGACAGCCTCGGCGATTAATTCGGGGCAGGCATGGGTTTGGTTGTACCACTTTTCCCAGAGCTGCTGATCCTTGATACGAAAGTCCGCCGACAAGTCGATAACCCGCGCGCCGCGCTTGAGGATCTCGGGCACCATGGCCTGAGCCACACCGTGGGGCGTGGCAAAAAACACCACATCGGCCTCGGCTAATTGATCCGAATCCGGCTCGCTAAAGCACAGATCGTAGTGGCCGCGCAGACTGGGGAAGAGATCAGCAACAGGCAGGCCGCTTTCACTACGCGAGGTGATGGACACTACCTCCACCTGCGGATGCATGGCCAGCAAACGCAACAATTCCACTCCGGTATAACCCGTTCCACCTACAATACTTGCCCTTATCACGCCCGCTTACCTCATCGTTAAATCCTGGGAACCAGCTATCATACCGCAACCAGGCCCCATGCTATGCTCGACGATCACGCGGCCAACACAATAATTATGCCCCAAGCTGACAAAAGCCCACCAAGCCCACCACAATGGCACCCTGATACGTTCTTTACCCGCTTTCGCCACCGTCTGGCCCATGTTGACGCACTCCCCCAACTGGCCTTACTCGGCCTTGTTAGCGGCATTGTCACCGGCCTTATCGCGGTTGCTTTTCGCCTTGCCATTGAATGGCCCCTTGAGTTTTTCCTACCTGCCCAGCAGAGCGAGGGCTTCGAATCACTACCTCTTGAAGCCCGCCTGCTACTCCCTTTGGCGGGCACCATGCTGCTCATTCTGGTGATGCGCAAACGCTCCAAGGCCGGGCGCCAGTGTGGTGTGGGCCATGTTATCGAGCGCTATCAACAACATCAGGCCCACTTACCGGCGAGCAACGCCATCGTCCAGTTTGTCGCGGGCACAATCGCCGCTGTATCCGGTCACTCGGTGGGCCGCGAAGGGCCCGCCGTTCACCTCGGTGCAACCTGCTCCAGCCTGCTCGGGCAAAAGCTTGGCCTGCCCAACAACAGCCTGCGCATTATGGTCGGCTGTGGCGTTGCTGCCGCCATTGCCGCGTCCTTCAACACCCCCCTGGCAGGGGTTATTTTCGCCATGGAAGTGGTGCTGATGGAGTACACGGTAACCGGGTTTATCCCGATTATTCTCGCTTCTGTCTCCGGCGCCTTAGTCAGTCGGGTCTGCTTTGGTGATGCCCCGGCCTTCTCAATTCCTGCGCTAACCATGGGCAGCCTGCTTGAACTGCCCTTTTTGATCTTCTGCGGCATTATTGTCGGCCTTGCCAGTAGCGTCGTCCTAAAACTGCACAAATACATCCAGGACTTAAAAACACTCTCGCTGACCACTCGCCTCTTTGCAGCGGGTGTTCTCACCAGTATCGCTGCCGCCTTCGTACCCCAGGTCATGGGTGTTGGCTACGATACCGTTGAAGCGGCCATGCTCGGCGACCTCAGTCTCACCTTGCTGCTGACCATTGCCGTTACCAAACTACTGCTTTCAACGGTGACCATTGCCCTCGGCGTCCCCGGTGGCAGCATTGGCCCCGCCCTAGTCATTGGCGCTTGTTTAGGCGGCGCGATTGGCATCATTGGCACCAGCCTCAGCCCCGAGAATTCCGCCAGCAGTGGTTTTTACGCCACGATTGGTATGGGTGCAATGATGGCCGGCGTACTCAACGCCCCCCTCGCCGCTTTGATGGCACTGCTAGAATTGACCTACAATTCCGCTATTTTATTACCGGCGATGCTAGTTATTGTTATTGCCACCATCACCGCTCGCCTAACCAGTCGCTTGCCCGGTCTCTTCCTAGTTGGCAGAAACCCTGAATCTTTCACCTCTCCGGTTTTTCAAAGTTTGAGCCGCGCCGGCGTGACCAGCCTGATGACTCGCAACTTCATTGCTCACAGCCCTCGCCTAACTCTTGATCAGGCGGAAGTGCTGCTCAATCAACACCCTGAATGGATCGTTATAGAAGAGGGTAGTGATGAGCGCGCCATCCTTCGTCCCAGTGACCTAGCCCACCATATGCAAGCCATGGAGGCCACAGGACGCAAGCACGAAGCTATTGATCTACTGGAAATACCCGGTGAGCGCTGGCGTCTGCATCCGATTCATCCGCGCTCCACTTTACAGGAAGCACTGATGCTGATCCGCGAGGAAAATGGCTTTGCGGTGCATGTTACCCAGCCCCACACGGCAATAAGCTCACCGGTGGCAGGTATTATCACCCGAGATCAAATCGATAATTATTATCAGTAGGCCCCTTTAAGCGCTAAACTGCCGGCCTTTTCACCTGCACCACTACAGGGATCCCCACACCATGTCTCGCGAATGGGTCGAAGCACTGCATATTATTAGCCTCGTTTGCTGGTTTGCCGCGCTGTTTTATTTGCCCCGCTTATTTGTCTACCACGCCATGGCCGACGATGCGATTAGTGACGAGCGCTTTAAAATCATGGAACGCAAGTTGTACCGTGGCATTGCCAGCCCCGCCATGATCGCCACCCTGGTGTTTGGTGTTTGGCTGGCCAGCTTTGCCACTGAGCACTATCTCGCCCAGGGCTGGTTTAAAACAAAAATTGCGTTGGTGGTTTTATTAATCGCTTATCATTTCACCTGCCGACACCTTATGCGCCAATTTCAGGCCGGACTCAATACCCGCAAACACCAGTTTTATCGCTGGTTTAACGAAGCACCGGTGCTATTGTTAATCGGCATTGTGGTGCTGGTGGTGGTTAAGCCCTACTAAAGCCCGCCGCCAACGCTAGCCCCAACTTACACACTAGGAACACGATAGAGATATCGTGTTCTCAACTTAAGGCCCTTATCAACTAAACGATGGATACACTCTGGATAACCATAGCCGCAATACTTGTCTTCATTATGCAGGCCGGTTTCCTGTGCCTAGAAAGCGGCCTGGTAAGAAGCAAAAACAGTATCAATGTAGCGGCCAAGAACATCAGCGACTTCATCGTTTCCGGCACACTTTTCTGGGCAGCGGGCTTCGCCCTGATGTTCGGCGACAGCATTGGCGGCTGGTTTGGCAGCAGCTATTTCTTTGTTGGCGACGATGCCAACCCCCGACTCATTAGCATCTTCCTATTTCATATGATGTTCTGTGGCACCGCCGCAACCCTGGTCTCAGGCGCAGTCGCCGAGCGCATGAATTACCTCGGCTACCTCGTTTGCACCATCATCATCGCCCTCCTCCTCTACCCCCTAGCTGGCCACTGGGTCTGGGCGGGCGCCATTTCCGGCACGCCAACGGGCTGGCTTGAACTGCGCGGCTTTGTCGACTTTGCTGGCTCAACGGTGGTGCACTCCGTCGGCGGCTGGGTAGCTCTGGCAGCACTGCTGGTGATCGGCCCACGCTTTGGTCGCTACGACCAGAGCAAGCAACGTATCCCCGGCAGTAATCTACCCATGGCCGTACTCGGCGCTATGTTGATCTGGTTTGGCTGGTTCGGCTTCAACGGCGGCAGCACCCTGGCCTGGAATGACGCCGTTCCTGCCATCTTGCTCAACACCTGCATCGCCTCCTTTCTGGGTGGTATTGGCGCCACCGCACTGAAGTACAAAATAGATGGCTATATTGACGTTTCAAATATTATCAACGGCACTCTCGGCGGACTGGTCGCCATTACCGCCAGCTGCCATGCCGTCAGCGTCAGTGATGCCGCCCTTATCGGCTTTATCGGCGGCGCTATTGCTCTATTCGGCGAACGCTGGCTCGAGCACCTGAAAATTGACGACGCCATTGGCGTGGTTCCCGTCCACCTGTTTGCCGGTATTTGGGGCACTCTGGCCGTGGCCATCTTTGGCAACCCTAAAATATTGAGCAACGGTTTATCAACCTTGCAGCAACTACAGACACAGCTTTTGGGCATTGGCGTTATTGGGCTTTTTAGCTTTTTTACGGCCTTTACTCTCTTTAAGCTGACTAATCGCCACTACCCCCTTCGGGTCAGCGAGGAAGCCGAGCGCACGGGCCTCAATGTTGCTGAGCACAGGGTGAGCACCGAGGTCTTCGACCTGCTCTCATCGATGAATCAACAACAACAGCTTGCCAATTTCTCCACCCCTGTGCCGGTAGAGCCCTTCACCGAAGTGGGCCAGATTGCCCAGCAATACAATCGCGTTATCGACAAGGTTAACCAGGAAATTCAGCAACGAGACGACACTTTCGCCGCCTTCAAAAACAGCGAATATTACAAGGGCGCTATTCTCGACGCGTCCATGGACAGTATCATCACCATCAATGACAGGGGAGAGATGCTGGCCTTCAATCCCTCTGCTGAAAAGTGTTTTGGTATCGGCTCCGCGCAAGTCATCGGCGTCAATTTTTTTGAGCTGTTTATGGCAGATGGCGACAAGAAGACCGCCCTGCAAAGCCTGGCCCATGGCTTTAGCGCCAGTGAAGGGCTGATACTCAAGCACCGCAACATTACCCGACTACAGCGCCTCGACAAAAGGCACTTTCCGGCCGAAGTGGTGATCACCCAAACCACCGATAGCCTCAGCCGCCACTGTGAATACGCCCTGCATATTCGCGATATCACCCAACAAATAAAACTGCAGAATCGCCTCAAGTCCCTCGCCTATAGCGACCCACTGACCGGCCTCTACAACCGCACCTATTTTATGAATAATCTGGAAAAGCGCATTCGCTTTCACCAGCAAACCGCCGGTAGCGTGGTGTTACTGTTTCTCGATCTCGATCAGTTCAAAAAAATCAATGACACTATGGGCCATAAAATTGGTGATGAGCTGCTGTGTGAGATTGCCAAGCGACTGAGCACGGTCACCCGCGATGTCGACCTCGTCGCACGCTGGGGTGGCGATGAATTTGTCATCATCATGTCTGGCGCTATCAGCAGCGACGCTGGTGTCGCCAAGGCCGAGGATATTTTGCAGATTATGCGCCAGCCCGTCGACCTGGGGGAGCAACAACTAACAGTGCTAAGCAGCATTGGCATTGCCCTGTCAGAAAATGGTCAGCTCGACGCCGAGCACTTGCTGCAACACGCCGATTTAGCCATGTACAAAGCCAAGCAGAGCGGCCGCAACACTTTCCGCCTATTTACCGAAGAGATGGAACAAACCGTGCGCCAGCGCTTCAAGCTGGAAGTCGCCCTGCCCGATGCCATTGCCAAGAACCAGTTCTTCCTGCACTACCAGCCCAAGGCCGACTGCCACTCCGGTGAGATCATTGGCTTTGAAGCTCTGCTGCGCTGGCAGCACCCCGTATACGGACTTATTCCCCCCGGTGATTTCATTCCCATTATCGACGAAGATAACTTGGTCATCGAAATTGGCGAATGGGTACTCAATGAAGTGTGTCGACAACTGGCCGAATGGCGGCAGCTCGGCTTGCCTATTTTACCCGTCGCGGTGAATATTTCTGGCCACCACCTGCACTCGCCCTCACTGCTGCCCTGCGTCAAGCAAACCCTGAATGCTCACGCCATTGAGAGTGAACTGATCGAAATTGAGATTACCGAGGGGGTATTGACCAGCAATACCGAGCACAGCATTGCCGTAATGAACGCCTTAAAAACTCTCGGCATTAAGCTCTCGGTCGACGACTTTGGCACAGGTTATTCGTCACTCAGCTATTTAAAGAATTTCCCCATCGATATTCTAAAAATTGATCAAACCTTTGTGAGCGATGCCGCATCCAACATCGAAGACGGCGCTATCTGCAAAGCCATTATTAGCCTTGCCAAAAGTCTCGACTTACAAATCATTGCCGAAGGGGTGGAAACGCAGGAGCAGCTCGCCTTTCTTCAACAACACGCCTGTCATAGCTATCAAGGTTATTTGTTTAGCCGCCCCGTGCCTGCGAACGAAATCTCCCGCATTTTAAGTCAGAGCAATGACAAAGCGGGTAGTATGGCGAGCCCAGCCTGAAAGATGCATTAATACTTCCCGTTGAAGACTAAAGCCAGCCAGCGCACCCAGGCCATTGTTAACGACCCCATCGGCCGCACCCTTTTCCGCCTTACGGTGCCGATGATTGGTGGCATTATTGCGCTAATGGCGGTGGGTGTTGTCGACGCCTACTTTGTCGGCCAGCTGGGCACCGCGCCCCTCGCGGCACTGGGTTTTGTATTGCCGATCACCCTCGGCGTTAACAGTATTGGCCTTGGACTGGGCATGGCCACATCGGTGTTGGTTTCGCGTTATCTGGGCGAAGATCGCTTTAGTCAGGCAGCGCGGCAAATTACCGATGGCCGCATCTTAATTACCGCTATCGGTTTTGGCTTACTACTTAGCCTCTATATCGGCGTGCAAGCCCTGCTACGTTTATTGGGTGCCAGCGGCGAGGTGCTCGATGAGGCCCTGCGCTTTATGGCCCTATGGATGCCGGTGATTCCCCTGTTATTGCTAACACTGACTAGCAATAACATTCTTCGTGCCATCGGCTGCCCTGGCAAATCGGCCTTTTTACTGGCCCTGTTGGCCTCACTCAACGCCTTTCTTGACCCCCTCCTAATCTTTGGTTTTGGGCCACTGCCCGGGCTGGGTATTGGCGGCGCGGCACTGGCGACCTCCATCGCCTGGATAATCACCTTCCTGATGTCCCAGTATATAGTCAGCGTGCAAGAACAGTTGATCCTTAAAAGCAAAAACACCCTACAGGCTCTGCGCGCCAACTGGTCGGAGCTACTCACCATTGCCATCCCGGCAATTTTCGCCAACCTGATGACCCCTCTGGCCGCCGCCATACTCACCGCCATGGTCGCCCGCTTTGGCACCACCGCTGTAGCGGGTTTTGGGGTTAGCACTCGCATCGAATCCCTCTGCCTGCTCATCGCCTTTGCCCTGTCGTCGACCCTGCCAATGTTTATCGGCCAGAACATCGGCGCCGGCAAGCCCGAACGGGCACGCGTGGCACTGTACGGCGCCATCCGCTTCACCATTATTTTTCAGCTGGTGGTGTGGTTAATCATTGCCTTCTTCAGCCGCTCAATTGGTTCTGCCTTTAGCGGCAACCCCGAGGTGGTCGACATCATCAGCAATTACCTGTGGATAGTGCCGGCCAGCTACGGTGCTCATGCAGTCACCATACTGGTGATGGTCTCGCTCAACGCACTTAAGCAGCCCAAAGTCGCATTGCTGACCGCACTCATACGCTTGTTACTGCTGAACATTCCCATCGCCTATATTGGCGGCCAACTCTATGGTGTTAGTGGTTTGTTCTACGGTTTTGCCATCGGCAACGTACTATCAGCCATTGTCGCCTGGCGCATTATCAACCGGGCGTGGACAGAGCGGGTCGGACAGTCCCGCTAAAGCAGCAGTCTCCAAGCCCGCTTTTATCAACGCGCGCAACAGCCCATAATGCGCGCCTAGTCTTCGGGCAACGCCCGGCCACCCCAACACAAACCGACGGCCTTTTATGAATCGTTCAGAACAGTTATTTATCGATGCCCAACGCCACATCCCCGGCGGCGTAAACTCACCGGTGCGAGCTTTTAAAGCCGTGGGTGGCAGCCCGGTTTTTTTCGATCACGCCAAAGGCGCCTATCTTTACGATGCCGATGACCAGCGCTACATCGATTATGTGCAGTCCTGGGGGCCGATGATTCTCGGCCACGGCCACCCGGTGGTGCTTGACAGTATTCGCCAGCAGCTCGACAAAGGCCTGAGTTTTGGCGCCCCCACCGAGCTGGAAACCCAGCTTGCCGATAAGCTTTGCAACCACATACCGGGCCTCGACATGGTGCGCATGGTCAACTCCGGCACCGAGGCCACCATGAGCGCCATCCGCCTGGCGCGGGGCTTCACCGGGCGCGACAAAATCATCAAGTTTGAAGGTTGCTACCACGGCCATTCCGACTCGTTACTAGTGAAGGCTGGCTCCGGCGCTTTGACCCTCGGCGTGCCCAGCTCACCCGGCGTGCCCGCCGCACTGGCCGACCACACCATTACCCTGCCCTACAATGACAGCGCGGCAGTAGAGGCAGCCTTTGCCGAAATTGGCGACCAGGTGGCGGCACTTATCGTCGAACCTGTAGCGGGTAATATGAGCTGCATCCCCCCCCTGCCCGGCTTTCTGGAAACCTTGCGCAGCGAATGCACCCGTCACGGCACCGTATTGATTATTGACGAAGTCATGACCGGCTTTCGCGTCGGCCCGAAAGGCGCTATTGGCCACTACGGTATTGACGCCGATCTTATTGCGCTGGGTAAAGTTATCGGTGGCGGCATGCCGGTCGGTGCCTTTGGCGGCAAGCGTGAAATTATGGAGCAAATCGCCCCCCTCGGACCGGTGTATCAGGCGGGCACACTGTCGGGTAATCCGGTCGCCATGGCTGCCGGTCTCGCCACTCTCGAACTGCTCGATGAAGAGAGCTTTTACCCGCCCCTATTCACCAAGGCCGAACAACTGGTTGCCGGCTTAAAAGCCGCAGCGGCGGCGGCGGGCATTCCCTTCACCACCAATCACATCGGCACTATGTTTGGGGTGTTTTTTACCGAGGAGAGCACAGTCAGTAACTACCAGCAGGTGATGGCCTGCGATACCGAGCGCTTTAATCGCTTCTTCCACGGCATGTTGACGGAGGGGGTCTATCTCGCACCGGCAGCCTACGAAGCCGGCTTTATATCGGCGGCGTTAACCGAACAGGATATCGAGCAGACCCTGGCCAGCGCTAAGAAAGTCATGGCCACCCTAGGCTAAAACGACGGCTAACACGTCCAGTAGCTAAGCCCGACGGCCCCGAGCCAGTAGCACCAGCATAAAGAAGAGGCTGGCGCTGACCACAATGGAGGGGCCGACCGGGGTATTGAGCCACCACGATGCAGCCAACCCAGCGCACACCGCCAGCATTGCCACCCCGCTGGCCAGCAGCGCCATTTGCTCCGGCGTTTTGGCGAAGTGGCGGGCGCTGGCAGCGGGAATAATCAACAGCGCGGTAATCAGCAATACGCCGACCACTTTCATCGAGACTGCCACCACTAGCGCCAATAGCAATTTCAACACGGCTTTGACGACATCAACCCGCACCCCTTCGACCCGCGCCAAATCTTCGTGCACGGTAATGGCCAGCAGCGATGGCCAGAGTCGCCACAGGGCAGCCAGCACACAAACAGCCATCAACCAAACGACGGCAACCTCCGCCGTCGTCACGGTGAGGATGTCGCCAAATAGCAGGGCCTCCATGTCGGTACGCGCGCCGGGTATCAGCGTTAACGCCACCAGGCCAAGAGCCAGCGAACCGTGGGAGAGGATGCCCAACACCGTGTCCGTCGCCAGCAGGCGCTGCCGCTCAAAGACGATCAGTACGCCCGCAATCAGCAGACAGACGATGACGACCGCAAGGGAATTGCTGAAGGAAAACCACATGCCCAGGGCAATACCCAGTAATGAGCCATGGGCGAGGGTGTCACCAAAATAGGCCATGCGCTGCCACACCACCAACGAGCCCATCGGCCCGGCAACAATGGCCACACCGAGACCCGCCAACAGGGCTAAATAGAGAAAGTCATACATCGGACTGACTCCCCTCTTTTGAACCCGGCTGAACTGAATCGTGATGACAAGATGAGCCAACAGGCGAATTGACAACACCGCTATGCAGGTCGTGCTCATGATCATGATGGTGGGTATAGAGCGCTGTTTTAGCGCCAAACAGGGCGACAAACTCCGGATCAACCGAGACCTGCTGCGGTGTACCGTGACAGCAAACGTGTTGATTCAAACACACCACCTCATCGGTCGCCGCCATCACCAAATGCAGGTCGTGGGAGACCATTAAAATTCCGCAATTCAGTTCATCACGCAGCTCGCCGATCAACTGATACAGCGCCTCCTGCCCGGTGACATCCACCCCCTGCACCGGCTCGTCCAGCACCAAAAGATTAGGTTTACGCAACAGCGCCCGCGCCAGCAGCATGCGCTGCATTTCACCACCGGAAAGGCCACTAACGGGCTGTTTAATAAGATGGGCAATGCCAACCCGTTCCAGTGCCGCTAAACACGCTGGCGAATCGCCATTGGCAAACTGCAAAAAGCGTTCAACCTGAAGCGGCAGGGTCGGATCAATGTGCAGCTTTTGCGGCATATAACCCACCCGCAGCTGCACCGAGCGCTGCACACGACCGGTATCGGGCTGCAGCAGACCGAGGACAATTTTCACCAGCGTGGTTTTACCCGCGCCATTGGGACCTATCAGGGTGACGATACGGCCCGGCACCAAACTCAAATTAACCGCCTGCAATACGGCCCTGTTTGCGAAAGATTTACCGGCCCCCTGCAACTCAATCAGCGTCGTCATTTACACGCCCGCCTCTTGTTGTATAACCAGATCACTGTGCGCTTGCTGATTCTTTTCACGACAGGGTGTGCACAGACCGAGGATTTCAACTGTCTGGCTCTCTACCAAAAAGCCCGCTCGCTCGGCGGTGGAAACAATGGCTTTATTGACACTCTCGGCACTGCACTCGGCAACACTGCCGCACTCACGACAGAGCAAAAAATAATCGCTGTGCACGCTATCGGGGAAGGGACAGCCAATATAGGCATTGAGGGTTGCCAGGCGATGGATCAAGCCCAGCTCCAGTAAAAAGTCGAGGGCGCGATACACCGTTGGTGGCAGCACCCGCTTGCCACTTGCCGCCGACAGTTGCTCGATAATTTTATAGGCGCCCAGGGGGCGATGACTCTGCCACAGTAAGTGCAGCACCGACTCACGAATGGGGGTGAGACGTGCCTTGCGAGTACTGCAGCGGTTTTTCGCCTGCGCCAATGCCGCCTTTAAACAGCGGTGGTGGTCATGCTGTTGATAAGCAGTGGTAGAATTACTGATCATTTTGCCGAAGCCCTTTCCAAATCCTGTGTAATTATTGTTATATTATTACACTTATTAGCTAATGCTATAACATAACAAAAGACGAAGCCACTGCCTTGAAACGATTACTCCTTCTATCAGTACTACTTATTACCGCTCAAGCATGGGCAAAACCCCTCGTGGTCACCACTATTCGCCCCATGACCATGCTGGTTGAGGCCATCGCCGGCGACAGCGTCGAGGTGCGACAATTACTGCCCGACAGCGAAGTACCCCATCACTACTCCCTGCGCATTTCTGACCGGGCACTGCTTGCCCAGGCCGACTTATTACTTTGGGTTGGCCCGGATCTAGAGAGCTTCCTCAGTAAAAGCGTTACCGCCCTGCGCCCCGAAAAGGTCATTACCGCCGCAGATCTACCCGACATTCAGCGGCTCAGCCCCAGCCCCGAAGGGCAGGCTGTCAGCAGCGACCCGCATATTTGGATGAACCCGAACAATGGTCGCGTCATCGCCACCGAAGTGGGTAACTGGCTTGCCGCCCACTACCCCGGCCAGCGCGAGCACTTACTCGCCGCCCAGCAGCTTTTCAATCAGCAACTGAGCGAAGTGAGCAGCGATACCACCACTGCGCTAAAACCGATGCAGCAAGCAAATTTCATCGTTGACCACGATGCCTTCGGCCACTTTGGTGAAGCCTTTGACCTGCATCAGTCGGGCGCATTGAAAACCAATACGGGGCTTAGCAGCGGCGCCCGGGACTTCCATCAACTGTTAAACCAAAACGACGTGCACTGTATTATTGCCGAACCCAGGCACAACCAGGACAGAGTTGAACAACTCGCTGCCAAGCTGAAGGCAAAGATTGCGGTGATTGATCCGCTGGGGGCCGACATCCCACTAGGCAACAACGCCTATATTCAACTCATCGAAGATATCGGTAAAAAAATCACCGCCTGTTTATCATCCGCGCCAACAAGGCCCGAGCCAAAATAACAGCCTTTATTCACTCACCGCCGGAATGGCGACAACCCCGATTAAACGGTGCTGCAACTTCTGGCGATATTCGTTCGGGTCTTTATCTTCCCGGCGGGTTAAATCAGCAGCATCCAAATGCCGCGTCACCAGACGCGACATCCAGAACAGGGCTGCCGCAAAGCACAGCATATCCTGCCAGTTTTGGCGCTCGGCCTGAGTAAATGGCCTCTGTTGTTGATAGGCATCGAGCAAGGCTTTAACCAGCACGAGATCAAGCTCGCCGCGCTTGTTACAGGCCCAGTCGTTCACGGCGATGGCCACATCGAGCAGCAGGTAGTCAGTGCACGCGCTGTTAAAATCGATCACCGCTTTTAGCGCTTCACCCTCAAACAAGGTGTTATCTCGAAACAGATCGGCGTGAATCGGGCCGACAGGCAGCTCGGCACCCTGCTCACGGAGCTTTCGATAGCGCTCTATTTGCTCTTGCAACAGCGCCTGATCACCCACCAGCAATTGCTCTTTAGCCGGCAATTCACGCAATAAGGTATCCAGCGTCACGCTCGCCCAGGGCAAGCCCTGCAGGTTGTTATGACTCAGGGCAAAGCCATCACCCGCTGAGTGCATAGCGCCGAGAAACGTGCCAATTGCCCGGCAATGAGCTGCCGTTACTTGCAGGGGGTGAGCACCATCAATGCGCTGACTAATTAATGTGGACTTGCCCGACAGTCGATGAATGGCTACACCCGAGGTATCGCTGAGCAGGTACGGCACGGCTAGCCCCGCCCGCTGTAGTCGCTGCGCCAGGGCAGTAGAAAATTCAGCCTGCTGGCGGTTGCCCGCTTCAAGCAGGGTCAAGACAAACCGACTGCCCCCCTCAGCAGTAGATGCCTCAGCGGCTGCCACCTCAATAAAGTAGGTCGAGTTTTCGACCCCGTCCGCAACCTCCGTTGTGGACAGCAAGCGACCCAGGCCGAGGGCAGTCAGCAGAGACTGCAACTCGGCGGGATCAACACGGGTAAATACAGCCATTATTCTCCCCCGGTCTGCACAGTGGTAAAAATAGGCGACCCCAATGCCGCCCCATAAAGATAGTGTATCCTAGCCCGCCTCAGCCACCGCCATCAATAAAAGCTATCTCATGAGCACTCCCGCCCCCGTTACCCCCCCTCTCGTCCTCGTCGACGGCTCCTCCTATTTATACCGCGCCTTCCACGCCCTGCCACCGCTGACCAATTCAAAGGGTCAGTCGACGGGTGCGGTAAAGGGTGTCACCTCAATGCTGCGGCGCCTGCAGAAGGACTACCCGGATAGCCCCATCGCCGTGGTCTTCGACGCCAAGGGCAAAACCTTTCGCGACGAGCTCTACGCCGAGTACAAATCACACCGCCCACCGATGCCCGATGAGTTGCGCGAGCAGATTCAACCGATCCACGACATTGTCGTCGCCATGGGTTTTCCGCTATTAATTATTACTGGCGTAGAGGCGGACGACGTCATCGGCACACTGGCACAGCAGGCCACCGAACTTGCCCTGCCGGTGATTATTTCCACCGGCGACAAAGATATGGCGCAACTGGTGAACGAGCACATCACGCTGGTTAACACCATGACGGCAACCGTGCTCGACCCCAAGGGCGTCGAGGAAAAGTTTGGCGTGCCGCCTGAGCTGATTATTGATTATCTCGCCCTGGTCGGCGACAAAGCCGACAATATCCCCGGTGTTCCCGGTGTTGGCGAAAAGACCGCGCTGGCCATTTTGCAGGGCTTGGGCGACATGGATGCTATTTATAGCGATCTTGAAAAAGTGCGCAGCCTTGAGTTTCGCGGTGCGAAGAAAATGCCGGAGAAACTCGCCGAGCATAAAGAGCAGGGTTATTTGTCGCGACTCCTCGCCACCATCAAGCTCGATGTGCCGCTGGATGTCACTGCCGATCAGCTCGCCAATACGCCTGAAGATCAAACGCAGTTGCTCACCTTATTTAAGGAAGCCGAGTTTAAAAGCTGGGTCGAAGACTTACTCGACAGCCAAAACACAGAGGCGGGCAACGTCGCCCCAATCGTGGCTGATAAAGCAGAGACCCACTACAGCACTATTTTGACGCAAGCCGATTTCGATCTCTGGCTGCAAGGCTTAGAGCAAGCCGAACTCTTTGCCTTCGACACCGAGACCACCAGCCTGAATTATATGCAGGCACAGTTGGTCGGAGTATCGTTCGCCATCAGACCTCATGAGGCAGCCTACCTGCCCTTCGCCCACGACTACCTCGGCGCACCCAGCCAGCTCGACCGTGCGGCTGTGCTTGCTCAACTCAAGCCACTACTGGAAAACGCCGCGCTGGCCAAGGTCGGACAAAATCTGAAATACGATATGAGTGTGCTGGCCCGCTACGACATTTCGCTGCGCGGCATCGCCTACGACACCATGCTCGAATCCTATGTGCTCAATTCCACCGGCTCGCGCCACGATATGGATACCTTGGCCCTAACTCACCTTGGCGAGAGTACCATTCACTTTGAAGACATCGCCGGCAAGGG
This sequence comes from Candidatus Reddybacter sp., assembly GCA_041277045.1. Lineage (GTDB taxonomy): Bacteria > Pseudomonadota > Gammaproteobacteria > Pseudomonadales > Porticoccaceae > Reddybacter. The sequence continues at coordinate 982,842 of JBGFSY010000001.1, read as the reverse complement.
CAAGGGCCAGCTCACCTTTAATCAAATTGCCATCGAAGAAGCTGGCCCCTATGCGGCGGAAGATGCCGATATCACCCTGCGCCTGCATCAAAATTTATGGCCAAGGCTGAGCAACGAAACCAGCCTCGCCAGTGTGCTCACTGATATTGAAATCCCACTGGTTCCGGTGCTATCGAGGATCGAACGCAATGGCGCATTGATTGACGCCCATAAACTGAACGAACAAAGCCAGCAACTGGGACAGCGTATCGCCGAACTCGAGCTGCAAGCTCACGAGGTAGCCGGCAAAGCCTTTAATCTGGCCTCCCCAAAACAATTGGGCGAAATCCTGTTTACCGAGCTGGGCTTACCGGTAGTGAAGAAAACCCCCAAGGGCGCGCCATCGACCGCAGAGGCCGTGCTGGTCGAGCTCGCCCTCGACTACCCACTGCCGAAGATCATTCTCGAACACCGCAGCCTCAGCAAGCTGAAGTCGACCTATACCGACAAACTACCCACCATGATTGACCCGGAGACCGGGCGCATTCATACCTCCTACCATCAGGCCGTGACCGCAACGGGGCGACTGTCGTCCTCCGATCCCAACCTGCAAAACATCCCCATACGCAGTGAAGAGGGCCGGCGCATTCGCCAAGCCTTTATCGCCCCCAAAGGCTACACACTGGTAGCGGCGGATTACTCTCAAATTGAACTGCGCATTATGGCCCACCTGTCCGGTGACAAAGGCTTGCTGGATGCCTTCACCCACGGCCTCGATGTCCACCAGGCCACTGCCGCAGAGGTATTTGGCGTTGAACTCGCCGATGTCACCAGCGACCAGCGGCGCAATGCCAAGGCCATCAATTTTGGCTTGATCTACGGCATGTCGGCCTTTGGGCTAGGCCGACAGCTGAATATTGGTCGCAACCAGGCGCAGGAATACATCGACCTTTATTTCGAACGCTACCCCGGCGTGAAGGCTTATATGGAAACCATCAAGTCTAGCGCCGCCGAGAAGGGCTACGTCGAAACTTTATATGGCCGCCGCCTCTACCTGCCACAGATCAATGCCCGCAACGGCATGCAGCGCCAGGCCGCGGAGCGCACCGCCATTAACGCGCCGATGCAGGGAACTGCCGCTGACATCATTAAGAAAGCGATGATCGCTGTGGACCAATGGTTACTGGAAAAAGGTGGGGGCAGCGGGGCAAAAATCATTATGCAGGTGCACGATGAACTGGTACTGGAGGTGCCAGATGAAGAACTGGATGACATTACCGCAGGTCTCAAACAGCGCATGGAGGCTGCCGCCGAGCCAGCCATCCCTTTAATTGTCGATATTGGCAGTGGCCAGAACTGGGATGAAGCTCATTAATACCAAAGCGTTCTAAAGAAAGGGGGCATCATAAATTAAAAAACTGAGAACTATTTAAATTCTCGGTGAACTTTAGCCTCTTACCCCGGTCTTATTCCTTGCAAGTGACAAACTCCTAGCTTTAACGATGGCCGGGGAAGCCTTCCCCCTCTTGGCAACTCGGCCAGACACTTTAACCGGCGCTATGCGCCGGTTTTTTTTTGCCAAATTTTTAGTCATCACCGTATTTACCTCGGCCATAACGCCGCACAAGGCAACAACAAAAGGGCAGGCTACTCTTCAGCTAGGGATTCCGTTAACCACGAACGTAAAACGGTCTCTAACTCTTCGATTCCACTACGCTTTAGCGCCGAAAACATCTGCACCGAGACTAGGTCATTTAGCCCCTCCTCCTCCAGAACCTTACGCACTTGCAGCAAAGTGCTTTTTGCCGGGCCCCTTTTAAGCTTATCGGCCTTGGTGAGCAACAAATGCACTGGCATACCGCAATCCGCCGACCAGGTCAGCATTTGCCAGTCATAATCCTGCAGGGGGTGGCGAATATCCATCAACAAAACCAGGCCCTTCAGTGACTGCCTGCCCTGTAGGTACTCGGCCAGGTTTTTATCCCAGCGGGCTTTCATCGCCTTCGGCACCTTGGCGAAGCCATAGCCGGGCAAATCAACAATGCGCTTATCTTCTGTTAGCGAAAACAGATTAATCAGCTGGGTACGGCCCGGTGTTTTACTGGTGCGCGCCAATTTTCCCTGCCGGGTCAGGGTATTGATAGCACTGGACTTGCCGGCATTAGAACGGCCGGCAAATGCCACCTCTACACCCGTGTCGGCAGGGCATTCTCTTAGGGTTGGGGCGCTTTGTAAAAAGGCCGCCTGGGTAAAGCTTAAAGGAGTACTCATAGCCGCGTAGTATAACGCTTAATTTTAGGTCGCATGTTGGTATATAATGCCGCGCTAAGTTTACGGCGCTATTGCCACCAATTATTGCCAATCACCTGCCTACGGAATATCAGATGAAAATATGCTTGCAAGCACTGATACTAATCACCGCCTCACTTTCCTTAACCCAAGCTGCCTTCGCTGAGGGCGACGCGAGTGCTGGTAAGGATAAAGCCGCTGCCTGCGCTGGTTGCCATGGCGCCGACGGCAATAGTTACCCTGGAATGGGCAAATTCCCCAAATTAGCGGGCCTGGGTGAGAAATACCTCGACAAGCAAATAAACGATATCAAAAGCGGCGAACGCACCGTTGTTGCCATGACCGGCATGCTCGACACGATCTCGGAGCAAGACATCGCCGATATTGCCGCTCACTACAATGCGCAAACCCGCACCCTCGACGGCTCGAAAGATGATGCAAAAATTCTCGAGCGCGGTGAAAACCTCTACCGAGCTGGCAACCTGGAAACTGGTGTACCTGCCTGCACTGGTTGCCATTCACCCGCTGGCAACGGTAATAGCCCTGCCGGCTATCCGGCACTGGGCGGGCAATCAGCTGAGTACATTGCCAGTCAATTGCGCGCTTTTCGCACTGCCGCACACGACGCTGAAGACCTCGCGGGACGCAGCAACGACGAGGGCAGCGTGATGCGCGGCGTTTCTGCTTACATGAGCGAGCAAGAGATTATTGCTGTCGCCAACTATATTGCAGGTCTTCATTAATAATGACTTAATCAACGCACAATAAAAAAGGCGGCTTCGGTCGCCTTTTTTATTGTGCGTATCATTTCCAGCTCAAACCCATTAACGCAAAAACCGAGCCCAAGCATTCTACTTCTTGCACACCGCTCGGGAACCTGAATAATAGACGCTGTCTATTATTCAGCGCCATTTCCACCCACATCACTGAGAATAAGCTCTATGACCTACCGACTCAAGATCTTGGCCGTACTCTGCCTCCTCCCCCTGGCATTTAATATCGGCACAGCTACTGCCCAAGGCGACCAGTACAAGGCAGGCACCCATTACGAAGTACTAAAAACCCCGGCTCGCACCAGCGACCCCAAGCGCATCGAAGTGGCGGAAGTGTTCTGGTATGGCTGCAGCCACTGCTTTAGCTTTGAGCCCATGGTCAGCACCTGGGCCAGCCAACTGCCTGAAGACGTTAACTTTGTACACAGCCCCGCTATTTGGCACAAAAGCATGGAGCTACACGCCCGCGCGTACTACACAGCCAAAGCGCTCAAGGTATTAGACCCAGTACATCAGGCGATCTTTGAAGCCATGAATTTGAAGCGAAACAAGTTAGCCAGTAAAGACGCTATCGGCAAACTCTTTGTTACCCAGGGTGTCGATCTCGATAAATTTAATAAAACTTTTGATTCCTTCGGCGTGGTCAGCGCCACCAAGCAAGCCGACGCCCGCCAGCGCAGCTACGGTATAAAAGGCACACCGGAGATGGTGGTAAATGGGAAGTACCGGTTAAGTGCGAAAATCGCCGGGGGGCAGCAAGGCATGTTAAAAGTGGCAGATTTTTTGATTGGCCTGGAACGTCAACGTCTCGCAAATAAATAGAGGGGTATTATTTACCCACCCCTAGACAAAAAAAACCGAGGGCTAGTAAGCACTCGGGTTTGCTTGCAAAAACGCACCCTTCAAATTCAAACGCGCTAATGCCTATTCGCTCGGGTATTCTGCCTTGGGCGATTGGCAACCATTCTTTCTGCGCTAGTTTTTCCAGCAATCGCCGCTTGTCCCATCCTTCACCCCTCGAGGGCTCCCAGCACTAACCGTCAGGGTCATTGTCGCACAGTGAGTATCAGCCGCCTGTGAGCCTGTCGGGGTTGCTGTCAGCACATAGACCGTTGCCGTGTTGCCAGATACTCCTATGGTATAATGCCCGTCGGTGGATGCCGCATCGCCGCCAATTTCCGCCAAGGTACCATAGGTGGTATTACTCGCTCGCCATTTCTCCTGCAAATTTTGCAAGGTCAAAACGGCATCCATCGCATCGGCACGACGAGCGGTGCGGATTGAATTTAAGTAACTGGGATAGGCAACAGCCGCCAAAATCGCCACGATTGCGATCACTATCATTAGCTCTATTAGGGTAAAGCCCAAGCTACGCCTATACCCACGTGCCTTACGAGAAATCATCTTACCTCCTCCATTCTTGAATCGTGGTATTACTAGCTAAAGCTATAACAATGCCCATTACAATCTAGCTAGGGCAAGTTCCTCTATTTTTCATTACCACCACCTCCAGGCCCGAAAGCTCGGTAGTCGCCTGGTTTATCAATTCGATTGTAATTTCCTGCGTAGACGGCTCACAGACAAAGTTATTCCCCGCCGGATCAAAATCCAGAATGCCGCCCCAATCTGTACCGTCGGGAATGCCTTTGATGTAGCAAACATAAAACAGCTCCCCCGGTGTCACCTCACACCAAGAGATGCGTTCTTCACCCAACGTATTCGTTATTGAGATTGCCTCTAGCCCTTGATCCGTAAAAAGGATGCTACCTTCAAAGGTTACGTCGTAAAAATTCCTCTCAGACTCACTATTATATTCACCATCAGGCTCGCCATCACCATCTTCATCAGTATAAGTCTCAGAAACTATCACCTTGCCACCCCCGCGACCCAACGGAACATGCCCATCAGAATCACCGTAACCATCTACACCTTTACCATCCGTGTTTAATGCCAAAAACAACTCTTTGGCATTGCTCTCAGGGTTATTGCGCCAGATAACCGACGACAAAACTACCGACTGGGTTACGCCACCCTTGTCTGGCCAGCTGACCGTAACATCGACTTTTCTGGGATTATCTCCATTACCATAAGCGTCGTCCCGAACCCATTCCCGAGTCAGCGTCGATGCTCCATAGGCAACCACATCATCATCTGCGGGATCTTCTGGGCTACTAACCACAAGCACATCAAAGTCATCACTATCCTGGAAATTGCGCAACTCTTCCAACTTACCTTCTGCCATGGCGAGAGCATAAGTACGTACGTTCGACTCCGCGGAGTAGCTTATGGTTGTACTATTGAAGCGATAAGCTGCCAACAAGCCTCCAGCTAGCACCACCATTGCTATCAGTGCCTCCAGCAAAGTAAAGCCCTTTTGACTACTAAAACCATGCACTCTAAAAAGCTCTTTTGAATTCGTCATCTCGATTTCCTTTTAACATGTAGTGCCTGAAGGCTAGCCATAAGGGTCAGGCATCACTGGTTGTCGCCATTGCATACTCAACAAGCAAGTTTACAGAACAGGCTCACCGCCCCAGACCTCAAATGCCCGCTGGCGAAAAATCGCGCCACGAGCCCGGCAGTGGCGCAATTGTTTTTACGCTATCCGTATTCTCACCTCCGGTGCCAAAATTCACCTGAACCATTTCAATATTTGCATTAATTTTCGTTAAATCACCTTCATAGGCAACCGTCCCAAAGACGGTGGAAGAGCCCGTACCCTGATTATCACAACCCGCATCCGGCGCTTCGTAGTAAACCAGGCCAAAAACAATAGTGCCTCCGTTTATCGCCGGACAGCCGCTTTCTTCAGAAAAAAACAAAATCACAGGGCTATTCAGTGAACCAACACTGTCGCCCCAGGGGGTGGTTTCTGTTACGTAAATGACACCTCTATCTGCCAGGGCAATTCCCGCGGCCTCTTCAATTGAGGCCGCCTCTTGAATATTGTAAACAGCATCACTAGAGCCAAATAATGCCTCCACCAAAGAGCTGTCAGAAGTATCATTCGTTGGCTCGCCAACTATACCACCGCCGGTTATGCTGAAGTGTCCCGCGTTTAAACAATCGCCATCACTGGAATCACCTCGAATAGTCGCAACCGCCACCGTATCACTCGTAATGTCGGGTGTACCGAGCGCCGCGCCATCAGGTATACACTTCTCCACAATAAGTGGCGGGCCGCTAAACGGGCCTCCCCCACCCAAGTCTTCGCGCAATACACGCATACTAATGGTCTTAGTAACGTGGCTTTCATTCGCCCCAACCACGGGCGCGGTAATTTCAATAATAGCGGGGTGCTCATCTTCCGCTGTAATCAGCGTGTAAGTAATATTGGGCGATAGGCCAAAGGAATCTATGCCCTGCACAAAGGCATCATCGGTTGCGTCGTCACCATCGGGGTCATAGCCCAGGGTCGAAAAATCACCTGCAGCAGCCATACCATCATCACTGCCGCTGTCCCACACGGGCGTAGTGACATCGCCATCGTTATACAAGATCATCAGCTGAGAAATCCCGTATTCAAGAGCGCCATTAGCTGCGGCATAAACCTCTTTACTGCGAGCATCCACACCACTGCGCTGCTGCTCATTTATCGCCGATTTATTGACCACCAGCACTGTCAAAGAAGCAATCACTACTAAAATCACGGTGGCTATAAGAGTCGCAGCCCCACGCTGCCTTCGATATGTATCAATATTCATACTCACCTCTATAAACTGTGCATACCAGCCCCATCATGGCACTGTGTAATAACGGTCGTTTTTGACTTTAATTTCATCACGCAGAGTCACCACTAGGGTGGAGGCATCATTGGGGTCTTCCTGAGCAACATGGCCTGATATAACGACATCAATTATACGTCTCGCCAAGCAGGTTTCACCGCTATCACAGGCGCCATTATCATTACCATCACGACTCACCTCATACTCACTAGACCGAGCATCTGAAAAAGTTAGCGCCGTTATGGTCACGCCGCTGTCAGTAAAGTCCTCCCAGCCCCCGCCTCCAATTCCGCAGGTGGCAGCCGACGTATCTCTTTCAATGGCACCTCCGTTAAGCCGAAAGCCGAAAATTTCGCCTGCGTCTTGTATGTTATTACCATCAAAATCATAGCTATAAGTAATGCAGTCATTAGCGCCGCCAATCACAATACTACCAAACAGCGACATGGTCACCACGTCAACATCAGCCACCCCCGTTGCACCATCTGAGGCATCAACATAACCGGCGCGCTGGATGTCTTTGTGTATGAGGTTTAAAGTACTACGCAATTGCTCATTAAGCTGCACTCGGCGGGTGTTTTCCAGACCGGAAAAGCTGATCTTGGCAAAGAGTGTTATAGCACCAGCCAGAATCACGAGGCCCACCGTCATGCCAACCATAAGCTCTACCAAGCTAAAGCCACTCTGCTGACAACCCTTTTTAATTACTGACACGCTGTATACCCCATGGTCGTTACGCTATCGGTATGGGCGCAAATCCGAACCCGGCCCACCCGCGACACGGCAACGGACAATTTCCACCTATTATCCGCGGAGGATAAGGTAACACTACCTGGATCCGCAGTACCCTTGACACCATTAAATGTCGAGCCACCGCCGAAGTCACCGGCAATACTGATATCGCGAAAATTGAGGCTACTGACCACTTGAGTAACGTCTACACCCCCTACAGAAACTACGCAGGTAGCACCGCCACAAGCACAACCAGCTGTCGTTGCATAACCCACACACCAATTGGCACCACCACTCACCGATAGCGACATATCGCTATCGTGAATAACCGAGTCAGCCCTGGCTTTAGTCACCAGACCGTAAACTTCTTCAGCTGCGCGCTTGACCCGGTTTTTTTCAAAGAAGTCGTTAAACGAAGGGATAGTAATAGACAATAAAATCGCGACAATTGCGATGCTTATCATCAGCTCAATTAAAGTAAAGCCCTGTTGGCATGAAGTCTGTTTATTGTGCATTTGCTCTATTCACCGATTAATTCCCTTGCACGGTAGCAATTCTTCCACCTGTAAACATTGATAGTGTTCGCAAGTCATCCACATTCAAGTTACGGGAAAATATTTGCAGGCCTTCGATTATATCGCTGCCTAGCAGGCCCTGCCGACCCGTCTGTCCGAATGAAATACCTCTTGTCTTTTATTATTCGGAGAGAAGGGATAAACGGTGTATGGAGAAGGATCGGCGGCCCCTTTACAGACAGCCGACACTAAAACCTAACTATTTTGTTTTGTGAACTGGTGCACCCACACCAAATCATCTTCGCTCCAGGTCATTCCGGCATGCATACTGAGAATCACCTGCTTGTAAACTTCGAGAGCAGGATAGCCTTCGGCCCGCGCATCGGCATCGCTCATGTCGCCAAGGCGCTGGCGCTCCAGCGACGTCACTTCAAAGGTGTCACCTTCCAATTCAAATGTCTCGCCGGGGTGGGCGTAGACACCATCACGACGCTGCTGGGTTTTCTGACCCGCGCGCACAGCGGCAACTGATTTGGGGTGGCGCACAAGATTGTCAATTTCACAGGTTTTTGCTGGGTAATCACTCATGATTGCTTCTATTTCTCCTTCAAGTTAGATCAAATTTACTGGGTTAATACGCACTTCCTAAAGATCGAGGCTGCGGGCAATAATATTGCGCTGAATTTCGCTAGTGCCCTCGCCAATGACATAGACCAGGGCATCGCGATGGAAACGGCCCACCGGGTATTCACGCATAATACCCGCACCACCGAGGATGCGGATGGCATTCTCGCTTACTTTTAATGCGGTTTCACTGGCAATGAGCTTAACTTTCGCTGCAGTTGGTGAATCTAAGGTACCCTGGTCAACACGCCAGGCACCGTAATAAACCAGCCACTGGGCAGCCTCGATATCTGCTGCCATATCGGCCAGCTTGTGGGCAACGGCCTGAAATTTACCGATAGTTTTACCACCCACAACCCGCTCCTGAGCATAGCGTTGCGCCTCGGCCATCGCACCCTTGGCCATACCCAAACAATTTGCCGCAACCCCGACACGGTTTTCAGCGAGGGATTCGAGGATTATGGGGTAAGTACCTTCCTCGCCACCCAGCAGGCAATCGTCGGGCACAAACAGATCATCAAAAAATATCAGGCCTGTTTCGGAGGCGCGGATGCCCTCTTTGTCCAATTTAGAGATGACCACTGCTTGATTAGGTAACTCGACAATAAACAGACTGATGGCATCCGCACTCTGCTCGGGCTTAGTGCGCGCAGCCAGCATTAGAAAATCAGCTATCGGTGCGTTGGTGATATACAGCTTACTGCCTTTAATACGATAGCCGCCGTCGACTTTGGTCGCAGTGGTTTTCATGGCGCGAATATTTGAACCCACATCCGGCTCACTCAGCGCAAAACCGGCGATTTTGTCACCACTCACCGCTGGCTTGAAGAAGCGCTCTTTTTGCCCAGCACTACCGGCACGCCATATTGGCCAAATCGCCAAATGGGAGTGGGCCGACCAAGCCGAAGAAAAGGCCTGGCTCACCCGACTCATTTCCTCACGCACGATGCAGTCGGAAACCTTATCAAAGCCTGAGCCGCCATCACTTTCGGGATAGCGCACCCCCAGCAGACCCAGCTCGCCCCACTGCTTAAACATCTCACGGGGAAAACACTCGCTATCGTCCGCCTCTCGCGCTAAGGGTGCGATTTCGGTCTCGCAAAACTTACGCACGGTGTCGCGCAAGGCGCATTGTTCTGGGCTAAAGGTGAAATCCATTGCTGATATTACCTCTCTTTAGGCTGTTATTCGACGGCGATTCGCCAACTAGGTGGCTCGAAAACGAGACATTATACGCGCCCCTATGCAAGGGGGCTGGCGACCAGTAAAATTGCCGCTTTTTCGCGCACGCCGCTGGATCAGCCAGCGAGAAACTCTCTTAAGGAATCGCCATGACAGCCGCAGCAGTAAAGCCCACCGTTAAACCGGCAAACCCGAATTTCTCTTCCGGGCCTTGCAGCAAGCGCCCCGGTTACAGTGTTGACGCCCTCGACATTTCAACTCTGGGCCGCTCTCACCGCTCCGCCATCGGCAAGAAAGCCCTGGCTCGCGCCTGCGCTGACACCGCCGAATTACTCGGCCTGCCCGAAGGTTACCGCGTTGGCGTGGTGCCGGCCTCCGATACCGGTGCTGTTGAAATGGCCCTATGGTCACTGCTTGGTGCCAAACCGGTCGACATTTTTGCCTGGGAATCCTTCGGCGAAGGCTGGGTCGGCGATATCACCAACCAACTCAAGCTCGACAATGTTACCGCACACCGCGCTGACTACGGCCTGTTACCCGAGCTGTCTCTCGCCAATCCCGAACACGACACCGTCTTCACCTGGAATGGCACCACATCAGGTGTCAAGGTTGTCGATGGCGAGTGGATCAGCGACGAGCGCAGCGGCCTGACTATTTGCGATGCTACCTCCGCGGTTTTCGCCATGGAGCTGCCTTGGCACAAACTCGACGTGGTCACTTTCAGCTGGCAAAAGGTTCTCGGCGGTGAGGGTGCTCACGGCATGTTGATACTCAGCCCCCGCGCTGTTGAACGCCTCGAAAGCTATACCCCCGACTGGCCGCTGCCGAAAATTTTCCGCATGACCAAAAAGGGTAAGTTGAACGAGGGGATTTTCAGGGGCGAGACCATCAACACCCCCTCGATGCTCTGTGTTGCCGACTACCTCGACGCGCTCGATTGGGTGCGCGCCATCGGCGGCGTCGAGGCCAGCATTGCACGCTCGCAAGCCAATTTGAAAGTGATTGAAGATTTTGTTGCCTCCAAAGAGTGGATTAGCTTTCTCGCTCAAGACAAGGCCACCCGCTCCAACACCAGCGTTTGCCTAACCCTCACACTCAAAGCCGACCAGGTTAAAGCCCTCGCCAAGTTACTCGATAGCGAGGGCGTCGCCTTTGATATCGGTGCCTATCGCGATGCTCCTGCCGGCCTGCGCATTTGGTGTGGCGCCACCGTTGAACAAAGCGACCTGCAAGCGCTTATGCCTTGGCTAAGCTGGGCTTACGAGCAAATCAGCCAGGCCTAATTGATATTCAGCTCGACGAGCTAAAACAGCATAACAGCCTTATTTAAGGCTCACATAAAGGAAAATCCATGTACAAAGTACGCACCTACAATCAAATATCTAGCAAGGGTCTCGACCGCTTTTCCCGTGAGAGCTATGAAATCGCCAGTGAGTTCGCCCAGCCCGATGCCTTTATGCTGCGCAGCCACAAGCTCCACGGTGAAGAAATACCCGAAAGTCTGGTCGCTATTGCCCGTGCCGGTGCCGGCGTCAACAACATTCCGGTCGCCGATTACTCAGCCGAGGGCGTGGTGGTTTTTAACACCCCCGGTGCCAACGCCAATGCGGTCAAAGAACTGGTTGCCGCCAGCTTATTGCTGGGTTCACGAGATATTATTGGCGGTATTAATTACGCCCAGTCACTGAGCGACATGAGCGATGCTGGCGAGATGTCAAAACTGCTGGAAAAAGAGAAGAAGCGCTTTGCCGGCAGCGAACTACAGGGCAAGACCCTCGGTGTCGTCGGCCTCGGCGCCATCGGTGCCAATGTCGCCAATATGGCACTGGAACTGGGCATGAATGTGATTGGTTATGACCCGGCCATCTCCGTAGAGGCCGCCTGGCGCCTGTCGAGTGAGATCGGCAAAATGGACAATCTGCAAAGCCTGCTGGCCAACGCCGATTTTGTCAGCCTGCACGTGCCCGCCATCGAAGCCACTCGACATATGATTAACGCCGAAACCCTGCGCTGCTTTAAGCCCGGCGCCAAACTGCTCAACTTCGCCCGTGAAGAAATTGTCGATACCGCCGCACTCGTCGTCGCCCTCGATAACAAGCAGCTCGCCGGCTATATCGCCGACTTCCCCACCCCCGCCTTGCTCGGCCGCGCCGATGTCATCCTCACGCCGCATATTGGCGCCAGCACTCAAGAGGCCGAAGAGAACTGCGCCATTATGGCCGCCGATCAATTAATGGAGTTTCTGGAAAACGGCAACATTAAAAACTCTGTCAACTTTCCGCCCATTGCCATGGCGAGGAGCGCGGGCTACCGCATCACCTTTTGCAATGACAACGTGCCCAAGGTCCTCGGTAACGTGCTGAGTATTCTCGCCGACAGTGACAACAACGTGATTGATCTGGTCAATAAAAGCCGCAACGACATTGCCTACAATATTATCGACATTGAGCAAGAGCCCAGTGCCGATATTGTCGCCGCCATTGCAGCGGTAGATGGCGTGATACGGCTACGCGTACTCAGTTAAGCCAGCTCGTCGCCCGCCTCTGACTTGAGGCGGGCAAACTCCTCTTCTACTGCCTGCAGGGCATCACCCACCCAGGCGTCCTCTTCTTTAATCAAGGTGTGCAGAGCCTGTACCTGCTTCTCCAATTCGCCGAGCTTGAACACCCCAGCAATGCCCAGCAACTGGTGAATAGTTTCACGCAGCTCATCAATATCGCGCTCTCGATAGGCGCTCACAGCACCTGCTAGCAGCTTGCCGACCTCCTGAAAAAACTGCTCCAGCGGTACGCGCCGTGTCGCGACCGCTTGCAGGGGCATTTTGCTTGGTTTTCTATCTAGCAATGTCAGTATTAACTCGATAAGACGCGTATTGTCGAAGGGCTTGTGCATCATTTTATTGCGCGCTGGCAAGCTTGCTAGCCGATCCTCGTGCTGCAGCACATCTGCCGTGAGCACCACGGCGGGCGTGGCCGTGTTCAGGCCACCCGAAGCCCTGATTTCAATAAGGGCTTCAATGCCATTAAGCTGCGGCATATGCACGTCGAATACCAATAGATCAAAAGCATTCTGCTCGCAAAGCGCCAAAGCCTCACGCCCGTTTTCAACAGTCTGCAGCTCACACCCGGCCTTTTCCAGCAGGGTTGATAACAGTAAGCGACTAAAATCATTGTCCTCGGCCACTAGCACTTTCACACCCACCAGGGGCGCGACACCGCCTGCAACAACAGAGGCGCCATGCTTCAAGGTGCTGTAAACCTCATAAAATTCCGTCGTCGCCCAGGGCTTGGCGAGGTAGGTGATGTCCAAACCTTCAACACCGCTAATATTGAACGTCGACTTTCCTCGCAAACCCTTAAGCGGCAAAAAGACAAAGGCTGGCGCTGGGGTAAACTCCCTTACGCGTACCAGCATATCTGCCAACGAATGCTCAAGCCCATTGATCGGCAGACTGATGATAATCGCGTCAACATCCCTCATCACCAGATCTTTTATCAGCACCTCAAAATCGGCGTACACGCGCATGTCATCCGTCATCCGCTGAACCGCATGCCCCAGAGCCTGGCGTGATATCGCCAAAGGGTCAAAGACGGCAATGGTTGCACTCAGTCGTTGTAACTCTTTGTGGCCCGCCTGTAGCGCCAGAGGCAAGCTCACCCGAATCGTCGTACCTACCGATTCCTCGCTGTGTAGTGCAATTTTTCCACCCATCAACGCAACCAGGTTTTGCACGATAGACAAACCCAGGCCCGTGCCACCAAAGCGGCGGGTAATTGTCGTATCGGCCTGGGTAAATGCTTCAAATATTTTGCCCTGCTGAACGTCGGACATACCGATACCCGTATCTGCCACTTCCAACAGCAAGGTTACGTTGTCATCAACCACACCCCCGTTGGCAATCCGCACCAATATATGGCCCTGCTCAGTAAACTTAATAGCGTTCGCCACCAAATTTGAAACCACCTGGCGCAGTCGCAATGAATCACCGTAGAGAAAGATAGGCAGCTCCGGGTCGATATCAATAATCACCTCGACATTTTTTTCGTAGGCCGATGGACCCAGCAGACGTACTGGATTCTCAACACAGGCAACAATATCCAGAGGCTGAATATCCAGCCCCATAGCACCAGATTGCAAACGGGAGTACTCAAGAATATCACTGATTAATAGCAACAACTGCTCTGCGGCCTGCTCAATAATCGCACAGTACTGTTGCTCCGAGGCCTCCAGGTCAGATTGCCCCAACAGGCGCACAAAGCCCTGAATGGAATTTAATGGCGTGCGTAATTCATGACTCATGCGCGCCAGAAAATCACTTTTCGCCCGATTTGCCTCCTCAGCTTTCTGCCTCTCTTCCTCCAGCTCAAGGTTTTTCGACTGCAAGTCTTCCAATGACATGCGCAGACGCGATGTAGCACTACGCACCCGCTGCTCCAAACCCCACTGGCTGTCAGCAATAGACTTGGCCATATAGTTAATACCCCGACCCAGGGCCGCCAACTCATCAACACCTATTGCATCAACCTGCGCCTCAAGGTTGCCGCTCTCAATTTCTTGAACGGTGGCTTTCAGTGTAGTAATCGGTGCCAGCAGGCCATTCCCCAGGGCATAAGATAGAAAGAAAACTAGAACCAATAAACCAACCGCCATACCCGCATTGCGAAATAACACGGCCTGCCTCTCGGTCTCCATCGCTGACATGTCTATTGCAATAAGAACCCAGCCCACAATTGCAGCAGGCTCACCTTTTAAAGACGGATCATCACTGTAATCCTCTATTTCAATACCTGAAATGGCAACGGGTCTTTCAAAATAAACCCGCTCCCCTATTGCCAAAGAATCTAAACCAATGCTGGCAGATAGTAACGAAGACCATGGAGGTGAGCCCTTAAATGTCGAGACAAGAATTTCTCGCTGGGCATTCAAAAACGTCACACCATCAATTTGCGTAAGCTCAGATACGGACGTCGCCAGGGTATTCAGCAAGTGTTCATTTCCGGAGTACAGGGCAAAATCCGAAGTCGCCGCCAAATAGGCCGCCGCGACTTTACCCGCATCCTGATACTCACGCTGCACATCGAAGCGCTCATCAGAAAGCGTATTGGCCGTCAACAACACCGTCAACAGTATTAACGGCCCCAATGTAAGCAGCAACAAACGCCCATGTAGCGTATGGATAAAAAAGTGCCACAAACGCCTCATCACTGCATGGTCTCAAGCACAGAATGGAACTCCTTATACAGGGAGTTCAGTTCGGGCACAGTGATATTTAAGGCCCTGGCCACCTCGCGATTCACTTCCAGTGTGTAATATTTTGGATAATGGGCTCGCCAATTTTCTGCCGCTATCGGCGCACCCTCCTCAGATGAAAGCAGGAGCGCGAACAACTCAGCCCCATGACGCCCGATATTTTCCGGGCTAGAATAAACAGCCGCCAGGGCGCCAGCTTTTGCATAGGATTGAGAAAAACCAATAACCGACACTTTTTGTCGAAAGCTCAAATAGAGCAGCCATTTCGCAACACTTTTGTTGAATACCGCACGATCTGCCACCGTAATAAACAAATCCGTTTTTTGCACCAAGGGTGTCAATACGCCGATCGGGTTATCGTCGCTCGTCAAATCCGCATAAATCAACTCCATACCACTGCGCTGTACAGCACTACGCAGTTGGGGCTTGCTCGCCACCGAGATCGGGCCAAACACAGCACCAACTCGCTTCGCTGATGGCACCAACAACTTACCCAGGGCCAATGACCGCTCCAGGGGCTGGTCGATCACCACCGCCGCACGCCGCCCCGCCCCCGGCAAGCGCAAACACAACTCATCCCATGCCGCTACGGGCATGAGCAAACTAACAATGTCGTCATTAGGAAAACGCCTGAGGGCAAGTTCACTGGCCTTTGAGCCAACAGCAACGACCGTACTGTTTGGTGCCACTTGCAAGGCCTGATCAAGGCCATAGACATGCACAATGGGCGCATTGTGCTGCTCTGCCAGCGCCTTCTGAAATACGGCCGACACTTCTTGATAGTAAGACCGCTCACCCGATAAGAGTAGATAAACGGGCGATCCAGCAGCATCCGCAAACAACGCAACTACAGACAGCATTAAGCCAACGAAAAGTCGCCCAGGATAACTACTGATATTTTTTTGCCAACGTCCCTGTTTCATACTTTCAACCAACAACCTGTATCACACAGCCACAAGTACTCAATCGACATATGGCGACACCGCGCCCCGTAAAATCCATTTCTATCCATTTTCAACACAGGCTTAAACCCCAACCTAGGGTAAGCCGACCTCCACTTTGACATAACAGCGGCTTTCAAAAATATTATTCTGGCCAAACTCAGCGTAGTCACCACCCAGATTCTGGGCAATCAACTGTATCTTTGCCGGCGACCCGCCGAGCGTCAACTGATAACTTAACTGCGCATCTACCCGCAAAAATTCATCGACCGGATTACCGCCCCGCCAATCGACGGCACTTTGATAATAGCTCAGAACACTAGCATCGAGCTTTGGTGTCAATTGATAAGCGAGTAGTAAACCGCCGCTGTGGCGCGGCCGCGAAGTATTAAAATCACTATGCAGCTCTGTCGGCTCATAACGTTTGAGGTAATCGCTCTCCAAATCCAGATAGGCATAGTGCAGGCGCACTAAACTACCCGGTAGCGGTTGATATGAAAACTGCAGCTCGACACCCGTGGTCTCCCACTCTCCGTTATTCGACACAACCTTTATATGGTCATCAAACAGGGGAATCGGCAGCACAATGTCTTCTGAGTAGGCGTCAATGCCATCGCGCGCCTCCTCTCGAAAGACACTGATATCAAACTCGATATTGGCGCTGGGGAAACGCGCAATATAGGCCAGCTCGGCGTGCCTGACCCTCTCCTCACCGAGGCCGTGCCCCGAGCGAATCACCGCATTAAAGGCCAGGCCGCCCAGTTTATGCTGTTGTTCCAGATTGGACTCAGCGATAGAGGGTGCGCGCTCACTGCGCCCCAGCACCAGACGCAAAGTATGGTTGGTCATAAATTCGTAGTTAAGGGCTAGGCGGGGTGAGTACAAAGTGCCAACCGGCGTGTCTTCAAACATCACACCAAAATTAAACACCCAGTCGTGGCCCAACAGCCACTCGTTTTGACTGAACAGGCGAAAACTCTCTTCACGAATTTTATCCTTATGGCCGAAGAGCAAATCACTCTTCACAGACTCCGAACGCACACCCAGCCCCCACACCGACTGCAAACCACCCCAGCGAGCAAAGCGCTGCTCAAGCTCAAGATCAAAGCGTTCAGAAGTCAGACTATCAAAACCCACAGAAACAATCTGATCGGGGATGCCCAGAATGCCGGGAATAGTTATCGGGGGCACGCCAAACAGTTCAGAAATAAGACCGATGTCAGATTGGCTATCAGCCCGCAGGCTATTGTGATAAGCCTGTATTTGCAACTCACTACCATCGAGGAAGGAGCGTACCCAGGTCAGCGACTGGTAATTCGAATCGAAATCCGTTTTCAGAAACTCATCGGGGTGATCACTGTCCCCAAAACCCTCTGCGTTATGAACCATCCCAAAACTGATATCAAGACTATCATTCAAAGAGGGCGCCAAGGTACCGCGAAAGGCCACTTGATAGAGCTCGCGACCATCCTCCATTGGGCCTTCGCCTGTAACACTCGGGAAACCATCATTGTGCTGGTAACCAAGACTGAGGCGATAGAACATACCGCCAAGCTGGTCATTGTGGCGCAGGGTGCTTTTGCGTGTGGAGCGAGAGCCGCTGGAATAACTCAGTGAAGTGCCGCTATCCTGTACTGGTGTGCGAGTAACGATATTCACTGCCCCTAACAGAGCGTTGGAACCTTGAGATGGTGTACTGGGGCCGCGCACAATTTCAATATGATCAATATCTTCAAAATTAACGCCCAGCGCGCCCCAGATCACTGCAGAGAAAATCGGCTCATACACCGAGCGGCCATCAACCATGACCTCCAGTCGATTGGGAAATTCCTTGCCAAAACCATGATAGGAAACCCCCTCACGATTGCCATTGACTGCATAGGACTGAAAGCCCGGCACCAGACGGAAGACATCAGCCCAGGTCTGGGCACCCGAGGCATCAAGTAAAGCACGATCAATAATCGTCACGCTGGCCGGTGCGCGACTGACCGGCTGCTCGAAACGACTGGCAATGTTGACTACGGGAATATCGGCCAGTATATCCTCTTCACTGACCGTCGCCCCATAGCTAGCCCCAGCCAATAGGCAGAAGCCCAGGCAAAGCAAAGGGGAATAACGCTTTAACAATGCCAGCATCAGCAATAACCTGATTCTTTGAAAGGATAATTTGGGCGCGTATTTTAAACTAGACAAGTTACGTCGCCAATGACCTTCGGTCAATTATAACTACCGGTGATACCACGCATTTGCCAGCACCCTGCTCGATCTAGCACCATCTCCAGATTCCAGTTAAAGCTTAAAACCTCACCCTGTACGCCCGACATCAGCGCCACTTCGCAAAAAATTTGATTTATAAATAAGCAGTGCTGATATATTCTGCTTCGCCTGAAATAAGGGTGTTCTATGAGCGAAATATATTTTGTCCGCCACGGTCAGGCATCTCTCGGGGCTAAAGATTACGACCAGTTATCAGACCTCGGCCAGCAGCAAGCACGCTGGCTGGGCGAGCACTATCGCCTGCGCAATTTAAATTTTGACCGGGTCATTACCGGCGATATGCGCCGCCACAAGCAAACTCTGGCTGGTATTGAGGAAGGGCTAGGGCAAAGTTTTGAATCGACGATAGACGCCGGCTTTAATGAATTTCACTTCCGCCCCATTATGAGCATGTACGCCCGGCGCGAGAACCCCGATGCCGAGGTGCCACGCACCGCACGGCAATTTTTCGGCATCCTGCGCGGCACCATGCGCGCCTGGATCGACGGCGAGCTCGATGAAGAAATTGCCCAGTACGATCAACGCAAGGGCGGCAAAACGGAAACCTGGCTCGACTTTAACCAGCGTGTCCACCGCGCCCTCGAAGATGCCCGCAAAGGCCCACGGGGCGAGCGGGTGCTGGTGGTATCCTCCGGCGGCCCCAAAGCACTTGCGATGAAGAGCATCATGGGCCTGTCCGACGATGGGGCCATTGAGTTGATGATGCAAATTCGCAACACCTCCACCACCCGCTTTAACTACAATGCCGAACGCATCTCCCTGGCCGCGTTTAACCTGCTACCCCATCTCGAGCAAGGTGATAGGCACAACAGCATCACCATCGTTTAAAACGCACCTATATTATCGAAGCCAAACTTACTTAACCCAAATATCCACCTTTAAACACTAAACACTTTGAAAAGAGGTAATACCCCATGAACTTTCAACACTCCCCCAAGGCCCTGGCACTACAAGATTTACTCTTGAAGTTCATGAAAGAAGAAGTCTATCCGGTCGAGGCAGAGTTCAAAGAATATATGCACACAGTCGACAACCCCTGGGCCACGCCGCCGATCATGGAAGACCTGAAAAAGAAAGCCAAGGCCGCTGGCCTGTGGAATCTCTTCCTGCCGCCCCACGATGCCGATGACGAAAATGGCCTCAGCAATGTCGACTACGCCCCACTGGCTGAAATCATGGGCCGCGTGCCCTGGGCACCGCTGGTGTTCAACTGCAACGCCCCCGACACCGGCAATATGGAAGTGTTTGTTAAATACGGCACGCAAGCGCAGAAAGAGAAGTGGTTAACCCCCCTGCTCGCCGGTGAAATTCGCTCCTCCTTCGCCATGACCGAGCCCGACACTGCCTGTTCCGACGCCACCAACGTGGAATGCTCCATCGTTCGCGATGGCGACGAGTACGTGATCAACGGCAAGAAGTGGTTCATTACCGGCATCATGCACGAAGCCTGCAAAATCATGATCGTGATGGGCAAGACCGATCCCGAGAACCCCAACCGCCACGTTCAGCAATCGCAAATCCTCGTGCCTAAAGACACCCCCGGCGTCACCATCGTGCGCCCACTAACCACCCTCGGCTATCTCGGCGCACCACTGGGTGAAGCTGAAATTCGCTTTGACGATGTCCGTGTACCGGTTGAAAACATACTACTCGGTGAGGGCCGTGGCTTCGAAATTGCTCAGGGTCGTCTTGGCCCAGGCCGCATTCATCACTGCATGCGTCTTATTGGCTGCGCCCAGCGCGCCTTAGAACTGATGTGCGCTCGCGTTGAATCACGCAGCACCTTTGGCAAAAAGCTCAGTGAGCACCAATCGGTGCGTGAAGATATCGCCCAGTCCTTCTGCGACATTGAACAGGCCCGCCTGCTGACTATGATGGCCGCCGACAAGATTGACCACGAAGGCGCCAAAGAAGCCAAAGACCTGATTGCCGCGATTAAAATAGTCACCCCGGCGATGACAGCTCGCGTCGTCGACCGCGCGATTCAGGTACACGGTGCCGGAGGTTTGACCGAGGACTACTTCCTCGCCGAGGCCTACAACTACGCGCGTCAGATCCGCTTCGCCGATGGCCCCGACCAAGTGCACATGATGCAGCTGGGTCGTTCGCTGGCCAGACAATACGGCTAATTTGGTACCGTTGCAGGAGCAAAGCTTTGCCCTGCAACGGCCTCCCCCCTCCTATTTACGTTAAGGCCAACAACACAAGGTCAAAACCAACATGACAACGACAACTGACAGCCTACCCATGGACACCCTGGGCGCTTATTTGGCGGACAATATTGCCGGCTTCGGAAAACTCCTCGAGGCAGAAAAATTTTCCGGTGGCCAGTCCAACCCCACCTATATGCTCACCACCGACAGCAAAAAGTACGTGCTGCGCCGCAAGCCCTCGGGCGAGCTACTGCCCTCGGCCCACGCTGTGGATCGCGAATTCCGCGTGATGTCAGGACTGGCCGGCAGCGGTGTACCGGTGCCCGCCATGCACACCCTCTGTGACGATGACGCCATTATCGGCAGCATGTTCTACGTAATGGATTTTATCGACGGCGACATTTTCTGGGACGCCCAGCTCAGCGAGGTCGACAAGGACCTGCGCGGCCCCATGTACGCACAGATGAATAAAGTGCTGGCCGCACTGCACAGCGTTGATGTCACCAAGGCCGGTCTCGACACCTTCGGCCGTCCCGGCAACTACTTCGAGCGCCAACTGAGTCGCTGGATCAAGCAGTATCGCGGTGCTGAAACCGAAACCATCGACGCCATGGAAAAACTCATGGCCTGGCTCCCCGCCAATATGCCCGAAGACGACGGCCGGGTGAGCCTGATCCACGGCGACTACCGCCTCGACAATATTATCTTTGCCCCCGGCAAAGCCGAAATAATCACCGTACTTGACTGGGAGCTATCGACCCTCGGCCACCCCTTCTCCGACATCGCCTACCAGTGCATGCAGTTGCGTATGCCCGCCGACCCTGCCCTGGGCAACCTCGCAGGACTCAGTGGCGTTGACCGTAGTGCGCTGGGCATTCCCAGTGAAGAAGAGTACGTTGCCGCCTACTGCAAGAACATGGGCATTAGCGAAATCCCAAACTGGACCTTCTACCTCGCCTTTAGCTTCTTCCGCTTTGCCGCCATCTTGCAGGGTATTATGAAGCGCTATCTCGACGGCACAGCCTCCAATGAAGAGGCCCTGGCCTACGGCAAAATGGCTGGCCCCATGGCTGAAATCGCGATGGAATACCTGGCGGAACAGGGTCGCGTTTAAAAGTCACCACAATAAGATAGAAGCCTTCCAAAGGAGGGCTTCAAAAAATACAGGGAATATTATGAAAGCTCTCGTCTGTGAACACTACGGCAAGGTCGACGACCTGGTTTACCGCGATATGCCCAAACCCGAGACCGGTCCCGGCCAAGTGCTGGTGAACATTGAAGCGATCGGCGTTAACTTCCCCGACGGCCTCTTGGTCGAAGGTAAGTACCAAGCTAAGCCCGAGACCCCCTTTATGCCCGGCGGTGAGTTTGCCGGCACCGTCGCCGCTCTCGGTGAAGGTGTGACAAGCTTTGCCGTGGGTGACAAAATCTTCGGCTGGCACACCAGCTACGGTGCCTACGCCGAGCAGGTCGCCGTTGCCATCGACGATATTTACAAAATGACACCCTCCATGTCATTTGAGCAGGGCGCCGCATTGATGTGCGCAACCTCCACCTCCCACCACGCCCTCAAGCAACGGGGCCAGCTCAAGCCCGGCGAAACATTGGTCGTGCTCGGAGCTGCGGGCGGTGCTGGCCTGGCTGCGGTACAGATCGGCAAAGCCATGGGTGCAAAAGTGATCGCCGTTTGTTCGACCGATGAAAAAATTGCCTTTGCTAAATCCCAGGGTGCCGACGAGGGCATTAACTACAGTAAAGAAGATCTGAAAAGCGCCATCAAAGAGCGCACCGGTGGCCGCGGGGCCGACGTGGTTTACGATGCTGTGGGTGGTGACGCCTTCGACGCCTGCTCCCGCGCTATGGCCTGGAATGGTCGCCTACTGATTGTCGGCTTTGCCTCCGGGCGCATTCCCACACTGCCGGTCAACCTAACGCTGGTCAAAGGCTATTCCGTAGTCGGCGTCTTCTGGGGCACCTTCACCAAGAAGCAGCCCGACGATCACGCCGCCAATATGGCCGAACTGCTGGCGTGGTTTGAAGCGGGTAAAGTGGTGCCGGTGATCGACAAAACGTTTGCGCTGCGCGACGGTGTGAAAGCGATTCAATATGTCACCGGCAGGAACGTTAAAGGCAAAGTGGTGATCAAACCCTGAGCCTGGCAACAGACAACCTTTGAGGAAACAGCATGAAAGCCCTGGTTTGTGAAGCCTACGGTGAGGTCGACGACCTCAATTACCGCGATATGGAAGACCCTGTGCCCGGCCCCGATGACGTTTTGGTCGCCATTAAAGGCATTGGTGTCAACTTTCCCGACGGCCTGTTGGTCGAGGGCAAGTATCAATTCCAGCCCGAGTGCCCCTTTGCACCCGGCTCCGAAATTTGCGGTGATGTTATCGCCCTGGGCAGCAATGTCAGCAATTGGGCCATTGGCGATCGCCTGATCAGCCTGACCTCAACCTTTGGTGCCTATGCGGAAAAGATCGTGCTACCCGCCGATATCCCCACCCCACTGCCCGACTTTATGTCCCACGATCTGGGGGCCGCCTTACTCGGCGCCACCGGCACGGCCCACCACGCCCTGCGTCAACGCGGCCAGCTCAAAGCCGGTGAAACCCTGGTAGTACTCGGTGCCGCTGGGGGTACCGGTACCGCTGCCGTACAAATTGGCAAGGCGATTGGCGCCAAGGTTATCGCCGTGTGTTCTAGCGATGAAAAGCTCGCCTTTGCCAAACAGCAGGGTGCCGATATCGGCATCAACTACAGCAAAGAAGACCTCAAGGCCGCGATTAAAGAATACACCGACGGCCGCGGTGCCGATGTGGTTTACGATGTCGTCGGTGGTGACACTTTCGACATTTGCTCGCGCGCCATGGCCTGGAATGGCCGTTTACTGGTTGTCGGCTTCGCCTCTGGGCGCATTCCCGAACTGCCGGTCAACCTAACGTTGGTCAAAGGCTATTCCGTGGTCGGTGTTTTCTGGGGGCAATTTACCCAAAATGAACCCGAGGTTCACGCCGCCAATATGCGCGAGCTCTTTACCTGGGTAAAAGACGGCACTGTGACACCCATTATCGATACCGTTTACCCCCTATCAAAAGGCATCGCCGCCATCAAACACGTCACCGGCCGCAATGTGATGGGCAAAGTGATTATCAAACCCGACGAGGAAATTTCGTGAGCAACGCACTCAATACACAAGCCTTTGATTTAAACGGCAAGGTCGCCCTAATTACCGGTGCCTCCAGTGGCTTTGGCAATCACTTTGCCCGCGTCCTGGCCAAGGCCGGCGCCAAGGTTGTGGTCGCCGCCCGTCGCGAGGACAAGCTGCTCGCTCTCGTGGCTGAAATTAACGCCAGCGGTGGCGAAGCCCTGGCCGTCACCATGGATGTCACGCAAGTTGCCAGTGTCGCGGAGGCCTTTGACGCCACCGAGCAAGTCTTCGGCACGGTTAACGTGCTGATTAATAACGCCGGTGTCGCCGCGCCAAAGATGGTGCATAAAACCAGCGAAGCCGATTGGGACTTTGTCGTCGACACCAATTTAAAGGGTGCCTGGATTGTCGCCGCCGAAGCGGCCCGCCGTATGGCGAGCGCTGGCAATGGTGGTGCCATCGTCAATATTTCCTCGGTACTGGGCCTGGCCACCAGCCTCGGGCACGGGGTTTACTCCGCCACCAAGGCCGGCGTTATTCAGCTCACCAAGCACATGGCGCTGGAGCTGGCCGATAAACATATCCGCGTTAACGCCATCTGCCCCGGATATTTCAAAACCGAGATGAACGGCGAGTACTTTGAGAGTGACGCAGGCAAAGCTTACATCGGCTCAACACCCGCTAAGCGATTGGGTGAAATGAACGAGATGAATGCGCCACTGTTGTTATTGGCCAGTGACGCGGGTTCCTTTATCAACGGCGTGGCATTACCCATTGATGGCGGCCACCTGTTAATGTCCATCTAGCCCATCAACATCTAACCAACCCGTTTTCAGGTAACTCAAATGGCCACAAATTTATTCGACTTAAGCGGTAGGATTGCCCTGGTAACGGGCGCCAGCCGAGGCATCGGCGAAGCCATTGCCAAACTCCTCGCCGAGCAGGGAGCCCACGTCATCGTCTCCAGCCGTCGAGTTGAGAGCTGTCAAAAAGTGGTCGACGAAATTGCTGCTGCCGGTGGCAGTGCCGAGGCCTTTCCCTGTCACATCGGCGACATGGAACAAATCGACGCCATTTTCGAACATATTTCCAGCACCCACGGACGGCTAGAAATTCTCGTCAATAACGCCGCCGCCAACCCTTATTTTGGTCACGTGGTCGATACCGACCTCGCCTCTTTCCAGAAAACCCTCGATGTCAATATTCGCGGCTATTTTTATATGTCGACCGCCGCCTGTAAGCTTATGCGCCAACAGGGCTCTGGAGCCATCGTCAACACCTCCTCCATTAACGCCCTGTCACCTGGGCCCCAGCAGGGTATTTACTCCATCTCTAAGGCGGCGATTGTCAGCATGACCAAGACCTTCGCTATCGAGTGCGGGCCGGACAATATTCGCGTCAACGCCCTGCTACCCGGTCTCACTAAAACCAAGTTTGCCGGCGCGCTGTTCACCCATGAGGACATCCACAAGCAGTTGATGGAAAAAATCCCCATGGGCCGCCACGCCGAGCCCGAGGAAATGGCCGGTGCCGTACTCTATCTGGTCTCGGACGCGGGCAGCTATACCACCGGCACCTGCACCATTGTCGACGGCGGCATGAGCCTTTAAATACCGCTGCAGCTAAACACGAAGAGAAACGATGCATACGAGCTACGATTTCAGCAATCAGGTAGTGCTTATCACCGGGGCCGCCAGCGGCTTTGGCGAACTAGCTGCCCAGCGCTTCGCCCAAGCCGGCGCCAAACTCGCCCTCGGTGATATTAACGCCGACGCTGTGCAGGGCGTTGCCAAGAAGATTAAAGCCGCGGGTGGCGAAGTACTGGCCATGGCCTGCGACGTGAGCAGTAACGAGCAAGTTAAGGCCTTCGTCTCCGCCTGTGTCGAGCAATACGGCCGACTCGATGTCGGCATTAATAACGCCGGTATCTCCCACCCGAAAAAACGCCTGCACCAACTCGATGAGTCAAACTGGGATCAAACCAACGGCGTCAATCAGAAAGGCGTTTTCCTCTGCATGAAATACGAACTAACGCAGATGGTCGAGCAGGGATCCGGCGTTATTCTCAACGTCGCCTCTGCCGCCGGTCTAATGGGCTCACCTTTTTTAAGCCTTTATTCCTCGGGTAAACACGGCGTGGTTGGCCTGACCAAGTCAGCCGCCCTCGAATACGGCAAAATGAATATTCGCGTAAATGCCATTTGCCCCGCCTTTGCCAAAACCCCGCTGGTCGAAAACAGCCTTAAAGCCGCCGGTGGTAAAAGCCGTGAAAACCTCATGGCCGGCAACCCCATGAAGCGACTCGGCGAGATTGAAGAAATTGTCCAGGCCATGCTCTGGGCCTGCTCAAAGGACAACAGTTTTATGAACGGCGCCGTGGTGCCCCTCGATGGCGGACTCGCCGCCAGCTAAAGATACAGGGAAATTTCATGACCATCGAAGATACCCGCAGGGAATACGATTACGGCCGCCTCAGCCGCGAGTCTCTACTCGACTGCCCCTTCGAGCAGTTTCAATTGTGGCTCGACCAGGCCTGCCAATCGCCCATCAAAGACCCGACGGCGATGACCATTGCCACGGTAGATGCCGACAACAAACCCTGGCATCGCGCGGTATTGTTAAAGGGTTTTGATAAAAGAGGCCTGGTGTTCTATACCAACCTGGGTAGCCGCAAGGCCCACGATATGGCCCACAATCCCAACGTGAGCCTGCATTTCCCCTGGTTTTTCCTCGACCGCCAGGTCAGCATTGGCGGTGTGGTCGAAAAAGTCAGCCGCAAAGAGGTACTAAAGTATTTCTTAAGCCGCCCCAAAGACAGCCAACTGGCCGCCTGGGCATCGAAGCAAAGCTCGCGATTAACGTCACGACAGGCTCTTGAAAGCCAGTTTAGGGCGATGAAAGAAAAATTCGCCCACGGGGAAATACCGACACCGGACTTTTGGGGTGGCTTTCGCGTGGTGCCAGAAGAGTTTCAATTTTGGCAGGGTGGGGAGAATCGACTGCATGACCGTTATCAGTACAGTCTCGGCAAAGATAAAAGCTGGGTAATTAATCAACTTGCTCCGTAACTAGCGGCTACATTCAAAAAATGCTCCTCGCAATAACTAAAAATAAAGAACGAATTAAACCAACGAGGGAATGTGATGCCTTTTGCCCTTCATGTATAGAACCTGTTATTGCAAAGATGGGCAAATTAAAAATTAATCATTGGGCGCATAAAGAAAAAACTGGCTGCACCTATGGAAGAGGCATGACTGAATGGCACTATAAATGGATCGATAGGCATTACCAGAAACAAGGTTGGGATATAGAGCATATAGATGGCGACCGTCGGTATGATTGCTTTAATGCTGAAAAAAAGCTCGTTCTTGAAATTCAAAAAAAAACCGCCTACGAATATATAATAGAAAAAACTCAATTCGTTCTTGATCGGGGGCATTGTATAAACTGGATCTTTCACGAGGACATCCTAGCAAGCTTCCAAAAAACCGAGCTCGCCTTTGAGGCACGAACTCTAAAGCGCTTGGCAATCCTAGACCTTCTTGGGGAGCTTTCTAGTAGTCCTAACGTAAAATTTTTTCTAGATTCATCCGCAAACTTGTCAAACGGGACATCATCCAAGGGGCTACTACGCCTTTATCCTGCTTATAAAAAGAATGCCTTCCATTCTGATTACTACAGAGTTCCCTATACAGCATTGACTACGCACCCCATTCGTACATCACACAATTAACGAGAAGCCATGACCAGATTACACCTTATCCGCCACGGCGAAACCGACTGGAATGCCGAGGGCCGCATTCAGGGCCAGCTTGAATCCGTGCTCAGCGAGCTGGGGCAGCAACAAGCTGTTGAGCTGCAAAAGAAGCTCGCCGCCACCCGCTTTGACCGGGTGTTCTCCAGCTCCAGTACCCGGGCGCGACAGACCACAGCCCTCGCCCTCAGCCACTGTGAACAGCCGGTAAGCTATCAGGATGATTTACGTGAAATTATGCTCGGCCGCTGGGAGGGACAGCTCTATGCCGATGTTGAAAAAATAGAGCCGGAGGCCATTAATG
This sequence comes from Candidatus Reddybacter sp., assembly GCA_041277045.1. Classification (GTDB taxonomy): domain Bacteria; phylum Pseudomonadota; class Gammaproteobacteria; order Pseudomonadales; family Porticoccaceae; genus Reddybacter. The sequence continues at coordinate 955,193 of JBGFSY010000001.1, read as the reverse complement.
CCTTTCGCAATGCCCCCGATATTTTCAACGTGCAGGGCGCGGAGACCTTCCATGCCTTGCAGCGTCGCGCTCTGGCCGCCGTTGCAACCATCCTCAGCACCTGTGCTGGCATGGAGATCGCGCTGGTCAGCCACGGCGCCTGGATCAAGTCCGTGCTCTCTCACTACGAGGGTCGCCCCCTGAGCCGCTTCTGGGAGCCACCGCGCATGCACAACTGCTGCCACAGTATTATTGAAGTCAGTGCCGATAATGGTGCACCACGCATTGTCAGGTATGCTGATCTCGACGAAGGGTTTTAAGCTGACAGGCCCAACGAAACCTCGACAAGCAAACAACAATAAAAAAAACAGGATTCATCATGAAACCAGAACTGCCCGTACACGACAGAACCTACCAAAACCATCACCTCGACAGCACCCGCTGGGATAACTTTAAGGTGCGCGACGACGATATTCTGGTTTGCACGTCGATGAAGAGCGGCACCACCTGGATGCAGCGCATCGTTTCATTGCTGTTATTTCAGGACAAGCCACCCGCCGAATCTTTTCACGATATGTCGATCTGGCTGGATATGCGCCTTGGCCCACTGGATGAAACTCTCGACACCATCGAGGCGCAAAGCCACCGTCGCTTTCTGAAAACCCACTCACCCCTGAATGCTCTGCCCTACTATCCGGAGATGAAATACCTCGTTATCGGCCGCGATGTACGCGATGTTTTTATGTCGCTGTGGAATCACACCTCGAACTATACCGAGGGTTTTATCGATGCCTTGAATAACACTCCCGGGCGCGTCGGCGCAGAATTCCCGCCCCTGTATGACGATATTCACGACCTCTGGCACGACTGGATCAACAAGGGTAACTTTGAGTGGGAAAGCGATGGCTACCCCTTTTGGTCACATCTCAGCTTTATCCAGTCCTGGTGGGACTATCGCCATCTGCCCAACATCTATCTAGTGCACTTCACCGATTTACTTAATGACCTCGAGGGTGAAATGCGTAAGGTAGCCGACTTTCTCGATATCACGGTGGATGAAGCCCTGTGGCCCAGCCTCGTTGAACAGGCAACTTTCGACAATATGAAAAACAATGCCGTTGAATTGCTTCCCGGGGTCGATAAAATTTTCACCGGCGGTGCCAAAGCCTTCGTCAACAAAGGCACCAATGGCCGCTGGCGGAACGTGCTCACGGCTGACGAACTAAAAGAGGCCGAGGCTGCTGTCGAACGAACGTTGAGTTCAGATTGCGTTCGCTGGCTGGAAGAGGGCGGTGCAGACAAACTGTAGATCTCGAAGGGCGAAAGTAAAACCACAAAAATGCATTCAGGGTTTAGCCCATTAGCAGGCCCCTTAAAATCAATTTGATCCGCCGCATTGCCATGCGGCGCCACCGAGCTGACAGCACGGGTAAGGTGAAGTAACATTTACTGCACCAGGAGTATGCTGATCTATTTGCAGGTGCTCGTTAGCGACGCCAGAACATCGGCGTAAATAAAACCAATAAAGTAAATATCTCAAGCCGACCCAACAGCATGCCGCCGCACAGCACTAACTTGGCAAAACCATTGATATCGCCGTAATTGGCGGCCACTTCGCCCAGGCCCGGGCCGAGGTTGTTGAGCGACGCGGTAGTCGCCGACCAAGCCGTGATGTAGTCGAGACCAGAGGCCATCAGCAGTAGCACAATGCCGTAAAACACCGCCAGGTAAACACCAAAGAAGGCCCAAATAGAATTGGTGACACGCTCCGGTACGATGCGTCCATTGACCTTAATGGGAATTACCGCGTTGGGGTGTATCAACTTTTGAATTTCGCGCAGGCCCTGCTTGGCCATAATCATCATACGGCCGACCTTTATACCGCCACCAGTCGACCCGGCACAGGCACCGAAGAAAGACAAAAAGATCAAAAAGAAGGGCACGAAGCTCGGCCAGGCACTGAAGTCATCGGTGGCAAAACCGGTGGTCGTCATCAGCGACACTAACTGAAAAATACCATGATTGAGGCTATCCATGCCGCCATAGGTGCCGCTGTAATAGAGATAGGCACAGACCAAAAACATGCCTGAAATCAGCATCGCCATGTACAGGCGGGCCTCGGAATCAGCAAAATACGAGGTCAGGTTCTTGCGATGCCAGGCCATAAAATGCAGACCAAAATTCAGCCCGGACAAGGCCATAAAGAACACGCAGACACTGTTAATTAAGGCACTATCGAAAAAGCCTATGCTGGCATCGTGGGTGGAAAAGCCACCGATGGCAACCGTGGAAAAGCTGTGGCCGATGGCGTCAAAGGCATCCATACCCGCCAGCCAGTAGGCCAGAGCGCAAGCCGTCGTGAGAATAACGTAGATGGAAAATAGCACCTTCGCTGTCTCGGTAATACGTGGTGTCAACTTACTATCTTTGACCGGGCCGGGTGTTTCTGTGCGATACAACTGCATGCCACCAATGCCGAGCATCGGCATAATCGCCACCGCGATGACGACAATACCGATACCGCCCAACCACTGCAATTGCTGGCGGTAATAGAGAGTGGAGCGCGGTAGTTCATCCAGGCCACTTATTACCGTTGCCCCGGTGGTGGTCAAACCGGAGATAGATTCAAACACCGCATCGATAATGGACAGAGAGGGTTCAGTCAGCGCCAATGGCAATGCGCCGCCCAGGCCAAGCATGCCCCAGAAAAGCACCGTCACCAAAAAGCCATCGCGGGTGCGCAGGTCACCACTACTGCGGCTATTGGGTAGCCACACCAACATACCGATGGAAAAAATAATGGCAAAGGCGAGGAAAAAGGCCTGGGCCGTTTGCTCCTGATAAATCACCGCAACAACGATGGGCACCAACAGGGTGAGGCTAAATATCATCAGCAGCAAACCTAAAATACGGGCAATAACTGAATAGTGCATTTAAGCGGCGCCGGGGCTTAACAATTTGAGCATCGGAAAATTAAGTCCCTAAAAAAAAGTGAAACCAACCTGGAAGAGTTTTTCAATATCCCGCGTGTGGCGTTTGTCGATCATAAACACAATGACGTGATCATCCGACTCTATCACTGTGTCGTGATGGGTAATAATCACCTCGCCACGACGTACCAACGCGGCGATGGTTGAGCCGGCAGGCAGGGTCAGATCTTCGACAGCCTTGCCCACTACTTTCGAGCTTTTGGCGTCACCGTGGGCGACAATCTCCAGCGCCTCGGCAACACCACGGCGCAATGAATGCACATTGACCGTATCACCACGGCGCACATGGCTAAGCAGCGAACTGGTGGTCGCCTGCTGTGGCGACACGGCAATATCGATTTCGCTGCCCTGCATCAATTCCGCATAAACGGGGTTGGTGATTAAGGTCATCACCTTTCTGGCACCTAGGCGTTTAGCGAGCAAGGAGGCCATAATATTGACCTCATCATCGTTGGTAACGGCGATAAAAACATCGGTTTTCTCAATATTTTCTTCGAGCAAGAGTTCCCGGTCTGCCGCCTGACCGTTCAGCACCACGGTTTTATTCAGTGATTCAGCCAGGTGTTCAGCTCGCGACAGATTATATTCAATCAGCTTGACGTTGTAGCTCCCTTCCAGCGCTTTCGCCAGACGGAAACCAATGTTGCCACCACCGGCAATAATCAGGCGACGATAGGGCTTTTCCGAACGCCGTAGGAAGCTCATCACCTTGAGAATATCCGAGCGAGCCGCAACAAAGAACACCTCGTCACCCTCTTCAATCTCCGTATCCCCCTGGGGCACGATGGAGCGGTCCTGGCGATAAATGGCCGCAGCACGAACGGAGACATCAGGCATCTCCTCACGAATTTCACTCAGCTGGTGACCGACCATCGGCCCGTCCGGGAGGGCTCGTATCGCCATCAGTTGCACCAAGCCATCGGCAAAGTCGAGCACCTGCAGAGCCCCCGGGTGCTCGACCAATTTACGGATATAGTCGGTCACCACTTGCTCGGGCGTAATCAGTACATCAACCGGCACATGAGCATCGTTGAAGAGTTTTTCGCGATAGGCTTTGCTGATGTAACTGCTGTCACGCACCCGAGCAATTTTGGTCGGTGTGCGATACAGCGAGAAGGCAATCTGACAGGCCAGCATATTGACCTCATCACTGCTGGTCACGGCAACAATCATGTCGGCATCTTCTATGCCCGCTGACTCGAGCACATCGGGATGGGAACCCAGGCCCGGCACGGTGCGAATATCGAGCCTGTCCTGCAGCTCTCGCAAGCGTTTTTCATCGGGGTCGATCAAGGAAATATCATTTGCTTCACTGGCCAGGTTTTCGGCCAGCGTGCCGCCGACCTGACCGGCACCCACAATCACAATTTTCATGTTTTAAGGTCGCTTGCTCGTTTCATTTCAGCTCTTACACATCAGTTCTTAGACAACAGGGCATAATAAAACCCATCGTGGCCGTCGATTGTTGGCAGCAGTTGGCGCCCCAGCGGCGTCTGCATGCCCACTTCTGCCGTGATATCGATCACCTGCGCATCGCTCTGACGAGCAATAAAGCCGGCGATGCTGGCATCGTTTTCCTCAGGCAAAATGGAGCAAGTTGCGTAGAGCAGTTTACCCCCTGATTTAAGCAGTGGCCACAGGGCGTCGAGTAATTCTGCCTGCAACTCGGCAAGGCGAGCAATATCATCGGGCTTGCGCAATAATTTAATATCGGGGTGGCGTCGAATGACGCCGGTGGCGGAACAGGGGGCATCGAGCAGAATGCGGTCAAAGGGCTGACCTTCCCACCACTCGTCGGTCGCAGCTGCGTCCGCCGCCACCAACGTGGCTTGCACATTCAGTCGCTCGAAATTTTCTCTCACGCGCTCTAAGCGCGAGTCTTCAATATCGAGTGCCACCAGTTCATCGAGTTTGGGCTCGCACTCAAGAATATGACAGGTTTTGCCACCGGGGGCGCAGCAGGCATCGAGTACTCGCTGGGCGGGCTCCAACTGCAACAGTTGCGCGGCGAGCTGGGCGGCTTCGTCCTGCACACTGAGCTGGCCCTCGGAAAAACCGGGAATGGCATCAACGCCCGTAGCTTTCAACAACTGCACACCATCGGCACTCAGCGGCGTCGCCGTCGCTTCAATACTTGCCGCTTGTAGAGTTGCGAGATATTCGGTGCGACTCAGACGCTGCTGATTGACCCGCAATGTCATTGGCCCGGGGTGATTATTCGCTGCAAAAATAGCAGCAGCCTGCTGCGGCCAGGCTTGCTCGATACGTTTGCATAGCCATTTGGGGTGGGCGTGCTGGTAGACACCCTTGTCCGCCAAGTGCGTATCGAGGCTATCTCGCTCGCGAATAAAACGGCGCAACACGCCATTAATTAATCCTTTTGCCCAGGGCTTTTTCAGTTTTTTAACCGCCGCTACCGTTTCATTAACGGCCGCGTGGTCGGGAATGCGCGTCTCCATTATTTGGTAGAGCGCACAGGCCAGCAGCACATGAATATCCCGGTCTTTCGAACGAAAGGGTTTTTCCAGCAGCTCGCTAAGCAAGGCATTCAAACGGGGATACCAGCGCAAGGTGCCGTAACAAAGATCTTGCAGTAGTGGGCGGTCACGCTCCACCACCTGTACCGACAATTCGGGTAGACATTGGCTGAGGGAGACACCGTCGCGGGTGACTGCCAGAAGTACTTTGGCAGCGGCAACTCTAACTTCCATTGCTGGCACCCTGAAGCAAACCCAGCTGTACGCCCGCCGCGAATAAATGCGCCTGACTATTCAATACGGCTTGCACCGGTAGACGTTTTTTACCCGGCAACTGTATTTCGCTCAGCACCAGCGCACCTTGCCCGCAGGCCACCCAAATGCCCTGGCTATCACATTTTAAAATAGTGCCCGCAGCAGCTTGATGAGCATGAGTTGCCTCTATTTCGGCAGCCCACACTCTGAGCCGCTCATCACCCAACGTGGTAAAGGCGACCGGAAAAGGATTGAAGGCGCGAATTTTAAGGTCTAGCTCGGTTGCAGAACACGACCAGTCGAGCCGCGCCTCTTCTTTGCTGATTTTAGGCGCATAGTTACTCAAGGCATCATCCTGTACTTCGGCGACCAAACTATTGCCGGCCAGAGCATCGAGGGCTTTGAGCAAGGCCTCGCAGCCGATGCCTGCCAGTTTGTCGTGCAAACTGCCACCACTGTCGTCGCCATCAATAGCGCACTCGGCCTTAAGTAGCATGGGCCCAGTATCGAGCCCCGCTTCCATTTGCATAATGGTGACGCCGGTTTTAGCGTCCCCGGCTTCCAGAGCGCGATGTATGGGTGCCGCACCGCGCCAGCGTGGTAGCAAAGAGGCGTGAACATTAATACAACCCAGACGCGGCGTATCGAGCACCACCTGGGGCAGAATCAAGCCGTAGGCAACGACCACCATCAGATCGGCCTCAAGGGCTTGCAGCTGCTGTTGCGCTTCAGGGTTTTTCAAAGTAAGCGGCTGCATCACTGGCAGGCCATGTTGCTCGGCTAGCTGTTTTACGGGGCTGGGCTTTAGTTTTTTACCACGCCCGGCGGGTCGATCGGGCTGGGTATAAACAGCCACCACGGTGTGCTTACCCTGGTCTAATAAAGCCGTTAAATGGCTGGCCGCAAAATCGGGAGTACCGGCAAAAATAATCTTCAAAATAGAATCTCAGTAAGCGTCAGGTCGCGCTGGAAACGGCGGTCAGAGTGAGGTCGCAGAAACCTCACTTTAAATACACATTAAGCCGATTGTCGATGCAGCTTTTCCAGTTTTTTCCGAATTCGCTGGCGCTTCAGGGCGGAGAGATAATCGACAAACAATTTACCATTGAGGTGGTCGAGCTCATGTTGGATACATACTGCGAGCAGGCCATCGGGCTCCAGCTCAAAAACATCACCCTTCTCGTTTAGCGCTCGAAGGCGAATGCAGTCTGGACGCGAAACTGCTTCATAGAAACCAGGCACAGACAGGCAACCTTCATCGTGCTCTAGTTGGCTATCGCCAATAAATTCTACTTCAGGATTGATAAGGATCAGCGGGCTATCCCCTTCTTCAGAGAGATCCATAACCACGATGCGCTGGTGCTCATCAATTTGCGTCGCGGCCAGTCCAATGCCTTTGGCCTCGTACATGGTTTCAAACATGTCGTCGAGTAGATGGCGGATGTGCTTGTCGACCTTGGCAACTGGCGCAGCTATGGTGCGTAGGCGGGGGTCTGGAAATTCAAGAATTGTTCGAATAGTCATGGCTTTGTGATGGAATTCTAGCAAAAAGGTATAAACGACTGTTAACATCCGGGCTGGTCCAATAATTACAACCCTGAACCCGCTGATGCGACTAGTATACACCATCGGCATTCAGCCTAAGGAAGAGCCTTTATGAAGAGCCCTATAAAGACAGTAGCGTTGGCACTGATAAGCATCTGGGTCCTTGTCGCAACCGCTGTTGCAGAAGCCCCATTTAATGACGACATTCCCGATAAGTATACCGTGGTAAAAGGCGATACGCTTTGGGATATTTCCGCCCACTTTCTCGCCAAACCCTGGTTGTGGCCGGAAATTTGGCAAGTCAATCCACAAGTTCAAAACCCACACCTGATCTATCCCGGCGACATCATTAGCCTTATCTACATCGATGGCAAAGCTCGATTGATACTCACGCGTAGCCGAGATGTGAAACTCAGCCCTCAAATCCGCGAGATCACCGACCGGCAGGCCATCCCCGCTCTGCCACTGGAAATGATCAATAGCTTCTTATCGCGCAACCGAGTCGTAGAGCCCGGTGTTCTCGAGGCTGCGCCCTACATACTCGCCGGCCAAAGCAAACACCTACTAACCGGCAAAGGGGATGATTTTTATGCGCGAGGTGATTTTTCCGAAGCACAAGATACTTACGGTGTCTATCGCAATGGCGGCGCCTTTACCGATCCAAATACCAATGAAGTACTTGGTATCCGGGCCAAAGATATTGGCGCCGGGGGTATAAAAGCTATTGATGACGACATCGCCACACTTAAGGCCACTCGCAGTGTCGAAGAATTGCGTATTGACGACAGGCTGCTGGAGCTCGAAGAACGTAAAATTGATGCAAACTTTTACCCCAGCTCTCCTCCCGAAGATACTGAAGGCTTGATTATATCTGTTGAAGGTGCCGTTAGTACTGGCGGCATGCTCGACGTTGTCAGCATCAATCTTGGCGAACGCGACGGCATGGAAATTGGCAATATGCTGACAATTCTTAAAAAGGGTGCCGTTGTCAAAGACCGCGTCCAGGGCGATTCTGTCACCCTGCCCCCCGAAAAGGCCGGCCTCGCAATGATTTTCCGCACTTTTGAAAAAATGAGTTTCGCCCTCATCCTCACTGCTGACCTGCCAATTTCAGTTAAGGATATTGCACGCAACCCCTAGCCTTACATTTTGAGGAGAGGGCTAAGGCCTAGCTCTCTCCTCAAATCAAGAAACACCCCCAAGGATGGGACCTATGATCACTGAGCGCGAATGCGCCCTCGTACTTCAAACGCTCCCCGGCATCGGCTCCGTTGCCCTCAGCAAACTCCACCAGCAATTTGGCTCCTTTGCCAAAGCCCTGCAAGCTCCAATAAGCACCGTCAAACCTGCATACCGTAAGGGGCTTAATGCCTATCGAGCCAGGCCTGATGACTTCAACCACCTCGTACAGGAAACTCTCGACACTTGTTTAAGCAACGGTATCGACATCGTTCTCATATCGTCACTCGACTACCCCGCCCTGTTGCGTGAAATTGACACACCCCCTGCCCTGCTCTTCGTTAAGGGCAATACCGGCATCTTGAATTTGCCACAAATAGCCATCGTCGGCAGCCGACACCACTCTGCAGCCGGACAACAAAATGCCCGCGCATTCGCTCGCCATTTAGCCAATAGCGGCTTTGTCATCACCAGCGGTCTGGCCCTGGGTATTGACGGCGCAGCCCACCTGGGCGCTATTGAAACAGGTAAAACCATCGCCGTGCTCGGCACCGGTGTCGACATCATTTATCCACGACGCCATCAAACCCTGTACGAAGACATTATTGCCAAAGGCGGGGCCATCGTTTCTGAATTACCACCCGGCACACCAGCACGCCCCGGCAACTTCCCCCAGCGCAATCGCATTATCAGTGGCCTGAGTCTTGGCGTGCTAGTGGTTGAAGCGGCGCTGAAAAGCGGCTCGCTGATTACCGCCCGTCTGGCCATGGAACAGGGACGAGAAGTTTTTGCCATACCCAGCTCCATCCACAACCCCAGCGCCAAGGGTTGTCACCAGCTCATCCGGCAGGGCGCAGCACTGGTTGAAACGGCAGATGACATCATTAACGAGCTCGGCGGCATGCTGGCCTACAAAGCAGAAGGGGCGAAGCAGACAGCCGCCTCAGACAATATTAACAGCCTTGATGACACCTCGAATAAGATACTCAACGCACTCGGCTTTGACCCCACCGATTTGGACACCCTGATGGCACGCACTCAACTCGCACCGGCCGCACTCAGCGGGCTATTAGTACAACTCGAACTGGAGGATTGGGTTGAACAACGGGCCGGAATGTATAACCGGCTGAGATAGCCACCCTCCCTGATTGCCCTCAGCAACGTCTTCCGGTAGCCTGTGCGTTTTTTTACAGCCAGCGAGGCTGCCGCCATGAGCAAACCTTTTGTCGCCATCTTAATGGGCTCCGACTCCGACCTTCCCATTATGGAAGCCAGTTTTGACGTGCTCAACAAACTCGGTGTACCTTTCGAAGCGAAGGTCACCTCCGCCCACCGCACGCCTGCGGTCACTCACGACTATGTGATCTCTGCCGATGAGCGCGGTTGCGCGGCCTTTATTTGTGCTGCCGGCATGGCCGCTCACCTGGCTGGCGCTGTCGCTGCACTCACTTTGCGACCCGTTATCGGCGTACCCATTAATGGCTCCCTCGAAGGTCTCGATGCCCTGCTATCGACCGTGCAAATGCCCGGTGGTATTCCCGTCGCCACCGTCGCCATTGGCAAGGCCGGTGCCAAAAATGCTGCGTATCTGGCCGCGCAAATTATCGCAGGTGGCGACCCGGCACTGCATCAACGTCTGCTCGACGAGCGCGCTGCCAATGCTCAGATTGTGATCGAAAAAGACCAGGCCCTACAGGTTAAACTGCAGGCCCGAGCTAAGGCTTAAGCCGTGACCAACCTTGCGCTGCGACCGGGTATTCGCCGGGCCGCAGCCAGCCTGCACAAAGGTGGCATCATCGCCTATCCGACAGAGGCCGTATGGGGCTTGGGCTGCGACCCCGAAAACCACGGTGCCGTACAAAACCTGCTCGCCCTGAAAAGACGCGATCCCCGCAAAGGCCTGATTTTAATCGCCGCCGATATCGCCCTATTTGCGCCTTATTTACACGGTTTAAGCCCCGCTCTTCTTAAGCAACTGCAAAACAGTTGGCCCGCGGCAATCACCTGGTTAATCCCCAATAATCACCATGCCTCCCCCTGGATCAGCGGCGGTCGTGACACTCTCGCACTGCGCGTCACCGCCCACCCGGTGGCCGCGGCACTGAGCCGGGCTTTTGGTGGCCCGCTGGTATCCACATCAGCCAACCCCCAGGGCCTGCCACCAGCAAAATCATTGATGAAGGTCAAAGCGTATTTCGGCAATACCCTTGATGCTTACACCCCCGGCAGTATCGGACACGCCGCCATGCCGAGCGAAATCCGCAATCTGGTGACGGGCGAAGTTATTCGCGCCGCCAGCTAAGCCACACATCACGAGGAAGACACCATGGTCGACAGCAGCGCCGTTAAAGAATATCTGCTCGATTTACAGGACCGCATTTGCCAGCAATTACAAAAGCTGGAGCCCAGCGCCAAGTTTCGTGAAGACGCCTGGGACAGGGAGGGCGGCGGCGGAGGTCGCACTCGTGTTATCGAAAATGGCTCGGTGTTCGAAAAGGGCGGCGTTAACTTCTCCCACGTCTACGGCACGCAATTACCCCCCTCGGCTACTGTCGCTCGGCCCGAACTCGCCGGGCGCTCCTTTGAAGCCATGGGCGTTTCGCTGGTGATACACCCCCTCAACCCGTTGGTGCCAACATCCCACGCCAACGTGCGCTTTTTCATTGCTGAACAAGAGGGTGAAGAACCCGTTTGGTGGTTCGGCGGCGGTTACGATCTCACCCCCTATTACGGTGATGAAGCCGACTGCAAACAGTGGCACACCACCGCCAAAGCCGCTTGCGATCCCTTTGGTAAAGACATCTACCCGCGTTTTAAAGAGTGGTGCGACACCTACTTTCATCTCAAACATAGAGACGAAGCTCGCGGTGTCGGCGGCCTGTTTTTCGATGACTTTAACAAACTCGGCTTTGATGACAGCTTCGCCCTGATGCGCGCTATCGGCGACAGCTACACCGAAGCCTATGCCCCCATCGTCAAAAAACACGCCGGTCGGCCCTATACCGAGAAACAAAAGAACTTCCAGCTGTATCGCCGGGGCCGCTATGTTGAATTCAACCTGGTTTTCGACCGAGGCACACTATTTGGCCTGCAATCGGGCGGTCGCACAGAGTCCATTTTAATGTCATTACCGCCCCAGGTTAGCTGGCAATACGACTGGCACCCCGAACCCGGCAGTGAAGAGGCCGAACTCTACGACACCTTCCTCCCGCCCCGTGACTGGGTTAACAGCTAAGCGGCTTTTTGATGATGACAGACCAGTACGCCGTTTTTGGCAACCCGATTAAGCACAGCCGCTCACCACAAATTCACAGTGCTTTTGCCGAGCTAACGGGGCAGGACATCAACTATGTCAGCACCCTGGTCGAAGCCGATCAATTTCAGTCTGCGGCCCGTAACTTTTTCAAAGACGGGGGCAAGGGCTTAAATATCACCGTGCCCTTCAAACAGGACGCCTTTACCTTCGCCGACGAACTCAGTGAACGCGCCCGTCGCGCCGGTGCAGTGAACACACTGATTCATCAAAATGACGGGAAGATACTCGGCGATAACACCGATGGCATTGGCCTGGTGTGTGATATCAGCACCAATCTTGGCTGGGCCATTGAAGGCAAGAAAATACTACTTGTCGGGGCCGGTGGTGCTGTCATGGGTGTATTAGAGCCTCTGTTACAACAACACCCCGCCATCATCGTCATCGCTAACCGCACCATCAGCAAGGCACAAAAACTGGCCCGCGACTTTGCAGACCTCGGTAATATTCAGGGCTGTGGCTTTGACGAACTAACAGAAAGCGGCCATTTCGATCTCATCATCAACGGCACTAGCGCCAGCCTGGCGGGCGAAATTGCACCACTACCCAACAGCGTACTGACGGCAAAGACACAGGGCTACGACATGATGTATGCCGCCGAAGCCACACCTTTTATGCGCTGGATGCACGAGCAGGGCGCACAGCAAACGGCTGATGGTTTGGGCATGTTAGTCGAGCAGGCTGCAGAAGCCTTTACGCTTTGGCGTGGTGTGCGGCCTGAAACTGCGGGCGTGATTAGCTCAATTCGCACGGCAATGTAGCCGTCCACTCACGTCAAACCCTGAAAACTAAAAGGCCCCAGGCAACGTCGAATTGCTCGGGGCTTTTTAATTTAAAAGAACGGCGTGTTAGCTAACCTGCTGAGTCAGCTCACCTGCCGCATAACTTAGCGATATCGCATCCAAGCTGAGCGCCTTAATTTTATCGGCATTTCCCGCCGCACCAAAGGATTCATAGCGGGCAACACAAATGTCCTTCATCGCTGTGGTCGCCGCCGCCAGATATTTGCGCGGGTCAAAGTCTGCAGGATTCTGCGCCATGTAGCGGCGCATGGCACCCGTTGATGCGAGGCGTAAATCGGTATCAATATTGACCTTGCGTACACCGTGCTTAATGCCTTCCATCACTTCTTCAACCGGCACACCGTAAGTCTCGGGAATGTCACCACCGAACTCATTAATTATTGCCAGCCAGTCCTGGGGCACAGCCGATGAGCCGTGCATGACCAGGTGCGTATTGGGAATGCGCGCGTGAATTTCTTTTATACGACTAATAGCAAGCACATCACCTGTCGGTGGACGGGTGAATTTATAGGCGCCGTGGGAGGTGCCGATGGCAATCGCCAAGGCATCGACATCGGTTTTGGCAACAAAGTCAGCCGCTTCATCGGGGTCGGTAAGCATTTGTTCCTGGCTCAAAGTGCCTTCAGCACCAACGCCATCCTCTTCACCTGCCTGGCCGGTTTCTAGCGAGCCCAGACAACCCAGCTCACCCTCAACAGACACGCCACCGGCATGGGCCATCTCCACCACACGGCGCGTAACCTCAACATTGTATTCGTAGCTGGAAGGGGTTTTGCCGTCTTCTTCGAGGGAGCCGTCCATCATTACCGATGAAAAACCCAGTTGTATTGAGCGCTGGCAAATGGCGGGACTAGTACCGTGATCTTGATGCATGACCACGGGAATATGGGGGAATTCTTCAATGGCGGCGAGAATGAGGTGGCGTAAAAACGGCGCACCGGCATATTTTCTCGCACCGGCAGAGGCTTGCACAATCACCGGCGAGTTAGTTTGGTCAGCAGCTTCCATAATGGCGCGCATTTGCTCGAGGTTGTTGACGTTGAACGCCGGTACGCCGTACTGGCGCTCTGCGGCGTGATCCAACATTTGACGCATGCTGATTAAAGCCATAATTGCTTCCTTATTTCTCGTTAATATTTAACCCTAAAGCGGGCAGGTTTTAGGGGGTGTTAATCGTCACCACGTTCTTCTAACATTGCCACTGCGGGCAGGGTTTTGCCCTCGACATATTCGAGGAAGGCACCGCCACCGGTAGAGATATAACTGACGTCATCGGCGATGGCGTATTTATCCACTGCCGCTAAAGTATCACCGCCACCGGCGATGGAAAAACCCTTGTTCGTAGCGATGGCTCGGGCAATTGCTTCGGTGCCTGCGCCAAACTGGTCGAATTCAAATACACCGACCGGGCCATTCCAGATAATAGTACCGGCATCTTGCAGAATGGTGGCAAGTTTAGCCGCTGTATCGGGGCCGATATCAAAAATCATATCGCCTTCACTGACATCATCGGCCGACTTTAGCGTGGCTTCAGCCTGCTCCGAAAACTCGCTGCCAACCACCACATCCGTCGGTAAAGGAATATCGCATTTTTCCATTAGCCCACGGGCAACGTCTGTTAAATCATGTTCGCACAGTGACTTGCCAACGGGCTTGCCTGCAGCGGCTAAAAAGGTATTGGCTATACCGCCGCCAACGATCAGTTGATCGACCTTATCCGACAATGCTTCGAGTACTTCGATTTTGGTAGACACTTTCGCACCACCAACAATGGCGACGACGGGCTTCGCTGGTGCGGCGAGAGCTTTCGCCAGCGCATCCAGTTCACCGGCTAACAATGGCCCTGCACAGGCAACTTTGGCAAAGCGAGCAACGCCGTGGGTAGATGCCTGTGCCCGATGGGCCGTACCGAAGGCATCCATTACAAAAATATCGCAGAGGCTGGCATAGGCTTTTGCCAGGGCCTCATCATTCTTTTTCTCGCCTTTGTTAAAGCGCACATTTTCGAGCAGTGCGACGTTACCACTGGCGACATCGACACCATCGCGCCAGTCGCTAATCACCGGCACGTCACAGCCCAGCAAGCCACTCAAATGAGCCGCCACGGGTTGCAGTGAAAATGCACTGTCAGCCTCGCCTTCAACGGGGCGACCGAGGTGGGACATCAACAAAACTTTTGCACCCGCTGCCATCGCCGCACGAATAGTCGGCAGCGCCGCACGAATGCGCGCATCAGAACTTACCGCGCCTTCTTTAATGGGTACGTTCAAGTCTTCCCGTATAAGCACCCGCTGATTGGCGAGATCGAGACTTGTCATTAACTTGATAGTCATTGTGTTTGCGTTTCCTTCTGCTGCTTACGTCAAAATTTAATCTTAGTGATGTGTACGCTGCCAGTAGTCAGCCTGCCGAATCCCAGCCTTTCCAATACTCAGCCCTTCCAAAATTCAACAAGGTCAAGCATACGATTGGCATAGCCCCATTCGTTATCAAACCATAGCAAGACTTTTACTAAACGCTCGCCACCGACGCGGGTCTGGCTGGCATCGACGATGCCTGAGTGGGCGTCGTGATTAAAATCACAGGATGCCAGCGGCTCTTCGGTAAAGCCGAGAATATTACTCAAGGGCCCTTCACTGGCAGCGCGCAGAATGGCGTTAACCTCTTCGCTACTGGTGTCTCTGCCTACCTGTACCGACAAATCGATGGCCGATACATTTTGCGTTGGCACCCGCATCGCCTGCGCTTCAAAGCGACCGCTCAGCTCGGGTAATATGCGGTCGATGCCCTTCGCCAAACCGGTTTCTACCGGAATAATCGACTGAAAGGCCGCGCGGGTTTTACGCAGATCGGTATGGTGATAAGAGTCGAGCACCGGCTGATCATTCATCGCCGAGTGGATGGTGGTAATCACCCCCGCCTCGACACCCAGCGCATCGTGCAGCGCTTTAATCGCTGGCACCACACAATTGGTGGTGCAAGATGCCGCTGAAATAATTTTATGCTCACGCGTTAATTGCTGATGATTTATGCCGTACACCACCGTGGCATCAATATCGGCTTCGGCAGGCTGCGAAAACAACACAGCTTTAGCACCGGCATCGATATGTTGCTGGGCAATATTGCGCTGTGCGAAGGTGCCGGTACATTCAAGCACCAAATCAATAGCGTGTTCTGCCCAGGGCAGTTCAGCCAATGAACGCTGATGACTGACGTGAATTTCACGTCCATCAATCAACAGGCATTCGCGACCTTCACTCGCCAGCTCAACACGGCCCGGAAAGCGGCCGTGAGTGGAGTCATAGCGGGTCAGATAGGCAATGGTATCGAGGTCGGCCAGCTCATTAATGGCGACAACCTGCAAGCTGCCGCCCAAGTGCTGGTGCCGCTCATGCAATGCGCGTAGCACACAGCGGCCCACTCGACCGAAGCCATTAATGGCTATACGCAGTGTCATTTAAGCAGCCCCTGACTAAGCAAGCAGCGCCTTAGCTTTGGCAACCACGTTATCGACGGTGAAACCGAAGTACTCCATCAACTCGGGGCCCGGGGCCGAGGCACCGAAAGTACTCATGCCAATCACCGCGCCATCGAGGCCGGTGTATTTAGTCCAGAAATCCTGATGCAGGGCTTCAACCGCGATGCGCTTGCGCACGCTTGAAGGCAAGACTGACTCGCGATAGGCCCTATCCTCAGCATCGAAAATCTCGGTACAGGGCATGGAGACAACGCGCACCTTATTGCCCTGCTCGCTGAGAGTTTGCGCCGCGGCAACAACCAATTGCACTTCAGAACCCGTCGCCATCAAAATCATATCCGGCTCACCATCACAATCGACGAGGGTGTAAGCACCTTTGGCAATAGCTGCTACCTGCTCGGCAGAGCGCGCCTGATGGGGCAAACCCTGACGGGTAAAGATCAATGCCGAGGGGCCGTCTTTACGCTCAATCGCGGTCTTCCAGCACACCGCCGACTCAACGGTATCGCAGGGACGCCAGGTATTCATATTTGGCGTAGTGCGCAAGCTGGTGAGTTGCTCAACGGGCTGGTGCGTGGGGCCATCTTCGCCGAGACCAATGGAGTCGTGAGTGAAGACAAAAATGCTCTGCTGCTTCATGAGTGCCGCCATGCGCACGGCGTTGCGGCAGTACTCCATAAACACTAAAAAGGTCGCGCCGTAGTTAATAAAACCGCCGTGCAGAGCGATGCCATTCATCAGCGCCGCCATACCGAACTCTCGAACACCGTAGTAAAGATAGTTGCCGGAGGCCTCGTCAGCGCTAATGTCTTTACAGCCCTTCCACATTGTATTGTTGGAGCCGGCCAGATCAGCCGAACCGCCGAGTAGCTCGGGTAACAGTGGCCCAAAGGTATCGAGGCAGTTTTGTGAGGCTTTGCGCGTCGCCGGTGATTCGCCCTTGGCCTGACATTCGTCGACATAAGCCTGGGCCTGAGCGGAGAAGTCCGCCGGTAAATCGCCATTAACGCGGCGCAGTAATTCAGCCGCTAGCGCGGGGTGAGCCTGACTATAGGCATCAAAACGCTGCTGCCACTCGGCTTCAGCCTTGCTGCCTTTATCGCTGGCCGACCAACCCTCGTAAATCGTATCGGGGATAACAAAGGCGCCGTGCTTCCAACCCAGCTCGGCTTTTGTAGCGGCAATTTCATCCGCACCGAGGGGCGCGCCGTGACAACCGGAGGTACCCTGCTTTGCAGGTGAACCAAAGCCAATCACCGTTTGGCAGCAAATCAAGGTTGGCTTGCCATTTTCACTGCGGGCCTGTTCTATCGCGGCTTTTATCGCCTCGTCATCGTGGCCGTCAACTTTGGGAATGACCTGCCAGCCGTAGGCTTCAAAACGTGCCGGGGTGTCATCGGTAAACCAGCCTTCGACTTCGCCATCGATAGAAATACCGTTGTCATCATAAAAGGCGATCAACTTACCCAGCTTGTGCGTACCCGCCAGCGAGCAGGCCTCGTGGGAGATGCCTTCCATCAAGCAGCCATCGCCAAGAAAGGTATAGGTGTGGTGATCGACAACGTCGTGGCCGGGCTGATTAAATTGCGCGGCGAGAATTTTCTCCGCCAGCGCCATGCCCACGGCGTTGGCAAGGCCCTGACCCAACGGCCCGGTGGTGGTTTCAATACCTGGCGCCTCACCCAGCTCGGGGTGACCCGCTGTTTTTGAATGCAACTGGCGGAAGTTTTTTAACTCCTGCAAGGGCAACTCATAACCCGTGAGGTGAAGCAGGGAGTAAAGTAGCATCGAGCCGTGACCATTCGACAGCACAAAGCGATCGCGGTCGGCCCAGGCCGGATTGGCCGGGTTGTGGCAGAGATAGTCATTCCACAGTACTTCGGCGATATCCGCCATCCCCATGGGTGCCCCAGGGTGGCCACTATTGGCCTGTTGGACGGCATCCATACTGAGCGCGCGTATAGCATTGGCAAGATCACGGCGAGATTGCATCGAAGCGATACTCCAGAAGATAGAAAAAAGGGGCGCCATTTTCCCGCACCGGCGCCAGCCAGTAAAGAACTCCTGTCGATTTATGGCAATTTCTAGCCTTTTAATTGCCCCTCAGCCCACACCAGGGTTTTCCGAACCGCCAACACAAACATCAACTATTTTTGATATTGAAACTCCTCTGTAGTAGAGTCCCGCTCCATGACCACCGCCACTGACAAAAACGCACAAAGCCCAACGGGCATCCCCCACCTCAGCACCTTGTGTAAGGCTGCCGGCGATGAGCTGCGCCTGCAAATTTTACGCGTACTGCAGCGCGATGCCTTTGGTGTGCTTGAGTTAGCGCAAATGTTTGCCATCCGCCAGCCCGCCATGAGCCATCATTTAAAAGTGCTCGCCAAAGCCGGCCTGGTCGTCACACGCAAAGAAGGCACTTTTATTTTCTACCGTCGCAATATCAATGATGGCAGTGAGCTAGCGCTGCTGCGCGAACAGATTTTCACCCAACTCGATACTTGTGAGCTACCCAGCGGCGTATTGGCAGAAGTCGCCCGCATTCACGAACACCGCTCAAGCACATCAAAAACCTTCTTCAAGCTCAATGCTGAGGGCTTTCGCCAACAGCAAGACCTGATCGCCAGCTATTCACTCTATGGTGATGCTGTGCTGGAGTTACTCGAACCGGAACGCCAGAAGGGCGCCAAATCTGTTCTCGAAATTGGCCCCGGTGAAGGCGAGCTATTAGCGGCACTGGCACCGCGCTTTGAAGAGGTGGTCGCGCTCGATAACGCCTCCGCCATGCTCGAGCGCGCCGAGGCCCTGGTGGGCAAAGAGCTCTGCGGCAACATTCGCTTTATTCTCGGCGAAACGAACAGCGAAGCAGCGGCAAAAATCAGCGTCGACTGCACCACTTTAAATATGGTGCTTCACCACGTCGCCACCCCCGTCGACATGCTCAAAGATATTTACCAATTGCTTAACCCTGGCGGCAGCTTAATTATCACCGAGCTCTGCCAGCACGATCAGGACTGGGTGCGCGACACCTGCGGTGATCTGTGGCTGGGCTTCTGTCCCGAAGAGCTGGGCATCTGGGCCCAGGAATGTGGTTTTAAAGCCGGTGAAAGTGTCTACATGGCACAACGCAACGGCTTTAAAGTCCAACTGCGAAAATTTCATAAGTAAGCATCTACACTAGTAGATCGACACCAGTCAGATCGGCAATGAAAAGGACAACTCGATGAGTCAATACAATATCTTCACCTCCGAATCCGTATCTGAGGGTCATCCCGATAAGATGGCCGATCAAATTTCAGACGCCATTCTCGACGCCATTATTGCCGACGACCCCAATGCCCGTGTTGCGGTGGAGACCCTGGTAAAAACCGGTGTCGCAGTCATTGCCGGTGAAGTACGCACCAACACCTATGTCGACCTTGAAGACATCGTGCGCAATGTCATCCTCGATATCGGTTACGACAGCTCTGACGTGGGCTTTGATGGTGCCACCTGCGCCGTGCTCAACGCCATTGGCAAGCAGTCTGTCGATATCGCCGTTGGTGTCGATGAAGCCGGCAATAAAGATCTCGGTGCTGGCGACCAGGGTTTGATGTTTGGCTACGCTACCAATGAAACTGAAGTGCTGATGCCGGCCCCCATTTTTTACGCCCACCGTTTAGTTGAGCGCCAGGCTTATTTGCGCAAGCACAAAATACTGCCCTGGTTACGCCCCGATGCGAAAAGCCAGATCACTCTGCGCTATGAAAACGGTCTACCTGTTGCGATTGACGCGGTTGTCCTCTCCACTCAGCACAGCCCCGACATTTCCCTGCCTGACCTGCAAGATGCGGTGATGGAAGATATCGTCAAACCCACCCTGCCCGCCGAATGGCTGCACAAAGACACCCTCTACCATATCAACCCCACTGGCCAGTTTATTATTGGCGGCCCCATGGGCGATTGCGGTCTTACCGGACGCAAAATCATTGTCGATACCTACGGCGGTATGGCCCACCACGGTGGCGGCGCTTTCTCCGGTAAAGACCCATCAAAAGTTGACCGCTCAGCTGCCTATGCCGGGCGCTATGTGGCGAAGAATATCGTCGCCGCCGGTCTCGCTGAGCGTTGCGAAATCCAGGTATCCTATGCCATCGGCGTGGCCGACCCCACTTCCATTGCCGTCAACACCTTCGGCACCGGCGTGATGCCCGACGAGCGCATCTCCGAGCTTGTTACCAAGCACTTCGACCTGCGCCCTGCCGGTCTTATCGAGATGCTGCAATTGAAGCGCCCCATCTATCGCCAAACGGCTGCCTACGGTCACTTCGGCCGGGAAGAGGCAGACTTCACCTGGGAAAAAACTGATAAAGCCGATGCCTTGCGAGCAGAAATTTAACGCTCACCCATTCAGCCACAAATCAAACATCACTGGCGCCACCACGGCGACAGCTATCTAAATTAAAGAAAGAGGAATGGACAGTGAGCAATTTTGCCAAGTTAGACGCATTAGCACCCGACTACAAAGTAGCCGACATCAGTCTCAGTGACTGGGGCCGCAAAGAAATAGAAATCGCCGAAACAGAAATGCCAGCGTTAATGGCGATTCGTGAAAAATATCATCACGAACAGCCACTGGCCGCTGCCAAAATCCTTGGCTGCATTCACATGACCATTCAAACCGCCGTGCTGATTGAGACCCTCGAGTCTCTCGGCGCCGAAGTGCGCTGGTCATCGTGCAATATCTTTTCAACGCAAGATCACGCGGCGGCGGCCATTGCCGCTAGCGGTGTTGCCGTTTATGCCTGGAAGGGTGAGACCGAGGAAGAGTACGAGTGGTGCATTGAGCAAACCATCCTCAAAGACGGCGCGCCCTGGGCGGCCAATATGATTCTCGATGATGGTGGCGACCTGACCCAAATCCTCCACGACAAGTATCCGCAGATACTCGAGGCCGTACACGGCGTCACTGAGGAAACCACCACCGGTGTCCACCGCCTCTACGAAATGCTCGAAGCCGGACAGCTAAAAATACCGGCCATTAATGTCAACGACTCGGTCACCAAGTCGAAGAACGACAATAAATACGGTTGCCGCCACAGCCTCAACGATGCCATCAAACGCGCCACCGACCACCTGCTGGCCGGTAAAAAAGCCCTGGTCATTGGCTACGGCGATGTCGGCAAAGGCTCGGTGCAATCACTGTGTCAGGAAGGCATGATCGTTAAAGTCGCAGAAATCGACCCCATTTGCGCCATGCAGGCCTGCATGGATGGCTTTGAAGTGGTTTCACCCTATATAGACGGTATCAATACCGGCACCGCCGAGGGTATTAACCGCGCCCTGCTCGGCACCATTGATCTGGTCGTCACCACCACCGGCAATGTCAATGTTTGCGATGCGCAGATGCTTACAGCGCTGAAAAGCGGCTGCGTGGTATCCAATATCGGCCATTTCGACAATGAGATTGATACCGCCTTTACGCGGGAAAACTGGTTCTGGCAGGAGATCAAACCTCAGGTCCACAAGATCTATCGCGCCAAGACGATTGAAGCGGCTGAAAATGACCACATCCTGCTGCTCTCAGAAGGCCGCCTGGTCAACCTGGGCAACGCCACGGGCCACCCCAGCCGCATTATGGACGGCTCTTTTGCCAATCAGGTGCTGGCGCAAATTCACCTCTACGCGCAGAAGTTTGCCGATATGAATAAACCGGCCCAGGAACAGGCGCTGCGCGTTGAAGTCCTGCCCAAGCACCTCGACGAAGAAGTCGCCGCGCACATGGTGAAAGGCTTTTCAGGCGTGCTCACCCAGCTGACACAAACCCAGGCCGACTACATTAATGTCGAGGTCGACGGACCCTACAAAGCCGACGCCTATCGCTATTAAGCCCCTGTTGCTATATCGTCGCGCCCCGTAGCACTGTTCACAGCTCTACGGGACGCTGGGCTTGCGTCTGACGCGACACACAGACAACGAAACACATTGAAGAGAAGTAATACCTGGCATGGCTAAAGACTGGTTATTAAGTTTTGAGTTCTTCCCGCCGAAAACTCAGCCCGGCGCTGAGAAGCTGGCTCGCACCCGAGAAACCCTGGCCCAGCTGGCGCCGGAGTATTTTTCGGTGACCTATGGCGCCGGCGGCTCAACCCGTAACAACACCCGAGATATCGTGCTCGAAACCCGCGCCGCTGGTCTCGATGTTATGCCCCACCTGTCATTTGCCTTTGGCGACGATGACGCCGGTGCCATCAAAGCCCTGCTCGAAACTTATAGCCAGGCCGGTGTCTCGCGCCTGCTCGCCCTGCGCGGCGATCTTCCCAGCGACCCCACAAGCACCCGCAAGCCCATCCATGCCAATGAACTGGTTGCCTTTATACGCGAGCACTTCGGTGAGAAATTTAATCTGCAAGTGGCGGCCTATCCCGAAATTCATCCCGACGCCAAAAGCTATAAGGATGATATTTACTGGCTCGGTGAAAAATTCAAAGCCGGAGCGGACGGCGCAATCACCCAGTACTTTTTTAATATCGATGCCTACTGGTACTTCCTCGATCAAGCCGCCAAAGCGGGTATCGACAAACCCATTGTGCCCGGTATTATGCCGATCACCAATTTCACCAATCTCGCTCGCTTCTCTGCCGGCTGCGGCGCCGAAATCCCCCGCTGGATGGCCAAGAAGCTCGAACAATACGGCGATGACCAGGCCAGTATTATTGCCTTTGGCAGCGATGTGATTACTCAACTCTGCGAACGCCTGCTAGAAGGTGGCGTACCGGGCCTGCATTTTTACACCATGAACCAGGCCGAGCCCAGCGTCGACATCCTCTCCCGCCTCGGTGTCAGCGCCGACCTGAGCTAGACCTGTGCGCGTGCCAAGAGTCTATCTCGACCAGGCCCTGCAAAGTGGGGCCGAACTGGCACTCGATAAAGCCGCCGCCCACTATCTCGTTTCTGTACTACGTCTGCGCGCCGATGACGCACTGATTGTCTTTAACGGCAGCGGCGGCGAATACACCGCAACACTGCAATCCGCCACCAACAAGCGGGCCACCATCAGCATCGGCAAGCACAGTGCCGGCGTAGCCCCCAGCCCGGTACGAATGGTACTGGCCATCGGTCTGTCGCGGGGCGAGCGCATGGACTGGGTGATACAAAAGGCAGTTGAGCTCGGCATCAATGAAATCACCCCCCTCTTTACCGAGCGCTGTGAGGTGAAGCTCAAGGGCGAAAGAGCCTTGAAAAAGCTCGGCCACTGGCAGCAAATAGCCATTAGCGCCTGCGAGCAAAGCCAGCGCAATGATGTGCCCACTATAAAACCGGCACAGCCGCTGAGTGAATTTCTCGCGGCTATCGCTACACCCTCTACGGCTCTCGATACAAACTTAAAGCTGATACTCGACCCCAGAGCCGAACAAAGCCTGAGTAGCACATTGCTCGACCAGGGTTCCTCGGCAAAGACTATCGTTTTGCTATCTGGTCCCGAGGGCGGCTTTAGCGATGGGGAAATCCAGCAAGCCCAACAACAGGGTGTTATTTCCGTCGGCCTTGGCCCCCGGGTACTGCGCACAGAAACGGCGCCACTCTCAGCCTTGAGCATAGTGCAGGCCCTACTTGGCGATATGGTCTAACAAGTTATCAAAAGGCTTCGACCCCGGAGCAAAATTATTTTTACTGGGCAACGCTCAATCACTCGCTCACAACACTTACAATCTTCATCAAACGGGCCAAAAATTGCGCCCAAAAAATACTAATATAATGGGGCCGGCTATGGATTTCTCCTTTTCTGAACAGCAACTACAAATCAAAGACAGCATCGAAAAACTTTGCAAACCCTTTGATGATCAATACTGGCTCGATCGCGATACCGACGGCGAATTCCCCGAAGACTTTTGTCGCGCCCTGGCCGACGATGGCTGGCTGGGTATTTGTATGCCCGAAGAGGTCGGCGGTAGTGGCCTGGGCATTAGTGAAGCGGCGGTGATGGTGCAGACTATCGCCGAGTCGGGTGCGGCCAATGGTGGTGTTTCTTCGGTGGCCATCCCGCTGTTTGGCGTCAACCCCATTGCCGTGTTCGGCACTGAAGAGCAAAAACAGCGCATGTTGCCGCCGGTGATGCGCCGCGACGATATCCCCTGCTTCGGTGTCACCGAACCCAATACCGGCCTCGACACCACCCGCCTCAAAACCGAAGCTATTTTGAAGGGCGACCACTATGTGGTGCACGGCCAGAAGGTCTGGACCTCGACGGCGCAAGTGTCCAACAAGATTATGCTTATCGCCCGCACCAAGCCCGAGTCAGAAACCAAACGTCCCATTGATGGCTTGACGCTTTTTTATACCGATCTCGACCGCAGCACCTGTGAAATCCGCCGCATTGAAAAAATGGGCCGCAAGTGTGTCGACTCCAACCAGTTATTTATTGACGGTCTTAAAATCCCGGTGGAAGATCGCATCGGCGAAGAGGGTAAGGGCTTTCGCTACTTGTTACACGGGCTGAATCCCGAGCGCGTACTGATTGCCTCCGGCCTGGTCGGCCTCGGTCGCGCCGCCCTGAAACGCGCCGTCACTTACGCCGGTGAGCGCGAGGTATTCGGTCGCCCCATCGGCCAGAACCAAAGCGTGCAGCACCCCCTGGCTGAATCCTGGATAGAACTGGAAGCCGCCAACTTAATGGTCTTTCGCGCCGCTGCAGCCTATGACAATGGCGAAGATGCCGGCGCCTACGCCAATGCCGCCAAATACTTTGCCGCCGAGGCCACCTTTAAAGCCTGCCAACAGGCAGTGATGACCCACGGCGGCATGGGCTATGCTAAGGAGTATCACGTTGAACGCTATTTGCGCGAGTGCATGATCCACCGCCTGGCACCCATTAGCCCACAATTAATCTTGTGCTTTATTGCAGAGAAAGTGCTCGGTCTGGCGAAGTCCTACTAAGCACGGCCGCTGTAAACGTGCCAATGTTTTGCAGCGGCTAACATCTTGCAGGAACAACGCGGCCCTTAAGATCTTCATATACCTGAATAATACTCACCGCAGGCTGAGGGGCCGCCTTGTGGCCCACGGAAGAAACCACTGCAAACTTATACCCACCGAGGCACTGAATGGCACTTTTCACCTCGCCTTTGCGGGTGGAAAAAGTGTAACTCTCCAGCTCGCTACCGGTATTTATAGAGGAAAGACTATCCTCAAGCAGCCGAACTCTCGGATCGCCGGCAAAGCCCGACGTAGCACCCAGCAGTAGAACCACGAGCAATACGGGGGAAAACAGATGTAGCGCTTTTATCAACATGATTTTTCTCGACATGTTTGGCGGCGGGCTTTAATCATAACCCCGTGAAGTCTTTTACATAAGCACGCTTAAGCTGGGGATAAGCCCGCTGTGGGATACGAAAACCTGAAGGGAACCCTGCTCCAGCTTACTTGTCACAGCAACGCAATGCCTTTTCTGAAAACGGGTAAGCCCCCAGTCAAGCCTTTCAACATTAGAAGGCTTCCCAGTATTGTAATTTTTTTGTCATCAGCGACAATAGCGCTCGGATTGGCTTACTGCTTGCCAAATTCAGACCATCGGTTCTACCGAACCCCCATTTGCAGCGAGCCAAAACGTAGCCAACATTGATGAAGCAAGCCCTCACCAACCTTACATCAGCTCGTTTACAGATTATCTTTAGTCTTGCCCTCTTGCTATCGGCCTGCGCCATCACTCCGGCCAATACCATCACCCCGGTAGTTCAGCACCCCAAGGCCGCCGCAAATAGGGATAATTGCCCCGCTCTCAGCAAACCACCAGCCTGCCCTAGCGTTCAACAAAAGGCCTGCCCAAGTATTAAACCGCGCCGCTGCCCCGCGAGCCCTGCGGCCAAAATTGCCGATAAGCTGGTGATTGGCGAAATTGAAAATGTTAACGTCGCACCACCAGGGCAGGTATTTATGGCTCGCATCGACACCGGGGCAGCCGGCACCTCTATTCACGCCAGCCATATTGTTGCCTTTGAACGGGACGGCCGTGATTGGGTCCGCTTTGAAATCGATCACCCTTCCATCCAGACACCGCTAGCGATTGAGAGACCTGTCGCCCGCACCGTGCGCATCAAACAAGCAGGCAGTGAAACAACCGAACGTCGACTGGTGGTAAAAATGACAATCACCCTCGGGGCGATGACTGAACAAATTGATGTTTCTCTTTCTGAGCGCACCACCATGGCCCACCCCGTTTTAATCGGCCGAAACTTTCTCCGCAACCTGGCCATCGTCGATGTTAGCCAGCGTTTAATCGCGAAATAAAACAGCGCTTATGTCGTCACGCGCCCAGGTCTATTTACTCGCACTGGTCTTTATATCTGCCGGCATTGGTCTCACTCTCTATAAAAACTTGGCACTTAACTTTCCACTATCCCCCGGTAGCTTGACCCGGGTTTGGGATGTTGAAGCTAAAATCACTTTCTCGGCGACCCAGCAACCGATCATTGTTGATCTTGCCCTGCCCCAGTCACAAGACGCCTATCAAGTACTCGACGAAACATTTGCCTCGTCGGGTTACGGTTTTGATATACGCAACGGCGATGAGCAGAGAAGGGCAACATGGACACGCCGAAATGCGGGCGGCCAACAAACCCTCTATTACAAGCTTAAGATTGCCCGACAGGACGCGAGCCCGACACCGAGCGAGCCGCCAACAGCCGCCCTGATACCCGACAAGCTAATTTGGACGCCAGCCCAGGAAGCGACAGCTGCGACGCTAATTGCTCAAGCTCGTGCCTTATCGGCAAACCCTAGTAGCTTTGCGACACAACTTTTAAAGCTACTTAAACAGCACGAAAATATTAAAAGCAGCCACTCACTGAACGACCCGCGCAACAGAATTTCTCAGGCCAACCTGGCACTGCAATTACTTTCACGCGCCGAAGTTGCTTCACATATTGTCCGAGGAATAAGCCTTGCTGACAGAGTTCACAACCAGACAGCCACGGAATTAGTCGAAATTTACGATGGTAAGAACTGGCATATTGTCGACTCTGTTGAAGCCCGTTTCGGCTTGCCGAAAGACTTCTTTATCTGGCAGCGCGGCGGTGACTCCCTGCTACAGCTTGAAGGCGGACGGCGTTCAAAAATTCGCTTTTCCTTTATCGCCAACGACCTGCCCACCAAAAACATCGCGCTGATGCACGCCGAGGAGCCCGACTCAGCTCTTATCGATTTCAATATTTACAGCCTCCCCGTTGAAAAACAGGCGGTCTTTAAATTGTTATTACTCGTGCCCATCGGCGCTCTCGTCGTCGTACTCTTCCGCGTACTCATCGGCATTCGCACCTCTGGCACTTTCATGCCGGTGTTAATTGCCATGGCGTTTATGCAAACCACCCTGCTAACCGGGGTCGGCCTACTCACCGCACTAGTGATTGTCGGCCTATGGATCCGCTCCTATCTCAGCCAGCTCGACTTATTAATGGTCTCGAGAATTGCCGCCGTATTAATTGTGGTGGTCATACTGATGGCGGTATTTAGTGTTATTAGCCACAAGCTCGGGCTTGAGCAAATGCTCAATATGACCTTCTTCCCCATGGTAATTCTGGCCTGGACCATCGAGCGCCTGTCCATTACCTGGGAAGAAGATGGCGCCCGCGAAGTTGCGGTGCAGGGCCTGGGCAGCCTCACCGTTGCCATCGTCGCCTACCTGGCGATGACCAATCCATTAGTTGGCCACCTAACCTATAACTTCCCCGAACTACTGCTTGCCGTACTCGGGTTTATTTTGCTGCTCGGCCAATACTCTGGCTACCGGCTCAACGAATTTTTCCGCTTTCAAAGCGCGGTGGAGTGATCGTGTCGCGCCACCACCAAGAGCTTACGCATGTGGATTAAACGCCACAAAAAGCTGCGCAATGCCGGTGTACTCGGTCTTAACGAGCGCAATGTGTCTTATATCTCCCGCTATAATAAACGGGAGAACTTCCCCCTTGTCGACAATAAACTTAAGACTAAAAAAGCAGCGCTCGCGGTTAATCTGCCGGTGCCAGAACTTCT
Source organism: Candidatus Reddybacter sp. (assembly GCA_041277045.1). Lineage (GTDB taxonomy): Bacteria > Pseudomonadota > Gammaproteobacteria > Pseudomonadales > Porticoccaceae > Reddybacter. Next base: position 927,165 of record JBGFSY010000001.1, on the reverse strand, counting down.
CGGGGTGATTGCCTCACCCCAGCAATTGAAGACATTACCGGCCCTGCTCAAAGACCATCAAAGTTTTGTTATAAAACCCGCGCGGGGCAGTGGCGGCAAGGGGATTTTGGTCGTTAGCCGTCGCGAGGGCGAGCAATTTTTCAAACCCTCTGGGGCTTTACTCACCGCCAACGCCATCCGCCACTATGTCTCCAATATTCTCAGTGGCGTGTACAGTCTCGGCGGCAAGCCCGATGTCGCCCTCATTGAAACCCTGGTGCGCGGCGACCAGCTGCTGGATAAATACAGCCACGAGGGCTTACCGGATATCCGCATTATTGTTTTTCAGGGCTTTCCGATAATGGCAATGCTGCGTTGCCCGACCAGCGATTCCGATGGCAAAGCTAACCTCCACCAGGGAGCAGTCGGCGTCGGTCTCGATATCACCCGCGGCACCGCCTTGAAAGCCGTACAAAACGATAAAATAATCAGCCACCACCCCGACACCGGCGTAAAGTTTTCCGATTTAGCCATCCCCGACTGGCGCCAGCTACTGCAGCTCGCTGGCCACTGCCACGATTTCACCGAACTCGGCTATCTCGGCTGCGATATTGTGCTGGATAAAAACCGGGGGCCATTAATCCTGGAGGTAAACGCCCGACCGGGCCTGTTTATACAAATCGCCAGCGGCGTGGGCCTGCGCTCAAGACTCCAGAACATCGAAAACATGGCGCAAAAGGACTGGCATGTCGACAGCCGTATCCTCTATGCCCTGACTCACTTCTCATCAAACACCAAAACCAACTAAACGTTTCGCACCAACCCTCGTGCCGGAGAAAGCAGCCACAAATCAAAAGAGTTAATGTAACAACACGGCATTAATAAACCTACTCTTGATAATAGCCGGGTTAATAGTGAGCAGCATTAGGATATTTCACCAAGCAATTATCAACATACAATTGGATATACCCACACAAATGCCCGCACATCTATCAACAAATCCACTTATATAAACAACAGGAGTCTTACCGACAAGGCCGCTCACACCGCAAACTAGCCAGAGTTGAGCCCCAAAGGGACCGATCCACACTTTCAAACAGGGCTTTACAGTTTTAAAACACCACTCAACCCGCATACCTTTGCCCAACGCTTGACTTACGCCTCACCAAAAATCAAAGCAACGAAAAAACTCGGGTACAAACCCTTATAAATCGAAGCGCACTACAAAAAACAAAATCGCGGAATATGGCCCACCGCAACATGACCCAGTACCAATGCACCTATACGCCTCTTTCATTCATTTAGTGCCTGTGCAGCGAGAATCACCATCCAACGTATATTTTTTTACTTAAGCCTGCTTCTGCTGCTCATCTCTTTCTGGCATCGCAATGATTTCCAGCCCGACGCCCAACTCGAAGTGGAACTCGAAAACCCACCACTGCAAACAGCGATTAACCATGCACCCTTCAACGTAGAAGTGAACGCGGTTAACTACCAGGTTCAGCCCCTCTACGATTGCGCGCTTTACGGCCTCGTCGTCTCTTACGCCCAGCATGACGGCGACACCATGCTGCATAAATTGTGGAACGATCACCTCAACACCACTGATGTTTGTGTGGTTTGGAGCAACAGCGCATTTGATCTTGATTTAAACGATTACAGTTTTTGGAATGGCCAATTTACCTGCAATATCAAAACCTCAGATAGCGCAGCCTGGGCCCGTTTCGACATGAACCAACTGTCCAACAACCACCTACTCTCCAATGACAAAGCCATACGCAATAAAATAAAGAATATTTCGGTCGGCGATCAAAGTTACATTAAAGGCTGGCTGTCAGAGTACGCCAGCGAAGGCGGCGGTAAGCGGGACACCAGCATTACGCGCGAGGACACTGGCAATGGCGCCTGCGAAACTATTTTTATCACCGAGTTTGAAATTCTCCGCGCCAGCCAAAACCTCTGGCGCAAACTCATGTACCTGTCACTGTTTCTATTTCTTGGCACTATTGCCTATCATTTACTCTCACCTTACCAACCGCACGCTTAGTCATTACACTGTCTTACCGCAGACTATAATGAGCACCTCTAATAACAAAGCCCAAGCCTCAATTTATGAAAAAAATAAGCCACTGCATTCTTCGCCCGCAAAACCCCCTTAAACTCTTGTCGCAGCAAGAAGTATCCGGCCTGGCGGCCTCTAACAAAGACACCATGAGTCTATTTCGAAACTGCGCCCTAGCCATTCTCAATACAGATAATCAGGACGATGATGCCGCACAGGTGTTCGCTGCATTCACTGATTTTGATATTCAGGTGATTCCTCAGTCCCGAGGCTTTACATTAGAAATCCACAATGCGCCCGCCCAGGCTTTTGTTGGCGATGTAATGATTCACGGCATTCATGCCCACCTTTTCTCAGCCCTGCGCGATATTGTTTATACTGACTTCATCGTTAACGAAGTGTCTGAGCTGGACTTCGACAGCGCCGAAGGCATTACCGACGCAGTGTTTAGAATACTGCGAAACGCCGAAATCGTTCGCGGTGATGTGCAACCCAATATGGTGGTTTGCTGGGGAGGCCACTCCATTCCCCGTCAAGAATACGACTATTCAAAAGAAGTTGGCTACCGACTGGGCTTGCGGGGCCTCGACATTATTACCGGCTGCGGTATTGGCGCCATGAAGGGACCAATGAAGGGTGCCGCCGTTGGCCACGCCAAACAACAAATTAAAACCGGGCGCTATATCGGCATTAGCGAACCGGGCATTATTGCCTCCGAATCACCCAACGCCATTGTCAACGAACTCAGTATCATGCCCGATATTGAAAAGCGGCTTGAAGCGTTTGTGCGGCTGGCTCACAGTATTATTATTTTCCCCGGCGGCGTTGGCACCATTGAAGAAATACTCTATTTACTCAGCATTCTTATGCACCCCCTGAACCAGCAGAAAATACCCTTAATACTAGCCGGCCCCAATTCCTGTAAAGCTTACTTTGATGAACTGGAATCTTTTTTAGTCGCCACTCTCGGCGCGCAAGTTAAGGGTTACTACCGAATCATGATTGGCGACCCCATTGCGGTGGCGACACAGGCAAAGCAAGATGTGGAGACCACCCATCAACACCGACAGAAAAAGCAAGAAGCCTATTATTTTAACTGGCAGCTGTCTATTGACCACGCACTGCAAAAGCCTTTCATTCCCAGCCATGAAAATATGGCCAGCCTCGCTCTGCACAGCCAACTGCCAGCCCATCAAATCGCCACCAATATGCGTGCCGCTTTTTCAGGCATTGTTGCGGGCAATGTTAAAGGGTTTGGGCAAGAACAAGTTGCGAAGCACGGCCCCTACGCCCTACATGGTGACCAACAAGTTCTTTTCGCTATGGATAAATTATTGGCAGGTTTAGTCCGTGATAAGCGCATGAAAATTGTCGCCCAGAGTGAGCACTACACACCCTGTTATACGCTGCATGAACATAAATAGCCCTACACCCCACCACCAAACTATCCAATAATTGGCAACAAAATAACGGGGGCATAAAACATTATATTAAAACCTAAAAATAACCACCTACAAATCAAGATCACCCCTCAACATCCGCTGCACCACCGTACGGCGCAAAATCTCATTAGTACCATCGGCAATATTAATTGAGCGCAAGGTTTCCCAGGCATCGTTTAAACCCATTTCATTGGTCAGGCCCATAGCCCCATGTACCTGCATAACTCTGTCCATTGCCTTAACCGCTTTCTCTACGGAATAAGCTTTGGTCATCGACAATTCTTTAATAGCGGGCTTGCCTTTGTCGAGCAGCATGCAGGTATTTAATGCCATTAAATGGGCTGCGTGAATTTCAGTTGCTGACTCTGCCAGCGGAAATGTCACCCCCTGATATTCGGCAATGGCTTTACCAAAGACTTCGCGCTGGGCGATATAGTCGAAAGCGGTATCCAAGCCCCATCGCGCCAAGCCCACGGCCCGAGCCGAGTTGTAGACTCGCCCCAACGACACACCCAGCATGGCGATGGCAAAACCTTTGTCGAGCTCACCAACCAGTTGCCAGGGTTCCACTTTGACTTCGTCAAATAGCAGGGCACCTTCATCGCCGCCAATATGGCCGAACATTTTGACGATGCTTTCAATCTCCAGGCCCGGCGAATCCATTGGCACTAAAAAGGCGCTAATACCACCTTTGCGCTGCGCCGCTTTTTCTTCATCGGTAATGGCGAACACGATGCAGTATTGCGCCTGGGGCGAATTTGATGTCCATAACTTGCGACCGGTAATGCGCCAACCATCACCATCGCGTTTTGCCCGTGTTTTCAGCATGGTGGCATCTGAGCCCGCTCCGGGTTCTGACAGACCAAAGCACATGGAGGTTTTACCCGCGACCATGTCGGTAAGAATTTCATCCCGCGCGCGCTCGGTAATTTGGGTGAGCACCGGGCTGGGGCCAAAGGCCCAATGACTAATAGAGTAAACCCCCAGCCAGTTGAGGCCACCGCAAACATGGAACACGCGCTCCCATGCTGAGTAGTAAGCAAGCAGGCCCATTTCACTGCCACCAATAGACTCTGGCGCACTCATATTGAAATAGCCTGCTTCCGATGAGGCCATTCTAATTTCACCTATTAGCTGAATAACATCGGGGCTATAGCGCCCCTCTTCAGTGTATTTTTTACGCGGGTCGTGCAGCAGGGCCTCGTGCCTTTCGTGGCGGGGCAGCACTTCTTTGCGTACAAAGGCTTCTATACCATCTTGTATAGCGGCGATGTCTTCGGGGAGGTCAATTCCAATAGCGGTATTCATAGTCAGTATTTACCCTGGGGTTAGCGTCAATTAACGCGGTAAAATGTCGCGCAGATAGGCTCCAGCCCAAAAGGCCGTTAAAATGAAAGCCTGTTGTAAAACCTTCATAGGAGCTAAGCACGAATGAGCTGGCAATTTGCTCGCGGAGCGTACCCCGCCACCCGTATGCGTCGCAACCGGCGCGACGATTTTTCCCGCCGTTTGGTGCGCGAAAACCGACTCACGACCGATGATCTTATCTACCCGGTGTTCGTGCTTGAGGGCACGCAACAAAGAGAAGCCGTACCATCGATGCCCGGTGTTGAGCGCCTGTCTATCGACCTGCTTTGCGATCTAGCTGACGAGTGCAGCACCCTTGGCATTCCAACGCTGGCGCTGTTCCCCGTCACCCCCGCTGAGTGCAAGAGCCTTGGTGCCGAAGAGGCGTGGAACCCGGAGGGCCTTGCTCAACGCGCCGTGCGTGCTATTAAACAGCGCTGCCCCGAACTCGGCATCATCACTGACGTCGCCCTCGATCCCTTCACCACTCACGGGCAGGACGGCATTATTGACGATGCAGGCTATGTGCTTAACGACACGACGCTAAACGCGCTGGTTAAACAGGCTCTTTCCCACGCCGAGGCCGGTGTCGATATCGTCGCCCCCTCTGACATGATGGACGGGCGCATTGGCGCTATACGCACAGCACTGGAAAAAAACGGCTATGTAAACACTCGCATTCTCGCCTATGCCGCCAAATACGCATCGAGCTACTACGGCCCCTTTCGTGACGCCGTCGGCTCAGCCGCCAATATCAAAGGTGGCGATAAATTCAGTTATCAAATGGACCCCGCCAATAGCGACGAAGCCCTGCACGAATGCGCACTCGATTTAGCAGAGGGTGCCGACATGTTAATGGTCAAACCCGGCATGCCCTATCTCGACGTGCTGCGCCGCGTGAAAGACGAGCTACAAGCACCGACCTTTGCCTATCAAGTCAGCGGCGAATACGCCATGCATATGGCCGCTTTTGAGAAAGGCTGGCTCGACAAGGACGCGGTGATAATGGAATCTCTACTGACCTTTAAACGTGCGGGTGCCGATGCCATTTTGACTTACTTTGCCCTCGATGCCGCGCGTTTATTAAATAAAGCGACGAGCTAAAAACTGCCAGTGAACGACATTTTTTTATTACTGCAGCCCTACCTGAAAAACACAGGCGCGAATGAGCCCTGCCTGCTGGTGGCCGATGAAAATCTCATCGACATCCCTTTTGCCAGCCTTGATGCATCAGTACAGGTATTGAGCAATCGTTTCGATATTGCCCACCAGGCCCAACTCGCCAATTGTAAAAACATCTTTAATGACTTCGACTTTAGTGTATTTCCCAACGCCAACTTCAAGCGTGTGGTTTACCGAGTCTCGAAAGAAAAGCCCGTAGCCCATCATATTATTAATCACTCGCTGCGTTTACTGGCTAACGACGGCGAACTGATACTGCTTGGCGCTAAAAATGAGGGCGTTAAAACCTACGCCAGTAAAGCAGCGGATTATTTTAATACACGGGCGACAGTGACAAAACACGGCAATTATTATCTCGCCACTCTTCGCAAAAGCAGCCCGTCACCAAGCCATGCCGAAAGCCGCTTACTGCCCCTGAAAACGCCCTATGAAAGCTTGGCACCGGTCATCGACTGCGAAGCAGGTCAGCTCTTTAGCAAACCAGGATTATTTGGCTGGAACAAAATTGACCGAGGCAGCGCATTACTTGCACAGTATTTAAACGATTTTTTTTCTGGCTTTGCAACAGCGCCACAGAGCCTGCTCGACCTGGGTTGCGGCTATGGTTATTTATCCGTCATGGCCGCTCAAATACAAGCCGAAAACGCCCTACAGATTGTAGCCAGTGACAATTGCGCGGCGGCGACTACTGCCTGTCGAAAAAACTTTACCGCTTTTAATATTGCTGGCGACGTTATCGCCGATGATTGCGCCAATAGTATTACCAGCACTTTTGACGCACTGCTTTGCAACCCACCCTTTCACCAGGGCTTTAAAACCGACAGCCGCCTGACGGAGAAATTTATTCAATCCGCCGCCCGACATTTAAAACACACCGGCCGCGCCCTGTTTGTTGTTAATCAATTTGTGCCGCTGGAGAAGCTCGCCCAAGCCGCTTTTGCCCGCAGTGAAAAAACCGTTCAAGTCGATGGTTTTAAGTTGGTCGTGTTGAGTAAAAATTAAGCCTGCACCAAACGGCACCTCTGCTCAACTCGCTTAAAACGTTTAACCTCGAATTTCATCTAATAAACGTTGCAACTTGCGCCGAATCGTTGCGTCATTCTGACTCAATAACAGCCCACGCTGGCTCAGCTGCTCGGCCAGCTGAAGCTGACCAATGGCGAAATAACTTTCTGCCAACAGCAAATAAACCTCTGCACGCTGCGGGTCGAGACGCTGTGCTCGCTCGGCGATAGCGATGGATCGCTCGTGGTTTTCTATCCGATAATAACCCCAGCCTTCTTTCAGTAGCGATGTCACTGCTCGCTGTGCAGGGCTCATGGTTTGCCGAGCGGGGACTATTTTTTTCAGCGCCGGTTCTCGAGACTCTTCCGCTGGACTTACCTGCCCGGGCTGGCGCGATTCAATGGGCGCAGCGGAACCTGTCGTTGTCTGCAAGGGTGCGCAGGCACTTGTCGCAAGCACTATTGTGGCAATAGTCAATGGACGAAAAAACCATCGCACTGCAAGTCTTCGTTTCAGCCTCAAAATTATCACTCTATGAATCTCGTTAATTCAATAGGCCTCTAAACCAGTCGATCAGTTGACTGCCCCGCCGAACCCGACAATCAGCCGTCGTCACTGGTGCGCTGCCAGTAATAAAGGGCAAATACCGCGCGCCCTCACAAGCCTCATCGCTCAGCAAACCAAGCCGGGGATCAACCCAACGGTAAACAATATCATCCGGACGGATAAAGGCCAGTGGGCGCGCTTTTAAATCGCTCATCAACCGGCTCCAAATCTGTAATGCACCGGAGGAGCCAGTGAAAGGCATTTTTCCGTTGTCATCGCGGCCGAGCCAAACCACCGCCAGATAGTCATCACTAAAACCGCTAAACCAGCTATCGCGCTGATCATTAGAGGTGCCTGTTTTACCCGCTACGGCGATATCCTCCTGCAGGTAACGGTAAGCACTACGACCCGTGCCCTCGCGCATGACCACTTGCATCGCGTACTGCAATAAATGAATGGGGCCCGCTTCAAAACGGCTTTCAAGGCTGTAGGAGTAGCGCTTCAGCGGCTGATCATCCACGCTATAGACACTGTGAATAGAGGCGAGGGGGGAATAAAAGCCACCTGCAGCGATAGTGTGATAGATAGTTGCAACATCGAAGGGCGACATCGACACCGCTCCGAGGGTCAGCGCAGGCACTTGCTGCAGCGGGCCTTCGTAACCCAGGCGACGCAAGGTATTGGCAACGCCGCCGAGGCCCAGATCCATGCCCAAGCGTGCAGTCGCCAAATTATAGGACTGACCTAGCGCTTGATACAGTGGCACCTCGCCATGGCTCTTGTGATCAAAATTTTGCGGCCGCCAGGTCTCGCCGTGCTCGGCGGGCACAGCCATAGGCGCATCACTCAGTGGGCTTATTAAGGTGTAGTCATCAGGCTGCTCAAGTGCCGCCAAATAGACCGCTGGCTTAATAGTTGAACCAATCGGCCGCCGCGTATCCAGTGCCCGATTGAAACCAGCAAAGCCCGCTTGCCGCCCGCCAACCACAGCCTGCACCTCCGCCGTACCCACCCGCACCACCAATGAGGCCACCTCAATCGGCCTGTCACTCAAGCCCTTTTGTCGCTCCATGGCCGCCAGCCTTTTGCTAATCACACTTTCTAACTGTCGCTGTGTCTGAGGATTAAAGTGAGTGAACACTCGCAAACCACCGCTGCGTAGATCCTCATCATCATAGTCGCGACGCAACTGGCGTGTTACAAGATCGAGATAGGCCGGGAAGGGATTGGTACGCGTACCCGGACGTTTTGATATATCCAGGGGTTGTTGCCGCGCCTGACGGGCAACAGCATTGTTAATAAGACCCTGCGCCGCAAGTAAGTCAATGACGAGATTTCTACGCTTCAATGCACGCCCAGCATTGCGACGCGGATCGTAATACGAGGCGCCTTTGGCTATCGCCACCAGCAGAGCAATTTGATGCAACTCCAGCTCAGCCAGTGGTTGGTGAAAATAATGCTGGCTGGCCATGCCGAATCCGTGGATGGCTCGCTTGCCGGCCTGCCCCAAATAAATCTCGTTGATATAGGCTTCAATGATTTCGCCCTTGCTGTAGTGTTGCTCCAGCATTAGCGCCATCACCGCCTCAAGACCTTTACGGAGCAAATTGCGATCCTGACTAAGGTAGAGGTTTTTAATCAGCTGCTGGGTAATGGTGCTGCCACCCTGTGTCGCGCTGCCGGGGCGAAGGTTGTTAATTAGCGCCCGACCTATGCCACGCAGCGACACGCCGTAGTGCTGATAGAAGTCTCGGTCTTCGACGACTATCAGGCTTTCCACCAGCAATGGCGGCAAATCTTCTAGGCGCACCGGCAGACGGTCTTCGAGATGTGCCGGATAAATACCGCCGATGCGTAGTGGCTCCAGACGCTCCAAAGCCAGGGACTCGCCCTGGGGAGTCTGCAAACGTAAAAGCTGCGAACCTTTAAAGCTCAAGACAAATATTTGTGCTGCCTTACTTTCATCCCAGAACTGAAAAGCCCGCGAATACACATCGACTCGCTGACCTTGAACCCGATACTGACCCGCAGCACTGAGTTTTGTTACACGCCGATAACCTAGCCTATCAAGCTCCCAAACCAGTGCATCCCGTGACAGCTCAAGCCCTTCATACAGCTCGAGCGCACGGCTATATACATGGCTGGGCAATGACCATTTGCTACCAGAAAAACGACGGGTTAACTGATAATCCAAAATCAGCAAGCCGACCAGACTAACTACCAACCCTGTGATAAAACCCACTTTAATGAGCTTTCGTAGGCCCTGCCCCAACACTGAGACTTGTTTTTTGTTGGTTTTTTTCCTACTTTTTTTACGCTTATTTTTGGCCAATACAAACTTCCCCGAGGGATACCACCATTCCCAGCAACATCCCGATTAACGGTTAATACTGTTAAAATATTTGCCCGGATAGTCTACAGCTGCACTTCATGACAGGCTATTCGATTATTCAGCTCAAACTTACTGGGATTCAAGATGAAAACAATCGATGTCTACGGCATAGGTGCGGCACTGGTCGATACCGAAATTGAAATCAGCGATGCGGAGCTCGCCACCTTTGGCATAGACAAAGGTGTCATGACCCTGGTCGATGAAGCCCGCCAGCTGGAATTGATCAGCCACCTGGACAACCATCTGGTCATGGCCAAACGTGCTAGCGGGGGCTCTGCAGCCAACAGCATTATGGCTGTCGCTAGTTTTGGCGGAAAGGCCTTCCAGTCCTGTAAAGTGGCCGACGATGACAATGGCCACTTCTACCTGAATGACCTGACCAATGCGGGCGTCAGCCACAACGGCGTAGGGCAATTGCCCGAGGGAACCACCGGTAAGTGCCTGGTACTTATTACACCGGATGCCGAACGCACAATGAATACCTACCTCGGTATTAGCGAGACCATCTGTCGCAAAAACCTCAATTTTGATGCGATTAGCAGTGCTCAATATATTTATACCGAAGGCTATTTGGTGACATCCCCGACCGGCAAAGACGCCGCCATTGAATGTCGCAGGCAAGCCGAACAAGCGGGCACCAAAACCGCCTTCAGCCTCTCTGACCCAGGCATGGTTGAGTTTTTCCGCGATGGCCTGCAGGAGATGATCGGTGATCGCGTCGACCTGCTATTTTGTAACAAAGACGAGGCTTTTGGCTGGACTGGCGCAAGTTCACTGGATGACGCCGTCGAGGGCATGAAACAAACCGCCTCGACCTTTGCCATCACTCTGGGGGCAGAGGGCGCATTAGTTTTCGACGGCGAAAGCACCCTCCGCATCGCCCCTACAGCGGTTACTGCGGTTGATACCAATGGGGCGGGGGACATGTTTGCCGGCGCCTTTCTTTATGGCATTACCAATGGCATGAGCTATCGACAGGCTGGCGAGTTAGCCAGTGTCGCCTCAGCCACTGTCGTCACTCAGTTCGGGCCACGACTGCCTGTCGAGCAGCACCGTAGCCTATTAACGCAAGTATAAAATCAGGCGACAAAAAAAACGGCGCCTGCTTTAAAGAAGGCGCCGTTCGATACAGATACGTGAGAGTCGTTAACGTGTACCGTGCACGACCATCGTTTTTCCTTTTACCCATACTAAATCTTGCTGCTCGAGCACCTTGAGGACTCGACCTACCATCTCTCGCGAACAACCCACAATGCGGCCGATCTCCTGGCGGGTAATTTTGATTTGCATACCATCCGGGTGCGTCATAGCATCCGGCTCTTTACTCAAATCCAGCAATGTTCGCGCCACCCGGCCGGTGACATCGAGAAAGGCGAGATCACCCACTTTTCGGGTGGTATCCCTCAGCCGCTGCGCCATTTGCATGGACACCGCATAGAGAAAGTCGGGATGCGCTTTGGTCAAGCCATGGAAATTGTCATAGCTGATTTCAGCTACATCACATTCATTCTTAGCCCGTATCCAAGCACTACGATCCTCCTGACCAAACAGACCCATTTCGCCGAAGAAATCACCAGGGTTCAAATAAGCCACGATCATCTCGCGGCCATCGTCATCTTCAATCAGCACCGTCACTGAACCGCTAATAATATAGTAGAGCGTGTCGCTACTATCACCGGCATAAATCAAGGTGCTCTTGGCCGGATAACGCCGACGATGGCAATGGCCAAGAAATTGCTCAAGATTCTCGATATGAGGGGTAATGGGCTTTAGGCTCACAGTTTGGTGCTCCTTGTACTTTTCTTCATTATTAACTCTTATCATCGCACTTTAAGAATATTAATGTAAACCTTTGAGCTAGCTGGCATCTATAATGCCAGCCACAACCCAGATAGTTTATTGGCGGCGTGTTATCGCGTGCCGCTCTACTCCATTAAATAACGACAAGACCGGACGGCACCGGCCTTGTCACGCAAGAAAGGAAGTAACTCATGAAAGCCAAAGTTAAATGGGTCGATAACGCCATGTTTCTCGGGGAATCCGGCAGCGGCCACTCGGTAGTAATGGATGGCCCCGAATCCCTTGGCGGGCGCAATATGGGGATTCGCCCGATGGAGATGCTGCTGATTGGCATGGGCGGTTGCGCCAGCTTTGACGTCATGAGTATTCTGAAGAAAAGCCGCCAGGCCGTTACTGACTGTCATGCAGAGCTGGAGGCTGAACGCGCCGATGCTGTGCCCGCCGTATTCACCGCCATCAACATTCACTTTATTGTCAAAGGGCAAAACCTGAAGGAAAAACAGGTTAAGCGGGCCGTTGAGCTATCCGCAGAGAAATACTGCTCAGCATCGATTATGTTGGGTAAGGGCGGCGTAGTGATTAGTCACAGCTATGAAATACTAGAAGAAAATTCTGCCGATAAATAAAACTGCACTTTATTTTAGGCAAAAAAACGGGGAGCTTGACGCTCCCCGGAAAAAGTATAATACAGGGGGTTAGGAGGTAAATCCGCTAGCAAGGGATCCTAGGTCCCGTTGCTCGCTAACGATGGCGTGAACTATAGAGACCTCGCAAACATAAATAAAATGCATTGTTTTTATAAATGTCATAATCACAGGTAATCTATAATCGTTTAGCCCTACAAATCGGCACTCTCACAGCTGCTCTGACAATACTGCCGCCTGTATTAATGTGATGACCGCCCCAAAAAACCACATTCCCTGAAGCATGATCTTTAGATATAATAACCGCCAATATCAATAACTCAAGATTATGCCATGGCCGTTGACTCTCTCTCACGCATTGACCTGAATCTGCTCGTCGCCATGCAAGTCTTGCTTGAGGAGCGCAATGTCACTCGCGCTGCCGAGCGCATGTTCGTCACCCAGCCCGCTATGAGCAAAACCTTGCTGCGCTTGCGCACCGCCTTCGACGACCCCTTATTTACTCGCAGTGGCCGCGGCCTTGTGGCCACACCTCGCGCCCTTGAAATACAGCGCCAACTACCAGAAATACTGAATAGTGTTTCTCAGGTACTTGAAAAGCAGGAATTTGAACCAGCAACACACAACACCTCAATACATATCGTTGCGCCCGAATTTATGGCTGTACAGGCAGTGCCCGAGTTGACTAGCCTGATGCAAAAAGAATCGCCTGGCATTTCCCTGGCACTGTCGAATATCGATGACAATTACGAACAAATGCTAGAATCCGGCGAGATCGACTTTGCCATGGAGGTCAAAAAGCCACTACCCAAAGACTTTATCGAAACCCCTCTCGGCAATTTCCGCCCTGCTGTTTGGATGCGCAAGGGCCACCCCCTGTCTGACCACAATCCAAGTCTGGACGAAATGCTGGAATACCCTTTTATTCAGTATTTCTTACTAATAGCCGACAAGGTTTCACCCAACACGGAAAGTCGCTTCGACCGCATGCTGCACGAACTGGGGCGCAAACGGCGTAAAGCATTAACCACCGATCAGCTGATGACCGCCCTCGATACACTCAACTCCTCCGACTGCCTGATGATGGCGACCATGGACGACTTGAAACGGGAGGGTGAGTACTACGAAATTGTGCGCAAACCCTACCCTGAGGAAATCGAACACTACCCTGAAATCCCCGCTGTACTAGTTCAGCATCGTCGTACGCTGAACTCACCCACCCACCAATGGGTCAAAGAGAAAATTCTTAATATAGTGCAGGGCCTACGCGTCGAGCGCGGCATCGACGAATTTGGCGAAGTACTACCCGAGTAAGGTCACAACAAGCGCTAAAAACGACTACTGCTTTCCGTCATCGCCTTCGCCACCAGACTCATAGCGGATTTCAGCGGTGCCGGGAAGGGTAGCCCGCCATTGCGCAGCGCGCTGGCACCGTGGGCCTCTTCATCCACAATCATCTGTTCAACAATGGCGCGGCTTTTACTGTCTGACTCGGGCAAGTCATTCATATGCCCACTTAAATGCTGACAAACTTGCTCTTCCGTGGCCGCGACAAAACCCAGACTGAGACGATCGCTAATCGCCCCAGCACCCGCACCAATACCAAAAGAAAGGCCGTACCATAGGGGGTTGAGCACGCTCGTATGACTACCCAGCTCTTTAATCCTCTGCTCACACCAGACCAGGTGGTCAATTTCTTCGCTGGCCGCGGCTTCCATATCAGCCTGAATACTAACTTTCTTCGCCGTTAAAGCCTGTCCTTGATACAGCGCCTGAGCACAAACCTCACCACTGTGATTGACCCGCATCAACGCGGCAGATAGCTGCTTCTCGGCGCCGCTCAAGCTAGACTCCTCTTGCGGTGCCGCCGGTGAAGGCCGCCGGGCACGGGGTGTACTCGCCAGAGTGCGCAGGGCAACATCCGCTTGCATCAATAATCGATCAAATCCAGAAAAGTGTCGCTCAGTCATCATTTTCACCTGTGGCTTTACCCAGTAGCCTTTAATTGTAGCAAAATCGCGCAGGCACACGACAACAGACCAACAAGCTCGGCCCCTGAAGATTGATTAATGCAAGATGCCCACGTCCTCAACCTAGTGATTGAAGCCGATATTCCACTAGTTGCACTGGAAACCTGGGGCAAACCACGGGCCATAGACCTCTTGCGCGCCTCGCCCGCCAGCGGGTAACAGCTTGTTTCAGTGGTCGGTCACCGACGACTTAAAGCGCTCTAATTTTGGCTTACAGATTGAACAAGACGCTAAACATGCAGAACCAGAAGTCATTCTCAACTACCTCAAGCGCCACAACGGTGGCTCAATCACCATCATCCGTGTCAGGCACCGCTTTAACCTTCCCCTTGAACTGAACCACCTCAGCGCCCGCTTTCAAATTCCGCCACCCAATCGCGATTAAATTTTGCCCATCGTTCGCGAAGAGGTTAAAAGCTGGGCAAAGACGGTCGCCGAGTGCGCACCGACAACGCCACCCTGCAGCAACTCGTTTCCCGCCTGCAGGGCTTCCATGCCGAGGTGAAGCGCCTGTGCCATAGCGCCATTGTCGATGATGCCGCCATTACCGATTCCGATTTGCCGGCGCCGAATAAAGCGACATTCGATTTGATGGGCATCGACGGCGTGCTCAGCTACGAATATCAAACCAAGGCGCTGAGTAAAACCGGTGGCATGGCCAATATCAAGCAGTGGCTCAGCCAACGCCACGAAGTCTTCAGGGGCGACGTCGATGGCATGGGCACACCGAAAGGCATCCTGCTATTAGTGCGTACAGGGTGGCGGCAAAAGCCTCGCCGCCCGAGCCGTTGCTGACACCTGGTAAGTGCCGCTGTTAAAACTCGACATGGGTGCGCTGTACAACAAATTTCATCGTGAGACGGAGCGCAACCTGCGTGAATCTCTACAATTAGCCGAGAGCATGCCCCTGCGTACTGTGGCTGGAGGAAATTGAAAAAGTTATCAGCAGTGAAATAATGACGACGGCCTATCGGGACGGGTTCTAGCTACCCTGCTGATCTGGATGGCCGAACACAAAGGGCGCGTTTTCCTGGTTGCTACTGCGAATGACATTCCCCAATTGCCGCCCGAGTTAGTGCGTAAAGGCCGTTTCGATGAGCTGTTTTTTGTTGCCCTGCCCGACGTAGAGGCTCGACAGATGATTTTCACCATTCATCTGCAAAACCGAGAACTTGAGCCTGAGCAGCTCGAACTCGACGAGTTGGCGGGAGCCTCAGAGCAATTTTCCAGGGCGGAAATTGAACAGGCCATTGTCGCCGCACTGTACAGCGCCCTGGCTCAGGATGCCCTCGTGACAACGGGCTTGTTACTGAATGAGATTCAGAAGACCAGCCCCCTGGCCATTGTTATGGCCGAGAACCTATCTGCACTGAGACATTGGGCTAAAGAGCGGAAAGTGGTTCCCGCCTAAAGACTCTACGAACTAACAGCCCACCAAGGGGCTGCCCTTATCCCTGCTCCCGAGCAATAGCCCGCCAGCCAATATCTTTACGATAAAAACTGTCTTTCCAGCTGATCTTTTCGGTCGCCCGATAAGCTCGCTGCTGGGCTTCGCCAATGCTATCACCCAATGCGGTGATGCAGAGCACCCGACCACCATTTGACAGAATATCGCCATTATCACTCTGTTGAGTGCCGGCATGAAACACCTTTAAATCAGGCTCTTCCGTCATCAGGCCGCTAATCACCGCGCCCTTTTCATAGCCGGCGGGGTAACCACCCGCCGCGATAACAATACCCACCGCCTTGCGCTCATCCCACTGCGCCGTGGTGGTGGCGAGTTTTTTATCGAGGGCGGCAAGACAAAGCTCGACCAGATTCGAGCGCAGGCGCAGCATAATCGGCTGCGTTTCGGGGTCGCCAAAGCGGCAGTTGTATTCGATAACTTTTGGGGTGCCCTCGGCGTCGATCATCAAACCGGCGTAGAGAAAGCCTGTGTACTCATTGCCCTCGGCGGCCATACCGCGCACTGTGGGCATAATCACTTCATCCATAATGCGCTGATAAATGACATCGGTGACCACCGGCGCCGGCGAGTAAGCCCCCATGCCGCCGGTATTGGGGCCCGTATCACCATCGCCAACGCGCTTGTGATCCTGACTAGTCGCCATCGGCAGTACATTCTCGCCATCGACCATAACAATAAAGCTGGCTTCTTCACCCTCGAGAAATTCTTCGATCACCACTCGGTGGCCCGCTTCACCAAAGGCATTGCCGGCCAGCATATCTTTAACAGCCGCTTCGGCTTCGGCCAGCTCCATGGCGACAATCACGCCCTTGCCAGCGGCGAGGCCGTCGGCCTTAATCACGATCGGCGCACCCATTTTCTGCAAATAAGCCAGGGCAGGCTCTACTTCGGTAAAGCTCTGATAGGCGCCGCTGGGAATGTTATTGCGTGCGAGAAAGTCTTTGGTGAAGGCTTTGGAGCCTTCGAGTTGAGCGGCACCCTTGCTGGGACCAAAGATTGGCAGGTCTCGCTCACGAAAGTAATCGACGATGCCATCAACCAGAGGCGCCTCGGGGCCGACGATGGTTAGGCCTATAGATTTTTCGACAGCGAAATCGGCCAGGGCAGAAAAATCATCGGCGCCAATTTGAATATTTTCTAACTGGGCATCACTAGCGGTACCACCGTTGCCGGATGCCACATACACCGTGCCGATGGCCTTGCCCTGTGCCGCTTTCCAGGCCAACGCATGCTCACGACCACCCGAACCAATTACCAGAATATCCATTGTCATCTTCACTACAAATAAAAACGGCGATTGTACCGGGAGGGCACAAGCGCCGCAAAGAGGGTTTATCAAAAAGCCTTATGAGCCAACTACACACTGGGATCTAGATGTTGATCAAACTGGCCCATAGTTATAGTTGGCCCCTCCGTTTCCCGCAAGGTAACAGATAGCATAGCTGGGCTAAGCGTCACAGTATTTCCGATGGCTTGCGGCCCGCTGTTCCGATACTTAACAACGTGTTCTAAAAACAAACACTAATCCAGTTTCGTCAAATCGCCTTGGTCGTAGGCCAGTAACTCGCTCTCCCGGCCCGCCTTCACCAGTTTCGGCCAATCGGGATTGGGTATTAATGAGCGGCCAATCGCCACTAGGTCAAACTCCCCGCGCCGCAGCCGTGTCGCCAAATTGCCGATCGAAGCCGGCTCAGAATGCTCGGCAATACCCCGTGCCTGTTCATCGAGGAAATCCTCCTCGAGACTGATACTACCAACGGTAATAACGGGCTTGCCGGTGATTTTTTTCGTCCAACCCGCCAGATTAAGGTCGGAGCCTTCAAACTCGGGCTGCCAGAAACGCCGAGTGCTGCAGTGGAAGACATCCACACCGGCATCAGACAGTGGCTGGAGAAACTGCTCTAGCTCCGCAGGATTGTTAACTAAGCGGGCCTGATAATCCATTAATTTCCACTGGGAAAAGCGGAAAATGATGGGGTAATCAGACCCCACTTTTTCACGAATACCGCTAATAATATCAACCGCAAACTGAGCCCGCTTCGCCAAGCTACCCCCGTAGGCGTCGCTGCGCTGATTAGTGCCTTCCCAGAAAAACTGATCGACCATATAACCGTGGGCGCCGTGTATTTCAATACAGTCAAAACCCAGAGCCTTGGCATCCACCGCCCCTTGCACATAGGCAGCCACCACCGCATTAATATCCTCGAGGCTCATGGTATGGCCAATCTCTTTGCCGGGCATCAACAAGCCAGAGGGGCCAAAGGCTGGGGCATCGGGATAGGGCTCAAGGCTTGAGCCCTCACCACCGGCACCGCGCATAATGCCGGTGTGCCACAGCTGAGGCGCAATTTTGGCACCACCCTTATGAACCTCATCGACCACTTTTTTCCAGCCCGCTAGTGCTTGCTCACCGTAGAAAAAGGGCACATTTTCATAGGCTCCCGCGGAAGGGTGATTGACATAGGTGCCCTCGGTAATAATCAGCCCGGTGCCGCCCTCGGCGCGACGACGATAGTAGGCCGCGACATTGTCACCGGGAATACTGTCGGGTGAAAAGTTACGTGTCATCGGCGCCATCACGATGCGATTGGGCAGCTCGAGTTTATTGATGGTGAAGGGGGTAAACAGCGCCTCTGTATCGGAGAAGGTATCAGCGGACATTCATCAAACCCCTTAATATATTTCGCGTAAAATAGACGTAGAGATTTTATTAGCGGCCAGCATAGCACGCCCCACCACCCATCAGCCCACCCCCAAAATAGAGTCAAGCGTATGATTGAACCCGGTATTTACAGGCACTTTAAAGGGCAGTTTTACGCTGTCGACAATATCGCCAAGCACAGCGAAAGCGATGAGTTTTACGTGGTGTACCGAGCACTATATGGCGAACGAGGACTGTGGGTGCGCCCGCTAGAGATGTTTGATGAGACGATAGAAAGAGAGGGTGTGCGCCTAAAACGCTTCGCGCCTGCCAGCGCGGAGGAGATTGCCCTTTTGAAGACTCAGCAGATGAAAACCCAGCAGGCCGATTAGCCGCCCACCGGGTTTAAACAGAAAAGACCGCCTCAATTAGTGACGGAAGTGACGAGTGCCGGTAAATACCATGGCCATATCATTGGCATCAGCGGCGGCAATCACCTCTTCGTCGCGAATCGAACCCCCGGGTTGAATCACTGCGGCGATACCCGCCGCAGCTGCGTTGTCGATACCATCGCGGAAGGGGAAGAAGGCATCGGAGGCCATCACCGACCCCGTCACTTCTAGCCCCGCATGCTCGGCCTTAATACCGGCAATCCGTGCCGAATTGACGCGGCTCATTT
This sequence comes from Candidatus Reddybacter sp., assembly GCA_041277045.1. Lineage (GTDB taxonomy): Bacteria > Pseudomonadota > Gammaproteobacteria > Pseudomonadales > Porticoccaceae > Reddybacter. The sequence goes on along the minus strand of JBGFSY010000001.1, from coordinate 907,948 downwards.
GCCCAGCGCCAACGCCGATGGTTTGCGCATCGCGACAGTAGATAATGGCATTCGATTTAACGAATTTGGCGATCTTCCAGGCAAAGAGTAAGTCGGCAATTTCCGTCGCCGTGGGCGCGCGCTTGCTGACCACCTGCAAATCGGCTGCACCGGTCAATTTACTGTCCCGGTCCTGAATCAACAAGCCGCCGTTTACCCGCTTATAGTCCCAGCCTAGGGTGGCCCCAGTCTGCCATTGACCACAAGACAAGAGCCTGACATTTTTCTTTGCGGCGACGATTTCGACCGCCTCGGCGTCCACCGCCGGGGCGATAATCACCTCGACAAACTGGCGATCGACGATAGCTTGGGCTGTCGCGGCATCGAGTGGGCGGTTGACGGCGATGATGCCGCCAAAGGCCGACTCAGTATCGGTACTGAAGGCTTTGTCATAAGCCGCCAACAGGTTTGACGCCGTGGCCACACCACAGGGGTTGGCGTGCTTGACGATCACACAGGTCGGCTCATCAAACTGCTTAACGCACTCCAGCGCGGCATCGGTGTCGGCAATATTGTTGTAGGACAGGGCTTTGCCCTGCAGCTGAGTCGCTGTCGCCACACTCGCCTCGCCCGCTGTATTTTCGACATAAAACGCCGAACGCTGGTGGGGGTTCTCCCCGTAGCGCATTACCTGTGACTTGCGGAATTGCATATTCCAGGTGCGCGGGAAGACGCTACCTTCGCCCTCATCTTCAGCAGGAAGCTTCGCGCCGAGGTAATTGGCGATGGCGCCATCGTAGGCCGCGGTGTGCTCAAAGGCACTGACCGCAAGATCAAAACGGCGAGCTTGACCGAGGCCACCGCCGTTGTCCGACATTTCTTCCAATATGCCGGCATAGCTGTCGACATTGACGACGATTGCCACGTCGGCATGATTTTTGGCCGCCGCCCGCACCATGGTCGGGCCGCCGATGTCGATATTTTCAATCGCATCCAGCAGCTCGCAATCGGGCTTGGCAACGGTTTGCTCGAAGGGGTAAAGATTGACCACCACCATGTCGATGGGACGAATGCCGTGTTCATCCATCACCGCATCATCGGTGCCGCGTCGGCCCAAAATACCGCCGTGCACTTTAGGGTGAAGGGTCTTAACTCGACCATCCATCATTTCGGGAAAACCGGTGTAGTCGGACACTTCGACAGCCTTGATATCATTTTCAATTAGCAGGCGGAAAGTACCGCCGGTGGAGAGAATTTCCACACCCATGCCATTCAGTGCACGCGCAAATTCAACAATGCCAGTTTTATCCGAAACGCTAATCAGTGCGCGTCGAATGGTGATGATACGGTCGTTCATAACTTCTACCCTGTTCAAGAGTGCTGGATTAAGCGCAAAGTTCGAGCCTTACAGAAGGTCGTAAAGCTTCAGTTTTTTGCGCAAGGTACCGCGGTTTAAGCCGAGCATCTCGGAAGCTTTGCTCTGGTTGTTACGGGTATATTTCATCACGGCGTTGAACAGGGGGTCTTCAACCTCCTGCAACACCAGTTGATAGAGATCGGTGCAGGTTTGGCCATCGAGATGACTAAAATACTCCTCCATCGCTCGCTCCACGCAATGACGCAGAGAGTGAGCCTGACCTGGCGAGTCGCCATCCTGTAGCTGATCCTTATACTCAAAAGCCTGTTTGTGGACTGAATTCATGCAGCAATTTCCTGATTATTATTATTTGTTGTTAATAGTAATTCGCTAATAAATTCGAGCTGCTGTTCACTTTCAAGCAGCTGATTGAAGGCTTTACGACAAGAGCGTTCAATCTGTAATTTTTGCAGATACCAACCCACATGCTTGCGCGCGATGCGTACACCCAGGGTCTCACCGTAGTATTCGTGCATGCCATTGATATGCTCAAGCATGACTTCAGCTACTTCACGGCGGGTGGGCGCTGAGGGTGTCTCACCGTTTAGGTAAGCGTTAATTTGGCGGAACAACCAGGGCTGGCCCTGAGCTCCGCGGCCAATCATTAGCCCTGCAGCACCAGTGTGGGCCAATACAGCTTCGGCCTGTTGGGACGAATCGATATCGCCATTGGCAATCACGGGGATAGCAACCCCAGCGACCACCTCGGCAATGGTGTCGTATTCGGCCGCACCATTAAACAGACAGGCCCGCGTGCGACCGTGAATGGTCAGGGCTTGAATACCGGCGTCCTCGGCCAGGCTCGCAATAGTCATAGCATTGCGGCTGTGCAGGTCCCAGCCGGTGCGAATTTTCAAGGTGACGGGAACAGAAACCGCCTTCACCACGCTTTGCAAAATTTCTGCGACTAAGTCCTCTTCGCGCAGCAGAGCAGAGCCCGCCGCCCGCTTGCAGACTTTTTTAACCGGGCAGCCCATATTGATATCAACAATCTGTGCGCCCAGCTCAACACTGCGTTGCGCCGCCTCGGCCAATTGAGCGGGATCGGCACCGGCAATTTGCACCACGCGGGGCTCGGCCTCATCCCCCACCGGCAGACGAAAGCGGGACTTCTGCGAGCCCCACTTACTAGTGTCGGCCGTGAGCATTTCAGTCACAGCCATACCCGCACCAAAACGTCGACAGAGGCGACGAAAAGGCAGGTCAGCGACACCGGCCATGGGGGCCAGCACCAGTGGGCTGTGAATAATGTGGGGGCCGATCTGTAGCAATTGCAACCTCGATGAGGACTCAATTAGGATAAAACTGCTTGGGATACCGCTTCGTAAAAAACGGTCGACCATCATACGCCCACCGCCAGAGTGGCGGAAGGATAAATAGCGAAAAAAACTTATTGTCCGACGGAAACCGAGTAGGAGAGCGCCCGTTCACCCGGGTCGAGAATGCCCAATTTAATACTGACGGCTTTATCGACCGGCATCAGCCTGTTGCCACTGAGACTTCGCGGCAGATATTCTTCAACAGACAAACGCCGTGCCGCCACTTGCACGCCGCTCAAATCGTCAAAGCGCAAAATCAATGGGGGATAGGCTTGTTCAAGGCTGGCCATATTGGCGAGCACCAGCTCAACCATAAGACTGCTCTCCAGATCGGGATGGGTGCGAACCTGCAAGCGTTCGACACTGATCAAGCCGTGCTCGCTATACGCGTCAAGCTCACAGGGCAGCAGCGCACAAAAACTCTGCAACCACGGTCGGTATGCAAGCTGCTGACTCAGTGTCGGTAGTTTGAAAAAGACAAACTGCCCACCCAGCCCGATAAAGGCTAAGAGAACAATGACTAAACCCAAACTTAGTTGCCGGCCAAAGCCTGTTTTTGCTGCCGAGATGCTTTCTAGTTCAAAGTCATCCGGCAGGCGGGCCGCCAAATTCGACAGCTCAAAAGTCGATACTGGAACGCAATCTAACTGCGTCGAACCCTCCACAGAGCTGTCGCCTTCAGGCTCACTGGCATCAACCTGCCTACTGTCTTGCGCAGGCTCATCAATAATAGCGAGAGCTTCTTCACTGTCACTAACCCCACCCTCCATCTCAGGTTCGGATTCTATTTCAGGCTCAGGAGGGCCAGGTACCACCTTCGACTCTGGCAGACTACCGGTCGGATTTTCAAGAACACTAAACTGGTGGCCACAACGACCACAGCGCACCAAATTATTGGCCACCTTTCCCTGCGCTGCGCTGACATAAAAAACGGACTGGCAACTCGGGCAACGAGCCGCAACTTTGCTCACGATGACACCTTTCTCGCTGCAGCCATCAAGTTCAAGTCAGTTTTTCAGCCGTCAGACAAAACCATTCCTCGCGGCACAGAGGTGGGGCAAAGCGGAAGTGTTCGCTATAGACCGACATCACGGGGTCAGCCTGAGAGGCAATCATGCCCGACAGGCAAAGTTGGCCACCGGGGGCTGTCAGCGCCGTTAATTGCCCGGCCAGAGAAATCAGCGGCTCGGCGAGGATGTTCGCCAGGACAATATCAACTGGCTCCACGTCCAGGTTCTGGGGCAAACAAACGTCGAGTTGCGACTCACTCAAGCCGTTGCGCTGAGCGTTATCGCGAGTGGCCAGCAAGGCCTGGGGATCATTGTCGATGGCGATGACCCGCTTGGCACCGAGTAATAGTGCAGCGATAGCGAGAATCCCCGAACCACAGCCAAAGTCGATGACCGTTTTGCCGGTGAGCGACTGAGCATCGAGCCATTGCAGGCACAGGAAGGTGGTGGCGTGGGTGCCAGAACCAAAGGCCAGGCCGGGGTCGAGGGAGAGATTGACCGCATCGGGATTGGGCGGCTCGCGCCAACTGGGACAAATCCACAATTTCTCACCACACTGGATGGGCTGGTAGTGCTCGGTCCAGAGGGTTTCCCAGGGCTGGTCTTCGAGAATCTCCCAGCGCCAGTGTTCGAGCTGGCCCGAAAAATTCTCGCTCAGCAGCTGGAAAGCCAGCTCGGTATGAATATCGGAGGGGTAGAGCCCCGTCACCCGCAGGCTATTCCAGAGGGGAGTTTCGCCCACCCCCGGTTCGAGAATCGGATCGTTGGCGCCATCTTCTAATGTTACCGACACCGCGCCGGAGGCCAGCAGTGCATCTTCCAGGGCCTCAACCTCGGGCTTATTGACCGCGATGCGCAGTTGCAACCAACTCATAACGACTCCTGCAAATTATCGCGGCCAGGGGCAAGCCCAGGCCAGCTTAAAGGCCCAGCTTTTTCTCAAGGTAGTGAATATTGACACCGCCGCGCTTAAACCCGGCATCGGTCACCAGATCACGCTGCAGGTCGATATTGGTTTTAATGCCCTCAATAAACAGCTCGTCCAAGGCGTTGCGCATACGACCCAACGCGGCATCACGATCTTTACCGTAGGTAATGATTTTAGCAATCAACGAATCGTAGTTCGGCGGCACGCTATAGGAGCTATAGAGATGGGAGTCGACCCGCACACCATTGCCACCGGGGGGATGGTAGGCGGTGACTTTGCCCGGGCTGGGCATAAAAGTAACGGCATCTTCGGCGTTAATACGACACTCGAAGGCATGACCGCGGAAGATCACCTCGTCCTGGGTAAAGCCGAGCTTCTCACCGCCGGCAATGAGCAATTGCTCTTTGACGATATCGATGCCGGTAATCATTTCCGACACCGGGTGCTCAACCTGAACCCGTGTATTCATCTCAATAAAGTAATAGCTACCGTTCTCATAGAGAAACTCAAAGGTGCCCGCGCCCTTATAGCCAATATCGACACAGGCTTGCACACAGACGTCAAACACCTTCTGCCGTGCCTCTTCGTCGATATCCGGTGCCGGTGCTTCTTCCAGTACTTTCTGGTGACGACGCTGCAGCGAGCAATCTCTGTCGCCAAGATGAATGGCATTGCCCTGTCCATCGGACAAGACCTGCACTTCAACGTGACGCGGGGTAACGAGAAACTTCTCCATATACACCGTGCTGTCACCAAAGGCCGCAGCGGCCTCGGAGCGCGTCAGGGCGATGGCGTTAATCAGGTGGGCCTCGGTTTGCACCACGCGCATACCGCGACCACCGCCGCCCGAAGCCGCTTTAATGATCACCGGATAGCCAATCTCACGGGCAATCTCCATGGTGCGCTCGTGATTGTCATCGAGAGCACCGTTGGAGCCCGGCACGGTCGGCACGCCGGCGGCACGCATCGCCTGAATGGCGGCCACTTTGTCGCCCATCATGCGAATCACTTCGGCACTGGGGCCAATAAAGGTGAAACCACTCTTTTCGACCTGCTCGGCGAAATCGGCATTTTCAGCCAAGAAGCCATAGCCGGGGTGAACCGCGACCGAGTCAGTGATTTCCATGGCGCTAATAATCGCCGCACTATTGAGATAGCTCTCAGCCGACGGGTTGGGGCCAATGCAGACCGTTTCGTCCGCCAAGCGCACGTGCATCAGGTCGGCATCGACCTTGGAGTGCACTGCCACGGTTTTAATACCCAATTCTTTACAAGCCCGCAGTATTCGCAGGGCAATTTCGCCACGGTTGGCGATCAGTACTTTATCCAGCATGGATTACCTCTTCGCGCCGCTTTTAAATAATGGTGATCATCGCCTGGTCAAACTCGACCGCTTCACCGTCTTCGACAAGGATGGCACCAATGGTGCCCGCTTTGTCGGCTTCAATTTGGTTCATCATCTTCATCGCCTCAACGATGCACAGCACGTCACCGACTTTGACCGTTTTACCAACTTCGATAAAGGCCGGAGCATCGGGGGCGGGAGAACTGTAATAAGTGCCAACCATGGGCGAGGTCACAACGTGGCCCGCCGGAGCTGGCGCCGCGGCTTCTTCAGTAGCGCTTGGCGCTGCCGGAGCCGCTACGATGGGGGCGGCAACAACGGGAGCCGGCGCAGCCGCGTAAGTGGTCTGGCTATTGCGAATAATGCGTACTGATTCTTCGCCTTCTTTAATTTCCAGCTCATCAATATTGGACTCTTCCAACAGCTCAATGAGTTTTTTTACTTTGCGTATATCCATGTTCCCCCCTCGGGTATCAACTTACAATGGGTCAGCCTCAAGGTGCGTCAAGGCGGCGCTGAGAGCAAGATCATAGCTCTGGGCACCGAAGCCACAAATCACCCCAATGGCAATATCAGAAAAATAAGAGTGCGAACGAAATTGCTCGCGGCTGTGTACGTTGGAAAGATGTACCTCAACAAAAGGAATCGCCACCGCCAGCAGGGCATCGCGCAGGGCGACACTGGTGTGAGTAAAGGCGGCGGGGTTGATCAATATAAACTCAACCCCTTCATGGCGAGCATCGTGTATGCGATCTATCAATTCATATTCGGCATTACTTTGCAGGGCGAGCAGGTGGTGGCCCTCAGCAATACAGCGCTCGGTGAGCTGTCGATTAATATCGTCGAGCGTAGCGCTGCCGTAGATTTCGGGCTCACGGCTACCGAGCAAATTAAGATTTGGGCCATGCAATACCAGGATTGTCGCCATTACCCCCGCTCCCCGTCGTTTTTATTACCTTTCAGGCCGAGATTATCGGCGCTGGAGAGTTTGCATCAGTTGCAATATTTTGTCCAACTTTATAGTCTTTTGTTCGAACTTTCTCGATTTTATAAGCATTTTCGGACTCAAACCCCTGCATCAAAGTGACACTACTCGCCCTTCAGGGCTTTTTGCACAATGCCCTCGGTCAGCAACTGGGGCAAAACTTGCGCCGAGATACTGCCCACCGAGTAATACAGGTACAGGGGCACACCACTGCGACCGTATTCTTTCAGCAAGGCAGTGATCTCGCTATTGCGATTGGTCCAGTCACCTTTTAGGTAGACGATGTTGTTTGCTTGCAAGGTGTCGGCAAAGGCCGCCGAACTGAGAGCAAGCTTTTCATTGGCCAAACAGGTAATACACCAGGCGGCTGTCAAGTTGATGAACACGGGGCGCCCCTCACTGCGCAATACCTCGAGACGCGCCCGGGAGTAGGGCTCCCACAGGCTGTCATCATCGGCGGTATCTGAGGGCGCAATGGCAATCGACAGGGCCACAACGGTAGCGACCAACGCAATAGCCTGCTTCCAACGCTTCGTGCCACCGCCACCCAGCCAAGCGGCAAAGGCCAGCAACAACATGCCAATGCTGACCAGCGCTGCCTGATCAATACTGGTTTGACGGCCCAGCACCCAGAGCAGCCAGATCGCACTGGCATATAGAGGGAAGGCGAGAAACTGCCGAAAGCTTTCCATCCACGGCCCCGGCGCGGGCAACTTCTCTAACAAACCCGGTATCCAACTGAGCAGCACGAAAGGCAGGGCCATACCCACGCCCAGCACGGCAAATACCAGCAAACTAATCAGCGGCGTTTGGGTCAGCGCAAAACCGAGGGCCGTCCCCATAAAGGGTGCGCTACAGGGACTAGCCACCACCGTTGCTAACACGCCTGTCACGAAGGAGGCGCGCAGAGAGGTGCCAGTCGTGGCCGACTGACCAATATTCATCCACCGGGCACCCACTTCTAGTAAGCCCGAAAAGCTCAGGCCCGCCGCGAACAGTAAATACGCCAATAAACTGACAAACACCGGCGACTGTAGTTGAAAGCCCCAGCCCACCGCTTCGCCCGCTTCACGAAAAACCAGTAACAAGGCGGCGATGGCGACGAAGGAAATAACAATACCGGCCGTGTAGGCCATGCCATGTAAGTGCTTGCTGTGCTCACCCAAATGAGCGGAGGTTAAGCTCAATACCTTGATCGACAACACGGGGAAAACACAGGGCATCAAGTTGAGGGTAATACCGCCCAGCAAGGCGAAGAATAATACGACCATCAGATTTGGCGTATTTGCAACCGTACTCACCAATGGCTGGCGATCTATCTCGGCGATAGCTAGACCTGCCCCCGCCGTATTCTCCATAGCAAAGTATTGGGTTCGCGGCGGGTAACACAGGCCCGCATCGGCACAGCCCTGGGAGCTCACCGACAGTGTCCAGCCCTCTCCCTTTAGGTGAGCCGGCAAATCGACCCGCAACGCCACTGTGTCGTAATAAACCTGTAGCTCTTTTTCATAGTACTCGTCAAAAATGGCCTTGCCGGGCGGATAGTCCACGACCAGTGGCAAAGCATCACCGCTAATATCAATAGCGGCGAAAGCAAACTTATGCTGGTAGAGGTAGTAAGCGGGGGCAATGCGCCAGTCGAGGCCCAAGCCCTGAGTATCGCCTCTCACCTCTAGCCGATACGCCTCTTCAACCGGCAAAAATTCAAGGGGGGTGTCGGCCAACAGGGCACTGGATGAATTACTGCTCGATTGGCTCCAGCCCTGGGCCTGGGCAAGCTGGCAGAACACCAGCAACGCCAATAGCACGCAACGGCCCGGGCCTGTGATCAATTTATTGCAACGCACTCACTTTCTCCGTATCGCCGAATTAACCGGGAATCTTCGTTTTGACCTATAAGTTGCCAAAATGTTTTACACTGTCGCGCAAGTTTTGCACTGCGCGATGATAACGCCTGTACCAATAACAGCAACTCGCGCTGTCGTCGACGAGCAAGCATATAAATAAAGAGGGAGTTAGAGATGGCAAAGCCGTGGTTTACGTCGCTGCTGACTGGCAAGGGAAAGACAGAGCCAGCGGCAAGCAGTTATAGCAGCACCCTGGCCGATGACGGGGATACCGCTCGCTGGGCTCTGCGCATGCTAGTCATCCTGCTGGTCGCCCTCTGCGCCCTCGGCTGGTACTGGAGTCACGAGCCCAAAGTCAACATCGCTCATAACCTGGCCAGTCAGCACCCGGTCGCGGGCTCAGCCGTTACCTCCACGTTAATTAATGTCGTCGACACTCTGCTCGAAAAACCCGGCGGCCTTCTAAGCAATGACATTATGCCACCGGGGGTATTTCTCGATAATATTCCGAACTGGGAATACGGTGTGATTATTCAGGTGCGCGATCTCTCTAAAGCCATGCGTGAAGCCTTCAGCCGCTCCCAGTCACAGTCGACGGAAGACAAAGACCTGGCACTGGCCGAACCTCGATTTAATTTTAATTACAACAGCTGGATGTTGCCCGCTTCGGAAAAAGAATACAGCGATGGCCGTAAACATCTACAAGGCTATCTCGATCGCCTGCTCGATGACGACGAGTACAACGCCCAGTTTTACGCCCGCGCCGACAACCTGCGCTACTGGTTGAGTACCGTTGAAAGCCGCCTCGGCAGTTTATCGCAACGACTCAGCGCCAGCGTCGGGCAAAAACGCATCAATATTGACCTTGCCGGCGACGGCGCGGCCAGCCAGTCAACACCGACACCCGACGAAGTGCTGGTCAAAACAAAATGGGCTGAACTCGACGACGTCTTCTACGAAGCGCGGGGCACATCCTGGGCGCTGGTGCATTTTTTAAAGGCGGCCCAAGTCGACTTTGCCGGTGTGCTAGCCCAGAAAAATGCCAGGGTTAGCCTCGAACAGATTATTCGCGAACTTGAGGCTGCACAAAAGCCCTTGCGTAGTCCGATGATACTTAACGGCAGCGGTTTCGGCTTGCTCGCCAACCACTCGCTAACGATGGCCTCCTATATAAGTCGCGCCAATGCGGCAATCATTGACTTACGCGAGCTATTGTCTCAGGGTTAGGGTCGAGCTATTGTCTCAGGGCTAGTGTTAGACACTAATAATCTGGTAAAGGAACTACCAACTGCACGGCTAGGGAACAGCCTGCCTCTCGGAAACTGAATGGCTACAAGCACCATCAGTCAAATATCCTACTCTAGTTTAAATGAACTGGCAGGTGCGGTGGTCGACAAGCAAAATCACGGACTGGTCGCATTAGATCCCGCCGGAGCGATCCTGCTCTGGAATGACTGGATGCAAGCGTGGACCGGCATCGACTCCGTTCAGGCACTCGGCAAAACCTTTCTCAACCTGTTCCCAAGCCTACACGGCGGCGACTATGCCAAAGCTATTACCGGAGTCTGCATAAGCGGGCAGGGCCTGACCTGGTATATCGATTGCGAGCCCGAGCTGATCGACACCATTGAAAGCGCTCTTGCTTCTGGCTATCGAACCCCGCCTCTCAGCCGTATCGCCATTTCGCCTTTTGCCCTACTATCACAGTCAGGCTGTTTACTGGAGTTTTCAGAAGCACCGTTTAATACCCGGCAGACCAGCACCACGCAAACTAAACCCCCGGCCAATGACATTGGCCATAGCACCTCAAATGAGCCTCATAAGCTCGCTGAAGACGCCTTTGCCGCCTCTTTGCAGAGCGAGGCCTTTGGTGTTATTTCCGCTAATACCGAGGGACTTATCTATGCGGTTAATCAACATATCCTTGAGATCAGCGGGTATGACGAAGAACAACTGATCGGACGAGCCCTCAACCTCCTGTTTCCCAGCTTAAATGGCTGCGATGATATCCGCCACAACCTAGAGCAAATCAGCCGCCTGCATCAGGATAACGTCTGCGAAGCCATAGACTGTGATGGCAAAATCCTGCCGCTAAAAGTCTCCGTGTTTAACAACCCCCTGCAGGACAATACGCTGACACTGGTCTGCGAGGATTTTTCTCGCCAGCAGGGTAATCAGGATGCTGCACTGGCACAGCGCGAATTGCTCGCCGCCATTTATGGTGAAGTTGCCGACGGTATTATTTTACTCGATGCCGAGGGGCTAGCTCAGCATATCAACCCCGTTGCACTGGAAATGCTCGGCCTGCGCGTGAGCAAAGTTGAAGGCAGTCCAATTGATGATTTGGTCATGCTCACCAGCGGCGAAGAGGGCCGCACCATTAGCCCCCACCGGGAAGTACTGAACCGAGGCACAAGCTGCCAAAGCCCCGAGAAAACCTTCCTCCATGTCACTGACCGCCCAGCCCTGCAGGTAGCTGCGAGTGCAACTCCACTACGTGACCGCCAGAATCAGTTAAGTGGCTGTGTTTTAATTTTGCGCATTACCAGTCAGGCCCACCGTGAGTCAGTAAAACTGGCCTGGCACGTCGACCACGACCCTCTTACACAGCTACCCAACCGCCATTTTCTTGAAGGCGAGTTGACCCAAGCGATAGACATCACCCAAAGCACTAGCCAGAAGCATGTGCTCCTCTATCTCGATCTTTACAACTTCTCACTGGTTAACGACACTTGCGGTAAAGCGGCGGGGGATGCCCTGCTCAAGCAATGTGCAATACTCTTCCAGCAGGCAACTAGTGACGACACCCTGGTCGCTCGTATCGGCAACGACGAATTTGCCATACTCTTACTGGATTGCTCACTTGATGACGGCAAAGCAATCGCCGACGACATTATTGCCGTCATCAAGCGTTTTAGCTTTCCCTGGGGTCAGCGCCGCCTAAAAATTGGCATCAGTATTGGTGGTGAAGTCATCGACCGAGAAAGCAGCTCCGATATTGACGTATTGGTCACTGCAGCCTTTTCCTGCGCTGCCGCCCGGGAATCCGGACGCAACCGCGCCTTTTTTCAATACCAGCACGAGAAACTTTACGAACGCAAACAGGTCGCCGAGTGGGAGCCGCGCATTACCGACGCCCTCGACCACGAGGGCTTTTGCCTGCACTATCAGCCCATTGTGCCGACCCAGGAGGTCGAACACGGCTGTCGTCATTACGAAGCACTGATTCGCATGATCGACAGCAAGGGCGAGCTAATCTTACCCGGCAAGTTTATTCCCACCGCCGAGCTCTACGGCCTGATCGACGACATTGACCGCTGGGTAATCCGCCGCGTGATCGCCGATATACTGTCAATGGATAGCCGCCAGCGCCACGATTTACGCATCTCAATCAACCTCTCTGGGCCGACCATTAGCGACGACAGTTTTATGCCATTTTTGCTCAACACGATCGACGAAAGCGGCATCGACCCCCACCACTTACAATTTGAGATTACCGAAACCGCCGCCATACGCCAGTTTGATCGCGCCCTGGAACTGATCAATTCACTGAAAGCCCGAGGCTGTCGTTTCTCCCTCGACGATTTCGGCACCGGACTGTCATCCCTCGGCTACCTCAAAAAGATGCCCGTCGACTACCTGAAAATTGACGGTAGCTTTATCCGCAATATGGAGCTCAACGACGTCGATTTTTCCATGGTCAGCACCATCAACCACCTCGCCCATGTGATGGGCATAGCGACTATAGCCGAGTGTGTTGAAAACCAGATACAGCTATCGATGCTGCAGGAAATTGGCGTTGACTGTGTGCAGGGCTTCTTTATTGAAAAACCCAAGCCCCTATCGGCCATCACCCTTTGACACCATCTCGCTTGAAGTGATCGAGCAAGTCCGGCCCACTAAAACAAGCCCCATGACCCGGGTAAACCACCGCAATAACTTAACACTGCGCGCCAATTGCACCGGGTTGGCTTAGACCGAGGGTTTAACCAGTCGGCCTTAGACCTGACGGGTTTTCACCCGCTACTTTCCCAGTTTCACAACTTTCTGCCCCAAGGCTAATTAAACATTTCCATTAGCCGACGGCCCGGGTCCTTGGCCTTCATAAAGACCTCGCCGACCAAAAAGGCATCGACCCCGTGACCGCGCATCGCCATCACATCATCGATGGTGTGAATGCCGCTTTCAGTTATCACCAAACGTTCATCCGGTATTTTATCGAGCAGGTTGAAGGTGGTATCAAGCTGGGTGCTAAAGGTGTGTAAATTACGATTGTTAATGCCGATCAGGGGCGTTGATAGGGTTAGCGCCGCCTCCAGTTCCTGAGCATTGTGCACTTCGAGCAGCACATCGAGACCGATATCGAGCGCCAAATCATGCAGCTCGGCCATCTGCTGAGGTGCCAGCGCAGCGGCAATCAGCAAAATGCAGTCGGCACCCAGCACTCGCGCCTCGACAATCTGATAGGGGTCGACGACAAAATCCTTGCGCAGCAGGGGCAAGGGCGTGGCACTGTGGGCCTGACGTAAAAATTCGTCACTGCCCTGAAAGAAGTCGACGTCGGTCAACACCGAGAGACAGGCCGCGCCGCCCTTTTCATAACTGCGGGCAATTCGCACCGGATCAAAATTTTCACAAATCACGCCCTTGCTGGGTGAGGCCTTCTTTACCTCGGCAATCACAGCGGGCAAGCCCTGTGCAACCTTGCTTTGCATAGCGGCGGCGAAGCCTCGACACGCGGGCATATCACTGGCCTGTTCACGCAGTGCATCCAGAGAAACCTTAGCACTGCGCTCGGCCACCTCTTCATGCTTGCGGCTGAGAATTTTTTTCAAAATGGTTGGCGTATCATCCACAACTATCTGTCCTTCTTGCATACGACTATTCCTTTAATCTGTCAGCAACGTACTAAAAGCAGCAAGCTCATCGAGCTTTTCCAATGCCAGTCCACTGGCAATACTGTCCTGGGCCATGGCAACCCCCACGGCCAAACTGGCGGCAACACCACTGACATAAATAGCAGCGCCTGCGTTCAAAGCAATAATATCGCCAGCCTTGCGGCCCTTGTCACTGGGCCGCGAACCCAGGGCATCACGAATTAAAACTAAAGACTCGGCGGCATCGGCAACGCCGAGGCCATCGAGGTTTTGTTCGCTAATACCAAAGTCTGCGGGGGCAATACGGTATTCGCGAATTTCTCCACCCTGTAATTCGGCAACGCTAGTGCCACCGACAATACTGATTTCATCGAGGCCGTCGTCGCTGTGCACCACCATAATGTGCTCGCTACCCAAGCGCTGTAATACCTGGGCCACCGGCTTGCAAAGGGCCGCGTCAAAGACGCCGATCAATTGCCGCTTAACGCCAGCGGGATTAGTCATTGGCCCAAGAATATTAAACAGGGTGCGCACGCCGAGGGCCTTGCGCGGCCCGGCGGCGTATTTCATGGCGCTGTGGTGCTGGGGGGCAAACATAAAACCGATGCCCTCACTCTCCACGCAACGGGCGACCTGAGCGGAGTTGAGGTCGAGACGCACACCCGCCGCCTCGAGTAAATCGGCACTGCCACTCTTGCTAGAGACCGAACGGTTACCGTGCTTGACCACCCGGCCACCACTCACCGCCACCACAAAAGCACTGGCCGTCGAGACATTAAACAGGCTGGCGCCATCGCCACCGGTGCCGACAATATCGACCAAGTGCTCACCACTGACGCTAACGCCACTGGCCAGCTCGCGCATCACCATGACTGCGCCGGTGATTTCATCAAGGCTTTCACCCTTTATACGCAGGGCGACGAGGAAGCCGGCGATCTGCTCGGGACTGGCTTCGCCGGTCATAATTTGGCGCATCACCGCGACCATCTGCTCCTGGCTGAGGTCGATATTTTCAATCACCTGAGCAATCGCAGTTTTAATATCCATAGTATTTATCCCGATAAACCAAATGGCTGGCAGCTCTACGCCGCGCCAGCACCTTCAAGAAAATGACGCAGTAAGTCGTGGCCGTGCTGACTAAGGATAGACTCCGGGTGAAATTGCACACCCTCTATATCCAGCGTTTTATGGCGCAAGCCCATAATTTCATCAAGCTCGCCATCATCCGACTGTGTCCAGGCAGTGATTTCTAAACAATCGGGCAAGCTGTCTTTTTCAACCACCAGCGAGTGATAGCGCGTCGCCTCAAAGGGATTGCTCAAGCCGCGAAAGATACCGCCATTGTTGTGATAAATGGCCGACACCTTACCGTGCATCACTTCGCGAGCGCGCACCACCTTGCCACCAAAGGCCTGACCGATACTCTGGTGACCCAGACAAATACCCAGCAGTGGAATTCGACCGGCGAAGTGCTCAATCGTTGCCAGTGAGATACCCGCTTTATTGGGCGTACAGGGGCCGGGTGAAATAACAATTTTTTGCGGTGCCAAGGCTTCAATATCGGCAATGCTCAGCTCGTCATTGCGCACCACTTTCACGTCGGCACCCAGCTCGGCGAGATATTGCACCACGTTGTAGGTGAAGGAGTCGTAGTTATCAATCATTAGTATCATCAGCTACTCCCCCAGGACCATGGCTGCCGCACGGAAAATGGCCCGCGCCTTATTCATGGTTTCCTTCCATTCCAGCGCCGGTATTGAATCGGCGACAATGCCGCCACCGGCCTGCACGTAGAGGTTGCCGTCTTTGATCACCGCGGTGCGAATGGCAATCGCGGTGTCCATATTGCCGTTCCAGCCGAGGTAGCCCACCGCGCCGCCGTAAATGCCGCGCTTCACCGGCTCCAGCTCGTCAATAATTTCCATGGCGCGAATCTTCGGCGCGCCGCTCAAGGTACCCGCAGGCAGGGTTGCACGCAGCACGTCGATCGCCGACAACTCGGGCTTTACCTGCCCGGTGACATTGGAGGTAATGTGCATAACGTGAGAGAAACGCTCCACCACCATTTTCTCTGTCAGTTTGACGCTACCGGTTTGTGCAATACGACCGACATCGTTGCGGCCCAGGTCAATCAGCATTAAATGCTCGGCAATCTCCTTTGGGTCGGCGAGCATTTCGGCTTCCATCGCCAGGTCTTCTTCTTCGGTGTGGCCACGGCGACGAGTACCGGCAATGGGACGCACGGTGACTTCGCCCTGCTCCAGTCGCGTGAGAATTTCGGGCGACGAGCCGGCAATCTGGAAATCACCCATGTCGAGAAAATACAGATAGGGCGAGGGATTGAGGTTGCGCAGCGCTCGATAGAGATTAATCGGCTCAGCGGGGAAGGGCAAACAGAGGCGTTGCGATGGCACCACCTGCATCACATCACCGGCACGGGTATAGGCCTTGATGGTTTCAACGGCGGCTTCATAACCGGCCTGACCCATGCTAGAAATAAAGGCATCTTCGCTGACACCCTCGCCCTGTAAAAGTACCGGCGGTAATTCGGGCACGGGCTGCTTCAGTTGCGCCTCTATTTCATCGAGGCGCTGTTGAGCCTGCTCCCAGGCATCAGCCTCGGCCGGGTTAGCGTGAATAATAAGTTTTAGGGTACCGGCCAGGTTGTCGAAGACCAGCACTTCTTCGGAGACCATCAGCAGTATATCGGGCACACCCAGTTCGTCGGGCGGGCAACTGTGAGCCAAACGCGGCTCGATATAACGCACCGTGTCGTAGCCAAAGTAACCCACCAGCCCGCCGGTAAAACGTGGCAGATAGGGGTGCTCGGGCATATTGAACTGTTGCTGGTAGATCTCGATCTCAGCCAGGGGATCTTGCACCGTGCGCTCTTCAATGACCGCGCCGTGCTTTTCCAGTGTCCACTGATGACCACAAACTTTCAGCACCGTGGCCGAAGGCAGGCCGATGAGCGAATAACGGCCCCATTTTTCGCCACCTTCAACGGACTCAAATAAATAGGTATAGGGCCCGCGTGCCAGCTTGAGATAGCACGATAGTGGGGTTTCGAGATCGGCGAGAATTTCGCGCATTACCGGGATGCGCTGGTAATTTTGCCTTGCCAGGTGGGCGAACTCTTGGGATGACATATCAGGCGTCATGACTATTCCTTCCAATAATATTTAGTAAGTGCTGTAACCGGATTCATTTCTATCGACCGCCCGAGTGGACGGCAAAAATCACACGTATGGCCATCGCCAACGCGGGGAAAGGAAAACCGAACTACCCTGCTTACCCAATATCACCAAAAAAACTCCTGAATCTGCTGCGGGATTCTAAAGCATTTACCCCTGCTATTAAACCGCCAGCCATTTCCCCTGCATTAGACGCCAGCTAACGCCTTACGCATGGCGACAATCGCCGCATCGCGACTACTGGCACCGAAGATGGCAGAACCGGCGACAAAGGTATCGGCACCGGCGGCGGCAATTTCAGCGATATTATCGACGGTGACACCACCATCGATTTCAAGCCGAATGGGCAGGCCGCTGGCATCAATCATCGCTCGGGCCTCGCGCAACTTATTGAGGGTTTCGGGGATAAACTTCTGCCCGCCATAACCGGGGTTCACCGACATTAATAGCAACACGTCGATTTTATCGAGCACGTGCTTGGTGACCTCCAGCCCAGTCGCCGGATTCAACACCAGCCCGGTTTTACAGCCCAGACTGCGGGCCAGTTGCAGGGATCGATCAATATGCCGCGTACCCTCGGGATGGAAAGTAATCCACGAGGCGCCGGCCTCAGCAAACTGGATGATCATTTCATCCACCGGCTCAACCATTAAATGCACATCAATCGGTGCGGTAATACCGTAGTCCCGCAGCGCCTTACACACCATGGGGCCGATGGTCAGGTTGGGCACGTAGTGATTGTCCATCACGTCGAAGTGGACAACATCGGCGCCACTGGTCAGCACATTGGCGACCTCTTCACCCAGACAGGCAAAGTTGGCGGACAAGATAGATGGGGCAATTAGATAGTCGGGCATAATCAGATCCCAGGCAGGTAGTTGATAAGCGCAGCATCACTGGCGCGAAGGCCGCCACTATGCCGAAGATAGCCCCGGCCCGCAATGCCCACCCGACCACAGACACACTCGCGCTGTGCTAATCTGCTCATCCGGTTTTTCCCGATATTCGCCCATGGTCACAACACCCACTGCCGCCACCCCTCCCGCCGTGACGGACAGCCTGCAGCGCCTGCACGAAAGCTTGCCTCCACTCAATTTTGAGCCGACCACCGACACCCCCAGCCAGCAAATACCCCATGCCGGCAACTATCTGGCTCACTATAAGCTGGCCGACATCAATGCCGCCGCCAAAGCCCAACACGGCACCCGCCACTTCCTCGGCCAACTCAATACCGCCGGTTATAAAGTGGCCTGCCAGTACTGGCTGCCGGCAAAAGCCAAAGGCACGGTATTTGTGGTGCATGGCTATTTCGACCACAGCGCCCTCTATCGCCACCTGTTTAGCTATTTATTGGAGCGCGGCTATGCCGTCATCGCTTTCGATTTACCGGGGCATGGTTTATCGGATGGTGAACGAGCCTCCATCGCCAGCTTTGACCACTATGTAGAAGCCTTCGACGGCCTGCTCGCCGCTTGCGCCAATCACCTGCCCCAGCCCTGGCACGCCGTCGGGCAAAGCACCGGCGGCGCCATTGTGCTCAAGCACCTGCTCGAAGAGTCCGACGGCAAATCATGTTTTGAACACATCGCCCTGCTCGCCCCTCTCTTACACACCCGCAACTGGGGTAGAGGACGACTCACCTATCGACTGCTGCGCCGTTTTATTTCGCGCATCAAACGCGACTTTAAATCCAACTCCAGCGATGCCGCTTTTCTCGACTTTCTCAAACACAGCGACCCCCTGCAAAGTCGACATATCCCCCTCGAATGGGTCGGTTCAATGAAGCGCTGGACGGAAGAATTTCACGACCTGCCCATCAATCACAAGGCAATTACCATCGTCCAGGGCGACCGGGATATGACCCTCGACTGGTGTTATAACCTGGCACAATTTCAGCAGAAGCTACCGAATGCCAAGGTCAAAATTATCGCTGGCGGCCAGCATCATCTGGTTAATGAAGCCCTCGATTTACGCAATCAGGCTTTTGTGGCAATGCCGTTTTAATGAGTGGGAAGATGTCGTGAAAGACTGTAACGCCTGCGGAAAATGCTGCACCAAATACAGTAATGGCGGCCTATCGGCGACAGAAAGCGAGATTGAATTCTGGGATATTTGCCGGCCCGAAATAGCCCGCTATGTGGACGACGGAAAAATATGGATGAACCCAGACAACGGCCAACAACTCGAGCGTTGCCCCTGGTTAAACAAGGTGCCCGGTGAAGACAAATATCTCTGCGGTATTTATTACGACCGTCCCGACGACTGCAAGTACTACCCGGTGACGATTGAGCAAATGATTGCCGATGATTGCGAGATGTTAGAGGTGCGCGACTTGCGCAAACCCCAACAAGCCCAGAAAGACCTCGACAAGCTAATGGCCGATAGCCGCCCAGGACTAGAAGAGTAACTTGATAGAAGATTAGAGGCCTTGCGCCCCCCTCCCCGCGCTCTGTATTTCAATCATCTAATAAAAAGATAAAGGGATTTAAGCTACATAGATTGCGCACAGGCTTGTTATTTTTGCCAAGGAAAGGGGCTTTACGAAGCTATTTAAAACGCCTTTGACACTGCTTGTTGCTGCAGTGCTCAGACGGCCTCTACCCCCAAAGCCTCATACCCTTGTTGTCTAGCCCGGCTTATTTGTATAAATTAAGCGCCCAAAACAATGGCTAGAACGATGGCGTATTTTTTTCTCGCAATGGCTGTGATAGCCGGCGCTCTGGTGCCGATTCAAGGCGCCCTGAATGCTCGTCTCGGCACCTTCCTCGACCACCCAATGCAAGCCACTATGGTGTCTTTTTTGACCGGCTTAGGGGCCTGCTTGGTGGTCTTGCTGTTCACCCGCCAAGCCTTGCCCAGTATGGAAAAATTAAGCACCGTGCCCTGGCACTTCTACTGCGGCGGTTTTTTGGGGGCTATTTTCGTTAGCGCCATGCTCCTACTAATGCCAAAAATTGGTATCACCAATATGTTGGCGGCGGCCATTGTCGGGCAACTTATTATGTCCACGGCCATGGATCACGTCGGCGCATTTGGCAACCCGGTGATAGCGCTCAGTCCCACGCGGGTCTTGGGCGTACTGGTCTTGTTTCTGGGCTTGTGGTTGATTCAGCGGGCACGCTAGCGACGCTCAACAGATCAGCTTTTTAATTCGCTGCGCCTTGTTCTTACTTTCTGGGGGGGGGGTATAGTGTCGATGATTTAAACGGGGAAAGGACCCAAACCCTTTTAACGGCTTTAATTTTATAGCGCCTTTAACCCCGAGTAGTTGGCCAATTTAATGATGTTACCGAAGTTTTCTCTTAAAACCGAACTCCTACTTTTGAGCTGCCTAAAATATTCTTCAACCCTCTTGTCCACCGTGAAAATATCGACATACAACGCTAGGACAGACATCTCTTTGTCAATCATGTTACTGCCATGCGCTCTTTTCTCATATTTCATGCATTTATCCAAATGTTCCCAAATAACCCACGTAGTGCTATCGCTATGAGGCATATCTTCAGCCTTGCTTTCAGGAAGCCCAAGAGATCTTAATATTTGTCGCGTCTTAGAATTATAAATGGACAAATAACCCAGCTCACCGACAGTGGTGTTTGGTGTGACCTGATCCATTCGTACGCCAGCATTAAGGACAAAAGACTCACATACAGAAGTTGAGCTTCCTAAATACAGTGGCTTCACTTCACTAATGACACGCCCCACAAACTCTTTGGCAACCGAGTGGTGATGAACGAGCTTAGCATCTCCTCTTGACTTCAAGCCGAACTCAAGTTTTTTCTCATAGCCCCCCATATATTCCATAAACTTGCTAGGAGTCTTAAGCCTTAATTTATTCAGGTTACTCAACTTTGTAGCATTAACCTTCTTGTCCTGAAGGTGGGATAGCGATTCTATCTCTTTACTAACCTTGCTATCCATACACCCCATCTCGAATATTTCAGAGTAGATATATTTAAACTTTTCTACAAATGATTCTCCTGTGGAGTACTTAACAAGGCGGTCTCTGAATTTTTTTCTTAGCACATCAAATTCAGAACTTGGCTCTGCAAGTAAATGCTCAACCTCCAATTGATGGATGTCATATATTGAACCAAGCACACTGCTATCATCAAAGCCACACATCCAGGAAATTACAGGGAACTTACCAATCAATGACCATCGGTAAAACACTACATCTTTATTTTTATGCTGCAGTATTTCTTGAATATGGTGGATAGTAATAAATGGAATAAATCCATTTTCAATTAAAAAACTGACTACACTCTTAGCGCTATCAGACTTTAACTTGTTTTTCGAGTAATAATCTTTTACTAGGCCTCCAAAAATCGACGTATCAATTGATAATAACTTTAGCGATAGCATAGATAATCATCACCTATAAAACAGTCCATATTCCAGCCCAACACAGGCATCCATCTGAGCACCCCCTAGATCATCCGATTTTTATATCCAAGACTTTAAAAATTAAGATTTAAGGGCTCAGAGCCATTTTTATTTTCCGATAACAAACGAAAACGGGGTCAAGTCTTTGACTTATGATTAGAATTAAAGGGGCAGCGACCTTTACTCCGCCAAAATCAGAGCTAGAGGCGTCAAAGCCCTTTTAGCTTTATTCCCAGGTACTATCTACCCAAATGCACCCTTCCACTGTTCGGCATCAACAAACCAGCGCTCTTCAAAAACCTTCTCACCTTTAAACTTAAACAGCACCGTTAATTGGGAACTGGCAATTGTTGCCGAGCGCCACTCGACGATTGAGACCACTTCATTGTCGCCCTCTAGCTGGCGAAGGTTGGTGATTTCAAAACCCGGCGGGAGTAGATCGCCGAGGACATTTAATGCCGTGCGGAAGGCTTGTCGACCCTCAATGAGGTCACCCTGGCCGGGCATAATAAAAAACCATGTCTTCTTGGTAGTCTGCAATTAAGGTGTCGAAATCGCCGCTTGCTACAGCATTCCAGCCGGCTTGCACTATGTCGGACAATGTCATCGCTTTGCTGCCTTATTGTTATTGTGTCTTTCCCTTATATTACAGGTATTATTCTTGGGGGAAATGCGCGGCAGGCCGAAAAGAGGCTAAGTGCTTTGCTCTGGGGTGTGACCTTCTAGCAAGCTGCTCGCCTGAAAGTCACACCCTGACAAAGCACGCCCTAACAAAGCGTAGAACTAAAACAAAACCCGGCAGCGAATAGTCCCCTCAATCGCCTTCAATTCTGTCAAGGCCTGGTCGCTGTAACCGGCGGCAACGTCGATCACTACATAACCAATTTGCTCATTGGTCTGCAGGTACTGGCCGGTGATGTTGACCGCGCTGTCGGTGAATACTTGGTTGATGGCGCTCATAATGCCGGGCACGTTGCGGTGTATGTGCAGCAGGCGATGGGATCCCTCGTGGGAGGGCAGCGCCACCGAGGGGAAGTTGACCGAGCCGAGGGTGGTGCCGTTGTCGCTGTAGCGGATAAGCTTTTCGGCCACTTCGCCGCCGATGTTCTCTTGGGCTTCTTCGGTGGAGCCCCCGACATGGGGGGTTAAAATGACGTTGTCGAAGTCACGCAGAGGGGAGAGAAATTCCTCCTGATTGGTGCCCGGCTCGCTGGGGAAGACGTCGACAGCAGCTCCGGCCAGCCTTTTCTCGGTCAAGGCCTCACACAGCGCGTCGATGGCGATGACCTGGCCACGAGCGGCATTAATCAGCACCGCACCGGGCTTCATTGCCGCCAGCCGTGCGCTGTCCATCATATTGCGGGTGGCCTTGGTATCGGGCACGTGTAGCGACACCATGTCGGCGCAGCCCAGCAGGTCGTCGAGCTCGGCAATTTGCTCGGCATTGCCCAGGGGCAGGCGAGTAACGACATCGTAGAACTTCACCTTCATGCCCAGGGATTCGGCCAACACACTGACCTGACTGCCGATATTGCCGTAGCCGACAATGCCCAGGGTTTTACCCCGCACCTCGAAAGAACCGACGGCTGATTTCTGCCAGACACCGCGGTGGGCCTTGGCGTTTTTCTCGGGGACGCCGCGCATCAGCATAATCGCCTCCGCAATCACCAACTCGGCGACGCTGCGGGTATTGGAATAGGGGGCGTTAAACACCACCGCTCCACGCTCGGTCGCGGCCTTCAGGTCAACCTGATTGGTGCCGATACAAAAGCAGCCAATGGCCATTAGCCTATTGGCGCTAGCCAGTACGTCGGCGGTGAGCTGGGTGCGCGAGCGAATGCCGACAAAGTGGGCGTCGGCAATTTTGGCCTTGAGCTCGGCATCGCCCAGGGCACCTTTAATGTATTCAATATTGCTGTAGCCCGAGGCATTGAGGGAGTCGACCGCCGAGGGGTGGACACCCTCTAGTAATAAGATGCGAATTTTCGATTTATCGAGAGAAACGGAAGCCACAACAATACCTCTTAAGGCCAAAAAACGGGTCGCCATGGTAACATGACGGGCTCTGTTACCGCCCTCGATCAATGCTAAAGAGCCCAGCCCCATGAATCAGCAAACCCTGCAAAAACTCCAGGCCATTGTCGGCGCAAGTCGGGTTCTCACCGACGCCGACAGCCTGCAACACTACGGCCTCGACCGCACGACGGTATGGACGGCAGCACCCTGTGCGATCGTACTGCCGGGCAGCATCGACGAGGTACAGGCCATTGTGCGACTGGCGGCCAGTGAAGACCTGGCCATTGTGCCCTCGGGCGGGCGCACCGGTTTAAGTGGTGGTGCGGTGGCGAAAGCTGGTGAGCTGGTGCTGGCCCTCGACCGCATGAATAAGGTGCTCTACTTTAATGCCGTCGACCGCAGCCTCACCTGTCAGGCCGGCATCATCACTCAACAATTGCAGGAATACGCGGAGGAACAAGGCCTATTTTATCCGGTGGATTTCGCCTCGGCGGGCTCCAGCCAAATCGGCGGCAATATCGCCACCAATGCCGGCGGCATTAATGTGATCCGTTACGGCATGACGCGCGACTGGGTGCTGGGCCTTAAAGTGGTGACTGGCAATGGCGATATTCTCGAGCTCAATCGCGGGCTGATTAAAAACAATACCGGCTACGACTTCCGCCATTTGTTTATTGGCTCTGAGGGCACGCTGGGTATTATTTGCGAAGCGACCATGCGCCTAGCACCGCCGCCGAAAGACCCTGCGGTGTTAGTACTGGGGGTCAACGACTTCCCGGCCATTATGGATGTGTTGAAAACCTACAGCGGCGCCTTAACCCTCAACGCCTTTGAGTTTTTCTCCGACATCGCTCTGGAAAAAGTACTAGCTCACCAACCGCTAACCGCACCCTTTGAGCAGCGAACACCCTATTACGCACTGCTTGAATTTGAGCAAAGCACACCCGAGGTTCTCGATACGGCGATGGCGCTATTTGAAGACTGCGTAGAAGCGGGCTGGGTACTCGACGGCGTAGTTAGCCAAAACCAGACCCAGGCGAAAAACCTCTGGCGGTTGCGCGAAGATATCTCCGAAACCCTGTCCTTTGCCAAGCCCTACAAAAACGACATCTCTGTGCAAGTCTCACAAATGCCCGACTTTATTCGCGCCGTCGATGATCTCGCCAGCCAGCGCTACCCCGACTTTGAAGTGGTCTGGTACGGACATATCGGCGACGGCAATCTGCATTTAAATATTCTTAAACCCGATGAGCTGAGTGTTGAAGAGTTCAACCAACAGTGCAGCAGCGTCAGTGTCGAAGTCTCCGAGCTGGTACAGGCCTTTAATGGCAGCGTCTCTGCCGAACACGGCATCGGTCTGTTGAAAAAACCTTATTTGAGCTACACCCGCAGCGAAACAGAAATCGAGCTAATGCAACAAATGAAAAGCTTGTTTGACCCGAAAGGGATACTCAACCCCGGCAAGTTAATCTAATTAAAACGGGCGCCAAAACAATGAGCTACCAACATCAATTTATCGACAATAGCCCCTGCGACCTGCTCCCCGGCAAGGTGGTTTGCGTGGGCCTTAACTACGCCGCTCACGTCGCCGAAATGAACAGTAAAAACATCGGCGAGCCACTACTATTTATTAAACCCGCCACGGCCTTAACAGCGATAGCAGAACCGATACACATACCCGAGGGGCGCGGTGCCTGCCATTTTGAAAGTGAAATGGCCCTGTTGATTGGCCAACCGCTGAAAAACTGCAAAGAAGACGACGTTATTGATGCCATCGCCGGCGTCGGCATCGCCCTCGACCTCACCCTGCGCGATCTGCAAAAACAATTAAAAGAAGCCGGTCAACCCTGGGAGAAAGCCAAAGGTTGGGACGGCGCCTGCCCAATATCGCCCTTTGTTAAAGCCGAAGAAGTTGAAGACCTGCAAGATGTCGATATTAAACTCTGGCAAAACAATGTGCTGAAGCAGAGTGGCAATACTCGGAAAATGCTCACCCCGGTGCTGCCATTAATTACTTACATCAGTCAATTTTTTTCACTACAGCCCGGCGACGTTGTACTCACCGGCACACCTGAGGGTGTTGGCCCTTTACAAGTGGGTGATGCACTTAAACTTGAGCTTGGCAAACTATTGAAAATCGGCGCCGGGAGAATTGACCTCGAGAAATAAATAACTTTAATGAGCGGATAGCGCAGACTCTTGCATTAAGCGTCGAAAACCGACATTTTCAATGTCGACCTGCCAGCAAAAAGAACTGCAACTTTAAACCCCATATTTTACTTATTAATTTCATGTCAAATGGAAAAATGCTTCTATTTATTCACCATTACCCTTATGCAAGGTAGATCATTATGAAAATCAGCTTCCTTGCTTCACATGGTGGCTCTGCTGCCAAACACCTAATAAAAGCGATACATGAAAAACGGCTGGCTGCTGACATTGGAATAGTTATTACGAACAACCTGGATTCTGAAATATATACGTGGTGCAAAGAGAATAAAATTGAAATTCATTACCTCAGTGGAAAAACACACCCTAATGCAGAAAAAAAAGATAAGGCCATCTGCAGCGCACTGCTAGACGCAAAAACAGACTTAGTGATCCTCTCGGGATACATGAAAAAAATTGGCCCGACAATGTTATCGGCGTATTCCAATAAAATACTCAACATCCACCCGTCACTGCTTCCGCGACACGGGGGGAAGGGTTTATATGGCAACAGAGTCCATGAAGCCGTTCTAACATCAGGAGATCGCGAGTCTGGAGCAACAGTCCAGTTAATAAATGAAAAATATGACGAAGGCCCGATAGTGTCGCAACAAAAAATTGAGCTAAGCACTGGGGAGACCGTCGAGTCATTAAAGGCTAAAGTTGAAGCCATTGAAGGCGATCTTTATTTGCACAGTATTAAGAAAGTAATGTCTACACTGCATTGCTTATAGAAACACCAGCCGGGCTGGCACTTACAGGCTGCAGCCTTTATTACGCCTACCTAGTCGGGAAAGAATCGGCGTTCTGAAGAAGTAGAGCTTTTAAAGAAGCCAGCTGTATGCCGGCAAGTTGTGAAGCCTTTAAATGCATAGGCCGCCAACTAAGCATCATGTGGCGATACCCTGATTAACCCCCGTTCTTTTGCAAATGCCCCTGTCGAATCAAGTCTTCTACCGCATCGACCAAAGTCTCGCGCACCGGGCGAAACTCCACACCCAACTCGGCACAAATTTTTGCATTACTAATACGCATGGTTTTGCCAAGGTGAGAACGAATGAAATCACCCGCGCCACTGGGCTGGGTATAGGAGAGCAGTTTTACCATGCCACTAATCCAGCCGGCGCTCATATCACGACGGGGCAAACGGTAATTGCTGTAACCCGCCTGCCGTAGAAAATCGACAATCTCGCCCATGGTCATGGCTTCACTAAAACAAATATAGCGGCCTTCAGCATCGTCTTTATCCAGCGCCAGCACATGAGCGCGAGCCACGTCGCAAACATCGACCATGCAGAAATTCAGTGCCATCACGCCAGGGTAAGTGCCACTGAGCAGGTCACGAATCACCTGATTACTACTGTTCAAACCGGGACCGATGGCCTCACCAATCACCATGCAGGGGTTTAAGACCACTAAATCAAAGCCCCGTGTTTGCTCGCGCATAAAGCTCCAGGCGGCCTGTTCGGCCAATGCCTTTGAATAAAAATAGGGATTGCGGGAGAGGGAGGATTTGCTGTTCCAGTCGGCTTCGGTAAAAACGTACTGATCATCGGGCTCGTCAGTTATCGCCGCGAGGGACGAGGTCAACACCACCCGATTAATACCAGGGGTATTGGCACAGGCCCGCAGTACATCGAGGGTACCATTAACGGCAGGGTCGACCATTTCCTGTAGCGGGTTTTTAGTCTCGAGTAAATAGGGGCTGGCGGCGTGAATCACATAATCACAGCCAGCGATGGCGGTGTCGAATGAACCGGGCCGGGTGAGGTCGCCCGACACTAGCTCCAGCCTTTCGGTGGCACCGGGCAGCTGTTTTAGATAGGCGTATTGACTGTCGTCAACCTCACCCCTCACCGTGCCTCTGACTTTAAAACCACAGATCAGTAATTCGCGAATGGTTTGCCCAGCAATAAAACCCGAAGCGCCGGTAACACAGACCGTGGATTCAGACGACACTTTCCGTCCCTCGTTATCTGGTATCTGCAAAACAGTTTAGCCCTCCTGCTCAGCCGGTGCCGGATTGGGTCGGCCGACCATCAACGAGCCCGGTACGGAGTCGATTAAATCTTCAACGGTAAATTGCCCCTCATTGTCAGTTTTCAATAACATTTTTTCTTCCACCGGCTCGCAATAAACTGATACCCGACCGCGCTCGACGTGGAAGATTTGGCCGTTAACATCCGCGGCGGCATCGGTGCCAAGATAGGCAACCATGGGCGCGACATACTCTGGCCCCGGCATTGCCATGAGTGAATCGTAGCGATCCTGGGTAATTAAACCGGCATCGAGACGTTTTTTCATGCCGTCAATCACACCCTGATCGAGGGTCATGCGGGTCGCGGCAATAGGGCAAATGGCATTGGCGGTAACACCGTAGCGGCCCAGCTCCCGCGCCAGTGAGCGGGTAAAGCTGACAATGCCACCCTTGGCCGCTGCATAGTTGGACTGCCCGACACTGCCGCGCCAGGCGTCGGAGGCAAAGTTGACGATGCGCCCAAAGCGCTGACCGCGCATCACCTTAGCAGCGTGATGGCACATATTGTAGTGGCCTTTGAGATGCACACGGATCACGGTGTCCCAGTCATCTTCACTCAAGTTCCAGATCATGCGCTCGCGCAACACGCCCGCACAGTTAACCACCATGTCGACCGAGCCAAAGGCGTCGACACAGGTGCCGATAATGCCGGCCGCCGCCTCGTAGTCATCGACCGGGGCGAGGACAGAAACGGCCTGCCCACCTGCCGCTTCAATTTCAGTGACAACATGATTGGCGGGAGCATCTTCACCACCTCTGCCGCCGCGATCTGCACCGGGGTCGGCAACGACTACCCGCGCACCCTGCTGGGCTAGCACTAACGCAATTTCACGCCCAATGCCTCGACCACCGCCAGTGACGATGGCTGATTTACCTTCTAAATTCATACCAAAGCTTCCCGTAATACTAGTTTGAGCAAAGCCAAACGAATGCTAAAAATTGACGCTCCCAGCAGTAGCTAGGGCATTTTAATTTGTTGAGTCTTGAGTGTAGCAGTTGCCGCTTGGTGTACAAGAGGTGCCTATTGCGACTTGATTAAATAGATATTTAAGGGCTATCGCAGCAGCTATCGCCCTGCTGTATCGGCGGGCACTTCACGTTGGCGTAAGAACAAAAAACACAGCAATCGCCGGGCAGAGGCGAAAGGAGCTGGTGACAAGCCTCGCACTCGTAGAACCACTGGCAGGCATTGGTGGCCATGATTTCAGTTTTGCGGTGACCGCAGCCAGGGCAACTAATAGTCGATTCTAAAACGATGTCAGTCATAGTTTATCTACCGTAAATTCACTTCCCACTCGGTAGGCTTTTCTTCAATTCACTAGCCATCGCCCGCTCAAGGGATTGATGGAAGTGGGCAAGGGCCGGTTCATTCTGGCCAATAAGAATTTCCTTCATGGCACCGGAAAGATAGTTTCTCTCCATTTCCTGCTGGATCACAATATCTTCACCATCGACAGTGCGAAGGGCCAGGTCAATATTTTTGTCCCAATATTTTTTTGCCTTGTCGGTAGTCACCGGCTCCGGCACGTAGCAGTCAAAGTAAATCACACAGCGATCAACACTATTATCGACCGGGAAAATCCGCCAGGTTTCAACGTGGTCGGCCTGCATGGTAAAAATGGTGTTGGGGAAAAGTTGATAAGAAATGGCGGTGTGTTTAATAAAGTCCCACTCCGCCTCAGGCTTATCTCTCAGGCTTTCAATACTTTTACGTACGGCTGACATCCAGTGATGTAAGCCGTGGCCTTCGAACAGGCAGAGATTGCCGAAAAAAATTGGCCCAACGGTATCCTTATGCAGCGAGGCAAAATGGTAGGGCTCTAAAAAAGTATCAATTGGCATCTTCCAATTAATATCCCGGTGCAAAACCCGGCCCTGATAGTGCTCATAATTTTGCAGGTCGTAACCCGCCAGTTCGTCTTGCAGACTAACAAGATGCTGATCGAGATTGATTTCAGCTTGCGGGTCTGGCTGCACCCAGATCATGCCGTGTCTTTCCACCAACGGTAGGGGGATAAGCCCGTTACCCTGCAGCTCGACACCGGGGAAATTACGCTGATCAGGGATAACTTTTAAATCGCCAGCGCGGTCATAAGTCCAGGCGTGATATCGACAGGTAAAACCGGCGGCGCGACCACAACCATGAGCAACCGGAGCGCCCCGATGGCTGCACATATTCACAAAGGCTCTTGCCACACTGTCATCACCACGCACCAACAATATTGGCAATGTGCCGTGTTCCATGGTCTGGTAATCACCAGGCTTGGCAATGACACAGGACAAACCCATAAACAGGGGATAATTCTTAAAAATACTGGCCAGCTCACGATCCAGCCACTGGCTGTCAGTATAGGCCGCCACGGGGGCGCGCTTTACGCCCGGGGTAGTAGCAGTCTGGCCACTATCAATATATTCATAAGCCTTTTTAATACGAGCTACCTGTGTTGTGTGATCCATTTTTCGCTCCTTATAATTATTGACTCGCGCTAGAGAGTTGCCACCTGCCACATTTTTAGCATATTGGCTAGCAAGAGCACTTGATCTTGACTAGGTAGTAACAGAGACGAATCGTAAGTAGCAACCCATTTAAACCTCATGAAAACAGGGGGATTAATTCCATGATAAATATCAAATTAAGACAACATCACTAATATTTTGCGATGAACATCACGCAATAATTAAACCCAGAGCCTCAGAATATGTGCAGACTTACATTTGCGTGCATATTTACTACGGCCCAGAAGAGTCTCAACTTTTTACAAATAAACCCAACAGCAAGATTTTAGAATACATATATAACTATCAGCTATACACACGGATTATAACTACAACGACAGGGAAGCATCATGGCACTTTTATTCAAAAGAGATTCCTCTACGCCCACCGCCTCTAACGGCACCCACCCATTAACTGAAGGCTCACCGGCACACGAAGGGCCGATTCCGGCAACTATTGCCGCACCAGACTTTAGCAATACGGATATCGATTTATTGCGGCAGCTGGCCAGCGGTGATATTTGTCGGCCACACAACTTATCGGGGTCCACCGCTGGCGTACTGATTGAAAATATTCGCCAGTTGATGGGTGGCTCTATCGGCAAATCAAAAACCCTGATCACTGAACTTAACCAGGACGCAGCCACCCTCAGCAATCTATGCAGTGAAGGCGTTGCCGCCGCCACCAAAGATATAAGTTCTGAGCTCACCGACGCAAGAGATACCAGAGACAAACTTACATCTGTCGCCGCTGCTGCTGAGGAAATCACAGTCAATGTCAGCTCCATCGCCGACAATGCTGCAACGACTCAAAAAAGTGTCGATACTATTACCAACACCACTGCCGAACTAACATCAGCAGCCCAGGAAATCGCCAAAAACACTGAAATGGCGCGAAGTATTACGGCTAAAGCCGTCACTGATACCGAGTTAGCCACCAGCCAATTTAACCAACTTAAGTCTGCGGCCGATGACATTAGCAAGGTTACCAACACCATCAGCGAGGTATCAGACCAGACAAAACTACTCGCACTCAATGCCACCATTGAAGCGGCTCGCGCGGGCGAGGCTGGGCTAGGCTTTGCTGTGGTTGCTAGCGAGGTTAAAGAACTCGCCTCGCAAACTAACTTAGCCAATACCGATATAAAAAATAAGATTGATATTATTCAGTCTTCTGTCGATACAACTCTCAAATCCATGCAAAGCCTCACTCAGGTGATTAGTGAAGTTAACAACGTTGTCTCAACCATTGCCGCTGCCGCCGAAGAACAGTCCCTGGCAACTGAAAGTATTTCAGACACACTCAAAGGCACGACTAACGATATCAGCACCATGAACATTAATGTCAACGAAAGCTCCCTGGCCATTAATGAAATGAATGAAAACCTAAGTTCCTCTGTCACCATGGCCACTAACATGATTAGTTTTATTGAAGATATGGCTACAGACAATGAGATTATGCTGGCCTCCGCCACAACCAACTTTGCCGAGATAGTGACGCTGCAGTCTCGCGGAGAAGACATAAAGCATCTGTATAACAATTACACATTAGACGCCCAGCTCGAGCAGGTTGACATGTCTGAGAAAGGCATCTTCCGCTTTGGGCCACAGTGGAGTGTGCTAGTCGAGGACATGGATGACGAACATAATAAGATTTTTGACTACTGCAATGAGATTCATCTCAAAGTTAAAAATGGTGCCAAGCAGGAAGAAGCACTACCAACACTAAAAGACCTTGCCAAATTCACCACCCACCATTTCGCCGAAGAAGAGCGAATGATGAAGGCCCACGACTACCCTGAGTTCGGCAAGCAAAAACGCGCACACACGGCACTACTCGCCAATGTAGCCGAAACCATAAAAAACATTGAAGACGGCGTAAAGGTCAATATGATTGCCGTCATTGTCTTCCTTACGGAGTGGCTAAAAGGCCACATACTGGGTGAAGATATTAAATATGGAAAATACTTTCAGGAGCGTGGTATTAGCGCTTAATCGCAACTTGCGAATCTGCTATTCATTCAAAGTCTTTAGCTCATGCGGCAGACTTTGAATGAATACTTTTAAAAACAAACAATTATTTCAACGCTTACTCACCCTGTAGCACTCGCCACTCCACTTCACACTCCCCCGACTCTGCGGCTATGTAAGCGGAGTCTCCGCTGATGGTAATTGACAGGTCCATTGTGCGTTGTAACAGTAGTGCCAGCGCCTCTATCTTTTCCCACTCAAACTGATAAACCTCCGCTGCTAGCTTATTGAATTGAGTGTCTGCCTGAGCCCACCAGGCATTCGACTTAGAATTAAAGCTATAGACTTTTACTGTTTGCGCCAACCGCGTGGCTTTTTTTATTCTATCGACAGCGGGTTCGCCCACATCTATCCACAGAGCAAGTTGCCCGTCGAGGGTATGCGCCCAGACATCAGGTTCGTCAACGGCACTGAGCCCCTGGGTAAATTCCAGATGTTCCTGCGCATTAATACAAAAGGCCAGCACTCGCGCCATCATTCGCTCGAGTGTTTCTGAGGGATGCTGAGCGACAGTTAAATTAAGCGTGTCGTAATAGTTGCGGTTAATATCAGATAATGAAATTTTAAATTTAAAAATGGTTGGCTTGAGTGCCACCGTTACCCCCAAATAGTTTAGTCGCTGTAAATTTTATTCATCCCGCCAAACCGGCGAGCGTTTTTCCATAAAAGCGTCGATACCTTCCTGGGCATCTTTGGCCATCATATTTTCAACCATCACCTGTCCACAGTAGTCGTAAGCATCCACCAGGCCTTTATCGAGTTGCTGATAAAAAGCGCGTTTACCTATTTTCAAAGTCAGCGATGATTTTCTGGCAATTTTTTCAGCCAAGGCGTTAACCGCTTGCTCAAGCTCATCGACTGGCGCAAGATAATTAACAAAGCCCATTTCATAAGCTCGCTGCGCAGAAATAAAATCGCCGAGCAGGAGCATCTCCATCGCATGTTTGGGCGAGACATTGCGCGATAAAGCCACCATGGGTGTGGAGCAAAACAAACCGAGATTCACCCCTGGCGTTGCAAAGCGAGTCGTTTCCTCGGCGACGGCCAAATCGCAACTGGCAACCAGTTGGCAGCCGGCCGCCGTTGCCACACCGTGTACTTGAGCAATCACTGGTTTTGGCGACTGAACAATCGACAGCATTAAAGTGGAGCAAGTGCTAAAGGTCAATTGCTGAAACTCTTTATCTGGATGACTACGCATTTCAGCCAGGTCATGACCCGCGCAAAAACCCTTGCCTGCACCCGATAATACAATAACCCTCACGCCATCATCTGCCGACATGAGCTTGAATGCGCCAATCAACGACTGCATACAAGTGAGAGACAGGGCGTTATAGGCCTCGGGACGGTTAATCGTAATGCGGCCTATACCCTGCTTGTCTTTCTGCGTAACGACTGCATTCATTGTCTTTGCCTCCTCTGCCAAAACTAGTACCTCTCCCCCTCGGCTGTAGGTAGTTTGGCACGAATATCCGCCAACTCAGCTGGACTGAAACTGACTGCCAAAGCGGCAAGATTTTCTTTCAGTCGCGAAAGTTTCCGCGTGCCGGGAATGGGAAAAATCGCCTCACCTTGATTCAGTACCCAGGCTAAAGCCACCTGTGCCGGGGTAATCCCTTTTTCTTTACTAATGGCGTCGACCAAAGCGAGGAATTTTTTATTATCCTCTAACGCTGTTTCCTGAAAGCGAGGGCTGGCGAGGCGATAGTCGTCCGCCTCCAAACTATCTCGCGACTGAATGGCTCCGGTTAAAAAACCCCTGCCCAGTGGGCTGTAGGGCACGAAACCAATGTCCAGCTCGCGGCAGGTGGCGAGAATATCGGTTTCAACATCACGACTCCACATCGAATATTCCGTTTGCAGGGCGGTAATTGTATGTACCTTGCTGGCGCGCTGTAATTCTTCGGAGCTGGCTTCACTGAGACCGATGTAGCGTACCTTGCCGGCATCGACCAGATCCTTCATGGCGCCAACGGTATCTTCGATGGGCACATTGGGGTCGATGCGGTGGGCATAGTAGAGATCGATAACATCGGTATTTAACCGTTTTAAGCTCGCCTCACAGGCGCTCTTTATATAAGCAGGGCTGCAATCGAGGCCCTTCCAGCCGCCGTCGGCATCGCGCAAAAAGCCGAACTTTGTCGCCAGCACAACATTGTCCCACTTGCCCTTAAAGGCTCGCCCAATCAACTCTTCGTTACTGCCGCTGCCGTACATATCGGCGGTATCAAAGAAATTCACGCCAAGATCGAGGGCGCCATGCAAGGTGGCAATAGACTCTTGCTCGTCACTACTGCCATAAAACTCTGACATCCCCATGCAGCCGAGACCGAGGCGCGAAATTTGCAAATCACTTTTGCCTAATTGAAATTTATCCATAACTTTCTTCCTTTTAAGGGTTAAGTATTCATTGGCAAGTGTTTCATCCACTAGCAAAATTCGAATCAACCGGCGCACCCGGTAGTTCAGTTTCAAAATAGCGGCTAATAATGTGTGTATCGGCCTCAAAAGCCATTTCTGGGAAGTCCCCGGTGTAGGGGAGCCAGGCCACCTCCTCCATGCCATCGGCCGCTTGCAACTCACCGCCGATACGCTCAGCCAATAACACTGTCACTAGAGAGTGAATACTCGGCGATAGGTAATTGGTGACGACACTAATAATGGACTGCACGCGAACATCCAGCGTAGTTTCCTCTTTCACCTCGCGCACGGCAGCACTGAGGTAGTCTTCATGAAACTCGACATAGCCGCAGGGCAAACACCACTGCCCGTGACCCAGGCTTTTGGAGATGCGCTTGCCCAGCACAAAGTTATTACCGTCGGCAATTAACACCGCAATCGCCGGTTGGGGGTTTTTGTAGTGCACCGCATTGCAGCTTGTACAGGCAGAGCGCAGGCCACCTTCCACCACTTCGCTTATGCAAAGCGAACCGCACTGACTGCAATAGAGCTTGTGCTGAGCATCATCTTGCGCAGTAATAACCGGCTGGTAGGCTCGAAAAACTTGTTGTGGCTGCATAGGGATAGCGTCGTTCAATTTGTTATTATTTGTTCACAGCCTAGCAGCCTTAGCCAGGGAGATCACCTCCATTAGCGAGACTGTAACTTCACCGGCTAACCATTACACCGGACCGCCCTATTGCCGGCAGAACCCGAAGGAAGCATCACCCTATGAAATATAGCGATCTACGTGACTTTATCGCCTTTCTCGAAAAGCGCGGTGAACTGAAGCGCATCACGGCTGAGGTTGACCCCAACCTTGAGATGACAGAGATTTGCGACCGTGTCCTCAAGGCCGGCGGCCCAGCGCTGCTGTTTGAAAACCCCAAGGGCTACAGCACTCCGGTACTGGCCAATTTATTTGGCACCCCGGAGCGCGTCGCCCTGGGCATGGGTCAGGAGAGCGTCGAGGCCCTGCGCGAAGTCGGCCAGTTACTCGCCTTTTTAAAGGAACCCGAGCCTCCCAAGGGTGTTAAAGACCTGTGGGACAAGCGCGAATCCTTCAAGCCGGTGCTGAATATGGCCGTTAAGGTCGCCAAGAAAGCGCCCTGCCAGGACATCGTTCTCGAGGGCGATGCCGTCGACTTAGGCCAACTACCGATTCAAACGTGCTGGCCTGAAGATGCCGGGCCTCTCATCACCTGGCCGCTAGTCGTTACCCGTGGGCCAGAAAAAGAGCGGCAAAACCTCGGCATCTATCGTATGCAGGTGATCGGCAAAAACCGAGTGATTATGCGCTGGCTAGCACAGCGCGGTGGCGCGCTAGACTTTCGCGATTGGCAAGCGACCCACCCCGGCGAGCCCTTCCCCATCGCCGTCGCTCTGGGTGCCGACCCGGCGACCATTCTCGGTGCGGTGACCCCAGTACCCGACTCCCTCTCGGAATACGCTTTTGCTGGATTGCTGCGCGGTGAAAAAACCGTGGTCACTCAATGTTTAGGAAGCGACCTGCAAGTCCCCGCCAGCGCCGAGTTCATTCTCGAGGGCCATATCGCCCCCGATGATGAAGCCGACGAAGGCCCCTTTGGCGACCACACCGGCTATTACAATGAGGTCGAACGTTTCCCGGTAATGACCATCGACCGCATCACCCACCGCAAAGACCCCATTTACCACAGTACCTACACCGGCCGTCCGCCCGATGAGCCAGCGATACTTGGCGTTGCCCTCAACGAGGTCTTCGTGCCTCTGCTACAAAAGCAGTTCCCGGAAATTGTCGACTTCTATCTGCCACCCGAGGGCTGCTCCTACCGCTTCGCCGTGGTTACCATGAAGAAACAATATCCCGGCCATGCTAAGCGGGTGATGATGGGCGTCTGGTCCTTCCTGCGCCAATTTATGTACACCAAATTTATCGTCGTCACCGACGAGGATGTCGATGCGCGCAACTGGGAGGACGTAATCTGGGCCATGACCACGCGCATGGACCCGACGCGGGATACGGTGATGATAGAAAACACCCCCATCGACTATCTCGACTTCGCCTCGCCAGTGTCTGGCCTCGGCTCGAAAATGGGTTTCGATGCCACCAATAAGTGGCCGGCGGAGACACAAAGGGAGTGGGGTAAACCGATAACGATGACGAAAGACGTTAAAAGCCGAGTGGATGATATTCTGACGGGGCTGGATTTATAGACTGATAGGAAAGGAATACTGCAGGGCCAAAAACACTTAAATCGTGATAATAAGTTCGTGGCTTGTGGCTAGGTCGTAAGTTGCGCCAGTGCCGGTATTGCACGACACGCTACCACTGGTGGCGTCACCGTCATCAAACTCGTTGTCGTAGCGCGGAGCCACATCACCAAGTATGCCTTGAGTGTATATTTTAGTTTCCGTGATGCCGTTGCCCCAGTTACCAGAAGCGATAGTACTCACTAGGCCACCGTAGGTATGGGTAGGTGGTGCAGAGTGGCATCGACCAGACTAGGGTCACCGGCAATAATGCCGGCATAGCCTAAATGGGACCACACCGTACAAGACTCTTCGTCTGCTGTAGCGCAATCATCACCCTCAATCACGCCATCCCCGTCGCCCGCTTCGGCGGATGCATCGAGGGCGGTGATAATAGCCAGGTCGTCCGGCAGGCCCCGATAGGTATCCTGAAAGGTAAAGTAAGCGCCGCGATAACTCTCCATTTGTTTAACAAAGTTTTTATATTTGGCATTATCAATCAGCACCTGACCCTTGAGCACCCCCCCGAGAATCAGACCGATAATTACCAACACTATCGCGATTTCAACCAGGGTAAAACCCGACTGTTTATTCTTATTTATTGCCGAATAACTGACGCTCCATGAAGACACTCCATCCCTACTATAAAAATGCACAGTGAAGACAGAACTGCCCTTTGCAGCCTAGCCACCCTGTATGAAAACAACGACGCGTACAGTAGTTGGCTTTACTTATCGCTGCAATCAAGGCTGGGAGCTAGGTTTGACGAACGCACACAAAGTGCAGGGCTTATTCTGTATAACTTGACATTGATCACGCGAAATACGCACAGGTACACAGAACCCCGAGCACCACAACCCAGCGTTCGCTCACCTTGGCATGCAAAAACCGAGGATCATATTCAGCTCAAACGGCTTGGAGATAAGCCCGCCATACCGAAAATCTAGCCATCGCTAAACGACACACCTTCGTGCGCCAGCAGCCAACGCTTCGCGTCCAAACCACCGGCAAAGCCCGTTAGCGAGCCCTTACTACCGATAATACGGTGGCAAGGTATAACAATCGGAATAGGGTTTTTATTATTGGCCATGCCCACCGCTCGCGCCGCCGTAGGCTGGCCGATGGCACTGGCAAGTTGCCCATAGCTAGCCGTGGTGCCATGGGCAACTTGCTGCAACTGCCCCCACACGCGCCGTTGAAAGTCGCTGCCCTGAAGGCTCAGGGGCAGATCAAAGGTCTGTAAACGGCCGTCGAAATAAGCGTTTAACTGCTCGCTGGCCAGAGCCAGCCAAGCCTTGCCCTGGCCCCTTTCTGGTTGACGGGTCGACGGCAGTGAAGTGCTGTTATTGGCGAAACGAATTTCAGTCAGGCCCGCGCTATTCGCCAGCAGAGTCAGGCGGCCGATGGGGCTGTATAAATACGCCCATGCGCTAACCCGCTGGGTTATTTCAGCTTTCTCATTAGCAGGCATCAGTACTGACCTTAAAAAGTAGGGGGCAAGGCCTCAGCTTAAACTTCAACGCTATCGCCAAGGGCAATATTACCGCCACTGATGACTCGGCAACAAGCACCACCACGCCAATCGGGAGTGAGGGCCTTCAGCAAGCCCGGCTGAGCCTCTTCCATACGTTGGCAGGGATCGGTCTCGCGGGTGACTTCCAGCCGTAAATCGCCGATTTCAATAATGTCGCCCACCGATGACGGGCTAAAACTAATACCCTTAACGAAGAGATTGGCGCGTCGGGTCGTCCAGTGCAAATCGAGTCGTAGCTCATCACAGGCTCGCTGCCAATCGTCAACACTGAGCACGGTGACCTGCCGATTATGGGGGTGCCCCCGGTAGTCATTCTCAACCCCGTGCTCTGGGGTAACCTGCACCTGTTTGCAGGTATACATTTCACCCTTCGATTTCAGTCGATAGGCAATGCCTACTAAAGTTGCCATGGAACTGCCTGCCTTGCGATTGCTTATTAGTAGTCTACATTTAACAAAACCCGCTGGTCTATGTCACCCTCTATAACAAAGCCCCTCAATGACAAATAAAAGCCAAGGAATTCGAACACAGGCAAGCCTATGAAAATTGACATTATTTCCGACATGGTTTGCCCCTGGTGTTACATCGGCAAAAAGAACCTTGAAGCGGCGATGGCCCAGCGCCCTGATATCGATTTTGAAGTGCAGTGGTTTCCCTTCCAGCTCCACCCCGAGGCACCAGCGGAGGGGTATAACTACCGTGAAAGTATTGAGCGCAAATATGGCAAGCAGCGCATCGACGCGATGTTTGCCCAAATCACCCAGGTCGGTAAGGCCTCTGGCATCACCTTCAATCTCAATGGCATTGAGCGAGGCGCGAACACTCTAAGCGCCCACCGCTTACTTGATTTTGCCTTTCGCGAGAATGGTTCAACACTTCAAAACTCACTCATCGAGGCGCTCTTTCAGGCCTACTTCTGCGACCAGCGAAATATTGGCGATACGGACGTACTTAGCACTATCGCCGACACAATAGGAATGGATAAAGACAAAGTAAGCACTTACCTAAAGAGTGACGACGGCCTTAAAGAGGTCAAACAGCAAATTACCTCTTGCCAACAACAGGGCATAAACGGCGTACCTTCCTTCAGCCTTGAAGGACAGTTTATGCTCAGCGGCGGTCAGCAGAGTGAGGTTTTTCTTGCGGCTATTAACCGGCTGTCCAGAAAAAAGGATGGCGCAAACAGCGCCTCTTGAAAACCTGATAACAAGCCTTCACCACGTGCCGATATACATCTAATTGAAGGTGGTAGATGTGTTCGCCACCTGGCCCTATGAACTACTCAAGTGAATGTTTCATGATCCGCTAGTGGGAGGGGCGACAAGTGCTGCTTTCTCTCATCACCAGCTGAGCCAGCGCAGTACAAAAGCATTCTCTCTGCGCACATAAACACGGCGTATTTCATCACCGACAATAATCGCCAAGGCGAAAGGCAGGCTCAACGCAAAGTGCCAGGGTTCAAGTGCTGCCGTACCAAAAAAGGTGTTAAATACGGGCACGTAACTGATAGCCGCCAGCAAGAGTAATTCCGTAGCAATACCCGCCCAAACTAGCTTATTGGCAAAGATGCCCACGTCAAAAATACTTTGTCGTCGGGTTCGGCAAATAAGAACATCGGCAATTTGGCAAATAATTATCGATGCAAAAAATGCGGTTATTGCCGTTCTATAAACAGGGTCATCTGCCGTGAGTTGCTGCCCCCATTGCCAGCCGTTGCTATAGAGCACGGTGAAATAGCTAAAGAAACCAGCAACGGCTTGAATCATGCCGATAATACCGTAGCTCATAAATAACAGCTTGCCGGTAAGCAGGCGTTCGGTGCGCGCCCTCGGTGGTTTTTTCATCACATCGGTTTCTGGTTTTTCGGCACCCAAACCCAGTGCCGGTAATACATCGGTACCCAGATCAATGGCCAGTATCAGCACCACTGTTAATGGTAGGGGAACATCGAGTAGCACAAAGGCGATAAAGGGCAAAATTTGTGGGATATTACTGGTCAGAATATAGGCAATAAATTTTTTGATATTTTCAAAGATGGTGCGGCCCTCTTCAACGGCAGCAACGATGGTTGCGAAGTTGTCATCCATTAACACCATGTCACTAGCCTCTTTGGCGACATCAGTACCTTGAATGCCCATGGCGACACCCATATCTGCATTTTTCAGTGCGGGGGCGTCATTGACGCCATCTCCGGTAACGGTGACGACCTCGCCTTTTTTCTGCAGGGCTTTAACAATTTGCAGTTTCTGCTGTGGTGATATTCGAGCGAAAACCAGTTCTTTTTCATCCAGCACTCGCGATAGTGTTTGTTCGTCCATCGCCGATAACTCATCACCCTGTACGACTCTGCCGCCATTGGTCATTAAACCGATTTGCTCGGCAATCGTTTTCGCGGTTAAACCAAAATCACCGGTGAGCATAAAAACACGTATGCCTGCACCGTGACATTTTGCCAGGGCATCGGGTACTTCCGCCCGCGGAGGGTCGAGCATACCGGCAATGCCGACAAAGATATAACCGGCTTTAGGGCAGTCTGTTTTCTGTGTCGGCTGATAGGCGAAACCCAGACAACGCTCACCACTGCCCGCCATTTCATTAAGGCTTGTTTTAAACCAATTGTCGCTCTGCTCATTGCGCTCAACCAGCTGGCCATTGATTAAAATCTTATCGCAAAATCCAAATACGACTTCTGGGGCACCCTTTAAATAGGCTTCATCACTGTCGCTACCGAGGCAATGATTAAGCGAAATCATATATCTGGTAAGGGAAGAGAAGGGCTGCTCATCGATTCGCGAGCAGGCGGAAAGGTCCTCTGTTCCACCCATATCGCGAACGCAAAGCAACAGAGCCGCCTCGGTCGGGTCGCCAATAAAACCGCTGTCCGTCAGC
Source organism: Candidatus Reddybacter sp. (assembly GCA_041277045.1). Taxonomy (GTDB): domain Bacteria; phylum Pseudomonadota; class Gammaproteobacteria; order Pseudomonadales; family Porticoccaceae; genus Reddybacter. Next base: position 866,779 of record JBGFSY010000001.1, on the reverse strand, counting down.
TCTGCGTTATTACATAAGGTCATAATGCGCCGGAAGTGCTTGAGCTCGGTAGCCGCAACGACATCCCCCTTAGCAAAGGCAAAGGTAGCATCGGGGGTAACAATGCGGTGCACTGAAATACGATTTTCAGTGAGGGTGCCCGTTTTATCAGTGCAGATCACCGTGGTGCTGCCCAGAGTTTCGACGCTTTCAAGATTTTTGATCAGCGCATTTTTCTTTGCCATGCGCTTGCTGGCCATGGTCAGCGTCAGTGTTACCGTTGGCAGTAAACCCTCGGGCACATTGGCTACAATAATACCGATGGCGAAGATCAAGCTACCGATAGCGCCTTTACCAATGCCGATACTCACCAGGAAAAACAAAGCCCCCAGGGCAATCGCAATGCCGCCAATAATTTTTATAAAGCGCTGTAATTCTTTTCTAATCGGCGTTTCAACCGTATCGGCTTCTTTGATGAGCTGAACGATTTTGCCAATCTGGGTAGCCATGCCTATGGCGCAAATCAGCGCTTCACCATTACCGCTCTGCACTAATGAGCCAGAGAACACCATGTTGCGACTTTCCAGCAAGTTCGGGTGATGGCTCGTACAATCAAGTATCACCGCTTCACTTTCCCCGGTCAGGCTACTCATATCGACCTTCAGTTCATTGCATTGCAATAAACGACCATCGGCGGGAATTTTGTCACCCTCAGCTAATAGAATGGCATCACCGGGCACCAATTCCGAGGCCTCTATCTCATGCACTTGCCCGTCACGACGCACTCGTACCGTTGCGGGCAGCATCTCGCGAAAGCTGTCCATAATTTTTTCGCTTTGGTATTCCTGATTAAAAGTAAACAGTGCATTCAGCAACACCACCCCGAACAGGGCGTAGGCGATATAAAGATTACCCTGGCCCGGATCCAGGTGCTCGGCGAGTAATGCCAGAACACCACCGACCAATAATAGAACCGCAAAGAAATTTGCAAACTGCCGTAGGAAGCGTATGTAGATAGGCGTTTCCTGTTTAACGCGCAGCTCATTAGGGCCGTATTTTTGCTGACGTTCAATAACGTGCTTATTATTCAGGCCATCACTCGAGCTGCCAACAGTCCGGCTCAACTCTTCTAAAGAGATCTGGTGAAAATCATCAGGTTTTCTATCTACATCTGTTTTCATCGGGCTATTCATAACACATTATCGATATTTGATTATGTGATAATCAGCAAATAGCCATGGCTTGTTGATGGCAATAAAACCCTCCCCGGTACTGTAGCTACACTTTTAATTTAGACGCCCATATTGCCAGCTTATGGCGCATGGTTTGTTGCGAAATAGTTTCTTCGGGTATTGGCTGAATCACCTTGTCGTGCACCAATAGCCGATAGATATATTCAATCTTTGCATTGGCGGAGTCCGTTGCTTCAAATTCAACCACGCCACGACTCTCACCGTATTTAACACCTTCCGCTATCGCTTTCTTTATCAGCTCTTTTTCATTCTTTAATTTTTTCATGGGCATCTTCCGGCAATGAGTCTTTTATTGTTTCCCCTTACTGGGGATAGTGCACAGCCAACCAAATGGTTTCAACATCGGGATCTGACCAGCTGACCCGGTGTTTTTTATGGGCGGCAATATCAATATAGCTGCCTGCGACGAGTCTGATCTCCGGTTCATCCTCGAAAGCAATCACCGCCTCACCTTTCAGCACCATCACCCATTCATTTTTCGGCTGGTCGTACCAGCCCGAAGCTGGACTCGTGTGACCTTTAGAAACAATCCGTTCTATACAAACGTCTTTATTTTCAAGCAGAGTTTCAACCAACTCTTGATTCAAGCACTGAGGTATTGCTGCAAATACATTACTGTCTTTCATGGGCGACTCTCAATCCTGTAATCATTAGCATTACATTTCCCAGACTAATTCGACAAAAGCCGTTCTCGGCTCACCAATAAAATAACGCGCCTGTCCAAAGCCGTAATCGGCGCGATCAGCATAGTCGACATCGGCAATATTGTTAATGCGTAGATTTAATTGCCATTCGTGGTCGATAAAAAGCTGGGCTCGCATATTCACTAATTGATGGCCGGGGTAGCTGTGCTGGTTTTCAGGGTCAGTGTAGTACGAGCCCAAATACTGCCATTCTAATTCGACAAGGCTGTGGCCATAAAAATAGCGGCCAACTTGCGCACTCCCCGTATAGCGCGGGGCAGTATCAATTTCGTTACCGTCAATATTCTCAGCGCTAATGGCGATAGCACTGTCGTAGGTATGGCGCGCGTAACTGGCATTGAGTTTTAAATACCAGTCACTGCCGGGCGACCAGTGCGCCGCCAATTCGATGCCTTTATGCAAGGTACTGGCGCCGCTGATATTGTGGCGCTGGTTGTCCTGAAAAATAACCTCGTCTTTTTCCATCCAGTAGGCGGCGATGCTGTACTGCCAGTTGTCGGCCTGGCCCCGCAGACCCAATTCAATGCTATCCAGGGTTTCAGCATCTAGATCCACCTCCTGTTGGCCATTCTGCAAGCGGTAGAGCTCGGTGGTTTGGGGTGCCCGGTAGGCACGGGCGATATTCATAAATACACTATGGTTCGGATAGTAGCGATGCACCGCGCCCAGCTGCCACGAGGCATTGTTGTAACTGTCGGTGCCGTCGTCGGGGCGGATAAAGCGGCAGTTAGCCCCACCCGCACAGGGCGTAATGCCGGTGGCTTTATTATCGTAGTCATAGCGCAGCCATTCGTAGCGCAGGCCGGCCGATAGTGTCGTCGCCGTATCCACTTGCCAGCTCAGCAAGGCAAAGGGCGAAATCACGCTTGCATCGACGCTGTAGTCATAGTGAGTGCCAGCAGGAATGCTGGGGCTAAAAACCTCAGACTGTACTTCCTGCAACTCACCGCGGGTGTATTCACCATCCAACCCCAGTTGTACTGCAAGCGCTGCATTAAGCTGATGCTTAAATTCGCTTTGCCAGCCCAAACTGTCGTGCTTATTTTTTTCTACCGGCTGCCAGGGTAAAAAGTGCATCAGAAATTCCATCTGTGTATGCCGGGCATAGGGCGTAAAGGCCCACTGGGTGGTTTCATTCAGCGTGTAGTCGAAACGCGTGTTGACACGCAGGGCGCGCACATCCCGATAGGCTTCTGGGTTCGGGTTCTCCCGCTGTCGGCTACTGTCTTTATAGGCATCATCGCCACGCACAAAGCCCGCTGTTTCCTGATTCAGGTTGGTGAATGCGGCCGTGGTAATCATGTCTAATTGATCGCGACTCAAGCCGTAGCGCAGCTTGGCTTTTTGCTGGTCGAAGCCGGCATCGTCTTTATAGCCACCGTCTCGCGTACCGTCAAAACCAATATACAAATTATCGGTGCGATGGCTGAGCTGGCTGCGGTAGTAGTCGTGACTGCCGGTTTCCACCGCCATGCGGCTGGTCTCGCCCACGCCCACCCCCTCATTCAAAGCGGGACTCAGAACATTGATCATCCCGTGCAGGGCGTTGCTGCCGTAGAGTACAGATTGCGGCCCGGGTAGTACTTCTATGCCCTCGGCCAGCTCACTGGTGGCTTCCAGTAATTGATTGACATTGCAAAATCCGGCAGCGCGCAGGGGGATATTATCTTCTGCCATGACAAAGGCACCGCAAGCACCAGCGCCCGTTAGCACCGGCGAACGCAGCGCGGTGAGGTGCTCCTGGCCATTGCCGCGACTAATCCAGGCACCGGGCGTTCGCACCAGGGCCTCTGTTATATGGCGAGATCTGAGCAATTCCAGCTCACTCTTATCAAGGCGATAAACCGAGCCTGGCCAGAGTGATGCCTCTTGTTCCGTACGACTGGCCTTAATGATGACTTCTTCAAAAAATGGCTCTTCATTGGCTTGAGACAAAGCAGCCATTGCCAACAATAATAGCGTGAAAATCAGGCTTAAATACGCACCTAAGCTTGCGGCCCATGAATCATGACAAGCATTTTCAGGCCTGCTGTTAAGCGCCCTCACCCCGTCTTCACTCTGTTTATCGCTATTGTTGTGACTATAAATTTGTGTGAGCATAAGCTCATTATCAACTGAGGTTCTATGCTCATGCCATCTAAAACTTGCGCTTTGTATCGTGGTTAAACAATTCAACAACAGCCCGAGCGATAAAACACAGTCTGTAGCAGGCTGCCCATGCCGGGGAAATAAGCCGGCTAATCAAGGCCGGCGCACGACCTTAAAGCTGAGCCTGCTCGCTGTATTGTGGTCGCCACTGTCCGTTTTTGCCGCCCGCAAGCCCGAGAAAATGCGCCCCCAGCCGGGCGACCATCTGGTCTTTGCCTACGGCGAGCGTCAGGGCGAAGTGATTACACCCGACGATGTTGCACTCAATGCCAAGCCTGTAGAGGCCTACCCAAAACAACTGGCGAGCAATATCACCCGCGATCGCTCGCGACTCAATGCACTACTGTTGGTGCGCCTCGAGCCCCAGTCTCTGTCTAGTGCCATGGACAAATATTCCGCCGATGGATTAGTCGCCTACTCTGCCGTGTGCACTCACACCGGCTGCACCGTCGAAGGCTGGGATGCAGCAACACAAGAGCTCACTTGCCCTTGCCACGGCTCTAAATATGCCGCTGCCAATGGCGCTAAAGTACTACTTGGCCCCGCACCAAAACCCCTGGCGATGCTACCCCTTAAAATTGCTGTTGACGGGATTACCGTCGCCGGTGCCTTTTCTCGCAAGGTCGGCTTTAAGGTTAATAAATACTAAACGCCGTACCACAAACGACCCAAATAACAATAAAGGGATACCCATGAACCCGCTCAAGCACACCTTCAAACTCGGTTTTATTACGCTAGCACTATCACTGACAGGCTTAACCCAAGCCGATGATCTGTTCAACAACGATCAGTCCAACCTGAAATCGGGCACCTTATTAAAAGACCGGCCCGCTTATAGTTCGGTGACCGACCAGCGCTTAAGCAAACCCGAGGCCCGCAACTGGCTGATGTATCGCGGCACGTATGATTCACAGGGCTATAGCGCACTCGATCAAATCAACAGTAAAAACGTCAAGCAGTTAAAAACTAGCTGGACCTTTTCCACCGGTATGCGCGAGGCTCACCAATCACCGCCGGTGGTCAATGACGGCTATATGTTTGTCACCACGCCGCACAATCATTTACTTGCCCTTGATGCCCGCAATGGCGAACTGCTCTGGCGTTACGAGCGGGAACTGCCCGAAGACCTGTCTCAAATGCACCCCACCAATCGTGGAGTCGCCCTGCACGGTGACTACGTTTACATGGCCACCGCCGATGCCTACCTCGTTGCGCTCAACGCCCGCACCGGCAAGGTCGTGTGGGAGCAGGAGGTCGAAGATTACGTCTCCGGCTATTACATGACCATGGCGCCGCTGGCCGCCAGCGGCAAAATCATGGTCGGCGTCTCCGGTGGTGAATTCGGCATTCGTGGTTTTATCGCCGCCTTTGATGCCAAGACCGGCACGCCCGCATGGAAGACTTACACCATTCCCGCCCCGGGTGAGCCCGGCAGTGAAAGCTGGCCCGGCGACACCTGGAAAACCGGTGGCGTACCCGTATGGATAACCGGCTCTTACGACCCCGCCACCAAAACCACCTACTGGGGTACCGGCAACGGCGGGCCGTGGATGGGTGATGCGCGCCCCGGCGACAACCTCTACGCCACCTCGGTGATTGCCCTCGATGTCGATACGGGTAAGTTGCGCGGCCACCATCAGTACCACTGGAATGACTCCTGGGACTGGGATGAAGTTTCAGCCCCCTTGTTGCTAGATTTTCAGCGTAAGGGGAAAACCGTCAAAGGACTGGTTCACCCCGGTCGCAATGGCTACCTCTGGTTTTTAGAGCGCGGCAAAGAAAAAATCAATTTTGTCGACGCCAAACCCTATGTCAAACAGGACGTGTTTAAAAGCATCGACCCCGTCACCGGGCGGCCCGAATACAACCTCGACCGCAAGCCACAAACTGGCAAGGTGACCTCTTTTTGCCCCTCATCCTGGGGTGGAAAAGACTGGCCACCTGCAGCCTTCAATCCGAAAACACGGCTCTTATATATCCCCGCGAATGACAATGTTTGCGGCAAACTAAAAGGCGAAGAGGCCGAATACCGCGAGGGGCAGTTGTATCTCGGCGCTGTGCTGGAAGAATTTGAAGTGGTACTGCACGAAGATGCCAAAGATTACATTGGCGAGTTACAGGCCTGGAATGTCGACACCGCCGAAAAGGCCTGGTCGGTCAAATATAAAAGCCACAACTGGGGGCCAATATTAGCCACCGCTGGCGATCTGGTTTTTGCCGGTGGCACCAACGACCGCTATTTCAGAGCCTACGACGCCCGCACTGGCAAACTACTTTGGCAGCAACGCACCAACTCCGGTGTCATCGGCGTGCCAACCAGCTATGAAATTGACGGCGTGCAATATATCGCTGTGCAATCGGGCTACGGGGTCGACGCCGAGCGCGAGCAAGCTCTGTTAAACCTCAGCAAAGGCACAACGACCTACGTGCCCCAGGGTGGCGTAATTTGGGTCTTTGCTCTGGATTAGCAGAATCAAACAACAACATAGTCGACGACAAAATAGTTATCAACATACTGTCCGGCATTCCGAGAAGTAAGGTCGTTCATTTATCCAGCAATGGTGAAAGGCCTACCCTTAGCCGGAGTTGTCACCCTAAATACGGGTGTTAATGTATTCCAGTTTGAACTGGTTTTTCAGGGGGCTGAATAATTATCAGCTCACGTGGCGAGATCGTTAATAATTCCGCTCCCTCTTCCGTCAGTAAAATATTATCTTCGAGCTTGACCATTGTGCCGTCGCTGGCGCAGGCGTGTAGCTCAATGGCCAAGACCATTCCTGCGGCCAGCGGCGCTTTAGAGCCACGTGACAAAAAAGGTGGCTCGTTGAGCTCGAGGCCAATGCCGTGACCGACAAAGTGGGCGCGTTTACCATTGGAAAATGCCAAAAACTCTGTGGCGATGCCCAGTTTTTCGGCGAACATTTCAGCTGCTGCGAAAGTTTGTCCAGCACTCCAGTCAGCGCGAATATTTTCAATTAAGTGGTCTGCAATGGCCTTAATCTGCGCGTGCAGTTTCAGGGCCTTTTCCGGTGCTTTTCCCAGTGCATAGGTGCGCGTCTGGTCTGCGTGGTAACCATCTACGCAGGTTGGAATATCACAGACGATCAAATCACCTGTTTTCATTTCCCGCCGTGAAGCACCAGCCGGTACGGCAGGGCTGAGGCCAATGCCGGAAATAGTGAAAATGACCCCACTGATGTCAGTCAGGTTTTCACTGGAGGCAAAAGGGCCACGGCCCATCGTGAAGTCGGTGTCGCGCATAAAATAGTCACCTTCGTGCCCGGCCAGTCGATGGCCGTTTTCGATAATGGCAGAGCCTTCCAGTTCAGTCATACCGGGCTGGATTTTGTCGAGTGCTGCCTGGTGACCCGCATCGATAGAGATAATTGCCCGGCGGATGGCGGCAATTTCGTGCTCATCTTTAATACCTCGCTGAGACATGATTTGTGGTGAAATATTGACGAGTTCTCCTGTATTCAGCGCAGCGGAAATTCGCTGATAGGTCGGCACGGTCATTAAATCCAGCTCAGTGCCGATCCGAGCATCAGCGGTGAAAAATGACTGGCACAATTTGACGGGATCTCGCTGTGTGATTAACTGCGGAATAGTCAAGCCGGTGTCTCTAGCGGCAAAATCTTCGCCTGAGCTAACAGCCAGTACGAAGCTATCAGGGGTGATGACCAGCCAGCCCGGCTGCGCGGTGCCGGTGTAATAGAATATATCGCGTGAGTGGAAGAGCAGTGCGCCATCCAATTTATGGCCGCGTAGTACTGCTTGTAATTTTTGCAGCCGCTTTAAGGAAATTTCAGTTCCTGTTTCAGTCTTATTCATCAAAATGTCTCTGCTCAATTGATACCTGCACCTGCGTTTTGTCATGTAAAGTACGCGGCCCCTTCACGATCAGTCGTCGTGGCGTCATAACCTTAATGCCAGCAAGTGAGCTTTTGTGCCACCCAGCCACTCCCATTAGATATCTGGCAGTATTATCTACACCGATTTATTTATCTTGTTAGCAAAGCAAATGGCTAAGGAGCCTCTGGTTAAGTTTGGACGAAGTAGGCTGCGATTAAAAGTGTTTAGGTTCGCCAACAATAGGCGCAGGCGCGGCGTAAGCCGAACGCAATAGCGTGCTATTACGAAGGGTTGCAACGAAGAAGATGAACATTTTTAATCTTAGAAGGCGAGTTCATGACTTGATCAGAGGCTCCCTAATTAAGTTAATGAGTCTGGGGACGGATGTCAATTTATCTTATGCGTTAAGGCCTTTGCGCGATGCCCCTGCCTATTCAACCGCAAAGTGCGTGACTGAATATCCAGCCAATACACCAGGCTCGTTTCTGTCATCCATTCGTGATTGTCTCGATGTGATACTAACTTCAGGTAAATGCTCTGCTTAACAATCTTCCTTTTTTAATTCAACGCCAATATCGAAACGGTTTTATGCTTTTATCTTGATTCGCAATTGAGAGCTATCGAGATGCATGAATGTGGCCATAACATTTTATTTAAACGGTGCGGCCTCAACAAGTTCTTTGGCCTCTGGCTCATTGCCGCGCCACTATTTCTCGACATAAACAATTATGCCAAAGGCCATTTTGTTCACCATCGCTATGCGGGTATAGACAAAGATCCGGACTTGGATAATTACCAAAATCTCCCCATTAGCCGAAAAAATTTACTGCGTAAATTTTGGCGAAACCTTAGCGACCAAACAGGTTTTCGTTTAACTGCCGCCGCCAGAAAAACCCTGTGCAATGTTATGGATTCTACCAGCCGAGACACAGACACCCTTGTTTCGCGTGCCAATAGCACAATCCATGACGGCCTCATTGTTAACGTCTGCCCATTAATCGTCTTAACCATCGTGGTGAAACTCTGGTTATACCTGTTGTGGGTGGCAGGCTATTTTACTTTTTATATGTTATTTCTACGCATTCGACAAATTGCCGAACATGGCGCGGTGCCCGAACTCTTTAATCTTGATCCCCGGCAAAATACACGCACTACTTGCGCCAGGTTATTTTAGCGTGCTGAAGAGTGTTACCTATCGCTAACTTCTTTCTAATCAGCACTAACAATCTGCGACCTACTGCACGCCATAGCTAACGCACACAGGCTACCGTCAGCCGCTAAATATTTTTAGGTGCGGATGATGTCCCTTAGTCATAAACAAAAACAACGCAATACCAGTATTTTCCTCGCCGTCTTTGGTGCCTTCTTTTTACTACCGGGCCTTGGCCTTTTATTTTTCAAAGCCATACCCAATTTACCCCGCTTATTGTCGTCACACACTCTCAGTGGTGACGAATTTGAAACCATTGTTGCGGCGGGTATTATTGGCCTACTATTTAGTCTTATCGGCGGCGGTGTCGTGTATTGGGGGCTTAAAAAACCCAGTGCCGATGCCGACTTACTCGACAGTGACACCCCCTGGCTGGGCCGAAAAAAGTGGGCCCCCGACTCATTGAAAGACAGCTTTGCTTTAACGGGCGGCCTTATCTGGGGCTTTGCCATTTTCTGGAATCTAATGACTGCCCCCGCCCTATTGGCTTTTTTCGATGAGCTGAACAAGGGTAATAAAATGATTTGGTTTGTCCTGCTATTCCCGCTAGCGGGCTTATATCTGATTGGTACGGCTATTCATAAAACCCTGGACTGGCGACGCTTTGGGCAAATGAAGGTAAGGCTAGAACCCTATCCCGGCGCTATTGGTGGCGACGTGGCGGGCACCATTCATCTATCTACACCCTTACCAGCGGGCACGCCTATTAAAGTGTCTCTCGACTGTGTGCGTCACTATAGCCACGGTAAAAATTCCAGCCAGAGTATCGTCTGGCAACATAAGGGCCTGTTTGAGCCCCTGCAAAGTAGTCGCTCCGCAAGCGTACAATTTTTATTTGAAGTGCCGGCAGGTTTGCCCCAGTCCAGCACAGGTAATAGTAGCTACCATGTCTGGACTCTCAGTGTTAGCGCCGCGCTGCCCGGTGTCGACCTTGTGCGTCAGATTGAGTTGCCGGTATTCCCAAGTGAGGAAAAAGCCAGCTCTTCTTTTCACCTTAATTTATATTCATTAAGCAATGCTGCAGATTCTATCGATACGCCCTTCGCCGATAATACGGGGCAGGAGCAGGCCATCATTGGTGACCATAGAAATAAAGGTTTCAGTACTGGGCTTGTTATTAGATTAGTCTTTATAGCCATCGGCATCGGCCTGGCTTATTTTATTAGTCACTTACAAAAGGAAACATTCCTGATAGCCTTCTGCTCTCTTTGGCAGCATCGGTTTTGCTATATTTTCTTACTCTTTGCTCGGGCGCTTTCGTCATTATTATCTTCGCCTCAGTCAACCGATGCTAGAGTTCCGCTTCAAAAGTTTATTCGGCGCTAAAGTCGTGACACTTAATTATGATGAAATAGCAGCCGTTACCACCGAGAGCCGAGGCGCTATGGCGGTCGACAATAAATACTATCAATTTTTTAATCTTGGCTTAAAACTGAAAAACGGAGAGGCCCTGCGCATCGGCGATAGATTTAGCCACCAACAAGTTGAAAAAACGGCTCAGGCTTTAGCCCAGAACCTGAGTGTTGCAGTAGAAGAGAAGGCCTCAAAAATATCGAGGCTTTCTCAAAAAGTTTAAGCCCTTATTTACCCCCAAAGTCATTAATTGCCCGCAGTAATTGCCGACAACTGATTTGCCCAACCAACTTGCCATGGTCAACAATCGGTCGTCGTCGATGCTTGTTCTTCAGCATTTCGGCGGCTACCGTAATAATATCCTCGCTGGGGCGATTAACGGCCACATCTTTTGTCATGACCTCTGCAACGATCTCGGCCCCCCGAGTACCGCCGTTGTAAACAGCACTCACGATGGATTGCATACAATCGAGCTCAGATAGCATACCCACCAACTGACCCGCATCGTCAACCACCACGATACCCGACACCCGGTTTTCTATAATCACCTGCACGGCGTCCGCAACGGTAGCGCTTTGATTTATGGTTCGCGGCGTACGCATGTATTCTCTTACTTCAACGGATTTCGGCATAGCTGACCTCTTGTTATTAAAGTTCTAATTTTTATTGTCGATCTACCAACAGCATAGCCTGTCTTATCAGAATTCACATATAAGACCGCCCTATGAGCCCAGAGCCTTAGGCCATACACTAAGACCTATGACCTCCCTCGACCAAACCTCTGTAACTCAGCTCCGTGGCATCGGCACGCAAATGCGTGACAAACTAGCTCGGCTGGGTATTGCCACCCTACAAGACATCCTCTTCCATCTGCCCATTCGTTATATGGATCGCACCCGCATCAGCCCCATCGGCAGTTTGCAGCCCAATACCGAAGCGGTAATAGAAGGTGAAATACGCGGCAGCGATATTGTCATGGGGCGACGGCGCAGCTTAATTTGCAAGGTGCAGGACAACACCGGGCTTATTACCCTGCGCTTTTTCCACTTTGCTGCGGCCCAACGGCACACCATGCAAGTGGGCACGACAATGCGTTGCTATGGCGAGGTGCGGCGTGGCAGCGCCGGGCTGGAGCTTTACCATCCTGAATATCAAATTCTCGACGGTAAACATCCCGAGCCACTGGCCAAAAGCCTCACCCCCGTTTATCCCGCCACCGACGGCATTACCCAACACCGCCTGCGCACCATCACCGAGCAAACACTGGCCATGCTCGACGCCAATAATCTCAGTGAATTATTGCCCCAAACTCAGGCTAACGAAGCTCAACAAAGTAGCCTGGTCGATGCTTTGCGCTTTCTCCACCGCCCGCCGGCCAATGCCCCCGTCGAACAACTGGCCAAAGGTGAGCACCCGGCCCAGCAGCGTCTGGCGTTTGAAGAGTTACTCGCCCACCACTTGAGCATGCAGCGCCTGCGCCAGACCATTCGCCAACAGGGGGCACCGGCCTTTGCTAAAGACCAACAACTGACGGCGCAATTTCTCGAGCAACTGCCCTTTGCGCTAACGGCGGCCCAACAACGGGTTAGCGACGAGGTGTGCGCCGATATTTGTCAGCCCCTGCCCATGCTGCGCCTACTGCAGGGCGATGTTGGCTCGGGTAAAACCGTGGTCGCCGCCCTTGCCGCCTTGCAGGCGATAGCCAGTGGTTATCAGGCGGCGATTATGGCACCCACCGAAATTCTCGCCGAGCAGCACCGGCAAAACTTTGAAGCCTGGTTTGCGCCGCTGAATATTCGTGTTGGCTGGCTCAGTGGCAAATTAAAAGGCAAGGCGCGGGATTATCAGTTGAGCGGCATTACCGACGGCAGTGTCCAGCTGGTGGTAGGCACCCACGCCCTGTTTCAAGATCAGGTCGAATTCCACAATCTTGGCCTCACCATTATCGACGAGCAACACCGCTTTGGCGTCCACCAACGTCTGACGCTGCGGGAGAAGGGCCGCCGCGATAACTTGACTACTCACCAGTTAATTATGACTGCCACACCCATTCCCCGCACGCTGGCGATGAGTGCCTATGCCGACCTCGACGTGTCGGTGATCGACGAGCTACCCCCCGGTCGCAGCCCGGTAAATACGGTGGCCATCGTCGATCAGCGACGCTTAGAAGTAGTTGCCCGCATTCGTAAGGCCTGTCAGGAGGGGCAGCAGGCCTACTGGGTCTGCACTCTGATTGAAGAGTCTGAAACCCTTGAAGCTCAAGCCGCCGAAGTCACCGCTGAGGAGTTGGCTCTGTTGCTGCCCGAGCTGAGTATCGGTCTGGTACACGGGCGCATGAAGCCTGCGCAAAAAGCCAGCGTCATGGATGACTTTAAAGCGGGCAAACTCAAGCTACTGGTGGCCACTACGGTGATTGAAGTGGGCGTCGATGTGCCCAATGCCAGCTTAATGGTGATCGAAAACCCCGAGCGCCTCGGCCTCGCTCAATTGCACCAGCTGCGTGGGCGAGTGGGACGAGGCAGCGTCGCCAGCCATTGCGTACTGCTGTACAGCACGCCGCTGTCGCGACAAGCGCAAGAACGCATTACCATTATGCGCCAGACTAACGATGGTTTTGTGATTGCCGAGAAAGATCTCGAACTACGCGGCCCCGGCGAAGTGCTGGGCACCCGGCAAACCGGCGACGTGGATTTACGCATCGCTGACTTGCAGCGCGACGCCCATTTACTCGATGAGGTTAAAGAGCGCGCGCAAGACATCATCCAGCATCACCCCGAACTGGTAACGCCGCTGATTCGCCGCTGGCTGGGTGAACGGGAGAGTTACGGTCAGGTCTAGTTCGGCTTATGATTTGAATCCAAGGTTGAAGGGTTTTATGCAACAAGTTTTTGGTGACAAACCTCTAAAGAGCTACCGACTGTGGCTGCTTATCGGCTTTCTCAGCTACACCTTGGGTGGCTTTCTGCTACTACCTTACATAGTGAAAACCCAGCTCATTAAATATGTCGACGCCACACTGCAGCAAAAGGCCCGCCTTGAGGCTGCGAGCTTTAACCCCTTTTTATTGCGTTTACGTTTACAGAACCTACAACTTACAACGCCCGAACAAGCTCCTTTGCTCGAATTCGGTGAGCTGGTGGTCGACTTTGATACCTTCGGCCTGTTTAAAGGTGCCTGGCAATTCAGCACTGTTAGCCTCAGCGAGCTTGAGATTTTTGCCGCAATCGACAGCGCAGGTAAGCTCAATCTAAACAGACTTATCCCAGCCCCTAGCGACGATGTGACACCACCCGAAGAAACGGCACCTGGCTCCTTGCCACGCTTGATTCTACAAAACATCGCCATTGAGCAAAGTCGTGTTCACTTCAGGCAACTCGATAGAGCCGAGCCGTTTAATCTCGACCTCGCGCCGCTGAATTTCAATATTGTCCATTTCAGCACCTTGCCGGAGGACGGCGGGCAATTCAGTTTTGACGCCAAACTCAGTGACCGTGAGAGCCTGGAGTTTAGCGGCGCCCTGCAAGTCGAACCCCTGGCAATTACCGGACATATCGCCCTCAATAAGATCGAACTGAAACGCGGCGGCGACTACCTGCAAGAGCTGCTGTTGTTTAGCGTTAACAAAGGCACGCTATCGCTTAACAGTGATTTTACTCTTGATAACAGCGGCCCGGCCGACGGCCTGGCTCTGCAGGCGACGAATATAAGCATCGCTGTACAGCAATTGCGGCTCGATACTTTGCCCCCCCTCGAACCCCTGCTTAGGCTCGATAGTATTAGCCTTAACAATGCGAGTTTCGCCTGGCCCGAGCAGATTGCGATTGTCCAGTCACTAGTAGTCGACAGTGGATCTGTACACAGTTGGCTGACAGCCGATAAGGTTTTGAATTACACCCAGCTCGTTAAAAGTGGCAACACGCAGCCAGACTCAAACAGTGAAACCCCACTGCAACTTCGCCTTGAAAAAATACAGCTAACAGCCCTGCAACTTAGTTTTGATGACCGCTCACTTCGCGAGCCCGCCCCCCAAACCGTCAACATTGTCGATTTAAAGCTGAGCCCCTTTACCCTTGAACAGGATGCTGAATTCGACCTACAAGCCCAGCTCACTATCAATAAAACGGGCAAAACCACTATCGCCGGTAAAGTTGGCGCCATGCCCCCGATGGCCGCACTGACGATTGGTTTACGTGAGATACCCCTGCCGCCGATTAACAGCTACCTGCACGACGCCATTCAACTTAATCTCACCAACGGCAGTGTCGACGCCGACCTGCAGCTCGACTATCAAATCAACGGTAGCAAGTCATTGGCGTTGCATGGCGATATTGCTATCAAGCAGCTCGACACCTTCGACCTTGCCGATCAAGAGAAGTGGATCCATTGGCAGAACCTGGCCATTAAAGCCCTCGATTTACAGCTCGAACCGACTAGTCTGAACATCGCCAGCATTGAACTCGTTAAGCCTTATTTCGATGCGATTGTTTTCGAAAATAGCGAAACACGCCTCTATCGCATGTTAGTACCCGCTGTTAAACAGCCCTCGGCAAGCAGCGGCACAACAAATAACAAGAAGACAGAAGACAGTAACTTTCCCATCACTATCGCTAAATTTAAGCTAATTGATGGCACCATGGACTACAAAGATTTCAACCTGCCTCTCAACTTCGCCACCCATATCCACAGCCTGAACGGACAGGCGGTGGATATATCAACCGTTTCAAGCAAACCTGCTGAACTGGTTCTCGACGGCAAAATTGACCAACACGGCAAGGCGAAAATCACGGCAACTAGCCAACTCAGTTCGCCCCAGGCCTTTAGCAAAATAAAGCTCGATTTGAGTAACGTCAATATCACCAGCGCCAGCTCTTACTCCGGTAAGTTTGCCGGCTACGCCATCGACGCCGGCACGCTGGGGCTCAATCTCGACTACCGCATTGAGCAGGGACAAATGCACGGCGACAATCACCTGCTACTTGAGAGTTTAACCCTGGGCGAAGCCGTCGACAGCCCCGATGCGCTCAGCCTGCCTTTAAAACTGGCGGTCGCGCTGATGAAGGACGTCGATGGCAATATCGATATCGACCTGCCCGTCGAGGGCGACCTCAATAATCCCGAGGTGCAGGTTGGCGGTATTATCTGGAAGGCCTTTGCCAATTTGCTGGTAAAGGTCGCCGCCAGCCCCTTCAACTTGCTTGGCGGCCTGTTCGAAAATGCTGATCACAGCGACCTTGATAATGTCGTTTTCACGCCCGGTTCCAGTGAACTCACCACAAGCGAACAACAGAGCCTCGACAAACTCGCCCAGGCTTTGCACCAAAAGCCCGCTTTGGCTCTCAGTATCAGCGCCTGCTATCACGCTGAAAGTGATGGCCCCAATCTGCAAACTGGGCAATTTAATCAGGCCTATCAATTATTATCAGGGCATGAAGCGCTGTCTAGCGACACAATCAACTACCAAAGCTCAGTGCTTGAAACGATGTATATCAGCGCTTTTGGCGATGCAAAACTGACTCAGCTAAAAGCAGGCAGTGAGCACTTACTTGCAGAACAATCCAAGGCCCAGCAAAGCAGCGATGACTTGTCTTCCCTGCATGATAAACAAATGCGCCAAGCGCTAATCAATGCGCAAACACTCACCCCCGAGCAACTCACCGCTCTGGCAAGCCAGCGCGGCGAACGGGCTTTCAACTACCTGACAAACAATGACAGCACTGGCTCGGCACTGAGTACAGCGCGAGTACAGATAAAAACAGACCTCCTCCAACTGGCGCCTGATGCAATAACGATCGCCTGCCCACTGACGCTTTCAGCCCTGTAAATATGTCCGTGCGTTGCGCCTCATCTATTCAGACTTCACAATCTGCATGACGGCGGCAGTCACTCGCCCTATAATCCTGCCCAACGACCGCACATCGCGGTGAACATGAGCAAGCAACCCAGATAAACCCGGGAACAGCCTATGGCCATTAACAACCCCCTTTATAAAATCCTCGGTCGATCGCCGATCAAACCCATGCAACAGCATATGGGCGAAGTGGTCACTTGTGTGAAATTGCTGGAGGGCTTTTTTAAGGCCTCTAACGCGGCCGATTGGCAACAAGCGAGCAATATTTACGATGCGATTTGTACCAGTGAACGCCAAGCTGATGAACTGAAAAAACAGATTCGTCTGCACCTGCCGAAAAGTCTGTTTATGCCCATGCCGCGCACCGACCTGCTTGATTTGGTGACCACTCAGGATCGAATTGCCAATGGTGCGCGCGATATTGCCGGCTTGATGCTGGGCCGTAATATGGTCATTCCCGAAACCCTGCAAGACTGTGGCATTGACTTCCTGAAAACCGCCATCGCTGCAACGGAGCAGGCCTTCGTCGCTATTAACGAACTCGACGAATTGCTCGAAACCGGCTTCGGTGATCGCGAAGTCAGCTTTATTGCCACCTTAATTGAAGCCCTTGATAAACTCGAACACGAAAATGACAAGCTGGAGCAGGATCTCCGTAAAAAGCTTTTTGCACAGGAAGCAAGCCTTCCCCCCGTCGATGTGATGTTTCTCTACAAAATCATCGAGACCGTGGGCGAAATGGCCGACAACGCTGAGCGCGTTGGCGCCAGACTGCAACTACTGCTAGCCCGCTAAGTCGGGTTTTTACGTACACCACCCTCCTTCATTTCTTTGATTAATTAGCCCTATGACAATTATTGCCGAACACGGATATTTGCTCCTTTCACTCGCCTGCGTTTTTGGCTTCTTCATGGCCTGGGGTATTGGTGCCAACGACGTTGCCAATGCCATGGGCACCTCGGTCGGCTCCCGCGCCCTGACCGTTAAGCAGGCGATTATGATCGCCATGTTGTTCGAGTTTCTCGGCGCCTATCTGGCCGGTGGTGAAGTAACGGCCACCATTCGCAAGGGCATTATCGATACCGCCTCGGTGGCGGACCAACCGGAGTTACTGGTTTTTGGCATGCTCGCGGCACTGTTGGCGGCAGGTACTTGGCTACTGATCGCGAGTATCAAGGGCTGGCCGGTGTCCACTACACACACCATTGTCGGCGCCATTGTCGGCTTTGCCGCCGTCGGTATCTCGGTCGATGCCGTGCACTGGCCCAAAGTCGGTAAAATCGTCGCCAGCTGGGTGGTGTCGCCGGTACTGGCTGGGGTTATTTCCTACTCTCTGTTCAAAAGTGTCCAAACGCTGATCCTCAACCACAGCAATCCCTTTGCTCGCGCCAAGCGCTTCATTCCCCTTTACATGTTCGCCGTCGGTTTCCTAATGTCGATGGTCACCATGCTCAAGGGCCTTAAGCATGTCTTTAAAGACCAAGGGGTAAGCCTGAGCTTTGGTGAGTGCGCTCTCTTTGCCGCTGCCGCTGGCCTGCTCGTCACCCTGATTGGCTCCTACTTCCTCAGCCGCATTCAAGAAGACCCCGAGCTCGATGCCAACGACCGCTTCGCCAGTGTCGAACGCGTGTTCGCGGTACTGATGGTCTTTACTGCCTGCAGCATGGCCTTTGCCCACGGCTCCAACGACGTTGCCAATGCCGTCGGCCCACTGGCCGCTATTGTCGGCATCGTTCAGACCGGTTCGATCGCAGCAAAAACCGTAATGCCGAGCTGGATTTTACTGCTCGGTGGCGCCGGTATTATTCTCGGCCTCGCCACCTATGGCTTTAAAGTGATGGCCACCATCGGCCAAAAAATCACCATCCTCACCCCCAGTCGTGGCTTTGCCGCCGAGCTGGGCGCCGCCGCAACGGTAGTGCTGGCCTCGGCCACCGGGCTACCCATCTCCACCACCCACACATTGGTTGGTGCAGTGCTGGGTGTCGGTTTTGCCCGCGGTATTGCCGCTATCAATCTGCGCGTGGTGGGCACCATCTTTATGTCCTGGCTGGTGACCTTGCCTGCCGGTGCTGGTTTGTCGATTGTCTTCTTCTTTATCCTAAAAGGTGTATTTGCCACCTGATAAAACAGCACATGAACAAAAAAACCGCAGCCTAAAACTGCGGTTTTTTATTGCTCGTTATTTCTAGCCTGGCACCTCTTCCCCGGCTTATTGCTCTGCCGACAGCCCAGCCTTTTTCCTCGGCTCTGATTCCAAAGTAATGGCCCAGGTGCCATCGCCATCTTTACGTGCTGAGTGCTGAATATTCACAAACAGAATACTGGGATCACTGCCGAAATAAATACCACTGCCCTCGGCCCCGGGATCGGTCAGCGAGGCAAACAGGTGCAGGCCATCAGCCCGGCCGTCCCCATTGTTATCTTTGTCGGCAATCCAGATATCCGAGGGCTTATTGTCTTCAATTAGCATTAGCCTGCCATCGGGGCTGGCAGCCAGATTATCGACATTATCCAGACCGGTCTGGAAATTGGCATCACCGGGCACACCAATTTCCACAGGCGCATTAAGGCCCGGTTGAATAAAGGTTGTCACGGCCATGGTTTTTAAATTAATCGCCAATACCCGGCCCTCAAACACCTCTATGCCATTCTTACCCGGCGGCCCTTCAGTGACAGCGACATAAAGAGTCTCGCCAATAATTTCCAGGTCTTCGGGACGCTGATAACTCGCACCGCCTATTTTTGAGCCCGCCTGCCGTACATTAGCCGGGTCAATCGGCCCCATCCAGCGCCCCTGCCCGGTGTTGTAGTCGCCGTCTGAAACAGCCAGTACAAAGAGCTCACCACGACTCAGGTCGCTCCACTTATCGGGCACAAAACGATAAATACCGCCACCACAAGGCAGGGAGCCGTCGGGGCAAGGCTCGGTCAAACCGCGATGCTCATCCACCACATAGACCGCACCATCGGGGCCAACGGCCACACCTTCATGGGCCATACGACCCGCCGCCGGACGATCGTGTACCCTTCCTTTCATCAGATTTTTTGGGTCCAGCGTGATTTCCAGTAAACGACCGCCCTCAGTTTCTTCCACTACCAACAAGCTACCCCAGGGCGTCCAGCGAATACCGTCGAGGGCTTGATAGCTGGGATCTTGCGCCAGAATAGAAGCCGCCCCCGTTTGTAGATCGACCACCGACACCGCACCACCGGGATAGGTACTGCAGCGGGGGTAAACCGCCCAAATAGCACCGCAGCGCACTTCATGAGTACGGTATAAGTAACGACCCGCCAATGGCCCGCTTTCATTCACCGCGTTCATGTCGTACCAGTCGCTGACACCCTCGGGATAAATATTTAGCGTGCTTTCGTCGGAAACGATCGATTGGCGAAAGCCCTCGGGAATAATCCACGGTGCCGCCGGGTTCCAGTCTTTACTATTCGCCGATGCAGGGATGGCTTTAAAGTTGGCAAAGCTCACTACAGAGCCATCGGCAAACGCCGCTGTGCCGCTCATCATTACCGTTGCTAATAGCAGAACTTTAGGCAAAACACGCATAGGAAACCTCTATCAATTTATCGAGCAGGCAGAAGTATAAACTGTTGCTTTGCAGCCTAAAAACATAGACTAGAACCACGCCACAAACTGTCCACCGAGCCCCAAAAAAGCATAAGAATTCTATGAATAAGCCTTTAGTTATCGACTATTACAGCGACATCCTCTGTGTTTGGGCGTGGATAGCTCAGCGCCGAATTGATGAACTTAAGCAACCTTTGGTGCTGCGCTTGAGTTTCGCTACCGCTACGTCGATATCTTTGGTGATACCCAGGCAAAAATGGATGGCCTATGGCAGCAAGAAGACGGCTATGCCGGCTTCGCAGATCATGTGTAGAAGGCTACCATTGGCTATGAAGATGCACCCATCAACCCCAAAATATGGACGCAGGTCAAGCCTGCAACCTCTGCCAATGCCCACCTGATTTTAAAAGCCATTGAGCTTGTCTACGACCAACAAACCAGTATCGATAACGCATTGATGCTGCGCACAGCGTTTTTTGTCGATGCCTGCGATATTGGGAAACTGGATATTCTCTACGAGCTGGTCGCCGCAAAGGGCTTAAACGCCGATCTATTGCACACCCGTATTTGCGACGGCTCAGCCATTGCCGCTTTGATGAATGACTATAAAATCTGCAAACTACAAACTATTAAAGGCAGCCCCTCTTACGTTATCGACGGTGGCCGCCAGGTTTTATACGGCAACGTTGGCTACCGAGTACTGCACGCCAATATTGAGGAGCTAGCCAAAAAACCGCCAGAAGAAGCCAGCTGGTGTTAAATCAAGTTTGCTAAACAAGCTCACCTTTATCGCAATATTTATCTCCTGATCCGGCGCTAGCAGTGCCATGCAGCTAGGCTTTACTTAATCTGCTAGCAATAGTTTGCATCCTTTTGCTAGCGAGTACGTCTATAGGGCTGAACCCAACAAAAAAAGGACAGGCCCATGCGTGTACAACTTGCACTTAACGTCAACAACCTTGAACAGGCAATCGATTACTACTCGAAGCTCTTTGGTGCCGAACCCCACAAGGTTCGCGATGGCTATGCTAATTTCGCCCTTCAGTCGCCACCTCTTAAACTGGTATTGTTCGAGAACCCCGGTGCCAAGGAGCGCTTGAATCATCTGGGTATTGAGGTCGACAAGGCTGAACAGATAGCCACCGCTAAAGCACGACTCACCAAAGATGGGATACTGGATGAGGTGCAAAATAATGAAACCTGCTGCCACGCCACCCAGAACAAACTGTGGTCGCGAGAGCCTGACGGGCTGCGCTGGGAGTGGTATCAAATCACAGACGACGCACCTGAAGTCAGTAAACAGGCAAGCCGCTGTTGCAACTGGGCTGCCAACTGCTGTCAGCAAGCCAGTGCCTGTTGTGGTGGCTAGGGCTGAATCAAATGCCAATTGATGCCAGTGAATGGTCCCTTTTTGAAAACGCTCTGCATGTCTACATAGCGCGCCGGGTAGCGGCTAGCTATGTAGACGATCTGGTCGGCGAGGTCTTGCTGCGCATGGCTGACCAGAACTCGGGCTTTAGTACGGCGGCTAAACCTATGGCCTGGATGTACCGCGTGGCCTCCAACCTGATCAGCGACCACTATCGTCGCCGCGCTGTCGAACAGCGTATTTTTGCCAGCGACAAAAATGCGCACTCTGATGATAGAGCCTGTGATGCAGAGGAAACATCTGCTGAAAAAGAATTGGCCCTGTGCCTCCTGCCTCTCATCAACAAGCTGCCAGAACTCTATCGTGAAGCGATACAGCTGGTCGATATCGAGGGACTGTCACAGGTCGATGCCGCCCAGCGACTTGGCTTATCAGGCCCGGCAATGAAATCTCGTGTGCGACGAGGGCGACAAAAACTGAAACAGCTTTTACTCGACTGCTGCACTATCGAAATGAACAAGCGGGGTAGTCTGGTAGCTTATTCAGGTCGTTCCGATTGCTGTTAAACAACTGACTGCCCGGCCGAAGCACGGCTCTACGAAGTCATGCTTTTACTGGCCCAGCTTCGCAATGCTGACTTACTTCGCCATCTCCTCATATTCATCCCGATCCGATGTTTCGTAAAACACCTCCTCGTCGAGTAAGCCCTCACTTCGCGCCACAACACCGGACACCATGCAGTCACCGGTGACATTCACCGCTGTACGCATCATATCGAGCAGGCGATCGACACCGATAATCAGGGCGATACCTTCAACCGGCAGACCCACTTGTTGCAGTACCAGGGCCAGAGTAATCAGGCCAACACCGGGCACCCCGGCCGTGCCGATGGATGCCAAAGTCGCGGTTAACACCACGGCGACATAGCCACCGAGGCTGATGTCGATATTAAAGGCCTGAGCGATAAACACCGTGGCCACGCCCTGCATAATGGCGGTGCCATCCATATTAATGGTCGCCCCCAGCGGCACCGTAAAAGAGGCAATAGAGTTGTCGATGCCGAGGCGCTTCTCGGCGACATTCATGGTCACCGGCATAGTGGCGCTGCTCGATGAGGTGCTAAAGGCAAACAATATGGCGGGGCGAACATTCTTCAGTAAGACCCAGGGACTAAGCCGGGTAAATAACTTGAACATACCGGTATAAACAACCAGGCCATGGAGCAGCAGCACAAAGGCGACCGTAAAAAAGTACTTCGCCAAATCGAGAATGGCAGATAGACCCAGCTCACTAAACAGCTTGGCCAACAAACAAAACACACCGTAGGGGGCGAGGTGCATCAGCAGTGAGACCATGGTCATCACCACCTCATTAAAGCTCTCGAAAAAACTCAAGACCTCTTTGCCCTTTTCGCCACTGTGGCTAACGGCTACGCCCATCAAAATGGCGAAGACAATCACCTGCAACATATTGCCCTCGGCCATGGCCTTCACTGGATTAGTGGGGAATATATTAATCAGCACTTCTTTTACCGAAGGCGCAGGCTTTGGCGTGTAGCTCGCCGCCGAACTCATGTCGATACCCAGGCCCGGGTTGATTAAGTTGGCAAACAAGAGAGCCAGAATAATGGCGATGGCGGTCGTGAGGAGGTAGAGGGCCAGGGTTTTGCCGGCCATGCGGCCCATGCTGGCATTGGCACCCATGGCGGAGGAGCCGCAAACCAGCGAGACAAAGACCAGCGGCACTACCAGTAGTTTTAAAGAGGCGATAAAAATCTTACCGACCACATCAAATACCGAGTTCACCAGCCAGGCAGTCAAGTTGGCAATAAAGCTGCCCTCGGCCGCCGACATCGTATTAAGAATGGCACCCAGCGCCACACCCAGCACCATGGCCAATAAAATTTTGCTCGACAATGTCATATTATTTTTCCAGAACAATTAACGAAGTACTTTTTATAGTGCAGAGCAACTTACCTGCGCGCGCCGCGCATTGCCAGAATTTGTTCACGCAGGGTCGGGGCAGACAACTCTGCAGGGGGCACCGGCTGCCCACCCATCACCGCAATGCGGCTCCAAATGCGGTGGAAGGGCGTTTTAAACACCCCGGGGCCACTGTGGCTAAAGAAGCCACCCCACAAACCCTGCAAAGCCAGAGGGATGACCGGTGCCGGGCTGCGCTGAATAATACGCTCTATGCCGGCGCGAAATTCGTTCATCTCGCCATCTTGTGTCAGCTTGCCCTCGGGAAAGATACACAGCAAATCGCCCTGCTCAAGCCCCTCGGCAATGGCATCCATCGCCGCCGTGTACACCGCTTCATCTTCCTTCGGTGAACAAATGGGGATAGCGCCGCCGGTGCGAAAAATAAAGTTCAGCACCGGAATCTCAAAAATCGGTTGATACATAATAAAACGGATGGGCCTGCGTACTGCACCCGCGATTAACAGCGCATCGACATAGCTAACGTGGTTACAGGCAATCAGTGCCGCGCCCTTATCGGGGATATTCTCCAGCCCTTTATGCTTAACCCGATATAGGCTGTGGCTAAATAGCCAGATCATAAAGCGCATGGTGAACTCGGGCACCTGATAAAAAATGAACACGCCAACGGCGATATTCATTAGGGCAATCAGCAGGTAGAAGGCCGGAATGCCGATATCGGCCAGCCCCAAAAAGAAGATACCCAATAGGCTGGAGAGCACCATAAAGAAGGCATTGAGAATATTATTAAAGGCGATAATCCGCGCCCGCGTACTCTCTTCCGTGCGCATCTGCACCATGGCGTAAAGGGGCACAATATAGAAACCCCCGAACAAGCCAATCAAAGCCAGATCAAACAATATGCGTATACCACCCGGCTGAGCGAAGAAGCCCATAGCCCCCACCGCAGCCGTGCCACCGTAATTTAGCCCGGAAAAAAACAGGTCGATGCCAAACACGCTGATACCCAGTGCGCCAAAGGGCACCAGACCAATTTCAATTTTATGGCCACTCATGCGCTCACACAGCAGCGAGCCAATGGCGATGCCCACGGTAAAGGCGCTGAGCAAGAGGGCGATTAAACTCGGCTCACCGTGCAGGGTGGTGACGGAAAAATTCGGTATCTGGGTGAGGTAACTGGCACCAATCATCCAAAACCAAGAGATGCCCAATATCGCCAGTAGCACTTCGTGCTTTTCACGGGCCAGGTAATACAACTTGCGGCCCTCGCGCAGGGGGTTGTAATCAATCTGCAGCATTGGTGCCTTGGCCTCGGCAAGGGGCACCTGTCGGCTACTCAACCAGCCGACGACGGCAACGCTCACCACAATCACACCCACCAGCGGGGCAGGCTGCTCAGCACCGGCCAACAAACTACCGACAATGGTACCGATTAAAATGGCGACAAAGGTGCCCATTTCAATTTGCGCATTACCGCCAATCAACTCTTCGCGGCGCAAATGCTGGGGAATAATCGCGTATTTCACCGGCCCAAAAAAGGCCGACTGGGTGCCCATGGCAAACAACACCGCCATCATTAACCAAATTTCGTTGTACCACAGCGCGGCGACACCGCCGAGCATAATGAAAATTTCTGCCAGTTTAATGCGGCGAATAATTACTGATTTTTCGTACTTATCCGCCAATTGCCCGGCCAGGGCAGAGAACAGGAAGAAGGGAATGATAAACAGGCCAGCAGCCATATTCACCAATGTGTTGGTCTCAGAGCCATTGGCCGCCACACCGCTACTCACCAAAATCACCAACAGGGCATTTTTGAAGAGATTATCGTTCAGTGCGCCGAAAAACTGGGTCAAAAAAAACGGCAGAAAGCGCCGTGATTTGAGCAGCGTAAATTGGCTTTTCTGCTCGGCAGAATCCTTCTGCGCAATGTTGGTATCGGTCATTTTTCCCTCTTGATTGAGCCCAGGCTCGTTGTATTCTTGTGTCTTTGGGCGAAGGGATAAAGAGTAGCACTGCCTTCCAAAAACGGTAAAACACTATCGACAATCTGGCTTCCTATAACTCAAGGCTGTCGATCAGCACACAACCTGGCGCTGAGGGCTAGAAAGGACAGGGGCAATAGCCTTTGACGTTTTCGCCGCTCAGCGGATGCTCAAATTCAATACGCTCGGCATGCAGCATTAAACGCGGAGCCAGCCCAAAAGCCGCATCGCTGGCGTACAGGTCACAGCCCAAAATGCCATGACCAATCTCGCTACTGTGAATACGCAATTGATGGGTGCGCCCAGTCGCCGGGGTAAAAATAACCCGCGAGGCAAAGGGCTCGTCAAGATACTCAACAAGCCGATAATGACTGACAGCGGCTTTACCACTGTCGTGACAAATTTTCTGCAAGGGAAAGTGCTCGCGGTTTTTGGCAATGGGCAGATCAATCACCCCACTTGCCTGAGCCAGATGCCCATACAATAGCGCCATATAACTTTTGGAGACACTGCGCTGTTGAAACTGCTGGGTGAGATGGGCATTCACCGCTTTATTCAAGGCCACTATCATTAAGCCAGAAGTGCCAAAATCAAGCCGGTGAGCCAGTCTCGCCGTGGGGAAATCCTGCACCAGACGCCAGTGTACAGAATCCTTATTCAAGGGATGCTTGCCCGACAAGCTGAGCAAACCCGAAGGCTTGTTGATCAATAATAGCGACTCGTCCTGATAGAGAATCTCTATTTGCTCTTCACAAAAAGGCACGATAAAAGGATCGTTCTGGGGCTGCATATTGGCGATCTATATGGGTATTTGGTGAACTATTTTATAGCTTAACACCGGCGGGGGCATTGAGTTATTGGATTAATTCGAGTCTGACCCCTTTTCGCTCTGTGACCCTATTTCTTGTGCATTCAAGCTAATTCGAGTCTGACCCTATTTCTTTTTCTGAGTCGTTCCTTAGGATGGGTGTCCTAACTAAGTTTTGGCCGCCTTGTTAGGCATTTGTTTCAATCTGTAAAAAGCTATCCTCATAATATTTGAAATGAGGGTGATCTTCATTGAATATATTTTCAAAAGCTGAAATTAAATTTGAATAAAGCATGCCAGATGAAATCGAAAGCCCTTTTTTCATTGAGTTTGCTTGTACTTTTATAAATCGCATTATTGCTGAAAAAAGAAAATGGCCCTTAAGTATATCTATATAGCTGAACCCTATGTCCGTTATCGACTGCTCTTCTTCCAAAATTCTATTGTCGTTTATGCTAACAGGAAGCTCGTCTAAGTATTTCTTAATCGCATCAGGGCATATTTCGCACGATTTTTTTGATGTCATGAATTGATCGCTCGCTCTAGGCAAAACACATACCCCATTCTGTTCAAGAGTACTTACTAAATCGAAAAGCACAAAGGGTCTAATTTTTTTATCTAAAGACTCAAGCCATTCATGACACAGATCAAATGGCACCTCTTTGTTTGGAAGTTTGCATATGTTTTTTAAAATCTTACAAACTGACTCTTTAGTTACTAAGGTGTTTTCTATCGCGTAGCCATATGTTTTAAGTATATTTGGGTGGTGATCAAACCCTGTAATATCATCATAATCTGAATCCATAGCAACTAGAAACTCTCCCTCTCCAGAAAAAATAGATCCGGCATATTTTTTAAGCTCCGGCTTCCCGCCTACAGCTTCGACTTCCACAGTAATTTCAGTAAAAATTTCAAATAAATGTTCCCAAAATACTATATCGTCATCACCCTCTACATAAACTAGTTTTTCAACGCGATGGAACTTATTAATGATATTTTTGGCATCAATTGAATAGTCTAATTCACCCACCTATCAACTCCTCCATATCAAAGATTGAATCTTTGTACTTGGATGCGACTTCAGGAGAGTGAGTGGCAACAATGATTTGGGCGTTGGGGTTTATTTCCTTGATGGCAGGTATGATTTTTCTTTGCCAAGAAATATGAAGTGACAGCTCTGGCTCATCGGCTAGAAAAATATGCTTTTCTTTTTTTTGTAGCAAGGCTTCAACCAATAGGATGATTAGCTGTTTCTCCCCAGAAGAAAGCTTTATATGATCAATTTCACCATAATTATTTTCAATTACGAGTCTGCCTGAGCTAAATGAGAATTCCTTGTCCGTAATAAATGTTTTGATTATCGATAGGAACAAGTCTATCTGCGAATATATATCTTGAGTTTTACTTTTAGCATCAAGCGAAAGATCAATAATCATTCTTGACTTACGGAGTGCTTCTAGCGGTTTAATATCTATATCGCCTCTTTTTTTGTTCCTGTCGTCATCAGAATCGACTATTTCAAGTATCGATTGATCAATTGAGGCTACGTGGAAACGAATTTTTTTCCGAATAGAGCCGTCGATCGCGTTCAATTGAGTGTAGGCAGATACTAGCCTAGATTGTTCCTTGCCCTTATCAAAGTCGAGTCCCCATCCTTTTTCATTTGCATCATCCTCACCATAAAGTATTGAAGCTAATACGTCTTTTTGAAGTGATTTTGATACGACTTGTGCTTGCTCGGCAAGCTCTAACTGGAATTCAGTTAACCCCATAAGAACTTGGCTTAATCGATAGTCGACAGGAGCTACAATCCTTGAACCATGTCGATCCCTCACCTCGTGTTCGTCATCGTTTCTTAATCGATATACTGACAACGATGAAACCGCCGTAAGGGAGTCAAGTTCACGACGCAGCTCTAAGGAGTCTTCATAAAGCCTTCGGCGCATTGTTGGAGATATTCTTCTTTCATCAGAACCTATGACCCGGAGCGCTTTCTTCTTCTTATTTGATATCTGATATTCGACCTATAGGATATGGGTAGCCATCATCTTTAAGTTTAGTGACTTTAACAGTTTTTCTTTTCTTTCCCTTTATAAGGGTGATTTTTGCACTCTCAAAATCATTCTCTGACAGCCCTGTTAAATCAACTCTTAAGATAGAGTGCAGAATATTCATGAATGTGGTTTTACCGGTGCCATTCCTACCAATGATTATGTTTACACCTTCATTAAATAAGCACCGAGCATC
The DNA here is from genome assembly GCA_041277045.1 of Candidatus Reddybacter sp. Taxonomy (GTDB): domain Bacteria; phylum Pseudomonadota; class Gammaproteobacteria; order Pseudomonadales; family Porticoccaceae; genus Reddybacter. The sequence continues at coordinate 838,497 of JBGFSY010000001.1, read as the reverse complement.
AAAACGATGCCAAAAACCGTCAATTTCAACTTTTTCTACTTTAAACAATTTTATTGTCCTTTTGTTTTTTGTCGGTATACGCAAAAATGGGACCAATAAAAACGAGTTCAAGTCTTGCAATCAAGCATCCTTCGCTTTTTCAACGACACCGCTAGCCATTAAGCAACTAGCAAAACCCTATCTAGCAGCTTAATGCCGACTCAAGTCATCCCACATAAATGTTTAATTTAGTCGTCGTTATAAACCGCAGGTCGCTTCTCCATAAAGGCTTTACCACCCTCTTCCAAATACGGTGCGATACACAGTACCTGACCACGGTCTTCCATCGCCGCGACGACTTCCAAACCACCGGCATCCTGGGAAAAGTTCAGCCCCTCTTTAGTCATACGCAGACCCATGGGCGACATGACGAGCATTTCGCTGACCAGACCCTGACCCGCGGCTTCGAGGTCTTCCGATTCAACCACTTCAGACACCAAACCAATACGCAGGGCTTTTTTAGCATTCACAAAGCGACCGCTCATCATCATTTCAGCGGCATTGGAGGTACCCACCGAGCGAGGCAGAAAATAGCTAATGCCAAGATCACAACCGGTAAGACCAATTTTCGCCATGGCAACATTCATACGCGCATTGTCAGCGGCATAACGCACATCACAGGCGAGAGCGAAGGCCAACCCGCCACCGGTAGCAGCACCCTGCATCAAGCCAATAATAGGCTGGGGGCAGCGGCGCATACGCATAATGATTTCTGAAATCCAACGCTGCCCACGCATGTCGGCAGGATTGCTTTCGCCAAAGTGCCCCGTATCATTGAGATCAAGGCCGGAGCAAAAGTGTTTGCCAGCACCGCGCAGTACCACAACGCGTACTTCGTGCTTGAAGTAGAGTTTGCCAAAGTAGTCGAGCAGCTCTTCTGTCATCACCTGGTCGATAGCATTAAAGGCATCGGGGCGATTGAGGGTCAGCCAGTCGGCGCCGTCTTTGTGTTCGATAAGCAGTGTTTTGTAGTCGTTTTCAGTTGCTGTCATTTTGCTCTCCTGTGTATTGGCTTTAACGCGTTTTGTCGGTGGTGCTACGGATGGATCATCCGCTACGCGCTGTCGATTTATCGGGGCAGCTCTCTGGTCATTAAGCCAGGTAAATGCTGTCCCGATGGTACTACACCGTTACGCGGCTTGCTTAGCAGTCAATTTTCTGCGGCTCTAGGCATGGTCAACAACGGTGTCCTTCTTTGCCTTCTGACCCCATAATTCCCACCCCCTGTGCAGGTTGGCCCAATGCGTCGCTTTGTTACCCTCTTTATTTTGCCAGCCTGGCACCGGGCATTGCTCAGGCACACGCCGAGGGCAGACACGAGCAGCCCATCCCCTGGACGCTGAATCTGTATTTCGAAAATTATCTGTTCGGTGAGACCGACCAAAATCACACCAGCGGTGTGCGCATTTCGTGGGTTTCGTCGGATACCAACACTCTCGCCAGCGAAGCCCTCTACCCGCATTGGCTGCAGGACTTAAATAAGCAATTGCGCTTTTTTAATCGTATCGACGATCAACTCGAGCACAACGTCGTGCTCACCCTTGGTCAGCTGATGTATACGCCATCAAGCACTGAACGTTACGACCTAGCTGTCGATGAGCGCCCCTACGCGGGCTATCTTTACGGCGGCATTGCCTACCATACCCGCGGAGATGAGCAGCTGGATATCATCGAACTTAATATTGGTATTGTCGGCCCGGCCGCACTGGCGCATGAGACACAGGATTTTATTCACGACCTGCGCGGCTTTGAAAAGTACAATGGCTGGGATAACCAACTGCGCAACGAACTCGGCCTACAATTGATTTACGAGCACAAAGAGAAAATCTTCAAGGGGAATGTTGTCGGCACAATACATCACGACTTTATTGCCCACGCTGGCGCCACTCTTGGCAATGTTGCGACTTACCTGAATATTGGCGGCGAGTACCGCATTGGCTGGCATCTGCCCGATGACTTTGGTACCTCGGCGGTGCGCACCGGTGGCGACAACAGCACCCCCGGCAGACACGACTATCGGCGCCTTTCACCGAATGGGCTTTTTCACAGCCTGCACGCCTTTTTCTCGATGGATAGCCGCCTGGTGGCACAGGACATTTTTCCCGACAGCAACACCTTTCACGATAGTCACAGTGTCGATAAAGAAAGTGCCGTTGCCGATTTTTCCTTAGGCTTAAGCTTTATCACTGGGCGCCGGAAAGTCTCCTTCGCCCATGTCTACCGCACCCGTGAGTGCAAACAGCAAGCCCATCACCACAAATACGGCTCGCTGAGCCTGTCTTACAGTTTGTAATCAATGACCAAGCATAAATCTATAGAGCAGCACTTTTCACAGCACCGTGAAGCCCACTGGCAAAGCTACCGCCGCCTGCCCGCCTATGCCGTACCCAAGCGCTGGCGACACTGGTTGCTCGACAGGGGCTCGCTAACTCAGCGTTTAACTGCCGCTAGTGATGGTCAGTTCCGGGTGCGCATATTGGCGCAGGGCATCGCCAAACCACGGCGCTCAGAGGCACAGATTCTCGGTATTCCCAACCAACATCTCGCCGTGGTGCGCGAAGTCATTCTCTATGGCAAGGATCAGCCCTGGGTTTATGCACGCAGTGTGCTGCCTCTCAGCAGTTTGAGCGGGCCACTGACACGGCTGCGTAAGCTTGATGAACGCCCCCTTGGGGCTTTGCTGTTCGCTGACCCGTCCATGCGTCGCGGTAAACTGGAGTTTGCCAGTGTGCAACCATCGAAGGTGGCTTTACCGCTAGAACTTGGTATCTTTGACACGCCGCTATGGGGCCGGCGTTCGGTATTTTATGTGGCCGACAAACCCTTGCTGGTGAGTGAAATTTTTCTACCTACCTTCAGTCCCGCCAACTCAGACCCCAACGATTTTTCAGGCTAGCGATAACTATGTTCAACCCCTCTCCCAGAACCCGCGCCTTTCTCGAACTGATGCGCTTTAACAAACCGGTTGGCACACTGCTGTTGCTCTGGCCTACCCTCTGGGCACTGTGGATTGCCGCAGATGGCTTTCCCTCTATCGCGGTACTGATTATCTTCGTGCTCGGTGTGATCGTGATGCGCGCCGCCGGTTGTGTGATCAACGACTATGCCGACCGCAAGGTCGATGGCGCTGTTACCCGCACCCGCAATCGGCCTCTGGTCGATGGCCGTATTGACCCGCAGGAAGCCCTTATCCTCTTTGCCGGTCTCTGCTTCGGTGCTTTTTTTCTGGTGCTGATGACCAACCGTTTGACCATCGCCCTGTCTTTCGGCGGCGTTGCCATCGCCACTATTTACCCCTTTGTAAAACGCTACAGCCACTTGCCGCAAGTGGTGCTCGGCGCAGCTTGGGCCTGGAGCATTCCCATGGCCTACGCCGCCCAGACCGGCACCCTGGTAAAAGAAATTTGGGTGCTCTATTTCGCTGTGGTGCTGTGGACGGTGGCCTTCGATACCTTTTATGCCATGGTCGACCGCAAGGACGACTTGAAGATCGGCATTAAATCCACCGCCATTTTGTTTGGCGATCTCGATCTGTTTTGGATTGGCGTGCTGCAGGCGCTCACTTTACTCGCGTTGGTGGTGACAGGTGATGCCTTTAAGCTAGGTACAATTTATTTTGGCGGCGTGCTCGCAGTGGCTCTGTTGTTCATCTATCAGCAGATGATTGCCCGCCACCGTCAACCGGAGGCCTGCTTTAAAGCCTTCCGCAATAACCAGTGGGTCGGGGTGGTGCTATTTATCGCCATCGTGGCCGATAGCTTTTCTGCCTGAACAAGCCAGGGGATGTTGCCGGTGTCATATAATTGTCACGCTGTTGTCATCTAATAAGGGCCCAAACCAGTAGGGGTACGCAGACATGGCAGAATCTACCGTTTTGATTGTCGATGATGAAAGTGCGATCAGAGATATGGTTACCGTCGCATTGGAAGTGGCAGGCTATCGCTGCCTGCAAGCCGAAAATGCCCGCGACGCTCACGCCCTGATTATCGACGAAAGCCCCGACCTGGTATTACTCGACTGGATGATGCCCGAGACCAGTGGCCTCGAATTGCTGCGCCGCCTGCGCCGCGATGAGCTGACCGCGAAACTGCCGGTGATTATGCTCACCGCCAAGGTGGAAGAAGACAACATGATCCAGGGCCTCGACTCCGGGGCCAACGACTACATGAGTAAGCCCTTTTCACCCCGCGAACTGATCGCCCGTATCAAAAGCATCCTGCGTCGCCAGGAAGCCGAGGTTCAGGAAGATCCGATTCAGGTCGAAGGCCTGCTATTTAACCCCGTTAGCCACCACGTCAGCATTAATGGTCAGGCGCTGGCTATGGGGCCCACCGAGTTTCGCCTGCTGAGCTTTTTTCTCAGCCATCAGGACAGGGTCTATTCCCGCGGCCAGATTCTCGACCATGTGTGGGGTGGCAATGTTTATATGGACGAGCGCACCGTGGACGTGCATATTCGCCGCCTGCGCAAAGCCCTGAGTATTGATGGACACGAACGTTTTATTCAAACTGTGCGCGGCGCTGGCTACCGCTTTTCACAGACACTGCTAGCCGACTAACTTTTTAAGAAAAAAAACAGAAGGACGTTCACGGGTGCAAAGAGGATTACGAGTCGAGTTACAGCGCATCATTCTGCTTGCGCTAGCGCTGGGTATCGCCGGTTTTTTTAATGGGCACTTCGCCCTAACCCTGTTGGTCGGCGGCGGCCTGTATATGGCCTGGACCCTGCTTAAAATCCTCCGCCTCTATGAGTGGCTCGATACCCGAGGCCAGGGCATTCCCCCTGAAGCCACCGGGGTGTGGGGTGATATCTCCGATCAACTCTATCGCCTGCAAAAGAGCAATACCCGAGCCAGGGATGATCTGCGCGCCGTGATTAAGCGCATCCGAAAAATCACCAGCGCCCTCGATGAGGGACTGATCATTCTCGATGGTGAGTGTACGGTCGACTGGTGGAACCCCGCCGCCGCCAAATTGCTGGGCCTGCGCAACGAAGACTTACACCAGCCCATTACCAACCTCTTGCGCACCCCCGCCTTTGTCAAATTTATACAAAGCGGCGATTTCGAGCTGCCCCTTGAATTGCCCGCCCCCAACGAGCCCCAGCGGCTCTTACAGTTTTCGGCACGGATATTTGGTGATAATGAAATTGCCCTGGTGATTATGGACATCACTCGGCTGCGGCAGCTGGAAGAAATGCGCAAAGAGTTTGTCGGCAATATATCCCACGAGCTGCGTACCCCGCTGACAGTACTCACCGGCTATATTGAAACCCTGCAAGGCCAGGATATGCAAAACCTGCCCGCCGTCTGGCCTAAGGCCTTGCAGCAAATGGGCCAGCAGACGGAGCGCATGAATCTACTGGCTGAAGATCTGGTCATGCTTTCGCGCCTCGAAACCACCAACGTGCCCCTCAAAGTCCCGGTCAATCTCGACCAGCTGTTTGCACCCATCATCGACAATGCTCGCGCCTTAAGTGGCGACAAACACCACATCACCCTGACCAGTTGCGACCAACCTCTGCTCGAAGGCGATGCCAAAGAGCTGCACAGTGCGCTATCAAATCTTGTCTACAACGCGGTCAAGCACAACCCCCAGGGCTGCGATATTGCCATTGTGATTAAGCGCAATGCCGATGCCCTCACGGTCAGCATTAGCGATACCGGGCTGGGGATTGACCCCTTGCATATACCCCGGCTCACCGAGCGTTTTTACCGCGCCGACAGTAGCCGAGCGACGCAATCGGGCGGCACGGGTTTGGGATTGGCCATCGTTAAGCACGTATTGCTGCGCCATAACGGCGAACTCAAGATTGAAAGCACCCTCGGCAAAGGCGCGACATTTACCTGCCGATTTGATCAACACTAAAGATAAAGCTATCTTCTGCGCCATGAGCGACTACCCCTTTCTAAGCAGCGCCTTTCTCAACAGTCTTGAAAACAGCGGCTGCGTTGGCGCCGATACGGGCTGGCTGCCTGCTCACATCAACCTTGATGACGCTGACAACAGTGCTTTTATGCCCACCTATGTGAAGACTCACTCCTGGGGAGAGTATGTGTTTGACTGGGCCTGGGCTGATGCCTACCAGCGCAACGGTGTCGATTACTACCCCAAGTTGGTGTCGGCTATTCCCTTTTCTCCGGCCACCGGGCCACGGGTCGTCTTCAGCGGCGAGGGTGATCGCCAACAAGCCTGCCAAAACTTGTTTCAAACGGTGCGCGAACTCGCCGATGCCAAACAAGCCCACAGCTGGCATTTACTCTTTCCCGATACCGAAACACTGGACTGGTTTAAGCACCCGGAATTGATGTTGCGCACCGGGGTGCAGTACCACTGGTTGAATCGCGGCTATGAAAGCTTCGAGCACTTCCTCTCTACCTTTACCTCACGCAAGCGCAAGATGGTGAAGCGCGAACGGCGCCGTGTTGGCGAACAGGGCATTGCTGTGGAGGTACTACCAGGTAGTGCTATCGACACCAGGCTGTGGCAATTTTTCTATCAGCTTTACCAGTCCACCTATCGTAAACGCAGTGGCAATGTTGGTTATTTAAGCCCGCGTTTTTTTCTGCAACTGGGTGAGTCCATGGCCGACAATATCGCCATGGCGGTGGCCCGCAAAGACGGGCAAGCCATTGCCTGTGCTCTGTACTTGCACGGCGGCGATACCCTTTACGGCCGCTACTGGGGTTGTGCCGCAGAGTATGATTACCTGCACTTTGAGCTTTGTTATTATCAGGGTATCGAGTATGCGATTGAACAGGGCTTGCAGCGCTTTGATGCGGGCGCACAGGGGGAGCATAAAATAGTGCGTGGCTTTGAGCCGGTGCCTACCCACTCCCTGCACTGGATTCGCCACCCTGGCTTTGCAACGGCCATTGGCGATTTTCTTGATCGTGAGACAATGGAAATCAAACGCTACATTGAACAGGCTAAGACTGGCTTGCCCTATAAACAAGAGAGACAAAACGCCTTATGACCACTCAGCATAGCTTTCTGCCCCAACACCTCGGAAAATACCTGCTTTCTCTTTTTGTTATCACCGTCGCCCTGGCCACCAACCCTGCACAGGCGGCCAGTAAGGTCGAAATAGATGCCTACGTCAGCGAGGCCCTGAAGAAATTTTATAAAACCTCTGCGGCCGGAAAAAATCTCGCGTCCCGCGCCAAGGGCATGCTGATATTCCCCCGAGTCTACAAAGCCGGTATTGGCATTGGCGGCGAGTACGGCGAGGGCGCACTGCGTATTGGTGGTACCAATGTTGCCTACTACAGCACGGCATCGGCCTCGATTGGTTTTCAACTGGGCGCACAGCGCAAAGCACAGCTTATTTTGTTTATGACCAGTGATGCTCTGAGTACGTTTCGCAACAGTGATGGCTGGGAGGCCGGGGTCGATGGCAGTGTCGCTATTGCCACCTTCGGTGCCGGTGGCGATATTGACACTAAAACCGCACAGAAACCGATCATCGGCTTTATTATCTCTAACGAGGGCTTGATGTATAACTTAAGCCTTGAAGGTTCGAAAATTACACAGCTGCAGCGCTAGACATCAGTTTTTCGCCACACCAGCAAGCGATTATTGGCGGGCATGGCATTATCTTCAAGCAGAGTCATCCCTGCTGCGCTCGCCAGTTTATCCACCGCTTCGAAGTCTCTAATACCCTGCTGCGCGCCGCGCTGTTTTAGCCATTGGTCGAAATTAGCATTACTCGGCGAGGTAAATTGCCCTTCATAGTTAAACGGCCCGTAAATGGCTAGTGTGCCGCCTGCGGTAAGCACATCTGTGAGACGGCTGAACATATTCACCACACTGGCCCAGCCCATAATGTGGCAGGTATTGGCGCTAAAGACAGCATCGACCTTAGCAGTTGGCCACTCGGGCATATCGACGTTTAACAGCAATGGGCGGCGTAAATTGCTCGCTGACGAGTCGTCTAGCCAGGCATTGATGCCGGCGTGATATTCCGCCTGATCGCTGGTCTGCCAAATGACGTGGGGTAAGCGCGGCGCAAAGTAACTGGCGTGCTGGCCTGTGCCACTGCCTATTTCCAATACAACTTTAGCCTCCCCAAACACGCTTTCGAGAATGGTGAAAATGGCCTGCTGGTTATTATCGCAAGCCTGAGAAAAAGGTTTTTCTACCATTACCTAACCCCTGAAGTGGACTCAGCTCGCCGCCGCTTCGCGGGTGAAAACCCACTCACGGGCCGATGACATTGCCGGGTTATAGACATAACCCTCTCTATCAAAATTTTTGATTTGCTCAACATCCGATAGACGATTGCAAATGATGTAGGCAGCCATTAAGCCCCGCGCTTTTTTTGCGTAGAAACTAATAATTTTATACTTGTCGCCCTTCCAGTCTTTAAATACCGGAGTGATAATTTCGGCCGCGAGCTGCTTGCTCTGCACCGATTTAAAGTATTCGTTAGAGGCCAGATTGACCAATACCGGCAGATTCTCAGCGGCCTGATGTTGATTCAGGGCATCGGTGATTTTACTGCCCCAAAACTGATAGAGGTCTTTACCCCTACCATTGGCCAGCTTGGTGCCCATTTCCAGCCGGTAGGGCTGCATTAAGTCCAGCGGGCGCAGCAAACCGTAGAGGCCAGAGAGAATGCGCAGATGATCCTGAGCCCACTGCAAGTCTGCCGTCGACATCGACGCGGCATCGAGCCCGGTATAAACATCACCCTTAAAAGCCAGCAAAGCCTGCTTGGCATTGTCCGGGGTGAATTTTTTATCCCAGCTCAGGTAGCGATCAAAATTGAGGTTGCCCAATTTCTCGCTGATTTTCATCAAGGCCGAAACCTTGTGAGGCGACATCTCGCGCAAGTGCTCGATAAGCTCAGCAGAGTCATCGAGAAAGTCCGGCGTGGTGTGCTCGCTAGTTGGCGCCGGTGTTTCAAAATCCAGTGTTTTGGCCGGGGAAATCACCATTAACATCGCAGTATCCTTCAACTATTTTTAAACTATCGTGTCATTATAAGCTGTCTTATGTGAAGAGGAATATCCTGTGCGGCGTAAACAATGTCTGATCGGTCTGTGTGTTGCCCTGTTACTGACTATCGGCTGCGCAGTCAATCCGGTCACTGGCGAACGACAGTTTTCCCTCGTCTCAGCCGAACAGGAGGTCGCCATAGGCCGCCAACAATATTTACCCTCTCAGCAAGCCCAGGGTGGGCGCTACTATATTGACCCCGAGATACAAGGCTACGTTGCTAACATCGGCAAAAAACTCGCCGCCGTCAGTGACCGCTCCAACCTGCCCTATGAATTTGTCGTGCTCAATAATTCGGTGCCCAATGCCTGGGCACTGCCGAGTGGCAAGATAGCCATCAACCGTGGCCTGTTGATGCACCTGCAGGATGAGTCGGAACTCGCCGCCGTGCTATCCCACGAAATCGTCCATGCGGCGGCGCGCCACAGTGCGGCACAAATGACCCGCGGCACCCTCATCAATATCGGCGCACAAGCGCTGGGGGCCGCCGCCCAGAACAATGGCTTCGGCGAACTCGGTGGCATGGCCGCGCAACTGGGCAGCACCGCCTGGATGGCCAGTTATGGCCGCGATGCAGAACTGGAGTCCGATGCCTACGGCATGGAATATATGGTGCGGGCGGGCTACGACCCCCGCGGTGCGGTTAAATTACAGGAGACTTTCGTGAAGCTCTCCGAGGGCCGGCAGAGTGATTTTCTCACCGGTCTGTTTGCCAGCCATCCACCCTCTCAGGCCCGCGTAGCAGCAAATAGGGAGAAAGTGAAGACTTACCCCCCCGGTGGCATCACCAACCGGGCGCTGTTCCAGAAAAAGATCGCCCGCCTGCGTAAAGATCAACCTGCCTACCAGGCACAGACCGATGCGATGCAAGCACTGGCTGATAAAAAACCAAAACAAGCGCTGACACATCTTGATAAAGCCGTGAAATTGCAAAGCCGGGAAGGGCAGTTTTGGGAGCTGCGCGGTCACGCCTGGGCGATGCTCAACAACCCTACCAATGCCGACAAAGCCTACTCCACCGCCATCGCCAAAAACCCCGACTATTTCAGTCATTATCTCGCCCGAGGGGTGCTGCGCTTCAAGCAGGGGCAAAATAGCGCAGCGGGTAAAGACCTCGATAAAAGCCAGAAGTTGCTATCGACACCGGTGGCCAGTCTCTACCTGGGTGATATTGCCAACGACGGGGGGGATGAAAAAACAGCCATCACTTATTACCGCGCGGCGGCTCAAACAAAGGGCGATATCGGCCAACAAGCACAAAATAAGCTGGTGCTTATTGAAATGAGCCAGGTCCCCAATCGCTATATCCTCAATCGACTGACGCTGGGTAACGACGGTTATTTGCTGATCTCGGTGTACAACAGAAGCAATATCTCCGCGCAAAACGTTGTCGTGCAAGTAACAGAAATGGCCAGTACTTATGTCACCGGCCCCTCAGCGCAAATCGTTATTGGTGCGGTCGCCGCCAATACACAAAAGACCGTCACCACCCGCATCGGCCCCCTAGACGACGAAGCCGCACTGAACCGCCATCGCGCAGTGGTGATTGCTGCGCAACCTGTCCTGCCTGACGCCTTTTAGACAGCCAAACTAATGTATCTCCCGCCAGTCAATTACATCAATGCTTCGACGAATACTGCTTCGCCTGGGAAGTAAGTTTCGACGGTGTCGCCCTCAACGAGCACCACGGCAACTCCTATTGCATGGGCAATCTCTTCACCACCGAGGCGGCCACCCTCGCCCCCATCACTAGCAAGGCAAAAATCATCCTAGTGGGCAGGCCCCTGGCGCTATTAAGGCAAGCCCTTCCACTATCGCCATCTGAACCTCTGGGTGAAGCCTTATCAGAAAATGCCCCAGCAGTGGATTCCCAAGCTTAAAACCATTATGCGGGTGCTTCGCCCCGGCTCACTCACCGCCTTCAATGTACCGGGCATTTGCAGCAATGAAGACCGTAACCGCTGTATTGAGCTACTCGGCAAAGAAGTCTTACCCGTACTGCGCGAGTACGCCGATAGCATCGGTTTAACCGACTCCTTCGAGCGCGAGCCAGATTCTGTGAAACTGACACCGGGTACCAAGCGCGCACCGGTTGTTGATCGCAGTGGCATGGAAGGCCTTGGCTTAAAATAGTACGGCTGTCAGTGACAAGATAGGCCGCTCAAGGCAGACATAAAAAAGCCGAACTTAAAGAAGTTCGGCTTTTTTATTGGTGCTGTAGTCTCAATAAAAAAACTAGCTCTCTTCCCTCGGGCGGAAGAAGGGCAAGTAGCCGCCTTCTTTCAAGGGTTCAAACACCACCTCTACCGGCAAACCAATTTTCAGCTCGCGATAGTCGAGACCACGCAGGCCCGCCGTAATGCGCACACCCTCTTCCATATCCACGACTAACACCGCGTAGGGGAAGTCTTTCTCAAAATGGGGAGACATGGGCATGTGGCAAACCGTCCACGTATAGATGGTGCCGCGACCGTGAGATTCGCGCCAGCCCCAGTTGGGTGAACCGCACTTGGCGCACATAAAACGGGGGATGTGACGCCAGGTTTCGCAGTCGTGACAGCACTGAAAGCTGAGAATTTTCTTCGAGCAATTCTCCCAGAACTGTTCATCGAGATAGTTGGTCGGCCGTGGTGCCGGGTTTGGAATAAACTGTGTATCGGTCATCGTCTTAGTTCCTCAATATCACCAGGCTGCCATCACCAAAATCACCCCAACCTGTTACCAGGCCGAGCTCCGCATCCTTCACTTGCATCTCGCCACCGTCACCGCGTAGCTGGCGCGTTGCCTCGACCACGTGGTTGAGGCCCCAAACGTGGGCCTGGGAATGCAAGCCACCGTGGGTATTCATGGGAAATTTACCGTCAATTTCCAGGGTGCCATTTTTAACGAATTCACCCGCGCCACCCTGCTCGCAGAAGCCCAGAGCCTCTAGCTGCAGTAGTACAACGTAGGTAAAGCAATCGTAAATTTGCAGAAAGTCCATATCCGTCGGCTTCAAACCCGCCATCGCAAAGGCTTTGGGCGCAGAGTTGGCCAGGCCGATGTGGAACATATCGGGACGGTTGGCGATGTCATCGGCGGGGTAGGGATGACCCTCTGCCGCCGCCATAATATAGGCCGGCTTATGACGCAGATCTTTGGCCTGATCGGCGCGGCTGACGATAACCGTACAGGCGCCATCGGTTTCAAGACAGCAATCGAAGAGGCGGAAGGGCTCTGAAATCCAGCGGGAATTCAAATAGCCTTCCATATCCAGCTCTTGTCCACGGGTCATTGCCTTGTCATTAAACTGCGCATGACGGCGACAGGCCAGCGCGACGGCACCCATGGCTTCATGGCTGATGCCGTAGGTTTGCATATGACGCATGGCGATCCAGGCGTACATTTGCACCGGCGAGGCACTGCCGTAGGGGAAGTAATAATTCTGTAAGGTACGCTCCAGAGCGGGAATGGAAATCTGCTCGGGAAACTTGGCATTGGGCTTGGGGCGCAGAGCGGAAGAACCATTCCAACCCACCGTGACCACAATGTTATTGGCAATACCGGCAGCAATGGCCATGGCGGCGGTTTGCAAGGCGGTCACCGGGCTGGCGCCACCCATATTAATCGAGGCACTGTAACGCAGGTCTTCAATGCCCAGGTTGGCGGCGATTTCTTCGGCGGTAATCATTACCGGCGGTAAAATAATACCGTCAATATCGGTGTTTTTCAGACCCGCATCGGCAATCGCGGTGCGGGTCGATTCCAATATCATTTCAGCCGAGGGTCGTAGTGCCCCCCGGGTGTATTCGGTTTCACCGATGCCGACAATGGCGGCCTTATCTCTAAAATCGAGTGAATTATCAGACATGCTCTTTCCTCAAGCTGGTAGAGAAGTTACGTCTAGTGATGAGCAGCTAAAAGCTAGCTGTAAGGGAGTACACGATACGCCAAGTCAGTACAAAATGACGATTTATTGCGCGTATAAACTGGGGCGCAATAAGACCATAATTCCCAGAATGGGTCAATTACTTGACATTCTTATCGTCTTTAAACGCCAGCTAAAAACCAATCTCCAGCGCCTGACATAAAAAATGCATCAGCGGCTTCGCTGCTCGAAAGGTCTTTAACGTTTGTTGTGCAAAATCATCCGCCTCAATAGCGCTATCGTCCAGCCGTTTAATAACAATAAAGTCCTTTTGTTTCAGGCTAGTGATGAGTGGGTGATCGGCGCTGTAGCCTCGTGGCGGGCGCTTCAGTGTATCGCCGCCCCATTCGAAGCGTCGCTTAAAAGCGCGGCTATTCATAATGGCCTGCCAGGCCTCGGGTTTCTCGTCGATGCGCTGGCGAATTTTTGCCAATGCGCCAGCATCCGGTCGCCAACAACCGACGCCGAGAAAAACGTCGCCACGGTGTACGTGCAGATAATAGCCCGGTGCGTGAATATCTTTACCCCGGCGATGACGAAACTGAATACCGAGGTTGGTTTTATAGGGGGTTTTGTCGTTGCCGAAGCGGGTATCGCGATACACCCGCATGATCGAACCGCCACTGCGTTTGGGGATGGCCTCAAAGAAGGGCGACAACTTGTCGATCTTTGGGGCCATGTGCTCGACGAAACTGAGCGCCGGTGACAGTACAGCCTCTTCGTAACGCGGCTTATTTTCGCTAAACCAAAGGCGATTATTATTGACGGCCAACTCATCGAGAAAGGCGAGTAGTTGCGGGGAGAAACCAGTAAATTCACTCATGAACTACTATACCTTGCCCATGGCTAGCGGATTCAAGTATTCGGTAAGCCCTGTAAGAAGCGATGTGTTGAGCGCATTCTCTTCAGCTTACTCAGGGGAATTAAAAGTCTGTTCAATTTCATCGAGGTGCCCGTGGCGAACGTCTTTGCCCTCGACTAAATAAATCACGTGTTCACAAATATTTTTCGCGTGATCGCCAATACGCTCGAGTGCTCGCAATACCCAGAGCACATTCATTACCCGAGTAATACTGCGAGGGTCTTCCATCATATAGGTCATCAATTCACGCAGTGCCGATTTATAGTCGGCGTCGATTTGCTCGTCGCGCTTCATCGTTGCAATGGCAGCGGCGGTATCAAAACGCATAAAGGCATTCAGAGCATCGTTAAGCATACTGCGCACATCATTGGAGATATGACGAATTTCACTATAGCCCCGAGGGGAGGCCCCATCCACCGCCAATTTAATCGCCATTTTTGCAATCTTTTGCGCTTCGTCACCGATGCGTTCGAGATCGCGAATACAGCGTGTCACCACCATCACTAAACGTAAGTCGGTGGCTGCGGGCTGACGACGGGCAATTAGGGTGACACAGTTTTCATCGATGCTCACTTCCATCTCATCAATTTGATCTTCAATGCGTAGCACCCGCTCGGCAATGTAACTGTCGGCATTTTCCAGGGCTTTAATGGCCTCGGCTAATTGCTTTTCAACCATGCCACCCATTTCGAGCATCTGGCTTTTTATATTCTCAAGGTCTTCATTAAATTTCTGAGAAATATGTTGATCGAGTTTTAATTTATCCATGACATTCTCTTTAAGTAGAGGGGCCTTAACTGTAGCGCAGCCTTAACTACGGGAGCCTTAACAAGGGCGGCTTTACCGAGGCAAAAAATTAACCAAAACGCCCGGTAATATACGCTTCTGTGAGCTTGTGTTCGGGCGTGGTAAACACCTTCTCGGTATCATTCACTTCTACCAGCTTACCCAGATGAAAATACGCGGTGCGGTGGGAGACTCGCGCCGCCTGCTGCATGGAGTGGGTAACAATCACAATCGTATAATTTTCTGCTAATTCAGCGATGAGTTCTTCAATGCGCGCCGTGGCAATGGGGTCGAGCGCCGAACAGGGCTCATCCATTAAAATCACTTCCGGGCTAATGGCAATGGCGCGAGCGATACACAAACGCTGCTGCTGACCACCGGACAAACTTGTGCCCGGTTGAAGCAGGCGATCTTTTACTTCAGCCCATAAACCCGCACGTTTTAAACTGTTTTCGACAATTTCATCCAGCTCAACACGGCTGCCGGCGAGGCCATGAATTTTTGGCCCGTAGGCGACATTGTCGAAAATACTTTTCGGGAAGGGGTTGGGTTTTTGAAACACCATGCCCACCCTGGCACGCAATTCCACCACATCCATTTTCGAGTCGTAGATATTATCCTCTTCGAGTAAAAACTCACCCTCCACACGGCAGCCATCAACAGTATCGTTCATACGGTTAATGGTGCGTAAAAAGGTCGACTTACCACAGCCCGAAGGGCCAATCATGGCGATGACTTCATGCTTGCCAATATCGAGGTCGATATTAAAAATGGCCGGCTTGTCGCCATAAAAAACACTGGCATTACGCACGCGTATTTTTGCATCATCGACAAAGGGGGTGCCTACTGTGGCCTCGACAATCGTCTGTTCCAGTGCTGATTCCAGGGTGTTGTCTAGCGAGTCAGGGGCAGTTAAGTTCATCGTTGCGGCACTCATATTTTTACTCTCAAAGTTAAATCACCATTTTCAACGGGGATAAACAGCGCTTCGTGGTTTTCTACCAACGTCTTTCCAGGCGCTTACGCAATATAACGGCAAAGGTATTCATGGTAATTAAAAAAGCCAGCAGCACCATAATAGCCGCCGAGGTTTTTTCAACAAAGGCGCGTTCCGGGCTATCGGCCCAGAGAAAAATTTGCACGGGTAATACCGTCGCAGGGTCGGTGAAACCGCCCGGCACATCGACAATAAAAGCCACCATGCCAATCATCAACAGTGGCGCTGTTTCACCCAGTGCTTGAGCCATGCCAATAATAGTACCGGTCAACATGCCCGGCAATGCCAGTGGCAGCACATGGTGCATGACCACTTGTACTGGCGAGGCACCAATGCCAATACCGGCTTCGCGAATCGACGGTGGCACCGCTTTAATGGCGGCACGACTGGAAATAATAATGGTCGGCAAGGTCATTACCGCCAGCACGAGGCCGCCAATAATAGGCACCGAACGGGGCACGTGGAAAAAATTAATAAATATCGCCAGGCCCAATAGCCCGAAAATAATCGAGGGTACCGCCGCGAGATTATTAATATTCACTTCAATAAAATCCGTCCAGCGATTTTTCGGCGCAAATTCTTCAAGATAAACAGCAGCGGCTACACCAATGGGAAAGGACAGAGCCAATGTAATAAACAGGGTAAATAAGGAGCCGACTATCGCGCCGCCAATACCGGCCTGTTCAGGCTCACGTGAATCGCCACTGGTAAAAAAGTTGCTATTAAAGCGCAGTTCAATCTGCCCCGCATCCATCAGGGATTGTACCCAGCCTTGCTGTTTCTCATTGGTGCGACCGACAAAGGGGCCATCAGAACTATTGAGACTTTTAAAGTAGGTGTCGATATCATCGTCAGCCAGCACCCAGATTTTTTCAGCTTGCCCCAATAAATCGTGGTCGGCTTTTAAACGGTCAGAAAGAGCGTACTCAGCGCTGTTGCTGACCAGCCGATAGAGCTGACGCTTTTCTTTGCGCCCGGATACATCGGTAAAACGCGTGCGCAGACTCTTTTTTACCACGCCAGCAAAATTTGCCAGGGCTAATTGTTGGGCATCGTCGATATCGACAATGCCAAGAATATCGGCTTCATAGTCAACACTGATCTGAATATAGGTTTGGCGAAAAGCGCCATGGCCCTTGCCAATAATATCGACAAATAATGTCGCGACACAAAGCAGGCCAAAAAGAATTGCCATAACACCGTAGAGGCGAAAGCGCTTTTCCGCACGGTAGCGTTTAGCCAGTGTTTTCCTGATGCGCTCAGTGCTTGCGTTAGGTGGCTTATTCATACTGTTCTCGATATTTTTTTACAACACGCAAGGCAATAAAATTTAAACCCAGGGTCACCATAAATAGCATCAAACCCAGGGCAAAAGCCGATAAAGTTTTGGCGCTGTCAAACTCCTGATCACCCACCAGCAAGGTGACGATTTGTACGGTCACGGTGGTCACTGTGTCTAAGGGGTTGACGGTAAGGTTCGCCGCAAGACCTGCCGCCATCACCACAATCATGGTTTCACCAATGGCACGCGATACTGCCAACAAGACGCCACCGACAATGCCCGGTAGTGCGGCGGGAATAATCACTTGTTTAATCGTTTCGGAATGAGTTGCACCGAGGGCCAAGGAGCCATCGCGCATGGTTTGCGGTACGGCATTAATCACGTCATCGGCCAGAGATGAAATAAAGGGAATGATCATAATGCCCATCACCAGGCCTGCCGCCAGGGCGCTTTCGGAGGTTACCGATAAACCAAAGCTGGTGCCGGTTTCTCTAATTAAAGGTGCAACCGTTAATGCGGCGAAATATCCATAAACCACGGTGGGTACGCCGGCGAGAATTTCCAGCGTCGGTTTAACAAAACCACGTACTTTTGAGCCGGCATATTCCGCCAAATAAATGGCTGACATTAGGCCCGCTGGCACCGCCACGGTCATGGCGATAAATGAAATCAACATCGTGCCCAGAAATAACGGTACTGCACCAAAGCTACCCGAACCACCCACCTGATCAGCCCGTATAGCCGTTTGTGGACTCCACTCCAGGCCGAATAAAAACTCTGACAAGGGCACTTGCTGAAAAAATCGCAGCGATTCAAAAATCACCGAAAGCAGAATGCCCAGCGTGGTGAAAATTGCCAGGCTGGCACACAACAGTAAAAAACCTTTAAATATTTTTTCGACTTGCTGGCGCGCACGCAGATGGGCTGACATGCGCCACCAGCCCCACAGGCCGCCGCCGCCCGCCACTAACAGTGCAAGTCCCGTCAATAAACGCTGACTCATATCACGCAAATAACCCAGCGCGGCAGCGGCATCTAATAATGCGGGCCTAACACCTTCCGCCGACAATGCACCACTGGCCAGATTTTCAATCTTGTTCATCAACAAATTGTATTCGGCGACAGAGCTCGGGCGAATCTCGTCGGGGATACCCGCCAGCAACATTTTACTAATGATGGTCTCTTCAAATGCCAGGCAGATAAAAAGCAGTAACACAGAGGGCAGGCCACACCAGAGTGCGACCCGCATGCCGTAGTAAGTCGGCAGTGAATGTAAGTTGCGCACACCACCTAGCTGGCGGGCAAACCCCTGGGAACGCTGATAGCCAAAAAAGTAGGCCAGAGCAGACATTACCAGTAGGGCAATGATCAGATTTGAAGTTTGCATATTAAAAAGCCGATCCCTTACAAAACACTATTCTTTGGTTTAACCAGAAAAAGCGGCCCGTTTTGCAGGCCGCTTTTTTATCTATCACTACACATATTTACAAGCCTTCGCCTGACATCGACTTAAGGGCTTTAATATCAGCACCATTGGCCCGCCGAACATCAGCGCTCAGCGGAATCATGCCTTTCTCGGCTAAATAACCCTCTTCACCCCAGGCTTTTTCGCTGGTAAATTCAGCCAAATAACCTTCAATACCCGGTACCACGCCAACGTGGGCTTTCTTCACATAAAAATATAAAGGGCGAGAGATGGGGTAAGACTTATCGGCGATAGTCTCGAAAGTCGGCACCTGGTCTTCGATCAGCGAGCCTTGAACCTTGTCGGCATTTTGGTCGAGGAAGCTAAAACCAAACACACCGAGAGCGTTGGGGTTAGCATCGAGCTTTTGCACGATAAGGTTGTCGTTTTCACCGGCTTCAATATAGTGGCCATCTTCACGAATGGTGTGACAAAGCGCTTTGTAGGCTTTTTTGTCCTGCTTCTTCATTGCCTTGATCCACTTAATTTTTTTGCAGCCGCCTTCCAGAGCCAGCTCGGCAAATGCGTCACGCGTACCCGACGTTGGAGGAGGGCCAAGCACTTCAATTTTTATATTGGGCAGTGCTGGATTTACTTCTTGCCAGGTCTTGTAGGGATTGGCGATCAGGGTTTGTGATGTCGTCAACGGGCCCGGCATGCTCTTCGGTGCGGGAACATTTTTGGCCAGTGCCAGAAAGATGTCTTTGCGGGTCAGGCTCATTTGCTTTGTTTTAACTGAGTTGGCGAGGACAATGCCATCAAAACCAATCAACACTTCAACAATATCGCTCACACCAGCGGTCTGACATTTTGCAAATTCAGACTTCTTCATGCGGCGCGATGCGTTAGTAATATCAGGATGGCCTGTACCAACACCGGAACAGAACAGCTTCATGCCGCCGCCTGAACCTGTGGCTTCAATTTTAGGCGTGGGGTTGTGCGTGGTTTTACCGAAACGCTCGGCAACGACTGTCGCGAAAGGATAGACCGTTGATGAGCCAACGATGCTGATATAATCTCGCGAGGCTGAAATAGCCTGTGTGCTGGCGAGGGCCATGGCAATACCACAGCCGATGGCGACGACTTTTAGTTGTGCTACTGAATTAGAGTGTTTTTTCATGCTCGTCTCCTGCGACGTTTCCATCAATGATGGGGCTAGTACGCGCATCCTAGAGAGGGCAAATGACAAGACTATGTACAAAACATGACAGCTTTGTGACAAACACAACCTTGCTCGGGTCTATCAATGCATCAGGGCCTTTGTTCATCGCGTAAATTGATCAACCGGCCTAACAAGCCCAAGCAAACTCAACGGGTTCCCCCATGACTTCCGCCAACTCCCCCATTGATACCTTCACCGAATTCTGCGGCAAGCTCACCGCCTGGGCGACGCTGACGATGATGCTCTGCACCTGCTTTGTGGTCGTGGCCCGCTATTTATTGGGCTCCGGCTCCATTGCCCTGCAAGAAACGGTGATTTACCTCCACGCTTTCGCCTTTATGCTCGGCACGGCCTTCACCCTGAAGCGCGGCGGCCATGTGCGGGTCGATATCTTTTATCGACACTTCTCAGTACGCCGCCGCGCACTGGTCGATGCCCTCGGCGCCGTGTTTTTTCTGCTGCCCACCTGCGGGCTTATCTTCTGGCTGAGCTTTGCTTACGTCTGCAATAGCTGGGCTATTTATGAACGCTCGGCCGAGTCTGCTGGCCTGCCCTGGGTGTACCTGTTGAAGTCATTGCTATTAATCATGCCGACGCTGCTTCTATTGCAGGGCATTGGTGAGTTTCTTAAATCCTTCGCTATCCTGCGCTCCCCTGCAAATGCCTCTTTAAAAGCGACCAAATAATCACCATGATCGAACTCCTCCCCCTCTTTATGTTCCTCGCTGTTTGTCTGGTGATCTTGCTCGGCTACCCGGTGGCCTTTTCATTGGCCGGTACCGCTCTGCTGTTTGCCGCCTTCGGTACGGCCATCGGTCATTTCGATATGGCCTTTCTGCAAGCTCTGCCCAATCGGCTCTATGGCACCATGGTCAATCAAACACTGGTGGCTATCCCGCTGTTTATTTTGATGGGCATCATGCTGGAGAAATCCCGGCTGGCAGAAGACCTGCTCAACAACATGGCGCGACTCTTCGGTAAGGTGCGTGGTGGGCTGGGTATTTCTGTGGTCATGGTCGGGGCACTACTGGCCGCCAGCACCGGCATCGTCGGCGCGACGGTGGTCACCATGGGCTTGATGTCTCTACCCACTATGCTCAAGCGGGGCTATAACCCGGCCTTTGCCGCCGGCACCATTTGCGCCACCGGCACCCTCGGACAAATTATTCCGCCCTCCATTGCTCTGGTTTTATTGGGCGATATTCTCTCCACCGCCTATGCTCAGGCCCAGTTGAGCATGGGTATCTTTGCCCCTAAAACCGTATCGGTTGGCGACCTGTTTATGGGGGCGGTGATCCCCGGGCTGATTTTGGTCGGCTGTTATTGTGCCTATATAATGTTCTATGCCCGTCTGCGGCCGGAAGATGCACCCGCCGGTGATGAACAAGAGTCGGTCAGCACCGTGGCTTTATTATTGAGCCTGGCACCACCCCTGCTGCTGATTGTTGCCGTACTCGGCTCCATTCTCAGTGGTATCGCCACACCTACAGAAGCTGCCGGTGTCGGTGCTTTTGGTGCCTCACTGCTCGCCCTGTTGCGCCGCCAACTTTCCTTGCACCGCCTGCAAGAAGTACTCGACGGCACCGTTGAAGTTACCGCCATGGTGTTTATGATTTTGATTGGTGCCGCCATATTTTCACTGGTGTTTCGCGGCTTTGGTGGTGAAGAGCTGGTGACCTCGCTGTTTGCCAGCATCCCCGGCGGTGCACTGGGTGCCACCCTCGCGGTCATGGTGGTTATTTTTATACTCGGTTTTATTCTCGACTTTATCGAGATCACCTTTGTGGTGGTGCCCATTGTTGGCCCCGCCCTGCTCGCCATGGGCGTCGACCCCATCTGGCTCGGCATAATGATTGCCGTTAACTTGCAGACCTCTTTCTTAACACCGCCCTTTGGCTTCGCTCTATTTTACTTGCGCGGAGTTGCGCCGAAGGAAGTCCTCACCAGCGATATATATCGTGGTGTGATGCCCTATATTGGTATACAGCTCGCCGTGCTACTACTGCTCGCCCTGTGGCCCAGCCTGGTTACCTGGTTGCCGGGACAGGTGTATTAGGTCGTGATAAAAATGCTTGTTTGCAAGACCTGACCCTCTTTGTTCTTTTTTACACACATTCATTTTTTGTCGCTAGCATTTCAGATGGATGTCCTTATTTACTTTTCTTATTTACTTTTTAACCGTGTCGAAAAATTACTCAACAACAGGCCAAGAAAGTGTTTGAATTACCAAACACCCTACGAGGTGTTCAGGCAGGCTTGTGGTGTACTTGTAGATTGAATGTGGCCTGCTCTATTCCTCTGACCCTATTTCCCTACTGTATATAAAAACAGTCACATAGACTAAGAATAAGGCCTTATGGTAGTATCCGCGCCTCATCTTAGCTATGATCAAATTAAAGGAGGGTATTATGGCTAATTTAAATGATGTTGCTCAATGCTTTCTCTATTTGGACGACTCCAATGATGGAGACGGAATTTCAAACTTAAAGCTTCAAAAACTTGCGTATTACGCACAGGGTTTTCACAGCGCGATATTCGACAACCCTTTGTTTTTAGAGGACATTTATGCTTGGACTCACGGCCCTGTCGTTGAAGATCTCTATCATCAATACAAGCAGTATGGCAGTAATCACATCCCAGCAGCACAGGCCTATAATAAGGACTCCCTTACAAAGGATGAGTTTGAGTTAATTGAAGAGGTATTTGAGGTATTTGGACAGTACTCTGCATGGAAATTACGCAATATGACACATGAAGAAACACCTTGGCTTGAACACGAAGCTGAAGCTAGCGTTATTCCTAAGCAGAGCATTACCGAGTATTTCAAAACAAGAATCAATTAATGGGCAGAATAAAAAGACAGAGACCTAAGCAAGGCAATTTAGTTAAGTCTGTTGAGCCCATTAATTACGATCAACTCCCCCCAATATTTTCTTTAGAAAAAATTCAGAAAGGCAAGTACTGCCTTTCTAGTTTGGATCAGGAACATAAGGCGATGTTCTCTGAAGCTATCTATCGAAGAAAATCCATATCATGGAATCAAATAAAAGGGCTCGACAGGCACGGCTTAGGAACAGAAAAGATACCTAAATCTTCTATCAAAGCAGCCATCCCAAAATTTATAACTGAAGATGCAAGTGATTTCTTGGTCTTCAGATATAAAGGGATGAACCCCATGGTTGGCTATCGACAAAGGGATGTTTTCTTTGTTCTTTGGTTTGATCTCGATTTTACGCTCTACGATCACTAACAGTTAACCATACAGAATCCTTACTTCACCATCCCGCTATAAACAATCTTCACCCACACATCGCTCGGTAGAAAACCATCCCCCCACTCTTTATCCAGTTCAGCCAATGGCTTGGCGGCGATAACTTCGGCTTCATTTTTACCGGCATCAATCAAGGCCTGAATATTGGCCTGAGCCTTGGCCAACATATCGCGGAAGGCTAGCAGGTCTGCCTTGTTTGCTAGAGGTCCGTGGCCGGGCATAATTTTGGTTTTATCATTGGCTAGCGCCAGCACTTTGTCACAAGCGGCAATCATGCCCGCGATGCCACCACCGGAGTCAACATCGATGAAGGGGTAGAAGCCGTTAAAGAAGGTGTCACCGGCATGGATAACATTGGCTTTCGTAAAGAAAACAAAAGCATCACCATCGGTGTGGGCGTTGGCAACATGTACCAGGTGAATGTCATCGCCATTGAGGTGAAGGCTCATCTCGCTCTGAAAAGTCACTACTGGCAGCGCCTCTTTGGGCGAGGGTGGCTTGTGCATATTGAAGAGCTTGATGGACTTCTCGACCTTCAGGCTGTCGCGCACATTTTCGTGGGCAACAATAATAGCGCCGTGTTTACCAAAGTGCTCATTGCCACCGGCGTGGTCGCCGTGCCAATGGGTGTTGACCAAAAACTTCGGCGTGTCGCCCGAGAGCTGCTTGATGGCTGCGGTGATTTTTGGCGCCATTTGCGCGTACTGGTCGTCGATGGCGAAGGTGCCGTCTGCGCCGATGGAGACACCGATATTACCGCCTTCGCCCATCAACATATAAACACCCTCCGTGACGGGTATGGCCTTAACCTCTACGCTGTCCCAGTGGTCGTTAGCCTGTACATTGGCCGTCAGTGCCAGGGGTAATAGGCAGGCGCCAAGTGTCTTTTTCAGTAATTTCATCGTTATTCCTTGTTGATGGGGGCTTGAGAGTAAAAATAGCGCGTTTATTTTTCGGCTTTTATCGTATCAATTTTTGCCAAACGATATAATCGCCGTCTTATTTTTATTGGAGTATCGCTGTGA
Organism: Candidatus Reddybacter sp.; assembly: GCA_041277045.1. Classification (GTDB taxonomy): domain Bacteria; phylum Pseudomonadota; class Gammaproteobacteria; order Pseudomonadales; family Porticoccaceae; genus Reddybacter. The sequence goes on along the minus strand of JBGFSY010000001.1, from coordinate 814,702 downwards.
CGATGCCGGCACCGGATGTATCGACATTTCAAGGTTTGATTCTAGCCCTACAACAGTATTGGGCTGAACATGGCTGCGTTATTTTGCAACCACTGGATATGGAAGTGGGAGCCGGCACCTTTCACCCGGCCACCTTCCTGCGCGCCATTGGCCCAGAGAGCTGGAACAGCGCCTACGTGCAACCCTGCCGCCGCCCCACCGATGGCCGCTTTGGTGAAAACCCCAATCGCCTGCAGCACTATTATCAGTTTCAGGTGATTCTGAAGCCCTCGCCCAGCAATATTCAGGACCTGTATTTGGAGTCCCTGGCCTTTCTCGGTATCAACGCTGCCGTTCACGATATTCGCTTCGTGGAAGATAACTGGGAGTCACCCTCACTGGGGGCCTGGGGATTGGGCTGGGAAGTTTGGCTCAATGGTATGGAAGTCACGCAGTTCACCTATTTTCAACAGGTGGGCGGGCTTGAATGTTATCCGGTGAGTGGCGAAATCACTTACGGCCTTGAGCGCATTGCCATGTACCTGCAGGGCGTCGATAGTATTTACGACCTGGTCTGGACGAAAAGCCCCGATGGCAGCGTTGTCACTTACGGCGATGTGTTTCATCAAAATGAAGTTGAAATGTCCCACTACAATTTTGAGCACGCCAATACTGATTTTCTGTTCAGTAGTTTTGACACCTACGAAAAAGAGAGTCAGCTCTTGATCGAGCAAAAGCTTCCCCTGCCCGCCTACGAGATGGTGATGAAAGCCTCCCACGCCTTTAACTTACTCGATGCGCGCCACGCAATTTCGGTGACCGAACGGCAGCGTTTTATTCTGCGCATTCGCGCGCTGGCAAGAGCGGTTGCTGAAACCTATTTCGCTTCACGGCTGGCACTGGGCTTTCCTATGGCCCCCGCTGATTTGGCCCACGAAGTGATTCAACAGGCTGGGGAGAAAAACAAATGAAACAGGATTTTCTCGTTGAAATTGGCACCGAAGAGCTGCCACCGAAATCGCTGAAAACATTAATGTCGGCATTTACCCTCGGCATTGAAGCCGGGCTCAATAAAGCCAAGCTACAACACGCCGCTATTCGAGGCTATGCCACACCCAGGCGTTTGGCGGTGCTGGTTTCTGGGCTCGACTCACAACAGGCCGATATTGAAACCGAACGCCTCGGCCCCGCTGTTGCCGCCGCTTTTGATAGCGACGGTGCACCAACGAAACCGGCAATCGGTTTTGCCAAAGGCTGCGGGCTAAGTGTTGAAGAACTCGAACAAACGGATACCGATAAAGGCCCGCGCCTGGTTTTTCGTCGTGTTGAAGAAGGCCTGGCCACCGAAGCACTGCTGCCGGACATTGTGAGTAAAGCCCTGAAAGACCTACCCATTGCCCGGCGCATGCGCTGGGGGGCCAGCCGCATAGAGTTTGTGCGCCCGGTTCACTGGATAGTGATGCTCTTCGGCAAAGACGTGGTCCCCGGTTCTATTATGGGGTTGGAAAGCGGCCGCACCACGCGGGGCCACCGTTTTCACAGCAACACCGAAATCAGTATTGCCACACCCATCGACTACGCCAACACCTTGCGCCAGGCTTTTGTTATCGCCGATTTTGTCGAGCGGCGTTCGTTGATTAAAGATGGCGTCAACGAACTGGCCCGAGGCGCCGGTGGCAATGCCGTCATCGATGTTGACTTGCTGGATGAAGTCACCGCGCTGAACGAATGGCCGGTGCCGCTGATGGGTCGTTTCGATGAACATTTTTTGGATGTGCCTGCTGAGGCCTTAATCTCGTCGATGAAAGAACACCAAAAGTATTTTCATGTGGTCGATGGCGCCGACCAGCTCTTGCCGCTGTTTATCACCGTCGCCAATATTGATAGCCGAGATGCCAGTAAGGTGATCGCTGGCAATGAGAAAGTCATACGCCCCCGTTTATCGGATGCTGCTTTCTTCTATAAAACTGACAAGAACACCACGCTAGAACAGCGCTGTGAAATGCTAAAGAACGTGGTCTTCCAGGTAAAGCTTGGCTCCGTTCACGACAAGTCACAGCGCGTTGCCGCACTGGCTGAGTTTCTTGCACCCATCACCGGTGCTGAACCCACCCTGGCTCACCGCGCCGCCGTATTGAGCAAGGCCGATCTGGTGACTGAAATGGTGCAGGAATTTGCCGATTTGCAGGGCACCATGGGTCGCTACTACGCTCAGCACGACGGTGAAGATGAAGCCGTTGCCGCCGCACTTTACGAGCAATATTTGCCGCGCTTTGCCGGGGACAAGGTCGCCAGCTCCGGTGTTGGCGCGACCCTCGCCATCGCCGATCGCCTCGATACTCTGGTGGGTATTTTTGGCATCAAGCAAGCTCCGACCGGCTCCAAAGACCCCTTCGCGCTGCGCCGCGCTAGCCTGGCGGTATTGCGAACACTGGTCGAGCAAGGTATTGATCTCGATCTAAAATTGGCTTTGGACAAGGCCTTAAGCCTGCACGACAACTTAAGCCTGTCAGCCGAAGAAACATCGGAGCAAGTACTCACTTACATGCTAGAACGCTTTCGTGCTTGGTATGAAGAAGACAGAATTCGCCCCGAAGTATTCTTTGCGGTAATGGCTAAGTCACCCACTCGCCCGCTGGATATACACCGCCGGGTACAGGCCGTGAATGATTTCAGCCAGCTGCCGGAGGCCCGAAATCTGGCCAGTGCCAATAAGCGGGTGTCGAATATTCTCAGTAAGCAAGATGCCGCCATTAGCCCCAACGTTGACTCAAGCCTGCTACAGGAAGGTGCTGAGAAATCCCTGGCTGAGCAACTCGCAAAGCTCAGTACTACTTTACAGCCCTTAATTGCCGACAAAGATTACAGCCAAATATTGCAGCAACTGGCCCAGTTACAGCAGCCCGTCGATGACTTTTTTGATCAAGTTATGGTGATGGCTGATGATCTGGCGCTGCGTCAAAATCGTCTGGCAATACTGTCGCAACTGCGCGAGCTGTTTCTTGAAGTGGCTGATGTTTCTTTGCTCGCCAGCACTAAATGAATGATCGGGCTGAACGATGAAACTTATCATTCTCGACCGCGATGGCGTGATTAATAAAGACTCTGATGCTTACATTAAATCGGCAGATGAGTGGCAGCCAATACCCGGCAGCATCGATGCTATCGCGCGCCTATGTGACGCTGGCTACAATGTTGCGGTGGCGACCAACCAATCGGGCCTGGGGCGGGGGCTTTTTGATCTCGATGACCTTGAGGCCATACACGACAAGATGCGTGAATTGGTTGAGGCCGCAGGTGGCCATATCGCCGGTATCTATTACTGCCCCCATTTACCCACAGCGGGTTGTGCTTGTCGCAAGCCCGCACCCGGCCTGCTCGATGCCATCGCCGAAGACTTCAGTACTTCACTGACTGGCGTGATTTTTATTGGCGATAGCTTGAAAGACCTGCAAGCAGGAGCCGAGCGCCAGTGTCGGCCCATTCTGCTGCGCACCGGTAAAGGGGCGGCTTATGAAAGTCAGCTGGCTGATGAAGCCAACGAGCAGGTACGCAATGCTCAAGTTCACGATGACCTGGCCAGTGCGGTCGATTATTTATTAGAAGAGAGGAATTAAGGCTTTGAACTTTGTTTATACGCTGCGCTCCATCGCTTTTTATTGTGGCTACGTGCCAACCATTATCATCTTTTCTGTGCTCGGCTGTACACTCGGCCTGATTATTCCCTATCGACCTCGGCAGACTTTTATTACTACCGCCAATGCCCTTATCCTCTGGTGGCTGAAACTCACCTGCGGCATTAAGGTGAATGTGGAGGGTCTGGATAATATCCCCAACCAGGCCTTTGTTGCCCTCAGTAAACACCAGTCGGGCTGGGAGACGTTTTATTTGCAGCGCACCCTGCGCCCAGTCAGCACCATCCTTAAAAAAGAACTCCTGAAAGTGCCGTTTTTCGGCTGGGGCCTGGCCATGACCCGACCTATTGCCATCGACCGCTCCAACCCTAAACAAGCTCTGCGTGAGGTCTTAAAGCAAGGCCAACAACGTCTTGAAGAGGGCAATAATATTCTAATTTTCCCCGAGGGCACACGCATCGATTACGGCGAGGTGGGCAATTATTCCCGCAGTGGTACATCTCTGGCTATCAAAACCGGGGCTCCCATTGTACCCATCGCCCACAACGCCGGCAGTTGCTGGCCGGCTCACCGTTTTGTTAAAACGCCGGGTACCATCCATGTGATCATCGGCAAGCCGATAGAGAGCACAGGACGCAAGAGCAAAGAGTTGACTGATGAGGTTAAGAGCTGGATAGAGACGACAATAGATAATTTATAAGCGTCTATTAGGTATTGAAGCTTTCTTTAATCGCGTCAACACGGCAGTGCTCTACTGAGCCGAATAACAAGAGTTCCGCCAAGCTTAAGCCTCTACTGCGAACGCTTTTTCATAGCGTTGCAATAGGGGCTTTTTCTTAGACCGGGGATCAATATGAGTGCTTTGCCTCAGCCCCACAAGGCGTAGTTAGCAAGCACTCACTTCCCGCCACCCTCCTATATATCGAGATTAACTACCGCAAGTGCATTGGTTTCGATAAAGTCACGTCGAGGTTCAACCTGATCACCCATCAGGGTGTTGAACATTTGGTCTGCCGATATGGCATCTTCAATGGTCACTCTCAGCATTCTACGTGTCTCAGGATTCATGGTAGTATCCCACAACTGCTCGGGGTTCATTTCACCCAGACCCTTATAGCGCTGGATGCTGTAACCGCGGCGCGACTCCTTCATTAACCAGTTAACGACCTGCTCAAACTCATCAACCAGCAGTGTTCTTTCACCACGCTTAATGTAGGCCCCGTCCTCCAGTAAACCTTGCAAGCGCTGGCCCAACTCAGTGATCGCCCGATACTCACCGGAGGCGAAAAAGTCATTACTGAAAATAAACTCATTGCTGACACCGTGGATTTCGACGCTGACCCTGGGTAAGAAAAGCCCCCTTTCAGCGTCACGGGTGTAGTCAACCGTGTAACGCGTACTCGCATTAGCACGCTCTGCGAGCACACTAGACAAGGATTGACACCAGGCATCAACGGTAGCTTCCTGCAACAGCTCATCACGGCCAAGCGAGGGTAAATAAATCATCTCTTTAAGAATCAACGGCGGCCAAGATCGGTTAAGCCGATCGATCCGGGCCATAACTAGGCGATAGCCCTGTAATAAAGACTGTAAAGCCTCACCCGAAATACCCGGGGCATCAGCGTTGACGTGCAAGCTGGATTTCTCCAGAGCGGCTTGAGTTAAGAATTCAATCAGTGCGTCATCATCTTTCAGGTACTGCTCCTGCTTGCCTTTGCTAATTTTATAGAGTGGCGGTTGAGCTATACAGACATGGCCGCGCTCAATAAGCTCGCGCATCTGGCGGAAGAAAAAGGTCAATAATAAGGTGCGAATATGTGAACCATCTACATCGGCATCGGTCATGATAACAATGGTGTGATAACGCAGTTTATCGGCATTAAACTCTTGTGCACCGATACCACAACCCAGGGCGGTGATTAAGGTACCCACCTCGACACTGGATAGCATCTTGTCAAAGCGTGCTTTTTCGACGTTCAGAATCTTACCTTTCAGCGGCAAAATCGCCTGTGTACGACGGTCGCGACCTTGTTTAGCCGAGCCTCCCGCCGAATCACCCTCCACCAGGTAGAGTTCAGACAGAGCGGGATCTTTTTCACGACAATCGGCAAGCTTGCCAGGTAGGCCGGCAATATCTAAAGCACCTTTGCGACGGGTCATTTCTCGAGCTTTTCGTGCGGCCTCACGAGCTCGTGCTGCATCAACCATCTTTCCAATAATCGACTTTGCTTCTGATGGGTTTTCTAATAAATAGTCGGCTAGGGCCTTGCCCATTTCTTGTTCTACGGCAGCTTTTACTTCAGAGCTGACGAGCTTGTCCTTTGTTTGCGATGAGAACTTGGGGTCGGGTACTTTTACCGAAATAATACCCGTTAGACCCTCTCTGGCATCGTCGCCGGTAGTCGCTATCTTATTGTTTTTACTCGAATTACTCTCTTTTTCGATGTAATTATTGAGCGAGCGCGTCAAGGCACCACGAAACCCAGCCAGATGGGTTCCGCCATCACGTTGGGGAATATTATTGGTGTAACAGAAGATGTTTTCCTGAAAGCCATCATTCCACTGTAAAGCGGCCTCTACCGTAATCCCGTCTTCACGTTCAACATTTATGTGAATAACCTGATTGATCGGGCTTTTGTTCGTATTCAGGTATTCAACAAAGGCACTGAGTCCTCCATCGTACTGAAACACATCTTGCTTATCGCTACGCTCATCACTAAGAACAATCCGAACCCCTGAATTAAGGAAAGACAGCTCTCTCAAGCGTTTAGCCAGAATTTCATAGTGAAAACTAATGTTATTAAAGGTTTCTGGCGAGGGCCAGAATCGTGCGTGGGTACCCGATTCACTGGTTTCACCAATCACTGCAATCGGTGCCTGCGGTACCCCGTGAATATAGGTTTGTTCATGAATTTTTTCATGCCTGTTAATAGTAAGAACCAGGCGCTCTGATAGTGCATTAACAACGGAAACCCCGACCCCATGAAGCCCGCCAGACACTTTATAAGTGTTGTCATCAAACTTACCACCGGCATGGAGTACCGTCATAATAACTTCAGCAGCCGACACCCCCTCTTCATGTATATCGACAGGGATACCACGGCCGTTATCCGAAACTGATACGGATTCATCTGTGTGTATTTTTACAGATATTTCACTACAATGACCCGCCAAAGCTTCATCAATCGAGTTATCAACCAGCTCGAAAACCATGTGGTGCAGGCCTGTACCGTCATCGGTGTCGCCAATGTACATACCCGGTCGCTTCCTAACAGCATCCAGGCCTTTTAGTACCTTAATGCTCGACGAATCATAGTCTTGTTCAGAGCTCATGGAGCTTCCCCTTTTATAGCTAAATCATTAAGTGAACTCACTGTGCCGTGTTCCACGTGAAACACCGCAAAGTCTTCAATTTTTTCGTTTTCTAATACATTTACTAAGGGCAGAGAGTCTGTGCCCGTAATAAAAACTTGTGCATTTGCGCTTGCCAATACCTTTAACAAGCGCCTTAAATAGTCATTATCAAGTTCTGAAACCAGATCATCAAACAAGTAAACACATTGCTTGTCCCTTGCTTGCCGGAACATTTGGCCTTGCCCAACAATTAATGCAGCCACCAGGGCTTTAATTTGTCCACGGGAAAGGACATCGGATGCAGCACGCCCCTTAACACACACCTTGATATCTGCACGCTGTGGGCCGACGGAGGTGACTTTCCGCCTCGTGTCACGTTCGAAGCTTTCTTCAAGCAAGGAAGCCAAGGTCCGACCCTCTTCCCAGCCCTGATAAAACTTAAGAGATATATCCTTAACCGTTGTCAGCTTTTTTATCATCTCTACAAGAAGCGGCTCAATAGCATTAAAGTACTTACGCCTCATTTCTGTTATCTGCTCTGATAGGCGTATAAAGCTATTATCCCAGCTTGATAGTTCTTGCTGGGATATTTTATCACGCCGCAACAGTTTGTTCCGCTGTTGCAGGCTCCGCTGATACTGGACCCAAAGCGGCTGAAACTGCTGTTCCACGTGGAACACACCCCAGTCTAGAAAGCGACGACGTCCACCGGGGCCGCCCTCAATCAGCAGAAAACTTTCACTATTCATTAATAAAAGCGGTATCGCATCGGCCAGAGAAGAGGATGTTGATACTCTATTACCGTCGACTTTAAACTGGAAAGAGCCTTTAAGCTCTCTAGATACCCCAATGGTGTAGGGAGTATTGTGCTCTTTACTGTTGGCAGCACCAAAAACCGTACACTGCCGAGAATCATGATTTATCAGAGTTTTGGTGTGGCGAGATCGAAATGTACGGCCCCGCCCCAGTAAATAGACAGCTTCCAGAAAGCTCGTCTTACCACTGCCATTGGCCCCATAAAGAATGTTAATGCCATCAATCGGTATTAAAGACGCACTACTGATATTTCTTATGCCGTGTATGTCGAGCCGGGTTAAGTACACAAAGTAAAGCTAAAGCTTACAAGCGCATCGGCATAATTACATAGGATGAACCCTCTTGATCGGCTGGGTCTTGAATAAGGGCGCTACTATTGGCATCTGAAAGGATAAATACAATCTCCTCACTCGATAGCGTATTCAATACATCAAGTATGTAGTTTACATTGAAGCCGACTTCAAGCTCAGTACCTGTGTAGTTGACCGAAACTTCTTCCTGAGCCTCTTCTTGCTCTGGGTTATTGGCAACAATATTCAGTAAGTTTTCACTGAGTAAAAGGCGCACACCCCTATACTTTTCATTCGAGAGAATAGCCGCACGACTAAAGGCCTGACGAAGGTCGTTACGATCACCGCGAACCACCAACGTACCGCCTTTTGGCAACACTCGGTCGTAATCAGGATAGGCTCCGTCAACCAACTTAGATGTAAAATGAAAGTCTGAGCCACGAACACGTAAGTGGGCATCACCAAGAGATATGGTGATATCACCCTCATCAGCCATGAGCCTTGATAACTCGACAACACCTTTGCGAGGAAGTATCACTTGCATCGTGGGACTTGCGCTTTCACCGGGCAAATCAATTGAACTAATCGCCAGGCGATGGCCATCTGTTGCGACGCCATTTAATTTAGAGCCGCTCACCTCCCACAACATCCCGTTGAGGTAGTAGCGGACATCTTGATGCGCCATCGCAAAAGACGTGCTATCAATAAGGTGCTTTAAGCTCTTCGCTGGCAAAGTAAACTCATGCGTTTCAGCGCCATCTTCGACGTTTGGAAACTCTTCTGCAGGTAAAGTAGACAAGGTAAAACGACTGCGCCCACTGGTAATAACCACACGCCCTTTGTCATTGGTACTGAATTTAATATCGACACCATCGGGCAAAGAGCGACATATATCGAGAAGTTTACGCGCGGGAACAGTGATCTCACCGTTCGCTTCAGCACCCATCTCCGATGCTGCCCTGCTGACGATTTCAACTTCCAGGTCAGTGCCCGTTAATGCCAGCTCACCCTCTTTTAGCTGGATTAAAACATTAGCGAGTATTGGCAGTGTTTGCCTGCGCTCGACAACACCAACAACCATTTGCAACTGCTTAACGAGCGTTTCTTTACTGACGCTGAACTTCATACTTAACTCTCTATAAGAAATATTAGTAAGCGCTTACTTACTGCTTAGCTAGTTAATAACCGGGTTAATAATTTTATATCTTCTCGCATTTCCGTACTACTATCTTGCAGCTCTTTTACCTTGCGACAAGCATGCAAGACCGTCGTGTGGTCCCTGCCACCAAAGGCTTCACCTATCTCTGGCAAGCTATGGTTCGTCAATTTTTTTGCCATTGACATAGCAACCTGTCGGGGTCGGGCGACCGACCGCGTACGGCGTTTCGATAACATATCTGACATTTTAATCTTGTAATGTTCAGCTACCGTACGCTGAATATTATCAATACTCACCAGGCGATCCTGTAAGGCCAGCAAGTCCTTCAGGGAGTCCCTAACCATCGGTACATCGATTGATCTCCCCGTGAAGTGAGCACTTGCTATCACCCGCTTAAGTGCACCCTCAAGCTCTCTCACGTTGGAACTAATTCGTTGGGCAATAAAAAAGGCTGCATCGTGGGGCAAATCAACGTGTAAGCTCTTTGCCTTTTCAATAAGAATCGCTACTCGAGTCTCAAGCTCCGGGGGTTCAACGGCAACCGTTAGGCCCCAGCCAAAGCGCGATTTTAGCCTTTCCTCCAGACCATCAATCTCTTTGGGGTAGCGATCACAAGTCAGGATCATTTGATGATCGCCTTCCAGCAGGGCATTAAAGGTATGAAAGAACTCTTCCTGAGAGCGCTCCTTCCCGGCAAAAAATTGAATATCATCAATCAACAAGGCATCAACGGAGCGATAGAAACGCTTGAAATCATTAATGGCGTTGAGCTGAAGGGCTTTGACCATATCTGCAACAAAACGCTCGGAGTGCAGATAGACAATTTTTGCATCGGGTTTTCTGACCTTTAAAGCGTTGCCCACCGCATGCATAAGGTGGGTTTTACCCAGGCCCACACCACCATAAATAAACAAGGGGTTATAGGAGCCGCCGGGGTTTTCGGCTATTTGTCGGGCCGCAGCCAGAGCCAGCTGGTTTGATTTGCCTTCAATAAAGTTCTCGAAGAGAAAATCATTATTAAGACTGTCGGGGTGACTAATAACTTTGCTGACCCGCTCTTTTGGTGCTGACGGCGGCCGAGGGCTAATGCCTTGTTGCCTGGGAGCTAATATTGAGCCCGTTTGATAGCTTGTCACTTGCTTCGTTTGCGAGACTGTCGAAGGCAGTGTTGAAGGGCAGGCCTGAGGGCCAGGATCAGTTGTGACAGCCTGGCTTATTACTGGGGCTTGTCGTGCAAAACTAGGGGGGCTTGAATTAACCCCTACTTCGACAGGTATTTTCTCATTACCCGCTTCAGAGGCAAGCTCATTAATTCGGTCTAGGAACTTGTCGACCACCCAATCCTTTACAAAGCGGTTAGGTGCTATCAGACGCACTGTTTGAGCAGCAGAAAGGCTGTCAATTTGCAGAGGCTTAATCCAGGTGTTGAATTGCTGTGCGGGTAACTCTGCTTGCAGATGCCCCAAACAATGCTGCCAAATTACCTCAGCCAAGCCATTTCTCCACGGATTATGATGAGCAAGTTACTAACGTCTATTTGCACTAAAAATGTTTTATTCTTTTTAAACGGCAGTTAGTTTAAGAGTTATGGACAAAGTTATCCACATATTTCTGTGAATTCTTTGCGGCTCACGCGATTATAATAATTGTTATAAATCATCTAGTTATAAATTTTGTTCAGTAAATAAAAATAAGTCTTTTCTACAGCTGAAAGGCAAACAAACGCATTACCTGTGGATAAGCTGTGAGTATTTTCTGGGTATCTCGTTAACTTCTATCTTCGTGTTGAGAACGGTTATCTTCTTTATTTCTTACCTAATATTGAGGCCTCATTCAATGAGAATCACTCAAGCTTATTTACCAATACAAAAGCTGGAAAAAATCTCGCCGAGCAAGTCATCACTCGTGTAATCACCAGTAATTGTGCCCAACACCTGCTGGGCCTGCTTTAAATCTTCAGCAATTAGTTCGCCCGCCCCTGCGGTCAATAATTGTTGCAGAGCCTGTTCGATACTGTCCTGTGTGTTTTTTAATGCGCTTATATGGCGTCGTCGGGCAGAAAAAAGACCTTCTCCTGCACTCACATAACCAGCACATAATTTGAGGTGCTGCTTAAGCTCAACCAAGCCCGAACCCGTCCTGGCAGAGATTTCAATAACGGGGTGTTTACTTGGCGAAGCCTTGAAACCCAAATAAGCGGGCGTGTCTGTTTTATTCAGCACAAACGTTAAATTATCTGCCTGGCTAAAGTCAGCTTCTGCCTGAGGGAAGATACTATCGGCCGACAGATCAAAATCCTCTGATGCATCGACTAAAAATAAAATTTGATCAGCACGTTTAATCTCATCCTGTGCACGCTCGATACCCTTACGCTCAACGGCATCTTCTGTCGCACGTAGTCCCGCAGTATCAATAATATGTAAAGGCATGCCATCGATAGTAATTTGCTCTCGCAGTACATCTCGAGTAGTACCTGGCACATCGGTCACTATGGCGGAGTCGAGCCCAGATAGGGCATTGAGCAAACTGGATTTACCGGCATTGGGTTTGCCAGCAATAACAACAGATATTCCCTCTCTCAATAAAGCGCCCTGGGTAACACTCGCCAGGAGTTCTTCCAACTGATCCTTGAGGCCTCGCAAACCAGATTCAACTTTGCCATCGGAGAGGAAATCAATCTCCTCTTCGGGGAAATCAATCGCTGCTTCGACATAAACACGAAGTTGAATAAGGTGCTCAAGAAGCTGCTCTACCCGACGTGAAAACTGCCCCTGCAATGTTTTTATCGCACCGCGAGCAGCCTGTTCACTGCCGGCATCAATTAAATCAGCGACAGCTTCAACCTGGGTTAGATCCATTTTGCCATTGAGAAAAGCTCGCTCGGAAAACTCACCGGGGCGCGCCTGGCGGGCACCGAGTTCAATAGTACGACGCAGCAAACAGTCCATTACGACCGGGCCACCGTGGCCCTGAAGTTCGAGTACATGTTCGCCCGTATAAGAATCGGGGGCGGGAAAGTAGAGGACGATGCCTCGATCTATGGGCTCACCATTGGATGTCAGAAAGGGCTGATAGTGGGCAAAACGGGGTGTGGGTGTGAAACCGAGTAGCCCCTTAAAAAAGCGCTCTAGACTATTGCCCGACAAGCGGACAATGCCGACCCCACCACGACCGGGTGGGGTGATAAGTGCGGCAATAACATCGCTACTATTAACAAGCATTGGGCAAAGGGCTTATTCGCCTGATCATGCAGTAAAGATTACTCGCGTATGATCTTTCGCGTGATCGTCCACTGCTGAGCAATCGACAATATGCTGTTGACTGTCCAGTAAAGTACCAAGCCGGCCGGGAAAAACATAAAGAAGAAACTAAAGGCAACGGGCATTAAGCGCATAACCTTGGCTTGCATGGGATCGGGCGGCGCAGGTTGTAAGGTTTGCAGCACAAACATACTGATGCCATTAAGCACCGGCAGTACATAGTAGGGATCCTTTTGGGATAGATCCGTCAACCAGAAGATAAAGGGCGTGTGCCGCAATTCAACGCTCTCATTAAGCACCCAGTACAGGGCGATAAACACCGGCATTTGAATCAACATGGGCAAACAACCACCCATGGGATTGACCTTTTCTTTCTTATAAAAGGCCATCATCTCTTGGGACATTTTTTGCCGATCATCCCCATAGAGTTCTTTTAAGCGCGCCATTTCGGGTTGCAACTTACGCATCCTGGCCATGGATTTATAGCTGGCGGCTGAAAGTGGGAAGAACAGCAGTTTGACGACAAAGGTGAGGAATATGATCGACCAACCCCAGTTGCCCAACAGGCCATGGAACATCGTTAAGCCATAAAACAAAGGCTTAGCCACCCACCACAACCAGCCATAATCGATGGTCAAATCAAGGTAGGGGGAGATTTCTTCCATGCGATACTGGTCTTTCGGTCCGACGTAAAACCCAGCTCGTAATTCGCCACTATCACCCGGTGCAACATCAACAGCTGCACTGGTGAAGCCCATCGTATAGAGGTCTTTACTACCCAGCTTTCGCAGTTGATAGCTATTATTAACGTTCTGATCAGGTACCCAGGCACTGACAAAGTAGTGCTGAACCATAGCCACCCAGCCACCTAGCTTCTCGGTCTTGAAAGCACCTTCATCCATATCCGGGAAATCAAACTTTTTATATTTATCTTCATCCGTGCTCAGCGCAGCGCCCAGATAGGCATTCGGTCCCATGGTGCGACCTGCATTTGGATTGTGAGAATCGCGCTGAATTTGGCCAAATAAATGCGCCTGCCACACTTCACTGCTGTGATTTTCGACCAGATAAACAACGTCAACCAAATAATTATCGCGTTTAAAAACAAAGCGTTTAGTGAGTGTTGCTCCTTCTTGCTCAAGTTGCAGATCAACAACAATTTGCTCATCACCCTCTAACAACTCATAGCTGGCACTAGACACCGAAAAGCGCGGTCGACCCGCCGCTGTATCAGTACCATTGCGACCAATCAAACCACTTTGCGCAATATATGTTTGGCTTTGGGTGCGGTTGAGCATGACAAAAGGATCTGCCCCCGGCTCCTGAGAGATTAGATGCTGAGGCAGAGCAACACGGACAATATCTCCCCCAAGAGTATCAATTGTCACTTGTAGTACATCAGTGGCGACAGTTATTAAGCGCGTATTTTCCACATGCTTACTATCTTCAACCCTGACGTCATCTGCTCGCTGGACAAGCTCTGGAATTGCCGAGACACCACTTTTTTCAATGTCAGCCGCCTGTGTCTGAACCTCAGGTAATGGTGGGATCAGTACGGATTCGTTGCTAGTTTCAGTAATAACGGGAGCATGTGCGTCCTGAAACTCATTCCAGCGGATAAATAATAGTCCGAACACGACGACTATCGCTGCGATTAAAGCACTGCGTTGCCAATCCATTACTAATTGGGCTCCGGATTTTGTGGGTGAGGTTTGTGTAAACAATTGTCTGGCACGGGATCAATCCCACCTGAGTGGAACGGGTGGCACTTACAAATTCGCTTTACGAAAAGAAAGCTTCCGCACAGGCAGCCATGTTGTTTCAAGGCCTGTATCGCATATTCAGAGCAAGTAGGGTAAAAACGACAATTACTGCCAAGCAAAGGGCTTAACCAGTATTGATAAAGCTTGATAAGAAAAACCATCGATTTTGCAATCATGTCTTTTCCGCCTTGCTGATTTGGCGAGATAATTTTCGCCAGGAGTCTAGCAACAACTTTTGTTGCGCTGATGGCTCGAGCCTATCCAGCCCCCTTCGCGCCAAAAATACAATATCGAGGGTTTTAAGCGTTTGCTGGTTGAGGCGAAAGCTATTCCGTACTATCCGCTTTATGCGGTTACGCTTAACCGCTAAACGGACATTTTTCTTTGCCACTATAAGGCCCAGTCGAGCCTCATTTAAGCCATTTGGACGAGCTAGCATAAGCAGGTTTCGATGTGACACCCGATACGGTGAATCATCGAATACCGCCTTGTAAGTCGCCTTAGTTAGTAGGCGCTTACTCCTGCCAAAGCCCATGTCGGGCATGGCAGTCCCCTTACTACCTTAGTATCAGGCAGCCAGACGCTTGCGCCCGCGTGCACGACGACGGTTGATCAAGGAGCGGCCATTTTTGGTTGCCATACGCGAACGAAAACCGTGGGTTCTTTTACGCTTGAGGACACTGGGTTGAAATGTTCTTTTCATAGCTATTAATCCGTTTCCCCGGGTTGTTAGCAACAAACTAACAACTGTATTGCCGGTTCTGAATGTGTTTAAGGGTCGGCGATTCTATAGAAAAACCCTTTCTGTAGCAACGGTTTAAATAGAATTTACACAAGGCAACAGACATCCTCGACAATCACCCGATCTTCACAATAAACCCGCGTACAAGAAGTGAGTATCCAGGGGGCAACTTGGGAACTATATTGTGGATAAGTCAGTGCTACAGAAACCTGTTGATAAGGGGCTATTTTAATAACAGCTTATCAAAGCTCAATCACCACCCTAAGCACTGCTTATACCTCAGCTATTACATGCTCTAAAGCCAGTGCTAGCCAATGTTTCAAGCACTTAACCACAGAAAACACGAGCCCTAATAATAATAACAATATCTAAACTACATATAAGAATATAAATAATAAGATAGTTTATTAAAGGTAGTGTTTTTCATAAATTGTTCGGTTCGGCGGCTCCAGAAGTTTTCGGGGCGGGAAACCTCAAGAGGAACTTCTCATGATACGATTTGCTCTAGAAACCTAGAGCCCGCATTGGAAAAACACACAGTAAGTCTTATCCAAAGATCCGCCATAGGCCGCGCATTATTTTTAATACCGGTCTTTCTTGTTGGTCTGTTGCTATTGCTCAGTGCTACTTTGTACGTGATGAGTGCGGATAGTTACCGGAATACCCTGATCTGGTCCGCTGATTTTTTTCTCGATAGCCAGCTTGAGATTGACGGTACGTTTTTAATCGATTTCGGCCAGAAAACGCAACTCATCGTTAAAGATATCCGATTGAAAGCTAATGATGGCCGCTATGCCTTAAGTATTGGTGAAATACACCTCGAGCAAGATTTTGACAGTTCAATTGAAACACGCAGTTTTTGGCTCAATCACCTGCGTCTCTCTGATCTTGATCTTGACGTCGTCGAGTTAGTCACTGAGCAAGAAGTAAATTGGCAGGATTATTCTTTGCCCTCTGTAGTTCTGCAAAAAGTAGAGCTGACCAATGCATCGCTAAGCTATACCGGTGTCGATCAACAGCAACACAACTTTAAACTTAGCTCCCTTCTGCTCGAGAGTGAGGATGCTGCTAGCCCAATAAAAATTCGTGCTTCAGGAAAGCATAAATCCTCACCGTATGAGCTAGAAGGTACATTCGCTCCTCCAACTCAGTTACGTCTAATGCGTAACGATCCAGAAGAAGATTACCCCTTTAATTTGAGTTTAAGTCATAACTCTGGCGATGATAAGCCTGCCTCTGTAGTTGGCTCTATCAGTACATTACAGAATGGTCATAGTCTTCTAAAATTTGCATTTGATCTCTCTGTCTCTGAGCTTATGCAGACAATTAATGAAGATCCTGGCAGTAAGAAATTAGGCCATTTACAGGGCGATATAAGCCTGGTTAATGACGGCCAACAATGGCACCTACAAAATATTCTTATGCGTTCAAGCGATACAAATTTATACCACCTTAAGATTGTAGGTGCGGTTGATGGGGTGAGTGAGGAGGCTGATATTGAGTTACAAAGCGAATTTGTTGCCCCGTCTCCAGTGATACTGGGCGAGCACTTGGGCGTCGACCTTACAGGGCATGGACCTTATGACGTAAAAGGGATGCTCACCGGTAATAAAAAGCATCTTAATTTCCAGGGCAGTGCCACTGTCGGTAAAACAAAGAGCGACATGACCCTGAAGGTGACGGAGAAGAATGGCAAACCTTTTGTGCAGGGGCAATTAATCATCCCTGTTCTGTATCTCTCCGATATTGGTTTACAAAGGGATACCACTGAAAAAGCGCCAACTGCTGTTGCCCCCTGGCTTGATATTCGAAAATGGTTAGCACGAACAAAGCAGAAAAAGGTTTCTGGTGGAGACAGGTATCTCTTTGCTCGTGAACCACTGGACCTTAGCCGTTTACAGAGTGTTGACCTGGATCTTGGTATCCGTATTGATCAAATTGAAGGAACAGACTACTCCGTAGAGCAGGTCAATGGTGACCTCAACGTCACCGATGGGCTACTACGTATATCTCCCTTTACGTTGGTATTTAAAAAGGGTGAAATGAACCTTGAGCTTGTTCTGGAAACCCAAGAAGTGCCAGAACTGACTCTCAAGGTAGAAGCTGAAGAACTGATACTGGGCCATCTGTTGTCGCAAGTTCAAAGCGAGGTGCCGGTAAAAGGCAAGGCAAACCTGGTTATCGATATCAATAGTAAAGGTCTTTCGGCTCACGAGATGGCATCGGCTCTGTCAGGCAATCTTCGTTTCAGCCTCGACGATGCCAGCTTGCCCAGTAAGTATGTGGAGTTTTTATCCGTTGATGTATTGGGTTGGGTGATGCGCAAAAGCATGCTCGAGGATACTTATACTCAACTTGACTGCATCATGGTGGATTTCAACATTCACCATGGTATTGCCAAAAGTCAGTCGATGATTGCTGCGGGCCCCCACCTTTTTGTTAATGGCGCTGCTACAGTGGATTTGGGTGAAGAAAGCATTGATATGGTGTTGCTGCCTCGGCAAAAAAAGAATTTGTTTTCGCGAATGCCAGCCGTGAAGGTCAACGGCCTCTTAATGGATCCACTGGTACAGGCACTACCTAAAAAGGCTGCAGCGAGCACTATTGCGGCAACAGTATTGATGCCCGGTGTTCTCGTTCCAGTTTACGTGATTGATAATTTCTGGCAACGCGATGAAAGCGGAGCATCGGATTGCATGGATTTTAAAAAAAAACAGAATGCTCAACAAAGCCCATGAAGAGCTGTCTACTGCAGCTAGAAACTGTCAAAAAACTGTCTGCTTAGCGGTGCTTTGGCCACAGCTGTTATCTTGTTACAATGGCCGGCTAACTGCACTTTTCGTACACAGTCCGTACTAGAAATCTATGTCCCAAACTCAATTATTTGATGTCATTGTTATTGGCGGTGGTCACGCGGGCACCGAGGCCTGTCTGGCCGCGGCGCGCATGGGCTGTAAAACCCTGTTGCTCAGTCATAACATTGAAACTCTCGGCCAAATGTCCTGCAATCCGGCGATTGGTGGCATTGGCAAAAGTCATTTGGTGAGAGAGGTCGATGCCCTGGGCGGCATCATGGCCCAGGCAGCCGATAGTGCCGGCATACAATTTCGCATACTCAATGCCCGCAAAGGCCCAGCGGTAAGAGCCACTCGAGTGCAGGCCGACCGAGCCTTGTACAAAGCGGCGGTGCGTGCTGCCCTTGAGAATCAAGACAACTTATTGATTTTTCAGCAAGCGGTGGATGATTTAATCACCGAGGGCGACAAAGTTACGGGCGTGGTGACAGAGTCGGGCCTGAAATTTTTTGCACCCTCCATCGTTTTGACCACGGGTACTTTCCTGGCGGGTAAAATCCACGTCGGTATGGAAAACCATGCCGGTGGGCGGGCGGGCGAACCACCCGCAGCAACACTGGCCCAGCGTCTGCGAGAAATGCCCTTTCGCGTCGACCGTTTAAAAACCGGCACACCACCGCGCGTTGATGCCCGCACCGTCGACTTTTCTGATCTACAGGAACAATGGGGTGACGAGCCACGGCCGGTGATGTCTTTTCTGGGTAGTACCAATCAGCATCCCCGGCAAGTGTGCTGCTGGATTACCCACACCAGTGAAAAGACTCACGATATTATTCGTGGCGGCATGGATAGGTCACCCCTATACACCGGTGTGATAGACGGCGTGGGCCCGCGCTATTGTCCATCGATTGAAGACAAAATCGTGCGTTTTGCCGATAAATCCAGCCACCAAATTTTCATTGAGCCCGAGGGCTTGAGTACCTACGAACTCTACCCCAATGGCATTTCAACTAGCCTGCCCTACGATGTACAGCTCGATTTATTGCACTCGATTAAGGGCTTTGAGAGCGCGCATATCACTCGTCCCGGTTACGCCATCGAATACGATTACTTCAACCCGCAGGATTTACAGTACTCCCTTGAAACCCGTCATGTGAAAGGCTTATTTTTTGCTGGCCAGATTAACGGCACTACCGGTTATGAAGAGGCCGCTGCTCAGGGTTTATTGGCGGGAATTAACGCCGCGCTAAAGGTTAAGGGTGAAGAAGCCTGGTGCCCGCGCCGCGATGAAGCCTATTTGGGTGTGTTGGTGGATGACCTGATTACCATGGGTACCCGCGAGCCCTACCGTATGTTTACCAGTCGTGCTGAATATCGCTTGCTGCTACGTGAAGACAATGCTGACGAGCGCCTAACCGAAAAAGGACGTGAGCTGGGCCTAGTGGACGAAGAGCGTTGGCGCCATTTCAGCGATAAGCGTGAGGCAATTGCCCGGGAAGACGCGAGAATGGCCAGTACCTGGGTGCAACCCGGCAGCGTCGAGGCCATCGCGCTAGAAGCTTACGTTGAAAAACCGCTCGCCCATGAGTACAACCTGGCTGAATTAATTAAGCGCCCAGAATTGGACTATCAAAAAATTGCCGCTTTGTATGATGCCAGTGGTGCGTCCGAGGTTGAGCCACAAGTGGCTCAACAAATTGAAATAAAGGCCAAATACAGCGGTTATATTGATCGCCAACGGGATGATATAGAACGCCTACGCCGTCATGAAAATACTGCCATCCCCGAAGACTTTGACTATTCGGAGGTGAAGGGTCTATCCAACGAGGTCAAGCAGAAGCTCGACGAAGCCCGACCTAGCACTTTGGCTCGGGCGGCTCGCACTCAGGGTGTAACCCCAGCGGCGGTTTCCCTATTACTTATCTATTTAAAAAAGAGGGCCGTAGTGGCTGAAAATTTTGCCTAAGTCGTCGAGTGAGGTTTCTATCGCCCAATTAGATAGCGCACTGGAAGCGGGTCTAGTCGCACAAGGTTTGCAAGTTAAAGACCCGCAGAGAGCGGCGATGCTGCAATATATTGGTTTATTACAGCGCTGGAATAAAGCCTATAACCTGACATCGATAAAAGACCCGCTGCAAATGCTCAGTTATCACCTGCTCGATAGCCTCAGTATTGGCCCCCACTTACAGGGGCGGTCGTTTATTGATGTTGGTACGGGTGCTGGCTTGCCGGGTATTCCCCTGGCCGTCACTCACCCCGATAAAACCTTCAGCCTGCTCGATAGTAATGGCAAAAAAATACGCTTTTTATTCCAAATCAAGACTGCATTACAGTTGCATAATGTCAAAGAAATACAGGGGCGAGTTGAGGCTTATAACCCTGAACAGCTCTATGACGGTGTTATCAGCCGAGCTTTTGCCTCATTGACCGATATGATTGAAGGCAGTCAGCATTTGCTGGTACCGGGGGGCTGTTTCTACGCGATGAAGGGACGCTATCCGGATAAAGAGTTGAGCGAGTTACCGAAAGGCTATAAGGTCGAGCAGGCTATTGAGTTGGATGTGCCCACACTGGACCAGCAACGCCACCTAGTCATCATCAAAAAATCATAAATAAAGGTTCAGTCTTGACTCCCACCTATGCAATAGCCAATCAGAAAGGCGGTGTTGGTAAAACCACGACAAGTATTAATCTTGCCGCAGCCTTGGCCCACCTCGGTAAAAGAGTGCTGTTGGTCGATCTCGACCCCCAGGGCAATGCGACCACCGGCAGTGGTGTGGAAAAAGACCAACTGCAAACCACAATTTATAATCTACTGACCGGGCGCTGCAGTGCGGATGACGCCATCATTCCCAATCTCGAAGCCGGTTATGATTTGATTCCCGCCAACGGCGATTTAACGGCGGCCGAAGTTGAATTAATGCAAATTTCGGGTCGAGAAAAACGTTTACAGAAGGCCTTTCAAAGCCTTGGTGATCGTTACGAATTTATAATTATCGACTGCCCGCCCGCTTTAAGTATGCTCACCGTCAATGCTTTTGTTGCGAGCAACAGGGTCATCATTCCCATGCAGTGTGAATATTATGCATTGGAGGGTTTGTCAGCTCTGGTGAATACCATTGCCAAAGTGGGTAAATTACTCAACTCAGCACTACGAGTCGAGGGTATATTGCGCACCATGTATGACCCGAGAAACAGTTTAACGAAAGATGTCTCTAATCAATTGCACAGCCATTTTGGTGACCGGGTTTATCAGACGGTAATACCGAGAAATGTGCGTTTGGCTGAAGCGCCTAGTTACGGCCAGCCAATACTGCAATACGATCGCAGTTCAAAAGGGGCCGCTGCTTATTTGGGCATGGCCAGTGAATTACTCCGCCGCAACTCGCCTAGAGCTGAGAAAGGGCGGTAGCAGCGAGAAGATGGATAAATTATGAGCGGGAAGAAAAAAGGGCTGGGCAAAGGTCTCGATGCACTGCTTGGCGGCGAGTTGGGCACACCCATTGAAGAACAAGAGTTTGAGAGCCACTCAGTAGAGAATAATGTACAGGGCTTAAAGGAGTTGCCGGTTGAATTCCTGCAGCGCGGCCAGTATCAACCCCGCAAAGATATGAACCCGGCTGCGCTGGATGAGCTGGCAGAATCCATACGGCGTCAGGGAATTATGCAGCCAATCATGGTGCGGCCCTTAGCGAAAGACAGTTATGAGATTGTCGCCGGTGAGCGCCGATGGCGTGCTGCTCAATTGGCAGGTTTGGCCGCTGTGCCGGTTATCATCAAAGTGGTTTCTGATGAAGATGCCATTGCACTGGCGTTAATTGAAAACATTCAACGCGAAGACCTCAACGCCATGGAAGAGGCACTTGCCTTGACTCGCTTACAGCAAGAATTTGGTTATACGCAGACCGAAGTCGCCGAAGCAGTAGGTAAGCCGCGCTCCACTGTAGCCAATTTAATGCGCCTCACTGCATTAGAGTCGGAGGTGGCGCTATTGCTAGAGCGTGGCGATATCGATATGGGGCATGGTCGAGCACTGTTAGGGCTTGAGGGTTCAAGTCAATTAGAGGTCGCGAGAATCGTTGTCGGCAAGGGTTTAACCGTACGCCAGACAGAAGCTTTAATTCGTCAATGGCAGAGTAAACAGCAGGCGCCAGCAATCGTCACGACGAAAAACCCGGATATTCAACGACTCGAACAAAAACTGTCTGAACAGTTGGGGGCGGGTGTGGTAATCCAGCATAGCAGTGGTGGCAAGGGCAAGATGGTCATCCGCTATAACAATCTCGATGAACTGGACGGCATCTTGACCCATATCAAGTAAGTTGCGCACTTTGTGAATGAGTCACGAAAATAGCTAAATATTTAACAATTTTATCGGTTGCTTGAGTACTACTTCATGATTATAATGCGCGCCCAAAGTGACGTCACATGTCTAGCGAACATTGATCGCTGTGAAATTATTACGCAACTTTGGCTCTCAGTAGAGTAGCAATGTGGCTTTGATGAGAGAGCAAGCTGCTAGTGAATAGCAGTAGAGAGGACAAGGCGGGTGGTAAATTAGCATTCGGTTTTATCGGGGTGCAGTTGGCTATTAGTCTGTTGGTTGTGGTGAGTACCTTAATGGTGTTTGACCGCAGGATGGCAGAAGCCGCACTGGTCGGATGTATGATCAATGTTATAGCCAGTGGTTATTTCGCCATTGTCTCGCTGAAGTTACCAAAGAATGCAAGCCCCGGCATGATACTCGCCAGGTTTTATGTGGGCGAGGTGGGGAAGTTTGTCATTGTTGCCGTGTGTTTTGGCTGGGTCTTTAAATTCCTGCCGGAACTGATACAAGGGCGACATGCAATCATATTATTTGTGGCTTTCTTAATAGCGCAGGTTGCCTTTGTAGTGGCGCCTTTAGTGTTAAAGGAAGACTTTAATTAAAAGTGGAATATCGAGAGCAATAGATGTCCAGTGAAACAATAACCTCACGGGAATATATCACCCACCACCTGACCAACCTTACCTATGGGCAGCACGCCGATGGTACTTGGGGTCTTGCGCAGAGTGGTGAAGAGGCCACGCAAATGGGTTTCTGGGCGCTGAATGTTGACACCTTTGGGTTTTCGTTGGCACTCGGCATGATCTTTATGTTCGTGTTTCATCGAGTCGCCAAGCGCGTTACCACTGGTGTCCCCGGTGGCATGCAGAATTTGGTTGAGATGATCGTCGATTTTGTCGATGACAATGTTAAAGGAATGTTTCATCACCAGAGTAAGGTGATCGCGCCGATGGCCCTAACTATATTCGTCTGGGTGCTGATGATGAATTTTATGGATTTGGTGCCCATCGACTTTCTGCCTAAACTGGGTGAAGTCTTTGGTTTGCACTTCCTCAAGGTTGTACCTTCAACAGACGTCAATATCACTATGGGACTGGCTTTAAGCGTCTTTAGTGTGGTGATCTTCTTTAGTATTAAGCAAAAGGGTCTCAGCGGCTTTGCGGCTGAGCTGGCATTCCACCCTTTTGGTAAATTTGGTTTGCCGATCAACTTGTTTTTGGAAGTGGTCAATCTGCTGGCCAAGCCAATCTCATTAGGTTTGCGATTATTTGGCAACCTCTATGCGGGCGAGATGATCTTCATCCTCATCGCATTACTACCTTTCTGGATCCAGTGGGCGCTGTCTGTACCCTGGGCCATATTCCATATCTTAATCATCGTGCTCCAGGCCTTTATATTCATGGTACTTACCATCGTCTACATGGCTATGGCGTTTGATGATCACTAAGATAAACCTCACTTCAATACTACTTTAAGTTTAGAGACACAACGGGAGCAACAATGGAAACTTCATTAATCTACCTTGCAGGCGCAATCATGATGGGTCTGGGTGCTGTTGGCGCGGCAATCGGCGTTGGTATTCTGGGCAGCAAATTCCTGGAAGGTGGTGCTCGCCAGCCAGAATTAGTGCCTATGCTACGTGCGCAGTTCTTTATTGTTATGGGTCTGGTTGATGCTGTACCTATGATCTCTGTTGGTATCTGCTTGTACCTCCTGTTTGTTGTAGCACCGGGTTAAGTTAGTACCATTAAACAGATATCTATAAACCTGAAGGGGTGTTGATGTGAATATCAATGCAACGATTCTAGGCCAGGTAATTTCATTCTCCATATTCGTATGGTTTTGCATGAAGTTTGTCTGGCCCGCACTTATCGGTGCGATGGAAGAGCGGAAGAAAACAATTGCCGATGGTCTGGAAGCAGCTGATCGCGCAGTACGTGATCTTGAGCTTGCCCAGAACAAAGCGGTAGACCAGCTGAAAGACGCTAAGCAGGAAGCGGCATCAATTATTGATGACGCGAAAAAACGTGCCAGCACGATCATTGATGAGTCGAAAGATAAAGCTCGTGAAGAAGGTGATCGTCTTATCGTTTCTGCCCAGGCTGAAATCGAGCAGGAAACCAATAAAGCGCGTGAAGAACTACGCTCTCAAGTTGCCGCATTGGCGATTGCCGGCGCGGAGAAGATTCTCGAGCGCTCGATTAGCGAAGCAGATAATCGCGACATCGTTGACGGCCTTGCCGCGCAACTCTAGGGGTAAACAATGGCTGAACTAAGTACATTAGCTCGCCCCTATGCGAAGGCTGCTTTTGAGTATGCCAATGAGAAAGGCGCGGTCGATCAGTGGGCAGGAATGTTAAGCCTGTTGGCCGGTCTGTCAGAGTTTGATGTGGTTGCTGATTTGATCAGCGCGCCGGATCAAACACCGGTAGAAAAAGCCGAAAAATTGATCGCTATTTGTGGTGATGGATTAAGCGATGAAGGGGCTAATTTTTTAAAGAATTTAGCCGACAATCGTCGTTTGTCTTTGTTGTCAGAAATACAGATTCAATTTAATGCCTTCCAGGCAGAGCAAGATAAAACGCTGGATGTTGATGTCCTCGCTGCACGTGCGATGGATCAAGCCCAGCAAGACCGTTTGGCCGCCGCTTTACAGCAGCGTTTACAACGGACAATTAATATTAAAGTCTCTGTAGACGCCGCCCTTATCGGTGGAGCGGTTATCCGCGCAGGCGACACAATCATCGACGGGTCAGTAAGTGGTCGTTTGGCCAGACTCGCCGAAGCAATTAATCAGTAGGGTTGAGGAATAGAGAATGCAACAGCTGAAACCATCTGAAATCAGCGAGATTATCAAACAACGTATCGACAGCCTTGATATTAAAACTGAGGCAAGAAACGAAGGTACTATCGTATCCGTTTCTGACGGTATCGTTCGTATCCATGGTCTCGCCGATGTCATGTACGGTGAAATGATTGAATTTGACGGCGGCCTCTACGGCATGGCCCTCAACCTTGAGCGCGACTCCGTCGGCGCAGTGGTACTGGGCGACTACCAGTCACTGGCTGAAGGTCAAAAAGCGCGCTGTACCGGTCGTATTCTCGAAGTGCCAATTGGCCCCGAGTTGCTCGGTCGAGTCGTTGACGCACTGGGTAACCCCATCGACGGTAAGGGCCCGATTGGCGCCAAGCTGACCGATGCGGTTGAGAAAGTTGCTCCTGGTGTTATTGAGCGTCAGTCAGTTGACGAGCCCGTGCAAACAGGTTTGAAAGCGATTGATGCCATGGTCCCCGTAGGTCGTGGCCAACGCGAGCTGATCATTGGTGACCGCCAGATTGGTAAGACGGCGATCGCGATTGATGCCATCATCAACCAGAAAACCACCGGCGTTAAGTGTATTTATGTCGCCATTGGGCAGAAGAGCTCAACGGTAGCGAACATCGTTCGCAAGCTGGAAGAGCACGGCGCGATGGCGCACACCGTGGTTGTTGCGGCTACCGCTTCCGACCCAGCCTCGATGCAGTTTTTGGCACCCTACTCGGGTTGCACCATGGGCGAGTACTATCGTGACCGTGGTGAAGATGCCCTAATCGTATATGATGATTTGACCAAGCAAGCCTGGGCCTATCGTCAAATCTCCCTGTTGCTGCGTCGTCCACCAGGACGTGAAGCGTATCCGGGAGATGTTTTCTATCTACATTCCCGTTTGCTGGAACGCTCTTCACGCGTTAATGCTGTCTACGTCGAGAAGTTCACCAACGGTGAAGTAAAAGGCAAAACCGGTTCATTGACCGCGCTGCCAATTATTGAAACACAGGCGGGTGACGTATCTGCCTTCGTACCTACCAACGTGATTTCCATTACTGATGGTCAGATCTTCGTTGAAACCGACTTGTTCAACTCGGGTATTCGCCCGGCGATGAATGCAGGTTTGTCGGTATCGCGAGTCGGTGGTGCGGCACAGACTAAAATCATTAAGAAGCTGGGCGGTGGTATTCGTCTTGCACTGGCGCAGTATCGTGAGCTGGCAGCATTCTCTCAGTTTGCTTCCGATCTCGATGATGCAACCCGCGAGCAGCTCGAGCACGGTCAGCGTGTTACTGAGTTGATGAAGCAGGGTCAGTACTCGCCATTGAGTGTGGCGGAGATGGGCGTTTCCCTCTACGCGGCAAACGAAGGTTACTTGAAGCCAGTTCCGGTCAACAAAATCGTAGATTTTGAAGCCGCGCTGCTGTCTTACATGCGTTCCGATCACGGTGACTTGTTAGCTAAAGTCAACGAGTCAGGCGCCTGGGATGACGATATTCAAGCTTCTTTTAAAGCTGCTCTGGATAAGTTTTCTGCCAGCCAAAGCTGGTAAGACTCTTTTTTCAACAGTAGGTTTAGCGACGATCGGATTAATAGATTATGGCAGTCGGTAAAGAAGTAAAAACCAAGATCAACAGCGTTAAAAGTACGCAGAAGATCACCAGTGCCATGGAGATGGTTGCGGCAAGTAAAATGCGCCGTGCCCAGCAACGTATGTCATTGGGTAAGCCTTACGCGCAGCGCATTCGTGCGGTTGTTGGCCATCTGGCCAATGCCGCACCGGAATACCGCCACCAGTATTTAACGGAGGGGGAAGTTAAGCGTGTTGGTTACATTCTAGTCTCCACAGACCGTGGTTTGTGTGGTGGTTTAAACACCAACTTATTCAAGGCCCAACTTAAATCCATGCAAGCGTGGAGCGAGAAAGGCGTTGAAGTGGATGTTTGTACGATTGGTAGTAAAGCATCTACTTTTTTCGGTGGCGTCGGTGCCAATATCACCGCGATTGTCAAAGACATGGGTGACCAGCCAGCAGCAAGTGAGTTGATTGGTAGTGTAAAGATCATGCTCGATGCGTTTGACGAAGGAAAAATTGACCGTCTCTATTTGGTCTCTAACACCTTTGTTAACACCATGACGCAAGAGCCAACGGTTGAACAAATACTGCCACTTGAGGCAGCTGATGATGACAAACTAAAGCATCATTGGGATTATATTTACGAGCCAGATGCCAAAGAATTACTCAGCGGCCTGCTGGTGCGCTACATCGAGTCACAAGTTTATCAGGCAGTCGTCGAAAACAAAGCCTGTGAGCAAGCGGCCCGAATGATAGCTATGAAGAGCGCCACTGATAATGCTGGCGACCTGATTGACGAACTTGAGCTGCTTTACAACAAAGCACGCCAGGGCGCGATTACTCAGGAATTGTCAGAGATTGTGAGTGGTGCAGCAGCAGTATAAACAAGGTGTAACATCCTTTATTACTGCTTTATTAAACGAAACAAATTATCAGACTTAACGCCAAGGCGAAGAGGAAGTGTAGATGAGTAGCGGACAGATCGTTCAAATTATTGGTGCTGTAATCGATGTTGAGTTCTCACGTGACCAGGTGCCGAACATATACGATGCGCTGAACGTAGATGGCAAGGAATTGACCCTTGAGGTTCAACAGCAGCTGGGTGACGGCGTTGTTCGCACCATTGCCATGGGTTCTTCGGAAGGTGTTAGTCGCGGCTTAAGTGTTATTAACACTGGTGCGCCGATTTCTGTTCCCGTTGGTCAGGGCACACTAGGTCGCATTATGGACGTACTCGGTAACCCGATTGATGAAGCGGGTCCTATCGATACCGAAACCTTCCTGCCTATTCACCGTAGCCCACCCGATTACGCTGATCAGTCTTCAGCCATCGAGCTGCTAGAAACCGGCATTAAAGTTATCGACCTGATTATGCCGATCGCCAAAGGCGGCAAGATTGGTCTCTTCGGTGGTGCGGGTGTTGGTAAAACCGTAACGCTGATGGAGCTGATTCGTAACATCGCCATTGAGCACTCGGGCTTCTCCGTATTCGCCGGTGTTGGTGAGCGGACTCGTGAAGGTAATGATTTCTACCACGAGATGAAAGAGTCTAACGTACTCGACAAAGTGGCCCTGGTTTACGGTCAGATGAACGAGCCTCCCGGAAACCGTTTGCGTGTTGCGCTGACCGGTTTGACCATGGCGGAAAACTTCCGCGATGAAGGTCGTGACGTATTGATGTTCGTTGATAACATCTACCGTTATACCCTCGCGGGCACCGAAGTATCAGCACTGCTGGGTCGTATGCCTTCAGCGGTAGGTTATCAGCCAACTCTCGCTGAAGAGATGGGTGTACTACAGGAACGCATTACCTCGACGAAGACCGGTTCTATTACCTCCTTCCAGGCGGTATATGTGCCTGCGGATGATTTGACCGATCCATCACCTGCGACCACCTTTGCTCACCTTGATGCGACCCTCGTACTGTCGCGTCAAATTGCCGAACTGGGTATCTACCCTGCGGTTGATCCACTGGATTCAACGTCACGTTTGCTCGATCCCTTGGTTATCGGCCAGGAGCACTACGATGTTGCCCGAGGCGTTCAGTCTGTACTGCAGCGTTATAAGGAACTGCGCGATATTATCGCCATTCTGGGTATGGATGAGCTATCTGAAGAAGATAAGCAGATCGTTGCTCGAGCACGTAAGATCCAGCGATTCTTGTCACAGCCCTTCTTCGTTGCTGAAATCTTTACTGGCAGCTCCGGTAAATATGTATCGATGAAAGAAACTATCTCCAGCTTCCAGGGCATTCTCAACGGCGATTACGATGATCTTCCAGAGCAGGCCTTCTACATGGTTGGCGGAATTGAAGAAGCTGTTGAACAGGCTAAAAACCTTTAATCTGACGATAACTCGTTAAAGCAAAGAGTACATTTTATGTCTATACCCGTACATTGCGATATCGTTAGTGCCGAAGAAGCGATCTTCTCCGGCATGGTCGAGATGGTCGTTGCTGCCGGTACACTGGGTGAGCTGGGTATCGCTTACGGGCACGCACCTCTGCTCACTGGTTTGCTGCCTGGTCCTGTGCGCCTGATCAAGACCGGCAAGGAAGATGAAGTCATTTACCTCTCTGGTGGCTATCTTGAAGTACAGCCGGGCATTATCTCTATCCTCGCCGACACAGCTGTTCGTGCCCGCGATATTGATGAAGCTGCTGCGATCGAAGCACAAAAGCAGGCTGAACAGGATATGAAAAACCAGAGTGGAGAAATTGACTACTCTGTGGCAGCTTCTCGTCTCGCCGAGGCCACTGCCCAGCTGCGTACCGTTTCAGAATTGCGCCGCAGAGCAGGTTCTGTTCGTTAAAAGCGTTATAAATCTTTACAGTAAGGCAGCTACGGCTGCCTTTTTTGTGCACGCGGTTTAGTGCTTAATAATAAGTCGATATTTGTCACCAAAAGATCAGCCATCACTTGTTAAGATTACGGGCTATTGGGTGATTTGACAGGGAGAAAGATAAATATGTTGCTTGATGTATTAGTACTAGCGGCGGGTAAAGGTACCCGCATGCGCTCTGACCTTCCCAAGGTCCTACACTGCCTGGCTGGTAAGCCTCTACTGGGCCATGTTTTTACTTCTGTGCAGGCACTCGATAATGCCGCAATCAATACTATCGTCGGTCACGGTAAGGAGCTCATTCAAGAAGCCTTTGCCAATCAACCAGTTAACTGGATTGATCAAACTTCCCAACTGGGTACGGCCCACGCCGTACTGCAGGCCATCCCCGCGCTAAGAGACGATGCCAAGGTACTTATTGTATATGGCGATGTGCCTTTGATTAAAAGCCGCACACTCGAAAAGATGCTAACCGGTGTTGATGATAATGCCATGGCCTTACTCACTGTCGAGCTTAGCAATCCCACGGGCTACGGCAGAATTTTGCGCAATGAAGAAGGTCAGGTCACCGGCATTATCGAGCAAAAAGATGCTGCGCCGGAGCAGTTAAAGCTTACAGAAGTAAACACCGGTGTGATGGCCATGACAGCAGCCGACTTAAAAACCTGGCTGCCGAAAATTGACAACAACAATGCCCAGCAAGAATATTATTTAACCGACGTCATTAGCTTGGCGCGGGCAGCAGGTCGACGCATTAACACCTATGCACCGGCAGCGGTTGAAGAAGTTGAAGGCGTTAATAGCCGTGCTCAATTGGTCACTCTTGAACGCTACTATCAGCAACAGGTTGCCAATCAATTACTCGATAACGGTGTCACCGTTGTTGACCCGAATCGTTTTGATTGCCGGGGAGACCTAAGCACAGGTCAGGATGTCGTCATCGACATCAACTGCATCTTTGAAGGCACAAATCAACTTGGTAACAGCGTTAACATCGGCCCCAACTGTGTGATTAAAGACGCGATCATCGGCGATAATGTGATCATCAAAGCAAATACTGTCATAGAAGGCCCGGTGACGCTTGAAGCCGATGTACAGGTTGGCCCCTTTGCTCGCCTGCGCCCTCACACCATGTTAGCCGTCGGTGCAAAGGTCGGTAATTTTGTTGAAACAAAAAAAGCGCAGATTGGCCCCGGCAGTAAAATAAGCCATCTCAGTTATATTGGCGATGCAGTACTTGGTAGTGAAGTGAATGTTGGCGCTGGCACAATTACCTGCAATTACGACGGTGTTAATAAACACCTGACAGAAATTGACGATGGCGCCTTTATTGGCTCCAACACATCGCTGGTGGCACCAGTGAGTGTGGGCAAAAATGCCACCGTCGGCGCTGGCTCAACCATTAGTCGAGATGTACCGGATGAAAGCCTGGCCATCGCCCGTGGCAAACAAAGAACCCTCGACACCTGGAAGCGACCCGAAAAGAAATAAAGGACGAATACTATGTGCGGAATAGTTGGCGCGGCTGCGCAACGCAATGTCACAGGCATTTTGCTCGAAGGCCTAAAGCGCCTTGAATATAGAGGTTATGACTCAGCAGGCATTGCCGTACTCGATGTCAAAAAAGACGTTTGTCTGCAAAAAAATGCCGGTAAAGTTGCAGCATTAGAGCAAGGTTTGGCGAGCAATCCACTGCAGGGCCACCTGGGTATTGCCCACACCCGCTGGGCCACCCACGGTTCACCCAACGATGCGAACTCTCACCCACACCGCTCCGAACATATTGCCGTCGTCCACAATGGCATTATTGAAAATCACGAAGCCCTGCGCAGTGAATTACAGGCAGCCGGTTACACTTTTATTTCTGAGACCGATACTGAAGTTGTCGCCCACCTCGTTCATCTTTACAGCAAAGAGTCCTCATCTTTATTAAAGGCCGTACAGCAAACCATTGTTCGTCTCGAAGGCGCTTATGCCCTCGCTGTAATGTCGGCAGACGAACCCGCGAAATTAATCGGTGCCCGCAAGGGTAGCCCCCTGGTACTGGGTGTCGGTATTGAAGAAAATTTTCTAGCCTCCGACCCACTGGCTTTACGCCAGGTCACAGACCGCTTTGTCTTCCTCGGTGAAGGCGACATGGTTGAGCTGTCTGCCAGCCACTTTCAGATTACCGATAGTGACGGCCGGCCCGTAGATCGTGAAATTGTACAGATCGACCACGGTGCCGATCACAATGATAAAGGTGGTTTTCGCCACTACATGCTCAAAGAAATTTACCAGCAGCCCGATGTTCTTGCGGCCACTTTGCAGGGACGAATCAGTGATCGCCATGTGCTAGCCGAAGCCTTTGGCAGCGATGCGGTTGATATTTTGAAACAGGTTGAATGTGTCCACATCATTGCCTGCGGCACCAGCTATCACGCGGGCATGGTGGCGCGCTATTGGCTGGAAAGCTGGGCGGGCATTCCCTGCCAGGTTGAAGTGGCCAGTGAATACCGCTATCGCAAAGTCGTAGTACCCGCGAACACCTTGTTTCTCAGCATTTCCCAGTCGGGCGAAACCGCCGATACATTGGCCGCATTACAGGCCGCAGAACAAGCCGGCTACCTCGGCACTATGGTTGTGTGCAACGTCGCCAACAGTTCGTTGGTGCGCGAATCTGATCTCACCGTAATGACTATGGCCGGGCCAGAAATTGGCGTCGCCTCCACCAAAGCATTCACCACTCAATTGGTTGCTCTGCAATTACTGTCAATTGTACTGGCGCGCTTTCGCGGCGGTATCGATGAGGCGAAAGAACAGGAGCTGGTCGAAGCATTACAAAAGCTACCCCAGCTTTGCCGTGAAATACTGACCCTCGATAAAGAAATCGAACGCACCTTCCAAAGCTTTGCCGATAAACAAAACGCCCTCTTCCTTGGTCGCGGTGTGCAATATCCCATCGCCATGGAAGGTGCTTTGAAGCTGAAAGAGATCTCCTATATTCATGCCGAGGCTTATCCCTCCGGTGAACTAAAACACGGCCCGCTGGCACTGGTCGATGCCGATATGCCCGTGGTCGCCGTGGCGCCCAATAATGAACTACTGGAAAAACTCAAATCTAATCTCCACGAAGTACAGGCTCGCGGCGGCCAGCTTTTTGTTTTTGCCGACAAGGCTGCCGGTTTCCACGGCCAAGACGGTGTCACCGTTGTTTACCTGCCCCACGTACCATCCAGTATTGAAGCGATTATCTACACCCTGCCCCTGCAATTATTGTCCTATCATGTCGCCGTGTTAAAAGGCACCGATGTCGACCAGCCGCGCAATTTGGCGAAGTCTGTTACCGTTGAATAAGGGCACTAAAGGTTCCTTGCTGTCTTTGGGTACTAGACAACAGGGAAGGCTTCAATTGTCTAGTACTCCACAGCGGCCTTACTCCAGCACTTTACCCAAGCGGCTTTGTGTCTCCAGAAACTCATCCATTATTTCGTAAATTACCTGCTTAACGGCTGTTGGTCCGTCCATATTGCCGACCACCTGGCCGACAGGATAGGTTAAAAATTCAGCTTTACGCACACGCTCGACGCGGGTACGTCCCTCCGCCCACCAGAGGATATTTTGCAGTGGCGCTGGCAGGGGTTCCAGTGCACCGGGCTGGTCGTAGGCATCGGTAAAGGCATTGCGTAAGGTGCGGCAGGGTTTACCTGTCACCGCACGGGTGAGCACGGCATCGTCGGCCTCGGCGGCAAATAACTTTTCTTTAATCTCCGGCATGACTTCACTCTCGACCGTCTTCAGCCAGATGGAGCCACACCATACCCCCGCACAACCCAGTGCCATCGCCGCCGATAAATGCCGACCACGACTGACGCCACCCGCGCCCAGTACCGGCATGGGTGCAACGGCATCGGCAATATTGGGCCACAACACCATTGAACTAATCGGCCCGGTATGGCCGCCCGCCTCGTTGCCAACGGCAATCACAAAGTCGCAACCGCGCTCTTTGTGCTTAAGGGCGTGCTTGGCTTTACCGGCGAGTGCAGCGACGCGAATACCCTTGGCGTGGGCTTTTTCAATAAGCTCTGGTGGTGGCGAACCGAGGGCGTTAACAATCAATTTGATGGGATGCTCGAGGGCGATTTCTATCATCTCCATACTTTCACGGGGTGTGAAAGATAGCTCGCTCAACAAGTTGCGAATAATCTCGTTTTTTTCTTCGGGCGGCAGCGGCGGCACACCGGCGGCGTCGATCATGTCGCGTACAAAGGCCACATGCTCAGGCGGCAGCAGCTTGTCGATATCGTATTTTAAATCGCCCGCATCGCTATAGGTTGTCGGCATCAGTACGTCGATGCCATAGGGTTTACCGTCAACGTGATCGTCTATCCACTTCAACTCTTCGCGCAGGCGTTCCGGCCCCATGCGCGCCATGCCCAGCACGCCCATGCCACCGGTTTTGGACACCGCAGCGACAACGTCGCGACAATGGGAAAACGCAAACACGGGAATATCGATGCCGAACATTTCACACAATGGGTTTTTCACAGCAATCTCCAGAGTTATAATTTGAGGTCACCCGCCACGCGCTTGCAGGTTTAGAGGTCAATAGTACAAACAGGCCGAGCTGCTGGACTTGATTGAAAATAAGGCCAGGATATTTAGAGCTAACGCCTTCACGCTTAGTAAGAGCATACCGCTATTAATCTACCCCATAGACACGCCAGTATTAAAGCGGCATTGCCTCATTTGCGTTGCTACAAGTTTGGCGCTGGTCTGCCAGTAAATTTCAGTCCTGGGTTTAGCGTGTGAAGCTAAAGCCTTCATAATCATTGGCTGCACAATCTTTCATACGTTGACGAAACCGTGGTAATGGCCCGGCGTACAACAGCAATGCGCGGGGCTTGCCGGCGACATTGTCACCCATAATCCACGAATTGGTTTTGCTGAGTAGGGTCTTATTGGCCTCTTCGACGGCGTGGTCTGTCCAGCCAATTTCGGCGGCTTCGGTGGCCTCGACACTGGCTAGTTTTTCCGTGCGCATGTGTTCGATCAAATCACTGACCCAATCGACACTGACCTGTGCACAGCGGGGGATATTACAGAAGGCGGCGTGGGGGCCAATATGGATAAACATATTGGGATAACCCTCAACCTGTAGGCCCATGTAGGTGCGAAGCTTTTTGGCCCATTTGTCTTTGATGCTTTCGCCATGGGTGCCGCGTACATCAATGCGCGAGATGGCGCCGGTGCCGGCATCAAAACCGGTGGCGTAAATAATCAGGTCGAATTCAAATTCTTCACGGGTGGTTATTACACCTGTGGCAGTAATCCGCTCGATGGGCGTTTCATTAAGATCAACCAACTGCACATTATCCTGGTTATACGCTTCGTAATAATTCGTTTCCATCGGCACCCGGCGCTGACCGAAACCGTGGGCGCTGGGCACCAGCTTATCGGCGATGGCTGGGTCATCAACGCGCTGGCGGATTTTATCGGCCATAAAATCGGATAGTAGTTTATTGGCCCTCATGTCCGTCATAATTTCCGGGAAGTTAGACAGCCAAATTGAAAACCCTTTTTCTTTATACAGCTTTTCAAACAGTGCGTTGCGTTCTTCTTCGCTGACATCGTAGATAGACCGAGGGTCGAACTGATGAACAAAACCACCCGCTGTCGAATCACAGGCTTTAAAGATCTCCGGGTAAGCGGCTTTTAATGCCGGTTGCTCAGCGTCAGTAATGGGGCTGTTAAATAAGGGTGATGCCCAGTTGGCCGTGCGCTGAAAAACTACCAGCTCTTGCGCATCCTTGGCGACATGGGGAATAACCTGCACGGCGCTGGCACCGGCACCAATTACCGCGACTCGCTTACCGGTATATACCGATTTATCACCGCCTAAACCATTGGGCTCATGGGGCCAGCGTGCCGTGTGAAAGTACTGACCTTTAAAGTCGGCTATGCCCTCGAGATCGGGAAACTGTACGGCAGACAATATGCCGGTGGCCATAATCAAAAACTGACAACTCGCCTGTTCGCCATTGTCACTCTCTATGGCCCATTTGCTATTGCCTTCGTTATAGGCGGCGGAACGAATTCGGGTATTAAACTGTATGTCGTCACGCAAGTTGAACTTGTCGGCAACGTGGTTGAGATAGGCGAGAGTCTCGGGCTGGCCGGCAAAGTGCTCACTCCAATTCCACTCCTCCAGTAACTCGTCTGAAAAAGAGTAGGCATAGGTATAACTCTCCGAGTCAAAGCGGCAGCCCGGATAGCGATTCCAATACCAGGTGCCGCCGACCCCATCGGCCTTTTCAAAAAGGCGCACGGAAAAGCCCGCCTTTCGCAAACGGTGGAGTTGATAAAGGCCGGATACACCGGCGCCAATAATGATTGCGTCGTAATGTTTCTGTGCTGACATGCTTGTGCTACCTATCAGTGTGTTAACTATTATTATTTATAATTGGTAACCGCAGGTTCGCACTCATGGGTGACTAATGTCAATAATGAGCAGGTAGATCAGATATTTACAGACCCTCGTTCTTATAGATAGTGATGACAAAACCTTAAGCCTTGGTGGCCCAATGGCCGAAAGCTAATTAGTTATAAGGAATAGATGCAAAGCTACGATTGCTATTAATACGACATGCGGGAAAGCAACGGTAGGCCGTAAAGATTGGCGCAAATATTCTTTAAGCAGACCGACGCTGCCGGGCCGGTTTTGTGCGTATTGGCTATTGAATTGAAAAGCGATGCCATCGCGATTTTCTAGAGAATGTTCATTCGACAAATAATTTTCTAGCTGTAAAAGCCTGACATCAATGCGTGCTTGAAAAGTTTTCCAGATTGCATCCTGTAGCCAAAGAACGAGTAACAACAATAAAACAAAGACAGAGAGGTGATTGGTGAAATATGCTGCAGCTAAAACGCCAATACTTGAAAGCTTAATGAGCAGTGAATACTTTTCATAGCTATCGAATTGGTTCTGTAATAAAGACCACTCGGTGGCGAGATTGGATGTTGTCATAGTAGTATTTACAGCTCTTATTTACACGTAATTTATTGTGGCTATAAAATCGACTTTCACCCTAATTGACGTGTTTGTTATAGCCTTTCTTGCCGGTACATTAAGCCTCCATCAATAAACGTAGTCTATCGATTTCCTCGCAAAACTCATCGATTCTAGGGGGCTCTTCAAAGGTTATAGTAGCTTCAATAGGAGAAAGATTATCTTTCTCTCTTGTAGCGGCAGAATTAAGGATGCTTAGCATTTGATAGAAAGCATCGCGAATAACAGGGATCCACTCAAACTGAATTTCGTGAACCAAGTCAAACATGTCAGGTATCTTTATTTCACGTCCCTCTATTTCGAATTCATACGCACTCTTGTACAGGTCATTAATAAGATCTACGACTCTTATGAGCCTACTGAAATTAATTTCTCCTCCATCCTTGGGGTGAATAGCATATATTAGATCAAAGATAAGCAGTTGTTTGGCAGTTGCTATAATTCTTAGCAAGTTTTCTGGCCTTGTCTGAACCCACTGAATATAACCTTCCACATCCATGGACCGGTTTACTTTCACGTGAACTCTATTATTCATAATATCATCAAGTTCTTGATCTATTTTTTCAAACCTGCTTTTAAGTAGCTCATAGGCTAATGCGTACTCCCAAAAAAGTCTTTTTGATCCTGCAATTTTATGAATTTTAGCGGACTCATTTTCTAGGCCAACTGGAACCATATTTCTGTAATCGTAAATACAACGTAATATAGAGCCTAGAAAACAGAAGAATAAAATTCCGAAAAGGATATAGGGGTTATTTAACTTTGATTCGGGGTAGAAGAAGCTGGCCGATTCGACAACTCCCCAAAAAACACCGAAGCCGCCAAGCCAATACAGCAGAAATGTTTTCCAATGCGCTGTAAGAAGGTTTTTTACATGTTCATACCAAGGCATATAGGTGAGGGTGCCTGATGCCTGGTTTCTTACATTATCCTCTTCAGAATCCATAATGATTCTTGTCGGCTCTAACAGTTAACTTCAGCGATTCAGATATCAAATAATTAGACAGTTTGATTGCCAAGCCCCTCAAGCCTCCCCCGTACCTTTTCTAACGAATACCCTGCCTTGGCAGCCGTCGCTAACAAGTCATCGGCACTCTGGTTTTTCGCCTGAGAAAGCATCCACAAAATAGTACAGCGGGTGCCGGTGCGGCAGTGGGCGAATATGGGGCCGTCATTGTTGGCAATGTTATTGCCAAATTCTTCAGCGTCTTCATCACTGATTGCTGTGCCGACCACGGGTTGATAAATATATTGAATACCGTGGGCTTTGGCGGCGGCTTCTATTTCAGCTGCGGGTGGTTGTCCTTCGCCTTCACCGTCGGGTCGGTTGTTGAGAATAGTTTTAAAACCCAGGGCGGCAATAGCGGGAATATCGTCTTTGCTAATTTGGCTGGCGACATGAAGCTGTGGGGTGAGTTGTTTGCTATCCATTTTTATTCTCTTTTTGTGGCCGGATGAAAGTTTTTGCTTCGATGAAACAACTTATTTTATGCGCAAGCTATCGAGGTTTTTCTGTAACTGTTGCAGGTGTTCTTCAAGCTGGGGCCCTTTCTGCTGGGCGACGCCGATGGCCAGCACATCGATCACCGCGAGATGGGCGATGCGCGACGACAGGGGCGTATAAATTTGAATATCTTCTTTAACGTCAATGGTAATGGCAATGGTGGCCGCGTCGGCAACGGGTGACTTACTGGGTGCCAGGGCAATGACTTTTGCGCCTCGGGCTTTGACCAAGGCAATGGAGTCGAGCAATGCCTTGGTGCGCCCCGACTGTGAGAAGGCGACAACGACATCGTCGGGTGAGAGGGAGGTCGCCGACATATTTTGCAGGTGGGGGTCGGAGTAGGCAGCGGTCGCTAATTGCAGTCGAAAGAAGCGGTGCTGGGCGTCAAAGGCCACGGCGGCGGAGGCACCAAAACCGTAAAACTCCACCCGCTTGGCGGCGCACAGTGCCTGCACGGCGTGGTCGAGCATTTCAAGGTCGAGGTTGTCGCGCACCTTTAATAAGCTGTCGACGGTGGAGTCGAAAACCTTAAAGGAATATTCGGCGATAGAGTCGCTATCGGTAACCGCAATCTGGCCGATGCTGGGGCTGGATGCCAACTGCTGGGCAAGGGCCAGTTTAAAGTCCTGAAAACCATTGCAACCCACGGCGCGGCAAAAGCGCACCACGGTGGGTTCGCTCACCTCAGCCTGCTCGGCGAGGTCGACGATGCGCATGCGGATCACTTCGTCGGGCTGGGCCAGCACAAACTGCCCGACCTTGCGTTCAGATTTGCGCATCGCCTGTAGTTCATTACTGATGGTTTGTGTCAGTGCTGCGGGCTTCACGGCCGGTCTCCATTTTAGTCCCGGCAAATTGTAGTTTATTTACCGGTGAAAGTGTTTCTATGGTTTTTTACTTAATACTGGGAAAGAAAAGAAAGCTGTTTGCTGGTGACCGTCGGAGGCATGGGTGCCGACATCGACGACTGCATGGATGCAGGAGGTAGAGCGACGCAGGATGCCAAAGCCGAGCGTACAGGGATGTATTCACAGCGTGCCATGAGTGAAGGCTATCTGTTCTACAGGTAATTAAAGCGTGTCACGAGTAGAGGGTGTTTTTTTGCTATATCCACAGATTAATATCGCCAAGCGCCTGTGAGGAATCTGCTAAAATCCCCGCCCTATGGATGTTACCTCAATAATAGATAGTCTTAATCCCGCCCAACGCGAGGCGGTGAGCAGTGCCGACCCCTATCAGCTGGTGCTGGCCGGTGCCGGTAGTGGTAAAACCCGGGTACTGGTGCACCGTATTGCCTGGCTGATGCAGGTTGAGGGTTTGTCGCCCTATCAAATACTCGCCGTCACCTTTACCAATAAAGCGGCGCGGGAGATGCGCGAGCGCATTTCCGACCTGATTGGTTTTGCCCCCCAGGGTATGTGGGTCGGCACCTTTCACGGTCTTGCTCATCGG
Source organism: Candidatus Reddybacter sp. (assembly GCA_041277045.1). Taxonomy (GTDB): domain Bacteria; phylum Pseudomonadota; class Gammaproteobacteria; order Pseudomonadales; family Porticoccaceae; genus Reddybacter. The sequence continues at coordinate 775,352 of JBGFSY010000001.1, read as the reverse complement.
CTGCTGAAAATGCATTGGCGCGATGCCGGTTTGCCCGAGGGCTTTCAAATACTCGACGCCGACGACCAGCTGCGTGTTATCAAGCGGGTGTATACCGCCTTGAATATGGACACGGAAAAATGGCCGCCCCGCCAGGCCCAGTGGTATATCAACGAACAGAAAGATGAGGGCCTGCGTGCCGCCCATATCCAGCAAAGCCCCGACCCGTTTTCGGTGGCGATGCTGCAACTTTATCGCGGCTATGAAGAGGCTTGCCAGCGCGGCGGTTTGGTCGATTTCGGAGAGCTACTATTGCGCGCCCACGAACTGTGGCTGCATAAACCGGAGCTACTGGCCCACTACCAAGATCGCTTTCAACATATTTTGGTGGATGAGTTTCAGGACACCAATAGCATTCAATACGCTTGGCTGCGGGTGCTGGCGGGTAATAAGTTAGGTATGACGGCGGTGGGTGATGACGACCAGTCTATTTATGGCTGGCGCGGTGCCAAGATTGAAAACATTCAAAACTACACCCACGACTTTGAGGGTGTTACCACCGTTCGGCTGGAGCAAAACTACCGCTCCACGGCGACCATATTAAAAGCGGCCAATGGGGTGATCTCCCAAAACACCAACCGCCTGGGTAAAACCCTGTGGACCGATGGCGAAGATGGCGAGCTGTTATCGCTGTACGCCGGTTTTAATGAACAGGACGAGGCGCGCTTTATTGGTGAGCGCATTCAGGACTGGATCGCCAAGGGCAATATGCGCAGTGATGTGGCGATACTCTATCGCTCCAACGCCCAGTCGCGGATTCTTGAAGAAGCCCTGCTGCGCTTACAGATTCCCTACCGTATTTATGGGGGGCATCGTTTTTACGAGCGGCTGGAAATTAAGAATGCCCTGGCCTATTTGCGCCTATTAATGAACCGCCACGACGATGCGGCCTTTGAGCGGGTGATTAATACTCCTACTCGGGGCATCGGCGACAAAACCGTACAGCGTTTGCGTGACACGGCGCGGGCGGCGCAGCAGTCGATGTGGTCGGCGGCGGAAAGCGAGGTCGAAAATTTACCGGCCCGTGCCAGCAATGCTGTGCGCGGCTTTTTGGCGATGGTGGCCGAGTTGGCCGAGGATTATCAAAGCCTGACTCTCGATAGCTTGACGGATCAAGTACTGGAAGCTTCGGGCCTGCTGGAGTTTTATCGCCGCGAAAAAGGCGAGCGCGGTCAGACTCGTGTCGAAAACCTTGAAGAGCTGATTACTGCCTGTCGGGCCTACGAAGCGCCCGATCCCGATACCCCCGCCCTGCCCCAGTTTATTGACGAGGCGGTGCTCGATGCCGGTGAACGCCAGGCCGAAAGCGATGAAGATGCCATTCAGTTAATGACCCTGCACTCGGCCAAGGGGCTGGAGTTCCCTCTGGTATTTATGGCGGGCATGGAGGAAAACCTCTTTCCCCACAAAATGTCACTGGAGGAATCGGGTCGTCTCGAGGAAGAGCGCCGTCTTTGTTATGTCGGCATTACCCGGGCGATGGAAAAACTCTATCTGACCTTTGCCGAAACGCGACGGCTCTACGGGCAAGAGAGTTATAACCGAGTGTCGCGCTTTATTCGTGATATTCCCAGTGATGTGCTCGAAGAAGTACGGCTATCGGCTAATGTGTCCAAGCCGACGAGTTTTGCGAAAAAAGCCACGCTGAGTGACGAGGGTACGGGCTCGGGCTTGGCGCTGGGCCAGCAGGTGAAGCACAAGATTTTTGGCGAAGGTGTGATCCTCAGTTTTGAGGGCAACGGCCCCAACGGGCGGGTACAGGTTAACTTTACCAATGAAGGCACCAAGTGGATGGTGCTGCAATACGCGAAGCTACAGCCGGCATAAGTCGCATCGGCATAATTAATAAAAAGTAAGGTAAATAACCAATGATAAAAAAGTTAGCAATAAGTGCTCTGGTACTTTTATTAGTGGCCTGCGGTGAGCAACAAGCGGCGAGCTCCTCTGCCGGTGGCGCTGCTGTCCAAGAGCAGAAAACCTTTAAATGGAAGCTGGTCACCACCTGGCCGAAAAATTATCCGGGCCTGGGTATGGCGCCTGAAAATTTTGCCACCCTGGTCGATCGCATGAGTCAGGGTCGTCTGAAAATAAAGATTTATGGCGCTGGGCAAATGGTGCCTGCACTGGAGGTCTTCGATGCGGTCTCTCAGGGCACGGCAGAAATGGGTCACGGCGCGGCCTACTACTGGAAGGGTAAAACCCCGGCCTCGGTGTTTTTTACCTCGGTGCCCTTTGGCCTTAATGCCCAGGAAATGAACAGCTGGTTGTACCACGGTGGCGGCATGGAGCTGTGGCGTGAAACTTATGCACCCTTCAACCTTGTGCCCTTTGCCGCAGGCAACTCCGGGGTGCAAATGGCCGGGTGGTTTAATCGGGAAATCAACAGTCTCGAAGATCTGCAGGGTTTGAAAATGCGCATTCCCGGCATTGGTGGTGAGGTAATTACCCGCGCTGGTGGTGAGGCGGTCACCATTCCCGGCGGCGAGCTTTATACCGCCATGCAAACCGGGGTGATTGATGCCACCGAATGGGTTGGTCCCTACAATGATCTGGCCTTTGGTTTTCATCAGGTGGCGAAATACTATTACTACCCGGGTTGGCACGAGACGGGTTCGACCCTGGAATTGGTCATTAATAAAGATGCCTGGGAATCGCTGCCCGATGATCTGCAGGCCATGGTTGAAGCGGCGGCACGCACGGTAAATCAGGACATGCTCGATGAATACACCGCGCGTAATAACGCAGCGCTGGTGCAGCTGGTTGACGAACACGGTGTGCAATTGCGCCGCCTGCCGGATGATGTGCTGATTAAGCTCAAGGCGATCACTGGGGAAGTGCTCAATGAGCTGGTCGCTAATGATCCGTTGGCAAAAAAGGCGCGCGATTCACAACAGGCCTTTCAGGCGCAGGTGACGGACTATCACGAGATCTCGGAAGAGGCCTACTACCGAGCTCGCCGTTTGGGGGCGGAGCAGACAGTACAAGAGTAAAGTTGTTGTGATTTGCGGTTTTTGCTGCTAAGAATAAGGTCACGTTAAGCCCCTCGCAAAGGGGTGTTCAAGGAGTGAGCCGTGACCAGAGTTGTTTCTATCTTTAAGAATAAATCCCCCGTCTATTATGCCTATCGGCGCTCCGGCCCTGTGTCGGAGGGTGTTCGATTAATGCTGACCTGCATGGGTCTGCATTGGTTTCCCGCTCTGCAGTGCTGGACTAATGCGCCGGACAGCTGGATGCTCGAACAAGTGCAGGTATTATTGAATCAGCATGACAGGCGACGTTTTTAATAGCGAATTGTAGGCTGCTGCCGCTGAGCTTTACCCGGGAGCCGCAGTTTTATCGGGGTAAAGCTACGCTCTGTAGTGAGTGCTTACTTACTGTGCTGCTTTCGGTAATCCTGAACCTCTGCGGCGCGGGGCAGTTGCATCAACTCAATTTTGCCAACCATGCTCTCGCCCTGTTGCGGGATGACGGAGCGGCCGACAGTGCCGGGTTTGAGCTTCAGTAACCTCTCGGTAATAGTGCCCTTTAAGGGCAGATCAAGGGTAAGGTGGAAGCTCAGTACAGCGGTGTAAAAAGCGGGGGATTGATCGAACTTATTTACTAGTTTGTAGCCTTGAATAACTTCGCCCGCACGGTGTCGCGATAGCGCCCAGGGGGGACATTGAAGTGGCGCTTGAAGAGTTGGGTCAGAAAAGACACATCCTGATAACCGCAGCGATTGGCGATTTCGGCCAGCGACAGATTACTGTGTTGCAGTAAGTCTTTGACGGCATTGAGCCGTAATTCCTGCAGGTAGTTCAGCGGACTATGGCCGTGGGCGTTTTTAAAGCGCCTATTAAAGGTGCGTAAGCTCATCTCAAATTGCTCGGCCAGTGCAGCGATATGAATCGTTTTATGGAAATTGTCCTGCATCCAGATTTGCGCCTGCACGATCTGCTCGTCCGGGTGCTGGGTGGCCTCCCCACTGTAGTATTTTGTCGGCTCAAAGGAGTTGCGTATCTCGTGGAAGAAATTGCGTTGTACGATATTGGCGACGGCCCGTCCGTACCAGCGATAGATAATATTCACCATCAATTCGGCGAGGGCGTTAATACTGGCGGCGCAGTAGAGGTTGTCGGCCCGGGTAATAAAATACTGTCGCGTCAGCTCAACCTTTGGATAGTCGCGCTGAAATTGATCGAAATAATGCCAGTGAGTGGTGGCGGGTTTGCCGTCGAGTAGGCCCGCCTCGGCCAAGTAGCAACAGCCGGTGCCGACGGCGCTAATAATAGAGCCCTGCTCGTGGTGTTTGACCAGCCAGGGCAGAAACTCGCTGTGGCGACGAATGATGGGGCGGGGGTTGCGCCAGAATCCGGGGATATGGATTAAGTCGCAGCGCCCAATATCATCGTCGATGGATGCCGTCGGCGTAAGGCTAAAGCCTGATGAGGAGGGCACGGGGTCACCGCTTAGCGACACCGAGTGAATTTCTATCGGCCGGGCGTCTCGCTTGTTGGCGCGAGCTGAACCTGCAGCGGTGTTGAGGATTTCGATCGGTAAGGTGGCGCTGGTTGCGAGTAGGTTCTCACTCAGCAGAACGGCGACACGGTAGGGTTCAATCATAAGAATTCCCATTAATGGCTAAAACACCATAGAATGTGGCTACTATAGCCATTAATGGGGGGCTGCGTACAGCTTACAATTTGCCCAGTTATGTTTAATCTATGGATAAGGTAGCAAAAAACAATGTCAATTTTGCCCGTTATTGTCGGATACGGTGGTGTTAATCCCGCAGGAAGAAGTTCATTTGACCAGGCTTACCGGCGCATGGTGCTAGAAAACCTGGCTCAGGAAGAGCAGGAAAAAACCATTGCCGGTCTGGCCTGCATGATGAAGTTGGTTAGCTGGAATGGTTCCGCCTATGCAGATAGTACGGGCAAAAGCCTCAGCATCAATGAAGTCTCTGCGCGCTATGCTGCCGAGGTTTGCGATAAGACCTTGGTCCGTCGTATTGAGTCAAACCACTACGACCCCGACGCAGCGTTTTGCCAAAAGACACTGGTGACAGACTCCAGTGAACAGGCGATGACATTTCGGACTACGAAAAAAAGCCTGCCCGAGGTGATACCGGAAAGCTGGCAAGTCGCTGATGGCCCAGATGGTTCGGTAGAAGTGACCATTCAGGGGCAGCAGGAGTGGCGTATCCCCACCACGCGCAATATGTCGGTGAAGGCCGCTGGCCAGTTGCCAACGGGTTTTGAACCGGGTGAGCTCTACAATTCACGCTTTCAACCGCGAGGCCTACAGTTGGCACTGTTTGGCGCCACCGACGCGGTGCGCTCCATCGGTATTGACTGGCAAACCATTTGCGATGCCGTGCAGCCCGATGAAACTGGTGTTTACGCCTCCAGCGCTATGGGGCAGTTGGCCGATGAAGGCCTTGGTGGTTTGATGGCTTCACGCCAGTTGGGGCGGCGGCCAACCTCCAAACAGGTGCCTATGGGCTTGACCAGCATGCCCGCCGATTTCGTCAATGCCTATGTGCTGGGTAACCTCGGTCATACTGAATCGGTGGCCGGCGCCTGTGCCAGTTTTTTATACAATTTGCGCGCGGCCGTGAAAGATATCCACAGCGGCGCCCGTCGTGTAGCTGTCGTGGGTTGCGGTGAAGCGCCCATCTTGCCGGAGATTATGGAGGGTTATACCAACATGACCGCTCTGGCCACGGAAGCGGAAATGCAGGCTCTGGGTGATGGCGACCCCCGCCGCTACAGCCGTCCCTTTGGTGAGAATGCCGGTTTTGTTATGGGTGAGTCGGCGCAATATATTGTCCTGATGGACGACGCACTGGCCGTCGAATTGGGTGCCGATATTTTTGGTGCGGTGCCCGATGTTCATGTTGATGCCGATGGCATTAAAAAGTCCATCTCCGGGCCGGGGCCGGGCAACTATATTAGCTTTGGCAAGGCGGTTGCCACGGCGCGCAATATCCTCGGTGAGGAAGCCGTGCGCCAGCGCAGTTTTGTTATGGCCCACGGTTCGAGCACGCCGCAGAATCGAGTCACGGAGTCGATTATTTTTGAGCGTATTGCCGAGGCCTTCGGTATTAGTGACTGGCCCGTGTGTGCGGTGAAAGCCTATGTTGGACATTCGCTGGCACCAGCCAGTGGTGACCAGATCATGACGGCCATTGGTGCCATGCGCCACGGCTTGATTCCCGGCATTAAAACCATGGATGCCGTCGCCGATGATGTCTATCAGCAGCGCCTACACTTCCCCCTGAAAGATTTACCGGCTGAAAAAGATGTCGCCTTTATTAATGCCAAGGGTTTTGGCGGTAATAATGCGACGGGCGTTTTGTTCTCCGGTCAGGTCACTGAGCAAATGCTGGCTAAACGCCACAGCAGTGACTGGAGTGATTACTGCCAGCGCCGCGAGGCTACACGTGAGCAAGCAGCAGATTATGAAGCGCGCGCCGACCGGGGTGAGTTAGCACCGATTTACCGTTTTGGTGAAGGGGTGATTGGCGACGATGAAGTATTGCTTTCTGATCAGGCTATCAGCCTGCCGGGCTACGGCAAGGCTGTTCCTTTGACAGGCGAAAACCCCTACGACGATATGCTCTAACGACTGGCCTTAGCCTGCGTCATTAAATGCAGGTTAAGGCGTTGTTGCCATTCTATTAGCCGGCTTCAGCCAGGTACTGATCTTTCAGTTTCACGTAGTTGCCAGCGGTATAGGGAAAGTAGTCAATTTCACTTTGAGTTAACGCTCGAGCCTGTTTACAGGGGCTGCCGAAATAGAGGTGGCCGCTTTTTAAGGTTTTGCCGGGCGGTACCAGCGTACCCGCGCCGATAATCACGTTATCTTCCACCACCGCACCGTCCATGACGGTGGAGCCAATACCCACCAAAATACAGTTACCTAATGTGCAGCCGTGGAGGGTGACATTGTGGCCAACGGTGACATCGTTGCCGATAGTGGTTGGCCAGCCGCCGGGGTTGTAGTCGCTGGCATGGGTAATGTGCACCACGGTGCCGTCCTGAATACTGCTGCGCTGGCCGATGCGAATCGAGTGCATGTCACCGCGTATCACTGCGCCGGGCCAGACTGAACAGTCGTCGCCGAGCTCGACATCGCCAATCACCGTTGCCGCTGTGTCGACAAAACAGTGCTCTCCAAGTTTTGGGGTGTGGCCGTTAAAACAGCGGATGGCGCTTGTATTGTCGAGTGGCATGGCTAAATCCTGGTAGTTTGTGTGAGCTGTTATTATAGCGGGCTTTATTACTGGGTTTGAACGGGAGTTTAGGGTGACAAAAAAAGTGGTTAAACGTTTTATTGCAGGTGCTGTTTGCCCCCGTTGTGGTGAGATGGACAAGTTGGTGGTTTATCGGCAGGGCGAGAAAGACTGTCGTGAATGTGTCAGTTGTGATTTCGCCGAGGAGACCTTGTTTAGCCAGCCCTCCGCAGATTTAGAAACCCGTGCCAACCGTGATCTCGATAGACAGCCGATTAAGTTTGTCGATGCCTCAGTGAAAAAATAAAAAGAATGGTACAAGGTTAGTGAATGCTGGCCGTGTTGGTGCTGCCCTGCCCCAGCAATAAACCCACCGCCAGCGTGTCGGTGAGGCAGGGCCAGTGAGTGACCTCAATGCCCCAGGCAATTTCCCGGCTAGCGTTTTGGTCGAAGATGCCGCTATCTAAGCGTAGATAGTCCCGCTCCAGTTGTTCGGCAACGTCCTGGGCGACAAGATCGAGTTGATTAGCCAGGGGTTCGCCGATCAATTGATGAATGATGAGGTTGGAGCGGGTCATGTCCATCGGGATGAGTGGCTCATTACACTGTTGGGAAAAGTGTTCGTTGACCTCTTCAATCACTCGGTGGGCGATATAGGCCTGGGCCATAAGGGTGGCGAGTTCATTTTTCCCGTTTAATAATGGAAGAATTTGATCAAATGCGCCGGTGCAAAAGTTAACTACCGCCTCGGTGTATTCACAGCAATTGGCATTGATGCCGATAATGCTCAGCACATCGACGAATTCAGCGACATGTTCGGTATAGCGCACGACAAAATCGAGAAGCACAGGAACGGCATTGTCGAGTGGCATTTGAATTGCGCGGTGTAAAAAGGGAGCCTTGAGCTGGAGTTGTGCGGCGAGCAGTCCGCTTTGGTGTTCGATAACTTTGGCGCGCTCTATATCGCGGCGTAGATTGAAAGTATCCATGCCTAGAAATCTAGTTGAAAATTGAAAAAAAGCAAACCACCTACAAACCCTGTGCTCGGAGCTTCGAGCTGATGTTTGCGATATTTTAGGCTTTTAGGTTAGTTAGCATTCTGGTCGATTGATGTGTGTCAAGTGATTGACAGGTTGGGCTCGCTGGTTGCCCTGTTTATTGGCTTTTTGACGGTGACCTTTCTACAGGCCTTCTGATATACTGCGCGCCGCGTCGATATTACGTGTGTTGTTATGTCCTTTCGTTTTAAGGGGGCGATGAATACAGTAAACGTAAATTGTTGGCAAAAGAAGTGACATGATGTCGCAGGTGTTCCCGCAAATAAATGTAAAAGTGGGAGCGCGGGGGGTTCAGATAGCCAGCGTAGGCTGATTAAGCCTGGCGCTAGGGCTTCTCGTGTTTCTCAAAAAGATCAATAAAGCAATCCGGAGAGAATAGGCAATGGTATCTAGAGTAAAGCAGCTTGTCGTGTATGCGCTAAGCCCGCTGCTACTGTTATTTTCTGTAGGGCAACTAGCCCAGGCAGAAGATGCACATACAAGTGGGTGGAGTTTGCTGAATATGCCCCGGGGCGTCACCAGTGTAAGTAATGATATCTATGACTTACACATGCTTGTCGTCTGGATCTGTGTATGGATCTCAGTGGTGGTTTACGGTGTTATGTTTTACAGCATGTTTGCCCACCGCAAATCAAAAGGTGCCAAGGCTTCAAACTTCCACGAAAGCACAACAGTCGAGTTGTTGTGGACGATAGTTCCGGTCTTTATTTTGATCTGGGTAGCCTTCCCCTCCACCAAAACGTTGGTTGAGCTTTACGATACCAGCGAAGCCGATCTTGATATTAAGATTACCGGCTACCAGTGGAAATGGCAGTACGAATATCTCGGCGAAGGTGTTGAGTTTATGAGTGAGCTGACGACCTCAGAGTCCGCCATTTATAACCTGGAGGCGAAAACAGAGTTCTACCTCTCCGAGGTCAATGAGCCCCTGGTCTTGCCGATCGGCAAAAAAATCCGCTTCCTACTCACCGCTAAAGACGTTATCCACGCCTGGTGGGTGCCAGATTTGGGTGTTAAGCGCGATGCAGTCCCCGGCTTTATCAACGAAACCTGGGCCAATATCGATGAGCCCGGTATCTATCGCGGTTTCTGTGCTGAGCTCTGCGGTAAGGGCCATGCCTTTATGCCCATCGTTGTGCATGCGGTTACCGAAGAAGAATATAAGGTTTGGCTAGCGGACAAAAAAGAAGCTGCGGCAGCTGAGCGCGAGATGGCTAAGAAAACCTTTACGCTTGAGCAGTTGATGGCTAAAGGTGAGGCAGCTTACAACCGTTCATGTGCTTCATGTCATATGGTCAATGGTGAGGGTATCCCCGGGGCATTTCCTGGTTTGAAGGGCAGCGCGATTGCTCTTGGCCCCGTGGCCAAGCATCTTGATGCTGTGGTCAACGGTGTCAGTGGCACGGCGATGCAAGCCTTCGGAGGGCAATTGTCAGAGGTCGACCTGGCCGCGATCATTACTTATGAGCGTAATGCCTGGGGCAACGATGTCGGTGACATGGTTCAGCCTCTCGACGTACTTAAATTCAAACAAGGCCAATAGGGGAAAATTAACATGGCACACGGTCCCGCAAAAGGTATTGGTCGTTGGTTGTTCGCCACGAACCACAAAGACATTGGTACGATGTACCTCTGGTTCAGTTTTGCAATGTTTTTACTCGGCGGCGCGTTCGCGATGATTATTCGCGCCGAGCTATTTGCTCCAGGTATGCAGCTGATTAAACCCGAGTTTTTCAACCAGATGACCACGATGCACGGTTTGATCATGGTCTTCGGGGCCATCATGCCCTCCTTCGTGGGCCTGGCTAACTGGATGATTCCCCTGCAGATTGGTGCACCGGATATGGCGCTGCCGAGGATGAATAACCTCAGCTTCTGGATTTTGCCTTTCGGTTTTGCCCTGCTGGCTTCCACGCTGTTTATGGAAGGCGGTGCGCCTAACTTTGGTTGGACTTTCTACGCGCCACTGTCCACCACCTACGCGCCCGACACGGTTAACTTCTTCATCTTTGGCGTCCATATTATTGGTGCTTCATCAATTATGGGTTCCATCAACATCATCGCCACCGTGCTCAACTTGCGCGCCCCTGGCATGACAATGATGAAACTGCCGCTCTTCGTCTGGACTTGGTTGATTACCGCTTTCTTGTTGGTTGCGGTAATGCCTGTTCTGGCCGGTGTGGTTACCATGATGTTGATGGATATTAACTTCGGTACCAGCTTCTTCGATGCAGCCGGTGGCGGTGATCCAGTCTTGTTCCAGCATATTTTCTGGTTCTTTGGTCATCCCGAGGTGTACATCATCATTTTGCCGGCCTTTGGTGTGGTTTCAGCGATCATTCCAACATTCAGCCGCAAGCCTCTGTTCGGTTACTCATCGATGGTTTACGCGACATCAGCCATTGCCTTCCTGTCATTCATCGTATGGGCTCACCATATGTTCACCACGGGTATGCCAATTGCTGGTGAGTTGTACTTCATGTACGCCACCATGCTGATTGCCGTGCCCACGGGGGTGAAGGTGTTTAACTGGATAACCACCATGTTCAAAGGCTCGCTTAGCTTTGAAACACCGATGTTGTTCTCCATTGCTATGGTCATTTTGTTTACCTTTGGTGGTTTCACCGGCTTGATGCTGGCGGTCGCCCCGGCGGATATTCAATACCATGACAGTTACTTTGTGGTCGGTCATTTCCACTATGTGATGGTGGCTGGTGCGGTCTTTTCAATGTCAGCGGCTGTGTATTACTGGCTGCCCAAGTGGACCGGCAGAATGTATGACGAGACCATGGGTAAAGCGCAGTTCTGGCTTGCCTTTATCGGTTTTAACATCACCTTTATCCCTCAGCACTTTTTAGGGCTTGCAGGTATGCCGCGCCGTTATGCAGATTACGCCCTACAGTTTTCTGACTGGAATATGGTGTCGAGCATTGGTGCTTTCATGTACGGGGCAGCGCAGTTGATGTTCCTCTACAATGTGATCTATACCATCGTTGCTGGCAAGCCCACTAGCGAAGAGAAAACCTGGGAAGGTGCAGAGGGTCTGGAATGGACGCTGCCAACACCAGCGCCTTTCCACACTTTCTCAACGCCACCTGAAGTTAAGTAGGCGCGGGGAGAGTACCTGGCATGCCAATCAACGCGACGCAGAAAATCACCCTGAAGTTAGTGGTGGCGGCGATTGGCATGTTTGTCTTTGCAGTCTTTTTGATGCCGCCTTTGTACGATGTGTTTTGTGAGCTCACCGGTATCGGTGGCAAGACCAAGGGACAGTATGAGGGCGCAGTGGCAGCAGTAGATGCGGAGCGGGAAGTTAAAGTTCAGTTTGTCGCGACAAATAATGGTGCAATGCCCTGGGAATTTGCCCCGGTGGAGTACCAGGTTCGCGTTCATCCGGGTGAGAAAACTGCAGTCGAGTTTTATGCACGTAACCCGACGTCGAGAGATATGGTTGCTCAGGCAATACCCAATATTACACCCAACAATGCAGCAGAGTTTTTTCACAAAACTGAATGTTTTTGCTTTAACAAACAGCCACTAAAAGCGGGTGAAGAGACAAAAATGGGACTGGTGTTTATCGTTGACCCAGAGTTACCGGACAGCGTGACCACTATTACCTTATCTTATACCCTGTTTGATGTGACGGAAGCGACGGCAGCCGAAGTGGCAATAACAAACTAATCACCTGTTAGTTACCGCGTCTAGGAACGCGGAGTATTGGAGAAATAAAAAAATGGCAACAGAAAGTAATTACTACGTACCTGAGGAGAGCCGTTTACCGGTTCTTGGCGCGCTGGCACTGGGCTTGATGGCGCTTGGGGCTGGACTTTTACTTAACGATGGTAGTAGCAGCATACTTCTCGTCGGAACGGCTCTGCTGGTTGCGGTAATGTATATCTGGTTTCGCACCGTGATTCGTGAAAACATTGCGGGTATGAACAGTGATCAGTTAAAGCGCTCCTATGTTTGGGGCATGAGCTGGTTTATCTTTTCTGAAGTGATGTTCTTCGCCGTTTTCTTTGGCACCCTTTTCTACATTCGTACCCTGGCCCTACCCTGGTTGGGCGGTGAAGGTGACAAAAGCGACATGATTCACTTGGTGTGGCCAGAATTTACCGCCCAGTGGCCGCTGATGGAAACACCTGCACAGGCTGCAGGTAGTAATGAATTTGTTGGCCCGGAGCATAATATGAGCTTCCCGGGTTGGGACAAACTGCTGCACTGGCTGCCCCTGTGGAACACTATCATCCTGCTAACCTCCAGTGTGACCGTGCATTTTGCCCATCACGCCATTAAGCATGATGATCGCAAAAAGTTTAATATCTGGCTGGCGGTGACCGTACTTCTCGGTATTATCTTCCTCTTCCTGCAGTATGAGGAATACCACGAAGCCTATACCGAAATGGGTTTGACCCTGGAATCCGGAATTTACGGCAGTACTTTTTTCATGTTGACGGGCTTCCACGGTTTCCACGTTACCATGGGTACTTTTATGCTGTTAATTCAGTTGATTCGTGGCCTTAAAGGGCACTTTAGCGCAGATGATCAATTTGGCTTTGAAGCGTCTTCCTGGTACTGGCACTTTGTTGATGTGGTTTGGGCAGGACTGTTTTTGTTTGTCTACGTACTGGCTTAAACAGCGCCTTTAAGCTCCACATAAAAAATGGCCAGGTAAATACCTGGCCATTTTTGTCACTGCTCTTTGTTATTTCTGTCTGGTTTATGGCGTTTTTTGTCTCTCCACCGGCTGGGCATGTTGAGCGTGGATTTTTTTGTCCCATGGCGCCGTACTAAAAAGTTGGCCGGTATAATAGCCGTATACAATAAGTCCCATCATCAAGCTGGCGAGGGTGATACGAATACCCAGTGAATAAAGTGTGCGTCGCTTCGGGTTGCCAAAATCCTTCACCAGAAACACCAGTCCGCTACTTAAGCTGATTACAATGCCGATAAACAACAGCACAATGACGACTTTCAGCCACATTACAAATCTCCTCATAGATGGGGTTTTTATTTAAGCACATATGGCCAGTCCTGAGCAGATTACTCCCCCTGAGAAATTCGAATGGCAGTGGAACTGGAAGGTTCTGGCTTTCACCTTGTTTTTCTTGCCCGTGACCTTAACCGCTGGTTTTTGGCAGTTGCATCGTGCGGAAGAAAAGCGGGAAATACTCGCCGCCCAGTCGGCTTTGCACGCCAATGCGCCGCTTGCCTTTGCCAGTGTCGGCAATGGCGACGACTCAACTGGCGATAATGGCTCGACAGAGCACAGCAATAGGGCTTTAGCCCAGCGCTACCTTCGAGTCACTGCCACTGGAGAAATTCACCCGCAGCAGGTTTTTCTGATTGATAACCGCGTCCACGGTGGTCGCCCGGGTTATGAAGTGTTGATACCCCTTAAGGTGACAATGGATGGGGGCGAGGCGTTTTGGCTAATGGTCAATCGCGGTTGGCTTGCCGGCGGTCTGGATCGCAGTCAGTTACCGGCGATACCCTCTCTGGGAGAGACCTCAACATTCAACGGCTACCTGTATCAAGCCTTTGGTAAACACCTGATGCTGGCCGATGATGTTTGGGCAGCGGATGTATCACCTCTGGTGATACAGCATTTTGATCACGACAAGCTGGAGAGCTATCTCGGCGGCAAGGTTTATCCCTATTCCCTGCGCCTGGAAGAGAGCCCCACTAGAGCGTTGAAAACTAGCTGGATCATCGTTAATGTCCAGCCCGAAAAACACACAGCTTATGCTGTGCAGTGGTTTGCTATGGCCTTTGCCCTGGTTGTTCTAACGGTGTTTGCCAATTCCAATATTAGTACCCGCTTTGCGCGCAATTCAGCGGCAAAGCTTGATGAGTAGTCTTTAAATGAGAGTCGCCCAATGAATGAAGAAACGCCTAAAGCCAGCAAGCTACCGCTGTGGCTGATTATCTTCACCACCTTTGCCGTGATGGCGAGCGGCTTTTTGTTGTTCCCCAATGACGATGGGCAGCGCGACCGCCTGCTGTCGATATTAGGCACGAATAATCGGGGTACTTTACTCAACCCCATCGTGGTGATGGCCGATATGCCACTTACCGATCAACAGGGTGAAGCCTGGTTGTGGCAGGAGCAGGTACCGAAGTGGCGTCTGCTATTACCCTTCGTCGGGACTTGTGAAGGCGCTTGCCGTGATTTTTTATACACCTCGCGGCAGGTTCATATTCGCCTCGATAAAAAAACCCAGCGCGTAAAGCGCGTGTTCTTAAATCTTGGCACGCCTCTCGATGACGAAATGAATGCCTTTTTAAAGCGAGAGCACCCCTATTTGACCATTGTGCGCGGTGACTTGGCTGATTTCTCAGATTTTATAGGCCCGACAAATGCCCAGTGGACAGCTGATACCTCGCGCTTGTTTCTTGTCGATCAGCAAGGGGTGGCGATGATGTATTACACCCCCGAGCACGATGGCAGTGATTTGCTTGGCGACCTGAAGCACCTCATTAAGTACTCTCCGGAGCTATAAGCCATGGCCCTTTCCCAAGCTTCGGTGCCCAGGCCGGGTTACCGCCTTGCCCTGCTTGCCACCTGCCTTGCCGCCGTAGTGGTAATGCTCGGTGCCTTTACGCGTTTATCGGATGCGGGCCTGGGATGTCCCGACTGGCCCGGTTGTTATGGCCATTTAATGTGGCCGACGGAGGTCGAAGAAGTCGCCCAAGCCGATGCCCTTTACCCCGACATGCCGGTGGATACGGACAAGACCTGGCCAGAAATGGTGCATCGCTATTTTGCCAGCAGCCTGGGTTTGTTTATTATCGCCCTGAGCGTGATTGCCTGGCGGCACAGAGACGCGCGCAATTACCCTTTCCGCCTGCCCCTGTTTTTACTGTTTTTGGTGGTTTGGCAGGGCATGTTCGGCATGTGGACGGTGACTCTGAAGCTGTGGCCCCAGGTAGTGACGATCCATCTGCTCGGGGGCATTAGCACCTTTTCACTGCTTTGGCTTTTCACGCTGCGTTTAAAAAACCAGCGTTGGCAAACCGATAATGCAAGCTGGCGGCAGATACAAGGCCTGCGCCCGGCACTAATCGCCGGCGTGGTGATTGTCTTTCTACAAATCGCACTGGGTGGCTGGATTAGCTCTAACTATGCGGCGGTCGCCTGTGTTGATTTCCCTACCTGTCGCGGCGAGTGGTGGCCGGCAATGGATTTGGTTCAGGGTTTTAACGTGACCCAGGGCATTGGCCCCAACTATCTCGGTGGTCTGATGAATAGTGAAGCGCGTGTGGCCATCCACATGATGCATCGCCTGGGTGCCGTTATTACCAGTATTTACTTGCTGGCTTTTAGTGTTGCCCTTTTTAAGGTTGCCCACCGCGGTGTGCGTCGCATGGCCGTGGCGATATTGGCGGTGCTGGCAGTACAGGTGGCTTTGGGCATTACCAATGTCCTCTTAGTTATCCCTCTACCGGTTGCGGTGTTGCATAATGCCGGTGGCGCGCTGTTATTAGTTAGCCTTGTTACACTGGGCACCAAAATGTGGATGGCCGAGAAGCCCGTCGAACAGGATTGAAATGAGTACATTAGAGCTGGAAAACGAAAGCGAAGTCGCAAGCTGGCGAGATTATCTCGAGCTTTGTAAGCCCAACGTGGTGCTGGTGATGATAGTCACCTCCGCCATTGGTATGTTTATGGCCGTACCCGGTATGGTGCCGGTAGATATATTAGTGCTGGGTAACCTCGGTATTGCCCTCTGTGCAGCGTCGGCCGCGACGATTAACCACCTGGTTGATCGTCGTATTGATTTAAAAATGGCACGCACCTTGAATCGACCCATCGCCAAGGGGCGGGTGGGCTCGAGTCAGGCGCTGACCTTTTCCTTTGTGCTCGGTGTTGTCGGCATGGCCATTTTACTGGTCTATATCAATGCCCTAACCGCGTGGCTGACCATGGCTTCCCTGCTCGGTTATGCCGTGGTTTACACCCTCTATTTAAAGCGCGCAACGCCGCAAAACATTGTTATTGGTGGGCTCGCCGGTGCCGCCCCGCCACTGTTGGGCTGGACGGCTGTAACCAATGATATACACGGCTACGGGCTGTTACTGGTGCTGATTGTATTTATCTGGACGCCACCCCACTTCTGGGCGCTGGCATTGCACCGCAAAGACGAATACGCCAAAGCCGATGTGCCCATGCTGCCGGTTACCCACGGTGAGCACTACACCAAGGTGCATATTTTGCTCTATACCCTGTTGCTGATTATCGTCACCGTAATGCCTTATTTGACGGGTATGAGTGGTTGGCTTTATCTGCTCGGCGCACTGGTGCTGGGCGGGGGGTTCCTCTACTGGGCGATTGTTTTACTGGTTAGCGACAAGCCCAACCTGGGTATGGCCACTTTTAAATACTCCATCGTTTATTTATTGGCCCTGTTCGCCATTATGTTGGTCGACCATTACTGGGTCGCCCCCCCCCTCCTCGGGCCGGCAGGTTAGGTACAGGATTTTCGACGATTAACAGGCGGTAAAAAAAGTGGCTGAAGATGCAAAGGTAAAGCGAAATATACGGCTGATTGTTGTCGCCGTGGCGATTTTTGCCGTGTTCACCATCGTCGCTGTGGGCAAGAAATTATCCAGCCCGCGCATACTGAATGCCTACGAATTGCGTGATTACGGAGCGATGATGCTCGAGGAGCCAACCGAGCTGCTTGAGTTTGCACTCACCGATCAGCACGGTAGTGCTTTTGGCCCCGAGCAATTACGTGGTCACTGGACCCTCGTTTTTTTTGGTTTTAGTCATTGCGCAGATATTTGTCCCACCACCATGGCCGTGCTGGCTGAAACGTATCAGGCCTTGAAACCCGAGGAGAAGGCTGATCTTCAGGTGGTTTTGGTAACGGTCGACCCGGAGCGAGATACACCGGAACAGCTGGGTGAGTATTTAGTGCGCTTTGACCCGAGTTTCCTGGGGCTAGGCGGCGACCACGCTGCGCTGATGGGTTTTGCCAGCCAGCTACACTCTGCTTACGAGCCCAAGTTTGAGGGGGAGAATAATTATCAGGTGACACACAGTGGTAATCTGATGCTGATTAACCCTGAAGGTGGGTTACACGGCTATTTTCGCCCGCCTTTTGCCCATGGCGGTTTGCGGGTGGCCTGGCGTTCTATTCGGGAAACATTCTAGCAGGCTGTTGAAATCCTACTGACTCGGCCATCTACGGCGTTTACCCCACAAGGGGGCACCGAGGAAAGCCAAGCTCAAAGTGCTTATTTACTCCAGTAAACTCCGCTTTTTCGCTTGATTTTGCCTTGTATCTGGCTCGACTCAGCGAATTTCAACAACCTTCTAGGGTGACTATCTCGAGCTAACGTTTCAAATTAAATTTCTCTCGGTATAGACAGCGAGTTTTACTACAGTGATAGACAAATAGCTCGACAGCGGGAATAATCCTCTCAGCAACAATAATCACAATAAACTAACGCTGGTATTTTCGTCTTTATTTCCAATAAGTACCGGCCCTGCTGCAAGGGAATAACCTTATGAAATTTGGTGTGCAAACACTGTTTGGTGGGCCGGTAGCCTCACAGCCGGAATATATTATTGGTACTGCGAAGGCACTCGAAGAGCGGGGCTTTAGTAATATCTGGGCCGCTGAACACGTGGTCAACTTCCCCAGTTATGAATCGGCCTACCCATATAGTGATGATGGTGTACCGCCCTTCGGTGCCGACACGGGAATTATCGAACCCTTCACTGTGCTGACCTTTCTTGCGGCCCACACCTCCACTATTAAGCTCGGCACCGGCATCACCATTTTGCCCCAGCGCAACCCGGTGTATCTTGCCAAGCAGGCGGCCGATGTTGATGTGCTTTCGGGCGGGCGGATGATTGTTGGCATTGGCACCGGTTGGTCGTCGGAGGAGTTCGGCGCCTTGAATGTCCCCTTCGAACACCGGGGTAGCCGCACCCGAGACTACCTGCATGTGGTGCGCAGCTTGTGGTGCGACGAAGTCTCGAGCTTTGAAGGCGAATACTATTCACTACCCGAGTGTGTACAGGGGCCAAAGCCTATACAAAAACCCCACCCGCCTATGTTCTTTGGTGGCGAGAGCAACCCTGCACTACGCCGAGTTGCGGAGTTTGGTCAGGGCTGGATGGGTTATCGCTTAACCCCGGAAACACTGCCCGAGCGACTCGAAAAACTATCTAAGATGTTGGCCACTTACGACCGCTCGCTGAGTGATATTGAAATTGCCATTTCACCCTACGATACTGCGTGTGACCTAGATACGGTCAAGCGTTTTGCGGACCTCGGTGTCGAGCAAATTATTTTGGTGGGTTTTGCCGAGAGCCTGGAGCAGATGGTGCAAACCCTGGATAACTACGCTGAAACCTTGGTCGTACCAGCAGCTAATATTTAGCGCGATGCCCGCCCGCCCCGATTTTAATGACAAGGTAATAATATGTCCGCTTATGTAATAGTCGATGTCAAAGTCACCGCCCCGGAGGCTTATGAAGCCTATAAGCAACTGGCCCCTGCAGCCATCGAAGCCTTTGGCGGTGAGTACCTGGCCCGTGGCGGTGCGGTCGATGTCTTTGAAGGCAATCGCACACCCAATCGCACGGTGATATTAAAGTTTGAATCGATGGCTCGGGCTCGAGCCTGGGTCGACTCAGAGGAATACCGTGAGGCGAGAATGGCGCGGCATAAATCGGCAGTGTCCCATATGATGGTGGTTGAGGGCGTATAGTCGCACGTTAAGGTAGTTACGTTTTGATAATAAAGACGAAAAATAATAATGATTAAGGCTTTCGATCACGTCGCTATTCCGATTCAAAAAGTCGATGAAATGATCGCTTTCTATAAGGCTCTTGGTTGTGGCGTGAGTGATGACTTCGGTAAACGGCTGTATTCAATCCACTTTGGTGACCACAAAATTAATTTCCATACGCCGGCTATTTGGCAGTCGGGCAAATTTTCCTTGCGCGGGCCAACTGCGCAGCCAGGCTGTGGAGATTTCTGTTTTTTCTGGGGCGATACAGAGGCGGCATTACATCAATTGCTCTATCAGCTTAATGCCGACATTGAAGAGGGGCCGGTGGAGCGTGCCGGTGGGCGCAACGGCGGCCGTGATTGCGGCACCAGTGTTTATATTCGCGACCCGGATGAAAATCTACTGGAGTTTATTGTTTATCCTAATTAGCGATTTCGACGCTAAGGCCTGGTTTGTTTAAGCCCTATGTATGATCTCTACTCCTGTAATCGGGGCGATACGGCGCGTTTCATCCTCGGTAAATCGGGTAATAGCAAGCTCCATGTGATTGGACTCAACCCCAGTACAGCCAATCGAGAAAAGGCCGATACAACGGTAGCAAAGGTTGAGCGAGTGGCTCAGCGCAATGCTTATGAGGGTTTTGTAATGGCCAACCTTTATCCGCTGCGCGCCACTGACCCGCAAGATCTGCCAGCAGAGCACAATGCGCGATTGTCGCGGCGCAATATTCTTGAAATTGTCGATAGTTTTGGCGACGAGCCACCCGTGATGTGGGCGGCCTGGGGCGTGAATATTAGTTCTCGCCCTTATTTGTTAAAGGCCTGTATCAAGCTGCACCGGGAGGTTGTTGCCAGGGGTGGAGGTTGGTTGCACTACGGTAAGTTGTGTCAGCACGGCCACCCCAGGCACCCCTCTCGACTTTCCTATCAGTGGTATTTTGCCGAGTTTGATATGGCAGCCTATCTTGCGGCCATGACTTAAATTGGATGCAGGGCTGCGAGGTGAAACCCTCAAAGCACCATAATGGCATCCATTTCTACCAGGGCATCGCGGGGTAGAGATTTAACGCCAATGGCGGCGCGGGCCGGATAGGGTTCGGCAAAGACCTGGCCCATAATTTCGTTTACTTTTGGAAAGTGAATGAGGTCGGTGAGGAAAATATTTAACTTAACAATGTCGGCCAGTGATCCGCCAGCCGCTTCGCAGACCGCACTTAGATTGGTAAAAACCTGTTGAATTTGTTCGCCAATATCGTCGGATATCATCGCCATAGTTTCCGGCTCCAGAGGAATTTGCCCGGAAAGGTAAACGGTATTATCGACTTTAATGGCCTGAGAATAGGTGCCAATCGCCTGAGGGGCATTATCGGTGTGGATCACGGCTTTGTTGGGCATGGTGCTATTCTCAAGATTATTTGATCAGTTTGCGGGATTTAATTTTTTACGCGGTATACAGCCTGTACGGATTTTAAGCCGCGAATTCTGCGCATAATATTGGCGAGGTGGATGCGATCTTTGACGCCGATAATTAAATTAATAGTGCTGGAGTGAGAGTCCTGCTCCTTAATATTAATTTGGTCGATGGTGGCATCTTGCTCAGTAATACGTGCTGCCAGGGTGGCGACAATGCCTCGGTCTGAGTAGACCTCTAGTTTGAGTTCTACCGGAAATTCGCCCTTGACCGCGGGCGACCAGCTTAGAGGCATGCACTTCTCTGCGTTGGAGCGTACATCGTTGAGGTTTTTACAGGAGTCGCGGTGTACCACCAGGCCGCGGCCGGGGCTGATATGGCCGAGAATTAAATCACCGGGGATGGGGTGGCAGCAGCGTGCGTAGCTGATGATCAAGCCATCGGCATTGTCGACCAAAATCGGTGAGTCGAGATTTGGCGTGGTTTTTTTGCGTTTCTTTTCAGGTATCAATACATTGGCAACAGCGTAGGCTACACGGTTGCCGAGGCCGATTTGCTGGAGTACGGATTCAAAAGTATCTGCTTCGGTTTCTTTGAGTAAGTGCTTTATCTGTGACTTTTTAATGTCGTGATAACTGGAACCAAAGTTGTTGAGGGCTCGGTCGAGTAGGCGCTTGCCGAGGTCGACCGATTCGTCATGTTGCTGGGTTTTCAAAAAATGGCGGATGGCGCTGCGTGCTTTGGCGGTAAGGACAAAATTGAGCCACGAGGGGTTTGGCTGGGCGCCCGGTGCAGTGATAATACGTACGAGCTGACCACTTTGCAGTACTTCAGACAGGGGGCTGAGCTGACCGTTAATTTCACAGGCGACACAGGTGTTACCGACCTGCGTGTGTACGGCGAAGGCAAAATCGACAGCGGTAGCGCCGGTGGGCAGCTCAATGATTTCCCCCTGTGGGGAGAAGACATAGACCTCGTCGGGGAACAGGTCAGTTTTGACATGCTCGATAAACTCGAGGGAATTACCGGCCTGCTGCTGTATTTCAAGTAGTCCCTCTAACCAGCGATTGGCGCGGCGCTCGTTGCCTTGAGCACTTTCGATACCCGATTTGTAGAGCCAATGTGAAGCGATGCCGTAATTACCGAGGTCATCCATTTCCGTGGTACGGATTTGAACTTCAATAGGTATTCCGTCAAGTCCAACCAACACGGTGTGCAGGGACTGGTAGCCATTGGACTTGGGAATGGCGACATAGTCTTTGAATTCGCCCGGTATCGGCTTGTAGAAATTGTGCAATATACCCAGGGTTCGGTAACAGTTGTCGACATTTTCTACGACCACTCGAAAGGCGAAGACATCGGTAATATTTTTGAAAGAGCGCTGCTTGGTTTTCATCTTCTGGTAAATGCTCCAGAGATGTTTTTCCCGCCCTGTGACGGAAGCCTGGATACCAACAATACTGAGTTGCTCCTCAATAGCTTGTTTAATATCCACAACCAGCTCGTTGCGATGGCCGCGGGTTTTGTTCAGGGCACTGGTAATGTGTTCATAGCGCATGGGATAAAGCGCGGCAAAACCGAGATCTTCAAACTCAATACGAATATCGTTCATGCCCAGCCGCTGGGCGAGGGGGGCGTAGATTTCCAGGGTTTCGCGAGCGATGCGCCGTCGTTTATCAGGTCTGAGCACACCCAGTGTGCGCATATTGTGCAGCCGATCCGCTAGCTTCACCAGTATGACGCGAATATCCCGGGCCATCGCCAGGGCCATTTTTTGAAAGTTTTCGGCTTGCTGCTCTGCCTTGGAGGCAAACTCAATTTCGGTAAGCTTACTAACCCCGTCAACCAGTTCTGAAACAGTTTTGCCAAAGCGCCAGCTAAGTTGAGTTTTGGTAGCGCCGGTGTCCTCGATAACATCATGCAGCAACGCTGCCATTAAGCTCTCGTGGTCCATGTGCATATCGGCAAGGATAGAGGCGACGGCAATGGGGTGAATGATGTAGGGCTCGCCGCTTTGTCGGAATTGTCCTTCGTGGCAGCGCTCAGCGAATTTGTGAGCGCGCAGAACTTTTTTGACTTCAGCTGGTTGGAGGTAGGAGGAAAGCTTGTCGTTGAGAATATCGAGCGCTTGCAAGTCTTTCCTCCGAGTGATGACTTACTCTTCGATGATGGGTGGTGCAGTGTTCTCGTCAGCGTTAAGGTTTGCCGTTAGCATATCTAGCGAGAGAATTTCGAGGCTCTCTTCTTTTTCCTCGAGAATACTGGCGTCAATCAGGCCATCTTCAATTTCACGTAGGGCAACAATTGTGGGTTTGTCGTTTTCCCAGGGAACCATCGCCTCTTTGCCGCCAATGGCTAATTGACGGGCGCGCTTGGAGCCGACAAGAACCAGCTCGAAACGGTTTTTAACATGATCCAGACAATCTTCAACGGTGATTCTAGCCATTAAAACTTTACCTTGTTTGTAACGCGATTAAATGCCTACTCGACCAGCAATTATAATGAAAAAAGTTAATTTATAACAGCAGTTCTTTTATCAGGGCCTGATGTTGGCTTTGTTGCTTTTTTCGCAGTAATTTGCCGCTGCTGATAATAAGAGCCAGTTCATCGAGGGCTGTGGCAAAAACATCGTTAATGATCAGGTAGTCGGCATCAGCGAAGTGGGACATTTCTGCCTGTGCCTCGGCGATGCGCTGGGCAATGACTTCTGGCCCATCTTGGCCGCGTTGGGTGAGTCGTTCCAGCAGTGTGTTTTTACTGGGGGGCAGAACGAAAATACTCACGGTATCGGGGTTTTGCTGGTGAATTTGGGCGGCGCCCTGCCAGTCAATTTCGAGGATTACATCGCAGCCACTAGCGAGAGTGTTGTCAACCCACTGCCGGGAGGTGCCGTAGCTGTTACTAAATACCTGGGCGTACTCCAGAAAGGCTTGCTGCTTGAGCATGGCTTGAAACTGCTCTTTGCTGACGAAGTGGTAGTTCACTCCGTCAATCTCACCTGGGCGTTTTGGCCGGGTCGTATGAGAAATGGAAACTTGGAGGCCGATGCTTTTTTCGAGTAGGGCTGTAACCAGGCTAGTTTTACCCGCCCCGGAAGGTGCTGAAATAGTATAGAGGGTGCCGCGCTGGGTCATATTGGGGTCTCTTCTGGCTATTCGAGGTTCTGAACTTGTTCGCGAATTTGCTCGATCAGTACTTTTAGCTCGACGGCGGAATGGGTTGTTGTTGCGGCCTGGGACTTGGATGAAAGTGTATTGGCCTCGCGATTTAATTCCTGCAGCAGGAAGTCGAGCCGCCTGCCAACGGGCGATGTACTGTCGAGTGCGCGATTAAACTCTTCGATGTGAGTTTCAAGTCTATCAAGTTCTTCATCGACATCACTTTTGTTGGCGAGATAAACCAGTTCCTGCTCTATTCTGTCGTCATCAAGTTGTGCTGCAAACTGTTCAAGTTTATCCCGAATTTTCTGCGCCTGTTGCGCCATTAATTGCGGTAGCACTGTGCGGATATTAGCGACTACGAGGTTGATTTTTTCCAGTCGCTCGCGGATAAAGGTGGCAAGCCGGTCGCCTTCGCGGGTGCGAGCATCAATCAACAGGGTTAAAGCCTCATCGTAAATTTGAAGGCTTGCGGCCTTGAGGCTTTCTGTATCGACTTTGTCCTCTTGCATCACCCCGGGTGCTTTCAGTACATCAATGGGTGACAGCGCTGTTGATGGACCTGGCATTAACTGCTGAATTTCTTCGCAGGTAGCGAGGTATTGGCGCGCAATATCGAGGTTTATGCCCGTCGCGCGAGCTTGGTCGAAATCAATGCGCAGTGTGCAGTCGAGTTTGCCGCGCTGGGCGAATTGACGCAGCTGCTCTCGGTAGTTCGTTTCCAGGTGGCGCAGGGTTTCGGGTAGGCGAAAAGAGGCTTCTAGGAAGCGGTGATTGATTGAGCGTAGCTCCCAGGTCAGTGTGCCCCAGGGGTATTCGGCACTGGCGCTGGCAAAGGCAGTCATACTTCTTGGCATACTTGCTGAAACTCGATATTGCAGTTGGTGCTTATGTTAGCAAACACAGGTGGCAACTCAAGAGGCTAATTTGGCTACAATAGAGGCTCTTGAGCACTTACATGAAAGAGTGCTTGTTTTAATTAAAGTATTAACAAGGAACATTCTATGCCGCGCCCCAGTGGACGTCGTCCCGAACAGCTTCGCCTCGTCAAAATCACTCGTAACTTTACCCGCCATGCCGAGGGTTCGGTGTTGGTAGCGTTTGGTGATACCAAGGTGATTTGTACTGCCAGTGTGACACCTGGGGTGCCTCGCTTCTTGCGTGGCAAGGGGCAGGGCTGGGTTACTGCTGAATACGGTATGTTGCCGCGCTCTACTAATTCGCGGATGGACAGGGAGGCAGCCCGTGGTAAGCAGAGCGGGCGTACTCAGGAGATTCAGCGCCTGATTGGCCGGTCATTGCGTGCGGCGGTTGATATGAGTGTTCTCGGTGAAAATACAATCAATATTGATTGTGATGTTATTCAGGCTGACGGCGGCACGCGTACGGCGTCGATAACAGGTGCTTACGTGGCGCTGGCCGATGCGGTGGAGTACTTACTGAGTAAAAAGCGCATTACAAAAAGCCCCTTACAGAGTTTTGTTGCTTCAGTTTCCGTGGGTATCTACAAGGGCACACCTGTGCTGGATCTCGATTATGTCGAAGACTCCCAAGCTGAAACGGATATGAATGTGGTGATGAACAGCGAGGGTGGTTTTATCGAAGTGCAGGGCACGGCGGAAGCCGCACCTTTTAGTCAGGATGAGCTCAACGCTATGCTTGACCTAGCCAAGCGCGGTATTGCTGACTTAGTAAAAGTGCAGAAGATGGCGTTGGCTCAGAACTGAGAGTGAGGCCCTGCCCGATTAAAGTTCGTGCAGGTCGTAGTCGATAATGACGGGGGTGTGGCTAGAAAATACTTTAGCCTTATAGAGCACGGCATATTCGACCTGGTGAACGAGGGCCTTGGAAATAATTTGGGTATCGGTGCGCCAGGCGTCGCCGCTGCCCATTTCCCCCGACGGCCACCAGCTAAATTCATCGTTGTCTGAATTAGATATGCGAAAGGCGTCAGCGTAGCCGATGTCGTTATAGAGTTGGTCGAGCCACTGTCGCTCTTCGGCTAAAAAGCCGGGCTCGTTGCTATGGCTCTCTGGGTTTTGTACATCAATATCACGGTGGGCAATTTGCCAGTTGCCACAGAAGATATAGTTTCTGCGTTTGCGGGTAATTTTTAGCAGTTGATTTTGCAGGCCAGTAAAAAAGCGTGTCTTCATTTCTTGATTGGAAGCATCCATCCCTCCAAGAGGAGCAAGCAGGCAGGCAACACTGGTGTGGTCAAAATCAGCTTGCAGGTAGCGTCCGTCCATATCCTCACCCGAAGTAAGGCCGAAGCCAAACATAATCGCCTTGGGTGCCTGTCGTGTGTAGATGGCGACACCATTAGTTTTGGGGGTGGGAGAATCAAAGAAGTAGCTGAAATAACCATCGAGCTGGAAGGCAGGGTTATCCTCAAGCTCTGGGGCCTGGGCGCGTAGATCCTGCAGACAGATGATTTCCGCATCTTGCTCCTTCAGCCAGTCGAACAGACCCCTCTCGGTTGCTTGATGAATACCGTCGACGCAAGCACTTATTAAACGCATATTCCTGCCTTCTATTTTTAAGGATCTATGATACCTTAAGCGGCTAAACAGTGGAAAATGTTAAGTCTAATTTCTTACTGCCGTGTGATCTCCGGCGGAGTTCTCAGTTAAACACATTCAATCGAATTGGATAGATGAAAAGTTATCAACGAGAGTTTATTGATCTGGCGCTTGAGCATCAGGTATTACAGTTTGGTGAGTACACGCTGAAGTCGGGACGAGTGAGCCCCTATTTCTTTAATGCGGGCAACTTCAATACGGGGCGGGCGCTGGCGATACTGGGCCGCTGCTATGCTCAGGCTATCGTCGAAAGTGGCCTTGAGTTTGACGTGATTTTTGGCCCTGCCTACAAGGGGATCCCTCTGGTTGCGACGACGGCTGTCGCACTGTCTGAGTTATATGGCCGCGATGTGCCTTATTGCTTCAACCGAAAAGAGGCGAAAGCTCACGGAGAGGGGGGCAGTTTAGTGGGTGCTCCCCTTTCAGGGCGCGTATTGATTGTTGATGATGTCATTACCGCAGGCACAGCCATTCGTGAAGTACTCACCATGGTTGACGCTGCCGGGGCAGAGATATCCAGTGTGTTAGTTGGCTTGGATAGAAAAGAGCGTCGTGATGGTGGTCTGTCAGCAATACAGGCGCTGGAGCAGGAATTTTCTATAAATGTGAATAGTATTATAGATATCGCTCATATTATGACCTACGTTGGCGAGCAATCTGGAGGTATGGAGACGCTGGAAGCTGTCAGGAATTATCAGAAAAAATATGGCATCTAATAAATGAGGGATAAAGAGAAATTCATGGCAGGCTTGAGAAGAATTTGTTTGGTTTTACTGATATTGAGTTGGGCCGGTGGTAGCTATGGTGCAACTGGTGGAAGGCTTTACCGCTATATTAATGGCGAGGGCATTGTCGTTATTGATGACAAAATCCCGCCGGGTTATGTTGCCCAGGGTTACGACATTCTTAGTTACACGGGGCTGTTGTTGGATACGGTAGCACCGTCAGTGCCGCAAAATGCTGTTGAGAGAGCACTGCGGAAAAAAGCACTGGGGGCCAGGGAAAAGGAAGATCGCTTTATTCTTGTTAGCTACAGCTCAGTTGGGGAGATTCAAGCGGCGATGGCACGTAAACTCGATCAGCTAAATAAGGAAGTCAAAGGGATAAAAACCAATATCAAGGGTAGCGCCAGGCGCATTGCCTTTGAGCAGCAAAGAGCTGCAAACTATCAGCGTGGTGGTCGGCAGGTGCCTGAAAATGTAAAGGTAACATTGTTCGAGCTTGAGGCTGAGGTAATAAAGTCCAGGAGCTTATTGGAGCTTAAACAAGAAGAATACAATAAAACGGAAGAACGTTACTTAGGCTATATAGAGCGTTATCGTCAGCTTAAAGCTCAGTCAGAAGCGAAAAAACCTGGATAGATAGCACTTAAATATAAATGGCTTTGTCGAGCGCGAGCCATTGTTCCTGCCAGTGCGTTGTTGGCAGGCACGTGAAATTACTGCGTACAAATTGACGTATTTTCCCTTCCGCTATAATGACTAAAAGTTCGGCAGCGGCTGAGGTTAGCAAGTTTATTCGACAGTTTTCCCGATGTTCGCCTTCCCGTAATACCTGTTTAATTTGAGATTCTATACGGGCGAATAGCTGATTAACCCTGGCGTGAAGGCGTTCAGTTTCACCCGTTAAAGCATCGCCGGTCAGGATGCGGGATAGCCCTGGATTTTTTTCAGAGAAACTTAATAATAAGGTGATGATCATTCGGCAGCGCTCCTGGGTATTGGGCGCATCTTTGACGATAGTGTTAATACGGCTAAAAAGAGCATCTTCAATAAAGTCGATTAGACTTTCGTAAATTCGGGCTTTACTGGGAAAGTGTCGGTACAGCGCTGCCTCGGAAACCCCTACTTTTTTTGCCAAAGCGGCAGTTGTAATTTTTTTATGGGGTGATTCTTCAAGCATTTCGGCCAATGCCTGAAGAATGGACTCGCGGCGTGACTGAACAGGTTTCTTAGAAGGCGAAGGCGCTGTCATTGTTTCGATTAAGTCCCTATTTAAATTGGCAATAGAAGATAGATAATGAGCTTGTTAGCTGTCCTTATTGGTGATCAGTGTGCCGACCCCTTCATCTGTAAATATTTCCAGTAGTACGGCATGGCTGACACGACCGTCAATAATATGGGCGCTGCGAACATTGGCTTTTACCGCATCCAGGGCGCAACGAATTTTCGGTAACATGCCGCCACTTATTGTGCCGTCGGCAATTAAGTCATCAACCTGCTCTGTGGATAATCCTGTCAGTACGGTGCCATCTCGGCCTTGTAGGCCGGCGATATTAGTTAATAGCAATAGTTTTTCGGCCTGGAGAACTTCGGCAATCTTCCCAGCTACTAAGTCGGCATTAATATTATAGGACTTACCCTCAGCATCAACGCCAATTGGGGCAATAACAGGAATAAAATCGCTGCTGGTTAACATGTCGATAACGGCAGTATTGATATGTTCAACTTCGCCGACATGGCCGATATCGATGATTTCTGGCACTTCCATTTCTGGGTCTTTTCGAGTGACGAGCATTTTTCGTGCGGTAATTAATTGACCATCTTTACCGGTAATGCCAATCGCCTTGCCACCCGCATGGTTGATGAGGCTAACGATTTCCTTATTAACGGCACCGCCCAGCACCATTTCAACAACATCCATAGTTTTACTGTCGGTGACTCGCATACCATCAACAAAATGAGAGTCTATATTGAGTTTTTCAAGCAGTTTGCCAATTTGTGGCCCGCCGCCGTGGACAATAACAGGGTTGATGCCAACTAGTTTCATCAGCACAATATCTCGTGCAAAACTTTGTTTAAGTTGCTCATCGATCATGGCGTTGCCGCCGAATTTAATAACGAGAGTTCGGCCAGTAAATTTCTGGATGTAGGGTAATGCCTCAGTCAAAATATTAGCCGTTTGCAGTGCGTGGTCACGAGATAGAGACATATTGGTAGAGAGCTCCGAGTCTTTTTTTTGCAAAGAACCGTTAATTAAAAGGGCAGTTTTGTGTCGGGTAATAACAGAGTTAATTTCTGTTTGAGCTGGTGCTTTAATCGCGCTAGAACTTGCTGGTCATCAGCTTCAAAGCGAAGCGTTAAGTGGGCCGAGGTGTTGGAGGCGCGAATTAATGCCCAGCCATCCGGGTATTCCAGTCTTAACCCGTCAATGGTAATGCGTTTGGCTTCGGGAAAAACGCCTTCGGCAAATTTGTTGGCGATGATGAATTTTTGATCATCTGGTATTGCGACACGCAATTCTGGAGTGCTGACACTGGTTTCAAAACCGGCAATTATCTGGTCGAGGCTTTGTTCGCGCTGATTGATAATTTCAATTAATCGAGCCGCAGCATACAGACCATCATCAAAGCCAAACCAGCGGTCATTAAAGAAAATGTGGCCGCTAAACTCACCACCAAGAGGCGCCCCGGTTTCAGAAATTTTACGGCGTATATGGGAGTGTCCTGTTTTCCACATGACCGGGTTTCCGCCATAATTATTGATCAAATTACCAAGCCGTCGAGTCGATTTAACGTCAAAAACAATATCAGTTTCGGGATAGCTACCAATAACATCGCGGGCAAAAATCATTAATAATTCGTCTGCCCAAACGATGCCGCCCTCTGCAGTTATTGCTACGAGGCGGTCTCCGTCGCCGTCAAAAGCGAGCCCCAGATCTGCACCCTCGTGCTTAACGATGGTGATAAGGTCGGTAAGGTTTTCGGGGTCTGAGGGGTCTGGCGGGTGATTGGGAAAGGAGCCGTCGATGTCGCAGTAGAGGGGGATAACCTCGCAACCTAGAGCTTCAAGTAAGGCGGGCGCTATGGGTCCGGCAGCGCCATTAGCACAATCGATAACCACGCGAAGCTGTCTTGTAGCGGGGCTAATGTTGCTAAGTAGGGTTTCTGTGTATTGATCGAGGAAATCCAGTTGCTTTTGTTGGCCTTGCCCGCTTTTCCAGATATGAGCTTCCATCGCCGTTTTCAGGCTGAGGATTTCGGCACCGGAGATAACTTGCTGGTTGTAATAAATTTTAAAGCCATTATCTGATGCCGGGTTGTGGCTGGCCGTCACCATAATACCCGAGTCCACCGTGTCCATTGATGCCAGCGCAAAGTTAAGGACGGGTGTTGGTACGACACCAATATCGATAACATTGCAGCCAGTCGATAGTACGCCCTCAATCAAGGCGGTTTTCAAGCGGGGGCTGGAGCGTCTACCATCGGAGCCAATCAGTAAGTTACGTTGCCCGCTATTCACCATATCGGAACCAACGGCCTTTCCAAGGCGCAGGGCGAAGTCCTCAGTTATTTGGGTATTCGCATCGCCCCTGATGTCATATTGTCTGAATACCTCATTAGAGGAGGTTCTTTCTTCATTTTCCTCAGATATCTCGAGCGTAGGGCTAGCGGGTTCAGTGGGTCTTCGGGTGAGTTTTTCTTGGATTAGCTGATTGAGTTCTGCGGGCGTCAGGTCAGTGTCATCCAGGGCTGATTCTTCTCTGAGGTGGCTTAACTGGTAGCGAATTAACAGCACCAGTAGCAATAAGCTGATTACCAGCAGGGCTATAAAAGAGAGGGTGAAATACAGGAAAGGTTTTCCGACAGTATCAACAAGTTTGGCAGATACAGAGTAAAGTAGCTGCCAGTCAGCTCGTCCTTTGACGGGGGCGGTTGCCTGGAAAGGTGTATTTGAACCACCACTGGAGACAATGACCTGAGGAGCAAAGCCACGGGTGTACTGGAGTAGCTCGGTTTGGCCTAGGGTCGGGTCTGCCTGGCTGAGCACTGCGTGGATGTTTCGTACGGAAAGATTGCTGATTAAGCTGCCAACAACCTCATCGTAATCGGCGATGGGGGTGGCAGTGACGATCAACCAGTCATGGAGTTTAACGGCGGCTGGTTCAAGTTGTTTGCCGGCGATGGAGTTTTTGGCGAGAGTGATGCCAACAAAGTTTTGTGTTTCGGCAAAATAAGGACTATTTACCGAAACGAGTTTAATGTCAGCCATTTCAGTTAACTGGTGGCGTAATAAATCTTTATATTCTTTTATTTGCTCAACATTTTCTGATTTTAAAATGTTGATTAATGTCCGGTCTTTAACGATTTTTTCGAGCTTTTCATCCATAGCGATAAAGTAGTCTTCAATCGATGCTGCCTGGTTTTGAGCGAGTAATCCGGCTTCATGGGTAATAGCCTGGTGCCAGGGCTCGGTGACGAGTTTGCTATAAAACAGTTGGGTTAAAAAAATAGTATAAATAACAACCAGTACAGAGCCTGCGACCACAACCGGCGTTTTTATGGCAGAGTTGAAATCTGTTGGTAGCTTCATAGTCACCCTTGTGTGATAAAAATAGCCGCCTTTTTCAAGGCTGTGATATTTTTGATGGTGGTGTGCCCAGCAAAGAGGCAATGTGCTCGATAAGCTTGTTAGCTAGCAGGTTTTTATTCATGGTCGGTAGTGCTTTGCTGGTGCCGGCTTGAACCAGCAGGACGCGGTTATCATCACTGTTAAATCCTATCGTCGTGTCAGATACATCGTTGGCAATCACCAGGTCGAGGTTTTTCTTGTGTAGTTTCAGTGTTGCGTAGTGCTCGAGTTTTTCGGTTTCGGCGGCAAAGCCCACGGTTAATGGCCGCCTGGGTAGAGCGGCTACCGTTGCGACAATATCAGGGTTTTTAATTAACTGTATGCACATGTCGTCATCATTTTTTTTGATTTTTTGCTCGGCGATGCTGACGGGCCTGTAGTCGGCGACGGCGGCTGCCGCAATAAAAATATCAGCCCCATCGACTTCGTCTAAGGCAGCGTCAAGCATATCTGTCGCTGATTCGACGATAATGGTTTTAACATGCTCTGGCGGTTCGAGTTGTACTGGCCCACTGATGAGAACAGTTGTTGCACCAGCGGCCACAGCTGCTTGTGCAAGGGCATAGCCCATTTTGCCGGAACTGTGATTGGAAATATAGCGTACCGGGTCGAGCGCTTCGCGTGTGGGCCCGGCAGTGATGATAACTTTTTTGCCGCTTAGCAGGCCCGAAACAAACAAGTTGCTAGCCATTGTGCACAGGGCTGTGGGAGCTTCCATTCGGCCTTCGCCAATATCGCCACAAGCCTGATAGCCGGAAGCCGGGCCAAAAATGTTCACCGCCTGCTCGCGAAGTTGTTGCAGGTTTTTTTTTGTCGCCGCGTTTTCCCACATGTGTTTGTTCATGGCAGGCGCCACTGCGATCATGCTGTGACTAGCGAGGCAAACAGTGCTGAGTAAATCATTGCCTTCACCGTGGCACAGTCGAGCAATAAAGTCAGCGCTGGCTGGGGCAACAAGAATAAGGTCGGCCCAGCGGGCCAGTTCAATATGGCCCATGGCTGCTTCGGCGGCGGTATCGAGCAGCTCGAGACTTACGGGGTTGCCGGACAGGGCCTGAAGGGTCAGTGGCGTGATAAATTCGGTTGCCGCGGGGGTCATTACCACGCGCACTTCCGCGCCTTCACCCTGTAGGCAGCGGATTAAGTCGGCACTTTTGTAGGCGGCAATGCCGCCAGTAACACCCAGTAAAACCCTTTTGTTGTTCAGAGAGCCCATGTTTGCCCTTTTAAAACCCAGAATTGACGCTAAGATAACACTTGTCAAAGGAATTTCGTAGAAATCAAGGAAGGTTTGAGATGGCGATCAAAAATTGGCCTGCGGGGGAGCGCCCCCGAGAGAAGCTGATAAACCGGGGGCCGCGAGCACTTTCTGATGCGGAGCTGCTGGCGATATTTTTGCGTACGGGTATTGCGGGCCAGTCTGCTGTAGATTTGGCGAGAGATTTACTCACTCAGTTTGGCAGTATTTCCACCTTGTTGAATGCCGATTTCGATACCTTCTGTGACGTCAAAGGACTTGGCCCGGCCAAATTCGCCCAGTTGCAGTCGGTGCTGGAACTGGCGCGGCGGCACCTCGGTGAGCAACTTAGCCGCGAGGAGGTGTTTACCAATGCCGAAACGGTCAGGCAATTCGTGCGCACACATTTTCAGGGTTATCAGCGCGAGGTCTTTCTTTGCCTATTTCTCGATACCCGACATTGCTTGATAGCCTCTGAGGAGCTGTTTCAGGGCACGCTTGATGGCGCCAGCGTCTACCCCCGCGAAGTAGTGAAGCGAGCCTTGCAGCTTAATGCCGGGGCGGTGATCTTTTCCCACAACCACCCCTCCGGCATTGCCGAGCCTAGTCGAGACGATGAGCAAATTACTCGCCGCCTGAAGGATGCCCTGGCACTGGTCGATATTCGAGTGCTTGATCACATCGTCGTGGGCCGCTGTGAGGAGGTCTCTCTGGCTGAGCGGGGCTTGTTATAGGCGCTGGAAAAGTGGCTAAAAACAAATTTAATTTGATTCGCCAGGCCTGCTCTGGTATAAAGCACGGCTCTTTTCACCGGCACGCTGTTCCCGCTCGTCTGAGGCGAGTAAAGATGGGTAGTAGGGCTGGTCGTCACGACCCCAGAAATTAACAGTTTATTCAGATTAGATAGAGGCAAAAAGATGTCCAGAGTGTGTCAGGTCACCGGCAAGCGTCCAATGAGCGGGAATAACGTATCCCATGCAAAAAACAGGACTCGCCGCCGGTTTGAGCCCAATCTTCATAGCCATCGCTTTTGGATGGAAACAGAGAAGCGCTTCATTAAATTGCGTGTTTCAAGCAAAGGTATGCGCATCATTGATAAGCTCGGCGTAGAACAGGTTATTGCCAACATTCGCGCCAATGGCGGCAAGGTCTAAGGAGAAATAATATGGCTAAGTCAAACAGAGATTTAATTAAGTTGGTATCCAGTGCTGGTACTGGTCACTACTACACCACCAGCAAGAACAAGCGCACCATGCCTGAGAAGATGGAGATCAAAAAATATGACCCCGTCGTTCGTCAGCACGTTGCCTACAAAGAAGCGAAAATCAAATAGTCTGATTTTTACTTTTGGTGAGAAGAAAGAGCCCGGTATTGCCGGGCTTTTTATTGCCTGTTATCTTTATTATCGGTTGAAGACTTGAGGCTGGATCGTTATGCCCGAACTGCCGGAAGTAGAAACCACCTTGCGGGGCATTCGCCCCCACTTGCTCAATCAAAAAATACAGAAAGTCGTGGTGCGACAGTCATCTCTGCGCTGGCCAATACCCGAAGATCTGCCTGATTTATTGCTGAACGCAGGCGTT
The DNA here is from genome assembly GCA_041277045.1 of Candidatus Reddybacter sp. Lineage (GTDB taxonomy): Bacteria > Pseudomonadota > Gammaproteobacteria > Pseudomonadales > Porticoccaceae > Reddybacter. Next base: position 740,966 of record JBGFSY010000001.1, on the reverse strand, counting down.
GAAGAGGTGAGTCGGCGCGGCAAATACCTGCTGCTGAAATTTCCTCGTGGGCATCTGATGATACACCTCGGCATGTCGGGCAGTTTGAGCCTTGCGGCCGAGGGCACGGCAGCGGGTAAGCACGATCACGTCGATATCGTCCTCGAGAGCGGCTGGATACTGCGCTACAACGACCCGCGCCGCTTCGGCTGCATGCTCTGGATTGAGGGTGAACCCCTTGAGCACCCCTTGCTGGCCAGTCTTGGCCCAGAGCCGCTGGGCGATCTTTTTGATGAGGACTATCTTTACCGGCGCTCACGGCGCAAAAGCGTGGCCGTCAAAAGCTTTTTGATGGACAGCAAGGTAGTCGTCGGCGTGGGTAATATTTATGCCAATGAAGCGCTGTTTCGCAGCGGTATACATCCCTTGCGTAAAGCAAATCGCATTTCTTCCAGTCGGTATACACGTTTGTCTGAGGTCATACGGGAAGTACTGGCGGCAGCGATCGAACAAGGCGGCACAACGCTGCGCGACTTCGTCGGTGGCGACGGCAAGCCGGGTTACTTTAAGCAGGAGTTACAGGTTTATGGTCGTGGCGGGCAAGCGTGTGTCGACTGTGAAACTACCCTGAAGGAAGTGCGCCTGGGGCAGCGCAGCACGGTGTACTGTCCCCACTGTCAGCGCTAGAGCACTGACAGTTTGTCTGCTAATTTAGCTAAATTTTTCGCTCAGGGCCTTAGCAACATTGGGTGGTACAAAGGGCGAGATGTCACCAGTTAAAGAGGCAATTTCTCTCACCAGGCTGGACGAAATATAAGAGTGCTGTTCCGAAGGCGTCATAAAGATGCTTTCTGCAGCCGGCGACAAGGCTCGGTTCATATTGGCGAGCTGAAATTCATATTCAAAATCGGAAACCGCCCGCAGGCCCCGCAATACGGCATCGCCCTTGCAGTCTTTGAGGAAGTTGACCAGCAGATAGTCAAAGCCTCGAATCTCAATATTATCCAGGTGTGACAGTGCTTCCCTGGCGAGGTCGCCACGCTCTTCCAGTGAAAACAGGGGTTTCTTTTTTTCGCTGCGAGCAATGCCCACAATCACGTGGTCAAACAACTTGCAGGCCCGTTCAATCAGGTCGATATGACCATTGGTAATCGGGTCGAATGTGCCAGGGTAGACGATTGTTTTCATAGTAAGCCCTCCAACGCGGAGCCGCATGGTAAACAATTTGTTTACTTAGCTCAATTATCTGAGCTGACAGGCTAGACGAGCTAATTTGATAGGGGGCCCGAGTGCACGCGATAGAGGTAGCAAATGACATCGCCCGCCTTTTTATGGCGATGGAGCTGCCAGTTGGCGGGCATAAAATCCAGTATCTGGCGAGCCGGAGCCTCGATATAAATCATCGCGTCTTCCGCCATCAGGGTGGATTGTTGAGCCAAGATAGCAACGGTTTTGGTGAGCAGCGTGGAGTCGAAAGGAGGGTCGAGAAAAATAATATCGAAGGGCTCTGTATTGCTGGTGTTTTGCTGCAGCCAGTTGAGTGCGTCAGTGTTAAACACTCTGGCGGATTTCAAGCCGAGCAAGTCAATATTATTGTCCAGGTCGCGAGCAGCCGTATTGTTCAATTCAAGCAAAATGACCTCGCCTGCGCCGCGCGATGCCGCTTCCAGCCCCAGTGCGCCGGAGCCGGCAAAAAGGTCGAGACAGCGGGCACCTTTCAGATCGGCTGTCAGCCAGTTAAACAATGTTTCCCGCAGACGGTCGCCGGTGGGGCGCAGGCCGACGACGGCGGGGAAACTAATGCGTCGTCCTCGGCATTGTCCGGCAATGATGCGAACCTGGCCGCTGGTTTGTTTATTCGTGGCTTTGCGTGGCAATCGGCCGCTCCAGATTGGGGGTAAAAATGATAGGATACACAGCTTGTCGTAGTACCGGGAAAATTAGCAATGTCCTCTGAACAAGAGTCACCGCCAAAATCTGAAAAAAGGGGTTTGTTTTCCCGCTGGCGACGTAAGAACAAGGCTGATGAGCCGGGCCAGTCAACCGCCGCAGAGGCGCAGAATACACAAGCACTAGCGCAAACTGAGCAGCCTTTGGGCTCGCTGCAAGAGCCGCTCAAAAACCCAGAGTCGCCGGAGCCAGTGGCAAGCCCTGATGCTGTGGCCCCGGCGGCTGCGATTCAGCGTGTGGCGCCCGCTGAACCCAAGCCTCCGGTCGAGGTACAGGCTGGCGAGCCGCTGCCGGTCGAAACCCCTGTACCGAGTGCGCTTGACGTCATCCCACCTGCTCAGCCCGAGACGCCCGTCGAGCAGCCTGTACCCGAGAAGGCGAAGGCCGAACATCAGGGTGACACACAGGAAGAGCCCTCAACAAAAGCTGACGACAACGCCGAGAAAAAGAAGCGCCCCAATCGCTTTAGCCGCGCCCTGTCGCGCACCAGTGCTGGCCTGGGGGCCTTTTTTCTGGGCTATAAAGAAATCAGCGACGAGTTACTCGAAGAGCTTGAAACCCTGTTGCTGATGGCCGATGTCGGCGTCGATGTCACCACCGAAATTATCGGCGAGCTGACGGGCCGGGTGAAGCGGGGCGAGCTCAATGACAGCGATACCCTCAAGGCCGAGCTGCATCGGGTGCTGCTCGATATTATCAGCCCCTGCGAGCAAGCCCTGGACGTCTCCGGCAAGCAGCCCTTTGTGTTGTTAGTTGTGGGCGTCAACGGTGTAGGTAAAACCACCACCATTGGCAAGCTGGCGCAGCGCTTTCAACGCGAGGGGCATTCGGTGATGCTGGCGGCAGGCGATACCTTCCGCGCGGCGGCTGTCGAGCAGTTACAGGTTTGGGGTGAGCGCAATGACGTGGCCGTCGTCGCCCAGCATACCGGTGCCGATAGCGCCTCGGTGATCTACGATGCCATCGAGTCGGCCAAAGCCAAGAATATCGACGTATTGATTGCCGACACGGCGGGTCGCCTGCACACCAAATCCAACCTGATGGAGGAGCTGGAAAAGGTCAAGCGGGTGATGGCCAAGCTGGATGACGCCGCGCCTCACGAAGTGCTGCTGGTACTGGATGCGGGCACCGGTCAAAATGCCCTCAACCAAATGCATGAGTTTAATCAGGCGGTGGGCATTACCGGTTTGGCACTGACCAAGCTTGATGGCACCGCAAAGGGTGGTGTGGCCTTTGCCTTGAGTCGCCGCTTTAAAGTGCCTTTGCGCTACGTCGGTTTGGGTGAAGGGCTTGATGATCTGCAGGTGTTTCGCGCCGAGGATTACGTTAAAGCGGTATTGTCGGACGTTGACGATGGCCTATGATCGAATTTGATAATGTCAGCAAGCGCTACCCGGACGGCCATGAAGCGCTGAGCCAGGTGAGTTTTGCGCTGGATGCCGGGGAGATGGCCTTTCTCACCGGTCACTCCGGAGCCGGTAAAAGTACGCTGTTAAAGCTGATTATGCTGATGGAGCGGCCTTCCGGCGGTCAACTGCTGGTCAATGGTAAAAACCTCAGTCGTCTGCACAAAAGCCAGATACCCTATTATCGACGGCGTGTCGGCGTGGTTTTCCAAAATCACCAACTGCTGTTTGACCGTACTGTATTCGACAATGTGGCCCTGCCGATGCAGGTTTCTGGCGCGCAGCACCGGGACATTGAGCGGCGTGTGCGTGCCGCCCTCGACAAGGTTGGCTTGCTGAGCAAAGAAAAGCTCAATCCCGTGCAGCTGTCTGGCGGTGAGCAGCAGCGCATCGGCATCGCCCGGGCTGTGGTACACACGCCGCGCATCTTGCTCGCCGATGAGCCAACGGGCAACCTCGATCCCGAGCTATCGGCGGAAATCATGACCCTGTTTGAAGACTTCCGAAATGTTGGCGTTTGCGTATTGGTAGCGACCCACGATATTGCGCTGATTTCTTCGATGGGTGAAAGAGTCTTAACCCTGGATCACGGACGACTATCGGAGGCTGCCACCCTTGCCCCGGCATAAGGTCGAAACCGATACGCCATCCCAGCCCCGGCGCAGTGGTGCGGTGGAAAGCCGCAGGGGTTTGGTCGCGATCGTGCGAGCTTATTTTCATAACCATCGAAAAAATGCCTCTGAGAGTTTTCATCGCATGGTCGGCGAGCCATTGCAAAGTGTCATGACGATGCTGGTTGTCGCCATCGCTCTGGCCCTACCGGCCATGCTTTACGTCGGCGTGTCGAGCCTGCAGCAACTCAGTGGCAGTTGGGATAGCAGTGCACAGATGACCCTGTTTCTGAAAAAGGGTGCCAAAGATAAGGCCATCAAGAGCATGATCAAGCAGCTTGAAGCCAATAGTGATCTGGCTGAAATACACTATATTTCACCCAATCAGGCTCTCGATGCGCTACAGGACAGCGCGGGTTTTGGTGGGGCTTTAAACTTGCTCGATGAAAACCCTCTGCCGCCGGTATTGCTTGTGGTGCCTATTGCTGAGATCGAAGCCGATGTGCCACGGGTTGAGCAGTTAGTTGAGACGCTGGCTAAGCATCCTCTGGTTGATGAGGTGCAGCTCGATATGAAGTGGCTGCAGCGCATGCAGCAGATACTCAATATCGGTCGGCAAATCACCGTGCTGCTGGGTGGGGCGTTGTCGCTGGGTGTTTTGTTGGTGGTCGGCAATACGATTCGTCTGGCGATAGAAAATCGTCGTGAGGAAATTCTGGTGGTCAAGCTGGTCGGTGGCACTAATGGCTTTGTGCGGCGGCCCTTTCTCTACACTGGGCTTTGGTACGGTGTGTTCGGCGGATTGATCGCTTGGCTGGGCGTGGTGATTGCTCAGCTTTGGCTGGGCGCAACGGTGGGCCGCCTGGCAGCCCTCTACCAAAGTGACTTCGCTCTGAAGAGTATTGGCCTTGATGGCATGCTGGCCTTAATCGCCCTTGGCGGCATTCTAGGCCTGGTCGGTGCCGCTCTTGCTGTGGGTCGGCATATTGCACAACTCGAACCGTGATTCGCTAGACAAAACAGTCACTTAAATGAACTTTCAGGGTCTTTTGCTATCCTACTTAAGGATGGTAAACTACGGCGCTGATTTAGTGAGGTTGTTATGAGCACGAGTCTTCAATCGATTCAATGGATGGCCCCCGGGGGTAACCTCGGCGCCTATATGCAGGGTGTGAGCACGATTGCGATTCTCTCCGTTGAGGAAGAGAAAGCCCTCGCCGAGCGTCTGTATTATGAGGATGACGTCGACAGTGCACGTCAACTGATTATGGCTCATCTGCGTTTTGTGGTGCACATTGCCCGCTCCTACAATGGTTATGGCTTGCCCCTGGCGGACATTATTCAGGAAGGCAATGTTGGCCTGATGAAGGCGGTGAAACGCTTTAACCCCGAGAAGGGTGTGCGTTTGATTTCTTTTGCCGTGCACTGGATCAAGGCTGAAATTCATGAGTTTGTGCTACGCAACTGGCGTATCGTCAAGGTCGCTACCACAAAGGCCCAGCGCAAATTATTCTTTAATCTTCGCGGTGCGAAGAAACGCCTGGCCTGGTTGACTAATGATGAAGCCAAGGCTATCGCCGAAGACCTGGGTGTAGAAGTTAAGCATGTACGCGAGATGGAAAAACGCCTCTCTGCTCGAGATGCTGGCTTTGATGCTTCGTCCGATGACGATGACGAAAGTGCCTACCAGGCACCGGCCCTCTACCTTGAAGATCGCGAGGCCGACCCGGCTCTGTTAGTTGAAGATGCGGATTGGGAAAGTGATAGCAAGGCCCGTCTGGTCACCGCACTTGGCGAGCTGGATGAGCGCAGTCAGGACATTATTCGCCAGCGCTGGTTGAGCGATGCAAAGTCAACCTTGCACGATCTGGCCGCGATCTACGGTGTGTCAGCGGAACGTATCCGCCAACTCGAGCAAAATGCCATGAAAAAGGTGCGCACTTTCCTCGAAGCTTGAGTCGTATTAAATCGAATTCAAATTGTTAATCATTTAAAAAAACCGCGAATTTCGCGGTTTTTTTAAATGCATCGTCAGCCCAGTCAGTTTTTCTCCCCCTCTTATATTAGGTGGCCTACAGTGAGTTCAAACCCTATCGGTAGTCGTTTCTTGCCGTTGTTGGTGGCAATTAACGGTTTTCTGGTTGTTGCCCTCGGCGCTTTTGGTGCCCACGGTTTAAAGACCCTGATCGCCCCCGAGGCGATGCAGTACTGGCATACCGGTGTGCGCTACCAGATGTTTCACGTTGTCGGGTTGCTGGGCTGTGCTTTCTTTGCATCGACCTGTGAGGCTAGTCCTCGTGCTGCCCGCTGGGCCGTTGTGGCAGCCTGTTTGTTTGTACTGGGCATGGTGTTTTTTAGTGGCAGTCTCTATCTTCTCGCATTGACCCAGAAAAGCTGGCTCGGCATGTGTGTGCCGGTGGGTGGGGTGTTTTTTCTGCTGGGCTGGACTAGCTTGGCAATTTGTCACTTTCGGCGGTGAACGTAGACATGACTGAAGCGACAAATTTTCGACCCGAGTACAAGAAAAAATCCATCCGCAGCTATGTGCTGCGCAGTGGCCGTATGACAGAGGGCCAGCAGCGCGCGCTTGAACAGCATTGGCCAAACTTTCGCCTGAGTTTATTCGCCGGCCCGATAGCTGACTGGGCGGCTGTTTTTGGCCGCGTGGCACCGGTGGTGCTGGAGATAGGCTTTGGCATGGGCGACTCACTGCTGACCATGGCTGAAAATGAGCCCGATAAGGATTTTGTCGGCATTGAAGTCTATCCGCCCGGTGCCGGACGACTGGTGAATCGTGCGGCCGAGCTGGGCTTATCCAATTTGCGTATTTATCTTGCCGACGCCATGGACGTGTTGGACGATTGTATTCCAAGTGAAAGCCTGGACCGGGTACAACTGTATTTTCCCGACCCCTGGCATAAAAAGAAGCACAATAAACGACGCATCGTACGGCAGGCCTTTGTCGATAAAATCCGCACAAAACTCGTCGCTGGTGGTCAGTTTCATATGGCTACTGACTGGCAGCCCTACGCAGAATACATGGTTGAAGTCATGCTTGAGGCAGAAGGCTTTGCCAATTTAGCGGGTGAAGCGGTTTATTCACCGCGGCCCGATTATCGGCCCATCACCAAATTTGAAAAACGCGGGCAGCGCCTGGGTCACGGAGTATGGGATTTGCTCTATCGCCGTGAGCCGTAATGGCTGACGAGAGTGGTGTTTAGTTGATTTAATCGGGTATTATTTACCCACAAAAAATAGCCGACAGGGCGCTTATTAAAACAAAGGATATTTAGATGAAGCTCAAAAAAATAAATGTTTTACCGATTGCCCTAGCAGCATCACTGATCCTCGTCGGTTGTGAAGAGGGGAGTAAGCCGAAGGCCGACGCATCCGCTGCAGCGGGAGTGGCGCTGGAATCAGAAATACAGAAAGTGAGTTACATTATGGGTACCAATATTGGCTCGCAAATTAAGGGTGAGGCCTTTGACGTTGACATCCCTTCGCTGACACTGGGTCTGAGTGATGCGGTGACCGGTAATGAGCCGAAACTGTCTGAGGACGAAGTTAAAGCGGTGATCGAGGCTTTCCAGGCCAAGATGATGGCAGAGCAGGAAGCGGGTGCGAAGTTGGTGGCAGAAACAAACATCAAAGAAGGCGCGGCCTTTTTGGCAGAAAACGCTAAGAAAGAAGGTGTCGTAGTATTGGAAAGCGGCCTGCAATACAAGATTTTAGCCGCCGGTAGCGGTGCTATTCCGACGCCTGAAAATACCGTAGAGGTGCACTACAAAGGCACCTTGCTTGACGGCACTGAGTTTGACAGTTCTTTTAAGCGCGGCGTGCCAGCACAGTTTGGCGTCACTCAGGTAATACCCGGCTGGGTTGAAGCACTGCAGTTGATGAAAGAAGGCGCCAAGTGGGAGCTTTATGTGCCTGCCGAGCTGGCCTATGGCCCCGGTGGTACAGGTGGTTTGATCGGCCCTAACCAAACACTGATCTTTGAAGTGGAGCTATTAAAAGCCTCTGCGGGCGATGAGGCTGGCTAAAACAAGCAACTCAGAAGCCTTGAAAAAAGCCCTCAATAGGGCTTTTTTCTTGTCTCGATTTTCTTGTCGCCTATATTGTAAATCTAGGGCTTAAAGAATTTTTGACAGCCACAACAACAGGGTCGGCAAAGTCAGCGCGGTGAGCACCCCTGTCAGGCCCAGTGCCAGGCTTGAAAAGGCGCCGCAAAGGGGGCTGATATCAAAGGCTCGCGCCGTGCCGACACCGTGGGCATTAATACCCAGCGTAAAACCCTGCAAGCGCTCATCGTCGACACCGAGCAGGCTTAACAGTTTCGGCCCAGCAATGGCCCCGACCACGCCGGAAAAAATAACCACGCCAGCCGTTAACTCTCCCAATGCGCCAATTTCTTTGGCAATGCCCAGGGCGATGGGGGTGGTAACGGATTTCGGTGTCAGCGAGAGTAGGGTCAGCGGGTCAGCGCCAAATAAAGCGGCCAGTGTTACCGCACACAAGGGCGCGGCAATGGCACCGAATAACAGGGTCAGTAAGAGGGGTTGGGCGAGTACGCGAATGCGTGCGAACTCCCGGTCGAGAGGTATCGCCAGGGCAACGGTTGCCGGGCCGAGTAGCCAGTAAAAAATGCTGTTGGCCCGTTGGTAGCGAGCGTAGTCGATATCAAAGCTGTAAAGCAGGGCGGCGATTAACAGGCAGCTACTGACCAGTGGGTGCAGCAGCGAGAAGTGCCGAGCCTTTTGAAAGGCCCACAGGCCGGCGAAGTACGCACCAAGGGTGAGTGCCAGCAGGCCCGCCGAGAAGAGTAAGTCCATTGGTTCGCTGTGCAATGCGTCAGTCATTCTTCGGCAATACCGCGCGTCAGTGCTTTCAGCATGAGCCCGGTTAAGGCAATCGACAGCAAGGTACCGCCCACTATCGCCGCGAGTATGGCAGGCCACTGTTGCTGCATCGCCTCGGGTAGGAAGAAAATACCGAGACCGGCGGGAATAAAAAACAGTGACAGCAGGCCAATCAGTCGACCGGCTGTTTTCACCAGCCAGTCCGGCGGGCCAAGCTGACGCAAGGTGAAAAACAGCAATATCATGCCCAATACAGGGCCGGGCACGGCGATGGGCAGTATTTGTGCGAGGCCTTCCCCGAGCAGTTGAAACAGCAGCAATACAGCCAGCCCTTTCAAATAGTCGAGCGCCTTGTTCATAAGGGGCAGGCCATTAGCTTTTACGCAGTAATTGATAGCCGCCGAGCAGGGCCATAGCGGCGAAGGCGGCCAGCGTCCACGCCGGAATGCTGAGGTTGAGGAAGGTCCACTGCACCTCGGCACAGTTGCCGTCACCGCTGAGCAGCATCGGTAGCGCCTCGCTGATGGGCAACGCGTCGAAGAGGTAGTCGGCAGGTGGACCGCAGGCGGGTACTTTTTCCTCGGATAGGCTCTGCAGCCAGAGCTGGCGAATGGAGAAGCCAGCACCGGTCAGTGCACTGAGGCTAGTCGCGCCAGCGTAGCGTTTTTGGCCTTTGCTGGCGGGGTTGTGGGCAAAAGCCAGCAGGGCGATAAGGCCAGTCAAAATGACAAATACCCGCTGCACAATGCATAGATAGCAGGGGTTGAGATCCATTTGGTGCTGCATATACAAAGCCACCAAAATCATGCTGGTGGCGACTAAAAACAGGCATAAATTCAGGGTGCGGATACTGGGTATCATCGACAGTTCCTTGTAGCGAGAGTGGGCGCAGTTGGGGCCGGAGGCGCTAAACGCAGTTGTTGGGAGTGGCTAAGCAGCCGGGGCATAACGACGGCGAATACCTGCTCGACCTCGGCATGGCGATCGACAATCTCGGGCCAGGCATCACCCAGCGGCAGTGGCCGACGCAGACGCTCGCCGACCCGGTTGAGCATGGTCGGAATCAGGTTTTGGTCGGCATAGCGTTGCAGCCAGCGAGTATTGGCCGCGCGTTGGTTAAAGTGCTGAGCACGAGTGGGCAGCCATACCTGGCAGGTGTCGAGGTGGCGATAAAAGCGTTGGCAGAAATGGTCGAGACTCTGCGCGTGGTATTCCTGCCAGCGAGTCGCCAGCATATGGTCGAAGGCGATATCGAGAATAATGCCCGCGAAGCGTCGCCACTGGGGTGAAAAGGTGCGAATCAGGTGTTGGACTTCCGGCTGCGCGTCAGTGTAAACATCTAAACTGCGATGCAGGGCGATGCCTTTTTCGATGGTCTCTGGGTACTGGCCCTGCAGGGGGCCTTTGACAAAGTCGCCGAGCAGGCCGCCGACCTGGGTATCAAGATTGTCGCCCGAGAGAAGAATGTGGGCGAGATAGTTCACGACTCTAGGGAGAATTGGTACTGCTGGTAATAGGCGCTGAGAAAGTCGTCGAAACTGAGCGTGTCTGCCACTTCGATGGCCCTTTGGTCTTCCAGCGAATAGGCGGCGAGGCTGATGAACTGCTCTTCAACAGCGGGGTCGAGTTTCGAATCGAGAAAGAACTCGCGGTGCTGTTTGGCGTGGTGCATCGCTGTCTGGAAATAGGTGCTGTCGCTACTGCGCACCTCTTCCAACAATTGCGCGGCAGGTGTGAGCTCGGGGTGCTGTAGTCGCTGTTCCATTGCGGATACCGCTTCGCAATGGGCGCTGCCACCATGACTGGCGTCGAGGGCGCGGGCGATGGGCTGTAACTCGGCAAACAGTTCCGTTGCCCATTCCTGTAACGATGTTTCGCCATCACCACGGCCGAGTTGGAGCCCCGGTTCGCGGCCCCGCTCGACAATCTTGCGCTGGTTATTGAGTATCTGGCCATATTCACGATTATTGGTTTGCGGACTCTCTTGCAGCAGACAGTGCATCAGGAAGACATCGAGAAAACGCATTTGTTCGGCGTTGATGCCGACCGGCAAGTAGGGGTTGAGATCGACACAGCGCACTTCAATATATTCTACCCCTCGCTGCCACAGGGCCTGCAGGGCCGTTTCACCGCCTTCGGTGACGCGCTTGGGGCGAATGGTGCTGTAAAACTCATTCTCAATTTGCAGTAAATGGGGGCTGAGCTGGTGGTATTTAGCGCTCGATCCTTTGACGCCGATGGCTTCGTAGGTGGGGTAGGGTGTCGTCAATGCCCCGCGCAGGGTTTCAATGTAATTGGGTAGATTGTTGTAGCAGACAATTAATGATTCTTGCGCTTTGCTCTGGTAGCCGAGGTCGCCCATGCGCAAAGAGGTGGCGTAGGGCAGGTGCAGGCTGTGATCATCAGTACCCATTGGCTGTAGATGATGATCGCGATCTTTCACAAAGGTACGGCAGACGGCCGGTGCGGCACCGAAAAGGTAGAGCAGGAGCCAAAAATGGCGGCGGAAATTGCGAATTAAATCGAAGTAGCGTTCGGTTTTGAAGTCCTGCAGCGAGCCCGAATAGTTGTCGCTTTGCTGCAATACCTGCCAGCAGACGTCGGGTAGTGACCAGTTGTAGTGAATACCGGCAATGGTTTGCATCAGCCGCCCGTAGCGGTTGCCGAGCCCGCGGCGGTAGATGGTTTTCATCTGCCCGATATTGGAGCTGCCGTATTGGCCGAGGGGAATATCCTCATCGCGGCCCAACATGCAGGGCATGCTGTTGACCCAGAGTAATTCGTCACCGATATGCCGATAGGTAAAGCGATGAATATTGTCGAGGCTACTCAGCACCGCGTCGACAGATGATGAGGGTGCGGTGATGAATTCGAGCAGGGATTCCGAAAAGTCCGTGGTAATGCTGGGATGGGTCAGGGTCGAGCCCAGCGCTGCGGGGTGAGGCGTGTTGGCCAGTTCGCCTGCTGGGGTGACGCGCAGGCTCTCTTTTTCAATACCGCGCTGAATACCGCTGAGCAGAGACTGATTTTCAGTGCTGGTGAGGGCAGCCAGGCGTGAGCTTAATAATGACAAGTGGGATTCCCGGACTTAGGCAGCGGATTGCTTCTGTGGTAACAGAGGCCTTTTTTTAGCGTCCACTTCGCAGGCAACAACACGGGCGCGGAGGTCCGGGTTTTTGGCATTGACTTCAAGTAAGTGGTTGAGGGCGCCGTCTTTATGAGGGGAGCAGTAGATTTCTGTCACACTGCAGTCATCGCGCCACTCTAAAGCCTTCGTTAGGAAGTTGTCGTTAATATCCTGTAACACAAAAACAGCCATGGTTTCTCGATCGGGCACTGAATTGCGGCAAGTGTAACTGATCAACCGGTGGGGGCAAATAGTTTGAAGGCTTACCGGGCTTGTTGAGTCTGCGTGCAGAGTGTTGGCAACTGCGTTACCAATAAAACGTAGACCTGAGCGACGACGCTATTGGCGAGGGAGTCGATTTCGGCCGATGGAAAAGGGGTTGCTGCGGGAGGCGAGAACGCCGCCATAATCGTGCCGAAAGAGTTTCAATGCTTTGGCTAGAGTAATTACCTTCGGAGAGCCATTGGGCTGCTGTCCCTGCCACACCGGGGTAGTGAACGCTGAGGCTGCGTCCGACTTCGAGCCACTGGCTGAATACGTCCTGATCAAGGGTATTCATAGTATAGCCGAGGCCGATACGCTGCTGAGCGAGTACGTTGGATAACTGTTCGGTCTACCCGTGCACCGGGCGTACCAGTAACTTACAGCCCAGTTGCAGCACTTCGCTACTCAGTTCAAGACAAGCATTGCAGACTACGCCATTACAGTGACTAAGATCGGCGTGATAAACCGCAAAATACTGATGCTTAGAAGGCTGTAATAACTGTTCAATTTTAGCGGGTGTTGCAAAGGGCAGATAGACCACGATTAGTCCCGGGGCGATAGCGGCATTGTTGCGCTCAACCGGGGCGATGGGGGGGGGGGTAAAATAGGCATGTCAAAGTGGTACCAGTGTAAGTCAGTTGTGCACTGGCTGAATCAATGAGCAGCATGAAAACGGGGGGAGTGTGTAGTAAAAGTCATCGGCCAAATGGGAGATTAAGCTGGCTCAGGTCAGCCAGTTGTTGCTGTCGTTTGCGGCAGATACATCAGTGGGAGGTGATGGGGTCACCGTTATGGATAAAATTAAGGTGGCGAAATTTTGTAAACGCTTACTTGTCCATGGCGATGGAGTTTAGTTACCGAATATGTCATCGCGATAACAGTGTGATGACCAAGGCATGGCAATAAGACCTCTTTTGGTGTTTTCGAATTAGGGGGAATGTGCATAAACAGCCTTGATCAGGGGGGGGTGCTTTGCAGCTTAGTCGGGGAGAGGGTTGGTGGTAATCAATAAGGAAATACGGGCAGTGGCGTACAATTCGCATTATATTGTTAATTAAACGTTCGTTTATCTGTAACCTGTTGACATAACAGGACAAAACATAGATTATGCCGGCCTACTTACCCGTCGGTAGCTTGCTGGCTCGACGAAAGTGTGTTTTTTTTTACTAATTTTTTAAACAAAGATGATGAATCGGGAGTAACAGATGGGCGTTGCTGAGAGTGGAAATATTGGTGCTTCAGTTGCCGGTGGAAAAAGGAACCCACGGGTAATTATTGTTGGCACTGGCTTGTCGGGTATTTGTATGGGTATCCGTTTGATGGAAGCGGGCTTTACTGACGTGACTTTGTACGAGAAAGCTGGTGGCCTGGGCGGTACCTGGTACTACAATTTTTACCCGGGGCTGCGCTGTGATGTGCCGTCCTACTATTACCAATACAGCTTTTCTCCTAGCTCCAGTTGGAGCCACCGCTTCTGTGGCGGTCCTGAAATCCAGCAGTACTACGAAACTACCGCTAAAAAATACAATGTATTCGAACGCATTAAATTTAATAGTGAGGTGAAGCACTCCGAGTACCGTGGCGGTAAATGGCACGTTGATTTGGAGAATGGCGATACCGACGAAGCCGATATCTTGATTGCTTGCTGCGGTATTTTGGTGCGGCCGAAGTACCCCGAAATTGCCGGCATGGATGATTTTGAAGGTAAAATCTTACACACCGCCCGCTGGGAAAAAGATATCGACCTGACAGGTAAAAGTGTAGCTGTTATCGGCAATGGTTCTACCGGCATTCAAATGATCAAGCCACTGACCGAGATTTGCAAAAAGGTTTACTCCTTTCAGCGCACTCCCCAGTGGATTGTGCCGGTGCCGAACCGCAAGTATTCCAAATTGAACGAGAAGGTTCTAGACACCTTCCCGATTATCTCCAAAGTCTTCCATAGCTCCATTAGCTACTTTATGGAAACCATTATGGGCACCGGCGTTATTAAAGACGGCTGGGCGAGAAGGCTGGTCGGTAAGGCCTGTCAGTGGAACTTGAACAACGTCACGGACCCCAAGTTGCGCAAGGCCTTGACGCCTGATTACGTCGCTATGTGTAAGCGTTTGGTGATGTCGTCTGAGTTTTACCCGGCTATTCAAAAGCCCAACGCTGAACTGATTTCTGAGCACATTGAGTGTTTCGAAGCTAAAGGTATTCGCACCAAAGATGGCCAGCTGCATGAAGTCGACGTGGTTGCCCTGGCTACCGGTTACCATGCCGGCGAGCACATGATGCCAATGACCATGAGTGTTGAAGGTGGTCCCACCCTCGAAGAGGCGTGGAAAGATGGCATTTATGGCTACCGCACCGTTGCCATGCCCGACTTCCCCAACTTTTTCATGGTGATGGGCCCCAACAGCCCAGTGGGCAACTTCTCTCTGGCCGCGATTGCCGAAGTGCAGTCCGGTTACATCATGAACTTTGTAGAGAAGTGGGCCAATCGTGAATTTGAAAAGGTCAGCCCCAAGCGTGGAGCTACCGACCGTTTCGTTCAGGACATGAAGGACAACATGAAAGGTACTGTTTGGTTAACCGGTTGTGACAGCTGGTATCTCGATAAAAACGGTGTACCCGTTTCCTGGCCCTGGACGGCGGGCAAGTTCCGCAACGACCTGAAAGTGCCCGACTACAGTGAATACGAAATGGAGCATTAAACGCTGTCAATCGTCACTGCGACCCGGAGGTGTAAAACCCTCCGGGTTTTTTTTGCCAAATAACTGACCATGCGGTCGGCTTTGTCTGGAGCTGGGGTCTAAGAGACTTGGTCTTTCTAACATTAGCTGGGCTATGATGGGCCGACAAAAGCCATTAAAAACAATCATGAGGGGATGAAGGTGTCTGGAATTATAAGCTACGGT
Source organism: Candidatus Reddybacter sp. (assembly GCA_041277045.1). Classification (GTDB taxonomy): domain Bacteria; phylum Pseudomonadota; class Gammaproteobacteria; order Pseudomonadales; family Porticoccaceae; genus Reddybacter. The sequence continues at coordinate 725,867 of JBGFSY010000001.1, read as the reverse complement.
GCCTATGTGCCGTATTATCGACTTACACGAAAGGCCATAGGCGGGGGCAAGGGCGAGCGGGCTATTGCCAGTCATGACGAAGATTCTGTATCGATGTCGGTTGAAGCAGGGCGTGGCGCATTGGCCGCCAGTCCGACGATTGACACGCTGGTGTTCGCGACCAATAGCGCGCCCTATGCTGAAAAACTCAATGCGGCGGCAATTTGCTCGGCTCTTGATTTACCCGCACAGGTGAACACTATCGAATTGGCCAACAATACTCGCATGGGTTTGGCGGCATTATTACTCGGGACTGATCTTGGTAAAGCCGGCCGAACCTCGCTGGTGTGTGCCGGAGATCTGGTCATTGGTGCACCGGGTGGTGCCCGCGAACGCGATAGCGGCGATGCCGCAGTGGCCTTTGTCACGGGACCGGAAGATGATGCCATTGCCCGCGTATTGGGTAGGGCTTCTACAACCTCAGAAGTCCTTGATGTTTGGCGTTTGCCGACCGATCGCTTTGCTCGGCAGTGGGAAGAGCGTTTCGGTATAGAAGTGCTCGGCCCGATCAGTATTGATACAGCCCAGCGAGCACTGGCTGATGCCAATGTGGCCCCGGGCGAACTGGCGGCAGTGATTCTCGACGCCACCAATAGCCGCGATGTCGCGGGTATTCCTCGCGCCCTGGGTTTAAAACCCGAGCAAGTGGCTGATATGCTGGCAGGCTCCGTGGGTCGTAGTGGTGTTGCCCATGCTGGCTTAGTGCTGGCAAAGACTCTCGATCAAGCGCAGCCCGGCGATAAAATCCTGGTGTTATCGACGGCCGATGGTTGCGATGCGATAGTGCTGGAAGTCAGCGATAAAATTGCCGAAGGGCGGCCAGCGCGCAGTGTCGATCAGTGGTTGGCGTCGAGCAACAATGAGATCGCCTATAACACCTATTTGAAATGGCGGGAAATTTTGCCCTTTGAAGCACCGCGCAGGCCCGATCCCGATCGCCCGGCGGCACCCATTATGAAGCGCAATGAACGCTGGAAATATGCTTTTTACGGCAGTCGTTGTGGCAGTTGTGGTCAGGGCCATTTGCCACCACAGCGGGTCTGTCTTAAGTGTCGCTCGATCGATGAAATGGTCAATGAGCGCTTTGCCGATGCGGCCTGCAAAATCACCACCTACACACTCGATCATTTGGCTTACAGCCTGCAGCCGCCGGTGGTTTCGACCGTCGTCGATTTTGACTGCGGTGGCCGTCTGGCCTGTGAATTGACCGATGTCGATCCGGGAGATGTGGCAATTGGCAACAAGCTGGAAATGACCTTCCGGCGTTTCTACACGGGTCAGGGTGTACACAACTATTTCTGGAAAGCACGACCACAACGCTAGGGGGTGATGTATGGCAAGTAACGGAATTAAAGATCAGGTTGCGATCGTTGGCATGGGCTGTACGCCCTTCGGCGAACATTGGGGCAGATCTGCTGCCGATATGTTAATTGACGCGGCCAGCGATGCCTATAAATCGGCCGGCGTTGATCCCGCTGATGTCGATGCCTATTGGCTCGGCACCTTTGCCAGCGGCATTTCCGGCATGGTGTTTTCTGAGGCCTTGAAAACGCCCTATAAGCCGGTTACTCGGCTGGAGAATATGTGTGCCACGGGCAGTGAGGCAATTCGCAATGCGGCCTATGCCGTGGCGAGTGGCGCTTACGATTTGGTGATGGCCGTGGGTGTTGAAAAGCTCAAAGATGGTGGTTATTCGGGGCTAGTCATACCAAGTCCGGACGGCGACGGTACCGAGTCGAGCATGACGGCACCAGCGATGTTTTCACTATTGGCGCCGGCCTACTGTGAAAAATACGGTGTTGGTGAAGGCGAGTTGAAAGATGTGCTGTCGCGCATTGCCTGGAAAAACCATGTCGCTGGGGCGAAAAACCCCAAAGCGCAATTTCGCAAAGAAGTACCCCTCGATAAAATCTGCAACTCACCCCGCATCGCGGGTATGTTTGGCGTGTTTGACTGCTCGGGTGTTTCCGACGGTTCTGCGGCGGCGATTTTATGTCGGGCGGAAGATGCCTATAAATACACGGATAAGCCGATTTTCCTTAAGGCGCTGTCTGTTGCGGCGGGGCCGAATGAAGGCTTTATCAGTGACGAGTACGATTTCACCACCTTTCAAGAAGTGGTGGTCTCGGCACAGGATGCCTATAAGCAGGCGGGTATCACCAACCCTCGTGAAGAAATTTCCATGGCGGAAGTTCACGATTGCTTTACCGCGACCGAATTGGTGCTGATGGAAGATATGGGTTTTTCTGAGCGCGGTGAGGGCTGGAAGGATGTGATGGAAGGGCGCTTTGACGGCGATGGTGCTCAGCCGATTAACCCCGATGGTGGTTTAAAAAGCTTTGGCCATCCCATCGGTGCCAGTGGTTTACGAATGATGTACGAAATGTGGCTGCAATTGCGTGGCGAAGCTGGAGAGCGTCAGATTAAAGATCCGAAACTGGGTTTAACCCATAACCTCGGCGGACAACCGGGGCGCTGCGTCAGCTTTATATCCATTGTCGGCAGCGAGTTAGGCTAAGCTTGAGCTAATGCATTAATAACAGTTGTCGGCGGCTTATGTAGCCGGCAATAAAAAACCCGGCCTGCCTTTTTTGTTAATAAAGGCAGGCGCCGGGTTTTTTTATGGCCTGTGAAAGCTGAGTATTACAGGCGTCAGGTTGAGCTGTGTTATTTGCGCTTCATCGCCGCGAAAAAGTCGTCGTTGCTTTCAAAGCTCTTCAGTCGATCGATTATGAATTCGGTGGCTGCGGTATCTTCCATATCGTTAAGGAGCTTACGCAGTATCCACACTCGCTGCAGGTCAGCTTCGTTCATTAACAAGTCTTCACGGCGTGTGCCGGAGCGGCGAATATTGATAGCGGGATAGACGCGTCGTTCGGCGATCTTGCGGTCGAGGTGCAATTCCATATTGCCCGTTCCTTTGAACTCCTCGAAAATCACTTCGTCCATCTTCGACCCGGTATCGACCAGTGCGGTGGCAATAATGGTCAAGCTGCCACCGTGCTCGATATTACGTGCGGCACCAAAGAAGCGCTTGGGTTTTTCCAGAGCGTGGGCATCGACACCACCAGTGAGTACTTTACCGGAGGATGGCACCACGGTGTTGTAGGCGCGGGCCAGGCGGGTAATGGAGTCGAGGAGGATGACGACATCCTTTTTGTGCTCGACCAGACGCTTGGCTTTTTCAATTACCATTTCAGCCACCTGAACATGACGGGCAGGTGGCTCATCAAAGGTAGATGCCACGACTTCGCCACGCACGGTGCGCTGCATTTCGGTGACTTCCTCAGGGCGCTCATCAATCAATAATACGATGATGAAACACTCGGGATTATTGCGCACGATGGACTGAGCCATGTGCTGCATCATGATCGTTTTACCGGCTTTTGGTGGTGCGACGATTAAGCCACGCTGACCTTTGCCGATGGGGGCAACCAGGTCGATGATACGACCGGTTAAATCCTCGGAACTGCCGTTGCCAGATTCGAGTGTCATGCGCTCATCGGGGAACAGCGGTGTCAGGTTTTCAAAAAGAATTTTGTTGCGGGCGTTTTCCGGGCGGTCGTAGTTGATTTGATCAACTTTGAGCAGGGCAAAGTAGCGTTCGCCCTCTTTCGGTGGCCTGATCTTGCCTGAAATACTGTCGCCAGTACGCAAATTAAAGCGACGAATTTGACTGGGCGAAACATAAATATCATCCGGTCCGGCTAAATAAGAACCGTCGGCTGAGCGCAGAAAACCAAAACCATCGGGGAGGATTTCCAGTACACCATCACTGTAAATGTCTTCGCCGCTTTTCGCGTGGCGCTTGAGGATAGTGAAAATAATATCCTGCTTGCGTAAACGGCCGAGATTTTCGAGGCCATTGTCTTCGCCGAGCTTGATCAGCTCATCAATAGGTTTCGTCTTAAGGTCAGTCAGATTCATAAAATTGTTGTTCTAGGTTTAATAAGAGAGGGAGGTTCAGTCTTGTTGGACTATTTGAATGCAATGAGGAATTAAATTGCGCCGACCGACGAATATCTAGTTTGGAATTGTTATGTGTCTACACCCGAAAAGGCCGTTTAGGAAATGGTTTAACTAAAGGGGTGTTAGAAAGAGTCGGTGCTGATCGGGCGATTATAGTACCTGTTATCAAAAAAACAAGTGCTTTCTGTTGTGTTGTCGAGAGCCTGCAGGGTAAAAAACAGGCTCTCGACAAAGGATACGGGTATCGTTCTTTCGGCGAACCAGTGCTTTAAAGGCTGGCGTCAATAAACTCTTTTAGTTGTGCCTTTGACAGTGCGCCGATTTTGGTTTCGTGCAAAGCGCCGTCTTTGAACATCATCAGCGTGGGTATGCTGCGTACATTATATTTGGCGGCGACGTCGCGGTTGGCATCGACATCGACTTTACAGATTTTGATTTGTGTGCCGTATTCGTCGGCCAGCTCGTCCAGCAGGGGGGCGATCATCTTGCAGGGGCCGCACCAGCTGGCCCAAAAATCGACGAGTACCGGTGTGCCGGCGGCGATAACGTCAGCTTCAAAGGCGTCGTCGGTAGTGTGAACGATTTTGTCGCCCATAAATATTTCCCCAATTGGTATTGTTTAGTGGCAGGTTGTACCTGATTTTTTTGGCATCATAACACCCAAAGCTTGCTGCGAACACACCACTCATCAAGGGGCCGCTTGGACTAAAATTCGGCCAGAATACTGTCGAGAAAACGATGGCCGAGGGTGGTGCAGCTGAGCCTTCCGGATGATAATGGCTCGACCAGGCCTTTGGCTTTCAGAACCTGCCAGTGGGTTTCGATGGTTTTTAAAGAGACGCCGGTACGTTCAAGAAACAGTGTCGAGGCGACACCGTACTTTAATCGCAGGGCGTTCATCAAAAATTCCAGGGGAAGCTCTGCCCCGTCCAAAACAAAGTGTTCGGCCTGGTAGTTTTCGGCCTTTGCAAGACGGGATAGATAGTTGTTTGGCTGGCGTGTTTTGCGCGTACGGATAATTTGCTGCTGGTTAATATCGGTGATTTTACCGTGGGCACCCGCGCCGATGCCGAGGTAGTCGCCAAATTGCCAGTAGTTACAATTGTGTCGTGACTGGCGCTGGGGGGTGGCATAGGCGCTGATTTCGTAAGCACTAAAGCCCGCGCTTTCTAATAGTTTATTGCCGCGAGTCTGAATGTGCTCAAGGGTATTTTCGATCGGCAATAGGGGGGGCTTACTGTGAAAAGCCGTGTTGGGCTCGATGGTCAATTGATACCAGGATAGGTGCTCCGGTTGCAGGTCGATAGCTTGCTGTAAGTCGGCGATGGCCTGTTCGGGTGTTTGCTCGGGCAGGCCGTGCATTAAATCGAGGTTGATATTATCGAAGCCCGCCTGTCGGGCAATACGAATGGCGCTCAATGCTTCCGTGCCATTGTGAATGCGCCCCAGTCGCTCGAGGTGGGCGTCGTTAAAACTTTGTATGCCGATGGATAGTCGGTTGATTCCGGCTTCTCTAAAGCCTTTAAATTTTTGCTGCTCAACAGTGCCAGGGTTGGCTTCCAGGGTGATTTCTACGGCTGGCTCAAAGCCGATAAGCTGTTCTGCTCCCTGCAGTATTCGAGCAATTGCCGCTGCTGAAAAAAGGCTCGGTGTACCGCCGCCGAAAAAGATAGAGACCAGCTGTCGGCCCTGCAGTTTTTCCTTGCTGGCTTCGTCGGCGAGGTCTTCTAATAGCGCATCAACATAGTCATTTTCGGGCAGAGCATCGCCGTTGTTGGTGTGGGAGTTAAAGTCGCAATAGGGGCACTTTCTGACACACCAGGGAATGTGGACATAGAGTGAAAGGGGGGGCAGGCGCAGAGAGCTCATTAGTTTGACGCGAGGCTTGAAGGCCTTATTGGCTAAGCTGGGTGAGTAGGCATTGCAGAGCTTTGGCCCGATGGCTGCGTGTATTCTTTTCTTCTTTGCTTAGCTCTGCTGATGATAGACCTGTTGTGGGGTCGAGGAAGAGGGGGTCGTAGCCAAAGCCGTTGCTTCCCTGAGGCTGTTTGAGAATACGCCCCTCCCAGGTGCCCTGACAAATAAGGGGGGTGGGGTCCAGCGGGTGGCGCAGGTAAACCAGTACACACTGAAAGCGGGCGCTGCGCTGCGCCTCAGGCACAGCGTTCAGTAGTTCGAGCAGCTTCTGGTTGTTTGTTGTATCACTTGCGTCAGCGCCGGAAAAACGTGCCGAGTAAATACCGGGGGCGCCCTTGAGGAAGTCGACCTCCAGCCCTGAATCATCGGCGATAGCAGGCAGGCCGGCAATTTTCGATGCGTGGCGGGCTTTGATAATGGCGTTTTCGACGAAACTGAGGCCGGTTTCGTCTGCATCGGAGACCTTGAATTGCGCCTGTGGGACTACATCCAGTTGCCGGTCGGCTAGTAACTGCTGTAATTCTTTGAGTTTGCCAGCATTGTTGCTGGCCAGTACGATTTGGGAGGGCATGTTGACTCGACCTGCATTTATTTTGAGCTCGCTGGGTGGGCTATTTTAGCAGCACCCAGCTAACAGAGTCGGGAAATATAGGCCGGTTCGACAGGTATTTAGGGCGCTTTATTCGTCGTGATAAAAACGTCGCTGAAAGCTAATGTTGTGAGCGGGCTTATCGGGATCGGGTTTGATGCTGATTTTAAAAGTCATCGAATCTTCGTTTTCAAAGCGGAAGGGAGCGAGGTAATAAACGACTTTGCCCTCACGTATTTCAAAAAAATCCAGCGTCTGTTGTTGAGCAATGATATTGGAAACATGGCCTTTGACCAAAGCCGTGGAGCCGCCCTGGGCGCCGTCTTTGACCACGGCGATATTAACCAGCCCCCAGTCCTTGCCGCGTGTGATGTTGTAGCTGGCAGCGACTTCCGGGGTGATAAAACTACTATTGAAAGCACTGAAAAAAACCTTGTGATCGCCAAAGGCCTTGTAGGGCTGATCGGCGGCGAAGCATTGTAAGCTGGCACTTAGGCTTAAGAGTAAGAATGCCGGGATGAGTAAGAGTTTTTTCATTATATAGCTCCTGGTACTTTTTCGTCTATGTAGCCCGACTATAGCGGTGGCGGGCTATTTGGCCAAATGGTAAATGGCGGTTTCACCAAATAAGTTGGGCCATAACCCTTTGAGCTGTTTGTCAGGGAAGCGTTCCGTAACCACTTCGCGGTGCAAAATACGAATACCTTTTTCCGCACAAAGAGCGTCAAAATCGTGCACGGTGCAAAAATGGATATTCGGTGTGTCGTACCACTGATGGCTGAGTTGTTTGGTGACGGGCATGCGACCACGCAGCATCAAATAACTGCGGGTGCGGATATTGCCGAAATTGGGGAAAGTGACAATGCACTCTTTGCCGACGCGCAGCATCTCGTCGATCAGCTCGTCCGGGCGGCGCATTACCTGTAGAGAGTAGGTCATGATGACGGTATCGAAGCTGTCGTTTTGAAAACTACCCAGACCCTGATTTAGATCAGTTTCAATAACGTTAACACCGCGGCCGATGCAGGCAGTGATTTGTTCAGCATCAATTTCCAGGCCGTAGCCACTAACTTGCCGGTTGTCAGCCAGGCTGCACATGAGCGTGCCGTCACCGCAGCCGAGATCGAGCACTCTACCGCCGATGGGAATCCATTGCTGGAGAATGTCGAGATCGATACGCAGCATCAGGGGGCATCCTCTTCTGTGTTGATAGCACCTATCTCCCTGGCGATGCGGGTCATATAGGCGCGGAAAACCCCTTCGTAGCGATCATTGGGTAGCAGGAAGGCGTCGTGACCCATATCGGACTGAATCTCGGCGTAGGCGACATCTTTGTCTGCAGCGATGAGGGATTTAACGATTTCCCGTGATCGAGCGGGGGCAAAGCGCCAGTCACTGGAAAAGGACACCACTAAAAATTTGCACAGGGCGTTACTGAAAGCTTTGACGGGATTGCCACCGTACTCTCGTGCGAGGTCAAAATAGTCGAGTATTTTGGTCATCAGCAGGTAGGTGTTGGCATCAAAATCAGTGGCGAAACGGTCGCCCTGATGGCGCAGATAGCTTTCGACCTGAAACTCAATGGGTGCATCGAGGCCTTGTTGAAAGGTGCCGGAGCGCAATTCACGACCGAAGCGTTCTTCCATTAAAGCATCTGACAAGTAGGTGACGTGGCCAATCATGCGCGCCAGTGCCAGCCCACTGCGGGGGATGGTGTCGTGCTGTAGATAGTCGCCATCGTGAAAATTACTATCACTGCGAATGGCGCGACGGGCCAGTTCGTTAAAGGCAATATTCTGCGCGGTCAAATCGGCGGCAGAGGCAATGACTATACAGTGGCGCAGGCGCTCGGGGTATTCCAGGGCCCAGCGCATGGCGGTCATGCCGCCGAGACTGCCACCAACAATGGCGGCCCATTGTTCAATGCCGAGTTTATCGGCGAGCTTGGCCTGGCTGGTCACCCAATCGCGGACACGTAGCGGCGGGAAGTCTTTACCCCAGAGCTGCCCGGTTTCAGGGTTGATGGAGCGCGGCCCGGTGCTGCCATGGCAGCCGCCAATATTATTCAGGGAAACAACGAAAAAGTGCCGGGTGTCGATGGGTTTGCCGGGGCCAATGTAGGCATCCCACCAGCCGGGCTTGTTATCGGCAGTGGAGTGATAGCCAGCAGCGTGATGGTGGCCGCTAAGGGCATGGCAAATAAGCACGCCATTGCTTTTGTCGGCATTGAGTTCACCATAGGTTTCAACGACCAGCTCGTAGCTTTGCAGGCTGCGACCGCAGCTTAGCTCCAGTGGTGCATCAAAGGTGAAATGCTGTGGACTGACAAGACCGACAGAGTCAGCGGGAAAAACCTCAGGCATGGATTAAATTTCAGCGATAAAAGCGGGAGTCTAAAGAGGCTGGCGGGGCACTGCAAGGCATGGCGGCTGCCAGGCGGGTATTTATCGTCTTTCAGGGGGGTGTGATTTGTGTCGCTGCAGGCAATTTTTGCGGATCGACAATTTCCAGCGTTTTCTGCCGGCTCGATTCACCCCGGATAAGTGATACTCGGGTTTTGGCAACACCGAACTCCTTGGCGATATATTTGAGTAGATGTTTGTTCGCTTTACCATCGACGGGCGGTGCGCTAATTTGCACTTTTAGCCGCTCGCCATAGAGGCCGGCGAGTGCATCACGGCTGGCTTTTGGCTGTACGTAGCAGTGCAGCAACAGGGTTTGGCTATCTTTCCACTGGAAGTGGGGCAAGCTTTACGTTGCGAAAAGTTTAGATGCCGGGCACCAGCCCCGGGGGAAGCTGGGTAGCGGTGGCGAAATTGCCGACGACAATGCGCAGAACATTAATCAGTAAAAACATCAGGATGGGCGAGAGGTCGATGCCGCCCATGTTGGGTAGGATTTTACGGAAGGGCGCCATTACCGGTTCCATCAGTTGCCAGATTAGAGCGATAGCCGGATGGTGGCTTTGGGGCAATACCCAACTAACAATGATGGCGGCAAAGAGCCCGTAAAAAAAGATATTCAGCAACATTGAGGCAATGCCGATTAAGGCCCACACCAGAGCTGTCGGCAGGGGAATAAGGCCGCCGCCAGCAACCAGCAGGGTTAATTCCATGGCTGCTAGTTGTATGGCAAGAGCGACGAGCAGGCTGGCAAAATCAATATTGTTGACCGGGGGGATGATTTTGCGGATGGGCCCGAGGGGTAGTTGGGTGGCTTTGACAATAAACTGGGAGACCGGGTTGTAAAAATTGGCTTTACAGAGCTGCAGTAAAAAGCGCAGTAATATGATTAATAGATAAAGGCTGGAGAGAGCCTGAATTAAGTAAATACCAATTTCCGTCATTGAATTCATGGGTGTTCCGTTAAATGTTCTTTGCGTTAATTTAGTGGGTAGCTTCGTTGTCTAATCAGCCAGCTCTGCGGCCATTTCTTTAGCGCGTTCGTAGGCCGCTGCAATGGCTTGTTCAAAGTGTTCGGGCAGCTTGTTAGCGAGCAGACTGTTGATGGCCCTTTCGGTGGTGCCTGCGGGTGATGTGACACGCTTGCGTAACTCACCGGCATCCACATCGCTAGCTCCAGCCATGCGTGCGGCGCCGAGGGCCGTTTGCAGGGTTAACTGGCGAGCGGTTTCTGCGTCGAGCCCCAACTTGATGCCGGCCTCGGTCATGGCCTCTATTACCAGAAAGAAGTAGGCCGGGCCGCTGCCCGATAAAGCGGTGACTTTGTCGATATCGTCTTCGCTATCGAGCCAGCTAACCGTACCCACCGCGGCGAGAATATTACCGGCCTGCTGGCGTTGTTCCGAGCTAACAAGCGTAGTGGCAAAGAGCCCACTGGCACCACTTTGTAGCAGTGCGGGGGTGTTGGGCATGCAGCGAATAATCGGCACTCCGCCACCCAGCCAACCCTGCAGGGCGGTAGCGGTAATGCCGGCGGCGATGGAAATAAACAGTGGCTTGTGGGCAAGAGCGGGTGCCAAATTGCTGGCAACAGCTTTCATCACCTGAGGTTTGACGGCGAGAATGATGATGTCTGCCTCGGCGGCGGCAGTGGCATTCTCGGTGTGAGTGGTGATGCCGAAGGCGGCCTCAAGTCGCTTGCCACTATCGACGACCGGGTCACAGGCGACAATATGGCTGGCGGGATAGCCTTTTTCGATCAGGCCGCCGATCAAGCTGGTGGCCATGTTGCCACCGCCAATAAATACCAGTTTGGCTTCGCTCACGAATATTTCCTGTGTTGTGGTTAGGGTTTGGTTGGTGTTCTCGGGCCAAAAATGGCGGTGCCCACGCGGACAATGGTCGCGCCTTCAGCAATGGCTGCGGGCATGTCCCCAGACATGCCCATTGAAAGTGTATCTAAACTAGTGAGGGCGGCGGAACTCTTTTTCAAACTATTGAGCAATTCGGCTGCTCGACGATAGGGCTTGTGTTGCTCTTCTAGCTGATCGCGTTGTTGGGGTATGAGCATCAGGCCGCGCAATTTCAGGTGGGGTAATTCATTAATGGCCAGAGCCAGCTCGAGGCAGTGCTCGGGATCGACACCCGATTTGCTGGCTTCCCTGTCAATATTGACCTGTATGCAGACATTGAGAGGGGGCAAATGCTCGGGTCGTTGTTGGTTCAGCCGGTGGGCGATTTTAATTCGCTCGATGGAATGTACCCAGCTGAAATGTTGGGCGATGTCCTGTGTTTTGTTGGATTGTATGGGCCCAATAAAATGCCAGTAGGGATCGATGTCATCCAGTGCGGCCAGTGCGGCAATTTTCTCGAGTGCCTCCTGTAAATAATTTTCGCCAAAGTTTTTCAGGCCTGCTTGCCATGCAAGGCGCAGGGCCTGGCTGTTTTGCCCTTTGCTGACGGCTAAAAGCATGATCTCGTCGACACTTCTGTTGAATTGCTGCGCGCTTTGTTGCAGAGAGGCCGAGACCTGATTTATGTTGTCGGTAATATTGTGCATAGGTTGGCAGTTGGTTATTGCATCGCGGTCAGTCAAGTTATCGAAATCAGTGGAACTGAGTAATGGATATTACCGAACTATTGGCATTTAGTGCCAAGCAAGGCGCATCGGATTTACACTTGTCGGCGGGTTTGCCACCGATGATTAGGGTGGATGGGGACATGCGTCGGATCAACCTGCCAGCGATGGAGCATAAAGATGTACATAGTCTCATCTACGAGATTATGAACGATAAGCAACGTCGGGACTATGAAGAATTCCTGGAGACAGATTTCTCCTTCGAGGTACCGGGGGTTGCGCGTTTCCGGGTCAATGCCTTCAATCAGAACCGTGGTGCGGCGGGGGTGTTCAGAACCATTCCCTCAACCGTGTTGACCCTTGAAGACCTGGGCTTTGGCCAGATCTTTCGAGATATTTCATTGTTACCCCGCGGCCTAGTATTGGTCACCGGACCTACAGGCTCTGGTAAAAGTACCACGCTGGCAGCGATGGTTGATTACGTTAATGATCACCGCTACGACCATATCCTCACTATTGAAGATCCGATTGAATTTGTTCACCAGAGCAAAAAGTGCCTCGTTAATCAGCGGGAAGTACACAAAGATACCCACGGTTTTAGTGAAGCCCTGCGATCTGCCCTGCGAGAAGATCCCGATATTATTCTGGTGGGTGAGATGCGAGATCTAGAAACGATTCGTTTAGCACTGACAGCGGCTGAGACCGGCCATTTGGTGTTTGGTACGTTGCACACCACCTCGGCGGCGAAAACTATTGATCGGGTTGTGGATGTCTTTCCGGCTGCTGAAAAAGCCATGGTTCGCTCGATGTTATCGGAATCCTTGCGCGCGGTGATATCCCAGTCACTGCTGAAAAAGGTGGGCGGTGGTCGAGTAGCGGCTAATGAAATTATGATTGGTACCCCTGCCATTCGAAATTTGATTCGTGAAGATAAAGTGGCGCAAATGTATTCGGCCATTCAAACCGGAGCTGCACACGGCATGGTCACCATGGACCAGTGTTTGAAAACGATGGTTCAGCAGCGCGTGATTACGGTTGAAGCAGCGCGTGAAAAAGCCAAGGTGCCTGAAGACTTTTAAGCTGGCGGGCAAAGGCCTACCCCGCATTTGATAGGTGGTTTTTATTGGATTTATTTTTTGTTTCGTATTGATTGATAGAGTGAGGACAAAGTAATGGATTTCTATGCATTGCTAAAATTGATGGTGGATAAGAAGGCTTCTGATTTATTCATCACTGAAGGAGTGCCGCCTTCGATTAAAGTTAACGGCAAGGTTATTCCCGTTGGTAAAACCAGTCTTAGTGCGGAAGCATCGCTTGAGCTGGTTGAAAGCATCATGAATGACAAGCAGCGAGTGGAGTTTGGGGCCGAGAAAGAGCTCAACTTTGCGATCGAGTCAGATGCAGTGAAAGGCGCGCGTTTTCGAGTTAGTGCTTTCTTTCAACGAAATCATGCTGGCATGGTTCTGCGCCGCATAGAAACGGTGATACCGACTACGGAAGAGCTGTTACTGCCGCCAATTTTGAATGAACTGGTGTTGACCAAGCGTGGCATCATTATTTTTGTTGGCGCCACCGGTACCGGTAAATCGACCTCACTGGCGGCGATGATTGGCTATCGCAATCGCAACACCAAGGGCCATATTATTTCCATTGAAGACCCCATTGAATTTGTCCATCAGCATGCTGGTTGCATCATTACCCAGCGCGAAGTGGGCATTGATACCACATCCTTTGATGTGGCCTTGAAAAACACTCTGCGCCAGGCTCCCGATGTGATCTTAATCGGAGAGATTCGCACCCGTGAAACCATGGAGCACGCCATCAGTTTTGCCGAAACCGGCCACCTGGTCCTAGCGACCCTCCACGCCAATAACGCCAACCAGGCGCTGGACCGCATCCAGCACTTCTTCCCGGCTGATCGTCACGATCAATTGTGGATGGATTTGTCATTGAATCTTCGCGCCTTGCTCGCCCAGCAATTATTACCCACGGCCGATGGCTCGGGCCGCAGAGCGGTGGTTGAAATTCTGATTAATACGCCCCTTGTTTCCGACCTTATTCGCAAAGGTGAAGTGCACCAGATCAAAGAGCTGATGTCACGCTCGAAAGAGTTGGGCATGTGCACCTTTGATCAAGCTTTGTATGAGCTATACGAACAGGGCGTGATTACTTATGAGGATGCTATTGCTTCTGCCGATTCGAAAAATGATCTGCGTTTGATGATTAAATTGCAGACAGAGACTGATGTTGAGCAGCTTGAAAGTGTAGCCGATGGGTTAATGGTTGAGGAGGGCGACGACGAGATGGATTCTTATCAGGTCTTTAAATAAGCAGCGCACCCAGCGTTGATGGTGTTTTGTTAGTTGCGAGGACTTGGCTCAAAGTTCTTTAAGGCAAGAGACCAATAGCAGGGTTTTGCAGCCAGGTTTCTAAAATCAAACAGGCCGCCTCGCTGTCTACCGGGTTATCTCGGTAGCTATTGGGGCGCTCACTTCTCGATTTTGCCTCTGCTGTCGATAGCCGCTCATCAACCATCTTAACGGGAAGCACCATGCGGCCCTGCAGGCGACGTGCAAACTTCCTCGCCCTTTGGCAAAAGGGGCTTTCACTACCATCCATATTCAAGGGCAGGCCAACGATCAGTGCGCCGGGCTGCCATTGTTTAATATGGTCAGCGATTTGTTGCCAGTTTGGCTGCCCATCTCTGGCTTTGAGTACGGCCAGCGGTTGGCCTGATGCGGTGAGAGTTTGGCCTACGGCGAGGCCGATTTGGCGGGTGCCAAAATCAAAGGCCATCACGCAGATTGGTTTGGTGGTGTTCAGCTTAATCGTGCCCCGCACTATTGCTGAGCTGGCTGAGATTAATACCGAGACTCGTGGCGGCAAGATCAGCGCGCTCTTCCAGCGGGGTGTCGAACAAGAGTTCTGACAATAGCTTTGTGTCGGGTGGCACGGTCAACCAGGCATTTTCGAGCAGCTCCTGTTCCAGTTGGCCGCTAGTCCAGCCCGCGTATCCAAGGGCGACTAAAGCCGCGTCAGGGCCCTGGTCACTGGCCATGTCATCAATAATGTCTCTCGAGGTGGTGAGGAAAATGCCGTCACTAATGGCAGCCGTTGCCTGCCACCGCTTCTTTGCAGGCCGATGCAGTACAAAGCCCTGTTGCTCCTCAACGGGGCCACCACAAACCAGGGTTTGAGCGCCGTTTGGTGGCGTGTAGTCGAGGTCGAGTTGCTCGAAGACCTGGCTTAACGGTAGCCCCAGGGGGCGGTTAATGGTGATTCCCATCGCGCCCTCTGCCGAGTGTTGGCAAATATAAATGACGGAATGTACAAAGTTCGGGTCGAGCAAGCCGGGCATCGCAATTAACAGCTGTCCGCGCAAGCTGCCTGCTTCATTTTCATTCGATGACGGCGGAGAATTTTCGGGCGTAAGGGTTTCCATAGGTCTCAGTATTGGGCGAAACATGTGAAATTTCAAGTTGAGCCCGAGATCTGGCTCTGAAGGTTTAGTTTGCCGAGGTGACGACGCGATTGCCGGGCATGTAGCGCCAGGTTCGGGTAATTTCCATTTTATTCCACTCAGACATTTGCTGAGGGAAGGGTGCAAAGGGAGCGGCTAACCTTACGGTGGTAATGGCTGCCTGATCGAGAGTGGGGTGACCGGAGCTTGAGACAATTTCGACATTTTCCACAGAGCCATCGGGTAATAGCGTGACAACCATGAGTATTTCGCCATAAATTTTGCTCGTGCGTGCTCGCTCTGGATAGTAGAGGTTGCCGGTTTTTTCGACTTTTTCTATCCAGTAATTTAAGTAAGCGGCGTGATCTGCAGCCTTGGTATTGGCAGAGGTGAGTCTAAGGGTTTTGGGGATTTTGTTGTAAGCCTGTTTTTGCTGGTCGAGTCGAGCATGTAAGCTGCTGATCGCGTCCAGTGGCGTAATTTGCGGTGCGTCACGTCGCTTGTTTTGTTCTTGCCCTAGTTCAGAAACCTTGTCGTCAATGGCCTGGCTTTCGCTGCGTGTGGTGATAAGGTTTTGCTGACTATGTTCACCCTGTTGCTGCTGAGGTTCGGGCTGGGGGGCTGGCTGGATATCGCGCAGCACACTATCGTCATAGGGCGATTGTTTGTCGGTGGTGACGTCTCTGCGTTCGAGCAATTCGCCGCTGCCGAGCTGATTGGCTTGGGCCAGCATTTCGGCAGCATCATTTTTCTGATCGCTTGGCCGTTGCGCGAGTGTGACCTCAAGGCTGGGTGGGGCCGCTGAGTGCTGCATGAAAGCGAAGCCGATACCAAAAATCACAATGGCGTGAATGGCGATGGCGAGAAAGAGGGCAAACCCCAGGCGATCATTACCATCGTTGGGGTCAGTCAGTTCAAAATGCGTATCCATTAATAACGAAACGTATCGCTTCCTATTTGTTAATCCGCTGGCTAATAGCGGCCATGAGTCGAGCGCCAATTTGTGTGTTTTGTTCGCGGTCTATTTCTCGCGCGCACGTAGGGCTGGTGACATTTATTTCGGTCAAATAATTGCCGATCACGTCAAGGCCGGCGAACAAAAAGCCCTTTTCACGCAAGATGGGGGCGACCTGGGCAACGATCTCCAGATCGCGTTCATTTAAGGGTTGAACAATACCACGACCACCGGCTGCAAGATTGCCACGTGTTTCACCCTTTGCGGGTACCCGGGCGAGGCAAAAGGGTACGGGTTCACCATCGATCACTAAAATACGCTTATCGCCCTCGGTGATTTGTGGGATATAGCGCTGCACCATAATCGTTTGAGTACCCAGCTCGGTGAGTGTTTCGATAATGACGCTGACATTGGGATCGTCTTTGCGCGCGCGAAAAATACCGGTGCCGCCCATGCCGTCGAGGGGTTTGTAGATCACATCGCCATGCTCCTGATGAAAAGCGCGTAGCCGAATGGGATCGCGACTCACCAGTAAGGGTGGAGTGCATTCGGGAAACTGAGTGGCGAATATTTTTTCGTTGCAGTCACGCAGGCTCTGGGGCTTGTTAACCACGAGCGTCCCCTCTCTCTCCGCCGCCTCGAGAATATACGTGGCGTAGATAAACTCACTATCGAAAGGCGGGTCTTTGCGCATTAATATACAGTCGAGTTCAGACATTGGCCGGTCGACGGGCTCGCCGAGGGCGAACCAGTGTTCGGCATTGTCATATACTTTGAGGGAGCGCTGTCGGGCGGTGGCGCTGCCGTTCACGATGGCAAGGTCGTCCATTTCCATATAAAAAAGTGACCAGCCCTGTGCCTGTGCGGCTAATAGTAATGTCAGGGTTGTATCTTTTTTTACATTGATCCTGTCAATAGGATCCATGACCACGCCAAGAGAGATCTGCATAGGGTTCACTGCCGGTTTACTGTGTAGGGGCATAGCTTATAAATGATGCTCGGTGGTGCTGACAAGCCCTTTTATTTGCGAAGCCCGTCTAGCGAATCGATTTTGAGCTGGGCTGTTGATGGCTAATAGTGTTTTATTGTGTTAAAAATTCGGCTTCAAGTCACACGCGTAAATATGGCGTTATGCAACGGAGCAGGGGGAGCTATGTCGGTCAATTTTGAAGCGCTAAAAGTGATGGTTGTGGATGACAGTAATACGATAAGGCGCACCGCAGAGATGATATTATCAAAGGCCGGCTGTGATGTTGTTACGGCTATTGATGGCTTTGATTCACTCGCGAAAATTATCGATGTGGTTCCGGATGTTATTTTTGTCGACATTATGATGCCGCGCCTGGATGGCTACCAAACCTGTGCTCTGATAAAAAATAACAATGAATTTAAGCAGACGCCAGTGATTATGTTGTCGAGCAAAGATGGATTATTTGATAAAGCCAAGGGCCGGATTGTTGGCGCTGACGAATACCTGACAAAACCTTTCAGTAAGAATGAGTTGTTCGAAGTGCTTGAAAGGATAGTCGCAACCCAAGCAACAGAAGATGCTCCTGCTTAGGGGCGCTGGAATATAATTATGGCCAGAGTGCTAGTAGTGGATGATTCCCAGACAGAAATTTTCAAGCTTAAAGAAATGCTTGAAAAAAATGGACATTCTGTACTGACTGCGGAGTCGGGCGAAGATGGAGTCAGGGTAGCAACGGATGAGCAGCCCGACGTGGTGTTAATGGATATTGTTATGCCGGGCCTGAATGGCTTTCAGGCAACCCGCCAGTTGACTAAGGCGAGTGGCACAGCACACATCCCGGTTATTATGGTGACGATGAAGAATCAGGAAACAGACCGTGTCTGGGGCTCTCGCCAGGGGGCTCGCGCCTACCTTGCCAAGCCGGTGGTGGAGAAAGACTTGGTAAAGGCAATAGATGAGTTTACTACCCACTGAGTTGGATCAATTGATGTCAGCTGAGAATGTTTTACAGATTATGAATAAGCTGAGTCAGTGCTTTGTCGCTGGTTCAAGGTCGCTGCCAGCACAGGTGAATTATGTGCCGCTTATACCGGTCATCAGTTTTTCATTGTTGGGGCATGATTGGGCTGTACCGCTGGATCAGGTGGCGGAGCTGATTGAAATACAGGATTGCACGCCACTGCCTGGGGTGAAGCCCTGGGTTGTGGGTGTGTCGAACCTCAGAGGCAAATTGTTACCAGTAATAGATTTCGCACAGTTTCTTTGCGGGCAATTGTCGGCTGTGAATCGATTACAGCGCATTGTCGTGCTGGATAGGCAGGATGTTTTCGTCGGCCTGATTGTCGATGAGCTTAAAGGCATGAAGCATTTCAGCAGTGATGCCTACGAGCCCGATAATCAGTATGTCGATACGGCCCTCAACCCGTTTGTGCAGGGCTATTATCAAGGCGATGATGATACTCGAACACTATTGTTCAGCCCCGATGCTTTAATCGAAAGCCAGTCGTTTCGCGATGTGGCACTCTCATAGACGTGTTGTTGAATAAGATAGCTAATAACTAAAGATATCCAGGAGTTGGAAAAATGATTCAAGGAAAGCCGAAAGCCAGTCTGCCAGTTGTGGGGCTTGTTGTCGTTATGATAGTACTCGCCTCCTATTTGGGCTTCTTTGCGGTCAACCTGGCCTCTCGTGTTGAAAACGAGCGCTCAAGCTTACAGGCCGCTTCAGAGATTCGGGTGCTTGCTTATCGCATTGCCGATTTGTCGGGTGCCGCAGCGGGTGGAAATGCCGACGCGTTTACTCAGTTGAGAGCTGCAATTGATAGCGTCATAGGCCTGCGTGCATCACTCGATCTTGGGGATGGCAGTTTCAACGAACAGGCGGGCAGCTTCAATGAGGTTTGGGCAAGCATTGAAAGTAATGCAAACCGGGTACTGCAGCGCCAGGAAAGAAGCCTTTATCTTAATGAGGTGGCCAGGACACTGGATGAAAACCTGCCCAAATTGCAAGATGATTTGACCAAAATTGTCGATATTTTATTGCATGTTGGTGCACCATCAGATCAGATTGCCGTTGCTCAGGCCCAGAAATGGCGAGTTGAACGGATCGGTAGGAATATCGATAAAATGCGAGCCGGTGATGCCAGAGAAGTTGCCGCTGCTGCGGATCAGTTCAATACTGATGCAAGGAAGCTGGGCGATGTCCTTAACGGCATGAAGAAGGGCAATGGTCGTATCGGTGTCAGTAAAATAAAGGCTGAACGCGCTGTACCCATTATTGCCAACGCGGTTCAGCGATTTGGTTTTGTCAGTAATTCAATTGAAGGTATTTATTCTGCCGCCCCGGCACTCGCCGAGGCACGCCAGGCGCTTATTGATATTCGCGAGAAAACGCCATTATTAGTTGAGCAAAGTGCCTTGCTAGCGCAGGGGCTGGGTGCTTCTGATGTGGGTGGCAGCCCCTACGTTAACAACAAGGCGGCTGGGGTTGCGGGAATCCTGCTTATTCTGTGCCTCGCTATTTTGGGTTTGTTGGCATTCCTGAGTACGAGGAGCCAGCTCAAGGTGACCGCTGGTGATAACCTGGATAATCAGGAGGCGATTTTACGCCTCTTGAATGAGCTGGAAGGTTTGGGTGAGGGTGATCTTCGTGCCGAAGTGACGGTTACAGAAGACTTCACCGGTGCTATTGCCGATGCGATTAACTTCGCCATTATTCAGCTCCGAGAGCTGGTGGCGCGTATTGTTGATACGGCTGAAAACGTTTCATCCTCGACCAATGATTCACGTACGACTGTTGTGCAATTAACTGAGCTTTCCGAGCATCAGGCGCAGGAAATTGCTGCGGCATCAGCGGCTATTAATGAAATGGCGATTACCATCGATCAGGTTTCGGCCAATGCCATTGAGTCCGCTGGTGTTGCCGACCGTTCAGTGTCGATCGCGGGTAAAGGTGCTGAGGTAGTACGCAGTACCATTAGCGGTATGGACCGTATTCGCGAGCAGATTCAAGACACTGCGAAAAGGATTAAACGCCTCGGTGAAAGCTCACAGGAAATTGGCGATATTGTTTCGCTGATTAATAACATTGCGGATCAAACCAATATTCTGTCCCTCAACGCGGCTATTCAGGCGTCGATGGCTGGTGATGCCGGGCGTGGTTTTGCGGTGGTTGCCGACGAGGTTCAGCGCCTTGCGGAGCGTTCTGCTGGTGCCAGTAAGCAGATCGCCGATCTGGTAAAGACCATTCAAACAGATACCAATGAAGCGGTTTCCTCGATGGAGCAAACCACTGCTGAAGTTGTTTCGGGGGCAGCACTGACCCAAAATGCGGGCGTTGCACTGAGTGAAATTGAAACGGTTTCTACCAGCCTGGCAGAACTGATTCAGGATATTTCAACGGCGGCACGACATCAGTCAATCACGGCTGGTCACGTTTCCAAAACCATGAACGTGATTCAGGACATTACAACGCAGACGCTGGACGGCACCAGCCGTACGGCATCGTCGGTTGGCAAGTTGACCGATATGGCCGTTGAGTTGAGAGAATCGGTCTCGGGCTTTAAGTTGCCCACAAACTATCTGGAGAAAAGTCCTAGAGCGGCTTCGCTGGATATTGATGAAACGGCTGGTATTGATATCCCGATACAGGCTAAGCCGAGTGTGGCCCCAGCACGTAGTGTTGCGCCTGCATCAACACTGGCACCGGCACCCCCTGCTGCCTCTGAACCACTGGCACATAAGGCACCCGCTCACGTTGAGAATGTACTTGCCAGCAGTAGTGCGGCAATGGATGAAATTGACGCCTATTCAGAAAGTGCTATCGATGACACCGCTGACCTTTCTGCCACCGATGATTTTGCCGAGCTTGAGGGTGAGTCTGATGTCTTGAAAAAGACCACAACTTCTGACCTTGAGGAGGAGCTGGCGGGGATTGATCTAGGCGAGTTCGATATCGACTTTGAGGATGATGGCAGAATCTGAAACTGAGTAAGCATCATGCAAAAAGATTCCACGGGGCTTTCTACCGACAGTGCGGGGCTTGGCCAAGCAGATGAGACGCCATTAAGCGATCGACAGTATCGTTTGTGGGCCGAGATGCTCGAAAATAAGACGGGTGTTCGCATTGCCGCCCACCGGGATGATTTTGTCAGGCGCCAAATCGCTCGCAGGGTTAACGAGCTGGGTTATGACGATGTCGAGGATTACTTCCGCGAAGTCTCTCAGCCCGGAGCGGGCACTCGGGAGTGGGGCATTTTACTTGACCGTTTGTTGGTTAAGGAAAGTCAGTTTTTCCGCCATCAGGCCTCTCACGATTTTTTTAAAAACCGCTTGATACAACACCTACAGTCGCCACAGAAAGAGCAACGCTACAGTGTCTGTAGCATCGGGTGCTCCACGGGGGAAGAAGTCTATTCCCTGGCGATGAGTGCATTTGATAATTACCGCACGGCGGGGCAAGCACCCGCTTTTAGCATTGTTGGCATTGATGTAAGTGCCGAGGCAATTGACTCGGCACGCCGGGGCCTCTATCCCAATAGACACCTTGAGAGCGTGCCACAGGAATTCCTCGATAGTTATTTTAGTATGGCCGCAAACGCTTCCATGGATGTTAACGCAGAGCTTAAAAAGAGAGTTGGGTTCTTTGTGAGTAATATGTTTGACGAAAATAGCCCGGGCCTTGCCAGTCCTGTAGATGTGATTTTTTGTCAGAACGTTTTAATCTATTTAAAAAACTGGCGGCGTAGGGATTTGTTAAATAGCTTCGTCGAAAAACTCAAGCCGGGCGGCTATTTGATAGTTGGACCGGGAGAGCTTAATGACTGGCAGCCGACAGGCTTGAGCAGAGTAGATTATCCGGGTATTCAGGCTTTTGAGAAACCGTTGTAGATAGGGACGCTAGTTGTAAAACGATGACCATAAAAATGACACATAGCCTGAGAGGCCTAAGATGGCTGGTCGATGAGCTCGATACCAGTCTGGGCCTGGCAAGGGAAGCACTACTGGCCTATAGGTCGGATCCAGAGGATTCGTCGCAGCTGAGTTTTGCCCTGGGTTATCTGCATCAGGTCAGCGGCTCCCTCACTATGGCCCAGTGCTATGGCGCTGTCTTACTCGCCAAAGAGATGGAAGCCACTCTGAAAATGCTGCTGAATGGGTCTTCGGCCAGTGTGGCGGATACCTGCGAGGCGCTCGAGCTAACAATGCTTGCGCTGCCCAATTATGTGCAGAACTTGCTTGATGGTTGTGACGATACGCTAGCTCAGTTAATGGCACAGATTAATGAATTGCGGGCAGTCAGGACTGAGCCACTGATTTCATCAACCGCCCTGTTCATGCCCAAAATGCCAGTGCTTGATCCTTCTGCAGTAGAGCAGTCCGGCAATTCTGTCGTGGTCGATAAAGACATGCTCGGGAAGCTGCAGAGAGTCTATCAATACGCATTGTTAGGTTATTTGAAGCTGCGCGATCTGGACAGTAATCAGCAAAAAATTGTCGCTGTATTGCGGCGACTACAAAGTGATTTGAGTAGCGATCTGCCAGAGCCGCTGTGGCGAGTCGCCAGCGTATTCTTTGCCGCTTTACTTGCTAATAATATTAGCCAAAGCGCGGCCACTCGGTCTCTGCTCTGGGAGTTAGATAAAACCCTTCGTGGTCTAGTTAGTGGCGAAGAGCCTGGTTTACAGCACCATGCTCTCTTGCGTAATTTACTGTATTACATTGCACTTGCACCGAGTGATAGCCCTGCTCTTAATACTATAAAAGAAGAGTTTTCTCTAGACCAGGCCTTACCCTCTCTATTGCTGAGTGAGCGTGAGGGCGCTTTATACACACACCTTGAGGGAGCAGTTGTTACCGCCCTGTGTGACTCGCTAGAGACTGAAATTACTTTACTTGCGAGCACTGTTGCTTCTTCTGGGATGGGTGATCAAAGCAAGCTTGTTGAAGCAAAGCTATCGACAGAGAGACTGGCTACGACCCTGATGGTGATTGGCCAAATTAAACTTTCTCAGAGCTTACGAGATGCGGCTGGGGAGCTTGACCAGGTGACGCCTGACCTGCCGATGGTCAGCACACGCCTGCAGAGTATCCAGCGCAGTCTGCAGGATTGGGCCCTGAATTATGCGGATGCGCCCCTTGCCAGTGATCTTTTTTCAGAAACAGCCTACGTTGTAGACGATGCTCAGCGCTCGCTGATTCGCGAGGTGCGCAATAATTTTGAAAGTATCAAAGAGTCAATAGTTGGTTACATTGCCTCTCAGTGGAACGGCAAGTTTCTGCAGGAAATTCCTGGTCAGTTTGAGCATATTTTTGGGGCTGTTGAGGTCATTGGCTTAAAGCGCGTAGCGCTAATTGTCGAGCAGCTGGGTAATTACATCACCAGCCAACTGCTTCAAAGTGAGCAGCCTCCAGAGTGGTCTGATTTAGATGCTCTCGCCGACGCGATTACGGGCTTTGAATATTACCTTGAGGCGATCGATAAAGGCCGAGAAGGTGAACAGCGTGACATGCTACGCCTCACGGCCCAGGCGATGGAAAAGCTCGGTTTTACTATTGACCTTGAGGCTGAAGCCGAATCAGAAGTTGAGCCCTCAGTTTTCGATACTGGGATCGATGCGCTAGAAGCTCTCCCGGATGCTGGGGGTTCTGACAGTGAAGGCGACGATGAAGATGAGATTGATCCCGAGATTAAAGAAATCTTCATTGAAGAAGCTCAAGAGGTGTTGGCAGAGCTAGAAATAAATTATCCGACCTGGTTCCTCGACCCGACTGACGAAAAAAAGCTGAACGAACTGCGCAGAGGTTTTCATACACTTAAGGGCAGTGGCAGAATGGTTAAAGCCAATGCCATTGGCGATCTTGCCTGGTCGATTGAAAATATGCTTAACAAGATTCTCGAAAAACCCGTTGCGATTCCCACTGAAACAGTAGAGCTAATCGACATATCACTGGCGGTGATCCCTTCCCTGGTCGACGACTTTGAGCGTGGCGATCAACATTTGTCGCCCTATTGCCTAAGCCTGATTGCTGCAGCAGAAGCTCTAACAAAGGGTGAGTCAGTCACCCTGCCTCGAGAAGAACAGGGCGTTGAACCGGAAAGTCTCGAGGAGCTAGCTGCCAGCTTGCCTGTGTCAGATTTGCCAGGCGATGCTGAAGAGATAGCCGCGCTTGAGGATAGTGCTGAAGTACAGCCTGTTGTGCAGATCTTTGTTGGCGAGGTCGGCAATTATATAAATACTCTGGGGGACTTCCTGGGTGATTTCCAACAGCCTCACGAAGGTTCGCGTTTGGTGCCTGCAGACGTGCAACAGGCGCTGCATACTTTACAAGCCAGCTCAGGAATGGCTGGTTTTATTGCTGTTTCTGAGCTTGCCAGTACGCTAGAAGACTTCCTCATCGTACTTTTTGCGCGCGGTCAAAACGTGAATAGTCACATTATTGCGCTATTAATGAATGGCGTTGATCGGCTGCGCGATACTCTGGTCCGGCTTGAGGCCGGGGATGGCGAAGACAGCGCTGGCCTGAATGAATACCGCTCAAGTGTTGAGCTTGCCCGCGCACAATGGCAGGAGGAAAGAACGACTGGTACTGCATCAAGAGGCCTTGCTCTTGTGCAGCAGCTGATGGTCAGGGGCCTGGAAAATGTTCTGCTGGCCGATAGCTTGCTGGATCAGTGGTTCTCCCAGCCAACATTTAGCCGACAAGATGCCGATCCCCTGGTAAATGAGCTGGTGGAGCTAAGTGCGGTGGCCGAAGATTCGGGTGTTTCTTCCTTGTCGATGTTGTGCGCTGAACTCTCACGGGCATTGAGCCATCTTGCTGATCTTGGGCAGGGGATTGATGACGATGCTATGAGTGTCTTCAAGGCTGCTCACGAGCAAATATTGAGCATGATGGATATTGTTGCCATCGGTCAGCCTGTTGCTCCGGCGCCAGCTGAAATTTTTACTCAATTAGAGGTTCAAGCTGCACGAGTTATGCCGGCTGAAGAGCTGGAAACTACGGGTGCACTGGAGGTTCCAGAGCTCGCAGTCCAGGAGCCTGCGAGTAGTGATGACCTGGCCAGTCGCATGGCCGGTGAAGTTCATGACCCCGATGTATTGCCGTTTTTCCTTGAGGAGGCCGATGACCTGCTTGAGGATATTGAAAATGCCATGCAGACCTGGCGGAACGAGCCGGGTGATATCAGTCAGGGTGAACTACTGAACCGGGTCTTACATACCTTAAAGGGCAGTGCCAGACTGGCGGGCCTGAGCTTATTGGGTGATTTGAGTCATGACCTGGAAGCCCTGATTTTGCAGGAAGAGGGCCGTTTGACGAAAGGTAGCGCAGCGGTGTTTGACCTGTTGTTCACCCGCTATGACGAGTTGCTTACTGTCCTCGATTGGGTCAAGTCGGGCGGCGCTGTTGCTGTTGAAGAAGAACCGCTTGAAGAAGCATCGGTGTCAGAAATAGAGATCGTGGCTGAACTTGAACCAGAGCTTGAAGCTGAGTCAACGGAAGCTCTAGAGCCATCTGTCAGCCTCGAAGTGTTTGAAGAGAAAACGGTTGAGGCTGAATTACACGAGTTGGTCAGCCCCGATGTGGAGCCGAATTCTGAGCCGGAGATTGTGGCCGATCTAGCGCCTGCGGTTATGCTAGCACCTGAATTGCCAGTTCAGCCATCGGCGCGGCCCAAGCCTGCAGTTGCCATGCAGGAATCAATAAAAATCCCTGCCCAGGTGCTGGATAATTTAGTCAACCTGGCTGGCGAGTCCAGTGTCGCTCGAGGGCGTGTTGAACAAGGTGTTGGTGAGTCCGCTTCTGCATTGAAGGAAATGGAAGAAACGATTGCCCGTTTGCGTAATCAGGTGCGCCAGCTGGGGCGTCAAACGGAAGCGCAGATTCAGTTTCGGCGAGAGCAAATCGAGTCTTCAGAGAGTGCTGGTTTTGATCCGTTGGAACTGGATCGCTACTCGCAATTGCAAGAGCTATCGCGAGGGCTAGAAGAATCAGGCTCCGATTTACAGGATTTAAAAGACACATTATTAGAAAAATCCCAGACTGTGGAAGGGTTGTTGCTAATGCAGTCCCGTATTACCCAGGATCTGCAAGAAAATCTAATGAAGACCCGATTGGTGCCATTTTCGCGCCTGGTGCCGCGCTTGCGGCGTATTGTGCGACAGGTTGGCCAGGAGCTGGATAAACAGGTCAACCTGGGCCTGAATAACATCGAAGGTAAAATGGACCGTTCGGTGTTGGAAAAAATTATTACACCGATAGAACATATGCTGCGCAACGCGATGGATCACGGCATAGAGACGGCCGAGGAGCGACTGGCTGCCGGTAAGCCTGTTGAAGGTAATATTTCTCTCTCTTTCCAGCGCGAGGGTGGCGAGATTGTAATTACAGTTGCCGATGATGGTAAAGGGCTTGATGTTGACGCCATCCGTAACAAGGCGATTAGTAAAAAGCTCATTGCCTCGGATACGCAAGCGACTGATAGCGAGCTGCTACGGTTGATTTTTCAGCCCGGCTTTTCAACTGCGACAACCGTTAGTCAGGTCTCTGGTCGAGGCGTGGGTATGGATGTGGTGAAAACTGAAGTTCATCAACTCGGTGGCTCTATTTCAATTGAGTCAGAACTCGGCTTCGGCGTTGAGTTTACGATTCGACTGCCGTTTACGGTGTCGGTGAATAAAGCCTTGTTAGTGAAAGGCGGCAATAGTGTTTATGCCCTGCCGTTGGGTAGCATTGTTGGCGTCACTCAATTGGGCGAAAAAGAAATTGATGCTTTTTACAATGAGCCCCACAAGAGGCTTCAATACGCGGGTGTTGATTATGAAGTTTGCCCGTTTGGTGGTTTGTTGTATGCCGGGCAGGAAGCATCTTCTGCGGGGTCTGGGAAAGCGTCTTTAGTTTTGGTTGAGGTGGATAATCATTGCTACGCAGTGCATGTCGATGCCATTGAGGGCCATCAGGAAATTATTATTAAGGGCCTGGGCGCTCAGTTCAGTAATGTAGCGGGGGTGGCGGGAGCAACTATTCTCGCCAGTGGTAAAGTGGTGGTCATTCTCGATTTACCCTCTTTGCTTAGATCGATGGGGGAGCGCTCAATTCTAGAGAGACCAGAGCAAGAAGATGCCCTATTAAGTGGCGACTCCTTTGAACCTGGCGCGGGAGATATCGGGGCGAAAACAATCATGGTCGTCGATGATTCTGTCACCGTTCGCAAGGTTACCTCTCGGGTTCTTGAGAGAGAGGGGTTTATTGTTGCTACGGCGAAAGATGGTGTTGAAGCAACAGAAATGCTTGCCGATGTGAAGCCTGATTTGATGTTGCTGGATATAGAAATGCCGCGCATGGATGGTTTTGAAGTGGCGCGAGTGGTTCGCTCATCGGAAGAGTTTTCCCAGCTACCCATCATTATGATTAGTTCACGTACAGGTGAAAAGCATCAGCAGCGAGCAAGAGATATAGGCGTTAATGAGTTTTTAGGTAAGCCTTACCAAGAGGATAAATTGCTGAACTTACTGGATGAGTTACTCGAATTTGGCTTCGCTTAAGCTTGATGCAAACGCCCTTGTGGCCCTGCCTCGCATCGGCATTGTATTACTTGATGAAGAGCGGCGTACTGCACTACGGGCGAGGGTCGAAGCTCGGGGCCTGAGTGTGAAACACTGTAGTGGTCTGACCTGGGATCGTGCTGTGCGCATGGCGGGCACAGATGTCGATGCCTGGTTAATCGAAGACAGTCATCTTCAAATCGCGCCATCCCTGCCGGCCGGTCAGCAAATATTAATGATAAATATCGAGGCAGAGAGCTTCATTGGGTCTTTGTCCTGGCATCAGGTAGTGGATCGAAAGCTCGAAGAATTAGTGCGAAAATATCAGAAAATATACCAGGCTAGCCGTGCTCGAAATGTGTGGTTATTGGCCGCCTCTGCCGGAGGTTTACATGCCGTTCGCGCTTTTTTAGAGGGGCTAGAAGCCTTTTATGGCGTGGCTTTTGTTTACGCGCAACACATTGAAGCGGAACAGGCTAATCAGTTAGTTAAAATGATTGCTCGCAATACACCCTGGCATGCCCAGATGGCGCTTGATGGCAATCTTCTTACGACCGGCAGTGTCACCGTGGTGTGTCCTGCACAACGGGTAGCACTGTCAAATGGTCTGGTTTTGAATTGTGGATCCAGCTGGTCTGGACCTTATGCCCCAAATATTGATGAGGTGGCGGCGGAGCTGGCAAATGAATATGGCCCGGCCTGCGGCATGATTGTGTTTAGCGGTATGGGTGACGACGGCGTTGCCGGATCCCGTTTAATTTGTGAAGAAGGCGGCAGCGTACTGGTGCAGTCCCCTGCTGATTGCACGGTGTCAGCACTGTCTGAGGCGGTTATTAAAGACGGCGCTTTTAATCAAAGCGGTAACATTCATCAGTTGCGAGAAGCCTTTATTAAATTGTTAAGTGCATCGCCAGCTAACCCCAGCGTGATGCCCAGAGGAGTGCTTCGTGGTAGAGAATAAAACAGTGATGAAAGCAGCTGTTGCAAAAGCCGATGCGGCATTACTGCAAGTGAACAGCTTACTGTTACCCGTCACTGGTGCTGTGTTACTAGTGCCACAACTAGCCGTTGCTGAGGTGCTGAGTTCTGGCGATCTGGAAGCGGGAGATTTACACCTGGATGAGACCAGTGTCAGCCCACATTATTATGGCTGGGTTCGTTGGCGGGATCAGGATGTTCCTCTATTGTCGTTCGATAGTCTTTATAGTGGGCACCGCCCCTCGCTTGATGAAGATCTGAAAGTCGTCATTTGCAACGCAGTATTTAAAGCGGCCGCAAGCGGTTTTTATGCACTGGTTGTCTCCGGGTTTCCCCGTGCCACGCGTCTGAGTATGGAGTCAGAGATGGTGCTGGAGGGTTCGCCGAGTGATCAGAAGGGCGTGCAAATGCGTGTCAATATTGATGGTGAAGAG
Source organism: Candidatus Reddybacter sp. (assembly GCA_041277045.1). Lineage (GTDB taxonomy): Bacteria > Pseudomonadota > Gammaproteobacteria > Pseudomonadales > Porticoccaceae > Reddybacter. The sequence continues at coordinate 697,029 of JBGFSY010000001.1, read as the reverse complement.
GTATTAATTCCCGATTTCGATCTTATTGAGGAAATCGTTTTTGACATCGTCGATAAGAAAGATAAATCGAGTTAGATAAAGACAAAAAATAACATTTAAAATGCCTCAGTGGATCATTAAATACACCACCAAGGCAATTGTAGAGCGCTTACTTGAGACTATTATAATAGGCCGCGAGATTATCAATGTCGGCATCAGACAGAGCCTTGGCCTGACCGTTCATCACGGGATCACTGCGTGAGTCATCTCGGAAGGCTTTTAACTGCTTGGCCAGATAACCCGCTTTTTGGCCGGCGAGACTTGGCCACATATCCATAGGGCTGATGCCCGCGGAACCGTGACAGCCAGCGCACATAGCGGCCTTGGCTTTACCCGCATCAATATCTGCCGCCCCGCTACTCAGGCTAAGCGCCAGTAGTGCACTTGAAACAATAAGCTTTACATTGACTGTTGTACTCAAGGCTATATCCTCGTTGGTTAGTTGTGGCAGGTTTAATAAAACAGGATCACTGTGTGGCCTTTGCTGGTAACCCGCCGGTGCCAGCTGGCGCAATGATACGCGATGCCCCCCTAAGCTGCTACGTACTGAAATCACGTTTTGAATCAATGATTGCTGACGTTTTTGAAGGGGCTGAAACACAGGGCTATGCTAGACTGATCGACTGCTAAACAAGAAAAATAATGCTAGGAGCGACGCTATGTTAGGCCAAATGATGGATGACGCCCTCACTATTACTTCAATTATGAAGTTCGCCGCTCGGGTCTTTCCCGATACGGAAATAGTCTCTGTAACCGGCGATAATCCACGGCATCGCAGCACCTTTGGCGAGGCTTTTAGTCGCGTTCATAAGCTGGCGAATGCGTTGGAAAAATTCGGTTGTGCGCCGGGTGATCGCATCGCCACTCTGGCCTGGAACGACTATCGCCACTTTGAATTGTATTATGCAATCAGTTGCTCCGGTTATGTTTGCCACACCATCAACCCACGGCTCTTTCCCGAACAGGTTTCCTATATAGCCAATCACGCCGAAGACCAGTGGGTTTTTGTCGATCCGGTATTTGTTCCCTTACTCGAACAATTACAGGATGAATTAAAAACGGTGCGCGGCTTTGTGGTACTGACCAGCAAGGCGGCCATGCCTGAGACCACATTAAAAAATGTGCGCTGCTACGAAGAGTTGATCGAAGATGAGCTGGAAAGCTACGACTGGCCCGAGCTCGATGAAAACAGTGCCAGCAGTCTTTGCTACACCTCGGGCACCACGGGCAACCCCAAGGGTGTGCTGTATTCCCACCGCAGTACGGTATTGCATTGTCTGGGGACAAACAGCAAGGCCACGTTGGGGCTGGCTCCGGACGAAACTATTATGCCGGTCGTGCCGATGTTTCACGTCAATGCCTGGGGCTGTGTTTACGGTGCCGCTGTGGCGGGCACCAAGCTGGTTTTCCCGGGGCCGAAAATGGGTGATGGTGAAACGCTGGCAGCGCTAATTAATGAGGAGGGCGTGACCTTTGCCTTGGGCGTGCCCACCGTGTGGCTGGCATTGCTCAATTATTTACAGGAGTCGGGTAGCAAGGTTGAAACGCTGCAACGGCTGGTGGTTGGTGGTGCCGCGTGCCCGCGATCGTTGATGGAGGCGATGGACGCCTACGGTGTCGCCATGCATGTCGGCTGGGGCATGACAGAGATGAGTCCGCTGGGAACCTACAATACGCTATTGCCGTGGATGAATGATTTACCTGACGATGAAAAGTTTGCCTATCGCTTGAAAGCCGGCCGTACCATTTACGGGGTTGAAATGCGCATCGTCGATGAAGACGCCAAAGAATTACCCTGGGATGACAATGCCTCCGGTCGGCTGCAAGTGCGAGGCCCATGGGTCTGTAAAAGGTATTACAAATTGGAAGACTCTGATGCCCACCTGCCCGATGGCTGGTTTGATACGGGTGATGTCGCGACCATCGACCAATACGGTTTTATGCAGATCACCGACCGCACTAAAGATGTCATTAAATCGGGCGGTGAGTGGATTAGCTCTATTGATGTTGAAAACGCTGCCATGGGCCATGAGGATGTTGCCGAGGCTGCAGTCATTGGCGTGCCCCATCCAAAGTGGACGGAACGCCCTCTGCTGGTCGTGGTTAAGCGGCCTGGCAGCGACCCTCAAAAGGGCGACTTGCTGGCCTACCTCGATGGCAAAATTGCCAAATGGTGGATTCCTGAAGACTGTGTGTTCGTCGATGAAATCCCCCACACGGCGACGGGCAAAGTGAGTAAAAAAGATTTGCGCGACGTATTTATTGATTACAGCTATTAACAAATACGCCCTGCACTGTATTTAGAGTTGAATGCGCCAGGTTCTGCGCTACAAATTTTTTAAAACAGCCATTAAATAAATTACCAACAGGTTTAATTATGTCAGTCCCTTTGTTAAATGATCGCGATGTTGAATTTCTACTTTATGAATTTCTCGATACAGAAAAACTACTGGAACGACCGCGCTATAGCGAGCACTCGCGAGAAATATTCGATGCATCATTGCGCACTGCGAAAACCATTGCTGAAAAATACTTTGCCAATCATTTAGTCGAAGGTGATGAAAACGAACCGACTTTGGTAGATGGCGTTGTGAAAATGATTCCCGAAACCAAAGTAGCCTGGGATGAGTTTGCCAATGCCGGTTTTTTAGCGGCCCACCAAGATTACGAAGAGGGCGGCATGCAAATGCCCGAAGTCGTCTTCCGCATGGTCATGGCCTATGTGAATGCCGCCAATATTGGCACCGCAGCTTATCCTTTTGTAGCGACGGGTTCGGCTAACTTAATACGCGCTTTTGGTTCTAAGGAACAAAAAGCCAAATTTTTAACTTTGATTATGGACGGTCGCAGTAATGGCACCATGTGCCTCACCGAACCGGGTCAGGGCTCGGCGCTGGGTGATATCACCACTATGGCCGAGCCAGCGGATGATGGAACGTACCGTATTTTTGGCCAGAAAATGTTTATCTCCTGCGCCGACCACGACATCGCCGGCAATGTGATTCACATGGTACTGGCAAAAATTAAGGGGGCCCCTCCAGGCGTTAAAGGTATATCCCTTTTTATTGTGCCAAAGTTTTTAGTCAATGATGACGGCACACCCGGTGAGCGCAATGATGTAGTGGTCGCCGGGCTCAACCATAAAATGGGTTATCGCAACACAACCAATGCCGCACTTAATTTCGGTGAAAAAGACGGCGCCATTGGCTACCTTGTTGGCGAGGCGAATAAAGGCCTCGGTTATATGTTTCAAATGATGAATGAGGCGCGTATCGGTGTTGCCCTTGGTGCGGCAGCAATTGCCTACCAGGGTTTTAATCATTCACTGGATTATGCGCGGCAACGACCCCAGGGGCGTTTAGCATCGTGCAAAGACCAGCAATCTCCACAGGTCATGTTGGTCGAACACGCAGACGTGCGCCGTTTATTACTGGCGCAAAAATCCTATGCTGAAGGGTCTTTGGCAATGTGCCTGTTTGGAAGTAGTTTATTTGAAAACCAGAACAGTGCGCCTACTGAGGAGCTGCGAACTCGCAATGCCCAGTTACTGGATTTATTAACCCCCATCATTAAATCGTGGCCCTCAAAATATGGCTGTATATCCAATGATATGGCGATACAAATACTCGGTGGCGCGGGTTACACGCGAGAGTATCCGGTGGAGCAACTCTATCGCGATCAGCGTTTAAATCCCATTCACGAAGGGGCTGAAGCCATCCACGGCCTCGATTTACTCGGCCGTAAACTCAACCTTTATGGTGGTGCTGGATACAAATTCTTTAAAGAAGATATTGCTACGGATATTGTTAGTGCCAAAGACCTTGCGTTGATTAAAAGCCTAGCCGAACAGCTGGAAAAAGCTGTGGCTTTATTAGAACAAACGACACGGTCTTTACAGCAACAAATGGCCTCGGATATTGATCGAGGCCTGGCGAATGCAACGGTTTACCTGGATCTGTTTGGACGAGTTGTTAGTGCCTGGATATGGTTGAAACAGGGCTTGGTGGCAGCGCAAGCACTGAATGAAAATCCACATGAAAGTGATGAACACTTTTATCGGGGTAAATTACAGGCTGCCAGTTTTTATATTGAGTGGGAGCTGCCGGCTGTAGAGCAATATGCTGAGTTGTTAGAGGCAGGTAATGGTGTGCCGTTCGAAATGCAAGATGAGTGGTTTTAAATAACCAAACTCAAGTAAGATTGATTTTTACATCAACTCACGCCGTTCATAGGATTCTCTATTAACGGCGTGAGTTACCTGGACTATCGGATGTCGTTTTATCACGTTGTTTATTTCTGTGTGACTGTCCTCTGACTTTGAATGCGGTCAAAAATTTTCGTTCGAACTCTTCTCTGGGTAAAGGGCGACTGATAAGGTAGCCCTGAATAGTATCGCAGCCGAGTTCATGAATGATTGCCCGCTGTTGTTCGTTCTCGACACCTTCCGCAATGGTTGTCAGGCCAAGACTATCGGCTAGCGCGATGATGCCTTTGACTATGGGCTTGTCATCAGCGTTAATTTCTATCTCTTTAATAAATGAACGGTCGATTTTTAATATATCGACGGGCAGATTTTTCAGATAGTTAAGGGATGAATAGCCAGTACCAAAATCATCAATAGCCAACACGAACCCCATATCTTTCAGTGCGAGGAGTTCCTTTTTACTTTTCTCGGGATCATCCATTAGCATGCTTTCAGTGAGCTCGAGTTCGATCAGATCTGATGAGATCCCGGTTTTTTCTAGTTGATAGTTAAGGTACTCAGACAAAGCCCCTGGTGATTCGAGGTCCTTGGCGGATAAATTTATTGATAATTTGACATCAAAATTTTGGGTTTTCCAATCCCTTATTTGATTAAAAGCCTCACGAATTACCCAAAAAGTAAGATCTTTAATCAGTCCTGTTTCCTCTGCAAGGGGGATAAACTCTGTCGGACTAAGGAAGCCATGCTTAGGGTGTTCCCAGCGGATAAGGGTTTCTGCAGCGACTACGCAATTTGACTTCAGGTCAACTTGAGGTTGGTAATGAAGTACCAGTTGGTCGTGATTGATTGCATAGCGTAACTCATTCTCAAGCTCCATGCGTCGTGCGACCTGGTCTTCCATTCCCTGTTGATAGAAGCTGTAATTATTGCGATTTTTCTTTGCGCTGAACATAGCGAGATCGGCATGCTTAAGTAGAGCATTTACATCGGTTCCATCATCGGGATAAACAGAAATGCCAACGCTTGCAGTGACGAACATTTTTTGTTGAATGAATGAAAAAGGGCTACTTAAAGAAGTACAAATATTTTGTGCAATGGTACTTATTGCATCGGGACCTTGGATATTTTCGAGAATAACGGTAAATTCATCCCCGCCGAGTCGTGCAACAAAGTCGCTTTCGCGAACAGCACCTTGTAAACGATCAGCTACAGCCTTGAGTAATAAATCCCCGATATTATGTCCGAGAGAATCATTGATATTTTTAAAGTGGTCAAGATCAAGAAATAGTACGGCAAAATTAGTATTGTCGAGCTTTGCGCGATTGAGAATTATGCGTAAATCTTGCATTAGCTTGCTACGGTTTGGCAGGCCAGTAAGTGGATCGTGATAGGCGAGTTTTTTAACGCGTTTCTCGACACGATTTGCTTGTAGAAGCCGTGAGACCCTTTCCTTGAGGACTGTAAAGTTTAAGGGCTTGGTTATATAGTCGGTAGCTCCGGTAGAAAATGCCTTGTTTATGGCCTCATCATCTTCGAGAGAGGTGATCATTAAAATAGGCGTCTCATTTAGATTTGGTAGAGCTCTAATAGTTTTGCATGCCTCGAAGCCATCAACTTCAGGCATGATGGCATCCATCAATATAATATCGGGTGTATCGTGCTTGCAGAAGCTTATGGCTTGCTGACCATTGCGTGCTTCGAAGATGAGAAATCTCTGATCGGTAAATATGTTCTTTAAAGCAAGACGGATGGTGCGATCATCATCGACGATGAGCAATTTCTGTTTTCGCTGGTGGAGGTCCTCAGGGTTTGATAGTGGGCTTAAAATATTGTTTTCGATATCCCGTTTTAAAACATCAAAATCATCGATTAGAGCTTCAATATAAATATCGCATTGGTGGAGCTGTTGGTTTTGGGCCAGGTGTTCGATAATTTTAGCAGTTTCAAGAAAGTTTACCGCACCGAAGTTACTGGCACTACCTTTTAGAGTATGAGCCAGTTCACGAACATTTTTAGCGCTGCCTCGTTGCAATGCCTGTTTTAGTGAATCTATATAAATAGGTGAATCTTCCAGAAAAGCTTCCAGCATTTTTATGACTACGTCACCAATACCTTCAAATAGCTCCTCCATTACCTGAGGGTCATAAGCGAGTGTTTCTGGTTTTTCGGGTATAGATGGTTCAGCAGGGCTTGAGTCTTGTTCTTGATTCAGTAGTTGTGTGTTAGATATCCAGGTAAGTAGTTCGTCACGGAGTTTATTTAGTCTTAGAGGTTTGCCGATTGAGCTATTCATCCCTGCGAGTAAATATTTATCCTTGTCCGCATCAGAAGTGTTAGCGCTCATGGCAATTATTGGGAGGTAAGTTTTATTTTTGAGCTTGCGAATCTCTTGAGTCGCCTCAAAGCCATCCATGACAGGCATATTGCAATCCATCAAAATAAGATCGTAGTTTTGACGCATTACTTTAGTAACGGCATCTTGACCGTTAATGGCAATGTCTGAGCGATAACCGAGCTTGTTGAGCATTTCGCGAGCAACCTGCTGATTAACCCTGTTGTCGTCGACAATGAGAATATATTTATTTAATTCTGGAGTTGATAGCGGACTTGTTGACCGTATTATGTGCTGTTGTGACTTATCGGCGATATTGCTGTCTTTGATATTGATAAGTTGGTCAAAAGAAGAGCGAAGTAAAGGTTTTTCTATGGTTAAAAAACGATGGGCTTCCAGTTGCAATGATCTATATGGGTTTGCAAGAATGGCAATGGTTGTTCTGTGATGAGAAGCCAGCTTTGATAAGAGCGGGAGAAATTCATCTTCATTCAGATAGTAGAGCTCTTCATCGATAATAATAAATTCGAAATTAATATCAGCTTTTTCAAGACGTGAGATTTCTAGCTGAGCAGCACGTAGGCTCCCTGTGGTGATACAAAGGAAATCATTGTTTTGTATGGCTGAGGAGGTGAATAGTCTGATAATAGTGCTAGAAGTGATCAACAATGCATGTTTTTGCTCGTCGAGGGATAACCCGGCATTAAGGTGTGTATTTGAAGTGATATGTTCAACAGGGATATTAAACGTGAATGTTGAACCCTTGTCGGGCACGCTGTGTAGTGTGATGTCTCCGTTCATTAACTTAACGATCTGCTTGCAGATCGTTAAGCCCAGTCCGGTACCCGTATAGGCTTTTGTCGTTGATGAGTCGGCTTGGGTGAAGGCGTCAAATATAGTTAATTGACTTTTTTCTGTAATACCAATGCCTGTATCACGTACTTCAAATTCGACTTCAGGCCGGGGGCCATGTTTGTAGTGCACCCTTAAAAAGACTTCGCCACTGTCGGTGAATTTAATGGCATTGCCAAGTAGGTTAATAAGTACCTGACGAACCTTGGTAGTGTCGATTGGCACAAGGCATGATGCTGCATGGTCTTCTATGTCATAGCCAAAATTGAGTTTTTTTCTTAGTGCCTGTGGAGATAGAAGTTGGATTACTTCTTCAACAAGGTCGCGGATATCGACTTCTTTCAAGTTGATATCCATATTTCCCGATTCCATTTTAGCGAAATCAAGGATATCTTCGATCAAATCTAAGAGGTTTTCTCCAGAGTTCTTTGCAATATCAATGTACTCGGCCTGGCGTGCGTTAAGGCGAGTCTCACTGAGTAAATCCATCATGCCCAGTACAGCGTTGAGCGGTGTGCGTAATTCATGAGTGACATTAGCGACGAACTCGCCTTTTACTCGGACGGTTTCCAGGGCCTTATCATGCGCAGTTTTGAGCTCAGCTTCCCTGTTTTCGATGCCATCCATCATCGTGTTGAAGGCGTGCTGCATTTTTGCGATATCGGGTTGACCTTCGAGGGTGGCGCGGATAGATGTATTGCCTTCCTCGGCCTGGCCCATAACCATTGCAAGTTGTTCAACGGGTTTGGTAAGTCGTTTTGAAATCCGGTAAAGGGTGAAGATGATTAAAATAGCGATGGCAAAGGCAACGATAAAGCTAGTCTGGTAGGTTCTCTTTTGCATCAGGTGCAAAGTTTCTTTACTCATCGAGAGAGTGACATAGCCTAATAAAGTATTCACTTGCTCGGCTTCTCGATAAATATCTGTTAATTCCTCATCAAAATTTGCTTCGGAAAAAACAGGAGCAGAGAAAATCCATTCTGTGACATCTTCAAAGATATCAATAGATGTATTTTCATGGATAACAGTTTCTGTAGCTTTTATCTGAATATCTCGGGTGCTGTACAGGACTGTACCATCAACTGCTTTGAGCCCTATGACCTCGATATCTGGAAATCCTGCGATTGATTTAACGGCGTCCAGAGCGGCGTATTCACTTTGATAAAGTAAAGCAAGTTTACTTTGGCCGGCAAATGTCTGAGTAATTTGCATGCCCTGTACACGCATCTGTTTTCTCAGGATATCGTTGGATATCCTGCCTACGGTATAGGAAACCAGTGTTGACATCAGTATTACTGCGATGACGAAAACAATAATCAGCTGTTGGCTGAACTTTAAGTTGAGGAGTTTTTTTCCGGTACGCTTAAGCATTGTCATAAGATCTAGAGTAAACGGTGGATGTTTAGTCCACTTATGTTATTAGGCGTTATGCCAAGATGTTTACTAGTGCGCTTGTTAACAACCAGGTGAAGGTTTCTAAGGGGTACTAAACCAGTATTGCGCGCTGTGTGAGATTGATTTTCCTGTTGGGCAATTTCGGCCAAAGCGCCACCCATTTTTTCGTTATCGGGGTAAACAGAAAACAATGCGCCTCGCTTGACGTGAGTGGGGTTTGATGAAAATACGACAATTTTTTTCTTCCAGGCAGCTTCCAAAACTAGCATCAAAATGCTGGGGTCATTTAGGCTAGCGCCACGCATAAGCCAAATTGCATCGTTGACTGAAGCACTATTGATTATTTTCAGGTATTTATCTGCAGCCTGTTGAATGGATGTCACCACTTCCGTCTGTAGTATTTTTCCCTGCTGTTTTAAATAAGTATCAGCGCGTTCTAGCTGAATATGCCTGTCAGTATCGGCGACGATATAAACACGCGTAACGAAGGGGGCTATCGTTAAGAGGTGGGATAAAATGATTTCGGGGTCTGGGATCATCGAAATTCCCGATATAGCTTCATCTGTTTTTGTTATGGCGCCGGCCACTATTGGGATGGGTGATTTTAAGTCACATACTTTTTTTAGCGAGTGCCTACCCAGCGTTACCAGTACCTCTGGTTGGTATTGTTCTATTCTTTCTGTCAGTACCTGATCGGAGTTGTCAGGCATAAGTTCAAGTTGCTTGGTTATGCCCTCATAATTTTTATCTATGCCCTTTATAATGTCCTTATATATTTTATTGTATGGGGCTTTGACACTGGGATAAATAATTAGCAGGCCTGATGAGAGCGCGTTGCAGGGCAGAAATATTGGCCCAAGTAGCAGCAAGGCGACCAATAATGAATACGTTCGCTGATAGATCATTTTATATCCGTATAAAAATAGCGCATAAATTCTTGTATCAAATTATCATTTTGGCATTCTAAAGTCTGTAGCGAATTTCGCCATATATGCGACGCCGAGCCAGGGGTAAATCGTTGGTAATTGCCGGTACTGGTTGGCCGTTGGGGCTGGGTTCTCTGGCATCGTCATTAAAAATATTTTTAGTGATTAACGATAACTCTAGCTGATCCGTTAAAAAGGACTTGCGCAGGGTAAAGTCGACAGTCGTGTAATCATCGATATCTTGGCGGGGATCATCAAATGCTCGGTTCCTGCCCATTACGCGGTTGGCTTGCAAGGTCATATTCCAGCCACCAGGTAGAGAGGTATTAGCACGGATGTAAAATTGTTGCTCAGGTGCATTGGCAGCATCTGCATTATTTTGCTCGTCCTCGGATTTTTGCCAGGAATAGTTGCTCAGCACAGACAGATAATCATTGACCTGCCAAGACGCCTCTAGCTCAATACCGTGGCCCTCCTGCTCTCCTGCATTCTGAGCAGTGCGAGTGCCTCCAATATCGGGGGTAAATTGAATAATATCCTTCCAGTAATACTGAAACAGATTTAAATCGAGAGTCAGGTCGTAGGTGGGCTTGTAATTAAAAGCGAGCTCGTAACTTTTTAGTGTTTCAGGTTCTAGGTTAGGGTTGCCAAGGAAAGCAGGGTTGGCCTGTTCTCCGGTTTCCGCAAATGAGGGCGCTCTAAAAGCTTCTCCGTACAGTGCTTTTACGGTTAGGTTATGTCGTGCTGACCAAACTAGTGCTATTCGGGGATTGGCGGTGTCACCGAAGTCTGAATAGTGGTCAAAACGCAAGCCTGATGTAAGCTCCCAGTCGTCCGCTAGATGCCAGACATCTTGAATAAAAATATGACTGTTTTCACGTTCATTTTCATTGAGGAAAGCATACGGTGTGTCAGAGACATCAACCAGCGGGCTACCGGGAAAGATGGGCAGGCCGGTGGCGGGGTCAATTCCGAAATTCTTCTCTTCTTTTACCTTATAGATTTCACCAAAGTAATAACCGACGCCAGCCATTAACTCATGTCGGTCTATACCGCGGAAGGTGGAGATAAAATCACCGCGGTAATGGCGTTCGTAAACTTCAGGGTTGCCAATAATTCCATCGGGGTAGGGGAATGGATTAAAAGGCGAACCTGTTGAGCCAGGAGGTAAAAGAATAAAATCGTCATCGACTTCCTGACTGGTTTGAAGGTAGCTAACTGTTGCCTTAATGCCAATATTTTGAGTGAAGTTGTAATTGTCGTAGTTAAGGTCGGCATTGTAGCGTTTACTGGCAACTTGTCCGCTGGGGTCAAGAGCTTGCGCGATGCCTGCACCAAGGCCACTATTTTTTCTAATTTGACTGCCAGCGTGGAAAGTAATTTTATCGTAGGTAAGTTCTGCTCTTATGTCTAAGGCCTCTCCTTCCAGGTTGATGCTGCCGGGTGCCAGTGATGCGTTTGCACTGGAAAGAAGGTCTAGAATTGATTGGGAATCACTAGCGATTTTTTCACTACTGCCATCGGTTTTGCGGCCTTCAATAATCGCCATATAACCAAGTCCGTCGACTGAGCCACCGGTTTGCAGCCAGAAATTTTTACTATTTGAGGCGCCGTAGCGAAGGCCGACTGAGGTGCCGGAAACCTCTGGTGAGGTTTTAGTCATTATATTAATAACTCCTGCGAAAGCATCAGCGCCATAAATCGCTGATCCAGGGCCACGAATAATTTCAATACGAGAGATTGCTTCGACAGGCATTCCACCCCAGGCTAAATTTCGGTCGCCATGAAAAAGGTTGGTAAGAGGGATGCCATTGATCAGCATAAGTACTTGTGGGTTGGTGGTGGTATGAATGCCTCGAAAGCTATAGATGGGGGCGTAGCCAATATTTCTTGAAACGTGTAAGCCGGGAACTGTTTCAAGTATATCGTCGATATCCATTGCGCCTATTTGCATAATTTCTTTTGCCGTAATAACGGAAGCAACGGCAGGGGCTTTAGACAGGGGCTGGGCTATGCCTGTAGCAATGCTAATAAACTCTTCGTCGCCAAAGAAACTAGCGAGTTCGTCTTCGTCCTGCCCTATTGCCATAAGGGGTTGTAGCAGAGACACTGTGAGTAGAAGTGATGAATACTGTTTGAAAAACATACTTAGTTACTCCAGGTTCGGTCAGCAGCGGCAATGGAATGAATGCGATTAATACTGAGAGGGTAAAACATACCTTCAGGTTTATTTTTGGCGTCCAAGTGACAGGGAATAATTCCGCCAATAAATGCCAGTGTGCTGGTGTAGTAGTATTCATCGACAGATATACCAAGGTCTGCCACAGTCGCTGCATTGAGTGCCGCAATATTCATTCGGTATTTATAGCGAGAGCTCTTTAAATATTCTTCTACTTCAAAGGCAAGTCGTAGATATTTTCCGTTATTGGCATTAATTTTAGCAAGGAAGTGTAAAGCAGGAGCTATGCGCTCATCGATATTGGTTAAAGGCCTGCCATAACCACTGACACAGCGATTAGCTTTTAACTCTTCTTTTACAATGGATTCTATCGTAAGGCCTTGGTTCTTTCTTTCTGAGGCGCGATAAAGGAAATCGAGTGCACCTTTGATGGGTTTTAGCCCATAAACAGTTGCTTCTGAAGCTGCTATTCCCGCCGACAGTGCCAGCGCCCCAGTTGATCGAGCCGTACCGGCAAGAGCGGCGATACGGTTATTCCAAAGCCGTGGGTCGGGATAACTCGTGCTTAACAGGGACAAGCCTTCGATAACTTTTGCGAATTTGGGGTTGTGCACACCAGTTACTGCGTAGACGATGAATTCCATCCAGCTGTAATTATTTAGCTCGGAAAAAATATCCTTTCCACGCAACACCACACGCTCACCGGGAAACCAGGCGCCCATTTCGGTTTGCCAGTTGTCCTCGTAAGCCTCAAGCCGTTCGGGGCCTGTAAGCGTGTCAGTCTGTTTTTCAATCATCATTAGCTATCGGGCCTGGGTCATTGGTAAGGGTAAGGCCATCAGCGAAAAAGGGGTAGCGACTCCATCCCATTTTTTCTTGCTCCAGGGCGTGAACTGCGGCACCCGGTAACCTGAGCATAAGAAAAAGTATTTCAGCCTGTTCGGGCTCGAAGCCGAGGGTAAACAGGGTTGCCGCCGCGACGCCGGAAAATGCCAGGGGTGATCCGGCATGGTGTTCGAGGGTTTGGCGTTGAGTTTGCAACCATGCCAATACCTCATTATTTTCTATGGCAGCGAGGTGGTCGAGTAGTTGCTTGACTGGTGTTGGGCAGCTGGCGCCGTTAGGGTCGAAGCCCGGTGTGTGCTCCATCTCTGGCCAGACATCGGCGCGTTCCTCTTGTGGTGGGTTGTTGATGATCTCAACCCAGCTCGCCAAGTCGGTGCCGCACTGTTGCCAATATTGCATGCTCGTAAAGACTTCGCGGGCACCGCCCAAGTTACCCGCGCCGATGGAAATGGCAGCGATTAATGCAGAGGCTCGGGTGGAGCCGCCGACACCTGCATTCATTGCACCGCGTACGCTGTGGTCGCGGGGGCCGGGGTTGGCGAGGGCGACGGCCAGGCCTTCTAGCGTGCGAGCCTGGGCGTTACTGGGTGGATCCAGCTTAAAGAGTAACCAGATGTACTCGATAAGGCTGATTTTACCGAGCAGGTCGCCGTAGACGTCGAAGCCTGCGCAATAGCTTTTTGCCGCAGCAAAAGGATTGTCGAGCTCTGCTTCTTCACGCCATATTTTGGTGGTGATTTGTTCGCGAGGTTTTTCGTTGTTGTCTGTCATTTATTTTGTTTCAGCGCTTGGGTTCGCATACCGATGGGGGGGGCTTCGTTCTGGTCGATGCGTACGTCGAGCAGCGTTGGTCCCTGTTTTTTGAAAAATGCCCGACAATCCAGATTCAGTAGATCGTCGACAGAAAAAATAATGTGGCCTTCAACGCCCATGGCCTCGGCGAAAGCAGCGAAGTTAGTCACTGGTAAGCTGGAGCCTATCTCTTCGGCACCGCTCATGCGTTGACCGTGTTTGACCATGCCGTAGGCGCTGTCATTGAGCACCACAAAGACGACGGGGATTTTCTCTTCTACCGCGACGGTAATCTCCTGGCCATTCATTAGCAGGCTACCGTCACCGGTAATACAGACCACGGGCTTGTCGGGGCGAGCAAGGGCTGTACCAATGGCGCTGCCAATAGCCCAGCCCATGGAGGCAAAGTTAAGTGAGGCGCGAAACAGGCCACCTTTGGCATCTCGACGTCCGGAAACCCTGCGATCATGGGGGTGTAGATAATGTGTTGCCCATGAAAAGCTGGCACCGACATCGGCTAAATAATGGGTGTTTGCAGGGAAGATATTAGGTAATTCCCGCATTAGGCGCTGAGGTTTGATGGGGCTGGCGTCGCAGCAATATTTCTCTTCATCATCCAGAGAAAACTGTCTGGGTAGATCTTTGTCCGTAGTCCCGGGGTGGCTAGCTTGTGGCTCATCTGAGTTGATCAGTTTTAGGGCTTTGCTAAAACCGTTATTACTGAACCGTTTGAGCACAGTTTCGAAAATGCTTTCGAGTCGACCCCTGACATGAAGGGTCGCCATCAGGGTTTTGGTTAGATTTGATTCGCTGGCCTCAATATCGATGATGCGTTGGTTGTGTTGTTCTGGCTCCCAACCTTGGCTGGCCCACTCGCTGAGCTCGGCGCCAATAATAAAGATACGGTCGATCTCGGGGTCGGTGAGCAGTTGTTGTGCACTTTGATGACCAGAGAAGCCAATAACACCTCTAAATAGGGGGTGATAGGGGCTGACCAAACCTTTTCCGTGAGGAGTTACAACGAGTTGAGCATTGAGTCCGATCGCGAGATTTAATATCAGACCAATAGCTTCTCCGGCACCATCGCCTATAACAAACAAGGGGTTTTTGGCCAGCTTGAGTTCACTGTAGAGTCGCCCCACTGCGTCGCTATCAAATAATGCTGGTTTACGCAGCAGATCCGGCAGGTCGACTCTTGGTAGGGGGGTTGCTGGGGTGGCGCGCATGACGTCGATGGGGATGCTCAAATGCACCGGGCCCATGGGTTCGGCAAAGGCGGTCATAATCGCGGTGGTGAGCTTGTGTTCGAATTGGCTTGGGTGTGAAACCAGTGTGCTATAGCGGCAGCAGTGGTTGAACAGTTCAACCGTATTAATTCCAGTGCAGGAGGATTCCTGGAAAGCCCCAGTGCCAAAACCCGATAGTGCTGTCTGGGCAGTAATCACCAGCATCGGCACATTGTTTTCGTAGGCTGAAGCAACGCCGGTGATTAAGTTAGTTGCCCCGGGGCCGGTGGTGGCGCAGCAGACACCCAGCTTGCCGGAGTTGCGCCAGTAGCCATCGGCCATAAAGGCGGCCCCCGCTTCGTGACGGGCGTTAATGACACGGGGGCCACCGCGACGTTCGCTGCGGGCCAGGGCATTGTACAAAGGCTCAATAGCTCCGCCGGGGATGCCAAAAACATATTCGACACCCAGTTGCTCAAGGTAGCTGAGGAGTAGATCTCCATATTCGTGTGGTGCAGTTCCCTCTGCCTCTACTTTATAGG
Source organism: Candidatus Reddybacter sp. (assembly GCA_041277045.1). Lineage (GTDB taxonomy): Bacteria > Pseudomonadota > Gammaproteobacteria > Pseudomonadales > Porticoccaceae > Reddybacter. The sequence goes on along the minus strand of JBGFSY010000001.1, from coordinate 681,696 downwards.
CAGACATACGTTTAAATCCTAATAAATATCAATATGTTAAAAGCAATATTTAAAAAAAAACTGATAGTAGCCGTAGTTGCTGGCAAATTACAAGCTCAATAACGTGATGCATTCGGTAGAATGGCGCTTTTTAAGCTAGCCTGCGATGCGTCGGCCTTGGGGCCTACATGCACAAGCGTGGATAGTGAACTACGTAGGGGAAAACAAGATGACAGAGCTCGATATGAATTTAGAAAACTGGTGGCAACCCTTTACCAACGTCAGGGGGTTTCGTGCCAATCCGCGCCTCATTGAGCGCGCAGAAGGCTGCTTTCTGTACACCGCCGATGGGCGCGATGTGCTCGATATCACCGCCGGCCTTTGGTGTGCCAATCTCGGTCACAGCCGTAAAGAAGTGGCCGATGCGGTGCATAAGCAATTGATAGAGATGGATTTTTGTCCGCCCTTCCAGTTTGGCTCGCCGGTCACCTTCCGCTTTGCGGAGAAGCTGGTGGAGCACGCTCCGAAGGCCTTGAACCGGGTTTTCTTCACCAACTCAGGCTCTGAGTCGGTCGAGACCGCAATGAAGATTGCCCACCGCTACCAACTGGCCCGGGGCAAGGCCAGCAAAACCCGCTTTATCTCTCGCGAGCGTGGCTATCACGGGGTCAATGTGGGCAGCACCTCACTGCAGGGCATCCCCAATAATCGCAAGGGCTTCCCCACTTTAGAGAATGTCGATTTTTTGCCCGATCTGCTCGATATTGCCAATAACGCCTTTAGTCGCGGCCTGCCTGAGAAAGGTGTCGATAAGCTCGATGCTCTGGAGAAAATCATCGCCACGCGCGGTGCAGAGAATATTTGTGCGCTGATCATTGAGCCCATCGTCGGTGCTGGTGGCATGGTGCCGCCGCCAAAGGGCTATCTCGAGCGCGCCCGCCAGATCTGTGATGACAATGACATTCTGTTGATTTTCGACGAAGTGGTGACGGGCTATGGCCGCACTGGCTCGGCCTTTGCCGCCGTTGAATTTGGTGTCACCCCCGACCTGATGACCACTGCCAAAGCCATCAATGGCGGCACCGTACCTATGGGTGGCGTGTTTATTAAAGAGGAAATCCAGCAGACCATTTTTGATGCTGCACCGGGCGGTATGCCGGAGATTTTCCACGGCAACACCTATGCCGGTGCGCCCGTGGGTGCCGCCGCTGGCCTCGCCGCCTTTGAAATCTACGAGCGCGAAGGCCTGCTAACTCGCGCCTCTGGTCCCATCGGCCAGTACTGGGAAGACGCCCTGCACAGCCTGCGTGACATCCCCCATATTATTGATATTCGCAACTACGGCCTGTTGGGTGCGATCACCTTTGCCCCGAATGCTGAGAAGTATCCCACCGGAGTCGGTGTGCCAGTCCACAATAAGTGCTTTGAAAATGGCCTGCTGTGTCGTGCTGTCGCCGACAACATGGTGATGTCGCCGCCTTTGACGATTAGTGAGGCCGAGATTGACTTGTTTATCGAGCGCCTGCGTCAATCGATTAGTGATGTGCTGGGCTAGATGTGACGAGCGAGTTGAGACGAGTGTTGAGGACGGCAGATTGTTCCTGTTCTATAAGGCTAGCCCTCAAGACTGTCTTTTAAGGCGGCCATAAAGCGCGCTGCCTCACCGCCGGTGATGAGGCGATGGTCAAAACTCAGTGACAGGGGCATCACCGGCAGCACCTTCGCCTTGCCCTTGACGGCACAAACCTCGTCGCGAATCACCCCGGCGGCGAGAATAGCCACCGTGGGCAGGACGATAACCGGGTTGGCGTAGCGCCCGGCAATGGTGCCAAAATTACTCAGGGTGATGGTCGGCTTCTGCATTTCATTGACGGGAATACGCCGTTTCAGGGCGTCCTTCTTTAGGCGATTCAAGCCGCTGCGCAGGTCTTTATCACTGCGCTTGGCGACATCGCGCAACACCGGTACAAACAGACCACCGGGGGTGTCGACCGCCATACCGACGTCGATAGCAGCCAGGCTGCGATAGGTCATCGCCTCGGCGTCGAACCAGCTATTGAGCAGGGGTTCGGCCTGGCAGGCGGCAACGATGGCGCGCAGTAAGCGCAGCGTCGCATCTTCCTTTTTGGCCCAATTACCCAGCCGCGCATCGTCATTAATGGTGACCGCCACCACCTGGGCGTGGGACTGTGACATGGCCAACGACATAAAGCGGCGCACCCCTTTGAGGGGTGTCGATGGGCCCTTTTCGCTCTCTAGCCGGGCAACCCTTTCGACATCCTCCACCTTGATTAAACCCTGCTTGCCGCTACCGCTGACCTTGCTGATATCGACCTTTAAGCGCTCGGCCAATGCGCGAATGGCTGGTGTGGCGCGGATGGCCTGATGTTGGCTGGGTGCTTTCGGAGAGCCAATAATAAAGTGCTCATCCGCGTCTGGCTGAGGGCTTACCGTTTGCAGTTCACCGACCACGGTGGCGTTATCGGCCTCGTCACTGACAAACTCTAATAAGGGTTCGCCGAGGTGGACGATATCGCCGCTTTGGCCAAAGGTGGCGGCAATCATACCGGCCTGGGGGGAGGGGATTTCGACGATCGCCTTGGCGGTTTCCACCGTGACGAGCAGTTGATCAGTGCTGACCGTATCACCCGCCGCCACATTCCACTCAATGATCTCGGCCTCCTGTAAACCCTCGCCGAGGTCGGGCAATTTAAAGAACTTCATGGGGCATCCTTTCGTTAAATTCTTATGAGGGCCTTTTAGCCAAAGGCGAGCACTTGTTCGATGGCATTGCTAATCTCTGCCACGCCGGGTAAATACAGGGCCTCCTTTTTTGCATAGGGCATGACGGTGTCGTAGCCGCCGACCCGCAGCACCGGCGCTTTAAGATCGAGCAGAGCGTGTTCGGCCAGTTGCGCGGCAATTTCGCCGCCAATGCCGCCAGTTTTTGGCGCCTCGTGGGCGATCACGCAGCGCCCCGTTTTGGCCACCGACTGCAGAATGGTCGCCATGTCGAGAGGGCTGACGGTAGCGACGTCGATCAGCTCCACGGAGATGCCTTGCTCGTGCCATTGCTCCACAACTTGAGTGCATTCACTAATCAATGCTCCCCAGCTGATCAAAGTGACATCTTCACCCTCGCGTAGGGTGAAACAGGTATCGAGAGGCAGGGCCTGGCCATCGTTGCAAATGCTTTGGGCCTGGGCGCGATAAATACGTTTGGGTTCGAGAAAAATCACCGGGTCGGGGTCGCGAATAGCCCCGAGCAACAAACCGTAGGCGCGGGTGGCCGAAGAGGGGATAACCACGCGCAGGCCGGGAATATGCGCCAGCAGGGCCTCGGTGCTTTCGGAGTGATGCTCTGGCGCGTGAATACCGCCACCAAAGGGCATGCGTACCACCAGCGGACAGGTGAGGCGACCGCGCGTGCGGTTGCGCATGCGGGCGGCGTGGCAAATAAGCTGTTCCAGGGCGGCAAACATAAAGCCCATAAACTGGATTTCAGCCACCGGCTTTAAACCCTGTGTGGCCATGCCGACACTGAGCCCGGCAATCAGGCCCTCGGCCAGAGGCGTGTCGCGTACGCGCTCGGCGCCAAAAGCCTGCTTCAAATCGAGGGTGGCGCGAAATACGCCACCGTTGGTGGCGACATCTTCGCCGAGTACAACGACGCTGGCGTCGTGGGCCATTTCGTAGTGCAGGGCCATATTGATGGCTTCGACTAGCACGCACTCTTTGCTTTCGATCTGCATTTCGGCACTGGGGCGTTCATCAAGCGCTGTAGCGCTGTCAGTAGCTAAGCCGTCTGTTGTCGAAAAACTCACATTCATAGTTGCTCTCCCTAAGTGTTTACAGGGGCCTCTTTTTGCTGGATCTCGCTGCGCTGACTTTCCAGGGTGTAGGGTAAGAAAGCGTGGAGGTAGTCAATAATGGCAGTGGTGGGTTCCGCCTTTACGGCCAAATACTCCTCAACGGCTTGATCAATGGTTTGCTGGCAACGGGACTGCAGGGCTTTTTCCCGTTCGGCATCCCACAGACCCTGCTGATGTAAAAACTGTTGAAAACGCAGGATGGGTTCCTCCTGCCAATGGGTCTGGAGTTCATCGGCATCGCGGTAGCGCGAGGCATCGTCGGCGGTGGTGTGGTCACAGAGGCGATAGCTCAGGGCTTCAATTAAGGTTGGTGTATTGTTTTGTCGGGCTCGTTCAATGGCCTTGCTGATAGCTTCATACACGGCGATGGGATCGTTGCCATCGACTTGTATACCCTCAATGCCGGCAGCGATCGCTTTCTGCGCGAGTGTTGCGGCGCGGGTCTGCTGCGCCAGGGGTACGGATATCGCCCAGCGGTTGTTGTTAATCACAAAGACGATGGGCAGATCCCAAACGCCAGCGAGGTTCAGGGCTTCCATAAAGTCACCCTTCGAGGTGGCACCATCGCCACAGCTTGTCACCACAACACTATCTTCGCCTTTAATTTTAAGCGCCGTTGCTACGCCCGCCGCTTGAGTCAACTGGGTGGCGATGGGTACGCAAATGGGCAGATCCCGCGATGTGGTGTTGAGGTTGCCACCGCGCTCATCCCCCCCCCAGGACATAAAAATTTCCGCTGGGGACATACCGCGAATGATCTGTGCCGGGGCGTCGCGATAGTAGGGTACCAGTACGTCGTTTTTAGCCATCGCCAATCCGGTACAAACGCTAATCGCCTCCTGTCCGAGAATGGATGGGTAGGTGCCCATTTGTCCGGTGCGCTGCAGGGCGACGGATTTTTGGTCGAGCAGGCGGGCCAGCACCATATTTTCGTAGATGCTGAGCAGTAGAGGCCTGTCCCTTGTCCATTCGGGGAGGGGCAGGTCGAGATTGCCCTTAGGGTCGAGGTACTGCAAAAAATGAATCGAAAATTGATGGCGTCCGCGCATAACTTGTCTCCCGAATCGGTGGCTTTATCCTGTAACAATGGCCTGCAGGTTGTGGTTGGAAAAAGGCATCAGCTTCGTTGTTGTGTTTTGCCCAGCAGCGATACGCTGTTTGGCAAGTAACAGCGCTGCCTGCAGTGGTGATTGAGTTTGGTCCCGTTTGTCCGTGGTATCTGCCAACAACTGGCGGATGGTCACTGTTAAGGCGTGAAGCTTTTCTTCGATGGCTGCTTGATGCTCACCCGCAAAGCGCATAGACGCGTAAATGAGGCCGCCCGCGTTAATGGCAAAATCGGGCACATAGAGGATACCCCTCTCGCGCAGCCGTTCTTCATCACTGTTTTCGGCGAGCTGATTATTGGCGGCACCGGCGATAATGGCACAGCGCAGGTGGGGGATGGTGCCTGCGTTGATAATGCCGCCCAGCCCACAGGGTGAAAAAACCTCGCAGGTTTGTTGATAGATTTCCTCGCCAATCACTACCTCGGCTTTAAAACGCTGCTGGGCACACTGGGTTTTGCGAGGGTCGAGGTCACTGACAACCAGAGTGACGCCCGCTCGATACAGTCGCTCCGCCAATGCCATACCCACGTGGCCCAGGCCCTGAATAGCAATGCGTGCCTGTTTGATGGAGTCACTGGCAAAACGCACCTGAAAAGCCTCTTTGATACCGCTGTAAATGCCCTCTGCGGTGTACAGGCTGCAATCGCCGATCTTGCTGCTGGAACTCACATAGGCGCTGCGGGTGGCCATGATATCCATATCGCTGAGGGTCGAGCCACTGTCCAGAGCGGTGATATATCGGCCCTGCAGCGAGGCAACAAAGTCACCCATTTTGGTGAACAGTAACTCGCGATTAATTTCGGTTTCAGGTTTCATAATCACCGCTTTGCCACCGCCAAAGGGCAGGCCCGCAAGAGCTGCTTTGTAGCTCATGCCCTGAGCCAGGCGGGCTGCATCTTCGATGGCGGCTTGCTCCGAGCTGTAGTGCAGGTAGCGGCAACCCCCAATAGCGGGGCCGAGGCTCGTGTCGTGAATGGCGATAATGGCTTGCAATCCACAGGTCTCGTCACGCATTAAATGAATGTCTGATAGGCCGTATTGGCTCAGTGTCTCGAACATTTCCTTGTCCCCATGATGTGAATAGAGGCGTGAGTGATGGCTGGTAGGAAAAGGGGTGGCTTAATCGCTCGCTACCCACGCATTGCTTAATAAACCTATAGACCATCTAGCCGGGAAAATGCTGCAAAAATTCTCATTGGCAGGGCTTACGGTTTTAGGGAAGGACTGGAGGCTGGCGATAAAGTTCTTTCAGTAGTCGTTAAAATGTAGCTAACCGTGTGCAACGAGCGATAACTTGCGCTATTTGTTGACAATCTCGCTATCTGACCATAATCCCGCCTGGCGTCACGACTTTCCTGTGGCGAGCGGTTGTAGAGGCTTTATTGGCGTTGAAATCAGCGTTCTAACCTTGTTGGCTATTAACGTATACTCTGGCCCTATACGAGTAAGTTCAGCATAAAAATAGCAACAAGGGGAGGCGGGGAATGAAAAGCCAGGCTGCAGTTGCATTCAAGGCGGGCCAAGCCCTGGAAATTCACGAGGTGGATTTGGAGGGCCCTCGCGCCGGGGAAGTATTGGTCGAAATCAAGGCGACGGGGGTTTGTCACACCGATGCCTTTACCCTGTCGGGGGATGACCCCGAAGGTGTTTTTCCGGCCATTCTCGGTCACGAGGGCGCGGGCATTGTTCGCGAAGTGGGTGCCGGGGTGACCTCCCTGAAACCGGGCGACCATGTGATCCCCCTGTACACGCCGGAGTGTCGGGAGTGTAATTTCTGTCTGCATCCAAAAACCAATCTCTGTCAGGCGATTCGCGAAACCCAGGGCCGGGGGGTGATGCCTGACGGCAAGAGTCGTTTCTCTCTCGATGGCCAGCCTATCCTCCATTACATGGGCTGCTCCTCCTTTTCCAATTACACCGTGCTGCCGGAAATCGCCCTGGCCAAAATCCGCGAAGACGCCCCCTTTGACAAGGTTTGCTACATCGGCTGCGGTGTTACCACCGGTGTTGGTGCGGTGGTCTTTAAGGCACAGGTGAAACCGGGTTCAACGGTAGTGGTCTTCGGTCTCGGTGGTATTGGCCTGAATGTGGTGCAGGGGGCGCGCATGGTGGGCGCGGGCAAGATTATCGGTGTCGACACCAACCCGGCCAAAGTGGCACTGGCAAAGAAATTCGGTATGACAGACTTTATTAACCCCAGTGAGACGCCACAGGTGGTAGAGGCCATTCTCGACTTGACCGGTGGCGGTGCCGACTACAGTTTTGAGTGCATTGGCAATGTCGAAGTGATGCGCCAGGCGCTGGAGTGCTGCCACAAGGGCTGGGGTGAGTCCTACATTATTGGTGTTGCCGGTGCCGGGCAGGAAATTGCCACTCGGCCTTTCCAACTGGTCACAGGGCGCTCCTGGCACGGCGTTGCCTTTGGCGGTGCGCGGGGGCGCACCGACGTACCGACCATCGTCGACTGGTATATGGAGGGCAAAATTAATATCGATGACTTGATCACTCATACGCTGCCCTTGAGCGACATTAATCAGGCCTTTGATCTAATGCACCGGGGTGAGAGTATTCGCTCGGTGGTGCTGTATTAAGCGAGTGTTTCGCTAAACATACAATCAAATCACAAGAGTAGGCAGCAAAAGGATAATCCTCATGAACAGTAAAAAATATCAGAACATTCTCGAAACGGTTGGCAATACCCCTTTGGTGAAGATCAATAAGTTAGGCCCTGCGGGGGTCAATATTTACGCCAAAATCGAAGCCTTCAACCCCATGGGTTCGGTCAAAGATCGCCTCGCACTGGCGGTGATCGAAGCGGCTGAGCAAAGCGGTGCCCTGCAACCGGGGCAAACGGTGGTCGAAGCCACCAGTGGCAATACAGGCATTGGCCTGGCCATGGTCTGTGCGCAAAAGGGCTATCCCTTAGTGGTGACGATGGCCGAGAGCTTTAGTGTCGAGCGGCGCAAAATGATGCGCTTTCTCGGTGCCAAAGTGGTGCTCACCCCGGCGGCGGAAAAGGGCAGTGGCATGCTGAAAAAAGCCGTGGAGCTGGCCGAGACGCACGACTGGTTTCTGTGTCGCCAGTTTGAAAATGAAGCCAATGCCGATATGCACTCGCGCACCACGGCGCCGGAAATTCTCGTCTGCTTTGAAGATGAGAAGCTCGATTATTGGGTTTCGGGTTATGGCACCGGCGGCACCCTGAAAGGGGTGGCCCGCGTGTTACGGGAAAAAAGCCCGCAGACCAAAGTGGTTGTCTGTGAACCTGAAAGTGCGGCTCTATTGACGAGCCATGTACCTCAGGAAGCAGGGGAGAGTGAGTCGACCTACAAAAGCCACGGCAGCTTTAGCCCTCACCCCATGCAGGGCTGGACACCGGACTTTATTTCTCAATTAACTCAGGATGCCGTCGCCAGTGAGCTGGTCGATGAGGTGCTAACGATACCGGGCCCAGAGGCACTACGGCTGTCGAGGGAGCTGGCGGTACAGGAAGGTATCTTTGTCGGTATCTCTGCCGGTGCGACCCTGGCCGGCGCACTAAAAATAGCCGAGAGTGCTGCGCCGGGCAGTAATATCGTTTGTATGCTGCCCGACACCGGGGAGCGCTATTTGTCGACGCCCCTGTTTGATGACATTGGCGCTGAGATGGATGACGAAGAAAAAAGTCTGTCGGCATCGACGCCTTCTGCACAGCTCGGAGCCTAGTTTGAGAGACGATTTTGTGGAGACTGCAAGCCATTGAATAAGTGGGAAGATGAAACGCGCCCAGGCGATGATGACGAAGAGGTCTCCCACCCCTTTGATACGCTGACGCCGAGTTTTTTAATCGACGCCGTCGAGAGCCTCGGTTTTTATTGCGATGGCTGTTTATTCCCCCTCAACAGCTATGAAAACCGGGTCTATCAAGTGGGCATAGAAGATGCCACGCCGATGATCGCCAAGTTCTACCGCCCTCAGCGCTGGAGTGAAGCGCAAATTCGTGAAGAGCATGAGTTTTGCTTTGAGCTGGTTGAGCAAGAGCTGCCCGTGGTGCCCCCCTGGCGCAATGAGGCGGGTGAAAGCCTGTTTGTGTTTGGCGATTTTTTCTTTGCCCTGTTTGAGCGGCGTGGTGGTCATGCTCCCGAGCTGGATGACCTCGACAACCTCTTTACCCTGGGGCGTTTGATGGGGCGTATTCATGCGGTGGGTGCGGTGAAAGCCTTTCAGCATCGCCCGGCAATTACTATTGAAGATTACGGCCATGCCAGTGTTGCACTGATTGGCGAGCGCTTTATTCCAGCTTCTCTCAAGGAATCCTACCTGTCCTTGACGAGGGATCTACTTCAAGCCGTAGAGGCGCAATTTTCTCAAGTCAGTGATCTGACCCTAATTCGCAGCCACGGCGATTGCCACGCTGGAAATATTCTGTGGCGTGACGATACGGCCAATTTTGTCGATTTTGACGATGCGCGCACGGCGCCGGCAATTCAGGATTTATGGATGTTGCTGTGTGGTGATCGGCCACGGCAAACGGCTCAGCTGTCGGAAGTGGTTGAAGGCTATAATGAATTTTTTACCTTTCAGCCGAAAGAGCTGCGCCTGATCGAGCCTCTACGCTCCCTGCGTATGCTGCACTACGCCGCCTGGCTGGCGCGGCGCTGGACCGACCCGGCCTTTCCCCGCGCCTTTACTTGGTTCAATACCGAGCGCTACTGGGGTGAGCATATTCTCGAGTTGCGCGAGCAATATGCGGCGCTGCAGGAGCCGCCCCTCGCGCTATTTTAAAGGTTTGATTCGAGCGAGTGTCCAGTGAGTAAGCTGAAGTGGGCTGTGGATAAAACCGGGAAAAGTTGTGTAAATACTGTGTGGACGCAGTGGAAAAGCGAGACAAAATAATACCCGGGAGGACGTAAATTACGCGCCAAGCCGGGTATCGGATAGTACGCTGCGCTTCTAGCCCATTGGTGGCAAGGTCATAGCCATACCATCGACATCATCACTGACTTTCATCTGGCAGCACAGACGTGAAGTGTTGGTCAGGCCATGAGCGCTATCGAGTAAATCTTCTTCCGACTCACAAACGTCGCCGGACTTTTCGTACCAGCTTTCGTCGACGATAACGTGGCAAGTAGCACAGGCCAAAGAACCGCCGCAGGCTGCGAGCATGGGCATGTCATTTTCTTTGGCAACTTCCATTACGGTGGCGCCGTTAGTGGCTTTTACGGTGACTTTTTCACCATCGGGTTTGATAAACGTGATTGCTGGCATTGGGTTTGTCTCCTCAGTGTTGTTGTGGATGTTCGTTGTGCATTAAGTTGTGCAGTTAAAGGCTCAATCAGCTGACTATAAAGTGGGAAGGCCGGATGATGTTGAGTGTTCAAAGTTCAGTGCTTGTCCCGGGTTAACGATGAGATAAGCGGCGTGAGCCGCTTGGGCTGCTTCGGAAAAACCACTGAGAATAAGCTTTAATTTTTGAGGGTAGTCGGCGATATCACCGACGGCATAAATACCCTCAATATTCGTCGCACAAGTGGTTGGCTCAACTGTAATAACGCCGTTGAGGATATCCAGGCCCCAGTCATTGATCGGCCCCAGCTTAGTGGCGAGGCCAAAAAACGATAGCAGATGATCGGCTTCAATACGTCGCTCATCGCCATCCAGGGTTTTTACCACCACGGTCTTGAGTTGGTCGCCCTCGCCTTCCAGTGAGGCTAGTTGATAGGGAATGACCAGTTCAACCTTACCCGCGTCGGCCAGGGTTTTCATTTGCGCAACTGACTCGGGAATGGCGCGAAAGCGGTCGCGGCGGTGGATGACGTAAACCTTGGAGGCAACATCGGCTAGCGATAGTGCCCAGTCGACGGCGGAGTCACCGCCCCCGGCGATGACAATGCGCTGGTCGCGGAAGTCCTCGCGCTTTTGCACCATGTAATGCACCGACCGGCCTTCAAATTGTTCAATATTATCCAGCGGTGGTTTGTTGGGGCCAAAGGCACCGGCACCGGCGGCAATGATAATGGCGCGGGCCTTAATTTTAAGGCCGGTCGATGTGCTTAAGTGCCAGTGCTCATCGATTTTTTCCAGCTCGGTGACCTGCTGGTTGAGATGAATGACGGGCTTAAAGGGCTCGATTTGTTTTTCCAGTCGCTCAATCAAGTCAACGGCATTGATGTTGGGCGCAGCGGGAATATCAAACAGCGGTTTTTCTGGATACAGCGCGGTACATTGCCCGCCGGTGGCTGGCAGTGCATCGATGACATGGCAGGACATTTTTAGCATGCCGCATTGAAAGACGCTGAACAGGCCAACGGGGCCAGCGCCAATGATGGCAACGTCGGTGGTATGTACTTCGCTCAATACAGTTTCCTTTTTATAGGCCGCGCTATTTCAAGCGAGGCGAATGAATTCGCTTCGCAATCGGGCGGATATCGCTTATTCAAAAACGATGGTTTTATTGCCGTGCACTAATACACGGTCTTCAAGGTGATGGCGCAAGCCTCTGGCGAGCACCATTTTTTCGACGTCTTTGCCGATCCTGACCATGTCATCAATGCTGTCATGGTGACTGATACGGGCCACATCTTGGTCGATAATCGGTCCAGCATCAAGTTCATCGGTGACATAGTGGCAGGTGGCACCAATCAGTTTGACACCTCTCTCGGCGGCCTGGTGGTAGGGCCGGGCACCGGCAAAGGCGGGCAAAAAGCTGTGGTGAATGTTGATAATACGCCCGGCGTAGAGTGAGCAAATCTCGGGGGGCAAGATTTGCATATAGCGCGCTAGGACGATCACATCGGGCTGCATTTCTGCCAGCCGGGCCAAGATTTTGGCGAAGTGCTGGGCCTTGGTGTCGGGGTTTACGGGTTCATGGTGGTAGGGCAGACTGTGCCATTCCACATAGCTGCGCAGATCGTCGTGGTTAGAGATTACCCCGGTAATATCGTAGGACAACTCTTTACTGCGCCAGCGATAGAGTAGGTCCGACAGGCAGTGGGCCTGCTTACTGGCCAGTAGGGCGACGCGCTTGGGCTGGGCGGTTTCGGTAATGCGCCACTCCATGGCAAATTTTTTGGCCAGTGGAGCAAAGCGTGTGCGCAACTCATCGGCACCGTAGGGCAGAGATTGGGCGGCGATAACCTGACGGGTAAAAAACCAGCTGGAGTCGGGGTCGAGGTAGTGATTGGCCTCGGTGATCAGCCCGCCCTCTTGGGCAAGAAAGGAACTGACAGCGGCAACAATGCCGACTTTGTCGGGGCAGGCAATAATTAGGCGATAACTGTCTTGGGGCATGGCTTGCTCTTAAAATCGAAAGTGCTTAAATACGTTGGCTCATTGTAGCGAAGTTTACCGTGAGCCTATTGTTCGAAACCGGCGAACTGACAAAACTCGTCGACGTCTTCACGGCCACTGACCAAACTATTAGCCGCGTGCTCGGGATCAATATAACCGAGGGCCATGCCGTTAAAAATAAAATACTCTTCAGGGATGTTGAGCACCTCGTGTAGCACGGGTTGCACATCTTGCCAGAAGCCCTGGGCACAGGTGTGTAGGTCGTACTCTCGGGCGGCGAGCATCACATTGCCCATAAAAATACCCATGTCGCCGAGCTGGCCGGGCATCAGACTGCGGTGGACAGAAAAAAACAGCCCGACCGGTGCGCCGAAAAAATAAAAGTTTTGCATTAACTGCTTATTGCGCCGCACCTTGTCTTTACGGTCGATGCCGAGGGCGTCGTAGAGGCCCATACCGACGGCATAGCGTCGACCTTTATAGGGCTGGACAAAATTTTCTGTGGGCGTTTGAAACTCTTTTTCGTGGCTGCCGATGGGGTGTTTTTCGGTAAAGGCGATAGATTCCTCAATCACTCGCTCGAGCAGTTTTCCGCTGGCAGCGTGCACGTGCCAGGGTTGCATATTACTGCCTGAGGGCGCGTGGCGGGCGAGGTCGAGAACCTGGCGAACGGTGGCTTCCGGCACGGGCTTATCGAGAAAGCCTCGGGCTGAAATACGGCTGTGGATGGCGTCGGTGAGTTGCATTATTTTAGTTATCTCTGCTCGTGGATGAGTTAAAGGCTTAGTGCGAGGGCTTGAGTGTTTTTACACCCTCAGGGGTGCTCAGCAACACTATGTTGGCGGGGCGTAGGGCGAATAAACCATTGGTCACTACGCCGGTAATATTGTTGAGCTTTTCTTCCAATGCTTTCGGTGTGGCGATGGGATGCAGGCGCTGCACATCGAGAATCACATTACCATTGTCGGTGACCACACCCTGGCGATAGACGGCTTCGCCGCCGAGTTTGAAAATTTCGCGGGCCACGTAACTGCGCGCCATGGGTATCACTTCGACCGGCACCGGGAATTGCCCGAGGTGGTCGACCCACTTGCTGTGGTCGGCGATACAGACAAAGTCATCGGCAGCTGCAGCAATAATTTTTTCTCGAGTGAGTGCGCCACCCCCGCCCTTAATTAATTCGAGTGCCGGGTTCACTTCATCGGCACCGTCGACGTAAATTTGCACGCCGCCGGTATTGTTCAATTCCAGCACGTTGATGCCGTGGTCGCGCAGGCGTTGGGCGCTGGCCTCGGAACTAGCGACTGTGCCCTTGATATAGCCCTTGTGTTGGGCCAGAAGGTCAATAAAGCTGTTGGCTGTGGAGCCGGTGCCGATGCCGAGATAGCTATCGTCCTCGAGGTGTTTGAGCACATAGTCGATGGCGGCCTGGGCAGCGGCTTGTTTAAGTTGATCTTGCGATACTTGGTTTTTAGACATGGCGTGCTCCGGCAATAGAGCGGCATTATATCTGAGCAGGGAAAGTAGTTGGCGATACAATGATAGAGATTTTTTTAACAGGGCTGGCGTTAGCCCTGTTGAGAAACTACGATTGCGCCTGAGCACGACACTACCTACAAACAGCGGACCCGTACCAGCATGCCAAAAAGCTATGTGAAAAGAATCCTCGATGCACGTATCTACGATCTGGCCGTAGAAACGCCGATCGACGCAGCGCCCATTCTGTCGGCACGTATCGACAATCAGGTGTTGTTAAAGCGCGAAGATTTGCAGCCGGTGTTCTCGTTCAAGCTGCGTGGCGCCTACAACAAAATGCGCAAGCTCAGTGACAGTGAGCGCGCAGCGGGGGTGATCGCGGCCTCGGCCGGCAACCACGCTCAGGGCCTGGCAATGGCGGCGAAAAAACTGGGTGTGAAGGCGACCATCGTGATGCCTCGCACCACGCCGCAAATTAAAATTGACGCCGTGCGCGCCCGTGGTGCCAAGGTAGTATTGCAGGGCGACACCTACGATGGCGCCGCTCAGCACGCGCAAAAACTGGTCGCTGAAAAGGGCCTGGTCTACATCCACCCCTTTGACGACCCCGATGTCATTGCCGGGCAGGGCACGGTGGCGGTGGAAATTCTACGCCAGCACCCGGGGCCGCTGAACGCCATTTTTGTACCGGTCGGCGGAGGCGGGCTGTGTGCCGGCATCGTCGCCTATGTGAAATATGTGCGACCGGATATCAAAGTCATCGCGGTGGAATCGGAAGATGCCGCCTGTTTGGCTGCGGCGATGGAAAAAGGTCGCCGGGTGACACTGAAAGAGGTGGGCCTGTTTGCCGATGGCACGGCGGTGGCACAAATCGGCAAAGAAACTTTTCGGGTACTGCGCGACAGCATTGATGGCGTGATTACCGTGTCGACTGACGAAATATGTGCCGCCATTAAAGATATTTTTGATGACACGCGCTCCATCTGCGAACCTGCGGGTGCCCTCGGGCTGGCCGGGCTGAAAAAATATGTGCAGCAAAGTGGCTGCAGTGGCGAAACCTTATTGGCGATCGACAGCGGTGCCAATATGAACTTTGATCGCTTGCGCTATATTTCTGAACGCACCGAAATTGGTGAAAAGCGCGAGGCGGTATTGGCGGTAACCATTCCCGAAAAACCCGGCAGCTTTAAGCGTTTCTGCCAGGCGCTGAGCCAGCGCATGGTCAGTGAGTTTAATTACCGCTATGCCGATGCTGGCGATGCCCATATTTTTGTCGGCATTCAAGTGACCTCCGATGCCGATCGCCAAGCTCTGGTGGATGACTTGCTCGCCAAAGACTATGCGGTGGTCGATATGACCGATAACGAGATCGCCAAGTTACATATTCGCTACATGGTCGGCGGGCGCGCCCCGGAGATTGCAGACGAAGTGGTGTATCGCTTTGAATTCCCGGAGCGACCGGGGGCGCTGTCTAATTTTCTCGGTAAGCTGGGCGGGCGCTGGAATATTTCGATGTTTCACTACCGCAATCACGGCTCCGCTTTCGGCCGGGTGCTGGTCGGCCTACAGGTGCCGGTTGACGAGCGCAGGGATGTCGGTGACTTTCTCGGTGCTCTCGATTACCCCTATCAGGAAGAAACGAAGAACGATGCCTACCGCTTCTTCCTAGGCAAGTAACCATTTTGAGCTGACTTTTAAGTCAGGCTGCCGAGGGTACGTATCTGAATCGCGTCGACATTGGTGCTGCTTAAGGTATCGGAAATAACCACCATTTTGTCCTCATGACTGAAGTCATCTCGTTGCAGTAGTATCGCGGCGGCGGCGGCGAGCATTTTGTCAGGGTTGTCGTTAAAGTCGATGCGATAACTGCGCACATTGCGATTTAATACCAGTTTTCGGCGGGTGGGTTCATCAAAGGAAAAGGCGCAGATGATCGGTGTTTGTGGATGGCAGTTAGTGACGTAGTTGGCCATGCGCCCGGTTTTTGTCGGCACGATCATTCCTTTGGCGCCAATGGCCTCGGCCAGCCGCACAGCCGCTGCGGAAACATGCTGTTTATCGTTATCCATAATTAGCTCATCACTGAACAATAAGCCCCGGCTTTTTTCGATGGAGCGGGCAATGCGGTCGAGGGTTTCAACACAGCGCACCGGGTACTTACCGACCGTGGTTTCGCCTGACAACATAATGGCATCGGCCTCTTCATACACGGCATTGGCGACATCAGTGACTTCGGCACGGGTTGGCATAGGGCTTTTGATCATCGATTCCAGCATATGAGTGGCGACAATAACTCGCTTGCCGTGTTTAGCACATTGGCGAATGATGCGCCGCTGCACCCGGGGTAATACCTCCATGGGAATCTCAACACCGAGATCGCCACGGGCGACCATAATGCCGTCACTGGCGATGATAATATCTTCCAGATTGGTTAGGCCTTCCTGATCTTCAATTTTGGCGATGACCTTGGTGTTCGCTACATCGTCGCCGAGTAATTGCCGCAATTGGATGATGTCATCGGCGTGGCGCACGAAAGACAGGGCAATAAAGTCGACCTGCTGTGTGCGGGCGAAGGCAATGTCCTTTTTATCTTTTTCGGTAATGGCCGGTAAATTCACGCGAATACCGGGTAAGTTGACATGGCTGCGACTCTTTAACAGGCCGCCATCAATGATGCGGCACTTCATCACCTGCTGTTCTTTTTCCAGCACTTCAAGGTTGATAAGGCCGTTGTCGACGGTGATTTTGTCGCCGACATGAACGTCGTGAATCAGGTCTTCGTAATTAATTTGAATGGAGCTTTCTTCCACATCACCCTCGCTACGGGCCACCACAGAAATAATATCGCCCTCGACCAGGTCGAGTTCTTCTTTGATAGTACCGGTGCGAATCTCTGGCCCCTGGGTATCAAGCAAGATGGCAACCGGCTGTTGCCGGGTTTTATTGATTTTCTGGATATTGGCGATCACTGCGGCGTGGGAGGAATGGTCGCCGTGGGACATATTTAAACGGGCGACATTCATACCGGCTTTGGCCAGTTGGCTGAGCATCTCTGGCGAACTGGTTGCCGGGCCGATGGTGCAAATAATTTTGGTCTTTCTCATGGTCTCTCCTTACGAGACAGGGCTTTGCTTGTGTTTTTTCGTGTTGATGTGAATGAGCTCTTTATCTGTAGCGATAATGTCGAGGGGGATATCCCAGCTTTGTGCTTGCAGTTGTTCGACTTCCTGGCAGTGGTGGGCCAGGCCAATTAATAAGGGCCGCTTCATAGCGCTATTATCAAGCCGGGCTAGAGTGCGGTCATAAAAGCCGCCGCCCATACCCATGCGATTACCGTTGCGATCGAAACCCACCAGCGGCAGTAAAATAATATCCAATGTCCAGACCGGCGCTATTGGGTTTTTGCCGAGTTGGGGTTCTGCAATTCCAAAATGATTAGGGCGCAATGCTGGCTGGTTTCGGTGGCTGGAGAAATACAGGCGGTTGTGTTTCAGCGGGTGAAGTACGGGCAGATACGTTTGCTGGCCGCGTTTTTCCACTTTTCTGATGGCTGTTTGGGGCGATATTTCTCCATCATTAGCCAGATAATAGGCAATGCGCTGGGCGTGCTGGAATTGTTTGAGCTGGCCGAGGTGCTGGCAGATGCCGGTGGCCGCGAGTTGTTGTTGTCTGGCCGTGAGGGCGCGCCGTCGCCGGCGTAGAGTGCTGCGGTTTAACAGGTGTTTGCTAGTAATGTTGTCTACCTCGTACAGGAACTGTATGGATAGCAATTAGGATAAAAATAAATTAGGGTAAAAATAAAAAAGGCCCAGGAATGCCGCTGTCGATGTGGCCCTGAACCCGACGGTTCAAGGTGGGGGACGCCGTACAACATTAGGCTCTCCGTCAAGCGGATATGCACACCAGCAGCGCGGGTAATCCCCCTAGGTGTAAAAATCGGCTCAAGAACTTCTCGACTGGCAAACACCCCAGGTTCTTGCATTATAGCTCAGCGCAGATGGATAGGGGGGGGCTTTAGTTGGGGGGAGGTGTGCCAGTGTTATCAAGATGAGCTATTTATGAACTTTCTGGCGAGAGGGCCTGCAGTGCCTGAAAGACTTTATTGTCGAGGCGCTCAAGATCTTCGCTATTGGCCTCGCTTTCTGTTGCACGGTGTTGTGCGTCGAGCAGATCGTAGGATAAATTCAGTGCCGCCATAATGGCGATACGCTCGAGGCCGATAACATTACCGCCCTGGCGAATGGTCCGCATGCGTTGGTCGAGTTCAAGAGCGGCACGCACCAGAGCATCGCGTTGGTCGGGGGGGCAGTGCACCTGATACTCTTTGTCGAGTACCAGAATCGTCACATTGTCGCTTGTAGTCATGCACTTTTACTCATAGTGGTTAAGCTTCGGGGTTTAAAGCTTTAAGGCGGGCAATCATGCTTTCTACCCGGGATCGCGCCTGCTCGGTTTTTTCCATCAGCTGGCCTTTTTCTTTCAATAAAGTTGACTCGCGCTGTCGCAGCCCCGTGTTTTCTCTTTGCAGACGCTCACTCAGCTCAACGAGCTGATCTATTTTGTTTTCCAGATCGGATAGCACATCACTACTCATAGCTGTATTTTTCAGGTCATTAAATTCTGGTGATTAAATAATGGACAAAGCTTGGCTAACTATAGTTGTGATTGCGCGTATGGGTCAATAATCTTAATGTAGATTCGAGAATTAATCGCTTACTGTCATATTGAGCGGCCTCACGTGGGCAAACCCCCATATCAAAACAGCAAGAGAAGAGTCAGTCGTTGGCGCGGATAGCAATGCTAGAATAAGCCTTTTCAGGAAACCCTCGCCGATGGACTTTGAACACTATTGCCGCGCTTTTACCGTTGTTGGACTGACCACAAATCCTGCTGAATTACAGGGCATGTTGTGTGGTCGGCTCAGTGGCGGTCAGCGTCTTGCCGACAAAAAAGTGCTGGAGGTCGCTGCTGACCTGCTCGATGCCAATGCGAGTAGTATTGCTGGCATCAAGGGTGATGTACTCCAGCTCTATAAAGATACGGCCGAGCAACTCGACGATGGTAATGCGGTGTTCGAGTTGCTTCTGCCCGATGACGACGACTCCCTGCACGAGCGCGTTGAAACCTTGAGTCGCTGGTGTCAAAACTATCTCTCTGGCCTGGGTCAATCTGGCCTGTCAGGGGATGCACCACTGGCTGCGGATGTGTCGGAAGCGATGCGCGATCTTGCGGCCATCGCGATGGCCGACAGTGGTGCAGGTGATGATGACTTAGATCCCTATACCAATTCTATTGATGAGCAAGAAGAAGCCAATTTTTTTGAGTTGGTTGAATATGTTCGCGTCGCTGTTACCTTGATTTATGCCGAAATTAAGCTGATGAATAATCCCGAGGGTAAAACAATACATTGAGCCAACATTTAATGAATGTCAGAAAAAATAGGGGCTGGTTCACGTTCTAGAGGCTTGCGGTCTGATTGTAGAGGTAACAATAGATTCAGATCATGTTCAATTAACAGGAACTATCAATAATAACGACCTACAGAAGCCTATATACAAATACGCCAAACCGGGAGTTTGAAAATGACAGTTTCTTCTCTAACCCTTATTGATGAAGAGCTAACCTTTAATACTGACGAAGTTATTGTCTCCAAAACCGATCTAAGCGGCAGGATAATTTACGCTAACGATGTTTTTTGTCGCATGGCCCAGGCGACAACAGGTGAGGTGATTGGCAAGCCTCATAGTCTTATTCGTCATCCGGATATGCCTCGGATTATCTTTAAAGTGCTGTGGGATACCCTGCAGCAGGAAAAAGAAATTTTTGCCTATGTGAAAAACCGCTCAATGACAGGGCGATATTATTGGGTGCTTGCACACGTGACACCGAGCTATGACCAAAATCACAAGCTAAATGGTTACCATTCCAATCGGCGATGCCCCGATCGTCATCGGGTCGAGGAGATATCAAAACTCTACCAGACCTTGCTCGACGAGGAGGGTAAGCACGAAAACCCTGATGCAGGAATGAAAGCCAGTGCCAGCTTGCTGACTCGGGTTCTGGATGAAGCCGGGCAATCCTATCCTGAATTTGTTTGGTCAACGATGAGGTCATTATGATTAAGTGCTTTGTAAAGTCAAAAACCAGGCCCGTAGAAATAGGTGCTTTATCCGATGAAGTCGATCAGCTTCGTAAAGAGCTTTCGCGTTATAAAACGGCCTTTGCTGAAATTGATGATGTGACCGCTAGAGCTGGGCTGGGCGATTTAAGTGTCCGTGTTATCAACTGGGACCAGTTTGATGACCTTTCCCCAACCATGGCGCACGTCAATAAAATGCTCGACCTGGCTGATTCTTTTGTGCGGGAATCGGATGCCACTCTTGCCCATGCCGCAAAAGGTTTGTTTTACCGAAGCTATATTGAACGTGGTGTGTTGGGAGATTATCGTAGGGCGGCAGCGAATCTAAAGTCGACTCAACAATACATGGCGGAGCTTGAAGCTGAGAGAAAAGAGGAAATGTCTGAACTCGCTGACAGTCTTGAATCTGAGGTTAAAACAGCGGTTGATCTTGTCCAGGTCAGTAGTAAAACCATGCTGCTCAAAACAGAAGATATGTCGGCCAATCTGGAGGATGTTGGGCAACAGACAAATACAGTTGTTGAATTATCAAATAACACCGCCAGTAATGTTGAGTCTTGTGCCACAGCGGTAGAGGGCATGTCAGCTTCAGCGCAAGAAATTTCTCAACAATCTGAAAACTCTCGGAAGGCAACGATTGATGCTGAGGGGGAGGTTGAAAAAACCACAGTTATTGTCAATGCGCTGGCCACTGCGGTGGAAGAGATTAGTGACATTGCTAACGTCATTAAAGAGATTGCCGGGCAAACGAATCTGCTAGCACTTAATGCAACGATTGAAGCTGCCCGAGCGGGAGAGGCTGGAAAGGGCTTTGCTGTTGTTGCCTCTGAAGTGAAAGATCTCGCCAGTCAGACGGCTCATGCGACGGGGCGTGTCGACACACAAATTACCAGTATTCAGCAGATGGCAGTTGATACAGCGGCGGCAATAGAGAAAATTGGTTTGTCCGTCAATGAATCAAGTGAGATTTCAAAATTAGTTGCCAGCGCAGCTGAAAAACAACTGACCGCCACCCAGGAGATTGGCCGTAATATTCTTGAAGCTGCTCAGGCAACGAAAAAGTCATCGGGCAATATTGTTGATGTGGCGACAAAAACCAACAATTGTCGGTTGTTAGTTGAGCAGGTTACCGGTGAGTCTAACGGTGTTGCTGAAGCCACCCAGTCTTTATCGAGTAAAGTGGCAACAATTTTGACCAATCTTAGGCATTACTAGACCTTTAATCGTCGTGAAAATACGCGCCATGAAACGGCGTCGCCGGCGGCCTGTGAAATTGAGCGCATGGGCGAAACGTTCCTGGGGCATGTGCAAGATATTAGCCGTACGGGTGCCGTAATAACCGTTCGCTCGACTGTACAAGAGGGCGGCGAGCTATGTTTGAGTGTGGGAGAGCATACGACGTTAAGGGTCGCGTTATTAACAATGAAAACGGCATTGTTCGTATTCATTTTAATGACCCGCAAAATGTAGCGATCAGCAGATTGCTGCGTGAAGAATTCCTCGAGTCTTAATGTTATAACCTCGCCTTAAAGGGGCGTCGTGCGGTTTACGCGCCGCTGTTTCTCTACGAGGCGTTTCAGTCTTTATGGGGGTGGGCAGATGAACTCAAGCGTCTCCTCATGAATCATTAGCTTGCAGCGGTTTTTTTTTGCGATTTGTCGTGCGATGTGTAAATAGACAAACTTGTCGTCTTCGTCGCAGCGTTGACGAAATTCATTGCGGGGCATGGTGAGTATTTCTCCGCGTACCATCTGTTCGAATTCATCGTACAGGTCGGCTGTCGACATTTTTAAGCCTCTATCAATTCATATATTGTCAGGGTAGCAGAAAGAATATCTATCGGCGCACATCTGGCTGCTCTTGGGTGGCGGGCAATTCCGTGAGAAGATCCTGCCCTTGCAACGACGGCGCTATCTACCGAAATTAACCCTATATAACCTATGGAATAAAGTGCTGTGCCAAATTTACCCATGCGTGGTTGTTCCACTATCTATTTTAAGAGGCCGTGATGATTAGCAGTAATGAATTTGCCCGTCGGCGCAAAGAGTTAATGGCCATGATTGGCAAAGATGCCATTGCCATTGTCCCTGCAGCGCCGGAGCGTACCCGCAGTCGGGATACGCTCTATCCCTACCGTCAGGACAGCGACTTCCACTACCTGTGTGGCTTTCCCGAGCCGGAAGCGGTGCTGGTGTTAATCCCCGGCCGTACGCAGGGCCAGTATGTTTTATTTTGCCGCGAGCGCGATAGAGAGCGAGAAACCTGGGACGGTTACCGGGCCGGGCCGGGGGGCGCCTGTGAGCAATACGGCGCTGATGATGCTTTCCCTATTGCTGATATGGATGATATCTTGCCCGGTTTGCTGGAGGGTAAAGCCAAAGTTTACTCGGCAATTGGCAAAGATAAAGAGTTTGACCAGCACTTAATGGAGTGGGTTAACAGTATCCGCGCCAAGGCACGCACGGGTGCCGTTCCCCCCGGTGAATTTGTCGACCTCGACCATTTGCTCCATGAAAACCGCCTGTTTAAAAAACCTGCCGAGTTGAAGTTAATGCGCAAGGCGGCGAAGATCTCCGCCGAGGCCCACTGTCGCGCCATGCGCGCCGCCAAGCCTGGGCTTAACGAATATCAGTTACAGGCAGAAATTGAGCATACCTTTGCCATGGAAGGGGCCAGCTTTCCCGCCTATACATCAATCGTAGGGGGTGGCGACAACGCCTGTATTCTGCATTACGTAGAAAATAATCAGCCGCTCAACGATGGTGATTTGGTGCTGATTGATGCCGGCTGTGAATACCAGCACTACGCCGCAGACATCACTCGGACCTTCCCGGTGAACGGACGTTTTAGTCCCGAGCAAAAAGCGATTTATGAGCTAGTTTTAAAAGCACAGTTGGCGGGTATTGCAGCGGCACAGGCGGGTAATCACTGGGATGCTCCTCATCAGGCCACCGTTGAGGTGATTACAGCAGGCTTGGTCAAACTGGGTTTACTCAAAGGCAGCGTGAAAAAATTAATCGCTGCCGGGGCCTATACTGAATTTTATATGCACCGCGCTGGTCACTGGCTGGGTATGGATGTTCACGATGTCGGTGATTACAAAGTCGATGGCCAGTGGCGTTTACTTGAGCCGGGCATGGTGATGACTATCGAACCAGGTATTTATATTGCCCCCGACCACAAAAAGGTTGCTAAAAAGTGGCAGGGCATCGGCGTGCGGATTGAAGATGACGTGGCGATTACGCGTAAGGGCACGGAAGTATTGACCGGCGGTGTGCCTAAAACCGTGGCGGAGATTGAAGCTTTGATGGCTGGTTAGGGTTTCTGTAATTATCTGTGTGAGTTAATTCACAATTGTTTGTTCCCGATGAGAGGAAATGCTTGGGAAGGAGTACTGTTTTGGCCTTGGTGTTTCTCGTCTCAGGTGATTGGTCAAAATGACCGCCGGGTTGGAGAATGAAAACCACAATCTACGGAGATTAGACGATCATGGCCCTGTTCAATAAAAAGAATGTGACAGTTAACGAAGCTGATAGTAAGCCAGCAGCAGATGCCAGCCAGGCCAGTGTAAATACACCACCTGTAATAAATAGCGAGCCAGATCCAGCGGCCATGGCTGTATTGCGCAAACTAGCCGCAGGTAACTTTAGCGCATCAGCATCGACGCCAGATTCTGAACTTGCAGAACTGGTCGAAAAAGTCCGATTAAGGTTTGGTGAATCCGCCAAAAATACTTCGGCCCTGGTTGCAACTTTACACGGTGATCTAAGTACTGCCCTGGCCCAGGGCAAGCAACTAGCTGACTCTTTTAAGAATGAAGGCGAGGCCGAATTAAAAAATGCGCGGGCCTTGAATAAAAGACTAAGTGCCATGGCTGGCGCTATGGAAGAACTTTCTTCTAAAGTTATCGATATTACCCAGCAGGCCGACAGCTCTAAGGACAACGTCAATGCTGTATCGCAAACGGCTAGCGACCTTTCTGTGGAGGCGAGCGAAATTGCCTCTAAAACGCAGGTAGCCTGTGATATTACAGCTCGGGCTGTGACGAATGTTGAAGAGGCCTCGGGGCTATTTGCCGGCCTGGAAGCGGCGGCTGCGGAAATCATGAAAGTCACCAATACGATTACCGAAGTATCTGATCAAACCAAGTTATTGGCACTCAATGCCACCATTGAAGCGGCGCGAGCCGGAGATGCCGGTCAGGGTTTTGCTGTCGTTGCTAGTGAAGTGAAAGAGCTCGCGGCCCAAACCAACGTTGCTAATACTGATATCAAACAGAAGATCGATCTCATTCACGAGGCCATACAAGGCAGTGTGGTATCGATGGATGAGGTCCGCACTGTAATTACCCAGGTTAATGAAATTGTTAGCGGCATCGCCGAAGCGGCCCAGCAACAATCAACGAGCACTGGCGATATCTCACAAAGAATGAATGATGCGAGCCAGGGGATTATTGGTGTCGTTAGTAAAGTAGGTGATACCGCAGTGGCGATAGAAGAAATGAACTGTACGGCGTCTGAAGCCTCAAGCGAATTAAATAATTCCGTGGAAGACTTGAGTCGTTTAATTGAAGCCAGCATGCATTTGGCGACAGACAACCTGTCCCATATCAAGCAGGCGCAGGCTGGGGCAGAGGGCATTACTGGCTGAGTCGATATTTGGTCTTTTGCCAGGCTACTTGAATAAGATACAACACGGGGCTTCGGCCCCGTTTTTGATGAAAAGTAGGAGATTTAGGCGACGAAAGGGCGTTCGCCGCGTATAGTTTCAACTATCATCCAAATCCTCAATTGATCAATCGTTCGAGCTACTTCCATGAGTGGAGTTATCAATAAAAATTGGCACTTTGCCATTGTCGGCGCTGGTTTAAGTGGCGCCTGCCTAGCCTTGCTGCTGGCCCGCGAGCAGCGGCAGTGGAATATTCTACTAATCGATACCCAAACCTCAGCAACTGAGTCGGACCATCGCGCTTCGGCCCTGTCGGCCAGTACGGTCGATATTCTGCAAACGATGGGTCTGTGGCCGATTCTGGAAGCAAAAACAGCAGCTATCACTGCGATTGATGTCTCCGACCGAGGCCACCTCGGTTCGGCCAACTTGAATGCCCGTGAGCAAAAGCTTAATGCTTATGGCCATGTTGTTGAGAATGCGCAGCTGGCCAGTGTGTTTGAGCAAGCCATTCCGGAATTTTCTAATATTACCCACATTAAGGCTCCTGCTCCGTCGATGATTAAACCGCGACAGAATGGTATGTGCCTGACTCTGGAGCAGGGTGAGTGTCTGGCCGATTTGGTTGTTGTTGCTGGTGGCGAACACCGCCCCCTGGCGGAAAAACTGGGTATTGGCTATCGCACATACGATTATCAGCGAGTGGCACTGGTTGCCAATTTAACCATGGCCGATGCCCACGCTGGTCTGGCTCACGAGCGTTTTACTGGCGACGGGGCCATCGCGCTATTGCCACTGCCAGGTGAGGGCGAAAAACGGGTTTCACTGGTTTGGACGCTATCCGCAGAGCAGGCCGAAGGAATGCAAAACGCCAGCCAAGAAGACTTTATTGCCAGTCTCAACCAGCAGCTGGGCAGCCGGGCAGGCACGGCGCTTGAGGTCGATTATCGCCAGTGTTTCCCGGTGAAAAAAATCATCGCCGCAGAACAGGTGCGCAACCATTTGCTACTGCTGGGCAATGCGGCACACAGCATGCACCCAGTGGCCGGGCAGGGTTTTAATTTGAGTGTTCGCGATATGGCGGCACTTACCGAACTGTTATCCAAAGCCCATGGCGATGGCGTCGCGCCGGGTGATTTAGCGGTGCTGCAGCGCTATGCTGCGCTGCGCAAAGACGACCAGGGCCGCACCGTTGCTCTTAGCGACAAGCTGCCAAAGCTGTTTGGCATGGATGAAACGCTGGCGATGGCGGCGCGCAACATCGGCCTGGTCACCCTCGATTTATTGCCTCCCCTGCGTCAGGGCTTTGCACGCTTTGGTGCGGGTTTAATGGCGCGGAGGGCGCAGCTGCGTGAGTAATAGTAAGGTGAGCGATAAAGACGTGAGCAAAGTGAAAGACGATCCGAAGACAGAAGCCGCAAGCCCACAGCACTACGATATTATCGTCGTCGGTGCAGGTCTTGTCGGCGCGGCCTTTGCCCTGCGTATGGCACGTATTTTTGCCGACAACGCCAGTGACAACAGTAAGCATGAGCTCGGCAAAATTGCCCTGCTCGAAGCACGCCCTATTCCCTCGCCAGTAAGCCCCTCTGCAACGACCTTTGACCCCCAGGTGGTGGCGTTAACCGAAGGCTCCCGCCAGTGGCTTGATGCCCTAGATGTTTGGCAAAGTTGTGAGGCGAGAGCTTGTCCCTATAGCCGTATGCAGGTGAGGGATGGCGAAGGCACTGGTTGTATCGAATTCGATGCCGCCGAAGTACAGCGGGCTAATCTCGGCCACATTGTTGA
This sequence comes from Candidatus Reddybacter sp., assembly GCA_041277045.1. Taxonomy (GTDB): domain Bacteria; phylum Pseudomonadota; class Gammaproteobacteria; order Pseudomonadales; family Porticoccaceae; genus Reddybacter. The sequence continues at coordinate 655,396 of JBGFSY010000001.1, read as the reverse complement.
AAATAGCCTGCTGCGCGCGAGCTTGTTGAGGGCCATTGCCGAGCAAGACAATATTGACCTGTGCGGTCCGGCACCTGTTGAATCATTGCGTCGGGATGGTGAAACTATCACCGTCAATTTGCTGAGTGGTGAGCAGCTAACAAGTTCGCTGGTGGTTGCCGCCGATGGCGCAAATTCCCCAATAAGAGAGCAAATGGGTTTTGAATTGCGCACCTGGGGCTATGAACATATCGCCATCACCGCCACCCTGAAAACCGAGAAAGCCCACGGTTCTACCGCCCGGCAATGGTTTACACCCAGTGGCCCGTTGGCCTTTTTACCCCTGCGTGCCTCGGCAGAAGAAAGCCCCGGTGAAAACAACTATGTCTCCATCGTCTGGTCGCAGATGCCCGAGCAAGCAGAGCGCTTGATGGCTCTCGATAAAGCAGAATTTTGCCGTGAGCTGACAATCACCAGTGAAGGCGCACTGGGCACGATTGAATCAGTTTCTGAGCGCCTGCAGTTTCCACTAACTCAGCGCCACGGGGTGGATTATGTGCAGCCGGGAATAGCCCTTATCGGCGATGCCGCCCACACCATTCACCCGCTGGCGGGGCAGGGCGTCAATCTCGGCTTTAGCGATGCGAGAGTATTGGCCGAAGAACTGGCGCGAGCACTTGAGCAAAGCAGCGGCCTCGGTGGGCTGCAAACACTGAAGCGCTACCAGCGCCGCCGCAAGCCAGATAACCTGGCGATGATGGCAACCATGGAAGGCTTTAAGCGCTTGTTTGAACGTGAAGAGCTACCTGTGCGACTGCTGCGCAATATCGGCATGAGCGGATTAGATCGTTTGCCGTCCTTAAAGAATAGCCTTATTCGTCAGGCTATGAGATTGGATTAATCTGATGGAATGGGTAGCGATAAGGAATTAGAGCGACCTAATCACACTCCTCCACATCATGAAACCGCGTGTAATCAATCATGCGATTACCGTCTTTATGCCGGGTGAGAATATTGGCGAAGCGTTTATTAAAAATAAAGTGTTTGGCTTCGTAAATGTAATTCGTGTGCACCGTCTGGGCAAAAATATCTTCAATGCCGTCGAGGGTGATAATTAAAATCGTGCCGTAGCTTTCAATGGCGGCCTCATCGAGGCCGTAGAGCGGGCTTTGTTCATCAATGGTGTGTACTAATGTCCAGGTCAGGGCAAAGATTGGTACGTTGTTTCGCTGCAGGTGCATGTCGATAAAGTGCCTCTCGAACATGCTTTCGGGGTCGCGGTCTTCCATCATCAGTACGGCACTAACGTTGCAGTTGACGATGGAGGAGTGTTTGCGGCCGTTGGCTAGACGCACTAGCAGGGCTGTCTGGCCGCGGTGTTGAGTGATGAGGACTTGTTGGCTAAATAACACCCGAGCGCGAGGCTTGGCGAAGCGTGCGAAAACCAGCCCGGTTAGCACCGCGACAAATAATAAACCGGAGAAAACATCGACCATAACAATGGCATGGGTGAGACCGTTTTTGGGGAGTAAATACCCGTAGCCAATGGTGGTACTGGTTTGAAAGCTAAAAATATAGGCGTCGACAAAGGAGTCGGCTCGGGCATTGAGGATCATGTCGCCGCCCAGAAAGTAGATCATGGCGAAGCCGGCGTTGATACAGAGATAAACGAGAATCGCGCCGACAAAAAACTGCGGCCAGGTGGCGAGCATGACTCGGTAGTAAAAATCGCTCATTAATGAGCTTTTTAGGCCCTTGGTGTGAACATTGAACGTGCGGCTGTTTTTAACGGCAGGGGGTGGCACCTGCTTACTCTGTCGGTGCTCTGATGAAGCGGTTTTGTCGGGTAGTAATGCCATAATTGGGCCTTGTCACGCTATATTTATAGGTATGACTTAATAATAATCGAAACTGTTGACGAACGGCAGTGTAAATTGAACGGTGCTTTTAAGCCCTAATCAAGCCACTGGCAAGTCAACATAGCGAGCCTTTATTGATGAATTCCCGCAGCTGTTTATATACCGCCCACGAAAAAATGGGCGCCAAGTTTGTCGACTTTAGTGGCTGGGATATGCCACTGCACTATGGCTCGCAAATTAAAGAACACCATTGTGTACGCCGTGACTGTGGCATGTTTGATGTCAGTCATATGACCGTGGTCGATATTGACGGCAGTGATGTGCGCGCTTATCTGCGTTATTTACTCGCCAACGATGTGGCAAAAATTATCGAGCCGGGTCAAGGCCTGTACAGCGCTATGCTCAATGATCGCGGTGGTGTGGTCGATGATTTAATTGTCTATGCCTTACCCAGGGGCTTTCGTCTGGTGCTCAACTGTGCAACCGGTGACAAAGACCTCGCCTGGATGAACGAATACGCCCAGGGTTTTCAGGTGACTCTTCAGCAGCGAGATGATCTAGCCATTATTGCCGTGCAGGGGCCGCAGGCAATAGCACGGGCCCGTACCGTCGTCGGGCAAAGTATTGGCGAAAAAATAAGCGCACTCAAAACCTTCAATAGTGTTTTTGCCCAGGCAGATGATAGTTGGCAGTACGCTCGCACCGGCTACACCGGCGAGGATGGGCTGGAAATTATCCTACCCAGCAGTGAGGCCGAGGCCTTTTGGTGGCAATTACACGATGCCGGTGTGTCGCCGGCGGGGCTGGCTGCTCGCGATACCTTGCGTTTAGAGGCGGGCCTTAATCTCTACGGCCACGAAATGGATGAGAGCATTTCACCCTTGCAGGCGAACATGGCGTGGACAATTACCTGGGCAGATTCTAAGCGAGATTTTGTCGGCCGTAGCGCCGTGCTGGCTGCCCGTGATGCGGGCCCGCAAGACAAACTGGTCGGCGTATTATTAACTCAACGCGGTGTGCTGCGCGATGGCCAGGCCGTTTATATCGAAGGCTGTGAGCAGTTGGGGGTGATCACCAGTGGTAGCTTTTCTCCGACACTGGGGTATTCTATCGCGCTGGCTCGAGTGCCCGTGCAAGCGGGTGAGTGGGCCGAGGTGGCGATGCGCAAAAAGCGCGAGACTGTGAGACTGATTGAGCCCGGTTTTGTCCGCCACGGCCAGCCAATATTCGCGCCCTATGTTGAGCAGCCTTGAGCGCAGTAAACCCAGTAAATTGATAATTCTTGTTAGTGGAGAAAGGTAATGAGTGACACACCCAAAGAACTGAAATATGCCCTAACTCACGAGTGGACCCTCGATGAGGGCGACGGTGTGGTCAGCGTGGGTATTACCGACTACGCTCAGGAAAGCCTTGGCGATGTGGTTTATATTGAATTGCCAGAAGTAGGGGACAAAATATCGGCCGCCGACGAAGCGGGCGCCGTTGAGTCGGTGAAAGCAGCCTCCGATATTTTTGCGCCGGTGTCGGGTGAAGTGATTGCCATTAATGAAGACCTGGAAGACGCACCCGAAACCATCAACGACTCTCCCTATGGCGATGGCTGGTTCTTTAAACTGAAAATGTCCGACCCTTCTGAGCTGAAGCATTTACTCAGTGCCGATGAGTACATCGAGAGCGTTGAAGAGGGATAGCCCCTTTCCACCGACGAAAACCCCGCAGCCTTTCACCGGGTGCGGCCACCCCGTTTTACATTCAACGAGTTAAACCGATATGCCTGATGCCGTACTACGCCTCAAAAAAGGAACTGATCGCCGCCTGCGTGGTGGCCATTTATGGATCTATAGCAACGAGGTCGATATTGCTGCAACCCCGCTAAAAGGCATGGTGCCCGGTAGTACGGTGGTGGTGGAAGATGCTCGCGGCAAACCCCTCGGTGCAGCAACGGTGAATCCCACCAGCTTGATTTGCGCCCGGCTCTACAGTCGTCAGGCCAAGAGAGAGCTCGATGCCAGCCTGCTGGTCGACCGCCTTAAAACCGCTTTAACTCTGCGCGAACAGCTCTATCCCGAGCACTGCTATCGCCTCGCTTATGGCGAAGCCGATTTATTACCGGGACTGATTGTCGACCGCTACGGCGATTATTTAGCCCTGCAAACCACCACGGCAGGGATGGACTGCCGCATGCCGATGGTGCTTGAAGCCCTGCGTGAGGTACTCAAACCGAAGGGTATTATCAGTAAAAACAAGGGTGCATTTCGTGTTGCCGAACAATTGCCCGAAGAACAAAGCGTGCTCTTTGGTGACGTGCCCGAACAGGTTGAACTGGTCGAAAACGGCTGCCGTTTTGTAGCGCCGCTGGTTGATGGCCAAAAGACCGGCTGGTTTTACGACCATCGGGAAAACCGCGCTTTTATGCAGCGTTTCTGTGCCGCTAAAAGTGTCCTCGACGTGTTTAGTTACGCCGGTGGTTGGGGTGTGCAGGCTGCCGTAGCAGGCGCATCGTCGGTGGTGTGTGTCGATTCCTCGGCCACGGCGCTCGATCTGGTGCAGCACAATGCGCAACTGAACGATGCGGGTGAGCGGGTCAGCAGCTTGCAGGGCAAGGCGGCCGACGTCATGAAGGCCCTGCAAAAAGAGCAGCGCCATTTTGACATTATTGTGCTCGACCCGCCGGCTTTTATTAAGCGCAAGAAAGATCAAAAACAGGGTGAAAAGGCCTATCACCAAATTAATGAGTTGGCGCTGAAGCTGCTAGCGCCGGGTGGCCTACTGGTATCGGCATCGTGTTCCATGCATTTGCCGACCGAGGGTTTACAAAAAATTGTGCGCAGTGCCGGTGGTACACGCAGCCGTCGCCTGCAAATACTCGCTTCATTGGGACAGGGGCCGGATCACCCCATTCACCCCTCCATTGCAGAAACGTCCTATCTGAAAGCTATTTTTGCGCGGGATCTGGGTTGAGTTAGCCCAGATGCTCGCTTAAGGAATTACGCCGTATAGCCTATGTGTCTCGTCACCCTCGCCTTTCAACAGCACCCCCGCTACCCGCTAATTGTGGTGGCCAATCGAGACGAGTTTTATGATCGTCCGACCCAGCCCGCCGAATTTTGGGCCGATAGCCCGAGTATTCTCGCCGGGCGCGATCTTGACGCCGGTGGCACCTGGTTTGGTGTCGACCGTAGTGGCAACTGGGCGACGGTGACCAATACCCGGGGTGGCGGTTACTACGCCGATAAATCTCGGGGTGGACTGCCCACCGGCTTTCTACTTTACGAAGGTAGCAGTGAGGGTTACTTCGATGAGGTGCTAGAGGAGGGTGAGCTGTACAGTGGCTTTAACTTACTCGGTGGCTCGGTTGATGAATTGCTATTTTGCACCAATGCGCGGGGCCGCACTCAGCATTTGAACCCGGGCATTTTTACCTTGAGTAATGATTCACTCGATACTCCCTGGCCAAAATCTGAGTTAGCGCGGGCGCGGCTCAGTCTTGCCATTGAGGATGATGAGCTGGACAGTGAAGCCTTGCTGGCTGTGCTGGGTTCTCGAAAAACTTTTCCCGACCACCTCTTGCCCGAAACGGGTTTGGGCATCGAAATGGAGCGCAGCCTGTCGTCGCCGTTTATTGTCGGCCTCAGCTATGGCACGCGTTGTACCACTGTACTGCTGATCGATAATAAAGGTGAGATTGAATTTGCCGAGCAAAATTTTGTTCAGGGTAAGCCGCAGGGCATGTTGCGCCAGTATCGGTTTAGCGTCGGCTAGCGGCCCCTTACCTTCGCAATCAGTATTTTAATTCAGGCTGGGGCTAGTCGCCGGTCGTATTAGTCGAGCAATTTCTGGCCGATCAAGGGCCTCTTTTAAATAGTTCTCAATGGCAAAGCTGTCGGTCAACAGGCAAGCCTGTTCGGCGAAGTGACTCATCTCACTCTGCTTTAACTGTCGCAAGATGGCTTTCACACGCAGTAAATTGGCAGAACTCATCGACAGGAATTCATAGCCCATACCGACCAGTAAAATGGCGCCCAGAGGCTCGCCGGCGAGCTCCCCGCAGACACTGACCGGGCAGTGATATTTTTTGGCGTCGTCGAGAATAATGCGTAAAGCCTTGAGCAGGCTGGGGTGAAAGCTGTGGTAGAGCTCGGCGACCCGAGGGTTGTTGCGGTCGACGGCAAGCAGGTATTGGGTCAGGTCGTTGGTGCCAACGGAAATAAAATCGACCCGCTTGGCGATTTCACCAATTTGGTACACCGCCGCAGGCACCTCAATCATGGCGCCAATGGCGGGCATCTCGAAACGGTAACCCTCTTCAAGGGTTAGCTCGTGGTAGACCCGCTTGATCAGCACCAGGGCGCTGTCGAGCTCCTCGGTATTGGAAATCATCGGCAATAAAATACGCAGATTATTGAGGCCAATACTGGCGCGCATCATGGCGCGCAGTTGCACCAGGAAAATTTCCGGGTGGTCGAGGGTAACGCGGATGCCGCGCCAGCCGAGAAAAGGGTTTTCCTCCTCAATGGGGAAATAGGGCAAGGCCTTGTCGCCACCAATATCGAGGGTGCGCATGGTCACTGGGTGGGGGCTGAACATATCCAATTGTTCACGATAGAGCTGGCGTTGCTCCTCCTCGGAGGGGAAGCGCTCGTGCATAAAAAAGGGTATTTCGGTGCGGTACAGGCCAACGCCCTCGGCACCTCGGTCGAGAGACAACATAGAGTCGATACGCAGTCCGGTGTTGACCCATAGAGAGATGGGCCGGCCGTCGAGGGTGATACTGGGCTCGTCCTTCGTTGCCTCCAGATCGGCGGCGAAGATTTTTTCCTCTGCGTAGAGCTTTTCGTAGGCCTCCCGGTGCTGGTCGGTGGGCGAATTAATCACCACGCCCTGATGGGCATCAACGATAAGCTCGCAGCCTTCAAGTTCGCTCCAGGGCAGGTCGATGGCACCCATAATCGTGGGTATGCCCATGGCTCGTCCGAGAATGGCCATGTGAGAATTATACGAGCCCTTGGCCGAAACCATGGCGCGAATATTTTCAAAAGGCACATCGGCGAGGTTGGGTGCGGCCAGTTCTTCGCCAATTAAAATCGTATTTTTTGGGTAGTGCTTTTCTTCTTGCTGTTGTTGTTGCAGATAGCCCAGTACCCGGCGACCGAGATCGCGCACATCGGTGGCGCGCTCGCGCAGGTAGGGGTTTTCCATGGCGTTAAAAGTGCGGATATGTTCGAGGATCACCCGGCTCCAGGCGTATTGAGCGGAGAGCCCAGTTTTGATGCGCTCACTGACTTCGCCGCCCAGTGAGTTGTCATCGAGCATGCTGACGTAAACATCGAAGAGGGCGATTTCTTCGGGGTTTAATTTGTCGGCCAGGTCCTGGTGTACCGTTTTTAGATCTTTAATAGTGCTGTCGAGGGCATCACGAAATTGCCCTAGCTCGCCGTCGATATCGTCGGTGCGGCGCTTGGGCACGGCACTGAGGTCGGCAGCGGGTGCGACCACGATGCCAACGCCAATACCAATGCCCGGGGCACTGGCGAGACCGGAATACTTGGCTTCGCCGGAGGCGTTATCGGGTTCTAGCTCTGGTGATACGGCGTGGGCTAGTTCACCCGTGGCCTCGGCATGGGCAATAATACCGGCTAGTTGGGCGGCAATGGTGACCAGAAAGGCTTCTTCGCTCTCGTCGAAGCGCCGCCGCTGTTGTTGCTGTACCACCAGCACGCCGAGCACGGTGCGGTGGTGAATAATGGGTGAGCCGAGGAAGGCACTAAATTTTTCTTCGCCGGTTTCGGGGAAATAGGCAAAGCGGGGGTGGGCCTCGGCGTGCTCGAGATTGAGAGGCTCCGCCTTATGGGCCACCAGTCCAACCAGCCCTTGGTCGGAGGACATCGATATTTTGCCCACCGCAGCTTGCTGTAGACCCGCGGTGGCGGCCAGCACATAGGTGTCTTGCCTGGCATCGAGCAGGTAGACCGAGCAAATGCCGGTGCCCATCACCGCTTTTACACGGTTGACAATAATCTCCAGTAAGGCGCCAAAATCGCTGGCTGAATTAACCTCCTGAAGAATGCTGCGCAGTGAATTTAGCATCTCAGGTTCACCGCTGGGGTTGGAGCTTTTTTTCTAAATCGCAGTGAATTTGTGCCAGCTCCTTCAACGCTCGACGGTAAACATCGCGCTTAAAGTCGACCACCTGACTGATGGGGTACCAGTAGTTAACCCAGCGCCAGCCATCAAACTCGGGCTTTTTACCGCAGTCAAAACGAATGTGGTCGGTGGTGCTGTTGAGTAGTAGCAAAAACCATTTTTGTTTTTGGCCGATACAGGTAATGGTTTCGCCCTGACGGATATAGCGTTTGGGCAGTCGGTAACGCAACCAACCACGGGTGTTGGCGAGGATTTTGACATCGGATTGTTCGAGGCCGATCTCTTCGTGCAGCTCACGATACATAGCATCGCGGGGGCTTTCGCCGGGGTCGATACCACCCTGGGGGAACTGCCAGGCATTTTGCCGGAGGCGTTTGGTCCACAGTAAGCGACCCTTGCCGTCAGCGACAATAATACCTACGTTGGGGCGAAACCCATCTTTATCGATTGTGTCCATTTTTGCCGCCAGGGTCTTATGTTGTCGGCTATTGTTCCACAGTTACTCTGGGTGCAGCAAATGCACTCAAAATAGGACGTTGAGTGCGCTGTTGATAGCCGGTATTCTGCCTGTTTTTACGACCACCACATAAAGAGTAAAGCATGCCTCTGGCGCTATTTGATTTGGACAATACCCTGCTTGCCGGCGATAGCGATTATGCTTGGGGCGAGTTTTTGGTCGATGAAAAAAAAGTCGACCCCGACCACTATGCGCGCATGAACGAGCAGTTCTATGAGGACTATCAGCTGGGTAAGCTGGATATCTTTGAATACTTGCGCTTTGCCCTCGCGCCCCTCGCTGCGCTTGAGCCGCAAGAGCTGGTTGAGCTGCACCGCAAGTTTATGAACGAGGTGATTAGCAAAATGTGGCTGCCAGCAGCGGAGGCTCTGGTTGAGCAACACCGTGCTGCGGGCGACCGGTTAATGGTGATTAGCGCCACCAATCGTTTTATTGTCGAGCCCATTTGTCATCGCTTTGGTATTAAGGAGATTATAGCCACCGAGCCAGAGCAAATAGACGGTCGCTTTACGGGGCAAGTTGCGGGTGTGCCGAGTTACCAGCAGGGTAAAGTGACACGATTACAGAACTGGCTAGCGGAGAATGATGAAACGCTGGCGGGCAGTAGTTTCTACAGTGACTCAATTAACGACTTGCCCCTGCTCGAGGTGGTCGCGAAGCCGGTAGCGGTTAACCCCGACAAACTTTTGTTAGCGGAGGCCAGCCAGCGTGATTGGCCGGTACTGGATCTGCGCAGTGTATAGCGCAGACTTTAAAATAATACCCTTTCTATTAAAGGCACCTCTATGCTGACTTACCCCGAAATTGATCCCGTACTTGTCGACCTTGGTCCGCTGCAGGTGCATTGGTACGGTGTTATGTACCTGTTGGGCTTTAGTGCTGCCTGGCTGCTGGCGAGGTCACGCAGTCAACGCGCCTGGTCGCCACTGCGTCGCGATCAGGTTGAAGACTTAATTGTTTACGCCGCCTTCGGGGTGATCCTGGGAGGTCGTTGTGGCTACGTACTGTTTTATAACTTTGATAAATGGCTGGCTGACCCCTTGTGGCTGCTACGCATTTGGGAGGGCGGCATGGCCTTCCACGGTGGCCTGTTGGGGGTGATCGTGGCGCTGCTGCTCTATGCGCGCAAGCTCAAACAACCCTGGCTGGCAGTGGCTGACTTTGTTGCACCGCTGGTGCCGATTGGTTTGGGGCTGGGCCGCATCGGCAACTTTATTGGCCAGGAGCTTTGGGGCCGCGTCAGTGACTGGCCCGTTGCGATGGTCTTCCCCCGTGATCCCGAGCAAATTACCCGCCACCCCTCCCAGCTTTACCAGGCTGGCCTTGAGGGACTACTGCTATTTATCATTTTGTTTTGGTACTCTCGCTGTCCACGACCCGAAGGTGCGGTCAGTGGCCTGTTCTTATTATTCTATGGTCTGTTCCGCTCGCTCGCTGAATTTGCCCGCGAGCCCGATGGTCATATCGGTTTTGATTTTCTTGACTGGGTCACCCGTGGACAATTACTGAGCTTGCCGATGGTCGTCGGCGGTGTGTTGCTGTTAATTTACAGCTATTGGCGCAAGCGAGCGGTGACAGCCGTAAGAGCTTGAATACATTGTCCGGCTCAATACTATTAACTTTATGAGGTATTCATGCAGCAGTATCTGGATTTGATGCGCCACGTGCGCGACAAAGGTGTAGAAAAAGGCGATCGTACCGGCACCGGCACACGCAGTGTTTTTGGTCACCAGATGCGTTTTGACCTCGCCGCAGGGTTTCCCCTCGTCACCACTAAAAAAGTGCATCTTAAATCGATCATTCACGAGCTGCTGTGGTTTTTGAAGGGCGATACCAATACTCAGTACCTGCGTGACAACGGCGTATCCATCTGGGATGAATGGGCGACAGATAGCGGCGACCTCGGCCCGGTGTATGGCTATCAGTGGCGTACATGGCCTTTGCCCAGCGGTGGTGCAATCGACCAAATCGCCGAAGTGATCGAGCAATTGCGCACCCGGCCAGACTCGCGGCGCTTAATCGTCTCCGCCTGGAATCCGGCACAACTGCCCGATGAAAGTATTTCCCCCCAGGCCAATGTCGAGCAAGGACGTATGGCCCTCGCACCCTGCCATGCCTTTTTTCAGTTCTACGTGGCCGATGGCAAGCTCAGCTGCCAGCTCTATCAGCGCAGCGCCGATACCTTTCTCGGCGTACCGTTCAATATCGCCTCTTATGCGCTGTTGACCCTAATGGTGGCCCAGGTTACTGGTTTGCAGCCGGGTGAATTTATTCACACCCTGGGCGATGCCCACCTCTATTTGAATCATTTAGAACAGGCCGATAAGCAACTGGCCCGCGAATTAAAACCTCTGCCCCAGATGACGCTGAATAAAGGTGTCGCTGATATCTTTAGTTTTTCTTATGAGGACTTCACGTTGGATGGCTACGAGCCCCACTCGGGTATCGCAGCGCCGATTGCCATTTAATCGGGTTCACAGTTTTTGAGTTCGAGCTTAAGTCTATTCGAAGTGAAGTAAGGCTGGCAGCGAATGAGGTCATGCCTTGCTAGTGTAATTATTCGCCTAAAGAGCGGTAAATTCGTGCCACAGTTTGCGCTGCAATAATCATTGCTATAACAACGATAATAAAGGCTATCAGGCCGTGTTCTGGCCTTTGGTTTTGGCATTCATCACTGCCTTGACAACCGCCTGGCTGAAATGCAGATACGGGTACTGTGGGAAGAAACCCTCAAGCTCTGGCCCGAGCCATGCGTTGAAATGGTCAGTGAGCCGAAGCGTGTTTACGCCTGTATTTTGCGTGGTTATAAAGAACTGCGCGTGCAAATTAACCCTTGAGTGGAGTAGTGGCCATGACTGAAACAATCGTAATTATTGGTGGTGGACAAGCCAGGGTGCAAGCGGCGGTAAGTCTGTGCCAGAAGCGCTTACCAATGGACGCGACCGAAGACGCCATGCTAGAACTAACCGAAGGTTGCGATGAAAGCTCTTGGCTTTGCTGCCAATTAAAGGCATCGCCGGAACTGGATGGCATAGTTGTTCGCACGCCAGGCGGGCAGCACTGAGCCTGCAAGTATGAAGGCGTTGGAAAAACGCAAACCTAAGTAGGTGTTGCCGCTCAGAGGGGGCTAAGCTGGTTGAAGGTTCCCGCATTTTAGCCGATAGGGATGCCCCTGTTGGTTTTACTTGATAGCAGTTGCTGCATCGCTCAGAATTTTCACGCGAAGAAGGACAGTTTAAATATGGCTACAACAAATGATGTCTCCGTTGATACACTCCACAAGCGCTGTATTGCCGGTGGTTTTGTTCGAGTGCTGCTGTTTGGCCTGGGTAGCCTTTCCGTGGCTCTGGGGGTAGTGGGTGTTTTTTTACCCCTGCTGCCAACCACACCCTTTCTGCTGTTGGCCGCCGGTTGTTTTGTCCGTAGCTCGGATCGCTTTTATCGCTGGCTGGTGTCCCATCCCGTACTCAGTAAATATATTCTCGCCTACCTGGATGGCAGCGGTATTCCTCGCAAGGCCAAGTACTACACCTTGCTGACGATGTGGCTGACCATGGGTGTTTCCGCCCTTATCGTGCCGCTGTGGCAGGTTCAGGTTTTATTGCTCTGTACTGCGGTGATGGTTTCGACCTATATCTGGCGCCTGCCAGAGCCTGCGCTATAAGCAGGGCTGGCCAGTGCAGAGTGTGCGCTGCACTTATTCTTGTTATTGACGAAACAGCAAACAGAGCTTTGTTTACACCCATCGTATTGATGGGTGTAAACCCTAAGTCTTAAGCTCTAAACCTAGGCCAGTATCATTTCCGGCGTGACAACCCCGTCAGTCTCTGCGACAAAGCCTTTCCAGCTAGACATATATTCGAGAAAGGTTTCGCTGAGCCCCTCTGCGCGCAAATGCTCGGCTGAAACCGGATTCGCCGCCGGGGTGAAATTATTGTCTTTAGCCGTTTGATTGGGAAAGTCGTGGTGGACAATCGCCGCTCGTCCCAACAGGACGAAATCAACCCCGCTATCCATGCAACGTTTAACCTCCGCAGGCGTACGGATTTTACCGGCGACACCGAGGCGCACACCACCGCGTTCGAGGGCGGTGAAATGATCCATCAAACTGCGACCCCTGTAGGCCTCTTCTTTAGGCTCACTAAACACATCCCACAAAGACATATCCAGATAATCAATTTGCGCTTCATCCAACAGGCGTTGAGCGACTTCGATGGCCTCGCCGAGCTTGATGCCGAAACGCTCAGGCGTTAAACGCACGCCGATATTAAAGTCTTTCTTACAGCGCTGGCGAATACCGGCAATGACATCAAACAGGGGGCGGGCGCGATTTTCCAGCGAGCCGCCGTACTGATCATCGCGACGATTAGTGTCGCTACTGAGAAACTGGCAGAGGATGTAACCGTGGGCACCGTGAATCTCGACACCGTCAAAGCCGGCTTTCTCGGCGCGCTCAGCAGCGGCGATAAAATCTTCGATCAGTTGTTCGACCTCTGCCGTCGACAGGGCGCGGGCGCCAGACTCTTCATCATTCGAAGGCGCAACAGGCTGGGTGCCAATCAACTCTTGTGGTGAGCGGTGGCCAGCGTGGTGCAGCTGCACAATCGACAGGCTGTCGTTTTTGTTAATGCCAGCAGCCAAACGTGTCAGCCCTTCGAGGTGATCGTCAGAAAAAATACCGATCTGCCCGGGAAAGCCCTGGCCAACAGCCTGTACATGAGCGGCGGCGGTCATGGTTAAACTAAAACCACCCTCGGCGCGCATGGTCAGCCACTTGTACTCGTCATCTGACAATTTGCCATCGACATGGCTTTGTAGGTTGGTCAGTGGTGCCAGTGCAAAACGGTTTTTTAGGGCGGGACCGCGTAGGAAAGTTAAAGGCTCAAATAAAGACTGCATAGGAATAAGTCCGGGTTATAAAGTGAATTGCCGGGCAGAATAATAAGGCTTTAGTGGGTTTTGTGCCAGATCGAAAAGGATTAGAGAAGATGGTTTAATTGAGGGTATAAGAAAGACCGGGTACCGCGCACCCTATCACCATAAGGCGTAGAGGAGTTTTCAATGAATAACGAACAGGCAGAGTGCGGCCCTATTACTCTTCGCTTACATGAGCTGGGTAAGAGCCTGGACCAATATTTACGCTTCGACCACCCCGATGCGATGTCGCGTTATACGCAATGGCACGATGCCTTGCAGCAATCGCTGCCTGAAAAAGGCGTGGGCCTAGCGCAGGTGATTGCTGAGCTGGGGTCGCAAATAATTCCCAATGGCTCGCAAATCCCCAAGCCCGGATGCACGGCTTTTATTACCACCGGCGCAACTTCGGCGGGTGTATTGGCGAGTCTGGCGGGTTCGGTGGCGGCACCGCAACGTCTCGGTTTAACAGCATTTAGTTATCTTGAGGAGCTGTCTCTGGAGTGGATGGCTGAAATGTTTGAGTTGCCCGCTGAAATGAAAGGCCTGTACAGCAGCGGTGGTTCGGTGGCCAATCTGGTGGCATTGGGTGCAGCGCGGCAATGGGCATTCGAGCGTATCGGCATTGACCCGAGTCGTGACGGCGTGCAGCGCCCCTGCCGTATCTACGCGACAGCGACCAGCCACCACACAGTGCATCGTGCAGCGGCGGTGCTGGGCATGGGGCGCAATGCGGTTGCCACCATTGCGGTCGATAACGAGGGGCGAATGTGTGCCGATGCCCTGCGCCAGCAACTACAGGCAGACGTGTGCGATCAACAGTTAATTGATGCGGGCTGTTTGCCCGTTGCCATCGTGGGCAATGCGGGCACCACTAACGCCGGGGTGATTGACCCCCTGAATGAACTGGCTGAGCTGGCTTGTGAGTTTTCAATCTGGTTTCACGTCGATGGCGCCTATGGCCTGCCGGGTATTCTCGACCCCCAGGTGCGGCCACTTTATAAGGGTTTGGAAAAGGCTGACTCGGTGATTGTTGACCCCCATAAATGGTTGGGTGCCCCGGTCGGTATCGGCGCGACCTTTGTGCGCGATCGTAGCCTGCTAAACCGAGCCTTCACCCAGGAGGCGTCGGACTATCTGGAAGGCTCTGTTACTGATGACAATATCCAGCATTCGATGGATGGTCTCGGCATTCCCTACTACAACTTCGGCGTCGAGTTATCTGCGCCTTCGCGGGGAGCGGTGGTCTGGGCATTGATTCGCGAAATTGGCAAAGCGGGCATGCGTGAGCGAGTGTGTCGCCACAATGCCATGGCGCGTTGTGTTGCCGAGCTAGCTCGGGCTCATCCGAATTTGGAGCTTGTTCAAGAGCCCACGTTGTCTATCTGCTGCTTTCGTTACGTGCTTGATGGCGGCGCCGATGTGAGCGATTTGAATGCCTTAAATAAAAAAATTCATCGCCAGTTAGTGCACCAGGGGCGGAGTATTCCCAGCACGGCCGAGCTCAACGGGGTTCTCGCTATTCGCCCGTGCTTTGTCGGCGCACGCACAAGTTGGGAGCACGCCGAGCAGCTGGTCGAAGATGTTATCGCGGCGGGGAATGAATTAACTGGCCGTACTATTAGTCTCGCCGCAGAATAACGGCAGGCAAAAGGTTCCCGTCATAGCGGGGCAAGAAATCAATAGAGCTTTGATTTTATGCGGTAATTAATATCAGAGTGATTACTGGGCTAATGAATTCAGCTTGTTTTATTGGTTGGCCGGTTTTACTTCGCCCCTCTGCGACAATAAACCACAGCCAGGTGCGACAATTCACCACATAGCAGGCACTGCTTTGGCGTATAGAATCCTCACTTGAAAAAAATTGAGGGATATTTTTCGTGTCTAAAATTAAAACTGTTGGTGGGGCTTGTGGAAAGAGTGCCGCTATCACGCCAGTAGCTGCCATTCTTTTGAGTTGTTCATTATCGCCATTTGTTGCAGCCCAAGCGCTTGCTGATCTGCCACCCGTCGCAGCACCCTTGCTGGAAACTATTGTCGTTACCGCCAGCGGTAGTGCCAACACTCTGGCCGATACAGCGGCAAGTGTCGGAGTTATCTCTGAAGCTGAAATTGAGGAACTAAATCCTACTCACGCCGGTGAGCTGATGAATCGTATACCCGGTGTCAATATTGTACAGCTTGACTCCGGTGGCTCGGGGGTAATGGCGGCCATTCGCCAGCCAGTGTCGACCAGTCCGGTGTATCTGTACCTTGAAAATGGTGTGCCGACACGGGCGGCGGGTTTTTTCAATCACAACGCTTTGTATGAAGTGAATATGAGTGGCGCTAACGGCGTCGAGATTATTAAAGGCCCGGGTTCTGCCCTCTATGGCAGCGACGCTATTGGTGCCGTGGTGAATACACTCAGTGGTCGTCCACCCAAAGAGGACAAGTTGAGCGTTAATGTGGAGGGGGGTGAAGACGGTTATCGGCGTGTGCAACTGAAAGGCGCAAAAATCACGGCTAACCACGGCTTTACTGGCAAGCTCGACATTGCTGATAACGATGGCTGGCGTGAGCAGACAGCGAGTGAACGCGGTTCGTTTACCGGTTCGTGGAATACGAATATAGGGGACAACTGGAGCGTTAATACGGTGTTTACCGGCACTATTCTTGATTATGAGACCGGTGGTAGCGGCTTGAGCTATGACGATTACAAAGATGAGCCCGAGCAATTTGGTAACTTAGTGGGTTATCGAGATGTGCGTGCCTTTCGTGTTTCATCTGCCTTTGAAAGGGGTTTTGCGAACAGTACTTTAAGTATTACGCCCTTTTTGCGCAGTAATGAGCTGGAGTACATCGCCACCTGGACACTCAACACGGGGCGAGTAAGCCCGCCGCCGCCGTGGTGCCCCAGCTGCCCCTCGTCTCTCGATTCGCAAGATGCCCATAAAAATGAAAGCGGCCACGACTCCATTGGTGCACTGCTGAAATGGGATTACAGCCTCGGTGATGACAGCTTTGTGGTGACCGGGCTAGATATCGACTACAGCGAAGGCTATCAAAAGCAAACCTATATTGAGCGCAGTGATGCGGACTCAGGTGACTACTGGATGGCCTATACGCCAGCGGGTTTACTTTACGACTACGATGTTGATGTGCTTTCCCTCTCGCCTTTCGTGCATTATGAAAACCAGCTGACGTCGGCACTGCGTTTAAATGCCGGGCTGCGCTATGACTATTCTCACTACGATTATCAGGACAATATGAGTGGTGCCGTGATTGACCCCCTGCACCTGCGCCCGGAAGATCAGTCGGTAGACTTTAATCATCTCAGCCCCAAGCTGGGTTTAACCTATCAGTTTAGTGACGACATTAATGGCTATGCTTCCTATCGTCACGCCTTCCGTGTGCCATCCAGTGGACAGTTATTTCGTTCGGGCAGCACGGCCGGTTCCACTGACCTTGACCCGGTAAAAGTCGATAGCTTTGATATTGGTCTGCGCGGTAATCTCTCTGAGCACATCACCTTTGACAGCAGTATTTACTACATGTTGAAAGAAGACGACATTCTCTCTGTGCTCGATAGTAATACTGGTGCTCGCCGCAATACTAATGCCGGGGAGACCGAGCACTATGGTATTGAATTAGGGCTAGATATTATGCTTAGTGAGACAGTTGATCTCTATATTGCCTACACCCAGTCTGAGCATAAATACAAAGACTGGCAGGACCGCAGTGGTGACTACTCCGGTAATGATATGCCCAATGCGCCGGAAAACTTTGCCAATGTGCGCCTGCGTTATGGCCCTATGTGGTTAAACGGTGGGCGCCTTGAGCTGGAGTGGATACATCAGGGCGAGCACTGGATCGACGAAAAGAATTCAGATGATGGCCGCGCCACTGATCGCGATACCTATGAGGGCCATGACTTGGTTAATTTGAGAGCCAATTACTTGCTCAGCCCCAAGCTCGAAGTCTCTCTCCGCGTCCTGAATTTGAATGATGAACTCTATGCCGAAACCACCGACAAGTGGGGGCCGACCTATACGCCGGGCCGGCCACGTACCGCCTTTGTTGGTGCCAAATATACCTTTTGACGGCTAGGCCACTGCACATTGGCGGGCTGTAGCGCAGACAAGCTATTTTGTTCATTGCATTATTTCTAACCGGACTTTTGCGAATCGTAATTTTTTATCGCAGTTTATTAGTCCCTCTATGAGAGTAACTATGGCTAGCACTACCTTGTACCGCTGGCACCGACGTATTGGCCTGGCCGTTTTTTTTGCCATTATTGCCTGGGCCTTGAGTGGCTTAAGTCACCCCATTATGTCGCGCCTTAACCCCCGGCCGGTGGCAATGGCCCCGCCGGTGTCGACTGCCGCCATTGCCGGCCTCGCGCCGTTATCCACGGTCTTGTTACACAACGGCATTGCTGACTTTGAGCACGCGCAGTTATTGAATATTGATGGCGCGAGTTTTTATCGTGTTGAACATGGTGATAACAAGACCTACATTCATGCCCGCAGCGGCCAGCGCGCCGAGCTCAATGACAGGGCTTACGCGCAGCGCTTGGCCAGATATTATTTGGGTGATGATGCCAGTCAGATAGCCTCTATTGAATTAATCACTGAATTCAACGAAGACTACCTGTATGTGAATCGTTTTTTACCGGTCTATAAAGTGACCTTTGACCGACCCGGTAATATGCGTGCCTATGTCGAGCTCAGTACCGGCCGCTTGGCGACCATGGTCGATGACCGCAAGGCCTTTATTGGCGGGGTGTTTCGCCAGCTGCACTCTTGGGTCTTTATTGAAAACCCCTGGCTGAGAACCCTCGCCATGAGCGCCATGCTACTGGCCGGCATGGGCTTAAGCGGCTTGGGTTTATGGATGGCTTGGCGGGGACGGTCAAACAATAGCGTGGGGGCAAGTGTCGCTAAACAAGCCGAAGTCCCGAGTCGCGCTAGCGTCTGGCATCGTCGTTTGGGCATTGGTTTCGGTATCTTAATGTTGACCTTTTGTTTTTCTGGCCTCTACCACCTGCTCAATAAGCCGATCGTTGCCCCGCCTGAGTTACCCGCTCCGCAGGCAGTCTTTAATGCGCAGAACCTAAGGTTAGATTGGTCAGTCGTGGCACAGGCCAGTGGCGGCGAATATTTTCGCCGGGGCAGTTTGGTTGCGGTCGATGGCCAGCCCTATTTGCGTTTGGCATTGGCTGATCAGAAGGCAGCATCGCCGATGGCCGATAAAACGGGGCAACCCGCGGTGGCAGAGCATCACTCCACTAAGCCCATGTCACCGGCTGGTGGCCTTGTTTATATCGATGCACAGACCTCACAGCTCTGTGCCAATTGCCAGCGCCAGCATGTGCTGAATCTCGCCGCGCATTATGGCGGCTTATCAGCCGCTGACTCGCTTGATAGCCCGGTTGAAAAAATCACCCGCTTTAGCAGCACCTACGGCTTTATCAATAAGCGCATGCCGGTGCATGCTGTTCACTTTGGCGCTCAGCAAGCAAGCACGGGGGAGTTGCTGCACACCCTGTTTGTCGAAACCGCAACAGGCGCGCTGGCTGGCCGTAGCAGCCCTTCGCGTCAGTGGGAGGGCTGGTCATTTAGCTACCTGCACAAGTGGCAATTTTTTGACCCCATCAGCAAAACACTGCGCGATATTCTGTTGGTTGCCACCACCCTCGCCATCACCTTGCTTTGCCTGCTGGGGGCGTGGGTATCGTTTAAACCTCGCGCGTGAGGGGTAGCCTTTATCCCCCAATATTGTCGCCACGAAATCTTTTACCCCCGAGTGTTTCCGCAAAAACCTGACTGGTAGATAATGGCGGCCGTAGCGGTTACAGCAGTGCCGTGATTATTGACGAGAGGCAGGACAGCAGTGGCAATCACTTCCCTAATTGTAGCGGTGGCCGATAACGGCGTTATCGGTAGCAATAACCAACTACCCTGGCGCATTTCCGCCGACCTTAAATACTTTAAGAAGGTCACTCTGGGCAAGCCGATTATTATGGGCCGCCTTACTTATGAGTCCATTGGCCGGCCCTTACCGGGGCGCACGAATATTGTTATGACCCGCGATACCGCATGGCAGGCGGAGGGTGTGGAAAGGGCGAGTGATTTAGAAGAGGCGCTCGCCATTGCCAAAAAAATCGCCGACGACTCGAAACTTGAAGAGGTGATGATTATCGGCGGTGCAACGATTTACCGTGAGGCCTTGCCCAAGGCCGACAGGCTTTATCTAACGCGGGTACACACTCAGGTTGATGGCGATGCGTTTTTCCCGGAGCTGGACTTGAGCGAGTGGCTGGAAACTCCTGTTGAGGACTTGCCTGCGGAAGGGCAAACGCCGGCCTGTAGTTTTGTGCGCCTGGATAGGAGGCGCACGGAATAACTGAACAAGTTAATAGCAGCCGTCAAGAAAAGTAATAGGTAGACAGCAGCTGTAGCGGGTTAGTCGATTCAAGGTTGAATATAAAGTGTAGTTAGTCTTTGACCTTGGCCAAAAAAGTATGTTAAATTTAGACCAGTTATAGCAAGTTGTTTACGTATATTTGATAGGCGTTTTGCCCTTATAAAGGATTCATCATCCATGGGGTAAGGCAGCATAAAACTATAATAAAATGATTTATTGAGTGCGTAGTGATGGTAGGTATGGGCGCTAAAATAATAACCAAAAGTAAATTTGTAAAAATCAGAAATCTTAATCGAAGATACCTGGCTTATGTCGCTTAAGGCAGCTAGGGTTTTTCTGTACACACCCGTCAAAAGAGGAAGAACATGAGAATTATTTTATCGAAGGTGGCAATAGCGGGGGTGTTTGTTGCCACGCAGTTTATCTCTATTAATACTGGTGCTGTCGAAGTAGATGCCGTTTTAAAAGCAGGTGCCGGTAAGACGGCTGCGGCGCAAAATTCGCAAAAGCGCATCGATACATTGGCGGATCAAACCTACGATATTTTACAGGACTTTCGCATTGTCAATAAAGAAATTGAAGGCCTTCAGGTTTATAACGCGCAGTTAGAAAAGCAGCTTGAAAATCAACAACAAACGATGAGCGATATCGCTGACTCTATTGAAAATGCAACCGTCATTGAGCGGCAAATAACACCGTTGTCGATTAAAATGCTTGATGCGCTCGGGCAGTTTGTAAATTTGGATTTGCCTTTCCAGCACGATTTACGCCTTGAAAGTATTGCTCAGGTGCGAACAAATCTTGAGGCCAGCCGGTTTAGTTCTGCAGAGAAATTCCGACAGGTGTTAGAGCTTTACGATATAGAGCTTGAATACGGTAATACCATTTCAGAATACAGTGGCTTGTTGCTCATTGATGGGCAAGATCGACAAGTTACCTTCTTCAGAGTAGGCCGAATAGCGCTTCTCTATCAAACCTCCGACCAAAGTCAAAGTGGCGTGTGGGATTCCCGTGCTGCGCAGTGGCAACCGCTGTCTTCCGGTGAGTATCGCACCGCAACGGCCAAGGGCATTCGGATAGCCAAAAAACAAGCGGCAATAGGCGTCCTTAAATTGCCCATTTCTTCACCGGAGGCAGTGCAATGAAAGTTTATTTAAAACGTAGTATCAGCGTATTCATTATCGGTGGGTTGCTAGTATCTGGTGGGCTTTACGCTGCGGAGCAAGCGGCATCGCTGGATGAATTATTGGGCATGGTAAAGAGTGCAAAAATCAACGAATCGAAAGAGCATAAAAAACGCGAGAAAACGTTTTTAAATGCTAAAAGCGAACAAAAACGCTTGTTGACGGAAGCGAAGTCAGAAAAAAAATCAGAAGAAGAAAAGAGTGAACGACTAGAAAAGTTATTTGCTGAAAATGAAATTAAGCTCGAAGCTCAAAATGAGCAGTTGCAACGTAGGTTGGGTTCGTTAAAAGAGTTATTTGGTCACCTGACGTCGACGGCCGGTGATGCTGTGGTAACGATGGATCAATCGTTGGTAAGCGTGCAATTTCCGGGTCGGACAGAAAAGCTGGAAGGCCTTATTGAAAAAATGAGTAGTAGTACGCGGCTACCCAGTCTTGCTGAGATTGAAGGCATGTGGTTTGAGGTGCACCGGGAGATGATGGAGGCAGGCAAGGTCGTGCGTTTTCCGGCGGAGTTTATTCGCTCCAACGGAGAGAAGGTTAGTCAGGAAGTAGTACGAATCGGTAGTTTTAATTTGGTGTCCGATGGTAGCTATCTCATGTACACGGCTGCAACAGGTGTTTTATCAGAATTGCCACGTCAACCTGGTGGTGATTTAACGAGCGCTGCAAAAGAATTACAGGCCTCAACAGGGGGTTTTGTACGGACTGGTATCGACCCTACTGGCCCAAGCGGTGGCGGTTTGTTACGCGCACTTATTGATACGCCAACGCTTCTTGAAAAATGGCACCAGGGCCGAGAGATTGGTTATATTATTTCAGCAGTCGGTCTTGCCGCGGTACTTTTGGCATTGTGGCGATTTGTTGTCTTATCTGGAGTGTCGCGGAAAGTCAATGTGCAACTTCGGTCTGACCAGGCAAATGAAAATAATCCTTTGGGCAGAGTCTTGTTGGTGGCTGAAAAGAATAAGGGTCTCGATGCAGAATCGATGGAGCTCAAGTTACATGAAGCGATTCTAAGGGAGCGACCAAAAATTGAATCAGGTGTTAATTTGCTGAAAATTATAGCCATGGTAGCGCCATTGGGAGGTTTATTAGGAACGGTGACCGGGATGATCGTCGTGTTCCAGCAAATTACAATTTTTGGTGCGGGTGATCCGAAGATGATGGCCGGTGGTATTTCGCAAGCCCTGGTAACTACGGTGTTAGGTTTGGTCGTTGCTATTCCTACAGTGTTAATGCATACCTGGGTGAACGGTTATGTACAGCGAATCTTGCACATTATGGAAGAGCAGAGTGTGGGTATAGTTGCCGAGCAGGTTGAGAGGTCATAACCTTGTTTTATTTTCTGGAACTATTGGAAGGTGTCTCAGATTTTATGGATCTTGGGGGGACTATTCTTTCGTTTCTAATAGCCCTGGTTGCTGTGATGTGGACATTTATTTTTGAGCGTATTTGGTATTACAAAGGCAGCTTGAGAACAGATAAGGCATTGATACTAGATACCTGGGAGGCAAGATTAGAGCGCAAGTCTAAGAGTGCTCACCAGGTAAGGGCGAAATACCTTTCTCAAATCAACATGAAGATTGACCAATACCTCGCCTTAATTAAAGCGCTAATCGCATTGGCACCGTTATTTGGTTTGCTGGGTACAGTGACGGGGATGATTACGGTATTTGAGGTAATGGCAATGACTGGCGGTGGTGATGCTAAAGCTATGTCGAGCGGGGTATCTATGGCTACCATTCCGACGATGGCTGGCATGGTAGCTGCGCTTTCAGGAGTGTTTGGTTTTACTTATCTAGAGCGTTTGGCGAAAAATGAAAAACAGTTGATGGAAGATAAGATGACGATGGATTAATTGTGTCTTTTGCCTAATCTTAATTTAGGAATCTAGGTAATTTACAGGCGTAATTATTAACAAATGATGTGATAGGTGTCGATTAGATTATTCATGTTTAAAAATTGATTTGGGTGCTCAAAAAATATGCGAGATATTAGTAAAAAAGATGAAGCTCAAGAACAGGTGATAGATTTAACACCCATGCTTGATGTGGTTTTTATTATGCTGATATTTTTTATAGTTACAGCATCGTTCATTAAGACGCCTGGTATAGAAGTTCAAAAAGTACGTACGTTGACGGCTGAAAAAACCAAGCCCAGTATATTGGTCGGCATTAATGAAAGTGATCAGATTTGGATGGATAAAAATTTAATAAAAGATAATTTAGTAAAATTACAATTATTGCGATTATTTGCAGAAAACCCAAAAGGTGGAATGGTGATACAGGTTGATGGTAATGCCTCGGTAGAAAAAATTGCTCTAGTTGCCGATGCTGCAAAAGAAGTGGGCATTACAAAAATTTCGGTGTCAACATTAAATGACTAGCTTGGTGGGAGGCAATAAATCCGTCAGGCTTGTCGGTGGGTTTATACTAGGTGCTGTCGTCACGTTCTTTCTTACCGTCTTGATGTATTTGCTAATTTTAAATAATGACACTGAGCTGGATGAAAAGGCAGGGCGCAAGATTTCTGACATATGGCAGCCAGATAGGAAGGTTAGTGAAAACATAAAACAGAAAAAGCCCGAAAAGCCTGATCAGCCAGACGAGCCACCCCCTGAAATACCTGAGCAAAATATAGATATTGAGATGGATATGGATGCGCTAAGTATCGCCGCTCCTGCCTTAAACTCGAATCTTAATATTGGGCTGGGAGGAGGATTTTCCCGCGATACAGACTATATTCCGCTATATGTTCCTCAGCCAATATATCCTCGCAGAGCATTGTCTCGTGGAAAGGAAGGCTATGCAGTTCTTGAGGTAATTATTACTACAACAGGCGGAGTTCGAGATCCTGTTTTACTGGAAGAATATCCGCCAAATTATGGCTTTGGGCGTGCGGCATTAAAGGCAGCCTTAAAGCTTAAATACAATCCTCGGGTGATTGATGGAAAGCCAGAAGAAGTACATGGTGTTATGTACAAGTTTTCATTTGAACTGGAAAAATAACTGATATACAAATTGAGGTTAAAATAGTGGGCGTAAAAAGATTGTTTAGTACTACGATGAGGGCGCTATGGGGTTTTTCTTGTCGTTCGCTAACTTTGTTTTTAATCTTCGGTGTTTTACATGCTGGCTTTACGTTATTTGTTATAGATGGGGGGCCGGTTTTTTTTGGCAATGTATATGCAAAAGAAGATGATGGTCAGCGAAAATATGGTAAGACAAAAACCAAAAAACGATCGTCTGTTGGCAAGAAATGTGGGGGCAGATTAGAGCTGGCTCAGATTGAGATCGAGGCAGAGCGTTGGGCGGAAGGTGAGCGCATATTGAAAGCGTCGCTGTCTTCGGACTGTGTCTCGGGCTATGAAAAATCACAGGTCTGGAATTTTTTGGCGTATAGCTATTATTCCCGTGACAATATTAAAGAAGCAATAAACAGTTATAAGAAAGTATTAGCTGAGCCTGAGACGGATGAGCGAATGAGGGCCAGTATTTATTATTCAATTGCGCAGCTGTATTTTGTTAGTGAAGATTACGAAAATGCCGCAAATAATCTTGAAGCATGGATGAAAGAAGCCAGCGTTGTTGGTGCAGATGGCAAGGTTCTACTCGCGCAGGCATATTACCAATTGGAAAAAAAGGAAAAATCACTGGGTCTCCTCAGTGAGGTTATTGCCGAGTGGGTGAAAAAAGGTAAAGTACCTAAAGAAAATTGGTGGGGCCTGCAGCGAGTTATTTTTTATGAAAAACAGGATTATAAGCAAACGCTTGCGATACTAAAAAAGCTTGTCGAGCACTATCCTAAATACAGCTATTGGCGTCAAATGGGTGGGGTTTATTCTGAGTTGGGTCAAGATACCAATCGGTTGATTTCTACTGAGCTTGTATATCTTGCTGGCAACACTAGTAAAGAGCGTGAATTATTAAGCCTGGCTTATTTGTTTATTGGTGCTGATGCGCCTTATCTGGCTGCTCGAGTGATAGAAAAAGGCTTTAAAGATAAGTTGATTAAGAAAACACAGAAAAATATGGAGCTACTGGGCCATGCCTGGCAGCAAGCACAAGATGGTAATAAGGCGCGACCCTATTTGGAAGAAGCCGCGAAGCTATCAAATAAAGGCACCATATGGGCGCGTTTGGCCGGAGTTTATCTCGATATGGGTGAAGATGCTAAGGCCATTAGGGCGTCAAGAAACGCCCTTAACAAGGGAGGCTTAAAGCGAAAAGACTTAACGTATATGGTGCTGGGTAACGCGCAATTAAATTTACATTGTTATAAGGATGCGGCCTTGTCTTTCGAAAAGGCGACTAAGGATAAACGTAGTGCAAGATTTGCGAGTAAGTGGATTACCTATGCTGGCAATGAAGGCAGCAGGCGTAATCAATTGCGAGAAATGGGCGCAGATATCGCGGGTTGTTCGAAAACATGAGCCGCATTTACTCCAAGGCTTGGAGAGTTCGTTTTTTTTAAAGTCCTGAAGGTTTAAGAAGTAATGCTTGGTAGCTCAGTATAATAAGCCAAATGGTTAATTGAGGGGCTAGGTGAAATTTTCACGCCACTGTACCCACACCCAAACAATAAATGACGAGAGATGGGTGTATTATTTTGGCTGGTAAAATATTCTCGTGATAATGGTGCCTCACTCATACAGAGCTGGGTATTCTTAAGGGGCTTCTGAGATGCAGTTTGCCTGTAATTAGACCCTACGACTTGAAGTGCAATTCAGGTTTTTCGCGCGGCTTGAAACACATATTCGAAAATAAGATCGTTTGATGCACTCAATGAGCAAGCACTTGTCTAAGAATTATAATTATCCAATGGACAGTGTCATGCGGTGCAAGTTATTTAATGATGTGTAGCTAAATAAATGATGGTTGTTGCATGTCATCAGCGCATGAATTTATCAGAGTTATATCGAATGTGGCTTTGACTGCTATTTAGCAGCCAGAGAGATGCCTTAAATTCCAGCTTCGCGGGTTTGATCGGCAATTCTTATATAGGTTTCAGATTTGGATTTTTGGTCAGTTGAAATAATTACTTTTGCTTCAGGGTTTTTCAGTTCGAAGCCGTTCTACGTTAGCACGAAGGAAGCGTAGATTAATACGCTGGTTTGCCAAAACAATATCACCATTGAGGCCGGCTTCAAAGACAATGTTTTTATTGTCCTTGTCAGGCGGCGGTTGATCGGCCCAGGCAATGATGTGTAGCTAAATAGACGATGGTTGTTGCATGTCATCAGCGCTTGAATTTATCAGCGTTATATCGAATGTGGTTTTGACTGCTATTTGGTTGCCAGGGAAATATCATAAATTCCAGCTTCACGGGCCTGATCGGCAATTCTTATATAGGTTTCAGATTTAGATTTTGGGTCAGCTGAAATAATTACTTTCGCTTCTGGGTTTTCAGCGCGTAGCCGTTCGACATTAGCCCGCACTGAGCGTAGATCGATCCGCCGTTCTGCCAAAACAATATCGCCATTGGGGCCAACTTCAAAGACAATGTTTTTATTTTCTTGCTCGGGTGGCGGTTGATCGGTTACAGGAGGCCGTTGCACATCTATTGTTTTTTCATTGATAAAGCTAGCGGTGACAATGAAGAATATAAGCATGATAAAAACTACGTCGAGCATCGGTGTTAAATCGATTTGTGATTCTTCTTCTTGTCGTTGTCTGCGGATAGTCATAAGTCATCACTGTTTGTTTTATTATAGTTAACGTCCTTTATTTTAAATACTTTTTCTTTATATTCAAGTTAATAAACCCTTCTAATTGAATAGCGAAAGAGGCTGTGTAAAGTAGTTGACAAATATGCTTGGCAAGAGATCGAATGTGGTTTAGTATCACGGTTGAATGACTGCCAGGCATGATCATGAGGACTCAGGGTTATCGTGCGTAGATTGGTAGTGGTTCTTGTAATCGGGATTTTGTCTATCCCAGAAAGAAAATAAACGAGAGCTTAGTAATCAGCATTAAAGTTCTATCATAATGTGGAATTCAGATCTCGATAATAAAAAAGAAACAGGGTGAGGGGAACGCTATATGTCATATGTTGGAAAAATTAAGCCGCTAACCGCGGCGATACTTGCTGCTTCAAGTGTTGGTTTTACAAGCATGGCCTTAGGTGCCGATAAAGACAATACAGAAACGGGTGCAACCGTTTCTGCTATCGACGGTGATGAAGTTAAGCGGGGTAGAGCAAGAGGGGCTGCCGCAGTTTTAATGGAAGAAGTTGTTACTCAAGCCCGGAAAAAGAGTAGTGCAGAAGAAGTGCAGGACGTACCTATCGCGATGACCGCCTATAGCGGTGAGCAGCTTGAAGCTTTGCAAATGCGTAACATCAACGACCTCACCTATTCCATGCCAAACGTTGCTCTGGATGCAGTGGGTACCTCCAAAGGTACTGCGAATTTTACGATTCGCGGTCTGGGTATTAACAGCTCCATTCCATCAGTTGACCCCACAGTTGGCGTTTTTGTTGACGGCATGTATTACGGTATGAGCTGGGGTGTGATTATGGATACCTTTGACCTTGAAGGTATTGAAGTATTGCGTGGCCCTCAGGGTTTGTTATTCGGGCGCAACGTGACCGGTGGTGCGGTTTCAATGCGTACTCGCCGCCCTAGTCACGAATACGCTATGCGGGCCAAGGCCAGCGTAACGGATGATAACGACCAGGTTTACGCTCTTTCGGTAACCGGCTCGCTGATCAAAGACGTCCTTGCAGGCAAGATGGCCGTTTATTATCGGGATGATAATGGTTACTTTGAAAATAAAGGAACAAACAACGATAATTTTGGTGAGTCTGAAACTTATTTAATTCGGCCCGCAGTGACTTGGACTCCCACTGAAGACCTGGAGCTGATGTTTACTTATGAACGTGGCGAGTTAGAAGGCGATGGCGCCACCTCAAAAAACCTGGCAAATCCCGCGTTGGATGATTTTGAATTAGATCTCGATGAAGAAGGCTTCAATAAGGCACGCTGGAATCATATTATTTGGGAAACCAATTACGATGTGTCTTTTGGCAACGGCACCATTACCAATATCGTTGCGTATCGCGACTTTGAACAGTCCAATTTGGCCGATATTGATAGCGCGTCCATAACTGCCTTTAATCTTGGTGGCCGCACCGAGCAGGATCAGTTCAGTAACGAGCTGCGCTTTGCCGGTACTTTTATGGATGACAAACTTGATTTGACGGTGGGTACCTTCTACTTTACCCAGAACCAGAGTTATGTTGAGACTCGACCCGTTCAAATGCAAACATTTGGCGGCAACATCGACCACAAAACCTGGGCTGTGTTTGCACAGGGTGATTACCAGCTTAATGATGCCTGGATCTTGACCTTGGGTGGGCGTTACTCCTACGAGGAAAAAGAGGCCGATATTGCCCGTGGCGTTGCTGGAACATTCCCCTGTACGTTAAAGCCCTTGCATTGCACGACAGACTTTACCAGTGACGATGACTGGGATAGCTTTACGCCTAAGTTCGGTCTCCAGTGGTACTTTAATGAGAACGCACATGCCTATTTTACCTACACCAAAGGCTTCCGCAGTGGGGGATATAATCTGCGAAATACCAGCTTAACGGCTAGCCCGGGACCCTATGACCAGGAAGAGCAAAATGCCTTTGAAGTGGGTATGAAATCAGAATGGATGGATGGTCGTGTGAAGTTCAATATTGCACTGTTCCAGAACGAGATTGAAGATATGCAACGCGAGACGGTCTTTAATATCGATTTGCCGGGTGGTGGTACGAATATTGTTCAAGAAATTCGTAATACGGCCGATGCCACCATTACGGGTGTGGAAATGGACGTGCAGGCTCTGGTCGGCGAGAATCTGTTGTTGAACTTTTCAGTGGGTTACATGGATGGGGAGTACGATAAGGTCAGTGCTGACTTGAACCGCGATGGTAATGTTGATGGTGGGGATGAGGCACTTGATTTACCCCGTTTGTCCCCCTGGTCCTGGCAGGCTGGTGCTAACTACGATATTCCCATGGCGAATGGCCTGCTTTCCTTAAGAGCCAGTTGGAACCATCGTAACTCTGCATATTGGAATGACTCGAATGTTGATCCATTACGTTCTGCTGATATCCTCGATGCAGGCATTGCCTATACTACGAATGACGGCAAATGGACGGCAACGCTGTTTGGCAAGAACCTGACCGATGATGAAGTGGCATCGACTCGCTTTACCGTGGCCCCAGGGGCTTTGGTCTTTGCTCCTCTGAACAAGGGTCGTGTTATTGGTGTAGAGCTGCAATATCAGTACTAAGCTAAGTTACGCTAATTAATAGCGTTACCTATAACCCAAAAAACCCCGCCATGGCGGGGTTTTTTGGGTTATAGGTTTATGAGCGATTAGTCGAGTAAACTCAAGTCCCTAACCGCGCCCTTATCGGCACTGGTAGCCAGCAGGGCGTAGGCTTTTAATGCCGCCGTCACTTTTCGGGGCCGTGCTTCAACCGGTTGCCAGCCCGCTGTATCTTGCGCCGCGCGGCGGTGTGCGAGTTCTTCGTCACTGAGTTTGACGTTGATGGTGCGCTGGGGGATGTCAATCTGAATCAGGTCGCCATCTTTCACCAGGCCGATGCTGCCGCCTGCTGCAGCTTCCGGCGAGCAGTGGCCGATGGACAGGCCCGAGGTGCCGCCGGAAAAACGCCCATCGGTGACCAATGCGCAGGCCTTACCGAGACCGCGAGATTTCAGGTAGCTGGTGGGGTAGAGCATTTCCTGCATGCCGGGGCCGCCCTTGGGGCCTTCGTAGCGAATCACTACCACGTCACCGGATTTAACCTTGTCATCGAGAATATCGGCAACTGCTGCGTCCTGACTTTCGCAAACGTGGGCGGGTCCTTCAAAGACTAAAATCGATTCATCAACACCGGCGGTTTTCACTACGCAGCCATCGAGGGCGATATTGCCATAGAGCACGGCCAGGCCGCCGTCTTTACTGTAGGCGTTGTCGAGGCTGCGAATACAGCCGTTGGCGCGGTCGTCGTCGACGCTAGGCCAGCGGGTGTCTTGGCTAAAGGCGGTTTGGGTGGGGATGCCGGCCGGGCCGGCCTTGAAAAACTTGACTACCTCGGCAGACGGATTGCGCTTGATATCCCAGGTATCCAATGCCTCTGTCATGGTCTTACTATGAATAGTGGGTATATCGGCGTGCAACAGCCCGGCGCGGTCGAGTTCACCCAATAAGCCGAACACGCCACCGGCGCGATGCACGTCTTCCATATGGTAGAGGGGGGTGCTGGGTGCGACTTTACTGAGCTGGGGCACCTTGTGGGAGAGGCGGTCGATATCGGCCATGGTGAAGTCGATCTCGGCCTCTTGGGCTGCGGCCAGTAAATGCAAGATGGTGTTGGTCGAGCCACCCATGGCGATGTCGAGGCTCATGGCATTTTCAAAGGCTTCAAAGCAGGCCACGGAGCGGGGCAGTACGCTGTAGTCGTCCCCTTCGTAGTGCTGCTTGGCGATGTCGACAATCATTTGTCCGGCGCGCAAAAACAGTTGCTCGCGGTCGGCGTGGGTGGCCAGCAGTGAGCCATTACCGGGCAGTGACAGGCCCAGTGCCTCGGTCAGACAGTTCATCGAGTTGGCGGTAAACATACCCGAGCAGGAGCCGCAGGTGGGGCAGGCCGAGCGCTCGTACTCTTCAACCTTGGCGTCGGAGGCGGTTTCGTCGACGGCGATAATCATTGCATCGACCAGGTCGAGCTTTGTTTCGCCCAATTTGGTTTTACCCGCTTCCATCGGCCCACCGGAGACAAAAATAGTGGGGATGTTGAGGCGCAGGGCGGCCATCAACATGCCGGGCGTGATTTTGTCGCAGTTCGAAATACACACCAGGGCATCGGCGCAGTGGGCGTTGACCATGTATTCCACGGAGTCGGCGATGATGTCGCGCGAGGGCAGGGAGTAGAGCATGCCGTCGTGGCCCATGGCGATGCCGTCGTCAACGGCGATGGTGTTGAATTCTTTACCGACACCGCCGGATTTTTCAATCTCACCAATCACCAGCTGGCCCATGTCTTTGAGGTGCACATGGCCGGGGACAAACTGGGTAAAGGAGTTGGCGACGGCAATAATAGGCTTGTCGAAGTCGTCATCCTTCATGCCGGTGGCGCGCCACAGTGAGCGGGCGCCGGCCATATTGCGGCCTTTGGTGGTGGTGTGTGAGCGATAAGTCGGCATGTCTCTACCCTTTGTTGTCTACTTGCTGTTGGTGTGTCTGCATTTAAATGTGCAAAATAAGAGACACAGAATAACAGACCTGCGAGCGTTGCCGAAGGACTGAACACTTGATTGCACTACCTCGGAAAAGGCCGGCGGAATAGGTCTAGGATCAGGTAAGAGAGCAATGCGGTGAAAAAAAGCGAGCTATTGGCTTTGCTACATGCGGGGTGCATGTTGTAGTATTGGGGTAATATAAGGCTTTACGAATATACGGAGAGCACATGGGACTGTACGATAAATATTTTCTCGCCCCTTTTATTAACTGCGCCTGCGGCACCAAGCCGATCAACTACCAGCGTAAAAAAGTCGTGCCACTGGCCGAAGGGCGAGTGCTTGAGGTGGGTATGGGGTCGGCCTTGAATTTGCCCTATTACGATCGCAACAAGGTGGAGTTTATTTGGGGTTTGGAGCCCTCCGAAGCAATGCGCGCCAAGGCCCAGCCGAATATCGATAAGTCTGGGTTGGAGGTAAAACTCATCGACCTGCCCGGTGAGGAAATCCCCCTCGAGGACAATAGTGTCGACAGCGTCTTGTTGACCTACACCCTGTGTACTATCCCCGACTGGCAGGCGGCACTGGCGCAAATGCGCCGCGTGCTAAAGCCCGGCGGTAAGCTGATTTTTACCGAACACGGCAATGCGCCGGATGCCAGTGTTGAGAAATGGCAAAAGCGCATTAACCCGGTGTGGAAAAAGTTGGCTGGTGGTTGCAATTTGAATCGCCCGATCCCCGGTCTCATCACCCAGACTGGCTTCAAGATGATTGACCTTGAAAGCCGTTATCTGCCCTCGACGCCAAAATTGTTTGCTTATAACTATTGGGGCGTGGCGGAGATCGCTTAGCCTTATATAAAGGTGTTGGTAATTTGGCGAGCCATCGCCTATTATTTTCGGCTTCAATAACAAATAGATACAGGAACTTTAATCATGACATGTACCGTCTTGCTGGAATTAAACGTAAAACCCGAATGTGTTGATGCCGCCATTGCCGGTCTTGGCGAGCTACTGCCAAGCACGCGAACCTATGAAGGTTGTGTCGAGGTGTATGCCCATCAAAACCAGGACGAGCCCTGTAATATCGTCGCCGTTGAAGTTTGGGAGAGCCGTCAGGCCTATGAGAAGTATTTCGCCTGGCGCACCGAGACTGGCGTTATCGGGCAGTTGGCCGAGTGGGTAACTGCTGAGCCTTCGATTCGTTACTTTGATAAGAAAGCTTAGAAAAGAATTTTAGAGAACAGCAAAAAGGGCGGAAATTATCCGTCCTTTTTTTTAAAGTTTTACGTCTTTTGGTGGACAGGTGTTAATACGCAGCAGGATATAAAGGGGGCGAGTCTGAATACACCTGTTGCCAGAGGGATCAGCCCCACCCAGCCCCAAAGGGTTTGAGGCTCTACAAAAACAATGGCCACCAGCCCTAGACCAACAATAACTTGCAATGCCCGATCAAGATTCCCTTCATTAGGTTTCATGCTTTCTCCACTGGGTGCTCGAAATTAAATTAAATCGAGCAAGATTAGTGGGGTATCGCTAGCTATTGTTCAGTGACATTGTCACTTAGAACGTATATTGCTAGTTGAAATATCCTTCTGAGAGAACCTTTGGAGGAGCGTATTGACGAATGAGGGTTCGCCTCCGTGTTGTTTCAGTCCAGCCTTCGCCTCCTGTTTGTTCGCAGGAAGTTGCAGAAGCTGGCGGGCAAGCTGGACTTTAGCGCTAAGGAAACTCTGATCAGGTCATGAGCTTGTATCTGACGGTCAAAAAATTACAGCTTGGATATTACCCTTCCCTCAAAGCGTTTAATATTGGTGAATACGGATCCTTTTGCTTACCGTCCACTTCAGTCAGAGTCAATCAGGGCTTCTCTCAATGAACGCGACAAGGATTGTCGTATTCTTCTGATTCGCACTACTTACTGATATTAATTGAGCGGAGACACAAAATGGATGTGCAGAATAAACGTATCGTGATTTGCTGTGATGGGACCTGAAATACCCCTGAGCAACCCATCAATGTTGTAAAGCGACTGCGTTGCATTCTGCCTTACAGCAGTGATGGAAAACATCAGGTGGTGTACTTCGATCAAGGAATGGTGGCACATACCCCCGTCGACAAGATAATAGGTGGCGCCTTTGGCAAGGGGTTGAGCAAAACATTTTAGATATCTGTCGTCTTATCGCCCATAACTATCAGCCCAACGATGAAATCTACTGTTTTGGTTTTAGCCGAGGTGCCTACACGGCAAGAGCACTGGGTGGCATGTTGCACGGTATTGGTTTATTTGGCAAAGTTGAACTACACAGCTTGGCGGCGACTTATAAATACTATCGTACGCCGCCGCAAAAACGCGCTGGCCGGCTCTACGTACAAAATATAAAGCCTTAAATAAAACTGATGGCCGTGTGGGATACAGTGGGTGCCCTAGGTGCGCGGACACCGCTTTTAGGGTGCTTCACCAAACCCTTGGTGAGTTTTTTCCATACCCATCTCAGCCCGGGCATTAAAAATGCTTATCACGCCCTGGCGATCGATGAGAAACGTGGCGTTTTCCAGCCAGCCTTGTGGACAGGCGAAATTAACAGTGACCAAACGCTTGAGCAGGCCTGGTTTGCGGGTGTGCATTCCGATGTGGGGAGGTGGTTATGAGCGGGCCAACTTATCCAATGTGGCCTTGAGCTGGGTGGTACATA
Organism: Candidatus Reddybacter sp.; assembly: GCA_041277045.1. GTDB lineage: Bacteria > Pseudomonadota > Gammaproteobacteria > Pseudomonadales > Porticoccaceae > Reddybacter. The sequence continues at coordinate 621,456 of JBGFSY010000001.1, read as the reverse complement.
AAGCCAGTACACTGAGTCTGGCTTTTTCGAATGACTATCTCTGTTATCGGGGGGGGGCATGCCGATGATCTGCATGACTCTTATAGCTGGGTATACCGTGGTCTGGAAAAGCTGGGCGTTAGCCAGGGTGATCGCCAAGGTAAGGTTGAGTTGAGTAATCCACCCATGAATATTTCGATCCGCGAATCGGTTATTCAGCGTATGGATTAAGTGGAAAGTTATCAGCCGCTTAATTTTATTAATACCTTGCATATTTGTCATACTGACGAACGTCGACATTTTACTCGCCTGAAAACGCATCAATTAAGGGGTGTTGTGCAAGCCGAGCAAGAGGCTATTGGCTGCGAAATAATTGATTAATCCCCTCTGGGTGGGGTAAAAATTCGTTGTGATGAGGACTTGACGGAGACTTACAGCCTCGTTGTCAGCTAAGCACGATTCGCAAAAACACTGGCAATTAGTGTGTGGCAACAAGGCAATACTTACGGACTTAATTTTGCGCGTGATGATTGTGTAATTGACTTCTGGCCATAGACTATTGAGATCGATAAAGCGTCACGACCTATCTACGCTGCTAGGGGATATATGGCGGCCTGAGTAAAGTAATATAAGTGTGATGAGACGGGGTTCTGGGAAGCTTAAAGCAGCTCAAAAAAACATTCTGGAAGCTAGCTGCGTAAGTTGTTTTATGAGATCACTTTGCTGAAATTTTTCTGATATCGAGTTTAACGTAATCGAGAAAATTATTTACCGACTTTGACCTGAGAAAGATTTGAAAATATCACGCCAGGTTATAATTCCAAAGACCTTGTTTGACTCGTCAGTAACAGGAAGGCATGAAACAGTATGGCTATTAAATAATAAAATTGCATCCTCAAAGTTGGCCTTGGGGGTTATGGTAATTGGATTTCTGCTCATTATTTGGTGTGCAGATTTATTTAAGGTTGCTAAATCCCGAGTGGTTTCTGATGGGGTACCAATATGCGGACTTATAGCTTGGAGTAAATCTCGATCTGAAATGACACCAACGAGTTTATTTTCGTCGAGAACAAGTATGTGATGAAAGCGGGTGTTGTGGAAGATATCGCTAATCACGCGAAGCGAGTCGTCCATTTCAACACTGACGACTACTGTCGTCATAAGCTGTTCTATAGTCATAAGATTTACTCGGTGAAGGCTTGGTAGGCTGTAGCCCAACTGAGAAATTCATCCACAGGTAGGGGTTTGGAAATAAAATAACCTTGGGCGATATTGCAGCCGTGTAGTTTGAGTGCGTCCCATTCCTCCTGTGTCTCTACCCCCTCGGCTACGGTTGTCATATTAAATTCACTGGCTAAAACTGTGCAAATCTTGACGATTGAATTGGCCTCGGCATCATTGACCATGCGACTGACGAAATGACGATCAATTTTTAACTCGGAAAAGGGCGACTCATAGAGTTTTTTTAAGGATGAGTCGCCGGTGCCAAAATCATCTATAGACAGTGAAAAGCCTTTCATTCGCAGTCGATTAAAAATATCGAGTGCCATTGAGGTGTCAATGAGAATTTCTGACTCAGTGAGCTCGAGTGTAAAGTATTCAGGCTCAAAATTATGTTCCTTTATGAGTACGTCGAGTTGTTCTGGGAAATGCAAGTCGATAATATTTTGGGCAGAAATATTGATTGAAATAGTAATGTTGTAGCCTGCTGCTTTAATCTTTTGATAGGCCTTTATGGATTCGGCTATAACGACCTGGGTTAACTCATTCATCAATCCATGTTGTTCCACCAGGGGGATTATTTGATCGGGATAAACTAATCCCCTAACTGGGTGCTGCCAGCGAACGAGGGCTTCGACACCACAGATAGCGCCATCAGAAAATTGTATTTGGGGCTGCAGGTATACCATAAACTCATTTTGTTTGAGGCCCCGCTTTATCTCTTTAACGGTGATAGGTGGGTGACTGAGACTGTATTCTGAATCGTCTTCTGCTGGGCTAGCCAGTGTGTTTTCAGCCAGGTCAGGTAATTCGGCATGAATGTAGTTTGAGATATGTGCTCGGTTGACTCTTTTGACAGTTTCAATAAATACGTTGGTGTCAACGGGCTTTTTTAAAGTCTCTGCTACCCTGAGTGATTTTGATTCAGCAAATTGTCGAGCTGATTGTAAAACTCGCTCATCAAAGCCACTGACCAAAATAAAGGTTGGGTCGATATTTCGGTCAGCAAGATCCCTCATTACCTCAATGCCGTCTTTCTCGGGCATATTAAGATCTAAGACGATAATATCTCGACTGTAGATGGGGGCCTGTAGAAACTGCACGCTAGAGCTGTAGGAGATTGCTCTCAAGCCTGCTTCCTCACTCATCGCGCGTAAGAGCTCTACGTAAACAGGGTCATCGTCGACCAGGCGAATATGGCAATAGGGCTGTATGGCCAATGGCCCGGCTTTTGTTATAGCTTGATGAACCGTGTCTAAACAGTTCCGAGTATGGGGCTCTATACGATTATCAGTGCCGTGGATGTGCTCAATAAACCAGTCTCTAATAAACAGGACAAAGCCTTTAGGTGTTTGCTGTTGGTTTTGTACGCGGATGATTTGTGTTTTTAACTGCTTGATTAATTGCTGGTGAATACCGCAGTGCTTGTCAAAAAAAGGATAGGGTGAGGCTGCCATTAGAGCCTCTTCGCGTTTGAAATGGACTTCTGTGTAGTTAAGCAGGTTGGCCATCATGCAGTAGAGGTCAGCAGGGTCGGCTTTGGTTTGACTTATCCAATAGGCATCTTGAAAAACATCAAATAATGCTTTGTGATCTTGGTCGATATCATCAATGCCAATGCTTAGATCATCGGTCCAAAATAAGAGGGGATTATTCATGATGGGTCTCACGATCACTGCTATTGTCCAATAACAGGCGCAGGCGTTTGAGGAGTTCGCTGGATGAGTAAGGTTTAGTTAGAATGTTATTCGCTAAATTAAAATTCACATTGTTAGCCGGGTGATCAAAAACAAAACCGCTGATCAATTGGATTTTAACAGCCGGATAGCGGGACTGTATTTCACGAGCAAGAGAAAAACCGTCCATGTCTGGCATGACAACATCACTTAAAACCAGTGCAATATTCTGTTTGGTGGCCAGGGTAGCAAGGGCTTCTTCGCCATTACTGGCTGTTAGGGCTGTGTAGCCGGCATCTTGTAGTATTTCCCGAGCTAGATATCTCAAAGCGGGTTCATCATCTACGACTAGAATGTTTTCATGGCCATTGATCGTCGCGTTATCTAAATTTGATAATATTGGTTTTTCATCCTTGAGAGACTGATGGCGGGGAAAATACAGGTCGAACTGGGTACCCTTGCCAAGCTCGGATGTTACGCTGATTGCGCCACCAGAGCGTTTCATAAAGGCATAGGCCTGGCTTAACCCAAGCCCGTTACCTCCTTTTCCTTTGGTGCTGTAAAAGGGTTCAAAGATTTTTTCTAAGAGCGTATTGTCTATGCCGCTACCGGTGTCAGTAATTGAAAGTTTAATGTAATCATTCCCCGACACACTAAGGATAGTAGCTTCAGTTTTTTTAAGGTGAATGTTTTCAGTACGCAAGGTTAATAGGCCACCCTCAGGCATAGCGTGTTTGGCATTAATGACAAGGTTTAGAATGACGTCCTCAAGTTCGCTATTATCTACCCAGGAAAGCCAATTTTTATCGCTAAGTCCACACTTAAGCCGTATTGCAGACGTCAAAGATTTGGCGAGAGCATCCTTCATGTTATCGATACTTGTATTAATAACAATAGCGTGTGGGTCTGAACTTTCTGGACCGGAAAAATTTACCATCTTTTGGGTTAATATTTTACCGCGATTGGCTGCATGGATGATTTCATCGACAAACTTAATGGCACCTTCTACTTTACTGTATCGCCGTTTCAGTAAGCCAGAGTAACCGACGATTACACCGAGCATATTGTTATAATCATGGGCAATACCGCCAACGATTTGACTTAAAGCCTGCATTTTTTGATTGCGAATGAGGTGTTGTTCGGCGCGTTTTCTTGCATTGGCATCGCTCCCTTCTACAACCAGGTAGCTAACCTCACCTCGCTCATCAAACACAGGATGAATATTATAATCAATCCATGACGTGCCCATTGACGTTGTGATTTCCAGTTCTCTTTCGATCTTTTTAGCGCTCGATGCCTGGCGACAATCGTTCTTTATACGCTCTTGCTGATGGTTGCTATGAGAAAACCAGGGGGTGTCCCATAACTTACTTCCGATAACATCAGAAAGCGAAATCCCAAGGGCTTTGAGTGGTGCTTTGTTGACAAAGATGATTGTGCCGTCGGGTTTTAAGGTCGCAAGCATAATTAACATGCCGTCAAGGAGTTGTTGTAGGCCTTTTTGGTTGTTGTTTTCCAGGTTTTGAAGGCGACGTTGTTCGGTGATATCCATAACTAATGAGGAAACCCCGATAATATTGCCGTCGCCATTAATTAACGGAGTGCAGTACCATTCGCAGATAATGGTGCGCTGATCTGGCGTTATGATTGTATTGATATCGTGTCGTCCAATACGACTGTTGATCAGCTCCTCCCAGGACTTATTCATCTGGGTATTTAAGGTATTAATGTTGAACCATTTTGACGTATGCTTACCAATAATATCTTCTTTTTTTAATGAAAATATCTTTTCAGCGGCAGGGTTTATATCGACAAATTCAAAATCTATATTCCACTCAATCATTCCAAGCGGAGATTCCTTCCAATGCAATGAGGCGCGATAAAGTGTGTCGCGCAGCTTGGTACGCAAACGATATTCTTCATTGATATCATTGAATATTAAAACCATGCCGTGAATGTCGCCATTACTGTTTTTAATGGCGGCAGCTGAATCAGAAATATGATACTCAGTGCCATCTTTGGAAATTAACGTCGTGTGATTACTGAGAGAAACAGTTTCTCCGGTAGCGATAACTTTTTCGACGGGATTGGCTATAACTTGGCGGGTTGAGGAGTCAATGATAGAAAATACATTATTTATTATCTCGCCTTGGCAGTCCTTTAATAGGTAGCCAGTCAACTGTTCTGCTACAGGGTTCATTCGTGTGATATTGCCCTGGGTGTCGGTGGTGATTACAGCATCACCAATGCTATTCAGTGTGATGGCAAGATTATTCTCGCTGTGTTCTAAGCGCTGGTGCTCGTTGTTAGCGGCTTCTGCCATTGTGTTATAGGCGTGACCGAGGTCGCCAATCTCATCCTTACTCCTTACCTTTATTGGAATATGGTCACCTGATCCCATAAAATTCTTTGCTGATTCACTGACCAGTTTTATGCGCTGGCTGATCCAGTAATTAAAGTAAGTTGCTGTTAAGAGGCCGATGAGTGCTAATATTATTAGCATAGGTATAATCAGCTGATTGGCCAAGACTTGGCTTTCGACGGCTATGCCTTTCATGTCGTAGTGAATAATCATCGCGCCAATTTTATCTGTTTTCAAAGAACTACTTGATAGTCGCCCTAGCATGATGGGTGTTATACCAAATATTGAGGCCCCGTCTTCCGATAGCCAGACTAAATTCTTAGGGTTCGATTTTATTGCCTCAAGGTACTTCTTTATATAGGGCTTAAAGTTGTGATCGACAATATAATTATCGGCGATATTGATATCATTAACATTCCTGTTGATAAACTCTATGCGAGTTCCCGCCAATATTTTGGCCTTGTCATCAATCAGTATTGCAGTCTTTTTAATTGTGCTAGCAGCTAATAAAGCAACGGATCTTTGTATTTGACTGGCCTCGTTGTTTAATGCAAGAAACCCCAGGTTTTCTTGTAACCTAATGAGTTCATACTGTATATCCTGCTTTTTATCATCAATGTGTTGGCTTTTAATGTGAGCCGACAAAATTACAAAAAGTAAAATACTCTCTAGTGCAAACAACAACACGATAAGTGCCGTCATCCTTGTACTGAGCGAATTCCTTACCGTTGTTTTTTCTACAATAGACGCATCATTTTTTTTCATAATATAAAGTTGTGCCCTCTAACACTGCAGATGGTTCGACACTACTTTTAATTAATTCTTGCTCAAGCATTACTTTTGATATTTTAGCGATTGTATGTGCTAGCTGTGGTTGGCCCTTCAATAACCTTTGGTTTTCAACTCGGCCGGGGATTTTTAATCCTGTATAGGCTGCTAGTGTATCTTCAACCCCGAGGCCCATACGTCTGCCCAATATCTCGGCTGTTCGACGAGGCTCTGCGTCGATTAGACTAACGCTTTCAAACCAGGCGTTAATCAGTTCCTGAACGACTGTAGGGTGGCGCTTCAAATAGGCGGTTCTGACGGCCAGTACACCAACAATTTCATTGGGTATTTGACTGCTGTCGAAGACTATATGACCGCCAGCTTTCAATAACTTTCCCAGTACAGGCTCAAATGTCATCACCGCAGCTACTTTGCCTCGCAGAAACGCTCTTTCCTGATGATCGACATCCAGTGGTACGATTTCAATTGCAGTTCTCGTTAAATTAGCGTTATCTAGCGCCCGGCTGATGACATAGGCTCCCAGGGCGTTGCCCTCCACGCCAATTTTTTTACCTTTTAGATCACCAAGGCTATTAATTGACGCTTGTGCCACTATGGCGTCAGCGCCATGGGAGGTATCCATTATCAGCACGACTTTCAGTGCTTCTCCCGTATCAGACAGCTGTAGTACTTCATCGAGAGTCAGGGCGGCGGCGTCAATTAAATGATTTCGGAAGGCTTGCATAACTTGAGATGCAGATGAAAGTTCGACCAAATGAACACGTTCAGAATTTAGCAGGCCACGCTGTCGGGCCAGGTAAAGGGGTTCATAGCCAGGCCAAACATTCGACCCCAGGCGCAGGGTAGGCGGACTATTCTCGATGCAACTGGTAATTAAAAAGCTGATTAAAAGCACTAAGAACAAGCCATGGCTCAAAAATGTGCTGTTATTTTGACGGCGCTTAGTCATCCATGACCTGTTCATTTGAGGCTCTGTTATTTAAGGTGCTGGTGTTATTTTATTTGTTCTATGCCTTTATCCCTTCCTGCTGAAAATACTCGCCGTATTTAATATCCTCGCCGAGGATGTGCCCTTTTAGCCACTCGGTTAGGAATACGATGACTTCTATCATATTGACCTTCTCTCCATCTCCAATACTTTTAATGACATCTGCGACCTGGCCTAGTAATGCGGTATGTGCTCGTTTCTGACTGGCAAGTTCAGGGTAGCGGTGTTGTTGCATCATTTTCTCTTCCTCTGCGAAATGATGAGTGGTGAACTTTGCCAGGGCTTTTAGTGTGGGAAGTACTTCATTCTGCTTGGCGCCATCGGTAACCTTGGTATGGATTTCATTGCAGTAATCAAAAATCTTATTGTGTTCGGCATCCATATCGTCGACCAGCACGCTCCACTGGGGGCCAAAGCGAAATAAACCCGCCTCAGATGTGTCTACGTTTGACAGCGCATCGTCCAGGTTAAAGTTTTTATACAGATGGGCTATGTCTTCACCTCGGGATTGCAGTGTCACTATTTCTGCGAAATTTTTAGTTGCATCGCTAAGCATAGTGTCATTGTCTATGGCCATTGTTTCCATAAATTCAATGACCTTGCCGGTCATGTTGGCTGATGTTGAAAGGTTCTCGTTCATTTCTCTAATAGCGAGTGAACCCTCATTAACATTGACGTTCATATCGGCAATGCCTTCACTCGTTGAGCTTAAAGTATCGGAAATACTATTTGTCGCAAGCGACTGCTGTTCTGCGGCTGCGGCAATGGTTGCAACGATTTCATTCACCTCTGTAATAACATCACCTACATTTTTTATTGATTTTAGGGTCGAGCCTATAGCCGTTTGAATATCATTGATTTTGTTTTTTATATCAGCATTTGCCAATGTGGTTTGCGAGGCTAGCTCCTTTACTTCACTAGCAACTACGGCAAAGCCGCGACCCGCATCACCAGCGCGTGCCGCTTCAATAGTTGCGTTAAGTGCGAGTAACTTTGTTTGGTCTGAGACTTCACTAATGGTCTCGGTGACCTTACTTATTCCCTCAGCGGCCTCTTTGAGGTGTTCAAACTCTTTGGTTGCGAACTGCGTATCAGCCACTGCTCTGGCCGTAATGCTGCGAGCTTTCTCAGTGTTGGTGGCTATTTCTACCGCTGCAGAGGTGAGCTCTCTGGTGGTCTTATCAATGGTGTCGAGACTTGACTGCGATTGTGTGGCGTTTTCGGCGATGGCGCTTACATTGACTGAAATTTCTTCAGCAGCAGCGGCGACGGAGGTGAGTCGATCTCGGGTCTCTCTGGCGTCTTCGAGTTCCAGGCTTATATCTTTGGTGGCGGCGACGACGGAGTCGTTACAGTTTTGGCTGATAGAGGCTGCATTTTCGTTCAGCTCTGCTATTAGAATATGAGACTTTCCAATAGCCCCGCCCAGCATTCGGCGAATACTTTCGAGACACTCGCCAGCGCGGGTGTCTATGGGTGCGGGTGGTGACTTAAAATTCCCTTGGGCAAGATGCTCCAGAAAATTAAGTGTCGGATCATCAAAAAGGCTGCTTCCATTAGGTGCGGCGGGGTAGTTACTTTCATTTGCCGGTTGAAGATCCGTTGAATCCGGTGGCTCTACTGCTAGCGTATTGTTTGATTTTCGCTGCGTTGTAATTTTTTTTATTGCTGTTGATAGTGACATATTCCAACCTCGGTCAGCTCATTTTTTACAGTAGAGTTTTCTTTAGAAATAATGAGTATTGTTTAAGAATTGACGCAAATCCTTGCAGTTCAATTTAGTCCTTTAATGCTTGCGGATACTAGAGAGGGAGGGGGGAGCTGGCAATGCCATGCCGGAGAATTTTGTGATGGATTTTTGCTCGTTACAAGTTTTTGGCTCTGTACATGATATATATCAATTTATAAGCGTGCGGTTTGTAGGGCTATTGCTTGACTTATAGGCGTAGTAATTGTAGGGCTATTGGTTGCTCTGTCAGCAGCAGGTATTGTTGTCTTCACAGGAGGTTTCGCTATCGAAAGGCATGCTGGAACCGCAGTCTGTAAACAAGCCGAGGTGGTGGTTGAAGTCACCGTTAAAGTCAAAGTGCTCGGCGAAGCGGCTGTCGTGTAGCATGCGCCAGGTATTGCCGCACACGGGGAAGGATTTGCCACTTTCAATGTGGTGGTGTTTATCGAGGGCGAATGTCTCGGGTAAGTTGGCAATACTGCCGCGATACACCACGCCTTGGCCAAAGTCTTCACAGGCACTTTCCAGCTCATCGATTTTAAATAGCCGGTAGGTGGCGGAGAAAAAATTAAGGTCGCCGGTTTGGGCGGCGAGCTCGGGGTCGGTGATTGCAAGGGGCCGGTCTTCCACTAAGCGGGGGTCGGCAAAGCCGGATTTTGTGGCGATACGCAGGAAGTCGTTCCAGTACAAAGCCCCGCCCAGACATTCACCGTAGAGCACGGAGTTGTTGCGCACGGCTTTGGGCACGCGGCGGTCGGCGTAGACATCGGAAAAGTAAAATTCGCCACCGGGTTTTAATAAGCGTTGAATGCCTTCGAGCACGGCATCTTTATCGGTGCAGAGGTTGATGACGCAGTTGGAGACAATGACATCAAAGCTACCGGCTTCGAGGTCGAGTTTGTGCAGGCGCTCAATATCGCCTTTAATAAAGCGCACATTGTCGAAGCCGAATTTCTCGCTGTGCCAGTCCCTGTGTTGCTCGGCAACGGCCAGTTGCTCGTCCGTCATATCGACACCAACCACTTCGCCGCTGGGGCCGACGAGTTGTGCTAGGGCGTAAACATCACGCCCGGAACCGCTGCCCAGGTCCAAAACTTTACAGCCTTCTAGTAAATCGGGGCACACGAGGCCGCAACCGTAATAGCGGGATAAAACCTCGGGATGGATATTGTCGATCAGTGGTTTAAGCCAGCTCGGTAGCGCGCTGATATCACAGCAGGCACTGGTTTTGAGGTCGTCGCTGCTTTGTAGTTGTTTGCCGTAGTAGTCTTGAACGATGTCGCGCATGGCGGTCTTTCCCGTTAATCAGTGTGTTCATTTAATGCCTGGCATTTTACATCCCGGCACGGGGGAGGGTATAGCTAGCCCCTGCGCCATCGGTGATAGCGCTGCAGCCAGCGAAGTACACCTTGTGGTGCGTGGGCGCGTTTCCATTCACCGGCGGCGTATTTATTCGCTTCAGCCCAGGTGGGGTAGGTGTGAATGGTGCCGAGTATTTTATTCAGCCCCAGGCCATGTTTCATTGCCAGTACGAATTCGGCGAGCAGTTCGCCGGCGTGTTCACCGACCAGGGTGACACCGAGTATGCGATCTTTACCCGGCACGGTAAGCACTTTTACAAAGCCGTCGGTGGCACTTTCGGTAATAGCTCGATCTAGGTCTTTGAGTTCGAAGCGGGTGATTTCGTAGGCTATGCCCTGTACTTTGGCCTCTTGCTCGTTGAGGCCGACGCGGGCCACTTCGGGGTCAATAAAGGTAGTCCAGGGTATGACGCGGTAGTCGACCTTGAATTTTTTCAGATGGCCAAAGAGGGCATTCACTGCGGCATACCAGGCCTGGTGGGAGGCGGTGTGGGTAAACTGGTAGGGGCCAGCGACATCACCGGCGGCAAAAATATTGGGGTAGAGAGTTTGCAGGTAGTCGTTGGTTAGCACCGTGCGTTTGGTTTCAATGCCGAGTTCTTTCAGCCCGTAGCCCTCTAGCCGGGGCTCGCGGCCGACGGCGATGAGTAGCTGGTCGAAGGCGATACGTTGTTCTTTCTTGCGGTCGCCCTTAATAGAGGCTTCAGTTGCAGCTTCAACAACAATATATTTTTCATCGCCATCCCGCTCACAGCGCAGTACTTTACAAGTCCTTAGCACTTGCACGCCATCTGCCTCCAGATGCCTTTGCACCAATGTGGAGACCTCTTCATCTTCGCGGGGCATCAACCGAGGGCCGCGCTGAATTTGCGTTACCGCTGAACCGAGCCGGGCAAAACTCTGGGCCAGCTCACAGCCAATAGGTCCGCCACCGAGGACGACGAGCCGCCCGGGGGCAGCATCGAGTTTGGCGAACGCATCCCAAAGTGTATCGCTGGTGACATAGCCGACATCGTTAAGACCGGGCAGTGCTGGTACATGGGGGCGAGCCCCGGTGGCGATGATAATACTGCGCGTGGTGAGTTTCGAAATGGCGCCATCGGGCTGGCGGATTTCAACCGTCCAGGGATCAACGATACGGGCATAGCCTTGTACGACATCAACACCCAGCTGGGTATAGCGTTCGATACTGTCGTGGGGTTCAACGTTCTTGATGATTTGGTGGACACGGGCCATTACCTTGGAAAAGGACAGGTCGGGTTCGGCGTTGTTGAGCCCATAGCGACTGCCCTGGCGTATTTGCTGGGCGAGCTTTGCACTTTTAATTAAGGCCTTGCTGGGGACGCAGCCAGTGTTGAGACAGTCGCCACCCATTTTGTGGGCTTCCACTAAACTTACTTTGGCCTTCACGGTAGCGGCGATATAACTGGAGACCAGCCCGCCAGCCCCGGCGCCAATCACAATTAAGTTGCGATCAAGTTTTGCCGGGCGCTGCCACTTCGCATAGACGCGGCGGCTGTGGATGATGGCCACCACTTTTTTCGCCAATAGGGGGAAGATGCCGAGCAGAACAAAAGAGGCGAGCAGGGTGGGCGACAATACGTCCGATAAATTTTCAAGCTGAGCCAGTTGGGTGCCTGCATTAATAAACACCACGGTGGCGGCCAGCATGCCAATTTGGCTTACTGCATAAAAAGTGACGGTGCGAATCGGTGTTAAACCCATCAATAGGTTAATAAGAAAGAAAGGGAATATTGGCACCAGACGCAGGGTGAATAAATAAAAGGCACCGTTTTTTTCTATGCCTTCGTTAATGGTCTTGAGGCGATCAGCAAAGCGATTTTGCACAGTATCGCGTAGCACAAAGCGAGATACCAGAAAGGCCAGAGTGGCACCGATACTGCTGGCAAAGGAGACAATAATCGTGCCCCACAGCAAGCCGAAGAGCGCGCCGCCGCCCAGGGACATGACGGCTGCACCGGGTAAAGACAGGCCGGTAACAATGACGTAGACAATAAAGAAGCTCCCCGCCACCAGCAACGGATCGCTGGCCAGCTGGGCCTGCGCCTGATCGAGGCCTGTCTTGAGCCCTTCGAGTGTCAGCGCTTGATGCAGGTCGAAGGTGAAGAACGCGCCGATCAGGGTTGCGATAAATAGAATCAGCAGGCTTCTCTTCATCCTCTATATCTCTTATGGGTCGTTTGTCGTTGTGATCGTAACAATGCTCAGACAATCGACCTGGCTCTGGGTTCGATATGCGATTAACGTCATTTTGGCCGGGGTTTTTGAGTGAGCTGCCAGTGTAACCCTGTTGATAAAGGCTCCGATAGGTATAGAGGGGCTTTGCCAGGAACTTGGGTCACGACGGTAAGTATTGAGGATAGCGCAACCTTGATGTCTTGGTTCAATAGGCGCGTGAGTGAGGCCGGTAGCGCATAATCTCTTTTGCGTAGGGGCGGCTTCACTTTGTCGTTAAGTAGGGTAGCGAGAGACAGGCCTTGCCAGTTGAGCGGGCTTAAATAATTACCCAGAAAAGTGTTGGCAGGCGCGCTTCTGACATCTTATTTAAGCGCTGATGGCAGAGTCGAGCCAAATATATAATGGCGACAGCGGCTAAAGGGCCCGCGGGTATTTTCGCGATCGGTGCAAACTCAGGGAAGTTCTGATATTCAAGGGTCTCCCGTATACCTTCAGGTAAATCCCAGGCTTTCAGTAGCTGGGCACCAATAACAGCAGCATTAAAAAGTCGATCAAGTATTCCAGCCAGGGGTTTTTCTGGCGTAGCAGTTCAATGAGCATGCTGCGGAGGTCGTGCGCCAGGCCAATGGCGGCCATCTTTGTCGGTTTGCCAATAGCAGAAACCTGAGAAATCGCAAAAGCGCAATGAGATATTTCCAGCGAGCGAATATAAGATTTTTGAAAGGCTGGTGTGGCAGGCAAGCTTTGGGACAAAATGATTTGATGCACACCAACAAAGCCAGATAGTGAGATGGCATGATTGATGTCTGAAATATTTCTGCAAAATTGTAGTCGGCAGAGTTGCGGATTTTCAGTAGCAAACTGGTGAGTGAGGGGTCACTTTTTACCAGCTCGATAACTTCATTAGTCGATGTATCGTCGCCAACACTATTGAGCGGGTGTTTATCGAGTTGCAGTCTAGAGCTTTCTTCCTTTGATTCTTTATAGAAATTTATTGAATAAGAAAAGGCTATTATTTTGTTGCGTATTTTTTCAGGCAAGGCCGCAGCGTACTTCTGGCTACGGTTTTTCTAAACGAGAGGTTTATAAAAAATCTTTGACTTGCGCTGGTAGTTGTAGAGCTCGGCTTTCTCCAGTGGTAATTGCTGCAGACTGGTGGCAACAAAACCATTTTCCTGAAACCAGTGGGCGGCCTGAGTGGTCAGCACAAACAATGCCTCCAGCTCGAGTTCATTTTTTGCCTTGTTTTGTAAATGTTCGAGCAGTCGAGTGGCCAGGCCCTGACTGTGGAAGTCGGGATGAGTCACCATGCAGGCGAGTTCCGCCGCTTTGCCGTCGTAAAAGGGGTAGAGGGCGGCACAGGCGATAAGCATACCCTCGGGATGAGCGAGCACATAGAAACGGGAAATTTCCGTTTCGAGCAACTCACGAGAGCGCTTTACCAGCAGTCCCTGCTCTTCAAGCGGACTAATTAATTCGAGAATCCCGGTAATGTCATCAATACTCGCCTGACGAATCACCTCCTCGCTGTGCTGCAGCACCAGCGTGCCGCTACCATCGCGGGTAAATAGCTCACCGAGCAGGGCGCCATCGGCGCAGTAGCTGATTAAATGACAGCGCGGCACGCCACTCAGGCAGGCCTGGTAGGCCCCTTGCAGAGCGCCGAAAAGTGCGGGCTCTTTGAGCTCTTCGAGCATGTGTTGGGCCTGACTCAAATTAATGCTTTTTAACAACTTGCCGTTGGCATCATTCAGGCCTGCATCAGCGCCGAGGAAAATCAGTTTTTCAGCCCCCAGAGTAATCGCAGTCTGAGTGGCGACATCTTCATAGCTGAGATTAAAGGCCTCGCCTGTGGGCGAATAGCCGACAGAGGAGAGCAGTACGATGGCATCTTCGTCGAGCTGGCTTTGTATGCCTGCTCGATCAATTTTGCGCACCTCGCCACTGTATTGAAAGTCGATACCCTCGCGAATACCGAAGGGTTTGGCGGTGATGAAATTGCCGCCGACCACGCGAATGCGCGCACCGTGCATGGGTGAATTTGCCAGGCCCATGGACAATAGCGACTCGATACTAATGCGCACGCTGCCCACGGCATCTTTCACATACTCCATCGCCTGGCTGTCGGTGATAGGCGTGTGATCGGCATATTGAAGCGTTAGCTGGCGCTGCTCTAAGCGTTGCTCAAGTTGCGGGCGGGCACCATGAACCAAAACAATACGCATGCCCAGCGAGTTGAGCAGGGCAATATCGTGAATAATATGGGTGAAATTCGCGTGGCAAATGGCCTCGCCAGGCAGGGCGACAACGAAGGTCTTGCCTCGGTGTCGATTAATATAGGGCGAAGTTTCACGAAAAAATTTAACGTAGTCGGTCATGGCGCTAGCGATTTTCATACATGGTCGGTAATGGATTGCGTTCGAGTATAACAAGTGCCGCAATAGATACTAGAGTTGGTGAAAGAGCTGTGATGCTGGCACAACAAATAGTAGTGCGCTCCATCTTGTACGAGCAATTAAGTATTGCCTCAGTTTTTTTAATATTGAATGTGGTGAGTCCGGGGGAGGCTTTAGCAAAGTCATCTCCAGGATTCTTCAACTATAAGGAAAAGGGGGTTTAATTTACGGAACAAGGCTCATTTATCTCCTTGCGCTACAGCATCTTATGCCCAGCCTTCTATTTCTTTACCTGTAAGCCACTCTTTAAACAATAATAAGCAATAAGCTCTTCGAGCAATTTCAGCATCGGCTTAATACGCTCGGTGGCCAGATATTCGTCGGGCTGGTGAGCCTGATCGATATCGCCGGGGCCGAGCACCATCGAGTCCATGCCTAGTTGGTGCAAATAGGGCGCTTCGGTGGCGAAGGCGACGCTCTCGCGGCTATGGCCGGTGAGCTTTTCGCAGAGGGCGACCAGTTCGGATTCTGCATCGGCGGCAAAGGCGGGCACTCCAAAGTGTTGCAGGCTGACTTGTGTGCCCTCCGCTGCGCCGAGGCCGAGCAGGCGTTGTTCAAGCAGGCCCTGTAATTCGCCAATGTTCATACCGGGCAGGGGGCGTATTTCAAAACCGAGTTCGCTGTGGCCGCAAATGCGGTTGGGGTTGTCGCCGCCGTGTATGCAGCCGAGGTTGAGTGTCGGGTAGTCGATGGCAAAGAGGGGGTTGTGATAATTCGCTTTTAACTCACTTTGCAAGGCGCGTAATACGCCGAGTGCATCGTGCATAGTGTGCAGGGCATTGTTGCCCAGGGCGGGGTTGCTGGAGTGTCCGGATTTGCCCTGTATCTGCAGTCTTTCAATCATAATTCCCTTATGCATGGCGATGGGCTTCATGCCGGTGGGTTCGCCGATTAAGGCGGCGCGGGCTTTGGGTTTACCCGCTGCTGCCAGTGCTTGAGCGCCGGCCATTGATGACTCTTCATCGGCGGTGGCGAGAATAATTAAAGGCTGTTGCAGAGGCTTGTCGAGAAAGGTTTTTGCCGCTTCAATCGCCAGCGGAAAGAAGCCTTTCATATCGCAAACACCAAGGCCGTAGAGGCGATTGTCGCGCTCGGTCAAGGCAAAGGGCGACTGCTGCCAAAGGCCTTCGTCACAGGGTACGGTGTCGGTGTGCCCGGCCAGCACCAGCCCGCCGGGGCCAGTGCCGAGGGTGGCAATAAGGTTGGCTTTGCGCGGATCTTCAAGAGGCATGACCTCGGTGGCAAAGCCGAGATCGTCGAGCCAGTTGGCGAGGATGTCGATCACTTCGCGGTTGCCCTGGTCAACATCGGCGTTGACGCTGCTAATGGAGTTGCTGGCAATTAGCGCCTCTAGCATGGTGAGAAAATTCATGGCTTGCCCAGCGACCTCGAATACGGAATTATGATTCAACAACCTGTTAACAATAGAGTGCTTGGGGAAGTGTAAGCCCGTGCCGTAAAAATGCAATCTGCTTGCCTCGGCGCAATGTACAACTTACTTAGCTCTTGCATCATTGTGGGATGAAGAGACGATGCGAAGTGAATAGTTTAATGGATCAATATTTATGAAAAATATGCAACTACCGGAGGCACTACAGGCGAGTGTCGATGCGCATCTTCAGCGCTTCCGCGAACAGGCCTGCGAAGAAGACAGGCTCTGGCTGGATCAGCAATTGGAAGATGCGATCTTTGCCGAGCAGCTGCGCTGGGTATGGGCGGGCAGTGAGTTTGTCGCACACGCTTGTATTCAGTTTCCCGAGTTACTACGCAACCTGGTTGAGAGTGGTGAGCTGCTGACCTCGCGCAGTGATAATGCTGTGCCCGCCGAGTTGCAGGCCTATGAAAGTGAGACGCTATTACACAGTGGCCTGCGGAAATTCCGCCACCGCCAGATGCTACGCATTATTTGGCGCGACCTCACGCGACTGGCCGACACGATGGAAACCACCGGGGATATGTCCTGGCTGGCCGATGTGACGATTGTGGCAGCGATGGACTTTTTATACGCCATGCTTGCCGAGCGTTGGGGCACGCCGATGGGTGGGGAGAGTGGGCAGCGTCAGGAGCTGGTGGTGTTGGGCATGGGCAAGCTGGGTGCGGGTGAGCTGAATGTGTCGTCCGACATCGATCTGATTTTCTCCTACCCTGAAGCCGGTGATACCGAGGGCGGTCGCAGCCAATGCACTAATCAGGAGTTCTTTATTCGCCTCGGCCAGAAATTGATTCAGGCCCTGGATAATAAAACCGTCGATGGCTTTGTGTTCCGCGTCGATATGCGCCTGCGGCCCTACGGTGAAAGCGGCACACTGGTGCTCAACTTTGCCGCCATGGAAGACTACTACCAGGCACAGGGGCGGGACTGGGAACGCTATGCGATGATTAAGTGCCGGGCCATTACCGGTGACGAAGTGGTGAAAGCGGAGTTGATGAGCATACTGCGGCCCTTCACTTATCGTCGTTATATCGACTTCGGCGCCATTGAAGCACTGCGCGATATGAAGACGATGATCACCCGTGAGGTGCTGCGCCGTGGCCTAGGCAACGATATTAAACTCGGCCCCGGTGGTATTCGCGAAATTGAATTTACCGCTCAGGCCTTTCAGTTAATTCGTGGCGGTCGCGACCGGCAATTTCAGACCGCGAGTTTGCGCCGGACATTGGCTTTGATCGATGAAGAAAAGCTCTTGCCCGAGGGTAGCGGTGCCAAGCTGTGGCGAAGCTATTGCTTCCTGCGCGATGTCGAGCACCTCATCCAGGGCTGGCGAGATCAGCAAAGCCAGCTCTTGCCCGATGGTGAGCTAGAGCACTTGCGCATGGCGACGATGATGGGCTTTGTCGATTGGACCGGGTTTATGCGCGAGCTGGATGGGCACCGCGACTTCGTTAGCCGTATGTTTAACGGTTTTGCCGAAGAGGCCGACGACACCAATGGTGAAGAGCTTGCGGAGGCCTGGCAACTGGATGAATCGGAACATACGGCTAAACGCCTGAGCGAACTTGGCTATGACGATATTGCTCTGGCCGGCAAGATTTTACAGGGCTTACTGGCAAGCTCTGCGGTGCAAGCCATGCCGGTGGGTACCCGCGCCCGCCTTGATGCTTTACTACCGCTATTGATTAACCGCTGCGCAGAACTGGAAAATAGTGCCCAGACCTTGCAGCGCACAGCACTGTTGGTTGAAGCGGTCGCGCGGCGCAGTGCCTATTTAGTATTGCTGATAGAGAGTCCGGCGGCGCTGGCGCAACTGGTGAAGCTCTGCGCCGCCAGCCCGTGGATCGCCGAAAGTTTGGCCAATAATCCGGCTCTCCTCGATGAGCTGCTCGACGCTAGAACGCTGTATACACCGCCCGATCGCGAGCAATTGGCCGACGAGCTGCGCCAGTTATTATTGCGCATTCCCGATGAAGACCTCGAAGCGCAGATGGAGACCCTGCGCTATTTTCGTCTCGCCCACGGTCTGCGGGTCGCGGCTTGTGAGGTGATGGGGGTGCTGCCGCTGATGCGTGTCAGCGATTATTTAAGCTGGTTGGCCGAGGTAATGCTGGAGCAGGTGTTGGCCATCGCTTGGCGCGATATGACCGGTCGTTACGGCCTGCCGGGAAATGCCGATGGGCAAACCCCCGGCCTGTTGATTGTCGGCTATGGCAAGCTGGGAGGTATCGAGCTGGGCCACGGTTCGGACCTGGACATGGTGTTTATCCACAATGCCACCCAGGGTTTAAATACCGATGGCGAGCGCAGTGTCGACAATGAAACCTTTTTTGCCCGGCTGGGGCAGCGCATTTTGCATATTCTCAGTACGCGCATGGCGTCGGGTGTGCTCTACGAAACCGATATGCGCCTGCGGCCATCGGGCAACTCGGGTTTGTTGGTGTGCTCCTTGAGTGCCTTTGAAAAATATCAGCGTGAAAGTGCCTGGACCTGGGAGCAGCAAGCCCTGGTGCGGGCGCGAGCCATTACCGGTGACCGGCAATTGGCTGAGCAATTTGAGGCCTTGCGCCGGCAGTTGCTGGAGCAGGATCGCGACCACGAAACGCTGCGCGAAGAGGTCGGCGCGATGCGCGCTAAAATGTTTGACCACCTCGGTTCGGGGGTCGGTGCCCAGGTGGAGGGGGCGTTCAATCTTAAACAGGATAGGGGAGGTATCGTCGACATTGAATTTATGGTTCAATTCGCGGTTTTAGCCCAGTCCAATTCCGTACCCGACGTGGCCCATTGGCAAGATAACATCCGCATACTGGCTGATCTGGTGGGCGCTGGCTTTTTCTCGACGGAGGAAGGCGAGCAACTGACCCAGGCCTATATTGCCTATCGCTCTGCGGGCCACCGCTTGCAGTTGCAGCAGTTGCCGGGTGTGGTGAAGACTGGAGAATTTGATACTCATCGTCAGGCCGTAGCCGCTATTTGGGCGCGGTTGTTTGATGGTGAGGCGTTAGCGTAGAGGAGTCGTTCAATGTCGTTTGCAGATCGTGATGGTTTTATTTGGTTTGATGGTGAGATGGTGCCCTGGCGCGATGCCAAGGTGCACGTACTGACCCACACCTTGCACTACGGCATGGGCGTGTTTGAAGGCGTGCGCGCCTATAATACCGAGAACAAAGGTACGGCGATTTTTCGCATGAAAGAACACACCAAACGCCTGCATAACTCGGCCAAAATCGTCGGCATGAAGATGCCCTACGATGAATACACTCTGAATCAGGCCCAGCTCGACGTGGTGAAAGCCAATAATCTTGAAGAGGCGTATTTGCGCCCGATGGCCTTCCTCGGTTCCGAGGCCATGGGCCTGCGCGCCGACGGTTTGTCGACCCACGTGATTATTGCCTCGTGGGAATGGCCCTCGTATATGAGCCCCGAATCCCTCGAACAGGGCATTCGCATTCATACCTCGTCTTATACTCGCCACCACGTCAACATTACGATGTGCAAGGCGAAGGCGAATGGCAACTACATGAATTCGATGATGGCGCTGCGCGAGGCCCTACAAAATGGCTACGACGAAGCGCTGCTGCTGGATGTCGATGGTTATGTTGCCGAGGGCAGTGGCGAGAATTTCTTCATCGTGCGCGATGGCATTCTGTACACGCCAGAGCTAACTTCTTGCCTCGATGGCATCACCCGAGCCAGCGTTATTCAAATGGCTCAGGAGCGCGGTTACGAGGTGCGTGAAAAACGTATCACCCGCGACGAGGTGTATATTGCCGACGAGGCCTTCTTTACCGGCACCGCCGCCGAAGTGCTGCCGATTCGTGAGCTAGATAATCGCGAGATTGGCAGCGGTGCCCGTGGGCCGATTACCGCCGAGCTACAAACCGCTTATTTTGACGCGGTGCGGGGTCGCAATGAAGACCACCCCGAGTGGCTATCGCCGATTGACGCTTAGCCGTCGCTTTATTAACTGATCTATTCGATAGAGACGCGCTAATTAACCGTAAAAAAATCCTTATTGTCGGCCCTTCCTGGGTCGGCGATATGGTGATGGCGCAAACGCTATTTACCAGTCTTCAGCAGCAAAACCCCGGTTGCCACATCGACGTGCTGGCTCCGGCCTGGAGTCGTCCGCTGCTCGAGCGCATGCCCGAGGTGAGTGGGGCCATTGCTATGCCGGTTGGCCATGGCGAGCTGGCACTTTCAAAACGCTGGGTATTGGCTCAACAGCTGCGCAAGCAGGCTTACGATGAAGCTTATGTGCTGCCCAACTCCTTAAAATCCGCCTTAATTCCCGCCTTTGCCGGTATTCCTTTGCGCGTTGGTTGGCGCGGTGAAATGCGCTTTGGTTTGCTCAACGATATTCGCCTGCTCGATAAAGAACGCTACCCTTTGATGATAGAGCGCTTTATCGCTCTGGCTTATGCCGAGGGCAAAGCTCTGCCTGCTGAGCTGCCGCGCCCTCATCTGGAAGTGGATGAACCGGCTCTGGCCGCACTACGCGATAAGTTTGCTATCGACCTAAGTCGGCCGGTATTGGCGCTGTGCCCCGGTGCCGAATTTGGCCCGGCCAAGCGCTGGCCCGAGGTGCATTATCAACAGGTCGCCCAAACCATGCTCGACCGTGGCTGGCAGGTGTGGCTGATGGGTTCTGACAGCGATGCCGCCGTGGGCGAGAGTATTGCCACATCAATAAGTGGCAAAAATACGGCGTTTATTCGCAACCTCGCCGGGCAAACCGAATTGTCTGAAGCGATAGATTTACTCTCCATGGCCACGGCAGTGGTCAGTAACGACTCAGGCTTAATGCACATTAGTGCCGCACTGGGCCGGCCACTGGTGGTCGTTTACGGTTCCACCTCTCCCGGTTTTACGCCGCCCTTGGGCGATTGCGTTGAAGTGTTATCGGTGCCGGTTGATTGCGGGCCCTGTTTTCAGCGCGAGTGTCCCCGAGGGGATGTGAAGTGTTTAGTCGAGCTTGAGCCTCAGCAAGTTCTAGCTGCGCTGGATAGGCTTGTCGATCCTGCTTTGCCCGCACGGGCCTGACTTGATGGGCGGGACTAATGATCGGCCTCCTTTGCAGTTAGCCTTCGCGCTCTACAAATATTTTCCCTTTGGTGGTTTGCAGCGCAATATGCTGGCGATGGCACTTGAAGCTATCGCACGGGGCCATGGCGTGACGATTTATTGCAGTGACTGGCAGGGTGACTGCCCGGTGGGTATCGATCTACAAGTGATTCCTGCGCGGGGCTGGGACAACGCGGCGCGTATGCAAAACTTTGCCGCCGATTTACGCCCGAAATTAAAGGCTAACGATTTGCTGATCGGCTTTAATAAGTGGCCGGGACTCGATCTGTATTACGCAGCCGATTCCTGCTTTGCCTACAAAGCCCACCATGAGCGGGGCTTTTTCTATCGCCTTGCGCCCAGAACAAAAGCCTATTTAAAGCTAGAGAAAGCCGTATTTGGCGCTGCCTCAAAGACGCAAATACTTGAAGTTTCACGCCCCGAGCGCGAGCGTTTTGTGCAGTGTTATGGCACGGCAGAAGATCGTTTTAATACCTTACCACCGGGCATAGCGACGAATCGTGTGGCGCCAAATAACTGGCAAGAAATACGCCGGGAAACTCGAGAGCAGCTGGGTTTAGGCGGTGAACAAAAATGCTTTTTAGCCCTCGGCTCCGGTTATAAAACCAAAGGTCTGGATCGCAGTATTATCGCTTTGCATACGCTGTGTGAGCAGGGACTGGATGGCGTATTACTCGTGGTTGGTGAAGACAAGCGCGAGCAGTTTGTGCGCCAAGCGGAAAAGCTTGGCTTACAGGAGCGCGTGTGCTTTCTCGGTGGTCGCGATGATGTGCCGAATTTATTACAGGCGGCGGATGTGTTGTTGCACCCGGCCTATAAAGAAAATACCGGCAATGCCCTGCTTGAGGCGATGATTGCCGGGTTGCCCGTGGTTGCCAGTGATGTCTGCGGTTATGCTCACTATGTGCGGGATGCTCGGATGGGCGCGGTGATTGCCAGCCCGTTTAACAGTGATGATTATGTGCTGGCGATTAATAAGGCCCTCGCTATATCGGGCGAGCAGTGGCATCAACAAGGTGAAAGTTTTGCCGCAAATAGTGATGTTTACAGTCGCCCCCAGGTCGCTGTCGATATTATGGAAAAGATTGCTAAAGCGAAGGAAGTTGAGCGGTGACTGAACTAATACTCAGAGGTGAGCTGCAAGAGCTTTGGCGTGACAAAGACGTTTTTGCCTTGCTGCAGGCGGTGGATGGCGAGGTGGTTCGCGATAAAGAAGGTCGCCAGACCCTGAAGTTTCAACTGGCGGGCAAAACCTATTATCGCAAGCTGCACACCGGCATCGGTTGGCGGGAAATTATTAAAAATTTCCTGCAACTAAAAATGCCCGTCACCGGTGCTTCAAATGAATGGCTGGCCATTAACCGGGTTCATGAGCTCGGTCTCGATTCCCTGAATACTTTGGCTTACGGCAGTAAAGGTCGTAACCCCGCTAAAAAGCTCTCCTTCCTGGTCACCGAAGAATTAACGAATACCTTGAGTTTGGCGCAATACGCCGAGCAGTGGCCGACTAACCCGCCGCCACCGAGCGAGCGACGAGCTTTAATTCGCAAGGTCGCAACGATAGCGCGGACTATTCATGATGCGGGCATTAATCACCGGGATTTGTATATTTGTCACTTCTTGCTCGACTTGTCCTCCGCGTCGAATACCGCGAAACAAGACCCTCGCCTCTTCCTCGTTGACTTGCATCGCGCCCAGATGCGAACGGTAGTGCCGCGTCGCTGGTTGGTGAAAGATATTGCCAGTATTTATTTTTCATCCCTCGATATCGGCCTGACAAAAAAAGATGTTTACCTTTTCTTGCAGGTCTATTTCGATATGCCCTTGCGTCAAATTTTCACTCGCCATGAATCGCTGCTTAATAGCGTCACAAAACGTGCAATACAGCTTTATCGCAGGGATTTTAAGCGTTTGCCAGTATTGCCTTTTAAATGATATCTCTGGAATTGTGTAGATGTTAGACGAATTTGAAATATTGCATAGCTACGATGAGAGATCCGCCAATTTGGCTGTGGGTTTTGATTGTTCCGCTGTTCAATGGTTTAAACAATCTGACAAAATAAAGTCTGGACGCTGCGTTGTCAGTTTGCCTGAAGGTGATGTGTCGTGTTTTGTTAAAGCGTACAAAACAACCCTTTTTAAGGGTTTGGCTCGGCGTTATTTTGCTAATAAAGTAAAAGATATATGGGGGATTCATTGCGAGCTTTATGCTAAAGGGGTGAGTGTTCCTAAGCCGGTAGCGTTAATAAGGGGAAGGTCAGAGAGAAATAACACTGAATACATTATTTCTGAGTGGCTAGAGGATGCTAGCGATATGCGTTCACCCTTGTCGTGTGAAATGGTTTCTAGTGATGAGAATCGAGGTTGTTTTATTTTACAATCGGCAAGACTTTTGGGCAGTATTCATCAGCTGGGTATAGTGCATGGTGATTTCAAATACGCAAACCTTATGCTCTCTTCTACGGATAAAAAGCTTTTTTCTGTGGATTTTGATGGCGCTAAAAAGCAAAGTAATAAGCGCTTATTGGCAAAGGATGTGGCTCGATTTCTCGTCAGTATGGCAGAGGCTGATATGTCTGTTGAAGATAGAGACGGGTTTTTGTTGGAGTATGCCGAGTCTGTCAATGTCGACGTAGAGGCTGTGGCTGGAAGAGTGGAAGCCCCTTACAAAAAAATTGTCGACCGCCACAAAATAAAATATCCAGACAGGTACTGATCTAATGACAATATGCAAAGAGGGCGATGTTCGGATAAGTATCATCATACCTGCGTATAACTACGCAGGCTTTATCGAGGACACAATGAGTTCTGTGCTGTCACAGATGGTCGATGGCGATGAGCTTTTGGTTGTGGATGATGGCTCTACCGATAATACCGAAGAGGTGGTATCTGCTTTTATTTCGAGAGCCGGTAATGAAAGTATTAAGTACCATAAGAAGCTTAATGGTGGCGCTGCATCAGCACGAAATTATGGGATTAAGCGAGCTTCATGCGAGTACATTATTTTGCTCGATGCGGATGACAGGATGCTTGCTGGTGCTTTTCAGACTTTCAGAAAAGCAATTGCCGATAATAAAAGTGCGGATCTTTTTGTCGCATCTTACGATTCAAAGCACTCGTCGGGAAAGATTGTATCCAAACCGGCAACGCCATTATCGAATAGTGGTGAGAATAATTTCAACTTGTTTCTAAATAAAAAGATTCGAATCTCTCACGGTGGATTTCTCGTGAAAAAAAGCCTGCTAGAGAAGACGCCTTACCCTGAAGATATGAGATGTCTTGAGGATCAAAGTGTATTTTCCCACCTGTTGGCCTTAGGTAGCTCTGTAAGTATTGATGCTAGTGTTGTTGAGCGCTATCACCATGATAATAGTTTGAGGAATAATATCCCCGCGTTGATTGATGCTGGCGAAAAGGTTGTAGGCGCTGTATTTGATGAAAATATAATTCCGCAGAGCTATATGAGGTATAAGAAGACTTACTCAGTAAACCGTTACTTGTCTGTTTTTCGCCGCTTATATGATCAGGCTATGTACAAAGAGTCCCTTGGTTATTTCCGGAAGGCATTGAGAATAGATGCTCGCTCAGTACTGCGTATAAAGTATATCAAAAGAGCTTTTAAGGCTTTTGTTATGAAGAGCTTGAAAGGTTGACGGTGCCGTAGAGGTCCTGCAATTCCGGTTCTTCGTTAGAGGTGTTTTTCGATAGTTAAAGCCACAAATCAGAGGCTTCTATCTTTTGTTTTTCCACCATGATTTTTAGTCGCCGCCTGGTTTTGTCGATAACTTTGGTGAGTAGGTTTCTATTGATCTGCCCGTAACAAAGTAATGAGTAGTTATCAAAAAAACGTTGCCGGTCGGTTTTGTTAATAACTGGGCTGATTAAAAGATTTAGTTGAACCAGGTTTTTTATTCTAATTCTTTCTGGAAGCTTTCGGTACTTCCGTGTTCTTTCGTTATCTATTAATGAAAAGTGCCATTCCTCAGAATGTTTACACATAACATTGCCGGCACGTAGGTCGCCGTGGCCGATGTTTTCCCTGTGCATGCGAGCAATAGTCGCAGAGAGCTGTTCGATAAAAGCTCTTTTCTGATGAGCGGGTTGGTCGCCAAGTTGGGCCGCGATTGTGTATAGGTCCTCGTAGTCGGTTAACGCTGCGCTGAGGCTAAAGAAGCTATCCTTGAAAAATAGCATTCGTTGACGCCACCCCGTGAGTAGCGTGGTTGGGGTGCCGAAACCGAGAGATTGAAGAAGTAGCTCTGCTTCAAAAGCTTTGATAGCGCGGCTTTTACTCAATTGTTGCTTGATGACGTCACGGGGAGATTTGAAATCCATGCCTTTGAAGTAGACAGGAAAGGTCTGTTTTCTATTGTTAAGTATTGCTTTACAGACATGAGAATGTTGTGAAGAAGTAATCTCCTGCCGTTTTGAGAGAAGCGGACTTATCGGCGATTCATCGTCTGTTGGCGTAGCGGTCTCGATCGGCTCAAGGGCGTTATTTCGATAAAAACACCAGTGTCCAGCGCGCTCAAATATAAAGTCGGGGTATTTACTGGGCATGTTGGGCTACCGTGCTGCTGGTTTTGGGTTGTATCGACTGTCGGCAAAAATGAACTGCGAATCCGGGACGGGAAGTTTATATATGTTGACTGATCGGCCTCGACTATTCTTGAAACTTTTCAGTCGCAGCTCTTGTAAGCTCTGCTGTAGAGGCGGCTGCTCACCTTTGCCCTCGTACAATACAGCATATTGATAGCCCTCCTGTAGCAAATCTTGTAGGTCATCATGTTGTTTTTTAAAGCTGTCGTTAGTGTAATCGGCGGTATAAAAGGCAACTTTCTGATCATTAAAATAAATTATTTGCTCATCTTTGAGATGGGTTTTGACCCACTGGCCGGCTTCGCGAATGTAGAGTTTGTTATCGTCCTGGCGAGTGAGTGGATATATGCAGGCTAGCAGCGGCAGAGAGAATAGGGCGTATCGCCATAAGCGTGCCCTTAGCTTGTGAGAGGTAATAAAACGGCTATAGCTTTTGTTCAGTACCAATGTTATGGGGATGCCGAGAAGAATGGCTGTCAGCATAATATAGCGCGTGCTCAGGAAGTACTTATTGTAGATGCTCATCAAGCCGATAAGGATGCCAGTTAAAATATAGCTAGCCAATAATTTGTGCCGGGGGTCGCTGAAGAAAGGGCGTCTAATGTTTCCCCGGTACAGGGATAAAGCCATTAGAGGCGCATTGCTGGTCTTTATGAGGGTTAATAGAAGGTGAAAAGTAAAGCCGCCAATCAGCAGGTTGTTGGCACTGCGCTGCGCCCATTTATTGGGCATTATTTTGGCAATATCGGTTTTTAATTGCCGGAATTTACTAATGCCCTGTTTGAATCCCCTAAGCTCTCGCTGCAATTTACCCGTGGCAGAGAGGCTCTGTAATTGCGTAAACCCAGGCGTGTTACTGGACGGCTGCCTGGATTCCGGCACGAAAACAAACCAAATAACCCCGCTTACAATCAAAATCAAACTGGCAGTTTTTAGTCCCTTCTTGGCGGTGACTTTTCCTGTGAAACCTGTATTTAGCAGGATGAGCATTGGAATTAGCGTAAAGTAGACAAGACCCTCTGCGCGGTAGAGTATTGAAATGCCACTTAAGCCTAGCCATAGCAGGGCAAAACGCCAGAGTCTTGATTTAATAAACGTCAGCCCTGCCCAGACGGCCCATAACTGCAGAGCCCAAAAACCGAAGCCGCGAATAATTTCGGGGCGTAAATCGTTGAGGCTCATCATGCTGAAGAAGACGGCAAGCGCAATGAGTTGGCTTTGCATTGATGTGTCGAAAGAGCGAATGATGGCGATAAAACCGCAGGCTAATAAGATTTGCCAAAATAGGCTTAATAACTGTGCGCTGGGGTACAGGTCTAAACCTGTGAGATTGGCTGTAAGCGCGATTTGGCTATAAAAAAGAATTTCTGGACGATAGCTTTTTGCCTGCTCGGGTAAGCCTTCTGCAATGGAATGGGCAGCGTAGATATAATTTATGCCATCGTCGTTGAGGATGCTGTCAGTTGTGCTGTAGGCAAAAAACAGCACCATACTAAGCACGCAGCTCAGACTATAGATAACTATTTTGTTCTTTTTATGGTTTTGCCCAGATCTTGCCGAGAGCTTTGGTTTTGAAATTTCTATCATGGAGGGTGTTCTCGGGCCGGGGGCAGGGCGAGTGTTGCTACATAAAATTATACCTAATGGTTCGACTGCGATACAGGGCATGCGCGGGCTGCACTATTGACGGTATTGGTTTCTCTTATCATTGTTCCCACGGATGAATTGCGGTAGCTCAATCGAACGCTGCTTCTCCATTGAAAACATGTCATTGGGACGGCCGGCGTGTGTGGAGCCAGACCCGGCTGTGGTAGCATGTGCGGGCTTTCAGCCCTTCGGAGTTTGCCATGCTTGAGTTAAACGCGTTCAGTAGCGAGCGCCTTAGAACAGACCCCTATCCCTACATTGTGGTGCCCGGCTTTGTCCAAGGCGAAGCGCTTGAGTCTGTGCTGCAAGACTTTCCCGCTATTGAGCACCCCGGTAGTATTCCTGTTTCGGCGGTATCGGGGGGCAAGGCTTATGAGGCTCTGCTGAGTGAGTTGCAAAGTGACGCTTTTCGCCACGTAGTGGCTGACAAGTTTGGCTTTAGTCTCGAGGGTTTTCCCATTATGACGACGGTGCGTGGCGTGATGCGTGAAAAAGACGGGCGCATTCACACCGACTCGAAGACCAAGGTGGTCACCGTGCTGCTGTATTTAAATAACAGCTGGGAAGCCGAGGGCGGTAATTTGCGCGTACTGCGCGATGGCGAAAACATTGAAAATTTTGTTGAGGAAGTACCGCCCACTGCCGGTACTCTAATGGCCTTTAAGGTGACGGATAACTGCTGGCATGGCCACAAACCAGTCGTCGGCAAGCGTTTGTCGATACAGATGAACTATCTCGTCGGCGAGGCCGCAAAAGGCAAGCACCAGTTTTTTCATCGCCTTAGCGCCAAGCTCAAAAAGTTATTTTCTGGGAGCCCTACCGCTCCCGCTTGAATTGTTAGAGAAGGGAATAATTGTCCGATGTTTAATCAGGCCTCTTTGCCTTTTTCACTGCTATTAAAGCCTGATCTATGAATGTATTGATTGTTAAACTAACCTCGATGGGTGATCTGGTGCAGGCTTTGCCTGCCCTTAGCGATGCTCAAAAGGTTTATCCCGATATCAAATTTGACTGGGCAGTGGATGAATCATTTGCTGAAATCCCTTTGTGGCACCCGACGGTGCAACGCACCCTGACGACGGCTCATCGCCGTTGGCGGGCACAACTAGCGCAGGTTTGGAAGAACGGTGAGCTGGGTGCTTTTGTTAAAGACCTGCGCAGCACTCAGTACGATGCGGTCATCGATGCACAGACAAACTGGAAAAGCGCCCTGGTCACCCGACTGGCTCGGGGCATGAAGCACGGGCCGGATAGTCGCTCTGTGAGTGAGTGGGTTGCACACCTCGCCTATGGCAAGCGCTATTCAATTTCACGCGACCAGCTGGCGATTGATCGCTGGCGTCAGCTCTTTGCCCACGCCTTAAATTACCCTCTGCCGACAACGGAGCCAGAATTTGGCCTCGCCTCAAAACAGTGGCCTAAAGCGCCTTTAGAATTACCCATTTCGCCTTATCTCGTGTTTGTGCAAAATGCCAGCTGGCCGAACAAGCGCTGGTCGGATGAGCATTGGTCTCAGCTCATTGAGCAGGCCGGTGAGCAGGGTTATGAGGTTTTATTACCCTGGGGTTCCGCCGGGGAGAAAGCTCAGGCCGAGCAGATTTCTGGGCCGTATCAGCATTGCACTGTGCTACCACGACTGAGTCTGGGTGAGCTTGCCGGTGTGCTAGTCGATAGTGCAGGTGCGGTTTGTGTCGATACCGGGCTGGCCCATGTCGCGGCAGCCCTCGATGTGCCAACGGTGACGCTATACGGGGCAACAGATCCTCATTTGATTGGTGCGACTGGCGCGAGGACGCTTCATTTGCAAGCCACAGGTTTTGACTGCATACCCTGCTATAAGCAGCGTTGTGATACGCCAGATTACAATGGCGAGCAGGCCCAATGCATGAAGACGATTAGTGCTCAGGCGGTGTGGAAGGCGCTTGAGCAATTACAGGTAAAAGAGCCGCTTATTGCTAGAGATACATCGCAGGCTTAATGTCAGGCTAAGGGCTGATACCGCCAGTCGTTTTTAAAAGCTCAAAATAAATTATGTAAATGGAGAGTAGGGTTGAATGTAAAAATGCCGCGCTTTGATGGCGCTCAAATATTGGTCGTTGGCGATTTAATGCTCGACCGCTATTGGCAGGGGCCGACTTCACGTATTTCTCCCGAGGCTCCCGTGCCGGTGGTTAAAGTTGAGCAGCTGGAAGATCGCGTCGGTGGCGCAGGCAATGTCGCTTTGAATATTGCAGCACTGGGTGCCGGGGCCTCCGTGGTGGGTGTTGTCGGTGCCGACGAGGCTGCCCACTCTCTTGAGACTCGTTTTAGTTCAGCAGGTATTCGTACTGATTTCCAGGTGTCAGTCGATAAGCCCACCATTACCAAGTTGCGCGTGATTAGTCGCCATCAGCAATTATTGCGTCTCGATTTTGAACAACAATTTACGGTGGCCGATACAGATCAAATTGCCGATAAGGTTGCAGCCTATTTGGCAAATGTTAGCGTGCTTGTGATTTCAGATTACGGCAAAGGTGCTCTGCAAAATCCCGTTGAGTTAATTCAGGCTGCCCGACAACGTGGCATCCCCGTATTGGTTGACCCCAAGGGTAGCGACTTTAGCCGCTATCAGGGGGCAACCTTGATTACCCCGAATATGGGCGAGTTTGAAGCAGTGGTCGGGCCCTGCGAAAGTGAGGGTGCTATCGTTGAAAAGGGTTTGGCGCTGCTTGAAGAGCTGGATCTTGAGGCCTTGTTAGTGACCCGTGGTGAGCATGGTATGACCCTGTTGCGCCAGGGTATGCCGGAATTTCACCTGCCGGCGCGAGCACGCGAGGTATTTGACGTAACGGGTGCGGGGGACACGGTGATCTCCGTGCTGGCCGCCGCGCTGGGTGCGGGAGAAGAGTTGCCCAACGCCGTTGTATTGGCCAATTTGGCCGCGAGCATCGTGGTCGGCAAGCTGGGCACGGCTACCATTAGTGCGCCCGAATTGCGCCGTGCCCTGCAGCTGGAGCAAGGCCACGGGCGCGGTGTTGTCAATGAAGAACAACTGCTGGTCGATTTGGCCGATGCCCGTGTTCACGGTGAAAATATTGTTTTTACCAATGGCTGCTTTGACATCCTTCACGCCGGTCATGTCGGTTATCTCGAACAGGCGCGTGGCTTGGGTCAGCGCTTGATTGTTGCGGTTAACGCCGATGAATCGGTGCGTCGTCTTAAAGGAGAAGGTCGGCCGATCAATTCTGAAGATCGGCGTATGGCCGTGCTGGCGGGCCTTGAATCCGTCGACTGGGTGCTGGTGTTTAGCGATGATACGCCAGAGAGGCTGCTGGAATTAGTGCGTCCCGATATTCTGGTGAAAGGCGGCGATTATAAGAAAGAAGAGGTGGTGGGCTGGGAAATTGTTGAAGCTTATGGCGGCAAAGTACAGGCGCTAGATTTTCTTGATGATTGTTCTACCACGGCGATTGTGGAAAAAATACAGGGCGAATAGGCCTTGTGGAATTTTTTTGGATTGTTTTTGTTGCAGAGGACGCCTTCCGGTGGCGAGCCTCTAGCAGTGGGGTTAAGCGGCCGAGGTTCAGGTAATAGTTACCTGATAATATTTTAGCCTTTCTCTCGCAACATTTTGTCGAGCACGTCAAAAACACTATCGCTGCCGCGCTCCATTTCTTTCAGCGCATTTTCGAGTTCCTGTGTATAACCTTCACCTTTATCAATAAAGTCAAAAACCCGTTTGGTGCCGTTGTGTACGACCGAGTGAGGGTGGTCGAGATGGGGGTAAGATTTTAATCGTGAAAAACTCTTCTTACCTTCGCCCTGGGTATGCCACTTACCAAGCCGGCAATTTTTGTGGTCGACAAAATCCATCTGCTTTTTTTGTTTTATGACGGACAGGTAGGTGTTTACTTTCCAGATAATATGATCCAGCTTGGCGAGTGATGTGAAAGTTCTATCATTGGTGCCAAGCATGCGGTGCACAGAGCGATTATTCGCCTGGCTTGTTTCGTGCAGGCGCAGATCAAACTGGTCGACAACGGTTTTAATTTTTTCACAACCTTCGCTCGACTCTTCCATGCTGTGGGAAAAGATCATCGATTCTTCATTGATTTGCTCAATCGCCGTGGTAATTTCGTCAGCGGCTTTTTTACTTTCCCGCGCCAGGGCTTTTACCTCATCGGCAACCACAGCGAAGCCTTTGCCCGCTTCGCCAGCCCTTGCGGCTTCAATGGTGGCGTTAAGGCCCAGAAGGTTGGTTTGGTAGGAGATGCCGACAATTTTTTGCAGCAGGGTGTTAATGTTTTCTATCTGCTCGGTCATGACCTGGGTGCGGGATTTAGACGTGGCGAGCAGTGACGTTAGCTCTGTCATTTGTGAAGTCAGGTTTCGAGAGTCATCGAGTAATCCGGAGAAATCGTTTTTGATGTCATTGAATTCAGAGAGTGACTCGTAATTGATTTCGGTAGACTCAGCCAGGTTGGTTTGAACGTTGACCAGACCTAGTTTGAGCTGCTCATTCTCAAATTGGAGGAGTTTGAGTAGATTTTTATCTTGATTTTCTGCCATGTACTATTTGCCTACTTATATGGTTTGAGTCGCTGATCGATCGGTATAGCTAAGTCTGAGGGGGGGGGTAGTTGTGAGTTATATCGCACTAATGTTAGCGCGAAGATGTTCAGGGTTGATCGTGCCTACGATGGCGCTGCTAACGCCAGGGTGAGCAAAAATCATCTCGAAGCATTGTTTTATCGGATTGTCGGCGGTGTTGCCTCCACGCTTTGGGTCCGATGTGGAGTGACCGCTGGCAAGGGCCTTTTTTATCAGCACGCCCTTGCCGTGTTGGTGACAATAATCCGCGACTGCGATTTCATCATCGTATTGGAGATTCCAGGTGATCATGACCACGTCGCCGAGTTCGGCGGCGAGTAATCCGCCTTCTACCGTTTTGGTCGACATACCGATCGCGCGGATTTTACCTTCCTTTTTAAGTTCTGCCAGTGCGCTCAGCGTGCCATGCCTCTGGAGTATCTCCTCGTCGTTACCGTCCGAATGAATGAGGACAATATCGAGTACATCGGTGTTTAGCCGACGCAGGCTGCGCTCAACGCTTCTGCGGGCGTGCTCCGGGGAGAAGTCATAGCGTGATTCGCCATTGATAAATTCCTCGCCAACCTTGGTGCAAATTAACCAGTCCTGGCGTTGTCCTTTGAGCAACTTGCCAAGGCGTTGCTCGCTGTTGCCGTAGGCGGGTGCTGTGTCGATCAAATTAATACCGCTATCTTTGGCTAGCCCGATGAGTGCTGCGGCCTCTTTGTCGTCGGGGATTTTGAAGCTCTGTGGATATTTAACGCCCTCATTTCTACCCAGCTTGACGGTACCCAGGCCGAGTATGCTGACCTCCATGTCTATCTTACCAAGGGTGCGCTTAGGTAGCATTAATCGTCTCCAAATAGCGTCTGCCAGGGCGATGGTGCGATTCCCGGTGATTTGAGGGGCAGGGTAAGCGGCGCAGCGTAGCGTGGCTTGACGCCTTTTTTTGTCAACAGATCGACAATTTGTGTCGCCAGATTGGGCGCCAAGGTGAGCTTGGTGGGCCAGGCGGCGATCACGTTCTGACAATTGCCAGCCCAGTCGGCATAAGCTTGATCGGGGCGGGCAAAATTGCGTTGCAGTGGCTCGGCGCGTTCGACGGGGAGTGTAGCCCATTGGGCATCGCTGAGATCGACCCAGGGCAATAATTCAGCCAGCTCACGCTGAGCACAGCGGATTAATTCGTCACTACTTTGGCTCGCGCCCTTTTCAGCGAGAGAGCCGCCGAGATACCACACCTGACTACCGTCGTCACAGGCGTGACTTGAAATGGTGACGCGAGGGGTCGTTTCCCCGCCGAGGCAGTGGCCGAAAAAACTATGGGGGTGGCGGTGTTTGACCAGCACCTGTTGCAGGGGACGGGTTTGCATGGCCGGGCTGGAGGCGTCGAGTTGCTTGAGTAGCTCGCCGTTACCCCGCCCGGCGGTGAGCACGATGGCCGAAGTATTGAGTAATAGCCTTTGTTCGCCGCTGACAATCTCAATGGCATGGCAGCCGTCGGGCTGGCGCTGGAAGGTGGCGGTTTGCCAGTCGATCTGGAAAATGCGCGACTGCAATGGCGTGGCCAGCTGGCGAATCAGGGAGGGTACGTCCAGCACCATGTCCACGAGTTTATACACGGAGCCCTTAAATTCAGGTACTTGCAAGAGTGGGGGCAGCTGTTTGCCACTGACTTTATCAACGCGTCCGCGTGTGGCTTTGCTGGCAAAAAACGTCGTCAGGCGTGAAGTGGTTTTTGCGCTCGACCATAAATAGAAGTGGTCGCTGAGCAGTTTGCAGCCACGCAAATCAATTTCGCCATCGCCCTGCAGGCATTTGCGCCAATAGCCCGGCATATCGGCAATGGCTTCCGAGGCGCCGCTCAATAGCCCGCTGAGTGTGTATTTAATACCGCCGTGAATCATGCCCTGGCTGGCGACGCTCTGGTCACTGCCTAAGGCATTACTTTCTAGCAAAATGGCGTTGTAGCCAAGCTTGCAGAGGCGATGCAGTAGCCAGAGCCCGGCGATGCCGCCGCCGATAATGGTGATGTCGGTTTGTACATTATTGCTAGCCTTAAAGGTGTCGGAGCTTGTTGGCATAGGGAGGTTGGTTTCCAGACGTCTGCGTTTTCAGGATTATAGCGTTTTGTGCAAAACCTTTTGCGGCTATCCACTGGCCTCGGTATGCTGCCCCCATCTGGAGGCACCGCTTGGCTCGATTACTGTACACCCTACTTATTTATCTTTGTTTGCCCTTAATTCTGCTGCGCCTGATTTGGCGTGGTAGTCGAGCACCGGCTTATCGTCGGCGCTGGAGGGAGCGCTTTGGTTTTGTTGCCCGCCTGGCCGATTCCCAGCAAGTGATCTGGGTGCATTCCGTTTCGGTGGGAGAAACCATCGCCGCCGCTCCCATGGTTCGCCGTCTGCAAAAACAATATCCCGAGTCGATTTTGCTGGTGACAACGATGACGCCGACCGGCTCGGAGCAGGTGAAAAAGACCTTCGGCAATAGTGTTGAGCATTGTTACGCACCCTACGATATGCCCGATGCCATCGCACACTTCCTGCATCGCACTCACCCGGCCATATTGGTGATTATGGAAACCGAGCTTTGGCCCAACTTGATTGATGCCTGTCATCGCCGGGCTATTCCGGTAGTACTGGCCAATGGGCGACTGTCGGCAAAATCGGCTGCGGGTTATGCAAAGGTAGAGGCTTTGGCCCGGCCGATGTTGGCTAAATTGGCCGTGGTGGCAGCGCAAACAAAGGATGATGGCGAGCGTTTTTTGCAACTGGGTGTTGGCGGGGAGGTGCTCGAGGTCACCGGCAATATAAAGTTTGATCTACAACTCGATGACACGCTTCGGCTGAAAGCGGCGGCGCTAAAAAAACAGTGGCAGGGGGCTGATGGCAGACCCGTGTGGTTGGCAGCCAGTACTCACCGCGGGGAGGATGAAATCATTCTCGATGCCTTCAGCCAAGTTTTAGAGCACCGGCCCGATGTGCTTTTGGTGCTGGTGCCCCGCCACCCTGAGCGTTTTAACGAGGTCGGCGATCTTTGCACTGCGGGTAATTACCGCCTGGCGCGGCGCAGTAAGCTGCAAGCCAGTGAAAGCGCATTGGATAGTAAGACGCAGATCGTATTGGGCGACACCATGGGCGAGTTGTTGAGCTTTTGTGGTGCTAGCGATATCACTTTTGTCGGTGGTAGTTTGGTCGATGTGGGCGGGCACAATTTGATCGAGCCCGCAGCCTGGGGGGTGCCCGTTTTAAGCGGGCCGCACCTGTTTAATTTTACCGAGGTCAGTCGTTTGCTGGATGAGGCGGGAGGCCTGGAGGTCTGTGCCGACGCCAGTGAGCTGGCCGCAGTGGTGGTGAAGCTATTGGCTGATCCTGGGCAGTATCAGCAGATGTCCGCTGCGGCTCTCGCGGTGACCGAAGCCAACCGCGGAGCGCTGGACAGACTTACAGCTTTGTTCGAGAGTCAGATTTGCCAACCACCAGCTCAGGCTTCATCCAGGCATTGAGCTTGTTGATATCGTCTGGGCTCAACAGGCCGGCGACTTCTTTCAGATTGAGCATGCTCAAAATATAGTCGTAGCGCGCATTGGCGTAGTCGCGCTGAGAGCGGTACAGAACACGCTGCGAGATTAGCAAGTCAACGATATTACGTGTGCCGACATCGTAACCGGCCTGAGTGGCTTCTAGAGCACTTTGCGCTGAGATAATGCCCAGGCTTCTAGCTTCAACCCGAGCGCTGTTTGTGTGTACTTTCAGGTGCTGCGAGCGAGCCTGTTGCGTTGTACTGCGCTGGGTATGCAAGAGGGTTTCCTGAGCCTGGATAAACTCCTGTTGAGCGATTTTGCGTTCGGCACTGACAAATCCGCCAGAGTAGATCGGGGCATCCATACGCACGGAAAAAACCAGAGGTTCTTCATCGTCTGAGAAGGGCTGGTTGTTTCCGTCATCGAGCTTAAAGCTGCCGTCTTGATGGTAATTGGAGTAGCTTAGGTTGGCCGACACGCGTGGCAAGTGTTCGGCGCGTTTGGCTTTGGCATTTTTCTCAGCGGCCTGCACGGTTAGGCGTGCAGCGGCCAGGGTGAAGTTGTTGTCCTGGGCAAATTTTACCCAGGCTTCTCGGTCAACAGGGTCAGTTGGCTGGATGGGAAACTCAGCGGCGAGTCCGGCCAGCTCAGTGTGTGGCTGTCCCGTCATCACTTCCAGTGCCTCAAAGGCGATGTCTAATGCACCTTCTGCTTCGAGGGTGTTAACGCGAGCGGCATCGTAAGCGGCCTGGGCTTCATGTACATCGGTGATCGGCAGCAGGCCGACTTCAAAGCGCTCTTTGGTTTGTTCGAGTTGACGGCCAATGGCGCGCTGTTCCGCTTTGGCAGTAATTAAATTCTCACTGGTGCGCAGGACTTCGGTGTAGGCAACGGCAACGCGTACAATCAGCGCTTGTTGCTCTGCGGCGAGGTCGGCGTTGGCTCGTTGGTCGAGATCAAAGCCCTGTTTAAAGGTGAACCAGGCCGGCATGTCGAACAGTGGCTGAGTTAGAGAGAGTGAGTAGAACTCGGTTTCGTCATCTCTTTCACCCGCTGCACCCGCGTTAAAAGTTTGGCCCGGGAAATTAAGTGTGCGGAAAGAGCTGGAATCACCGTCACCATCGGTCATTTCAATGCTGCCATTAATAGTCGGCAGTAAGCCAGCACGAGCACGAGGAATGGACTGCTTGCCGGCATTAAAGGCGGCGTGGGCAGCACGTAATTGTGCGTCGTTGTTCAGTGCCAGTTGATAGATTTCTGCAAGCGTTTCTGCCTGCAGAGGTACAGCACAGGTTGCCGTTAACAACAGGCCGCCCAGTGTTTTTGAGATCAGCTTTGACATGCACTTGTCCTATGAACGTGATTGAATGAGTAATTTATTGCTCAGCAGTTTAGCAGATAGAACGGCTGCGTACCCTTTATGTATGTAAATCTTTGCATACAACTTGTGCGCTAATAATATCGGTTAAATGATCTGATTGGGAAGGAGTGAAAGTGGATGAAAAAAGTTAAGTCTTTGGGTGACGGGGATGTCGAGCTGATTTCGCGTGAAGTCGTGTATAAGGGTTTCTTTTCAATGGAGAAACTGCACTTGCGTCACCGCTTGTTCGAGGGTGGCTGGAGCCGGGAGTTTACCCGTGAGCTGTTTGTCCGAGGTCGGGCGGTAGGTGTATTACTTTACGATCCCGAGCGGCAACTGGTTGGCATGGTTGAGCAGTTTCGCGTTGGGGCGATGGGTTTACAGGAGGGACCGTGGCAACTCGAGGTGGTTGCCGGTATTGTTGAGGCGGGCGAAACCTCCGAGGATGTCGCCACCCGGGAGCTGATAGAAGAGGCGGCTATTGATCGTGTCAAACTGCTGCCAATCTGTGAATATCTGGTCAGCCCCGGCGGCACCAATGAGCGCCTGGAGCTGTTTTGTGGCCTGGCTGATTTACGTGACAAAGGCGGCAACTTCGGTCTGGCCAGCGAGAATGAAGATATTCTATTGCATGTGATGAGTGAGTGTGAGGCACTTGACGCCTTGGCTGCGGGACAATGTAATAACGCTGCGAGTATTATTTGTCTACAGTGGTTGCAATTAAACCGTGATCACTTGCTTGCAGAGTTAGGCCGAGGCGGGTGAGAGGCCGTATGGCCTAGTAAGGTATTGGACGGCTATTAATTAAAAGAGGCGAAAATTGCGTTATCGAGTTGATTTAAAAGCGTTTATGGCTTGTTGCGAGGCTAATTATTTTCGTCTGTTAGCGTTGTTTCCCGACCTGCACAATAAGGAAGAACGGCGCATAGGCTTGTCGCAGGGTGTTGATGTTGAGGTGATACTAACAGTGTTGGAACGAACTTCTTATACCACCTTGCTGTCTATTGAACAGAGGAAGACTGGTGCTATCGAAGCGCTCGACACTCGGTCGGAAAGGACTGATAAATCAGTCACAGTTCGCTGGTTTGAACCACCAACACTAACGGTGCGCTTGTATCATGATGCCCAAATAGCTGAAGTCATTACCTATGGCAGTAATCGCGGTGTACGACCTAAAAATATTTACCCTAATCAACAAATGTTTCAACCGGATGAAAAGCGTCAGTGGAATAATTTTCTCGAAGAATGGTTGGTGCTGTGTCGCCAACATGGCTATGCCGTGGGTGAGCCAGTACCAGCGCTTGATACGACCTGCGAGTGATTTTTTAACAGAGCTTGCATCAAATCGCTTTGCTTCGATTCAACACAATCAAACCCAGTTAGCTCCGCTTCGTCTTGATCAGACTCGTTATCAAGCGCCCTATCATGAGAGGGTGGCTCGATGATCGATCGGGGCGTACGTCATCTGGTACAGATTTCCGATCTGCATATCGGCGAAACACGAAACCATCGCTTAGCGGGTATTTGTACCTACGACAGTTTCAGTAAGGTTCTTGCCGATATCGCTACCCGCCGTGATTATGCCGATATGATGATGGTATCGGGTGACGTGGCCGCTGAGGGTAAACATAGCGCTTACAGCTTGTTTTCTGAGCAAGCCCAGTTTTTTGAAATCCCCTATGCCTGGTTGCCAGGCAACCACGATGACTTTGCTGTGATGCAGAGCGGCTTTATTTCGTCCCCTTATTGGCCACTGCTGGAATTGGGTGCCTGGCGGGTGTTGTCTTTGAATACGGCAATTCCTGGGCAAGTTGGCGGCAGGCTGGTTGATGAGGAATTGATGTTTCTGGAACAAAGTCTGCGTGACGAGCCAGAGTCACCGTTTGTGATTTTCATGCACCATCCGCCAATGCCAGTGGGCTGCGATTGGCTTGATAAACAGCGGATTTCTAACGCCGATGACTTCGAGAGAATTGTTCGAGCGGCAGGTAATGTGAAAGCATTGTTTACCGGTCATGTGCACCAGGCATTTTCCGCTAAATGGGCGGGGTGTGATGTTTACACGACGCCATCAACCTGTTTTCAGTTTGCCGCCCAAAGCGATGGCTTTGCAATGAGCGACGGCATGCCGGGTTATCGCTGGATTGATCTGCATCCCGACGGCCAGTTTGTTACGGGGGTACACCAGCTGTCTGACATCGAGCATAAGGTCGATCATGGGCTTGCTGGTTATTAATTAACAGCCGATAGTCACTCATAAAAATAGGCTCTTGCCATTCCTAAGGTGTGCTTAACGTACGAGGGTCTCTATTAATTATCGCCATGCAATAGCTATAATCACGCCTTTCCTACAGGCGAAGTTAAATTGTGGCCTCACTTGTCTACATTCATGGTTTCAATAGCTCTCCAGACTCCGACAAAGCGAGGCAGACCTGTGCCTGGTTAGCGGAATATCGTCCGGATATTACCTTTATTTGCCCCTTTTTAAGTCCTTTTCCCGATGTGGCTATGGCGCAGTTGGAAGCCCTTATTACCGACTTGTCTGGCACCCTCTATTTTGCCGGTAGTTCCATGGGCGGTTTTTATGCGACCTACCTGGCGGCCAAGCATCATTCTCGAGCCGTATTGATTAACCCAGCGGTGCGCCCCTGGCTGGGGCGTGATTATTTACTCGGTGACCAGGCCAATTATCACTCCGGTGAGGTACACCGTATCGAGCAGAAGCATCTCGACCAGCTGCAAGATTTTGATGTTGACCCAATAGCTCAGCCCGCAGATTTTTTAGTGCTCCTGCAAACCGGCGACGAGGTGCTCGATTATCGTCTGGCAGAAGAAAAATATGCCGACTGCCGGCTCGTCATTGAACCCGGTGGTGAGCACGGTTTTGTCGGTTTTGCAGACCACCTGCCTGCTATTATCGAATTTCTTACCCATTGATCAGAATGAACTCAAAATGCTCCCAGTAGCTATAAGGCCCGAAATCCAAAGATGAGTGATTACAACGCAGATTCCATCGAGGTCTTAACCGGCCTCGACCCCGTACGCAAGCGCCCGGGCATGTACACCGACACCACGCGGCCCAATCACCTCGCTCAGGAGGTGATCGACAACAGTGTCGATGAGGCGCTAGCCGGCTTTGCCCGTAAAATTTACGTCATTTTGCACAAAGACGGTGCCATCACGGTGGGCGACGACGGCCGGGGTATGCCAGTTGATATTCACCCCGAGCAGGGTTTGCCCGGGGTCGAGGTGATTCTCTCCACCCTTCACGCGGGGGGTAAATTTTCCGGAGACAGTTACGAGTTTTCCGGGGGTCTCCACGGTGTGGGCGTGTCGGTGGTTAATGCCCTGTCCTTAGAGTTGCAGGTGACGATTCGCCGCGATGCCAAGATTCATCGCATGAGCTTTGCCAATGGCGAAAAAGCCTCCGAGCTTGAAGTCATCGACATTTGCGGCAAGCGCAATACTGGCACTGAAATCAAGTTCCGCGCCGACGCGAAGTATTTTGACAGCATTAAATACTCCCTACCTCGGCTTAAACACGTGCTGCGCGCCAAGGCGGTATTGTGTGCTGGGCTTGAAGTGCAGTTTCAGGATGAAGCCTCGGGCGAGAGCGAAACCTGGCTCTATGAAGAAGGCTTATCCGACTATCTACTCACCGCGACAAAGGGCTGGGAGGTCCTCCCCGCCGAACCCTTCACTGGCAGCCTTAGTGCAGCAGCGGCAGCGGTTGACTGGGCTGTACAGTGGCTACCCGAGGGTGGTGAGATCACTCAGGAAAGCTACGTTAATTTAATTCCCACCGCTCAGGGCGGCACCCACGTCAACGGCTTTCGCACCGGCTTGCTGGAGGCAACGCGGGAGTTTTGCGAGTTTCGCAAGCTCTTGCCACGGGGTGTAAAGCTGGCCCCCGATGATATTTGGGACAAGTGCTGCTTCGTACTCTCGTCAAAATTGCGCGACCCGCAGTTTTCCGGGCAAACCAAAGAACGCCTGTCGTCTCGTGAGGCGGCGGCCTTTATTTCGGGGGTGGTGAAAGACGCCTTTAGTCTCTGGCTCAACCAGCATACCGAAGAAGCCGAAAAGCTCGCCGAGTTGTGCATCGCCAATGCTCAGCGGCGCATGCGCCTGAGTAAAAAAGTGGCACGCAAGAAAGTCACCTCCGGCCCGGCATTACCCGGTAAATTGGCGGATTGTTCCAGCGCTGAACCGGAGCGCTCGGAGCTGTTTTTAGTGGAGGGTGACTCGGCGGGTGGTTCGGCCAAACAGGCCCGCAGCCGGGAGTTTCAGGCCATCATGCCCCTGCGCGGTAAAATCCTGAACACCTGGGAAGTCGATAGCCAACAAATTCTCGCCTCTCAGGAGGTACACGATATTTCTGTCGCCATCGGTATGGACCCCGACAGCAACGACCTCAGCGCCCTGCGCTATCACAAGGTCTGTATTCTCGCCGATGCCGATTCCGACGGTGCTCACATCGCCACGCTAATTTGTGCTCTGTTTGTACGCCACTTTCGGCCTCTGGTGGCGGCGGGCCATGTCTATGTGGCAATGCCCCCGCTATTTCGTATCGATGTCGGTAAAGCCGTGTTTTACGCCCTCGACGAGCAGGAAAAACAGGGCGTACTGGACCGCATTGAAGCGGAAAAACTGAGCGGTAAAATACAGGTGACACGCTTTAAGGGCCTGGGTGAAATGAACCCCATTCAACTGCGTGAAACCACCATGGATCCCGATACTCGCCGGTTGGTGCGTCTAACTATTGAGGAAGGTGATAACACCCGTGAGCTCTTCGATATGTTATTGGCCAAAAAGCGCGCAGTAGATCGTAAAGCCTGGTTGGAAGAAAAAGGTGATCTCGCTGAAACGGCTTAAGCCTTCGTCGTTAATTTTATTTAAACAATTTCGTGAAAGACTCTTTTTATGACAGATTCAGTAATTAGCATTGATACCGCCGAGAGCCGCCCGGTCAGCGAGTACGCTGAAAAAGCCTATCTCGATTATTCCATGTATGTGATTCTCGACCGCGCCCTGCCTCATATCAGCGATGGTTTGAAGCCGGTGCAGCGGCGCATTATTTACGCCATGAGCGAGCTGGGTCTGCGCTCCACCTCAAAGCA
This sequence comes from Candidatus Reddybacter sp., assembly GCA_041277045.1. Taxonomy (GTDB): domain Bacteria; phylum Pseudomonadota; class Gammaproteobacteria; order Pseudomonadales; family Porticoccaceae; genus Reddybacter. Next base: position 579,355 of record JBGFSY010000001.1, on the reverse strand, counting down.
TAAAAAGTCGGCGCGCACGGTGGGCGATGTCATCGGTAAGTTTCACCCCCATGGCGACAGTGCCTCGTATGAAGCCATGGTGCTGATGGCCCAGCCCTTTTCCTATCGCTATCCGCTGGTCGATGGGCAGGGCAATTGGGGTTCGCCCGATGACCCTAAATCTTTCGCCGCGATGCGTTATACGGAATCTCGTCTCGCTCAGTTTGCCGATTTATTATTGGGTGAGCTGGGTCAGGGTACGGTTGAATGGCAGCCCAACTTTGATGGCTCGCTGGAAGAACCCCAGGTGCTGCCGGCCCAGGTACCCCACGTACTTTTGAATGGCACGACCGGCATTGCTGTCGGTATGGCCACGGATATTCCGCCCCATAATTTGCGGGAAATCATCAGCGCCACGGTACACCTGCTCGAGCACCCCAAGGCGACGGTGGAAGACTTGTTCGCCCATGTGCCCGGCCCCGACTATCCCACCGAGGCGGAAATTATTTCGAGCCCCGATGAATTATTAGCCGTTTATAAAAGTGGTCGCGGCTCGGTGCGTATGCGCGGTGTCTGGCAAAAAGAAGACGGCGATATTGTGATTACCGCCTTGCCCCATCAGGCTTCACCGGCCAAAATTCTCGAGCAGATTGCCGCGCAAATGCAGGCTAAAAAGTTACCGATGGTGGCCGATTTGCGGGATGAATCCGACTACGAAAGCCCAACGCGGCTGGTGATTGTGCCGCGCTCCAACCGGGTTGATCTCGAGGCCTTGATGAACCACCTGTTTGCCACCACGGATTTACAGCGCAATTACCGCGTCAATTTGAACATGATCGGTATGAATGGCCTGCCCAGCGTGAAGCCACTGAATGTCATTCTCGGTGAATGGTTGAAATTTCGCATCGCCACCGTGCGCCGCCGCCTCGAATATCGTCTTGAGAAGGTGCTCGCTCGACTGCACATTCTCGACGGCCTACTGGCGGCCTTTCTCAATATCGACGAAGTGATCGCCATTATTCGCCACGAAGATGACCCGAAACATGAGTTGATGGTGCGCTACGACCTCTCGGATATTCAGGCCGAGGCGATTCTCAATTTACGCCTACGTCAATTGGCTAAATTGGAAGAGTTTAAAATCCGTGCCGAGCAGGATGAACTGAGTAGCGAGCGCGATGCGCTGGAGAAAGTACTCGGTTCAGAGAGACGCTTAAAAACCCTGGTACGCAAAGAACTGGAAGCCATTGCCGAAGAGTTTGGTGATGCACGTCGCTCGACTCTTGTGCGGCGGGATGAGGCCCAGGCCTTCAATGAAATGGACTTGCTGAGTGCAGATCCGGTCACTGTCGTGCTCTCCGAAAAAGGCTGGATTCGCGCTGCCAAAGGCCATGAAGTCGATGGTGCAAGTCTCAATTACAAGGCGGGTGATGGTTTCTTTGCCGCCGTGCAGGGGCGCAGTAATCAGCAGGTAATATTGCTCGATTCCACCGGGCGCAGTTATGCCCTGGCCGCACACACGATGCCATCGGCACGGGGGCAGGGTGAACCGGCGACCGGGCGTTTAAATGCGCCATCCGGGGCCACCTTTTGTGGTCTGTTAATGGGTGACGACGAGCAGAAAGTGCTGCTGGCTACCGATGCCGGTTACGGTTTCGTCGCCAAAATGGCGGATCTCTATACCAAGAATCGCTCGGGCAAGGCGCTGATTAGTATTCCCAAGGGCGGGCAAATATTGCCGCCTATTGCCGATGTGAATGTCGATGGCGCTTTGGTCGTGGCGATTAGTAATGAGGGGCGCATGCTGGCTTTTCCGCTCTCAGAACTGCCTGAGTTAGCACGGGGCAAGGGCAATAGAATTATCAATATTCCCACTTCGCGTCTGCAGGCTAGAGAGGAGTTTATGCTCACCGTTGCCGTGGTGGCAGAGGGGCAGAGTCTGGTTATTTACTCAGGTAAGCGTCACCACAATGTGAAGTTTGCCGATTTACAGCATTACATTGGTGAGCGCGGCCGGCGGGGTAATAAATTGCCGCGAGGCTTTCAAAAAGTGGATCGGGTCGAGGTGGCGTAGCTTGTAGTGTTGTCGTCGCTGCGGGCTGGCGAGTGGGTTTCAGGCAATGATTTTTGTGGTTGAGGGCATGGCCGGGGGTTGGGCTGTACGGGCTTAGCTCTATCCGTAAAGTACCTTGACCAGCAGGCGGTCAATCCCTGCTGGTCTTCTGCGTCGGGTAGTGTCAATTCGCTGCGCTGATAAATCATCCAGGCGATGGCGCTTGCGTAGCCCTGGTTGGTCGCTAGCTCGAAGTGGGGGTTTTGCAAAAAAGCCTTTTGGGAGGCCAGGCCGCGAACCATGCTGGCCAGGTCAGGCTTAAATGCGAGATAACCATCCCATATTTGCAGATGAGTGCTGGGCTCGATTCTGTAGAGCCCCAGGCCACTTTGTGGCTTTGAGGCAAAGTGCTCGGCTTGTAAGCTCGCGGTCAGTTCGAGGAGTTTTGCGGCAGCCGTGGAATAGTCGCCGAGGGTTTTTAGCGTGTGGGCGATGACGAATTTAATCGTGTCGCTATCGAAGTTGTCCATGATATTTCAGCCTGACCAATAGTGTCAGTCGGGTGGGTTTTTTGTCGCCCGCCGTCAGAAAACTGGCCTTATTCCTGAGTTATGCTTTCACTGTAAATAATATGCAGGTTTAGTGCCGTAATATCAGCTTATGTGGGAGTAGATGCTTGGCTGTGATCAATAAAAAATACTGGCTGCTTATGGTTGTATTGCTCGGTGGCTGTACGGCTATTGGCACCCTGCAATTTGAAGAGCGCTATGGCAATACGGCAGTTAAGGAGCGTACTGTTGAGGTATTGCCACCGGGCACTGTCGATTATTGGCGCGAAGTTAAACCCATTCTCGAGCAACGCTGTGTCGTATGCCACGGCTGCTACGATGCCTCCTGTCAGTTAAAAATGAGCTCCATTGACGGCCTCGAACGAGGCGCATCTGAGGTCGAGGTTTATCATTCGACACGACTGTCTGCGGCACCGACAACGCGTCTTTTTGAAGATGCTCACTCGGTTAGTGAATGGCGTGAGAAAGGCTTTTATGCGGTACTCAACGAGCGAGCCGATACGGCTGAGGCCAACCGCGAGGCCGGTGTTATGTATCGCATGCTGGACTTAAAAGAAAAAACCCCTTTGCCCGATGGCAAGCTCTTACCGGCTAGTTTTGACCTATCGCTGTCGCGTGAGCAGTCCTGTGCAAAGGATGAAACCTTTAGCCAATTCTCCCGCGAACACCCGCTGTGGGGTATGCCTTTTGCGCTGCCCGGCTTGCCGGAAAAAGAGCAAAAGGTACTGAAACAATGGCTTGAACAGGGGGCGCTTTACACGCCTCGACCACCTCTGTTGCCGGAATATGTTGCCCAAATTAAGCGCTGGGAGACCTTCCTCAATGGCGATTCGTTAAGAGAGCAGTTGACCAGTCGCTATCTTTTTGAGCACTTGTATTTTGCGCATTTGTTTTTTCCGCAGTTAGATCAGCGCAAGTTTTTTACTCTGGTGCGCTCTGCGACACCACCCGGTGAGCCGGTACAGCTTATTGCCACGCGCCGCCCCTACGATGACCCCGGGCTTGAGCGAGTCTACTACCGTATTCAGCCTGTGCTAAACACGATTGTGACAAAAACACATATGCCCTACCGCTTGGATGAACAGCGCATGCAGCGCTGGCAAAGCCTGTTTGTTGACGCCAGTTATGAGGTCGATCACCTGCCATCCTATGCAGCGGAAACGGCATCTAATCCTTTTATTACCTTTGATACCTTGCCCGTTCATTCGCGCTACCAGTTTTTGCTGGATGAAGCGCAGTTCTCCATCATGGCTTTTATCAAGGGTTCGGTGTGTCGAGGGAATGTGGCATTGAATGTTATCCAGGATAATTTTTGGGTGTTTTTCGTCAACCCGGATCCAAAGCGCCTGGAGATTTTTGAAGACTTTCAGGCCACACGGGAAGAGAGTTTAGAGTTGCCCGCCGCTCTTGTTGATATTTATCGTCCTTTCAAGCACTGGAAGGCCTATAAGGAACAGCAGCAGAAATTAATGAAGGATCAGGATGCCTATCTGACCAAGCACCTGCCTGCCGATGCTATTAGTTTAAAGGTGGTTGGGGATGGTGAAGGGGTTAATGATAATGCTGCCCTGACAGTATTTAGGCATTTCGACAGTGCGACTGTAGAAAAGGGCTTGATTGGCCAAACACCAAAAACGGCGTGGCTTATTGGTTATGGTTTACTTGAGCGTATCCACTATCTATTGGTGGCGGGCTACGATGTTTTCGGCAATGCCGGGCATCAGTTACTGACACGACTGTACATGGATTTTATGCGTATGGAGGCGGAAACTGCGTTTTTGCAGTTGTTGCCGGAGTCGGCGCGGGAGAGGGAGAGGCGTCACTGGTATCAGGGGGTTGATGCCAGTGAAATTCATGCCTACTTGACGCTGCCGACCTTTGAGAAAAAATCGGTACCGGATATTCCCTATCAAAGTGGTGATGAAAAACAGGAGTTGCTTGAGCTTCTGGCCCGGCGCTTGGAAGCAGTCCTGCCTGCAGAACATCAGCTGCAAGCCATTAATATAGATGCTGTACGAGAGCACTTAGGGCGACTGCATAGTCTTACAGGCCGGCCGGCCTCATTGATGCCGGAGCTGGCTTTTGTGAAAATCACGCATCCGATAGGAGACGAATTTATCACTCTTGTTGCCAACCGGGCGTATTCGAGTATGACGTCGATGTTTCGGGAGCAGGCCAACCGCCTGCCGGAAGATGACACGCTGTCGGTGATCCCCGGTTTTATCGGCGCCTATCCCAATGTTTTCTTGCAGCTCAGCGAATCAGAGGTGTCTAACTTCGTTGCTGCGATAGCAGCTCTTGAAACGGAAAGCGACTACGCGCGCTTACTTGATACCTACGGTGTGCGGCGCACGGATGCCAGGTTTTGGGCCACTAGTGATAGCTTCCATCGGGCCTACCGCGAGCGCTACCCCCTAACATCGGGCGTACTGGACTTTAATCGGCTGGATAATCGTTAGTTTCGGCCACGCTTAAAATCAATCTTGCTGAGCCCGATTCAAGGACTCTTTTTCTTGGTACGCCAGAGTAATACTTGATGGTCAATGACCGCAGTTTACCGGCTATGTCCCTTACTCTATAGTAACCCGTTGTTATGGGCCGCCCGTATCCGAGTGCTGTCTAACAAAGACTGCGGCTGCGGCTTGTTGTCTTCAATAATAAGTACGTTGGTGAGAGTGCCTTCCCTCTTTAATGAGGTGCTTAAAGGGCAATTTTACAGGCGGGCACTAAAAATAAGAGGTGAATAATGTCAGACCTTGAGCAATTCAGGGCGCAAACTCGGGAGTGGCTCGACGCCAATTGCCCTGCGTCCCAACGCCTGCCGGTGATGGAGTTTGACGATAAGTGCTGGGGCGGCACCCAGTGGCGTTTCGTTAACGAAGACCAAAAAAACTGGCTGGATGTGATGGCTGCGAGGGGCTGGACGGCACCCGATTGGCCTGCCGAATACGGTGGTGGCGGTCTCAATAAAGAAGAGACAAAAATCCTCCGCGAAGAAATGTACCGCATCGACGCTCGGCCTCCGCTGTTCAGCATGGGCTTGTCGATGATAGGCCCGGCACTGTTGCAGTACGGCTCCGAGGCGCTCAAACGTCAGCATATTCCCAATATTGTGAAGGGCAAAATCTGGTGGTGCCAGGGTTACAGCGAGCCTAATTTCGGCTCCGACCTGGCGGGCCTGCAGACGCGCTGTGAAGATAAAAACGATCATTTTCTGGTCAATGGCCAAAAGGTTTGGACCTCTTATGCCGAACGCGCCGACTGGATGTTCTGCCTGGTGCGCACCGATGCCGACGCGGTTAAACACGCGGGTATCAGTCTGGTGCTCTTTGATATGAGCACGCCGGGGGTGCGCACTAGTCCGATTAAATTGATCTCGGGCAATTCGCCCTTTTGCGAAACCTTCCTCGACGATGTACGGGTCGAAAAAGATCAGCTCGTGGGTAATATCAATCAGGGTTGGGAGCTGGCCTCCTATCTGCTCACTCACGAGCGAGCGATGATTGGCAATATGGGCCAAACCGCCGCTAGCGAGAAAAGCCTGCACCAGCACGCCATTGATGTCGCCGGTGGTCTGGAAAATGGTCAGCTGGGCGACACCGCACTGCGCACCGACATCGCCCAGTGGGAAATCGACATCCTCGCCTTTGAATTAACGCAGGAACGTATCGACGACGAAACCAAGGCCGGCACCGGCACGGGTGCAACCTCGTCCATGCTTAAGTATGCCGGCACCGAGCTGAATAAACAGCGCTACGAATTGCTCACCGACATTCACGGCCAGGCGGGTTTGGCCTGGGAGGGCGAAGCCTTTGATAACGGTTTGCTCGCCAGCCAGTGGTTGCGCACCAAGGGTAATACCATCGAGGGTGGTACTTCGGAAATTCAGCTCAACATTATCAGCAAGCGCATCCTGGGTTTAGGTCAAAAAAGCTTAGATCAAAAGGGGTAGGGGCAAATGGCATTAGTACTGAACGAAGAACAAAATATGCTCAAAGAGTCCGCCCAGGGATTTTTGAGCGAGCACGCCCCGGTGGCACAGTTGCGCCAGTTGCGTGATGAGCGCAGCGAATTGGGTTATGACAAAGCCACCTGGCAGCAAATGGTCGAGTTGGGTTGGTCGGGCATTTTAGTGCCCGAAGCTCACGGCGGTCTTGAATTTGGCCATGTCGGCATGGGTCAGGTGATGGAGGAGAATGGCCGTACCTTAACCGCCTCACCGCTGCTATCCACCGCTGTACTAGCCGCCTCGGCCATTAATAGCGCAGGCTCTGAGGCGCAGAAAAAAGCCTTGTTGCCGGCGATTGTCGAGGGTTCATTACTCCTCGCGGTGGCGCTGGACGAAGGCCCCAAGTATCGCCCGGCGATGGTAACAACGACGGCGACGGCCAGTGGCGAAGGTTATGTCCTCAATGGCGAAAAGCAGTTCGTTTGCGATGGCCATATTGCCGATAAGCTGATTATTAGCGCACGCACCTCGGGCGAGGCCAGCGATGAACAGGGCGTCAGCCTGTTTATTGTCGATAGCGCAGCGCCGGGTGTGGAAATTGAGCGCGTCTATCTGGCGGATAGTCGCAATAGCTCGATGGTTCGTTTGAATAGTGTCGCGCTCGGCGCGGATGCCCTGTTAGGTGAAAAAGACAGTGGCGCTAGCCTGATCACTTATCTCGCCGATGTCGCCAATGTGCACCTCTCGGCGGAATTACTGGGCATGTCGCAAGAGGTGTTTGAGCGCACCCTGCAATATATGAAAGAGCGCAGCCAGTACGGCGCTTTGATCGGCTCTTATCAGGGCTTGCAGCATCGCGCCGCCCACATGTTTAGTGAAATCGAACTGGCCAAGTCGGTGGTGATAAAAGCCCTGCAGGCGCTTGATAGCAATGACGCCCAGTTAAGTTTACTGGCCAGTGTTTGCAAAGCCAAAGTGAGCGAAGTGGCCACCTTAGTCACCAATGAAGGCGTGCAATTGCACGGCGGTATCGGCATGACAGACGAACTCGATATCGGCTTTTTTATGAAGCGGGCCCGTGTCGCCGAGCAGCAGTTTGGCGATAGGCGCTATCACGTACAGCGCTTTGCCAGTTTGCAGAATTATTGATTACCGCTCCAATTAATTTTTATTAACGACAATTTAAAGGAAATAAGATATGACCATTAAAATTAATACCAGTGATTTACAGTCCTATATTGGCGCTGACTGCGGTACGTCCGATTGGTTTGAAATCAATCAGCAGCAGGTTAACGACTTTGCCGATGTCACCCTCGACCACCAATTTATTCACGTCGACCCGGTTAAAGCCGCAGACAGTCCCTTTGGCACCACCATCGCCCACGGTTTTTTAACCCTGTCGATGCTGGCTCACTTTCTGCAAAAGGGTGTTGGTGTCAATGTGCCTAACCGCACCATGGGCGTGAACTACGGTTTCGATAAAGTGCGCTTTTTAACCCCCGTTAAAGTTGGTAGCCGGGTGCGTGCCAATGCCGTATTGCTGGAAGCGACTGAGAAAAAGCCGGGCCAATATTTGTTTAAGCTCGATATCACCATTGAGATTGAAGGTGTGGATAAGCCTGCATTAAAAGCCGAGTGGTTGAATATGGTTTTTGCCGGCTAGTTTTTATGGGCAAGTTTGCACCTTGAAAAATAATATTTGGAGAGAAAAATGACAATTCGTTTTGATGATCGCGTCGCCATCGTTACCGGCGCCGGCAATGGTTTGGGTAAGTCTCACGCACTGGCACTGGCGGCGCGCGGCTGTAAAGTGGTGGTCAACGACCTCGGTGGTTCAGTCGATGGTTCCTCAGCAGGTTCAGCAACATTGGCCGAGCAAGTCGTGGCTGAAATTAAAGCCGCAGGCGGTGAGGCTATTGCCAACGGAGCCAATGTGGCCAACTACGACGAAGTTGAAGCCATGGTCACCCAGGCGAAAGCCGAGTGGGGCCGGGTCGATATTCTGATTAACAACGCTGGCATACTGCGCGATAAAAGTTTTGCCAAAGCTGATCTCGACAACTTCCGCGCCGTGGTTGAAGTGCATTTAATGGGTTCGGTGAATTGCTCGAAAGCCGTGTGGGACTTGATGCGCGAGCAGGAGTACGGTCGCATTGTCATGACGACTTCCGCCAGTGGCCTTTACGGTAACTTTGGCCAGTCTAGCTACGGTGCTGCGAAAATGGCGGTGATTGGCTTGATGAATACTCTGGTGCTCGAAGGCCATAAGTACGGTATTCACATCAATGCATTGGCGCCCTCGGCCTATACGCGCATGACGGCGGATATTTTCTCCGATGCCAGTGCTGAAGAGTTAATGCCTCCGGAGGCGGTGACCACAGGTTTGCTAACCCTGTGCGATGACGGTGCCCCAACACGCACGATTCTTGCGGCCGGTGCCGGTGGTTACGCCACCACGCGCATTTACGAAACCGACGGTATTTATTTGTCGCCAGAGGAGCGTACACCGGAAAATATTCGTGCCGCATGGGCGAATGTCGAAGATGAAGCGGATCAGCGTGTGCTGACCAATGCCGGGCAACAAACCCAGAAGTTTCTTAAGAAAAGCAAAGCATCGTAAAAGTCGCGGGTCATAATTGGCCTGCGTCAACCCTAACAGGAGTTCAGTAAAATGAGAGAAGCCGTCATTGTTTCAAGTGCCCGTACCCCCATTGGCAAGGCCTACCGTGGGATTTTTAATGACACCGAAGGCCCCACCTTGGGCGCTATTCCTATTCGCGAGGCCGTGGCTCGCGCGGGTGTTGATCCCGCCGATATCGACGATGTGATCATGGGTTGCGCACTACAGCAGGGCACCACCGGCTACAACATTGCCCGTTTGTCCGCCCTGCGTGCCGGCTTGCCAAACACCGTCAGCGGCATGAGTATTGAGCGTCAGTGCTCCTCCGGCCTGATGGCTATCGCCACGGCTGCCAAGCAGATTATTTGCGACGGCATGACCACGGTCGTCGGCGGTGGTATCGAGCACATCAGCCTGGTGCAGAACGAACATGCCAACAGCTATCGCAATCGCGACGAAGCGCTGATCGCCATGCAGAAAGATATTTACATCCCTATGCTCGAGACCGCTGAAATTGTTGCCAATCGCTACAATGTTAGCCGTGAAGCGCAGGATGAATATTCACTGCAGTCTCAGCAGCGCACGGCAGCCGCTCAGCAAGCCGGTATTTTTGACGACGAAATCGTTGAAGTCACGGCATCCATGCAAGTGATGGATAAGGCGACCAAAGAAGTCTCGAGCGTCGAGAAAACCTTGAAGCTCGACGAGGGCAATCGCCCCAGCACCAATGCCGAGGGGCTGGCTTCACTCGGTCCGGTTATTGAGGGCGGCAGCATCACTGCCGGTAACGCTAGCCAGTTGTCAGACGGTGCGGCAGCTTGTGTATTGATGGAAGCCAAGGCGGCCGAGCAGCGAGGCCTCGAGCCCCTAGGTATTTATCGTGGTATGGCCGTTGCCGGTTGTGGCCCCGAGGAAATGGGTATCGGCCCCGTATTCGCCATCCCTAAACTGTTGAAAGCCAATGGTCTGAAAATGGACGACATCGGCGTTTGGGAATTGAACGAAGCCTTCGCCGTGCAGGTGATCTACTGTCGTGATCAGCTGGGTATCCCCAATGAAAAACTCAACATCAATGGTGGTGCTATCTCCATTGGTCATCCCTACGGCATGAGCGGTGCGCGCATGGTCGGTCACGCGTTGCGTGAAGCTAAGCGCCGTGGTGAGAAATATGTCGTTATTACCATGTGTGTCGGTGGTGGTATGGGCGCTGCGGGTTTGTTTGAAGTGGCGTGATTGGCGTGTGATCGTTGACAGCTTTTGGATAGCTGTTAAAAGGGGATGTGCTGAAAAAGCACATCCCCTTTTTATTGGGTGGTTTACGGAGTATTGAGGTAGATAATCTGGAGTCGATCACTGCAACGATGATTGCCTCGCTCGGTCAGATAGGTATTCAAACGGCCTCCTTTGTAGCCATTGTCGGTGCAGCGGGTTTGGCAGTCGGTTTGGCGATGCAGAGCTCATTGTCTAACTTTGCCGCAGGCGTGCTCATCATTATCTTCAAGCTGTTTAAAATTGGCGACTTCGTCGAAATGGCTGGAACCTCCGGTGTGATTGAAAATATTATTAACTTCGCTACTGAAATGAAGACTGGCGATAACATAAAGATTATCGTTCCAAACTCGTGAGTACTTAGCGGAATCATCACCAACTACTCCGCTAACGATGTCTGTCGCGATGGGCATTAGTTTTAACGATGGTATTGATAAGGCCAAACGTGTGCTCAGGGAACTTGTTGATGCCGATGAGCGAATATTAAAAGAGCCTGCGTCGCTGATCGCATTCTCCTAGTATGCTGACAGTAGTATTAACTTTTTGGTGCATTCCAGGTTCAAGTTGGCAGATTATTGGAGTGTGTGTTTTGATTAGAGGTGTAAGCCGTACGTAGTAGCTACCTGTTGCGAAGGTTTACACCAAGAGTCGGCGCCATGAGGTGATGAAGAAAGTGAATAATTGGAATTAAAGAATCCGAGTTCATGGCTTGGCCAGAGGCTATATAAATAAGTCGAGGCAGAAAAAGGCGGCTCAGAAATAAAACGTCAATGCTAAATCTTGGTCTGAAAAAAGATTGGTAAAATTGTTTAATGGGGTTTTACATTGCCCTATCTATTTTTTGTTGTTTATAGGTGTTTGTTCGGTAAACCCGTTGCTGAACAAACACCGGCATTGGTAACGACGGATATTACGATCGGCTTGTCTCATTCAAGGGATAAAATGACCTTGCTGATGAGGTGCTTGAAGTAGCGTTGCAGCGAATGGACTACAGGTTTAATCCGTGATGACAGTGCCGGTAGAAAGAAGTTTGAACATGTCATCAGCAGGGATTGCCGATGGTGAGTTGGTAATAACCCGTTTCATTGAGACTATCTTCTCAGGTCTTTTGCGCGTGCCTGAATCACTTTTTGTATCTGGTTCTGTTGTTTTTCCCCGAGAATCTATCGGCCTGGCAGAAGGGTGGGGTTCTCTGGCAGGAAAATCTGCCGGCATTGTTATTTGCGGTGCTTAAAAAAGAGTGAATAGATTGCACGGTTTTTGTTCGGAATCTCGCCCCGTCTTATTTGCATAAAAATAATCGCAATAAAATTAAAATAAGTGAAGCAACTTTGGCAAGGCTTCCTTCTTATACTTGCCTTCATTCTAAGCATGCGGCACTTGTCCCGCAGTTGTCGAGGGTGCTGGAAGACACTAAGCAAGGCGGGTCTTTTTATAGGATTAAAGACAGGAATTTAAAGCTTCCCGCTAATATCCATGCTACGGCAAGTGTCAATCATGTACTTCAGGAAAATAAAAAGCCATTGTCAATTAGCGATTGTTCAATAAAAAAGGTTGCTCTGGGCTTGTCGTTTATTAAGAGGATTTTGCGTGTAGGATTGACTGAAGCTTTAGCGAGATGCTTGGGCTTGTCTATTTTTCTGATTAGTGTTTTTGTCACAGTCCTTACTGCCAGCGTGTATTTATATAGTGCTTTAAAAGCTGATTAAGAAAATATCGAAACACAGTTTGATGATGTGTTTCGATATTTATCTGCCGAGTATTGCTGCTCACTAGTAAGAGGGGTCAAGAAAGCTTTGCTCAAGCCGAGCGAACGTCTGTTAGAAAACTTTCAATATCACGTTTCAGCTTTTCGGAAATTTCGCTCAGCTCATAGGCAACACCGAGCACCTGCTCGCCCGCTCTGCCAGTTTCATCTCCACCACCCGCGACGGCCGATATATTGGTGGATACTTCGGTGCTGCCGGCGGCAACTTGCAGAATGCTCTGTGAAATTTCATTGGTCGCCTCACTCTGCTGTTCAATGGCGGTTTGAATACTAGTGGTGACCTCGTTGGATCTGGCGTTAACCTCAACAATGGCTTTGATGCTGTTGACGGCAACTTGGGTCAGGTTCTGCATTTCCTCAATTTGCATGGTGATGTCATTGGTGGCATCAGAGGTTTGGCCGGCGAGCGTTTTCACTTCACTGGCGACAACAGCGAAGCCTTTGCCAGCATCACCAGCGCGAGCAGATTAAATCGTTGCGTTGAGTGCCAGTAAGTTAGTCTGTGCGGCGATATCACTGATTAAGGCCATTATGTCGTTGATTTTTTCTGCTGCCAAAGCCAGAGCTGTGGTCGCTTTCTCACTTTCTGAGGCCTCTTTGACTGCTTCCTGTGAGATGGCATTTGCTAGGCTCGTTTGCCGACCAATTTCCTGTACAGAGGTGGAAAGCTCTTCGGCGGCGGCCACCATGTTGACGTTGGTGGCGGTTTCTTCTGATGCTGTGGCAACGACGGCGGAGCGGTTTTTGGTTTCGCTGGATGTGGCGACGAGCTCCTTTGCGGTGGCACTCATTTCTGTGGAAGACGAGGCCATAACATTGAGTGCGTCGGTGACTTCCTTTTCGAAGGTGGCAATGAGGCCGTCGACCCGGTTGGCGCGGGCCTGCCCTTCGGCGACTTCAGCTCGCTCGCGCTCAGCTTCGGCCTTTTGTTGGGCGGCTGCGGTCTCTCTTTCATCCTACTCGCGTTGTAATTGAGCTTGCTCGGCAGCTTTACTTTCCTGCTCAAGGCGGGTGCGTTCTATAGCGTTAAGCTTGAAGACGTTGACCGATTCCGCCATGGTGCCAATTTCATCTTTGCGATCGAGGTTGGGAATGTCGACTGAAGTGTCGCCAGATGCGAGTGTTTTCATGGCCCGGGTCATGGCGGCAATGGGTTTGGTAATGGAGCCTGCGGTCAATAGAACAATAACCACCGAGAGGCCCAGACTCAGGAACAGCAGCAGCCATAACAGTGTTATCAAGCTATTGGATCTTGATAGTGATTGCTCAACATCAGTTGCCAGTAGCTTACGCTGGTTAGCAACCATGCCGCTTTTGCCGTCGGTGCCGATCAGAGTGCTAAGCAGAGTGCTAAGCAGAGTATTGGCGCGAGGGGCGGCCTCTTTGACCAACAGGTAGTTGGCCATATTCCACTTTTCAGAGGCTCGAACTTTAAACATTCGAGCAGGGATGGGGTTAAATAGAAAGCGCTTTTTTGAGAAAATATCAAAAGCAGCTGCCTGTTTGGGGCTCAGTAGGCCAGCGGCCTGCTCCAAATCTTCAAAGCGACGCTGGTTTTTAGCCCAAAGAGTGATGAACTTACTTTGGTATGAGGGCTCACCGGTCAGTAAAAAAGCGCGAATATTGGCTAGGCCCAGACATCAGCGCGCTGTTTTTTGAAGGCATCGTTTCCGGTGAGCATATAGCCCCGAAGGTCGGCCAGAGATGCATAAATACCTTTGACAAGGGCTGAGCTGGCAGTAGCAGTGGGCACCCGTAACTGGTCAATGCGGGTGGTTTGTTGATTAATATATTTCATTTGGTAAATGCTTAAGCCAACAATGAAGACCAGTAGCAGGCCCAAAGCACCAAAGCCTGTTAGTAGGCGGTTTCTAATGTTCAAGCTACGAATTGCATTGATGATACTTTCTACAAAAGGCATGGCTTATCTCTATATTGCTATGCTATTGACCCTGTTTTTTACAAGGGTATCAGGTGCCTGTAGCGATTGTTGCTCGGCCAATGAAAATGGTGACCTTGCTCACATAAATGAAGAGATAAGACAGGTGGGCTTGATCGGTAGCTATGGTGGTTGAGGGGGCGTGTGGTAATGGAAGAACTGTATTGCCTTGGAAGGTGGTTTTAATACCAATATTTATGCCGGGTTATACCCGTCACTGGTACTCCCCGAAGGGGATGAGGCTTCATTACAGGGTTGTCAGCTTTGCTGCGGCGTTGATAAGTTCGTTCGGCTGCTTGAGTAAGCGTTCGAATGGCTGGGGTTTGCCAATGCCGTAACCCTGAACATAGTTGACGCCGATCTCTCGCAACATGTCTTTAATTTCGTCATTTTCAACGAATTCGGCGATGGTCTTCATGCCCATGATTTGGCCAATTTCATTAATGGATTTGACCATGGCGTGGTCGATGGGGTCATGGGCCATGCCTTTAACAAACATGCCATCGATTTTAAGAAAGTCGACCGGCAAGTTTTTTAAATAGGCGAAAGAGGATAGGCCGCTGCCAAAATCATCGAGAGCAAACTTGCAGCCTAGAGCCTTCAGGCTTGAAATAAATTTCATCGCTCGGGTCAAATTGGCGATGGCTGCGGTTTCGGTGATTTCAAAACAGATTTTACCGCAATCAATGCCCGCTTGTTGCAATTGCTCAATAACGAAAGCGAGGAAGGATTCGTCGGTCAGCGACTGGCCAGATAAATTAATACTGATGAAATTAATGCGCTGGAGAAAAGCTGGATACAGGAGGAGTTGCTGACAGCATTGTTCGATGACCCAGCGGTCGATCTGGGTAATAATATTGTAGCGTTCGGCGGCAGGTAAAAAGGCCCCCGGGGGAATAACTTCGCCATTGTCGTCTTTCAACCTGATGAGTATTTCGTAGTGCTTGCCAGTGCAATTGTTTACAGGTTCGATGGCCTGGGCGTAGAGACAAAAGCGCTCCTCGGCGAAGGCCATATAAATTCGCGCCACCCACTTCATTTCACCCTGGCGCTGAGCCAGTTCTCGATCCTCTGGGTGGTAGACGTGGATGCGATTGCGGCCCTGGTCCTTGGCCATATAGCAGGCTGAGTCGGCTCGAGAGAGCAGGTCGGACAGGTCGGTCGTAGTTTCATTTATAGCTACCAGGCCAATACTGGCACTGACTCTAAAGGTGTGGCCCTTCCAGCTGAAGTGAAAGTCCTGAATGGCTGTTTGCAGCGCCAGGGCAACACGCTCTGCGTGTTCCAGAGGGCAGTTTTCTATCAACACGGCAAACTCATCGCCACCGAGGCGCGCCAATGTGTCGCTCTGCCTAACGGTGCGCAGCAAGGTGGTACTGAGTTGGCGTAGCAGTTCGTCTCCGGCAATATGCCCGCAGGTATCGTTGACCACTTTAAACTGGTCGAGGTCCATAAAGCACAGAGCGTGTTCGCGATTATCGGTAAGCAGGGTGGCGAGCAGGCGCTTGGCGCGACGTTCAAACTCGGGGCGATTAATCAGCCCGGTCAAAGCGTCGTGGCAGGCCTGATAGTTAAGCTGCTCGCTGAGTTGATATTCGTTGGTGATGTCTTCTTGTACCGAAATGTAGTGGCTTATTTCACCGAGGTGGTTTTTTACCGCCGAAACGGAATTGCGACACCAGTAATGGGTATTACCTTTCGTCTTGTTGTGTAGTTCGCCTCGCCATTCGCCCCCTGCGGCTATCGTCATCCACAAGTCTTTGTAAACGGCGGCACTGGTTTCGCCAGAACCCAGAAATTTGGGGTTTTTGCCGAGGACCTCTTCCTTGTTATAGCCGGTAACCTGGCAGAATTTTGGGTTGATATATTCAATATGCCCCTGCAGGTCGGTAATAATAACGATAGACGCACTGGCATCCATGGCGCGAGAGAGCTTCAGTAGTTCGTCTTCTGCCTTGCAGGCCTGAGTCAGGTCGTGGAGGATAGATTGCACCACCGTTGTATTGCCAATTGAAATTAAGCTGGAATTAACTTCGCCGGGAAAGGTCTCTCCGGAGCGCTTCACAAAAAGGCTCTGAAAGTGTGCGCAGCCAGAACTCAATAGAGTTTCGCACATTGTCATAAAGGTGTTTTTTCCCTCGTCCTGCTGACAGACGAGCATGGAGGCATTGATCTTGCTGAGCTGCTCGGCAGAATAGTCAAAGGTCTTGAGCATGGCGCTATTGGCGTCGATATACTGGCCGTCGAGATCGCTGATAATACAGGGGTCCATCGAGTGCTCGAAAAGGGCGCGCAGTCTTGCCTCACTGTCTTTGAGTTTGACCTCCGCTGCCTGTCGCGCCAACTCTGCCCCGGCCCGATCGGTGCAAACTTCTAGCACGTAACGAAGTAGCGGCACCGGCTCCATACTTTGGTTGTGAATGAGCACCAAAACACCCAATATTTCTCCTTCTGGGCTGCGTATTGGGCTACCCATATAGGCCTGGGTGCCCATCTGCGCCAGCAATGTGGCACGAGGATAGAGTGCGCAGACCTTATCAGGGTAAAACAGCGTTTTGCCTGCAACGACTTCTTCGCAGGGAGTGCCCTCCAGTTTATAGTGGATATTCTCGGCCAGTGCCCCATCCATCCACAGGCTCTGGGTGTACAGACTATCGCCGTCGATCTTGCCAATCAGAGCGCAGCGTATTTTTAAGGCTTTGCAGAGATACTTAACAAGGTCGGTAAAAAATTGTGGGCCTACCGAGTTATGGATGCCCTCGTGAAGAGTGGTAATAATATTTGCGGCATAGAGGCTCTCGCTGATATCGCGGTTGCTGCC
Organism: Candidatus Reddybacter sp.; assembly: GCA_041277045.1. GTDB lineage: Bacteria > Pseudomonadota > Gammaproteobacteria > Pseudomonadales > Porticoccaceae > Reddybacter. The sequence goes on along the minus strand of JBGFSY010000001.1, from coordinate 562,391 downwards.
GATAATTTCGCGCACCTCGCCCTTCTCATCCCGCAGGTAAGTTACGTTGGCTTCCACGGGGTAGCTAGTGCCGTCTTTGCGGTGCAGCTCCATCTGGTATTTTATGGCTGTGCTCGACGCCGGTGAAGCTGTTGTTGTCCTGGCGAGCTCTGCCTTGATTAATCGCTTGATGCTGGCCGCTGATTTGCTGGTCATTGCCGCAACGGGATCCTGGCTTAACTTTTCTGCAACGCTAAAGCCGCTGACGGTTTCTATGGCGGGGCTGATATAGGTGAAGTTAAACTTCTTGTCACAGCTCCAAAGAACATCGGGAACATGCTCTACAAGGTGGCGAAGATCTATCCCCTTTGATGTGAGGTCGAGGTTGTCGTTTGCTGGTGACTTGCTCATGCAATATTTCTCTACAGAATCTATCTGTTAATAGCCAAGCTTCCCTGCTTAAGTTGATGTGTGGTCACGGTAATAGGAATTGTTTCTGCCCTCAAGGTATGAAGAGGTAGGGGTTTGATGGAGGTCGCAAATCATGGCGTTTTCCCAGCACTCTTTGATTTAAATCAAGTTGCGAGTTCCTGTGCGCGTAAATTTAATAGCGGTTAAAATAACCAGGGGTTATCAATGCAATTATTCTTGGTGATGGTCTTGTTGTTTTGTTGCAGCGGTATTTTCTGGTATTTATATTATTGTTATACAAATAATCTTGTTAGTTGATTTTAATAAATATTATTGATTATTGATTATTGATTATTGATTTCTGTGCAAACCGAGTGAAAAAATAATATGTCATATTTGTTTTTCACTTACGCCGCTATCGATACGCCGCCGCTAACTGCAGTGGTCTGGCCGCTAACATAGCTAGCATGTTAGGAGGTGAGAAAGGCGGCGTGGTCAATGTCTTCGGGCTGCACCATGCGACCTGGTGCAGCGATTTATAATCGTGGCAATCGGGTTAATAGCAGCGATCTCACCAAGCAACGGTGTGTCTGTTAAATCGGGGGGCATACTGTTAGCAGTAATATGATGGCGTGGATATTCTTTCTCAAGGTTTTTTTAAAAGGCAATAAACGCGTCCTTGGTACCCGAGCAGGTTGCCAAAATAGCCGAGCCTGTGTGCCCGGCATCAAAGGCGATATTGATAATGTGACCACAACCGTTGGCGATTAAAGCGAGTAAAAAACGCAAAAAATGCGCACCGGGTCAACGCAATTAATGGCGATAAGCTTGCCCTAAAAATTATCGTCGGTATCGTGAAAGGGTATCAGGTTATCCCAGTCGGCATTGTTAATATGATTGCTTGGGTCGCCGATCCGATCGTTAATACTTACTGCGATAGCGTTAAACGAATTGGCGCTGGAGGCATCCATTTTCGCCGCCAGGCCATCAAATTTATCGGTCAGGCTTTGTGCAGAGTCGACGGAAATACCGTTTACGTTGATCTTGTGTCAAGCCTCATCTAGTACGCGGTAAATGGTTTAACCAATACCTCTGGCGCCGCCGATTCGTTGTTTGCTGATAATTTCACCCAACGTTATTAAGCATTGGAGGTTTGAATTATTGTTGAGCAGATTTTTGGCGAGTGTTTACAGATCCAGTTTATCGCGCAGTGCCTGCATTTGTTTCAGTCGCTCTTCTTTCGACTGAGGTTTGCCGGGCGGAGGTAATTCGGGCGGCACGTTTATTTTCAGCTTTTCACCACACAATACTTTGCGGCGTAACTCTTCATAGTGGCGCTTAAAGATGGGCCAGGTGGTTTTTTCGATCTGGTTTTCAAGATCAAACCAACCGGTTTTTTGTCCGGCAAAATAAACGGCGGGGTGGCTCCAGCGCTGTGCCGCCTTGGGGTGGGGTGCCAGGCAGGCCTGTAAATAAGCATCGTGTGGGGTGGGCAGGCCGATACGCGAGCCCTGTTCGTCGCAGCAGCTGATCATCTTTTGCAGGGTGGGCAGGTATTCCGATTGCTCGATAATTTGTCGTGCGCCGAGCAATATATATTGCAGCGGATAATCACGCAGGGCATCGAGCCATAAACGCTTGGCCTGATTGAGCAGGGCGGTGTCGTTAAAGGCCGCGTAAAACTGGTTGTGAAAATTAATGCGAAACAGGGCGAAGACCTGATTAATGGTGTCGACCAGGGCGTCGTCTTTAACTTGCCCAGCTGCGGTCGCTGAGCTCTTCTGCGATGTTTCGATGTCGTGTACTGCTTGGTCGATCAGATCGTTGTTTGCCATGGCTGTGCGTCATTGTGTTGTCGGCAGTGTTGACCGCCTGTTGGTGGGTATAGGCCCATTGTTTTTTCGCGAACTGCAGGAACTTAGTATTCCAGGAGCTGACCAGGTGGCCGCTGTCCCGCCAGTAGACAATAAATTCAGGCACCAGATTCTGCGCGAACTGCCGGTCGATATTACCCATTTGCAGTATGTCGAACACGGTCTCGTCGGGCTGCCAGTCGTGGCTGATAGGGCGGGGTGTGGTGTCCATTTGCAGGGTGTGAGAGAAGCTCGCCCACTGGCGTTTGATGTGCTGAATAAAGCGTGAATTCCAGGTGCTGGAATTGGTGCCGCGCTCCTGCCAATAGAGGATGAATTCGGGAATGGCGTCTTCGACAAAGTTGCGATTAATACCAGCCGACACGGTGAGAATATCGAGGGCATCGAGACTCGGCTGCCAGCCCTCGCTCATCGCCACTTCTTTGCTTTGGCGCGCGCTGCGGGTTTCCTGCTTACGCCACAGTCGCAATACGTGCTTGAGATAGCGCGAGCCCCAGCTGTAGCGGGGTTCGTTACGTTCGGTCCAATAGGTGACAAATTCGCCGACCTGCTCGAGGGCAAAGTCCTGGGGAATGCCATATTGGGCGAGTTGGGCGAGCAAGTCGTTTTCAGGTTGCCAGCCCTTTGAAATAGCCTGTGCCCGCTGCACGGGGGCGGTAGGTGCTGGGGTAATCGCTGTAGTCGGCTGGCTTGTTGGTGCGGTACTTAATGCTGGGTTTTGCTGTGGACTGGCCGTTACTGACGCAGATGCTGTGTTGCTGTCCTGCTCATTAATGGCGAAGCGAAAACGTCCGCCCTGCTGAAAGGTCTGTGCGCCAATCAGCAATATACCCTGCTCGCGCAAGTTGTTGGTAATACGCTGAATATCGCTCGCCTGCCAGAAGGGCAGAGTCTGTAATAGTTTGTCGGCATTGACTTCGCACCAGGCAAAACCGTGCTGGTTTTCGACCTCGCCGTGGGCGAGAAAGGCTTTCAGGGTTTGCACCATCACCGCCTCTTCAAGCCCCAGTGCAGCAGCGAGCTGGGGGTGAAAAAGCAGGGGCGTTTCAGGGATCAATGACATGCCGCTACTTTAGCAGATTTGCCCCGGCTTGGCGCTCGTGGCAGGGCTGTAGGCGGAGCTTGAGCCCATCTATTATTAGCGAAAGCGCGGCCGCGATTGTCCCACTGGCACAGCCACGGTAGGATGCGGGCTCTCGATAGGCAGGTGGAATAGTCGGTGGTGAAAAAGAAAAACTCAGCATTCGTTTGTAACGATTGTGGCGCAGATTACACAAAATGGCAGGGCCAGTGCAGTGAGTGCCAGGCCTGGAATACCCTCAGTGAAGTGCGCATGGCCGTCGTCAAGCCCTCCTCATCGGGTGGCCGGGGTGGTTATGCCGGCGCTGCGGATGCCGATGTCAGCCTCTTGTCCGATATTGAAATTGATGAATTACCCCGCATTGGCACCGGTGCTGGTGAGCTGGATCTGGTGCTAGGCGGCGGGCTGGTAACGGGTAGCTGCGTATTGATTGGCGGCGAGCCGGGGGCTGGTAAAAGTACGCTCTTGTTGCAAACCTTGTGTCACCTAGCCGAGAGTCACAAGTGCCTCTACGTCACGGGGGAGGAGTCGCCCCAACAGGTCGCCATGCGGGCCAAACGTCTCGGCCTGCCGACCAACAAGGTCAATATTATGGCCGAAACCTCGGCCGAAACCGTGTGTGCCACGGCGCTTCGCCAGCAGCCGAAAATATTGGTGGTCGACTCCATTCAAGTAATGCACTGCGAAGATATTAGCTCGGCGCCGGGCAGTGTCTCCCAGGTGCGTGAGAGCGCCGCTCTATTAATTCGACTGGCTAAGCAAAGCGGCATTATTTTACTGCTGGTGGGTCACGTTACTAAAGAGGGCTCGCTGGCCGGGCCGAAAGTGCTGGAGCATATGATCGATTGCTCGCTAATGCTTGAAGGCTCTGCCGATACCCGCTTTCGCACCCTGCGCAGTCATAAAAATCGCTTTGGCGCGGTCAACGAGCTGGGCGTCTTCGCCATGACCGAGCAAGGCTTAAAAGAGGTCGCCAACCCCTCGGCTATCTTTCTGCAGCGCGGCGATGAAGTCGCTTCGGGTAGCGTGGTGATGGTGGTGTGGGAGGGCTCGCGCCCTCTATTGGTGGAATTGCAGGCTCTGGTTGATGACAGTAATTTCGGTAACCCGCGGCGAGTCACTGTTGGCCTCGATCAAAATCGTTTGGCGATGTTACTGGCCGTGCTGCACCGCCACGGTGGTTTGATGGTGGGTGATCAGGATGTCTTTGTTAACGTCGTTGGCGGCGTGAAGGTATTGGAAACCAGTGCCGATCTGGCGCTGGTTTTGGCGGTGGTCTCCAGCTTTCGCGACAGCCCGCTGCCGCGAGATTTAATGGCCTTTGGCGAAGTGGGCCTAGCCGGTGAAATTCGCGCGGTGCCCAGTGGTCAGGAACGCCTGCGCGAAGCGGCGAAGCACGGCTTTAAGCGCGCCATAGTACCGGCGGGCAATGCCCCACGGCAGAGCATTGATGGCATGGAAGTGATTCCCGTGCATAAATTAAGTGAAGCCCTAGATGTGATTGGGCTTTAGTAAATCGTTTGTAGCATGTTGAAGGTGGCGGTGAAAAAGTGATGTTAGATTTTGAGTGGGTAATGGCCTTTCTATTACTCGGGGCCTTCGTCGGCTTTATGGCCGGGCTGCTGGGCATAGGTGGTGGCGGCATAATGGTGCCGACCCTGTCGACGATTTTTTTACTCCAGGGCGTGCCCGTTGAAAAAGTCGTGCACCTGGCGCTGGGCACATCCATGGCATCCATTATTGCCACCTCACTCGCCAGTATGCGCGCCCACCATGCCAATGGCGGCGTGCTTTGGCCCGTGGTTAAAGGCATGACGCCGGGAATCATTATCGGCACTTTTCTGGCGACCTTTCTGGCGAAATATATTAGCTCGGCCCACCTGGCAATATTTTTTGCAGTATTTATGGGCGCGGTATCGGTGCAAATGTTTCTCAATAAAAAGCCAAAGCCGAGCCGAGAATTAGCGGGCACGACAGGCTTATTGGCGGCGGGTTCGGGGATCGGTGCAGTATCGGCGCTGGTGTCTATCGGTGGTGGCTCCTTAACCGTACCTTTTCTCACCTGGCAGAATGTTGAGATTAGAAAAGCCATTGGCACATCGGCGGCGATTGGCCTGCCTATTTCTGTTGCCGGTACATTGGGATATTTAATTAATGGTTGGGCAAATTCTTCACCTGAAAACTACACCTTCGGTTTTATTTATTTACCGGCAGTGTTGTTGATTTCAGTAGTGAGTTTTTTTACGGCACCTGTTGGCGCGCGTATGGTGCATCGTTTACCAGTGCCTGTCTTGAAAAAGATATTCGCCGTGCTGTTAGTTTTGTTGGGACTGAAAATGCTTTTTTCAGTGCTCTAAATCTGACAATGAAGCGGTCAAAAAAATACCGGACTTTCGAAAAGGAAAGCCCGGTATTTTAGGTTTTTAGAAATAGCTTATGAAACTTCAATCAACTGCACAGTTCCGTCGGGCAGTACTTCATGCATATGGCCTTTGGGCTCTTCAATAAACTGAACGAGTATCAGGCAAAGTGCAGCGGCACCGGCGATAACCATAAAAAAGGTTGAGGTGTCGACGAAGGAATAAACCGTTAAGAAAGTAACGCCACCGACATTACCGTAAGCACCAACCATGCCGGCGATCTGTCCGGTCATGCGTCGTTTGACCAGTGGCACCATGGCGAAGACAGCGCCTTCACCGGCCTGGACAAAGAAGGAGCAGAACATAACAGCAACCACGGCGAGAGGAACGCTCCAGCTACTTTCAACGGTAGACAGAATTAAATAACCAATCGTTAGGCCACCGACAAGAATGGACATGGTTTTTTTACGGCCGAATTTATCGGAGAGATAACCGCCGCCGGGGCGAGCGACTAAATTCATAATGGCAAAAGCGCCACCGAGCAGGCCTGCCGTCACCGGGCTGAGATCGAAGGTCTCCATAAAAAACGCGGGTAACATCGAGACCACGGCGAGCTCGGAGCCAAAGGTGACAAAGTAGGCCCAGTCCAAAATAGCCACTTGCTTGAATTTGTATTGCTCAATTTCAGGCAGGCTGTGTTCCAGGTGTTCTTTGTTGACCTGATAAATGCTGTAAACCTGATAGGCAAAAAGTACCGCCAGAATTAACCAGATAATCTGCGTATAGGTTTCTGTCAGCAGGCCGATAGCAGGCGATGACAGTTTCCAGGCGAGTACGGCCAGCGCCAAATACATGGGTATGTTCATGGCGAGGTAAAGATAAAAATCTTTTTTATTCGATACTTCAAGGCCGCCCGATTTTTTTGGTTTGAAATAGGTTGAGCCTTTCGGTGTATTGCGCGCCACTTTATAAAACAAAAAACCGTAGAAAAAGGCAACAGCGCCCGTGGTTGCAATGGCATAACGCCAGCCGTCGTCACCGCCGTAAACATAGGCAGCGATGGCGGGTAATGTCCAGGCGGCAGCGGCGGAACCGAAGTTGCCCCAGCCACCGTAAATGCCCTCGGCTAAACCTACAGTTTTTGCTGGGAACCATTCACCGACCAGTCGGATGCCGATTACGAAGCCAGCACCAATAAAGCCGCAGAGAAAGCGAAACAGGGCCAGTTGCTCGTAACTTTGTGCGAAGGCAAAACCCCAGCATAAAAATGCAGAGGAAATTAATAGCCCGCTGTAAACAATGCGTGGGCCGAATTTGTCGACCAAAATTCCGATAATAATTCGGGCGGGGATGGTCAAGGCGACATTGAGAATTAGCAGAGCCTTCCATTGGGCATTGCTCATATCAAACGCGGCCATAATGAAGGGCTTCATTGGCGCGTGGCTGAACCACATGATAAAGGTCAAAAAGAAGGCGAACCATGCGACGTGCAGGGTCTTGATTGAACTGCTGGAAAAGTCCAGAAGGTTTAGCCGGGGTTCGCTCATTATCCACCTCAATATTGGTTGTCGTCAGCGACGGGTATTACACAAGTAATAATTGTAGATATAGCAACTAGCAGGCCAACTTTAATACTGCTATAAAAAACAACAGGTTGTGCTGATTCTTTCGTATTCTACGAGGCTCGGTCTAGAGCTATACTCCCCGATATAGTGATTTGAAATACTGATAAATAGCATTCATGCACCAGCTCGAGTCATAAAAGGTGCGCGTCGAATAGGGTTGTTTATTGAAGGGGCCTTAATACATGGCTGATATTTGTGCCTGGTATTTAAGGCTCACGATATTGCGCTTTATCTTCATGGTCGGGGTGAGTTCGTTGCCTTCAATACTGAAGTCTTCCGCCAGCAGGGTGAATTTTTTGATGGTCTGGGCCTGGGCCAAATCGTTGTTGATGGCATCAATTTGCCGCTGAATGTGGGTTCGAAGCTGTTTGCATTGAATGGCTTCTTCGACACCGTTGGCATTGCTACCCGCAGTGATAAGTTCGCTATTTATGGTTTCAGTATCGAGGGTAATGAGGGCGGTCAAGTATTTACGTTGGTCGCCAATCACCACCACCTGACTGACAGCGGCAAGCGCTTTTATCTTGCCCTCCAGCATTTGCGGGGCAATATTTTCGCCGCCGGAGGTAATAATAATGTCCTTCTTTCTACCACTTATCTGCAGGAAACCCTCGCTGTCTATGTTGCCAACATCACCGGAGTGCAGCCAGCCCTCGCTGTCGACGGCCTCGCACGAGGCGTTTTTATTGTGGTGATAACCGGCAAAGATGTGGGGGCCACGCAGCAGTATTTCACCATCGGTGGCGATACGCATTTCCGCACCAGGCACGCAGCGCCCCAGTTTTCCGGTGTGGTAGTGCTCGGCGCGGGCGACCGTGGCAGCTCCCGCGCATTCGCTCATGCCGTAAATTTCACAGACTGGCATGCCCAGGCTGAGAAAGAATTCCAGAGTGTCGAGGGAAATCGGCGCGGCGGAGGTCAGCAGATTGCGACAGCGCTCAAAGCCTAATTGTCGCCTGACCTTGGTGAAAACTAATTTATTGGCGAGCTTGTAGAATAAGGCTGGTGCCTTTTTCTGCTGTCGGGCATAGCCCCCAGCCAGGCCTTGTTTGCGCGCCCAGGCGACAACTTTTTTACGCAGGGCGGAACTGTCCTGTCCTGCGCTGAGCATTTTCGCCTGAATTTTTTCCCACACCCTCGGTACGGCAATAAAACTTGTCGGGCGCACCTCGCGCAGATTGTCACCGAGAGCGTCGAGACTCTCCGCGAAGGATGTACAGCCACCACAATGCAGGGGCACATAGAGGCTGAATATTTGCTCGGCGATATGGCTCAGGGGTAAATAGCTGATGATGCGTTCGTCAGAATTGCAGCCATAAACTTCGGCAGAGGTTGCTGCCATCCAGGTGAGATTGCGATGGCTGAGCATTACGCCCTTGGGATTGCCGGTGGTGCCCGAGGTATAAATAAGCGTGCAAATGTCGTCAGCAGATTGCGCTGCTATGCGCCCATCGAGCGCCTGCTCGGAAACTTGCTCGGCCAGCCCGGGTAGTTCATTCCAGGAAAACACATGCTCCGCCGCATCGCTGCCACTCATCATGACAATGGCTTTTAGCTTTGGCAGCTGCTCGGCAATGGCTTTGAACTTTACCAGCTGCGCGCCGTTTTCCACTATGGCGATAGAGGCATCGCAGTTTTCGGCGATATAGTGGCACTGCTCGGGGCTGTTGGTGGCGTAAATTCCCGCCGGTATGGCCCCGGCGGAAATAGCGGCAATATTGCTAATAAACCATGCGGGGCAGTTGTCGCCGATAATAACGACACCATCTTTAGAATCAAGGCCGAGGGCCATGAGCGCCCGGGCGACGAGACGGGTTTGGGCGCCATACTCTGCCCAGCTAGTTGTTTGCCACTTGCCATTGTGTTTCGTTCTTAGCGCGGGCAGAGCTGCAAATTGCTCAGCGCTAGCCGCCATTACAGTCATTATTGTTTGGGCCATTTTAGCACTGCCTTTTATTTATTGTGCCGTGGTGCGAGAGTGTATATCTGCACCACGGATATCGAGAGCTTAGCATCGACAATAACATAAGGTGGGTTTCACGGACGGTTGTCAGAGCGGCTTTGACGCGCCAGAAATTATTAAAATCATTTACAATGCCGAACTATTTATCAGTCAGTTGTGGACTGATCGACTACTCAATTAATTCTGAATTATGCCAATAGAAATTATTATCGCCACCGTTTTGTTCACCCTAGCTTTGGTTTTATATTCAATAGCAATATGGAGTGGGCGAAAGTCGCGGCAATTAAAATTATGGCAAATCGTTGTCTTTTTCCTGGGTGTTAGTTCAGATGCCTGGGGTGTCTGGATAACGGTTCAGTTTATTGGCGCCATTGTATTAACACCCCATGCTATTTTTGGCTTTAGCGCATTAATACTGATGTCGTTACATTTTTTATGGGTGTTTTCCATATTCATTACCAGCAAAGAACAAACGCGGCATACTCATCGTTTTGGCTTGTTTGTCTGGAGTGTCTGGATGTTGTCCTACCTTTCGGGTTTCATCACGGGGCTGCAGAAGGTGCTCTGAAACGGTTTTTTAGTCGGCGGTATTAAATGCTGTTTCATTGGCCGCGTTTGACAATGCCCTATTCTCCGCGTAGTTTGCGCGACTTGCCAAGGTAAGAGGTTCCCCGCTGCTGTTTCTAGCTTCGGGGTTAAACGGGAAGTTGGTGCGTCAACGTCGCTATACATAGCGAAAGACAAGGCCAACACTGCCCCCGCAACGGTAAGTGAGTGAGTCCTAAGGTGTTGTATAAGCACACGCGGGTTCAATGCACTGATCACAAGTCACTATGCGCTAGCATGGGAAGGCGATCAGTACATTTCCTCACAAGTCCGGAGACCGGCCCCTCACCACGCAAACAAACTACGGGGTGTGGTTGGTTCGGTTAAATTAGCGCGACTCATTATTCTCAATGGGCGGGCTTGTTTTGTGTCCTTCCTGAGTTCCCCCCCCCCCCCCGCAGTCTTTATTAGCCACATCAGCCATTGTGCTGATTATGCGCTCGGGTGTGAGCGCGGGAGAAATACTATGAAAATTAAACCAATAGCTCTGGTTGTGTCGTGTTTGTCACCTGCTGTTTTGCAGGTTAGTCCATCCTACGGCGAAGAATTGTCGTCGCAAACCTCGTCTACTCTGCATGAGGTGATTGTTTCTTCAAGCCGTGTATCAATGCCTTTGAGTCAAGTGGGTTCGTCGGTAACGGTGATCGACGCTGAAGAAATTCAACGGCGCGGATACACTTCTCTGACTAACTTACTGCGCACTCAGCCGGGTGTGGCGACGAGCAGTAACGGCGGGCCGGGCCAGGTAACGGCGATACGTATTCGCGGTGAAGAGGGCTTTCGCACACAGGTGCGTCTCGACGGCATGAAGCTAGCCGACCCCACGGGTACTCAAGTGGGGCCGCGGGCCGAACACATGCTGGCCAGTGAAGATATTAGCCGCATAGAGATACTGCGCGGCCCCCAGGGTTTAATTTACGGGGCTGATGCTGGTGGTGTGATTAACCTGTTTACCCCGCGCGGTGGCGAAGAGCTCTCTGGTCAATTGAGTGCCGAGGGCGTCCGTTATGGCACACAACAGTTGCACGGTAATATCAGTGGCGGCAATGGGCAGACGGATTTTTATCTATCGGCCACTGATCTACAGAGTGACGGTTTTAATGCCAGAACTTCCGATAATGTCTTGAAAGACGATGATGGCTACGACAACACCACCTTGCACGGTAAGTTTGGCTGGAATGTCAGTGATGCACTACGCCTGCAAGTGGTTGGGCGAGACGTTGATGCTGAAGTTGAATTCGATAACTGTGGTTTTCCTACCAGTCATGATTGTGAAAGCGATTTTGAGCAAACCTCCTGGCAGGTTTCGGCAGACTATAAAAGCGAATACTTCACCCACAACCTGGCTTATAGCAATACCGATATTACTCGCGACAGTTACGCAGCGGGCTTGCCGTCGTTCTCAACGGATGGTGAAATTGATCGTGTTGAATACACGGGCAGTACGGATTTCTTTTCCGGTTTTACCCTGGTTTACGGTGTCGATGTTGAGGAGGAAGAAATTGTTACTGGCGGTGGCTCGAAATTAGAGCGTGACCAGCGAGGCTACTTTCTCGAATATCAGGTGAGTCCCCTGGATGCGTTTTTTGTTACCGCTGGCCTGCGCTATGACGACAACGATGATTTTGGTGACCACGTCAGCTACCGTTTCACCAGTGCTTATTTGCAAGACTTGGGTGACGGTAACACCCTGAAATACCACGGCAGTTATGGCACCGGTTTTCGTGCGCCAAGTCTGTCTGAGTTGGCCTATAACAACGGCCCGTGGGCCTGGGGTCCAGCGGCAGGCCTGGCTCTTGAGGAAGAAACCAGTAAGGGCTTTGATCTGGGGCTGAGCTATTACGCCTCCAGTGGTCTGGAACTCGGTGCGGTTTATTTTAACCAGCGCATCGAAGATGAAATCTTTTTTGACCTGGTTAATTTCTTCGGGTATTTACAGGCGAAGGGCGATAGTAAGTCGACTGGCGTCGAGTTGTTTTTCGACTATCCCTTTGCTGAGCAGTGGCGCGTGTTTGGCAATGCCACTTACAACGACACCGAAACCCCCGATGATCTGCAACGCGTCCGCCGACCGGAAAAAATTGCCAATCTTGGCGGCCAGTTCACCAGTGCCGATCAGCGCTTTACCCTGCTCGCAAACCTGCGCTATTCGGCAGCCAGTGAAGATGAGCTGTTTGGCATTGGTCGACTCGACCTAGACGACTATGTGGTGCTCGATATTAGCACCAACTACAAGCTGACCGAGCAGACCGAGATTTACGGGCGTATCGAGAATGCCGGTAATGTTGATTACGAAGAAGTCACCGGCTTTAACACCAGTGGCTCTGCAGTCTATGCCGGGGTAAGGTTTGCTTTCTAATTGTTAAGTGGGAGTGACAGATGAGCGAGCAGGAAAATCAACAAGATCGCCACCAGCGCAAAATGCAAAAGCAGAAAACGAATATTGATAAAAGTATTGCTGCGGCGGATGAAGAAAAAGGTGTTTTGATCCTGCTTACCGGTGACGGCAAGGGCAAGAGCAGTTCAGCCTTTGGCATGGTGATGCGTTGTCTCGGTTATGGTTATAAACAGGGTGTGGTGCAGTTCATTAAAGGTGTGCAGTTATCGGGGGAAGAGATTTTTATCCGTGATCAGCACCCGGAGGTGGAGTTCTATCAGATGGGTACGGGCTTTACCTGGGACACTCAGGATAAGAGCAAGGATATTGCCGCTGCTGAAGCCACCTGGGCCGTCGCCGAACGCATGTTGGCCGATGACAGCCTGCACCTGGTCGTGCTCGATGAGTTGACTTATATGCTGGGCTTTAAATATCTGGATGAAAGCCGTGTGCTGGATGCGCTTCGCAATCGTCCCCCAGAGCAGTCAGTGGTGGTTACCGGGCGGGGTGGTGGTAGTGCCCTGCAAGCACTGGCTGACACGGTGTCTGAAATTAAAGATATTAGACACGCCTACAAAAGTGGTATCAAGGCACGGCAAGGCGTTGACTATTGACGGCACCGGTTGCTGATATGCGCGCTGCCTTAATGGTGCAGGGCACAACCTCCGATGCGGGAAAGACAACCCTGGTCGCGGGCCTGTGCCGGGCATTGGCGCGGCGTGGTGTTCGTGTCGCTCCCTTCAAACCCCAAAATATGGCGCTCAATAGTGCGGTGACTGTCGACGGTGGTGAAATTGGCCGCGCCCAGGCCTTGCAGGCACAAGCTTGTTATCTGCAAGCCCATAGTGATATGAACCCCGTGTTGCTCAAGCCCGAAAGTGATACGGGGGCTCAGGTCATTGTCCACGGGCAGGTCTTCAAGCCGATGGATGCTGAGCAATTTCACGATTATAAAAAAGTGGCAATGGACGCTGTTATGACATCGTGGCGGCGTTTAAGTGCTCGCTATGACGTTTTACTGGTTGAAGGTGCTGGCAGCCCGGCTGAAATCAATCTGCGCAAAAACGACATCGCCAATATGGGTTTTGCCGAACGGGCCGACTGCCCGGTTATTCTGGTTGCCGATATCGATAAGGGCGGGGTTTTTGCCCACCTCGTTGGCACCCTGGCCTTACTATCGGAAACTGAACAGGCTCGGGTAGTGGGCTTTGTGATCAATAAATTCCGTGGCGAGCTCGCGCTGCTAAAGCCGGGTCTCGATTGGTTGGAGGCGAGAACAGGCAAACCAGTTTTGGCTGTATTGCCCTATTTACAGGGGCTTTATCTCGACGCTGAGGATGCCATTAATAGCTTTCAGTGTACTGGCGACGGCGCAAGACGTTTCAAAGTGGTGGTGCCGGTATTTTCTCGCATCAGTAATCACACTGATTTTGATGCTCTGCGTTTGCACCCTCAGGTTGATCTTGAATTTATTGGTCCGCAGAGTCCACTGCCCGCTGCCGACCTTATCATTTTACCGGGTACCAAAAGTGTCCGTGCTGACCTGGCTCTCTTGCGTAGCAATGGCTGGCAGGGAGATATCACTCGACATTTGCGTTATGGCGGACGACTCATCGGTATTTGCGGAGGCTTTCAAATGCTCGGTAAAAGCGTTGCCGACCCGGAGGGCATTGAAGGCCAGCCGGGTAGCTCTAGTGGTCTTGGTTGGCTTGATATCGATACGCGACTCGCTCCGCACAAACACTTAAAAGAGGTGAGCGGCGTGCTGGCATCAACGCTGTTCGCGCAGCTGGAAGCCCGTGATCCTGAAGCCGGTGCTCCTGAAATTAGTGATAAGGCTTCGTCCGATCCTTTGGTGTCTGCCCGCTCTGGTCTTTCGATAAAAGCTTATGAAATTCATTGTGGTGTGAGTCATGGTTCAGGCTTGGATCGCCCCGCTTTGCTCATGTCTGATGGTCGCAATGAAGGTGCTGTGTCGGCTGATGGGCAGGTGTTTGGTAGCTATTTACACGGCCTGTTCGATAGCCCCGAGGCTTGCGCAGCATTGTTGCAGTGGGCTGGACTCGACGGAGCGATAACAGTGGATATCAACCAGCGGCGTGAGCAGGATCTTGAGCGTCTGGCCGATTGCGTGGAGCAGCATCTGGATCTCACTACCTTATTTCCCTCATTATTACTGGCTCATGGGCCAGCTGAAACTTTTCCTGACTCCTTAGCTTCCTCGAAAACGCTTGTCTAAGATGAGGCTTTGTTCGCCAAAGACATTTTTATGGTTGGCTTTTTTGGTGCTGCTCGTGGCAATGCTGAGTGGCGTAATGTTTGGCCCCGTGTCTATCCCCTTGAGCTCACTGATTAAAGGCCTGGCTTCCTTTCTAGGGTTTTCTGTGGAGGCAGGAAATGAGGATTTGCAACGCCAGTGGCTAATTGTCTCGGCAATCCGTTTGCCGAGGATGTTGCTCGCGGCGCTGGTTGGTGCCTGTTTGGCCATTTGTGGTGGTGCGATGCAGGGCTTGTTTCGCAACCCCCTGGCAGACCCCTCGCTTATCGGAGTATCGGCGGGTGCCTCTCTTGGGGCCAGTTTGGTGATTGTCTTTGCCAGCGTTTGGTTTCAGAACGGGCCGATGGGCGAATTGCTGGGTTTGTCGTTGCTGGCCGGCGGTGCCTTTGTGGGTGGGTCTGTTGCGGTAATGCTGGTTTATCGGCTGGCGACCGGGGCGGGAACTACCTCGGTCGCAACAATGCTACTTGCTGGCATTGCAATCAGCGCACTGGCGGGAGCAGGCAATAGTTTGCTCAGTTTTCATGCCGACAATGAAATGTTAAGACGTATTAGTCTCTGGCAAATGGGGCGATTAGACGGAGCTAACTGGTCGCGGGTGCTAATGGCGGTGACAGCACTGGCAGTACTGCTTGCCGGTTTGTTGAGCCAGGGTCGCTCGCTGAATGCCTTGTTGCTGGGTGAATCAGAGGCACGCTTTCTCGGTATTGATGTCGAGCAGCTGAAGCGACGGGTGGTGGTGCTGACCGCGCTTGGTGTCGGCGTTTCGGTAGCGGTAGCCGGAGCCATTGCCTTTGTTGGCCTGGTAGTCCCACATATCGTTCGTTTGGCGATAGGTCCTGACCACCGCTTTTTATTACCGGCTTCTGCCCTGCTGGGCTCTAGTCTTCTCGTGTTTGCCGATGCCCTGTCGCGGCTGGTGGTTGCACCCGCTGAACTGCCGGTGGGTATTGTTACCGCCTTGCTCGGTGTGCCGTTTTTCTTTTCATTGCTGGCGCGGCAGCGCAGCAGAGTCGATTAGCCATGACATTGAACACCGTTGCCGCGACCTTAAGTGTTGGCGAAAAGACCTTATTACAGGCCACCGACCTGGAACTGAAGGGCGGGGAAATTACGGCTATTTGTGGGCCGAATGGAGCGGGTAAGACCAGCCTGCTGCGTGTCCTAAGTGCTGATGTCAGTCCGACTCTGGGGCAGGTGAAGCTGAACGGGCGTCCTCTCAACGCGTGGGATGCGCGGGTTCGCGCACAAATACTGGCCGTGTTGCCCCAGCACTCTACTCTGGATTTTGCCTTTGCCGTAGAGGCTGTGGTGGCCCTGGGCCGCACGCCTCACAATAGCGGCGACAAGCGAGACAAAGAGATTGTTGGTGCAGCCCTGGCCGCCGTCGATAGTGCCCATCTTCAGGGGCGCAGTTACACCGAATTGTCGGGAGGTGAAAAACAGCGGGTACATTTGGCGAGGGTGTTGGCGCAGATATGGGAGCCTTCGCCCCATGGTGACCGCCACTTAATACTGGATGAGCCAACGGCCTCTCTCGATCTCGCCCACCAGGCGCTATTGCTGGAAGTGGTCAAGCGCTTTGCTGCGGAGGGGGGCAGTGTTTGTCTAGTGGTTCACGATTTGAATCTTGCGGCACGCTGTGCTGATCGCCTGCTGCTAATGCGCGATGGTGCCATTGTGGCGAGTGGCGCGCCCATTGATGTGTTGACAGAAGCGGAGGTGAAAGCTGTTTTTAATGTCGATGTACAACTTATTACGCATCCGCAAAGTGGCAGGCCACTGGTAATACAGTGTTAGCATGAAAATCAGCCTAAAAGCGCGACAAATCTTAATGATGCTTTACTTGCTCATAGCCCTGTCGGCAGCTGTGCGTGCCGATATTGAGGTGGTTGATGGCACTGATGAGATCCTGCATTTGGATCGGCCTGCCCAGCGTATTATTAGTCTGGCCCCCCACCTCACGGAGTTGCTTTTTGCCGCCGGAGCCGGGTCGCAAATTATTGCTACGGTGGAGTACAGTGACTATCCGGCCGAGGCCTTAAATATTCCTCGCATTGGCTCTAATAATTCAATCAGTTACGAAGCGATTGTCGGTTTGTCACCCGACCTGGTGCTGGTCTGGCAAAGTGGCAACGGTGAGCAAATGATTCAGCGCCTGAAGTCTCTGGGGCTAAAGGTCTATGTCGATGCCCCAGCTACTCTCGATGATATTGCTTCCAGTCTGGGGCGCTTGGGTCAATTGGCCGGTACGCCAGAACAGGCTGAGCAAGCGGTGCGCAAGTATCGGCAAAAACTGTCTGATCTGCGTCGACGCTACAGTGAAAGGCAGTCATTGTCGGTGTTTTATCAGGTTTGGGATGACCCGCTGTTAACACTTAATGGCAAGCATTTGGTGTCGGAAGTGATTCGGCTTTGCGGCGGACGCAATGTCTTCGCAGATGTTCTTGCCCTGGTGCCAAAGTTGAGTGTTGAGTCGGTCATTGCGGCGAACCCCCAGATGATTGTTGCCAGTGCCACAGCTGCTCAGCGCCGACAGTGGCTCAAAGCCTGGCAGAATTGGTCAATGATAAATGCGGTGAAATCTGAGCGGCTTTACTTTGTGCCGCCGAGTTTGTTGCAGCGCCACAGCCCAAGAGTCTTAGCGGGTGCAGAAATTCTCTGTCAGCAGCTGGACTCGGCGCGCCAGCAATTGCCAGCGGCCGACATCGACTAAAAAGCAGCTTGCCGTATTTACAGGTCGTAGCCACGCTCGTCGTGAAGGACGATATCCAGCCCCTCGGTTTCTTCGTCATCGGTGACTCGCAGGCCCATCAGTGCATCGAGCACCTTGAGTAAGACATAAGTAATGACGCCGGTATAAACAAAGACCGCGACCACGCCAATTGCCTGCACGCCCAGCTGCGAGGCCATGGTCATGCCCTCGGCATAGCCCTGGCCGCTAAAGACGCCGAGTTGGTCTGAGGCAAAAAAGCCCGCCAGCAAGGTGCCGATAATGCCGCCGACGCCGTGCACGGGGAAGACGTCGAGTGAGTCATCAATTTTAAACTTCTGCTTGATGGCCTGGGTGGCGAAGTAGCAGACGATGCCAGCGCCAAAGCCGATAAGTAGCGCACCGCCGGGGCCAACAAAGCCCGAGGCGGGGGTGATGGTGCCAAGCCCGGCGACCATGCCGGTCACAATACCCAGTACCGAGGGTTTGCCGTGGCGAATCCATTCCATCATCACCCATGACAGCGAGCCCGCTGCCGCTGAGATGTGGGTGACCAGCATGGCCATGCCGGCATCGCCGTTGGCGGCCAGTGCGGAGCCACCGTTAAAGCCAAACCAGCCGACCCAGAGCATGCCCGCGCCCATCACGGTCATGGTCATATTGTGGGGTGGCAGGGCCTGGGTGCCAAAGCCCTTGCGGTTACCGATGACCATGGCCGCGACTAGGGCCGCGACGCCAGCGGTGACATGTACCACGGTACCTCCGGCGAAATCGAGCAGGCCCATCTGGCCCAGCCAGCCACCGCCCCACACCCAGTGGGTAACGGGTACGTAGACCAGCAGTAGCCAGAGCATGCTGAACACCATCATGGTGGAGAAGCGTGCCCGCTCGGCGAAGGCACCGATAATCAGCGCCGGGGTAATAATGGCGAAGGTCATCTGGAACAGGGCGAAGACGCTTTCGGGAATGTCGCCGCTCAGGGTTGATTCACCCATATTGGCAAACAGGACGTTATCGAGACCACCTATCCAGTTATTCATGCTGCCACCATCGCCAAAGGCCAGGCTATAGCCGCAGACCAGCCAGACAACGGAGGCCCCACAGGTGATGGCGAAGCACTGCATCAACACCGATAGCACATTTTTACTGCGCACCAGGCCACCGTAAAACAGTGACAGGCCGGGCACCGTCATAAACAGTACCAGTGCGGTTGAGGTCATAATCCACGCGGTATTGGCACTGTTGATCTCATCGGCAAAGCCGGTGGTCGGGGCCATAAGCAGGGTCAGCAAGCTAGCGCTGGGCAGGAGTTTTCGTAGAGCTTGAAGCATTGAGCATCACCTATTGAGTGTTGGTCTGATAGCCTGTTGCAAAGCGCACCATGTTGGTGGGCAAATAAAATACGCGTGCAATTTTAGTGAAAAAGCAGGAGATATCTACCTTTTTTGTCAAAATTGGCGATATTTTGGTGCGCTCGGAACCTCTTATTGGTGCGTAATGTGAGGGCGGTAGTTGCTGTTGCTGTGCCCTACCCGGTGCTGTTTACTTTTTGTTTAGGCGGAGAAGCCGTACTGGGGGCTATACTCAAAGCTCAAGGCTATTTTATAAGAGGATGGAGCGATGGCTAAAGAAACTCTACTCGAGCACGCACAAGCCCTGCGTGCAGAATTGGAAAAGGCGAGTAATGTTGATGCTGAAAGGAGTGATCTGGTTGGTAGTTTGTTGAGCGAAGTGGTAGTCCATGCGACCAGTGCCGATAAGGGGCAGGTGGGCACGAAAAAATACAGTGAAACCTTGCGCGATCAGGTCTCGCATTTCGAGGCAGATCACCCCAAAATTGCCAGCATGATAGACGGCCTTGCCACTATGTTATCTAGCCTGGGTATTTAAAGGCGTGCGCCCCTGGCTCTGGTGCAAGCGAGGGACTTACGGTTTTAGGAAAGTCGTGCGCTGATATACCAGGTCGTGGCACAACCAACTCGCAGAAAGGCGAGGCTGTAGCCAATAGCACGAAAGCGATAGCGACCGCTGAGGGCGTCCTGTTCTTCGCTGCCAATTAAAAAGGGCAGCCCGGTGTCAGTAGGCTTGGTAATGGCGTGTTCTTTAATCAAGCGCTCGGTGTCGTGATAGCGTTTTGCCAAAGCCGATATTACTACTCAGTAAGCGGCCCAATTTGCTCGTCGATTTTGTGCCAGCCCCGCCAAGCGGATGTCGCAACCGTCCACGCCACTTTTTGTTGTGCCGTGCAGTGAGGTCAGTCCCCTCGGGCATCACCAGATACAGGCCGCTGTTGTCGCCGATATTAAAGACTTGTTTGCTGGTGTCGCTTTCAGGTTTTACCCAGCTGCTCGATTTGCCGGAGCTTTTGTATTGCTCTACGGAGTAGTACCACCACAAAGGGGGGGGGGTACTGAGGGGCGAACTCAGGTGTTCGCCGTAGGGTTGTCCGATGCCGATTAATTCGGTAAAGAATACCTTCGTTAAAAGCGGATGGTTTACGAAGGTAAAAGCTTGGCTTACTTATGTGGTCAAACCCGCCTCGTATCTGACTAGATGGGCCCGTCACTTATCCCACTAAGTGAGCGCTTAGGTGGTCCGGTGATGCCTTGATATCAAAGATCGTTAACAAACTAGAGCGCTCAGCTGAGCTGTTTTTTTAACCAGGCGTGTTCGGTTGAGCTGAGTCGAAATAACACTAATTATTCGGATCTTCCCCACTTTTGTTTGCGTGTTTAGTCACAAACCGTTGGCTGTTTAAATAAGTTGTGAAAAATCGAACTGCTAGTGTAATCTTCATCGTATCCAGCGTGCAGGGCTGGATGGTCTATATGCAGGATGCATTGTGATGGCTTTCAAAGGAGTGATATTCCCTATGCTATTCGTATCTAATCGTGCCTTTGCTGTTTGTTCTGAAAAGCAGCTTAAACTCAGTGTAAAAGCTCTTCTCTTCATATCTATTGGTTTGCTCGCGTGGTCGGCGAATCCCGTATTGGCAACCAGCATATACGCTGAGAATTTTTCTGGTTTTGATGGTTCCGGATTCACGGCTAACCCAGCTGTCGGCCAACTTGACTCGGGTTTATTTCGGGTAACAGGGTTATCCGATGGCGATGGTGTTTTTAGTGGCAATTATACATCCGGTGATTTTGCCAGAGGTGGTTCGGCAGGGGGTGAAACCACTGCCGGGATTTATGCTTTTGATGTAAGTAATGGGGCGTTAATCTCAAACCCCGCCTTGGGTGTTCAGCCCGCGGGGAGCGACTTGACCCCAGGAAGTATTTCGCTGCAATTGGTGAATCAGTCATCAAGCGCTATTAATTCGCTGGAAATTCAGTTTGATATTTTCGAATTGAACGATAAAGATCGTTCATCGTCGGTGAATTTCGCCTAGGCCATGGGTAATGAAAACATCTATAACGCGTTGCTCTCCTATACCCGTACCAAGGATGGTAGCAGCAGTGCCAGCTGGTTGAACACCGAGTTATCGACGTCATTGTTGTCGCTCAACTGGTTGCCGTCGGATATGTTATTTCTTCGCTGGTCGTTTGATGATGTCTCAGGCTCGGGTTCCCGTGATGAGCTGGCGATTGATAATATTCGTGTTAATGAAATGACAGTTGTACCTGAGCCGGCTGTATTTCCCGTTTTTTTGTTTGGGGTTTTGATGATTGTTGCTCGAATTTATTCGACGAATCGTTTGAATGATGCAATGCGTTTTATAAGAATCTGACGAAACTCTTTTGGCTCATCATTTGGTTGGCGTAGGGTCTGGCTGCCTTGAAAACCAAGGCAAAAGGGCAGGGGAGCCGGGCCTGACAATACCACATCCTAGGCCCGGTTCACTGGAGGCAGTTTATATTTTAATGTTTAAGGGCCTTATGCTTAATGCGTTTGGGCTGAGCATCCTGCCCCTTACGGGCAACCAAATCCTCATGGTATTCCGTGTAGTTGCCCTCAAAGAAGACCACCTCGCTGTTGCCTTCAAAGGCGAGAATATGGGTGGCAATACGGTCGAGGAACCAGCGGTCGTGGGAGATCACCATCACACAGCCGGGAAAGGCGAGGGTGGCTTCTTCCAGGGCGCGCAGGGTCTCTACGTCGAGATCGTTAGAGGGCTCATCGAGCAGCAAGACATTGGCCGCTTGTTTTAAGGTGTTTGCCAAATGCAGGCGGCCGCGCTCACCACCGGACAGATCGCCGACACGCTTTTTCTGGTCGCCACCCTTAAAGTTAAAGCGCCCGGCATAGGCGCGGGAGTTCACTTCGTAGTCGCCGATATGGAGGATGTCTTGACCACCGGAAATGGACTCCCAAACCGTTTTGTCGTCGTCGAGGTCCTCCCGGCCCTGTTCAACCACGGCGAGTTTGACGGAATCACCCAGGGTAATACTGCCGCTGTCGGGCTGCTCGACACCGTTAATCATGCGGAACAGGGTCGACTTACCCGCGCCGTTACCGCCGACGATACCGACAATGGCCCCCTTGGGAATACTCAGCGATAGATCGTCAATTAATAGCGACTCACCAAAGCTTTTACTGAGGTGTTCGATCTCAATCACCTTGTCGCCGAGGCGGGGGCCGGGTGGAATATAAATCTCGTTGGTTTCATTGCGGGTCTGAAATTCACGGCTGTTCATTTCTTCAAAGCGTTGCAGGCGCGCTTTGTTTTTCGCCTGTCGGGCCTTGGGGTTTTTACGCACCCATTCCAATTCTTGTTTGATGGCCTTGTAGTGAGCGGCCTGGCCTTTCTTCTCTTGCTCAAGGCGGGCGTCTTTGGTTTCGAGCCAGGTGGTGTAGTTGCCCTCGTAGGGAATGCCGTGGCCCCGGTCGAGTTCGAGTATCCAGCCGGCGACATTGTCGAGGAAGTAACGGTCGTGGGTCACGGCGACGACGGTGCCTTCGAAGTTGTGGAGAAACTGCTCGAGCCAGTGCACAGATTCGGCGTCAAGGTGGTTGGTGGGTTCGTCGAGCAGTAGCATGTCGGGGCGCGATAGCAGAAGGCGGCAGAGGGCAACGCGGCGCTTTTCACCACCGGATAATTTGCTGATGTCGGCATCCCAAGGCGGTAGGCGCAGGGCGTCGGCGGCGACATCGAGCTTGTGATCGAGGTTGTGGGCATCCCAGGTTTGAATGATGTCTTCCAGCTGGCCCTGGCGCTTGGCCAGTTTGTCGAAGTCGGCATCGGGCTCGGCATAGGCGGCAAATACCGCGTCGAGTTCCTTCAGAGCATCGACGGCCTCGCGCACGCCGTCTTCGACATTGCCGCGCACATCCTTTTCCGGGTCGAGGGCCGGCTCTTGGGCCAGGTAGCCAATTTTAATATCGGCCATGGGGCGCGCTTCGCCGAGAATATCGGTGTCGATACCGGCCATGATTTTCAGTAGTGTCGATTTACCCGAGCCATTGAGGCCGAGCACACCAATTTTGGCCCCAGGGAAGAAAGACAGCGAGATGTCTTTGAGGATTTGTCGCTTCGGCGGGACAATTTTGCCCACGCGGTTCATGGAGTAAACGTACTGGGCCATCGTGTCACCACCGTGCAATTTTAGTAGGCCGGCATTGTAGCGAAATTCGTTTGCGGGTGCTGTGCCTGATAAGCGAGGACATTGGCGCTACAGTGATTTTAATAGCGAATTAGACTTTTCAGTATGGCTTGTAATGCCAAAAAAACGGTTGAAGTAAGTACTGTTGCAAAGCAGTCTGTATCGGGCGAAATAAACTATTAAATCGAGTGGAGATAATAATGCATCGAATAATAGGTTTTGTTTATGGTGTGCTGAGTTACGTGGTTTTTTTAGCTTCTTTTCTCTATGCGATCGGTTTTATTGGTAATTTCTTGGTGCCGAAATCACTCGATGGCGAAGTGACAGTAAGCTTACTTGTGGCCTTGCTGACTAATGGGGCTCTGTTGGCCGTGTTTGCCTTGCAGCATAGTATTATGGCGCGTCCGGCATTTAAGCGAATATGGGTCGAGTGGGTGCCACCTCTGCTCGAGCGCAGCACTTATGTGTTGTTTTCCAGTATCGCGCTGATTTTGGTCTTTGTCTTTTGGCAGCCTCTGGGTGGCAGCGTCTGGGATATACAAAATACGCTGCTCAGTACCGGGCTTTACATCGTTTTTGCACTGGGCTGGCTGTTGGTGCTGGCTTCGACGTTTGCAATTAATCATTTCGATTTGTTTGGTTTGCGCCAGTCATGGTTCTATCTGCGTGACTTGGAGTACGTGCCGTTAGAGTTTAAAGAGCCACTGCTTTATCGCCTGGTTCGTCACCCCCTGTATGTCGGCTGGTTTATTGTATTTTGGGTAACGCCGAGTATGTCGGCCTCCCATTTATTTTTTGCCGTCATGACCAGTGCTTACATACTGATTGCCGTTCGTCTTGAAGAGAAAGACCTTTGCGACATGCATCCAGAGTACGAGGAGTATCGCAAGACAACGCCGATGTTAATTCCGCGTTTCAGGCGTTCACAGTAGGGCTAGGGTGGGGCTTCTGCTTCAGTCTAAATACCTCTCTTGAGAGGTAAGCGATAGTGGCTCAGCAGATTTTGATGAAGGTGGAAATCACAGAGGGCTAACAATACCCCGTGGTGTACACCAGACAGAAATGTTGCGTTGTGTTTTTTTAGTGGACGATATCCAGTGCCCCGCCATCAATGCGAATATTCTGCCCATTAATAAACGCGGCCCGCTCGCTGGCAACAAAACAGACCAAATCAGCCACCTCTTCACGGGTAGCAATACGCCCGGAGGGGTTGGGGAAGCGCTTGGCGACGATGCGTCGCTCGATGGTTTCCCAGTCATCCTCCCAGCCTTCACGTTTAGCTTTGGCGCGAAAGGAGGCTTCAATTTCCGGGGTGCGAATATAGCCGGGCGAAACGGTGTTGACGGTAATGCCGGTGCCGGCGAGTTCTTTGGCGAGGCCGACGGCAATATTGGCCAGTGCGCCTTTTGATGCGTAGTAGGCGGGGCGCAGTTGGTTGGGCTGGGTTGAGCCAACGGTGCCGAGCTGAATAATACGACCGCTGCCAAGCTCGCGCATTTGCGGCGTTAACAGGCGGATCATCCGCGCTGCGGAGAGCACGTTTTTTTGATACATATCCAGCCAGTCGTCGCTGTCGGCATCGGCCCAGCGCTTTTCGACGGCGGTGCCGTAATTGTTGACGAGAATATCGACTCGCCCGGCGGCGGCGAGGGTTTGTTCGGCCACTTGGGCGCAACCGGCTTCTGTGCACAGGTCGCCCCATACGGCGTATTGCACGGTGGAGTCGGCGACCACGTGGTCGGCACTGCCGGGCTCAAAGCCGTGGGCAATAACGGTGGCGCCCTCGTCGGCGAGACGCTGGGCGATGATTTGTCCGGTGCCGCGATAGCTGCCGGTGACCAGTGCGACTTTACCTGTTAAACCGAGTTCCATTGTCTTTCTCCAATTAATTTTATGGGGCTATCCTGCGGTAGAGGCTTGCACGGGTGCAAGTTTTTCGCACTCACTAAAAGCCTTCTCGCTAAGGATAAATACCTTAGGCCGCTTTACTGCGCCGGTACTCGCTGGGCGAAATGCCAATCACCTGTTTAAACAGTCGGGAAAAATAATAGGCATCTTTATAGCCAGTTTCGACGGCGATCTGCTTCACGGAGTTTGCAGTGCTGTCGAGTAGCTGGCAGGCGAGTTGCATTTTTAAATGAATAAAATGCTGGATGGGCGAGTGGCCGGTGAGCTGTTTAAACTTGCGCGTAAAGTGATATTTCGACAGTTTGGCATCATCCGCTAGGGCCTGTAGGTTGAGGCTGCCGCCGAGGTGGAGATGCATTAATTCCTCAACCTGGGCGAGGTCAATACTTTGCCCGTGTTGGGCCTGGTGGCGCTGGGCGGTATAGGCGATAAAGCTGAGCATTTGCTTCAGTTGGCAGGCGCTGTGTATATAGGCGTCGGCGGCATAGCCGGCGCGGCGCAGGGCGAACAGTGCCTCGAAGTCGGCAATCAGTCGGGGCTGCAGGCCGATTTGCGCAAAGGGTTCGCCGTTGCCGATGCGCTGGCTGTACTCGCGGGCCAGCGTGCCGCTGTAGTGGGCCCAGTAAATGGTCCAGGGTTGCTTGGGGTCGGCGCGATAGCTGTGGGCCAGCCCCTCGGGCAGGGAGATAATATCGCCGGGCTTAATGGCCCACTGCTTGTCGCCGGCCTTTAGCTGGCCTTGGCCCGCAGTGCAATAAATAAGCAGGTAGTTGGCATTCTGCTGGCGGGCCATGCGGTGACGTCGGGCCTGGGGGTAGAAGCCGCTGGCGAGGGGGTAAAGGTCGCGTGACAAGGGGTCGGCAGCCATGGCGTCGACCAAAAATTTAGGCGATAAAAGCCGAAGACCTTCAGGTGGCAGGGGCCAGTTTGAGGTGAGTTCTGGTTTTTTCATAATAAAAACAGTGGGCTAGCGTGGCTGTCTCTTGTTTTGTTGGCTTTATTGTAGAGCAATATAGTCCATCATCTGGGCAATATAGTGAATTTTTTTTATTGTCTATTTGTGCTTATATAGCGGTGAGTTTTTTAGCAACATGAATATCGATAAGCAAGATCGATGTTAATAGTGATATTGAGCGCGCTTAGCACTTACGCAGGGCGGCACGACTAACCGAGGTTGACCATGGCATTCCCAAAAACAGTACCCCTATTTATTGAAGGCGAGTGGATTCAAAGCGAAAGCACTCAGCGCACCCAGGTGCTCAACCCGGCCACGCAAGAACTGCTGACCGAAGTCCCCGCCGCGACCGATGCCGAAATGGATCGCGCCATCGCCTCGGCGAAAGCGGCTTTCGAAACCTGGAAAGAAGTCCCCGTGCCCCAGCGTGCACGCATCATGCTCAACTACCAGCACCTGCTGAAAAAGCATCACGATGAGATTGCTGAAATCATCAGCCAAGAGCTGGGTAAAACCTTTGAAGACGCCAAGGGCGATGTCTGGCGCGGCATTGAAGTGGTTGAGCACGCCGCCAACGTGGCCAGCTTGATGATGGGTGAAACCGTTGAGAATGTGGCCGGTAAAATCGACACCTATTCTTTTGTACAGCCCATTGGCGTGTGCATGGGTATTACGCCCTTCAACTTCCCGGCGATGATCCCCTTGTGGATGTTCCCGCTGGCCATCGCTTGCGGTAATACCTTTATTCTCAAGCCCTCCGAGCGTGATCCATTGACGCCGACGCGTTTGGTCGAGTTGTTTGAAGAAGCTGGTGCGCCGAAGGGCGTTATGCAAATCATTCACGGTGGTGCCCATCAGGTGGATTATCTGTTGGAGCATCAAGATATTTGCGCCGGTTCTTTTGTTGGTTCCGTGCCTGTGGGCAAGCATATTTACACAAAAGGCACGGCCAACCTGAAGCGTATGCAGTGCATGACCGGTGCTAACAATCACATGGTGGTGATGCCCGATGCTAACAGAAGCCAGGTTGTTAACAATATTATCGGTTCTGCCTTCGGAGCTGCGGGGCAGCGCTGCATGGCCATTCCGAATGTGATTTTGGTCGGTGCCGCCAAAGAGTGGGCCGCTGACATCGCCGCCGCGGCGGAGAAAATTCGCCCCGGCATCTGGTCTGACAAAGGCGCCGCTTATGGCCCCCAGACGAATTCCATGGCGAAAGAAAAGATCACCGCAGCCATTGCCAAGGCGAAAGAGCAGGGCGCAACTTGCCTGCTCGACGGTTCCGAGTGTGTGGTTGAAGGTTACCCCGACGGCAACTGGATTGGCCCCACCATCTTCACCGATGTCAGCCGCGACATGAGTGTGTATAAGGATGAGGTCTTTGGCCCGGTTCTGTGCCTGCTGACTGTCGATACGCTCGACGAAGCCATTGCCGCCATTAACGAAGACTTCCGTGGTAACGGTACGTCCATCTTCACGGCTTCTGGTGGTGCGGCACGCAAGTATCAGCATGAAATACTGGTCGGCCAAGTGGGTATCAATGTACCGATTCCCGTACCCCTGCCGTTTTTCTCCTTCACTGGTTGGAGAGGTTCTTTCCACGGTGACCTGCACGCCTACGGTAAGCAGGCGGTACGTTTCTATACAGAAACCAAGACCATTACCGCGCGCTGGTTTGATGAGGAAGAGGTCGGTGGCCCGAATATGTCGATCAACTTGAAATAAATGAATCGTACTATTTACTTGGTACAAGGTTTAGGGGGTCGATATGGATTTTAATCTTAGCGAGGAACAGCGCGCCTTTCAGGATGCGGCACGGGCCTTTGCCGAGGGCGAAATGGCACCTCATGCCGCCCAGTGGGACGAGGAGAAAATCTTTCCTCGCGACACCATTACCGCTGCCGGGGCGATGGGTTTTTGCGGCATGTACAGCCCGGAGGCTCAGGGCGGTATGGGTATGCCGCGCCTCGATGCCACCATTGTGCTCGAGGAGTTGGCGGCGGCGTGTCCGTCGACAGCGGCCTTTATCTCGATCCACAATATGGCGACGTGGATGGCCTGTACCTGGGGTACAGAAGCGTTACATGCCGATCTTTGTGAGCAGTTGGTGACGGGTGAAAAGCTCGCCTCCTACTGCCTGACCGAACCCAACGCCGGTAGTGATGCGGCGTCGATTACCACCAAGGCCGTGCGAGAGGGCGAAGATTACATCCTCAATGGCGGCAAGAGCTTTATCAGCGGTGCCGGCAGTACCGATGTGCTGGTGTTGATGACGCGCACCGGTGCCAACGACTCCGGTGCCACCGGCATTACCGCCTTTGCCGTGCCCGCCGACCTGCCGGGCATTAGCTACGGTAAAAATGAAAGTAAAATGGGCTGGAACAGTCAACCGACCCGCACCATTACCTTTGAAGATGTACGGGTACCGGCGAATTATCGCCTCGGTGAAGAGGGCGAGGGCTTTAAAATTGCCATGAAGGGCCTCGATGGCGGGCGCATTAATATCGCCAGTTGTTCCATCGGTGCCGCTCAGGCGACCCTCAATCATGCCCAGCAATATATTCAGGAGCGCAAGCAATTCGGCAAGCCCCTGGCGGCTTTTCAGGCCCTGCAGTTTAAGCTCGCCGACATGGTCACCGAGTTGGTGGCGGCGCGGCAAATGGTTAGATTGGCCGCCAGTAAGCTAGACCAAAATGACGCCGATAAAAGCACCTATTGTGCGATGGCGAAACGTTTTGCCACCGATATTGGTTTTCAGGTCTGTAACGAAGCCCTGCAGTTACACGGGGGTTATGGTTATTTGAAGGAGTACCCCATCGAGCGCTTTTTGCGCGATGCTCGGGTGCACCAAATTTTAGAAGGCACGAATGAAATTATGCGCGTGATCGTAGCGCGTCGAATCTTGGAAGAGGGCGCAACGGATAGTATCCGTTAGTCAATTTCTCACTCATACAAAGGAGTTAAGCAAATGAGCGAATTATTAAAAGTAGAAAAACGCGGTCGCACAGCGATCTTGACCATGAACAATCCACCGGCCAATACCTGGACGCCGGAGAGCCTGGCTTATTTACAGCAGGTCGTCGAAGAATTAAATGCCGACAAAGAAAACTACGCGCTGATTTTGACCAGCGAAAGCGAAAAGTTCTTTAGCGCCGGTGCTGACCTCACCCGTTTTAACCACGACAACAGCGGCGATGCCTTCGACTTTATTAAGGCCTTCGGCGTCGCTTTTGAAGCGTTGACCCATTATGAAGGCGTTTCAATTGCCGCGATTACCGGCTTCGCCATGGGCGGTGGTCTTGAGTGCGCACTGGCCTGTGATATTCGCATCGCCGAAGAACAGGCTCAAATGGCCTTGCCCGAGTGCACGGTGGGTTTGTTGCCCGGTGGTTTGGGTACGCAGCACCTGTCCTGGTTGATTGGTGAGGGCTGGGCCAAGCGCATGATTTTGCTGGGCGAGCGCGTTAAGGCACCCAAGGCCGAGCAAATTGGTTTGATTCAGGAAGTAGTGCCCACGGGTACGGCGCTGGAAAAAGCCCTGGAATTAACGGCCAAGGTCGAAAAGCAAAGCCCGACGTCTGTGCGTATTTGTAAGGCGCTGACCATGTCTGCCCGCGAACGCGGTTTGAGCAGTGGCTTCAAATACGAGCGCGATGCCTTTATGGATTTATGGGGCAGCGAAGATCAAAAAGAAGGCGTTGCCGCCTTTGTTGAAAAGCGTAGCCCCGAGTGGAAAAACGGCTAAAGCCATTATTTTTGTTTAGCTGTTTCAGGAGAACCGCGTGTCAGAGCAGCCCGTATTATTTAGTGAAAAAGCCTGTGGCAACGGCAAGAAAATTGCCATTGCCACCCTCAATGCCGAAAAGGCCCTGAATTCACTCAGTCTGGAAATGGTCGATATGATCAGTGCCCAAACTGCGCAGTGGGAGGCCGATGACAGCATCGTCTGCATTTTGCTCGACAGTGCGGGCGACCGGGCTTTTGCGGCGGGCGGCGATATTCGCATGCTCTATGAGTCCATGGTGGAGTGTGGTGAAAACTACAATGCCTATGCCACGGATTTTTTCTCCCGAGAATACGTCCTCAACCATCGCCTGCACAACTTCCCCAAGCCGATCATCGCCTGGGGTAACGGTTTTGTGATGGGCGGCGGTATGGGTTTGTTTGAGGGTGCCGACTTTCGCGTCGTCACCGAGAGCACGCGCATAGCGATGCCGGAAGTGACCATTGGTTTACTGCCCGATGTGGGCGGCACCTGGTTTCTCAATCAAACCCGTGGCAACAGTGGTTTGTTTCTGGCCCTGACCGGCGCGCAGATTAATGCCGCCGATGCGATGTATACCGGTCTGGCCGATGTCTTTATTCCCCACGCCGAAAAGGCCGCGATGCTTGATACTCTGGCAGAATTGGATTGGACGGCGAATGCCGATGCTGACCGCCAGTTGATGACAGTGGCGCTGGATACTCTGCAAAACCAGCATCAAGCACTGTTACCGGCCGCTCAACTAGAACCCCATATGGCTTGGATTGATGAGGTCACCTCGGGTGCCAATTTAGAAGCGGTGGTGGCGGCCATCACCGCCTATGAGGGCGACAACAAATGGTTGAGCCGTGCGGTATCGACCCTTAAACGTGGTTGCCCGGTCTCGGTCTTCCTCGCCTATGAGTTGAATCAGCGCGGTCGTGATTTGCCCTTAAATGAATGCCTCAAGCTTGAATTAATCGGCACGGTGAATTGTGCTAAATACGGCGTTTTCCGCGAGGGCATTCGCGCACAGATTATCGAAAAAGACAATAAGCCCGATTTCCAACCGGCGACCTTGGGCGAATTATCCGCCGAGATGCGAGAGCAATACCTCACCTGGCCCTGGGCCGATAAACCCAATCCCCTGGCGAATTTGTAATATCGGCAGCGGGTAGATCTTCAATACATTTTAAGGATTCGATGATGGCTAAGAAAGTCGCATTTTTTGGTTTGGGAAATATGGGTGGCCCGATGGCGGCCAATTTGGTGAAGGCCGGGTTTGAGGTTTGCGCCTTTGACTTGCAGCCAGCCTCGGTACAAAAAGCCGTTGAGGAGGGTTGCAGTGCTGCCGGTTCGGAAAAAGAAGCCGTCGCCGGTGCCGACTTTGTGATCTCCATGTTGCCCAATGGCGCCATTGCCGAAAGTCTTTATATCGACGGTGCCGGTTTACTCGATTTGGTCGACCCCTCTGCATTGCTGATCGACTGCTCCACCGTCGCGGCCTCCAGCTCGCGGCGTATTGGTGAAGAGGCAAAGAAGCGCAATATCCGCGCCATCGATGCCCCGGTCTCCGGCGGTGTTGGCGGTGCGCAAGCGGGTACATTGGCCTTTATGTGTGGCGGTGAAGGCGCCGATGTTGAAGCGGCTCGCGAGGTGCTGGTGCATGTCGGTGCCAATATTTTTCACGCCGGTGCCAGTGGTGCCGGGCAAATCGCCAAAATCTGCAACAACATGCTGCTCGCCGTACACATGATCGGCACGGCAGAGTCGCTGCAGCTGGGTGTCGACAATGGCCTCGACCCCGCTGTGCTGTCAGAGATCATGCTGAAAAGCTCGGGCTGTAACTGGTCGCTGGAAAAATACAATCCCTACCCCGGTGTTATGGAGGGCGTGCCCGCCAGCCGCGACTACGAGGGTGGCTTTATGGTCAAGCTGATGCAAAAAGATCTCGGCCTGGCGATGGAAGCTGCCTTGGGCAGTCACTCCAGTACGCCGATGGGCGCTTTAGCTAATAGTCTTTACGGCCTGCATGAAAATGCGGGTAGCGACAAACAGGCGGATCTCGACTTCTCTAGTATTCAGAAGATGTTTGGGCAACAAACGGATTAAAGGGCCTTGATTTTAGTTTTTCCTCTCACTTGGCGACCAGCGGTCGCCCTGCAATTTCTTTTTTGCTCGTGTAGCGTATGATTCCGCACTGATTTACGCTATGTCCTCTCGCAACGAGGGGTTTTGTGGTAAATGGAATTATAGAATGGAAAACAGGGAAGATCAGCTCCTCCTTTCACAGAAGACAATCCTCGAAAAGGTCGCCCTGGGTGGTGATTTTCAGGAGACTCTCGATGAATTGTGCGTTGCCTCTGAGCTGCTGGTGCCTGAATCTGTCTGTTCGATTATGGTCTTTGATTCGGCAAGACAGCACCTTAATGTTATGTCGGGGCCTAACCTGCCAACATCAGTGATTGATCGGCTAAACGGTATTGCTCCTGGCGAGACGTCGGGCTCCTGTGCCATGGCTGTTTTTCAAAATGCCCCTGTTTATGTCAGCAATACGCGGGAAGATACTTGCTGGTCTGATGTTCGTCAGTTAGCACTCGACTTTAGTATCAATGCTTGTTGGTCCCATCCTGTTAGAAATACCAAGGGCAAAGTTATTGGTTCCTTTGCTATTTCGAGTTTCGAAGTGAGGCAGCCAAGCTATTTCCAGCAACAGCTGCTCACTGAGTCTGCAAATATTGCCGGGATTATTCTCGAGCGTCACGACCGCGAAAAAGAACTGTGGGATAAGGCCCACCAGGATAAATTAACCGGTCTCTGCAATCGCCCGATGTTTGACATGACTCTTGATCACGCCATTTCCGGCGCCAGGCGTCATCAGGGCCAACTGGCCGTATTGTTTGTTGATCTTGATAACTTCAAGGTGATTAACGACACCTATGGCCATAAAGCCGGTGATGATGTGTTGCGAGAAATAGCTCGGCGACTCAAAGGCTGTCAGCGTAGTAGTGACACTTTAGCGCGTTATGGCGGTGATGAATTCACCTTGCTGCTGGAAAATATTGATGATTTAAACAGTGTTACACAAGTGGCGCAGCGGATTATTGATGAGTGTGCTCTTCCCATTGCCGCCGATGGCTACAGTGCCGGAGTATCGGTAAGTATCGGTATTAGTCTCTTTCCCAACGATGCTCTGGAGCTTCGAGAATTGCTGAGCTTTGCTGATCGGGCAATGTACAAAGCCAAGTCAAAGGGCCGCAACGGCTTTTATTTTTACGAAGAGGGATTAACGAGAGTTGTTGAGGCGAAAAAAAGGCTCAGCATAGAGCTGCGTAGCGCTTTGAAGAATGATGAATTCGAGTTGTTTTATCAGCCGCTATTTAATGCTGACGGTTCAATGTCGCATTCCCTCGAAGCATTGGTTCGTTGGGATCATCCTGCTCGAGGCTTGTTGACCACGGGTGACTTCCTGCCGATGGTGGCGGAAGAGGGCTTGATGGATGAGCTTAGTGAGTGGGTGTTACGCGCAGCTTGTCTTCAGGCGAAGGCTTGGCTTGATCTCGGCCTTTTTATTGATAAAGTGGCGATAAATTTTTCATTATTCACCGAGCAAGGAAGTATTTATGAAATGGTTGTGCGGGTGCTCGATGAAACGCAGCTTCCCCCCAATTATTTAGGGCTGGATATTGCCGAGAGTTTGCTAATTGGTGATAGGGGTGGGCTTATTGATGAATTACGCCGGCTTAGAACGCGTGGGGTGGGTGTGGCCCTCGATAACTTTGGTGCGGGTGGTATTTCTCTTGCGCTACTCGCTCGCTTGCCTATTGATTTGTTAAAAGTGGACAGGGGTTTTGTCGATAGCCTTACTGCGGATAACGATGATCCCCGGTTGATAAAAGCGGTTGTTGCCCTGGCTTCAAGTCTTGATTTACCCGTGCTGGCTAAGCGAATAGAAACTGACTTACAGCGGGGGATTCTTGTTCGTGAAGGCTGTGATTTTTTGCAGGGCCATTTATTTTCGGCTCCACTGGCAGTCTCTGAGATTGAAAACCTGCTTCGGCGACGCTGAGGTTTACGCCTGCATTGATCTCTTTTTCGCTGGGGAGATAACGCAATAAATCAGTAGGGTGCCTATTTCTTGTCGAGTCCTTTTAGTCATTAATTTCTGATGTGTTCAGCCAAGGCGTTATATCGCCTTGGTTATCTTTTAGACGCCTCGTTAGCGTATTATATTAATTATTAATTATTAATTAAGGCGGGAGAGCCAAAAATGAGCGTCATTGTAGACAAGAACGTTGATGTGCCCATGCGTGACGGTGTGATTCTACGAGCCGATGTTTATCGCCCCGCTGATGATGGGCGATATCCGGTTCTGGTACAAAGAACGCCTTACAACAAAGAAATGTGGTTAATCACGGCTTCAACACTCGATCCTATTCGAGCCGCAGCGGCGGGTTTTGTGGTGGTGATTCAGGATGTTCGCAGTCGCTGGGCCTCAGAGGGCGGCGTATTTTTCCCCTTTCGCGATGAAGAACCCGATTGTGCTGACACGGTTGATTGGGCGGCAAAACAGAGCTGGTCGGCTGGCGTTGTTGGTTGTTACGGTCTGTCGTATATGGGCGGTAATAGCTGGTTGGGGGCTGCGTCTGGGCACGAGGCGCTGCGAGCCATTTCGCCGACCACGGCACCGAATAGTTTTTGGCACAATAATTTTTGGCGCGATGGTGTCATGCAGCTTTCTACATTAATGACCTGGGCCTTGCGCATTATCGGCCCCGCTGCCTTAATTCGCTCCGGTAAAGAGCTACCTGAATTAATGGCGCGTCTCACAGAGCTTGCTGACGCCAATGATGATTTTAGTGAGCTGGTGTGCGAGCAACCCTTGAGTGAATTGAGTGCTGGGCACAAAGAAGATGACACTTTTGTGCCCTTTCTTTATGAAATGTTTAAGCACCCGGTGCCCGATGAATGGACGGACAGCATGTTGCTTAATAATCGGCACGAGTCGGTTAAAGTGCCGGCACTGATTATTGCCGGCTGGTATGACATGTTACTTGGCGCCGACCTGGAGCATTTTGCCGGTATGAAAGCTCGCGGTGGCACAGAGCAGGCACGTGAAAATACGCGCATTATTATCGGTCCCTGGTCCCACGGCATGTTTATGAATATGGTCGGGCAGGTCGATTTTGGTTTCCGTAGTAGCGGCTTGTTTATGGATTTAAAAGAAGACTTAACGACATTGCAGTTGCGCTGGTTTAGCCGTTGGTTAAAGGACGAACAAAACGGTATTGATAATGAAGCGCCGGTTAAGGTCTTTGTACAGGGTATTAACCGCTGGCGAGATGAACAGGAGTGGCCGCCTGCGCGCGCAGTAGCGACGCCCTGGTATCTTGGCCGTGATGCCAAATTCGGACCTGACAAGCCACAGCTTGAAATGTCGCCCGATAGTTATGCCTACGACCCCGAAGACCCCTGTCCCACCTGTGGTGGTACCCTGTTAATGCCGCCTAAGTATACGCCGGGGCCTCTCGATCAAGCGCCTATTCTCGGCCGCCGCGATGTGCTGGTTTATACCTCGGACGTACTGACTGAGGATTTGGAATTAGCGGGTCAGGTCAGTGCTGAGATTTATGCCAGTACCTCTGCGCTGGATACCGACTGGATGATTAAACTCTGTGAGGTACGTGCCGACGGCAAGACATTTAATGTCTGCGACGGTGTGCTGCGCGCCTCTTATCAGGTTCTTCAAACGGGGCAGGCATTTGAACCGGGCGAAGTGGTGAAATGGAATCTTAATTTACTGGCGACGGCGATGGTATTTAAGGCGGGTCATCGCTTGCGAGTCATCATTACATCGAGTGATTTTCCCCGTTACGACCGTAATCCAAATACAGGAGAGGTGGGGGTTGAGGCAGCGGGAAGCGTGTCGGCCTTGCAAAAGATTTACCGCGACCAGCGCTATGCGTCGCACATTGTGCTGCCGGTTATTCCTTAAATAGGCTATTAAATTTCTTTGCCAACAAGCGGGCATTCTTTTCCCCGCTTGCTGGCAATGTTTAATTGCCAACCACCGCCTAGATGGGTAGTTATTTTTATTGGCTTAGCCCGTAGCTATCGCGACGGGCGAGGAAGGTTTCAACATCCACAGCCATCGATAGCACGTCGTGTACTTTGCCTTCTCTGTCTTTAACTTCATTTTCAAGCAGGGCTTCGGGTCGAAAGCCCAGTTCCTGAAAGAGTTTGCGGGCGCCGGTTTGGTCGAGGGTCATGCGGGCATAAATTTTTTCTATGCTCTGATCCAGGGCGATTTGAAAGAGTTGGCGTACAATAACGCGCCCTATTCCGGTTTCTCTGCAATTAGGGCCAACCATAATGCGCAATTCAGCGACATGGCGTGACCAATCAATATCTCCACGGCTGAGGGTTCCATAACCAACAATAGCCCCGTCGACGGTGGCGATAATGGTGGTGTTGGCACCGGCTTCAATTTTCTTCACCCACGATGCAATAACTTTCGGTTGAAGGATATCGCGGCGCAGAAACATTAAATCGTGAGCTGGTAATGTTTTGGCAAAAGATTGTATGTCGGTTGCGTCTTGTGCAGACATCAGGTGTAGGGAGCCTTGCCCATTTCTTAATTTAACGTCTTTGGGGAATGTTTCCAAAATTAACTCTCCAGCAAAATTGTTCTATAAAGCAGTGATTATAAATAGTCGGTAATAGTTACAGTGACCTTTCTGCTAGCCAGTTGGCGACCTGGGGCCACAGCCTGAATACGGCATTGCCTCCCGCAATTAAACTGACATGCCCCCCTTTAAGGGCAATTTCAGACTTGTCGTCACTGCCGACTAAATCGATGAACTCTTTAGAGGCTGCGGTGGGCACAATATGATCATGAACGGCGGTGATATGAAGGAAGGGTGCTGATATATTCCCTAAGTTGACGGTTTCACCGGCAATTTCCAATTGTCCTTTGACGAGCTTATTATCCCGCAAAAAATCCTGAAAGAGTTGTCGAGCCGTCTCACCGGCAATAGGTACTTGATCCGCAGTCCAGCGTTCAAAGCGATAGTGTGCCTCAAGAAATTTATCGTCACTGACATTATCGAGTAATTGCAGGCGCCCAGCGGTTTTTTGCAAAGGGCGCAGGGCTTGCAACATACTGTCGATCATCCCCCCTGGAATATTACCGAGTTGGTCAACAATCTTGTCAATATCAAAGGTTTTATTGTCGGCCCAGCTTTTATACAGCGGCATCCCTTCAGTGTTAACGGGAGAAGCAATGGCAATGAGGTTTTTGACGTGATTGTCGGCGCACAAGGTAGTATAGAGCGATGCGATAATCCCGCCCAGGCAATAGCCTATTAGCGAGACTTCCTCTTCGCCGCAGTCCTCGGCAACTTTTTCAAGACAGTCTGGCAGGAAATTATTTACATAGTCGTCAAACCGGAAATCCTTGTGCTCTCTTCTGGGCAGGCCCCAGTCAATAAGGTAAACATCGAAGCCCTGTTCTACCAGGTATTCAACAAAGCTTTGCCCCGGAGCAAGGTCGACAATGTAATAGCGGTTAACCAGGGACATAACGAGCACGATCGGCACGCGGTAAATTTCGTCACAGACTGGCTGGTAGTGATAAAGCTTCATGGAGCCGCGGGAATAGATAATATCTTTTGGCGTTACACCATGGTCGAGGGCGAGACCATCGAGGTGTTTTAAGCCGTCTATATTGCGTGACAGTACTTTTTCGACGGCCCTGTGAATCCTGTCATCATCACTTTGACTTTTCATCTGGCTCCGCCTACTTATCGCCGGTTTTAGTGGTCTGATCGGGGCTGTTGTCTGCTTTTGCCTGGGGCTTACGGGTGCGCTTTGGCTTGGCCGCTGCTGTTGAAGGCGCCGGGCTACTGGCAGCGAGTTGCTTTTTAAGTTGATGGATTTCTGCGGTCAGCGTTGACAGTGCATCTTCAACGCCGCCAAGTCGGTCTTCCACGCCAAGTACGTCGGCACGGGATGGCAGGTTTAGTGCGGCCAATTGCTGGCCGACCGTTTCTGTAAACATGTTTTGAGCATGCAGCCATTCCTGGAAATAGTGGCCAAACATCTTGCTCGATTTCTCGTCGGCCATCATACCGGTGAGCGCTTCGCTCCATTGTTTTTCTGACTTCTGAACCCACTCGCGCCACATTCTCATGGGTTCCATAAAATAGTTGTCTCTATCTTGGCTCATATACTTTTCCTTGTGCTATTGGCGGGTTGGCAATGTTTAACGTTAAGACTGTGATTTGGGAGTCTACGTCCTTATTCTTTATCGCTAGATGACTTGTCGTAAGGATCGGCGACATTTTCGGCGATTTTCATAAAGCGATTGAGCGTGGCCTTGTGCATGTCCAGCAAAGTAAACCAGTTGTTCAGAAACAGAGAGCCAGTGTTTGTCAGGCTGTAAATTCGCCGTGCCGGTCCATCCGTGGAGGTATCCCACATCGATGAGATCAGTCCGGTTTTTTCCATCTGCCGTAGTGTGCGATACAGCGTGCCGCTGTTGTATCGGCCGTAGCCAGCTTCTTCCAGCTTGTTGGCGAGTTCGTAGCCGTAGCCCGACCAGTTTTTGAGCAGGGCCAGCAAGTGCGCGCGAAGCATTTCGCTGGGTATTTTAGTGCTTGGTGTTTCGTTATCTTCTGCCATGGAGGGTCTCCAGCTAGATGCTCATGAGAGTTAGGTGCAATCCGCATCTATTTATTTCTTGACACTATATGCAGATTGCACTTAAATGGCAAGCGTATCTTGATGCTGCTTTTCGCCTTCAGGGTAAAGCGGAGCTAAGGGATGCTCTGAGAAATCTATTACATTTATTTGAGGAAGAGTCATGACCGAATCTAAAGCCAGCGCTACAAAAGCAAGCTCATCATCCAAGTCTACAAAAACGCAAGCGGGTTCAGCTTCTGAAGTACAGAGCTATATTGATACGCTGATGGAAAACCAGAAAATTGTTAGCGATGCTTTCAAAAGTGCTCGTGAGCGTGGCTTTCGTTTAAGCGATTCTTTGGGTAAGCGCATTACAGATAACCAGGCTAACGCGATGGAACTGACGAAGCAGCTTGCCGCAAGCCCGAAAGATTACCCGGCTAACATGAGTACTCTCCTGGAGTCGCTGTCTAAGTCGCAAGCTGAAGCCTTTGATGTTTTCAAGGCGATGGTCGGCGAGCAACGTGATATGTCTAATGCCTTTAATACCACGGCAAAGTCTTTGTTTGAAGGCACGCGCAATTCATCAAAAGCAGCGCTGAACCTCTACCGTTCATGGGGCCTTGAGAACCCAATGACTGAGCTGGTAAAGAAGTCTTTCGAGAATGCCAAAGAAGCTGCCGAGAAGATGACCAAGTCTGCTGCCTAGTCAGGCTTTAATACGGGTGGTTTACGTTTAGTAAGTCATCCCCATTTTGTTTGAGCGTAACTTGAATGTAGTAGGCGGCCCTTAAATTAGTGTGAGCTGTTATAGAGTTGGTCGTGGGATTTGCGCAATAAGGATTGGGTCATGAGTGAACACAATACTAGTGATGTGATGGAAGAGTTACTCGACCACCTAGAAAATGATGGTGAAGATGGTCCCTTTGCTCATGATCCGTCTATTGAGTCGACGCTGACACCCATTTGGCGCGAGGTTATTTTCCCTATTGAATTGACTGCGCTGCACTGTCACCCCGTTTTTTGGGGGCGCGGCGTAGAGCATGGCAATGGTGAGCCGGTACTGGTGATCCCTGGATTTATTGCTAACGACCTTATTATGCTGCCAATGCGCCAGTGGATGCGTCGCATTGGTTACAAGCCCTATGCCGCAAATATTCACTGGAACACCAATTGCCCTGAAAAAACAGCGACCAAGCTGATCCGGCAAATTGAAGGTATTCACCGTAAAACCGGGCAGAAAGTCATTCTGGTGGGCCATAGCCTGGGCGGTATGCTGGCTAAATCCATCGTGCAAAAAGTGCCAGAGTTGATCAATCGAATTGTCACCGTGGGTTCGCCCTTTCGGGATGTTGTTGAAGCTCACCCCTCGGTGACCGGGGTTTGGGATCACCTGAAAATTGGCCAGGGTAAGCTGGTGGGCCGAGATTTAGGCGCATCCTGTGGTACGGGCTTCTGTATGTGCGACTTTGTGCAAAATATGATCGCACCGCACAGTGTTGATGTGCCGCAATTCGCTATCTATTCGAGAAATGACGGCATCGTCGGCTGGCAGAGCTGCGCTGAAGAAGACGAGAGCCTCAATATTGAAGTTAACAAGGCGTCCCACATGGGCCTTGCTTTTAATATTGGTTCCTACAAAGCGCTGGCAAAGCGCATGGCGCAAGCTGTTTAGTTAGTCTAGCGTTTGTATTTCCTTTCTTTTTACACCAGCCAGCCCCGAGATAAGGGTGGCCAGCGGCTTAGTTCTTACCTTAGTTCTCGCCCCTGCTTATCGCTTGACCCCTGGCATTCAGCCAGGCGATAAGTGCCCCGCTCACCAGTCCGGACATGTGACCCGCCCAGGAAATATGTGGCCGAAAGTCGAATACGGCGAACAGGGCGCTGGGATATAAAACCAGGGCGGCCACGGCAATGACAATGGCTTTCGTGGAGCGTCGAAAATAGGCATCGGTGATGATAAAGCCCCAGAGCCCCAGAATGACGCCACTGGCACCGATATGGTAGGCCCTACTGCCAAATAGCCAGGTACCGAGCCCCGCAAACAGGCTTAGGATTACCCATAACTCCCACAGTTCAGCGTCCTTTTTCGTCTGTATCAAGAGACCCAGACCGAGCAGCGCCAGACTATTGCCCAGCAAATGCCACAGGTTGGCGTGTATCAAGGGTGCCAGTGCGATATGCCATAACTCCGTGACGCTGCGCGGCATGATGCCGTAGTGATGCAGGTCGCCGGGAAGCAGCCATTGCAGTCCATGCACTGCCCACAGCGCGGCCAGTAAATAAATGACAGCAGGTGGTTTTAGGGAACGTGAAAAATCGCTCATGGGGCCGTATTTGACGCTGTGTGCAAGCGCGTAAAATCTGCCCTGATTTTGTCGGTAGGGATATTGCGCCCGGCGCTGGTCATGGAAATAATACTGCTGCCAGAGCAAGCACGCAGGGCTGGGGGATTACTGTGGACACCCCCAGCGTCGATATAGGCGAGGGGGATGCCAAAATCGTTAGCCATAAAAACACTAACAATGTCCCTCCACAATATATTGCTAAAGTCGAGGTCGACGCGCTGCAGGTTGCTTTCATCGTGGGTAAATAAATTTTCTAATACCACCTCTGTACCGGGTGTGGCGAGGGCGCGAACAAGGAGTTCGGGGTAGGCGCGAATGGGCCGTATCACCACTGCTGCGCCAGCCTTTTTCAAGCGCTGACGGTTTTCATCGGCGATGCACTCAGCCAGAATCGTGGCTGAACTGCCGACGTCCTGAATGCGACAGAGGATGTCGAAGGTCAAGCTGTCCGATAAGGGATCACTGCCATCGCGCGCTAAAATAACAATGAATGCCGCTGTCTTGACGTTGACGGCGTCCAGGTTTTTGGCATGTTCAGGGCCGCCGTTGTAGTGCACAACGTTGTGGGCGCTAAGTTCACGAGGTAGGCCGCCAGAGTAATTGCGAGACAATATTTGCAGGGGGAGTTGTGCAAACTTGGGTGTGGCGCGAACCTGGCCGATTAAGCGCTCGAGGTAGGCATCGCTATTGGCCGTCGGTGTGTTAATGATGAGCAGGTGCTTGTTCATGTCGCTCCATATCCAGTTGCCCCGAAATTTATCGTCACGTTTTTTTATGCGGTATTCAAAAAACTCTGCGGCGAGTTGTGCCAGTAGTGATATTGCCAATACATATAAACAGACGGTTGTAAATAAACGGCCTTGCCAGCTGGCGGCGGAAATATCACCGTAGCCCACCGTGGTGACGGTGGTCACCGAGAGCCAGAAAGCATCGCCCCAGCCGAGATTTTCAAAATAGACCATCGCCATTGAGTGGATAAGGATGAGGGCGATGAGCAAACAAAAGAGGCGGGCCAGTTTGTAAATGGTGCCCTGCTCGTGTTCGACGGAGTACTTCAGGTGGTGGCGCCGCCAGTGACGCAGGTTGATGAGTTGGATCAGCATGGTGAGTTAGCGGCCCTCATCGGCTTTGGCGCCCGCACTGTCTGTTGGCTCAGCTGTCGGTTCGCGCTCTTGGTAGCACTGGGTGACTTCTTCGAGCACGCGCTGCTTGATGGTTTTCTCGTCGTCGACGGGGACTTGATAGCGCTGCGAGAGATTGTGTAAATCATCGGGATTAAAGGACAGGCCGATGCGCGGCCGCTGAATGCGCTGGTAGGGCAGGCCAACGATTTTACGAATAATGTCGCTGGGGTTGAGGTTTTCATCGGCGGCGTCGTGGCGAATGCGTTTATTGAGCTGTTCCTTAAAGACAAAGTGCATCTGCACTTTCTTCAGGGCGCGCTTTTCATCGGCCCATTTCGGATTGTGTTTAATCGCCATGGCTGTCTGCCGCATTGTGTGGCCACATTTGCTCAATCACATCGACGGCACAATACACCTGAAGGAAAACTTCGGTGGCGCCATCTTCGCTGATTTCAACACTCAGGCCATACTGACCGTCACCGCCCTCGCACTCGTGGATGCGCAACTCCTCACCATCCTCGGCTGCGGCCAAGTCCTCGCCTTGGCAGTCGCGATCATAGTAATAGGCTTCCTGCTCTTTATGACTTTGCTGGTAGCGGGGGCTGAGCCAGTCGGCGAGCTCACTGGGTGGGTTTTGGACGATGAGTTCGGGCCAGTCCTGGGACCACAATTGCGCAAAGCTGTCTTCATCAATAAAAGTGAAGAGCTGCTGGCGGGCAATTTTCCGGGCAAAGCATAGCGATAGCTTACCGTCTTCATTGTCAATACCCATAAAATAGAGCCGGTTTTCGGCATCCTTTAACACCACCTCTTTACTGCAGCCCGAGGCAAATTCGTAGGTGCCGACTTTAATGACCTCCAGTGACTGCTCGCGTAACTCTTGGGGCAAGGAGTCGCGGTATTTGAGCGAGAGCATATCGCCAATCAGTAGCTGGCTTGGGCAATCGAGCTGACGCTCTTTGCTGGGCTTGTTGCGAGAGAAGAGCTTTTTAAGCATGGGCTTTCCAGCACTAAGGCCGCCCGAATCCGGGCTGCCTTAGTGGCTTTGACGGTTAGGTAGAGGCCCTATTGGCCAGATTTCTTTTTCAGCCGCTCGAGAACACTGCTCGCGCCGCTACTGGCATTGGCGCCGATGCCAGCATCCTTTAATTTGCGGTCGAGGTCATCGCCGCTGGCCTCGCCTTCCATCCACTCGCCAGCTTCCATGCGGTCTTCCCAGTTGACTTGCTTCTTTTTAACGCGCTCCAGAGCCTTTGACACACGGTGTTCACTGGCGTTGGTGGCGGCAAAGTTGGTCGACATGCTGGAGGTCGCCTTTTGTAATTGCTCAACGGTTTTAATTTTTTCCAGCTCGCGGCCATTCTTCTGAATGGTTTTTTCACGCTGGCGAATCATGCTGTTAATCTTGTTGACCTGCGCACTCAGAGCGCTGTGCTCGGCACCTTTTTCGGCGGCCTCACTTTCGATTTCGGCAATGCGCTCCGCGACCTCGACGGCGAGGGCTTCATTGCCAGCTTCGAGGGCTTGCACGGCCTTACTTTCGTAGCTGCCAATATCACTTTCCAGGCTGTTGATTTCGCGTTTGAGTTTGATTTCGCTGGCTTTGAGTCCGGTTAGGGATTGTTTGGCCTTGGCAATGGCATCTTGCGCATCGCGAATTTCCTGGCCGAGAATGCGCACCGCATTGGCATCGACAATGGATTCGCCAACTTCACTGGCGCCACCGCGCACGGCGGTTAGTATGTTTTTTAAAATACCCATGGTGTATCTCCGTTATAAACAATTGTTGGTTGAGGCAGCTGGTTGAGCAATTAGAGCAGTAGAGGCTCTATAACCTGCAGTACATCGATGGTGTTTTCAGCTTGCACTTCGAGTTCGTGAACAATGTTTTCGAATAAGGTGTCCAGCGCCATGGCGCCAAATAAAATATAGCTGTCGCCCTGGCGGCCGATGGCGCTGAGGGGAATGGCGGGGCTGATGAGCAAGAGTTCCTCGTTGAGTTCGTTGACCTGCTCGGGTTTTACCTCGTTGACATTGAACAGCGGGGTAATGGCCAGCAGTTGTGTGTCGGTTTTGACGATGTTGATGGGGAATTCTTCATTGTTGGAACAGATGACTTCCAATACGCCGCTCTCTGCCAGTACGGCATCGAAGCGCGTATCTTCAGCGGTTAGGTGGGCGTTGAGTTTAAAGGCGAGTTCATTAAGCGACATGCAAGGCTCCTTGGTAGTAATTGCGCTACGCCATAATATGGCATGAGTGCACTGTATGCCATATTATGGCTTTAGTCAAAGGGGTTATGACCGGGGAAAAAGGCCCCGTCGTGTTGTTTCCAGGCGCGCTGGTGGTATTGGTAGAGTTGGTGCGAGCCGAGGGTATTGATCTTAATGTGCTTGGCGTCGGCAAAATAGCGCGGCGAGAACACAAAGGCAGCGAGAATTTGTGGCTTTGTTAACCAGTCGGATAATACCTCGACTGATGCGCCACTCGGCGCCTCGCTAGCGGCAATGCGTTGTGAGGCGCTACCGCCGCGCAGCGTGCCAATGGTCCAGCCCCACTCTCCGAAAGTCGGTACATTGGCGTGGTATTGCTCGCTGGTAAAGCCGGCCGCCTGGAGGGTTTTGCCGATGGAAATAAACGCTTGCTGGGTGTGAAAGGGTGAGGTCGACTGGATGCCAATGGCCCCGTCGGCGCTGAGTAATTGCTTTAAGCGCAGGAAGAAGAAGGTTGAATAGACCTTGTTGATATCGGGGTGGCTGGGGTCGGGCAGATCGACGATGATAGTGTCGAAGTGCTGTCCTGCACTGAGCAGGGCTTCGACTTCGACAAAGGCGTCACCAACGATTACC
Organism: Candidatus Reddybacter sp.; assembly: GCA_041277045.1. Lineage (GTDB taxonomy): Bacteria > Pseudomonadota > Gammaproteobacteria > Pseudomonadales > Porticoccaceae > Reddybacter. Next base: position 517,973 of record JBGFSY010000001.1, on the reverse strand, counting down.
TCGACTCTATCGTCCCGAAAGGCGGCACCGTTGAGTTGCAGCAAGCGTGCAGAAATGGCCGGAGGGGCCTCGGGGTCGTCGCCACTAAACAGGGAAATCATTTCGCCATCGAGATCGATCAGCGTCACCGCCTGGGGTTGCCAGCGTAGGATATCGCGCAGCGCCAGGCCATCGCCGCCGCCAATCACCAGGATTTTATCCCGTCGCGCCGAGGCGAGAAGGGGTGGGGCGGTTAAATAGCTGTGGTAAATCAGCTCGTCATTGCTCGAGAACTGCAGGCGTCCGTTGATGTAGAGGCTGGTGATTTTGGGCAGGCCGGCGCCGACGATGCGTTCGGTCAGGGTGAGGTGCTGATAGGGGGTGATTTTGGAGTACAGCACTTTGTCCTTAAACAGGGCGCGGTGCATATTTTCCATCCAGGTCGCACCGCCCCCGGCGAGTACCGCCAGCAGCATTAGCAGGCTGATATGGGCCGACCACAGGGCTTTGCGCTGGGGTAGGTGGGCGCGGTATTTGATAAGAAAGGCGATGCCGATCAGCGCGTTGACCAGGGCCGTGCTCAATGCCGCGACGAGCACCGGCAGTTGCAGGCAGAACAGCACCCAGATCGCCGCGCCAATGCCGGCACCAATGTAGTCGGCACCGTAAATGGTGCCCAGATTATGTTCGAGATGCTGGCCGTGTAGCTGCTCGCGAATGCGGGCGATAAGGGGGATTTCCATACCGATCATCAAGCCCAGTAGCGCCCCGACCACAAAGGGCGTGGCCTTGGCAATACTGGCTAGGCCCTGCACTACCAGGCCATCGGTGGTAATGCTGGGGTGTAGGCCGTAGATGTCCTGTAGATAGGCGGGAAAGCTAAAGGCCAGGGAGATGCTCAGGGAGATAATAATCAGTGCCGTGGCGCCGAGGCTGGCGATACCCCACTCCAGCCAGGCAAAAGCCTTAAAGGGGCAGTGCAACCATTTGGCGAGCAGGGCGCCAAGGCCCATGGCGACAATCATCAGGCCGATCATGGCGTAGAGCGTGGACTCGAGAGCACCGAGGACGCGGCCGGCATAGTGGGCCATTAAGTATTCGTAAATCAGGCCGCAGCCGGCCAGAGTCGCCATCACGGTGATCAGAAAGATATCGTGGAAAACTAGTTCGCGACGAGACTTCCTCGGTGCTTGTGGCGCTGCTGCAGCCACTTTTATGCGAGCACCCCGATAAGCAGTAGGGCGATGGCAATATAAATCACCGCCTCGATGGCGGCGACGCCAATATTTTCTTGCTCGTCCACTTCTTCGGCGACATTAATGTTGTGCAAGATAGCCTTGCGGGCGATCAGTGCCAGCGCGGGCAAGAGTAGAGCCAGTCCCATGCCGGCGCCCAGCCAACAGGCGACGGATTGCAGGGACTGGGCTGGATAGTATTCGACCAGACTGGCGCCGGCCGTCATCGCTAGCGCGGTGCCGAGCACGTGTCCCGAATAGCGGATCGCCAGTGCCGTATTGCCGGCGACGATGGCCTGCTGCAGGCTTTCGCCCTGATGGCGGCGGCGGTAGACGGCGGCGCGCAAGCGGGTGACCAACAGCAAGATGCACTGGGTGCCAAAAAACAACATCAGTACGGAGGGCAGGCCGCGCCAGGTTTCATACTCGACCCAATTCACCGTTGAGCTGATGATCAGGCCGAGGGCTAAAAAGTTGCTGGCCTGAACGAAGCCCGCGGCCAGTTGGTGGTCGGCGATGGCGGCTTTGAGTGAGACCTTGTGGAAGATAATGTAGTCGTTAATCATTGAGCCGACCTTCAGCAGAATCATGCCCGCCAGTGCGTAGGTCAGTACATTGCCCGCTTCAGTGAGTAGGTTGACGGCGGCATCGCCGGTAACCGCAGCGGATAAAATCAGGCCCAGTGCCCCGGCACCGCCGGCAAAGGTGATGCCAAAGGCGAAGTTGTCTTTTTCCGCCAATTCAATCGTGGTGTTGACCCCTGCGAGTACGCCGAAGAACACGCGAAAGACGCAGATGGCGGCGATGGCGATACTGAGATTGATGACGACGATGGCCAGTGACCACATTGAAAGTTCATAATTCATGGAATCCCTCGCCTATTTGCCGCCAAAGCGACTGCGTGATGATTGATAAGAAGAATTGCGGTAGCTGGACGTGGTGCTGCTCGCCGTTGATTTCGTGGCAGTGCTGCGAGCCAGTGAGCTTGGTTGGAACTTACTGCCCTTTCTGGCGACGGCCGAGGTGGTTTGCTTGGTGTTGGCATAGGGGCTGGAGAAGCGTTGCCCCGATTGCTTGAATTTTTGCCGCGTGCTGCGCTCGGTCGATTGTTGGTTTTTACGCTGACTGGGCGAGGTGTACGTCGAGCGCCCGTAGTCGTTGTAGTAGCTGTAATCGCGGTGTCGACCCCAGTGGCCGTAGCCGATGGGGCTGCGAAACATACTGGAAAAAAAGGCGTACTGACCGTACCAGTGCCAGAATGAGTTGCCCGAGCTGTTGGTCTGCCAGTTGCCGTATTGGGGGTTGCCGACCAATTGGCTGCCGGGGCCAAAGTCTTCGGCATCATTGATGCGGGCGCTGGCCTCCGCACTGAGGGCCGCGACGCGCGCCAGCTTGCCCTGCGACATATCGGCCAGTACGTTAATTGGATCGCTGAGCATCATGCCGTAGGTATCGGGTTGCGCGGCCGCCTCAATGGCGGAAAGCTCCTGATAAACCTTGTTCACCTGTTCGTTGCCCATGGTTATGACGTGGCCGATATCGCTTTTGGCATCGCTCAGCCGGGATTCCAGGGAGCGAATAATAGGGCCATCGATGCCAGCATCTTGTTCCAGGGCACGGCTCAGCTCGTCGAGTTCCGGGTTGCCCTGGCGGATAATGGCGGCGTATTGGCTGAGCAATCGGGTGTTGGCAATATGTCCGGCACTAATGTGCTGTTTTAAGCGATCGACCTTGCTAGCGCTGATCACTGCCTGCTGGTCGAGTTGTTGTTGCCATTTATCTTGCTCGGATGAGCAGCCAATAAGCAGGAGGCTGTGGCAGAGAATGAAGACCCATGCCCACTGAATTTTTTGCATTGCTTAGGTCCCGGTTAAGTGAGTTGTCGCGGCGGCGGGGTCTTGCTGATGAGCGGCCAGGCTGTGCGTGGTGGGTGCCACATGGTGTGCGGGGGAGGCCCTGTCCACGACCTTTATTTCAATTTCCGCTGCTGGAAAGCGCGCGCTGATCACGGCGGCGGCATCTTTGGGCCTTGCCTCACCACACATAAAAATATCAAAGGCAGCGTAGTCGTATTCGGGCCAAGTGTGTACGGTAATGTGTGATTCGGCGAGGATCAGTACCCCGGTGACGCCGCCCTGGTCGCCAAACTTATGGAAGTGCTGGAACAGTACCGTGGCGCCACCGGCTGCCGCGGCCTCGCACAGTAAGGCCGTCAGCTCACCGCTATCGAGGCTGGCATGCTGGCCGTGGCATTCGATCAATAAATGCTGTCCTAGAATCATAGGCCTCTCAATAAGCTCCTTGAAGATAACCACCTTTAAGCCCGTGCCTAGCGGCTTGTGACAGCGTTCGGCCTCGGGTTTTTAGTGCCACCCAGGGTTGGGGAAATACTGGCATTAGTTAGGGTGCTGGTTAGTGCCGCTATTACGTCTAGCAGGGTAACGGCAAAGCTTGGTGATTGACAAGTAGCTGTGCGAGACTGGATTGCGGCAATAAATTTAGACAAGGGGGTTGTTAAGGCGACCACGGGGCGGGGATATCTTCGTTTGCGGGATAGGCTACCCGCCGCGGATTGTGTAGAATCCCCGCTTTTCCCCGAGAGTCCGAATTATGTTTGATAATCAGCAGACCCTGGCCCAGTTCGACCCAGAGATTTGGCAATCGATACAAGATGAAGAGCGCCGTCAAGAAGAGCACATTGAGTTGATTGCCTCTGAAAATTACACCAGTCCCCAGGTGATGGTTGCCCAGGGTACGGTACTCACCAATAAATATGCTGAAGGCTATCCGGGCAAGCGCTATTACGGCGGTTGCGAGTATGTCGATGTGGCCGAAGAGTTGGCGGTAGAGCGCGCTAAAGAACTGTTCGGTGCCGACTACGCCAATGTGCAGCCCCATTCGGGTTCTCAGGCCAACGCCGCTGTTTATCAAGCGCTTTGCGAACCGGGCGATACCGTGTTGGGCATGAGTCTTGCCGACGGTGGCCACCTGACCCACGGTGCCAAGCCGAGTTTTTCTGGCAAGACTTACAATGCGATTCAGTACGGTCTCGACAACGCCACCGGCGAAGTCGATTACGCCCAGGTGGAAGCGCTGGCGCTGGAGCACAAGCCAAAAATGATTATCGCCGGCTTTTCAGCCTATTCGCGCGTTATGGACTGGCAGCGTTTTCGCGATATCGCCGACAAGGTAGGCGCCTATCTGATGGTCGATATGGCCCACGTTGCCGGCTTAGTTGCAGCTGGTTGCTATCCCAATCCCGTTCCCATTGCCGATGTGGTGACCACGACGACCCATAAAACCCTGCGTGGCCCCCGTGGCGGACTGATTCTCGCCCGTGCCAACGAAGCGCTGGAGAAGAAGTTTAACTCTGCGGTTTTCCCCGGTGGTCAGGGTGGCCCTTTGATGCACGTTATCGCCGCTAAAGCCGTCAGCTTTAAAGAGGCGATGAGCGACGATTTCAAGACCTACCAGCAGCAGGTCGTGGTTAACGCGCGTGCGATGGCGGCAACCTTTATTGCGCGCGGCATTGATATTGTCTCCGGCGGCACCGACGACCATTTGATGCTGGTTAACCTGATTGGTAAGGACTACACCGGCAAAGATGCCGATGCCGCTTTGGGCCAGGCGAATATCACTGTCAATAAAAATGCAGTGCCCAATGATCCGCGCTCACCCTTTGTCACCAGTGGCTTACGCGTTGGCACCCCGGCGATTACCACCCGTGGTTTTAGTGAAGCCGACACGGTTGAGCTGACCCACTGGATGTGTGATGTGCTGGCTTCTTTGGAAGATGATAGTTCTGAACAGGTGATAGCTGAAGTTAAAGCCAAGGTCTTGGCTATTTGTAAGTTGCACCCGGTTTATAAAGAAATCTAAGATTTCGCTCAATCGAAAGCCCTGGCGCCGGCTTGTTTGCTGAGTTGCACCAGGCGCTGCAATGCTCTGTGTTTGCTTGATGTAACACAAAGCCCGAGACAGAGGGCTTTGTGTTAGTATGCGCGGCTAATTTCTGCCCGATGGACTATCTCCATGCATTGCCCCTTTTGCGGCGCTAACGATACCAAAGTGATTGATTCTCGGCTGGTTGCCGAGGGTGATCAGGTGCGCCGGCGGCGCGAATGTGTCTCCTGCAAAGAACGCTATACCACCTTTGAAGTGGCTGAGTTGCTAATGCCCCGGGTTATCAAGCAGGACGAAAGCCGCGAGCCCTTCAACGAAGACAAGTTGCGCGCAGGGCTGCACCGGGCGCTGGAAAAACGCCCGGTGAGCACCGAGCAGGTGGAGGCCGCGTTCTCGCAAATTAAGCGCTCGCTGCAAAGTGCCGGCGAGCGGGAAATTTCCTCGCGCATGATCGGCGAAAAAGTCATGGAGCAATTGCGCGGACTCGACGATGTCGCCTATGTACGCTTTGCTTCGGTCTATCGCAGCTTCCAAGATTTGAATGAATTCCGCGCCGAGCTCGATCGCCTTGAAAAGGAAGATGATGGGACGGGCAAAGAGGGTGCCTAGCAAGGGTTTTGAACAATGATGACTGCGGCCGATAGCGGCCATATGGCACGAGCCATACAGCTGGCGAAAAAGGGCTGGTACACCGCTCGGCCCAATCCCCGCGTGGGTTGTCTGATTGTTCGCGCTGGCGAGGTGGTCGGCGAGGGCTGGCATCATCGCGCTGGCGGTCCCCATGCTGAGGTTGTTGCTTTAAAAGATGCGGGTGAAAAGGCGCGTGGAGCAACGGCCTATGTGTCGCTGGAGCCCTGCAATCATCACGGCCGTACCCCGCCCTGTGCCGAGGCTTTAATTACGGCCGGCGTTGCGCGCGTAGTTTATGGTTTGGCCGACCCCCACCGTGTTGCCGCCGGTGGTATTGGCAAGTTAGAAGCTGCAGGTGTTGCCGTTGATGGGCCGGTGCTGGAACAAGAAGCGCGGGCTTTAAATTTAGGTTTTGTTAAGCGCTGCCAAACTGGCTTGCCTCGGGTGAGCCTAAAACTGGCGGCCAGTATGGATGCTCGCTCGGCCATGGCCAGCGGCGAAAGCCAGTGGATTACCGGCCCCGCCGCGCGCAGTGATGTGCAGCGTTTGCGGGCTGAAAACGCGGCTATAATTACCGGTATTGGCACGGTGCTTGAGGATAACCCCTCGCTCAACGTGCGCGAAAGTCAGCCCGGTCTTAGCGTGGAAGAGCTGGCAGAACTGCAGCCTCTGCGCGTGATAGTCGATAGTCGACTGCGCACCACCGAGGGCTTGAACATTCTCCAGCCGCCGGGTGCGGTGTTGATAGCAACGGCTCAGAATGAAGGCAGTGTTAAGGGGGCAGAGATTTGTTCGCTGCCGAATGAAAATGGCAAGGTCGATTTACCGGCTTTGTTGCTCGAACTGGGTCGTCGCGAGTACAGCGATGTGCTGGTCGAAGCCGGTGGCAAGTTGGCCGGGGTTTTCCTCGAGCAAGGTCTGGTGGATGAACTGATTATTTATATGGCGCCAAAGTTAATGGGCAGCGATGCCATGCCAATGGCGGTTCTGCCATTCAGTACGATGTCGGAAGCAGTGGCACTTGAAATTACCGATATTCGCGCCGTCGGAAAAGACTGGCGCATTACAGCAACACCGGGTGGTGAGACATGTTCACAGGCATAATTGAGGCACTGGGCGAAATCGGCGTGAGCGAAAAGCGGGGCGGTGATTTACGCCTGCATATCCGCACCGGCAGCCTTAAGCTGGGTGATGTGGTATTGGGTGACAGCATCGCCGTCAACGGGGTTTGTCTGACGGTAGTTGAACTACCGGGCGACGGCTTTATTGCCGATGTGTCCATAGAAACCTTGAACTTCACTACCGCCGGGCAATGGCAAACGGGCTCGCCGGTCAATCTTGAGCGCGCGTTAACGCCGACCACTCGACTTGGCGGCCATCTGGTTTCCGGTCATGTCGACGGTGTTGGTGAAGTTCTCGAGCGCCATCAAGATGCGCGTTCGGAGCGCTTTCGTATCAAGGCCCCGGCCGAGCTGGCGCGCTATATCGCCCATAAGGGTTCGATATCGGTTGATGGCACCAGCCTCACCGTGAATGCGGTGTCGGGCGATGAGTTCGAGTTGAATATCGTCCCCCACACCCTGGCACACACGGTATTTGGCGCTTACCAGCTCGGTACCAAGGTTAATTTGGAAGTCGATGTGATCGCCCGCTACCTCGAGCGTCTGTTGCTCGGTGACAAAGCTGCGCTGAAGAGCGATGACGTTTCTCTCTCCACTCTGGTCAATAAAATTTTAGATTAAAGGCTAACACCATGAACTTGAATACTATCGAAGAACTGATTGAAGATATCCGCCAGGGCAAAATGGTCATCCTTATGGATGATGAAGATAGGGAGAACGAGGGCGATTTGGTGATTGCCGCTGAGAAAGTCCGGCCCGAAGATATTAATTTTATGGCGATGCACGCTCGTGGTCTGATTTGCATGACCTTGCAAGAGCAGCGCTGCCAGCAATTGGCGCTGCCCTTGATGGTGGATAACAATAACGATGCCCACGGTACCAACTTTACGGTGTCCATCGAGGCGGCCGAGGGTGTGACCACGGGTATTTCTGCCGCCGACCGCGCGAAAACAGTACAGGCGGCAGTAGCCCGTAATGCCGGGCCGACAGACATTGTCCAGCCGGGCCATATTTTCCCACTCAAAGCCCAGGCTGGCGGTGTCTTGAGTCGGGCCGGGCACACCGAGGCAGGCTGCGACTTGGCCGGTTTAGCCGGCTGTGAGCCGGCGGCGGTCATCGTCGAAATTATGAACGACGATGGGACCATGGCGCGGCGCCCCGATCTCGAGGCCTTTGCCGAAAAGCACGATCTGAAAATTGGCACCATTGCCGACTTGATCCACCACCGGGTGCTCAATGAGAAAACCGTGGAGCCGATTAAGCAACGTAAAATACAAACACCCTACGGTGAGTTTACGCTGCACACCTATCTCGATGGTCCCAGAAATCACAAGCACTTTGCCCTGGTTAAAGGTGAAATTGATCCCGAGATTCCCGTTGCTGTACGCGTGCATTTGCCAACGGTGGTACGGGATCTCTTTGGCTTAGACAGTGGTGGCACTCATAAAAGCTGGACCCTGCACAAGGCCATGGAGCGGGTTGCCGAAGAGGGCAGCGGTATTATTGTGGTGATTTTACAGGACGAAAATCCGGAGACGGTGGAGCGCGATTTGGATTTTTTGATGGCCGATCAAACACCGGAAAAAAGTGCCTCCGAAACCGTGTACCTACAGATTGGTGCGGGTTCGCAGATTTTGCGCGACCTGGGGGCCAAGAAGCTACGGGTCATGAGTGCGCCGTTCCGCTTTACGGCGATTTCTGGTTTCGATCTGGAAGTTGTCGACTATATTGAGTGTCACTAGGCTTGAGTGTTACCACCTTGAAAATAGCCAAAACTAACTTGCAAATCAGGATACAAAAATGAGCGAATTCAGACCTGTCGAAGGTGATTTTACTGTCGGCGAAGCTCGCTTTGCCATTGTTGTTGCCCGCTGGAACGGCAATATTACCGAGAACCTGTTGAATGGCGCTTTGCGTGCCCTGGCGCGCCACAACGTGGCCGATGAAAGTATCGACGTGATACGCGTGCCCGGCGCCTTTGAATTACCCGCGACGGCGATGAAGATTGCCGAACAGGGTAATGTCGATGCAGTGATCACTCTGGGGTGTGTGATACGCGGTGGTACGCCGCACTTTGAGTACGTTTGCGGTGAATGCGCTCGTGGCATCGGCGAAGTGGCCCTGGTCACTGGCCTGCCCATTGCCTTTGGCGTGCTGACTACTGATGACTTACAACAGTCGGAGGAGCGCTCTGGCGATAACGATGAGAACAAGGGCGTTGAAGCCGCTTTGACGGCTCTAGAAATGGTTTCCCTGTTTGCCCAGTTGGGGGATTAACTGCGTGTCATCTTCTCTGCCTTCCGCGCGCAAAAAAGCCCGCCACATGCTAGTTCAGGCTTTGTATCAGTGGCAGTTGTCGGGTGCCAGTATTGGTGCCATTGAAGCCCAGTACATGGCTGAAAAGGGCATGGCGAAAGCGGACTCTGAATTCTTTCGCGAGTTGCTGCATGAAATACCCGTCAAGCTTGAAGAGCTCGATGCTGCCTACCGGGAGTTTCTTGATCGCGATCCCGAGGCCCTGGACCCTATCTCCCTGGCGGTGTTGCGTATTAGCGTCTACGAGCTACTGCACCGTATTGATATCCCCTATCGCGTGGTGATTAACGAGGCTGTTAATTTAGCCAAAACATTTGGTCCGACAGACGCCTATAAATATATCAATGGTGTTGTTGACCGCGTCGCTGCGCGAGCGCGGCGCGTGGAGATAGCCGCTAGCAAGGGTAAGGGCTAGCGGCATGCTGGTCGCTGGCAGTCATGGGCGACCATTCATCGAACTCTGACTAGAATTAGATACGCCGAGACTTCTGACAATGCCCGATGAGTTTAGCCTGATAAATCGCTACTTTTCAGCTTGCGGTGGTGCGGGTAATGACGTCTTGCTGGGTGTCGGTGATGACTGTGCTCTGCTGGCCCCACCCACTGGTGAGGTGCTGGCGGTTACAACAGACACCTTGTTGGCCGGTGTCCACTTTCCCTTCGACTCCCCAGCTCAGCTGATTGCCCAGCGAGCGCTGGCCGTTAACCTCAGTGATATGGCCGCTATGGGAGCGACACCTCGTTGGTTTCAACTGGCGCTGACCCTACCTGATGCCGACCAAGATTGGCTCGCCGAGTTTAGTGCGGGGCTGAATGCCATGGCCTGTCAATTCAATTGCGCTCTGGTCGGTGGTGATACGACCCGTGGGCCGCTGACGATCAGCATTACTCTGATGGGCTCCGTGCCGCTGGATAAGGCCTTAACGCGTAGCGGTGCAAAGCCCGGTGACATTATTTATGTCAGTGGTTCTTTGGGCGATGGCGCCGGGGGGCTGGCGGCGATCGAGGGAAGGTTGTCGGCAGGTAGTGAGGATGCGGCTTATCTTGAAGGGCGCTTTTGGCAGCCTCAGCCGCGTATTTCTGAAGGCCTGAAAATAAGAGATTTTGCTTCTGCGGCTATCGATATTTCCGATGGTCTGTTGGCCGATCTGGGACATATTGCGAAGGCCAGTCAGGTTGGCGCTTTGCTGGAGGTCGATAAGCTTCCCTTGTCCCAGGCATTGCAGCGGGCTGTAGTTTCAGAACAAGGGCGTACTTGGGCGTTGACGGGCGGCGACGATTACGAGCTTTGTTTTACCGTGCCAGCAGATGGAGCGGCACATTGTCAGCGACTGATTAATGAGGGCTTGCTGATGGCGACGCCGATTGGTCAGATTGACGAAGGACTGGGTGTGCGCTGCGTGGATGAGCGGGGCCAGGCTGTTGAAGTAGAATGCTCGGGTTATAAGCACTTTTAATGAGAGAGTTGTATGACATTCCCACTTAAGCCAACGTTTTCCTCCTTGCGTAAAGACCCCGTTCTGTTGCTGGGATTAGGTTTTGGTAGTGGCTTGTCGCCCTTTGCACCGGGCACGGCCGGTACCGTGGTGGCTCTGCTATTCGTGCCATTACTGGCCCTGTTGTCGATGGGCTACTTATGTGCAGCGTTGCTTATTGCTAGCTTGGTGGGTATTTATATCTGTGGGCATTCTGCGAAGAAGCTCGGGGCCAAAGACCCTTCCAGTATCGTATGGGATGAGTTTGTCGGTTTATGGATTGCCCTGGCGGGGTTTCCTGTAAGCTCTTTTTGGCTGGTCAGCGGCTTTGTGGTGTTCCGCTGCTTTGATATTCTCAAGCCCTGGCCCATTAGCGTACTGGACAGAAAAGTACCGGGTGGCCTGGGTATTATGTTGGACGATATTCTCGCGGGGGTAATGACATGGTTAGTGTTACGTTTGGTCGCGGTTGTTTTTGGTTTGAGTGTGTGAAAAAAAGGATAAATAAGCGTATATCCGGCCTGTATCTGGCGTTATTACTCTGCGTGTGCAGTACGCCTTTATACGCATCACCGGAAATCATTGCCTCGGGTTTGTTTAAAGATAAAGCCATGTTGATTATTAATGGCACTCCGCGTTTGCTTCGAGTTGGGGTCAGCAGCCCTGAGGGTGTAGAGCTGTTGAGTAGCAATAGCCAGCAGGCGAGCATTCTTGTCGAGGGGGAGACCATCACCTTGCGCTTATCTGAGCGGATTTCCACTGCCTTCAAAAAGCCTGCCTTTTCTGAGGTGAAGGTTCCGCGTGGCAGAAATGGCCACTTTTTTACTGCGGGCGCTATTAATGGTCGCCCCGCTAAATTTATGGTGGATACGGGTGCTACCTCCGTCGCCATGAATATTAACGAAGCCCGCCGTCTGGGCATTAATCTGCGCAATGCCAAAAGGGGATTTGCCTCTACAGCTGGCGGTGTGGTTGAGACATACCGCGTGACGCTCGATAAGGTGAGCGTTGGCAGTATCACCCTGCATAATATTACTGCTTCAGTGGTTGATGGTGACCACCCGACCAATATACTCCTGGGCAATAGCTTTCTCAGTAAAGTAGAAATGACGGAGCAAGCAGGGGTGATGGTTTTTCGCAAAAAATTCTGACTGTTTTATACCTCCTTGTTTAAAAGAGTTGCCAGGTATTTCACCTGCCGGGCATCATTCGCTAGTAGAAATTAAATTGAGATTGCCCATGAGTGCTCTGGCTAAACGTATTATCCCCTGTCTGGATGTGGACAACGGACGTGTTGTCAAAGGTGTACAGTTTGTCGATATCCGCGATGCGGGTGACCCTGTTGAGATTGCCCGGCGCTATGACGAAGAGGGGGCTGATGAAATTACCTTCCTCGATATTACTGCTAGCCATGAGGGTAGGGATACAACCATTCACATCGTTGAACGCATGGCTAGCGAGGTGTTTATTCCCCTGACAGTGGGTGGCGGGGTGCGCAAGCTAGAAGATATTCGCGCCTTATTACAGGCTGGGGCCGACAAAGTGGGCATTAATTCAGCCGCCGTCAGTAACCCTGAGTTTGTTCGCCAGGCCGCTGAAAAGTTTGGTTCCCAGTGCATTGTTGTGGCTATTGATGCCAAGCAGGTGGATGCACCAAAGGACGAACAGCGCTGGGAGATTTTTACCCACGGCGGGCGTAAACCGACGGGCCTTGATGCGGTGGCGTGGGCCGAACGGATGGCGAGCTATGGCGCTGGAGAAATCCTGCTCACCAGTATGGATAGAGATGGTACTAAAAATGGATTTGATCTGGGTTTGACGCGGGCCGTTAGCGAGGCGGTAAATATTCCAGTCATCGCATCCGGCGGTGTTGGGGGTTTACAGCATTTGGCGGATGGCGTGTTAGAGGGTGGTGCAGATGCTGTGCTGGCTGCGAGCATTTTCCATTTTTCAGAATATAGCATCGCCGAGGCAAAATCGTTTATGGCTGAGCAAGGGATAGAGGTGCGCTTTTAGTCAGAGGCTTAATGGCGTATTTTGCCTCGGAGATAGCAAACAGCATCAACGCCGGGTCAATACCTATGAGTCTTTTCTATTAAAAGAAAAACACAGTTACTGTTAAGTTTTAGCAATTAGCTTGTTGCCGCGCAGCAAAGACAATTAGTGTGGCAAGTGTTTGAGTATTAGCGCGTTACCAACAGCTTTAATAGAGAAGGCGTTGCTTGATTAATAAACTGAATATAGTCCGTTACGGCCTGTTCAGCCTCCCCTTTGGAATCATAGGGACCCAGGGTTGCACCCTCTCGAGTGATAAAGTACCAATTGTCAGAGAGCTTGAAGTAGCGATTGCTACGCACTCGAGCGGAAGAGGGGCTCGTTGGATCACTTTCCCTAGTGATGTAGACAACATTATTCATAAGCACAGGCCTGTGAGGTGTCAAGTTTAATGGGTTATTATATGGCTCTCCGCCTTTTTTTTACGCTAAGCTATCCCTTGCTTGGCACCACTCAAAACTATTACTTTTGTTAAGTACTTGATTGAATCTCTATCTTTATAATTTAGTTTGGCTCGAATGTAAAGAGTTGTTGGTCAATAATCAGTTGAGGGATGGCTGTTTTGACAGGATGGCAAGACCTTTTAGTAGGTTTAAAGCCTCAACTAGTTGATAGTCTTTAATATCTGTACGATGTTTTGGTGAGTTGGTTGGAGAGTTTTTTGTCGCCCCCTGGCTAAGGTGCCCGCTTAAATCGGCCTCCTTTATGCCTGGGCGTTGACTGGTCGATGACTTGAGCTCTGCGCGTTCCACCCAGATATCCGGTTGTATCCCCTCTGCCTGGATTGAGCGGCCCTCAGGGGTGAAGTATCGGGCCGTGGTGAGCTTGATTGCGCGACCATCGCTGAGTGGCAGAATATTCTGTACCGAGCCCTTGCCGAAACTGCGGGTGCCCATAATAACGCCGCGATGGTGATCTTGAATGGCACCGGCAACGATTTCAGATGCGGAGGCTGTACCGCCGTTAATCAAGATAACCAGTGGTGTGTCTTTTAATAGTTCCCCGGCCTGTGCGGAAAAGCGAGTGTTGGATGATGGCGCTCGACCCTCGGTATAGACCACCAGGCCGCCATCCAGCATCGCATCGGCTACCTCTACGGAAGCGGGTAACAAACCACCGGAGTTATTGCGAAGGTCTAAAACCAAGCCTTTAAGGGGGTTCTCTTCTTTTAAAAGTGCCTCGATGCTTTGGCGAAATTCTTTACCCGTATTGGCTTGGAATTGGGCAATGCGGATATAGCCAAAGCCTTCTTCAAGGACGTTGTGGCGCACACTGGTGGTTTTGATAATGTCCCTGATGACAGTAATTATCAGTGGGCTGTCCACATTATCCCTAGCTATGGTCAGTGTCAGCGGCGAGCCTTTGTCACCGCGCATGATTTCGAGGGACTCTTCCAGACTCATGCCCTGCACGGCGTGACTGTCGAGCTTGATGATTAGGTCGCCAGCCTCTATTCCTGCGAGAGACGCAGGGGTGTCGTCGATGGGCGAGATGACTTTGATAAAACCGTCCTCCATGCCGACTTCAATACCGATGCCACCGAACTCGCCGCTGGTGTGTTCTTGAAGATCTTTATACGACGCTTTTTTTAAAAAAGCGGAATGGGGGTCGAGTTCGCCAAGCAAGCCGGTAATGGCATTTTCTATTAAGGTTTTGTCGTCGATTTTTTCAACATAGGCGGAGCGGATTTGCTCAAAAACCTGAGCGAACAGTTGCAGTTCTTCAATAGGCAGGCGCGCATCGTCGGGGGCATCATCAGCCCAGAGATGAGTTGCACTAAGCAGCGATAGTAGTAGTCCGTATTGTGCTAGAGAGCGAGTGAGTTGATTCATTATTCTTGTCCTGGGCGGAATACTCTTTGGATGTGAGTGGCAGTGTAGCGTAATTCAGCGTATTTACGCGCGGGGCTTAAGCCACCTTTTCGGGTCGACGGCTTTGCCTTTGCGGCGTATTTCAAAATATAAAGCGCTGTGCTCCAGACCGCCGGTATTGCCGACTTTGGCAATGACTTCCCCTGGGTGAACCCATTCGCCGGTTTCTTTTAATAGCGCCTGATTGTGAGCGTACAGGCTGAGGTAATTGTCGCCGTGGTCGACAATGACGAGTAGGCCCTGGCCACGCAGGTAGTCGGAAAAAACCACGCGGCCATAGTGGATGGCTTTTACAGGGCTGGCGTTTCTGGCGTTAAGCAGCCAGCCGTGCCACTTTAGATGCGAGCCGCGAGCTGAGCCAAAGCTATGACCGACTCGACCCTTGACTGGCCACGGCAGTTTGCCGCGGCGCTGGCTAAAGGGTTGGCTGTCAGGAATATTTAAATTCTGAACATGGTTTTGTAAGGCTTGAATAATACTTTCGAGCTGCTGGCGCTCCAGGTTGAGTTTTGTCAGCTGGCCCTTTCCATTGTTAATTTGTTGGCGTGAGTTTTTCAGCAGGGCGTTGCGCTGCTTGATTTCGACCTTTAATGTTTGATGAATAGCCTGTAATTCAGTCCTTTTGTTCGAGAGGGTGTTTTGCTTACTTAAAAGTGTTTGTTCGACATCGTCCAGCTCGCGGATGGTGTTTTGGTAGTCTTCGAGAATTTTGCTGCGGGCTTTAACAATGTACTCGTAGTACTTTAATGTACGGCCCAGTTCTTCGGGGTTCTCCATATTGAGGAGCACTTTTAGTGGCTCTTCTCGCCCCAGCCTGTAGGCGGCGGAGAGTTCCTGGGCAGCTTGTCCCCCCTGGCGACGACGTTTGCCATCAAGCTGTTCTTTCTGGGTATAGAGTTTGCTCAGCTCTTTGCCCAGCAGGCGTATGTCTTTGTCGAGGCTCAGTACCCGGCGGCGAGTTTCTGCAGTTTTAAGCTCTATTTCCCGCAGGTGGGCGGCAGACTTGTCGTGTTCGGTGCGAGTGACACGTAACTTTTTTTGCAGTTGGGATATGTTATTGCTCAGTGCGTTCAGCTTGGCCTGCTCACCCTTGGCAAAAAGCGGCGGGGTGAAGGCTAGCGCTGTGAATATCGACAGCGCTATGAGCCATGTAGGCGATTTTGGCATGGGTTTATTGTGCAGAGCTCAGGCTCACCTTATCGATACAGCAGTGAGTGGCCGCTCATTTCAGCGGGCTGGGCGAGGCCCATCAGCTCGAGAATGGTCGGTGCGATATCGGCGAGAGAGCCGGCTGTATTCAGCTGTACTTGTTTATTGCCAACGTAGATTAGCGGTACCGGGTCGATGGTGTGGGAGGTGAGTATCTGCCCCGTTTGTGCATCGACCATGTTCTCGACGTTACCGTGGTCGGCGGTAATCAGGCAGTCGCCGCCGACTTCATCGAGTGCTTCGAGAACTTTGCCGACACAGGCATCCAGGGTTTCAACGGCTTTGATAGCCGCACTGAAAACCCCGGTGTGTCCAACCATATCGCCATTGGCGAAGTTGCAGATGATTGCGTCGTATTGCCCGCCGGTGATGGCGGCGACGAGATTGTCAGTGACCTCAAGGGCGCTCATCTCAGGCTTTAAGTCGTAAGTAGCGACGTCGGGTGAGGGGATCAATGTGCGCTCTTCACCCGGATAGCAGTCTTCACGACCACCGCTAAAGAAGAAAGTAACATGGGCATATTTCTCAGTTTCGGCAATTCTGAGTTGAGTCTTGCCCTGAGCGGCAAGGTATTCACCGAGGCCATTGACCAGGGTTTGCGGTGGGAAAGCGATGTGGGTGTTGAGTTCGGCTGCGTACTGAGTGCTGGTGACAAACTCGGTAAGCTGGGGGTGAGCCGGCCGGGGGAATTCGCTGAAGCTGGCATCGACGAAGACCCTGCTCAGTTGGCGGGCGCGATCGGGGCGGAAGTTCATAAAGATCACGCTGTCGCCGTCGTCAATACTGGCCGGGCTTTCACCCTCTGCTTTGATTTGTGTCGGGCTGACGAATTCATCATTTTCATCACGGGCATAGGCTTGTTCCAGTGCATCCAGGGCATTGGCACTGCAGTGCTCCGCTTTGGCTTCGGTGAGCAGGCGATAGACGGGTTCGATGCGATCCCAGCGCTGATCTCTGTCCATTGCATAATAGCGCCCACTGACGGAGGCGATACGGCCGATGTTGAGCGCCTTGAATTTATCCGTGACTTTCTCAATGGACGTTTTGGCGCTGCGGGGAGGTGTATCTCGGCCATCAAGAAAAGCGTGCAGATAAACCTCTTTGGCACCGCGCTGGGCAGCCATGTCGATAAGTGCCAGTAGGTGGTCTTCGTGGCTGTGTACACCGCCGGGTGATAGCAGGCCGAAAATGTGTAGTTTTTTACCGCTGTCGACGACTTTGTCGATGGCCTCGCAGTAGGCGGAATTGGAAAAAAAACTGCCGTCGTCGATGGCTTTGTTAATACGGCTTAAATTTTGGTAGACAACGCGCCCGGCACCGAGCGTCATGTGCCCGACTTCTGAATTGCCCATTTGCCCCGCTGGCAGACCCACTCGCTCGCCAGAGCAGTGCACCAGCGTTTTGGCCTCACCCTGCCATAGCTTGTCCCAGGTGGGGGAGTTGGCGCTATAAATAGCATTGGCCTCAGTCGACTCGCTATATCCCCAGCCGTCGAGAATGAGTAGTACCAGGGGTGCTTTTTGTTTGTTCATAATTGATTGCTTGGCCTGAAGTCTGTTGCAAAAATGGGCGCTGAGGGACACTTTTGGGTGAGGGTTTTTGTTGGTGCAAATAGTACGCGCTCGACACCACAAAGGCTATTTGATCCGCCGGCAAATAACGACGTTTGGTCAATTTTTGACGGGGGTCCAGGCTGCTGTCGGCAGGGCAACTTGTGTATACTATGCCGGAAATTATTAGCGGCCCTGTTTAGGGAAGGTGTTTGTAACGTGAGCTTTTTTGTTTTTATTAGTGAGCAATGGGTCTTGGTCAGCGCCTTGCTCGTATTGATTTATGTTTTCGCGTTTAGCGAGCAGAAAAAGGCCGGCAAACAGCTTTCTGTTCACGAGCTAACCCGTCTGCTAAATGGTGATGAGGCGGTGCTGGTCGACCTGCGCGACAGCAAAGAGTACGCCGCTGGCTGTATTACCGGCGCTATTAATATTCCTAGTGCAAAGCTGGACGGACGCATTTCTGAGCTGGAAAAATATCGAGAGCAAAAAATTGTTCTGGTTGACAAAATTGGCCAGCAAGCGGCACCTGCCGGCCGCAAACTGCGTTTGGCCGGCTACGATGTGCAGCGCTTGCGAGGTGGTATGGGCGAGTGGATGCACCAGAGCTTGCCCGTGGTAACCCCGTGAGTAATCCACTCAGCGAATCAACGAGTGCTGTGAAAATGTTTACCACTCGGTTTTGCCCCTACTGTGTTGCCGCTCGACGGCTGCTGGCGCAGTTGGGCGTCGGCTTTGAAGATGTGGCAGTTGATGGGAATGCCGAGCTGCGCGGCGAAGTCATGCAGGCCAGCGGTCAGCGCACTGTGCCGCAAATTTGGCTTGGCGAGCAACATATTGGTGGTTATACCGAGCTTGCGGCTTTGCATCAGCAGGGTGGCTTGCTGCCTCTGTTGAATGCCTGATTGTGTATCCAGTGTGGCGCAGCATTTAATTATTTATCCAGTAACTATTTACCGAGAGTACTATGGCTGAAAACGAAACGACTGGCGCCCCTTCTGGGGATGGCCTCGACACGAGCGCGGGCACGCAATTTGCCTTAAAGCGCATTTTTCTCAAAGATCTGTCCTTTGAGTTGCCAATGGGTGCTCAGGCCTTCACGCGCCAGTGGGCGCCCCAGGTCAATCAGGATATTGGCACAGAAGTTAAAAAAATTGATGATGAGCACTATGAGGTGGTACTGCGTTTAACCATTACCGTCTCTGAAGATGATAAAACGGCTTATCTGATTGAAGTACAACAGGCCGGTATCTTTATGGTCAAGGGTCTCGAGCAGCCGCAACTGGCTCAGCTTTTAAATTCTCAATGCCCCGCGATTTTGTTTCCCTATGCTCGCGAGTTGATTGATAACGTTTCGGTGCGTGGTAGCTTCCCGGCGCTGATGTTGCCGCCGATTAATTTTGATGCCCTGTTCCAGCAAGCGGTGGCAGAGCAAAGGAATAAAGCCGCTGAGGGCCAGCCGGCCAATAAATTGAATTAGATCGAGCTTGTCTATAGGTACAAACGCCGCTGTCGATAACTCTACAGCGGCGTTTCTGGTTTCAGCTTGAGTGTTTGCGAGCTGAGCCTGTTTTATTGTACCTCTATATTGAGTTCGTGCAGTTTGCGTGTCAGCGTATTGCGGCCCCAGCCCAAAAGTTCTGCGGCATCGCGCTTACGTCCGGCGGTGTGTTGCAGGGCGGTTTCGATGACGGTGCGCTCGAAGGAGGGCAGGGCCGTCGCCAGTATGTTTTTCTTGCCTTGAGCCAGTTCCTGTTTCAACCACTGCTGCAGTCCCTGTTCCCAGTTTGTTCCTGAAGCTCTTTGGTCGCTAGGCTTGTCGCGCAGTTCCGGTGGTAGGTCGGTGAGTAGCACTTCCCGCCCCGCGGCCATAACGGTCAACCAGCGGCAGGTGTTTTCCAGTTGGCGAACATTGCCGGGCCAGGGCTGGTTGCTGAGAAAGGCCTCTGCTTCAGGAGAGAGAACCTTGGGTTCGACTTCTAATTCCTTTGCCGACTCGTGGAAAAAGTGATTGATAAGCCGTGGAATATCCTCGCGTCGGTCGGCCAGTTTGGGCAGGTGGATGCGAATCACATTAAGGCGGTGAAAGAGGTCTTCACGAAAACGGTGTTCTTCGACCAGCTGCTCAAGGTTTTGGTGGGTCGCGGCAATAATTCGCACACTTGAATTAATTGATGTGTGCCCGCCAACACGATAAAACTCACCGTCAGCCAATACTCGTAGTAATCGAGTCTGGGCTTCCTGTGGCATATCGCCAATTTCGTCGAGGAAGAGAGTGCCGCCCTCGGCTTGCTCAAAGCGTCCTATGCGGCGTTGAGCCGCGCCGGTAAAGGCGCCTTTCTCGTGGCCGAATAGTTCTGATTCGATCAGGTCGTGGGGGATTGCGGCCATGTTTAGTGCGACAAAGGGTGCGCCTTTGCGCGGGCTGTGGCGATGCAGTGCCTTGGCAACGAGCTCTTTACCAGTGCCGGACTGGCCGTTAATCAAGACAGTGATGTTGGCGTGAGAGAGTCGTCCAATCGCGCGGAAGACCTCCTGCATAGCGGGTGCTTCGCCAATAATTTCGGTTTTTTCAAGAGGCGGCACGTCAATCGTTTTGTGAGCTTTTTCCTGGGCAAAGGCAATGGCCCGGTTGGCGACTGAGATCAAGTCGTCGACGTCAAAGGGCTTGGGTAGATATTCGAAGGCGCCGCCCTGATAAGCGGCAACAGCGCTATCGAGATCGGAGTGGGCGGTGGTAATAATAATCGGCAGTTGGGGGAATTCGGCGTGAATTTTGTCGAGCAGGGCAAGGCCGTCGATACCCGGCATGCGAATGTCGCTAATAATGGTGTCGGGCTCGTCGGGGTTCTTGTCGAGGGCGGTGAGCAGTTTGCCTGCGTCCTCGAAACTACGCACCGTGAGGCTGGCTTTCTCCAGCGCTTTTTCCATAACCCAGCGAATCGAGTTGTCATCGTCGACGATCCAAACTGTTGGTTTCATCATGCTAGCCTGTCCTCAATGGGTTTGAGTGGAAGATAAATAGAAAAACGTGTGTAGCCTGGTTTGCTATCACACTCGATTAAGCCCTGGTGCTGGTGGATAGCTGATTGCGCTATGGGCAGGCCAAGGCCGCTACCTTCGGCGCGTCCGCTAATCATCGGGTAGAAAATGCGCTCGCTGATATCGCTGGAGATGCCGGGCCCGTTATCGATGATATCGAGTCGGCACACCATGGGGTGGCGTTTTTTGCCGATCGTAAAATGATTGAGAATACGGGTGCGCAGGATAATCTCGCCGCCGTGGCCGATTTTTTCAGCGCCATCCAAAGCCTGCATCGCATTGCGCACGACATTGAGTACGGCTTGAATAAGCTTCTCTCGGTCGCCGGTGATTTCCGGGATGCTCGGGTCGTAATCTTTTTTGATGATGAGCGAGCCGTGAGTTTCTGCCTGTACCAGTGTGGCCACGTGTTCGGTGACTTCATGGATATTAAGCTGAGAGAATTTGGTCGGCAGCGGTGAGCCGAGGAGACGGTCAACCAGTTCGCGCAGACGGTCGGTTTCGGCAATGATAATGTCGGTGTACTCAACGAGTTCGCTTCTATCTAGCTCCAGCGCCAATAACTGGGATGCGCCGCGAATACCGCCCAGGGGGTTTTTGATTTCGTGGGCAAGCCCTCGAACCAGGTTGCGCGAAGTGTCGTTGGCCGATATCAGGGCCTCCTCTCTGTCGATGCGCAGGGTTCGATCCACCGGCAGCATTTCAAGCAGTAGCAGTTGTTGCCCCTCTTGTGTCACCGGCGTCACAGAGTAGTCGACGGTAATTTCACGTAGATCGGGCAGCAGTACTTTGACTTTGCGCTCTGTAAATGTCGATTCCTTTTTCAGCGCATTCAAAAAAACCTCGTGGCGTGGTTCGGCCTCGGCAAATAACTGGGCGGCATTACTCTTGAGCAGGCGATGAGCGCTGACGGCAAGTAGGCTTTCTGCAGCCGGATTGAGGTAGGTGATAGAGAGGTCGTCATCTATCAGCAGTACACTCGTATTGAGGTTGTCAAGAACGAGCTGGGTGATCTGATTACTATTCATTGAAGTTACAGGGCTAGCGCTTTGCCAAAATATATTTAGTTAAAGCAAGTAACAGGCCATCCTTGGTAGCCGCAGAGGCATGTTAGTCAGAAGGCTTTATGAGCTAGAGTGTAGCGGTAAAAGTGATGGGGTGCACTGTCTTGGTGCGCTGGCAAGGAGTGCTATTAGTGAGGGCTTGGGGGCTTTCGGATTACTGTTAGAGGAGTGCTGCGATGTGAAATGTAACGGTTTGAGTTTTGGTATTACGTTTTTTATCGGCGCCAAGAATGTCGGCGTGAACACTGTGCTTACCGCGATTAAGGTTGCTGACGGTGAAGGTGCTTGAGGCACTGGGTGGGCCCTGCTTGCGGCCATTGATATATAATTGCACCAGGTGGCCAGTTTGTAGCGGTGGCACAAGGTCTAGCTTGACCTGCACTTCGCGTTGCCCGGGGGGGATAGTGGTGTTGTTACTGGGTTTGCTAATGCGTGCTTTGGTGTAGTTGGCCTCGCCTTCCATGGCCTTACTTTCACCCGCTGTTTTGGTGGGGATGGGCGGCGCGACAGCAATATTGGTTTTGGGCATGTCGACGGTCTCTGCCTTGGCGTTTGCCGATGGAGAGTCTGTGAAGGTGACTTGACCGTCTTCGCCAACCACTCGATAAACCTCGCTTGCAAAGAGGGAGGAGGTCGCCAGGGCGAGGCAGGCGAATGCTGTTAAGAGTTTTTTCATGATAGTTACACTTTAGCGGACAGTTGTTTTTTTTTGGTGGGGCAGCCCCGCCTGAACTATAGGCTAGAGTAATGCGCTTTGTAGAAAAGAAAAAGCCCGATCTCCATGGAAGACCGGGCTTTTTGTGAGCGAGCTCTAATGAACCGCTCTATAGCGTTAGCTCGGGTAGAGCTTAAACACTGTAGTACATGTCGAACTCAACGGGGTGAGTGGTCATGTTGAGTTTTTCAACTTCTTCCTGTTTCAGCGTGATGAAGGCATCAATCACGTCGTCATCCATTACGCCACCAACAGTGAGGAACTCACGGTCGTTGTCGAGAGCTTCCAGAGCCTGCTCCAGTGAAGAGGCAACGGTAGGAATAGCGGCCGCTTCTTCGGGGGGTAGGTCGTAAAGATCTTTGTCGGCAGGGTCGCCGGGGTGGATCTTGTTCTTAATGCCGTCGAGGCCGGCCATCAACATGGCAGTGAAGGCCAGGTAAGGATTGGCTGTTGGGTCGGGGAAGCGCACTTCAATACGACGTGCTTTGGGGTTTGGCACGTGTGGGATACGGATTGAGGCAGAGCGGTTGCGCGCAGAGTAAGCGAGCATAACGGGTGCTTCAAAGCCGGGAACCAAACGCTTGTAAGAGTTGGTTGAGGCATTGGCAAAGGCGTTAATCGCACGTGCGTGCTTGATGATGCCGCCAATGTAGAACAGTGCCGTTTCAGACATGCCCGCGTAAACGTCACCAGTGAAGATGTTGTTGCCGTCTTTAGACAGTGACTGGTGGCAGTGCATGCCGGAACCGTTGTCGCCAACTAAGGGCTTGGGCATAAACGTGGCTGTTTTGCCGTAGGCGTGAGCAACATTGTGTACGCAATATTTAAAGATCTGAATTTCATCAGCTTTTTGCGTCAGTGTGGCGGGGCCAACACCAATTTCGCACTGCCCAGCAGTACCCACTTCGTGGTGGTGGACTTCAACTTCGAGGCCCATCTGCGTCATCGCGCCACACATGGCGGCACGCAGGTCGTGCAGGGAGTCGACGGGAGGCACGGGGAAGTAACCGCCTTTAACACCGGGGCGGTGACCCATGTTGCCATCGGGGAAGTCGTGCTCGGTGGCCCATGCAGCTTCTTCAGAGGCAACTTTGTAGAATGCTCCGCTCATGTTGGCGCCCCATTTTACGTCGTCAAAAACGAAAAACTCGGGTTCTGGGCCAAACAGTACCGTGTCGGCGATGCCAGTGGAACGCATATAGTCCTGGGCGCGATCGGCAATGGAGCGTGGATCGCGGCTGTAGCCCTGCAGCGTGGCGGGCTCAACAATGCCGCAACGCAGGATGATAGTTTCTTCATCGGTGAAGGGGTCGAGCACGGAGGTCGCGTCGTCGGGCATCAAAATCATGTCCGAGTCGTTAATGCCTTTCCAGCCAGCAATGGATGAGCCGTCGAACATTTTACCTTCTTCAAAGAAGCCCTCATCGACTTCGCTTGAAGGGATGGTGACGTGCTGCTCTTTGCCCTGAGTGTCGGTGAAACGCAGGTCTACCCAGCCAGCTTCACTTTCTTTGATGAGATTTAACGTTTTTTCAGACATTTATGTCCTCCAGATCGAGATCAGTGTGGTTTTTTCTTTCGCTCGCCAAACGGCGAAAGTTGAGCGTGGAACAAAATAACGGTAATGCTATCGTATTGCCATCAATTTCCTGACTTATGTGCGGTTGCAAAAGCTATGCCACAGGTTTTGTCGAGTGTTAGGCGCTGATATGGGGGGCTTTTGGTCGCAATTGGTACATCAGGTCTTCAGTGTGGTGCGTATTGTAACCTACAGGCACCAAAATAGAGCGGTTGTTGGAAATAAGGGTGACGTGTCCCCTTCTTTGTATCAACACATTATACGCAAGGTTGATGCTCTGATTAAGTCAAATGCCTTTCAACTACTTCGCTCAAGAGGTTTTGAGCAGACCTTTCCCATAGCCAGCTCACATGGCTACCTTGATACCACTCAATTCTTGGCTTTTCCCAGTGACGCCATAATTCAGCGACGTGTTCAGCGGACACCATGCGGTCGGCGACTCCAGCAAAAATATAGCGCTTGTTCTGCGTTAGCTTTGGGGGTTCGGCAAGGGGGGAAATCACTTTGAACAGTTGCTCCACTTCATTAAGTCCAATGCCCCGCTCGGCAAGTCCCTCGGTCATCCTCGGTTCAACGAGTCTACCTAGCATCGGCGCGAGTCGACTAGCGGGGATTCCTGCGACGGCACATGCGAGATCGGGTTCGGATTGAGTGATTAGGCCGGTGGTATAACCGCCGAGTGAAATACCATAAATGCCTATCTGATCGGCGCCCTGGGCTCGAATCCAGTTCATCATTTGCCGGATATCCCAAACGACCTGAGACATGGCAAAAACGGTGTCGGTTAAATAGCCGCCAATGATTCCAGCGCCGCTCATCATTCCGGTACGACGAGCGCCATGCAAAGGCAATACAGGTAACAGTACGTTTAAGCCATGCTCGTGGTGGAATTTAGCGGCTTGCATACCGTATAAATTGGTGGAGTCTCCGCCCATTGCTCCTCCATGTACGCAGACTATCCAGGGTCGTTGTGGCCCTGGGTGCTGTAATACCAGGCAGTGCGCATTGCGATTGTTTTGATAACCTTGCCAGCGATCAAACCCGGGAAAGTCGATAGGTGGTTGATAGCCACTGGGGAATTGCATCTTTTGATAATCCAGTCCTTTAAATGAACCAGAGGAAAGTGAAATATCGTTTGGTATTTCTGGATTTTGACGCCAGGTGAGCGGTGACTGCAGGAAACCGCCAGCTTCGAATAGTTCAATGCCGCGATGGGCCTCGTCAGCGATTTGGTCGAGCTTGCACGAACTCGGAGAGTGCAGCATAAAGCGTATGCTTGATCCCAGTGAGAGTTCGTCAAATGCGGCCTTTGTGGTGATTGCGAAAGAGTTGTCGGCCTCAGGGACATCGAGTGGGGTGGGAATACTCTCTTCAAAGCCTTTACCCGCGATTAAAAAAGATATGAGTGAAGCTACAAACAGCCATAAGGCCGCCGATAAGTCGATGGTAAATGTTAAGAGGGTGGCGTTAATCATGCCTATTATTGCGCCAATAGCCACGAGCTGAGGCGTGCGAAAGTCACCGCGGAGCAAGAGTGCTGCAACGCCTCCACCGAGTAATAATGTGCCAGGAATCAAAGAAAATAGGGAAGTGGCTTGATCGCCAAGTAGCCAGATTAAGCCAGCTACAGCAGGTAGTGCTCGAGTAATTATGGGTCGAATCATTTTGATCTCCTTTGATTGTGTTGTCCTGACGTTACTGTAGCCATCACGGATGATGATTGCGAGCGCTGGTGTGGCTACTGAAGACGAGTCCGTTTTGATTCTGGGTAAGCCCTTCGCAGTATAGCTATTTGGCGCAATTTGTTAGTATGAGAGCGACGATCTATAAAACCAATAAACGATATGAGAGTTAAATTCATGAAGGCACAATCAAAACTAAAGCAATTTTCAGATAAAGAGCCATTGCCCAGGGTTTTGCCTTCATGGCTACCGGGCGCAGCTGCTATAAACGAGGCGATTGAATGGCCGGAAGGTGCTCCGCGTCCGAAGATGTCCCTTCGTTCCGCGCTCCTGGTCGGTGCCGATGAAGCTCTTACTATTGGTTTGGGTTTGGCTTCGCGCATGCGTTTTTCAACCCCGGGTTTTCGTCAGCGTTCAGCTCAGGAAATGGAAGATGCCCTTGAGTATTTTCAAGCCAGTGGCTGGCTTGATGACCCAAAAGGTTATCATCAAAAACCACCAGCCCTCGAAAACGCTGCCTGGAAGAAATCATCATCGGGCGGAACCGACTTCGAGCATATGACGTTTGAAAGTGGCTATGTCCCTCGAATGGGCGAGGCCGGGCGGGCGCGTTGGCTTGGCTATGAAAACAATCATACCAGTCATTGCTGGGTGCTTCGCCACAATGGCCCACCGCGACCCTGGATGATTCATATTCATGGCTACCGAATGGGCACTCCCTACCTCGATTTTAAGGCCTTTAACTCACAATATATTCATGAGACAAAGGGCTTCAATATTCTGCACTATGTTATTCCCTTGCACGGGCCGAGAAAAATAGGTCCAACTAGTGGCGATGGCTTGTTATCTCCTGGATATGTCAATGCCATTCATGCCGAAGCTCAGGCGATGTTTGAGTTGCGACGTATTCTTGGCTGGTTGCGGCGCGATGGTGCCGAACAAATTGGGGTTCATGGTATTTCACTTGGCGGCTTTACTACGGCGCTGCTCGCGACCCTTGAGGGAGATCTCTCTTGTGTTATTGCGGGTATTCCTGCAGTAGATCTGGTTAAAGCAGCGCGCAGATTGGGGCGGCGGAATTTACTGTATTTTTTCGACAACCTTAATATGCCCTGGGACGAAATTGAAAAAATGGCACGCGTGATTTCCCCGACAGCAATGAAAGTCAAAGTGCCGAAAAAACGCCGTTTTATTTATGCAGGTGTGCTGGATCGCTTGGTTCACCCTGCAGAGCCACTGGGCTTATGGGAGCATTGGGATCGTCCGGCTATTGAATGGTATCAGGGCAACCACATGACATTTGCGACTGATAAAAACGTACGAAAATTTATTGATAGTGCGCTTGATGCCTCATTTGCCTGAGGAGGTTTTCATCAGTGATGAGTTCCTATTAATCGCTGAAAGGGTACGTTTAACGATAACGATGGGAACAACCTGGCTATAACCGCAAGGAATTTGCGCCATAATTAATATTTATGTATAACGTTAGGAATTAGTACGCCATGGATTAATCACAGTTATGGACAAGGTGGAAGTAATGGGTAAAAAGGATAAGCCTAGTAGTGGTCTTGAGCTCTTGGGCAGCTCTTCTCGTTTATCAGCAGCATTTAAAAACGCATCGGTTCTGGCTCGCTTTGGACGACTGGAGCCGCGCAGGGGTACGCTCTATTCGGTACCTCACGAGAGCCCGATTTATCGATTGCGCTGTTATGAGGTGAAAAAGTCTCGCAAGGCCCGTGTCCCCATTATTTTAGTGCCACCGTTAATGATGACCGCCGATGTTTTCGATGTTTCAAAAAAAATTAGTGCCGTAGATTATTTGACCGAACAAGGTTTTTCCGTCTGGCTTGTCGACTTTGGTGAGCCGGCTGATCAGGAGGGTGGCTTGCATCGAGATATGAGCGATCACGTAGTAGCGGTTAATGACGCGATTGACTTTGTCTATGCCCAGCAACGTAAACCTGTGCATTTAGCAGGATATTGTCAGGGTGGCATTTTTTGCTATCTGGCAGTAGCGTATCGAAAGTCTAAAAATGTGGGCTCGGTGGTCTCTTTTGCTGCTCCGGTTAACTTGTATAAAAACTTTTTACCCGGGGTCTCTGATGAGGCTACCCTCAAAGTTCTTGAAACCATTGGTGAGGCAGTCCCTAGAGGCATTCTGCCGTCGGCTATTCCCGGTTGGGCAAGCAAAAACCTGTTTAGAATGTTGGCGCCGGTTAAGCAGCTTCAGTCGTGGATTTCCTTGCTTAAAATGCTTGATGACAAAGATGCGATACTAAAAGGTGAAGATCAAAGATCGTTTATGTCTGACGGGTTCGTTGCCTGGCCAGGCCCCGCCATGCTTGAGTTTATGCGTCAAATGTTGCTCGGTAATCGCATGGTTTCCGGAGGCTGTGTCATTGAGGGGCGTACGGTTTCGTTGACCGATATTACTTGTCCGATGCTGGCCGTCATTGGCGGCAATGACACCATAGCTCGTCCTCGCTCGGTTCGTGGTGTTGTCGAAGCTGCACCTAATTCAGACCTTTATCAATTATGGCTGCCTAATGCCGGTCATCTGGGTGTTCTGGTTGGTGGCAGCGCAATGAAGCACTCTTGGGCAACAGTGGGTAATTGGCTGAGCTGGCTTGATGGTAAAGCGGACAAACCTGGCAACATTGGAGTGCTTGATGAGGTGGGCGGCGAAGATAGTGAAAATAGTGCCCAGGATGAGAATTTAGCGACTGTTGCAGTTAAGACAATGTTCGATATGAGCAAAGGCATTTTGGGTATGGCTGGTGATTTGTTCGGAAGTACAACATCATCCTTGATGACTATGGGCGATAACTTTAGTTCGCGCCTGACTCACCTAACTCGACTACAAAAGCTCGATTCGGACAGCAAAGTCGGCTTCGCTTTGTCATTGGAAGAACAAGCTAAAAAATCACCTGATGATACCTATTTTCTTTATGCTGAAAGGGCACATACCTACGCCAATGCCAATGAACGAGTTGATAATATCGTCCGCGGCCTGATTTCAATTGGGGTTCGCCGTGGTGATCATGTCGGTATTCTTATGCATGCCCGGCCCTCGGCTCTGGCGACAAATTTGGCGGTCAATCGACTAGGGGCCATTGCTGTCCAGTTACGTGACAAGTCTCAGCTTGATGCTGAAATGAAACTTGCCGAAGTTCAGCATCTTATCGCTGATCCTGAAAATGCAGAGGCAGGAGTAAAAACATTTACTGGCCAAACCTATATCTTAGGAGGCTTCGGCCGCTCGCGCAGAGAGCTGCCCGAGAGTGCGATAGATATGGAAAAAATTGATCCATCGCGAGTGGCTTTGCCAGATTGGTATCAGCCGTCACCGGGTAAAGCTGATGAGGTGGCATTTATTTCGTTCAGTCGCCTGGGTTCCGAAACGCACTGTGACAAAATCACCAACCGTCAGTGGGCCTTGTATGCTCTGGGTGCGGCGTCTGCAACTCGAATGGTAAAAGGGGATACGGTTTACTGTTGGACACCTCTCCACGATCCTACCGGGATGTTAATTGCGGTCAGCGCATCGCTGGTCGCCGGGGCTAGAATTGGTTTGGCCAGACAATTTGACACCAATACCTTCTGGCATGAAGTGAGAACCTATGGCGCAAATATCGTTTTTTATTCGGGTGGGATGTTACGAGAGTTGGTAGATGCTCCCGCTCATAAATTAGAACGAGGAAATAGCATACGTTTATTTGCCGGGACAGGAATGCCAGAGGCCCTGAGCAAGCGGGTGGAAGAGCGTTTCGAGCAGGCAAAGGTAATGGAAATGTACCTGTCTTCTCGCCACCATGCCTATTTAGCCAATATGTCGAATAAAAAATCGGGTGCTGTTTTCCAGCAACTGCCCGGAAGTAACGATATTGCTTTAGTGCATTGGGATTGCCAGAAAGATCAGCCGTTCTATGATACGGCGGGTTATTTATGCCCAACACCGGTTGGAACGGTAAGTATGATGTTGGTTAAGGAGGATCCGGGGGTAGGCTATCGGGATAATACTTACATATACAATGTTTTTGAAAAAGGCGATTGTTGGCAGATTTCTGGTGACTTGTTCACGCGTGATGCCGATGGAGATTATCACTTTGTTGACCGAGCCAGTAATTTGATCTTGGCCAAAGATGATGCGATACCGACTTTACCTATTGAGACGGCCATTAGTGTGTTGAGTGATGTCAGTGTGGCGGCAGCTTTTGGTGTGGTTCTCGAGGGTTGTGATCATCAAATTTCTGTGGCTGCGGTCGTTTTAAAAGATAAAGGTAAGCTCAGTGCGTCAGATTTAACGATGGCCGTTACTGAACAGCTTGATCCCAAGAGTCGCCCTTTGGTTGTAATGGTTTCCAAGCGCTTGCCGATGACGCCTAGCTACCAGGTTCAAAAGCAGTTATTGGCCGAGGCCGGAATTCCGCAAGGAGCTTTGAAGAGAGGCCAGGCATTTTGGTTTAATGAAAAGTCCGCAAAATATGAACCACTGACGCCAGCATCTTTGTCGAGACTTATTCGTAGTCTTGCCGGGCCGGTATCGAAAAGCACCACTCCATCCAAAAAGAAATCACCTAAAAAAGTCGCTACTCGGAAAACGGGCAATACGAAAACCTCTTTAAAGAAGAGGGCTTCTTCGGCAGTGGTCAAGACAGAACACAAGATGAATGGCGAAGGGCTGGTTGGTGATTTGGCCGAACGAAAAGCCAGTGAAATGGAAACGACGGGGCAAGATACGAATATTCATTGAATCCTATAACGATGCTGGGGCGGAGTGTTTGTGTTCTGGGCGGGATGGCCCGCGATATAGGGATGTCGAGTAAGAGGACGTAGTTAGCAAGCGGCCCGTAATTTAAGCGCTCTGCCCTGAATAGCCATGTGCTCATGCGCAAAAAGGGCCATGGTTGATACAAGCTAAATGTTTGCATGAGTATCTGACGCACAGAAACTTGCTCTATAATGCGCGACGTTTCCTGATATTAGCCCCTGAGATACGTCCATGCATTTTGTTGTTAAGTTATTCCCTGAAATTATTATTAAAAGCCCGCCTGTTCGCAAACGCTTTATTAAGCAGTTGCGTGAAAACCTACGTCGCTTGGTTAAGGGGCAATTTGCAGGTGTGCAGGTGATCAGCCAGTGGGACAAAATTGAACTGGTCGCCGACGGCATAGATGACGAGCGAGACAGGTTTATCTCCCAGGTGCTGGCCAATACGCCAGGGGTGGCGAATTTCTCCCATGTCAGCGCCCATGCGCTGGGTGATTTTGATGAAATGGCCAATTTGCTTTGGCCCCTCTACGGCGAGAGTCTCAAGGGTAAGTCCTTTTGTCTGCGAGTTAAGCGCACCGGTAAGCATGACTTTAGCTCCACTGAATTTGAACGTGAAGTGGGTGGTCGCCTGTTCCAACGCTCTGGCGCGCGCAAAGTGCAGCTTAAAGGGGCCGATGTTGAAATACGTCTCGATATCCGCGGCCAAGTGCTTTCCGTGCTAGAAACCACGACCCAGGGTTTGGGGGGGTTTCCCCTTGGTACGCAAGACGCCGTGTTGTCATTAATCTCCGGTGGTTTCGACTCCACCGTGGCCAGTTATATGACTATCAAGCGCGGTTTGCGCACCCACTATTGTTTTTTTAATCTCGGCGGCCGTGCCCATGAGTTGGGTGTTAAAGAGGTTGCTTGGTATTTGTGGAATAAATACGGTGCCTCCCATCGGGTGAAATTTATCACCGTGCCCTTCGAAGACGTGGTGGCAGAAATCCTCACCAAGGTCGATAACTCGCAAATGGGTGTGGTGCTGAAGCGCATGATGCTACGCGCGGCTACCGAGGTGGCAAAAGATTGGAAGGTCGAGGCCCTGGTGACCGGCGAGGCAGTGGCTCAAGTGTCGAGTCAAACCCTGAGGAATTTATCGGTGATCGATAGCGTTACCGATATGCTGACTCTGCGGCCCTTGGTGACAATGGACAAAAACGCCATTATTGATGTGGCTCGTAAAATTGGCACCGAAGAATTTGCCGCCAATATGCCGGAGTACTGTGGAGTAATATCGGTCAAGCCCACCACGAAGGCCAAGCCGGAGCGGATCGAGCACGAGGAGTCTAAATTTGATTTTGCCGTCCTCGATGCGGCCATTGCCTCGCGCCGCGAGGAAAATATCGACAAAATGATGGACGACTGGGTCGACCTGCCCAACGTTGAAGTCTTTTCAGCCCCTCAACCGGGCGCGATTATTCTCGATATTCGCCACCCCGACGAAGTCGAGCGCAAGCCCCTTGACGCTGGTGCCACCGAAATTAAATTGGCGCCCTTTTATGCCCTGCAAAACAGCTTCAGCAAGCTCGATTCCAGCCGGCAATATTTACTGTATTGCGATAAGGGGGTGATGAGTCAGTTGCACGCTGAGTTATTGAAAGAGCAGGGTTTTGACAATCTTGCGGTCTATCGTCCCGGGGCGACGACATAAGCCTGTTGAGCCAAATTTAAGCGGGGTTTTTATTTGTTGATGGCGCGGTGACTTTTTGAGCATTTTTCACTATAATGCGCCCCACTTTTTCCCCGCGAAAACCTATCTCATGTCTGATGTCGAAAAACTGCGCAATATTGCGATCATAGCCCACGTTGACCACGGTAAAACGACCCTGGTTGATAAACTCCTGCAGCAGTCCGGCACTCTCGATCGCAAAGATCAGGGCGCTGAGCGCATCATGGATTCTAACGATCAGGAGCGGGAGCGGGGTATTACTATTCTGGCGAAGAACACCGCTGTTGAATGGAATGACTACCACATCAACATCGTTGACACTCCCGGCCACGCCGACTTCGGTGGTGAGGTTGAGCGCGTATTGTCGATGGTCGACTCGGTGCTGTTGCTGGTGGATGCGGTCGACGGCCCCATGCCACAGACGCGCTTTGTGACCTCCAAGGCTTTCGAGCAGGGCTTAAACCCGATTGTTGTGATCAACAAGGTTGACCGCCCCGGCGCACGTCCCGACTGGGTGATGGATCAGGTTTTTGAATTATTCGATCGCCTGGGTGCGACCGATGAGCAGCTCGATTTCCCCGTTATTTACGCTTCTGCCCTGAACGGTGTCGCCGGTCTCGAGCACGATGATCTGGCGGAAGACATGCAGCCGCTGTTTGAGATGATTGTCGATAAAGTCCCCGTCCCCGATGCCGATCGCGACGGGCCTTTCCAAATGCAGATTTCGGCCCTCGATTACGATAGCTATATTGGTGTTATTGGTATTGGTCGTATTTCTCGTGGTTCGTTACGTCCCGGCCAGCAAGTTACCATCGTCAATAATCTTGGCGACGAGAGCAAGGGTAAGGTGCTTAACGTTAAAGGTTATTTGGGTCTTGATCGTGTTGATACCGATCTGGCCGAAGCGGGTGACATCGTCACTATTAATGGTATCGACGGCCTGGGTATTTCTGACACCCTGTGTGATCCCGAATGTGTTGAAGCCCGTCCGCCCCTCTCAGTTGATGAGCCGACAGTGAGCATGGTGTTTTTGGTCAACAATTCACCTTTTGCCGGTCTCGATGGCAAGTACGTGACCTCGCGCAATATTAAAGATCGTCTGCAGCAAGAGCTGATTCACAACGTGGCTCTGCGTGTTGAAGATGGCGGCAGCCCCGATAAATTCCGTGTCTCCGGTCGTGGTGAATTACACCTGTCGGTATTGATTGAAACCATGCGTCGTGAGGGTTTCGAGATGGGTGTGTCGCGCCCGGAAGTGATTCAGCGTGAAGTCGATGGCGTGACTCAGGAGCCCTACGAGCAAGTGGTGATCGATATTGAAGATCAGCATCAGGGCTCAGTGATGGAAGAGCTGGGTCTGCGCAAGGGTGAGTTGACCAATATGGAGCCCGACGGAAAAGGCCGGGTTAAACTCGAATTCCTGATTCCGTCTCGTGGTTTGATTGGTTTCCGTGGCAGCTTCCTGACGATGACTTCTGGCTCGGGCATTATGACCAGCGTCTTTGATCACTACGGTGAAGTGAAGCAGGGCGAAGTACAGTCCCGTCAAAACGGTGTGCTGGTGTCGATGGTTAAAGGTAAAACACTCGGCTACTCCCTGTTTAACTTGCAGG
Organism: Candidatus Reddybacter sp.; assembly: GCA_041277045.1. Classification (GTDB taxonomy): domain Bacteria; phylum Pseudomonadota; class Gammaproteobacteria; order Pseudomonadales; family Porticoccaceae; genus Reddybacter. The sequence goes on along the minus strand of JBGFSY010000001.1, from coordinate 484,450 downwards.
AGCGCGGTCGTATGTTCCTCAGCCACGCCCAGGATGTTTACGAAGGCCAGGTTATTGGTATTCACTCGCGCAATAATGATCTCGCCGTGAACCCGACCAAAGGCAAGCAGCTGACTAACGTGCGAGCCTCGGGTACCGACGAAGCGCTAACACTGGTGCCGCCCATTATTTACACCCTTGAGCAGGCGCTGGAATTTATTGAAGACGATGAGCTGGTTGAGGTTACCCCCCAGCATATTCGCATTCGTAAAAAGCTACTGACAGAAAACGAGCGTAAGAGAGCGGGTCGCTAGTCATAGAGCCATAATCAGCGTTTAAAAAACGTTCTAAAAAAACCCCAGTAACACGCTGTTATTGGGGTTTTTTGTTATTGGCGTAGGCTTATTTTTTTAAGCAGGGTTTTTAAGGTTTTAGTGCCGCACAATGGTGGCATCGCTTATCAGTCGTACTATGTTGCGGTGGTGGTTTTCTCGCTTGCGTAAAATGCTCATCCACGACAGCCCGGCCTGGGCAACTTCTAGACGCAGAAGCTCGAATAACTTGTGGTCGTCGAGGTAGGGGACACCCCATTCCTCATCATGGTACTGTTCGTAGAGAGCGTCGCCGTTTGCCCAAGCGCAGCGCTTGCGTTGTTCTGTGGGTGGCGGGGGGGGTATCGTGGGCATTGTTAGCCCCTTTTTTACAATAAAATGAATACAGCCCTATTTAACCTTGATTGTTTCAGGGGTGTTTTTAGGCGCCTTATAAAATAACATTATTAATTAATGTCGTTAGCTTACGCGGGAGTTAGTGAAATGCGTTCCTTGTATCCGGCAATCAAACCCCATAGGACTGAACAGCTCGATGTCGGTAATGGCCATACTCTTTATGTCGAAGAGTGCGGCAACCCGGATGGCCTGCCGGTGGTGTTTGTTCACGGCGGGCCGGGGGCGGGTTGCTCGGTGCAGGATCGTTGTTTTTTTGATCCCGAGGTGTATCGCATTGTGCTCTTTGACCAGCGGGGCAGTGGTCGCTCCACACCCCATGCGAGTCTTGAGAAAAACACCACCCAGGCGCTGGTGGCGGATATGGAGTTTATCCGCGAATTTCTGGGCATTGATCAATGGATGTTATTCGGTGGTTCCTGGGGTTCGACCCTGAGTTTGATTTACGCCCAGACCCATCCGGACAAAGTACAGGGCATGGTCTTGCGGGGCATCTTTCTCTGTCGCGATGAGGATGTTCAGTGGTTTTATCAGCAGGGTGCCAGTTCTATTTTCCCCGACTATTGGCAAGACTTTATTGCGCCAATCCCGAGCAGTGAGCGCGGCGATATGCTCAGTGCTTACTATCGTCGCTTAACGGGGGGCAATGAGTTGGAGCGTATTCGGGTTGCCAAGGCCTGGTCGATTTGGGAGGCGCGCTGTGCAACCCTCGACCCCAACAGGCATGTGGTCGCGCGCCTGGGTAGCTCCCATGTGGCATTGGCGATGGCGCGAATTGAAGCGCACTACTTCATGAATCAATGCTACATGGCCGATCAGCCTATTCTGCAGAATATGGCTAAGTTGGTCGATATTCCTGCCATCGCCGTGCATGGGCGCTATGACATGGTTTGCCCGGTTAAACAGGCTTTCGATTTACAGGCCTCCTGGCCGGAGTTAACCCTCGAAATTATTCGCGATGCCGGTCATGCCTCCAGTGAGCCGGGCACGGTTGATGCCTTGGTTAAAGCGACGGATCAAATGGCGAGAATGCTGAATAGCCGCGATGAAAAATAAACGTAGTGGTGAAAGATGCGCGGTTTAATTCAGCGGGTAAGCTCCGCATCGGTGAATATTGACGGCCAGTGTTATGCCAGTATTGAGCAGGGTATTCTGCTGTTGCTGGGTATTGAGGCAGCAGATGGCGTGGCGCAAAGTGAAAAGTTAATTAGCAAAGTACTTAACTACCGAGTTTTTGCCGATGCGCAGGGGCGCATGAATCGCAGCCTTAAAGATATTAATGGTGAGCTGTTGGTCGTGTCGCAATTTACGTTGGTTGCGGATACAAAGAAGGGCTTGCGACCGGGTTTTTCAAAGGCCGCCGCACCGGAGGCTGCTGAAAATTGTTATGAGGATTTTCTTATGCGGCTTAAAGCCCGGTATCCGCAGGTTGTTAGCGGCGTGTTTGCCGCCGATATGCAGGTCTCGCTATGCAACGATGGGCCGGTAACTTTTTTGCTGGAAACCTAGCGCTATCGGCAAAAAATCAGGCTCAATATTTTGAGGTGATGTTGAAGGCCCGTTAAACTTTGAAGCTGGCTTTTAGTTTTTTTGGCACCAGCACATTTTTAGTGCGCGCATAAACCGGCACACCATTTTTATAGGGTGGGTAGTCTTCGCCCTGAATTAGCGGGGCTAGATAAGTGCGCGCGGCCTCGGTAATGGCAAAGCCATCGCGGCTGATAAAAGAGCGCGGCATCATTTTTTCAACATTGGCAATTTTATCCAGCGGTGCTTCACCCAGGCTCCAGCTGTAGCGCTTGCCCTTGCCGCGTTGAATGCTCACCATCACCGCATTCTTGCCTTCGATAGCAAATTCAACGGCGGCCTTGCCCACGGCGTAGGCTTGCTCAACATCGGTGGATGAGGCGATATGCCGCGCCGAGCGCTGTAAATAATCGGCCAGTGCCCAGTGATATTTAAGGCCCAACTCACTTTTAATCATTTCCGCTAAAGTGGGCGCGACACCACCGAGTTGTTTGTGGCCAAAGGCATCGGTGTTTCCGGCATCGGCAATTAATGTTCCGTCTTTATATTGAGCGCCCTCAGAGGCGACGACCACACAGTAGCCATTTTTCTTGACGGTCTGAGCCACTTTTTTGAGGAACTTTTCTCGATTAAAGGCAATTTCGGGGAACAGAATGATATGCGGTGGATCGCCAGCTTCGTCGGCGGCGAGACCTCCGGCAGCGGCAATCCAGCCGGCGTGGCGGCCCATTACTTCAAGAATAAAAACCTTGGTGGAGGTTTCGCACATCGAGGCAACATCAAGGCTGGCCTCTTTGGTTGAAACCGCAACGTATTTGGCAACGGAGCCAAAGCCCGGGCAGTTGTCGGTAAGTGGTAAGTCGTTGTCGACCGTTTTGGGAATATGGATAGCCTGAATTGGGTAGCCCATTTTTTCAGATAGCTGTGACACTTTCAGGCAGGTATCGGCAGAGTCGCCACCGCCGTTATAAAAGAAATAGCCGATATTGTGGGCTTTAAAGACTTCAATTAAGCGTTCGTATTCTGCGGGGTTGTCATCAAAGCTTTTTAGCTTGTGGCGACAGGAGCCAAAGGCACCGGAGGGGGTCTGCTTGAGCGCGGCAATGGTGCGCGGCGTTTCTTTGCTGGTGTCGATCAGCTCTTCACGCAGGGCGCCAATAATGCCGTTCTTGCCGGCATAGACTTTGCCAATTTTGTCGCGGTTGGCGCGGGCCGTTTCGATCACGCCGCAGGCGCTGGCATTTATGACGGCCGTAACACCACCGGACTGTGCGTAAAAAGCATTTTTCTTGGCCATAAAATTCCCGCAAAAACGACGTCGTAAAAAATGTGCGCATCATACTGGATTAGTCCTTTAAATGCATGGCGGTTCGGCAGCTGTGGTGTGATAATTATCCCTACTTAGCAGGGAATGGTTGATTGATGCATATTCACATCTTAGGTATCTGCGGCACCTTTATGGGCAGCCTGGCACAGCTGGCAAAAGCTGATGGGCACAGGGTCTCAGGTTGCGATGCCAATGTTTATCCGCCAATGAGTGAGCAGCTCGAACACGCCGGTATTGAATTAACGCAAGGCTATGACCCAGCACAGTTACAGCCGGCCCCCGATTTGGTGGTGGTGGGCAATGCCCTGTCGCGTGATAACCCCTGTGTTGAATATATGCTGCGCGAGCAATTACCCTATACCTCGGGGCCCCAGTGGTTGGGGGATCACTTTTTACAGGGTAAGTGGGTGTTGGCCGTTGCGGGTACCCACGGCAAAACGACGACCTCGAGCATGCTCGCCTGGATACTGGAATACGCAGGACTGGAGCCGGGTTTTTTAATCGGCGGTGTGCCGAATAATTTTGATGTCTCAGCGCGACTCGGCGGCGAAAAATATTTCGTTGTCGAAGCCGATGAATATGACACGGCATTTTTTGATAAGCGTTCGAAGTTTGTCCACTATCGCCCCCGCACGGCGGTGTTGAATAATCTTGAATTCGACCACGCGGATATCTTCGAAAACCTGCACGACATCCAGCTGCAATTCCATCACTTGGTCAGAACCATTGCCGATGACGGCCTGATTATTCATCCCCAGAGTGATGAAAATATTGGCGAGACACTGACGGGCAAGTTTGATCGCCGCTACAGTGACGGCAAAAAATATGTCTGGAGCCCGGTACAAACAACGGGTGAAGGCGGACAGTGGCAAGTTGAGCTCGACTCCGCAGACGGCAGTGTTTTTACCGTGGCCAATACCCAGAAAGATCAGCGCGGTGAATGCGAGGGCGGCTTCGAGGTGCGCTGGCAGCAGAGTGGCCTGCACAATGTTGCCAATGCACTGGCGGCCATTGCAGCGGCGAGTCATGTGGGTGTGAGCTTGTCTCAGGCCTGTCAGGCACTCAGCGCGTTTGAAGGTGTTAAGCGGCGCATGGAATGTCTGGGCCAAATTGACGGTATTAGTATTTACGATGATTTTGCTCATCACCCCACGGCTATTGCGACAACGCTTGACGGTCTGCGCAATAAAGTCGGCACCGAAAAAATCATCGCAGTCGTAGAGCCGCGTTCCAACACCATGAAGCTGGGTGTGCACAAAGACGAAGTGATTAAAGCCGTTGCACAAGCCGATCAGGTGTTCTGGTATCAAAATGCCGGCATGGCCTGGTCTCTCGATGAAAGTGTGGAGGGGGATGCCAGCAACGTTGTTGTCGATGAATTAGATAAATTGATTGAACAAACGGCGCTGGCAGCAAAGGCAGAAAAGGGCGAAGCCTGCCATGTCTTGATTATGAGCAATGGCGGTTTCGGTGGTTTTCACCACCGTTTGTTTGATTACCTACAAGCGGATAAAAAGCGTTAAGCGGCGCGACCTGCGCTTGTAATTGATGGCGAGTAATAGGGAGTTACTGGTTTTATGTTGCCTGCTGGCAGGGCTCACGGCCTGGTCCTGGGTTGATCCCTATGACCGACTCACCTGGTGGCTTGAGTCCCTGCCGGTGTTTATTGGTCTGCCTATTCTTTGGCTGAGCCGAAGATCTTTTCCACTGACCCGCTTGGTCTATTATTTTCTTTTTGCCCACGCCGTACTATTGCTGGTCGGTGCCCACTACACCTATGCAAGAGTCCCCTTGGGTTTCTGGATGCAGGACTGGTTTGATTTCTCGCGCAATAATTACGACCGCCTCGGGCACATCGCGCAGGGCTTTGTGCCCGCGCTAGTTGCCCGTGAATTATTTATTCGCCGTCAAATTGTTAAACCCGGACGCTGGTTGTTTTTTCTGGTGCTGTGTTTTTGCCTGGCTTTTAGTGCCTTTTATGAGTTGCTTGAGTGGTGGGCTGCGGTGTTTGGCGGTGACGGTTCAATTGAATTTCTCGGCGTTCAGGGCGATATCTGGGATGCCCAGTGGGATATGCTCTTGGCTTTGTTGGGGGCTATTGCCGCGCAATTAATATTGGCGCCATGGCAGGACCGGCAAATAAAGCGCCTGGTGATTAATGGCTAAAATATTGCTATTGGGTTGCGGCAGCCTCGGCCGCAAGTTGGCGTGTCGTTTGATAGCCGCACAACACACGGTTATTGCGGTTAAACGCAGGCCCTTAAGAGACCCTCTCGCCGGCCTGCAGGTGCTGCTTGTCGATATCACCGTGGCGTCGATGGTTGAGTTGATACCGACCGATGTCGATCTAGTTGTCTGTGCTCTCGCCCCTGCTGAGCGCAATGCGGCGGCTTATCAAAGTGTTTTTCAAGGGGGCATGCAACGTGTTCTGGCTCACTTCGCCCGCTCGATATCCTCACGGCGTCCCCACTGGCTGATGGTTTCATCGACCAGTGTTTATGGACAAGACCGGGGGCAATGGGTGGATGAGAGCAGTCCAGCCGAAGCCAGTAGTTTTAATGGTCAGGCTCTAATACAGGCGGAGCAACAGTTGTGGGCGCACTGTGCTAACAGCATCGTACTGCGCTTTAGCGGTATTTATGGGCCGGGTCGAGAAAGCTTGATACGCCGGGTGCGTGAGGGCAGAGCGATGCAATATGATCCACCCTGTTACAGCAATCGTATTCACGAAGCGGACTGTCTCGGTATTTTGTGCTTTTTAATTGCTCGGTCGCTATCCGGCAAGCCCCTAGATAAGCTTTATTTGGTGAGCGATAGCGCGGCCGTTCCCCTGGGAGAAGTGGCGCTATGGTTGAGCGAGGAAATGTCTTGCCCGCCACCACCTGCCAGGCCTGCTAATGTGGCGATAAAGGGCATGAATAAACGTTGTCGCAACGACCGGTTGTTGGCGCTGGGCTATGTTTTGCGTTACCGCACGTACCGGCAGGGCTATGGGGAATTACTTGAGCCGACCTAGGGTGAGAGCTTGATAGCCTTGTTGTTTGTTAACCATTCACAGCAGGCGTCGATGGGGATGGGCTTCGATATTAGATAACCCTGGGCTAGATCGCAGTTGAGTTCTTTTAATTTATCCCAAATATCCTGGCTTTCTATGCCTTCGGCGACGGACGTCATTTTTAATTCTTTGGCTAATAAAATACAGATTTTCACAATGGATAAGGCTTCGTCATCTTCTAGCATTTTCATCACAAAATGTTGGTCAATTTTGAGTTCGGTGAAAGGCGCCTGATAGAGTTGTACTAGCGATGAGTAACCGGTGCCAAAGTCGTCAATGGAGAGAGAAAAGCCCTTCATCCGCAGTCTATTGAGTATATCGAGGGAGTCGGATACCGATTTTAAAATGGCGGTTTCAGTGAGCTCTATGGTGATGGCTTCGGGGGGGGATGTCGCTGGCCTTGGCGAGTGCGGCAAAGTGTTCGGGCATCGACAGATCGAGTAAATCCTGCGCAGAAATATTAATGGAAATGCCAGGATTAATTCCGGCAGCGCGAAAGTGTAAGTAGTCTTCGGTGGCGAGCCTAAAAACCTCGTAGGTGAGCTCGGAGATCAAATCATGTTGCTCGGCCATGGCAATAAACTGGTCGGGGAAAATCAGGCCAAATTTTGGGTGCTGGAGTCGCACCAGGGCCTCGAAGCCGGTCACCTCACCACTGTCCATCGCCAGTTTTGGCTGGTAGAACAGCACTAACTGGTTTTCACGGATAGCCGTTTTTAATTGCTCAAGCGAGAGTTTTTGTTGGTTGCTTGTTGTTTGTATTTGCAGGGTGGTGGCGTTGTTCGGTAGTAGCCGAGTATCAATATACAGTTGGCTGATGTAATGGATAAACTCTTTGGTGTTGATTGGCTTGCTGAGTTTTTTTGCCACCAGAATATTTTTTGCATCGGTAAATTTTTTGGCCGAGTGCGGCACGCGCTGATCAAAACCGCTGACTAAAATATAGGTTGCATGCACCCCTTGTTATAGAGGGTGCGTATGACCTCAATGCCATCCATGTCGGGCATGTTTAAATCGAGTAAGATGATGTCGGTGTCGGCGATAGGGTGATCGACAAAAAGTTTTGCCGATGTAAAGCCTGTTGCGGATAAGCCGGCGATGCTGGTCATTTCTATCATCAGATCGACATGTTGTTGTTCATCGTCGACGATATAAATATCAACAGTATTGATCGCTGCCAGAGGTTCGGCATGGGACAGCGCCGTCTCAATCTTACTATTTAAAGGGTGGCTAATAGCCGTAAATTTTTTATCTGCCGCTTTAATGTGTGCGACCAGGCGGTCTTTTAGTAAAAATAAAGAAATCACTAATCGATCCTTCGTTAAAGGCACGGGAATTAAAATCCTGTTGCAAGCCCTGTATTAATGCCGCTTGTGCTACACAGGTAGATTCAAGGGCGGGATGGTTCATCGCCTGCATGATGTGTTGTTCGCGCCTGAAATAGGCTGCGGTATAGGCGATAAGATCCCGAGCCTGTTGAAGTGGCTATGTTGTACTTACGCCCTGTTCCGCAAGAAGATGGGCCTGATAAATGAGTTGTAGCAATTGTTGGTGCTCATCATCAATGACGGGCAGCCCTGTATTCAAGTCGAGTGCCCATGGCCAGATTTTCCCCGTGATTTTATTGGGCATTGATAGGGCTTCCCAGTAATGCTAAAACGGTATCTAACAGCTGTGATGAGCGGAAAGGTTTACGTAAAATATTACTATGCAGAACTTCTTGATCTTCCTTCAGGGCTTGCTCGCTGCTATACCCACTGGCTAGTTGTATCTTGGTCAGGGGGTATTTTTTATTGACGATTTTTGCCAGCTCGTAGCCCGTCATCTTCGGCATAATAATGTCGCTTATCATTAAGTCGATGGGTTCATTTACAAGTATGGCTAGTGCGGTTTCGCCATCGCCTGCGACTAATACTTTATAGCCGGCAATGGTGAGTATTTCACGTGTTAATTCTCGTAGGGCTGGCTCGTCATCGACAATAAGAATGGTTTCTCCGCTTGCCTGCACTCGTGCCGAATGATCTTCTACCTCAGCCTGATGAGCCGCAGCACCCTCATAACGCGGGAAATAAAGAGAAAAGCAGGTGCCGACTCCCAGGTTTGATTCGACCTGTATCGTTCCGCCGCAGCGATCCATAAAGCTGTAGGCCTGGCTTAAGCCCAGGCCAGTACCTTCACTACCTTTGGTGGTAAAGAAGGGGTCAAATATCTTGCTTTGGAGTTCTTCACTGATGCCCGAGCCGTTATCAGTGACATTTAGCTCCATATAGTCACCCTCAGCCAAGCCTAGAATGCGGGCTTCGCTAAAAGAGAGATGTCGCTTGTGTGTTGCCAGTGTTAAAACGCCGTCGTCAGACATGGCATGCTTAGCATTAATGGCTAAGTTTAATAGTGTATCTTCCAGTTCGCTGGCGTCGAAATAGATTGTCCAGGGTGAGTCGCAGAGCTCGTATTCGAGCTTGACCAGGGCGGTGAGGGATTTGCGGAGCAGTTCGTTTTGTGCAACGAGAACGGGGTGCAGTTCAATGGTTTCAGGGTGCGAGCTTTCGTGTTTGGAGAAGGCGAGCATGCGCTGGGTGAGTTTACGACCTCGCTCGCCAGCTTGCGATATCTGCTCAATATACTTATCCAGGCCTTCAATGTGGTGATATTGGAGGGTCATTAAATCGGCATAGCCAAGAATAACACCGAGCATATTATTGTAATCGTGAGCTATGCCGCCGACGACTTTACCTAGAAGATTCATTTTTTGTGTGCGTTGCAGGTGTGCCTGCTGTAATTTTGTTTCAGTTAAGTCATAGCAGGCACTAAGAAACCGACGTGTACCATCGGTTGCTGGGGGTAGTTCTGCAGCTGTGGCATGCAGGGAGAATTGTGTTTTGTTTTTACGTAGCCCCATGGCCTCACGATGTACATCGAGGGTGGGAATCTCTCCAGCTTTGCCGTAGTGCGTCAAATACCGCTCAATTTTGTCAGCGTCAAAACCAGGCATAATTGTGCTCAGGTCTTTGCCAATTAGCTCTTGATTAGAGTAGCCGAAAATCTGCTCAACTGCCGGATTAGTGTTCAGTATTTTGCCCCTTTCGTCGAGTGTAATAATACCCTGGACAAGGGAGTTGAGTATTTCCCGTTGCTCCTGTTCTTGTTTGATTAGAGCTGATTTCGCATCGTGCTCGGCGGTGATATCCAGTACCAGAGATGTCATGCCGATAACTTTGCCTGTTTGCTCAACAATTGATTTATTGTGCCATTCACAGAGGATGCTGCGGCCGTCTTTGGTGATATTGCGGTTAATATTTATTTCACCGCCGCTTTGATGGGTGATGCTATCCCAGACGTGGTCTACTTCGGGAGCTGTGCATTCGGGCGCGATCAGAGTTGCATCACGACCGATCGCCTCGTCCCGTGTGTAGCCAAAAAGTTTACTTGCAGCGGCATTCCAGTCCTTTATCTGGAAATCCATATTCCATTCAATTGTTGCCAGGGGTGTTTGTTCTCGATAAAGTTTAATGTGTTGTAGAGAGGCGCTAAGTTCCTCTTCCGCTTTTTTCCTGGCGTTTATATCGTGCCCCTCTGCGAGTAGTTGAATAATCTGCCCCTGCGCGTCAAATACTGGGTGGATGCTGAATTGAATCCACATCAGCTCACCCCGAGAGGTACTTATGTGTATATCTCTAAGAATTTGTTTTCCTTGCGCAGCTGCCAGGCAGTCAGTGTGAATTAAATCCTGTATTGACGTCCCGTAGTCGAACCAGGGGCACTCCCAAAAATTTTTACCGCTAATGTCGTCGAGTTTAAGCCCTCGGATTTTCAGCGGTGTGTTGTTTATAAAGGTGACGGTGCCATCAGCCTCCAAAATAGCAGCCATGGCTTGCATGTCGTTGAAAAAGCCTTCTATCTGTAGCTGAATATTTCTCGCAGCCAGGCGTAATTTATATTGCTCGGTAACATCATTGAAAACCAGAATCATGCCTTCAATATTGTCATCGCCATTACGAATGGGTGACGCTGAGTCGGCTATATGGTATTCACTGCCATCTTTGGCAATTAAAGTGGTGTGGTTGCTTAAATAGACCGTTTCACCGGTGCTGAGGACTTTATCAACAGGGCTGGGGATAGCTTCACGAGTACTAGCACTGATGATGGGGAAAATGGTTTTTAGCGGCAGGCCCCTGGCCTCGTAGGCATACCAGCCAGTGAGTTGCTCGGCGACAGGATTCATTCGGGTTACCAGCCCTGTGCCATCCGTGCTAATAACAGCATCACCAATGGAATGCAGGGTAACTTCGAGGTTTTCCTGCTGTGTATTGAGATCGTTAATCGTGCGAGCAACCTTGCTGCTCATGGTATTGAGAGCCTGCTTGAGTGTGGCAATTTCACCCAGATAAGTACCTGTATGTTGCAGGCCGGAGTAGTCATTGCTGAGCTGCTGTGAAAAGTTGACCAGCTTGGCCAGTGGCCGGGTGATAAGCCGTTCCTGCAAAATAGCCAGGACGATGATAGCGAAAAATACCGCTAGCCAGACCTCTTGAAAGTCACTGCGTATTTGCTGCCAAAGAACGGCTTTGTTAGTGCTCAATTTGTAGCTGGCAAAGAGTAGCGCTCGCTCCCGTATGACTTCGTTTGTCAGCGCGTTTAATGTGAGTGGCACGTAGGCCTGTATAGATTCTCCGTCGGCGGCCAGACTAATCTTGTACTGATCCTGAGGGGCGCTGGTGAAGTCAGGTAGTAGGGTTTTAGTTTGCCGGTCTTTTTCGGCAAAACGGCTGGCTAGTACCTGCCCTGACGAGCTGAAGAGAGCAAGGGTTTCAATGCCCTCACCAATACTTTTCGACATCAGCAGTCGCTGGGCATTGCGGATAGAGTCTGGTTCAAAAGCGCGGTATTCAATTTCTTGTTTCAGGAAGCCCAGCGACTGCTTGACCTGTTCAACGCCATGACTGGCGAGGCGCTGATTCTCCACCTGATAGTTTTTCAGTACATAAAAGGCTAGCAACGCGCCGACTGTGAGCAGTAAAGAGATGGGCAATAAAATGCGCAGCTGAATTTTGGATAACTGCATTATCGTTGTGTCTCTAGGGTGTTATGCGTTTTCAATGAGGTGTTGAAAACGTTGGCCGCCGGGCACAAAGGGGTGTTTTGTTGAGTTTTTAGCATTAAGACGTCCTTGTTTACCTAGTCCTATTCTACACATAGCGTGATTTTTTTGGCCTAAGCGACACCCTTGGGCTTTTGTTGTTTCATAAAGCCGAACATATAGCCGGCGATACGACGCATTTGAATTTCATCGGCACCCTCGGTGATACGGTAGCGCCGGTGGTGGCGATAAATATGCTCGAAGTGCTTGTGTCGTGAATAGCCCAGCCCACCGTGAACCTGCATGGCCTGGTCCGCGGCATCACAGCACAGGCGATTGGCGGTGTAATTGCACATCGAGACCTTGTCGGAGACCGAAAAGGCGCCGTAGGTATCCATCTTCCAGGCCGTCTGACGAATCAGTGCGCGCAGCATTTCGGCTCGGGTTTGCAGGTCGACGAGGGGGAACTGTATGCCCTGATTGACCGCCAGCGGCTTGCCGAAGGGCTTGCGTTCCTGAGCGTAGGCGATGGACTGGTCGATACAAAACTGCGCGGCGCCGAGACTCGATGCTGCCTGGCGAATGCGGTTTTCGTTGAAGAAGTGCTGCACCACCTGCAGGCCATTGCCCTCGCCGGCGAGTATGGCGGAGTCGTCGACGCGTACATTCTTAAGGGATACCCGGCCGTGGTCGGTGGGCATATTAAAGGTCCAGAGCATTTCTTCAATTTTTAAACCCTCGGCCTGCATCGGCACCAGGAAAGCCGTAATGCCCGAGGCATCGCCCGCCTTGCCACTGGTGCGGGCCAGCACCATGTCGTAGGGGGAGGTGTGAATGCCGGTGTTCCAGGTTTTCTCGCCGTTGATGACCCAGTGCTCGCCGTCGCGCACCGCACTTGTTTCCATATGGGTGGCATCGGAGCCGTGCTCGGGCTCGGTAATGCCAAAGGCAAAGCGCCGGGTGCCGGCCAGCATCGGCTCCAGCCATTCGGCTTTTTGGGCCTCCGTGCCATAGGCGATCATCAGCAAAATACCGACATTGTTGCCGACAATGGAGTGTTCGTTTTGCAGATCGTTGTGTAGGCCCAGGCCTTTGCGGGCGAAGTGCTCGCGGATAATGGCCATACCCAGGTTTGTGCCGTCCTGGCCGCCGTATTCTTTTGGCAGGGAGTAGCGATAGTGACCGGCCCTATCGGCGGCGAGGCGCGACTCCTCCAGTAGGGCCTCCCACTCCTCGTTGGGTAGGCCGTCGCGCTCCCAGTCGGTGCGGGCGTCTTCGCGGCGGTGGTCGAAGAAGCGAATATTGTCGTCGCGGTTTTCCATTGGCTTGATGACCTCGTCGATAAAACTATCGAGCTCGGCGAGATAGGCGGTGATGTCCTCGGGGATATCAAAATTCATCGGGGCTTCCTGATTATTTAGGGTCTTTATTCTTCAGCGTGATCTTGTTTGATCGATTTTTTGATGGTTTTTTTATGCGGCTGTCGCGGTGGCGGGTTATCCCACAGTTTGCCGGTGGAGAGGCATTGCCAGCCCCATTTGATCCAGTTCAACAGGGCGAAAACCAGCCACATGGACCACAGCAACATGGTGAGGCGAAAGACCCACAGTGGCAGGCTAAAGACCCAGGCATTGGGCAGGCTATCGCTGCTGTGGTCTTGATACCACTGGTAGAGATAGGCACCGGAGCCATTGCCCGTTATCTGCATATTGGGTGAGGACAGCAGGCTTTGCGGGATGGTGAAAAACAGACTCAGCAGCGCCACCAGCGAGAGCCCAATTAAGCCTATTTGCATCAGGTTAAAGAGCTTTGATGGGGCGGCAGGGTTGTAGCGACGGCGGGCCTCCATGGCAAAAAACCAGACGACGACGGGCAGGCTGCCGATCATATTGACCGTGCTCATGCCGATGGCCAGTAACAGCCAGTGCCAGGTTTTCAGGGGTATCGATAATTGCAGACGTTGCACACAGGTGCCGAGAGCAATGGCGATGGCAATTATCACCGCCAGCACACCCCAGTAGAGCATGGCCGGGCCAATGTCAGGGCCACTGAGTAGCAGCGGCCAGCGCCCCTGGGGTAGGTGAATTTTTAAATTGATATTGTTGGCCGGTGTGGGTAGCGCAAAACTCGGTGTCAACGTGCGCAGGGCGACGCCACTGGGCAGTTGCCATTTCAGGTCGATCGTTTGCAGGCCGGGGTGCAGGGGTATCACCACACTCTCCTTTTCTTTGGGCCGGGTTTGTTCGACGCCATCGATAACCATGCTCTGCAATTCAGCGCCGGGGGGCTGCTGAAAACGGTAATCGCCGCCCAGGCTGGTGCGTATTTGCAGCTTTAGCTCTACATCCGCACTGCGCTTGCCCGGTGTGTAGTCGAGGGCAATGCTTTCAATAGTGGTGTTCGGGCCGGGCACGGGCTGGGGCTCTACGGCTTGCAGTTTGAGGGTCTCGCCGGGCCAGGGCTGCCAGCGCTGGTTAGCTTGTCGGTGGGCTGGCGCCACCTTTAGAACGGGAATGCCCTCGCCAGTAATATGCCAGCGGGGGGAGGCCACAACTGACCAGCGCTCGACCCAGTCTGTTGTTTGCGCTGCCGTTAAACGTAATTTTGCTGTCGGTTTAAGCACTGATCGCCACTGTATCTGCCGCTGTTTGGACTTGAGAGATACCACGATGTGATGGTCTTCGATCAGCATGTTTTGGCTGACCACCGATTCGCCGGGCAGTAGCGGTATACGCAAATTAATACTGCCGTTTTGGGGGGCAATACGACGTACGCTGGTGATCAACTCCCAGTCGATGTCGGCATTAAGCTGGCGCTCGACCCGCACAAAGGGCTTGATGGGTGGGGGCAGCAGCGTGTCTGCCACAAGCTGCTTTTGCTCTTTTTCGAGCTGCACACTACCGCCACTGATATGACCGTTGTTTAAACCGTGAACCCGCCAGCCCGGTGCGGTTACGCGGGTGTCATGGGGCGGCAGAGCAAAGGGGATACTGATGTTGTCGCCGTGGGCTAGCCCGGTGAGTAATACCGTGTGGACACCGGCTTCCAGTTGCACCCAGAGCTTGCCCTTATCTTGTGCCAGCGTTGCGGGCTTATCGTCGACTAAAATACTTTGCGCCTGCCAACTTTTATCCAGCGGCAGGGGGAAGGCGATCTGTGCGCCTGCATTTGCGGTAAATTGCAGGCGTAGCTGTTGTTGATTGACGCTGATATCGACGTTTTGCAGAGCCGCACATTGGGGTGCGCACAGTGGCGCTTTAAGCAGTTCTGCTTTCAGCTCCCCAAGTAATTTTTCCGAGGGGAAGCTGAGACTACTTTGGGTGGGGTTCTGAACAGAGCCCTGAGCTTGAACCTGAGGTGTGTGCAGTCCCAGACCGGTGAGTAATAACAGCGCTGGTAACAGGTAGGATGTAATACCCGGCGGCAGTGCTGTTTGCTCTTTGCGACCAAACAGGTGGTGTTCGCGCAGTAGTGGGCCTGCCAGTCCGTAAAACAACAGGGCGACCAGAGCCACCTGTACAAACTTCAGCAGGCGGGTCAGCAGTGGTGGCGACAGGTAGAGCTTTAAGGGTTCGCCAACACTCACTGGGCCGCTCCAGCGAATGCGTACCTCTTGCCATTGCCAGTCGGGTTCGCCCGGCCCGGTTTGCACATTGTCACTGGGGCGGTAGCGTTTGCGCGCGGCCTTTTCTTCAAGCATGGGTGAAGTGGCCGAATCCATCATTCGTACGGTGCCTACTTCTTTATTCTTTTTTGAACGGTTCTTGGCGAGGCTTGCCGGTGCTTGAGAGTAGCTGTAGAGGGAGGCGTTAATGGCGCGATTTTGCTCCAACTGTGGGTAGAGGCCCCGGCGAATTTGTTGTACCGCAAAGGCGAGGATAATGATCAGTAGGGCGCTGAGCGCCAGGTAGGCGAAACTGGTGGTTAGTTGTTTGAATTTGCCACTGGGTAAAACTTTTAGCAGCGGCAGGGCTGCAACCAAAATTACCCAGCTCACCAGAGGTGAGTTGGGCTCGTGGTAGGTCAGGGCCAGCGTCGCTGCGCCGATCAATGCCCAGCGCCAGTTCAGCGTGCGCAGTAGCGCGACCACAATTAATAGGCAGATAAACAGATCCCATAAATCCCAGCGCGACAGCCAGGACAGCTGAACGCTGTCGGGGCCACCGGCGTGCCACAGTTGCCAACCGGGGGGCAGCTGTAAAGTGAGTTCGACATTATCAAAGTCGTGAAGCCAGCCATTGGCGGAAATATTGGCCAGTGAGTCGATGCGGTTAATGGCTTCGACATCGACCTGAGACTGGCGGATTTCGATACCTGCCCCTGTTTCGCCGTCCATTTGTGTCACTAATTGGGGTGTGCCGTTGGCGACAATGCGCCCCAGTTGTAATTCAGGTGAGGCATGCAGGCGCCAGCCGTGAGTCATGGTGCCGCGAATACTGTCTTTGCTGGTGGCGCCCGCGCCATCGAAATCGAGCCACAGAGTACGCTGCAAATTGAGTCGATTGGCGGCTGGGGCGGCGTCGCCTCGGTATTGCTCCTGTAGCTCAAGCGTGGCACCGGGGGTCATCAGAAAGGTGGGTAGCTTGGCAAAGTGCGGGGGGATATCGATCTGCGAGGGGTCGATGGCCGGTAGCCCTAGCGGTTTAACACCGCGCAGATGGGGCGCGGCGCGGAAGCTCCAGATCTCTTGTGTTGGCCACTCTTTATCCATGCTATGCATAGTGAACTGGCTCGGTTGGTCGAGATAGCGCGCGCGTAGTCTGATCACCCATTGGCCGGCGCGAGCCTGTATTTTAAGGCGACCATCGGGCTCGATACGGGCGGGCAGGGCTGACTCGAAATACTGGGCCTCGGCATTGTTGGGCAGGAACTGACCGAGGGTGATTTCTCGGGGTTTACCGGCAACGCTGAGGCGCAGCTCGGTTTCCAGTCGCATGGGAATGGCATCGTTGAGCGAGCGAAAGACGGCGAGTTTTACGGTGTTCTCGAGGTTTTTTTGCGGTGTTTTGGCACTCTGGCTGCGCAGCCATAAACGTCCCTGCAGGTCGGTATTTGCCTTCGCCGTCTTGCCCTTGTTGCTGAGCTTAATGAGCGCAGTATCGGTCGGCACTTTGAGGTGTTGCGGTGTTTTCTGCCAGTGCCATTGCCCTTTAATGGTGTAGTTGCCGGCTGTTACACGCAGCGCTGGCTTGCCCTTGAAGTCGAGTACAGCCGCCGCTTTATTATTGATGGTGACGGACTGTGGCCAGTGTTTGTTGTCACCGGGCAGGGTTATCCAGCTAGCGGCGATCACTTCCCAGCGTTGTGAAAAAGCACCACCCCAGGGGTGTATATTAATCGCCAGTTGACCGGGCCAGACACAGCGTCGCTGTTCGGTTTGCTGGGCTATTCTTGGGCAGGGGTGTTGCACCTGATCACGTAATACCCAGGATTCCCACTGGGCTAGCGCGGGCGGAGCTGGCAGCTTTGCTGGGCTGGTGGCGTGGCTAATAGCTGCACTAAAGAGCAGTAGCAAGGCGCTGATCAGACGAGCGGTCATCGTGGCATCCTTGTCGATTTTTCGCATGAGTATAACAACAGGGGATTATCTTAGGTGCTTTGCAAGAAACCATTTTGCTTTTTTGAACGAGGTCTCGACTGTGATATTTGAGGGTAGTGTAGAGGGCTTATTTATTGCTGGGCGGGCAAGCGCAGATATGGTGAGTCTGTCAGAGGTCGTGGCGGTGGCGGATCGGGGTCTAGAGGGCGACCGTTATTTTTACCGCCGGGGCAGCTATTCTCACTGGCCCGGCCGGGGGCGGGATGTGACGCTAATAGAGGCGGAGGTACTAGCCTCTCTGCCCGCAAACTGTGCTATCAGTGCAGCTCAGGCGCGGCGGAATATTGTCACTGGAGGTCTTCGTTTAAATGATCTAGTGGGGCAGTATTTTCAATTGGGTGAGGTGGTGTTATACGGTGTTCGCCTTTGTCACCCTTGCTCTCATCTGGATAAATTAACGCACGCCGGTGTGATGGCAGCTCTTGTCAATAAAGGGGGGTTACGAGCTGATGTTATCGAGGGTGGGGTGATTCGAGTTGGGGATAAGTTTTTGGAAGTCTCGTCCCGGTGATGGCTTGACGCTCAGGGCCGTTTTAACAGAGTGTTAAAGAGCGACCCTGGCTAATACAGGGTTGGCTTTTACCGTTAACCGAGGGCTGAAATAATGGAATCAACTTCTTCTCGAGAGCTTTCATTGATCTCGCTAATAGTCTCAGCATCCAGGCCGAGGCGAGCAAAAGCGGGGATTTCTGTCCATTCCTCAAGGTGTTGTCCATAGTTACTTTCAGCCCCTTCCTCAATAGTGTGGGACATGAGGTTGGCAACCAGAACGATATCGGTGAGATCTGTGGCGTGCCCGGGTATGAAAGTTTCTCGGTCGAGTAATTCGTGTTCATCGGCGACGTTGATCATCGCCTCGTCAAACTCCCAATTTTCAATGATGGCGCTACCGATGCCGGTATGCCAGTCGAACATGACCTGTTCGAGTGCCTCGGAGTCGGCAATCAACGCAGGGTGGTTTTCGGCGCGTGAGAGGATGTAGGTCTTACCAATATCGTGCATCAAGCCGGCGAGCATGGCTTCATCAGGGTTGATTTTACTTTGACGCACACTGGGATGGCGTGCCTGCTTTTTAGTGATGACATAGCAAAGGGCGGCGACGGTAACGCTGTGTTGCCACAGCTTCTGGAATTCGCTTGCGAGGCTACTGGATGGCTTATTCATCACCTGATCCATGGCGATGGACACCGCGATACTGTGGGCCATTTTGAAACCCATGCGGGTGATCGCAGCAGGGATCTCCTTGATTTTGTTACCACTGGTGTTTAATGCAGCAGAGTTGGCAACCTTTAATAAACGGGCGGAGAATACTGGGTCGGAAACTACCAGTTTAGCAATTTGCTGAGTCGACATATCCGGGTCTTCGAGAGCGCTTTTGATGCGCATGGCAACTTCAGGAAAGGCCGGCAGCTTCACCTGGCCTTTGGATAATTCATCGCTCAGTGTTTGAATAAATTCAAAACCAATTGCGTTGGAATCAGTCATGCTGTTCTTTCCTTTAAATTTGGGTCGGGGAGTAAATAGCCCTATCTGAGTGTCAATCTTGATCTTGCTGGTATGGTTACAAAATCGCTCAGGTGAAAACAGGGCGAGGCTTCATTTCTTAGTGGCTTGTCGCAAATTTTATCGGCGTTTATTTTTATTGAGTTTAGCGATGGGCACTGTCGATAAATATGCGAAGCTTTTCCCCCGCTTGATTGACCAGTCGTTGGCGGGCCTCTCGAGAACCCCATGCACAATGGGGGGTGACTATCAGGTTGGGAATACCGGGTTCAAGTAAGGCATTACCGTCAATAGGTGGCTCGTGTGTCAGCACATCAACACCGGCACCGGCGATAAGGCCTTGTTTTAAAGCCTGGGCCAGAGCTTGCTCGTTGACGATACCACCCCTGGCACAATTGATGAGCAGGGCGCTGGCTTTCATCTGCGCTAATGCGTCGCTATCGATCAGGTTGCGGGTTTGCTCGCTCAAGGGGCAGTGAATACTGATAATATCGGCAGTGGTTAAAAATTGAGGCAGAGGCAGGCGGGGTATCTCGCCGTTAGCTGATGACTGCCAACCCGGTATTGTTGCGCTGATAATGTTCATGCCGAAGGCGCGACCAATAGTGGCGACGCCCCGACCGAGTTCACCGTAGCCGATGATGCCGAGCGTCTTGCCGGCTAGTTCAGTGATGGGGTAATCCAGCACAGAGAAAAAGGGACTGCTGCGCCAATCCTTTTGGGCTGCTTGTTGGTAGGCCTGCAGTTGGGTGCAGAGAGAGAGGATGAGTGCCCAGGTGTGTTGCACCACCGATGCAGTGCCATAGGCTGCGCAATTATTGACCGTGATGTGCCGCCGTTGGGCTGCCGGCTGGTCGACAATATTGGTGCCGGTGGCCAGCACGCCGATGTATTTTAATTGGGCGGCGGCGCTAATTTCAGCCGTGCCAAGTAGCACCTTGTTGGTGAGGACAATATCGGCATGGGCAATACGCTCCGCCGTTTGGTCGGGTGTGGTATTGGCGTAGCTGTGCCAGGTGACGGCAGCGATATCCAGTAGTGGTCGCAAATCGAGATCGTCGGGATGCAGTGAATTACGGTCGAGAATAACGCCCTTCAAAGCTTCCATTGGTGGGCTCTACGCTGTAAAAAAAGAGCCTCTTACTGTACGCGAGTGCAATGAAAAGGGAATGGCTCTTTAAGCCGGTTAGTGGCTTGTGGCGTAGAAGAAGGCAGTTTGTTGGTAGCTTAGGCATAATGGCGGCTTTTGTGTAAAGGGTCGATCTGATCGGCTGCGAGTAAAATAAGGGAAAGACATGTCTGAACGCCTACTTCACGCCTACGAGCGCATTGTATTACTGCACCCAAAATTGGTGCTGTTACTGGTATTGCTCGTTACGGTGGCATTGGCTCTGGGCCTGCCCAATTTCAAGTTAGACGCCTCTGCCGATTCCCTGACGCTAGAAAACGACAACGACCTCGACTATTTTCGCGAAATTAACGAACGTTATGGCAGCGGCGACTTTTTGGTGGTGACCTATAGTCCGCTGGCAGGCGACGATTTGTTTTCCGATAAAAGCCTGGCCACTCTCAGTGAGTTAACAGAGGACCTCAAGCAAATTGAGGGTGTGATCAATGTTCTGTCGATGATCAACGTGCCTCTGCTGTACAGCCCGAAAGTCCCAGTTAGCCAATTACACGATACCCCGCGCACCTTGTTGACCAAAGGTGTCGATCGCGAGATGGCGAAACAGGAATTCCTCAATAGCCCCGTGTATCGCAAATTGATCCTTGGCCCCGAGGGGCAGACAACGGCCCTGCTAGCAGCCATCAAAGTAGACCAGCGTTATATTGATCTGGTGCGCGGTCGCGATGCTCTACGCCTTAAGCGTAAAACAGAGGGCTTGAGCGCAGAGGAAACCGTCCAGTTGGCAAGTGTTAGCAAGGCATTTCTGGATTACCGTACGGAACGGGCTTTGGTCGAAAAAACGCGGGTAAAAGTGGTACGCGCTCTGATGGATAATTATCACGATCGCGCACAAATCTTTCTCGGCGGCCCGAGCATGATCACCGCCGATATGGTGGATTTTATCCGCAGTGATCTCGAAGTCTTTGGTGCCGGCATTACCCTGTTTATTATCATTACTCTTGCCGTGATTTTTCGCCAGATACGTTGGGTGATATTGCCTCTGGCCACCTGCGGCTTTGCCATTGTCATGATGCTCGGTTGGCTGAGCTGGATTGACTGGCGCTTAACCGTTATTTCATCGAACTTTGTCGCCCTGTTACTGGTGTTAACCATGGCGCTGACGATTCACCTCATCGTGCGCTATCGCGAATTGCACCATGAAAAGCCCGCAGCCAGTCAGCTGGAGCTGGTGCGAGACATGGTCAGCTTTATGGCGCGACCCTGTATTTACACAGTGCTGACGACAATTGTGGCCTTTGCCTCACTGGTGGTGAGCGGTATTCGCCCGGTGATTGATTTTGGCTGGATGATGACCATTGGACTGGCCGTCTCGCTGGTGCTGGGCTTTCTGGTGATTCCCGCCGGTATGCTGGTACTGGGCAAGGCTGAGGTGAAGCAGAGGGGCAGTCAGGGTGGGCAGTTACCGGCCCATTTCTCCAACTTTACTGAGCGCCACGGTACTTTGGTGCTGGTTCTATCGCTAGCTGTCAGTCTTATTTCCGTGGTGGGTATCAGTAAGTTACAGGTTGATAATCGCTTTATTGACTACTTCAAAGAGCACACTGAAATTTATCAGGGCCTGTCGATCATCGATCAAAAGCTGGGTGGCACCACGCCGCTGGATATTGTTATTCAGGCACCGGCGAGCGCCGCTATTCCCCTGACCTTGGGCGTTCCCGAAGAGGACGATCCTTTTGGGGAAGAAGATCCTTTTGAGGATGACCCTTTTGCCGATGATGCCTTTGGTGAGGAAGACCCTAACCAGCAAAAGCCGAGCTACTGGTTTAGCAGAAGTGGCCTGGAAGAGCTGGAAGAAATTACTACTTATCTCGATGAAATGGACGAGGTTGGTCGCATTGATTCTCTGGTCACCGCTTTTCATGTGGCCAATGATCTCACCGGCCATCGCATGAATGATTTTGAACTGGCGGTGATGCGCAAAAGCCTGTCGCCGGAGATGAACCGTTTTTTGCTGGCGCCCTACCTTAACGACGCCACCGATGAAACGCGCCTCACCATGCGCACCGTGGAAAGTGGTGCGACCCTCAATCGTCAGCAATTACTCGACGAGATCAATAGTTTTTTGATCGATGAGGTGGGCTTGGAGCCTGAGCAATTTCGCCTGTCGGGTTTAATGGTGCTCTACAACAATATGCTGCAAAGTCTGTTTCACTCACAGATTGTCACCCTGGGTGCGGTATTTTTGGGCATTATGTTGATGTTCGTGGTCTTGTTTCGCTCGCTGCTGATTGCCTTTATCGCCATTTTCCCCAATATCTTAGCCGCTTGTGTGGTGCTGGGAGTGATGGGCTGGGCGGGCATCCCCCTCGATATGATGACCATTACCATCGCCTCCATCACAGTGGGCATCGGCGTCGACGACACTCTGCACTATATTTATCGCTTCCGCGAAGAGTTTGCAAAAGACCGGGACTACATTGCCAGCATGCACCGCAGTCACGAGTCTATTGGTGTGGCGATGTACTACACCTCGGTGGTGATTATTATTGGCTTTTCCATTCTCGCGCTGTCCAACTTTATGCCCTCGGTTTATTTTGGCTTTTTGACCGGTTTGGCAATGCTGACGGCTCTACTGGCTTCCCAAACTTTATTGCCGAAGTTGATATTGCTGACTCGACCGTTGGGGAAGTAATTGTTTAACAGGGGCGCGGCTATTTTGAAATCCTTGTTCTTGCGTACTTATTACTAAAGCTATGTTGTATCGCGTCCTGGCAGATGCCGTGCTTATTGGCCATTTGTTATTAATTATTTACGGCCTGCTTGGCGGCTTGTTCTATTTCTGGCGACACAGGCTGGTTTGGCTGCACCTGCCGTTGGCGCTATGGATTTCGCTGATTGAGTTTTTTCAATGGACCTGCCCCTTGACTCCCTGGGAAAAACAGCTGCGCGTGCTGGCCGGTGAGGGTGCCTATGCCGGTAGCTTTATTGAGCACTATCTAATAGCGCTGATATATCCCGATGGTATGACTCGGGGTATAGCTTTGATCTTGGGTGTTATCGCACTTGGCTCTAACTTGTTCATTTATGGCTTTATTCTGCGTGATGCTTATCGGCGCAAGTAGGGGCACTGTCTACCCTTACTCCGCTCGCAGCGCGTCGATGGGGTTGAGGCGGCTGGCATGGAAGGCCGGTATAACCCCGGCCAGTAGCCCGATAAAAGCGGAGGCAAGCAGGGCGAGGGTGAGAAAGAAGGGCTGGAGTGATAGCGGTAAGGCGGGCACAAACAGTGACAGTGCGGCGGCGATTGCCGCGAGTAAGCTTAGGCCGATGAGGCCACCGAGTAGTGAAATCAGCACCGCCTCCCCCAAAAACAAGCCTAGAATTTGCCGCCGACTGGCACCAATGGCACGTAGCAGGCCGATCTCGGCACTGCGCTCACGTACGGTGGTAGTCATAATAGTAGTGATGCCGACGGCGCCAACAAAGAGGGATATTGAACCTAGAGCGGCGACCCCGATAGTCAGCACATTGAGCACATTGCCCATGGTCAGCAGCATCTCATCTTGTGTGGTGATGGAAAAATCTTCATCGCCGTGGCGCTCGCTTAACACCTGCTTCACTCGCCCTGCCAGTTGCGCTGAGCTGGTGGCGGAGGTGAAGGTAATGTCGATCTCCATCAGGCCCTCGCGGTTGAACAATTGCAGGGCTTTGTCGGTGGGAATATAGACAAGATCATCCATATCGAAACCCAGCATCTGGCCCTTCTTTTCGATCACGCCAATCACCTTAAAACGCAGGCCGCCGACGCGAATGGTTTTGCCGAGGGGGTTGGTATTGGCGAACAGCTCCTGCTTCATGGTGTAACCCAGCACTGCATAGGCGCGACTGAGGCCGCTAGGATCCTCGGGCAAAAAGCGCCCCATGCTGACTTTAAATTGCCAGGCTTTCGACATTTGCGCGCCGACACCGAGAATATCGCTGTTGCGCTGACGGTTGCTGTACTCGATAGCCCCGGCTCCCTGCACCACCGGCACCACAAACTCCACGCCGGGCAGGTCGACCAATGCCTGGGCATCGTCCAGACTCAGGGGCCTGACCGATGACAGTAAACCGCCAATGCCGTGGGTAACATCCTTGCCGGGATTGACGGCGATAATTCGCGTGCCGAACTGGGAAAATTGCTCGAGCATATACAGTTGCATGCCGCTGCCGAGGGAGGTCAGCAGCGATACCGCGGCAATGCCGATGCCAATACCCAGAGCGGTGAGCAGGCTTTTACCCAGGCTGTGGCACACCGAGCCCCAGATTAAACGTGCGGCATCTCGCGCTATCATGCCTGCCTCGCTTTCTTGTCGAGGAGGGCATCGACCGGGGCCATATTGGCGGCCTTGTGCGCGGGAATTGCGGCGAACAGCAGGGCTGTCGCCGTGGCAATCAGCGCCGAGCCGAGTTGAGCCCAAAGGGGGGTGGTGAAGGGAATCGTTGGGTAGAGTCCCCGCGCCACATACAACAAGAGCTCGCTAATCACGATGCCAAGTAGTGCCCCGCTCAGCGCCATTATGCTGGCTTCGCTGAGAAAGATCAGCGCCACGGTACGCGCCGGGCAGCCCAGTGCTTTGAGCAGGCCAATCTCACGGGTGCGCTGGCTCACGGCGATCAGCGACACGTTCATAATCAGTATGCCCGCCACCAGCATGCTAATGCCGGCGATACCGGCGACCGCCAGCGTCAGAGTGTTGAGGATATTTTCGAAGGCTGAAAGCAGGGAGTTCTGGGTAATAATGGTCACATCCTCCTCACCTTCGTGACGTTCTTTGAGCAGGGCGATAATTCGCTGTTGTGATTTCTGCAAACCATCGAGGCTGCGCAATTCAATAAAAACCCGAAATAAACCGGCCTGGTTAAACAAGGCCTGGGCGTTGGCCACCGGCACGATGATCGCCTCGTTCATATCAAAACCCAGGCCCTCACCCTTGTCTTTGAGAATGCCGATGACCCGAAAGCGGTTGTCACTGGCGCGCAACCATTGGCCGAGGGCGGGTTTAGTGCCGAACAGTGCTTTGCGCAACTTGCTACCAATCACGCAAACCGCCTGACTTTGCTCGAAGGGGAGTTGTGGCAAGGCTTTACCCTGAGCCACCTCGAGCTGGCGAATGTCAAAGAAGGCACGGTTGCTGCCAATGGTAAAGGCCTCGCGGCTCAACTTGTCGTGGGATATTTCCATTTTACCGGCTATCAGCGGTGCCACCGCCGACACATTGCCCAGCCGGGCGATGGCCTCGGCATCGCGCAGGGTGAGATCGCGGGTGGCCTCGCCGGTTAACGGCGGAATGCCCCCCGTGGTTTCCTTCTTGCCCGGCAGCATTATCAACACGTTTTTGCCCAGCAGGTTGAATTCGCCGAGGACAAACTGCTTGCCGCCCTCGCCAATGCCGGTGAGCAAATTAATGGCCATCACGCTAATGGCGATGGCGGCCAGCAACATGGCCGAGCGCAGGCGCTGACGCTCGATCAGTTTCAGGTTGAAGGCGATAAAGTCGGCGGTGCGCATGGGTTCAGGGGGCGGTACTGGTAGCGACTGTATTATTCGCGCTATCACTGGCAATGCGACCATCAATCATTTTCAGCTCGCGTCTGGCCCGCTCGCCAATACTTTGGTCGTGGGTAACAACCAGTAGGGTAATACCCTCGTCGTTGAGTTCTTCGAGTAGCTCGATGACCTCCCTGCCCGAGACCGAGTCAAGATTGCCGGTGGGTTCATCGGCGAGCAGCAACTGTGGCTTCATGACGATGGCGCGACCAATGGCAACGCGCTGGCGCTGGCCGCCCGATAACTGGTTGGGTGCGTGGGCGGCGCGGTCCGTCAGGGCCAGGCGAGTAAGCACTTTGTCGACCAGGGGCTTGCGCTGTTTGGGCGCCATGCCGGCGAGGATGAGGGGCAGCTCAATATTTTCCCGCGCCGTGAGCCGGGGGATTAAATGGTAACTTTGAAAGACAAAGCCGATGTGCTCGCGACGCAAAGTGGCTCGCCCTTCTTCACTGAGCTGGCTGGTTGCGGCTTGATTGAGCAGGTATTCGCCGCAGCTGGGGGTGTCCAGTAAACCAAGTATATTGAGCAGGGTGGATTTGCCCGAGCCCGAGGGACCCATCACCGACAGGTATTCACCGCGCTCTATTTTTAGATCGATATGCTCGAGGGCGTGAACACATTGGTCGCCAATCTGGAAACTGCGGCACAGTTGCCGCAGTTCAATCATGGCCTTTTACGCCAATAATATTCATCACGGCGAGACAGGTGTGACCAAGGCACCATCGACAGCCCCCTCCGTATCGAGGGACAACAATATGTCATCGCCCTCACTGAGCCCCTCCACAACCTCCGTCGATGTCCAGTTGCTGAGTCCGGGCTTAAACTGTCGGTAGCCGAGCAGCCCTGTCGTGGCGTCGAAGAGCAATACTCGGTTGCCATCAATTACCGTTTCAGTGGGGATGCGCAGGGCGCTCTCGCGCTGGCTGAGGATGATTTCAATATCGGCGCTATAACCAATTAGCAGGGTGAGCTTATCGGGGAGGGCGTCAAAGGCCACTTCTACATCGACGGTGCGGGCCTGCTTTTCAAGCTCTTTAACGTAGGGCGCGATACGGCTGACGTGGCCGTTAAAAGCCTGTCCGCGAAAAGCGTCGAGGCTGATGCGTGCGGGCATATTTAATGCGATAGCGGCGGCATCTACCTCGTCAATCGGTGCCGACACATAGAGGCAGCCGAGGGCGATTAAGTCGACGGCAGGGGGTGTAGCGATGCCCGGTGGCGAAGGGGTGATGTACTCGCCGACTTCACCGTTAATTTCGGCGACCACTCCGGCAAAGGGCGCGCGCAGGCGTGTTTTCTCAAACAGGGCCGTTTGCAGGGCCAGTGTCGCCTGGGCCGTTTCAACCCCGGCACGGGCTTTGGCGCAGGCAAAGGATGAAACGTAGGCACGGGTTTGGGCTGTGTCCAGGGCTTCTTCGGAGACCAGCTTTTTCGCCACCAAGCCTTGCTTACGCTTTAATTCTCGGGCATCGAGTGCGGCGTTATGGCAGCTCTCTTTGACGCTTTCATGAGCGGCGGTGACGCGGGTGTTAGCTTCGGCAACGCGGGCCTGTTGATCATCACTCCACAATTGAATAAGTATCTGACCCTTTTCAACCCGATCGCCCTCGTCGACTAATAAGTCGGTAACCTGTCCGCCGATGGGCATCGACAGGCGTGAGCGTTGGCAGGCTTTGATGGTGCCTGCGCGTGTATTGGCAGCCGTGGCCTCGACCCGCCCTTGTTCGACTTTCGTCAACCTGACGGCAATAAACTCTTCACGCTTGAGTTGCCAGTAAATGGCAGCCACGACAAAAATAGATACGACGATTAGCAGATTTTTTTTCATTTTGTTTTGCACTTGTCATCGACCTTTTCAGCCTATCACGCACGGGGCGAAGAGCAACTGCGATTCATCAAGCCCTGTTTGAATAAACTATGGCCCGTCGGGTATGGCAAATAATAGAACCAGTAGTAATAGACTGGCAATGAATATAACCCCCGTGCTTTGCAGCCAGTGCCTGCGGCGGTAATTAATACTCAGTGCGACTAGGCATTGCAGCAGGTAGTAAGCGGCGAAGGCCCGCGAGGCGATGGTGATAATTTCAAAGATATTGGCCGACCAAATTAAAACGATGGCCAGTGTTACGACAAAAATATAGCCCAAACGTGGGCTTAAATGTCGACGGCTGAATTCTGATAAAAGGCCGCCCGAACCCGCCGTATCGGCAACCGCAGCGCTAAACTGACTCATCACTGCTGCGACAATCAGCATAGCCGGTAATATGGGTGAGACCATTGCCGATAGCGTGATAATGGCAGTTTCGCTGCGGGGCTCCTGATAACCATTGAGTAGGGGCAGGGAAAGGCCAATAAAGAGTAAATAGATAGCTGCCGAAAGTAGCTGGGCATAACGCATGGTGCGGATGCGGGTGTTTGCATCGTACTCAGCGCCCAAATAGCGCGAGGTTTCAAAACCCTGCACGATCAGTAATATGCCGGCCAACAGGCGCATAGAATGAGGCCAGTCTGCCAGCGGCGTGTAGTTGATTGGGTTTTCAGGCTGAGCCAGCCAGTTGAGGTCGAAGTTAAGCAAGCCCAATAACACCGCGGCGATGATAGCCAGTTTGATATTAACGGCCCACTCTTCCAGGTTCTCCAGCCCCTCCAGTCCGCGCCAAAGCCCGATCAAAGCAATGCTAACGAGTACGCCGGTAGTCAGTAAGTTGGCGTAAAAGTCGCTCTCAATTTCCATGGCGTGCAACAGAAAGGATGCCAGCAAACGCAAATAAAAGGCGACTGAAATGACATAGGCGACGCTTAAAGCCAGCCCGGAAAGACGCTCCATGTTGAGTAGTAAAGGTGGTGCCTGCGGACTGTTTAACAGGGGTTCGGCGTGGCGGATATTAAAGCGAATGACCTCGCCAATACCGTAGGCCAGCAAAACAATGCCGGCCATGGCAAAAAAGGCCCAGCCATTAACAGCGTGAGACAGGAGGGGGGCCGCGACTAAAAAGCCGCTGCCAATAATCGATGCCAGGGGTGTTACCGTCGCCCGCCAATTGCGAGAAAGACGTACTTTTGGATGAAACAGCAGTGCGGCAATAATACAGGCAACACCAAGTAGCAGGGCGTTTTCAAACATTGAGCGGGCTCGCAAAGGCGCTTTTGGTTAAGTTGCCTGGGATAGTTATTCCTGCCCGTTTTTAATAACCACTAATGTGAGAGCTTGGAAGTAAGAAATGCGGCGCTCACCCCTTCGATGTTGCAAGCGCACCACTCATCTTATTTGGCAGTTTGTTAGAAAACCAGCTGAATGGCATACCAGGCCATCAAAAAAACTTGTACAAAGAAAAACGTGGCTCTCACCCAAACCACCAGAGGTGCAGTGGAAATCATATGGACGACCGATTGGCCGATACGGGCGTAAAGCACGTACATCACCGTGCTTTCCATTATTGAAAATTGTCCCGAAAGGCCAGCGGCAGCGACCAGTGCGGCAAAAACCGGCAGGTTCTCGACACAGTTTAAATGGGCGCGAGTCACACGCTGGCCGAAACCGGGCAGGTCGTCACCAGTGGGTGAAAAGGCATTAATGGCTTTTTTGCCGGTGAGGAAATTTGCCACACGCAAATTAGCGACGGTTAATAGAAGTAGTATTGTCCAGCCAGCAAAGCCTGCGAGCGCGACAAGGGCTGAGTTCATGGTAAGCATGTCAGGTGTATTCATTATTGTTATCTCTATTGGATTGAAGGCCAACATGCTACGTGAAGGATCTATGGAGGTAAATCCTAAAAAATGTGCAGCTCATTGGTAAAAAGGCATAGCCGGAATTTGGCAGGGCAAATATAATTGCCCTGTTCACGCTCAGTGTTGTGGCCCACTCTTAAGGCAGCAATAGAAATGTTACATAAGGGCTATGAGCGCTATAAGGGAGACAGCCAGCTGTCTACTGTCAGGGGGATGCATGGCGCTAGGTTCTTCTTTGGCGAACTTCAGCTCTTTCACTCGGGTTTGAGTAGAGTCTCCAGGGGTATTCAGCGTGAATACCCCCTCTTTGTTGTTTAAACAGGAATCTTATGCCCAACTGTAGTTATGATTTAGTGATTATTGGCGCTGGCCCAGCGGGTGAAGCCGCGGCGATGAGAGCGTCGAAGCGTGGCAACCGTGTTGCGATTATTGAAAACAGGAACGAAGTGGGTGGCTCCTGCGCCCATCTCGGTACTATTCCTTCTAAAGCCCTCAGGCATTCGGTGCGACATACCATTCGCTACAACTCCGATAGTATGTTTCGTGATGTCGGTGAACCGCGCTGGTTTTCATTCCCTCGCTTGTTAAAGCGCACAGAAAAAATTATCGAAAGCCAGGTTAAGCTGAGAACTTCTCTGTATGCCCGCAACCGCATTGATATTATTTTTGGGCAGGCGACTTTTCGTGACGACGCCTGTATCGAAGTGGAAACCAAGCAGGGTTCGTCGGAGTTAATTTTTTATAAAAAGTGTGTCATTGCAACGGGCTCGCGGCCCTATCACCCTGAAGGGGTCGATTTCGCTCACCCCAGGGTTTATGACAGTGACACCATACTGTCTATGGAACATACGCCTAGGCGCATTCTTGTCTACGGTGGCGGTGTCATTGGTTGTGAATATGCTTCAATATTTGCCGGGCTTGGCTTGAAGGTGGATCTTGTCGATAGCAACGCCCGTTTATTGTCCTTTTTAGACAGTGAAATCTCTGATGCGCTGAGTTACCACCTGCGAGATCAGCGGGTGGTAATTCATCACAACGAAGAGTTTCAAGCACTGGAAACCTCGGATAACAACGTCGTTTTACATCTGCAGTCTGGCAAGCGCATTCGCGCGGATGCCCTGCTCTGGTGTAATGGCCGCAGTGGTAATACTGTCAATCTGGGTCTCGACAAGGTAAACCTGACAACCAACCATAGAGGGCAGCTGGAAGTAAACGAGCACTATCAGACAGCAAACCCCGATATTTACGCGGCCGGTGATGTGATCGGCTGGCCCAGTTTGGCGAGTGCGGCCTATGACCAGGGACGGGCGGCATCTGCAGCACTGCTGGGGGAAGATAATTATTTTGTGGATGATGTGCCCACGGGTATTTACACCATTCCAGAGATCAGCTCGGTAGGTAAAACGGGCAAAGAGTTGTCGGCTGAAAACATTCCCTACGAAGTGGGTACGGCCAGCTTTGCAAATTTAGCGCGGGCGCAAATTGCACGTGAGCCCGTGGGAATGCTGAAAATCTATTTTCACCGCGAAACCCTCGAAATTCTGGGCATTCACTGCTTCGGTTATCAGGCCGCTGAGATTATTCACATTGGTCAGGCGATAATGAAGCAGCCTGGGGAAGCCAACACGATAGAATATTTTGTCAGCACCACGTTTAACTATCCGACCATGGCCGAAGCCTATCGCATGGCGGCATTGAATGGGCTGTACCGGCTTTAGCGGCCTGTTAGGGGGCGGGGTGGCTTTGGTTTAGCGCTGGCCAGATTAATCCCCCTGCCCTCCTCTATTGGCATCCTGCGTGTTTACTCACTTGCTGGTGGTGGATTATTTTTAAAGGGGGTCCTTTCCAAGTGCCGTGTTAAGGCTTTAAACGTAGGGCCTTGAACTAACAGGCTAAATATCACCACGCCAAATACCATGGCCTGTAGGGTCCACCAGTAAGGCAAACTTACAGGCAGTGACAACACCAGGGCAATGGCAATGGCACCACGCAGCCCTCCCCAAAATAGCAGTACTTGCCAGACACCAGAAATAGGTCGCGACATGGGTTTTGTTAAGAGGCCGCAAATGCCGACGGCAAGGGCTCTGCCAGCGAGTGCGGCACCTATAGCAATAATCATTGCCGGCCATTGTTCTTGAAACATGCTCCAGGTAATGACCAGGCCCATGAGAACAAATAACAAGCTGTTAAATAGCAGGCCGAGCCAGTTCCAGGTATCGGCAATGCCCGATAGAAACGTTGTTTCCTGCTCTCTTAGTGCAAGTCGCGATACCAGAGCACTGGCGACAATGGTCATAATGCCGGATACATGCAGTGCCTCTTCCGCCAGATAGAATCCCCCAAACGCCGTAAAAACCAGTACAACACTGGTCGCAGGGACTTTGCCTAACAATAAGATAATGATCGCTGCAAGCAAACCTAAGAGGGCTCCAAAGATCAAGCCGCCCAGAAAAACGGTGGCGAAATACATCAGGTGATTGGACGACTCGGCCATGGCGCCGGTGGCGAAACTGAAAATAATCACGAATAACACAACTGCGGCACCGTCGTTAAACAGGCTTTCGCCCTCAAATAAAGTCGCCAGGTCTGCCGGTGTATTCATAGACTTTAATTGTGAGACCACAGCAATGGGGTCAGTCGCTGCCAGTATCGCCCCGGTTAACAAGGCTGCAATCCAGGGAAACCCTGTGGCATGACCGACGCCCAGGTAAACCAAACCTGCAGTAATAAAACAACTAATGAGTACGCCAAGCGTTGCAAAAATTAGAATAGGGCTCAGCCAGCGCTTGAGCAAAGTCGGGTTGAGATGCCAGGTCGCCTCAAATATCAGCACTGGCAGAATGATAAAGAACACCAGATCTTTCAGGCTATGGGCGCGTATGCCCGTATCGATGCCCAGAGCGGGCACGGCCCACCCCAGCAGCACGCCGACACCCAAGCAGGCCAGGGTAAGATCAAGGCGTAGCAGGCGATGAACCACCATGCCGACAATGGCCGCGCCGCTGAGTAATAATATTTGACCGACTAACTCGGGAATCATGATGAGGGTTCCTGGGTGACGGTTGAATGCGCAATATCCACCTCCACAACGGGTATTTTTGCGTATTCCGGGCGAATATCTGGCAGGGGAAAGACTTGCTCCAGTGGTTCGGGAATACCCTGGGCATTAATAATGTGCGCGTGCTTGCGGGATAATTGGCGGGGTTCCTCGACACCGCAGGAGTGGGCAATCACGCCCACTTCGTAAGCCAGGTTTTTGGCAAAGTTAGCCACTCGCTCTGATTTTTCGGTGGGGTCGAGTCCGCGTTGCAAGACAATATCGTGGGTGGTGATGTCGGTAGGGCAGGTGTTTTTATTGCATTGCAAAGCCTGAATACAGCCCAGGGCAAACATAAAGCCCCGCGCCGAGGTGACAAAATCCGCACCCATGCTCAATGCCCAGGCCACATCTGCCGGGTTAATCAACTTGCCGGAGGTAATCACTTTGATACGATCTTTTAAGTTGTATTCGATCAGCTTATCGACCACCAGAGGCAGGCTGCACTTAATGGGCAACCCCATATAATCAATCAAACTTTGCGGCGCGGCACCGCTACCACCGTCCGCACTGTCGATGGAGATAAAGTCCGGCGCATATTCTAAACCGCGGCGGTGGATGGTTTCACACATGTCATCCAGCCAGGGACTATCGCCGATCACGCTTTTAAAGCCAGTGGGTTTGCCGGTCACTGTGCGAATATGAAAAATCTTGTCGAGTAGCTCATCGATGCTGCGAATATCCGTATGACCATTGGGGCTGATGGAATCGCTGCCAGCGGGTATGCCGCGAATTTTTGCAATCTCTTCCGTCACCTTGACGCCGGGTAATATACCGCCCTTACCGGGTTTAGCGCCCTGGCTCATTTTTAGTTCAAACATCCGTACCTGGGTGTGCGCGGCGATCTCTTCGAGCTTTTCATCGGACAGTTTTCCATCAGGCGTACGCACACCGTATTTTGCGGTGCCGATTTGAAAAACAATATCGCAGCCACCCTCTAAATGATAAAGCGCCAGACCGCCCTCACCAGTGTTCATCCAGATACCGGCCTGCGCTGCGCCGGCTGACAATGCTCGCACAGCAGGTGTCGATAGCGCGCCGTAGCTCATGCCGGAGATATTCACCAGTGATGCCGTAGTGTAAGGCTCGGCAGCGTAGCCCGCGCCAATGGTCACCGGTTCCGCTGGTAGCGCATCTTCGCTCAAGGTCGGAAACAAACCGTTTAAATAGAGAATGTCGCCGGGCTGATTGAGTGAGCGGGTGGAGCCAAAAGCGACGGTGGAATCAACATTCTTGGCGGCCCGGTAGGCCCAGGATCGTTGAGCGCGATTAAAGGGTAACTCGTCTCTATCCTGAGCGAAAAAATACTGGCGAAAAAATTCGCCCATATGTTCAAAAAAATAGCGAAATCGACCGACCACAGGGTAATTTTTTCGAATCGCCTGCTTGGTTTGGGTCACGTCGGCGAGATAAAGGTAGGCGATAACTAGCACGCCAAGGCCCAATGCAAAGACAAATAGCAGTACGCTAATCTCCAGTACATGGATGGAAAAGGTTTTGAGTAAGTCAGTATCCATGAGACTTAACTTCCTAGTTATTATGGGTTTAACAGTTATAGACAGCGCACGTGCAGGACAGTGCCTTCGCATGTTTAGCGAGGTTTGTATAAGGCCAATGTTTTGCCCCCTCGGTCTTGATCGTTGAGGCAAGGTAGGCCCTTAGAGAAACATCAACGTAAGCCTGTTCTAGTTGTGTTAAACATATCAGCTTACATGCTGATATTCGACCTAGGAAGGTGCCTCTATTTCACTTGCGGGAGTAAGGCTAGCCTCAATCATATGTGCTGACTGTTGGCTTGATACACACAGCTGCTGGGAGAAAAATGCTCTGGGGGGTAAAACCTGTTGAGATCGTGTAAATAGCCTCAGTGCTGGTTTTTAATCGCTATCTCACTGGTGAAATAATACTGTCTGATGGAGGGTTTAATCTTCAGTGAACGTGAGTTGCCCAATAAAAGTTACCTTCAACGAGTTAGCCACTATGTCTACGCAACAAGAAATCGCTTTATTTCCCCTGCAAATTATTTTGTATCCGACGATTGGCAGTCGTATGCAGATTTTTGAACAACGCTATTTACGTTTGGTGCGGGAGTCGATGGCCGATGAAAAGCCCTTTGGTATTTTGCCAATAGTGGAGGGTAAAGAGGTGGGCGCGACGCCCGAGGTTTTCCCCTGGGGCACGCTGGTGACGATTCGCGATTTCGAGCAATTGCCCAACGGTCTGTTATCCATTGCGGTTCAGGGTGAGCAGCGCATTCACGTTGGCACTACCCGCATTGAGGGCGATGGCCTGATGTTCGGTGACACGGAGATTTTTGTCGCCGATAGTGATGAGCCCATCGGTTTTGCGGAAGACGACTTGGTCGATATGCTCGAAAGTCTGGCAAAACATATGGGTGTTGATCAATCGGTGTTTTTGGCCGACTTGACCAAGGCGACTTTAGTCTGGCGTTTGGCCGGGGTGCTGCCCGTCGACCCGGAGCGCAAACGCTCGCTGTTGGCCATGGCGACGGTTGATGAGCGCCTGCTAGAAATTAAAAAGTGGGTGATTGAGCTGCGCATGCGTGCGGCGAAACCGAAGCCCTAGGCTGGCGAGAGAGCGTTAGTAAAACTTGGGCAGGGTGTTTTTGATAAACGCACTGCCTTTTTTCTGAACTACCGGTTTATGCTTCTTCGTCAGCCGGGCGACCCTTGAGCATGCGCAGGGGGTTGTAGGTCAGCACGATTTCGCCATTCTGATTAATCACCTTGTTGAAGGTGCGCACCAGGCCGCGATTGCCCTTGCTGGTTTCGCGCACTTCAATAATCTCCAGTTCGACGTGAATGGTGTCGCCCGCCAGACAGGGGCGCTTCATGTCCAGTTCCATATTAAGAAAGGCCATGCCGGTGCCCTGCATGGTGGGTAGCAGCAGACCTTCGGCAAAGCTGTAAACCAGAGCGCCGGGGGCGAAGGGCTCTTTAATGACCGACTTTTCACGCAGAAACTCCCGGTCACTAAACACCACTTCGTGGAGGCCGATAAGGTTGACGAAGGTGCAAATATCGGCTTCGAGTACCGTTCTGCCCCAGGTTTTATATTCATCGCCAACTTGCAGGTCCTGCCAGTAAAAGCCTTGGCCGAGTTGTTTCATGTTTATCTCCCGTATTTTAAGCCGTCATTAATTTTAAAGTGGCGCTGATAGTGCAGAAAGTTCTGCCCATCTGCAAACGGACGCCGTGCAAACAGACTGTGATTGAGCGGTCTTTGTCTCTCGCGGTAGGCATGGGCCTCGCGCTATAATGCGCGCCATGATGAGCTCGCCTTAAATGGGGATAGAGCGTAGAGAATTAGCACAGAGATTTTGGATGGATATTAAAGCGTATATGCAAGCCCTGGGCGTTAGTGCCCGTGCAGCCGGTCGGGTGATGGCGCGCTCCGATAGTGGCGTTAAGAATCGAGCCCTGCTGGCGATTGCCGGGGCCCTCGATGACGATCGCGCGCTGTTGGCTACGGCCAATGGCCGTGATATGGACAAGGGTCGCAGCAATGATCTCGACGCAGCCCTACTCGATCGCCTTGAGCTAACACCCGCCCGCATTGACGGCATGATAGAGGGCCTGCGCCAGGTGGCGGCATTGCCCGACCCTATTGGTGAAGTCACCGCCATGAACTATCGCCCTAGCGGTATTCAGGTCGGCAAAATGCGCGTGCCATTGGGGGTGATCGGCATTATTTATGAGTCCCGCCCCAATGTGACGGTTGAAGCGGCGAGCCTGTGTTTGAAGTCTGGCAATGCGACAATTTTGCGTGGCGGCAGTGAGTCTCTTTACTCCAATCAAGCGATTGCCGCCTGTATTCGCAAGGGCCTGGCGGCTGTGGGTTTACCCAATACGGCGGTGCAGGTGGTGGAAACGACCGATCGTAGTGCGGTGGGTGAATTGGTGACGCTGTCTGATTACGTCGATGTGATTGTGCCTCGGGGCGGCAAGGGCCTGATTGAGCGCATTAGTCGCGAGGCGACGATTCCCGTTATCAAACATCTAGACGGCGTCTGCCACGTTTATATCGACGACAAGGCCGATCTCGAAAAGGCCTTTAATATTGCTTTTAATGCCAAGACTCATCGCTACGGCGTCTGCAATGCTATGGAAACCTTGCTGGTCGCCGAGGGTGTCGCTGAAGCTATTTTGCCTCGCCTGGCCGCGGCTTATGCTGAGGAAGGTGTCGAAATGCGTGCCTGTGAACGAGGCCGTGCCATTATTGCCGCATCAAAACAGGCCTGCTCGACGGCGAGCGAAGAAGATTGGCAAGCGGAGTATCTGGCGCCGATTTTGGCGATTCGCGTGGTGGCCGATATGGATGCCGCGATGGATCATATCGAGACTTATAGCTCGCGCCATACCGAAGCTATCGTTACCGAAGATTACACTCGGGGACGGCGTTTTTTGAATGAGGTGGATTCCAGCTCGGTAATGATTAACGCCTCCACCCGCTTTGCCGATGGCTTTGAATACGGCCTTGGTGCGGAGATTGGTATTTCGACCGATAAGATTCATGCCCGTGGCCCTGTGGGGCTTGAGGGTTTGACCAGCCAAAAATATATTGTGCTGGGTGATGGGCACATTCGTGAATAAAGCAGTCGCGAATAAAGCCGTCGTGGATAAATTTGGCGTGAGCAAGCAGGACGTGGCGAGCTTTCATTCGAGAAAAACCGAATTTTGAAAGCGGTCGGTATTTTTGGCGGCACCTTTGATCCCGTGCATATCGGTCATTTGCGCACCGCCGTCGAGTTGCGTGAGCACCTCGGTCTCGATGAGCTGCATTTAATGCCCTCTGCCAGGCCGCCCCACCGTGAACAGCTCGGGGCCAGTGCCGAGCATCGCCTCGCCATGTTGCGGCTGGCGATTGACGGCGAGTTATCGGGTAATGGTTTTGTTGCCAGTGGCTTGGTGGCCGACGACAGAGAGCTGCGCCGCGAAGGCTTGTCCTATACTGTTGAAACATTAGCGCAACTACGTGTCGAACTGGGTAGTGATGTTACCCTCTGTCTTTGTATCGGCATGGATTCGCTGGTTAATTTACACACCTGGCAGCGCTGGCAAGAGTTGAGTGACTACGCTCATATTGTCGTTGCCGCTCGACCCGGCTGGCATTTGCCCGAGACGGGCCCGGTCACTGAGTGGTTGGCGAGGCGCTGCACAGACGATCCAAAATTGTTGTCGAAATCGCCGAGTGGTCGAGTCCTGGTGGAAGCCATGACCTTACTGCCAGTGTCGGCAACACAAATCCGCGAGGACCTCGCCGCCGGCAGTTCGGTGCGCTACCTGGTACCCGATGCGGTCATTCAATATATCCACCAACACGGCTTGTATAAGCAGGAAAATTCATGAGTAGTGATATTTACAAGATTGTTATTACAGCGCTGGAAGACATTAAAGGCCAGGATGTCGTCACTATCGACGTGCGCGAGTTCAGCGATATAACCGACACCATGATCGTCGTCAGCGGCGCCAGTAATCGACAGGTTAAGGCCTTGGCGCAAAACACTGTGGAGGAGGGCAAGAAAGCGGGCTTTCAACCCATCGGTGTCGAGGGCATGGACGAGGGCGAGTGGGTGCTGGTAGATTTCGGCGATGTCATTGTCCACGTGATGCAGCCGACTACGCGGGCTTTCTACGAGCTGGAAAAACTCTGGTCGATGCGCCCCAGTTCGGTCGCTGCTGAAAACGAAGTCGATTTTGATGAAAACGATTAATCATTTGTTGCCGCTAGCAGCAGGTATCGTTACTTGAGACTGCGCATTATTGCTGTCGGCAGTAAAATGCCGGGCTGGGTGCAAAGTGGCTACGATGAGTATGCCAAGCGATTGCCGGGGGAATTTCATCTCGAGCTGGTCGAAATACCCCTCGCTGCACGGCGTAAAAACGAAGCGCCAGATCGCGCCATTGCCAGTGAAGGTGAGGCCATGCTGAAAGCTGTTGGTCAGGGTGATCGCGTCATTGCACTGGAAGTAAAGGGCAAACCCTGGGGCACCGATCAGTTGGCGCACAACCTGCGTGACTGGCAGGGTAGTGGCGATAACTTTAGCTTGCTGATTGGCGGTCCCGATGGGCTGGCGCAGTCGTGTATCGCACGGGCGAATATTAGCTGGTCATTATCGGCGCTGACTTTGCCCCACCCGCTAGTGCGTATTATTTTAATTGAACAGCTCTACCGGGCCTGGTCTATTAATGCCGGGCATCCTTACCATCGATAGAAAGTCATCGTTAAGAAAGCTATCGTTAGGAAGGCACCGATAGGAACATCGTTTAAAGAACCATCGCTAAATAACGAACAATAAAAAAACAGGTGTCGGTGTGTGGCATCATAAATAGCTTTATTTTTTATACTCAAAGATATTTTGTGGTCGGGAGCTTATTCAGCTAAAAATGGCAGACTTCAGTACCCTGAAAAACCCCCAGTGGGAGTCTCGCATTTACATTGCGCGCGCCAGTTTTACACTGTTGGTTGTGCTTTTTTTGCTGGGTGTTTTATTTTGGCGTTACCACGATTTACAAATTAATCGGCATCAGGATTTCGCCACACTGGCTGATAATAATCGTATTCATGTCCGCGCACTGCCGCCGGCGCGGGGTTTAATTTACGATCGCAATGGTGTGTTGCTGGCCGATAACCGCCCGGGTTTTACCCTGTCTATTGTTGTTGAGCGCACTAAAAACCTCGAGCAATTACTCGCTGATCTCGGCGAGTTGTTAGTTTTTAAAGACACCGAATTGGCGCGCTTTGAAAAACTCGTTAAGCGTCGTCGCCCCTACGAATCCGTGCCCTTGCGAATTAATCTCAGTGAACCCGAGCAAGCGCTTATCGCCGTCAACGAGCATCGCTTGTCCGGGGTTGAGGTGTCTGCGCAATTGATTCGCGACTATCCATTGGCTGGCGAACTTGCCCATGTGATTGGCTATGCCGGGCGTATTAATGAGCGCGAGCTTAAGCGGATCGACCCCAGACGTTACAAGGGCTCGCACATGATCGGCAAAACCGGACTGGAAAAGTTTTACGAAAACCAGCTGCTCGGTGAAGTGGGTTACGAACATGTCGAAACCAATGCCCGAGGCCGGGTGATG
The DNA here is from genome assembly GCA_041277045.1 of Candidatus Reddybacter sp. Lineage (GTDB taxonomy): Bacteria > Pseudomonadota > Gammaproteobacteria > Pseudomonadales > Porticoccaceae > Reddybacter. Next base: position 445,010 of record JBGFSY010000001.1, on the reverse strand, counting down.
CGGGTGCTAGAGCGCACCGATCCGATACCGGGGGCAGATCTGCATTTGTTTCTCGATAGTCGTCTGCAGGGAATTGCTATTGAGGCTCTGGGTGAAGAGCGCGGTGCCGTGGTTGCCATCGACACGGCGACGGGTGGTGTGCTCGCCCTGGCTAGCATGCCGTCTTTTGATCCCAACCTGTTTGTGACGGGGATTTCCACTAAGGCGTATAAAGCATTAACGGGTTCGCCAGCACAGCCGCTGTTTGATCGTGCTTTGCGGGGGCAGTATCCGCCGGGCTCGACGGTTAAGCCGGTGTTTGGCTTGGCGGGCCTCGACTCGGGCACGGTGACCATGGGCTATCGCATTTACGACCCGGGTTACTATCAGCTGGAGGGCGAAAAGCGTAAATACCGGGACTGGAAGCGCGGGGGGCACGGCAGCAAGATTAGTCTCTACGACGCTATCGTACAGTCCTGTGATGTCTACTTTTACGATGTCGGTTTTCGCTCGGGTATTGACGTGCTCCACGACTACGGCACGCGTTTTGGCTATGGCCTTAAAACCGGTATCGACTTGCCTGCAGAGGCGAAAGGTATTATGCCTTCACGAGACTGGAAGCAGGGTGCCCGTGGCCGGGTCTGGTATCCGGGTGATACGGTCAATGTCAGCATTGGCCAGGGCTTTATGCTGGCAACTCCCCTGCAAATGGCTGTGGCAGTGAGTCGTCTGGCAACGCGAGGTGAGGTGCGTGAGCCCAAATTGGTCAAGGTGGTTGGTACCGAAGCGGTGGCGCCAGTGTCCCAGTCTGCAGCGATTGAAATTCCCGAGCGTTACTGGGATCTCGTGCTTAATGCCATGACGGGTGTGGTTAGAGATTTACGCGGTACGGCACGCCGCGCGATTGGTAAAATTGACTACACCCTGGCCGGTAAAACCGGCACCGCACAGGTGGTCGGTATTAAACAAGATGAAAAATACGATGCCAGTAAGCTCGCTAAACTACAGCTCGATCACGCTTTGTTCATCGCCTTTGCCCCGGTTGAAAACCCGCGTATCGCGGTGGCGGTGATTGTGGAAAATGGTGAGCATGGCAGCTCCACCGCAGCGCCTGTGGCGAGAGATGTTATTAATGCTTACTTTGAACATTATCCAGAGCCGGCCGAAACTGGCGAGAGTGAGATTGAGGGGGCGAATGCCTTGCTAACCCCTTTGAAGCCTGTTGAGAGCACTCATGAATCAGGGTGATTTTGAGCGCAGTCTGAAAGAACACGGATCTACCGTTTATGGCGAGCAAAAACGCTGGTTGGCCCTGCGCGTCGATGTTCCCTTGCTACTGCTGTTATTGTTATTAATGGCGATTGGCATTTCTGTGCTTTATAGCGCCAGTGGCCAGGACCTCAACTACGTTAAGCGCCAGAGTGTCTTTATGGGCATCGGCCTGTTCGCCATGCTGGTGGTGGCGCAGTTTGATCCGCGATTTATGCAGCGCTGGGCCTTTGTGCTTTATCTCGGGGGCGTTGGCCTGCTCGTTGCCGTCATTTTTATTGGCGTCGGTGCCAAGGGTGCGCAACGCTGGCTGGATCTCGGCTTTTTCCGTTTTCAGCCCTCCGAAGTATTGAAAATTGCTGTGCCCTTAATGCTCTCCAGCTACCTTGGTCAACGGGTGTTACCACCGCGCTTCAAGCATGTCGTGGTAGCCTTGTTGTTGGTTGGCACTCCGGCGATTTTGGTCGGCATTCAGCCGGATTTAGGCACAGCTCTGCTGATCTTTGCCGCTGGTTTTTTTGTGCTTTTTCTTTCGGGTCTGGGTATAACGTATTTACTGGGTGCACTGTTTTTTGCGCTCAGTGTGGCGCCGGTGTTCTGGTTTTATCTGTTGCGTGATTATCAAAAAACACGGATCTTGACTCTGCTTGACCCCCAGTCGGACAAGCTCGGGGCGGGCTGGAATATTATTCAATCAACAACCGCTATTGGTGCCGGTGGCAGCTCGGGCAAAGGCTGGATGCAGGGTACTCAGTCGCAGCTGGATTTTTTGCCCGAGAGTCATACCGATTTTATTATCGCCGTGCTGTCGGAAGAATTTGGTTTTACCGGGGTCTTATGCCTGCTACTGGTTTACCTGCTGATTATATTCAAAGGCATGCTGATCAGTATTAATGCGCAGAGTATGTTTAGCCGCTTGTTGGCGGGTAGCATCACACTGACATTTTTTGTCTATATCTTTGTCAATATGGGCATGGTGTCTGGCATCTTGCCGGTGGTGGGGGTGCCCCTGCCAATGGTAAGTTACGGCGGCACGTCGATTGTGACCCTGTTGCTAGGGTTTGGTATGCTGATGTCAGTCAGTAAAGAGAAAAAACGGATGGGTGAACAGTTGTGAAATTATTGATGAAAATGGGAATTATCAGTGTATTAATTGCCTTGCTGGCAAGTGTTGCACGGGTGAATGCGGGGGCTGAAAGGAGCTATGAGGGTAATGCCAAAGCGCAGGCTTTTATCGAGAAGATGGTTGCGGAGCACGGTGCCGATCGCGCGGAGTTAGACGCATTATTTACTGGGGCGCAGTACAAGCAATCGATTATTGATGCCATGAGCAGGCCTGCCGAAAAGGTCAAACTGTGGAAGGATTATCGCAAGATTTTTTTTACAGAAAAACGCATTCGTCAGGGTTTGCAGTTTTGGCGTGAGCAGCGCTCGTGGCTGGAAAAAATGCAGGCCGATTACGGTGTGCCCATCGAATATGTGGTGGCGATTATCGGTGTTGAAACCTATTACGGTAGAGTCACGGGCAGCTATCGTGTTGTCGATGCCCTTTCAACCCTGGCTTTTGACTACCCGCCACGCAGCTCTTTCTTCACTAAAGAGCTGGAGCACTTTTTACTGCTGGCTAAAGAACAGAAGCTCGAGCCTGCTAATTTAAAGGGTTCCTATGCCGGGGCTATGGGCTATGGCCAGTTTATGCCCTCCAGCTACCGTGCCTATGCGGTTGATTACAACGACGATGGGGTGGCTGATATCTGGGCTGACCCAGCCGATGCCATTGGTAGCGTGGCTAACTATTTTGTGCGCCACGGCTGGCTGAGTGGTGAAGGCGTGGTGGTACGGGCAAGGATCACCGCCGATTACAGCAGTGATGCAATCAACAAGCTCGTCAAGCCTAAACTAAGTCTCGTGCAGCTGGCTGAACAGGGTTTTACCCCTGTGCCTGAATTGAGCTCTGATGTGAAAGCGATTCCCCTGCGCCTACAGGGTCAGGCGGGTGTTGAGTTTTGGCTAGGTCTACAAAATTTTTACACGATCACGCGCTACAACCACAGCTTCCGCTATGCCATGGCGGTAACACAGCTGGCTGAACAAATTGCTGAGGAGATGAGTAAGGGTGGCTGAAGTTTTGTACCCAGGTAGTGTAGGCAATTTGGTTAATAGCAGTAGTGTACGGTTCTCAAGAGCAGTTGCTTTAGCGGCGGCGTTGATGGTGGGTGTGTTGTTACTCGCGAGCTTGGGTGGCTGCCAGAGTGGTGACTCTTTTGCGCGGCAAAAAGACAGCGGCCCTGGCCATGAGGTTGATGTTAGCCAGCTCGCCGATGCGGTTCCTAGAGTTGACCCGATCACTATTGCGGGCAATAAAAACCCCTACACCGTGAATGGCGTTACCTATCAATTAATGCCTTCTGCAAAGGGTTACAGTGAAGAGGGTATGGCCTCATGGTATGGCAGTAAGTTTCATGGGCGCAAAACATCGAATGGTGAAACCTACAGCATGTACGGTATGACGGCGGCCCATAAAACCCTGCCCATTCCCGCCTACGTACGCGTCACCAATTTGACCAATGGCCGACAGATTATTGTGCGTGTTAATGATCGAGGCCCCTTCCACGGCGGACGTATTATTGACTTGTCATATGCGGGCGCTAAAAAACTCGGTTATCACCAGCATGGAACGGCGCGAGTCAGAGTCGATGCTATAGACCCGGCTAATTTCCAGCGTAACAGCGTGTCAGTGCCCACCTTGAGTGAGCAGGTCAATAAGCCGGAGCAAGCCCAGTCTTTGCTCACAGCCTCGTCAGTCGTCCCTTTGGTGCCCGTTGCTGGAGTACCTGTTGTCGCTAAAAAACGGTTTGCCCAACCCTTCTTACAGGTGGGTGTTTATAGTTCGAAGAATTCGGCAAAACAACTGCAAGAGCAACTGTCGGTAATTACAACTTACCCTGTTTCGGTGCGGCGTTTTGGCGAGATCAAAACACCTGTTTTTAAAGTCTGGATTGGCCCCATAGTCGACCAGCTGCAAATGATCGCGTTGCGAGAGCGGTTGATTGCACAGGGGCGGTATAAACCTTTTGTGGTTAATGCTGTCCGAGATATTTAGTCGCTGTTGCTTTAATCGTTCTGCTAGCGAAGCGGCATGTTTGGCCATGCTATTATGCGCCCCGTATTTAATTCACGACGACGTAACTAACTCTGATTTAAACCCGGTTACACGATAGTCCGTATCATATGAACACAAGGTTGATGATTATGTTGAAACCACTTTCTGCACAGCTTATTTCGCTGTTTTTCATCGTTGCTAGCATCGTCGCGAGCGCGCAGGCTCAGACCTTGATTCCGGCGTCACCGCAACTGGCAGCGAAGTCGTGGATACTCATTGACGCTAATACCGGGCGGGTACTCGTTGAGGAAAATGCCGACTTACAATTGCCACCTGCCAGCTTGACCAAAATGATGAGCTCTTATGTGGTGGCGGGCGAAATGGCCGGCGGTAAATTTACCAAGGCTGATAAAGTGCCCATCAGTGTTACTGCCTGGAAGATGGGTGGCTCTAAAATGTTCGTGCGCGAAGGCACGGAGGTTCTCCTCGGTGACTTGCTGAAAGGCATTATCGTTCAGTCGGGCAACGACGCCACCGTGGCGGTGGCAGAGTTTTTAGCGGGTAGTGAAAGCGCCTTTGCCGATGTGATGAATCAGCAGGCCGTATTGTTGGGTATGAGCAGTAGCTACTTTGTGAATGCCACCGGATGGCCTGCCGAGGGGCATATCACCACCGCCCGCGATTTATCCTTGTTGGCCCAGGCTTTGATTATCGAACATCCCGATCACTACGCGCTGTATTCAGAAAAATATTATGAATATAACGGCATTAAACAACCTAACCGCAACCGCTTATTGTGGCGTGATAAGTCCGTCGATGGTATGAAAACCGGTCACACAGAGGAGGCGGGCTATTGTCTGGTGGCCTCTGCCGAACGCAATGGTATGCGTTTGATCTCGGTGGTGATGGGTACGCACAGCGAAGAGGCGAGAGCTCAGGAATCGCAAAAATTACTCACCTATGGCTTCCGCTATTTTGAAACCGCTAAAGTCTTTGGCGCGGGTGATGTACTGCAAGCGAACAATCGCGTCTGGTTCGGCAAAGAAGATAGTGTTGATTTAGTACTGGCTGAGGATGTGTTTTTAACCTTCCCGCGTGGTGCCAGAGCCCAGCTCGAAAGTAATATTCATGTCGACGCTACACTCGAAGCCCCGCTGACTCAACAGCAAGAGCTGGGTCGTTTGGTCGTCACGTATAAAGGTGATGTTCTGGCTGATGAGAAATTGGTTGCTGCTCAGCCTATTGCCGAGGCGGGTTTTTTCTCGCGCCTGTGGGACAGGCTGGTACAGTTTGTGATGAGTCTGCTATGAAAGAGCACGAGATCAAGCCTATGAGGTTGCTATGACTGAGCCCGAAGCGCCGCTTATTGAGTTTCCCTGTGACTACCCAATCAAGGTCATGGGTGAAACCTGCGAAGAGTTTCGCGAGCATGTGTTCACCGTGATGGAGCGACACGCGCCGGGTTTCGATCAGGCAAAAGTGACCATTCGCGATAGTCGAAAAGCCACTTATCAATCAGTGACGGTCACTATTACCGCCACCGGCAAGGATCAATTAGACGCTATTTTTATCGACCTAAAAACTAGCTCCCGAGTGCGGATGGTACTGTAGCTATGTCGGCGAGTGAGGCTTATGTCAGCGTTACCTGAAACGTCTATCGCTGTTTGTCAGCTTGGCCTGCAGCCCTATGAGCAGGTGTTTGCGGCGATGAAAGACTACACTGAATCGCGCACTGATAAATCCCCCGACCAGCTCTGGGTGGTTCAGCATCCCTCGGTATTTACACAGGGGCAGGCGGGTAAAGCCGAGCATCTATTAATGCCCGGTGATATTCCCGTGCTAAAAGTTGACCGTGGTGGTCAGGTGACCTATCACGGCCCCGGGCAGATGGTGGTTTACACCCTGATTGATTTAAAGCGAGCCGGGCTCAACGTACGTGAGCTGGTTTGCGCGATAGAACTGAGTTTAAAAGCGCTGTTGGCGCACTATGGAATTGAAGCTGAAACCCGTGACAAAGCACCGGGCGTGTATGTTGGCGCTGCCAAAATTGCCTCGCTGGGTTTGCGTATTCGGCATGGTCGCAGTTATCACGGTTTGGCCTTAAATGTTGATGTTGAGCTGGAGCCGTTTCAGCGTATCAACCCCTGCGGTTATCAGGGCTTACAAATGACACGACTTAAAGATTTATTGTCGAGCAGTGCTATGCCGACATGGCAGACCTTAGAAAAGCAATTGATTAACGAATTGGTACAACGTTTCGGGGCCAGGCGGGTAGAGCGACTTGGCCTGAAAAAACGGGAATGGCAATATCAGAATTGGGCGTATTAACGGTTTAGGCGAAATAAATGGACGGTAATTCTAGCGACGATTCCAATGCCGGTGCGACAGGTAATGATCCGGTAAAACGTACCCGGCGGTTGCGCCAGGGCGAGAAACTGCGCAGCGCCGACAAGGTTGAGCGCATTCCCGTTAAAGTGATTCCCACCGAGACCTATCTACGCAAACCGCCGTGGCTGAAAATCCGCCTTTCGAGCTCGCCCGATGTGGCGCGCATAAAAAAAATCTTGCGCAAAAATAAACTCTCCACTGTTTGCGAAGAAGCGGCCTGCCCTAATCTCAGCGAATGCTTTAGTGGCGGTACTGCGACCTTTATGATTATGGGTGAGATATGTACTCGTCGCTGCCCCTTTTGCGATGTTGGCCACGGTAAGCCAAACCCGCTTGATGTGGAAGAGCCGGCACACCTGGCCCAGGCCATTGCCGAAATGCAGCTTAAATACGTGGTGATTACATCGGTTGATAGAGACGACTTGCGCGATGGCGGTGCCCAGCATTTTGCCGACTGTATACGCGAGACCCGCTTACTCAATCCGGCCTTGGAGATCGAAGTACTGGTGCCGGATTTTCGCGGTCGGATGGAACCCGCCCTCGATATTCTCAGTGCCACGCCCCCCGATGTGTTTAATCACAATATCGAAACCGTGCCTCGTCTTTACCGCCAGGCTCGTCCCGGTGCCAATTACGCCTGGTCGCTAAAACTGCTGCAACAATATAAAGCACGGAATGCGGGAGTGCCGACAAAGTCGGGCTTGATGGTGGGTTTAGGTGAAACGAAAGAAGAGCTGCTTGCCACTCTCGATGAGTTACGCGCCCACGATGTTGAAATGCTCACGGTGGGGCAGTATTTACAGCCTTCAAAAAATCATTTGCCGGTGGAGCGCTTTGTTCACCCCGACGAATTTAAGGAATATAGAGATTACGCCGAGTCCATCGGTTTTAAGCATATTGCCTCTGGCCCGCTGGTGCGCTCCTCGTATCATGCGGACAAGCAGGCACACGGAGAGGAAGTGAAATAATGAGTAAAGAAACAGAAATTGAAGCCGCCGTCTTTCGTCGTTTGTTAAAACATTTAGACGAACATAAAGAAGTGCAGAATATTGAGTTAATGAATCTCGCCGCTTTTTGTCGTAACTGTTTGTCAAAATGGTATGTCGCTGAAGCTGAGGAACGCGGCGAAAGCATCGACTATGAAGCTGCCCGCACCAATGTCTATGGCATGCCCTACAGCGAGTGGAAAGATAAATACCAAACGCCAGCAACACCTGAGCAACTTGAAAAATTTAATGCCAGGCAGAACGAAAAATAAACCTGCGCCCCATTCCTGATTTAATTATGAATAATTAAAATAAGGTGTTTATGTCGAGCTTAGAGCAATTAATACCAGCGAGAATTTTAAAAGCGCTGAGCTTTACGTTGCTAGCGGTGTTTGCGTTGTTGATGCTAGGTTGCGCCTCGCCACCGGCTAAACCCAATAATATTTGCAACATATTTACCGAGAAGCGCAGTTGGTATAAAGCGGCCAGATCGGCAAGCAAGCGTTGGGGCGGCCCGGTTACTGTACCGATGGCGATTATGTATCAGGAGTCGGGATTTAGGCACGATGCAAGGCCACCGATGCGTTATTTTTTGTGGATTATTCCCTACGGTAGAGCCAGCTCGGCCTATGGTTATGCTCAGGTGAAAACCGGCACCTGGGCTGACTACCAAAAAGATGCCGGATCAATGTTTAGCGATAGAGACGATTTTGGTGACGCTATTGATTTTGTATTTTGGTACATGGACAAAAGCCAGAAGCGCAATGGTGTTTCCAAGTGGGATGCCTACAATCAATACCTGAATTACCATGAAGGCCACGGCGGCTATGCCCGGGGCTCGTATAAAAAGAAATCCTGGTTAAAAGGCGTTGCACGAAAAGTAGAGCGTCGTTCAAAAACCTATAGTGCTCAGTACAGCTCCTGTAAAAAACGTCTTGAAGGCGGTTGGTTGCGTCGCCTGTTTTCCTGAGTAGTCAGTTTTCTAGTGCTAGCGGATTGATCGGCCACAATTAAGAGCTTGTTGCTGGAATAAAACCACGAAAAAGTTTGCTATGGTTATCTAAACGGTAGTAACAAATTGTTGTGGGTATTCATTCAGGGACAGACCCGTTGATGAGCAATAATACTGTGGCGCCATTAAAAGCAGAAGACTTCCCCCGCTGTTGCGGAGCAGAGCAGTTCGATTTTAAGACCACTAGTGAACTCGAACCCTTGAGCGAAATCATCGGACAGGACAGGGCGCTAGAGGCTATTCGCTTTGGTGTGGGTATGCAGAACGAGGGTTATAACCTCTTTGTTTTAGGCCCTCCCGGCACCGGCAAATTTACCGCGATTAATCATTATCTGCAGGACATTGCCAGCAAGGGTGCGGTTCCCTCTGACTGGTGCTACGTTAATAATTTTGATGATGCCACCAAACCGACTTTACTGGAATTACCACCGGGTCGGGGCAGTGTGCTGCGCAATGATATGCGTCGCCTGGTTGAGGACCTGCAGGATGCCATCCCCACTGCTTTTGATAGCGATGAATACAAGGCGCGGGCGCAGCAGATTCAGGCCGAGTTGCAAAAGCATCAGGAAACCGCTTTTCGCGCTCTGCATGAGCTGGCCCATGAAAAAAGCATCAAGGTTTATCAGGCGCCGGGGGAGTTTTCGTTTATTCCCATTATCGATGACGAAGAGCTGACGCCAGAGGTTTTTGAAAAACTCGACAAGGATGAGCAGGATCGTATTGAAAAAGATATTGCGGGTCTGCGCGCAGAGCTGCGCAATATTGTTACCAAGCAAATTCCCGCCTGGCGCAAAGAGGCTGGGGAGCGCTTCCGGAAGCTGAACAACGAAGTCACCATGGAGGCCGTCGGCCTTTATATGGAGGCCTTAAGCGCAAAATATGCCGACCTGCCACAAATACTCGACTACCTCAGTGATGTGCAAGCCGATATTATTGACAACGCCGTTGCGTTTCGTCCCGACAGTGGCCAGCAACAGCAAATGATGATGTTTAACGCCCAAGACAGCCTCAGTCGTTACGAGGTCAACCTGATGCTCGACCAAGCTCGGGCCGAGGGTGTGCCGGTCGTTTTTGAAGAACACCCCAGTTACGGCAACTTGCTGGGCCGGATTGAAAATAAAGCCTTTATGGGCGTCTTGACGACGGATTTTACCCTGGTAAAACCCGGTGCCCTGCACAAAGCCAATGGCGGTTATTTGATTCTTGAGGCGCGAAAATTACTGATGCAGCCCTATGCCTGGGAGGGCCTTAAGCAGGCGCTGTATTCCCGTGAGCTGCGTATTGAATCTCTTGAGCAAGTCCTCAGTATCGGTAGTACGGTCTCGCTCGAGCCCGAACCCATTCCCCTCGATTTGAAAGTCGTACTACTCGGTGACCGCATGCTTTATTACATGCTGCACGCCTACGACCCCGACTTTGCCGAGTTATTTAAAGTCCCCGCAGACTTTGACGCGGGGCTGGAACGTAGCCCGAAAAACGACATGCTCTACGCCCGAATGATTGCCACCATGGTCGCTGACAAAGACCTGCTGCCCTTTGATTGCAGCGCCGTGGCCGCTGTCATTCAGCAAAGCATGCGCTTGGTGAATGACTCAAAAAAACTATCGACCCACATGCGCAGCATTGCCGACATGCTCGGCGAGGCCAGTTACTGGGCCAACGAAGCCGGGCGAAAAGTGGTCAGCGAAGAAGATGTACGCAAGGTTATCGAAACCCAAACTAATCGCGTCGATCGGGTGCGCGACCAGGTGCACGAAGGCATTTTGCGCGAGCAAATAATGATCGCCACCGACGGTGAAGTGGTGGGGCAGGTCAATGGGCTCTCGGTATTACAAATGGGCAATTTCAGTTTTGGCCAGCCCTCGCGTATTACCGCCACCACCCGCCTGGGTGACGGCAAGCTTATCGACATTGCCCGTGAAGCGGATATGGGCAGCCCCGTCCACACCAAAGGTGTGTTTATATTGATCAGCTTTTTGGGTGCCCGCTACGGGCAAAAGGCGCCGTTATCACTCACCGCCAGTCTTGCCTTTGAGCAAAACTACGGCGGCATCGACGGCGATAGTGCCTCGCTGGCCGAGCTTAGCGTACTGCTTTCCTCGCTTAGCGATGCACCCATAAAGCAGTGCTTTGCCATTACCGGTTCAATGAATCAGCGGGGGCAGGCGCAGGTGATCGGTGGTGTAAATGAAAAAATCGAAGGCTTTTTTGACATCTGTAATGCCCGTGGTTTGAGTGGCGAGCAAGGCGTGCTAATCCCCCATAACAACGTCGATAATTTATTATTGCGCCACGACATTAAAGAGGCTATTGAAGCCGGGCAATTTAATATCTACCCCATCCGCCATATTGACCAGGCTATTCATCTGCTCACCGGTATCTCCGCTGGCGAGCCCGATACCGAGGGCAATTATCCGGCGGATACTATTAATGGCAAGGTACAGGCGAGGCTGCAAGAGTTTGCCGAGTTGCGCCGGAGTTTCGGGCGAGGTGAGAAAAATGATAATGGGGATGAGGATCACAGGGAGTCGGTTCAGGAACCAGAGGCATGAGGGTGGTACCTCTGCTGATAATGAGTACAGGGAAAGTGGAAGGACATTGGGCTTATACTAATTTATTGGTTTAATTCAATGGATTGAAAAATTTAACGAATATCGGATTCGGCGAAACAAATATGGGCAAAATGGAATTTGTTGAGAAAATTATCGGGCATATCGCTTGGCCTATAGCCGCATTCTTCATCGTTGCTTAGTTCAAAAATGAGATACGAGGGTTTGTTCGTAGAATTCGTACTGCGAAATATAAAGATGTAGAACTCAATCTTGGTCAGGAAATTCAGTCTGTAAAACAAGAGGCAGAAAGCGCTGGGATAACAATTTTCTATCCAGATACAGCCTTTCCTGCAGAAACAGTGAGTAGCATTGAGGCGGAACCGGAATGGGCATTTATAAAGTCTGGGCAAGAAATCGAATCTGTTGTAACAAAACTGTACCGCCAGACCTCCGGTAGCTACGAGAAGCGCGAATCTATTTCTGCGATCATTAAATTTCTTGCCGAGAGAGACATTATCCCGGAAGAGCTGGCCGACCTTGTTTCAAAAATTCAAGGCGTGCGGAATAAAATAGTACATGTTTCCGATTCTGATCTTACTAGAGGTGAGGCATTGGAGTGGCTGGGTATTTCTAAAAGTGTGAAGGATCGATTAGAACAACGGCTTAGATAAGCTCTTCACTTTGAGCTACATAGAGCAAGCTAAAGCACTCGGTGTAGGAAGACTGGACTGGCAGTTGACTCGCTAGAGCAGGAGGCCTTGATCAATTGGGTGATAAACACTCGCTGCATCCATTAACGATCGAGCAGTCAGCGCTGGCACGCCATAAACTTCTACACTAACACCGTATTTAGCGCTTATCTTTTGAAGCAATAAGTCAAAGTCGCCATCGCCGGATAATAAAATCACGGTGTCAACATTTCTTGCTTCTTCCAGCACATCGATAGTAATGCCAACATCCCAGTCGCCCTTGGCAGAGCCGTCGCTGCGTTGAATATAGGGTTTGAGTTTGAGTGTGAAGCCGATGTGCTTTAGTGCGTCGTGGAATCGGGTTTGCTGGTTGTCATTGCGCTGGGTGGCGTAGGCAGTGGCAGAGGTGATTTCACCCTGGGTGCTGATTTGTTGCCACAGTTTTCGATAATTAAATTGTCGACCATAGGCATCGCGGGTGGTGTAGTAAATATTTTGGACGTCGACAAAAATAGCAATTTTATTCATGGGGGACGTTGTTATTGGTCGGCTGCACGGTCAGCTTATCGAGCAAGGATTGCATGGCGTAAACTATAAAAAAGGCCTGCTTGCGCTAGCATGGCAGACCTTGATTATAGTTGCTTGCCTTATTCGCTGCGAGCGGTGACTTCCAGCAGGTGGTAGCCAAACTGAGTTTTTACTGGGCCTTGCACGGTGTTGATGTCGGCGCTGAATACCACCTGGTCAAACTCGGGTACCATCATGCCGGGACCGAACTCCCCCAGGTCGCCACCACTGTTGCCCGAGGGGCAGGAAGAGTGTTGTTTGGCGAGCTCGGCAAAATCGGCGCCGCCCTCGATATCGTTTTTGAGTTGTTGGCATTGCTCTTCGCTACTAACTAATATGTGTCTTGCGCTTGCTGAAGCCATGATCGTTTCTCCTAAGTAGATTCTTTACTGCAGTTCAGGTGAGGGCAATTGTAGCAGCCCTGAGCGTGCATCCTGCCATACCTTGGCGAGGCACTTGCTTTCGCTCACTTGCATGGGCATTTCTGCGGCAATGGCATTTTTTGAACTCGACAATAATAGTGTGAATGATGGTGCCTGTCGTCATGGCTTTGTCATCGGGCAGGGCTAGGCTGGGGGGAGTGCTAGAGGAGAAAGCGATGGGTGCCGTTGATGATGGCGGCGGCAATTACTTAATGACTTTACTGGCAGGGGGAAGTCCCCCCTGCTGCACCTGTGTGCTGCTGTGTTTATCGGTTTTATTAAACTGGGCCGAGTTAATTCACCGCCACTCAAGGTTGCGTTGCAAGTTTAGGGTGCAAGCTCACTGGCCCCGAAATTAAATGATGACAGTTTCGACAATTATCTTCTCACCCTCTCTGAATTAGTGGCCGAGGCTGGGCGACTCGACTCTGCCAGTTTCAACTTGTCGGTGTTAAACGCTTAAAGCCATAAGTAATGCAGGGCTTTTGAGCTCTGCATGGCGTTATCAGCCCTGCTGAAATTTGTTATTATTGTCGGTCTTGTCGTAACACTAAAAAAACGAGGTAAGTCATGCAGCCAAAGGGCCGCTTGTTATTGGTTCGCCACGGGCAGACAGCCGCCAATGTCAACCAGGTGTGGCACGGCCATACGGATACCGCGCTGACTGATCTGGGTTTGGAGCAGGCCAATCGGCTAGGTGACTATTTTCATAATTACCTGCCGGATATTCATGCCATTTATTCCAGCCCCCTGCAGCGGGCGAAATACACTGCCGAGCAAATTGCCCGCGCCGGTGACCACGATGTGAGGGTTGATCCTCGCCTCATGGAGTTTGGTGCTGGCGATTTTGAAGGTAAAAGCTTTGATGAGCTGAAGGGCGAACACGGTTTTATTAAAAAAGTCATTAACGATGAACACCATCGCCCGCCGGGTGGCGAGACGCGTGCCGAAGTAACTGAACGCTTCGTCACAGCCGTCGATGGCTTTTTAGCCGATCATCCGGGTGAAAATTTGGTGGTGGTTGCTCACGGTCTGGCCATTGCTTTTGCCCTGTCGCACTGGATTGATCAAGATCGTTCCAAGTGGGTGAACTATCAAATTAGCAACACCTCAGTGACAGAAATTTGCACGGTGAGTGCAGAGATTAAATTTTTCGACCAAACGGATCACTTGTAAACGATCAATCTTAGCCACGCAGTTATTACGAAACAGGTAGAAGATGCTAGAAGTTAACGAATATTTTGATGGCAAGGTTAAATCCATCGGCTTTGCGACCGACTCCCTGCCCGCAACGGTGGGCGTTATGGCGCCCGGTGACTACGAATTCGCCACCAGTGAGCGAGAAGTGATGAGCGTGGTCAGTGGCGCGTTGACCGTGAAGCTGCCGGGCCAGGATGAGTGGCAGGTTTTTGCTGCCGGTGATGCCTTTGAGGTCGCCGCCGGTAAAAGCTTTCAGTTACAGGTGGCCGTGGCTACAGCCTATCTTTGCACCTATGGTTAATGGCAATTGCTACGGTGGCGTATATTAACGCTGATAGAGATTGAAGCAGCGCTTACAGAATAGATTGTACTCAGGAACTAGGGCCAACAAACAAGGAGCGCCCCCATGACATTTCAACATTTGTCGGTTGAGCAATTAAAAATATTACTCGATGAACAAGACGTCGTTTTACTCGACACCCGTGACGAGGCCTCGTATCAGGCCGCTCATATTGATGGCGCCATGCGTTTAGATGATCGTACTGTTACTGGCTTTGTCAACGACACCGAAAAAACCAGCACCGTAGTCGTGGTGTGTTATCACGGCCACTCCAGCCAGGGTGCGGCAAACTATCTGGCAGATCAGGGTTTTTCCAATGTTTACAGTCTTGATGGCGGCTACAGCGCCTGGGCGAGCAGTAGTCACTGCTAGCGGCTAAAGGTTCTGGCTGGTGGTGTATTTCGTAAAGAACTTAATATACCTAGGCTGTATTGTTGTGATCTTTGTTATTGGTCTCAGTGTCTGGACTACGTGGCATATTCCGCTTAGTCAATTGTTAATATCTCGACAGATAGTGTTTCTGATTTTGTTTGTAGTTGTTGCAGCTGTGGTTCTCGTGTTGGCGAATACCTTGCTGATTAAGTGGGGCCTAGTCATGCGATCTGGTGGAAAGAGCACCTACGACAAAGTTATTTATTGTACTTATTGATGACCGCAGACTTTTTGTTGATTATTTTAACGCCCATTGCGAGCGGAGCAGAAGGGTTGGAAATAAGCGTTAGAGCATTATTCTTTTTAGCTGCCTGCGGAGTGGTAATAAATGCCATGTTTAGTTACTTATGTGCCGGCCAGCGCATCGGTCAGAAAAGCTAGTCATCGCTTATTTTCTATTCCGGCGCATCCATTCCTTTAAAAACCTTTAATTGGCAGCGTGTTATAAGAACCACGTTTGTATTGCTGCTTGGGTCTTGCGAAACTACGTAATTATAAAAAAGATAAGGTATTACAGGGTGTTTTATGGATTTACAGTTACAGGCTAAAACAGCATTAATTACCGGGGGTTCTAAAGGCATCGGCAAGGCCATCGCTGTGCGTTTGGCGGAAGAGGGTTGTCACCTCCACCTCGCCGCTCGCAACGCCGAAGATCTTCAAAGCGTGGCCGCCGAACTGCGGGCCAAATACGCTGTGCCGGTGACTACTCACCCTATAGATTTAAGCATCGGCGATAATGCCGTCGCCCTGGTCTCAGCCTGTGCTGATGTTGATATTCTGGTGAATAATGCCGGGGCGATAGCCGCTGGCTCCATCAGCGATATTGACGAAGCCACCTGGCGTGGTGGCTGGGATTTGAAAGTCTACGGTTTTGTGAATTTAGCGCGAGAAATGTACCGGGCCATGAAGGCACGGGGCCATGGCGTAATACTCAATGTCATCGGCATTGCTGGTGGCGAAGTCAGCGAATTTAATTATATTGCCGGCACCACAGGCAATGCCGGTTTGGCGGCTTTTACCCGCGCCATGGGTGGCGGTAGCCCGGCCGATAATATCCGCGTGTTGGGTATTAATCCGGGGATGACGGCGACGGAAAGACTGGTCAATTTTATGCGGCAGAATGCCAGCAACAAAGGCCTTGATCCCGATGACTGGCGACAGCTCACAGCGACAATGCCCTTTGGCCGTCTCGCCGAGCCGCAGGAAGTGGCAGACCTTTGTGCCTTTCTCGTCTCCGATCGTGCGACCTATATTTCCGGCACAATAGTGACGATTGATGGTGGCCTGTCAGCGCGCGGGCATCTGTTTGGTTAGAAGCGCATTTATCAGGGGTGATTGTGGATAAGGCTGCGCCGCTTTAAGCTGTGTATTAATTACGTTTAATTAAGGGGCAGTTGAGTGAGTAGCAATGATAATAATAACGAAAATAATAAAAGCATTAGTCGCTTTCCTGTGCCGGCGCTCAACGAGCTGCCCGAAGACCTGCGCACGCTAATTTTGGAGGTGCAGGAAAAAACCGGTTTTATTCCCAATGTGTTTTTGGCACTGGCCCACCGGCCGGACGAGTGCCGGGCCTTTTTTGCCATGCACGACGCTTTAATGCTGCGCAAAGGTAATCTCAGCAAGGCCGAGAAAGAGATGATTGTGGTCACGGTGAGTGCGGGTAACGAGTGCCACTATTGCGTGGTTGCCCATGGCGCGATACTGCGCATTGTAGCGAAAAACTCTTTGCTGGCAGACCAGTTGGCGATTAACTATCGCAAGGCGGATATCACGCCACGGCAGCGGGCCATGCTCGATTTCGCCGTGAAAGTGAGTCAGGCCTCAGCGACTATTGGTGATGAGGACTTTGAGCGACTACGCAGCCACGGTTTTGATGATGAAGATATGTGGGACATCGGCGGCATCAGTGCGTTTTTCTGTTTATCGAATCGCATGGCCAACCTCACCAGCATGCGCCCCAATGAAGAGTTTTACGCGATGGCGCGATAGCGTAGAATGTATGGCCAATAATATTAGATCGGGCAGAGAACAGTGAGCGAGCAAGAGGGTGCCATTATTCATCAACCGGAGGAGCAACGCTTCCTGTTGGTAACGGATGGCCTTAAATCAGTGGCTGATTATCGACTGATCGGCAATAGTGTTGATTTCAGCCATACTTATGTGCCCGATGCCTTGCGGGGCCGTGGCATTGCCGAGGTGCTCGTGCGCACCGGCCTGTCCTGGGCCAAAGGAGAGGGCTACGATGTGCGAGCCAGTTGCTGGTATGCACGCAAGTTTATTCGTTAGCGCATTCTTCGTTGCTGCGTTTATCCCCTTCTTTTCGACACATAAAATCCAGTAAATAGCGCCCGACTCGTTCGTGGTCGGTGGGTGTGGCCAAAGACGCTAATGCCCGTTCAATAATCTCACTATCAATTTTCCCCCTACGCTGTTCGAGTAAACGCCGTAAATAAGCGGGGCTAAACTCTGGGTGCCCTTGAAAAGTCAGCACGCTATTGTCGATTGCCAATGCGGCGTTGGGGCAAAATTCACAGCCCGCCAGACGAGTAGCGCTGGGCGGCAAGGTGATGACCTGATCCCGATGACTGTGAATTAAACGCAATGTTGACTCGCTGCCCGACAGCGTTTGCTGGCAGTCGAGCACGCCCAATCCCCAGCCCTTATCGCTTTTCGCCGCCAGGCCACCGAGGCTGTGGGCAATAATCTGGTGGCCAAAACAGATGCCGATAATGCGGGCACGCTGGTGGTGAAACTCGACGATCCAGTTTTGCAGGGCGGTTATCCAGGGTAGTGGGTCATAGACCCCAGCCTTTGAACCGGTGATTAAATAGGCATCGCACTCACCGGGGTGTTGGGGTAGTTCACCGGCCTGCACCTGATAGTGGCGATAGCTGAGCTGGCCACCGAGGGCATCAAAAAAAGCGGCGAACATCTTTCCGTAGGAGCCATAATCGTCGATTAGGGCATCGTAAAGGGTATCGGTTTCAAGCAGGCCGAGTCGTGTCATTAATAGTTGCCCCTCGCGGTTTTATTGATTGCGGCTAAGATGATTAGAATCATACATATTTTTTGTCCCCGGCCGCTGTAAGCACTACAATGCGCGCCGTTTATAGCAAAGCTATAGTCGTTTCATTTCGTCAATTTTTCTCCGTTAATGTTAAGAGGTCGCCCTTGTCCCGTAGATCCGAACCCCCTGCTGATTTTGTTTCAGGCCAACGCTGGATTAGTCATACCGAAGCTGAGTTAGGCCTCGGCATTGTTATCGAGGTCGCCAATCGTCGGGTGGAGCTGAGCTTTCCCTCGGCTGCCGAGCGCCGCGTTTATGCGACAGATAACGCGCCACTGGGCCGAGTGATTTACCCCATCGACGATAAGGTGAAAGATTGTGAAGGCGTCGAGCTGACGATCACTGACCGGCAAGAGGGCAATGGCTGCGTCATTTATCTCTGCGAAAATGCCGAGGGGGAAGAGGTCGTGCTGCACGAGATGGATCTCGACAGCTTCGTACATTTCTCCAAGCCAGAAGATCGTTTATATGCCGGGCAGGTTGATAAGGTTGCGCGCTTTGAGTTGCGCCAACAAACCCTGCAGTTTTTGCATCAGCATCAACAATCACCCGCCTGCGGTTTGCTTGGCGGGCGCGTGCAGCTGTTGCCCCATCAGCTTTATATTGCCAGCCGTGTCGGTGTGCGTCACGCGCCACGGGTGCTACTTGCCGATGAGGTGGGCCTGGGTAAAACCATTGAAGCGGGTTTGATTCTGCATCAGCAGCTTTATACCGGCCGCGCCAGCCGTGTGTTGATCGCCGTGCCCGATAGCCTCGTTCACCAATGGCTGGTCGAAATGCTACGGCGTTTTAATCTGCACTTCACTATTCTCGACCAGGCGCGCTGTGAAGCGCTGGAGCAAACCGAGGAAGAAGTCGATGACGGCTTTGCCGATGAGCTGGACGACCTCGATGATGAGGAAAGCCTAACGCCGAGCGGCGACATTAACCCCTTTGAAACGGCGCAGCTGGTGCTGTGCAGTACCTCCTTTTTAAGCGATAACCCACGCCGTCACAGTCAGGCGTTGGCAGCGGGTTGGGATATGTTGATCGTCGACGAGGCCCATCACCTCGCCTGGGATGAAGAGCAAGCCAGCCCCGCTTATCAATGCATTGAAGCCCTGGCGGCGCGCATTCCCAGTCTCTTGCTGCTAACGGCAACACCGGAACAGCTGGGCGTGGCGGGTCACTTTGCGCGCCTGCGGCTGCTCGACCCCGACCGCTACTACGACCTGCCAACCTTTGTCGAAGAAGAAAGCCGCTATCAAGCGGTGAGCGAACTGGTGCAGTCGCTACAAGGTGGTGATGCTTTGGCTCTCGATGCCGAGGTTATCGCCCAGGTTAGCGCTTATTTGGGTGCTAGCGCCGCTGATGAATTACAGCTGGCCCTGCAAGGTGGGGATGAAGACGCGCTGAGTGCCTTAATCGACGGTCTGGTACAGGACTTGCTCGACCGCCACGGCACCGGACGCGTACTGTTTCGCAATACCCGCGAAGCCGTTGAAGGTTTCCCCCAGCGTTATTTACAGGGATATGCATTGCCCAACCCCATCAGTTCCTCTGCTGGCGATGATGATAGTGAGAAAAACGAGGACGATTTCCGCACCTATCTACAGCCCGAAAGTGCCCTCGGTGAGGATTGGCTAACACTCGACCCCCGCGTCGAGTGGCTGGTCGATTGGCTGGCCGAGCATCGACAGGAAAAGGTGCTAGTGATTTGTGCCCAGTCGGTAACGGCGCAAGAGCTGGAAGAGTATTTACGTTTGCGCGAAGGCGTGCGCTCCGGCGTTTTCCATGAAGGCATGAGTTTGATTGCCCGTGACCGTGCGGCCGCCTACTTTGCCGATGAGCAAGACAGCGCGCAAACCCTGATTTGTTCTGAGATTGGCAGTGAGGGGCGCAATTTTCAATTCGCCAATCACCTGGTTTTATTCGACCTGCCCTTTAATCCGGATCTGCTCGAGCAGCGGATTGGCCGCCTCGACCGTATTGGTCAGCGCCAGGACGTACAAATCCACGTGCCCTACCACGAGGGCAGTGCGCAGGAAGTGATGCTGCGTTGGTACAGCGAAGGCCTGGGTGCTTTTCAGCGGGTTTGCCCAGTGGGCCAGAATATTTATCAGCAAGTGGCTGAGCAATTACACCACTGCTTACGTAGCCCGAGCGATGAGTCTGCCCTCGCCAGTTTAGTGGAGGAAACTCACCAGCTAACAGAGGCGGCGCTAGAAGCCATGCAGAAGGGTCGCGACCGCTTGCTGGAGATGAACTCCTGCAACACCGAGGTCGCTCACGAAGTGATCGACGCCATGCTCGAAGCGGAGCAGAGCAGCGAGCTGGAAGACTACCTGAGTAAAGTGTTTGATGAGTTTGGCATCGAACAAAGCCATCACAGCGCCGATAGCATTATTGTTATGCCCAGCGACCACATGCTCGGCCAAAACCTGCCGGGCCTGCCCGAAGATGGCCTCACCGCAACCTATTCGCGCCGTCGCGCCCTGAGTCGTGAAGACATGCGCTTCTTTACCTGGGAGCACCCCCTGGTTGTCGCCGCCATGGAGCAAATTGCCAACGGTGATTTTGGCAGCACCACTGTTTGCACCCTAAAATTACCGCCTTTAAAGCCCGGCACACTTTTATTTGAAGGCATGTTCACCGTCTACTGCCCGGCCCCCAAAGTCATGCAGCTGGGGCGCTATATTCCCCAATCGGTGGTGCGGGTCGTGGTCGATGAAAGCGGTAAAGATTTCAGTTCGATACTTACCGAGGCCCACTTTGCCAAACTCTGCCAGCGCGTCAAACGCCGTACCGCTGTCGACATGGTGAAGCATGTACGCACTCAGGTTGATACCTTGGTGGCTCACGCCGAAACGATTGCCCAGGCCCAACAGACCGAACTCATTGCCGAGGCCCAGCGCCGTATGGCCGAGGGGCAAAATGGTGAGCTTGAACGCCTGCAGGCATTGGCTGCAGTGAACTCAAGTATTCGCAGTGAGGAAATTGACTACCTTCGCGAGTCGATGGAACTGTCTCAGAACTATCTTTCACATGCGCAATTGAAGCTCGATGCGCTGCGGTTGATTGTGGTGGTTTAGTAGCCGACGATGGCTTAAGCAACGATTTTTACAAACAACAAAATTGGGGCACATATAATCCCAAATGCTCTGGAATTTCCGGAAGGTGTTAAAAAAGTAGTTGTTGTCTCTATAGATGATGCTCGGGTAATTGCACCCGCCGGAAGCTCGTGGGATAGTTGGTTCGATAGTGAGTGCGTGACATCTGATTTTATGGATGAGCGTGAGCAGCCTGTAGATCAAGAAGGTGAATCGTTCTAAATGCCGAGGTGAATACAGTTGAGTATTGATGATAAATATGATTTTAGTAAAATCACTTCGATAGTTTATCGTGGAAATATTTCTGTTAATGATATAGAAATTGTTCAGTGTAGTTCTTGGAGGGACTTTCAGGAGAAAGTAAAATTTACAGAAAAACCTTTCGGAAACCGAGTGTTTCGAGGGCAAAGAGATCCTGAGTGGAAGTTGAATTCTAAATGGGACCGCTATTAAGAACAAAAAGATAGTATTAGAGATGGTGAAACGGCTATTAGAGGTAGAAATGAAACCCCTGATAGTTTTTTACAAGCATTTAAAGATGGTTATATTGGTAATGCTAATTCTGATACTTCGTCCTTAAATTCAGAACAGTGGATGGCGTTGGGGCGGCATCATGGCTTAGTTACACCGCTTCTCGACTGGACAAAGAGTCCTTACGTGGCTGCGTATTTTGCATATTACGAGTATTTACCCATAGATAAAGAACTCGGTTGTTTAAACCCGGTGCCTTTGGAACCTCGCGATGGATATATTGCGGTCTGGGAAATCCCGTTGAATTCAATACTAAAAAGCTTTACTGAACTAAAGGTTGTTCACTCAAGATACGAGGCGGCTAATAGGCAAAAGGCACAGTCTGGTCTGTTCACGCTGTTAGACTCAAGCTTGAAAATTCCGCTTGATGACTTCCTTAAAGAAAAGAATTACCAGCACATCTTAAAGAAATATTTAGTACCTAAGCGTGAAGTTATCATTGCAATGCATGATCTTCATCTTATGAATATTAATGAAAATACTATGTTTCCAGATGCTGACGGTGCGGCGAGACAGGCCAACTTAGGTAACTATTTAGATTGGGCGTCGTTATTAGATCAAAACAAATAGTTCGAAAGCACGTTTAAAGAAAGAAATATCGGTGGGCTTTCCCCCGAGAAAACATATATGGAAGTTAGAAAATTCCGGTTTGGCCGCAGGCCACTCGCATTGGGCGTAAACGTGGGCTGGCTTCTAATATTATTTTGAAACCCTACTCGACCAATGCAGCCCTCAAACTACCAAGATTTTTCTCCATCAACATAAAATAACTCTCAGGCAGCATACGGCCTTTTTTGGCAATACCCACGTCGAGAGTTTCTATAACAACCAGTTTTGCACCGGCAGCTTTTATCGCGTTGAGAATGGGTTCTGCCGGTTTCCATTTATGCAATACCACACCAATTTCATTCTGTTTCAGGTGTTTCTCAAGGGCTGCCGTGTCTTCGCTTGCCCACTCAATATCCTGTTTGTAAAAGCTGCCGTCGACAAAAAGGCTCTGTTCGCTGGTGAGGTAGATCAGTTCGGGGGCGAGGGAAAACACGGTGATGTCAGATGCATTGAGCAGGGCCAGTTCATTGCTGCGCTGTAATTCCATCAGCTTGCTGCGTACGCCCACTAAATTGCTTTTGATGGTGTCTGCTTCTGCGGGAACCAGGCGCATTAAATCCTGGGCGATAATTTCGGCAGAGCGGGCGCTATTGGCCAGGCTTAGCCAAAAGAAGACAGATGGCTTTATTTCGGCGGCCTCGGCTCCGTGTCCTGATTTATGGCTGTCGGTCGTCCAGGGTGAATCCTGAGCTGGTGTCATGGCAACGGAGATGCCTTCTAGCGTGCTCGACCAGGGTTTGGTGGCATCAATTTCAACAATGCGAATATTGGCGGAGCGCGCTGCGGTAAAGAGCGGGTCATCGCGCCACAGTTTGCCGATGGTGATGACAGCCGATGCGGATTTAAACGTTGTCGCCAGTTTTTCTGCACGTGAGGTGAAAAAATTCGCCTGGCCGTTTAAACGTCGACCTCTCTTTGGCAGATTCTTGACTTCAATATTGGTGTTGGCGGTGAGGGCGTTGCCGAGATAATAAGTAATGGGCAGTGAGGTGATAATCGTGATCTTTTGACTACTGGCTTCGCTGCTCGTTTTATTGCTTTTAGGCACATTGTCTGCGGCTAAAACACTGGGTGTCATCAGGGCCTGGGCACTGAGCGTGAGTAAAAATAGTAAGCCCAGGGCGAGGCTGTTTCGCCTGTATTTTGTGGTGCTGTGTTGATGTGGTCTTTTCATTGTTTTTATTCCTTACCGCGCTATTTTTTCGGTACTTTTTACCGCGCGAATATTTACAGCGTTAATTTTTTGCCGTTCGGTAGGCGGGGAAAACGGCGCGCATAATCGTGGTGATCACAAAAAAGCTGGCTGCGACCATAATAATGGCGCCACCGGAGGGCAGGGGCAGGTCGAATTGCATGGGAATTAATACCCCGGCAATGCAGCTGACGGTGGAAATAATCATGCTGAGAATGACAAAGCCGCGCAGTGAGGTGATGACATTGCGCGCCGCTGCAGCGGGAATTAGCAGCAGGGCTTCAACCAATACCGCGCCGACAATTTTTAGGCAGGCGACGGTGAGCAAGGTAATCATCAATACAAACACGTATTCCATCAACTCAACCCGTATTTTTCGTGCGCGCGCCAGGCTGGGGTTGAGGCTGGCTAATAGCATGTTGTTAAACAGGGGGATGCCGAAGGCAAGCACCACGCAGGTGACAACCAGGAGCACGTTCATATCGGTATTGCTGACGGTTAACACCGAGCCGAAGAGTACGGCTTCTAATATATGCGTGTTGACCTTGGCGGAGACAAATAATAATAAGGAGGCACCAACGGCGAGGGAGACCGAAAGAAAGACGCCGATTAAGGTGTCTGACGATAGCTGTGTTCGACCTTTGGTGTAGTTCAGTAACAGGGCAAATAAAATACAGAAGCAAAACATCGAAATATAGGGTTCGGTGTAGGACTCGCCGAGCATCACGCCTATGGCGACGCCGGTCATGGCCGCGTTGCCGATGGATTGGGAGAAAAAGGCCATGCGCTTGGCGACCACCATGGTGCCGACGCCGCCCAGCAGGGGGCCAATTAGCAAGGCGCATAGCAAGGCGTTAATAACAAAGCTGTATTCGAAGGCCTGGGGTAGCGTGCCCTGCTGTGCCAATGCCTGGATGGAGGTGCGCACCCATTCGTAGAAGTCAGTCATTGTGCAGAACCTGTTGATGCTAATTCCGAAAGAGGGGGGGTGTCGGCGTGGGGGCGTGTAAAGCGGAACAGCTTTGCGGCTTCGTCGCTATCGAGAAAGGGCTGGGGCGGCCCGGCGTAAACCAGCGTGCGGTTGATACAACTGATGGTGGCGGCCAAATCTCTGACCTGTTGCAAGTCGTGGGCAATCCAGACGATGGTGACGCCCTGGCTGCGCAGCTCTTCGATTAAGCTGAGGAATATCTCTTCACCGCGATTATCCAAACTGGTCATCGGCTCGTCGAGAATGAGCAGCTCGGGTTGGGGAATCAGCGCTTGGGCAAAGAGCATGCGCTGACGCTCGCCGCCGGAAAGACTACCCAGCTGTGTTTTGCTCTTGCCGCTCAGGCCCACGCGTTCCAGTGCTAATTCAGTCAGCTCGCGCTTGCCGCGACTAAAGCCTGCGAAGGCGGGCCGCTTGTGATTGCAAATCATCGCGATAAAATCGTAAACGCTAATCGGCAGTGATTTATCGAAATCAAGAAACTGCGGCACATAGCCAATAGTCTTTTGGCTGGAACCGGCTTGCCAGCTGATTTTAACCTTGCCCGAATGGGGCATTTGCCCTAACAGTGAGCGCACGAAGGAGGTTTTGCCACCGCCATTGGGGCCGATAACACAGTGGATTTCAGCGGCGGGAATGATGAGGTCGATGCCGGATAAAATCTCGACACCACCCAGGCTGAGCCCCAGTTGCTGACATTGAATGCTCGGCCCTGACATAGGCTACTCCGCCGTGCTTGCAGAGGCTTCTGCGTTAATGGTGCGCATGGCCTGCACCAGCGTTTCCAGATTGGCGGTGGTTTCGTGCTCAAACAGCGCTGCCGAGTAGTCGCCATCGGACATGTGCGAGAAGGCATACATGCTAACGCCGGTGGCTTCACGAATAGTTTCAGACAGGTTGCTGGCAAAAAACTTTTCGGCAAATAAGACATTCACATTGGCGGCCTTAATTTTGTCGATAGTGTCACCCAACTGTCGGGCGGTGGGCGACACGCCGTGGCGGGGCTCGATAACGGCAACCACCTGTAGGCCAAACTCCTGCATTAAGTAGCCGTAGGCACCGTGCATAGTTGCGCAGCGTAAGTTTGAGGTGTCCAGTTTGACCAGTTCGCCCATAAATTTGGCTTTAATTCGGCGCAGTTTAAGAGCGTATTCGCGGGCATTTTTACGGAAAAAGGCCGCATTGTCGGGATCGAGTTTGCCCAGCTCGCGGGCAATGATGTAAATCTGTTGTATCGCCACGGTGACAGAAACAAAGGTGTGTGGATTGACGACTTTGGCTTCGCCTTCATCGGCGGCGATGGGGATAAGCGGCACGCCGCTGTTGGCATAAATCAGCGGTAATTTGTCTTTTCGCCCGGCGGCCTGAATGATTTCAAAGGCCCATTCGTCGTGACCGATGCCGTTGACAACGAGCGCGTCCATACTCATTACTCGACTCATATCCTCGGCGCGGGGGCGGTAGTTGTGGGGGTTGTTGCCGGCATCGATCAGCGGCACGATCTCTGCTCTATCGCCCACTATATTAGCGACGAAGCTGTAATAGGGGTGCAGGGTAATACCCACGCGCAGTGGCTCGGCCTCTGCTGTGCCTATCAATAAGGCGCTGAATACAACGAGTAGTGGGGCTGCAAGCAGTCGTTGAAATTTCATGGTGATTTCCTGGCTTTAATTTAATGCGTTGCTAAAAGGTGTAGTGGTCGGCCCTAGCTTCTAATGCGTTTTCTTTCCATTGCGCCGCTGTAGGGCACGACCTGCTTCCAGCCATTGCGGATTAACGAGTCGCGCACGACAGTGCTGGGCGCGGGGGCGTTGGCGTTGGCGTTCATCCAAATGCTACCGACGCTGTTAAAAGAGGCGCCCTTGTGCGCGTGGGAAAGCACTATTAAGTAGGCACTTTGCTGCTCGGTAGTGCCACCGTAACCGTGGTAAACCGTCGATCCTTCAAATGAAAATTCGGTCACTCGTGCCCATTTGACTTCGCCGTTTTGCGTCCAGAATAAATCCTGGGCAAAGGGTGCGACGTAGTAGTACTCCGCAAGTTGCTCGATATCGGGCCAGGCCTCCTTGCTTTTGCCTCTTTTTTGCATGGAGAGCATGTCGGTATGCAGCAGCCATAGCTCGGGAATGGCGGTCACTAAAGAGGTGTGAATGGCCTGATCGGTTTTGCTCAAATCATAGAACGAGCTGAGCTGCCAGTCGTACAGGCGGGGCAGGGGGTTGACGACTTGTCGCTGGCTAATAGCCACGCCAGCAATGATTAAAATGGCCAGGAAGACGGCGCCAATGGCGATAGTCTCCTGGCGGCCAGACTTGGGTCTTACCGTGCATGTATGTTGTGCTGTGTTTACAGCTGCACTCATTTCATATCCTTAACTTGCACCCAGAGCACAGCGTCCTGAGAGAGCGCTTTACCCTCGTGCTCGGTATCGGCACCAATGGCCAATGCGCAAATGCCCCACCAGCCAGCACGGGGCAAGCCAATGGTGAACTCGCCCTGGGCATCGGCATAAATGGTTTGTGTGCCGTAGGCATCTTGAGGTAGCTCAACTTCGCCAGCGTCGGCAAAGCGATGGCCGTCCTGATCGGGCGCATGGTTAATAAATTCGATTTCCATTTCTGCATTGGGTACGGGCTTGCCGTCAGCCAGTACTCGGCCTCTGAAAACACCACCCGTCCAGTTGGCATAGGGTTTGTTGAGAGGCTGAATTTCAGCGGGTAAGTCCATGGGCTCGGCCCAGTTGCCCGGCACGCCGCCAACGTTGACCATGGTGCGTGTAAATTGCTGGATGTATTTGTCCTCACCGCTTTCGTAATAAGGCGCGGGCTGGAGGACAAATATGTGATCACCCAGTGAGCGGGTCACAGAGCGGGGCAAGCTGGCGTTAAAGGCTTTTGTGGATTTTTTTGCTTCGCCACCCTTTGCCTTTTTGCTAGAGAGCCAGTCGATAGGCGTTACATATTTCATTAAATCGGTGCGCTTTGGCTCGCTATCACCGCCACGCTGACTGACCACGTAAAATTGTTCGGGCTGACCCATATCCATATGGGGGCCACCGTGAACGGGGTGGGTAAACACCATCGTAAATTGTGTCGCCTTACCGCGAGTGGGCGCCATTTCGGCGGTGTAAAGCACTTGAAAGTGAGCAACTGCACTTGCGCTAAAACCGACAACACCGAGGGCGATGGCGGAACTGCGTATTAATAAGCGATGGAGATTTCGTGTCATTCTGAAGGCCCTTTTTTAGTAGAGATATTGGCTATATGTGGTACTGAATGCTGTGTTTATCAAGCGCTATTCAATGTCATCCATATAGATAATCACCTGGTGGCTGGGGCCGGCATCGTAGATGACATGAAAGTCATCATCGGGTTTGGTGAAAGTAAAGGTGCTGTCAGCATTCATTGCGCCGTTAATGAGCACCCGATCCCGGTCATTCAAGACTTTGACACCTACGCCTTCGGCTGAGCCACCGTCGGAAAACCCGCCTTCGCAGACTACCTTGCTGTCATCTTCGTCGTCGTTATAGCAGTTACAAATAGGGCTGTGGGCGAAGGCCGTTGTCGATGCGAATGAGCCCGTGAATATTAGGGCGGCGAATAAAAATGAAGATGTGCAAAAAAACCGTGCGCTCATAACTTTTCCAGCCAAGCAGAGTTGTGGTATCGGACTGTTTCGAGTTGGTGGGATGTTAGGGAAGCTCAGAACAAGTCATGCAGTCGTAAATAATAAATAATCTGATTGGCTCGGGCAACTGAAATTAGAATCGCCGGTTTGCTGACAGATGGATAGGGGGCTTGACGGGCTTGTGTGAGGGGAGGGGGGAGCCAAAATGTCGAGCCGCATTATGAGTTTGATGCGGGGCATTTTGGCTGTGGGTACGGCCTACGGTGTGCTGTTAGTAGCTTAGCTTTCGACAAAGGCCCGTTCGATTACATACTGGCCTACTTCACCCTGTCGTGATTCCTTAAAGCCTTTTTCGTCAAGCAGGGTGCAGCAATCTTTCAGCATGGCCGGGCTGCCGCAAATCATAAAGCGATCTGTTTCGAGATTGAAAGAGGGCAGGCCAATATCATTAAAGAGTTTGCCGCTGGCCATTAAATCGGTGAGTCGTCCCTGGTTGGAGAACGCTTCCCGCGTAACGGTGGGGTAGTAAATTAGTTTGTTGGTAATCGCTTCGCCGAGAAACTCGTCGTTGGGCAATTCGTCGATGATTGTCTCGCTGTAAGCCAGCTCGGAAACATGGCGCACACCGTGGGTGAGAATCACTTTGTCAAAGTTTTCGTAAATCTCAGGGTCTTTAATAATGCTCATAAAGGGCGCGAGGCCGGTGCCGGTGCTGAGCAGGTAGAGGTTTTTACCGGGTAATAAATTGTCCTGTAATAAGGTGCCGGTGGGTTTTTTACTGAGTAGAACGGTGTCGCCCACCACCAGGTTTTTTAATTGCGAGGTCAGCGCGCCATCGGGGACTTTGATGCTGAAAAACTCCAGCTCATCTTCGTAGTTAGCGCTGGCAATACTGTAGGCGCGCATCAGGGGTTTATCTTCCTGGGGTAGGCCCATCATAATAAAGTGGCCATTTTTAAAGCGAAACGAGGTCTCTCGATTGGTTCTGAAGCTGAATAAGGTGTCGTTCCAGTGCCGTACGCTGGTGACCTGTGCTTCGATAAAACCTGCCATGGATAGCTCCCTAACTTGCGCTGTGAAAAGTAATGAGAGAACTATACAAGGGGAGTCTATATCGGCAAAATGGTTATTATTGATATAGGTATTCGGTAAGTTCGATATGCGCTACAGCCTCAAGCAAGTTCGGGTATTCCTGAAAGTCGCCCACTATGAAAATATTAGCAAGGCGGCGCTGGATCTGGCGATGTCCCAATCCGCCGTCAGCAGTGCGCTCTCCGATTTTGAGAGGCATTACGGCATACAGCTCTTTGATCGCAATGGTAAAAAGCTGCAACTCAATGAGCTCGGTCGTGCCCTACGGCCACAAGCTCAGGCGCTGTATGAACAGGCCCAGGCCTTTGAGCGGCAACTGCAGCAGCAAAACACCGTTCCCGCATTGCGTGTGGGTGCGACACTGACCATCGGTAATTATTTGGCCGTTGGCATTATGGCGCAGTACATGCAGCAACATACCGGTGCTCAGGTGCAGCTGCATGTTGCCAATACGGCGAGCATTAGTGAGCAGGTGCGAAATTTTGAGCTGGATGTTGGGCTGATTGAAGGCGAGCTGCAGAGCCCGGAGCTGGAGGTTATCCCCTGGCGGGAAGACGAGCTCGTCGTGTTTTGTTCGCCGACTCACCCCCTCGCCAAGCGCAAGTCACTTGGCGAGAAAGATTTACTGGCTGCGACATGGATCCTCAGAGAAAGCGGGTCTGGCACTCGGCAAACCTTTGACCGGGCCATGGCGGGCTTACTCAGTCAAATCGATGTCGGTTTAGAGTTGGAGCATACGGAGGCCATTAAGCGCGCGGTGGAAGCAAATTTGGGTATTAGTTGTTTATCTAGTGTTACTCTGGAAGAGGCTTTTAGACGGGGTAGTTTGATACCATTAAAAGTACCGCAGCGGGATTTTCGCAGGCACTTTTATTTTATTTTGCATCGGCAAAAATATATTAGCCGAGCGATTGAAAACTGGATGAGCCTTTGTCGGTCATCAGCGGAGCGCGTGCGCTAGTCGGTGTCGCGCTGTAATTGATACACAGGATTTTATAATTTATAAGGGTTCAGGAAAATGAAAAAATATGTATTGTGTTTTTTGTCGCTGTGGCTAGCTTTTTCTGCGCAGGCCGATTGGCAGTTAAATAGCGATAAGTCGTCCGTTAACTTTGTCTCAATCAAGAAGTCGGCCATTGCTGAGGTGCATGGGTTCAAACAATTATCGGGCTCGATTAAGGCTAATGGGGAGGTCGAGTTATTCGTTAAGCTTACCAGTGTCGAAACCAATATAGCGATTCGCAATGAGCGCATGAAGAGTTTGTTGTTTGAGGTGGGGGAATTCGCAAGCGCCAAAATTGTGGCGAACATTGATGGCGCTAAATTAAAGGCCATGAAAGCTGGTGATTTCTATCAGGACGATGTTGCTATGGTACTTGGCCTGCACGGTATCGATAAAAAAATCACGGCTGTAATGAGTGTGGTCAAATTATCCGATGGCAGTATACGAGTATCTTCTGTGCACCCCGTTATTATTGCGGCGCAGAATTTTGCCTTGAGTGCTGGTGTCGAGGCGTTACGGGTGGTGGCAAACTTACCCGTTATTAGTACAGCGGTGCCCGTTACTTTCAGTGCGGTATTTACCGAGTCGGACTAGTTGTTATGGCCGCCGGCTGCTCACCAGCCGTCCCACACCGGAGTGCATGTTTCCGGTAGAGGTGAATGTTGGCCGAGTTCGGCCCAGAATTTACCGGGCTGATGAAAGTCTGAACCACAGGATGCCAGTAGGTTTTTCTCGGTACAGAGCTTAGCCAGTTCTCTCGTTCTGACTTTATCTTGCTTGCCCGAGACGACTTCAATGGCGGCACCGCCAGCGGCGATAAAATCGTCCGTTAAACGGTGTAACTTGCTGCGGGTGAGGCGGTATTTGTCGGGGTGGGCGAGTACAGCCGTACCGCCGGCGTCGCGGATCCAGCCGACCACTTCATCCAGCTGTGGCCAGACTTGTTTGACGTCGCCGATTTTCCCCGTGCCGAGGTATTTCTTAAAGGCTTCTTCGTGGCTTTTCACCGCGCCAATTTCGACTAGCTGCTGGGCAAAGTGGGGGCGGCCGATGGAGCCCTTGCCGGCTTTGTCGAGTACCCCGGGTAGGATGTCGGTGAAGCCTTTTTTCGCCAGTTTATCGGCGATAATACTAGCGCGCTCAATGCGCGAGCGCTGTTGGCTGGCGATGGCCTCGGCAAAGACACTGCATTCGAGGGGCATATTGAGACCGACGATATGGACATTGTTCTTTTGCCACTGGCTGGAGAGCTCGGTGCCGGGGACTAGGGTTAATTGGCCCAGCGCCGAGTGATCAATTTCCCGGTAGGCCGCCAATGTGTCGTGGTCGGTGATGGCGAGCACATCGACATCGGCGGCGATGGCCCGAGCGATGAGAGCGTTGGGGCTAAGCGCGCCGTCGGAAGCGGTAGTGTGGCAGTGTAAGTCGTATTTCATAGTCGGGCTATTGTAGCAATTAAGAAGATTTTTAGAGGGCTTTATAGATAGAGAGCAGGGAAAGGCGTGTATCCACAGCCTGTTATGAATGAAGGCTATCCTTGGCCACTATTTTTCAATAGAAGTAGGAGTACCAATGGCGCTCTCTGATAAAATGCGCCCCTTTCTGACCAACAGCTTTTACGAGTAATCAATGGCTATGAGCAAACAACTGGCATTCACCTCCCTGCAACTCCCCGATGGCATGCGCGAAAACCTCTCGACACTGGGTTATGAGCAAATGACGCAAGTGCAGGCCGACAGTTTGCCCGCCATGCTCGCCGGTCGAGATATGCTCGCCCAGGCGAAAACCGGCAGCGGCAAAACGGCGGCCTTTGGCATTAGCCTACTGGCAAAGTTACAGTTGAATAAATACCGGGTGCAGGTGCTGGTGTTGTGCCCCACCCGCGAGTTGGCCGACCAGGTCAGTAAAGAGCTGCGTCGTCTGGCGCGCTTTACGCAAAACATTAAAATTTTGACCCTCTGTGGCGGCAAGCCCTTCGGCCCTCAGTTGGGTTCGTTGGAGCATGGCGCCCACATTGTCGTTGGTACGCCGGGGCGCATTGCCGAGCATTTACGCAAAGGCTCTTTAAAACTCAATGATGTGCACACCTTGGTGCTCGATGAAGCCGATCGCATGCTCGACATGGGCTTTCGCGATGCCATTGCCGGCATTGTTGAAACCATTCCTCCGGGGCGTCAAACGCTGATGTTCTCCGCGACCTATCCCGATGACGTGCTGGAGATTAGTCGGCAGTTTCAACAAGACCCGCTGCAGGTGCGAGTGGAGTCGGTGCACAGCGAAGAGGTCATCAGCCAACATTTTTACAAGGTGAAGGCGGCGGATAAACCGGCACTGTTGGTGACCCTGCTCAGCAAGCACTACCCGGATTCGACGGTGATTTTTTGCAATACCAAACGCGATTGTCAGAGCGTGGCCGATGCCTTAAATTCTGAAGGCTTTGTCGCCAGCGCTCTGCACGGTGATATGGATCAGCGCGATCGGGACCTGGTGCTGGTGCAGTTTTCCAATAGCTCTTGTCCGGTACTAGTGGCGACAGATGTTGCCGCTCGGGGACTGGATGTTAAATCTCTGAAAGTGGTGGTCAATTACGACTTGGCCCGCGACCCCGAGGTGCACGTGCATCGCATTGGTCGCACCGGCCGTGCGGGCGAAGAGGGCAAGGCGATTAATTTTTACGAGCCCAGTGAAGCCTTCCGCCTGGAGGCCATCGAATCCTATTCGGGTGTTCGTCCCCGGCTGGAACTTACGCCTGCACCTGCGGCGGTGATGGATAACCCCGCACCGGCACCGATGGTCACGCTGTGTATTGACGGTGGACGCAAAGACCGCCTGCGCCCCGGCGATATTCTCGGCGCACTAACCGGTGATGGCGGGTTGCCCGGGAACGATATTGGCAAGATTGATATTTTTGATTTCCGTGCCTACGTGGCGGTGGCGCGCAAGTCGTCGGGCATTGCCTATAAGAGTTTGCGAGAGGGCAAAATTAAAGGCCGCAGTTTTAAAGTACGCAAACTGTCTTAATGCACTGCCTTAACAGGCAGGCTTAATATTGAAATGACAGTGACGACTGCAGCGCTCATCGAGCCGATTAATGCCGAGCAGCAAGCCCGGGTGCTGGAAAAAACACAGGCAACACTGGCACTGGCCGAGCGGGAATACGGTCGAAAATTTGCGGCCATCCCCGTGCTTTTTGATTTGCGCGGCCGTTGCAGTGGTATGTACCGGGTCAAGGGTAAAGAACGAGTGATGCGTTTTAACCCCCATATTTTCGCCAAGTATTTCAGCGACAATCTGGCGACTACCGTGCCCCACGAAGTGGCTCATTACGTCAGTGATTGTCTCTACGGTTTGGCGAAGATTCGCCCGCACGGTGACGAGTGGCGCAACATCATGCGGGTTTTTAAGGCCGACGCTAGTCGTACCGCCGACTATGACTTGAGCGGTATTCCGACGCGGCGCCAGCGCTATTTTGATTATCGCTGTGTCTGTCAGCGTCACCGCCTCTCTTCCCGACGTCACAATAAACTGGCCCGTGGCGAGGTGAACTATCATTGCCGCCAGTGCGGTGAAAGGCTGAACTTTGTTGCGGCTTGCCAAGCCGCCTCGTAATCAAGATACTGCGCCCCTGAAATTGTTGGGCTTACATACGTAGGATAGTAAATATGAAAATCAGTAAAGACAGCGTTGTTGAGTTTGAATACAGCCTGAAAGATAGCGAAGGCAAAGTGTTGGAGAATTCCGATGGCGGTGGGGCAACCGTTTATTTACACGGCCACGGTGGCATGCTGCCGGCGCTTGAGCAAGAACTCGAAGGTAAGGAAGTGGGCGAGCATCTTTCTGTTGATTTGAAGCAGCCCTACGGCCCGAATCATCCCGACAGTGTGCAGCGTGTACCCTTGAAACACTTGCGTGCTAAAAAACGACCCGAGCCTGGCACCACTGTGGTGGTGCAGAGCAAAGAGGGGCAGCGACAGGTGACGGTGGTTAAGGTCGGTAAATTTTCGGTCGATGTCGATACCAACCACCCCTTTGCCGGGCTCGACTTAACCTTTGATATCACCATTAAAATTGTTCGAGAGGCGACCAAAGACGAGTTGTCCCACGGTCATTCCCACGGCGCTGACGGCACGCACAGCCACTAGCTGTTAAAAAGGCACGCGGCAAAGGTCCAAAAATGGCCAGTGACTGGAGTGTGTATATGATTCGGGCCAGCGACAGCTCTCTCTACACCGGCATTAGCATAGACGTAGAGCGACGCTTTCTTCAACATCAAAGTGGCGCGGGGGCAAAGTACTTTCATGCCGGACGTCGGCCCGAGCAGGTGGTGTTCCGAGAGGCGGGACACGATCGTTCCAGCGCCAGTAAACGTGAAGCGGCCATCAAAAAACTGCCGCGTAGCGAAAAACTTCGTATGGCTGATAGCTGTACGGGTAAGCCTTCCGAACATGCGAGAATAAAAAATGACGACGACTGATCCAGACCTTTTACTGCGTGCCAAACTAGAGGGCGAAACGGCAAAAATGCCCTGGCGTGAGTTGCAACGTTTTTTTGCCAATGGCACCGCCATTTATGTGGCGCCGTCTCTCGATTTGGTCGAGGTTGCTGCCGAGATGTCGAGCAATAATAAAACACAGATTGAAGCCTGGCAGGCTAAGGGTGAGCTTGGTCAAATTAGCGATGCTCTGGCTCTGGAGTGGTACGACGCCAATGCATTGATGTGGTCGGTGGTGGTCAGGCCCTGGGTGCTGGTGCAGCCTATTCTGCAGGAATAATAGTCGCTGTGAGTGGCTCGGTCAGTGGTGCGCCAGCGCTTTTCTATTTCTTTATTTGTAATTGCTGGGATTTTACGTATCTTGTTGCCTCTATAAGAGAGGATGTTTATTAATCTTGTGAGCCAATACCCGCTCTATGCCCCGATAAAAAGAAAGTGTGGGCGCGGGTTGATATATTGGCATGGTCGTTGACTTGATGGCTGGAGGGTGAAAACCAGCTGCGAGATAGTCAGCGATTTATAGCTTATTTCTAAAAGGGGAAGTTAATTGGATTTAGCGACGCTAATAGGTTTTGTCGTTGCGGTAGGTATTATTATTGCCGCCATGATTATGGGCGGTGGGGTAATGCCCTTCGTGGATATGCCTTCTATGGCTGTGGTCGGCGGCGGCACCCTCGGCGCAGTGATGATGCAGTATAACTTCAGCCAATTTGCCGATGCTATTAAGGCAGGCTTGAAATCTTTGATGTATAAGGCTCAGGCGCCGAGTGAGGTGATTCTAGAAATCGTCGATATGGCCAAGGAAACCCGCACCGGCGGTTTACTTATCCTGGAAGAGAAAGAGCCTAGCAGCGAGTTCTTGGCCAAGGGTGTTTCCATGCTGGTGGATGGCATGGAGGCTGAAGTGGTTTCCCAAACATTAGTTGCCGAGAGGAATCGAGCGGCGGTGCGCCACGATGATGGTGCGGCGATTTTCGAAAAAATTGCTGAAGTGGCACCGGCCATGGGTATGATCGGTACCCTTGTAGGCCTGGTGCTGATGCTTGGTAATATGGACGACCCCAAAAGTATTGGCCCGGCGATGGCTGTGGCTCTCTTAACAACCCTCTACGGTGCTTTGATAGCCAATGTTATCGCCTCTCCCATGGCGGGAAAGCTGAGCTTGCGCCGCAATGAAGAGTTTTTGTTGCAATCGATAATTATCGATGGCATCTCTGGTATGCAGGAGGGGCGCAATCCTCGGGTGATTGATGACATGCTGCGCACCTATTTACCGGGCTCTAAGCGAAATTTAGAAGCGAAAGAAAAAAAAGGTGATGCGTAAGCTCATGGGGGCAAGGTGTAACCAGGGTTTACTATGAGCGACGAACCGCAGAAAAAAGAAGGGGCAGGTGTACCCGCATGGGTGATGACCTTTGCCGACCTGATGACTCTGCTAATGTGCTTTTTCGTACTGCTATTGAGTTTTGCTGAGATGGATATTCTCAAATTCAAGCAGGTGGCAGGTTCGATGAGAGAGGCCTTTGGCGTGCAGCGTACGGTGCCTTCGGACCAGTCTGAGACAGAGATGGATTTTGTCGAGGGCCAGGTGATAGATATGCCCCTGCACGAGAAGGTTGGTGAACTCGACGCTATGGATCCAAAGGCCCTTGACCCCCAGGCCATGGAAAAACTGCTGGAGGAGATACAAGCTGAGCAAACGAAAGCCGAGGCGTCGAAGCTTGCGGCTCTCTTGAGTGAAGAAATTACCGCCGGGGCAATAGAGCTGGAAAGCACGTCCGACAGTATTATTATTCGTATTAACGAAAGGGCTTCGTTTCCCTCTGGGCGCGCAAAACTGCGCTCCGGCTTTATTGACGTACTGGATAAAATACACTTGGCTTTGTCTGAAGTTGAAGGCACGGTGACGGTGTCGGGGCACACCGATAATCGCCCGATTCATACCAAGCGTTTTCGTTCAAATTGGGAGCTATCAGCTGGGCGAGCGGTGTCGGTGTTACACGCCTTACTGCGTTCGAATCTGTTGGACTCGCGGCGCTTCTTGATAGAGGGTTTTGGTGATTCCCAGCCTCTTGTTGCCAATGACACCCCTGAAAATAGAGCGCGCAACCGGCGTGTTGAGATAACCCTGATACTGCGCAAAGTAAACGGTGAGATCATCGGGCTCGATGGTGAGGATGACACCGAGGGTGAGGCGCCTACTTTGCCGGGTGCCGATGAAGCTGTAGAGGCAGGTGACGCCGACTCGACAACTGCCGAGCCAGAGCGTGAAGTATTACCAGCCGATTTGAAGGCGCTTGAGTCAGAGCCTCTTTTGCTAGATACCGACATCCCCCTGGGGGAGCCCGTTGAAGGGTCGGATACCGTACCAGCAGGCATAGAGCTGGAGTTGCCGGGGGTAGATGCACTTTTACCCGAGTATGATGGTGAGCTGGATACGCCTGAAGAGCTGGAGTTGTTGTTGCGTGCTCTGGATACGGCGAGCGATCTGCCCCTCGAAGAAGAGTAAAATAATTAAAGATGACAGGTTAATAGACATGGAAGAGAAAAGGCGGTTTTACCGAATAGATGACAGTGTTTCGCTGAGCTATAAAACCATTAGCGAAGCCGATCTTGACGGGGCGATAGCCTCTTCGAAAATAGATTCGGGGCGTCGGCACAAATTGTTGAGTTCCCTGGCCGAGCTCGATGGGCGCATTAATGCGCTATTGCTCGATATTGACGACCAGTTGCCCGAAGTGGCCACGGTGCTGAAATTACTCAATCGAAAAATCCATATTGTCGGGCAGATGTCTGACAGTCCCGATGTGAGTGGTGAAGAGGATGTGATTCCCCGGCCCACCCATCAGATTAGTCTCAGTGCCAGTGGCGTGTCCTTCCACGCCCCTTCAAGTGTGCGGGTTCACGATTGTCTCGAGTTATCCGTAACCCTGTTTCCCGAGTACTATTTTATTAAAGCCTTCGGTCGCGTGGTCAGCTGCCGCGATGCCCTTCCCTCGTCACCCGACTTCAACAAGCTGGTGGCGGTGGATTTCGTCTTTCTCGATGCTGATGACCAGGACTACATTATGTCCCACGTGCTGAAAAAGCAGTCTGAACTGCTGCGTGGCTCGAAGGACGAATAGCGCCTCCACAACGGGGTCAGGCCTCAGCGAGGCTTTTCCCCTTTGCCCACACTTTTTTTCACACGCCTTCTGGTAGAATTGCCGCCCGGTTTTTCTTCTCTTTTTGCGTGGCACGTATATGACAAATCCAAAAGTTGGTTTTATCAGTCTTGGTTGTCCCAAGGCCCTGGTAGATTCTGAGCGCATTCTCACCCAGTTAAAACTTGACGGTTACGATGTCACCCCCAGTTATGCCGATGCCGAAGTGGTGGTGGTCAATACCTGCGGCTTTCTCGACAGCGCCAAGCAGGAATCCCTCGACGCTATTGGCGAGGCCATGGCCGAAAATGGCCGGGTCATTGTTACCGGCTGCATGGGGGGTGAAGAGGGGCTGATCCGCGACACCCACCCCGGCGTGCTGGCGGTGACCGGTGCCCATCAATACGAAGAGGTGGTGAGCGCCGTACACGACAGCGTGGCACCGCCCACCGATCACAACCCCTACACAGACCTGTTGCCACCCCAGGGCGTCAAGCTGACCCCGCGTCACTACGCCTATTTGAAAATTTCCGAGGGCTGTAATCACAGTTGCAGCTTCTGCATTATTCCCGACCTGCGCGGCAAGCTAGTCAGCCGCCCGGTGGGTGAGGTGCTGGATGAGGCCGAGCGACTGGTGAAATCCGGCGTTCGCGAATTGCTGGTGATCTCTCAGGACACCAGCGCCTACGGTGTTGATATTAAATACCGCACCGGCTTCTGGCAGGGCAAGCCGGTGAAATCGCGTATGCTCGAATTGTGCGAGGCCCTCGGCGATATGGATGCCTGGGTGCGCCTGCACTACGTTTACCCCTATCCCCATGTCGATAATATTATTCCGCTGATGGCCGAGGGCAAGATCCTGCCCTATCTCGACATCCCCTTTCAGCACTCCAGCCCCTCTGTCTTGAAAGCCATGAAGCGCCCCGGCGACCAGATAAAGACCCTGGGGCGGATTCAGCGCTGGCGTGAAATGTGCCCCGAACTCACCCTGCGCAGCACCTTTATTACCGGCTTCCCCGGTGAAACCGAAGACGACTTCAAACACCTGCTCGACTGGTTGCAGGAGGCCCAGCTCGATCGCGTCGGCTGTTTCAAATACGAAGCCGTCGAGGGTGCCCCGGCCAACGCGCTGCCTAACCCTGTGCCGGAAGAGGTGAAGCAGGAGCGTTGGGAGCGCTTGATGGAAACCCAGCAGGCCATTAGCACGGCGCGACTGGCCAAAAAAGTCGGCAGCACTATTGAGGTGCTGGTCGATGAAGTTGACGAAGAGGGCGCTGTAGCCCGCTCATGGGCCGATGCGCCCGACATTGATGGCAATGTTTATTTGAACGGCGAATGTGATTTACAGCCTGGCGATAAACTAAGGGTTCTCGTCGAACACGCCGATGAATATGATCTTTGGGCCAGTCCTGTGTGAAATGCGTCACGCCATGTACTTGCCGAGAATTAACAGGGCTAAAAAATAAACGTTTCATCTAAAGTTAAAAACTTAGGTGTGGTTCTTTAGGTGTTAAATTGGAAGCGTGTGTCACTTGGCGAGGTTTTTGTGTCGAGCAACGCAGACTTAGTTGTTAGGCACCGAAACAAATGAAGGCGCTTATATGAAATGGAATTAAATAATGGATAAATATGATTACACAGTGCAAGTAAAAGAGCTTATTCCTAAAAGCGGAGACTTCCAATATTACGCAGAAGTTATTATGTTCAGAATTCTTGAGGGCGAAAAATATATGCCGTTAAATCAAAATTTTCCAGAGCGAAAAGGAAAAACAAAAAGCGAAGCAGAGTCTAAAATGCATGTGACTGTACAAAAATGGATTTCGGAAAATTAGTAATAGAATGTTTTAAGCATACGATTAATACACTATAAAAATCCTAACAAGCACATGTTACGAAAATTTTTTCGCTACGCTCATGTTGCCCTCAAATGTTGGCGCTAAATACAGGGTGTGACCTGCAACGCTGGAATAAATTGATCGTGTTGGTCGAACATGCCAATAAAGACGACCTTTGGGCTAGCTCTCTTACTGCAATGTGGTGGCTACTGAGCCGCTATACCGCTACAAGTTGGCTAGCTTTACAGACAACAATCTACGCCGCTTCTCCCCTCTAATTGCTTCATATCAATGCAGTAAAATTCCTCTCGGTTATTTAGCCCAGTCCCTGTGGTGTTGGCTCTGGCTTTGTAGTAAGTTAAGTTCGCGCTGGATTGATGGCTCAGCCCTTAACAGCGTAGTCAGTTTGTAGAAAAATAAAAAAGAACACGGGGTTAAGGGATTTGGTACCCGAGTCGTCATTTTGCGCAGGTTGTTGTGGGTGCTTGATGGTTTCGTGAAAATACAACTCGGTGTTAACAAAATCTTTCTACCCTCCGTAAAGAAGGTTCGGGCGCGGCTCGAATTTGTCCTTAATTTACTGGGTAAAAAGCTATGGGATTACTGGTCAATATCGATAACGGCGGGTCGTTTACCGACGCCTTCGCCACGGACGGGGAGCGGGTGGCGCACATCAAGTCGCCGACGACGCCCCATGACCTCAGTCAATGTTTTGTCGACTCCCTCGACAGGCTGTCTCGCGAACTCTACGGCGCAGAGGATTTAGCGCGCCTGCTGGGTGAAACCGATCACCTGCGCTACTCCACCACCTCCGGCACCAATGCCGTGGTTGAGCACAAGGGTTCCCCGGTTGGCGTGATGCTGATCGCCGGTGAAGAGCAAAGCCTTTACGGTGCGGCCGACACGCTGGGCCAAACCGGTCTGTGGCCTGCGATGGTGCCCGCTGCGCCAGTGGCTTTAAGCCTGAACAATAACGCCTTGGATGAAGCTGAGTTAATGCGGGGTTTCACCACCCTGATTGCCCACGGTGTATCGCGCGTGGTGGTGGCTCTGCCGACCCGCGAGCAGGAACTCATCGTTAAAGATGCCGTGCTGGAGCGCTATCCGCGTCACTTGCTCGGCGCTATTCCCGTGCTGTTTTCCCACGAATTAGTGCGCGATGACAACAACGCCCGGCGCTTATTGTCGGCGGTGGTCAACTCCTATTTACATTCGAGTATGGAGCACTTCCTCTACGGTGCCGAGCGCATTACCAAGCAACACCACCTGCGCAGCCCGATGCTGATTTATCGCAACGATGGCGATTCGGCGCGGGTGGCGAAAACCACCGCCATTAAAACCTACGGCTCCGGCCCGCGTGGCGGCATGGAAGGCATGGTCGCCTATGCCGGCATGTACGGTGCCAGCGCCATGGTGGGCATGGATATCGGCGGTACCACCACGGATATTTCCATGGTGGTCGACGGCGCTCCCACCGAGCTGGCCCACGGTTTGATTGGCGATGAAGAAATTCCCTCTTCCTTCGCGATGGGAGACATTGTCAGCTTCGGCTACGGCGGCAGCTCAATTATTCGCGTCGAAAATAAAGAAATTTTGATTGGCCCCGAGAGTGTCGGCGCCGCACCCGGCCCCGCCTGCTTTGGTCGTGGCGGCAACCAGGCGACGATTACCGATGCCCTGCTATTGGCCGGCATGATTGATCCGGATAACTATCTCGGTGGTGAATTAAACCTCGACAAGACGCTGTCGGCAGAGGTGATTGAAAGTGATATCGCCAAGCCTCTGGGCCTGTCAATCGACCAGGCCGCCGATACCATGATCTCTGCCTACGAGGGCCAGATCGCCCAGCAGATGAATGAGGTGATGAGCACGCGCCAGATCGACATCGGCGATAGTGCCTTGCTGGCCTTCGGTGGCGGTGGCCCCATGAACGCTGGTGGCATCGCCGAGGCGGCGGGCTTCAAGCGTTTGATTATCCCCGCCTACTCCTCGGTGTTCAGTGCCTACGGCATTGGCTTTAGTGACCTGTCCCACCACTACCGCGTGCCCCTTGCCGAGGTGCAGGCGCGCGGTGAGGAACCGATTATTGGGGAAATGCGCAGCCGCGCCAGCCGCGATATGTTCGGTGAAGGTATTGAGGCCGGCGACTGGAATGAAAGCCTGGAAGTCAGTGGCTCGAAAGATGGCCAGCTGAGTACTCAGCCCTATGTCTCTGGCCAACTGGATGCTCTGTCTGCCGGTTTGGCCGATAGCGCACTGCAGCTGACGGCGACTCACACCCTGGCGCATTTGAGCCTGCAAACGGCGACGGATGTGGCCGCTGCCCCCGCTCAGGCAACGGGTGAGGCCAGCGTGATTATGCGCGGTGAACCGGTAAGCCTGCCGGTGTACTCGCTGAAAACCACAGCGCCCGGTGCCAGCGGTGATGGCCCGGCATTATTTAGAGACGACTATTTGACCTGCCTAATTCGTGCCGGTTGGTCGTTTAAGGTTTCCGCCAATGGCGATTTGATAGTGGAGAAACAGTCATGAGCGACAAAAAAGCCATGAGCGCAGAGAAGGGAAAGATGGAATTAAGAGATGTCACCATCGAAAATGGCCGGGTGGCGATCACCGAATACCTGTCGATCGATCTCGACAAAGAAACCTGGCATTGCCGCCGTTGCGAGCAGAACCTGGGCAACGCGCGCGGGCCCTATAAAGAGGCGCTGGTAGTTTATGAGCGCGAGCCGAGCGAAATTCACGACCCGGTGATCGACCCGGAAAAGTACGCCTTCACTTACGCGCCAGACCCCGACTGGTGTCGCATCATCGAATACTACTGCCCCCAATGCGCGACTCAGGTCGAAGTTGAATACCTGCCGCCGGGCCATCCACTGACGGTGAACGATCTTATTCTCGACATCGACAGCCTCAAGGCGCGCCACGCCGGGGGTGAGTCATGAGGCGCGTCAGTGTCGATATCGGCGGTACCTTTACCGACTGTTTTCTGGTGGTCGATGAGAGGCGTGCCGAAGGCAAGGCGCTGACCACCCATCACAATCTCGCCTCCGGTTTTATGGCCTCCCTCGAAAATGCCTGCAAGCAGCTCGAAGTGACGATTGAAGAGGTGCTGTCCTCGGTGGATGCCGTGCGCTACGCCACCACCCTCGGCACCAACGCCCTGATTGAGCGCAAGGGGCCGGCGGTGGGTTTGATCACCACCTCGGGCTTTGAATCGTCGGTGCCGCTAATGCGCGCCCGAGGTTATGGCGACGGTCTCAGTGAGGCCGAGCAGCAGGATTTGTCCGGTGCCCAGCGCCCGGTGCCCATTGTGCCACGCTCGATGATCGAAGGCGTCGACGAGCGCATCGACTACAAGGGCGAAGTGGTTTTTGATGTCGACGAAGACAATGTGCGCACGGTGGTACGGCGTCTGGTCGACCGCGGTGCCCAGGCCTTTGTGGTCTCCACCATTAACTCCGTGGTGAACCCGGAGAACGAAAAGAAAATTGAGCGTATTATTCTCGAGGAATACCCCAGCCATTTGCTCGGCGCCATTCCCATTGTGCTGTCGCACCGCGTCGCGGGTCGCAAGGGCGAATACGCCCGCACCATGTCGGCCATTCTCGACGCCTACCTGCACGACCAGATGTACCACGGCCTGGCCAGTCTCGAGAGCGTGTTGCGCAAAAATAAGTACGAAAAACCCATGTTGGTGGTGCACAACAGTTGCGGCATGGCGCAGATGAGTTCCACCCACTCCCTGCAAACCATTCACTCCGGCCCCGTTGCCGGTCTTGAGGCGACGGGCAGCCTGTCCCAACAGTTTGACGAACCCAATATGATCGCCACCGATATGGGCGGCACCAGTTTCGACATCGGTCTGGTGACCAGTGACGGCGTGAAGTTCTACGACTTTAACCCGGTGATCGACCGCTGGCTGATCAGCACGCCGATGACCTACCTCCACACCCTCGGTGCCGGCGGTGGTTCCATCGCCCGTTACGACCGGCTTTGGGGTGCGGTGGAAGTGGGGCCGGAAAGCGCCGGTTCCGATCCCGGCCCCACCTGCTACGGTCGTGGCGGTAAGTTGCCGACCACCACCGATGCCAACCTGGTGCTGGGTTATCTCGATGAGAAAAACTACGCCGGTGGCAGCATCAAGCTCAGCAAGCGTCGCGCCGAACGTTCGATTCGCGACCATATTTGCGAGCACACCGGCCTCAGTCTTGAAGAGGCGGCGCTGGCGGTGCGCCGCAAGGTTGACGCCAATATGGCCGATGCCATTTTTAAAGAAGTGGCGGTCAAGGGTTATGACCCCAGCAATTTCACCCTGCTGTCCTACGGTGGCGGTGGGCCACTGCACGCCTGTGGTTACGCCAGCAAAATTGGTATCAAGAAAATTTTGATTCCGCCTTTCAGCGCCGTCTTTTCCTCCCTCGGTGCGGGCAGCATGAGCCAGCTGCACATTCACGAGCGCTCACTGTATTTGATGCTCTACGATTCCCTCGAGCGCAAA
The DNA here is from genome assembly GCA_041277045.1 of Candidatus Reddybacter sp. Taxonomy (GTDB): domain Bacteria; phylum Pseudomonadota; class Gammaproteobacteria; order Pseudomonadales; family Porticoccaceae; genus Reddybacter. The sequence continues at coordinate 400,896 of JBGFSY010000001.1, read as the reverse complement.
GTGTTACAGGACTTCACCGATTTTAACGCCACCGTAGGCCAGCTCGAAGTGCTGGGTCGCGAAGATTTACTGCGCCAGGGTGTCGACCCCAAAGACATCAAGTCGCGGGTTGAACTGGATATGCGCTACGGCAATCAGCTGGCGCAAACGGCGGTGGTGAGCCCGGTGGATCGCATTGAATCCGATCAGGATGTAATGACCCTCCTCGACCTGTTCAGCACTAACTATGAGAACCGTTTCGGTAAGGGCAGTGCCGCCCCCGAGGCTGGCATTCGCGTCAACGTGATTCGCGTGGTCTCTTATGTCGAGCACGAGGCGGTGAAACTGGAAACCAGCAACGCCAGCAGCGCTGCCAGTGTTGCGCCCATCAGCAGTCGCGATTGCTGGTTCGACGGCACCGACGGTGCGTTGAGTACGAATGTTTATAACGTCGCGGATATTCCAGAGGGGGCATCCATCGATGGCCCCGCTCTGGTCGAAACGCCACACACCACTTATCTCGTGTACCCCGGTTGGTCGCTGACCATGGGCAAGCAGGGTTCTGCCTGGCTGCAACAGCACAGCGTCAACTGAGGAGGAGAGCAGAATGAATGAAATAAAAGCACCATCCGAACGTAGTTTAATTGAGCAGTTTCTCGACGATAACGTCCTTTTTCTCGGCCCCGATCCCGAGATCATGGCCGACCACACCGTCTCTATTCCCACCGAACAGGAAGTGGCGGCGGTCGAGGCCTGGCAAGATCGTTCAGACGATATCCACCTGATTCGCAACCGCCTGCAAACGGCCTGTAATGAATCTTTCGACATGGTGGAACAAATGGGTGCCGCCCCCGGTGCCAAATGGGGTGATCTGATTGCCGGTATTTTCTCTTGCCAGGGCGACTTGTCTCTGTCTAGTGCCGGCGGGGTACTGATCTTTTCGGTACTGGCCCAGCACCCGGTGAAATTCGCCCTCAAGTACTGGAAGGATGACCCCACCGTGGGCATTAACGAGGGCGACATCTTTATGCACAACGATGCGCGCTACGGCAATATTCACAACACCGACCAAAGTCTGTCGCTACCGGTGTTTCACAATGGCGAAATCGTCTGCTTTGTTGGCTCGATAGTTCACGAGGGTGAAAACGGCGCCTGCGAACCGGGTGGCATGCCCGGTGGTGCCGAGAGTCCCTATGACGAAGGCCTGAAAATGCCGCCCCTGAAAGTAGGTGAGAATTTTGAGTTTCGCAAAGACCTGCTGACCTTTCTGCAGAACTCGGTGCGTGAGCCAAAGCTGCAATTTGAAGGCATGAAGTCGAAGCTGCACGCCTGCCTGCGCATTAAAAAGCGGGTTGAAGAGGTGATTCGCGACTACGGTGTCGATGCCTTTTTGGCAACTATTCGCGGCACCCTCTCCGATACCGAGGCCGAAGTGCGGCGGCGTTTACGGACCTGGCCCAACGGCAAGGTGCAGAGCAATGTCTTCGCCGACAGTACTCTGCGTGAAAACGTGTTGATCAAAATTCGCTGTGAGGTGAGTAAGCAGGACGATGAGTTGATTATCGATCTGCGGGGTTCCTCGCCCGAATTTTTGAATCGGGCGAATAACACCGTGCTGGCCTCGATGAAGGGTATGTTGGCACAGTTATTCCTGATGTTTATCTGGCCCGACCTGCCGCGTAATCAGGCGGTGTTTGCACCCATTAAGGTGCTCACCGATCCCGGCTCGGCGCTCAACTGTTCACCCGAGGCACCCAATGCCCAGAGCATGATGACCTTCTTCCCGGCCTTTACCGCCGTGCAGAATGCCGTGCCCAAGCTGTTGTTCGCGGCCGGTTATCGCTCCACCGACATCGTCGCTTGCTGGTACAATATGATTACCACCTTTGTTTACGGTGGCTTTAATCAGCATCAGGAGTTCGTCGGCAATGTCTGTGCCGACCTCAACGGCATGGGCGGTGCGGCGCGAGCCACCCGCGATGGCGAGCACTCCGTAGCACCGATCTTTGCCTCCATGGCCGACATCGGCGAGCAGGAGCTGATCGAAGAAGAAGTGCCGATGATGAAGTTGGTGCCCCACAAGGTGATGGTCGACAACTGTGGTTTCGGCAAGCAGCGCGGTGGCCATGGCTATCAGCAAATCGTCACCCACAAAGACACCCAGGCCTGGGGTTATATGGTCAACACCATTGGCGCCAAATTCCCCTCCACCTACGGCATCTTCGGCGGCTATGCACCGGGCTGTTACCCCCTGTGTAAGGTCAAAGACGTTAATGTCTTTGACGTAATGAAAGACAATCGTGATCTAATGCGCTTCACCATTGATGAGATCATGAACGAGCAGCCCTTTCCCGATGCGACTTACAGCTCCCACCATGCGGGCCTGCAGTTTGAGCTGGCGGAGCAGGGCGAGCTGTACATGATTACCCAGGGTGGCGGTGGCGGTTACGGCGATGTGCTGGAGCGCGACCCGGCGGATATCGCCAAAGACTGGGCCGATGGCATCGTCTCGAAAAAAACCATCGAGACTATCTACTTCGTGGTGATGGACTATGAAACCGGTGCTCTCAATGCCGAAGCGACCGACAAGGCCCGCGCCGCTGAGCGCAAGGCCCGTCTCGCCCGCGCCAAACCCTTCAAAGAGTTTGCTGCCGAGTGGACGAAGGCCAAGCCACCTGAAGGCCTGCCCTACTACGGCAGCTGGGACGACCCCAAAGTATTGCACCTGGGTACGCCCGACAAAACCTGCCCCGCCGATGCCATTGAGTCAGTGATGATGCCCGACCCCAAGGACGTCGAAATCGCGGCACTCAAAGCGGAACTGAAAGCATTGAAGGGCGGCGCTTAAGATGGCGGCATGGGTCAAAACCTGGTTGGCGGGCGAGTCGCAGCAACTGCGCTGGCTCGCCTTCGAAGATTATGCGCGACAAGTGTTCGCCAATAATCATCCCGCGTGGCACACAGAACCCATGCGCTACGCGGCGGGTTTGGCCGATGCCAATAAAGTGCTGGGCTCGCAAGTCGTTAGCTTCGATTTCGCTGCCGTATTTGCCACTCATGCCAGCTTGGCCGCTGATAGCGAAGGGGCGGAGAGGATTTCTGCCCTGCTCAACGATGCCGCGCTTAAGGCTTTTTGCGCCGATGCTATCGGCGCAATGGCCCATCAATTAAGCGCCAAAGTCGATGTGGTGTTGCAGCTGCCATCGCCCTCGGCACTGCTGATTTCCCTCGGCGAAGACGCCGCCAATATCGACTTCGATATGCTCGACGATGCCGCCACTGCCTTGGCCGAACTACTGCGCGGTTTTGCCGAATTGCCGATAGCAGCATTGGTGCTGGCCTTCACCGACAAGGGCGTAGACCTGGGTGATGAAGGCGAGGCTTGCGAAGTGCTGCAAGGCCTGGCCGGGTATTACGACTGGCTCTTTGCCCTGCGCCTGGAAAGCGCAGAGCTGGCCGCAGGGCTTGAAGACCTGAAGTCGGATATTCGTTTGTTGCCTGCGCTAGACGCTGCTGACTTAGAGGCTCAGGATGGGCCGACCGGCGGTGGATTAAATAGTGAGTTCTGGAAGGGTGGTGACTTATCTTCTGCCGGCAGAGTTTGTCTCTACGGTGATGTGCCAGCGGATCTTGATCCTAAGATTATTGTTGAGCGGGTGGCAGGCTTAGACTGAGGGTGTTGAAAGTAAGTTCGATGACAGAAGCTCTGCGTAAGCCAAGGTAAAGGTCGTTGTGAAAATATGTGTGTTTCTATAGCGCACTAAAGTTCAAATATGATTGCCAACTTGGATAATAGTTTCTGAGTGTAATTCCTCGAATGAAATAGGCATAGCAGTTATTATTATATAATCTCAAGATCTTCTAAAAGGAAAATTAGAAATGGCATCGTATGTTGAAACAAACTTAATTAATGATGAGGTTATCAAATATGAAGGAAAAATTAGCGCTTGGTCTTTGCTGACAAAAATAATTTTAGGTTTGATTTTGTTGCCATTTTTCGGTATCGGTTTGTTGTTTTGGATTTCGGCTGCCATTACATACTATACAACTGAGCTGGCAGTTACTAACAAGCGAGTTGTAGCAAAAACTGGTCTTATTCGTAGAAATACAATAGAAATGAATATTCCAAAATTGAAAGTCTCCGCGTAGAGCAAAGTTTTCTAGGTAGAATTTTTAATTACGGCAGTATTCTTGTGTCAGGAGCTGGCAACCCTCAGGCACCTATTTTTGGTATTTCAGAGCCAATTAGATTTAAAAATAGATATTTTGAAGTGCAAGAGGAAGCATAATCTTTGAAAAGTAATTAGGAGTTGAGTTCGGTCTCTATAAGATGGTAGGTTGTTTTCTGGTGAACTATTTGGCGGCAATCTATCGGTGGAGACTTCTGGGTTTTAATGAATAAAAATATTGAAGCATTATGGGCGGAAATCAAGGCACCCTTCCAATAATTAAAACAAGAGAGAACACAGATGACCAACTTATATGATTTAAGCGTAGTGAATTTTAAACGGGTTCTAGCAGCGACTATTGTTGTTCTTGAGAAAGGTGCCGCACACTTTAACGAGCAAGGCATGGATTTTAATGACTTGGTGGAGATGAAGTTGGCGCCCGATATGGGGGCATTCCCTTTTCAGGTTAACCTGGTAATGCATCACACGATTGGGGCTGTTAAGGGGCTTATTGCTGGAGAGTTTTCTCCGCCACCTGCGTTGTCTGAAACTACTTATCAGGGATACATTGACTTGCTATCGGAGGCTTTGATTGAACTCAATGCCGTCGACGTCGAGACTGTTATGGCTACAGCAGGCAGGGCAATGTATTTTCGAAAGGGCGAGTTTGAAATACCCTTCACGACAGAAAACTTTGTGATGTCATTTTCTCTGCCCAATCTTTATTTTCACGCCACCACGCTGTATGACATGCTGCGTATCAAAGGTGTGCCGCTGGGGAAAATGGACTTCCTGGGCCAGATGAGCGTTGGTTTGCCTAAAGCATAAAAGGGAGCTGGCTTTATATTTTGTGTTTTTATAGAAAACTAAAGCCAGGCCTTTCCATTTTTTGATTAGGTGGGGTTGGTGTGAACAACGCAATTACCCCCTTGTTTTTTTGCTTTCCGTAGAGACTGGTAGCTGGAAGCCAGGGCGGAAGAAAAGTCATCATTTTCTATTTCGCAAACCCCTGCGCTGAGGGTGATTTCGACTTTTCCATCCCGGTAAGAGATGGCTTGCGTACTTGTAAAATCCCTAAATTCATTGGTGAATTTGGCGGCTTTCTCTGCGGTAAATTTTGGCATTAGAACAGCAAATTCACCACCACCATAGCGGGAGGATAAAAACATGCCGATATTAGTTGTTAATGATTTTGAAAGCTCAATTAATAGATGGTCTCCGCAATCGTGACCCAGCTCGTCGTTAATGTTGTTGAAGTTATCGATGGCCATTATGCAAAGTGACATCGTGATGCCGAGTTTTTTGTTTTCTTCAATCATTTCTTCGGCTTTTTTATTAAAATAACGGCGATTGTAAAGGTCGGTTAAATGATCTCTGTCGGCATAGTCTTGAACCTTTTCTAGTAGCTCTCGCTCTTCCAGGTTGTGCATTATGCGGCAGTAAAACTCTTCATGTATAAAGGGTTTTTTGAGGAAGTCGCTGGCGCCATTCTTAATAAACTGTGCTGATAAATAACGGTCACTCTCTGAAGATAATGCGATGATGATGAGCTGGTCATTGCCCATCTTACGGCGCACATGCTTGGTGAGTTCTATGCCATCCATAATGGGCATGTTGTAGTCGGTAATCAGTAATTTTATATCCGGGTTTTTTTCGAGAACAGCAATCGCCTCTTTGCCATCTTTCGCTTCGCTGACCTGGAATAGATGGGTTTTTAATAGTTTTTTCAGATGGGCCCGCGCCGTTACAGAGTCATCGGTAACCAGTACGTGAGTCTCTTCATTCTTAGTTAATCTGACCAGTAGTTTTACTGCGTACTCATAGGCGAAGCGACTCTCCTTTACAACATAGTCAACAACACCTCTGGCGATCAGCGATTTTCTGTTTTCTTCGTTGTAACTACCCGTGAGTACAATCGTTGGGATTTTTTTGGCGAGGCAAAATTCGACGATTTCGCCGTTGGGTGCATCGGGTAATCCCAGGTCGGCAAGGCAGGCAAAAAAGGGCGTTGTCGCACGGGCTATTAGTTCCGTTGCTTGACTTAAAGTTTCGGCAAATTGTGGTTTCAAATCATCATACTGGGATATAAATTGCTTGAGAACCTTTAACACCATAGGGCTGTCTTCAACAACAAGGATATGCTTCATGATCTATGCGCGCCTGTGCTTTTTTCTGAATTAGCAGAGCACTATAAGTTGCGTCGTTATTTTGGACAATTTGTGATCGGTAAAATTGACGATTGCTTCTCAAATTATTGTCTGAGACATTTGTGACAAAAAAAAGGGCAGCTGGTGGGCTGCCCTTTGCGGTTTTTGCTACCTTGAGGATTGGTCTTCAGCGTTAGTCGATAATCGAGCGCTTAGAGATTTCCTCGAGCATTACTTCCGTAGCGCCGCCGCCAATACTCTGCACGCGAGCATCCCGCACCATGCGTTCAATAGTGCTTTCGCGAATATAACCAAAGCCGCCGTGGAATTGCTGGCAGGTGTACATGGTTTCGTTCACCAGTTCGCAGCAAAAAGCTTTTGCCATCGACACTTCTTTAACGCAATCTTGGCCCATAGAATCGAGCCAGGCGGCGTGATAAGTGAGCTGTCGCCCCGCTTCAACCTTGGCCTGCAACATCGCCAGGCGCTGGCGAATCACTTGTTTGTCCCACAAAGTTTCGCCAAAGGCCTTACGCTCCTGCACATATTGCAGTGTGATCTCCAGCGCTTTGGCGGCTTCACCAATAGATTGAGCGGCCAATACGGTGCGCTCGTTCTGGAAGTTGCGCATGATGGAGTAGAAGCCCTTGTTGAGTTCGCCGAGGATATTCGCTTTCGGCACACGGCAGTTATCGAAAACCAGCTCGGCGGTGTCGGAACTGCGCCAGCCCTGCTTATCGAGAGCGCGGCTAACGGTGAAGCCGGGTGTGCCTTTGTCGACGATGAAGATGGTCACGCCGCGCGAGGCTTTAACTGTGGTGTCAGTCTTAGCCGCGACAAAATAAACGTCGCCTTTAACGCCGTTGGTGATGAACATCTTGGTGCCATTGAGCACATAGTCGTCGCCATCTTCGACAGCGGTGGTGCGCATACCGGCAACGTCGGAACCTGCGTCGGGCTCGGTCACGCCCACGGCGCAAATTTTCTTGCCGCTGATCAGGTCGGGCATGTACTTGTCTTTCTGGGCTTTGCTACCAAAGTTTTCCAGGTGGGGGGACGCCATATCGGTGTGCACCATCACGGTGACCGCAAAGCCGCCAAAGCTGGAGCGACCCAGTTCTTCGGCCAGTATTACGCTACCGAGAGTGTTCATATTGCTGCCGCCGTACTCTTCGCCATAGCGAATGCCGAGAAAGCCCAGGTCGCCCATTTTGCGCAGCACATCGCGGGGCACAAAGCCGTCCTCTTCCCAGGCTTCACCGTTGGGGACTATCTCCTGCTCGACAAAGCGGCGAATCTGCTCGCGTAGCATGTTTTGTTCTTCAGAAAAATACAGTTGGTTCATGGTCTTCCTCAGCTTGTCTGGGGTTATGGGTTAAGGTCGAAGCAAAAAAAATGTTTATGCGTTGGGCTCTAGTTCAATCAGCACCGCACCGCCTTCAACACTGTCGCCGACGCTGCAGAAAATTTCGCCGACCACGCCATCGGTCGTGGCGCTGAGATTATGCAGCAGTTTCATCGAATCGAGTACCACCAGCGTGTCGCCACTAGTAACGTTATCGCCGCTGGCAACTTTGATCTCAACCACTTGACCGGGCAGTGAGGCGGTAATATTGCTATCGCCGCCACCCGCGCTATGGCCTTTGCCCAGCGCCAGGTCTTGCTCGCTCAGGCAGAGATAGCGCTGGCTGCTACCTTTGTCGGTGAGAGTGATGGCATCGTCAGTGTTGTCGATGTTAAAGCTCTGGCTATGGCCGTCTATCTCAACTTGCAGGCTTTGTTCGCCTATCCAGCCGGCGAGGATGCGGTGTTCACTTTTCGCCTCGTCGTCACCGATAAGCTGAGCGCTCAGTTGGTAGCGCCCCTGTGAGCCACTAATGGTCACCAGGTGAATACTGCCCGCGTCATCAAGCTCGTCCTTTAAAATAATGCGGCTCTGTCCCGCCAGGCCGGCCCTGTCGAGTACGCGAAAGGCACCGAGGGTTTGAAAGGGGGAGTGATGGACCTGCGTATCCTGTTGTTCGATTAGCATAATGCGCGCAATGGCCGCGCAAATAAGCGTCTTGCTGTCGGTGCTTTTGGTTTGCCAGCCGCCACTGAAAGACTCTTCTAAAAAGCGTGTGGTCAGGGCTTTATCGACAAAGTTCGGGTGGCGCAGAATATCACCTAAAAAGCTCAGATTATTACCCACGCCGCTTAAGGTGTAGTTGTCGAGGCCGCGCTGCAAAGCACTGCGCGCTTGCTCGCGGTTGTCGCCAATGCCTATCACCTTGGCCAGCATGGGGTCGTAATAGGGGCCGAGTACGGAGCCTGCCTGCACGCCACTATCGACACGCACATCAGCATGTTTGGGTTCCTTATAAAGGGCGATAGTGCCCGTCTGGGGGCGATAATTATTGGCGGGATCTTCGGCATTGACGCGGGCCTCGATGGCCCAGCCTGTGCAGCGAATATCATCCTGAATACAGGGTAGGTACTCGCCAGCGGCGATGCGTATTTGCCACTCGACCAAGTCAAAACCGGTAATAGCTTCGGTCACGGGGTGCTCGACTTGCAGGCGAGTGTTCATTTCGAGGAAGTACACCTCGCCATTACTTTGGTCGAGCAAAAATTCGACGGTGCCGAGGGAGTCGTAGCTAACGGTTTGCCCAAGGGTGATGGCGCTGGCGAATAGTATTTGGCGTTGTTCGTCGCTTAAAAAACCAGCCGGTGCTTCTTCGATGACCTTTTGATGGTTGCGTTGAATTGAACACTCGCGCTCAAATAAATGCACGGTATTGCCGTGGTGGTCGGCGGCCAGTTGCACTTCAATATGACGGGGTTCTTCAATCAGTTTTTCGAGTAAGACCTTGTCGTCACCAAAACCGGACAGTGCCTCCTGTTTGGCCTGGGGCAGTTCGCGCACCAGTTGTGCGCTGTTGTCGACCCGGCGCATGCCCTTGCCGCCACCACCTGCGCTGGCTTTAATCATCAGCGGATAGCCAACCTTATCGCCTTCTTTTAACAACGTCGCCTCAGATTGGTCGGCACCGTGGTAACCGGGAATGGTCGGCACACCGGCATTTTGCGCCAGTGCCTTGGATTCGATTTTCGAACCCATGACCCTAATCGCTTCACGATTGGGGCCGACAAAAATAATGTTCTCTTGTTCGCACAGGCTGATTAACGCTTCGCTTTCAGAGAGAAAGCCATAGCCGGGGTGAATGGCATCGACGCCGGTTTGTTGGGCCGCCGCGATAATGTTTTCTGCTTTCAGGTAAGACTGGGCGCTTTCGGCGGGGCCGATCAGTACGGCTTCGTCTGCTTGAGCGACGTGACGGGCGTAGCGGTCGGCCTCGGAATAAACGGCAACGGCACGGATGCCGAGTTTTTGGCAGGTACGCATAATGCGTACGGCGATTTCGCCACGGTTGGCGACGAGCAGTGATTTAATCATAGTGACTGACACACCTTTAATAAGGGCAAGAGAGCGGCTTTTTTATTGAGCAGATGATATGTCATCACATGCGATAAACCGGTGATGGCCCGGTGTCAGGTTCTTTGGCAGCGGCCAGTGCCAGGCATAAACCCAACACATCGCGGGTGTCGGCGGGCTCGATAATACCGTCATCCCAAAGGCGCGATGTCGCGTAGTAGGGGTCGCTTTGCTCACCGTACTGGGCGCGAACACCGTCTTCGATTTCCTGTAGTTCTTCGGCGGTAGCTTCGCCTAGCTTAATACTGGAGCGGCGCAGTTCGGTCATTACATTGCTGGCGATATCGGCACTCATGGTGGCGCAATTGGCCGAGGGCCAGGTGAACAAAAAATTTGGCCAAAAGCCGCGACCGGCCATGCCGTAGTTGCCCGCGCCGTAGGAGCCGCCGACGATCACCGAAAACTTGGCGACGCGGGATGTGGCTTGAGCATAAACGAACTTGGCACTATTTTTGGCAATGCCGCCACGCTCGGCTTCGCTACCGACCATAAAGCCAGTGATATTGTGTAGGAACAGTAGCGGTGTATTGCGCTGATTACAGAGCTCGATAAAGTGTGCGCCTTTTAAGGAGGATTCTGAAAACAGCGCGCCGTTATTGCCGATCAAACCCACCGGGTAGCCGTGAATATAGGCGGTACCACAGATCAGTGTGTCGCCATAAAGCGGCTTATATTCGTGGAAGTCACTGTCATCCACCAGCCGGGCGATAAGTTCTCGCACATCGTAGGGCATCTTTGGATTAGCGCTGACCACACCGGGTAGCTCTTCCGGGCTGTAGCGTGGTGGCAGCACCGGGCGAGTATCGGCGTGGCACTTAGTTGGCCAGTTGAGTTTGGCCATAATTTCGCGAATGCGCGCCAGGGCTTCGTCCTCATCTTCGGCCAGGTAGTCGCTAACGCCCGATACCTTACTGTGCATCTCGGCACCGCCGAGGGTTTCGCCGTCGATCTCTTCATTAATAGCGACCTTGACGATGGATGGCCCGCCGAGGTGAATACGGGCATTGCCGCGCACCATAATATTTTCATCCGACAGGGCGGGAATATAGGCGCCGCCCGCCGTACAGCCACCAAATACCGCCGAGATTTGCGGCAGACCTTTGGCCGACATTTGGCACTGGCGATAAAAGGTATTGCCGAAGTGCTCTTTATCGGGGAACACTCTGTCCTGCTCCGGCAAATAAGCGCCGCCGCAGTCGACCAGGTAAATACAGGGCAAGTTATTTTGATCGGCAATTTCCTGGGCGCGGACGTGTTTTTTCACCGTTTCGTGGAAAAAGGAGCCGCCTTTCACCGTCGCGTCATTGGCGATAATCATGCAGGTGATGCCACAAATTTGGCCGATGCCGGTGACGATGCCCGCCGAGGGTACCTCGTTTTTGTACTGCCCGTAGGCGGCAAGGGGAGAGAGTTCAAGAAAGGCCGTGTGGCTGTCGACCAGCTGGTCGATACGCTCGCGGGCGAGCATCTTGCCGCGCTCGCGGTGGCGCACGATAAGTTTTTCGCGGATGCCTGTGGCCGCTTCGCTGTGACGTTCTCTCAGTTTTTCGAGCAGCTTTTTGTAGTGCTCAGCATTCTCTTTATAGGCGGCGGACTGGGGGTTGATCGATGACTGAATGCGGCTCATAAGGCGCCTCTTTGAGGGACTATTTGTGTCCCGGTAATCTAGCAAATAGATACTGCCAATTCAATTTGGCATCTGATTGTTGACGTTGACGTTAACGTCGGATCTGGAATTTAGCAGATGAATAGTGTTAATTCAACTTAGTATTCTGGTTTTGGCGTTAATACTGAATGGGGTGTTAAAAAAATGAGGCCAAAGGCGACGCAAATCAGCAGCAAAATATTAGCTAAAAAGCCCATTATCATGCCAGTGCTTCGCGTACCTGGGTCTGCAATATAGCCTTTTCGATAGAGCGCGCGGCCAGTAAAAAAACTAGCCCCATAATTCCCGCAAAGCTAGCACTAAAATAATGGGCGCAAATCCACATTGCCGGCAGAGTGGCCACTAACTGTTCCAGGTTGTTGAGCTGTACGCGAAGAATGCGTCCGAAGACTTCATCATCCGTCGACGAGCATGGCGTGGCCGGTGACGAAAGAGGCATCGCCGGAGCATAAAAAGATCACTATCTTGCCAACTTCACCCGGGTCGCCGAGGCGGCCAATGGGCTGTAATTTGAGCAATTGCTTTTCAACCCAGAGCTTTTCATCGAGGGCGCGCTCCAGCATTTTGGTGCGAATGCTGCCGGGGTAAACGGCGTTAACGAGAATACCTTTTTTGGCGAATTCAATGCCGCTGTTTTAGTCAGCCCCACCCGCCGTGTTTGGCGGCAACGCAGGCGGGTACACCTTTGGCTCGACCGCCACCCTTGGCGAGGAACTGGTTGACCTAGTATTTCATGTACATGAACACGCCTTTCAAGTTAACGTCGATATTGAGGTAGAAATTCTCAATGCTGCAATTGGGCGTGGTGGCTGCTTCACCCTCGATACCGGCATTATTAAAGGCGATATCGAGTTATCCGTAGGTGTCCACGGTACTTTTGACCAGAGCGATAACATCGGCTTCAACGGCAACATTGCAGCGTTGAAAAACAGCTTTACCACCGGCGGCAATAACTCGCTCGACGGTTGCTTGGCCTCCCTCTTCATTAATATCGGAGACCACAATCTTGGCGCCTCTCTCGGCAAATATTTCTGCCGCCGCTGTGCTAATACCACTGGTTGCACCGGTTACCAGGGTGATTTTCCCGTCAACAATTCCATATATTGATTTTTTCGCTTTAGGTTAAATAAGTTGGGTTTAAAGATTGGTGGCTAATTCAACACCAAAACAACACAGCTCTATGATAGGTGTTCGCTCACTTTTGCTGGGCTTTGCTCAATTATGTCGTGCTAAGATGCTGTTTTATTTTGATGAGTAATGATACATGTCTGACAAATTTACCACCGTTGAACAACAAGTTAGTTACGGCATTGGCCGCCAGATGGGCGATCAGTTGGCCGGTAGTCCCTTTGATGAGCTCGTTCTGGACGCTGTTATTGCGGGCATTAGTGACTCTTATACAGGTCAACCTGTTCAGGTCGATACCGAAGTTATGAAGGCTGCCTTTGAAGAAGTTAACGGCCGTGTACAGAAGAAGCAGGCGGAAGAGGCGGGTAAGTTGTCCGCCGAGGGCGTTGAGTTTCTCGCCAAGAATGCCATGCGCGATGGTATTACTGTCACTGATTCGGGACTGCAGTACGAAGTATTAAGTGAAGGTAAGGGTGCCATTCCCAGTAGTACGGCCAAGGTTCGCACGCACTACCACGGCACTTTGATCGACGGCACTGTGTTTGATAGTTCTTACGATCGCGGTGAGCCAGCAGAATTCCCCGTCAACGGCGTTATTGCCGGTTGGACAGAGGCGCTGCAATTAATGCAAGAAGGCGCGAAGTGGCGTTTGTATGTGCCTTCGGCTTTGGCTTACGGCGAGAAAGGTGCCGGTGGTGCCATTGGCCCCCACGCTACCTTAGTTTTTGATGTGGAACTGTTGGCTATCGTTGACTAGTTTTCAGCTTTCTTGAAGATGGCTTGATAAGCAGTTTGCAATAAAAAAGGCGCTCATAGGGCGCCTTTTTTATTGCCTGTAATCCAAGCGTTAAAGGTCTTATTCAAGACCTAGTTGCTGTTCGGCTGACTGCTCAGCAGGAGCCTCCCCCGTGCTTATATTTTCAACAAAGGCGGCCAGCTTGTCCTGTACCAGTTCATAGGTCGTATCGATATTACTGGCGATATCGCCGTTCAGTACCTGTAGCCCATCGAGTATTTCCCGTGCCTCGGCAAAGCCCTGATCAATACCGCCGCTAATGACGTCGATGAATTGATTCACTGTCGTTTCAAAATCCAGGTCAGAGTTGGCGTCGAGATAGGCCGGTAGAAAGGCGGTGCTTAAAGACACAATACGCTCGGCCGTTGCCTCGGGGCTGACATCGAGACCGCTATCCACTGCGGCTTGAATGGCGCCGGGGCCGAGTGTCGGTTCCAGCTCGGCATTAATGCCCTCAATGGCGGTTTTTAGTACGAGCGTTAATGAGTGATCGGCATCGCCGCTGCTGAGGGATAAGTTGGTGTTGACGATGGCCGCGTCGAGACTGGCGTCGGGGCTAATTTTTTTGTCGTGGGCCAGTTCTGAAACAGTCTGTCCGAAGGGGGCGGCCCGCTTATCAGTGGTCTGCGCCAGGTTGGAGATATTGGAGCCAAAGGTTGCAGTTTCCATAGTGCTTACCTGCGTTTGTTTGCGGGTGCTTTTTAATAAAAGCGATTGTAGAAAGTATTACTCTCTACCGAATCGGTTGAATCTACATGAACTTGAGGGCCTTTTTAGCGAAAATCTATATCGTTTCGCGACAATGGTTTGGCTGTATATAGCAGTAAGAGCTAAAGCACCTAGCCCGAGTATATAAAGGTTATTGACTGATCTTGATTAAAAGCCGCTAAGGCAGGCAAAGCGCTCGCGGTGATAGCGGGCGTCGCCAAGAGTCATTTCCGCGACGCGGGCACGCTTCATGTACAGGCCAATATCCTCCTCGTCTGTCATACCAATGCCGCCGAACATTTGCACCGATTCACGGCCGATCAGATTGGCAACATCGGCGGTGCGCGCTTTTGCTGCGCTGACCAGCAGGGCGGCATCATCGCGTTGTTCGTCGAGGGCGCGCAGGGCTTCCAGTGTCAATGAAATGGCGTGTTCGCGCTCGCAGAACATATCGGCGGCGCGGTGTTTCAGGGCCTGAAAGGAGCCGATGAAGGCACCGAATTGCTTGCGGGTTTTTAAATAGGTGAGGGTGCGCTCAAAGGCCTCCGACAGGGTGCCGAGTAATTCGGCATTGAGTCCGGCACTGGCACCGTCGAACACGGGTTCGAGAATCGCCGCTGCCCGGTCGAGTTCGCCGACTAGATGCAGACTTGCAAGCTGCACATTGTCAAAGTTGATTAAAGCGGCGTTGCGACTATCGAGCAGGCTTAGAGGGGTGATGGATAAGCCCGGTGTGTCGGGAGCCAGCAGAAAGAGGCTGAGGCCATCGCGGCTACCAACGCCACCAGAGGTGCGCGCCAGTACCAGTAGTTGGTCGGCGCCGTAGCCATCGAGTACAAAGCGTTTTTCGCCATTCAGGCAAAAACCGCCGTCACCGGCTTCGGCACGGGTTTCAACTTGCCAGGGTGAGAAGTGGCCGGTTTCCTGAAAGGCCAGGGCGAGGGTGGCAGCACCGCTGCAGATTTGTGGCAGCCACTGCTGTTTTTGGTCTTTGCTGCCACCGAGCAAGAGGGCATTGCCGGCCAGTAAAACCGTTGATAAAAAGGGTTGGGCGGCCAGTGAACGCCCGAGTTCCTCGAGCACCACGCCTAGCTCGGCATAGCCCAGGCCGAGGCCGCCGTACTCTTCGGGAAAGATAATGCCGGCCCAGCCCAGTTTGGCCATTTGTTGCCACAACTCGCGGGAGTAACGTAGTGCAGCGTCGCCATCACGTAGTTGACGCACTTGGTCGATGGGGAAGTTGGCCTTCACAAATTCGCGGGCGGAATTTTTCAGCAGTTCCTGCTCTTCACTAAGAGTTAATGCCATGGGTTTTCCTGTCGCTCTTTATTGGCGTTTATTTTTCGATGATCGAGGTCTGTTATTCGGGCAGTTCAAGCACCCGCTTGGCGATCACATTGCGTTGAATTTCGTTGCTGCCCCCCTCGATGGAATTGCCCTTGGCGCGCAGCCACTGGCGAGTGGTGCGCAGGGCGGCGGGTGTAAAGCCGGGGCCCTCCCAGCCGATACCGTCGGCACCGCGTATCGATATCATCAGCTCGTGGCGACGATTGGTTAACTCGCTACCGTAGAGTTTCAGCGTTGAGGCGATGTGAGCACTGCCGCGTCCCGCTCGGGCCTCATCGGCACTGCGGCTCATCGTCAGGCGCAGAGCTAGGCTATCGAGTTCGCACTGGGCAACTTGGTCGCGCAGCACCGGGTCGTCGATTTGACCGGCGGCGTTGACGCCAATTTCTTGGGCCGCCAGTTCTGGCAGGGTGAGGGCGCGGCGGGCATCACCGCGACCAATGGAGCCCAGTGCCTGGCGCTCGTACTGGAGTAGCTGTTTCGCCAGCGTCCAGCCCTGCCCCAGCTGGCCCATGATGTTGTCTTTGGGCACGCGGACATCGTCAAAGTAGGTTTGGCAGAAGGCGGAGGGACCGCTGATTAAGCGGATCGGTGCCACGGAAATACCGGGCGTCGTCATATCGATCAATAAAAAACTGATGCCCTCATGCTGAGGAGCCTCTCTATCGGTGCGCACCAGACAGAACATCCAGTCGGCGGCATCGGCGTGGGAAGTCCAAATTTTTTGCCCATTGACGACAAACTCATCGCCCTGTAAATCGGCGCGGGTGCTGAGGCTGGCGAGGTCGGAGCCGGAACCCGGCTCGCTATAACCCTGGCACCAGACGCTCTCGTTGCGGGCAATTTTCGGCAGGTGCTGGGCTTTTTGTGCCGGGGTGCCGTGTTCCAGAAGCACTGGTCCGAGCAAAGACAGGCCGGCACTGATGGGTGGCGAGCGCACCTGAGCCTTGCGCAATTCCCGATTGAGTACGCGAACCTGTTCGTCGGTGAGACCAGCACCGCCGTATTCCTTGGGCCAACGGGGTGCTAGGTAGCCTTGTTCGGCCAGCTGGGTCAGCCAGTTTTTCTCGTGAATTTTTAATTGCCGTGGATCTTCCTCCGAGGCACCGGGCGTATGGCGCAGCTGCGGGGGGTAGTGTTGGGCTATCCAATCCGCCGTTTGCCGGCGGAATTGTTCAAGCTTGTCTGGCTTATTCATGATTTTATTGTCAGGCTTCGTTTGTGGCTCTTTGCGTGGCTCGCCTACACGGTTTCCAGTAGTCGCGCCAATTCGGAGGCGGCGAGAAAGCCGACGCCGCCGATGAGGTTCATCATCGCGTCGAGATGGGTTTTCTTGGCGTGGGCAATGCGCAGGCTAGTGCAAGAGATCGAGGTCATCTTGTAACAGGTGAAAATGTCGTACCACTTGAGCCGTTCCCTCTCGACAGTGAAGCCGGTGTAGGCCTGGTACTTTTCGACAAACTCCTCAAAGTACAGCAGGCCGCTACAGCGAAAGCCGCCCTTGTCATCGGGGGTGCCGAGCATTTTGCAGCGGTTGTAGGCCAGGTCTTCATGAAAGTCGCCGATGTGGCACAACTCCCAGTCGAGGATGGCGTTGATCTGCCCCTTGTCGTCGTACATGAAATTGCCGCTGCGATAATCGCCGTGCTGAATCACCGGGTTGTCGACCACCGGCATATTTTCCTTCAACCAGATGGCGGCCTGCTCCATAATCGGGTGGGCCTCCATGGTGTCCTCTTGCCAAATACGCTCCCAGGCACCGACCGACCATTCATTGGCCTGTGTGGTGCCCACTTCGGGGGCATCGAAAGCGCTGAGGTCTTTCTTGCGCCAGTCGACGCTGTGGATGGTGGCGAGATGGCGCACGAATTGGTCGCGCAAGGTGGCGCGCAATTCGGGCTCGAAGGACATACCCAGTCCGGAGACCTTGTCGCCGTTGTCGGGTTGCACAGTACCGACCACAAAACCGGCAATTAAAAAGGGATGGCCGAGAAATTCGTCGCTGTGCTCAACCCAGAATACTTCGGGTACGGGCACCTCGCCCCACATGGCTTTCAGTACCTGGGCCTCGCGCAGGCGATGGGTTTCGACCACCGACTCGGAGGGATCCATACGCAGCATCAGCTTGCGTGTGACGCGTTCGCCGGAGTCCTGATTCCAGGTCAGCATAAAGGTGAATTGTTCTTTCGATGCGCCGCCGGTGAGTCGTTTCAGATCGGTGAGTTGCAGGTCATTTTGCCCGCTGCTGTTCTTCAGGTAAGTGACTAGGCGGGACTCGAGATCTTCGAAGTCGGTCTGGTGGGCCACCGGTTGCGTGCGGTTGCGCAGCTTGCGGGTCAGCACATTGTCGATGGCGGCCTCTACCGGATAGCGCGCTCTGATTGCCGCTATCCACTCGGCGGTGGGTTGGTCGCGCAGTCGTAAGGTTTCTGTATTAATCATGGTTTTTTCTAATTTTATTATTGGCTCGTCGCCCTCGACACAACGGCCCTGACGGCTGGCTTGGTCGCAGGGCGCGGGTTTTTCGAGATGCGCCTAGCGGGGCTACTATCGGATGGCGCTATTTACAGCCGGCCTGTTTAGTCGATGTATTGCGTCGACCGGCTGTTGAGGCGCGCTTGAAAGGGGGCTTGATTACCTCATTTAAATGAAGACGCCCCTGTCAAAATCAGCCATTACATACTGACGTCTTGTACCTCGCCCCAGCCGGTGACGCCGTCGAGATCCCAGCGCAGGAAGGATTGGGTGCAGTAGACGAAGGGCCACGGCTGCCAGGGGTTTGAGGTGAAGGCCGAGCCGCTAAAGTTGTGTACCTTGCCACGTTTATCTTCGACCTGTAGTTCCATATATTGGTGCAGCCGTTCGTTGCGCACCAGTTTACCGGAGCCCTTGACCAGACCGTAGACCTGGTCGCCCTCGCGCACATAGCCGTGGGCAATGGCCTGGTAGTCATTGGGGTCGTCGGGGTTGATGATCCAGATGCAGTGAATACTGACGTCGTTGTCGAAGTTGGCGTTGAGCCAGCAGAAATCCTGGAATTGATCTTCTTTGCGCTCGCCCCAGCTGTGATCCATGCTCGATACACAGTTGACATCGTAGGTCTTGCCGTCGATGGTGAACGTGCCGGTGACACGCCCGGTTTGATCCCAGTGGCCGGCGTAGGCGGTGGCGGAAACGTGATCGTCGGCAGAGGCGGCGAGGGGGTCTTGCTCAGGATCGTGAATATCGTAGGGTGCCATCAGCGCTTTATATTGCACGTCAATTTTAACGCCGCGCTGGTCGTCGAATTTAATATCGTAATCCATCACCGGCTTGGTGCATTTAATCGATAAACCATTTTCGAGGGTGTAATCGTCAAAATCAGTTTTCGGAAAGGGCAGATGCACCTGATTATTGCTGTAGCGCACCAGGTGAGGGGAGTTGGAAAAGCCATCGGTGACGGTGACACTGGATAACACCACACCGGCATTTTGGCGCGTTAGTACGTAGACGTTAACGTGTATCGCTTCCTCGGGGATATAAAAGCCGAAGTAATTAGTTTCTGCCCAGTAATGATCGTTGGAAGTGGGCGTGTGAAAGTACATATCTTTTTCGGTAATCATTATTATTCCCTTGTAAAAGCCAGAAGAAAAAGCCTATTTATTATTTTTAATGGCACTTAAGTTACTGCACTTAGGTATTGAATCCAAGCGCTTATTAAAAGGGCAAGTTTATTACCTGCTACTTTTTACAGGGCATTTTTCTCGGCAGGGCGTTTTAGTCGCCACTCTCAAATTGCGCGTCTGCCAACTTGGCGTAAAGCTCGCTTTCTTTAAGTAGCTGCTGATGGGTGCCACTGGCCACCTGTTTGCCGTGGTCCATCACCACAATGTGGTCGGCGTGGAGAATGGTCGACAAACGATGGGCGATAATTAAGGTGGTGCGGTTTTCCATCAGTTTATCCAGTGCTAACTGCACCTGCTGTTCGCTGTGGGTATCCAGGGCGCTGGTGGCTTCATCGAGTAATAATAAGCGCGGGTTTTTGAGAATGGCGCGGGCGATGGCGATGCGTTGCTTTTGCCCGCCCGATAGTCGCACGCCCTGTTCGCCGAGAAAGCTGGCATAGCCTTCGGGTAATTGTTCGATAAAGTCATGGGCGAAAGCGGCCTCTGCGGCAGCCTGCACTTCTTCGTCACTGGCCTCGGGTTTACCGTAGCGAATATTGTGGCTGACATCGGCGCTAAATAGGGCTGGATGCTGGGAGACCACGCCCAATTGCTGGCGTAGGTCGGCCGGTGTCAGTTCGCGAATGTCGGTATTGCCGAGCAGTACAGCACCGGACTGGGGGTCGTAAAAGCGCTGCATCAATTCGAACACGGTGGACTTGCCGGCTCCGGAAGGGCCGACTAAGGCCACCACCTTGCCCTCGGGAATATGGATGGAAAAGTCTTCCAGGGCCTTTTGCCCGGGGCGCGAGGGATAGCTGAAGCTGACCTGTTTGAAGCTGACCTCGGCGGCGAGTTCACTGGCGGCAACTTCTATGGAATCCGGGGCAAGAATAGTGGCTTTGGCGGTCATTAAATCGACCAGCCGGTCGGTGGCACCCACGGCGCGCTGCAAATCGCCGTAGACCTCAGACATCGTCGCCACGCCCATCGCCACCAGCATGGCGTAAAACACAAAGGCCCCGAGATCGCCGGCGCTCATGGTGCCATTTAAGACATCGTTGCCGCCGACCCAGAGCATGCCGCTCAGTGCGCCAAATACCAGCACGATAACTGCAGCCATCAGCACCGCCCGCTGTTTGACCCGGCGGCGGGCGATGGCGAAGGCACTTTCGACCTCCTCATTAAAGGCGCCGCGCTCGTAATCTTCGCGGGTGTAACTTTGTACGGTTTTCAATTGGGTGATGATTTCACCGGCATAGGTGCCGACATTGGCGATGGAATCCTGACTCTGTCGGGACAGGGCGCGGACCCGCCGACCAAAGATCAAAATAGGCAATAGCACCAGGGGGATGCAGCCGAGAATGACGATGGTGAGCTTGAGGTTGGTGATGATGAGAATAATCAGTGCGCCGGTGGTCGAAATGGAGCTGCGCAGGGCGAGGGAAAAGGAGCTGCCGACGATGCTTTGCAGCAGGGTGGTGTCGGCGGTGAGGCGGGACATAATTTCGCCACTGCGATTGTTGTCAAAGTAGCCGGGGCTGAGAGAGACAATATTGTCGAACACCGCGCTGCGCATGTCGGCACTGACTCGCTCGCCGAGCCACGACACCAGATAGAAGCGCACAAAGGTGCCGGCGGCCATTAATACCGATAAGCCCAGTAGTAGGTAAATGCCCTGCTGCAGCTGGCTAGCGGAGCCGGCGACAAAGCCGTCGTCAATCACCATGCGCACACCCTGGCCGATGGTCAGGGTAATGCCGGCCGTAAAGAGCAGGGCGATAATGGCGCATACCCAGCGCCAGCGATAGGGTGCTATCAGGCGAATAAGTTGCCTGATGGAGGACATTTTAGTGGCGGCAGGGTGTTCGGTATTTGCGGACATGGCGTTGGGGTTATCCGGTGAAAAGGCGGTGGGGAAATTAGCAGTCAGTAGGGGTAGGCAGTTTACGGCACTGGGCGGCAAAGGGGCATGTCGATATTGAAGGGATGCCGTTTATGACAACAGGGGGACATAAAGTGACAGTAAAGACGGCTTGGGGGGTGTCTAAAACGATGATCCGGCTTGCTGCAGAAAGGCCAGTTCTTCATCGGTCGACGTCCGCCCCAGTATTTTATTGCGATGGGGATAACGGCCGAAGCGCTCGATAACATCGCGGTGACGCTGGGCGGATGAGAGATGGGCGGCGAGGCCGTCTTGGCTAAATAGCGCCACCGATTGATTTTGCATGGCTCGCGACTCGCTGTGCATAAAAGGCATATAGAGAAAGCCGCGCTGTTTGGCGCTCAGTCGCGGGGCTATACCGGCGGCGATGGTCTGCTGAGCCAAGGCCAGCGCTAGGCTGTCGTGGGCGAAGGCCTCGGGCTGGTCGCGGTAGAGATTGCGAGAAAATTGATCGAGAACAATAATTTCTGCCAGCCGTCCAAGGGGGCAACGGCGCCAGGCAAAGAGTTCACAGCGGCTTGCCGAACGGTGAGTTTCGGCAAATCGGGTGCCGATCAAGGCGTCAAATTCAGCACTTTTCTTCCACCACTGGGCGGGCCTTGTTTCCTCAAACCAGAACTGGATCACGGACATGAAGGGCATCTTCAAACCTTTTTTTGGGAGCCTGTTTTGATTGTAAAGCATGGCACTGGTGGCGACGGTTAGTTTTGAGGGGTGTAAATTAGGCCTTGATTACATAAAAATAAATTAATATATTGTCTCTTCGTCGCATAGCGCCAGCCAATTTGCCAACCATAGGCATTAGAGCTGAGTGCTGATCTTGCGACAAAATATAGCCAAGGGGCGCATCAGTAAGTTCCACATGGATTTGTTGAGTCTCGCAAATACCGGTCACTTAACACCGTTTTTTTTGCGAAGTTCTTTTGTGTGGCTTTTGAATAAGTTGATAGATAACGATTTAACAGGGGTGGTTGTAGATGAAGAGTTGGATAGTAACGCCGTTAGTTGTGGTTTTGATCGCTGCAGGATCCTATTTTTTTTACATTTCCACCTTGCCTCCCGTCCTCGAGGACGGCTTCCTCTACGGCAATGGCCACGTTGAAGGGACTGAGGTGAATATCAGTGCCGAGGTGTCTGGGCGTGTACTGGTCTCCAATTTACTGGAGGGCTCGACGGTAAAGAAAGACTCCCTGCTAGTTGAGCTCGATAGCAGTGAACAGACGGCGATACTGGCTGTGGCAGGCGCGCAACGCACCGCCCGTGAGTACGAGCAGAAACATCTGGTTGAACAATTGCAAACCTGGCAGGACAACCTGGCCACCGCAGAGCGGGACCTGGTGCGTTACACGGCGCTGCGCAAGCGCGGCATCGTCACTGTTCAGAAGCTTGATCAAATTACTCTGGTGCGAACCGAGGCGCTGGGTCGGGTGCGCGCCCTGAAAGCGCAGCTGGAGCAGGCCAAGGCCAACACCATTGTGGCGGCCAAAAATGTTGAATTACGGCAAATTGAGGTCGATAAATCGAAAATCTACACGCCGATGGATGCGACGATTTTGGCCAAATCTATTGAGTTGGGTGAGCTGGCATCGCCCGAACGGCTGATAGCGGTGCTGGTCGATATGCAAGACCTGGAACTCAAGGCCTACTTGCCCGAGGCAGTGATCGGCAAAATCAAGCTCGATGCCCCGGCGAAAGTCCGTGTTAGTGCTTTTTCTGATCGCTACTTTGATGCGCGGGTGAAGCGTGTTGACCAGCGCGCACAGTTCACGCCGCGCGATATCAACATGCCTGAAGAGCGAGTGCGCATGGTCTTTGGCGTGGTGTTGGCCCTCGATAATAAAGAGGGTTTCCTGAAGCCCGGTATGCCCGCTGACGCCTGGATTCGCTGGGATGATGCCAAAGGCTGGCCGCAAACTCTCGTCGTCCCCCATTAATCTGGCTTGGCTGGTAAATAGACAGCAGGGCTGAATGATATGAGTAGTTTAACTAGCATTGAGCGGGCCACTGAAGGCCCGCAGCAGAGCGATACGAGTACCTCTATTACCGGCCGTAAGCCAATTATCGAGGCGCACAATCTTGGTCGTGCCTTTAATAAAAAACTGGTACTCAAAGAAGTCGATCTGACCATTTACGAGGCCGAGATCTTTGGCCTGCTCGGGCCTGACGGCGCGGGTAAAACCACCTTAATGCAGCTGATGGCGGCGATACTCGACCCCAGTGAGGGTCATTGCACGGTGATGGGCCACGATACGGTAAAAGACGATTACTGGATCAACTCCCACATCGGCTACATGTTTCAGGGCTTTACCCTCTACGACAAATTGAGCATTGCGGAAAACATGGAGTTTTCGGCAGACATTCGCGGGCTGCCCAAAGAGCTTTACCTCGAACGTCAGGAGCGCCTGTTGAAAATGGCGGGCCTGTACCGCTTTCTTGATCGGGCTGCAGGTAATTTATCCGGCGGCATGCGCAAGAAGCTATCGCTGTGTACCAACCTAATGCACGAGCCCCGCCTCCTGTTGCTTGATGAGCTCAGTTTAGGTGTTGATCCGGCTTCGCGGCATGAGCTGTGGGCCATGCTCAACGCTTTCCGTGATGACGGTGTGACCGTGGTGATGAGCACACCCTATATGGACGAGGCCGAACACTGCGACCGTATTGCCTTTCTGCATGAGGGCGAAATCATTGGTGTGGACAAGGTGGAAAACCTCCATACCCGCTGTGAAGGCCACGTTTACGAGCTGCACACGAAAGACCGGGGCGGGGCTCATAACCGCCTGGTCGAACACCCCGATGTACTGAGTATTCGCCATTTGGCAGAGAGCGTGCACTTCCAACTGCACACCGCCAATCATATTGAAGAGAGCTTGGCGGCCGACTTAACAAAAGACGGCGCGCGTATTGAGCCGGTAGAACCCACCCTCGATGATGCCTACACCATGCTCAGTGGTGGTGAAAAAAGTAGCGCTTATGCAGAGTCACCACCGAAAATCCACCTGCCGGAACGCTTGCCCGAAGGCGGCTTGATTCGCACCAAAGATATGCGTGTGGAATTTGGTGACTTCGTCGCCAATGACGATGTCACCCTGGAGATTAAAGCGGGCGAAGTTTTCGGCTTTCTCGGTGCCAATGGCGCGGGTAAAACCACGTTTATTCGCGCCCTGTGTGGGCTGCAAAAATTAACCAGTGGCGATGCCTGGATTGGTGGTGTCAGCATTATTGACGACCCCAAGCGTTTGCGTAATCACATCGGCTATATGTCCCAGCGCTTTTCCCTCTATCCCGACCTTACCGTCGCGGAGAACCTGTCATTTTTTGCCGGTGTTTATGGTCTGGAGAAAGGTGATAAAAAGAAGGCAATGGACTGGGCGATCAGCGTGACTGACCTCAGTGGTGTGATGAATCAATTAGTGGCCGATATGTCGGGTGCATTGAGTCAGCGTTTGGCCCTGGCCTGCGCGATTATGCATGAGCCCGCAGTGGTGTTTCTCGACGAGCCTACGTCGGGGGTGAGTCCGGCGGCGCGCTATAAGTTCTGGCAGTTGATTCAAACGCTGGCAGAAAGTGGCACCACGATTTTTGTTACCACTCACTATATGGAAGAGGCCAATTACTGTCATCGCCTGGGCTTGATGCATCAGGGGCGCTTAATTGGTATTGGCCCGGCCGATGAGCTTATCGCCGCGCTACCCGACGATGTTGAGGCGGAAACTATTGAAGATATGTTCCTTGCCTATATTAAAATTGAAGACGCACGCCTGGAACAAGAACGCCAGAAACTAGAAGCAGAAAACGCGGGGCAATTAAAATGAAGCTGCATCGCCTATACGCAGTTATGCGTAAAGAGACCCGCGAAATTACCCGTGATCACGTCACCCTGGCAACGGCATTTCTATTTCCAATCGTGATGTTATTTATGTTCGGTTACGCCATTTCTCTGGAAGTTGAAAATGTCAGCCTGGGCGTGCTCGACCAGGATCAGACGCCATCCAGCGCCCACTTAATTGATGAGTTTAAAGAAAGCGCCTATTTTAAGTTGGTGAGAAATTACGACTCCGAAGTACAAATTCACAAGTCGATGGAAGTGAATGAAGTCAAGCTGGTGCTGGTTATTCCACCCGGCTTTAATTCCCTTATAGGCCGGGAAGAAAACCCCGAAGTGCAATTGTTGATTGATGGCACCTATTCCGCGACGGCTCTGGTCGCCTTGAATTACGGCATGACCATTGTGTCTAAATTTAAAGAGGTGGAAGACAATTCGCTGATCGATGTGCAAACCCGTATTTGGTACAACCCCAGTTTGCGCAGCATGATTTATGTGGTCTCTGGCCTTTACGCCGTGATTATCGCTGCCTTTCCCCCGCTATTAACCACGCTGGCGATTGTGCGTGAAAAAGAAAGCGGTTCCATTCAGCAAATTTACGCATCGCCTTTAACCGTGCCGGAATTTTTACTCGGTAAATTGATCCCCTACGGCGTGATTTCCTCACTGCAATTAGTCTCTATTGTGGCCCTGGGTTATTACTGGTTCGGGGTGCCTTTCAATGGCAGCCTTGGTTATTTGGCAATCGCTGGTTTAATTTATGTCTTTTGTAATGTTGGTATTGGGCTGTTGATATCGACCATTACCGATAGTCAGTTACTGGCGGTGCTGTTGGCGCTGGTGGTAACGATGATGCCATCGATATTATTTTCAGGCTTTGTCTTTCCCATCTATGCCATGGCGGAACCGGTGCAGGCCTATACGCATCTTTTTCCCGGTCGTTATTTCGTCGATGTGTCGCGGGGCATTATTTTGAAAGGTGCAGGCCCATCGGAAATGGTACGCCCCTTAAGTTTTTTACTGGTGTATACCCTCGGTGTCTTTTTTGCCGCCGTGGCTATCTTTAAGAAAAAAGTCGCATAATGATGTGCCTGTGTGCGCCGAAGGTTTAGGAGAGCTGCTATGTGGACCCGTCTAAAAAGTTTAATGCTGAAAGATGTTATCCAGTTTTCACGGGATAAAACGATTCTCGGTGTGGTGTTCTGGCTCTATACCATGGAGGTGCTGATTTGCGGCTATGCCATGACCTTTGAAGTGAAGGATCTGCCCATCGCCGTGATCGATCACAACCAAACGGTCATCAGCCGTAACCTGATCGATAAGTTTACGCTGTCAGAAGCCTTTGAGGTTGCCGGGTATCCCGACAATCAGGAACAGGCCGAGAGCTGGATGCGTAGCGGTAAAGTAAAATACGTGATGGTTATTCCCAATAATTTTGGCGAAGATTTACGTCGCGGTGAGTCGCCCGGTCTACAGATTTTACTCGACGGTACTAATTCGAATGCAGCCTCGCTGGCGAAAGATTACACGGCGGCTATCGTGCGCAATTTCGAGTTGGAGTTTACCGACAACCCCGCAGCGTTGGGCAGCACCGTGCGCCCCGTGGTGCAAATTTGGTACAACCGCGCCCAGACTTTAGAGTCCTTCGTGGTGCTATCGATGATTGTTGCGGCGATTATGATGGTGGGTACGATTCACTCGGCAGCATCGATTACCCGTGAAAAAGAAGTGGGCACGGTTGATCAGCTAATGGTGACACCGACCCAAGTCTGGGAGATTTTCCTCGCCAAAACCATTCCGACCCTGGCGGTTGGTATTCTCGCCTTCTTCCCCAGCCTGTTTATTATCTGGTGGTTTGGTGTGCCCATCAAAGGCAGCATGCTGCTGTTTGTTTTCTTGATGGCTATTTTCCTGGTCAGCGCCATTGCCATCGGCGTGTTGATTGCCTCGATTACCAAAACCTTACAGCAGACCCTGTTGCTGTGTTTTTTCGGCCTTTTCCCCATTTTGTTTCTGTCGGGCACCATGACCCCAACGGAATCGATGCCTTCTTTTTTACAGCCGATCACCTACCTCAGCCCGGTGAAATATTTTATGGATATTTGCATGGGTGTGTTCTTAAAAGGTGTGGGTATGGCCGAGTTGTGGCCTGCGGCCCTGAATATGGCGATTATCGGCGCGGTGCTCTACATCATTGCCGCGTGGCGTTTCAAACATAACCTGTCATCTTAATGCTTGATTTGTAGTTGTTATAAAAAAAGGGCGTGGCGTGAAGCTCGCCCTTTTTTATTGTTCGAGCCACTCGCTAATAGAGTCGACCATTTTATCGGGCCGTATTTCCCAGTTATAAGACTCAAGCAATCGGTCGTCCGGGGTCATCAGGTAGAGCACTGAACTATGGCTCATGGAGTAATCTTCCTCCGTTGCCTCGCCTTTTTCAGTCGCTATTTTTGCCCGACTCGCCTTCCAGGCTTTTAATACTTTGGCGATCTCATCGGGTGAACCGGTTAAATAAATAATGCGTGGATCAAAGGCTTTGGCATATTCTTTAAGCCGAGCCGGGGTGTCGCGCTCGGGATCAACGGTGATAAATAGCGGGTAGAGCTTATCGTTCAGCGGCCCTAATTGGCTCAATGCCTGTGTCATACGGCTGAGTGTTGTGGGACAGACATCGGGGCAGTTGGTAAAGCCAAAGAAAATCAGTTTGTAGCGGTCGGCATAACTCTCATTATTAACGGGCTCGTTGAATTGATTGACCAATGAAAAGATCCCGCCAATCTGCGCCTCTGTACCCGGTGGTACAGTGCCTTCGCTGCGACCCAGTTGTATGAGATAGTCGATGAGGGCAACACCACCGATGATGGCGGCTGATAATACGACGGTGAGTAGCCCGCGTTTGAGTGTTTGGGTTTTCATAGAGAGTCTTTATATTCGCTGGATAATTAGGTGTGAATGTTGTGGTTGTAATAATACATATTAGGACTTGATAATACGCTGATGAAACAACATCGACAAAATAAATTCCGTTGGCTGATCTTTGTGCTTTTGTTGCTGCTAGTAATGGGCGCTGGCTATTTCCACTATCGCCAGCAGATTTTTGAGGTCTTTGCCGCTGGTACGCAATGGGTATTAGTCACCTGTGGTTTTCAGCCAGAAGAAGAGGCTGAGCGCAGCGAAAGTCTGCAAAGCGACCAGTTGCGTAAGTTGTTTTACGCCGCACGTATGTTCAACAGCCCGCCGCCAGAAGAGCTGTCAGAAGAAGATGCCAGAGCCGATAAGTTATATCCCGGTGTGGGCTTCGGTTTGGTGCATACGTTTAGTATTAAGCCCGTGCCGATTGTGATTGGTGGCTGGCTGTTCAGCATCCCCTGCACCTATTTTGCCGATGCGCGAGACTGTCAAAAAAGCGGTGGCTCAGTCGCCCGTCTTAAAGTCAGCGCCGATGGCTTGAGCGCAATGCGTGTGGAAAATATCGAAGCATTTCTGGCGGCCTCCTCACCCGATATTATTGGTATTACCCTTGCTGGCTTAGATGGGCGGCCTCAACAATGGTGGCAGCAAGAAGCCTCGCCAGTGGGCTATAGCGCTTATGAGCCAGCCGGGTTCACCGGTGGTGCTGGCGGGCTACTTTGTACAGAACCACAGTTAGAACGCGGCGTAATGGCCCACTGCTTGCTACGCTTTATGCATGGCAGGGATGTTTATGCGGAGGTGAAGTTCGCCTCACAACGGCGCAATGACTGGGCTGACATTGAGCAACAGGCACGAGCCTTGATAAGGGGATTTCAGGTAAAGCGCTAGTGACATTAAGTCTTAAACAATGGGGCTTAGGCTGTTACATTGGAAGAGCAAAGTTGAACGTCTGTAATTATCTATTCAAAACAACAGTGAAAAAATAACGGAGAATAAAAATGATTAGTTACGTAACCATTGGTACCAATGATCTCGAACGAGCCGCTGTATTTTACGATGCTGTACTCGCCCCCCTCGGCGGCAAGCGCGGCCCCGAAACAGAACGCTATAAATCCTGGGTTGGCCCCACCCGCGGCCCCATGTTAATGGTAATGAAGCCCTTTGATGGAAAACCAGCGACTGTGGGTAACGGCGTAATGATCGCCCTCGGTGCCGAGTCACCTGAAGTAGTTGATGCGGTTTACAAAGCGGCCATCGCTGCTGGTGGCACCTGTGAAGGTGAGCCCGGTGAGCGTCGTCCGGGGCTTTATGTGGGTTACTTCCGTGATCTGGATGGTAATAAGCTGGATGCGATCAGCATGTGATAAATGGAGCGATATCTCGTTAAGGTGTAGTCGTGATGAGGTGTCGCTCTGTAGTTATCAATCTTGTTTAGATTATTGTTGTGGAAATCTAGGGCAAGTGCTTGTTGGTTAAGTCTGTCAGAGGATATGTAGTGCAGAAAGATCTGGTCCCGTTTTTCTTATGGTGAGTAAATGGTTGTCAGCGTAAAAGAATTTGATTCAGCAAAAGACTTTCTTAATGCACTTGTAATAGAGGGGCCTACACCTGGTTTTAACTATAGCGGGTTTGTTTTTCGCGGCGTCTCGATTGGTTCGGGTGAAAACGAAAGGAAGCTTGTTCCATTATCGTTAAGAGAAGAAAAGTTTCCTGAGCTGATAAAGTTGTCAGGTTCAGCCGAAATGCCAGCTTCCTACTCATCGGAAGCTGCAAAACAAGAATGGATTCAAGCTCGCGCAGAAGCAAAGGTACTGGGTTCCTTCTTTCGGCATGCTGACCGGGAGGGCTTAGCAATGCCAGAAATCACCAGTAGAATTCGTCAAACAATGCAAACACCTGGCACTAGCGACGCGTTGTTTAATTTTACAGTTCAAACTAGAGGCCTTTGGCCTCCTGATGATCTTTTACCCCTTGCAGGGCAAGCGCAACATTACGGTCTTCCTACTCGCTTGCTCGATTGGTCTCGAGACCCTTGGGTTGCAGCATATTTTTCAGCAACAGGGGCATTGAAATATTCATCGGATTCTAAATACAAGGGAGAGAAACTGGCTGTATGGGTTTTGAATACCGAGCTGTTAGATTTTGAAAAAAGATTGGCCCGCCCAAAAGAACCTATAGAGCTTCCGCTGACCCTTATCACTGCGCCAGCAAGCACCAATCCCAATCTTAAAGCACAACGCGGGGTATTTACTGTATGGAGACCGCCCTTTGTTGCAGGCACAAAACAGAAAGTAGATAGAAGACCTTTAGATGAACTCTTAGAAGAGGTGTTTTCGGGCTATGAGCTAAAAATGCCCTTACTGTACAAATATACTCTTCCTATAGATCTGGCCTCGGAATTATGGGCTGTAGTTAGGCACAATGGCGTAAATGCGGCGCGTATATTTCCAGGCTTTTCCGGTGCTGCAAAGGCCGTAATGGAGGATGCAAAGTGGAAGTGAATTGCCATGAAGAACTCTTTCGCTATTCCACTAAAGTGACAACACCTGTTCTGTAATAAATGCACAGGCTTTAGCAATAAGCGGCTCAGGTTTTTCCAGGTGGGGATAGTGAGCAGCCTCCTCCATTTTAAAGACCTCTAAGGGGCTGCTTATTCGCTCAGTCATTAATGCCAGGTTGGGTTCATAACCGTAGTTATCCTGCCCACCAAAGATGGCGAGTACCGGACAGGTAATTTCTTCTAGTGAAGTTGCGTAGGGCTTTTCAGGCACGGTTTTTTTCAGTGCCATGCTGGCCCAGTTTTTAAACAGCGTATCCGTTTTATCGCCGTGAAAAGGCAGTAGCTTTTCACGCAGGCGACCCTTATAAAAAGCATCTTCAGCTAACTGGAGTCCTTCCATTGCATCGGCGTGCATAATTAATTGCGGCACGATTGATATTATCCCGCAGATATTCTCCGGGTGTTTACTCCCTGCAATTAAAGCAACGGCACCGCCAAAGCTGTGGCCGACGAGAATGACTTTGTTTAAAGCAAAGTGCTGAATGATGTCGCTGATGGGCTGGCCTGCTTCGTCCTCCCTCGGGTCGCCGGGGCGGGGTAGTACAAGTGGGTCGGATTTACCGTGCCCCCAGCGGTCGTAAACAATACCGGCAAGCCCACTGGCTTCACACAGCTGCTGGGGAAACTTGCGCCACATGCCGATACAGTCGAGGCCACCGTGCAGGAATATAAGGGTGGGTTTGTCAGCTGATGGCTCGCCCAGCAGCAGGGTGTTAATGCGGTGGCCCGCTGCTGTTATTCGTTGTTCCTGTGATTTCATGGGCTGATTACCGGGGCTTAGAAGCCGGGGTCCAAGGGTTCGCCGCCCAATAGTACGCGTCCCGCTGAATACTGGAAGCCTGCGCGGCGTGCATCGATGGCACCGACGATGGCGTGAATGTTACGCAAGGCTCGCTCCAGTGGATGGCCTTGCATAAAGGCGGCGCGGGTACCTTTGGCATAGAGTTTACTGATCATTTCTCGGCCGAGGTCGGCGGCAAGAAAGCAGGATGAGTACACTTCGGCGCGAAGTTTTAAGGGGATTTCTTCGCCTTTACTGGCGAGCTCCCAGCTCCTCTCCATTGCTTCTAAACAACCGTAACGAATGGCGCGAAGCATGGCGTTACTTTCTGAAATAAGCTCCTGGCTGGCGGGTTGTTCCCGTTGTGACTGCCCGGATATACCGGATACTTTGTTGGCAATTTCCTCGGTGGCGCTATCCAGAGCAGAACTTAATACGCCGACAACAACGGCGGCAAACAGGGGCATACTGTGGACCTGAGGTGGGTAGGTGTAGTGGGGGCGCTTAAAGACGGGTTCGGTGCCGGGTTTGTAAGCGAAGTTTTCAGGGATGAAAACATCAGTGGCGTGAGCTTCGTTACTACCCGTACCGCGCATTACGGCTGAGTTTTTCCAGGTGGGGAGTATCTCGAGTTTTTCGGTGGGCACTAAAAAGATTCGCGCGTCGGGCTTGCCGTCGACCTGGCGTGGCGCGTCACCATCGACGACCATGCCAAGCAGTGCGCACCAGCGTGAGTCGACACAGCCGGTGACGACGGGCCACGAACCACTCAAGCGATAGCCATCCCCTTCGGGTACTGCACGACCACTCACCACGGCGGAAAAACCAAAGTTTTTATCGGGTTCGGCAAACAGCGCGTTGCGTTCTTGCTCGGGCAGGCCAGCAGCGGCAAGGCAGGCGGGCACCGAGTTAACGATGTACCAGGACAGAGCGGGGTCTGCCGCACTCACAGCTTCGATGGCTTTAAAAGCATCAACCGGGTTAACTTCCAGGCCGCCAACTTCTGCTGGTGCGTAGAGTCGGAACAGACCTGCTTTACCTGCAGCTTCAACAACGGCGGGATTGAGGCGGGAAGTTTCCTCTGCTTCAAGGCGGTATTCAGTAATTAGTGGCTGTAATGCGGTGGCTGCAGCAACGACGGGGTGGGTACTCATACTTCATATCCTGATAGTTATTTTTCGGCTTTATTATATTGATGTATTTTGATGCTATCATCTTTGCCGCTGCTGGTTAAGGTGTTTTGTGCTTTGCTCTAAGTGCTTTTACAGGTCGATGCTAAATCGATGTGACAGGCAAAACCGTAGGGCGAGTAAGTTTAGCGATACGTTATTTACTCCCGGCGGTACTTTTAAATAAACAAAAATAACTACGCTGTAATTTCATCGTCTTATGTTTAATTATCGGAGAACCCTATGAGATTTTTATTCCTGCTGCTCGTGGCCGCACTACTGAGTCCTGTCACTGCCGTGGCGAGCGAAGAGGCTGCGCTTGCCGTACTGGTACCCGGTTCTGGTACTTATAGTCGCCCTATTTCTACCGATTCGAAACAGGCTCAGGCCTTTTTTGATCAGGGCTTGCGACTGGCCTGGAGCTTTTATTTTCCAGAAGCTATAGCTTCCTACCAGGAGGCATCCCGCCTCGACCCTAAAAGCCCCATGCCGTATTTTGGTTTAGCTCATGCTGCGGGACCAAACCCGAATAGTCGTTATATGAAGATGCTAGATGATCCCCAGGGTACTGGTCTTGCTGCCATCCTCAAGGCTCGAGAACTGGCCGGTAACGGCACGCAGCAGGAAAGAGATTTTATCGATGCGCTATTTGTTCTCTATGATAAATCGTCAAACCCTGACAGCGTTAAGCGTGACTTTGCCTTTTTAGATGCCATGGGCCGATTGCACAAGAAATACCCCGATGATGCCGATATTGCCACACTGTTCGGTGAGGCCTACATGAACACCACGCGCTGGGATTACTGGCAGGCGGACGGCTCGGCCAAGCCCGGCACCGCTGTGGCCAAAGCCGCCTTTGAAGCGGCGATGGCGGCTGAGCACGATCACCCCGGTGCCAATCATTTGTATATTCATTTAATGGAGGCTTCGACCCAGCCCGAACTGGCTCTGCCCTCGGCGCAAAAACTCGAGGCCATCGCGCCGATTGCCGGGCACATGGTGCACATGCCCGGACATATTTATTTGCGCGTCGGTGAATACGAAAAGGCGGCGCGCAGCAATGTGCGTTCACAGATTGTCGACCAGCAGTTTGCCGAAATTTGGGGGGATACCAATTTCCCGGTGATCGGCACTTACCCGCTTTCCCATAAGATTCACAAACCTCACGCCCTCGACTTTGTGCGCTTCGCCAATACCTTGCAGGGTAATTACGCGGCGGCGTCGGAGGCTGCCCACGAGGGTGCTGGCAGCACGGGCTCCGATCCGGCGATGATCAACCGGGGACAAAAGCGCATTGTCCACAACTGGATGGTGGAGAAAATATTTGGCAAATGGAATGTAATTTTGAACATTCAAAAACCCCACAATGAAACGCCTTATCTCAAAGGCATGTGGAGTTATGTCAAAGGCAGCGCTCTGGTCGCTACGGGCAAGCTGACCGAGGCTGAAGCGGAGCTGAAGAATCTGGAGCAACAAATTATTGCCAAAGGTGTTGATGATGCTGGCGTCGGCCCGACATCGGCCTCACATCTGCTGAGTCTGGCCTTCAATGGACTTCTGGGTGAACTGCGTGAAGCGCAGGGTGATCTCGACGGTGCTATTGCGGCTTTTACCAAAGCCGTGCAGCTGGAAGACAATAATAGCTACATAGAGCCACCTGACTGGCCTCAGTCTATGCGTCTGTATTTGGGTGCGGTACTACTCGCGGCAAAGCGGGCGGAGGATGCCGAGGCGGTTTATTTGCAAGACCTGGAGTGGAACCAGCAAAGCGGCTGGGCAACTTTTGGGCTGTATCAGGCGATACGGGCTCAGGGCCGAGTGGAAGAGGCGGCACTTGTTGAGCGCCGCTTTAACGCCTATTGGCGCAATGCCGATACCGAGTTGCAGCGTTCCCATCGGTAACGATTGACGACAAACACAATGATGTTCTTTTAAACCACAGCAGAGAGTAATTCGATGAAAACAAAATTGGCTTCTTTACTATTATCGTCGGCATTGGCCGCCAGCCTACTATTGTCGAGTCAGGTCGCGAGCGCAGAGGTAGATCTCGGGGAAAACAACTGGAGCTGGGGCAAGGATGATGTGCGCGGTGCCGGTAACTTGATGACCGCCAACAGTATTAAAGTGGCCCTGGCAGCCGTTGAAAGCGGTGAGATTATTGAACTCTCCCACGACGTGGCGATGGGCGCACCGTATATTAATCCGATTCAAACGCCCTACGTTATCACCCTGGCGCGCACCTCAAAAAACATGGAAAACTTTTTACGCGATAACGCTGGCGCGACCAATAAGGTTGGCTTTTATCTCGAGCGCATTGAAATGACCACCCACGTCAGCACTCATATCGACGCACTGGGTCACGTCACCATCGCCGCAGAACTCTACAACGGTCTTGATCGAGAAGAAGCGGCCTCCGATATTGGTCTTAATCATAATGGTATCGACAAGTCGCCGCCTTTTATTGCTACCGGTATTCTTATTGATGTTGCCGCCTATAAGGGTGTCGAAAATCTTGAGGCGGGTTATGCCATTACTGCTGCAGATTTACAGGGCGCACTGAAAAAGCAGGGAACGAATATCCCCAAAGGTGCCATCGTATTTGTTCACACCGGCTGGGGTAAAAACTTCACGGCGAAGCCGCAGCACTATGCCCACACTGGCCCAGGCATTGGTATAGAAGCGTCAAAGTGGCTGGCGTCAAAGAATGTTGTCGCTATCGGCGCTGACAATATGGCACTGGAAGTAACACCCGGTGAAGATCCGAAAGCGGTATTCCCTGTACACCAGCACCTCTTGGTTAAGCAGGGTATCTACATTATAGAAAATGTAAAAAGCGATGAGCTGGCTGCGAAAAAGCGCTATGAGAGCACGGTGATTATGCTGCCCACTAAATTTAAAGGGGCAACTGGGACGCCGCTGAGAATTATTGCTTTGCACTAAAATAAATTAATAAAAAAAGAAGGGCTTGTAGTTTATGGTGTCCCGCTATGGCCTAACTCTCCCGTTAGTAATTATTGCGGGTGAAGGAAGTTGAGGCTACATTACTAGAATATACCTTGCCGATTTTTGAGCAAAAAAACCGGAGATACTATTATAATCTCCGGTTAAACCATCGCTGAATAAGAGGGGTTTTGTTATCTTTCAAAAACTTTGCTTAGAGGCTTTGCTAGTAACAAGCCTGTAATCATAAAGGCTACAAAGGTCAGGGTTGCTGTGTAACCGTAGCTTATGCCAGCAATGGCTGGGCCGGGACAATAGCCCACCAGGCCCCAACCTGCACCAAAGAGTACGGCGCCGATCAACAGTGGTTTGTCGATATCGGTTCTGGTGGGGACGTGGAACATATCGGCCAACAGTGGCGCGGGGTTTTTCAAAATAACTTTATAGCCAATAAAGGTGACCATCATGCCGCCGGCCATAACGAAGGCGAGTGTTGGATCCCATGCGCCTGCGAGGTCAAGAAAGCCCTGCACTCGGTCAGTGTTGGTCATGCCTGATATTGCCATGCCGAGACCAAAGACGATACCTGAGGTTAACGATGCCAGTAGTCTATATTTTTTCTGTAAGGACATATGACTAGCCTCCAAATACGTGTTTGAGTAAAAAGATACAAATAAAGCCAGCGGCCATAAATGTGCAGGTGGCAACCATAGAGCGGGGTGACAGGCGTGAAATACCGCAAATGCCATGACCGCTGGTACAACCGCTGCCCAGGCCTGTGCCTAAGCCAACGGCCAGGCCGCCGATGATGACGAGCAAAGTACTGCTGCCGGGGGCGGGAGGAACAAAGCTATCCGATATCAATGCTGGAATAGCGCCACCGAGGACGATGCCGAGCACAAACAATATCCGCCACAGCCGCTCGCCGCTTTCTGTAAAGGCGCCTGATAGTATGCCGCTGACGCCAGCGATGCGGCCTTTCAGCCCCATCATCATTACGGCGGCCAGGCCAACAAGCCCTCCGCCAATTAGTGCTAATAAGAATGGATGCATAATATGTGTCCTGTATCCTGTTTGTTAAGGGTGTTGAGTTAAGGCTTACTTTTCGATCTGATTAAGCGGGATTTTCAGGTAGGCGACGCCATTGTCTTCCGGCGTTGGGAGTTCACCGGCGCGGATATTAACTTGAATGGCGGGCAAAATCAGCACAGGCATTTCCAGGTTTTCATCACGTTCTTTGCGCAGCTTAATAAAATCATCGGCACCTGAACCCTGCACATGTATGTTGTTGCGTTGGTCGGCAACGGTACAAAGGTACTGTGGGTCATTGCCCGCTTCGGGATAGTCATGGCAGAGATAGAGGCGAGTCTCGTCGGGGAAAGAGAGAATACGCTCTAGCGTTTGATACAAAGTACTGGCATCACCGCCGGGGAAGTCGGCGCGAGCCGTACCATAGCCGGGTGCGAGGAAGGTATCGCCGATGAAAATAGCATCGCCAATCTGGTAAGACAGGCAGGCGGGTGTGTGCCCGGGAGTCTCCAGTACCTTGATGCTCAAGTCGCCAAGTTCAAGGTTGTCGCCTTCACTCAAAAGCAAATCGAATTGACTACCATCGGTGGCGAAGTCGGTCATGTTGAAAACACCTTTGAAGACATCCTGCACAACCGGTACCTTGCCACCGATGCCAGTT
The DNA here is from genome assembly GCA_041277045.1 of Candidatus Reddybacter sp. Lineage (GTDB taxonomy): Bacteria > Pseudomonadota > Gammaproteobacteria > Pseudomonadales > Porticoccaceae > Reddybacter. Next base: position 364,016 of record JBGFSY010000001.1, on the reverse strand, counting down.
TGTCCGCCGCATTGATCTTTAATATAGGGCGCTGAACTTAAGTGGTCAGCGTGGGCATGGGTTTCTAGTATGTATTTGAGGCTAAGGCCAAGCTGCTTGAGGTCGGCGATAACAGCGTCGGCAGCCTGGGTGCCGGTTTTCCCCGAACGGTGGTTGTAGTCGAGTACCGGGTCAATAATGGCGGCCTGATTAGAACTGCTATCCCAAACCAGGTGGGTAAAGGTTGCAGTGGGCTGGTCGAAATACGTTTTAACTTCCATGATGTTGACCTCGTTTTGATTGAGATCTTATTGTATTAGTATTTTATACATTAGCAATAATTAAAGTGTAATTTTCTAATATATTAAATGCTTTTAATAGATGTTCTGAATAGGACAAGGCATAAAAAAGCCCACCAGGTAGGTGGGCTTTTGACACGGTTTGCGGGTCTATGCGCTGGCCAGAGCCCCGAGTTGCTTCATTTCACCAGCATCGTAAACCTGAGGGAATTCAAGCCGCTGTAGCTTTCCCAGGGCAATTTGACTGCGCATTCCGCTGGCGCAGTAGAGCAGGATGGTTTTACCACGCAGTTGTTCACTTTGCGTGTCGATATCGTCGACCGGAATATTGATGGCATTGGGCAGGTGGTTTTTAGAAAACTCAACAGGGCTGCGCACATCGACAAGCACGGCTCCTTGTTTTACGTGTTCGTTGGCCTCTTCCGGGCTTAGGGGTAGTTGCCATTTGTTCAAGGCACGCATAAAGAGTTCGTAGATCCACGACGAAAAACAGAAGTGGGTGGTAATCACAATGACCTGCAAGACAACCAGCATCGCGCCAATGGCCAGGGCAATGTTAGTCCAGCCGAGGAGGAAAAACGTTGCGACAAAAAAGTTAAGCACGCCTGCAGAAAGACAGGCTAAACGTCTTTGTAAGGGGTCGGCAGGCAGGGCAATGGCCTTGAAGGGCTTGCGCACAATATGGTTGTAAAGGAGATCCATAGGGTGGGCGGAGGGTAATAAAAATGCGATAAGGCCCAGGCATGAAACAACATAAGCCAGCCAGGGCAGTTGGTAGATGAGGGCGATAAGCGTCATTGAGGTGCAGGCGGTGGGCGTAAAGCGCAAGCCCCAGCGCATTTGTCGTAGCTCGTCGCTGGGGTAGTGCGGGTAGCCCTGCTGGAACAGCGAGCGTTGCTGAAACGAGAGATCATTATTATTACTCCGCATGGATGGTAGATTGGGGTGTTTTGCCGGGCATCCTTGCGGAACAATTTTTAATCGACAATGCCTTCGGGTATAGCCTGATCTTTACTCCAGGCGTCGAAACCACCTTCGAGGCTGTAGATGTTGGAGTAGCCCATATCCTGTAGCGTTACCGCCGCGAGGGCCGAGCGCCCGCCGGATTTACAGTAGACCAGGATGGCCGCGCCACGGTCTTTAAAGGCCGGGTTATTTTCGATGCGCATTTCCAGCACGCCGCGAGAAATATGTTCGGAGCCCTCAATATGCCCAGCATCATTTTCGACTTTTTCACGGACATCGAGCAGGGTGATATCGCCAGCCTTAACCAGTGCTTTGGCTGCGGCGAGCTCAATACAACGAACTTTGGTTTTGGCTTCCTGAATGAGATGCATGGCACTGGTCATGATTACTTCCTCTTAATACGATCGTCTAATAGTTGAGTTGCGCTTTTCATACGGGATGTCAGCGCTTGCTTAAAAAACTATAGCGCAGCCAGGCAAAAAAGCTGCTGTTTTCTTCAAACTGGCTAAAGAGGGTGTGATCGTCCTTGCCGCTAAAAAGATTCATTCTCTCCTCGTTCGACCAGGTATCGTAGAGTCAATAAGACACTTTCGGCATCACCGCTTTGAAGCAATGACTGCGGCAAGCATCAGTAGGAATACGCGTTTGGGCTGCGGGAAGGCTAAGTTATTCAGCTGTATTGCTGATTACCTGTACCGAGCTAGCAGCGCTGCCAGCAGGTTCGGTCTGCCATCACAGGTCAATATCGATATAGCGATATTGTATTAGCATAGTTTATTTTAGAAATACATAATGTAAGTTGATTAGGATCTAGCATAGGCCTCAGTACGGGGCCGAAAAAAGCGTTTGGAGGTATTGGATAGTGGCAATTGAAGTGGATTTAGCCGACCTGGCTGCCCATGCTCATGAGGCGGAGAGCTTATTGAAGGGGCTTTCAAACAGTAATCGTTTGATGGTTCTTTGTGCCCTCAGTGAAGGTGAGCTGTCGGTGACTGAATTAAATGAACGCATTCCCCTCAGCCAGTCAGCGCTGTCGCAACATTTGGCGACCTTGCGCCGTGGGGGCATGGTGGCGACGCGGCGGGAGTCGCAAACGATTTACTATCGCCTCGACGACCCGAAAGTAAGTGTGATTATTGAGGCTCTGCACAGTATGTTTTGTGGGACGCCGACTTAGCAGGCTGTTGAAACTCTACTGACTCGGTCTTCTACGGCGTTCACCCCTCAAGGGAGTAGCGTGGAAAACCAATCTTAAAATACCCAAAGTGTTTCACGGCGCTGGCTCTACTCATTTACAACTGATAACGCCGATTTTTTGTTAGGTTTTGCCTTGTACCTGATGCTATTTGGCGAATTTCAACAATCTACTAGCCTTATTTAAAACCGTGTTCCGCCTGGGGGAAAGCACCGCTGCGCACGGCATCGGCGTAGGCCTGCAGTGCCGATTGCACACTGTTAGTTTCGGCGAGAAAATTCTTGGTAAACTTCGGAATGCGCGGTGAAAAACCGAGCATGTCGTAGAGTACGAGCACCTGGGCATCGGTGTTGGGGCCGGCGCCAATACCAACCACGGGGATGTCTAAAGCCGCGGTAATAGTGGTCGCCAGTTCAGTGGGCACGCATTCCAGTACCAGCATATCGGCACCGGCCTCCTGCAGGATTTTGGCGTCGCGCAGAATTAACTCGGCGCCTTCGTCGTCGCGCCCTTGTACCTTATAGCCGCCCAGTTTATTAAAGGATTGCGGCGTCAGGCCGAGGTGGCCACAGACGGGCACCCCGCGCTGGCTGAGGCTGAATACAGATTCCTCTAACCAAGCACCGCCCTCGACTTTGACCATTTGTGCGCCGGCTTGCATCAGCAGAGCGGCATTGGCGAGGGTGTCTTCTTCGGTGGCGTAGGACATGTAGGGCATGTCGGCAATAATCAGTGATTTACTGTTGCCGCGGCTGACCGCGCCGGTGTGGTGGAGCATGTCATCCATGGTCACAGGCACAGTGCTGTTATAGCCGAGAATGACATTGCCCAGGGAGTCACCGACCAGAATCACATCAATACCGGCAAGCTCAATCTGGCGCGCAAAGGCACTGTCGTAGGCGGTGATGATGGGGAATTTATCGCCGGCAGCTTTGTGACTGTTAAGGGTATTGATGGTGACAGATTTCATCGGCGGGTCTCTTTTAATACGTAATACATGGCTGATTAAAGGCCTTACAAATGTGCCTGGGGATTGTAGTAGTGTCGCCCGCTTTTGATACTGAGCAGGTAGTCCACCAAGTGTCGGTAGTCGTCTTCGTTGTTAATGGGGTCAATGTCCGCTGCGTTAATAATCAGCAGCGGTGCGGCCTCATAGTAATGGAAAAATTCCATATAGGCTTCATTGAGCTGGGTCAGGTAGGCTAAATCGATATTGCGCTCGCTGGCAACGCCGCGGTTGTTGATGCGCTCTATCAATACATCGGCAGGCGCTTGCAAATAAATCACCAAATCGGGTCTGGGTTTGTTCAGGGTTAGCTGTTGATAAACAGCCTGATAAATTTTCAATTCGTCAGCGTCGAGAGTCACGCGGGCGAAGAGGGGGTCTTTGTCCATGAGAAAGTCGGCTATGCGCAGGGGCTGGAACATATCGCCCTGACGCAGTTCTTCAATCTGTTCGGCTCTTTGTAATAAAAAATGTAATTGAGTCGGTAGTGCAGCGGCATGTCTATCTTGATAAAAGCGTGCCAGAAAGGGATTGTCTTCTGTTTTCTCGAGCAGGGTATCGTAATTGAAGGTTTCTGCCAGGCGTTTGGCGAGGGATGTTTTGCCGACGCCAACGGGCCCTTCCACCGCAATAAAGCGGGGCGGCGTACCGGTATTTGGGTCGAGATTAATAGTCTTAGCCAGTACGTCCACCACTTCCTCCAACATCGAGGCGGACAATACCTTCTGACGAACAGTTTGCCAATAGTCTTGCCAGCGTTGTGCCGCCGGGCAGGCATAAGTCGGGGGCAATATCGGCTAGGGGGTAGAGGACAAAGTTGCGCTCGCCGAGGCGGGGGTGGGGGATTAGTAGTTGTCGTGTATTTAAAGTCTGCTTGGCGTAGAGCAGAATGTCGATATCGAGTGTGCGTGGCCCCCAGCGTACGATGCGTTTCCTGCCCTGCTGTATCTCTATGCCTTGTAGGGCCTTGAGTAAAGTCCGAGGCTTGAGCACGGTGTCTATCGCAGCCACCGTGTTGATATAACGGGGCTGGCTGCCGGGGCCAATGGCGATGCTCTGGTACCAGGGCGCACAGCACTCGAGCCGAGTGCCTGGTAATTTAGCAATGGCCTTGAGGGCGGCTTTGATCTGTCGGGGTGGTGAATTGAGATTACTACCCAAGCCAAGATAGACCTTAGCTGGCATGATCCGCTTTGGGTTTGCGGCGTGAGCGACGACGCTTGTTGCCTGATTTGGGTCTTGGCAGGGCGGCGACCATGGCCTCGCGCTCGTCTTCATCGACCTCTTGATAGAGGGTCCACCACTCACCTAAGCCCTGGGTTTGTTCACCGGCTTGCTCGCGCAGCAGTAAAAAGTCATAGGCGGCGCGAAAGCGGGGGTGGCTAAACACGCGCGCGGCATTTTGGCCATTGCGCCTGTTGAGACGGGCCTGTAGCTCCCAGATTTCTTTCATCATGGTGGTGAAGCGCCGGGGAATGGCGGTGCGCTTAACCTGTTGCTGAATAGCATCGCTGCCGGCCTGTTGCAGGGCGTAGAGGGGCGAGTCGCCCTTATCGGTGTAGTGCTTGCGTTGTTCGAGCAGGGGGGGCCACAACAGGGCGGCGTAAATAAAGGCCGGCGTTACGCGCTGGCGGTTATTGATACGGGCATCGGTATTGCGCATCGCCTGGCTGATCAGCTTTTGATAAAAGTCGTCATCGAGCAGGCGAGATGTTTGCGGAAATAGTTGAGCGAAGAGTTCGAGCTCGCAGAGTTGTTCATAGGTCGCCAAGGCTGCACCGCTCATGAGTAGCTTTAAGCTTTCATCGAACAATCGGGCGGAGGAAATATCACCGAGTAAGGGCGCGCACTCCGCGATGGGCGCGAAAGTTTTATCGTCTAGCTCGAAGTCTAGCTTGGCGGCAAAGCGCGCGGCGCGGAGCATGCGCACCGGATCTTCTCGATAGCGAGTGGCCGTATCGCCAATAATACGTAAGGTTTTTTGCTCGAGATCTTGCAGACCGTCTGCATAGTCGTAAATAGTGTTGTCGGTGGGGTGGTAGTACATGGCATTGATGCTGAAGTCGCGCCGGCTGGCGTCCTCATCAATCGAGCCAAAGACATTGTCACGCAGTAGCATGCCCTCTTTAGACTGGTGGGAGAGATTTTTGTCCTTGCCTGGGCTGCTGGTGTGGTGGGCGCGGAAGGTGGTGACTTCGATCACTTCGCGGCCAAAACGCACATGAACGATACGAAAGCGCCGGCCAATGATTTGCGCGCGCCTGAAAATACCTTTTACTTCTTCCGGCGTAGCATTGGTGGCGACGTCAAAATCTTTGGGCTTGAGGCCGAGCATCAGGTCACGTACACAGCCGCCGACCACATAAGCTTTGTAACCGGCTTCTTCTAACCCACTGACAACTTCAGAAGCGGCGCGACTGATATCCTTTGGTACGATGGGGTGAGAGCCGGGCGGCACAACATGAGGTCCGGCAACAGCGCGTTTTTTTTTGAAGCCGAGTGTTTTGGCGATCCGTTTTAGCATGGAATGGGCCTGGAAACCTTATGGCGCGAGGAAATAGGGGCGTGATTCTAGCATATAGCTTGTAGTGGATACTGTCTTAAAAACGGTGTTCAAAGGTATGTCGTTGGTTTTGCCATTTAAAAGAAGGGATTACGGTGAAGTGGGCCTTCTATGAAGAAAAAAATGGGATAGTAAAAAGGGAAACCCGAGGGTTTCCCTTTGCAATATGCCATGTGTTTCTGGATCTAACCCACCCTTAAACGTATAGCAACTCATCTATTATTTTTATTATTTATTGTTATTCTTTTCAGTCATCATTTAGATGACTTGCAGGCATAGTAATGAGGCTTCTGGATTTATGCAAAGGTTTTTTTAACTTATTTGGAAAGAGGTTGACGAAATAGGTGAGTTAGGAATTACTACTGGGTTTTGCAGGGCGAATAAGTCGCTTGCACGGGCAATGAAAGATTCTCAGGTAGTAAAAAGGAAAGCCCGAGGGCTTTCCTTTTTTAATATGCCACTTGTTTCTGGATCTAACCCACCCTTAAAAACGTATAGCAACTCATCTGATTTATTATTATTTTCTATTGTTATTATTATGTTTTTACAGTCTGATTATTCATTATCGTTATAAGTGAAAATTATATTACTGAGAAAATGTGAGCTGCGCAAAGGTTTTCTTAGAAATAATACGTTTAACGACGGCTGTTTTTATAGCTAAATATGTTTGGTTATGACATTTCGTTGGGCTTGTCACTTTCTGTCACCATGGTGAGAGAGGGTGCGTTATTGAGCTGCCAGTGCTCAATGGCCCAGTTGATAATTTGCTGTACCGATGAATGCTTGAGTGCTTGAGGGGCAGGCATGGCGAGTAAATGCAGGCAGTCGAGAAGGTTGGATGATGCGTTGCTGGAGCTGAGCTCGGGCGCATGGTTTTGTTTGCTGAGCTTTTGCCCCTGTGCATTGCTGAGCACCGGAATATGCCCGTAGTGCGGTACTTGCAAGCCCAAGCATTGTAGTAGGTGTATCTGGCGGGGAGTGGAGTCAAGTAGATCGCTGCCCCGAATAACATGACTGATGTTTTGATAGCCGTCATCCAGACTGCAGGCCAATTGATAGGCGGGGAGCTGATCGCGACGGCGGAGAATAAAGTCCCCAGCCTTACTCAGGTCAAAAACCAGGGGGCCTTGAATTAAATCATTCAGGCTGATGGTGCTGTGTTCGGGTATTTGAATGCGGGTAGCCTGGGGTTTGTCGGGGATTGCCGTGCCAGAATTAGTTTTATTAGCCCGACAGGCACCATCGTAGCAGCCGCCCAGTGTTCGCAAGCGTACCCGGTTACAATAACAGGCGTATAACAAACCCGCATCGCCTAGCTGGTGTAGTGCGTCCTGATAAGCGACTAATCGTGAACTTTGGTGAAGCACAGATCCATCCCAGTGCAGGCCGTGATCATCCAGTTGCCTGAGGATGTGATCGGCGGCACCGGGTACTTCCCGTGGGGGATCTATGTTTTCAATACGCAACAGCCACTGCCCGTTATTTGCTCGGGCATCGAGAAAACTGGCCAGGGCGGCGAGTAGTGAACCTTTATGAAGAGGGCCGGTTGGCGAGGGTGCAAACCGGCCAATATAAGAGCTGACAGCCATCAATTGGCAGCCGGGGAGGTTTTAGCTGCCGCTAACCTGCTTCTCTTTAATTTCGTCAAGGGTTTTGCAGTCGACACAGAGCGTCGCAGTGGGGCGAGCTTCTAGTCGGCGAATGCCAATATCGACGCCACACTGGTCGCAGTAACCGTAGTCGTCGGCATCGAGTAGCTCCATGGTACTGTCAATTTTCTTGATCAGCTTACGCTCTCGGTCACGGGTGCGTAACTCGAGGCTAAATTCTTCTTCCTGTGTGGCCCGGTCTGCTGGGTCAGGGAAGTTTGCCGCCTCGTCTTTCATGTGGCTGACCGTGCGATCGACCTCTTCCATCAGTTCTTGCTTCCAGCCCAGCAGCAGCGCTTTAAAGTGCTTTTGCTGATTTTCATTCATGTACTCTTCGCCCTTTTTCTCCTTATAGGGAGCCTGGCCGTGAAGGGTAAGGGTGGGTGCTTTGGCCGCTTTTTTCTTGGGCATAGACGTGTTCCGTTTTAATGCTATCGCGAAGCAGGACGTTATAGTGCCACTGGGCGATTTTTTCAAGTCTAATTTACATTATTAGTGCTTAATCATGGCCTACAATAGCTGTTTTTTCTGCAGAGAAGCGAGAACAAACTATGTCGGGTGGGATTCAGCGTCAATACGCCTCACGAATTGAGGGTATGACATCGTTTAAAGTGGTCGATTTTCTTGAGGCTGCGGTGAAAATGGAGGCTCAGGGGCGCGATATTGTGCGCATGGAGGCCGGTGAGCCCGCTTTCCCCACGGCCCCGGCTATTATCGAAGCGGCAAGTGCAGCCCTGCGGGATGAAAAAACCTTCTATACCCCCTCGCTGGGTATTATCGAGCTGCGTGAAGCCATCGCAGCGTTTTATGACACCCGCTACGGTTTGAATATACCGGCCCAGCGCATTGTGGTGACGACCGGTAGTAGTGCCGCACTGGGTTTGATTTGCGATCTTATTATTAATCCGGGAGACGGCCTGCAGCTGACTGACCCCGGCTACCCCTGCAATGCCAATTTCGTGCGACGCGCCGGTGGCGAGCCCCAATTGATTCCGGTCGATGCCCACAATGCCTATCAATTAACTCCGCAGGCTGTTGCCGATCACTGGCAGGACAACACCGTGGGCGTATTGGTGGCCTCGCCGAGCAACCCCACGGGAGAGATGCTTTCTCTCGACAATCAACGGGATATTAATGACGTGGTGACGAGCCACAATGGTGTATTGATTATGGATGAGCTCTATCATGGCCTGGTTTATGATCAGCCGGAGAGCTCCATTCTCGAAATAAATAACGATGCCATGGTGATTAATAGCTTTTCGAAGTACTTCGGCATGACCGGCTGGCGTCTTGGCTGGATGGTAGTGCCGGAAGATGCCCTTGAGGCCATCAACATCATGGCGCAGAACTTTTACATCTCGCCGCCCAGTATTGCTCAATATGCTGCCCTCGGCGCCTTTCAACCGGCGACTCTTGAAATTATGGAAGCCCGCCGCGCCGAGTTTCGCCAGCGCCGGGACTATCTTGTCCCCGCCCTGCGAGAGCTTGGCTTTAGCATCCCTCACACACCGGCAGGTGCTTTTTATATTTATGCCGGTATCGAAACGTTGGCGGAGGATAGCGAAGTCTTTTGCTGGGATATGCTCGAGCGAGCGGGGGTGGCTTTTACGCCGGGCACCGACTTCGGTGAGTATCTGGCGCGACAGCATGTGCGCTTTTCCTACACCCAGCCGATGGACAGGCTAGAGCGGGCTGTTGAACGACTGGATAAAGCACTGGCGAGCTAAGACTTTCGCCTTGAATAAAACGAAGAGTTGTCGATGAAAATTTCCCCGGCCTTTGAAGAGGCGACCTTTATTAAGCGCTATAAGCGTTTTTTTGCCGATATTGAATTGCTCGATGGCAGTGAGCTAACCATTCATTGCGCCAACACCGGCTCAATGAAGAACTGCCTGTGCCCGGGCCAGCCCTGCTGGTACTCTCGCTCCGATAATCCGAAGCGCAAACTGCCCGGTACGCTAGAGTTGATTACCACCACCGGTGGACGACTGGCGGGGGTGAATACCGCACGGCCCAATAAGCTGGTGGTTGAGGCCATTGAAAACGCTGTGATCAGTGAGCTTCAAGGTTATGACAATCTGCGTACCGAGGTGCGCTACGGTGAGGAAAATAGCCGCATCGATATCTTGCTCGAACAGGGCGAGGCTCAGTGTTTTATCGAAGTGAAGAGTGTGACGCTGGAAGCGCAGGGCAAGCAGGCGCGCTTTCCCGATGCCGTCAGCTCTCGAGGTGCCAAGCATTTGCGTGAGTTGATGTACGTGGTCGAACAGGGGCAGCGCGGGGTGCTGGTTTTTTGCGTGCAATTGACGGACGTTGAAGAGGTGAGCGCTGCAGAGGATATTGATCCGCTGTATACCCAGACCCTGGCTGAGGCCATCGCCGCAGGTGTCGAGGTGCTGGTGTATGGCTGTCGCTTGAGTGCGGATGAAATCGTGATTGATAGAAAGCTGGCATTTATAGCGCCGACCAGGGTTTAGCCTGCCGATAAAAAAGCCCCTGCATCTACAGTAAAGAGGCAGGGGCTTGATTCACGTAGGCTTAAGCGAGCAGGGCTAATTAGCTCTTGTCGTCAATGTCTACCACGCGCTGCTTGAATTTCCACTGGCCATTGACTCTAACCACGGCGTCGATATAGCGCCCGGAGTTAACAACACTGACTTTATCGCCACAGTCGACCAAAATTAGGTAGGCATCGTGAGTGCCGGTGTCGCCGTCAACTTCAACGATGGCATCGGTGGTGCAATGCTTCACTTTCATGGTGGGGATCATCTTTTTCGCGAAAGCCAGCAGGTCAGTGCTGCCAGCGGCGAGTGTCTTGCTACCCATTTCAAAGCTACCATCTTCGGTAAAGCACTCAACCCAGGCTTCGGGATTGCCATAGTCGAAAGCGCGGTTGTAGCGGGCGGCCAGTTCACGGATGGCGAGATGATCTTCTACTTTACTCATGGTGAGATTCCTTTTGGTAGGTAGGGGGATATTCGTTAGCGAGGGGATTGTATTGCATGCGGCTCTGGTCGAACAGCCAGACTGTAGGCCTATTCCTGATTATTGAGGGGGTTTTCGTTCAGGAACAACTGACCATCGACAATGGAGTGGGCCACAGGACTGAGTCGGGTGCCGGGGCAGGGGCCGGCAATGCAGTTACCGCTGTCGATTTCAAACAAGGCACCATGGGCGGCACACAAGATATAGTCGCGACTTCTGTCGAGAAAGCGGTCGGGCATCCAGTTGAGTTCAAGGCGAGCATGGGGGCAGCGATTGCGATAGAGGTAGAGCTCACCCGCTTTGCGCACGGCGAAAATACTGTTGAATTTATCCACTTGAAAGCCCTTTGCGCCGTCGACGGGGATATCGTCGATAGCGCAAAGTCGTTGCGGATAGGTAATCTTCGGCGCCAAATCAGACGCCTCGGCGCAGTGCTTCTATGCGTTTTTCCAGCGGTGGATGTGACATAAATAGTTTGCTGGCGTGCTCCTTCCAGCCACCGGAAATACCCAGTGCTGTCATGGTGTCGGGCATTTCGCTGGGCACGTGGGCCTGGGTTTCAGCCTGCAGTTTTTGCAGTGCGCCAATCATCGCACCCCGTGTCGCCAGGTGGGCACCGGCTGCGTCGGCACGGTATTCGCGCCAGCGTGAAAAGGCCAGAACGATGGTGGAGGCGAGAATGCCGAGCACCACCTGCAACACCATCACGGTGACAAAATAGCCAATGCCGGGGCGGTCATTTTTAAACACCGCCTTGTCGATAATCGAGCCGATGATGCGGGCGAAAAACATTACGAAGGTGTTCACTACGCCTTGAATTAGGGTCAGGGTGATCATGTCGCCGTTGGCAACGTGGCCGATTTCGTGGGCCAGTACGGCTTTTATTTCATCTTTGTTGAAACGACTGAAAAGCCCGGTGCTGACGGCGACCAGAGCATTGTTTTTGTTCCAGCCAGTGGCAAAAGCATTGGATTGCTGGGCCTGAAAAATACCCACCTCGGGCATGCCGATATCAGCTTTGCGCGCCAGCTCGGCAACTGTTTCTAGCAACCAGCGCTCGTCGGCGTTAGAGGGCTCGCTGATGATTTGCGTGCCGGTGCTGCGTTTGGCCATCCATTTAGATATTAACAGGGAGATAAGCGAGCCAGCAAAGCCGAAGATGGAACACATAATGAGCAGTGCGGTGGTATTGGTATGCACACCCTGGGTGGAGAGGTATTGCTGGAGGCCAAAAATTTCAAAAAAGACGGTGACCAGCATGAGTACGGCGATGTTCGTCGCGAGAAATAGGCCGATGCGTAACACGTAAAACTCCTTTCGATGATGGCGTGACAAGCCATGAGTCTATTAAGATGCGCCCTGTTGTCAAAAATTCAATGGGTAAGGAAAATATGCCTCAGGGTGCAGATCCGCTAAAAAGCATTTTCTATGCGCTGTTTGCCAATGGCGCCATCGCGATAGCCAAAGGTTTTGCCGCGTGGATCACCGGTTCTGGTGCGATGCTAGCGGAAGCCATTCACTCGGTGGCCGATTGTAGCAATCAGCTACTGTTGTTACTCGGTATAAAAAAGGCCAAGCGCCCACCCTCGCCGGACTATCCCCTGGGTTACGGTAAGGAAATCTATTTTTGGTCATTCCTGGTGGCCTTGATGTTATTTAGCCTTGGTGGCATGTTTTCTATCTACGAGGGCTGGCACAAACTACATCAGCCTGAGGCGCTGAAATCGCCCTGGTTGGCGGTTGGGGTACTGGTGTTTGCGATGGTGGCTGAGGGCTTGTCCTTGCTCGGTTGTATGAGGGAAATCAATAAAATTCGCCCCGCGAACCAAAATTACTGGCGCTGGTTTCGCGATACCCGCCACAGCGACTTGATGGTGGTGTTTGGTGAAGATCTGGCGGCTTTGCTAGGACTTACTCTAGCAACCACTGCGCTACTGGCTGCGATTGTCACTGGCAATCCCATTTACGATGCCTGGGGCAGTATCGCGATTGGCCTGTTGCTGATTGTGGTGGCTGTTTTAATCGGCGTGGAGATTAAGGCACTGCTGGTGGGACAGGGTGTCGAAGCCCATACTCGGGGGGAAATGATCACTTTTCTCGAAAATGAATCTAGCGTCGACAAGGTGTTTAATCTGCTGACTCTACAAATGGGTAACGATGTCATGGTGGCCGTTAAGGCGAAAATGGCGGTGATGGATGGGGCGCAAGAATTGGTGGCCGATATTAATCGTACAGAGGCTCTATTTCGGCAGCGCTTTCCCCAGGTGCAATGGCTTTTCTTCGAGCCCGATGTGGAGGATTAGCCGGATGAAGTGCTTTGGTGGAGCTTTTGACAGGAGTACCCTTCGCTTAAGCATGGTCGCATTATTAGCTGCCCTGCTGTCGTCCTGTGCGCTGCTCGATCCGGCCTATGAAAAGCCGGCGGTACATCTGGTGAAAATAGAGCCGCTATCCTCCCGAGGTCTTGAGCAACGTTTTCGCGTGGACCTTAAAATTATCAACCCCAATCGCTCGGGGCTGAGTGTCTCCGGTATGTCCTATACCCTGACGCTTAATGGTGAAAAGGTCGTCAAGGGTGTGACGGGGCGAATATCAGAGATTCCCTCCTACTCTGAAACGACTATTCAGGTTGAGGCTTCGACTAACATACTGGCAGGCCTGCGCTTGATCTCATCTTTGTTAAATAAGCCCGGCCGTGAGCTGCATTACGAGCTGGAGACAAAATTGCGCTCTGGCTGGTGGCCGGTGCCTATCAGTATTATTGAAAGCGGCGATATTACCTTGCCACAGTGACTCTCTTTATTTTCAACGAACAGTCTTTATTAACTAATAGCCTTCGAATGAGTAAGTTATGAGCGATCAACGCTGTACTGAACTGGAAATTAAACTCGCCTATCAAGAGGACATCGTCAAAGCGCTCAATGATGCGGTGTGTAGCCAGCAAGAGAGTATCGACAGACTTGAGCAGACCTGCCGATATCTTATGCAGAGGCTACAAGAAGTGACGCAAGGCCCTCTGCCTGAAGCGCCCGATCAGGAAAGACCACCTCATTATTGATTGGGCTTTGAGCTTAATTTACGAAGCTGGTTTACCTCTGTCAATTATTGCCGAAAACGTAGACTTTCTTATGCCTGAAGCGACTGTGAACTAGAGCACTGATATAAGAAAGCATTGCCACTAATCTATGCGCCTGAGAGAACGGGGCAGATTGGGATGTTTGTGCCGCGTAATACCGATAATAATGGACACAGCATTCGTTTAAATAGATGACTTCAATGTCTCTGGGATTTACATGTCAAATAATGTGGAAGCAATTCTGAATCAACTGCGCGGTGTGATTGCTAATGGCGACAGCGATGGCGTAGGTGTTTGGCTTGCCGACTTGATCAACGAGCCAAATCAAGAGGCGGTCAACGATGCGATTCGTGAATTGGGCCGAGTTGATACCAATTTAATTGTCTATCTGACACGCTTTATTGCTCAGAATAGAGCGGCTGCCCACGAATACCCCCTGCTTGAAGACTTGCTTTTTGAACAGGTGCTCGCCAGCCCGGACATGCTGGTAGAAATACTGGCTAGCAGCAGTGATGTGAACGAGATTGCCTATCATGTTCACTGCATAGAAGCTCTGGCTCTGGAATCTGCGACTCTGGGTCTGGAAACTAAACTGGCTGCTGTGTCTGACGAAGGCTTGTTGATAGCCATGTTAGGTGCGATAGCAAAAATAGGCTTTTGTCATAATCCGCAAAACCTCGCGGATTATCTCTATGCTTCCAACCGAGATATTATTGCTGCAGCAATAGGTGCGCTGGGTAGTATTGGTTCGCACGATGCCGTGCAGTTATTGAGCGACAGAATGGGCACGGACAGTGACTTCGACCGCTTGATCCTTGATCAGCTCGCAGAAATACAGGATCAATTCTGTATTGAAAAGCTCAGCGAAACACTGGCCTCGCACATTACTCATGTTAGAAATTACGGTAAGGCAAAGCTCGCCGAAATGGGTGAAAAAGCGATTCCGGTTATTATCGAAAACCTGAATAGTGATGATGTCGATCTCGTTGTACATACCCTGAATGTGCTCGGTGATATCTTTGATGAAAGTGCCGTAAAGCCGATAAAAAATTTACTCCACAATCATCCCACTGATGCGAATGTTCGCTTTGCGGCCTATGAAACACTGGGTAGATTGCCCTGCCAAAAAGTTGCCCTTGCCCTTGCAGAGGGCTTGAATGATAAAAACGACAATGTCCGCCTGGCGGCATCGCGAGCCATTAATAACAACTATTCAAAAATGTTGGGTGTCGGGGTGAAAAATCTTCTCCGCTCGACAGTGTTTGATAGTGACAAGATTATTACGGCCATTGTCGAGTCGGAGTCAGATAATATTTTCCTCGATTTATTGGGCGAAGAAGAGATAAGAGATGCCCTGTTTACCTATATTCGAGAGCAGGCACACAGTGACGTAGTTAAATTCTTCAACGTTATTTTGGCAAAGAATGACAGGGGTGATTTGCTGAGCTTTATTCAACCCGAGCAGCAGCAAGAGGAAAAAACCAAAACCCTGGTGTATGCGATTGATGATTCGCGGATGATTTTGAATATCTATCGCAGTGCTTTACACAAGCTTGGCTATGAATTTAAGCTTTTTGAATTCCCCGAAACAGCATTGAAAAATATTGAGAAAGATGCTCCGGAATTTGTCTTTACCGATATGAATATGCCGCTTATTTCCGGTATTGATCTGACCCGGAAAATACGTGAAACACATTCCGCCGATGAGCTGCCTATTGTGATGGTGACAACCCAGAGTGAAAGTGATTCTAAGGATGATGCTCTCGCCGCCGGTGTTAGCGAAGTTATAGGCAAGCCATTTGGTGCAGAGGCTTTAAGACAGGCGATAGAGCGCAACTATAAGCCGAAGTGAACCTTGTTTTATAGCTTGCTTAGCGTAGATCGGGTGCTTAAAAGTTGAGGTCTAAAGTAAGATGACCTGAAAGTATTCTGGCTCAGCTTTATCTGGGAGCTGAACAATTGCGTAGTGGCTGCGAACTTCGTCTTGATCAAGGCGGGTAATTCCTCCCTGTTCAATCTTGTTACTTAATTCAGACATGCCTACCTGCACGCCGCTGCGATTAAATAAAATAACTTTTAATGCCGGTTGTAAAGCGGCGTCATGGTTTTCCAGTACTACCTTATATTCATATAGATGGGCGCCGTTTTTACCCGTGCGGGTAAAAACGATGTTCCTCACATATTGCTCGTCAACTTTAAGGACTTTGTCGTAGCTCAGCCTTATTAGACCGGGAAGCCGATTGAGTGTGAGTTCTTTTATTTCATTTTTGAGTGTTTTTATTTGGCCTGTTTTTAGTTCGGACTGTTCGTTGAAGCCTGTCAGTTCGAGTCGCAAACTGCTGCCGACACCTGATAAAAGGCTCGCTTTACGGACGTAGCTTGCAAGCGCGATAGCAATGAGTAAATTGATAACTAAAGACAGAGCGAGGGTGACACCTAGGATTTGAATCAGCCGGGTTCTACTGCGGTGGGATCCTGATAAAGAGCCACGACGGGAAGAACGATGAGGTTCTGATGCGATTAACTGTGTATTCATAGGTAATGTCATTTATTTAGGGCTTCACTCTCATTGGAATTGAGCAAGCGTACTTCCCTCTGTGGGAAGGGTATTTCAATGCCGGCAAGGTGCAATGCTTTGAAGAGGTGGTCATTGACACTAAAGCGAAGCTGGTGGTACTTATCAGTTGGCACCCAAAAGCGGATGCCAAAATTAATGCTGCTGTCGCCAAATTCATCAATGCCGATTTGTGGTGGCCGGTTTGTGTCGACGCCAAGCTCGTGAAGCACGGATTTGATGGTAGTGGTGACCTGGTCGACGTCGCTAGTATAGGCAACCCCCAATGTGCTCTCGACGACCTTGAAATCATTTGAGTTATGAATGATTTCGCCAACGATATGGCGGTTGGGAATCAAAATGATGACTTCATCTTCGTCACTAAGAAGGGTTTGCGCCAGCCGCACTTCCTGCACAATACCCGTGACGCCCTGCACGGTAATAGTGTCGCCGACGACAAAGGGGCGGGTGAGAATAATATTTAAACCGGCACCATAGTTGGACAGTAAGCCCTGCAACGCCAGGCCGGCACCCAAAGAAAGTGCGCCGATAGCAGCGACAAAGGGCGTAATACTTATGCCAATTTTACCCAAGCAAATAACGGCAACAGCAATAATAATTATGATTTTTGTGCAGCTGGCAAGAAAGCGGCTCAGGGTGACATCAAGTCCGTGTTTGTCGCAGGTTCGACTGACGAGTCGTGCCACCCGGTTCGAAACCAGTAAGCCGATCAGCAATATAATCAGCGCGCCAACTAGTTGAAAGCTGTAAGTGACAAAAAAAGTGACAATTAAGTCATATATGGCTTTGAATTGGTCGATTTCTTCTTTCATAAAGTTTTAGCGTATTGGCAGCTTTCGACTTCAAGTATAGGACTTATTGCCCATTAAGGCCCGTGTGTTGGTTGTTATTGACCGCCAGAGCTTGCCTACAGGTGCTTAATGTCAGTGTTGCATCGAGTAAATTCTGGTTTGACACATAAATTTCACGATTGATATTAAACAAGGTGGGCAGAGTGATTTCACTGTGCTGGCTGTGTGAATAGTCGATCATCTGTTGGTGAAGGAAATCATGGGAGTGAGCTATTGCCGATTTGATGGTGCTGACAGCGTCATCAGCCCAGTCGTTTGCGGGTTTTTCCAGAAGCTCGGTGATTGCAGGATAAATGCTTAGTATATCGGCATCTATTCGCTTCAGGAGTTGCTGGGTGCCGGCCTGGTGGCGCAAATGTATTAAATTATCTTTGACATCTTTCAGGCTTTTGGCGCTATAGCTGGTGTCGCGCGCGGCATCCAGTAGTTCAGTCAATATTTTTTCTTCCGTTTCGCTGAGACTATCGGCAGGTAGTTTGTGGCTGTAATTTTGCAGCTGTGCCTCGTGGGCCTTGATGTCGGCGTATTGCTCGTCAAAAGTCAGGGACTCTCTGAACAGGCGACGATTTATACGCTTTACTTCTTCCCCGCCCAATAGTGTCTCGCTGGGTAACTTTAAAATACGTAGGTTGATCAACAGGGCTTTAATGATGAGCTCGTAGGTGTCCTGTGCAATGGCGCGCAGTGCCGCCTCCGGTACGGTGGGTGGTACCAGAGTGACATGGCTACAACCGAGGGTGCTGGTTGCGGTAAAGTGCTGTTCAAGCCAGCGGGCAAAGGGTTTGGTGAAGGGCAGAAACAACACGATGCCCAGCAAGTTAAATAGCGAATGGAAACACACCAACGCATACATAGTGTCGTCGATACCGAGCATTACGGTGATAAACGCCAGCAGGGGGGTGAGTAACAAAAAGGCAGTGACATCGGTGCCTAGATTGAAAATAAAATGACTGAGGGCCACACGTTTTGCGTTTGATGAGCTTTTTAATGAACCCAGTAGCACGGTACTCGTTGTGCCCAGGTCGGAGCCTATGGCGATAGCGGCAGCACTCGATAGCGGTATTATGCCGGCGTGTACGGCGCTGAGAATAATCACCATGGTGGCGGAGCTGGATTGCACCAGCGCGGTAAATACGATGCCGCCAATAAAATAAATAATTAGGGGGTAATCGCGAAACCAGGCCTCATCTACCTGAGCACCGAGAAAAGACATGCTGTCTTTCATCCAGGTGAGCCCCAATAAGAGCAGGCCAAGGCCGAATATCAAAGAGGCCTGGTGGTAGCGGGAAGATTCAATTTTAAAGGTGCCGTAAGCGAGCGAGCCAAGGGCGATTAACACCAGAGCGTAGTCACTTATATTCAGCTTGAAACCTATGGCGGTGACCAGCCAGCCCGTCAGTGTGGTACCCAGATTGGCGCCAAATATAATGCCCAGCGCATTGTGCAGGGGTAAAATGCCAGAACCCACAAAGGCTAGTACAAACAGGCTGACCAGGGAGCTGCTCTGTAAAAACGCTGTGCTAACAGTACCGACTAACACACCTTGCAGGGGTGAGTGGGTGTGGTTACGGAGTAGATTGCGCAGTCGACGAGTACTTAGGCCACGCAAACCCTGCTCGAGTATTTTCATGGCGAAAATAAAAACGCCAAGCCCTGCGAGCAACTGCCAGAATTGAAACATCACAATGTCCGTTGGTACCTGCCGGGGATTTTAGCAACTATTATCGGCTTGTCGATGTGGCCTGCGGTAGGTGGCTAAGAGCTGATTTGCAATTTCGGTCGGGCTAGCGAGCGATGTGCGGGGTATTGCGCTATTCTCCTGTTTGAGTTGCCAGACAATTGTGAGCATCCATGAAGTCCGTGTCACCCAAGCCCGCGCTACTAAACAGTGCGCAATTAACCGGTCAGTCGCAAAGCCATCTTCGGGAGGTTTTCCCCGGGCATTTTTTGCATCGCGGTGTGGTGGCCGCTTATCTTGTCTTAGTTGAACAGGCGGCTGAAGAGGGCATCGCACTGCGTCTGGCCAGTGGTTTCCGTTCCTTCGAGCGACAGCTGGCAATCTGGAATGCTAAAGCGCGGGGTGAGCGGCCCGTTGTCGATAGTGAGGGTCAACCCGTGACAATGGCAGCACTGAGTGAGCGCGATCAGGTCTTCGCAATACTGCGCTGGTCGGCTTTACCGGGGGCATCTCGCCATCACTGGGGCAGCGATATGGATATCTGGGACAGCGCTACGGTGAACGATGGTTATCAACTGCAGTTGAGCCCGGACGAGTACGCTGCGGGCGGGCATTTTTATCATTGTTCTAGCTGGCTTGATGGGCTAATCAATAGTGGCAAGACTGAGTTCTTTCGCCCTTATATCCATTCTGGCAATGGCGGTAAAGCCGATGGTGTGGCCGCAGAACCCTGGCACCTGAGTTTTCGTCCTCTGGCCACGACTTGCGAAACGGCCCTGACCCCCGATGTGCTGCGCAAGCTCATCGAAAAAACCGATATTTGCCTGCAAGGGGCGATTCTCGAAAACCTCGATGAGATTTATTCACGCTTTATTCGTCCGCAGTATTGAATCTACAGCGCCTTTCGGCCATATTCCGCCCCTGTAACTATTGATGCTGACGCCCCGAGCAATATTTTCTTATGTCTCCCGAGCCCACTGCCCTATGGCTGGAAATCCTCGCCGAAGCCCGTGACTTTTCCAAAGACGAGCCGGTGTTGGCGAGCTTTTTTCATTCGGCAATACTCAGTCACGACTCCCTCGAAACAGCCCTCGGTTATAACCTGGCTGAAATTCTTGGCAATATGGCGCTGTCAAAACTGGCCATTCGCCAGGTCTTTGCCGAGGCGCTTGAAAACGATGGCAGTATCGGCGAAAAAATGCGCCGCGACCTGGTTGCCTACCGCGAGCGCGACCCGGCCTGTGACAAATACGCTATGCCTCTTTTGTATTTCAAGGGTTTTCACGCGCTGCAGGTGCATCGTGTCGCGCATTATCTATGGCTGAATAATCGACAGGCTCTGGCGACTCACCTGCAAAGTCTTTGTGCCGAGGTGTTCTGCGTTGATATTCACCCCGGTGCACAAATTGGCGGTGGGGTCATGGTTGATCACGCAACGGGGCTGGTTATCGGCGAAACAGCTGTTGTTGAGGATAATGTGTCGATGCTCCACGCCGTCACTCTCGGCGGTATTGGCAATGAGAGTGGCGATCGCCACCCAAAAATCCGCAGCGGCGTGCTGATCGCTGCAGGGGCAAAAATTCTCGGTAATATCGAAGTGGGCGAGGGCGCGAAAATTGGCGCGGGCACTTTAGTGCTCGAGTCGGTGAGTCCACACACCACCGTGGCTGGCGTGCCGGCGCGGGTGGTTGGCAGACCGCGAGAGGAATCACCCGCGCTGGAGATGGATCAGCACATCAATTCGCCACCCTAGTTTTTAGTTAGGTTTTCTGGTTTTAACGCAACACGCACGCGAGTCAGTTTTTATGCATAAAACCGAAGGTGGGCTTATATCTTTGTTGTACCGGCGTTTGGTGGGTGCAACGGGATTTTCTATACAGGGCTTAAAGTCCTGCTTTCGTTATGAAGAAGCCTTTCGCGTCGAAGTGTTTCTGCTTGTCGTCCTCTCGCCACTGGGCTTTTATATCGCCGCTTCGCCAGTGGATCTGGCCCTGTTATTTGGGGCTATGTTCATCGTATTGATAGCGGAATTGCTCAATTCGGCAATTGAGGCGGTGGTTGATCTGGTGTCGCCCGAAAAGGCCGAGCTGGCAGGGCGCGCCAAAGACCAGGCATCGGCGGCGGTAATGCTCAGTATGTTGCTGTTTGTGGCGGTTTGGGCTGTGCTCGCCTGGCAAAATTTCGCCGGTGTGGCCGGGAAGTGAGAACCGCGTGACTGAAATACCCCTTGCGCTAATAAATAATATGATACTTGTTGGCTAGGTGCGGAGTACTAAACATGAGTGATCAACGGTTTGATGTTTTTTTTCGGGGTGACATCGTTGCTGGGCAGGCCGTCGTTGAGGTGAAAGAGCGCCTGGCGGGTCTGTTTAAGCTTGAGGCAGCGCAGGTTGAGCAGTTGTTTTCGGGTCGCCCGACAGCCATTCGTCGCAATCTGGATGAGGCCAGCGCTAAGAAGTACGAGCAGGCCCTGTTGAAAATTGGCGCGGTTGCCGAGTTGCGCCCGGCCAAGGTGGAAGAGGCACCAGCTGTTCAGGCTGTAGCAGAAACCTCTGATGAGGCCTCTCCCGTCGAGCAAGCCCCTGCAGCAGAACAAGCGAATACTGACGACGGCCTGTCACTGGCCCCGGCGGGTAGTGATGTGCTGCGCCCCGATGAGCGCGCCAGTGTTGAAGCTGAAAACGTCGATGTCAGCGGTCTTTCTTTGGAGCCAGCTGGGGGTGAACTTCTGCATGATGATGAAAAGCTCTCAGTCGAGGCGACACAGGTTGATACTTCTCATCTCGAGGTTCTACCGCCTCGTTAGCCCTCGGCCCGTTAACCCCCCTCCCCCTTTAAACCCTGCTCTATTCAGGTGGCAGGGTGTTATTCCCTCACAACACAGTTAAGTTTTAGTGTGTTAGTCGATTATTTCTCGTCACCACAATTGTCAATGTTATGTAAGTCGCTTGCTATACTTCACCCTTTAATCTTTCAATCAATTGCCGGTTATTAAGCACCTGCGGTTACACTCTGCTGCTGTAAATACCTGCCGATGACAAAGTAATAGGAGAGCGCGACCTTGGCCGTATCGTTAGATGATAAGTACACCTGCACTACGGGCAGGGCCTACCTGACCGGCATTGAAGCACTGGTGCGTTTGCCGATACTGCAAAGTCAGCGCGATAAGGCCAAAGGTCTGGCAACGGCGGGGTTTATTTCCGGTTATCGTGGTTCGCCAATTGGCGGTTATGACAATGCCCTGTGGCGTGCCGATAGTTTTCTTAAACAATACAACATTCACTTTCAGCCCGGCGTTAATGAGGAATTGGCTGCCACGGCGCTGATGGGTAGTCAGCAGGTTAATCTCTTCCCCGAGGCAAAATACGACGGCGTGTTTGGGCTTTGGTACGGCAAGGGGCCGGGCCTCGATCGGGCGATGGATGCCATCAAACACGCCAATAATACCGGGGCCAGTCAATTCGGCGGTGTGTTGGCGGTGGTGGGTGATGATCACATGGCCAAATCTTCGACCCTGGCCTATCAGAGTGAGCCGATGTTTATTGGTGCCTCGGTGCCGGTCTTGAATCCAGCCGGCGTGCAGGATGTGCTCGACTTCGGCTTGATTGGCTGGGCCATGTCGCGCTACAGCGGCTGCTGGGTGGGCATGAAGGTCACCGCCGAAAATATGGACGCGGCTATTGCCGCGGATATGAACTCCGAGCGCCTGCAGTTAGTTGAGCCAGACGATTTTGCTATGCCTGAAAGTGGCGTCCACAGTCGCTGGCCCGACCCCTTTCTAGAGCAGGAAGAGCGCCTACAACAACACAAAATTCGCGCCGCCCTGGCCTTTGCCCGCGCTAATCGTATCGACAAAGTGATGCTCGATTGCAGCCAGCCGCGCTTTGGCATCGTCGCCACCGGCAAAGCCTATTTTGAAGTGCTGCATGCCCTGTCAGACCTCGGCATTGATACGGCAAAACGCGAGGCCATTGGCCTGCAGATTTACAAAGTCGCCATGAGCTGGCCCCTTGAACCCCAAAGCATTGGCGAGTTCGCAAGGGGCCTGGAAGAAATTCTGGTTGTTGAAGAAAAACGACCGCTGATAGAAGACCAACTAAAAAGCCTGCTCTATTCACTGACTGATGACCAGCGACCGCGAGTCGTCGGCAAGCGGGACGCGCAGGGCGCAACGCTACTCAGTAGCATTGCTGAGCTCAGTGCTAACGATGTTGCCAAAGCGATTGCCTCACGGCTGGAAAAACTAGTGTCACCGACTGCTTTGTCACTACCCGGTTCAGTTTCTCCAAACAGCGCATTAGCCACCGCGCCCGCAGCCTGCCTGCCCCAACGCAAGCCCTGGTTTTGCGCCGGCTGCCCCCACAATACCTCGACCAAAGTGCCCGAAGGCAGCCGTGCCCTGGCCGGCATCGGCTGCCACTTTATGGTCACCTGGATGGATCGCGATACCGAGACCTTTACCCAAATGGGCGGTGAAGGCGCATCGTGGATAGGCCAGGCGCCGTTCACCAACACGCGCCATGTATTCCAGAATATTGGCGACGGCACCTATTTCCACTCGGGTATTCTCGCCATTCGTGCGGCCATCGCCTCCGGTGCCAATATCACCTACAAAATTCTCTACAACGATGCTGTGGCCATGACCGGTGGCCAGCATGTCGACGGCAGTTTGACGGTCGAGCAGATGGTCTATCAGCTCAAGGGCGAGGGCGTTAAGCGCATCGCTGTGGTCAGTGATCTGCCGGAAAAATATGCCCGTGACTTCCCCAAACTCGAAGGGCTGAGTGTCGACCACCGCGACCGTTTTACGGGCATACAAAAAGTCCTGCGCGAACTCGACGGCACCAGCGTGATTATTTACGAACAAACCTGTGCCACCGAAAAACGCCGCCGTCGCAAGCGTGGCCTGTTGCAAGACCCCGATAAGCGCGTCTTTATTAATGCTGCTGTGTGTGAGGGTTGTGGCGATTGCGGCGTGCAGTCGAACTGCCTTGCGGTGGCACCGAAAGAAACGGCGCTTGGCCGCAAGCGGGTGATTGATCAAAACGCCTGCAATAAAGATTACTCCTGTTTAAAAGGTTTTTGCCCGAGTTTTGTCACAGTGACGGGCGCGACTTTGCACAAGGCATTGGCCGTGTCGACCGAGCAAAACTTCCCCGAATTACCTACGCCGCCAAGCTGTGGCGATGAGCTCAGCGAGCCCTACAATATCCTGCTTACCGGTGTTGGTGGCATGGGGGTGTTAACCATCGGCTCGATTATTGGCATGGCGGCTCATATCGAGGGCAAGGGCGTTGCTGTCTTGACCCAAACCGGGTTGGCGCAAAAGTTCGGTGCGGTGAGCAGTCATGTGCGTATCGCTAAAAAACAGGCTGACATTCACGGGGTGAGAGTGCCCGCAGGCAAGGCGCAGTTAATGCTCGGTGCCGATATGGTGGTGTCATCGGCTCAGGCTTCACTGGCCTGCCTCGATAGTTCCGCAGCGGTGGCTATCGTCAATAATCACGGTTCGCCCACGGCTGACTTTACCCAAGACCCCGATGCGCCTTTTCCTGAGCAGGCCATGGAGCAAGTGATTGGTGGTGCAACAAATGCGGCCCACTTCTTTGATGCCTCGGTACTGGGTACGGCTTTGCTCGGCGATGCCATGGCCAGCAACCTGATTTTACTCGGCTTTGCCTGGCAGAAAGGCTTGCTGCCCATTGGTAAGGATGCCCTGGAAGAAGCAATTCGTTTGAACGGTGTTGCCGTCGAGGCGAATCTACAGGCCTTTTTATGGGGTCGACGTTTGGCTGAGCAACCTGGCAAAGTGAAAGACCTTGCGGGACTGGATACGCTGACAGCGGCAGAGCAAAACGCGGAAGCTGAAACATTGGACGACATCGTTTCCTATCGCGCCACCGAATTACGCAAGTATCAGAACCGAGCCTATGCTCGGCGCTATCAAGCGTTGGTCGATAAGGTGAAGGCGGTAGAGCAAAAGCTCGGTGCCGCTGAGCTGGCACTAACAAAAAGTGTGGCGCGCAATTACCACAAGCTGTTGGCTTACAAAGATGAGTACGAAGTGGCGCGACTCTACACTGATGGCGAGTTTACTGAGTCTTTAAAACAGCAGTTTAACGGCGACTATAAATTAACTTTTCATTTGGCACCGCCACTGATATCGAAGTGCGACCCCGAGACTGGGCACCTGATTAAGCGCGAGTTCGGCCCGTGGCTGCTACCGGCCCTTCGTGTGCTGGCTAAATTAAAGTTTTTGCGCGCTACGACGCTGGATGTCTTTGGCCGCAGCGAGGAGCGCAAGCGGGAGCGCTCGTTGATTGGCGATTACGAACAGCAGGTCGATCAGTTGTTGTCCGCGCTATCGGTGCCAAACAGTTCACCAGAGGCCTTAGCTATCGCTATTGAAATAGCGGGTTTACCCTATTTTATGCGGGGTTTTGGTCATGTTAAAGAAGCCAATATTACGATTGCACAGCGCCGAGGCACCGCTTTGTTGAAACAGTTGAAGGGTGAATCAGTCGATCGGGAGCAAGTACAGGTGGTTAACATCCAGGAGCCTGAGCTGCTTGAGAAATAGCTTTACGATGGTTGTCTGCGATGGTTTTGAGAATGGAAGGCCGTGAATAACAGCGTTGAAACCCTGTCACTGGCTAGCTTGTCACTGGCATTTGTCCCTGTGGTGATCGTGCTGGTGATGATGCTCAAGTGGTCGCTGGGGCCGGGCAATGCCCTCTATGCTGTCATCCGCATGCTCGGTCAGCTGCTTTTAGTGGGTTATTTTCTCAGCTTTATTTTCGAATCGGATAGCAGCTGGGTTGTGGTGTTAGTTCTGGCGGTGATGGTCTTTGCTTCTAGCTGGATAGGTCTGGGCAGTATCAAAGAGCATCGGCGTTTACTCTATAAGCGAGCTTTGTTGGCTATTGGGCTGGGTGGAGGTCTGGTGCTAATACTCGTTACCCAGGGGGTGCTTAGGCTTGATCCCTGGTACAGCGCGCGTTATCTCATCCCACTGGCGGGGATGATTTTTGCCAATGCCATGAATGCGGTCAGTCTCGCCGCTGAGCGCCTGTACGCCGAAACCGAGCGTGGGGTCGGATGGCTGGAAGCGCGCAATATTGCCTGTCGGGCGGCGTTTATTCCGGTTATTAATTCCCTGTTCGCCGTCGGCCTAGTATCCCTGCCTGGCATGATGAGCGGGCAAATCCTGTCGGGGGTTTCACCGCTGGTGGCAGCACGCTATCAAATACTGGTGATGTGCATGATATTTGGTGCCTCGGGGATCGCTACCCTGTGTTTTATCGCGTGGTCGCGGCCCATGCTTGAAAAAACCAGCATTCGATAAAGGCTGGGCTAAGCCTTAACCTTCCTTGTAGGCAGCGAGCATGATTGTCGGATATGGAGGGTGTTGCTACACTTCTTCATGGTTTATCTTGTCATATTGGATTTGCGTAGAGTATTGCGCGAATTTTTTCCAGTGAGACACTTCCTTATTGCAGTAATAAAATTTACAGGAGAACACTTATGCAAGCCTTTCTTACTCTCGGCAAATATCTCACACTAGGTTTTTGGGGCCTGCCCTTACTGGCCTTGTTTGGCGCGCTGGGCGAGCCTTGGAGTCAATATATGCTGTGGGCCGGTGTCTTTGTTTTCTTCGCCCATCTCGGTGAGCTGTTATTGGTGCAGGGTAAATTGCGCGCTCACGGTAAGGCGGGCATCATGGATGCGGTAATGGTGATTCTAGTGGGCTTTTTCTACTGGCTGCCAATTTTCCAGCAAGAAAAGAAGTAAGCTCTACCCTGGGCCGGGGTTTACAAGAACGCTGGCCTACTTATCATGGAGTTATAACAGGACTCAGCCCTGCAGGATGCACAATAACCATAAAACAAGGCACCTGTAATAATGATAACTAATACAAACAGCCTGTCTGCTGCAATCGAAGAAATAAAAACCCAGGGCTACACGGTAATCCCCGATTTTTTACAGCCCGCACAGTTGCAAGCTATTAAAGCATTACTGTCGCAGGTTAATGGTAAATTTTTGGGCCGTAATAATTTCGAAGGGGGTAAAACCGAACGTGTTTATGCTTTGCTCGCCTACGATAAAGTGATTCAGGACATCGTCGAAGACGCGCGTATTATGGCCCTCTGCGACGAATTCCTTGAAGCTAATTATTTGCTTACTAGCAGCCAGTCCATCTGTATCCATCCCGGTGAAAGCCAGCAACCCTGGCATGGGGATGACGTTTTCTACGGTATTCCTCGCCCGCGGCCTATGGTGTCTTTGTCGTCAGTAGTTGCGATTGACGCTTTTACCGCAGATAACGGTGGTACGGGCATTATCCCGGGTAGCCATTTGTGGAGTGAGGAGCAAGTCGCAGGTGAATACCGAGATGGTGGCAGTGAAAGTGACCCGACCTTTGCCGAGCGAATGGAGGGCAAGTCACTATCTTTGGAAATACCCGCTGGTGCCTGTGTTGTGTTTGCGGGTAATACTTTGCACCGGGGTGGTGCTAACTGCAGCGCGGGGCCGAGGCAGGCGTTGTCCAATCAATATTGTCAGCCCTGGGCGCGAACCATAGAAAATTTCTTTTTGTCGGTGCCTTCCAGTCTAGTGCATGAGATGAGCCCGAAAGTTCAGTCATTGCTCGGTTATTCCGTCCACCCCCCTTTTATTGGTCAGGTCTCCGGTTCACACCCGCTAAAAGCACTTGAACCCGGTTATCTTCCGCCCGTGTCGTGTTTAGATCAGCATTCATAATAATTTAACAAAGGCAGGACTGCTTGCTTTCGAGCGTTCTCGGTGGCAAGGGTGTGATAAAAAATATGATATCGAAATACGGGCTGTTGTACAGACGACGTTTTGCTCTGTGTCTGATGTTATTACTCGCTGGTGTGTGCTCGCCACTTTGTGCGGATATTTACAGTGGCGATAGATTAAATATTGACGGCGATGCTCGGCTTAAACTCATTGTTATTGATGAGCTGCCCCTCGATACGGGTACGAAATTACCGGAGTTAAATTATGCAGAGACCATATTCGGCCTTTGGGGAACCTGGCAGCAGTCCGAGAATGTTCGCTACAAAGCCTGGCTAAAAACTGAGTTTCGCAATCATACGACCCATAAAGAGCTCAATCGCTATCATTTTGTCGATGAGTTTATTTTTCATGAACTGTCGGTGGAATACAGTAATTTATTCGATGGCTTTGTTGATGTAACGGTGGGCCGTTTTCCGCTGTATTACGGTCACGGCTTATTGATTCTGGAAAGTAGTCCGCTGGATGCGGAGCGCAGCTATGGCTTTAATGGCATAAAAACGCGCCTTAAGTTTGATGGTTTTAATGTTGATTTAATCGGTATTTATTCTCCCGACGATGATCCCTTGTTAATTAATAATAAACACAAAAAATTGAAACTCCTCGAAAGTGATGAAGAGGGTTTCGTTGCTTACATGACCAATCAATCACAAGCCTGGTTGCCAAAAGATTTGTACTACATGTACAAGCACGAAGAGCCACGTTTTGGCCGGGGTGATGTTTACTTTCATACCTTGGGTTTTATTGTTGAAGAATCAATTAATGATTCCTTGAGCGCCTATTGGGAGCTGGCGGGCCAGAAGGGGCATCGTAGTGGTGGGGGTGACACCAAGGGCTGGTTGAGTGATATTAACTTTACCTATGCTTGGCAGGATCTGGCCTGGCGACCCGAAGTGTTTGCCAGTAATTATTATTTGTCCGGCGACGACTCTTCGACACAAACTGAGGAGGGCTGGCATGGCCTGTGGTCGCGCTGGCCACAATATTCCTATTTGCTGGTGTGGTCATTTATTCCTAAAATTGGCGAGTGGAGCAATCTCAACTGGTCACGCATTGGTGCCCGTGTTTATCCCGATGCGGCAAGCAGCTTTGAGTTCAGCTTTGGCCCGGTAAAAGCACCGGAGAAAGGCCCGGGTGGTGGTAAGGATAGGGGCGATTTGCTGATCTTATTGTACAAGCACAAATTTGACGAAAAGCTCTCCGTGGCCGTGCGCGGCGAATTTCTTGAGTCTGGGGATTACTACCCTGAAACCGACAACCTCTCCTGGGAGACGCGAGTCGATTTCAAATACCGTTTTTAAGTTTGCCTGCTAGCGCTGCAGGAAGGGACTGATCGATGGCGCTGCTTAATTGCTGCTAGGCTGTTAAAATGCCGCTTTGAATCCTCAGTCCCTTTGCTATGCCTGCTGTTACTCCGCTCTTCTCCTACACTAAATACTGGGCCGAATGTTTTGGCACAGCCCCCTTTCTGCCCACCAGTCGTGAAGAAATGGATGAACTCGGCTGGGATAGTTGCGATGTGATCGTCGTCACCGGCGATGCCTATGTCGACCACCCGAGTTTTGGCATGGCGGTGATCGGTCGGCTGCTCGAAGCCCAGGGTTTTCGCGTTGGTATTATCGATCAGCCCGACTGGCGCAATAAGCAGGACTTTATGCGCCTCGGCAAGCCCAATCTGTTCTTCGGCGTTGCCGCCGGCAATATGGATTCGATGATTAACCGCTACACCGCCGATAAGCGCGTGCGCAGCGACGATGCCTATTCACCCGATGACGAGGGTGGTAAGCGCCCCGACCGCGCGGTGATTGTCTACAGTCAGCGCTGCCGCGAGGCCTGGAAGGACGTCCCCATTGTGCTCGGCAGCATCGAGGCTAGCCTGCGGCGCATTGCCCATTACGACTACTGGTCGGACGAGGTGCGGCGCTCTATTTTGGTCGACGCCCAGGCCGATATACTGCTTTACGGCAATGCCGAGCGCGCCATTGCCGAGGTCGCCCAGCGTTTATCGCGCGGTCAGGACATTACTCAGGTGACAGATATTCGCGGCACGGCAGTGCTGCGCAAAGACTTGCCGGAGGGCTGGACGCTGATTGATTCAAGCCGTGTCGATACCCCCGGCAGGGTCGACACTTTGCTCAACCCCTACGATAGCGTTGAGGAGCAAGCGGCCTCGACCGGCGGCAAGTGTTCCGTGGGCCGCGATGAAGAGAGCGGTGAACAAGTGCTGCATTTTGTGCCCTATCGTGAAAAAGTTGACCGCGCCACATCGGTGATTCGCCTGCCGGCCTATCACAAGGTCAAGATGGATCCGGTGCTCTACGCCCATGCCTCGAGGGTGCTGCATCTGGAAACCAACCCCGGCAATGCCCGTGCCTTGGTGCAGCGCCATGAAGATGTTGAGGTGTGGCTCAATCCGCCGCCGATACCGTTAACGACCGATGAAATTGACGA
Organism: Candidatus Reddybacter sp.; assembly: GCA_041277045.1. Classification (GTDB taxonomy): domain Bacteria; phylum Pseudomonadota; class Gammaproteobacteria; order Pseudomonadales; family Porticoccaceae; genus Reddybacter. The sequence continues at coordinate 333,926 of JBGFSY010000001.1, read as the reverse complement.
GGTTTTTGCCCTGCCTTTTGCCCGGATACCTCACCCGAAGTACGAGGGGCGGCGCATTCCCGCCTATGAAATGATTCGTTTTTCGGTGAATATCATGCGCGGCTGCTTCGGCGGCTGTACCTTTTGTTCGATCACCGAGCACGAGGGGCGGATTATCCAGAGTCGCTCCGAAGACTCAATTATTGCCGAGATCGAAAATATCCGCGATCTTACCCCGGGTTTTACCGGGGTGATTTCCGACCTCGGCGGGCCGACGGCGAATATGTACCGCCTTGCTTGTAAAAGTCAGGACATTGAAAAGGCCTGCCGACGGCTCTCCTGTGTTTACCCCGGTATTTGCTCCAACCTCAATACCGACCACAATCCGCTGATCAATTTATACCGCCGTGCTCGCGACTTGCCCGGTGTTAAAAAGGTCTTGATTGCCTCTGGCCTGCGTTACGATCTGGCAGTTGAGTCGCCGGAATATGTTGAGGAGTTAGTGACCCACCATGTCGGCGGTTATCTCAAAATTGCCCCGGAGCATACGCAAGAGGGGCCGCTGTCGAAAATGATGAAGCCCGGTATCGGCACCTATGATCGCTTCAGTGCGATGTTTGAAAAGTACACCAAAAAAGCCGGTAAAAAACAGTATTTGATCCCCTACTTTATTGCTGCCCACCCGGGTACGACCGAAAACGATATGGTGGAGTTGGCTCTATGGTTGAAGCGCCATCGCTTCCGTGCCGACCAGGTGCAAACGTATTACCCCTCGCCCATGGCCACCGCTACCGCAATGTACCATTCCGGGCGCAACCCCCTACGTCGTATCAGCTATAAGCGCGGTGAAAAGATCAGCCCGGTGCGCGATCTCGATAAACGTCGTCTGCACAAAGCCCTGTTGCGCTATCACGATCCGAGCAACTGGTCACTGATTCGCGAGTATTTGCAAACGGCCGACAGGACTGAGCTAATTGGTGATCGCGAAAGCTGTTTAATTCCCACTGAGGATGTGCAAAAGGCAGGTGCTGGTACTGGGCGGGAGAAGTTCAAGAAGTTTGCAACCAAGCATAATAGAAAGCCTCGGGGCAAAACTCGGCGGCGTTAGGCTATAGGGTGTGCTTGTGTGGTGCTAGCGCTTTGTTTTGAGCCGTTGGTTGCCCGCTTTCTCAGGGTGGGATTCAAAAAACCAGTTTTCGAGGGCTTTTTCTGTGTCCGCAATGTGCTGTTCCTGCACCAGCTTTTCCGTTTCGGAGCATAAGCCCAGGGCAATTTCTTTGATTCTCTCCTGGCCTGCTGGATTTTGGCGAACAAGATTCTCTGCATTCATTTGCTGAATTAATAAACCGGTAGCGCGCTCACACTGGGCATCGATACTGGCGCTTGAGCTATTTGAAAGTAGTAGGCCAAGAAGACAGGCAAGGGTGGGGATAGTGTTTCGACAGGCTCGGCTCAGATGCATTGATTGACCATTAGATATTGATGGAAATGTTGGGGGCTATTGTAGCAGTCAATACTATTCTGGTGGCTACTTCACTGCCAGGCTTTGTTATCCGAAAGTTAGATTGTGCTCGTGTCGGCCTGGCGCCCACCGGGTGCGCACCAAAAAAAGGCGCTGATAATAAGCCTGAAAACTATCGCACCAAAACGGGGCGCTGTGTTTTGCTGTGTCAGTCAGAATTACTTGCTAGTGTAGTGTTTCTACGGTTATCCCTTAGATAAGGTTGCCTTTTTGTAGTTGGTATGTTTTCTGCTTGTTACTGGTTTAAGTCAGCAAAATGGATTCTGCAGCTTATAAGCATGTTATAGTCGGATTACAATGTAAATTATAAAAACTTAGAGGAAACCCCATGAAAAATATAAAGAAAAATATTCTGTTAGCTGCGATTGTCTCGGCGTCACCAGTTGTTGCCATGGCGGCAGAAGTCAGTGGCAATGTTAGTATGACATCTGATTACCGTTTTCGCGGTATTTCTCAAACCGATACCCAGTTGGCTGTGCAGGGTGGTTTTGACCTGGCCTATGACAGTGGCGTGTATGTTGGTATCTGGGGTTCAAACGTTGATTTCGCCAATAGCCTGGAGCTGGATTACTACGTTGGTTATACCGGTGATCTGACAGAAACTGTTAGCTTCGATGTGGGTTACATTTACTACGATTATCCCGGTACTGATAAAACCGTTCGTACTTTCTCTGATGCCGAAGACGATTACGCTGAAATTTATGCCAGTGTTTCGGTTAGCGATTTCACTTTGGGTTTCGCCTATTCAGACGATTACTATTTGGAGACGGGTGAGTTTTACTATATCTACGGTGATTACTCCTTTTCTTTGCCCCACGATGTAAGTCTGGATTTGCACTACGGTTACAACAATTTTGAATTCAGCTCTACAGATTCCAATGCCAAAGATGCTGAGCAAGCATTTTTGTCAGATGGAGAGGATAGCTATTCTGATTACTCCATCGGTGTTAGCAAAGCGTTCGCTGGCGTTGATGTTAGTCTGACCTGGGTTGATACCGATCTGGATAAGTCAGAGTGCTTTGGCACTAACTGGTGTGATAGCACCGTTGTTTTTGCCCTTAGCAAAAGCCTGTAATTGCTGCTGGCTGGCCCGCTCTATTTAAGAGGAGGCTTGTCAGAGTGCTAGACTAAAAAACACCGGCCTTTGTGCCGGTGTTTTTTTATGGGCCTGTTTTGTAGGGCGTTGTTATAGCTAGCGAAACTCAGCTAGTTGCCGCTTTAAGGAGGTCGTCGAGCATCCTCTCCAGATGGTCGAGGGTGTTGCAGGTTTTGGCCATATGGCAATAGGGTTTGTACTTATACATCACCGAATCGCCGGCATTCCAGAAGGTTGTTGGCTCGGGGTTGAGCCAGATAACGCGCTTGGCACGCAGGTGCAGGGTTTGCATCACTTCGGTGCGCGGGGCGAGGAAGTTATTGCGGGCATCACCAAGGATGAGCACGGTGGTTTTATTGTCGATATCGTCCATGCACTGATCGTCAAGATCAAGCAGGGTGGTGCCGTAGTCGGAGCCGCCCATGCCGTGATCAGTCATAATTTTATCAATCGCCTGTTCAACCGGATATTTCTCGAAGATATCTTTTACCGGGATTAGATTGCCGGTAAATACATAGCTATCGATGCGCTGCATCACGTCGTTGAGGCTGTGCAGAAACAGCAGTAGAAAGCGTGCATAGGCCTGTACCGAGCCGCTAATATCACACATCACCAGCAGGCGGGGTTTGTCGATGTACTTGGTCTTCCAGTAGGTTTCAAACATCACGCCGTCGTAGGCGACGTTGCGGCGCAGGGTTTTGCGGAAGTCGAGTTGGCCGCGTTTATCCTGTTTCTTCTTTTTCGAATACTGAGTGCTCAGGCGTTTCGCCATCTTGCGCACCAGGTCGTGCATGACGTGAAAGTCGCGCTGCTCGATATTCGATAGCTTGCTGCTTTTTAGATGGTCTTCGCGCAGATTGCGGGTGGCATTGCGCCCGTACATCGATAGCTGTTGTTCGACGAAATCTTTAACACTCTCGCTAAGGTAGTCTTTGGCGTTTCGCAGTTCACCTGCCTGGGCGATGCTGGAGGGGCAGTCGCCCTTGCCCATGGCGGCGATATCATTTTGCAGATCGCGCAAGCCCATCTTCTGCATGATTTTCTGCGTATAGAGGCTCTTCTGGGTGAAGAACCAGATGTCCGTGAGACCGACTTCCCGAGCGGCTTTCTTCATTTCGGTGACGAGGCTGGCGGTGTCGCCCTCCAGTAGCATTTTGGCGAGCTCTGATTGCGCCTGTGGTGTCTCGCTTTGCTCGCTCTTAGCCTCTTGTGGGTCGTCTGCCTCATCGCTAGCGGCAGCGGTGTTATTGCTGTGCGGGTCGTTGGCGGCACTGAATGTGTCAAAGCTAAAGAATTGCTCGAAACACTCGGCGACTAAGTCTTGCTCGGTCTCTGATTTTGCCAGGCTGACCTGAAAGGCATTTTTTAGAATGCTGCGATCGGTATAGCCGATGAGAGCAACGGTGCGGCTGGTTTCGATGGTATCGGAGGGCGATACATTAACGCCCGCCGCGCGGATCACCTTGTAAAAATCTTCGAGGGTTTGCTGCATGCTGGTTCCTCGCGAAGCGCCGCTGCATGTCGTGGCCAGAGGCGATTTGCTATAGCTTAGCGCCCTGAGCGCTTGTGAGCCTTGTTAATAAAGGCGCGCAAGTGGTCGCCCATGGCGTCAATATCTGTCTCAAATTTTAGCAGGACATTAAGGGTCTGCTTGACCATAGCGGCATCGAGTTGTTCGCTATGGAGGAGCAACAGGGTTTTTGCCCAGTCGATGGTTTCAGAAATCGACGGTACCTTTTTGAGATCGAGTTCGCGCACCTGTTGCACGAAGCTGACGACCTCCTTGCGCAGGGTATCGGAGAGTTCGGGTACACGGCTGGTCAAAATACGGCTTTCCAGTTTTTCGTCGGGGTAGGGCACATATAAATGCAGGCAGCGGCGCTTGAGGGCGTCACTCATCTCGCGGCTATTATTACTGGTGAGGAAGACCAGCGGCTTAATTTTAGCTTTGATAGTGCCGAGCTCGGGAATCGAAACCTGAAACTCGGACAAAATTTCGAGGAGAAAAGCTTCAAACTCCGGATCGGACTTGTCGACCTCATCGATTAGCAGCACGCAGCCGAGTTCTTCGTGCAGCGCCTTATAAAGGGGGCGAGGCTCGAGGAAGGCTTCGGAGAAGAATAGGTCATCGTGGCTGTGGATACGCTCCATCGATTGCTCGAGGCCGGTGGCGCCCTCGAGTAGCTCGCTGAGCTTATCTTTTAATAGCTGGGTATAAAGCAGCTGTTTGGCGTATTTCCACTCGTACAGTGCTTTGGACTCATCCAGTCCCTCGTAGCACTGCAGGCGCACTAAAGGTACGTCGAGTATTTGCGCTGTGGTTTTGGCTAGTTCGGTCTTGCCAACGCCGGCGGGGCCTTCGACCATTACCGGCTTTTGCAGGTTATGGGCGATGTAAACGCAGGTGGCAATTTGCTCGCTGCAAATATACTGGGCGGCTTCAAAGCGCTGCTGGATATCTTCAACCGAGGTGAATTTGTCTTTATAGAGTTCTTTCATACGGGCTAAGTACCTGTAATTTATGGCTGTTGTTTGAAAGCGGTGGGCCGCTTAATCTTTTTCTCGTTGTTCGGCCAAAAAGCGATCAGTTAAAGAGGCTGTGCGTGCGGCTGTAGCCTGTCGTCCGATATTGCTGAGTATTTGAATGTCGCCAGCGAGTTTGCGGAGGCCGGGATACTCGTCGTGAAATTCAAGTAGCATTGTTTGCGCTTGTTCAGCCAGTGAGCGAAAGCCGATAATGAGCGGGGTCAGGTCGGGTATGCCCTCATGCTGATCAAGTTTGCTGGCGGCGATTATACCTAATTCTTTGGCTGATTCTGTGAGGCTAAGTAGTACACCCATTTTATTGCGCTCGAAAGGCTTGCTAGAGGCTGAGCTGGCGTGTGCCAGATAGTCGAGCTGGGCTTGCATGGCACCGGCAATGGGCGCCAGCATGAGGCTGTCTTCGAGGGTGCGCATCGGAAGTGATATCTCTTCAAAGGCCTGCCCGGCTGAGCCAATCAGTGTGGCTGCGGGTATATGGCAGTCCGTAAAGACGATGTTGCAGTGACTGCTGGGTTGTAAGCCTTTAACGGGCTGGGGCGGCATGCGTTGCAAGCCTGTGCTGTTGGCGGGCACGAGGAAGGCTGAGAAGTGTTTGCGGCCCTGGGTTTGCTCGGTAATGGCGAGCACGATAAAGCGGTCGGCGTAGGGGCCGTGACTGACAAAGGCTTTCTCGCCATCGAGGACATAATTCTCGCCTTGTTTAACGGCATTGCAGCTTAGGTGCTTAGGGTGGGCGCCAACATTGGGTTCGGAGATGGCGAGGGCGCAGAGTGAGTCGCCATTAAGAATGTTGTCGATATACGCTGAATGACGATAATTTAGTGAGCGTAGGAAGTGGCATTTAAGCAGTTGACCGACCCAGGTCATAGTCAGCCCCAATGACTGGTGATGGCGTGTCATGACGTAACCACTTAGAGCAATATCTCTGTAAGGGAGGGTTGCTGTCGGGGTTGTGGTGAATCGCAGGAGTAGACTCTGGTCGGCCAGGCGTTTCCAGGCTTGGAAGGGGAAGGTATTCGCTTGAGAGGCCTCCTCCTGTAACAGGCGGAGGGTGTTTGCTTTTTGAAGAGAGAGAAAAATCTCTGCCTCAAGCGTGGAATGTGCTCCATAAGCTGTTGATGGGGTCATTTTAAAAGCATACTCAAATGGAAAATATTATTTAATAAAGATATTGGAACAATTGACGCGATGACAATAAGCTTCAGGTATGACAGGCATGCTTTCGGATTATGCTATAGGTTACAGGTAGTTATGCGCCTATATCCTGCTGGTTATAGTGCGTTTGACAAGCGCATGGGCTTGATTAAAGATAATTGAGTTACTGGGCTGTCACTTTCTGCATCATGGTTGTCATCTTTGGCTCTGCGTTTGCAGCAACTACATGCGTATATTCCGCCCTAAGACGTTAAAAAAGGCGTCGTGCAGGCTGTTAGCTACTTGGCCGGTACGGCAAACAAGTTTAAAGTAAGAAGACAGGGGTACACAAATTATGGCAAAAGAAAATACACAAAGCGTTGCCTTAGATATCGGCGATACAAGCAGCGATAGTAAGGTGACTGGGCATTTTAAGCGTAATCAGTTCGTTTATACTTTCGGGGCGCTGATGATCGCAATGGGTACGGCACTGCGTATTTATCTGGATACCATGGGCTTTACCGTTGGTACGGACTTCTACTCGGACGAGTTTCAGGTCTATTGGATGCCGGTTCTTTATGGTGAATTGATTTTACTTGGTAGCTTCACTGTCATCCTCTCTGTATATCTTTGGATGACGAGAGAGACTGATGCAAGTGCCATCAGCAAAGAGCTGGAGCTACAGCGTTATTGGAAAATGCTGGCTATTTTTTCAGTAATGGCTATTTGGGCTGGCTGTATTGCCTCAAATGCTGTTGAGTCTGATGCGGCATGGCATCAGGTGACTATCCGCGATACTGATTTTACGCCAACGCACATTATTATCTTTTACTTTGCTCTGCCAGCGTTGACTGCAATGTTGATTCCAGCGTTTATCTGGACTCATACCCGTATTCCTGCCTACATGAACAAAATATCGATACCGTTTTTGGCGGTGGTTTGTGGTATTTTAATGATTATGCCTAACTATGGCTTTAACGAGTGGGGCCACACTTTCTTCTACGCTGAAGAGCTGTTCGCAGCACCAATCCACTGGGGTTTTGTTTTCCTGGGTTGGTCTTTGTTCTTCCTTATCCCTTTAGCGTTCCAGTTAATTACTCATATGGCGCACTTGATTGCTGAAGTGACTGATGAAGACTACAATCAGGCCGCATAGAAACACCTGCAGTTCCGCAACACTTATTATCCCCACAGGCTTCGGGCTTGTGGGGATAATTTTTCTCCAGAACAAATTTACGTATATAGTTGCAAAAAATTCTTTGTGTATAGAGGGGTAGAGTTATGAGTGAAACACCAACCAGCGAGCTTACTGAGGTTGAGGTTAAGAGTAGGCTGCTTGATATGAAGTCTCTCGATAATCCTAAGGCGATGAAGCTATACCGTCGATTTGACGGCATTATTATTCTTGTTCTTTTTATGTTTCTTATACTTGGTATTCAGATTCATTTTACCTTGACGGCGGGAGATTGGGATTACTGGATCGATTGGCGAGACCGCCGCTGGTGGCCTTTAGTGGCACCCTTTTCATTGTTGTTGTTTATTGGGCCCTTTGCTTACGGCTTCTGGGCGAGAGTGCGTCTTCCCATTGCCGCTACGGTGATTACACTTTTACTGTGTGCGGTGTCGTGGTTGAGTCGCTACCTTAATTTCTATGAGTTTACTCACTTCCCTATGTCCTTTGTTTTCCCTTCGACTTATATCGGTTTGGGGATTTTGCTGGACTGTGCTTTGCTCATTACGCGCAGTTTATTGGCATCCGCGTTAATAGGTGGTGGTCTGTTTGGTGCGCTGGTGTGGCCGTTAAACTGGTCATTTATGGCGGCTTCTAAAGTCCCTGTTGAGCTTAACGGCACGTTGTTGTCGGTAGCAGACTTGATGGGTTACCAGTACATAAGAACAACAACACCTGAATATTTACGTATTATCGAAGAGTCAACTTTGCGGACTTTTGGTGGGTCGGTTACCCCCCTTACGGCAGTTTTTTCCGCGTTGTGTGGCATGGTTATCTACGGTATTTTCCTGTGGGTTGGTTCACGGATAAATAGGTTGGATATCTACACTAAGCGTATTGTTTAAACTAGCCTCGGAGTTAAGTTACTAGATGAAAAAGCTAAAAATGAAGAAAGTAGGGGTCAGTAGTTTACTGGCAGGTCTGGTGTTGGTTCTTTTGGCGGGTGACGTACTCGCGCATGGTGAGCGGGCTCAATTGGCAAGTATGCGTATGCGTACGGTGCATTGGTTTGACACCAAGGTCGAGCCTCTGAACGTGAAAGTCGGTGATGTTGTGACGGTCACGGGTAAGTTGGTGACCTCGGAATGGTGGCCTCAACAGTTAGCCAGTATTGAAGACACTGTGTATCTCAATATCGGTGTGCCAGGGCCAACCTTCCTGCGTTTGCACTCAGAGGTCAATGGCGTTCCAATGATGCGCTCTACTGCATTCCCGTTGGGTAAGGTCTATGAGTATAAGACTGTAATGAGAGCTCGTATTGCCGGTCGATACCATGTTCACCCCATTTTGAATGTTAAGGATTCGGGGTCTTTGGTTGATAAGGGAACGTGGCTAGAAGTTGCTGAAAGTGATAGCACGGCGCCCTTTACTAATGAGGTGACAACCCTACTCGGGGATACTATTGATCTTGAAACTTACGGGTTAGGCGCGGTTTATACCTGGCACCTAATTTGGCTTGCCATAGGTCTTGCCTACATTCTCTATTGGTTGCTTCGCAAAGAACTGTTCATCCCTCGCTTTTTAAGAATTAGACATCTGGGGCAGGACCGAGCTAACGAAATCATAACTAAGAAAGACTTTGTGGCTGGCGGACTATTCTTTACGCTAACCCTCGCGACGATACTCGGTGGTTATTTATGGGCGGAGAACAAATATCCGATCACCATTCCTCTCCAGACGGGTAAAGTTGAGGTGACGCCAATTGAGGTGCCCACTGGTGACCTTGAGGTGGTCGTTGATAGCGCCTCATACGCTCTGGCGGGACGTAGTTTGAGCATGCGGCTTAAAGTAACTAATCATGGTGATAGCCCTCTGCGTATTTCGGAGTTCTTAACGGCTAATATCCGCTTTTTAAACCCTAAGGTGACTGAGAGCGAGATTTACCCCGGTGAGGAAATGGTTGCCAAAGAAGGCTTGACCGTATCGGTCAATGTTATTGAGCCTGGAAAAACTGTTGAGGTTGAATTGGTGGCATCTGATGCTCTATGGGAGCAATATCGCATGACGGGCATGATTAATGATCCGGATAGTCGTTTTGCGGGCCTGGTTTTTTATTATGATGATAATGGCGAGCGCTTCTACCAGGAGGTTGGTGGGTCAATTTTACCTACTTTTTTCTAGGCTCAGGGCTAACAAAATAATAATGAGGATTGTTTGATGTTCGTAAAGCAGGTTGCTGTAATGTTTAAGCCCGTATTGATATGTTTGGTTGGGCTTTGGGTGGCCTGTGGGACCTCCGCCGTGTTAGCGCACGGCGGAGTATCTAGTGAAGACGATGTCTGCGTTATTAAGATTGATCGCTATAAAGCGCACTTCACAGGTTACTTGCCCAAGGAGAGGGCCACGCAAGAATTTTGCGAAGATATACCTGTGGCAACAGAAAGTATTTTTGTTATCGACTTCATCAGTGATGAATTGCGAGAAATGGAGCTGGATTTTCGTATTATTCGCGATGTGAATAATATCGGTGTAACGGCGACCTTGGTAGACTTGGGTGGTGAACAGGCTATTGAGGATGCAACACTTTTCTATGTCGAACCGAAGTTGTATCAAAAAGGCATCATGAACATCCGCCATAACTTTACTCAGGACGGTGGGTATATCGGTGTTGTCAATGCGCATCATCTTGAAACCGGCTTGAAATATACCTCGGTATTCCCTTTTTCGGTGGGGAAGGTGAGTTATGGCGATTATATTAGGTATTATTTAGCGCTTTTCCTGGCCTGTGGAGTATTTATTTATGCTGGGGGTAGGGGGCTTGTTTTTAAAGTAAAGCCACCTAAGAGCCGAAAACACTGATTAAAAAATAAAACTATGACGCGTCTTTATCGGATCTTATTGTTAATTGTTTTGGTCCTTGCCATTGCCGTGCTACTGCCATGGCAATGGTACCCTCGTGAATGGCGCGTCTGGTACGATGATGCCTTTGGTGCAAGTGGTTTTCAGCAGCAGGCTGAAACTATTCCCGCAATTCCCAGTGAAGATGCTGAAGAGGCATGTCCTCCCGACATCAAGGGCTGGCGTAAGGCTCAAACCATTGCCGGCATTGAGATTGCTGCGTCGCCAAACTGTCTTGCCGACAATCCCCATGCTGTAGCAGCCTTCGTTAAGGGCACGAATAATGTAGGTCATATGACTTTGATGGACGCTCGCCTTTCGCCTGATGCTGTCGTCAAGGGGCGAGATCTTGATGGCGATGGCGATCCCGATGAAATTCATATTCGCCTCGAAGTCTTCGAGTTGAATGGCGGCTCACCTGATTTAGACGTGCCGGTTACGCAGTACTCAATTGCGCCCGGTATTACCCCTGGGCTTTGGGTGTTCGCGCCAAAGTCGGCGGGCATGTCGACAGAAAATTTTGAGTCTCTACTTGCTCAGCCGGGCTTGAGGCTACCTTCTCCCGCCATTCGTGTTGAGCAGGGCGATAAGGTTATCGTAACTCTTGAAAATACCCACTATATGCCCCACACCATCCATTTTCACGGTGTTGACCATCCTTTCCAAACGGCAAGTGGTGAGGGTAATGATGGTGTGCCGGTGATCAGTGAAAAACCGGTGATGCCGGGCAAGCAGCGCAGTTACGAAATGCAGCCGCGTCAGACGGGCACGATGTTTTATCACTGCCATGTCGAAGTTCAAGCTCATGTTTTGATGGGCTTGAATGGCATGTTTATTATTGAAGAGAATCGACCCAATAACTGGGTGCAAACTTTTAATATTGGCGATGGTTTTGTGCGCCGCAGTTCGGTTGCTGTCAAAGAGAAATACGATAGGGAATACGATCTCCACTACCTTGATCTCGATAAAGAACTGGGTGAGAAAATTCAGCAAAGCAATGACCCGCGAATTGTCACGCAGTTGATCCATCGTGAATATGACATTAGTCAGGCCGACTTTGAGTATTACACCCTGAATGGACGCTCGTTTCCCTACACAGCGCGGGACTCTTTAATTGTTACTGCCCCGAATGAAACAGTGAAGTTACGGGTGGTCAACGGTGGCAGTGAAGGCGTTGCGATACATACTCACGGCCATAAAGTCACTATTACCCACTATGATGGTGTTGAGCATCCTGAGCCTTCGAGAATTATTCGCGATGTAGTCTGGATAGCTTCTGCACAGCGCGTAGATCTTGAATTGTCTACTGTAAATGATGGTTTACACAGTTATGGAGAGGGCGTGTGGCTGATTCATGACCACCAGGAAAAAGGGGTGACGACCAATGGTTTTGGCCCTGGCGGCAATGTTAGCGCCATCGTTTATGAGCGATATTTGCAGGATAATGGATGGCCGATGACCTTCGGTATGGGCTGGAAAAACTTCCTCACGCCAGGTTTTTACCAGCGACAGGAAGATGGGTCTGGCTCGACAGCCTTATTGGCGGGTGTTGAAGAAAGTGGGCCGTCGTTAATGAGGCTTGTTTTACTTGCGGTGCTGGGTGGTTTGTTTTTTGGACTCCTGGTCAGCTGGGTTTTAAAGGGCCGATCACGTGTCTAAGGCATTTGTGCACCCTCTTTTGCTCCTGGTTGCACTTGTTGTCGGCTCGCCAGGCTATGCAGCTGATGCTCACCACCACCACATGCCGGGCATGAGTATGGATGCTACGGGCATGGTGATGGGCGGCAATAAAGATAAATTGCCTGATGACTGCGGGTCGATCAGCGGGGATTTTGAAATTAATGTTGTCGCGGGTACTGAATACGCCGAACCCTACGCGAGCACGATGTTTGGCTTCGATCAGCATGAGTGGCAGGTTAAGCCTTGTAGTCGTATAACGGTTAATTTTAAAAATGAAGATGATGTTCGTCATCAGTGGATGCTTCACGGCTTGCCGAAGTATTTGTATGACCGAGGTATGTTTCATATGGAAGCGGCTGGCGGTCATAGCCAGACAGGTGTTTTTATAGTGCCAAGTGACAATAAAACCTATCTGGTGCACTGTGATATTGCCCAGCATATGGAAAAAGGCATGAAGGCTCAGCTGATCGTGGGGAGCGGTAGTGGTGACCTTTGGAGTATTCCGGGTGTCACGGCTGATTTTGAGCGCCCTGCGGGGATTCTTGGTTCGAAGCCCTGGTATGCCTTGTTAGGTTCTGTGACGATTTTCCTTATTGTATTCTTCGCAGGATTGAGATTTTTTCGTTAATAAAAAAAACGACTGCCGTTAGTATTTATTCTGTTTAATGGCGTGTTTCGCAATTTAAAATTGTTTCATCTGTATCGAAGTGACTCGCGAGATTTGTATTTCTCGCGATCAGTAATTGCCTGTATCAAAAATATACCAAATCCGACCCGCAGTGTGTCAATAGGGTGACGTTTTGTGGGTTTTTTCTGTCTAGAAGCTATTGAAATGGCAAGCTTTGTTGCCTGATTATGAGGCTGAATCATGTGGTAGCGATCACGTAATCATGATAGAGTTCGCCGTCGATTTTAATGCAATAAAAGATAAATGTTGGGGGAAAGGAATTGGAGACTGCACGCTACCGTCTGTCGAGATATGTGATACAACATCGTTGGGTGTCATTGCTGTTATTTTTGGCGATGACTGTTTTCTTTGCCGTGGGTATTCAGCGGGTTGAATTGAAAACGATCTTCTCCGATTTGTTACCCAGTACCCACCCTTTTGTACAGACTTATAAAGATCACCCTAACTTTGGTAACCCGCTGACAGTTACGGTGATGATTAAGCGCACCGATGGCGAGTCTATTTATAACCCCGAAACTTTACAGAAAGTTTGGGATATGACGCGCAATATCGATTTGATTGCCGGTGTTGACCACGATCAAATCCTGTCGATCACCACGGAAAAAGCGCGTTACGCCCAGGCAACGCCCTTTGGTATCGATAGCCAGCCTTTAATGGGTGATCATGCGCCGCAAACTGAAGCGGAAATGGCTGAGTTTTTAGAGCGTGTCAAAAAGTCGCCCGGTAGTCGTGCCTTCCTTATCTCTCACGATGAAAAAGCAACCATTATTCAAGCGACCTTTATTGAGCGGCTGCTCGATTACGGTGTGATTTTTCAAGAAGTTCAGGAAAAAATTGTTGAGGCCGAGGTTGATGATGCCCATGAAATCCATGTTGCCGGTCAGCCGATACTGACGGGTTGGGTTTACTTTTATGAAAAGCAAATGCTGGAGATTTTTGCCATAACGGGTGCGGCATTGTTACTTTCATTATTCCTGTATATGCGCAATGTTGTTGGCATCGTTGTGCCAGTGGTGACCAGTGTGGTTGCTGCGGTCTGGGGCTTCGGTTTTGTCGGCTGGCTTGGTGACCCCATAGAGCCACTGATTATGGTGGTGCCGATATTGCTGGTTGCACGTTCGTTTAGCCATGCGGTGCAGTTTATCGAGCGCTATTACGAGATTTACTACCACGTCAAGGATAAGCAAAAGTCGGCAGAAATCTGCATGAGTGTCATGATGGCGCCGGGCATTTTAGGCATCGTTACCGATGCCATCGGTCTGTTCTTGATTGCCATTGCACCGATACCGACTATGGAGCGTTTTGCTGTTTTTTGCGGATTCTGGGCCTTGATGCTCGTCCCCACGGGCGTATTCCTGACACCCATATTGTTATCAATGATGCCTAAGCCGAAAAACGTCAACCAAATCATTGGTCTTGATGGCGAGCATGCGGCTATTCATGCCGGTATCAAGCACTTGTTGCAAAAGGTCAGCAAGCTAAGCTTTGGCCCCCCCGCAAAAATAACCACCGTCGTGGTTATCCTGCTGTCCGTTTTTGGTCTGAGTAAAATGCTCGAGTTGAAAATTGGCAACCCGGTAGCCGGTAGTAACTTGCTGTGGAGTGACTCCGAGTACAACGTCGCTATTGCTGAAATTAATAGTCACTTTCCGGGCTTGAATACCCTCGAAATTATCTTTGAGGTTAAAGAGCAAAAGCAGGAGCGTCTACTTAAGCAGGCCCATCCCATCTTTAAAATGACTGAGCTGCAGCGCATCGTTGAGAGTGGTGAAAACCCACCAGTGGCAACCTTGTCATTTGCAGATTATTTGCCCGAGGCTAACCGCCTGTTCAGTGGCGGTAATCCGAAGTGGGCGCCGCTGGATCAAACGGATATGGCCGTACAGGCAGCTTCCGGTGCGGTGCTGTTCGGTACAAGCCCTAAAGCCTTCTCTCATGTATCTGACTTTGTCCAACAAAATGGTACGGTTTCTTTATGGTACAAGGATAATAAGCAAGATACCGTTGACGATGCGCTGGAGTCGGTGAGAGCTGCTCTTGATGAGATTGGCATCGATCACGAAACGTATCGCGTTCGCCTGGGCTCGGGTACGATTGCCTTGCAGCAGTCCATCAACGATACGGTTGATCTCTACCAGTGGTACATACTGGGGGCGCTTAATTTGGTTATCCTGATCAGTTGTTCCTGGGCCTACCGCTCGGTGGTGGCGGGTTTTTTGTTGCTGCTACCGGTCAATCTATCCAATATTTTTCTAGCGATGTCGATGGTGTATATGGGTATTGGCCTCGATGTCAATACTTTGCCTATTGCTGCCATCGGTATTGGCGTCGGCATCGATTACGGTATTTACCTGCTGAGCCGTATTTGTGAGGAATATCAGGGCTTTGAAGATTATGGCAAGGCTATTTATGCCGCCGTTGCCACCACGGGTAAGGCGATCTTCTTTACCGCGACCATCGTGTTGATCGGCGTTCTGCCCTGGTACTTCCTGTCGGAGCTGAAATTCCTCGCCGATATGGGTTTGTTGTTGGTTTTGGTGATGTTGATCAATATGGTCATCGCGCTGATCGTCGTGCCTTTGTTGGTCTGGCTGATCAAGCCAAAATTCGTTAGCTCCGAAGACCTGCTGGTCGGCGAAGGTGTTGACCTCTCGGAGTACGCAGGTGGTAACGAGTCCCTCAAATAGGGTCTGTTTGTAAGTGTTTTATAGGGTTTATTAGAAAATAAAATAATAGCCCCATGGCGTGAGTGATGTGGGCTGGAACTAGTATTGGGAGTGTGGTTAATGCATGTAAAGAAGTACGATTTTGATTATAGCCGTCGGTTTTTTATGGACAAGATGGCCAAAGGCACCATGGGCGCCGGTGTTCTCACCTCGCTGATGCCTCTAATCGGCAATACCGGTGACATCGGTAAAGCCTATCCGGAAGAGCTGACCAATATCGAAGCCCTGACTAAAGGCAAGATTAAAACCGGTGATATTGTTGATGCCAACAATGTCGAACATGTTAAAGACATACTCGACCCGGTTTGCTACCAACAAATCGTACAGATGGGCCGTCGTATACGCATAGCGCCGACCACCACTGATATCACCAAAATGTACCCCCACGACTACCTGGAAGCCACCTTGCGCAATCAGGGCAAGGCCTCTCTGGATGCGAATAACAACGTTGTAACCACCGCCAATGGCAAGCCCTGGATTGGTGGTAACCCCTTCGCTGATCCACAAAACGGCATCGAATTAGCCGCCAACATCACCTTGAGCTGGGGTCGTCACGACACCTCTATTTACGCTGTAGAAGACAACGATATTGGTCCTAGCGGTGATATTGAATACTCCTACCACCTCGGCTGGTGTGAAAAGAACACCACTGGTCTGGTGAGCAACCCCGATGGTCCCTACCTCGAAGGTCAGGAAGACAAGTCGCGTTACCAGTCGGTTTGGTTCACCAAGCCCAACGACGTCAAAGGCACTAGCTTCCTCAATATCTGGAAGCAAGATCAACGGGAATTCCCTGACCTCTTCGGCTACCTGCCTGCATTTAAACGCGTCCGTCGCTTCCCCACTAACCAGCGCTTTGAGCCACTGGTACCGGGTATTACCTTCTTCCTGTCTGACGCCTGGGCCGCTGGCGACCCCATGCTCACCTGGGGCAACTACAAAATCATCGGCCGTGGCCCCTTCCTGGGTTCTGTCTCTGGTACCTGGCACGGTGATGCAGATAACTGGTCCAAAGACAGCACTCTGCACGGCGGTAAGAAAGGCCTTAACTTCTACGAAGTAGATTACGAGCTGTGCCCTGAAGTCCTCGTGCTTGAAGCCGAGCCCGTTGGTTTCCCCCGTGCACCAGTTAGCAAAAAGCGGATTTGGATCGATACTCGTAACATGTTTGCCATAGCCTACGTGACTTATGACCGTCGTGGTGAATTGTGGCGCTCTTTTGAAATTGGCAGTAGCCAGCAGGCGAAGGGCGATTTGGCCCACCTTGAGAAAAATGGCAAGCCAGCCTGGTCCTGGTCCTACGTCCACGCACACGATATTCAAACCAATCGCTTTACGCGCTTTAACAACGCCCAAAGTATTAAAGGGGGTTTGAAAATGGCCTTTGACACGGAAGACGCCTACGACAAGTACCTGACCATTCAGGCTATTCGTCGTTTAGGTAGTTAATTAACAAAACCAGACTGGAGTGCATGTGTTTAATTTTAAGTTATTACGACATTCAATACTAAGCGCTGCACTGTGCACGGGCTGTTTTTCAGTCGGTGCCCAGGCTAGTGAGCCTGGCGCTCAAGGCATGCTAGATGTTGTGCATCAAGGCATTGTTCATGATGCGCTTTACGGTGTTTGTTTCTCTGGTGAGTCCGGCCTCGCCGTTGGACTTGCAGGTACAGTATTGACAACCGAAGATGCCGGCAAGAATTGGCAAAATGGTGCTGTCGGTGTTCCCGGTGCCCTGCTCGGCGTTAGTTGTGGACAGGAAACCTCCTTGGCCGTTGGGCAGACAGGTTTGTTGATGCGCAAAGCGGGTGATAGCGATTGGGCTAAGGTAGATTCTGGCACTGATCAGCGTCTTTTGTCGGTCAGTGCTAATGAATCTGGCCTCGCTGTTGCTGTTGGCGGTTTTGGCACCGTGCTGAGATCCACAGATGACGGTCTTACCTGGGCGCTGCTGCCCTTCGATTGGGAGGCGATCCTTAACGACTTCTATGAGCCCCATGTTTATGATGTCAGTGTTTCGGCTGATGGAATTATCACGCTAGTGGGTGAATTTGATCTCGTTTTACGTTCGGTCGACCAGGGTGATACCTGGGAAGTCGTTAACAAAGGTGATACTTCGCTTTTTGCGCTGCACATCAGAGATGCTATGACAGGTTTTGCAGTGGGCCAGGACGGTAAAATCGTTAAAACCCTTGATGGCGGTCAAACTTGGAATGTTTTGTCAGCGCCAACTAAGGAAAACCTGCTTGACGTTTGGTCTTCAGGTAGTCAGGTTCTGGTTACTGGTATTCGGACCTTATTGCGCAGCCGCGATGATGGGCTCACTTGGGAGTCTGTGACCGAAGGTGATGTTAGCGTGCAATGGTATCAGGCTGTTGACGGTGTTTCTGGCAGCGATGCTGATAGTGTTGTGATGGTCGGTCACTCGGGTCGCATCATCAATATCAAATAAACTTTTCCATCAAAAATTCTAATTAGGTGCTAACACGACGCAATGTCGTGTGATGCCCAGCCGGTAGTTAATTATAACGCCATATTCGCAGCCCCTTGGGGCTGTTACGAGGTTTTTGGGCGCGAATTCTAGTGCCTACTCGTTAATAAATATCAATTATAAATTTAGCTCAGGAGGTTGGGTATGAAGTTTTCTATGAAGACTGCAGGTTTACCTGCGTTGGCATTGGCGGCTACGTCGCTAGTGACGCCAGTCGCATCAGCATTTGATTTTTCTGTTTCGGGTTTTATTCGCCAGGAAATGGCCTATAAACTTAATGACAATGAGAACCCGAATACGCAAGGGGGTAATAAATATAACGGCAGAGGCTATGTTGCCAAAGGCGACCTTTTGGAAGTTATGGCTCCAGGGAGTAAGGGGCAAATTATTACTGGGCGAAGGGATCTTTCCAAGAATAATGACTGGAACGTGTTTGCCACAAAATCTGAAATTGATGTTAGCTTTAATATCACTAATAACTTAAGTGGTTTTGCCAAGTTCCGTGGCTATTATCAGCCTGATGTATTTAAGGCTGTTGATAAAAGTGGCTTTGTCGATGGTGATCCAGGTACTGACCTGTTTGGCGTGCCCAATCACGGTGGTGAAGCCACGTATTTATCGATCAGTGGTGACGACTACATGCTCGACATGCCCTCTCTGTATTTGGATTACGCCAAAGGGCCGTTGTGGGTGCGCATTGGTCAGCAGCAAATTGCCTGGGGCGAGGCTCTGTTTTTCCGTGTTGCCGATATGGCTAATGGCCTGGACTTTCGCCGACATATGTTTTTTGACTTTGGTCCTGAGGAGTATGCCGATGAGCGAATGTCTGCGCCGGGCATTCGCGCCAGTTACCAGCTTGATCAAAACTGGGAGCTTGAAGTCTTTGCCCAGATGTTCCAGCCTAGCGTCCTGCCAACAAACACTTCGCCTTATAACCTGATTCAAAGTGGTTTCAATATGAATCAGGGCTACGAAGCGGGTTTTGATAAGGTCGATGACCAGATTAACGCTGGTGTTCGTGTTCAGGGTCAAAACCTGGGTGAAGATGGCAACTGGGGTGTTCAGTTTTTTGCTGTCACACGGCATAACCCCGATCCCATCTTTTCCCTTGAAGCCGGTGGTGTGCCTAACCCCGCCTTTGGTCCAGGTTTCGAAACCCAGCCTTTTATCTACGAACCGGGTGGCAAGGCTGGTACGGCAAGCCCTGATGAGTGGTTTTACAACTCGGGTATCGCCGGTGTCGATGGTCTAGATGTTGTCAATGGCTTGATCGACGATTACGCCTGGATTAAGGGATTTGCAGATTCTTTGGGTCTGGTTGCAGACGCCAATGGCGAGTACCTGACCAGTATTAACGGCGGCGGTCACAATACTCTGGGTGGTGCTATACCTGATGGTATCAACGGCATAGCCTTTCTCGAGCTCTTTTGGGGGAATGGTCTTGCCGGTGGCGGATCGACAACTGAAGATGCTATTGCTGCACTGGACGCCATTAATGGTGGTACTGGGCTAAGTGGCATTATGCGGGTCAGTTACGCTTCTGAAAATATCTTTGGCTTTGGTGTTAACCATATTTTCTATGCCGATGAAGATTCATTTTTAGACCAGTTGGTTGTGCGCTTTGAGACTAGCTATACGCCGAATAAAAAATTCACTAACAACCTGCGTCGTCAGTACATTGAGGAAGACGAATTGCTGGCCAGCTTGGTGCTAGAAAAATATCAACGCTTCAGCAACACCTTCCCTGCTACCTTCCTGATTGTTGAGTACATGTATCGTAAGGAAAGTGATTTACTTGGGCGTCACCTCAGCGGTTTAGGTGGTAGTACGTTTAAGCGTCCTGGCGGTGGTGAGCAAGATCGTGGTTGGCATGGTCTCGTGCTCGCCTTTCAGCAACCCTTCCCAGGCCTAAAATGGCGTTTAGATGGCTCCATACTTTATGATATGGAAGGCGGATTTATGATTCAGCCTGCTGTTCGATATAAGCCAAATGGAGAATGGTCAGTTGAGGCATTCGCTAATTTCATCGACGGTGGCAACGACACTTCTTTGGGTCCTTTCGATTGGTCTGATGACTTTACTATGCGAATCACCTATCAGTTCTGATAGCTTGTTGTTAGTGATACTAAAAGCTCGAATACAGGGCTTTTATTTAGAAGCATAAAAAAATACCCGCATTGAGAGATGCGGGTATTTTTTTGGCGATATATTTGGTTGCCTGAGGTGTACGCCTTTAGGCTATTTTACTTGAGCAGAGGGCGCTGCCTGGCGCGTTGTACTAGCCGCCTTTGCGCAATAGATTGGATAGCTTGGGGTTGGGTTTGTCGGCTCTGCGGTACAGTACAATGACATGGCCGATGGTTTGCACCAACTCAGCCTTTAGTTTTTTACAGGCCTGCTCAATGGTTACTTTTTTTACTTCGCGATCACTGAGGCTAACTTTAACCTTGATTAGTTCATGGTCATTGAGGGCGCGATTCAGCTCTGCCATTACGTTATCAGTCAAACCCTTATCGGCGATGGTGACCACCGGTTTGAGTTTGTGAGCGATGCCGCGCAAGTGTTTTTTGTCGTCGTTGCAAAGTGTCATAGAATGGGTCTTCTCTTCGGCAGTGAATTGTAACGGAATTCAGTAATCTTCCCTATGGCTAAATCCAAAACCAGTAAAGCGTGGCTTAAAGAACACGAGAGCGATGAATATGTCCTGCGTTCGCGCAAAGATGGCTACCGTTCACGGGCGAGCTACAAGTTGCTTGAAATTGACCAAAGTGCATGCTTGTTAAAGCCGGGTATGACGGTGGTTGATCTCGGTTCGGCACCGGGTGGTTGGTCGCAAATTGCCATCGCTAAAGTCGGTGACAGCGGGCGAGTCGTTGCCTCAGACATTCTTAATATGGATGCCATTGCCGGTGTTGATTTTGTGCGAGGCGATTTTACCGACGATACGGTTTTCGATGCCATTCTAGAAACCCTGGCTGATCGACCGGTTGACCTTGTAATTTCCGATATGGCACCCAATATGAGTGGTATGAAAGCGGTCGATCAACCCCGCGCCATGTATTTGGTGGAGTTGGCGGTCGATTTTGCGCGCCAGGTGTTGTCCCCCGGTGGTGTTTTTCTCGCCAAAGTTTTCCAGGGTGAGGGTTTTGATGCCCTGGTGCGCGACCTGCGAGTGGATTTTAATAGCGTCGCAATTAAGAAGCCGGATGCTTCGCGAGCACGCTCCAGCGAGGTATATTGTCTGGCCCGTGGTTTTCGGGGTCGGGCTTGAGAGGTTTCGGCGCAGGGCTAAAAAGCGGGTTATAATCAAGAGCGTAATGCACGTTATACAATTAATCAGTATTAAAAATCGGCATTCAGTCGAGGTGAGGGTAGTTTCTTGAACGAAATGGCTAAGAATCTTATTTTGTGGGTAATCATTGCCGCGATATTGCTGTCGATTTTCCAGAATTTTAAAGAAGGCCCGACGCCGAATACGATTAGCTATACCAACTTTGTCGACGAGGTGCAGACTGATCGTGTGCGCAGTGTGATCATCGAAGGGCTGATTATCGAGGGTGAGCACCACGACGGTACGCGTTTCCGCACGGTGCGCCCGGATGTCTACGACAGCGGCATGATGAACGATCTGCTCAATCACAATGTCAACGTTGAGGGTCGCGAGCCTCATAAGCAGAGTGTCTGGATGCAGCTATTAATGGCGGCTTTCCCGATTCTGTTGATTGTGCTTATCTTCATGTTCTTTATGCGGCAAATGCAAGGTGGTGCTGGTGGCGGTGGTCGCGGTGGGCCCATGTCCTTTGGCAAGAGTAAAGCCAAACTGCTGAGTGAAGACCAGATTAAAACGACTTTTGCCGATGTTGCTGGTGTCGATGAAGCGAAAGAAGAAGTCAGTGAGTTGGTTGAGTTTCTTCGCGACCCTTCAAAGTTCCAAAGCCTGGGTGGCCGCATCCCCCGTGGTGTGCTGATGTCGGGCCCTCCCGGTACGGGTAAAACCCTGCTCGCCAAGGCGATTGCCGGTGAAGCCAAGGTGCCTTTCTTTTCTATCTCCGGTTCCGACTTTGTCGAAATGTTCGTCGGTGTTGGTGCTTCTCGAGTGCGTGATATGTTCGAGCAGGCTAAGAAGCAGGCGCCGTGCATTATCTTTATTGATGAGATCGATGCCGTTGGCCGCACCCGTGGTGGCGGTATGGGTGGTGGCAATGATGAGCGCGAGCAAACACTCAATCAGTTGCTGGTTGAAATGGACGGCTTTGAAGCCAACGATGGCGTGATTGTTATTGCCGCCTCTAACCGCCCTGATGTGCTCGATAAGGCCCTGTTGCGCCCCGGCCGTTTTGACCGCCAGGTTTATGTTGGCCTGCCCGATATTCGCGGTCGCGAGCAAATACTTAAAGTTCATGTGCGCAAAGTGCCCCTCGATGACAAGATCGACCTGGGTATTCTCGCCCGGGGTACGCCGGGTTTTTCCGGTGCTGATCTGGCTAACCTGATTAACGAGGCCGCTCTCTTCGCTGCACGCGCCAATCGTCGTTTGGTGACCATGGAAGAATTTGAGCATGCCCGGGACAAAATCCTTATGGGTGCCGAGCGCCGCTCCATGGTGATGTCGGAAGCAGAAAAGGCTAATACCGCTTATCACGAGGCGGGCCACGCTATTGTCGGGCGACTGGTGCCCGAGCATGATCCGGTGCATAAAGTGAGTATTATTCCCCGTGGACGCGCACTGGGTGTTACCCAGTTCCTGCCCCAGGAAGATCAATACAGCTACAGCAAGCGCAAGTTGGAAGGTCAGCTGTGCAGTCTGTATGGCGGACGCATTGCCGAGGAGTTGATCCACGGCCTTGATGGTGTCACCACCGGTGCTTCAAACGACATTGAGCGAGCAAGTCAGTTGGCGCGCAGCATGGTGACGCGTTGGGGTTTAACTGAAAAACTGGGGCCCATTCTATACGATAATGAAGAGTCGGCGATGCCGGGGCAGGGTGGTAAGAATTTTTCTGGCTCAATCTCCCAGCAAATTGACGAGGAAGTGCGCAATATTGTCGATTCCACCTATGGTCGTGCGGAGACTTTGCTAAAGGATAATATCGATATTCTCCATGCCATGAAGGCGGCGTTGATGGAGTACGAAACTCTCGATGCCGAGCAGGTCGATGACTTGATGTCGCGCCGTAAGGTTCGCCCGCCGCGTGACTGGCATGATTTTGACCACCCTGCAGGCGACGCCGAAGCGAGTGGGGAGGCCGACTCCAAAGACAAGCCTAATGCTAATATTGGCGGCCCTGTAGAGGGTAGTTGATAGTCCTCTCTTCGCTGACAAGCCACCGGGTAGGTACTGACCGGTGGCTTTTTTAATGGGTCGGATTGATTAGTGTAATGACGTGTTTCTTAGATGGTATTGTCCAGCGCAGCCGGCCGCTGGTGATGGGGATTCTCAATCTGACCCCAGACTCTTTTTCTGATGGCGGAAATTTATATTGTGGGGATAAGCTTGATCTCGATACGGTGCTGTATCGTGCCCAGCAGTTAATCGATGCGGGTGCCGATCTACTGGATATTGGCGGTGAATCAACTCGCCCGGGTGCCAGTAAAGTTGAGCGGAATGAAGAGGTGGCCAGAGTGCTGCCGGTTCTCGAAGTCCTTCTCAGCCGCTTTGATATTCCTTTGTCAGTCGATACGAGTAGCCCCGCGTTGATGGCCGAAGCGGCCAGTAGCGGTGTCGCAATGCTTAACGATGTGCGTGCCTTGGGGCGTGCTGGGGCTTTAGAGGCGGCGGCTGTGACTGGCTTGCCAATATGCCTGATGCATAGCCTTGGTGAGCCACAGGTGATGCAGGATAATCCACAGTATCGTGATGTTGTTGCCGAGGTCGTGGCCTTTTTACAGGCGCGAATTGATGTGTGCGAAAAGGCGGGTATCAGCCGCTCTCGTTTAATACTTGACCCTGGCTTTGGCTTTGGCAAAACTCTCGAGCAGAATTTATCCTTATTTAGAGCCCTGCCAGCTTTGGTTGCAGAGGGTCTACCGGTTATGGTCGGTGTCTCTCGCAAATCAATGGTCGGCACCATACTGAATAAGCCAGTTGAGCAGCGTGTTTATGGCAGCGCTGCGCTGGCTGTCCTGGCTGCCCAGGCGGGTGCGGCTATTATTCGGGTCCACGATGTAGTTGCAACGGTGGATAGTTTGAAAATGTTGGAAGCTGTACAGTCATCGTGACGGGCGGGTGATTCTGACCCCAGTCTGTCGCGGGCTGCAAATGGAGAAGTCAGTTTTATGAAAAAACAATTTTTTGGCACCGATGGTATTCGTGGCTGTGTCGGTGAGTATCCGATTACGGTCGATTTTGTACTCAAGCTGGGTTGGGCTGCAGGTAAGGTGTTTGCCAAGTCGGGTAAGGGCAGCAATTTAATTCTTGTTGGCAAGGATACCCGTGTCTCCGGTTATATGTTTGAGTCAGCGCTGGAAGCGGGCATTATTGCCGCCGGTGTTGATGTTGGTTTGCTGGGGCCTATGCCAACACCGGCCATTGCTTACTTGAGTCGTACCTTTCGTGCCCAGGCAGGAATTGTGATCAGCGCATCGCATAACGCTTATCAGGATAATGGTATTAAGTTTTTTGGTGGTGATGGCTATAAGTTGCCCGATGAAATTGAGTTGGAAATTGAGAGCTATCTGCAGCAGGGCATCGTGACCTCGGGTTCAAACGAGCTGGGTCGAGCCTCGCGTATCCGCGATGCTGCAGGTCGTTATATTGAGTTTTGTAAAGGCACCTTGCCCACCGGCTTTGCTTTTTCTGGACTCAAAGTGGTTATCGACTGTGCCAACGGTGCAACTTATCACGTGGCGCCCGATGTATTTCGCGAGCTTGGCGCCGAAGTTATTGAAATTGGCACCGAGCCCGATGGTTTAAATATCAACTATCAGTGCGGTTCAACCAATCCCGAGCTACTGCGCCAGAAGGTGTTAGAGGCAGATGCTGACATCGGCATTGCCCTTGACGGTGATGGTGACAGGGTGCTGTTTGTCGATGCCAAGGGTGGTATCGTCGATGGGGATGAGCTGCTTTATATTATCGCCATGTTCCGCCGGGCAAATGGTCTTCCGTGTTCGGGTGTGGCCGGTACCCTAATGAGTAATTTCGGTCTTGAAAAAGCCCTGGCTGATCTGAATATTCCCTTTGCGCGCGCCAAGGTTGGTGATCGCTATGTCATCGAGACCATGAAAAAGAACCAGTGGGAGCTGGGCGGCGAAAACTCAGGACATATTGTCTGTGGTGACATTACCTCGACGGGTGACGGTGTTGTTGCTGCTTTGCAGGTCGTTCGGGCAATGGTCGAGGGCGGTAAATCTCTGAGTGAGTTGTGCAGCGGCTATCATAAGCTACCGCAGACAATGATCAATGTGGCGATTAACGGCTCTGTTGATCTCGAAGACAATGCGGCCGTCAAGCAAGTGATTGCGAGTGCTGAGAAGAGGTTGGCAGGCAATGGGCGTGTGCTTTTGCGGCCTTCAGGCACTGAGCCGGTGATAAGAGTGATGGTTGAAGGCGATGATGCTAGCCTGGTTGGTAAGTTGGTTCAGCAAATTGCCGACACGGTGACAGAGCAGGTAGGATAAGTACGTTAAATATAATGCTTCGGGAAATCTTGTATAAGTGCTGCAACTTGGTTAACATGGCCGCCGTTTTCAGGGGGACGTAGTCGATGATCGAGGTGTGCGGAGAGTGATGCGTAGGCCTTTGGTTGTTGGTAACTGGAAAATGAATGGCTCGCGGCGCAGCTCAATAGAGCTGGCCGAGAATATAGCCAAAAGTTTTAGTGCCGGTGACGGGCGCGTTGAATGCGCGGTCTGTCCACCCGGTGTGTTTCTAGCCGATGTTGCTTTGGCCCTGAGTGGTAGTGGTGTTGGTCTCGGCGCGCAGAATGTCAGTCAGTATGACAGCGGTGCCTACACAGGTGATGTGTCGGCCAGTATGATAGCTGAACTAGGCTGTAGTTTTGTGTTGGTTGGTCACTCTGAGCGTCGCGCCTGTTTTGGTGAAACTTCAAGCCAGGTAGCGGCAAAGTTTGTGGCGGCACAGGGCAAAGGCCTGACGCCAATTTTGTGTATCGGTGAGACCCTCGCTGAGCGGCAGGCTAATAGAGCCCTTGAGGTTATTGCGGGGCAGCTAGATGCAGTCGTAGAGGCTGCTGGTCTGGATGCTTTAGTGGCGTCTGTTGTTGCCTACGAGCCGGTGTGGGCTATTGGTACTGGTGAGGTGGCTAGTCCAGAGCAAGCTCAGGAAATGCTGGCTTTTATTCGAGTCCGGCTGGGTGAGAAAGCAGAGGCGTTGCGCTTGTTGTATGGCGGCAGTGTTAATGCTGAAAACGCCGCTCAATTATTTGAGCAGCAAGATATAGACGGAGCTTTGGTCGGCGGCGCTTCGCTGCAGGCAGAGCAATTTATGGCAATTAGTCGCACGGTGGAGAGATAGTGGAAAAAGTAATACTCGTTGTCCATTTGCTGATAGCGTTTGCCATTATCGGCATGATTTTATTGCAACAGGGAAAGGGTGCTGACGCAGGTGCTTCCTTTGGTGCGGGCGGCTCGCAAACCTTGTTTGGTAGTGCTGGCACCTGGAACTTCTTTAGTAAAACCACGGCTATTTTGGCGACCTTGTTTTTCGCGACTAGTTTTGGTTTGGCGATCATCGCTAAAAACTCAGTGGGTATCGATGAAGGCGTGCTACCGGCGATTGAGTTACTAGAGGCGCAGGTGCCTGTTGTTGCAGATGACAATGCTATCCCTGTGCTTGAAAGTCAGTCTGGCGGTTTGGGTGTTTCTGATTTGCCGGTGCTCGAAGAGTCTTCGGGTGGTTTGGTTTTGCCCGCGGAGCCTGCTGCAGAATAGGCTTGGTCTTTAAGATTGACAGTGGAGCGGTGGGTTTCCTCGCCTATCAGCTCTTTGAAGTTTTGTTGGAAAGTTTTTGCCCAAGTGGTGGAATTGGTAGACACGCTATCTTGAGGGGGTAGTGGCGTAAGCCGTGCCGGTTCAAGTCCGGCCTTGGGCACCATTTTAAGCCCTCGATACAGCCAGTGTATCGAGGGTTTTGTATTAAAAGATTCATCTTCGTCTGTGGCCCGAAAAGCCTTGACGCTTGTATGCTAGAGCCATATAATTCGCGCCCCTGAAACGGACGATTTACCAGAATCGCAAGTTGGGGCATCGAAGGGGCTAGCAGTGTTAGTGCTGATGTAAAAGTTTTTGTTGCGGGGTGGAGCAGTCTGGTAGCTCGTCGGGCTCATAACCCGAAGGTCGTAGGTTCGAATCCTGCCCCCGCTACCAAATTCTACGCCTTCGCGGCGTAGCGCGCGAAGCCCCTGTTTACAGGGGCTTTTTGTTATTGGAGTTGTCAAAAGGCAACGTCGGGCATTTAGCTCGCAAACGAAGGTAAGGTAAATGGCCCTGGGGCAAGACGCTTTACAAGCGCTGATTGAGCCTGTCGTGCAGGCTCTGGATTGTGAGCTCTGGGGTATTGAATACTTTCGAGCTGGCCAGCGCAGTGTATTACGGGTTTATATCGATAAGACTGGCGGTATTGATATCGAAGATTGCCAGCGTATTAGCCGTCAGCTTGGTAGCGTATTTGACGTTGAAGACCCCATAGGTGGTGAATATACCCTTGAAGTATCTTCCCCCGGTCTCGACCGTCCCCTATATACGTTTGCCCACTATGAAAAGCTGGCCGGTGAATATATTGATTTGCAATTGCGCTTCCCCTTTGAGGGACAGCGTAAATTTAAAGGCTTGTTAAAAGGTGTGGAAGCTGAGGATGTTGTTCTTGTGGTGGGTGAGCAAGAATATTTGTTTCCGTTTGAGAGTATCGAGAAAGCGAAGGTTGTGCCCCAATTCTAAACCGGGGGCAGGAGAGGCTTGCAGATGAAAAATGAAATATTTCTAGTCGCTGAAGCGGTATCCAATGAAAAGGGCGTATCGCAAGAAGTTATCTTCGACGCGATGGAAGAAGCCCTGGCGATGGCAACCAAAAAGCGTTATGACGAGGAATCCCACATTCGGGTGGTAATCGATCGCGAAAGTGGCGATTACGAAACTTTCCGCTGGTGGGGTGTGGTCGATGATGACACGCTGGCCGAACTCGGCACCCAGTTCACTCTGGAAGAAGCTCACGAGAAAGATACCAGTCTTGTCGCCGGTGATACCTTTGAAGAACAGGTTGAAAATGTAAAGTTTGGTCGCATCGCGGCTCAGGCAGCGAAGCAAGTGATCGTGCAGAAAGTGCGCGATGCCGAACGCGAGTTAGTCGCGGCACGCTATGAAGGTCGGGTTGGTGAGCTAGTCAGCGGTACCGTGAAGAAGGTCACCCGTGAACATATTATTGTCGACCTGGGTAATAATGCGGAAGGTCTGTTATCGCGCGAAGAGTTGGTTGGGCGTGAAGTTTTTCGCATCAACGATCGTGTTCGTGCCGTTTTGTTTGCCATCCGCTCCGAGGGTCGCGGCCCGCAGTTGCTGCTCAGTCGCTCCTGTACCGAAATGCTGGTTAAACTCTTCCAGATTGAAGTCCCGGAGATTTCCGAGCAGGTCATCGAAATTCGCGCAGCTTCCCGTGACACCAATGGTGCTCGGGCCAAAATAGCTGTGAAAACGAATGATGGTCGTATGGACCCCATTGGCGCCTGCGTGGGTATGCGCGGTGCTCGAGTGCAAGCCGTTTCCAATGAGCTCGGTGGCGAGCGGGTCGATATCGTGCTCTGGGACGACAACCCTGCTCAGTTAGTTATCAATGCTATGGCCCCGGCTGAAGTTGAATCCATCATCGTCTACGAAGAAACCAATACCATGGACGTGTCTGTCGCCACAGAAAACCTGGCACAGGCCATTGGTCGTGGCGGCCAGAACGTACGACTTGCCTCCGAGCTGACGGGTTGGGACATCAATGTCATGACCACGGAAGAGCTTGAAACCAAACAGTATGACGAAGCTGGTGGCATCATTGAAAACCTTATGGCGAAGCTGGATGTCGAAGAAGACGTCGCCACCATATTGGTTGAAGAGGGTTTCACGTCTGTTGAAGAAGTGGCCTATGTACCGCTAGAAGAGTTGCTGGCAATTGACGGCTTTGATGAAGAAATTGCTGAAGAATTGCGGGCTCGAGCTAAAGATGCGTTGCTGACAAGCGCCTTGGTTCACGAAGAAGAGTTGTCTTCGGCTGCACCAGCAGAAGATCTGCTGACGATGGAAGGCATGGATCAAACCCTTGCCTGTACGTTAGCGACAAACGGCATTATCACCATGGAAGACCTGGCAGAACAGGCCGTCGATGAGCTACTTGATTTGGGCGTTGATGCCGAGCGAGCTGCAGAGTTGATTATGACGGCACGAGCGCCGTGGTTTGAGGAAGATGCGGGTTGATTAAACAGCTGGCAACGGGTCAAGACAAAATACTGAGGAAGAGCAATGGCTGAAGTTACTGTAAGTGAACTCGCCGGTGTAGTAGGCGCATCAGTTGAACGCTTGTTGACACAGATGAAAGAGGCGGGACTACCGCAAACGTCGTTTGATGCCACGGTTTCAGACGAAGAAAAGCAGACCTTGCTGGTATATTTGAAAAGCCTTCACGGCGAGCAAGGTAGTGCCCCGAAGAAAATCACTCTGCGTCGTAAGACTCTCGGCACTCTGAAAGCGGGTGCTGGCCGTAAGTCTGTCAATGTCGAGGTGCGGAAAAAGCGCACTTACATCAAGAAAGAAACGGAAGAGCTTGTCGCTGAGCCTGAAGCGGTGGATGAGCTGCCCGTTACAGCAGAGCTTGAGCCAGAAGTAGAAACTACTGAGGCTCCGGTTGTTGAAGTCGCTCCAGAAGTTGTTGAGTCAGAAGCGGAAGCAGAACCTGAGGTTGTTGCTGAAGCTGAGCCCGAAGTTGTTGCGGAGCCCGAAGCAGTGGAAGAGCCCGAAGCAATGGAAGAGCCTGAAGTAGTAGCTGTGAGCGAGGCGCCGGCTGAAACCGTCACTAAGCCCAAAGCAGCAGCGCCGGCACGACCTCTGCACACACCTTCGCGTTTAGTTGACGATGTTGAAGCAAAACGTATTGCCTCGATATTGGCACGTAAAGCACGCGAGAAAATCGCTAAGCAAGAGCTCGAGCAGCGCAAGCTTGAGAAAGCCCAGGAAGAAGAGGCCACCAAGGCGCGTCTCGAAGCTGAGCGTACGGCAAAAGCCAAGCCAGCTGATACCGCTAAAAAGGAAAGCCCTCTAGCACGTCTTGGTCGCGTACGTGAAAAACCGGCGGCTGAAGAAGAGCAAAAGACCCGTCGTAAAAAGACCGCCAAAGGCTCGCGCAAGCAGCGCCCTGAAGATATGATTAAAGAAGCGGGTCTCGATCGAGCAGAGAGCCGCAAGAAAGGCCCACTGCGTTCGGGCGGCCCCGTTGTTAAAGTTAAAAATGTTCACGTTTTCCAGAAGCCAACCGATAAAGTTGTCCGCGAAGTAGAGATTGGCGAGACGATTGTTGTCTCTGAGCTGGCTTCTAAAATGGCCCTTAAAGCCAATGTCGTCATCAAAGCATTGATGAAGATGGGCACTATGGCCACCATTAATGACAGTATCGACCACGACACGGCGAGCCTGATTGCGGAAGAGCTGGGGCATACGCCCATCGTTATGTCCGACGGTGTTGAAGACGAACTGCGTGCAATGATGCAGGCCGTTGATGCCTCGGACGAAGAAGCACGCGCGCCAGTAGTAACGGTAATGGGTCATGTTGATCACGGTAAAACATCACTGCTCGATTATATTCGTGAGTCTCGCGTTGCCTCTGGTGAAGCCGGTGGTATTACCCAGCACATTGGTGCTTACCACGTCGACACGCCTCACGGCATGGTCACTTTCCTCGATACCCCCGGACATGCGGCTTTTACCGCCATGCGTGCCCGCGGTGCTAAATCGACCGATGTGGTGATTTTGATCGTCGCTGCGGATGACGGTGTCATGCCGCAAACCGAAGAGGCGATACTGCACGCGAAAGCGGCGGGTGTGCCGATCATCGTTGCGATTAACAAAATGGACAAAGAGGGTGCCGACCCAGAGCGCGTTACCAGCGAGCTGGCGGCCAAAGATGTTATCCCCGAAGAGTGGGGTGGTGATACGCAGTTTGTTAAAGTCTCTGCCCATACCGGTGAAGGCATTGAGACTCTGCTCGAAGCCATTTTGTTACAGGCAGAGCTTCTCGAATTGAGTGCGCCGACTGATGGTGTTGCTCAGGGTGTGATTGTTGAAGCCCGTATCGAAAAAGGCCGTGGTGTGGTTGCAACAGCACTCGTTCAGGCGGGTACCCTGCGTAAGGGTGACTACCTATTGGCGGGTGGTAGTGTCGGTAAAATTCGTGGCATGAGCGACGAAGCTGGCAAGGCGATTCTTGAAGCCGGCCCCTCGATTCCCGTTGAAATTCTCGGTCTTGATACGCCGCCTGATGCCGGTGACGACTTCGCCGTCGTGAGCGACGAACGCAAGGCAAAAGAAGTGGCCCAGGCACGACAGCAGAAAGAGCGCGATGATCGTGTTGCACGCCAAAAAGCCAATAAGCTGGAAAACATGTTTGCTGGCTTTGAAGGTACCGAAAAGAAAATCCTTTCCGTACTGGTCAAGGCAGATGTCCGTGGATCCCTTGAGGCAATCCTGGCTTCATTAGCCGATATTGGTAACGAAGAAGTTGCGGTCAATGTGGTCAGCTCTGGTGTCGGTGGTTTGACCGAGTCTGATATCAATTTGGCGGCTACTTCGGGTGCCGTGGTTGTCGGCTTTAACGTAAGAGCCGAAGTGTCTGGGCGACGTCTGGCCGAAAGAGAAGGTATTGAGATTCGCTATTACAGCGTTATCTACAACCTGCTCGACGATATTAAAGACGCCTTGTCCGGTATGCTCGACCCCGAAATTCGCGAAGAAATTGTCGGTATTGCCGAAGTGAAAGAAGTCTTCAGTTCGCCGAAGTTTGGTCAAATTGCCGGCTCAATAGTCACCGAAGGCACGATTTACCGCAATAAGCCGATTCGTGTACTTCGTGAAAATGTCGTTATCTACGAGGGCGAGCTGGAATCCCTGCGTCGCTTTAAAGACGATGTTAATGAAGTGCGCAGCGGTACCGAATGTGGCATCGGTGTGAAGGACTACACTGATGTGAAACCGGGCGATCAGATCGAAGTCTTCGATGTGAAGGAAATTGAGCGCAGTCTTTAATTGATACGCCCGTTAATTGATAGTCCTGTTAAGAAAAGAGGCCGCTGACTAGTGCCGAGAGAATTTACCCGTGCCGAGCGCGTTGCAGATGCCCTGCAGCGCGAGTTAGCCGTCTTGATTCGCGAAGAGATGGGTGATCCCCGTGTCAATTTCATCAACATTACGGGTGTCGATGTCAGCCGTGATTTAGCGGCGGCAAAGGTGCACGTCAACTATGTCGATGCGCGAGAAAAAGAAGAGCGCGCGGCTGGCGTTAAAGTACTGAATGGCGCTTCTGGCTTTTTACGTACTAAGCTGGCCAAGCGTATGCAATTGCGAATTGTCCCCAGCTTAAAATTTATCTACGACGATAGTGGTCGTCGTGGCCAGGAATTATCGGCACTGATCGATTCCGCAATGGCTGCAGACAAGCACAACGAAAACCAGTCGGGGAACGAGTAGTGGCCCGGCGTCGCCAACGCCCTCGCGGTAGACCCGTCGATGGCATCTTGATACTCAATAAACCCCAGGGCATTACTTCCAACGATGCTCTGCAGCAGGCTAAGTACCTGTTTTATGCTGCTAAAGCGGGACATACGGGTAGTCTTGACCCGCTGGCTACGGGTGTGTTGCCTATCTGTCTAGGCGAAGCGACCAAATTTACCCAGTTCCTGCTGGAGGCCGACAAAACCTACCAAAGTACTTTTTGCTTGGGCATGGCGACTGAAACAGGTGATTCTGACGGTGAAATGGTTAGCACCGCAGACGCTTCTGCTTTAACGCAAGCGCAGCTTGAGCAGGCTATCGAAGCCTTTCGCGGCGAGATTCAGCAGATCCCTTCAATGTACTCGGCCCTTAAGCACAATGGTCAGCCACTGTATAAGCTGGCACGTCAGGGGATCACCGTTGAGCGCGAAGCACGAGCGGCAACCATTTACAGTTATAAAATTTTAGCCTTTCGCCCCGGCGAGAAAGCTGAGCTCGATGTAGAAATAAGCTGCAGTAAAGGCACCTATATTCGCACCCTGGCCGAAGACCTCGGCAAGGCTATGGGCTGCGGGGCTCATGTGACACGACTGCACCGTACTGTGGCAGGGCCCTTCCGTGAGGAAGAGTCTATCACCTTGGCACAACTGGAAAGTTTGCGTGAGGGCAGGCGGGGAGAAGACCTCGATTTCCTTCTCAAACCCCTCGATGCGGCGGTCAGTGATGCCATCGCTGTGGAGCTGACTGAAAGCATGGCGTGGTATTTTCGCCAGGGTCAGGCAGTGATGAGCCCCGAGGTCTATCGCCAGTCAGAAGAAGGCGATATAGTGCGCATCTTTCATACTGACGGTGGCTTTATGGGCGTTGGTGAAGTATTGGACGACGGGCGTGTTAAGCCGCGTCGTTTGGTGGCAAGCGCGCAATAGACCCTATCAGTCGTTTAACGACTGAGTCGGTTGCTATTAACGGGTTTGCAATTGGTAGCTGGAATGATCCAGCGTAATTAGGCTATCTATAAATATGCGTGGATAGGCCTGAATAATGTGCATATTGGAGAAAGTAAAATGGCATTGAGTGCAGAAGAAAAAGCAGCAATCGTTAAAGATAATGCGCAGGCAGAAGGAGATACAGGTTCTCCCGAAGTACAGGTTGCATTGTTGACCGCGAACATTAACAAGCTACAGGGCCACTTTACTGGCAACAAAAAGGACCACCACTCACGTCGTGGTTTGATCCGCATGGTTAACCAGCGTCGTAAGTTACTGGATTACCTAAAAAGCAAAAATGGCGAGCGCTACAGCCTGCTCATTGCGAAGCTCGGATTGCGTCGATAACTCATTCTACTAACGGCCCCAACGGGGCCGTTAGTATTTATATATAGGTGAAAATAGTGAATCCCGTAAGTAAATCATTTCAATATGGTAAGCACACGATAACGCTGGAAACCGGCCGTATCGCCCGTCAAGCCACCGGTGCTGTCATGTGTAGCATGGACGACACCATGGTGCTGTGTACCGTTGTCGCCCGCAAAGAAGCCAAACCCGGTCAGGACTTTTTTCCGCTGACTGTTAACTATCAAGAAAAAGCCTATGCGGCTGGCAAAATCCCCGGTGGATTTTTCAAGCGCGAAGGTCGTCCCAATGAGAAAGAGACGCTAACTTGTCGTTTAATCGACAGACCGATTCGTCCTTTATTCCCCGCAGGTTTTAAAAACGAAGTGCAGGTCGTGCTGACCGTTATGTCGGCCAACAAAGACGTTGATCCCGATATTGCCTCTTTGATTGGTGCCTCTGCGGCACTGGCTATTTCTGGTGTGCCATTTAATGGCCCAATCGGCGCTGCTCGCGTTGGTTACAGTGACGAAGAGGGTTATATCCTCAACCCCAATTACTCTGAGCTGGCTAACTCCGATCTCGACATGGTCGTTGCCGGTACCAAAGACGCCGTGCTGATGGTTGAATCCGAAGCCAAAGAATTGTCTGAAGACTTGATGCTGGGCGGCGTACTGTACGCTCACCAGGAAATGCAGGCTGTCATTCAAGCTATCGAAGAGCTGGTTAGTGAAGCTGGCAAGCCCAAATGGGATTGGCAGGCAGCGCCTGAGAATGTTGAATTAACGACAGCGCTTAATACTGCCGTTGGTGGCGATGTTGAAGCGGCTTATCAAATTACGGACAAGCAAGAGCGTACCGCGCGTCTCGCCGAAATCCGCGACAGTGCTATTGCTCAACTCGTTACTGACGGAGGTGATGTCGCCGCTGAAGATGTTCGCGAGACCTTCAAGAAATGCGAAAAGAAAATTGTTCGCGGTCGCATTATCCGTGGTGAAGCCCGTATCGATGGTCGCAACAGCACCACCGTTCGCCCCATCGCTGTCGATGTTGGTATTCTGCCCAAAGTACACGGTTCTTCACTGTTCACTCGTGGTGAAACTCAGGCCATCGTTGCGGCGACTCTGGGCTCACTGCGCGATGCACAGAATATTGATGCCCTCGAAGGTATGAGACGTGACCCTTTCATGCTGCACTACAACTTCCCTCCCTATTCGGTGGGTGAAGCTGGTCGTATGGGTGGTACTAGCCGTCGTGAGACCGGCCATGGTCGTCTTGCTCGTCGTGGTATTTCTGCCGTACTACCCAATGGCGATGACTTCCCCTACACCATTCGCGTGGTTTCAGAGATCACTGAATCTAACGGTTCAAGCTCTATGGCTTCAGTCTGTGGTGCTAGCCTCGCGCTGATGGATGCCGGTGTGCCCATCAAAGCGCCCGTTGCTGGTATTGCCATGGGTTTAGTCAAAGAAGATGACGGTTTTGCCGTACTGACCGATATCCTCGGTGATGAAGATCACCTCGGCGATATGGACTTTAAAGTGGCCGGTAGCGCCGCTGGTATCACCGCACTGCAAATGGATATCAAGATCGAAGGTATCACCGAAGAAATTATGCAGGAGGCGCTGACTCAGGCTTTGTCAGCTCGTTTGCACATCCTCGGTGAAATGAACAAGACTCTTGAGCAGAGCCGTGATGATGTTGCTGAATCAGCGCCGCGTTACCACACGCTGAAAATTGATCCCGACAAGATTCGTGACGTTATCGGTAAGGGCGGTGCAACTATTCGCATGCTCACCGAAGAAACCGGTGCCACGATCGATATTGAAGATGATGGCAGTATTCGCATCTACAGTGATGACCGCGAAGGCTTGAAAGACGCTATCTTCCGTATTGAAGAGATTACTGCGGAAGCCGAAGTTGGCCGTATTTACGACGGTTTAGTCGCTCGTGTTGTCGATTTTGGTGCTTTCGTTACCATTATGCCGGGAACTGATGGCTTGGTGCATATCTCGCAAATTGCCCAGGAGCGCGTCGAGAAGGTCACTGATTACTTATCAGAAGGCCAGAACATCAAGGTCAAAGTCCTTGATGTTGACGCCCGTGGTCGCATTAAACTGTCGATGAAAGAAGTGTCGGAAGCTGAAGGTGGTTTAGCACCTAAAGCCCCAGCACAGGATGCTGAGCCAGCGGCTGAGTAATTCCTCGCTTTAGTTTAGCGATAAAAAAACGGGGCTTAGTTGCCTCGTTTTTTTTGCCTGTATTCTTTGTTTGGTTTTTTTGCGCGGCTTTCTTTACTTATAACGACGATAAGGCTGGAGGGATACATGAACATTCAGGGTTTATATCGCGCTAAAGCGCAAATCCTTCAGCTCTCTGGCGAATACACGGGTATTTATAAACAGCCCGTTAGCCGTGTCGACGTGGATGAACTCGGCATTCAAGGCGATGTGCAGGTCGACAAGCGCTATCATGGCGGCCCCAATAAAGCCCTGCATCAATACTCTCTGCCCAGCTATCGGCGAATTATCGCAGCCTATGCTGAGCTGGATGGCGTGGCAGTGCCGGGTTCAATTGGTGAAAATATCACCATTGCCGATATGTCCGAGGCGACGGTGTGCATCGGTGACATATACCGCCTTGGCACCGTACTGGTACAGGTATCGGAACCTCGGCGGCCCTGCTGGAAAATCAACGCCGTCTTTAAGCAGATTGACTTAACGGAGTTTATAGCGCGTGAGGGCATCACCGGCTGGTACTATCGCGTGCTTGAGGCCGGCGAGATGATTTTGGGCGACGCTGCTGAATTAGCCGAGCGTCCCAATCCTAAAGTCAGTATTGAACATTTCAACACCATACTAAATTGCGCTCAGTCAAGTCGCGCTGATTTGGCTGCGCTAATCGAATGCACAGGCCTGGCCACTTATTTACGCGAGCGCCTGGAAAAACGTAGCAAAGAATTCCAGGCTTAAGCCACAGAGCTTGGCCCCTATTACCGAGACAAATAATGACAGTAGATCAAGATCTATCAATGGGTGAAAGTGAAGAAACTCCCGCCGCTATTAATGAATATCTTAAGCCCGGAGTCTTTATCGACTCCGATCATCAGGCTGTTCAAGATTTTACCGAAAAGGCACTGGAAGGCGCTGGCGCCACGGCGATAGATCGTGCAGTGGTCCTGTACTACGCGGTGCGCGATGGCCTGCGCTACGACCCCTACGCCATGAATATGGACGAGAGTAATTTTACTGCCAGTAATATAGCCACGCGAAAATCAGCATTTTGTATCCCTAAGGCGATACTACTTACAGCCTGCGCTCGAGCGGCGGGTATTGCCGCGCGTATTGGCTATGCCGATGTGAGGAATCATCTCTGTTCGCCAAAGCTAAAAGCGGCGATGGCGGGTAATGACCTGTTTATGTACCACGGTTATGTCGAGATGTATTTAGAGGGTAAGTGGGTGAAATCAACCCCGGCCTTCAATCTGGAATTGTGCGAGAAAGTGGGTATTGAGGCCCTGGGTTTTAATGGCCGTGATGACTCGATGATGCATCCTTTCGATAAGGCGGGGCGTCAGCATATGGAATATGTGCAGGATCACGGGTACTTTTTTGATCACCCTCATCAGCTTATTCAGACCACTTTTAAAGAAGCTTACGGTGATCTCGATCTTATGCTCGGTAGTATAAAAAGCAATTTTGCGGCTGAAGCCAGTGCGGGTTAATCTACTGCCTAGCGCCTTAATTTAACACCCGGTAGCCTCGACCTCTCAGGCAGTTTTTCACTACCCGCTGTTTTTCTCTGCTGGCCTGCCCCGAACCTTTGACCGCACCGAGCAAGCCACCAACCCCGGCTGCTCGCTTGGCAGCCCCGCTATCGCCTGCAATTGCCCCAATAGCGCCGCCGATAACAGCCCCGCTGACTGCTTTCCCCGCGATCTGAGCGCCAGTATTAACCTGTGATGCGTAGTTTCGGCACTCGTGGATATCCTGGTAATACGCTGACATATCAACGCCTTTTGTGTCGATAATGACTCCGCTCGAAGACTGCTGGGAATTGCCTACACAGGCGCTGAGTAAAAATAGAGTGCCCAACTGGCAGGTGCTGTAAATCTTGTGCAAAGCAAATACCTCTAAGAACTCCAGTCCCTCAAGTGTAACTGGATTATTGATAAACATGAGCACGCAAGTGTAGCCGAAGAGTCGTGAGTACTTTGGTTTAAGATAAGTTGAATCGATCTTGTTTAATTTTGGCGTAGACTTAATCCAATCTAGCATTGAGTTGAAGGGAGAATGTTATGCGAGTTGGCGTGGTTAAAGAGATCAAAATTCGCGAAAATCGTGTGGCTTTAACACCTCAAGGCACACAGGCTTTGGTGGCGCGTAATCATCAGGTGCTGATCGAGCAGGGTGCGGGCCTGGGTTCCGGTTTTAGTGATGAAGACTATCACCAGGCAGGGGGACAAGTTGTCTCAACTGCCGAGGCCTGGGCAAGCGATCTGACCTTGAAGGTTAAAGAACCCATGGCCCCGGAGTATCACTATCTTAAGCAGCAAATAGTGTTTACTTACTTCCATTTAGCCGGCGTCTCACCTGTACTAACAGAGGTCTTGCTCGCTAACAGTACCACCGCCATCGCCTATGAATCGGTTGAAGATGCTGGCGGCGGCCTGCCCCTGCTAGCGCCCATGAGTGCCGTAGCAGGTAGCATGGCGGTGACTATCGGCAACTATTATCTTGCCCGCTTTAATGAT
This sequence comes from Candidatus Reddybacter sp., assembly GCA_041277045.1. Classification (GTDB taxonomy): domain Bacteria; phylum Pseudomonadota; class Gammaproteobacteria; order Pseudomonadales; family Porticoccaceae; genus Reddybacter. Next base: position 295,216 of record JBGFSY010000001.1, on the reverse strand, counting down.
GGCAAGGGGATGCTGCTTGCAAAACTATTTGATGAACGCTTTGGCAAAGTAGTGGTTGTTGGTGACGGTGTGGTGGGCTTACATGCTGCTCGGGTTGCAGATAGTCTCGGTGCCCAGGTTTATTTGTGTGGGCGCCATCCCGAGCGACAAGCTGAGCTGCAAGCCTTTGTTTCGAGTGGGCTCAACTTTGTGGAGTCGACACCGGTCAATATTGCCGCTGAGCTAGGTGATACCGACCTGTTAATTGGTGCCGTACTGCAGCGCGGCGCCCGTGCTCCTCACCTTGTTACTGAGGCCATGGTTAAAAAAATGCAGCCGGGTTCGGTCATCGTTGATGTCAGTATTGATCAGGGGGGCTGTATCGAGACCATGCATGCCACTACTCACGATGATCCGGTCTATGAAAAACACGGAATTATTCACTACGGGGTGACGAACATGCCGGGTGCTTACCCGCGACTGTCAACGCTGGCACTGACGCGAGCGACATTGCCCTATGTGTTGAAACTAGCGGATAGCGGACTTGCTGCTTTAGACAATGATCCGGGTTTTGCACGGGGTTTGAATACCCATGAAGGGAAAATTACCTGTGAGGCCGTGGCTGAAGCACTTGCCCCGACAGGTGTTTAAACTAGCTGACGAGTTTGTCAGCCGGTGTGCCGTTAGCGGGCTTTGGATCGGCGGCCAGGTCATCGCGAATACTTTCGACACCGCGTTGCACAAGCTCTTCAGTCGCATCAATATTGGCACGAACTTCGTCCACACGAGCGCTGATATTGGATAGTAGGTCTCGGGCTTCAGCAAAACCGTCACTCACCCCTTGCGCGGCCTCGTTCAAAAAGTCGACTTGCTCTTCACCGCCCGTGGTGTCGCTAATATCCGCCAGACCGCGTTGAATGGTGCTGAGGGTTTGACCGGCAACTTGACTGGGTGAGCCGCTATTAGTATCGAGAGTATTGAGCCGGGAAGGGTTGGTTGTTTCTTGAACTTTACTCAGTGCAGACTGTAGTTGCTGGTTGAGGATTCTCTGTGCATCACCTGGGCTGGTAGTACTCAGTGTTACCTGGCTGTCGCGAGAGGATGCATTGTTAGATGCGACGTTTTGGTCTGCGCTAATCGCGCCAGCCACACTGCTCGCTTCCTGTTGGACGCCTCTATTTACGGCGCCGCCAATATTCTGAACGTCCAAGACCTGTGCTCCCGGTCAGTAAGTGACCTGTGTCTGTCGATGCGGAGGAGATACCGCAAGTCGTCGTACCGTTTTTAGGTAGTACTTTTTAGCGGTATAACTGTAGTCGAGTTGTGGGCACAGGGCAATTTTCCAGGCTGCCAAATAGAGCTTCTGTGGTTTGTGTCTCAGCAAAAAAATACGACCTACCGTTGGTCCTAAAGATCGCGCCGTTGAATCGCGAGTCGGCCTGTAAATATTAGCCCAGCAAGCCCGAAAAGAAGGCCCGCAAGCTGTCTTCGCCGCCATCTTCCCAGGCTTTTAATGCCGCAGTGCCGATTATGGCAATATCGGCTTTGTCGCGCAGGAAGTCGAGATCAGCTTTCTGGCTGACACCAAAACCGACGGCAATGGGTAGGTTGGTATGCTGGCGGCAGTGGGCGATAAAGGCTTTTAGGTCATCGCCCATCTCGGTTTGCCCGCCGGTAACGCCCTTGCGGGCCACGGCGTAAATAAAGCCTTCGGCCGCTGCACCGAGAATCTTCAGGCGGGCATCGGTATTGGTAGGCGTCATTAGGACGATGGGGGCCAGCTCGCTAGGTTTTGATAGCGCGTGTAGTTCACCGGCCTCTTCAACGGGCAGGTCGGGCAGAATATAGCCACAGCCACCGGCGGCGCTCAGTTGCTTAATAAACGAGTCGTGGCCCATTTTAAAGGCGGTGTTGTAGTAACCCATCATCAGCACTTTAAAGGGGAAGTGCTCGGTCACTTTACGCATAAATTCAAAGCAGTCAGCCGGGCGCACACCATCGGCGACGGCTTGCTGGTTGGCTTTTACAAACAATGGGCCGTCGGCGGAGGGCTCCGAAAATGGGAACTGTAGCTCCACCATATCGACGCCGAATTCGGCCATGATTTCGAGTTCGCGCCAGTTGTCCTCAAAGGAGGGGTAGCCACAGACAACGTGGGTCATCAGCAGTAGGTCTTTCTGCTGCAAGCGCTCGCGTAGGTATTGTTCAAGCACCATATTCTACCGCCTTGTCTTTAATAAATTCTTTCCAGTGATCGTCTTCGATGGTGTCGGCAACGGTGAAAATATCTTTGTCGCCACGTCCCGATTGATTAATCAGAATCACCTCGTCCTTGCCCATCTTTGGCGCTTCGGCGACAGCCAGGGCGAAAGCGTGGGTGCTTTCCAGGGCGGGAATCAGCCCTTCGGTGCGCATCACCAGCTTCAGTGTATCGCGCACCATTTCATCGGTGGCCGCTTCAAAGCGCACGCGGTCTTTTTCCCACAAATCACTGAGAATGGGGTTGATGCCAATGTAGTCGAGCCCGGCGGCGATGGAGTGAGTCTCCAGCATATTGCCGTCATCGTTTTGGAGAAAGTAGGTTTTAAAACCCTGGGCAACGCCTACGGATGCATCTTTATACGCGAGGCGAGAGGCATGTAGACCGGAGCCGGGGCCGTGGCCACCGGCTTCAACGCCGATGAGTTCGACGTTGTCATCCATAAAACCCTGAAAAATACCGATGGCATTGGAACCGCCGCCAACACAGGCGTAGACCCGGTCGGGCAATTTTCCGGCCTCCTGAACGATTTGCTGGCGCGCCTCTTTGCCGATAATGGCCTGAAAGAAGCTGACCATTTCGGGGAAGGGGTGGGGGCCACAGGCGGTGCCGAGCACGTAGTGGGTATCACCCATATTGGTGACCCAGTCACGCAGGCACTCGTTGATGGCATCTTTCAGCGTGCGTTGGCCATCCTGTACGGCGATGACTTCGGCACCAAGGTTTTCCATCCAAAACACATTGGGCCGCTGGCGAGCAACGTCGACCGCACCCATGTAGATTTTGCAGTCAAAACCAAAGCGGGCCGCCATGGTCGCGGTAGCAAAGCCATGTTGGCCGGCGCCGGTCTCGGCAATTACCCGTTTTTTGCCCAGGCGTTTGCAGATCAGGCCCTGGCCCATGACGTTGTTAATCTTGTGTGAGCCGGTGTGGTTGAGATCTTCGCGCTTGACGTAAATGCGCGCACCCCCGAGCTTGTTCGACAGGTTCTCGAGATACGAAACCGGTGTCGGGCGACCCGAATAGGTGCGCATTAACTCGACAAATTCGGCCCAGAAGGTTGGGTCTTCCTTGCAGCTGCGAAAGCAAAGGCGCAATTCTTCAACCGTAGTGGCGAGAATTTCCGGTAAAAACGTACCGCCGTAATCGCCGTAGTAACCCTCGCGGCCATCGGCGAAATCAAATAGAGACATAAAGCGACCAGACTGGATAGTAGACAGGGGCGCGTATAGTAGCCAAGTCGCTGAATATCAACAAGTAAGGCGTTAAAAATTCAGTACTGAAACTCGGTGTAAAAGTGGCTGTTGTAGCGGTTTAATCTGGCCGCTCTAGAAACGTATATTGAGCATTACTTGCGGCCCATCAGTATGAGTGCCCACCTCAATATTATGTATGTGGAAGTAGGCGAGTAGAAGCGTCATACGCTTGCCCACGGGGATGACCGAGCCAAGGGTATACAGCGATAAGCTATGGGTATGTTTCTTAAAATCGTAAAAGGGTTCGTATTCGACAAAAGGCCGGATTTGTCTTCCCGCAATTTTTAGTGGGTGGGAGAGATTAAAGGTCGGTCGATAGCGGTAGCCCGAGGGGATGTCGCCATGGCGGTATTCAAGTCGCGAGCGGTGAAAAAAACGCCAGTCGTTAAAATCGTGCTTATAGGTCAATGCCCCCCGCAGGCGGTTGTCATAGCGTCGCCTGTCCCCTTCGACATTGGGGCTGTAGGCGAAATAAGCCACGCGCCAGGTAACGGCATTGTTGACCTTGCCGATAATGCCGAGCACGCCCAGGTCACCTTTGAAGTTTTCCACCATAGTACCGCCACCGAGAAACAGGGTATGGGTGTCAGTGAGCTGTTTCGTTGCCGAAAGCATGCCCATTGACAGGTTGCCATCGGATGCGCTGTGGCTTAATAGGGGGTAGAGAGTCGTGCTGATAAGTAGCAGACTGAACTGAAAGAAACGTTTAAATGAAGAATAAAGAGATGGCGCAGCGGTCAAAATTACCATGTGTTCTTTGTTACCAGAGGCCGTTGAGATAAGCCAGCCATTATAACTCAAGAGTATAGTTTTTGTGTTGCACCGGGTTTGAGTTTGGCTTGTCGATCAGTGGTGTTACGGCAGAGTGACTGGCAGACAGACAAGAGGCTTCAGCTTTGGCTCGGTTTTATTAAGGCGAAGATATCCTGATTATCCCGGTAAATATTTTGTATCGTGCTGCCGTGAACAGGCGCGACATTCTGACCAATCGCATCAATGTTGATGCCTTCAAGGGGCAGGGGTGTCGACATAGTATTCACCGCAGCTCTTGGTCGGCGGCTTTTGTTAATACAAGGTGTGAGTTTAGCTTGCTAGTGCAAGCAGCACTTTTTATATTTTTTGCCGCTGCCACAGGGGCAGGGGTCATTTCTGCCCGCTTTTTCTGTGTCGCGAATAGTAGGTTCTTTTTGCTGTTGGCGTTGCTCAAAAAAATGGGAGTACAACTTGTGTACAGCGGGCTCTATAAGTTGCTGGCGTTGTTCAATTTCATCGTCATGGAGTTCTGCCAGTTCAGCAAAACCACTTTCGGTGGCAAACAGTCGAATGGGTTCGAGGGCCACGTCTAAAGCCATTGTGTCCGTTGGCGAGGTTGGCCTCCACAGATTGATGCCCCGCAAAAATCCGGCGCACCAGTCGTCAACAAGGGTGTAATTTCGCTGCTTGGTTTCTCTCACCAAATACAGGGCTTCGTACCGGTCGGCATTCATGTCCTCCATAACGTAGTTATAAAAGCGCATGATGAGCTCATTAAACTCCTGGGCGTATTCGACCTTTTCCCAGTTGGGGCTGTGTTCTTCCCCGCCCCACAGTACGGGCATCCACAGTGAGGGCAGAATCATTTGCGGGGCGCAGGCGATGGCGGCGAAATAACCGTCTAGCTCCGAGGCGCCGAGTATTGCCTCATCGCCGCCGTGGTGGTCGAGATAGTAGTCAACAAGTTCGACAACGTCGTCCGTTTCCGGTCGAGTTTGAGGTGCTGTGTTGGGGGTGCTTACATCAAAGTCTTCAATAAAAACAGGCTTGGGCGTGGAGCGCTCGAGGCGCAAACCCAGGGCCATTTCAACGTCTTCGATATCACCGGCACAGGTGATATCAACACACTGGCGGTTAAATAAATCACGCACATCATCAATCAGTTCTTTGCCGTCGATATCGAGTAGATAGGAGACCAGCAAGCCATTGATGGTTGATGCCGAGTTGTCCGCTTGTTGAATGTATTGCCGGTAGTGCTCAAGCACTTTACTGCGCAGGGCTGGGTGTTGTTTGACAATTTCACTGAGCCCGGCCATCGCGGTCGCTCTGGCGAATTCATCGCGATCTTGCTGCTTGATGTAGTGGCCCAGTGGCTCAATCGCCGCGCTGCCAATCATGCCCATCACCGTGGGTAGTTCATGCAGAGCCCAGTCATCCTCGACCAGTACCTCAAAGAGTTCGATAAGGGGTAAAATCGCACGCTCACTACCCAGCTGTCCGAGGGTGCGCCAGGCATGAAGCGGTACCCAGACCTCCTTGCTATCACCCGCTGCCCCGTGCAGGGACTTATCGCCAATCAGCTCAATCAGGGCTGTTTCGTCACTGGCCTCAAAGCCATACTGTAAATAGTCGGGCCAGTCGCGGGTGCCTTGCTGTGCCTCGCCGAGGGTGAAGAGGGTGTCTATTTTTGCTGAACTCATAGTTTTCTTTACCGGTCGATTGTTCTGTTGTTCATCGTTCAGTGTAAACCGAAGGGGCACGTTAATGGGCCTTTGTGCTGCGGGTTTTTTGATGATTTTTCTTTGCCAACAACAGCGCTAATCGTTGCTTATAAGGGTACCGTCAATATAGCGCCACTGCTGATCCTCCCGTTCGAAGCGGCTGCGTTCGTGCAGACGTTCGGCGCGACCATTCACTTTATAGATGGCGACAAACTCCACCTCAGCGCTGTTATCACCGGCCTGCCCGGCAGTGATATCGATAATTTTTAGTCGCTGCCAGTGCTGCTGGTTATTGCTCAGATCAAGTTGCGCCGGGCGAGTCGTGCTATGCCAGGTGCTCTGCAAATAATCTTCATTCCCTAAAGTATAGGCACTGTAACGGCTGCGCATTAGCGCGACGGCGGTATCTGCCTGCTGCTCGTTGTTTAATAAGGGCTGGCAGCACTGAGCTAGGGGCCGGCCGGTATCGCAGTAGCATAAGGTCATTTTCTTTTGTTTAGCCATAGTAAAAACTTGCGAAACGGGTTGATGTGGGTTTGACATCAGGTCTTGCTAATGTTCGGTGAAAGGTCATAGTAGGTGCGACCTTTAGTCACTTGCATTCACGGTGCTGGCTAGCTATGTTGCGGCACCTACCCCGCTTTTTGTTTTGAGGCTTAGCCTCGAGGAGTTCGGCGATTTTACCCTCTGTCCGTCTTATTGTCCTGTTCGTTACGCTAGTACAGGTGTCCTGTACGCTGGGGCCGGATTATCAGCGTCCAGCAACGTTTGCGACAGACGATTCGACCACCGCCAGTGCGAGCTATCGCGGGGCTGCTAGTCAAAATCCAGGCGCTGTGCCCTCGATACAGCTCGATTGGTGGCGAACCTACAATGATCCTTTGCTCGATCAATGGGTCGGCCATCTGTTGGCTGAAAACCTCGATTTGCGCAGTGCCGCCGAGCGTATTGTTCAGGCCCGCGAGCGTGTGGTCATCGTTGGCGGTGAGCGCTGGCCCTCGGTGGGCCTAGGCCTTGATGGTGACCGTAGTTTTACGTCTGACTTCCTCCAGCCCAGCGAACGTAGTTATCGAACGAACATTAGTGTCGGGCTGGGCATCTCCTGGCAAGCCGATTTATTTGGCAAAGTCAGGCGTTCGGTCGAGGCGGCGCAATACCAAAGCTTGGCCAATGAAGCCGATTACCAGGCCCTGCAACACAGCCTGGTGGCGGAACTGGTGCGGTTGCGGGCCTCGGTGGCTGTTTCCCAACGCGAACTTGCGGTGCAAACGGATATTGTCAGCAGCCGCCAGCGCACCCTCGACACGGTGCAGCGCCGCTATCAGCTGGGGGTGAAGAACACCACGGCACTTGGCGTTTACACCGCCGAGGAGAATGTGGCTTCTGCGCAGGCTCAGTTGGTGGTGTTAAACCGGCAGTTGACAGAGAGCTTGCTGGTGCTCGATACCTTGCTTAATCAGCGGCCGGGCACGTTGGCCAAGGTTGAGACTGCCTTTCCCCTGTTGCCGCTTTCTGGTGCGGTGACTGTTGATCTTCCCGTTGCCCTGCTCGATCAGCGGCCCGATATTCACGGTAATGAATTACGTTTAATGGCCGCCAATGCCCAGGTTGGTGTAGCGATGGCCGACTTGTTTCCCGATTTAACTCTGTCCATTAACGGCGGTTTTGCCAGTGATCAATGGGGTGGGCTGTTCGACAATAACAATGCCTTTGGCTCGCTGACGGGGCAAATCACCACACGCTTATTTGAGGGTGGTCGCTTGCGAGCACAGATTCGCCTGCGCGAATCTGAACTGCGGGAGCAGGTCGCACAATATGCCAAGGTGGTGCTCAATGCACTGGCCGAAGTGGAAACGGCATTGGTGCAGGAGCGCTATCTTGCCGAGCAAGTGGCTCTTTTACAGCGCGGTACCCATGCCGCGCGCAAGGCTGAAACACTGGCCGAGCAGCGTTACCAGCAGGGTATTAGTTCTTTGTTAGTGTTGCTCGAATCCCAGCGGCGGCGACAAAATAGCGAGCGCTCACTACTCGCGGCACAGCGGGCAAGCTGGCGGGCACGGGTTGATCTTCATTTGGCCTTGGGCGGTGACTGGGTCGGCAAGACGTAAAAGCTAAAGTGAACGGTATCCTTTTCCGAGTAAGAGGAATCTCAAAAAGTAAGCGAAAGGAAAGGCTGAGTGAATCGAATTATAAGATTACTGAAATCAGAAAACCGTCAGCTCTTGCTGGTTGTCGTTATTATTGTTGGTGCGGTCATGTTGTCGCGGGTTTTCAGTAATAGCCGGCAGGTACTGCATATCAGTGAAGAAGAATCGCGCTTGCCAGTCAGTGTGGTTGCAGTACAAACAGGCGCACATGCAGTGGCCATTACCACCACCGGGCGGGTCGCGCCGCGCAATACCGTGGGCCTTACGCCGCAGGTGTCCGGGCGGGTGCTGTGGGTTGACGATAGTCTGTACTCCGGTGGCTACTTTAAAGCGGACGCCGTGTTGTTTCGCATTGAGCAGAGCGATTATCTCAATGCGCTGGCCAAAGAACAGGCGGCGGTGGCGAAGGCTGATACCAGCCTGGCGCTGGAGCAGGCTGAGGCCGATGCCGCTCTCGCCGAATGGCGCGGCCTAAATGCTGAGCAGGCCGCACCACCACTGGTGAGCCGTGTGCCGCAAATTGCCCAGGCTAAAGCCGAGTTGGCAGCGGCTCGAGCGCGCCTGGCTCAGGCGGAGCTCAACCTCTCGCGCACCGAATATCGCCTGCCTTTTGATGGCCGGGTGATCAGCAGTTCACTGGAACTGGGCGGTTACTTACAGGCGGGGAAAAGCTACGGCCAACTGTATAGCCAACAGGCGCTGGAGATCGTTCTCTCTCTGCCCAAAAATGATTTGCCGTGGATCAGTCAACCCGGTCAGGTCGACATCTCTATTACCTTTGATGCCTTGCAGACTAATCGCCCGCAAAGCCTGAAAGGCAAGATTTTACGTATCGGTGCCAGCCTCGACGAAGCTACGCGCTTTCAGCAGGTGGTGATTAAACCCATCGACGATGGTGATTTGTTGCCGGGCATGTTGACCCGCGTGGTGCTGCGCAGTGAACCGGTAGCCAAGACGTGGGCGCTGCCACTCGCCGCTTTGCAGGCGGGGGACGCCATTTGGCTGGTCGACGAAGAGAGCCGTCTGCGCCGTCTTGAGCCAGAAATTATTGCCACCATGGCCGACAGTATTATTGTGGTCGCGCCCATGGCCAGTGCCCGGGTGGTCGATAGCAGCTTGGGCGGTGCCATTGAGGGGGCAGAAGTAGTGATTGTCGGCGGTGCAACAAATATCACGACAAGCAGTGGCGCAGCTAGCGCAAACGCGGCGGCCAACAGCAATGACTGAAGTAAAAATAGAGCAAGCCGAGCCGCAAGTACCGGCGGCCTCTTCGGGACATGTGGACGTACCCTCCGACGCCACCCTGGTTGGCTGGTTTGCCTCCAATCCGGTGGCTGCCAATATTGTTATGCTGTTTTTGATGGTCGCCGGCTTTATAGCGGCGCGGGGCATGATTACCGAAACCTTCCCCTCCATCGACCCGAAAACCATCACCATTGTCACGCCTTATCCCGGCGCCACGCCCTACGATATTGAAGAGAGCATTACCCGCCGCGTTGAGGAGGGCATGATCGGTATCGAAGGCGTGAAGCGGGTCAGCTCCAGCGCTACCGAGGGGGTTGGCAGGGTGACGGTGGAAATGGAGCACTTCTCCAATCCCGCCCAGGTACTCGACGATGTCGAGACCGCCGTCGATAGCCTCAGCGACTTTCCGCCCCAGGAGGCGGAGGAAACCTCCATCGTTAAAACCAAGCTGACATCGAGCATGATGTCGCTAGCGGTGTTCGGCTCGGTCGATGAAAAAACCCTGCACTATTGGGCGGAGCGCATTGAGGGTGACCTGTTAAGCCTGCCCGAGGTGAGTCTGGTCGATGTGGCCGGTGGCCGGCGCTACGAAATTGCCATTGAAGTCAGCGAGGCTACCCTGCGCGATTATGGCTTGACTCTGGATGATGTGGCGCGTCGCGTGGCTGAGTTTTCCATCGACATTCCCGGTGGCAACCTGCGCACCGATGCCGGGGATATTTTGATTCGCGTCAAAGACAAGCGCTACACCGGGCTGGAGTTTGCCAATATCACCATTCGCAGTCGCAGTGACGGTGCCCAGTTGCGTCTCGGCGATATTGCCACCATTCGCGACGGCTTTGAAGATACCCGTTTAATCAACCGCTACAACGGCAAGTCGGCACTGTTTGTGCGGGTATCGCGCAGTGACAGCCAGGACACGCTGAAAATGGAGGAGGCCATAAAGGCCTATTTAAGCAGCCTCAGTTTACCCCAGGGTTTGTCGATAGAGATTTGGCGCAATCGCACCGACATTCTGCGCGACAGAATTAGTTTAATGCTGCGCAACGCCATTCTCGGTTATCTGCTGGTGTTTATGTGCCTGCTCTTATTCCTTGATTTAAAGTTGGCTTTCTGGACCAGTCTCGGCATTCCCATCTCCTTTCTCGGTGGCTTATTGCTGGTGTCTTTTACCGGCATCACTATGAATATGATCACCCTCTTTGCCCTGATTGTGGTGATCGGCATCGTGGTGGATGACGCCATCGTCACCGGCGAGAGCATTTTTCACGAACAGCAAATGAGCCCCGGTGATCCGACAGCCGTGCTGCGCGGCGTGCATTTGGTGAAAGCCCCAGTCACCATCGGCGTGCTCACCACCATTGCCGCCTTTGCACCACTGCTAATGTCCACTGGCACCCTGGCCCAGGTGATGCGCCCGGTACCATTGGTGGTGATCGCCATTCTCAGTATCTCCTTAATCGAGGCCTTTTATATACTGCCTGCCCACCTGGCCAATACCACCAGTTGGAGTAAAGGCATACTGGCCAAGGTGCGCGATCGTACACAGGCGGGCTTAGATGGCTTTGTACAGCGGCGCATTATTCCCGCTATCAAGCTGGGCCTAGCCTATCGCTATGCCACCCTCGCATTGGCCTGTGCCTCCATTATTATCAGTGTCGGTATTTTTCAGGGCGGCTTTGTGCGCTTTGTTTTTTTCCCGCAAATCGACAGTGACCACATCACTGTCAGCTTGAAAATGCCCACCGGTACGCCCTTTGAGATTACTTACAACTATGCCGAGAAAATACTCAAAGCGGGTGAGACCCTTGCCGCCGAGATCGATGCGCAATATGCGGAGGATGATCAATCAGCGCCGCTGATCGAGGCGATCTCCTTTACCGTTGGTAGCTTGTCCTCCGACCGCAGCGGGCCGGGCTCCTCCAATGCCGGCACAAATTCAGAAAACCTGGCGCAAATTCGCATGGAGCTGGTGCCCGGTGATCAACGGCCTATTTCATCGGGTGAGCTGGGCCGGCGCTGGCGCGAGCGAGCACCGGCCATACCTGGCGTCGAAAGCTTGGTGTTTCGCAGCAACCTGGTCCACATGGGTGACGATGTAGGGCTGGAGCTTATTCACCGCGATGAAAAAACCTTGGCCGCAGCGGCAGAGCAATTAAAGCGCGGGCTGACAGCGATTGAAGGCGTCAGTGAAGTCGAAGATAGCTTTGAGCTGGGCAAGCGCGAATACGTGTTTGATCTGACCCGAGCCGGTCTCGCTGCCGGACTGACCCCCGCCGATATTGGCCGTCAATTGCGCCGGGCTTTTTATGGCGCCGAAATTCATCGTATTCAACGCGCCCGCAACGAGCTAAAAGTCATGGTGCGCTACCCCCACGCCGAGCGGCGCAATTTAAGTGATCTCTACAATGCGCGGCTACGCCTGCCCAATGGCGAAGAAATGGATCTGCGCACCGCCGTGGTGATTCGCGAAGAGCGTGGCTACTCGCGCATTGAACGGGTTGACGGTCGGCGCATCGTCACCGTCACCGCTAATGTGGAAGAAAAACTCACGACTCCGGACGATGTTATGGCGGCTCTGGAGGCGGATGTATTGCCACAGCTCATCACCGTCTTTCCCGAGTTGAGCTACGGTTACTCCGGCGCCAGTCGCGACCAGCGCGACGACATGGCCTCATTAAAGGGCAATTTATTTATCGCCTTAATGGTGATGTTCGTGATGCTCGCCTCCCTGTTGCGCAGCTATATACAACCGCTGATTATTCTTAGCGCAATTCCTTTCGGTTTTGTTGGCTCTCTACTGGGGCACTTGCTACTGGGTTTCGATATTTCTTTCATCTCCTTGTTCGGCATGGTCGCCCTGTCGGGGGTGGTGATTAATGATTCCGTGGTGCTGGTCGACTACTACAACCATCTGCGCAAAAGTGGGCGGAGTAATATTCCCGAAGCTCTGGTGGAGGCAGTGGCACGACGCTTTCGCCCCATCTTATTAACCACCATGACCACCAGCTTTGGTCTGCTGCCCATGTTGATGGAAACCAGCCTGCAGGCGCGGTTTTTAATTCCCATGGCAGTGAGTATCGCCTTTGGTATTCTCTACGCCAGTATTGTGATTATATTTTTGGTGCCCGCTTTAATTGTTATTGCCGATGATTTTTCGCGATTGGCTCGAGGTGTCAGCAATAGAGTGAGAGAGCGGGCTGACGTTTTGTGAGTAGGACGCTGAATAATGAAACACAGTGCCTATAATAGTATTTTAATACAGCGTTATATTTTTCCAATATTTTCAGGGAGTGGGTTTAAATAACAATTCTGGAGAAACAGAATGTTAAAAATAACTGGAATGCTTAGTTTGATGTTATTTGGCCTGGCGACAAGCGGACTCGTTTATGCCGCGCCCTTTGATGTTGTCAATAATCCTGCCCGTAGCCTGGCTGATCGTGAGCGGGACAAAACTAGTAAGCCGAATGCTGTCTTAAATTTTATTGGACTCAAATCCGGTATGAAGGTGCTCGATTTATTTTCCGGGGGAGGCTATTACACTGAAATCCTGTCCTATGCAGTTAGCCCCGATGGACAGGTTATTTCACACACTAACGCCGCTTATGAAGGTATAACGGGCGAGGAAGCCGCTAGTCGTTTTAAAGATAAACGCCTGCCGAATGTCAGGCGTTTAATTAGTGAGATTAATAACCTTAGGCTTGAAGATTCTTCATTGGATGTAGTCTTGATGGTCTTGGTCTACCACGATATTTATTTTACCGCCGATTATTGGCCGGTAGTCAATAGAGATAATTTCTTTCGCCAAATTCATGGGAGCTTAAAGCCCGGTGGTGTACTTGTTGTCATCGATCACTCGGCTATGGCCGATACAGGTATGAATGCCGCGCAGATCCTGCATCGCATTGATGAGGTATTTGCCAAGCAGGATATTGAAAGTGCGGGCTTTGTTTTTGATAGCGCATCGCAGGTGCTGCGCAACCCCGGTGACACGCGAGCGCTCAGTGTCTTTGATGAGACCATTCGTAAAAAAACTGACCGCTTTATTTATCGTTTTATTAAACCCTGAATTTAGATAAAAAATCTGCTAGCTGAAAATAGCGACTATAAAAACAAAATGTTTCTATTTTTGTAGGGATGAATGCTCGATGTCTGTCCATTCAATACCGGCGGCACGACACAGCGTTAATGTTTCGTGCAAGGCTTGTCGGACTTCAAGGTTATTGGGTTCTTTACAGTGGGCCATGCCACGGTAGTCGATGGTTTTATGACAGACGTGGGATTTATCATTGTCGGAAAGGATTTGTTGCTGATAGTGATTAGACCAGCTCATCAGGCTTGCAGTGCTATTAGCCGTCGGGAATAGCTGGCAGTCGACTAAGGGTTTTAAATGGGTCTCCGCCAGTTCCCCGTAAGCTTTTTGGGCCGTGGCTTCAATGTTGTCAATATCTTCAGCTCTAAGTGGTGAGGCGGTGCCAGACTCTTTCGGCGAAGGGTCTTTGGGCTCTACTATTGGCGGTGGTGTTGGCGGCGTAGCGGTGCCTTTTTCTGCGGTAGGGCCGTTGCCATTTATCGCCATGTAAAGCCCGGTCGTGGCTGTAATAACGGCGGCAATTCCGGTTAATATTCCGGGTATTGACGACCAAAACCCCTTAGCTATATCAGCCATTTTCGCACTTACCCTTCTAAAATATCGGCTGTTTTATTGATTGCCAGAAAACGCTGGCCGGTATCGTAACTTTACCCTGTTGCTGCGTAGCGCACCCGTGTGCCCTTGTCGACGCTCATGGTAATTTCGGCAGGGGAGAGGCTTCTGGGGAAGTAGCAACCAGAAATTTTGGCGCCGGCAAAGCTGCAGCCTTCAAGGTTTGTTTGTCGGAAGTCGATGCCGCGTAAGTCTGTATTGCGGAAGTGGCTATCACTCAGGTCAAGATCTTCTGCGTTGAGGTTTCTCAGATCCAAACCCTGGTATCGATTGCCTGCTAGCTTCGATAAATTAAGATTCTTCCTTTTCAGATTAAAGCCATCGACACGTTCGCTGAGCAGGAGCTGATAAGCGGGATCATCGCTGAAGGTTGGCTGGGCCATGGGGTTATCTCCGTTTTGAAATTATTATCCAATTCACTGTACTGGCTATGGCATGCTGTTTCAAATCTTATAAATTAATCCGTAATAACAATAAATAGAGAGAATGTTATGAGTGACGATATTGAAATACACGGTAGTTGTGCGCCTGCCTTTGCCGCGGTGGGCGAGGTCTTTGCGGCGAATTTTGCCGAGGGCAAGGAGGTCGGTGCGTCTTTTGTGCTGGTGCAGGCCGGTGAAGTCGTGGTCGATTTGTGGGCGGGTTTTGCCGACGCTGCGTGCACCCGGCCCTGGCAGGCCGACACCTTGATTAACACCTATTCGACCACCAAGGGTATGGCGGCGACGGTGGTGGCGGTGCTGGCGGATGAGGGTCTTATTGACTACGAAGCGAAAGTCGCCGCTTACTGGCCAGAGTTTGCAGCGGCCGGTAAGGCAGACGTGACCGTGGCCCAGTTGCTCTCTCATCAGGCGGGTATTTGCGGCCCTCGCGAGCGCATCGCAATGGCCGAGCTCTACGATTGGGACGGACTGTGTGCCACCCTTGCCGCACAGTGGCCCTTCTGGGAGCCGGGCACGGCGAATGGTTACCACGCCCTTGTCTTCGGCCATCTTGCCGGCGAGGTGGCGCGCCGCGCCTACGCCCTGAAGCATGGGGTGACGAAAAGTCTCGGCCAATTGTTCGCCGAAAAGGTTGCGGGGCCAATTGGTGCCGATACGGATTATTACATCGGCCTACCCGAGGCCGAAGACCCGCGCGTGGCCGAGATGATTCCGGTCGCGGGTGCCGATCAGTTGGGCAGTGGCATCGGGGGTGACAAGCGCATGAATGACGCGACGTATGCGGCGATGACCCACCCGTCCCTCAGCGCCGATATTGCCAATCACAGAGCCTGGCGTGCCGCCGAGGTGCCCGGTGCCAATGGGCAAGGCAATGCGCGGGGCATCGCCAATGTCTACGGTGCACTGGCAAATGGAGGTGAGCTGGGAGGGCAGTCCATCATCAGCCAGCGGGGCATTGAAGCAATGACCAAAGAAGAATGCTTCCGTAAAGATCAGGTGATTGGTGTGCGCATGCGCTGGAGCCGTGGTTTTATCTTAAATAAGGCCGGGCTCTACGGTACCAACCCCGATGCTTTCGGCCACAGTGGCTGGGGCGGCTCTTTCGGTTTCGCCGACAGCCAGGCAAAGTTGGGGGTGGGCTATGCGATGAATCAGATGGATACCAATATCTTTGGTGACCCTCGGGGCGTGCGGCTGATTAGTGCGGTGTATGAATGCGTGTAGTTAAGCAGCGTAATGGAGGCGGCGAAATTTTAAATACGGCCCTTGGCTAACAGTTGAGCAACGACTTTTTCCATGGCTCGATCTGGCAGCGCATCACTGGCCTCTAATGAGCTGCACAAATTTGCCCCGGCCAAGGGCTGGGGCGATTTGGCGCGGAATAGTGTTAAGGCTGGCCCGCCGCCGGTAAGTAGGTCGTTCATTGTCCAGGGGCTGAGCATGCCGGCGTTTTCCTGCACCGGGCATTGCACGATATTGTGCAGGGCGGTGAGTAACTTGGGGCCGATAAACTGCGGTGGCATAGAGACTAGCCCGTCATTTAGGGTTCCGCTGATTTGCTTTAGCAAACGCTCGGCATGGCTGCTGTAAAAATCGAGGAAGCTATTGCGCTGCCCAAATTGGGCGTCAAATAATAAAAACGCATTGTGGACCTTTTTGTAGGCTTTAAATTTTACCGCTGTATTGTTGACGGCTTTCTGTCCGGCTTTCTGTCCGGCTTTCTGTCCGGCTTTCTGTCCGGCATTTTTTGGCTGCACCCAAACTTCCCTGCCCAGGGCGTAGCACTCGGGTAGTTCGCCAACTTTGGGTAATTGAAAGTCAGCGGGCGCAAAAATAAGAAAGTCGGCGTCGAGCCAAACCACGCGCTCGTAACCGGCAGCTAAAAAATTCTGTAGGCATTTTAAGCGCGCCAGGTCGGTGGCGATGACCTTTTGTGAGCGGGTTTTTTCCATCACCCAGGCCGGTAAGGTATCGAAAAGCTCATCGCCGATAAATTGATAGTCAAAGCTCTGCTCCTGAGCCCAGCGTTTGACCGAGTCTATGCAGGCCCCCAACCAAGCGTGGGGTAGTGGCTGGCGCTGGGACTGAATAATGAGGGTGTCGTGCATTGCGCAATCCTGGCTGGTTAAGGAGTGAAACGAGTGTTTTTAGAGAAGCCCTTAGGGTGAAAAGCTTTCTAGGCTTATTTGTGTTTCAGCGCGAATAACGCTGTAGAGTGGGGCGAGGTCCATTGTGTAATATTGAAAGCAGTAGGCTGTAAGGGGTCATTTTACGGATTATTAGGGAGTAATAAACGCATGGAAATTGTACTTCACGGCAGCGATGTTCTGGCCACGAGTATTGTCGTATGGTTTGTGGGCGCATGGGCCAACAAAAAAATAGCCTTTCTCAATCGCTACAGTATTCCGGTCGCGGTCACTGGCGGTTTGTTGTGCAGTACCTTAGTCGCCTTTCTCTATGCCTTTGCCGACGTGAAAATTAGTTTCGATATGGCCCTGCGCGATAGCTTACTGCTGCTCTTCTTTAGCACCATCGGCCTTGGCGCCAAGCTGAGTTTATTGAAGGCGGGTGGCAAGGCGCTAGCTTTGTTGCTGTTAGTGGCGGCGGTTTTTCTGGTGATACAAAATGTTACAGGTGTGCTGCTGATAAAAAGTATGGGCTACCATCCCGCATACGGCTTATTTGGTGGCAGCGTATCCTTTGCCGGTGGTTACGGCACGGCTATCGCCTGGGGTGGCGTCGCCGAGGAAGCCGGTTTGAGCATGGCCAAAGAAATCGGCATTGCCTTTGCCACCTTCGGCTTGATTGCCGGGGGGATTATCGGTGGCCCCATTGGCGAATGGCTGATCAAACGACAAAAACTAGAGCCCAATACTCGCGTGGCCACACCTCTGGACGCCATGAGTGGCAGTGCGGCGGAGACCGTATTAGCCCCGCCGATTAGCAGCGTACTGGGCACTTTATTGCTGCTTGTGGTGTGTGTGCAAGCGGGCGACGTGGTCAATCGCTTGCTGTTTACGTCGGGGGTTACTTTACCCGGCTTTCTAACCGCGATGATGGTGGGCATCGTGATTACGAACGGTGCTGATGTTTTAAAAATAGAATTGAGTGAAACGGCTCTGGAGCGCGCGGGTGAATTAAGCCTGCAACTCTTCCTCTGCATGAGTTTGATGAGTATTCAGCTGTGGACCCTAGCGCAGGCGATTGGCCCCATTCTTATCGTGCTGAGTGTGCAAATTATGGTGATGACGGCTTTTGCGACCTGGGTCGTTTATCGCGTTATGGGCCGAGATTACGATGCGGCGGTGATTGCCTCCGGCTTTACCGGCTTGGGCCTTGGTGCAACGCCAGTGGGCATTGCCAATATGAACGCGGTGACCTCTAAATACGGGCCGTCGCCGAAGGCCTTTTTGGTGATTCCCCTGGTCGGCGCTTTTTTCATCGACCTAGTCAATGCTCTGGTGATAAAGTTTTTTGTGGGCCTACCCATCATGGCCCAGGCGGTACAGTAATACCGCTGTCTTGCTAGCGTAATAGCCTTCGGTGCACTGGCGTTCGTGGTGTCATATACAGGGCTCAGGGCGCTGTTCGTTTAAGCCTGATATTGCGTAAAACTTAGAATATTTTTCCTGGGTTGAGAATGTTGTTGGGATCAAATGTTCTTTTCAATAATTGCATGGTGGCTATTTCTTCGGCATTGCGGCTGTAGTGTAAATAGCGCTTTTTCTCTAGGCCGATACCGTGTTCCGCCGAAATACTACCGCCCAGTGCCTGCAGGGGCGCGTAGAGTAGGTCTTCAACGCGGTGGTAAACGGCGAGATTTTCAGTCTCGGTGCCGACCACAATGTGTAAATTGCTATCGCCGAGGTGGCCGAAAACGGCGAGTTGGCTGAGTCCGAGTTGCTTCTTTAGCTCGGCCTCAATATGTTGGAGGTAGGCCTCCATGGCGTCGATGGGTAGGCCGACATCAAAAATAATCACCGGGGCGATGGCGGCGAGTGCGTCGATGTTGTCGCGTATTGCCCACAGGGCGTCCTGCTCTTTTACTGACTTTGCCAGCACGGCATCGTCAATCAAGCCTGCATTGAGGGCACTTTCCAGGGCGGCGAGAAAGACCTCCGCTTCCGCTTTGGCATCGCTGCCCGTCGATTCGATCAGGGCGTAGTAGGGATGGCGCTGGGCAAGTGGCGGTGCGCCAAGGTGGGGACCCTGCGTGGCGAGTTGATAGTAGTTGTCCCAAATCGCCTCAAAGGCGCTGAGTTTGCCACCGAGAGCACTTTCGATATGGCTGAGCAGGCGCGGCAGTTTGTCGAACTGGTCGGTGGCGACCAGGGCGGTATTGCGCGCCGGCATGGCTGGGCGCAGGCGCAGCACGGCCTTGGTGATGATGCCGAGGGTGCCCTCGGAGCCAATAAACAATTGCTTTAAATCGTAGCCGGCATTGTTCTTGAGCAGGTGGTTCATTGACGACAGGATAGTACCGTCGGCGAGTACCACTTCGAGGCCCAGTACCTGTTCGCGCGCCATACCGTAGCGAATCACCTGATTGCCACCGGCATTAGTGGCGATGTTGCCGCCGATGGTGGCAGAGCCACGGGCGCCGAGGTCGAGGGCGAAAAACAGACCTTCGGCAGCGGCGGCCTCCTGTACTTCCTGCAGGCGCACGCCGCTTTCTACCGTCATGGTACGGCCTAATTGGTCGATACTTTCAATCTTTTGCAGGCGCTCCAGGGTGAGGCATATTTCATGCTCGCCGCTGCTGGTGCCGCCGACCATGCCACTGAGGCCGCCGTGTACTACCACGGCCTGCTGGCGCTGATTACAGAGGCGCAAAATGGCAGAGACCTGCTCCGTGGTTTTCGGGCGTAGCAATAGGGGGCTGTTGTAGGGGTGGCCGCGCCAATTGCCGACGGCGGAAATACGCGGTGCCTCGACTACGCCACTGGGGCCAAGTAGGGCTATTAATTGTTCGCGGATGACGTCCATCGTTTTGTGAAAGCTTTGTCTTTAGTCAATCTTATCGGGGTCGATATCGCGCTTTTCGACAAAGGCGCTCATGATTTCCCGGGGTGCCTCGGTTTTAAGGAGGCGGGAGAAAATATTCAGTTCGGCATAAATACGTTCGCCAATCGGCTCGCCGGGGCGCTTCATCAGCGCTTTGGTGTGGCGCAGGGCAGTGCGGGATTTAGCGGCGAGGCGTTCGGCGGTGGCTAGCGCTTGTGTCAGGGCTTCGCCGGGGGCACAGACTTGATTGACCAGGCCCATGGCCTCGGCGCTGGCGGCATCGAAAGCCTCGCCCAGCATCAGCAATTCAGCGGCTTTGTGGTAACCGGCCATTTGTACCAGGGTTTGTGATGAACCCGCCTCGGGCACCAGTGCCAGGTTGATAAAGGGCAGGCTGAATTTGGCGGCGGGGTCGGCGTAGACAAAGTCGCAGTGGGCGAGCAGGGTGGTGCCAACGCCGATAGCGAGGCCCTCGACAGCGGCGACAATCGGTACGGTGGTTTCGGCCAGCGTTAAAAGGAAATCGGCGGTGGCGGAGTCGCTGCCAGTATCGGGGTTGTCGAGGAAGTCATTGAGGTCGTTACCGGCAGAGAATTCGCCCCCGGCGCCGGTAATGACGATCACTCGCAGATCGGGGTCGGTATCGGCCTGGCGGATGAGATCGCTGATGGCGGCATACATGCCTCGTGTCAGGGCATTTTTTTTATCGGGGCGGTTTAAAGTAATGGTGCCGATACCACGATTGAGGCTGACAAGTGTCTCGTTGCTGGTATTCATATTGGCGGTCCGCTTACGTTTCTATAGTTAGAGGGTTGTTGTAATAGGGGCTGCTTGGCGCATGTCAACGCTATTGGTCGAGAATCGCTAAGCGCAAATATTTGAACAGTTTACGGCTCGCCGCCGGGCCTTTGTTTTGCTCGCGCTCTTTGCTGGCCTGGCGAATCAACTGGCGCAAATACTGGCGCTCGAGCGTGGGGTGCTGTTCAAGAATATGGGTGAGGGCATCGGTGTCACCATCGATCAGTTCATCGCGGAGTTTTTCCAGGCGCTGAAACTGCAGGCGAAAGGTGCGGCTGTTTTCGTCAAACGAGGCCAGCACTTCGGCAATTTTTTCGTGGTCTTCGCTGCGCATTAGCTTGCCGACGTACTGCATTTGCCGCCGCTTGCCCTCGCGGTTTTTCAGCGTGGCCGCCAACACAAGGGCTTCGCGCAATAGTGGGCTGATGGGCACTTTGGCAAACTGTTTGGCGGGCAGGGCAAGCATCGCCTCACCGGTTTTTTGCAGGGCTGTCATCTCCCGTTTACGGGAGGACTTGCTGATAAATTCCGGGGCATTATCTTCCCCATCAGTGTCTGTACTGGTGGTTTCAGCTTCGCTCGGGCGAGGGCCTTTGTTTGATTTTTTCGACATAGTAGGGCTGCTTAAAGGGAAAATATTTATAGGTAAAACAGTGTCGCCAGGCCGAGAAAGGATAGAAAGCCGATGACATCGGTGACGGTGGTCAGCATAACACTACCGGCGAGGGCGGGATCGATGCGGATCGATTTTAAAAATACTGGCAATAGGGCGCCAGCCAGTGCTGCCGTGAGCAGGTTGATGACCATCGCGGCAGCAATGATGACACCGATCATCGGGGCTTCAAACCACCATGCGGCAAAGGCGCCGATCACTGCTGCCCAAAGCATAGCGTTGAGAGCGCCGGTGAGTACTTCTTTATTGACCAGCCAGCGCAGGTTGTTGCGATTGATCTGCCCGAGGGCCATGCCGCGAATCACGACCGTCAATGTCTGGCTGCCCGCAACACCGCCCATACTAGCGACGATGGGCATCAAAATAGCCAGTGCCACCACCTGTTCGATAGTGCCCTGAAATAGACTGATCACTGCGGAGGCAAGCACCGCAGTAAAGAGGTTAATGCCCAACCACACAGCGCGTCGGGGGGCAGAGCGGCGCACGGAGGAAAAGGTTTCCTCTTCATCACTGAGGCCGGCGAGGCTCAATAGGGAGTGTTCGGCGTCGTCGATAATCACGTCGACCACATCATCAATGGTAATACGGCCGAGCAGGTGGCCCTCTTTATTCACCACCGGGGCCGACACCCAGTCGTGGCGCTCAAACAGGTGGGCGACGTTGGAAGCATCCATGGTTGCGGCAATACCCTGAATATTGGTGTTCATGATTTCGCGCACGGTGGTGCTGGGGTTGGAGGTGAGTAGCTTGCTCAGGGTTAAGGTGCCGAGAAACATATCGCGGCGGTTGACGACAAAGATACTGTCGGTGATCTCGGGTAGCTCGTCGTGACGGCGCAAATAGCGCAGTACGGCATCGATGGTCAGATCAGGGCGTACGGTAATGGTGTCGGTGTTCATCAAACCACCGGCACTGTCCTCGTCGTAGGTGAGGACGGTCTCAACCCGCTGACGATCCTGCTCGCCCATGGTTTCTAGCACTTTGGGGATTAGGTGCTCGGGCAGTTGTTGCAGAATATCGGCGACATCATCGGGGTCGAGGCCGGCAACCAGGGTGGCCATTTGTTCGCTGTTCATGCGCAGCAGAAACTCCTGCTGCAGGTCTTCACTCAGCTCGCCCAGCACCTCACCTTCGATATCGTCATCAAGCAGTTCCCAGAGCAGGCGGCGTACCCGGCTGGGGGCGGACTCGATGTAGTGGGCGATATCCGCCGGCGTCATATTATTAATAATATGACGTATCTGGTGGAGGCTGGTGGGGTCGGCTATGTCCTCGGATAGCAGTGCGAGCAGGGAGAGCCGGTCGGTATTGTGATTGGCCTGCATGCGGGACTGAACTCCTGTTGAGGGGAGGGGGTAGATGGCGTGTTTAACAGTTGCTAGTGTACGCAGAGAGGTTAGGGAATTACAGGGAAAGGCGCCCACTCTGGGTCAAGAGCGGGCGAGGAGAGTGTATTGTGTGCTTTTTGTAGAGGTATGCTTGTTATTGACCTTCACCAAAATAGTCGGCGAGTAATTCTTTGACCTGGCCGTGGGCTTTCATTTCGTCGTCGCCATCAAATTCAAATTTTAAGACAGTGCCTCGACCAGCAGCCAGTAGCATTAATGACATGACGCTTTTTGAGTCGATCAGCTTGCCGTTGTGGCCGGTTTTAATGGTGCAGGCGAAACGGTTGCAGGTGGTGGCCAGCTTGGCAGCAGCGCGTGCATGGAGGCCGAGTTTATTAATGATTTCAAGTTCGTCTTTAATCATGGGGTAATAAATGCCATGGGGATGCCCGTCCTGTCAAGTTTGGCTTGCGACTTATGTTGGCGAAAAGACGGGCTGTGTTAGCCGTCTTGTTCGCGATGCTGGACGTGGATATTGTTGAACTGAGGGCGAAACTGTTCGGCGAGTTGGTTGGCGATATACACCGAACGGTGCTGGCCGCCAGTGCAGCCAATGGCGATAGTTAAATAGCTGCGATTGGTGGCGAGAAAGCGGGGGATCCAGCGGGTTAGGAAGCCATTGAGGTCGGCGAGCATGGCGGCGACATCGGTCTGGGAATCGAGAAATTCAATTACCGGCTGGTCGTTGCCATTGAAGGCGCGCAGCTCGGTTTTCCAGTAGGGATTGGGCAGGCAGCGCACATCAAAGACAAAGTCAGCATCACTGGGCACGCCGTGTTTAAAGGCAAAGGACTGGAACACCACGGCCATGGCATCGCCTTTTTCTGGCGCAACCTGTTTTTTGATCAGATCGCGCAACTGGTGCAGGGTCATGTTGCTGGTGTCGATGTGCCGGCTGGCGATGGAGGCGATGGGATCGAGTAACTCGCGTTCGAGGGCAATCGCCTGTTTAAGGTCGACCGTTGCCGAGCTGAGGGGGTGTCGGCGGCGAGTCTCGCTAAAGCGACGGATTAGGCTCGACGTGCGAGCGTCGAGAAAAAGCACTTCGCATTGAATGCCGGACTCACTCAGCTTGTCGAGGATTTGGGGCAGTTGCTCCAGCTTGCCGAGCAGGTTGCGGGCATCGATGCCGACAGCAATTTTCAGCTCGTCCTGTTCTCGATGCTCGCGTATTTGTTCCAGTAAACCAACCAGCATGCTGGCGGGTAAATTGTCGATACAGGTATAACCGACATCTTCGAGCACGTGCAGGGCGGTACTTTTACCCGAACCGGAGCGGCCGCTGATAACAATCAAACGGGTGTTGTTAGGGTTCGCAGTTGGCTCAATCGGGCGGCTCATCTTAGTGGTGGCTGGTCGCTATTTGATAGAGCTTGTTGCTATTGGAGCAGCTGCGTAGTTGCTCGCGTACCTCGCTGGACTGGAGTAACTCAGCGATGGCGGAGAGGGTTTGTAAGTGTTCGTCATTTTGCTCGTCGGGCACTACCAGGGCGAAAATTAAATCGACAGGTGCGCCGTCAATGGCGTCGAAATCGACAGGGCTGTCAAGCTTTAGCAATATGCCTGTGATGCGCGGACAGCCACTGAGACGGCAGTGGGGCACGGCGATACCATCGCCAATGCCCGTGCTGCCCAGTCGTTCTCGGTCAATCAGCTTATGACAGAGCTGATTGGCATCAATAAAATCCGTGTGCTCGGAGAAAAAGTCAGCAATAAACTCCAGTACACGTTTCTTGCTGATGCCGGGTGCATCACAGTGGGTTCTGTCGAGAGAGAGAACGTCTGTAATTTTCATGAAAAACAGTTCATAGGTAGTAATTCACAGGAGGTCATTGATGAGCAGTGATTAGCGGCCTCTGAGTTTTTCTTTGCGCTTGATCAGTTGACGGTCGAGCTTATCAGTCAGCCCGTCGATGGCGGCGTAAAGATCTTCGTTTTCACAGTGGGCGAAGAGCTCACTGCTACTGGCGTGGATAGTTGCCTCGGCTTTCTGTACTAGTTTGTCGACCGAAAGGATGACCGAGACACTGGTGATCTTGTCGTTGTGGTGCTCGAGCCGGGTGAGCTTGTTGGTGACGTAGTCGTGAATAGCGTCGGTAATGTCGAGATGGTGTCCGCTAATATTTAGTTGCATGCGGTGCTCCTTGTCCTGGGGTTGAGGTTAGTGACGACACATTAAAGGCTCTGCTTAAAGCGTTTGCGGTCACTGGATGAGGGAATGTTAAGACTTTCCCGGTATTTGGCAACGGTGCGGCGGGCCACTTGAATGCCTTCGTCCTGCAGCAGGGTTGCCAGCTTGCTATCGCTTAAAGGTTTGCTGGTGGGCTCGTCGGCTATCATGCGTTTGAGCATAGCGCGAATCGCCGTCGAAGAGCACTCCCCGCCGGCCGCTGTGCTGACGTGGCTGGAAAAGAAGTACTTCAGCTCGAAGATGCCGCGTGGCGTGTCGAGATATTTTTGCGTGGTGACGCGGGAAATGGTCGATTCGTGCAATTCAAGTTGCTCGGCCACATCGGCTAGCACCAGGGGTTTCATGGCCTCAGGCCCTCTTTCCAAAAACTCCTGTTGCATCTCCACAATGCAGCGGCTGACCCGCAGCAGGGTGTCGTTGCGGCTTTCGAGGCTGCGTAAAAACCAGCGTGCTTCCTGCAGGTTGTCACGCAGGAAGGTATTGTCTTTGCTGTTATCGGCGCGCTGCACCAGTCCTGCATATTCTTTATTAATGCATAGGCGTGGGGCGATATCGCCATTCAGGGTCACCAGCCAGTGGCCGTGGATTTTTTGTACGCTGGCGTCGGGCACCACATAGTCGGCATCGCCGCTGTTAATACATTCGCCGGGGCGGGGCGAGAGGCTTTGGATGAGCCCGATGGCGGCTTCGATAGCATTCTGTTCGAGCCCGGTCTTGCGGCACAGCAGCGGGAAGTTGCGCTCGGCGACCAGGTCGAGGTATTGGCCACTGAGCAGCTTGGCATCATCGAGCGAGGGCGTTTCAGGACTCAACTGATTGAGTTGAATTAATAGGCAGTCACTGAGGTCGCTGGCGGCAACACCGGGGGGGTCGAACTGCTGGATACGATGCAGTACTGCCAGGACTTCTTCGAGCGCCAGACCCTCTTCGTCATTTTGCGTGTCTTTTTCGACATTATCGGCAGAAGCATCCGCCAGGGATGTACTTGTAAGAGATAGTGCGAGGGGCTGCCAGATGTCTTCCACAGCTGATTCGAGAAAGCCATTGTCATCGATATTATCGATCAGCGTGGTGGCAATCAGGTGGTCGAGATCTGACATGGGGGTCAGGTTGAGCTGCCAGAGCAGATGATCCTGCAGCGATTCGGTGACGCTGTGGTAACTCTCAAAGTCCCGGTTGTCGCTGTTCGGTGCTGCACTACTGGCTGTGGGTGCCGCCGGGTAGATGTCGTCCCATTGGGCGTCGACCGGGAGTTCGTTGGGGATCTCTTTACTCCACTCGCCGGGGGAGTCGCCGTTGTCAGCAATCTCGTTGGCGAGTTGTTCGTTGGAGACTTCTTCCGGCTCGGGCTCGATTTCCTCGGCTAGCTCGAGCAGGGGATTGGAGTACAGGGTTTGCTGAATCTCGAGGTGCAAATCGAGAGATGAAAGCTGGAGTAACTTGATGGCCTGCTGTAGCTGCGGGGTCATCGACAGTTGTTGACCCATTCGTAGTTGCAGGCTTTGCTTCATATAATTTTTATGCCGTTTTTTCTTGAGTGATGACTAGAGTGTAGACTGAGTTAGAGCGAGGATCAATTGGCTAGCAAGTAATGTGCCGCGGGTTTGACGAGCGTCACTTTTTGTCCAGAATTTTGTATTTATCACAGGGCTGTTGAAAGGCGAGCTAGAGAGAAAAGTTGTCGCCCAGATACACGCGGCGGACATCCGGATTAGAGAGGATGTCTTCGGCATTGCCCTGGGCCAGCACGTGGCCATCGTTGACGATGTAGGCGTGTTCGCAGATGTCGAGGGTTTCCCTGACATTGTGGTCGGTAATCAGTACGCCAATGCCTCGCTCTTTGAGGTGGCAGATAATGCCCTTAATGTCATTCACCGAAATGGGGTCGACACCGGCAAAGGGTTCGTCGAGCAGTACAAATGCCGGCTCCATCGCCAGTGCTCGAGCAATTTCGACACGCCGCCGTTCACCGCCAGACAAGCTCATACCCTGGCTAGTGCGGATATGGGTGATGTGGAATTCCTGTAATAGCGCCTCCAGCTTTTCCTGACGCTGCTCGGTGCTGAGCTGGGGGCGGGTTTCGAGGATGGCCATAATGTTGTTTTCTACCGTCAGACGGCGAAATACGGAGGCTTCCTGGGGCAGGTAGCCGATACCCCGGCGCGCGCGCTGATGCATGGGCAGGTGGGTGATGTCCTCGTCATCAATCAAAATGCGCCCGGCATCCTGCTTGACCAGACCGACAATCATATAAAAACAGGTGGTTTTACCGGCGCCATTGGGGCCGAGTAGGCCGACGATTTGGCCACTGGCAACACTCATCGAAACATCGCTAACCACAGAGCGTTTTTTGTAACTCTTGGCCAGGTTCAGGGCTTGTAACTGCGCCATTAATCGCTGTCCTTTTGTTCGTCTGCCACTTGTTTACTTGAGGTCTGCTCAATTGCAGTTTGTTCGTTTGTCGAAGGCTGGCTTGCGGGAATGACCATATGTACCCGCTGTTGACTATTGGCACTGCCTTTGGCTTCGACCAGTTCTGCCTTTATATCGTAATTAATATGGTCACCCTTAAGGGTTGATCCCTGCTGCTCCAGACTGGCATTTTTGATCAGGGTGATAGTCTCGGTGTCGAGATAATATTCAATAGTATTGCCGTGGGCATTAATCAGGCCATCTTCAGGGTTGGGTTGCTGCTGGTAGTGGGCGGGTTTGCCGATACAGATGATTTTGTTGGCCTGGCCATCGGTGGAATAGATGGTGACCTGGTCGGCCTCGATGAGCAGGGTGCCCTGCTTAATGACGACAGCCCCATGGTATTCGGTGATGCCAGTTTTTTCATTGATTTGGGCGCGGTCGGCAACGACGGTGATAGTGGCCTGTCGATCCGAGGGCAAGGCGAGAGCGGAGGTGGCGAAAAAACTACTGAGCAGGTAGAGGAGGCCTGTTAGCGAAGTGAAAAATTTAATTGCTGGCATGGTGTCGACCCTTGACCCGGGAGAGTATCTGGTAAGTTTGAGCGGCAAAGTCGCCTTTGAAACCGATGCCGTTAAGCTTGTGCCCTGGCGTTTTAAAGGAAATGTACTTGTCGGTATTGGCTTGCTGGCTGTCGGGATAGTAGCTCAGAAAGGGGGTTTCAATTTCGGTTTTCCTGCCTGTGTTTTTGGGCCCCACCTGTTGCCAGGCATAAACATCACCCTGCATGTTGATCTGCTGACCACTATTGAGAATAACGCTCTGTTGGGCCGTTAAATGCCAGGGCTGTTCACCCTTTTCGGTAGCGTGGGCGAGTATCTGTGGCGCGGTCATGACAAAGAGATTCGCAGTTTGGAAGTACTCGCCCTCTGTCGAGGTGAGTGAAAATGCGGGTTTGCCCTGTGCGTCAAACTTACGGGTCAGCGTGTTTTTCATATAGCTATCAGCGCTGGATAAGGGGGACACGGGGGATTGTTTTTTACGCATAAAAATTTCGGGTTTTGCATCCCAGAAAATAACGAATACCCCGAGTGCAACGATGAGCAGGCTCGCCAAAATGACATTTTTGATGGACAGCACAGCTTAAAGCTTCGGCATCATGTGAGTGGCAGGCGCGTGCCTCAAAGGAAGGACTCGATGGCTTGTTCAAACTTGCCCTGAGCCTTAAGTATAAATTCGGCGGCTTCACGCACGGCGCCACGGCCCCCGTCCCGACTCGATTGCCAGCGGGCGTATTCGGCAACGGTTGGGCTGGCGTTAGCGACGGTCATACCCAGGCCGACGCTGCGGATGACGGCTAAATCGGGTAAGTCGTCGCCCATGTAGGCAATTTCATCGAACTCGTATGAGCCGTCTTTCACGAGTTCGTTGAGGGCTGTCAGCTTGTCTTCGCGGCCCTGGATAACTTTGCTGATACCGAGCTCGTCAGTACGTCGCGATAAGAGCTTCGAGCTGCGCCCGGTAATAATTGCGACCTCAATGTCAGCGCCCTGCAGGAGTTTAATACCCAGGCCATCCTGAATATTGAAAGCCTTTAATTCGTCACCACTGTTGCTGTAGTAAATACTACCATCGGTGAGCACGCCGTCGACATCGAGGACCAGCATGCGGATTTTTTTGGCGGCTAGCGTTGTATTGGCAAGATTCATTGGGCCGTCTCTTTTATATCTAGTGGGCGTTTTTATTTAGATGACGCCGGCACGCAGTATATCGTGCATATGCAATACACCGAGGGGGTGGTGATCGTCATCTTCGACGACAAGGGCAGTTATTTTTTTGCTTTCCATAATGTTCAGTGCTTGTGCGGCGAGAATATTGGCGTCAATGGCATTGCCGCCCCGGGTCATTACCTCGCCGATGGTGGCGTTGTTAATGTCGACCTGATTGTCGACCACGCGGCGTAAATCGCCGTCGGTAAAGACGCCGATAAAGGTGTTTTGTGGGTCGACAATAGTGGTCAGACCAAAGCCTTTGGCGGTCATTTCCAGTAGGGCATCTTTAAGCAGGGTCGTTTCTTTGACGCGAGGCACTTCATCGCCGCTGTGCATAATGTCGCAGACGCGCAGCAGTAGCTTGCGGCCCAGTGCGCCACCGGGATGGGAGAAAGCGAAATCTTCGGCGGTAAAGCCCCGAGCTTCGAGCAGAGCAATGGCCAAAGCATCGCCCATGACCAAAGTGACCGTGGTGCTGGTGGTCGGGGCGAGGTTGAGAGGGCAGGCTTCTTCGTTGACGCTGACATCAAGGTTGACGTTGGCGGCATCGGCTAACAGAGATTGTCGGTCGCCAGTCATGCTAATCAAGGGGATATCGAGCCGCTTGATGAGCGGTAACAAAGTGATGATTTCGGCGGAATTGCCCGAGTTGGAGATGGCGACCACGACATCGTCGCGCGTAATCATCCCCAGGTCGCCGTGGCTGGCTTCGCCGGGATGCACAAAGAATGCCGGTGAGCCGGTGCTGGCCAGTGTCGAGGCAATTTTATTGCCAATATGGCCTGACTTGCCCATGCCTGTGACGATGATGCGACCTTTGCAGTCAATGACTAACTGGCAGGCCTGAGTGAAGTCGCCATCAATACGTGATGCCAATGCTGTAACGGCGTCAGCTTCAAGCCCAATGGTGCGCAGGGCCGAGGCGTTAAAGTCGAATTCACTCATCGATGCAGTATCCTGATTTAGTCCTAGGGCGGGAGTATAGCGGTCGATTACGCTAAGGTCAGCTGGTCGGCAGTAGAGCGACGAAATACAGGACATAGAGTAATAACATGACGCTGCCAAATTTTCGCGAGAGGTGGACGGTCGCCGCTTTATCCTCACGTTTTCTTTGTCTGAAATAATGCAGGGCGATGGAGCCGAGCAATAACAGGGTCAGGGTCGTAACGGCCAGGTAGTCGCGATAAAACACCGCGCTGTCTAGTTGCAGGGGCGAAATGACGCCGGCAATAGGCATTACGGCGAGGAAGTTGAAGAGGTTGGAGCCAAAGATATTGCCGATGGCTATGTCGTGATGACCGCGCAGGGCGCTGGTCACTGAGGCAGCAAGCTCGGGCAGGCTGGTGCCGATGGCGACAACGGTCAAGCCAATGACTAGTTCGCTAATGCCCATTTCAGCGGCTGTTGTGATCGCCCCCCAAACAAGGATTTTAGAGCTTGCTAGCATCACTAGCAGACCAATGATAAACCACGTTGCTGCGGCGGCGTTGGAGGTAGTGGCGATGGCTTCCACCTCAGCCACCTCGGCGGCCTCTTCGGGGTCGGGGTGTTGAACCTTGTATTTCACCGTTACCCAAAGCAGCAGCGGGATTAAGGCCAGCATTACCAGACTTTCAGTGCGACCCAGTATTTTATCGTAGAGGCAGTAGCCCGCCAGGGCGGTGACGAACAGCAGCACAGGCCCCTCCTGAAAAACCAGGTGGCGTTGAGCGGGCAGGGGTGCAATTAAAGCGGTGATACCGAGTACCAGCCCAATATTGGCTAAATTACTGCCCAGTGCATTACCCACAGCCAGGGCGCCGGAACCTTCCAGTGCCGCGTTGATGGAAACGATGATCTCTGGTGCAGAGGTACCAATAGAGACGATGGTCAGGCCAATCACCATGGGTGAGATACCAAAGTTTTTCGCGGCGCTGGCAGCACCGATAACAAAGCGGTCGGCGCCCCATACCAGACCAATAAGGCCGGCAATGATTGCCATATAAGCTGGCACTAGTTCATTCATTGCTCGTTGGTCTTCCTTTTTTCAGTGGTCAAGGTTGGTTTGTTGTTTCGAAACCCGGTGAGTTTGTCGCTGTTTTGGCAGCGGCCTCAAGTCGCAAAAGCAGGTCGGGGATGGTATAGTGCGCGGCCGAAAAAGTCAGTCAGTTTGCGACTTTTTAAGGCCAGAACGTGGCACTTGCTTAGAAAAAAGCTGTCTTTTGGTAGAGCTTGTTTTTTTTGGGGGAACCTTGCTTTTGAAAGCGGTCGTTGAAGCCTGCGTAACGCTACTGAGCAGGGTAAAAAGAAGGGTGCGTTAGTTAGATAGGCGTGCAACAAAACAGGAAGCAGTAATTATGTTGGCAAAATTGTTACAGACAAAATTTACAGTCATGGCCCTTTGCTGGGCGGGCTTGATGTTTGCTGCTCAGGCACAGGCAAGCTGTATGGCGCCCGATGCGGCAGCTGAGGAAGCGGCACTTTCGCCCTATCAGCTAATAGGGGTGGTGACGGATGAAGTGCTGGCGGAGATTGATCGACATCGCGCAGAGTTAGACAGCGGTACAGAAGAGTCAGTAAAGCAGCAGCAATTCGACTGCTTTGTTGGCCAGGTTGACAGGATTCTTAGCAAAATTGTCGATTTTGACTGGATTGCACTCAAGGTCATGGGGGGCTACGGCAAAGTGGCCAGTACCGAACAAAAAGCACAATTTGCCGAAGCTTTTCGCTCAGGGTTGGTTGAAACCTATGGCCGAGGACTGTTGAGCTACAGCAGCGAGAAAATCGTACTACTGCCCGCAGAAGAAATTGGTGATAGGCGCAAGATCACTGTGCGTCAGCAAATAGTGGGCGAAGAGGCCACTTATCCGCTGGAGTACACCATGGGCTTAAAGAATGGGCAGTGGAAAGTGATTAACGTCATTATCAATGGCATTAATCTGGGTAAAACCTTCAGGGGGCAATTTACGCAATCGTCACAAAAGAATGATGGTGACATTGATAAAGTGATTGCCAGTTGGGATAGCGGAACAAATAACGGGTAATCCATGGATATTGAAGAAATAAAAGGTTTATTGCAGGCTACTCTGCTCGACTGTGAAATCAGTGTTGAGAGTGAAGGCTCGCACCTGAATGTCACTGTTGTTGGCGATATTTTTGAAGGTAAGCGACCCGTGCAGCGCCAGCAATTAGTTTACGGTGCCTTGAGCGAACAGATTGCCTCCGGTGCTGTACATGCGGTGAATATGAAGCTCTGTACACCCGCCGAATGGCAGGCTGCTTGACCGGTAAAGTACTGCCCCGAGCTCAACTGAACTCGGGTCGATCAAACGCAAGTATTAGCAAAATCAGCCCCGAAGCTGGCAGTACCGACTCTGCCGTTTTGCTGGTTGGTATTGACGGACATAGATATGGATAAACTACTTATTTCCGGGGGCACGCCGCTCTCCGGTGAAATTCGAATATCTGGCGCGAAGAATTCAGCCTTGCCCATATTGGCAGCAACACTACTGGCTGACGCGCCTGTTACTGTATCGAACCTGCCTCACCTGAATGACATTACCACCATGATCGAGTTGCTCGGTTGTATGGGAGTGAGTGTGATTCTCGATGAGAAAATGCGTGTCGAAGTCGATGCCAGTAGCTTGCACACACGCAGTGCGCCCTACGAGCTGGTGAAAACCATGCGCGCCTCAATATTGGTACTAGGGCCTTTGTTGAGCCGTTTTGGTGAGGCTGAAGTCTCCTTTCCCGGTGGTTGTGCCATCGGTAGTCGCCCCGTCGATTTACATTTGCATGGACTTGAATTGATGGGTGCCGATATCACCATTGATGGTGGATATATCAAGGCTAAAGTTGATGGGCGACTGAAAGGTGCGCATATCTTTATGGACATCGTTTCTGTCGGCGCCACGGAAAACCTGATGATGGCGGCAAGCCTGGCAGACGGTAAAACCGTGATAGAAAATGCTGCCCGCGAGCCTGAGATTGTCGATCTAGCGAATTGTTTAAATGCTTTAGGGGCTGATGTTCAGGGCGCGGGAGCCGATAGCATTACCATCAATGGTGTGCCCAGTCTGTCTGGTGGCAGCTACAGCATCATGCCCGATAGAATTGAGACGGGGACTTATTTGGCCGCTGCTGCTGCAACGCGGGGCAAGGTGAAGTTGCGCGACACCGATCCCCGTATTCTCGAGTCCGTATTGCTCAAGCTGGAAGAGACGGGCGCCAAAATCACTACCGGTGATGACTGGATTGAACTCGATATGGAAGGGCGTCGCCCCAAACCCGTGCAGTTGCGCACTGCGCCCTATCCCGGTTTCCCCACGGATATGCAGGCCCAGCTGACAGCCGTTAATGCGGTTGCCGATGGCGTCGGCACGGTGACGGAAACGATTTTTGAGAACCGCCTGATCCAAACCCATGAATTAAACCGTATGGGTGCCCACATTGTTCTCGAGGGCAATACCGCGATTGTTACCGGTGTTGAAACACTGACCGGTGCACCGGTTATGGCCTCTGATTTAAGAGCGTCGGCGAGTCTTATTATCGCCGGTTTAGCTGCCCAGGGTGAGACAGTGGTCGAGCGTATCTACCACATCGATCGCGGGTATGAATGTATCGAAGAAAAACTCCAGTTGCTGGGCGCCAATATTCGTCGAGTACCGAGTTAAGGTGGGTTTGCCCCGCTTGAAACGATAAGTATGAGTCTATTAATTGAAGTGATTGAATCATGAGTCAGTTGACGATCGCGCTCACCAAAGGGCGCATTCTTAAAGAGACCCTGCCACTGCTGGCTGAAGTGGGCATTGTGCCCAGTGAAGACATTGCCAGCAGCCGTAAGTTGATGTTTGCCACCAATCGGGACGATATCCGCTTGTTGGTACTGCGCGGCACCGATGTGCCGACTTATGTGCAGTTTGGTGCGGCCGATCTCGGTATCGCCGGTAAGGACACTCTGCTAGAAAACGGTGACGACGGTTACTACGAGCCCATTGATCTGGGCATTTCTCGCTGTCGTTTAATGACGGCGGGCATGGTCGGTGCGGTTCCGGTGACGGGCCGCATTCGTGTGGCCACCAAATACGTTAACGTGGCGCGGCGCTATTACGCTGAAAAAGGTCTGCAGGCCGACATCATTAAGCTCTACGGAGCGATGGAGCTGGCGCCCTTGATTGAACTCTGCGATGAGATTGTCGACATCGTCGACACCGGCAATACCTTGAAGGCCAATGGCCTTGAGCCGCGAGAATTAATTGGCGATGTCAGCTCGCGGCTGATCGTCAACAAGGGCGCGCTGAAAATCAAACACCAACTGATTCAGCCCTTGCTCGAGGATTTCTCGGCCCTGGTGGCCAGTCGGGCGGAAAGTGAGGCGGCGAGCGCGTGAGTGAACTCAAGCCGCTAATGCTGGATGCTGCCGATGATGTTTTCGGTGATCGCCTCGATCAATTACTCGCCTGGCAGCCAGCGTTTGAAGGCGATGTTGTTGCTGTTGTCAGTGAGATTATCGCCGCCGTACGCAGCGAGGGCGACAAGGCTGTACTTGAATACACACGCCGCTTTGATCGACGCGAAGTTGAGGCTGTTGAAGATTTGGAAATTGGCAGCGACGCTTTGCAGCAAGCGTTGGTGGGTTTACCCGCAGAGCAGCGCGAGGCTTTAGAAACGGCTGCCGAGCGCATTCGCAGTTACCACCAGCACCAGAAGCAGGTGTCCTGGCAGTACACAGAGGCCGACGGCACCGTGTTGGGGCAGAAAATTACGCCGCTACAGCGGGTCGGTATTTATGTGCCCGGTGGTAAGGCGAGCTATCCCTCCTCGGTGTTGATGAATGCCCTGCCGGCGAAAGTGGCCGGCGTTGATGAAATTATTATGGTGGTGCCGGCCCCCGGTGGCGATTTGAACCCCGCTGTGTTGGCCGCTGCTGCCATTGCTGGTGTCGATCGCGTGTTTACCGTCGGTGGTGCCCAGGCCGTTGCCGCGCTGGCCTACGGTACGCAAACTATTCCCAAGGTCGACAAGGTGGTCGGCCCCGGCAATATTTATGTCGCTACTGCGAAGAAAGCCGTGTTTGGCGAAGTGGGTCTGGATATGGTCGCCGGGCCTTCGGAAATTTTGGTGATCTGTGATGGGCAAACATCGCCCGACTGGATCGCCATGGACCTGTTCTCTCAGGCCGAGCACGACGAGCAAGCGCAGTCGATTTTAATCAGCCCCGATGCCGACTTCCTGCAGGCGGTGCTGGCGAGTATGGAAAAGCTACTGGCTGAAATGCCCCGGCGCGAGATTATCAAGGCCTCGATTAATGGCCGCGGCGCCCTCATTAAAGTTGCCGATCTCGACGAGGCGGTACGTATTTCCAATCGTATTGCGCCGGAACATTTGGAATTATCCATGGCTGAGCCCGAGGCCATGCTCGACGATATTCGCCATGCCGGTGCGGTGTTTCTGGGTCGCCACACGCCCGAGGCATTGGGTGACTACTGTGCTGGCCCCAATCACGTATTGCCGACCTCGACCACGGCGCGCTTTTCATCGCCGCTGGGTGTTTACGATTTTCAAAAGCGCACCTCAATCATTGGCTGCTCTCCCGAGGGCGCGGCGAAACTGGCCGACACCGCCGCCGTGCTGGCGCGCTGTGAATCCCTCGAAGCCCATGCGCGCTCCGCTGACTACCGGCGTTAATTGCTGGGGCTCGGCCCGTGTGTTAACTCAAGCTAACTAGTCAATAAGTGGTGAAACTATGACCCGGCGCCTGTGGAGTGATTTTGTCAGTGAGCTCGAGCCCTATGTGCCGGGTGAACAACCCCGTGTCGACAATCTGGTCAAGCTCAACACCAATGAAAACCCTTACGGCCCCTCGCCGCAAGTGGCCGAGGCCATTAAGGCCGAGCTGGGTGATGAGCTGCGGCTCTATCCGCCACCCAATGCCGACCGGCTAAAGCAGGCGATTGCCGACTACCACAAGGTTGGCGTTAAACAGGTCTTTGTCGGCAATGGTTCCGACGAGGTGCTGGCCCACGCCTTTAATGGTCTGTTTCGCCACGGCAAACCCTTGTTGTTTCCCGATATTACCTACAGCTTTTATCCGGTTTACTGTGGTTTGTACGAGATTGAAGCGCGCAAAATCCCGCTCACCGAGAGCTTTGAAATCGCGGTGGATGACTATCTTGTGCCCAATGGCGGGATTATCTTCCCCAATCCCAATGCGCCGACTGGGCGTCTCTTGTCTCTCGATAAAATTGCCTCTTTACTGCGACATAATCCCGATTCGGTGGTGTGTGTCGACGAGGCCTATATTGATTTTGGTGGCGAGAGTGCGATTGCTTTGGTCGCAGAATTTGATAATTTACTGGTGATTCAAACCCTGTCGAAGTCGCGCTCGCTGGCGGGCCTGAGGCTGGGTTTTGCCATTGGCCACCCGGAGCTTATCGAAGCCCTTGAACGTATTAAAAACAGCTTTAACTCCTATCCAGTGAGCCGTTTGGCCATTGCAGGGGGGGTTGCCGCTTTCGCCGACGAAGATTATTTCCAGCAGACCTGTGGGGCGGTGATTACCAGTCGTGTGACTCTGGTTGAAGCGCTTGAAAAGCTGGACTTTGAGGTGATTCCCACCGCTGCAAACTTTGCTCTGGCGCGCCATCCTGACTACAGCGGTGAGTCTTTAATGTCGGCCCTGCGTGAGCGCAATATTATTGTGCGCCACTTCGGTGCTGCGCGCATCGAGCAGTTTTTGCGTATTACCGTCGGCACGCCCCAGCAAATTGCTTTGCTACTCGCGGCACTGGAAGAAATTATTGCCTGAAGTCGGTGGGAGGCTCTTTGACAGCCCGTTAACTCTCTGGGCGAATGCCCGCGATCGCCTTAATCGTCAACCAGATATCCTTGCGAATAATCCGTAGCTCTATGGGGTCGCCCGGTGCCAGATCGGCAATCAGGTTGATTTCACTGGAACCATCGCTGACCGCCTGACCGTTGATGTGGGTGATGATGTCACCGGGTTGCAGGCCGCTGTTATAGGCGGGGCCATAAATGGGTACGGCAGTGATAATGAGCGCCGAGGGGGGCGACAGTTCCAGCTGAGTGGCGATTCGGGGGGCTAGTTGTTGGACTTCGACGCCCAGCCAACCGCGAATGACACGGCCGTGGGTGATGATGTCGTCAAGCACTTTAATCGCCATTTGCGTAGGGATGGCAAAGCCGATGCCGACAAAAGAGGTTTCGTTCAGTGTTGCGGAATTAATGCCGACCAGATTGCCGTAGGCGTCGATCAGCGCGCCACCCGAGTTGCCGGGGTTGATCGCAGCGTCGGTTTGCAGGTAGTTTTCGTAGCGATTTAAACTCAGGCCGCTGCGCCCGGTGGCGCTGATAATGCCCTGGGAAACCGACTGGCCTATGCCAAAGGGATTGCCGATGGCCAGTACAATATCGCCGACTTCTGACTTTGCTCCGCTGTCTTCGTTGGCGCGAGGGATGGCGGTGAGTTGGTCGAGATCTATTTTCAGTACCGCAAGGTCGGAGTCTTTATCCGTGCCGACAACACTGGCTCGGGCCTCGCGGCCATCGTAAAGTAGGGCGACGATCTCTTCGGCACCTGCGACCACATGGTTGTTGGTGAGAATAAAGCCGCGTTGGTCGACAATAACCCCTGAGCCCAGGGAAGACTCCATGCGCTGTCTTTGCGGTATATTACTACCACCGATAAAACGTTGAAAAACCGGGTCGTCAGCCAGCGGATGGCTGAAGCGAGTGCGGGTATAAATATTCACCACCGAGGGCGCAGCCTTGAGCACGGCTGCGGCGTAAGAGGTGACGAGGTTTGCCGTGGGTCGCGGGATGATGATTTGCGCGGCGCGATTTTTTGTTGTCGAGGGACTGTTGCTAACAAATTGCGGAAAGAAAGCAGTGACGATAGCCGCGATGATGAGGCCAAGTAGGGTTGGCCAGCCGAAATATCGTAATAGTTGCAAGGTCTAAGATCCGCTGATGGTTTTTTAATTGTTGGTGGTATTATGGCACACCCTAGAACGACCCTGCCTGCGATCATTATCGGCCGGTGTGAAACTGTTTCTACGCCCCTGCGGTACGCAATGGGGTGATAAAATTGCAGTACTTAGTAACTAATGGAGAGTGAAAGTATGAGTGGTCTTGTTAAACCCCACGGCAGTGATGTCTTGCTACCGCTATTGTTGGAAGGCGAAGCGCTGGCAGCGGCGAAGACACGGGCGGAAAGCCTACCCAAAGTGATACTGGCCTCACGCGAAGTGGGCGATCTAATTATGCTTGGTATCGGCGGTTTTACACCACTCGACGGATTTATGGGCCAGGCAGACTGGCAGGGCGTTTGCGACAACATGCACATGGCCAACGGTTTATTCTGGCCAATCCCCATCACCTTGTCAGTCGATCAGGCGCAGGCCGATGAGTTGGCGCTGGGTGCCGAAGTGGCCCTGGTCGACGGTGAAACCGATGAGCTGATGGGCGTGCTGACAATATCTGAAAAATACAGCATTGATAAAGCCCACGAGTGTCAGCAGGTGTTTACCACCACTGACCCCGATCACCCCGGTGTTGCCATGGTGATGAGCCAGGGTGATGTCAATCTGGCGGGCAAGGTTGAGGTCTTTTCTCAGGGCGATTTCCCGAGTAAGTACGAAGGGGTCTATATGACACCGACGCAAACTCGTGAACTGTTTGAGGCCAAAGGCTGGTCGACTATTGCGGCTTTCCAAACGCGCAATCCGATGCACCGCTCCCACGAATATCTGGCGAAAATTGCCATTGAAATTTGTGATGGCGTGATGGTTCACTCGCTGCTGGGCAAGTTGAAGCCGGGCGATATTCCCGCCGAAGTACGCCAGGAAGCGATTGGCACCTTGATTAATGATTACTTTGTCGACAATACCGTTGTGCAGTCGGGCTATCCGTTGGACATGCGCTACGCCGGCCCTCGCGAGGCGCTATTGCACGCCTTGTTCCGTCAAAACTACGGTTGTACTCACTTGATTGTCGGCCGTGATCACGCCGGTGTTGGCGACTACTACGGGCCCTTCGACGCCCACCATATCTTTGACGACATTCCCAAAGATGCGATGGAGACCGTGCCGCTGAAAATCGATTGGACCTTCTGGTGCAATCGCTGCGAGACCATGGCTTCAATGCGCACCTGCCCCCACGGTGCCGATGACCGCGTGCTCGTGTCGGGTACCAAGCTGCGCAAGGCTTTGTCAGAAGGTGGTGAGGTTGAGGAAAACTTCTCTCGCCCAGAGGTGCTGGAAGTTTTGCGTAAGTACTACGCAGGTTTGAGCGATGAAGATAATGTTGAGGTGAAGTTGTCGGGTCACTCCGCTACGTAGTTAATCGCAAGCTGTTAAATCGTGACACATTAAAAAGCCGGGCTAATTCCCCGGCTTTTTAATGTGTGCTTACAGCCCAAGCTATTGAGTTAAGCGACCGTTGTTGTTGGGTCATCCTCTTCCGCATTGTTCTCGCTCGCAACGGACTCCTCTGCAGGTTGAGTCTCTGCTGCCTTGGCTTTGTTTTTCTCCAGGCCGTAGCTCTCGTCGAGAATGCCGTTAATATCAGGGGTGTAGTCTTTGGGCGGTTGGGGGCTGTCGACGGTGCTGCGATCAACAGTGTGGGCAATGCCCAGGTTGCCAGAGCCGGCTTCGAGCAGTTTGTTGCTGATTTCCGGATTGGTCAGCGTCATAGCACTGTCGGCAAGATGCTGATGTACTTCTTTATAGCTGTGGGTCAGGTTGTTGACCAGCTCGGAGGTGGTAATAAAGTGCTCGGTCACTTTGTGCTGATAAGTTTTCAGCTCATCATCTTTTTTGCGCAGCTCTTCTGTCAGTGTGCGACGCTGTTTCGTAGCGCCGGACAGGGTGCGGCCAATTAGAATGCCGATGACGAGGCCAGCGGCGAGGCTGGCCAATGCTATGGTGATGGGGTCTGTAGGCACGCTAGTACTTCCTTTTGTGAGTTGCGATTGGGGCAAGATTCTATCTCGAACAGCTCTCGGGTTGAATAGCTGAGCAAGGAATATTTATTGCCGGGCTGCTGCTGAGCGGTCGCTGGCATGTTGTGAGCTGTGAGTACAAGCACTTGTCGATTGAATGGAATAGCTAGATAGAAAGGTGAAGAGGTAAATGGTGAATAAAAAAAAGAAAGTAACAATAGCCGGCGCAGCGGGTCAAATTGAGGCTTTGTTGGAAGAAGGTCGGGGCGATGGGCTCTTCAGTGGTGGCGACTATGTCGCGGTCATCTGTCACCCCCATCCACTGTTCGGCGGCACCATGGATAATAAAGTGGTATCGACACTGGCGAGAATTTATCGCGAGCTCGGTATTGCCTCCCTGCGTTTTAATTTTCGTGGTGTGGGCGCTAGTGAGGGTGAGCACGATGAGGCGCGGGGAG
The DNA here is from genome assembly GCA_041277045.1 of Candidatus Reddybacter sp. Lineage (GTDB taxonomy): Bacteria > Pseudomonadota > Gammaproteobacteria > Pseudomonadales > Porticoccaceae > Reddybacter. The sequence continues at coordinate 255,072 of JBGFSY010000001.1, read as the reverse complement.
AGGTGGATGATCTGTGCCGAGTCAGCGAGTGGCTGTTGGCTGAGCATCCAGGTAGTCAGCTGTTGCTGGCGGGCTTTTCTTTTGGCTCTGCGATTGCCTCTGCCGCTAGCGAGCGCCTGGTCGTTGCACAGATGATTCTCATTGCACCGCCGGTGATGCGTTACAGCTATGCTACGACAGGTGCGTTTACCTGCCCGGTGACTGTGGTCCTCGGCGGACAGGATGAATTAGTAGAGACCGAAAGTGTACTCAGCTGGCTAGAATCACTCGATTCGCCCGTGGAGCAGATTCTTATTCCTGAAGCGAGTCACTTCTTTCATGGTCAGTTACATACCTTGCGCGAAAAGCTCGACTCTGTATTGCGCCAATGCTTGTAGGGTAGTTATCAGTTGCTGTGTACCGCTTGCGCAGCCTGCACTGCGAGGGTAGAGTTGCCGCCTTGAACTTTTAGCCCCCACCCTTCAACAACGCCAGCTTTCTAATTCATGTCTTCCTCCCCCCTGCAACGCTACCAACAAGATTTACTGCAAGAAGGTTTTTTTGCAGATCCTGCTCAGCGCAATGCTGTGGAAAAATTGCAGGGTGTTTACGAGCGATTAATTACGGCAAGTGAAGTGAAGACCAGTTTGTTTGATCGCTTGCGAGGTCGTCAGCGGCGTCATGTGCCGGTTAAAGGCCTGTATTTTTGGGGTGGCGTGGGTCGGGGTAAAACCTATTTGATGGACAACTTTTACGAGAGCTTGCCCTTTGAGCAAAAAATGCGGGTGCATTTCCACCGTTTTATGCGCCGGGTGCATCGCGACCTCATTGAGCACGGCGGTGTAAAAAACCCGTTGGAGAAGGTGGCGGCGGGTATCGCTAAAGATGCTCGGGTGATTTGCTTTGATGAGTTTTTCGTTTCCGATATCACCGACGCGATGATATTAGGTGGCTTAATGGAGCAGCTTTTTGCCCGGGGTGTAACGCTGATAGCTACCTCTAATATTGTGCCCGACAAGCTTTACACGAATGGTCTGCAGCGCCAGCGATTTTTGCCGGCCATTGCGCTGGTCAAGCAACACTGCAAAGTAGTGAATGTCGATAGCGGCACGGATTACCGTCTGCGTGCTTTGGAGCAAGCTGAGCTTTATCACTCGCCACTGGACGAACAGGCAGAAGTATCACTGCATAGCACCTTCGACAGCTTGGTGCCGGCGCGGGATGAAGTGCGTGAAAATGTTGCACTGGAAGTGGAGGGTCGGGATATTCCCTGTCGCTATGTCGGTGAAGATGTGGTCTGGTTTGATTTTATGGCCCTGTGCGATGGGCCGCGCAGTCAGAATGACTATATTGAGCTGGCCCGGGAGTTCCATGCTGTGCTGATTAGTGATGTGCCAGCGCTGGGGCGGGATAGTGAAGACCAGGCACGACGGTTTATCAGCCTGATTGATGAGTTTTACGACCGCAACGTGAAGCTGGCAATGTCGGCCGCGGTGCCTCTCGAGGCTATCTATAGCGGCGGTAATTTGTCTTTTGAATTTCAGCGAACTCTGAGCAGGGTGCTGGAAATGCAATCCCACGACTACTTGGCGCGCCCACATCGACCATAAAGAGATTCTTTCTCTATTAACCGCAATATCTGCTTGTACTTCCTCTCACGCATCGGTAGAATTCGCGCTCTTTTCTGGGAGCCACCTGATTTCAGGTAACGATTCAATGAAAACATTTAGCGCCAAACCCGAAACAGTTCAGCACGATTGGTATGTCGTCGATGCTGCCGATAAAACGCTGGGCCGACTAGCGAGTGAGATTGCGACGCGCCTGCGCGGCAAGCACAAGCCTGAATATACCCCCCATGTTGATACTGGCGATTACATTGTCGTGGTCAATGCCGAAAAGGTCCGTGTTACGGGTAAAAAAGCAACTGACAAAATGTATTACCACCACACAGGTTTCCCCGGTGGTATCAAGTCAATTAGCTTTGAAAAGCTGATTGACAAAGCACCTGAGCGTGCACTTGAGAAGGCGATAAAGGGCATGTTGCCCAAGGGTCCGCTGGGTCGGGCTATGTACGGTAAATTGAAGGTTTATGCAGGTGATGCTCATCCTCACGCTGCACAACAACCTCAAGCACTGAATATTTAACGGGACGCATGACAATGGCTGAAACTTATTATGGTACAGGTCGACGTAAAACGTCGGCGGCTCGAGTGTTTATTACGAGTGGTAGCGGCAATGTTACTGTCAACAATCGTACGCTTGAGCAGTATTTTGGCCGCGAAGTGGCACGTATGATCGTACGTCAGCCCTTAGAGCTGGTTGAAGCCGTCGATAAATTTGATTTGAAAATCACCGTCAGCGGTGGTGGTAGCTTTGGTCAGGCCGGCGCTATTCGTCATGGCCTGTCACGTGCGCTGTTGGCTTACGACGAAACGTTGCGAGCACCTCTGCGTCAGGCGGGCTTTTTGACCCGAGATGCCAGAGCGGTAGAGCGTAAGAAAGTGGGTCTGCACAAAGCACGTAAGCGTCCACAGTTCTCGAAACGATAATTACTGTTCGTTTTGTAAAAAAACCCGACATTATGTTGGGTTTTTTTTGTGCTAAAACATAGGGTTGGCAGCTTTGGCGGTGGTCTCAGCTTGTAAATCCCTACGCATTTCATTACTATTACTCGCCATTTTTGCCTGTGCGTAAGCATGGAGTTAATCAGCTGTAATTAATGCAGCCAATCTTTATTATTCTGCCGTTTTAAGGGGAGCTCATATGAGCAATGAGGGTGTCAATCAGGGGCGTCGTCGCTTTTTGACTGTAACTACATGCGTTGTTGGCGCGGTTGGTGCAGCAGGAGCAGCGGTGCCATTTGTCGGTTCCTGGTTTCCAAGTGCGAAAGCAAAAGCGGCCGGTGCGCCGGTACGAATCAATATTAGTCGAATTGAACCGGGCCAGATGGTTGTTGAAGAATGGCGTGGACAACCGGTCTATATTGTTCGTCGCACCCAGGAAGCACTCGATTCCCTGGCTAAATTGACCGACAAGTTGCGTGACCCCGAGTCTGAAAAATCGGATCAACCCACTTATGTTGATCCTATTAATAGAGCCTCCAACCCTGAATACCTGATTATGGTCGGCCTCTGCACACACCTCGGGTGTGCGCCGATGTATCGCCCGGATGTGGGTGCTGCGGACCTGAGTACTGAAGAAAGTGAATGGCTGGGTGGCTTTTTCTGCCCCTGCCACGGTTCCAAATTTGATCTTGCGGGACGTGTTTATCAGGGCGTGCCTGCACCTCTGAACCTTAAAGTACCGCCCCACAACTATGAGAGTGAAAATGTAGTCGTGATCGGTATCGACGAGGAGAGCGCATAATGAAATTGATCCTGTTTTTGTGGCACTGGCTTGATGAGCGTCTACCGGTACAGCGTGCCTGGGACACCCATATGGGTAAGTACTACGCACCGAAGAACTTTAACTTCTGGTACTTCTTTGGCGTACTGTCTCTACTAGTACTCGTTAACCAGTTGCTCACCGGTATTTGGTTGACCATGAGTTTTGAACCCTCATCTGACGGTGCTTTTGCCTCGGTTGAATACATCATGCGGGATGTCGATTACGGCTGGATTCTGCGCTATATGCACTCCACCGGTGCCTCGGCATTCTTTATCGTTATTTACCTGCACATGTTCCGTGGCTTGCTTTATGGTTCCTATAAAGCGCCCCGCGAGTTGGTGTGGTTGTTCGGTATGGCGATATATTTGGCGCTGATGGCCGAAGCCTTTTTGGGCTACGTACTGCCCTGGGGGCAGATGTCCTATTGGGGCGCTCAGGTTATTATTTCCCTGTTTGGTGCCATTCCCTACATTGGCGATGCCATTGTGGAGTGGGTGCGTGGTGATTACCTGATCTCGGGTATTACCCTCAATCGCTTCTTTGCCCTGCATGTTGTCGCTGTGCCCATCGTGCTTCTCGGTCTGGTGGTCTTGCACCTCTTAGCTTTGCATGAAGTGGGCTCCAACAACCCCGACGGTATTGAAATTAAGAAGAACAAAGATGAGAACGGCATACCTCTCGACGGTATTCCCTTCCACCCTTACTACACCGTGCACGATCTGGTGCCGATAGTGGTTTTCATCTTTATCTTCTGCTTCATTCTGTTCTTTATGCCAGAAATGGGCGGCTACTTTATTGAGCACGCAAATTTCGAGATTGCTAACCAGCTGAAAACGCCTGAGCACATTGCGCCGGTCTGGTATTTCACGCCTTACTATTCAATGCTGCGTGCGGTACCCGATAAATTTATGGGCTTCCTGGTGATGGCTGCAGCAGTGGCGATTCTCTTTGTTCTGCCCTGGCTCGATCGCAGTCCGGTGAAATCAATTCGCTACAAGGGTAATGCGAGTCGTGTTGCTATCGTTCTGTTTGCGGCGGCCTTTGTCATCCTCGGCATATTGGGTATGAAAGCACCGACGCCAGCTCGCACAGCTTTGGCGCAGGTCTGTACAGTTATCTACTTCCTCTATTTCTTGGCTATGCCAATTTGGACCGTGCTGGAAAAAACCAAACCTGAACCACTCAGAGTCACGATGAATGGTGGTATGGGCTTCTGGCGAGCGCTGGGCGTACTGTTTGTTATTATTGGCTTGATCATTGTTCCACTCAAGGCTGTAGGTTCTTCATCTTCTTTTGATTGCGGCACCATCCAGTGCGATCAATTTGAGGCTGAGCCAGAAAACAAAGAGTCTCTGCAAAACGGTGCCAAACTCTTCGTTAATTACTGCATGGGCTGTCACTCTGCTAAATATCAGCGCTGGGAGCGGGCTGCAGATGACTTGGGTATTCCTCACGGTATGATGATGGAGAACATGGTGTTCTCTGGTCAGAAAATTGGCGGTTTGATGGGTATCTCTATGGCGGAGCGTTCAGCTAAAGCCTGGTTTGGTGCCGTGCCCCCCGACCTGACGTTAGTCACCCGAGCGCGATCATCTAAGTGGGTTTATACTTATTTGCGTAATTTTTACGCCGATAGTAGCCGTCCGGTCGGTATCAATAACAAAGTCTTTAAAGACGTGGGTATGCCTCACGCCCTGATGGATTTACAAGGTCTGCAAGGCTGTGCTCCCGGACCAATGCTGGCTCACAACGGTGGTATTAAAGTTGATCCACTGACCAGTGAGCCCCTGCTCGACGACCCCTGTGGTTCCTATGAGTTGCTCACTGAAGGCAGCTTATCGCCAGAAGAGTTTGATGGCGCTGTGTACGACCTGGTGAACTTTATGGCTTATATGGCCAACCCAGTGGTAACAGAGAGTAAGCGAATTGGTGTTAATGTTCTTTTGTTCCTCGCCTTTTTGTTGATTTGGGTGTGGTTGTTAAACCGTGAGTACTGGAAAGATATTCATTAATGGTTGCACGGAATAAGAAAGTTTTCCCTACAGTATGAGGTGGTTTTAATGGGCGTAGTTTCGAAACGTACATCGATGACATTTTTTTCTGATCCGGCAAGTCATTATTGCCACAGAATTCGAATTGTCCTCGCAGAAAAAGGCGTAACTGTCGACATAGAAGAGGTCGACCCTGGTGCTATTCCGCAGGAGTTGATTGAGCTCAACCCCTATGGCTCCGTGCCCACTTTGGTTGATAGGGATTTATCGCTGTACGAATCCAAAGTAATGATGGAATATCTCGATGAGCGTTTTCCCCATCCTCCTTTGTTGCCGGTTTACCCTGTTGCCCGCGCTTTAAGCCGTCAGTATATGCACCGTATCGAGAAGGATTGGTGTGAAAAGGTTGATGTTATTGTTGCTAACAAAGATAGCAAATCAGTAGAGCTGGCTCGCAAAGAACTGCGTGATAGCTTTCTGGGTATTGCGCCTATTTTTGCCGACAAACCTTATTTTATGTACGAAGAGTTTACTTTGGTGGACTGCTGCTTGGCGCCCTTATTGTGGCGCCTTGAGAGCTTGGGTATCGATATACCCAATACGCGTCAGGCCAAGCCTTTGCACGACTATATGCGCCGTTTATTTGAGCGCCCTGCATTCTTGTCTAGCTTGACTGAACCCGAACGGGATATGAACGCCTAGTTTAGAGTGTTTGTTACTTTCTTCAAGCCCCGATCCGTAGGTAACGGTAATGGCGATGACTTCTAACAAGCCCTATTTAGTCAGGGCTTTTTATGACTGGATAATTGACAACGACTGCACCCCTCACGTGGTAGTTAATGCCATGGCGGTGGGTGTAGAAGTGCCTCAGGTTTATGTCACCGACGGCCAGGTTGTGCTCAATCTCGCGCCGCGAGCAGTGACCGCCTTCAATCTTGATAATGAGGCGATCAGTTTCAATACGCGTTTTGGCGGCGTCCCCACCAATATTCATGTGCCCATTCATGCTGTTATTGGCATTTATGCGCGAGAGAATGGCGAGGGCATGGCTTTTGAGTCATCGGCACCAGCGCCCGCTGAGCTACACAGTTTGGATGATGACCCCTCTGACAAGCCACCGTCAGGTCCAAAACCATCCGGGCCAAAACTTAGAGTTGTAAAGTAATCCGAGCTAATATTGCTTAGCCGGTAAATCAGACTAACCCGATAGAGAGGAGTTGATAATGAATGATCCAATAGTAATCTGTGGATACGCTCGTACGCCAATGGGCGGAATGATGGGTGAACTGGCTGATGTGCCATCCCCTGAATTGGGTGCTACTGCAATTGCCGCCGCCATAGAACGCTCTGGTGTCAGTGCTGCTGACGTTGACGAAGCGTTGATTGGTTGTGTTCTGCCAGCGGGTGTCGGTCAGTCTCCTGCACGTCAGGCGGCGCTGGGTGCGGGTCTGCCCGTTGGTACGGGAACAACTACCGTCAATAAGATGTGTGGCTCCGGTATGAAAACGGTGATGATGGCTTGTGACACATTGCTCGCGGGTCAGTCAGATGTGGTTGTTGCCGGTGGCATGGAAAATATGAGTAGTGCGCCCTACATCCTGAAAAAAGCGCGTGGTGGCTACCGACTCGGTAACGGCGAACTGCTCGATCACATGTACATCGACGGCCTACAAGATGCCTATACGGGTGGTTTGATGGGTGTTTTTGCTGAAAGCTGTGCAAGTAAATATACCTTCACGCGTGAAGATCAGGATGCCTACGCGATTGAATCGCTGCGTCGCGCCAATGCCGCTATCGACGCAGGTAAATTCAGCCGTGAAATTGCGCCGGTTACCGTTAAGACTCGCAAGGGCGAGACGGTTGTCGATACCGATGAGCAGCCCGGCAATGCGCGCCCCGATAAAATTCCTAACCTCAGACCAGCATTTAAAAAAGATGGCTCGGTAACGGCAGCTAACGCTAGCTCAATTTCTGACGGTGCTGCGGCATTGGTGCTGATGCGTCAGAGTGAAGCAGAAAAGCGTGGTTTGAAGCCTATAGCAGCCATTCGTGGTTATACCCAGTTTGCTCAGGAGCCTGAGTGGTTCACCACTGCCCCCGTTGGTGCGATGAACATACTCTTTGATCTCACTGGCTGGTCAGCGTCCGATGTTGACTTGTATGAAGTGAACGAAGCCTTTGCCGTTGTCGCTATGGCGGCGATGAAAGAGCTGGATATTCCCCATGACAAAGTTAACGTTCATGGCGGTGCCTGTGCTCTGGGTCACCCGCTGGGTGCTAGTGGAGCACGCATTATTGTTACTTTGCTCTCAGCCCTGGAGACCTACGGTAAAACCAAAGGTGTTGCTAGCCTCTGTATTGGCGGTGGTGAAGCAACGGCGGTTGCTGTCGAAATGCTCTAATCGACGTTGCTATTGTTGATTAAAAAAGCCCCGCATTGTCGGGGCTTTTTTTGTTGTTTTTTTTTGTCCGACTAAAATAAGTAGGGTGTTAATCGTTGGCAGTGTCTTTGTTAAGGCCGGTCCAGCGTTGAACTAGCTCAGGTGCATCAATCCCCAGGGCATCCAAAGTTCGCCCGACAGTTTGATTGACGATGTCTTCGATGGTGCTTGGGTGCTGATAAAACGAAGGTACCGGCGGTGCAATAATTCCGCCCATTTCTGTCACTAATGCCATGTTACGTAAATGTATGAGGTGGAGGGGGGTTTCTCTGGGCATTAGCACGAGTGTCCTGCGTTCTTTAAGGGTCACTCCGGCAGCTCGGGATATCAGATTGTTGTCGAGTCCGTGGGCAATAGAGCCTAGAGTGTTCATCGAGCACGGGGCAACGACCATTGAATGAATAGGGAAGGAGCCGCTAGAGATACTCGCGCCAAAATCTTTGTGGCGGTGACATACATCCGCAAGTACTGAAATCGCTTTTTTGTCGAAGCCGGTTTCATGTTCTGCAGTGATAATGCCCGCGGGCGATAAAATCAGGTGCGTTTCAATTTCGGGTAAGTCGGCCAGTATCTGAAGTAGGCGAATGCCGTAGATGCACCCTGTGGCGCCGGTAATGGCAACAATGACTCGTTTGAGCATAACTCTTCCTATTGCTTTCTAATGTTAATCACAGTGTAGCCGCATTTGCCTTTGCTGGGGGTTGTCGGCCGGTTTGAGTGTCTAAGGAGGTTGGTGTGCGGAGATAGGCGGGTGAGTTTTGAAAAAGATCGAGACAATAAAAAAGGGTAAGACTTTTTAGTCTTACCCTTTTTCTGTTTTGTGCTTTTTAGCGTTTACTAAAAGCGCAAAGCAGATAGCCTTCCTCTACTTAAAAGTAGAATTAGATGGCTACGATGTTCTCAGCTTGAGGACCTTTCTGGCCTTGAGTTACAGTGAACTCAACCTTTTGGCCTTCGATCAAAGTTTTGAAGCCAGAACCAGAGATTGCGCTAAAGTGAGCAAAAACGTCTGGACCAGACTCTTGTTCGATAAAACCAAAACCTTTAGCTTCGTTGAACCACTTAACTGTACCGGTAGTAGTAGACATATTCATTTCCTAATCATTCGAGAGTAATTAAAGCCTTTAAACAAGGCCGTTTTGCTGGAAGTGTTGCTATTACTTATGAAAAACAGGACGAGTGTACTACTGAGGAACATCGAAATGGTGTGCATAAATATAGGACGTACTTTCAAGCTGTGGGCAGTATATACCCCTTGATAGACGAGTCAATGGCTAAACCTCGATAAAAATAGGTTATTTGAGTAATTTATGGTCATTAGTTTTCAGTTTGAAATTCCGATTCCAGTCGCGGGTTCGATTACTTCCATTAAATGTCGAGGTTTGGGTTAATGGGAGGGCGCCTTTCCCAGAGGAAGGAATAAGTGCTGGAGAAATTTGCTAATCAGCAGGCCGCTGAGTTCAATGAGTAGGGCCAATAGGAAGCCGCAGCAAAGCCCGCTAATAATGGCCGACTGGTTTAGTACGATACTGTAGGTGTAGTTGCTCCAAACTTCATTTTTGACATCAGTTAAGGGCTCCAGCAGCACATGCTTGTAAGCACTGTAGGTGTTCTTGCTAAAACCCACCCAGGCCTGCTCCAGGTTCAGGTTTCTACTATAAATGGCGCTAATGCTAGCTCCGCCGTCCTTAATTATGGGGTCAGGGTTGTTTTGGTAATGCGCGGTTAGCTTGTTCAGGTTGCCGTCAAAATAACGTTCAGCATCCTTCTCGAATTCCTCAAGGCTCAATGATGATTCAAGTAGGTGAGCCTGCAGGCTTTTACCGTATTGCTCGATAAAACCTGGCATCTGCACGCCTAAAAGTACGCCGCCGGTAAACAGTATTAATCTTAGGTAGTCGACAATTTTTCGCATGTGATCCCGAGGCGTGCTTGTTTTATTGCAATGCGAGAGATGATAGCGGCGGGAGAAGGGATTTGGTATGGGCCGGTTTGTGGGGGGGTAGCGGGTGTTGGAAAGAACAGCTGCTTATGGGGCTAAAGTTGATGGTGTGAAATGGTGGGCCCTCCCAGACTTGAACTGGGGACCTGCCGATTATGAGTCGGATGCTCTAACCAACTGAGCTAAGGGCCCTTCTTTTTCTGTACCTTATACGCTGCGGTTGATAGCTGATTAGCCTTTATGCCGCCCTCTCAATTACACAGAGTAATCGAGAGGGCGCATTATAAGAGGCTTTTTCACCATCTACCAGATAAGTTCTAGCTGACTATCGAAAAGCTAACTGCGAGGCCTCAGCGGCGAAAAAAAAGACTGAAAATGCTCGTTTATTCCACATAAACTATGCTTTTTCGTCTGTTTTTGCCTTATGCCGCTAAGGTTTTTCGACAGTCTGTTTTCTGCTTTAAGTGGTCTATTCGTCGAGGAAGCTGCGCATGTGATCGGAGCGGGTTGGGTGGCGCAGTTTGCGCAGTGCCTTGGCTTCGATTTGGCGGATGCGTTCGCGTGTAACGTCAAACTGCTTGCCGACTTCTTCCAGCGTATGGTCGGTGTTCATGTCGATACCGAAACGCATGCGCAGTACTTTCGCTTCGCGGGCGGTGAGGCCGTTGAGTACTTCGCGTGTTGCTTCAGTCAGACTTTCCGCTGTGGCCGAGTGGATCGGGGAGTCGACATTGACGTCTTCAATAAAGTCGCCGAGGTGAGAATCCTCATCGTCGCCAATTGGCGTTTCAAGAGAGATGGGCTCTTTGGCAATTTTTAGAACTTTGCGAATCTTGTCTTCGGGCAGTTCCATGCGTTCGCCGAGTTCTTCCGGCGTTGGCTCACGACCCATTTCCTGCAGCATTTGCCGCGATACACGATTGAGCTTATTAATCGTTTCAATCATGTGCACCGGGATACGAATGGTGCGCGCCTGGTCGGCAATGGAGCGGGTAATCGCCTGGCGAATCCACCAGGTGGCGTAGGTGGAAAACTTGTAACCGCGCCGGTATTCAAACTTGTCGACCGCTTTCATCAGACCGATATTGCCTTCCTGAATCAGGTCGAGGAATTGCAGGCCGCGGTTGGTGTATTTTTTTGCGATAGAAATAACCAGACGCAGGTTGGCTTCAACCATTTCTTTCTTGGCGCGTCGGGCTTTTGCTTCGCCGATAGACATGCGGCGGTTGATGTCTTTAATTTGTGTGATGCTTAAGCCTGATGCTTTCTCAACGTTTGCCAGCTTTCTTTGTACGCGAGTGATGTCATCTAGCAAGTTTTTGATAGCCGGGGCATAGGGCTGCTTGCGGCGCGACAAATTAGCGGCCCACTTGTCATTGGTTTCATTGCCAGGGAAGCTCTCAACAAACTCTTTGCGGGGCATTTTGGCTTGGCGAATACACAACGTCATGATACTGCGCTCGTGCTTTCTTACTTCGTGCAGGGAGATACGAACCCGTGCAACGAGGGGGTCATACTGCTTGGGTATCAGCTTTAGATATTTGAACAGTAAGCCTAGCTCGACGAGGTTTTTTTCCGCGCTTTCGGCATTACGTCCGTGGCGGGCAATTGAGCGTTTGGTTTTGTCATTTTGTTTGTGGATTGCACCAAAGCGGTTGGCAGCTTCTTCGGGGCAGAGTCCACCTTCGTGTTGCTCTTCCTCTTCCTCTTCCTCTTTTTCGCCGGCCAGTATGGCGGCAGCATCTTTCTTGCTTTGCTCGAGTGCGGAGGGCACGTGGTCGACGGGGTTGAGGTAGCCGGCGATAATTTCGACCAGGCGTCGCTCGCCTTTCTGTACGAGCTCGTACTGGGCGACGATATCGTCAACAGTCTCAGGCCATTCAGACATGGCGTACATAACGTCGCGGATGCCTTCTTCAATGCGCTTTGCAATTTCAATTTCGCCTTCGCGAGTCAGCAGCTCAACCGTGCCCATTTCGCGCATGTACATGCGTACGGGGTCGGTGGTGCGGTGTTTTTCGGTTTCGACAGCGGCCAGGGCGGCAGCGGCTTCGGCGGCGGCAATTTCGTCGGCGCTATTGTTGCCTTCGTCATTAATCAACAGAGTATCGGCGTCGGGGGCGGTTTCGAAGACGTTGATGCCCATGTCGTTGATCATCTGAATGATGTCTTCAACCTGATCGGGATCAGAAATATCTTCCGGTAGGTGGTCGTTAACCTCGGCGTAGGTCAAGTAGCCCTGTTCGCGGCCCTTGGCAATCAGTTCCTTGATGCGTGACTGTTGTTGGCTGACGTCGCTCATAGAGTATCCGTAGTTAGTGAATGGCTGAAAACAAACGCGAAATTATAGCTTATAAGTGGGGTTCTGTCTTGTTATTACAAGGCCAGCATGTCAGCTATTTAGTTGTTTCATCTTTGCGCTCAAGTAATTGTTTTATCTTGTTAATTAATTCAGGGCTGCGCTCTTCGGCGGGTAGCTCTAGCCAGATAGCGAACGCTGTATTGCGGTCGTGATCATCGAGCTGGTTTTTGGCGCTTAAATACTCAATTTGCTGCTCGATAGTTTGCTCGCCTATGACCGTGCGAAGCAGTGAATCAACAATGTCCTGGGCCTGTTTTACATAGCTTTCAGCGGCCTGGCTGGGAATGTTAGCCAGGTCGGTAGCGGCGATTCCCGCTAACATCTCGCCCTGCTCCTGACCGTGCACGCCACGCCAATAACCGAGAATATGGTTAAGAGTATAGTCGGGATTTTCCGCCAGCAAAGTGAATAAACCCTGAAGTATCTCGATATCGGCGAGTTCAAGCTTTAGCAGGGCCTCAGTGTGTTCAAGGTTTTGTGCCAGTGATGGATGGTTGATGAGTAATGCGATCAAGCAGTGCAGGGGGTTTAGTTGCAACTCTTTTTGTGCAGGGGCGGGTTGCTTCTGAGTTGCTTTGTTCGCGCGTTGGGGTTCGTCATCCTGCTGGGCATAATCCTCTGCAGGCGAATAGTCTTCTACCTGATGGTGCTCGGCGCCCTCGTAGCTGTCGCCGTAGTCTTCGTAATTGCCGTTGTCGGGTGGTGCCTCGTCCCATTGTGGTGGTGCTTCGCTGTCCGCTGGGGCAAGTAGACCGGTTAATGTATCGGTGGGGAGGCCGGTCTTTTTGGCCAGTTGCTCAAGTAGTAATTGTCGGAAAATACCCGCTGGCAGCTGGTTGATCATCGGAGCGGCGAGGGTGGCGAAGCGGGCGCAGTCATCGGCCAGCGTTAAGTCGAGGCCCTCTTCGCACAGGGTAAAGAGAAAGGCCGAGAGCGGCGTGGCGTTGCTGATTAGGTTGCGAAAACGCTCGTTGCCGATTTTCCGCACTAGGGTATCCGGGTCTTCACCCTCATCGAGAAAGAGGAACTTGGCGCTGCGCCCGTCGGTCATTAGCGCCAGGCTGGTTTCCAGAGCGCGTTTGCCCGCCTGGCGTCCGGCTTTGTCACCGTCAAAGCAAAAGACCACTTCACTGGTGTAGCGGAAGAGCTTTTCAAGATGAGCATCTGAAACAGCGGTGCCGAGGGTGGCGACGGCATTTTCTATTTCATGCTGGGCCAGGGCGACGACGTCCATGTAGCCTTCAACGACCAGTAAATTACCAGAGCTCTGACGGCTGCGATTGGCTTCGTAGAGGCCGTAAAGCTCGCGCCCCTTGTGGAAAACCGTCGTCTCGGGGGAGTTTAGGTACTTGGGCTTGTCATCGCCAAGCACCCGTCCACCGAAGGCAATCGTGCGCCCGCGAGTGTCTCTAATGGGGAAAATAATGCGCTCGCGAAAACGGTCGTAACGCTTGTTTTCCTCCTCGCGATTAACCAGCAGGCCGGAGTCGGTGAGTAGCTCAATGGTTTCGTCTTCGACCGTATCGTTGCTCTCTACCTCGTCGTCATTGCCTTGCAGGCGGCTTTCGGTGATGGCGAGCAGTAAATTATCCCAGCCGGGCGGGGCGTAGCCAATCTCGAAATTTCCGGCGATTTCGCCACTCAAGCCCCGCTGTTTAAGATAATCGACGGCCTGGTGTGCGGTTTTGTGCTGGCGCAGTTGCTGCTGATAGAAGCGTTTGGCCTGCTCTAGAATGTCGTACAGCGCTTTGCGGCGCTTGTCTTGCGGGTTGTTTTGCTGAGCTTCGCGCGGCACCTCCATACCAACCAGTGCGCCGAGAGTTTCCACCGCTTGCGGAAAGTCGACATGGTCGTAGTCCATGACAAAGCCGATGGCATTGCCGCCGACACCACAGCCGAAGCAGTAGTAAAACTGTTTTTCGGGGTTGACCGAAAAGGAGGGGGTTTTTTCGTCGTGGAAGGGGCAGCGAGCGGAGTGGTTTTTGCCGGTTTTTCGCAGCTCAAGGCGTGCGCCGATAACATCGACGATATCCACTCGGTCGAGTAGATCGTCGATAAAGCGCTGTGGAATTAATCCGGCCATTGGGTTTTGACTGGCAGGTGGGTGCGGTATAGAAAGCCGCCGCTACACCTGCTGCGCAGGCACTACGAGAGTCGCGCTTTAATTTGCTTGCTCACGGCGCCCATATCGGCGCGGCCCTGAACCTGGGGTTTGAGAATGCCCATTACTTTGCCCATGTCAGACATTGCCTGAGCGCCGCTATCGGCAATAGCTTGGTCGATAAGCACCTGCAGTTCTTCCTCGCTCAGTGCGGCGGGTAAAAACTCAGCGATAACGTCAAGCTCGGTTTGCTCCTGCTCGGCCAAGTCATCGCGCCCGGCATCTTTGAACTGGCTCAATGAGTCGCGGCGCTGCTTGCTCATTTTGTCGAGAATGGCCAGCACGCGGGTGTCGTCCAGTTCAATGCGCTCGTCGACTTCAATGCGTTTAATCTCGGCCTGAATCAGGCGGATGGTGCCGAGGCGAGGTTTGTCTTTGGCGCGCATCGCCGCTTTCATTTCGGTGGTGATACGTACTTTCAGTGTTTCTTCGCTCATGGCTATTGTCCGGCTCGCAGAGGTGGTGTTTGAGTTATTTTTTGGCTGTAAGGATAAGGCCTTTAAGCGCTTCGCTATATTGAGCTGTGATGCCAGCTTAGTAAAGCTCCGTCGAAATATGAGTAAAAGCCAGAAACGAAAAAAGCGCCGACATGCGACGCTTTTTACTATCTGCAAGTATTGGCTAGCAGCTTATCTGGGCTTTGCTTAAATAGGCCCGGTCTAAGATCTTGCTAAAAGCTACCCCGTAAAGGGCAGGGAAATACGGCAGAAAAAATTTACACGTGAAGCAGAGTGCTTAGTACATCCGTTGAAGCTTGCGCGACTCGCGTTGTACTTTCTTGGCGTGACGCTTAACAGCGGCGGCAGCTTTACGCTTGCGGCACCAGGTGGGCTTCTCATAAAATTCGCGACGGCGAACTTCGGCGAGAATGCCGGCTTTTTCGCAAGAGCGCTTGAAGCGACGCAGAGCGATGTCGAAAGGTTCGTTTTCTTTAAGACGTACTGAAGGCATCTATCCTCTTTCCTGTTTCTTGTCTATCTGTTAACTATCTAAGATCCGGGCTTAGGCTTTTTATCAGCATAAGCCACATAAATTTGGCTACAGCCCCTGTTGGGGTCGCGTATTCTATACACTTGTCGCCTCGGGTGCAAAATTTTATTGTTCTTGCGCCGTTGCCTAAGCCCATGAAATCGGGTGGTTTTCACAGTCGTTGCACATTATTATGCGCTCGGACGAATTTAAGTGGCCAATTCAACAGCGTGTTAGGGCGGCTTTTGAGGAGGCTTTTAAGGAGAGCAATGCGAGTACTGGGCATAGAAACATCTTGTGATGAAACCGGCGTGGCGATCTATGACAGTGACGCCGGGTTATTGGCTGATGCTTTATACAGTCAGGTAGAGGTGCACGCCGACTACGGTGGTGTGGTGCCCGAACTGGCCTCGCGAGATCACGTGCGAAAACTCTTGCCGATGATTCGCCAGATACTGGCCGATACCTCATTGCAACCTAGTGACATCGACGGCATTGCCTATACCGCTGGCCCCGGCCTGATTGGCGCCCTGATGGTGGGTGGCTCGGTTGGTCGCTCGCTGGGTTATGCCTGGGATGTGCCGACCCTTGGCGTGCACCACATGGAAGGTCATTTACTGGCGCCGATGCTTGAAGAGCAGCCGCCCGCCTACCCCTTTATTGCCCTGCTGGTTTCCGGCGGGCACACCCAGCTGGTGCATGTGCAAAATATTGGTGCGTACGAAATTCTCGGTGAATCCCTCGACGACGCCGCCGGTGAGGCCTTTGATAAAGCCGCAAAAATGCTCGATATGGATTACCCCGGTGGCCCCCGCATCGCGAAATTGGCGGAGAAGGGTGAGGCGGGGCGCTTTCGTTTCCCCCGGCCGATGTGCGATCGCCCCGGTCTCGATTTCAGTTTTTCGGGTTTGAAAACCTTTACCTTAAATACCGTTGCTAAAGAGCGTGGCGATGATGTGCTGCCCGACGAGCAAACCCGGGCCGATATCGCCTGGGCTTTTCAGGATGCGGTGGTCGATACGCTAGTGATTAAATGCCGGCGGGCAATCAAGGAAAGCGGCCTTAAAACATTGGTGATTGCCGGTGGTGTTTCAGCGAATGTCTGCCTGCGTGAGCGTCTCGAAAAGGCCCTCGCCAAGCTTGATGCCAAAGTCTTCTATGCGCGCAATGCTTTTTGTACCGACAACGGCGCGATGATCGCCTATGCCGGTTGTCAGCGGCTGATGGCCGGGCAGCACGATGACCTGACGATTCGTGCCGCGCCGCGCTGGCCCCTCGATACCTTGCCACCCCTGCAGAATAATAAGCTGGCTATTGCGACAGCCTCAGAGGAATAAGCCATGGATATTGTCTATATCCGCGATCTACAGATTGAAACGATTATCGGTATTTACGATTGGGAGCGCGAGGTGCGCCAAACGATTTCCCTTGATCTGGAAATGGGTGCTGATATTCGCAAGGCTGCCGCGAGCGATGACATTCTACACACGCTCAATTACAAAGCGGTCGCCAAGCGTTTAATCGCCTTTGTTGAAGAGTCCCAGTGTTTGCTGGTTGAGCGATTGGCGGAAGAGATCGCGACCATTGTGCTCGGTGAATTTGATGTGCCATGGCTAAAGCTGCGCCTCAGCAAACCGGGCGCACTGCGTGGCTCGAAAGATGTCGGCATTATTATTGAGCGCGGGGAGAAACCCGCATGACGGTTTCTATTTCGCGTCGGGTTTATCTGAGTCTTGGCAGCAATATTGAGCGGGAGAAAAACATTCTCGCCTGTCTCGATGCCCTTGCCGAGCACTTTGGTGAATTAATTATTTCACCGGTTTATGAAAGTGAGTCCGTGGGTTTTACCGGCGATAGTTTTTATAATTTGGTGGTGGGTATCGATAGCGCACTGAGTGTCGGTGAACTCGCCGTGATCATGCGCGATATTGAAACGGCTAATAAGCGCAGCCGTGCGGGGCCTAAATTTGGCCCGCGAACACTGGATATCGATATTCTGACCTGTGGCGGCTTAAGCGGTATGGTCGACGGTGTTGCCCTGCCCAGGGATGAGGTGACCGAAAATGCCTTTGTGCTTCTGCCCCTGGTTGATATTGCCTCGGATGAAAAACACCCGGTGAGCGGTAAAGCCTATCGCGATATTGCAGTGAATTTTAAAGGCCGTAATCAAAAACTTTGGCGTATAGACTTTAGCTGGCAGGGGCGCTGTATTTCCAGCAAGTCATAATCCTTTGTCATGACTAAAAAAACTGCCGAAATGATTTATTTTCGACAGTTTTTTTAGTCTGGTTTAAGTGTCTATTTCAATCGAACCTGTATTATCCCGCAATAGAAATCCTGCGTTTTTGTGGTACTTCATCCGGTGCTTTTGGCGCCTTGAGTTTAAGTACGCCGTCAGTAAAATCGGCGCTGATATCTTCTTCGTGAATGTTATTGCCGAGGGTGAAGCTGCGTAAATACTTTCCGTAACGGCGCTCTTGGCGAATCACCTTGCCGTTTTCTTCTTCCTTGTTTTCGCTACATGTCTCAGCGCTGATTGATAACACGCCATCCTCCAGAGTGACGTGAATATCATCCTTTTTTACGCCGGGTAGTTCGGCAGTAATTTCATAACAATGATCCAGTTCTTTTATGTCGACGCGTGGTGCAAAAAAACCACTCTCCGGTGTTTCTGAATGTTTGGCGGGCGACCAAAAATTATCGAAGGCGTGGTCAATGTCGAAAAAGTTACCTCGGGGTACGAGTGTCATGGCGAGTTCTCCAATCTATTAATTTCAATGTGCTGCACAATTAATAATGGGATTTATAAGTAGGTTTTCAAGGGCGTTGTTAAAGGAGAGGGTTTTTTTTGATGTAAGTCAAAGGTATTAGTTGAGGTGCTTTCCACCGTCAATAGCGATAGTTTGACCGGTTATATAGCTGGCACTGGTAATGAAAAATTCAACTAATCGAGCAATGTCGTCACTATTCCCCATGCGGTTCAGAGGGATGGTTTTTATTAATTCTTTTTGTTGATCATTATTTTGATGGTCATTTTCTGGCCAGAGAATAACGCCGGGGGCAATGCCGTTAACTCTAATTTTTGGGGCGAGGTCTTTAGCCAGTGTTTTAGTCAGCATTTTATTCCCGGCTTTAGCGATGCAATAAATGCTGTGGTTCTTTAAAGGTTGGTGGGCGTGAATATCGGCAATATTAACGATGCTGCCGCAGTGTTTTTTTAGCTCGTCGGCCAGTGTCTGACAGAGAAAAAAAGGGCCTTTTAAATTACTGCCAATCAGTTCATCCCACTGGGTGTTTGTTGCGGTGGCAAGAGGGGTGGGATAAAAACTGGAGGCATTATTAACCAGTGCATTGAGCTGGCCCCAGTGTGCAATACTGGCTTTGGCCAGTTGTTGAACGCTGTCTACATCGAGCAAGTTGGCTTGCAGGGCATGGGCTGATTCGGCGCGGCGGGTGTTGAGTTTTAGACAGAGTTTTTCAGCATCGGCTGCTGAATTTTGATAGTGAATAATTACTCGATAACCGCAGCCGTGCAACCGAGTGGCAATGGCCGCGCCAATGCGTCGGGCAGCGCCGGTAATTAATGCGACCGGGGCCTGTTCAGGCATTATTGCCTTCATGCTCGTGTTGTTTGTCGTGTTTATATTCAGTGATACATTCCAGACGCTTGTTATCCAGCGCCACACCGATAGCGGCCCCCTTGAGACCAGCATTAACAAATTGTTCGCTAGTAATGCCCGTCACCATGTCGGCAATGTTTTGCAGCCATTGAGCAGAGGGGTAGTCGACCTCTTCAAAACCGGTGCGACCCCGGGCATCGGCGATGCAGGCGAGCAGAAAACATTGTAGTGCTTCGGGCTGGCGGAATACGTCCAGGCCTTTAAGTACTTTTAGCACCGTGGCCGGGCGCAGGGTGTCGATTTTGTGGCACAGCAGGTGGTAGCGGGTAACGACAATAGCCAGCTTGCGAAAGCGATTAGGTACCCGCAGTCGTTGGCAAAAGGCTTCTACCAGCGGCACGCCGGCCTCTTCGTGGCCCATATGGCGGGGCAATATATGTTCGGGGGTAATGCCTTTGCCCAGGTCGTGCATCATTACCGCAAAGCGTACGCGGGGGTCGCTGCTCAGTTTGGTGGCCTGATCCATCGCCATCAGCAGGTGTATGCCGGTGTCGACCTCGGGGTGAAAGTCAGCCCGCTGAGGCACGCCGAAGAGCTTTTCCAGTTCGGGGAAGAGTACTGCGAGTGCGCCGCATTCACGCAGCACTTCAATATAGGTGCGCGGTGACCCCTCCGACAGGGCCTTGAGTGTTTCGCTCCAAACTCGTTCTGGCGTCAGGTATTCCAGCTCGCCGCTATCAGTAATACTTTTCATTAAAGCCAGTGTTTCGTCGGCAACGCTAAAACCAAGGTGATGAAAACGGGCGGCGAAGCGAGCGACGCGTAGTACCCTTAAGGGGTCTTCAACAAAGGCGGCAGAAGCATGGCGCAGCTTGCGGTCGAGAATGTCTTGCTGGCCGCCGTAGGGGTCGATCAACTGGCCATTGCTGTCTTCGGCAATGGCGTTAATGGTGAGGTCACGACGGGAGAGATCCTGCTCCAGGGTAACGCTGGTGTCGGTATGAAACACAAAACCGCCATAGCCGTGGCCGTTCTTGCGTTCAGTGCGAGCGAGGGCATATTCCTCGCCTGTGTCGGGATGGAGGAAGACGGGGAAGTCGCTGCCCACCGTACGAAAGCCCAGTTGCTCCAGCGCCTGTGGTTGGGCACCAACCACGACCCAGTCGCGATCCTTAACGTCGAGGCCAAGGAGTTTGTCGCGCACTGCGCCGCCCACTAAGTAAATATCCATAAACTAACTTTAGCTGTTCTAGGCTTGTTTAGCAGCCTGGCTCGCCGGTTTTTTTGGCTTGAGCAGCGCTTTCAAAAAGTGCCCGGTGTGTGAACCTTCAGTATCCGCGACCTCCTCCGGTGTGCCGGTGGCGATAATGCGACCACCGCCGCTGCCGCCCTCTGGCCCCAGGTCAATTACCCAGTCAGCGGTTTTAATCACATCGAGGTTGTGCTCAATCACTACCACGGTATTACCGTGGTCGCGAAAGCGGTGCAGCACCGTGAGCAACTGTTGAATATCGTGAAAATGCAGGCCGGTGGTGGGCTCGTCGAGAATATACAAGGTTCTGCCGGTGTCGCGTTTCGATAACTCTCGCGATAACTTGACCCGCTGGGCCTCACCGCCGGACAGGGTCGTCGCCGCCTGGCCCAGTTTGATATACGAGAGGCCGACATCGCTGAGGGTTTGCAGCTTGGTGGCGATGCTGGGTACGGGGTTGAAAAAATCCAGGGCGTCTTCAATGGTCATATCCAGCACCTGGTGGATATTCTTGCCCTTGTAGCGAATCTCCAGTGTTTCGCGGTTGTAGCGCGCGCCCTTGCAGGTGTCACAGGTGACATACACATCGGGTAAAAAATGCATTTCGACCTTTTTAACACCGTCGCCCTGGCAGGCCTCGCAGCGTCCGCCTTTGACATTAAAGCTGAAGCGGCCGACTTTATAGCCCCGTGATCGCGCCTCTTGTGTGCCGGCGAACAGCTCTCGCACCGGGGTGAAAATACCGGTATAGGTTGCCGGGTTCGAGCGCGGCGTGCGGCCAATGGGGCTCTGGTCAATATCGACACACTTGTCGAGTTGCTCCAGCCCGCTAACGCTAGTGTGAGGTGCCGGGGTTAGCGTGGTGGCTTTATTCAGCGCCGTCGCCGCGAGCGGGTAGAGAGTTTCATTGATCAGCGTCGACTTGCCGGAACCGGAGACCCCGGTAACGCAGGTCAGCAGGCCGATGGGAATGTCGATATCCACGGCTTGTAGATTGTTGCCGTCGACACCGCGCAGGCTGAGCTGTTTTTCAGCATCGTTGGGCGTGCGTTCGACAGGGATGGCGATGGCCTTTCGACCGGACAAATAGTCCCCTGTCAGCGAGCGCTCTTCGGCGAGAATATCCTCGACCTGCCCGCAGGCGATCACCTCACCACCGTGCACACCGGCACCGGGGCCAATGTCGACCACATAGTCGGCGGCGCGAATCGCCTCCTCGTCGTGCTCGACCACAATCACTGTGTTGCCGAGGTCGCGCAAGCGCACCAGGGTGCTGAGCAGGCGAGTGTTGTCGCGCTGGTGGAGGCCAATGGAAGGTTCGTCGAGAATATACATTACCCCCACCAGGCCCGCGCCGATCTGACTGGCCAGGCGAATGCGCTGGGCTTCACCGCCGGAGAGGGTTTCTGCACTGCGGTCGAGGGTCAGATAATTGAGGCCAACGTCGACCAGAAAATGCAGGCGGTCGCGAATTTCCTTCAAAATCTGCTCGGCAATTTGTGCTTGCTGGCCCTCGAGTGTGAGTTGCTGATAATAGTCGGCCAAATCACCAATCGATAAAGCGGTGACTTCGGGCAAGCTTTTCTCGTCGATAAAGACGTGCCGCGCCGCTTTGTTAAGGCGCTGGCCCTGGCACTCGGGGCAGGACTGGGTGTTTTGATACTTGGCGAGATCTTCGCGCACGGTTTGCGACTCCGTCTCCCGATAGCGCCGCTCCATATTGGGAATAATGCCCTCGAAGGTATGAGTGCGCTTATAGACGCTGCCGCGATCATTGACGTAATTAAAGGCGATCTCTTCAGTGCCGCTGCCAAACAAGACCTTTTGCTGTTGCGCGGCAGTGAGTTCTTCAAAGGGCGTGTCGATGTCAAAGCCATAGTGGCTGGCCAGCGAGGTGAGCATATTGAAGTAAAACAGATTGCGCCGGTCCCAACCGCGAATCGCACCTTCAGAAATCGTTGCCTCGGGGTGCTGCACAACGCGGTCAATATCGAAAAACTGCTTGTTGCCTAGTCCGTCACAACCGGGGCAGGCGCCGGAGGGGTTGTTAAAAGAAAACACCCTTGGCTCCAGTTCGTTAATGCTGTAGTTGCACTGCGGGCAGGCAAAGCGGGCGGAAAAAATGTGGTCGGGCTTGTCCTTGTCCTTGTCCTCTTCATCCATATAGGCGGCCAGCACCAGGCCTTCCGACAGAGCGAGGGAGGTCTCAATAGACTCGGACAAACGCAGGGCGATATCGTCACGCACCTTGATGCGATCCACTACCACTTCAATGGTGTGTTTCTTGTTTTTCTCCAAATCGGGCAGCTCGTCGAGTTCATAAACCCGGCCATCGACGCGAGCGCGAATAAAGCCCTGGGCGCGCAATTGCTCAAAGACATGTAAATGCTCGCCTTTGCGCTCACGAATCAGCGGCGCAATAATCATCAGCTTGGTGTCCTCGCCCAGCGCCAGTATCTGGTCAACCATCTGGCTGACGGTTTGTGCCGCCAGCTTCTCATTGTGCTCCGGGCAGCGCGGCTCACCCGTGCGGGCATAGAGCAGCCGCAGATAGTCGTAAATCTCGGTAATGGTGCCCACGGTGGAGCGGGGGTTGTGGGAGGTCGATTTCTGCTCGATGGAAATAGCCGGCGACAAACCCTCAATATGGTCGATGTCGGGCTTTTCCATCATCGACAAGAACTGTCGGGCATAGGCGGAGAGTGACTCAACGTAGCGTCGTTGTCCCTCAGCATAAAGCGTATCAAAGGCCAGGGAAGACTTGCCAGAACCGGATAGCCCGGTGATTACCACCAGCTTGTCCCGGGGTATATCAATATCAATATTCTTGAGATTGTGGGTTCGCGCACCGCGCAGTTTTATCAATTTCATGGGTTGGGCTTAACCGTTGGGCAAACGAGCAATTATAGAGGGATGAGGGGTGTTAGTGATACAGCAGCGTACGATGGTTTTTGTATCGGGCTACTGTTTTAAATAAGCTCGAGTTCAAGTAATAAGTGCAGCGCTAAGGCTGGCAAATTCGGGACAATGAACGGTGTGGTTCTCGCAATGGCCATAATGAAGTCGATTATTGGCCGTTTCAGGCCGTTTCAGGCCGTTGTACCGGGGTGAAGCGTGCTCTTAATCAGTCGATTGACGGATCTTTATCGCCGTTACATGGAGGGCTTCAGCATTGTAGCGCCCAGCCTTACGGCGTTTACGATCAAGGCTGCCCGTTGATTTATAACAACCAATTTGTAACGCTGTATTTGTTTGTGAAAAGCCGGCTTCGTCACAGGCTTGTATCTGGTATCGCTACAACAGGGTAAGCTCTCTGCATGGCTTCTTCATCGTCGCTCGAACTGGTTTTTTTAGAACTAGAAGTTCTAACGGTAGTTAGGTTTTTCTGTTGAAAGTTCAGGCGAGAAGAATAAAATGTGAGCGAAATTAGTGGCTTATGTATTTAATGGCTAAGTGAAATTCTCACAATAGGAAGTTTAGGGAGTCTCTAAAGAGCTTCCTTTATTTATCACAGGAACAAGCGTTTAGTGAAAGTAGGTTCAATGATCAGTACAAGAAGTCACATGTTGGAAGTGTTTTTTACAAAATTAAAATTCAACTTAAAGTCAGAAACAAAAAAGACTCATCTCAGTTATATCTGGTGGTTACTCGAGCCAGCCTTGCATGTTGCCGTTTTTTACGTGGTATTTAGTATTCTACTTGATCGAGGAACAAACAATTTTCTAGTGTTTTTATTGTGTGGAAAGATCCCATTTTTATGGTTTTCAAAGTCTGTTACTAATGCATCGAACTCCATTGTCGCGGGCAAAGGGCTTATCCTTCAAATTGCAATTCCAAAACCTTTCTTTCCTTTATTGGTCGTTGCGCAAGACTTGGTTAAGCAGCTGTTTGTATTCGTACTCTTCCTCGCATTCTTGGTGGCCTATGGCATGGAGTATAGTGCTAATTGGCTCTATATCTTGCCGGTTATCGTCACGCAGATATTGCTCATTATTGCCTGTGCGTTGTTGGTTTCTGCCATTGTCCCATTCATACCAGACTTTAAGTTCTTGATTGCTACCGGCATGATGATGCTTATGTTTTCGTCAGGTATATTCTATAGCTATAAAGAAGTGTTACAGGAACAACATCAAGAACTCTTTTTAATGAACCCACTTGCCAACTTGTTTAAAAACTACCGTGAGGTGTTACTCGAAAATATTGCTCCAGACTGGGTGGCACTAAGTGTAATCAGCCTGGTTAGTATTTTAATGATTATAGTGATGAATGCCTGGTTTAATAAAACCGATGCAACCTATGCACGACTGGTCACTCAATAATGGCAACAAACAACATCCTAACGCTAAAAAACGTAACCCTAAGTTACTGGACACGATTGGCCTTTTTTCGCCATGAGAAGTTTACCGCGCTTGATGACGTTAGTTTCAATGTTATAAAAGGGGAGACCCTGGGGATTATCGGCAGGAATGGTTGCGGTAAATCAACCTTACTCAAAGTACTTGCCGGTATTTACAAGCCTGACAGTGGCCAAATCACAAAAAATTGTCAGCAAATTTCTTTACTGACATTGGGTGTGGGGTTCGACCAGGAGCTTTCTGGCAGGGATAACGCAATTATCAGCGCCATGCTACTGGGTGCCACAAAACAACAGGCCATGGACTTGCTAGAGAGTATTGTTGAGTTTTCAGAGTTGGGTGATTTTATTCATCAGCCAATAAAAACCTACTCTACAGGAATGAAAGCTCGGCTCGGTTTTTCAGTGGCGATAACTCTTGATGTTGATTTGTTAATGATTGATGAAGTACTTGGGGTTGGTGATGCCTCTTTTCGACAAAAAGCAGAGCGAACCTTGTTACAAAAAATCAACTCACAGCAAACAGTCATTTTTGTTTCCCATAGTGAACCTCAAATAAAACGCTTATGCCAAAGAGCAGTTTGGCTAGAAAAAGGCCAGGTGAAAATGCTTGGGCCCACAAGTGATGTCTTCATGCATTATAATCAGGCCTTAATTGATAACGATGCAGCGACTAAAAACAGCAGCCAGAATGGTGTAGCTAGCAAGATAAGAAAGGTTAATTAATGCAACAACGAACAGATACAGCCGCTGAGTTAGAGTTAGCCTTATTGCAGATAAACCAACTGCAAGAAGAGTTGGAGCATTACTACATGCAAAATATTAAGTTGCAAGAGCAGAGTCGCCACAATCTTACAACTGACACCCAAACTGCTTCTAAAGGTAGTTCCGCTGGCAATGCTGCACCAATGTCTGTTTCGATGAAATTACTGCGTAAAGTCCGTTTAAGCGATAATAGTTATACAAGCAGCGCTGACAATAGCTACAACAAACAGTTGCAAGGCCAGCTCAATGAGTTAAAAAAAGCCACTCAAATCAGTGAATTAAAATCCAGTGAGCTTGCATCAGAAAATGAATTGTTATTATTACAAGTCAGCCAGATACAAGAAGAGCTTGAGTCTAACCACAAGCAACTAGAAATAAAGAGCAGAGAAAACCTTGAGCAGGTCAGCGAATTAAGTAACAGCAATCAGGCGTGTGAAGCTAAAAATGGTCAGCTTCACGCTGAATTGACGGAGCTAAAAGTTTCAAATAAGCACATCGAGATGAAGAGTGCAGAAAGCCTTGGGCAGTTCAACAAGCTAAAATCAGAAATACAAGAACTGACGGACAGTCTTGTTGTTAAAGACGAACAAATTTTTTCTATAACAAAGCAGCGAGACAAACAGATGCATTTGTAAACCTCCCCTAAACTAGGGGCATCCATATGTAGAGTTCTACCGCGTACACTATTGCAATGCGGAGAACGAATAATGAAAAAAACACGCTACACAGAAACGCAGATCGTTAAGATTTTGAAGGAAGTCGAGGGCGGCAGGCTTGTTAAAGAAGTCTGCCGTGAGTACGGAATCTATGACGCCACCTATTACAACTGGAAGTCGAAGTACGGTGGCATGGAGCTGTCCGATGTTAAAAGACTCAAGGAACTTGAAGATGAGAATAGGCGGCTGAAATCCATGTTCGCTGATTTAAGTCTGGAACATCGTATCCTCAAGGATATTGTTGAAAAAAAGCTTTAAAGCCAGCGATCAGGCGAGAGTTTGTTGACCATGCCCAAGAGGTGCATGGCGCAAGCCTCAGAATGGCCTGTCGCGCTGTTGGCATTAGTGATTCTGTTTACCGATACAGGCCCGACCCCTATCGGGACGATGAGGTGATAGCAAAGCTGCAAGAGGCCGTCGAGCGTTACCCCGCTTACGGCTTCAGTAAACTCTTCAAAATACTCAGGCGCTGGGGACATCCCTGGAACCACAAGCGTATTTATCGCGTGTATACCGCGTTAAACCTGAACAAACGACGACGCGGAAAGAAACGCTTGCCAACACGAAACCCTGAGCCGTTGGCAGTGCCGGCACGAGCCAATCACTGTTGGTCAATGGATTTTATGTGCGACAGTCTGTTTTGTGGTCGTCGTTTCCGGACGTTTAACCTTGTCGATGATTTTAATCGTGAAGCGCTGGCCATTGAGGTCGATCTGAATTTGCCAGCGCCGCGCGTCATTCGCGTGCTGGAACGAGCAATAGCTTGGCGGGGGTACCCCAAGAAACTGAGAATGGATAACGGCCCGGAGTTCATCTCTACTGTCTTGGCTGAATGGGCAAAGGAACACGATATTCAACTGGAATTTATCCAGCCTGGCACACCGACACAAAACGCCTATATCGAGCGATTCAATCGCACTTACCGGGATGAAATTCTCAACATGCATGTCTTTAAAACATTACGAGAAGTTCGAGAGCTGACGGAAGACTGGGTGCGATAATACAACGAAGAACGGCCTCACGATTCCCTCAATGATCTCACACCCTGGGAATATCTGGCCCAACATGAGATGCGGGAAAACTCTAAATTAGGGTGCCACTAAAAAGGGGAGGTTTACACATTCTGTCAAGGAAAATGAAAGCCGGGTAGAAGAATTACAAAAAGAGCAGGCTGAATCTGATAGGAATCTTAATGACAAGCAAGATAGTTACAATAGACAGAGAGAGCTAAATCAAAAAATGCTCGCAAAATCGCAGATTGATTTGGAGCAACTAAGAAGCCAATATAAAGAAAAATCAGAAAGTGAAATGACTCTCCTTAGTTTGATAAAAGAGTTGAGAGAAAAGCTATCAGAAGCTTCTGAGTATTACCGTCGCATACAAAATCAATATCCAGAGCTGGTTATTGATTCAACTGTAAGGTCTGAATAGATTCAATTGAAAGTTCATTTTTCTTTAGGAGTATATGTGCAGAGTACGATATTAGGTTATAGTGAAATCTCCCTTTAGCACAGTAATTAATCAGTTATAATTGTCATGCTGGTTATCCTGGATGCGTTCATCAGCCGTCCCGAGGGCCATAACAACACACTTTACTTCAAGGCTACACGCCACCTGATACTAATAGGGAATGATTTTTGTGGTAAAAATATTAGATTGCACATTAAGAGATGGTGGTTATTATAATAATTGGGATTTTTGTCCTGAAGTTGTTTCCAATTATCTACAAACTATGGCATCGGCCAAAATCGATTATGTTGAACTAGGCTTACGTAATTTCCCGAGAAGTGGCTTTTCAGGGCCTTATGCATACACAACAGAAATTCACTTGAGATCATTAGATTTACCTGTCGGACCGATGTACGGGGTGATGGTGGATGCTAAAACTATTCTGGCTTCTAGCTTGGGGGTTAAAGCAGCTATCGATGCATTATTCTTACCTGCAAAGGAAAGTAAAGTTAGCTTAGTTCGTGTAGCTGGGCACTTTCGAGAGGTGGAGGAATGCGGCGAGATAGTTAAACATCTAAAAGAGCTGGGTTATAAGGTTGGATTTAACTTAATGCAAGCGGGTGGTAAAGCTTGTAATGTTATCTCACAAAAAGCACAGACAGCAGAAGAGTGGGAAGCGCTCGATGTTCTTTATTTTGCTGATTCCTTGGGGAATATGGATTCTAAGGAAGTCGTTAGAATAGTGACGGCGTTGAAAGTTCATTGGAAGGGTGAAATAGGTATACATACTCACAATAACATGGGGAGAGGGCTTGACAATACCTTGGCTGCACGGGATATAAATGTCACTTGGTTGGATTCGACAGTTACAGGCATGGGGCGAGGTGCAGGTAATACGCAAACAGAAAATTTATTGGCTGTATTGGATAAAGAAGAGTCATTATATAATCCAAAGCCAGTATATGAGTTAGTCATTCGTGATTTTGAAAAAATGCAAAAAAAATATGGTTGGGGAGGTAATTTATTATATTTCTTAGCGGCACAAAATAATGTTCACCCAACATATATTCAAAATCTATTATTAAATCCCCATTATGGAACAGATGAAATTGTTGGCGCCATAGATTATTTAAACGAGCTTGAGGGGTCAAGTTCATATGATGGTGATGTATTGAAGAGTGCACTTTTATTTAATGCATCCACGAAACGTATTTCAGGTGAAGATAAGTTACAAAACAAATTTCTTGATAGAGAAGTAATGATTGTAAGCAATGGTCCAAGTTTGAGTCGTTATTTATCTGCGATTGAAAGTTATATTAGTGAGCGAAAACCAATTGTTATTGCTATTAATGCTATTGATATATTGCCACCTCAATATATTGATTATTATGCGGTTTCCCACAATAACAAGTTTTTATCTGAGCATGATACCTATAAAAAACTAAAGAAACCGATTGTTTTACCAGCACATTTGTTTGCCGATGGCGAATGTGATTTTTTAAAACATACTTATTTCGATTATGGATTGTCTGTAACTAGCGGTCAATTTTCAGTAAAAAGTAATTCCTGTGTAATCCCTTATGACCTAACTGCAGCTTATGCTATAGCAATAGCAATAAATGGTAAACCGAAGAAAATATCTTTGGTCGGTTTTGATGGCTATGATCTCGGTGATATACGGCAGGTTGAGATGATTGACCTATTTTCTCAAATTAGGGACAACTCAAGAAACATGCACTTGGTTTCTTTGACGCCAACATCTTATAATATTCAGCAAGGTTCTGTGTATGCCCCCGATCTGTGATTATGATATTTACATATTTGATTGTGATGGTGTGATTTTTGATTCTAACCAACTCAAAATTAAAGCTATGAAAAATAGTATGGATTTGCTTGGCTTTCCCGAAGCTCAAGTGAGTTTATGCGTTGATTATTTTTCGAATAATTTTGGAAAGTCGAGGTTTCATCATGTCGAACAGTTTATATCAGCATTTTTAAAAATTAATGAAAAAGAAAAAAAACAGTATTCAGATAAAATATTAAATGAATATTCGAAGCAGTGTAAAGTCTTATATTTATCAGCAGAGTTATCCCCTCGATTCATAGAATTTGTTTCTGCATTAAAGGGAAGGCTGTATGTTGCCAGTGGATCAGAGCAGCAAGAATTAAGAGACGTTTTCCGTAAAAGACAATTGGACCAGTATTTTGAAGGGGTTTATGGCTCACCTACACCAAAATGTTCTCTTGTAGAAGAGATTCTATCAAAAAATGAATCAGCGAAAGCAGTAATGATAGGTGATGCAGAGTCAGACTTTTTGGCTGCCAAAAATAATAATATCGATTTTATATTTTATGAGAAGTTTTCTACTGCAAGAGAAAAAATGTTAATGTTAGGTAGAAAGTTCAAATTCAAAATTGTTAGGGATTATGGGGAGTTGCTGGATGAAATCAGAAGCTAGTAATTGGCGCTACGCTATAGTTATACCAGCAAGGTATCAATCTAGCCGATTTCCTGGTAAGCCTCTTGCAGATATTCTTGGTAAAGTGATGGTTGAAAGAGTATGGGAGCAATGTTGTAAGGCTGTTGCAGCTGAACTTGTTTACATAGCTACCGACAGTAAGCTAATAAGAGATAAGTGTCTGGGATTTGGTGCCCAAGTTGTTATGACATCCTCATCATGTTTAACGGGGACTGATCGCCTTGCCGAAGCAAATGAGCAACTTAATTGTGATTTTCTAATTAATGTACAGGGTGATGAGCCGATAATTGAGCCAAATGATATTCTAAAAGTTTTGCGGCAGTTTCAGCAAGTTGGGAATGTGACAAATGCTTATTGTCGTATTAACTCTGAATCAGAATTCCGTTCTTTAACTGTACCAAAAGTTGTGTTTAGCCAGTCAAAAAAGCTTAAGTATATGAGCCGGTCCCCCATACCAATAACTAAAAGTGGTGGTTTTAGCATTGCTCATAAACAAGTGTGCATTTACGCCTTTAGCAGAGAGCAATTAAAATTCTTTGCAGATCACAAACAAAAGACACCTCTCGAAGCAGTTGAAGATATTGAGATCTTAAGGTTTCTAGAGGCAGATATCCCAGTTGATATGGTGGAGGTTGATAGCGGTTCAATTGCTGTGGATATCCCCAGTGATGTTAACAATGTTATAGAATTTTTGAAAAATTGCGATGATCGTTTAACATAAAGGATTGTAATGGATACTAAGTTAGGCTTTCGCAAAGAGCTTTTTAGAAATACTTTGAATTTGGAGGTTCCATTAGAGGTAAGACTTCGTTTGTCTAAAAATATATTCAGTGGTAAAAAGGCATTTATATTTGCAGCAGGGCCTTCTTTGTCACTAGTTGATATTCAAAAACTGTCTCCGCTACTAAATGAAAATCTAGTTATTTGTATAAAGCAAAGTGTTAACGTTATTCAAAACATGAGTGACTTACTATTGATGAACTTTTGTAATTTCAGTGGTTACAATTGGTCTGAAATTCGTAGCCCGGTAATATGGACTTCTTTTGATAAAGGGCATAATGAGATTATCAAAGAAAGGCAGCTTAAATGTAATGCTTTGCTTCCTGTAATTGAAAATGCAAAAAATAATTTGGAAGGGTTGTCGACGAGTACAGCCGGAAAAGAGTGTTGGGGGAACTTTCAGAGGCTACTTGATGGGAAGGCTGTTTGGGGGCCTGGTCTTATGTATGAGTTAGCCATACCTTTTGCACTTCACAGTGGTGTTGAGCATATTTGTTTAGTTGGTTGGGATATTGGTACGCTCAGTAAACATGAAGAAAAAGCTTTTTTAAATGAGCATTTTTATAAAAATGATAATGTCGAAATGAAAACAAAGATAACAAACCAAGAGATAGATATAGTCGCTAAATCAACAGGTAGTTTGAAGAGGTGGCTTGCAGAACAAGGTATAGACTTGAGTATTATTTCGGATAGGAGTTTGGTCGATAGTTCTATTAGGCGAGAAGATCAATGGCTGAAAAAAGAAGTATAGTCACAGTTGATTGGAGAAGGTACGGTGATTTTAGTGCCGTTGGTCAGCTAACTAAGAAAATATTTTCTGAAGTCGATAATTTGGATGTTTACCCTATTCAAGTATTGGATCAAGAAAAATGTCGATTTTTCAGGAAAAAAGATAATGCAAGTATAGAAGAGTTGGTGGATTGGCCAATATACCAAGATGCAGCCATTAACCTAATTAGAAATAAGCCAGTTGCTTGCTTTTACGTTAGGTTATCACCACATAAGTCAACATTGGAGTTTGCATGTAAACTAGCTTGTGTATTTGGAAATGTACCTCTTGTCGTCCATTTCATGGATACTCCGCACTTAGGAGAAATGAGAGAATCAACTTCCCGATATATAATGGCAATGTATAATTTTTTAATGGCGCGGGCAGACAGGGTTTATACTATACACGACTCTAGTGTTCAATGGGTTGAAAATACATATAAAAGAAGAGCTTATGTGCTAGGTAACTTTATAAAGGATAGTTCATTTAATAAATCTAAGAAGGGCTGTGCTAGGCGTATTAATGTATCATATTTTGGCAGTATTGATCTAAAGATGAACGCAGCGGCGTTAATATCATTTGCAAGGTTAGTTAGTAAGCTTGATTGGGCTGAGCTTTCGATTTGGTCAAATAGCGGTGTGTGGGGTGAGCTTAAAGATCTAAATGAAAAAAAAGATAACATTAATGTTAAGGATTCTCACATGAGTGATGAGGAATATTCTAAAAATATTCAGCAAGCAGATTACCTTCTTCTTCCTTACAATATAGATGATAGCTCTGTAGAGTTTTTAAAGTACAGTTACTCAAATAAGTTTATTGATTATGTGGAAGGCCGGGGTAAGGTCATATGCTTCGGTTCGCCAGAAATTCCTAGTGTAAGAGAGTGTATCGAGTCAAGGGTGGGGATAGTCGTGACCAGCTTAGATCAATTGGAAGCTATATTTTCGTCCATTGAATCCCTATCAATAGCCTCTAGTGAATTCTACGGTGCCAATTTTGAAAATAAACGTAATGAAATTAAAGAAAAAAAGTACATATTTATTAATGAGTTTAAACAGTATTTAAGTTCATTAGAAGTACCTGGCAGTGGGTTGGGTGAACGGAAAGTTATTTCAAATAATAATGCAAATGATATCAGCAAGAACCTCGAGTTTTTAATTAAAAGAAAATTCTTTGATAAAGTTACCCATAAACAATCTTTGGCGGCTACCATATCTGCATGTATGTTGAAGTCTAGGGGTTATCGAGGGTTTGACTATGAAGTTTGATTTAGTAGGATTGGAAGATAGCTATGGTAATCATAGGTTTTCAAATAATACAATTTTGAAAGAGTTGGCAGATAAATCGAAATATGATGCGAGCGTTGCTTTTATTTGGTGGATAGAAAAGATATTTACGCAACCAGACTATCATGAAACTGTAAAGAGGTTGGCTGAAACAGATTGGTTCGGGGTTATGCATGTCCCCTTGTTAACTCCCAATTGGGCTCAATATTCGCAGAATGATCTAGCAAAGCTCTATTTTTCTGAAGAATGGAGGCAAGCATTAAAGAGATGTAGGGGTGTTATAGCCCTTTCTGAGCATATGAAAGTGCAGCTTAAATCTATTTATCCCGAGCTAAAAGTATTTAGCCTAAAGCACCCTGTAGGGAGCAGTGAGGTATTATTTAAAGTTGATGAGTTTTATTCAAAGCCAACGGTGTTGTTAGTAGGTGCGTGGCTCAGGGATTTCGAAAGCTTTATCCAATTAAAAAGCAATTTTGACAAAAAAGTGCTTCTAAACAAATATGCAGAGGGTTATTTGCGAGATGTCTATTCTAGATATAGTGTTAATATTCTTGCAAAAGTTAGACAGTTGGATTGCGTAAGTTTTCTTGAAGACCAAGCTTATGATGAGTTGTTTTCATCTTCCTTGATTTTTATTGGCTTGCACGAAACGTCAGCGAATAACGCTGTTTGTGAATGTATCTCGTATGGAGTTCCGTTCGTTGCTCCGCGGCATCCTGCTATTATTGAGTATGTGGGTGAAGATTATCCCCTTCTTTATGATGATGTAACTGAAGTTTCAAGAATATCCATCGATGATGTTGTTAAAGGCCATGAATACCTGCAACGTAACACCCATCTAAAAGAAAGTCTCTCTTTAGACAAGTTTGTTCATGGCGTCTCTGATATTTATAAAGAAATCTTTGAAAAATAAATATTAACTTTAGGGGTGATTGTGTAAATTTCTCAAAAATTAACTATGCCATTACAAGCCAAACACTGACTGATTGGGCAAAAAGTCAACAGATTATGTTGCAGATACACGTATACTGTGGCCGCATGGGGTGTGAAGTGATTGAACTCAATATTCAGTGCAATCATGTTCATTTGATTGTTTCGATGCCCCCAAAGAGTCTGTATCAAAACTGTTGGGTATGGTGAAAGGTAAAACGGCGATTCAGGTGTTTCGTCAGTTTCCACATTTGAAGCAAAAGCCTTACTGGGGTAATCATTTTTGGGGGAGAGGCTATTGTGTCGATACAGTGGGAATCAATGAAGAAATCATACGCAAGTATGTGAAGTTTCAAGAGAAGGAAGAAGCGCGTTAGGAAGGGTTTCAGTTTAAATAATTTCACAGTATTGGGATAACATTGGCAGCCTTCTAAGAGGGCTGCCAGTAGCCCCCTTCAAGGGGGCAAAATCAAAAACACCTTCTAAGAAGGTGGATGTTTTTAAAGCTGGGGTAGGCTTTTTCAGTCGCTACTTATACAATGACCACACGGACTCTTATGAGAAAAACAGCATTAATCACTGGCATTACCGGGCAAGACGGTTCCTATTTAGCAGAATTCTTATTAGAAAAAGGCTATGAGGTACACGGAATAAAGCGCCGCGCATCTTTATTTAATACTCAGCGTGTAGATCATATTTATCAAGACCTTCATGAAGATAATCCCCGCTTCTTTCTGCATTATGGTGACTTGACTGACTCGTCTAACCTCACGCGTATTCTACAAGATGTGCAGCCTGACGAAGTGTATAACTTGGGTGCGCAATCACATGTAGCTGTTTCTTTTGAAGCGCCAGAATATACGGCCGATGCGGACGCATTGGGGGCTTTGCGTTTACTCGAGGCTATTCGGTTTCTTGGGCTTGAAAAGAAAACCCGCTTTTATCAGGCGTCTACATCTGAGCTTTACGGTGAAGTGCAAGAAATTCCTCAAACAGAAACAACGCCGTTTCACCCTCGTTCACCTTATGCAGTTGCTAAAATATACGCTTATTGGATTACGGTAAATTATCGTGAATCTTACGGGATGTATGCGTGTAACGGTATTTTGTTTAATCATGAATCTCCACGCCGCGGCGAGACCTTTGTAACGCGAAAAATTACCCGCGCCATAGCCAATATTTCACAAGGAGTAGAGTCTTGTTTGTTTCTCGGGAATATGGATGCACTGCGTGACTGGGGACATGCTAAAGATTATGTGCGCATGCAATGGATGATGTTACAGCAAGATAAGGCTGATGATTTTGTGATTGCCACAGGTAAGCAAATCTCTGTGCGTGAGTTTGTGAAAATGTCTGCTGCCCATGTGGGCATTGAGTTGGCTTTTTCAGGTGAAGGGCTTGATGAGGTGGGAGCGGTGGTTGCAGTGACTGGCGATAATACCCCAGGCGTTAAAGCAGGCGATGTGATTGTTAAAGTAGATCCGCGCTACTTCCGCCCTGCAGAAGTTGAAACTTTGCTCGGTGACCCTTCTAAAGCTAAGGCCAAGTTAGGTTGGACACCGGAAATCACAGTTGAAGAAATGTGTGCTGAAATGGTTGAGCATGACTTAAATAAGGCTAAACAGCATGCTCTGTTAAAAGAACATGGTTATGATGTTTCGGTTACGAAGGAATATTAGACTTCATGAAAAGAATCTTTGTGGCCGGTCACCGTGGCATGGTGGGCTCGGCCATTGTCAGGCAGTTAGAAAAACAGGCTAACGCTGAATTAGTACTTAAAACACGTTCTGAGCTAGATTTAACCTGCCAGCAAGCTGTACGTGAGTTTTTTACCACTGAAAACATTGACCAGGTCTATTTGTCGGCGGCCAAGGTTGGTGGGATTGTGGCCAACAACACCCTTCCTGCTGAGTTTATTTACCAAAACCTGATGATGGAATGCAATATTATTCATTCGGCCCACCTTGCTGGCGTTAATAATTTGTTGTTTTTAGGCTCCTCTTGTATCTATCCTAGAATGGCTGAGCAACCAATGTGTGAAGCAGCTCTGCTGACCGGCCCTTTAGAACCCACCAATGAACCTTATGCCATTGCTAAAATTGCTGGGATTAAGTTATGCGAATCCTATAATCGGCAATACAGTCGTGATTACCGCTCTGTCATGCCAACTAATCTGTATGGGCCGCATGATAACTTTCACCCTGAAAACTCCCATGTGATTCCGGCGTTATTGCGCCGCTTTCATGAGGCAAAATTGAGTGGCGACACAGAAGTGGTTGCCTGGGGTAGTGGTAAACCGATGCGTGAATTTTTGCATGTTGATGATATGGCGGCAGCATCCATCCATGTTATGGGCTTAGATAAAGTACTTTATGATAAAAATACTGAGCCGATGTTGAGCCATATTAATGTCGGTACAGGGCAAGACTGTACTATTCGTGAACTGGTTGAAACTGTGGCGAAGGTGACCGGTTTTGATGGCAGCATAGCCTTTGATGCCAGCAAGCCAGACGGTGCCCCGCGTAAATTGATGAATGTTGATCGCTTGACTGCGCTGGGGTGGCGCTATCGTTATAATTTAGAAGCAGGTTTAACAGATGCTTATCGGTGGTTTTTAGCTAACCAGGGTAAATATAGGGTCTGATGTCTTTTTTGTTCTTGGCGAAGATAGGGCCGCTAGCAATACAGTCATAAGGAGCTTCTTGCTAATGGGATGTCGAGCTTTTGCCCGGTGGTCGTGCCTCTAGAATAGGTATTTACTTTGGACTAATTGATGATATTGATTGCTAGCTTCACAAATTCGGCCGACATAACTTGTTGTTATACTTGCACTAATTATCCGATATCATTACATTCCAATGTTGGCACGTAAATATTCATGGAAACTTAAATTATATGTCAATGGAAAATACAGAGCCGCAGGAAATCATTGCTGATATTCAGTATTTGGAATCATTGATCGCAATGGAAGAAGAAGAGATAAAAGCACGCTTGATTTTACAAATCAGCGAAGTGCCACGTATTGAAGACAAGATCGACCTGCTTGGTGGTGAAATTGCCTATACCTTAGGTAAGATGTCAGCAAGAATTAAGTTGTTAGAACAGGCCATTTTTGATGGGAAAACAACAACTCAAACCCCTGTGTCTGTGGAAGTTGTTGCTGCTAATGTAAGTGTCGTAATCGATAACAAAGAAGATCCCCGTACTTTTGTTGACACACTAAAGTGGTCTGCTGATCAGTTCCCTTTGAATGATAATTTATACCATCTTGAGAACTCCAATGGAATTCTCTGCAGGTGGACTGGGCCTAAGCCCAGTACGGATATCTTGCTGCCAATTAATAGACAGAAGCATCAAATTGTTAGGATTGGTATCGTTGCCACCATTAAGCCGGAGACGCTAGAAGGGCTCTCGATCTTTATTGATGGTATTAACATTAAATATCGCTTGAGTTATGTTGATGATGTTAATTATGTAACATTTTTTTTACCTAAGATAACTCAAGAGTTTGGCGAGACTCTGTTAACGATAGGTTTGCCAGAGAATTACAGCCCTAATACGCTCAGCGGTAGCATCGATACCAGGCAGCTTGGCGTAGCATTGTCAGAGCTCGCGCTTTGCGGTGCCCCGAGTTTATACCAGCGCTTCCTTTTATGCTGATTGAACGGATGGTTAACACAAATGCTCTTGTCATTGGCCTGGTTCACAATTGGCCAGGTGCGAAAAATTCAGAACTGGATATCATTATTAGGATCCAGTCCATACTAGAAGGCCTCGGCCATCGTACGCAGATTGTTGATCCACTTGGTCATCCGCTGAATCAGCAAGGCCAAATGTTGACTGCTGGCTCTAAAGTCATAAGCCGCTTTGATTTAGTCTTGAATTTCCATTATTTAAACCCTGCCTTTCTGACTGGCTTATCTTATGTGGTTAATTGGAATCCCCTCGCCTATCTTGTTGATGATCCCATCACAAAAAAACCTTTGCCAATAAAACAGCTTAGTTATTTGGTCGATTGCTTAAGAAGCCATGACAGGGTTTTGAGTGCTGGATCTACGATAGTTGATGATTATGCGCTAGCAGCTCGCTTTAATATTAAGCGGCCTTGGTTGGCTAATTCACAGCTGTCTCTTCACACCAGCATTAAAAGTGAAGGTGCAATGGCTTTATCAGAGTCACTCGACCCCTCCAAATTAAAGGTTTTCTATATTGGGATTAATTGGGAAAAGTTATCAAAGCATAAAGATAAGCAACTACGCCATGATGGCTTGTTTGAAACGCTGGACCAATCCGGGCAATTTGAATTTTACGGACTAAAAGAGCAGTACGGCATTCCTTTATGGCAAGGTATTAAGAGCTATAAAGGTGAATTACCTTTTGATGGTGGCATCAGCATTACTCAAAAAGCGCATGAATGTGGTGTAACGTTAGTCTTGTCTTCAGGCCAGCATCGTGAGTCAGCACTTGTGTCGAGTCGGATATTCCAGGCATGCAAAGCAGGCGCCATAATTATCTCTGACAGAAATGCTTTCATTGAGTCTCATTTCGCTGACACAGTGCTCTATTTTGATTACGGTGACACCCCTAAACAAACAGCGCAAAATATTTTAAAGCAGCTGACCTGGATAAAAGAAAACTGGCGACAAGCCAAAGAAAAGGCGAGATCGGCGCAGTCTATATTTGTTGAAAAATTTGCATTAGAAAAAGAGCTTTCACTTCTTTGTCAGCAGGCTGTTCGCGACAGACAAGCTAAACAAGATTGCTTGGTAGAACTTGGTGTTAACAAGGTCGTGATAATTTACTATGCTTTGGTATTCGATGAGGCAGCCTTTCTACAATGCCTTGATCATATTAAACATCAAACCCACAGGAATATTGAATTGTGTGTCTGTGGAACTGTTGCTGTTTGCAACCAGCTCGAAACTATTTTTAAAGCGTTAGAATCTGGTATTCAAATATCTTTTTTCGGCAGCAATCAGCATCAAAATCTGGGTTGTTGGATAACCAACAATCAACTTGATAAAGGTCACTACTGTTTACTTTATAGCCCAGGTTTTATCTGGCAGGCAGAGCATATTTTTCGACTACTTAGTGAGTGTGTGAATAACAATAAGTCGGTGGCTTTTAGCCCATTATTTGTTTGGCATGAGCAGCTTGAGCATAGCGCTGACACGATGGAGCCGTTCATCAAAGGATTAGATGGACGTATGAATACTTTATCATCCGCTAAACTGGTTGATTATGAGTGGCAGCACTTTCCGCTTGGTAATATATTGGTCTCTAGCGCTCTTTTTGAGACTACAGAAGAGAGTGCCTTGCTGATTCGCCAGTTTAACCTGGCGGCATTATTTGTATTGCTGCTGCTTAAAATAGATGAGTTGAGGGGGAAAATAGGCAATATCAGCAACATTAGCAGTCATTACACTGCTCGCTGCCAAAGCGAAGTTGATATGTCGAATATTTTCTTAGAGTTTGACGAGTATCGTGTATTTGGAATAGATTCGGATATCTATAAGCAGCGCGACAGGAATGCCCTTTATTCACTTCTAAGGCACGTTAATAAAGGTGCTTATGTTCATAAACTTGAAGAGAAATTCATCTTATGGGAATCAGAGCAAATCGAGGGCATAACCAACAGATCAGAAAAAAATATCCAGCCTGCACAATTTAGCCGGCGATCCTCTTTGAAAGAATATATAAAACACATGATCCGCAACCAGCCGCGACTGATTAAAGTTTCTTCTGCAGCTGCTAGAACCTTTCGACGAATAGCTAAAGCCTAGCTCTACATCCCCCTGTGTGAAAATTGTTATGAATGATTTCGAATTAATATCTGCAACGGGCCAGCCTTACCAGGTTAGCCCGCCAGCGCCAAAAACAAACTTGAAAAGGTCTTATATTTTTGCTTTTGCTAAAAGTGGTAGTACGCTGCTTGATAATATGGTTTCAACCTATTGTAAAATAATTAACATTCCTACCTTCTCACTATTTAATGCCGCCTTTGGCCAGGGCATTAGCACCAACGATATTGCTGAAGATGCCCTTGCGTGTATCAAACAAGAGGGAGTCATCTATACAGGCTTTAGGCATTTCCCTGCATTTAACCTTGAGCTCTCAGGTGCCAATACTATCTTATTGACCAGAGATCCTCGGGATATGCTGGTGTCGATGTATTATTCCATTATCAAAAGCCATGTTATTCCAGAAGGGAATAGTGGAATGCAGAAAAATAGAGAGCGAGCAGTGTTACTAGATATAAATGATTATGCTATCAGTCATGCTAATAACTATAACAATCATTTTAAACGCTACAGACTTATGCTGGATAACAGCGACTTGACCACGTTTCGCTATGAAGATGTTATTTATGAAAAAGAAAAGTGGTTGAATGCGGTGGTGGTTAAGTTGGGGGTTGAAGTGCGCCCTAAAATTATTACCTCGGTTGCAAAACAGTTTGACATTATTCCTGAGAATGAAAAAGAAGATAAACACATTCGCCAGGTTCATCCTGGCAATTATTTGGAAAAATTAACCCCTGATACTATTGTAAAACTAAATGATTCCTTAGGTGAATTTTTAAGTTTCTATAATTATAATCTTTAATTCAGAACTGATTAGCAACTATGGTCTTAGCAAGTGCACATAAGCGAACAATCTCGATAGTCACCCCTTCATACAATCAGGGGGAGTTCTTGCAAGAAGCAATTCAAAGTGTCACTGATCAAAATTTAAAAGATTGTTCTCTCGAATACATTATCCAGGATAATTGCAGCTCTGATGCTACGACAAGTATTTTGGATCTTTATGACGATGATGAGTCAGTGCATATTTCTGTGGAGGCAGATAGTGGTCAAGCTGATGCGATAAATCGAGCGTTTAATGTTTCCACTGGGGAGATTCTTGGGTGGGTTAATTCGGATGATGTTTTGTTGCCTGGTGCTTTGGGTTTGATTATGGAAGCATTTAATGATTATCC
Organism: Candidatus Reddybacter sp.; assembly: GCA_041277045.1. Taxonomy (GTDB): domain Bacteria; phylum Pseudomonadota; class Gammaproteobacteria; order Pseudomonadales; family Porticoccaceae; genus Reddybacter. Next base: position 214,463 of record JBGFSY010000001.1, on the reverse strand, counting down.
TGAAGTCGATGTGATTTACGGAAAAGCTTATTTCATTGATAGTTCAGGTATTGTCCAGAAAAGCTATCCAACTACGGAATTTGATTCCTCGTTGTTGTTAAACACCTGTTTTTTATCCCAGCCCTCGGTTTTTTATCGAAGGTCATTATTTGAAAAGGTGGGTGGGCTAAATGATAAATTACATTACTGTTTGGATTACAATCTTTGGATTAAATTCTATTTAGCGGGTGCAAAATTCCTTTATCTTAAAAAGCCACTTTCAGCAACGCGTATTTATGAAAGTACTAAGACTGCAACTGGCGGAATGCTTTTTGTAAATGAGATCCTTCAAATGCTTCAAGCTGAATTGGGCTATATACCAACTTGTTGGATATTCTATAATAATTACTCAATGATGAAGTTTAATCGTTTAAATCGCCCTTTAGTTGCCTTTTGTAAAGCTATAGTTAAGCTCTTTTTAAGTAATCCTTTATTGCTGGTTAAGGCCTTGCCTTGCATGGTGCTTATCCTGAAAACTAGAGTCGCTGGTTTCCTTTCGAGGTCAAGGCTACTTGTTGGCTTGCACTTCTCAAAGATAAAGAAAACTAACTCTTTAAAATCATGAAAGTTCTTCAATGCTATAAAACCTATTTGCCAGACACCATTGGTGGGTTGGAGTAAAGTATCAACCGATTGGTAGCTAAGCTGGGTATTATACTTAGACATTAACTCTCAGCCCTTCTATTATTGTTCGAATGATTAACGTAGGTGGCCATACAGTGCAACATCGCCGCTCTAATCTTTAATACGCTGATATTTGCGTCCTTTCTATACTGATTTCTTGCATCGATTCCCTTGTGATTTATTATTATATTATAGGGTTCTCCTAAATTGTTTATTTACTGGGTGTGGTTGAGGTTTCTTTGAAGATTGCCATTGTTCATGACTGGCTCGATACCTGTGGTGGCGCTGAGCTAGTGCTTGAGCAGTTACTGCAGTGTTACCCCGAGGCGGATGTATTCACGTTGGTTGACTTTATGTCGGAAGAGGAACCTGGTTTTCTCAAAGGGCGTAAGGTAACCACCAGCTTTATTCAGCGTTTACCCGGTGCCCGGCGCTATTTCCGCCATTATTTGCCATTGATGCCTCGGGCGATTGAGGGCCTGGATGTCAGTGAATATGACCTGGTTATTTCCAGCAGTTGGGCCTTTGCCAAAGGGGTAAAGTGCCGCCCTGGGCAAACTCATGTCAGTTACGTACATACACCGATCCGCTACGCATGGGATCAGCAGGAGCTCTATTTACAGCAGGCCATTAGCCGTGAACCCTTTCGTAAATTGGCACGATATTTACTCTCACGTCTTCGGCGTTGGGATATTAAAACCTCAGGCCGAGGTGGGCGCCTGGTTGCCAACTCCCACTTTATTGCCGAACGTATCCAGCAGTGTTGGCAGCGGCAAAGTGTGGTGTTGAACCCGCCAGTCGCTGTGGATGATTTTACCTGCACCGAAATCAAAGAAGACTTTTATGTCACTGTCTCTCGATTGGTGCATTACAAAGCTGTCGAAACACTGGTTGAGGCATTTAATCTAATGCCTGACAAGCGCCTGGTGGTGATTGGTGATGGCCCCATGTTTAGCCGCTTGCAGGCCATGGCGGGGCCGAACGTGGAGTTGTTGGGTTATCAGTCGCGAGAAGTCGTGATCGACCATTTACAGCGCGCCCGAGCCTTTGTGTTTGCCGCTCATGAGGATTTCGGCATTGTGCTGGTCGAGGCCCAGGCCTGCGGCACGCCAGTTATCGCCTACGGGCAGGGTGGTGCGCTGGATAGTGTTATTCCCTATACGAGCGCTGACGCGACTGATACCGATTATTCACCAACAGGCCTGTTTTTTGATCAGCAAACGGCGGCGAGCGTGGTTGCTGCTGTCGAGCGTTTTGAGGCGCTTGAGGAGTGTATTTCCCTTCAAAATTGTGCGGCCAATGCCGCGCGTTTTGCGCCCGAGCACTTCCGCCACGAATTTATGGCTATTGTTGATCAAACAATAGAAAATAACGCCACTTAACACTGTGCTAATTGTTTTATTATTCTCAAGCGAAGGACTGTAAAAATGATACCTGTTGTACTCTCCGGTGGTTCTGGTAGTCGCCTTTGGCCCCTTTCGCGGGCGCATTATCCCAAGCAGTTTATCCCCCTGGCGAGTGAGAAAACCATGTTGCAGGAAACCCTCGGCCGTTTGCAGGGTTTGCATTCAGAAGCTTTGTCCCCCCTGGTGATTTGTAACGAGCAGCATCGTTTTATGGTGGCTGAGCAGTTGCGTGAAATTGATGTGACCGCACAGCATATTTTGCTCGAACCGGTGGGCCGTAATACCGCTCCCGCGGTGGCCTTGGCGGCCCTCGCTGCGGCCTCCGATGACATACTGCTGGTTCTGCCAGCCGATCACGCGATTAACGATGTTAAGTCTTTCCATTGCGCTATTGAGCTGGCCTGCAGTGAGGCCGAGCAGGGTGCGCTGGTGACTTTTGGTGTGGTGCCGACGTCTGCGCAAACCGGTTACGGTTATATTCAAGCGTCCAATAACGAGGCCGTGCCTGTGGCGGGTTTGTCGGCCCAAGGTGTTGAGCAATTTGTCGAAAAGCCCGATCTGGCGACGGCGCAAGCTTATGTCGATAGTGGTGACTATTACTGGAACAGCGGCATGTTCGCCTTTAAAGCCGGGCGTTATCTTGAGGAGCTGGCGCGCTATCAGCCGGAGATGCTCAATGCCTGCCGTGCGGCCTTCGATGGTGCCAGTGTCGACATGGATTTTATGCGGCTCGATAAGGCGGCCTTCAGTGCCTGTCCGGATGACTCCATCGACTATGCGGTGATGGAAAAAACCGACAATGCGCTGGTGATTCCCCTCGACGCCGGTTGGAGCGATATTGGTAGCTGGTCGGCTCTATGGGATATTTCCGACAAGGATGCGCAGGGCAATACCTGCAAAGGCGATGTCTTGGCGGTCGATACCGAGAATTCCTACCTACACACTAATGGCCGCTTACTGGCCACCGTTGGCATTAAAGATCTGGTGGTGGTTGAAACCGATGATGCCGTATTGGTGGCCGATAAAAGCCGGGTGCAAGATGTTAAAGAAGTCGTGAATCGGCTACAGGCCGCAGGCCGCAGTGAGCGGGAGTCCCATCGCAAAGTGTATCGCCCCTGGGGCTTTTACGATTCGCTGGCCGCTAATGGCCGCTATCAGACGAAGCGTATTGTGGTTAATCCGGGTGCGCGGCTGTCGTTGCAAAAGCACTATCACCGTGCTGAGCACTGGGTGGTGGTGCAGGGCACAGGGCTGGTTACCCGTGGCGATGAGGAGGTGATTTTGTCGGTCAATGAATCGATCTATATCCCCATCGGCATGAAGCATCGCCTGGAAAACCCGGGCGTTATTCCACTTGAAATTATCGAGGTACAGACCGGTGACTACCTCGGTGAGGACGATATTGTTCGTTTTGACGATCAGTACGGGCGGGCAGAGGGAAAGTAGCCTGCCCTTACTTGCCTGTGGCTTGTTTGTCTCCTCTGCGCTTATTCCCCTGTGGCTATGCGCTAGTGTAATTTAGCACTGCGCATCGCTGGGGCGCTTCTGTACAATGCGCCCTTTGCGATAACTGTTCACTGCTCCCCTGGCGTCATCGCGCAATCGTTATCACGTAATAGTAGTTAATCCAATGAACTCTTTTGAAGTCCGTGCGCTGCTGGCTCTGGCCTTTCTTTACGCCAGCCGCATGCTCGGTTTATTTATGGTGTTGCCAGTTTTTGCCCTGTATGCGGAGGGTTATCCGGGTAGCTCGGCGCTGTTAGTGGGTGTCGGTTTGGGCATTTATGGCCTCAGCCAGGGCCTGCTGCAAATTCCCTTTGGCCTACTTTCTGATCGCATCGGTCGCAAGCCGCTGATCTTCGCGGGTATGTTGCTGTTTTTGGCGGGCAGCCTACTGGCGGCGACGGCAGATTCGATGGCTGGGCTTATTATCGCCCGTGCCCTGCAGGGTGCGGGTGCAGTGGCCAGTGTAGTAATGGCGCTGTTGTCAGATCTCACTAAAGAGCAAAATCGCACCCGGGCGATGGCCTCCATTGGCGGTAGCATTGGCCTGTCATTTGGCGTAGCGATGGTAGCTGGCCCGATTATCGCCAGCCACTGGGGTTTGTCGGGGGTGTTTTGGGTGACCTCCGCACTGGCGGCGGTGGGTATTTTAGTGGTGGCTTTTGCCGTGCCCAGTCCGGTGGCCCGTCACGGTGGTCACGAGGTGCTTCCTCTGCCATCTATGCTGGGTCGGGTGTTGCGTGATGCTGAATTGCGGCGCTTGAATATCGGTATTTTCGCTTTGCACTTCGCGCAAATGGCAACCTGGGTAGCTCTACCTTTAATGCTGGAACAAACCTTCGATTTTGCTCGCGACCGACACTGGCTGCTGTATTTGGGCACCATGGGCGGTGGCTTTGTGCTGATGGTGCCGTTTATCTGGTACGGCGAGTCGAAGCGTAAAATGAAGCCGGTGTTTATTACCGCCGTTGCTCTGCTGGCTGTGGCTGAGTTACTGATGGCCTGCGCCGGGTCGACATTTAATATTATGGTTGCCGGCCTGCTGGTGTTCTTTATGGCCTTTAACCTGCTCGAGGCCTCTCTGCCGTCGCTGGTCAGTAAACTGAGCCCGGCGGGCATCAAAGGTACAGCGCTGGGGGTTTATTCGACCAGCCAATTTCTCGGCACCTTTTGTGGTGGTGTCGTGGGTGGTATCGTCGCCCAGCAGTTTGGTAATGGCGCTGTTTTTTGGGCCTCGTTGGTCGCGGCCTTGGTGTGGTTGGGTTTTGCCATCACCATGGCGCCACCGCGCTATTTGCGCAGTATTGAAGTGAGTTTGGCGGAGCGGGGGCAGCTCGACGCGAAGGGCTTGATGACAGAGGTTGCCGGCGTGGTCGACGTGGTGATTATCCCCGGCCAAAACATGGCTTATGTGAAGGTCGATGACGCGCATTTTGAGCAAGAGCGGATGGATGCCTTGCTGGCTCGCTCGACGGCAGCGTAGTTTGGGCGGACTGTGTTTATCCGCCGATGGTATTTATCCCTGCTGAAGGGTTAAACTTCAGTTCATGTATCACTGTATTTCACCCGATGAGTAAACGTAGGAGGCAATTATGGCCAGAGGCGTAAATAAAGTTATTTTGATTGGCAACCTGGGGCAGAATCCAGAGGTGAGTGCCCTGCCTTCGGGCGGTGCGGTGACTAACCTGACCATCGCCACCAGTGAAAGCTGGAAAGACAAGCAAACCGGTCAGCCTGTTGAAAAAACCGAGTGGCACCGGGTAGTTTTCTTTAATCGTCTGGCAGAAATCGCCGGTCAATATCTGAAAAAAGGCAGCAAGGTGTACATCGAGGGGTCATTGCGCACACGCAAATGGCAGGATAAAAGCACAGGCGCCGATCGCTATACCACCGAAATTGTTGCCAGAGAAATGCAGATGTTAGACAGTCGTGGTGGCGAGGGCATGGGTGGTGGACAGGGCGGCGGTCAGGGTTATGCTCAACAGGGTGCGCCAGCGGCGCAGCCTCAGCGTGCTCAGCAAGCGCCAGCTCAGCCAGCACCGGCACAAAATGCGCCGGCGGGCTTCGATAACTTCGATGACGACATTCCGTTTTAAAATTTTTTAAACTAAGGAGCCTATGGATAAGTCTGGGCGAAGCAGACTGCGAGTTCATGACTTGTCCAGAGGCTCCCTGACAGAGGGAATCTATTAGTGAGCACCAATTTAACCTGGCACGAAACCATTGTCAGTAAAGCAGAGCGAGCGAAACAAAAGCAGCAAAAACCTTGTGTGATCTGGTTTACCGGCCTCAGCGGTTCAGGTAAATCGACTCTGGCCAATGCCCTGGAGCGTGCCTTGTTCGAACGCGGCCACCACTGCTATTTGCTTGATGGCGACAACGTGCGCCAGGGCTTAAACAGTGATTTGGGCTTTAGTGATGAGGCGCGGGTAGAGAACATTCGCCGTATTGGCGAGACCGCTAAACTGTTTGTTGACGCGGGCTTGATCGTGATGACGGCCTTTATTTCCCCCTTCCGTACCGAGCGAGAGCTGGCGCGCAATTTGGTGGAAGATGATGAGTTTATCGAAGTCCACGTTTCGGCATCTCTGGATGTCTGCGAGGAGCGTGATCCGAAGGGGCTGTACAAAAAGGCGCGAGCGGGTGAGATCCCCAACTTTACCGGTATCGATTCAGCCTACGAGGCACCTGAAAACCCGAGTGTGTTGATTGATACGGGCAATAATGATGTCGCTACCTGCGCCGAACAGTTGATTGATTATTTGGTGAAGGAAGGCGTTATTTAACGCTGTTTGTTAGAGTCAGGCATGCCGTAAACTGGATATACCTGGCCACAAAAAAGCCCCGCGACAGAGCTGTCACGGGGCTTTTTTGTTAGTGCGTTTTTCTAAGCTTGGAAAGTAGACCTGGAAGCTTAGTCTTTAAACTTCTGCAGCTCTTTAACTTTTAAACTTCTGTAAAATTAGCGTGGCGTTGGTGCCGCCAAAGCCAAAGCTGTTGGACATAATGCGCTCGAGCTTCACGTTCTCGACCTTTTGCGTAACGATGGGCATATCGGCAACGGCGGGATCGAGGTTTTCGATATTGGCCGATACCGCGATAAAGTCATTCTCCATCATTAACAGGCTGTAGATGGCTTCGTGCACGCCCGCCGCGCCCAGAGAATGGCCGGAGAGTGATTTGGTGGAGCCAATGGGTGGCCCGTCGGTGCCGAATACTTCGCGGATAGCGGCGATTTCCTGCACATCACCCACCGGGGTACTGGTGCCGTGGGTGTTGATGTAGTCAATGTCACCATCGGTGGTTGCCATGGCTTGCTGCATGCAGCGAATGGCGCCTTCACCGGAGGGGGCAACCATGTCGTAGCCGTCGGAGGTGGCACCGTAGCCAACAATTTCAGCGTAGATTTTCGCACCGCGCGCTTTTGCGTGTTCGAGTTCTTCAACCACAAAACAGCCGCCGCCGCAGGACATTACAAAGCCGTCTCTATCGGCATCGTAGGCGCGCGAGGCTTTTTCGGGTGTGTCGTTGTATTTGGATGACAGCGCGCCCATGGCGTCAAACATGCTGACCATGGACCAGTGTTCTTCCTCAGCACCACCGGCAAAGAGGATGTCCTGCTTGCCGAGCTGGATTTGCTCTACTGCGGCACCGATGCAGTGGGCGCTAGTGGCGCAAGCAGAGGAGATACTCATGTTCAGGCCTTTGATTTTAAAAGGCGTGGCCAGACAGGCGGAGACCGAGCTGCTCATGATTTGGGTGACCCGGTAGGGGCCCATTCTGCGCACGCCCTTGCTGCGTAGTATGTCGACCGATTCGACAAACTTGTCACCGGAAATACCACCGGCACCCATGATCAGGCCGGTGCGGGGATTGGAGACATCGCTCTCGGCCAGCTGAGCGTCATCAATGGCCTGCTGCATGGCGATATAGGCATAGACAGCGGGGGTGCTCATAAAGCGCAGGTGCTTTCTGTCAATGTGGTCTTTGGGGTCGATGTGAATCTGCCCGGCGACCTGGCTTTTCAGGCCCATTTCTCGGTAATCATCTTTGGCGCTAATGCCAGACTTTCCCTCTTGCAGGGAGGCGAGGACTTCTGCCGCGTTGTCGCCGAGGCAAGAAATAACCCCCATTCCAGTGATAACTGCACGTCTCATGAATAATCCCTGGCTCCGTAGAGCGCTTAACTCGGTGTTAGAAGATTGGCGATTGTAACCAATTGCCTAGAAATTGTCAGTGGAGTTGAAGAGACCAACACGCAGGCCTTTGGCAGTGTAAATTTCTTTATCGTCGACCAACATAGTGCCGTCGGCAATGGCCATGACCAGCTTGCGTTCAATAACACGGTTGATGTCCAGGCGGTAGGTGACCTTCTTGTGTGTTGGTAGTACCTGGCCGGTAAACTTTACTTCACTGGAACCCAGTGCACGGCCGTGGCCCTCATTGCCACGCCAGGTGAGGAAGAACCCCACTAGCTGCCAGAGGGCATCCAGACCAAGGCAGCCGGGCATCACCGGGTCGCCGGGGAAGTGGCACTGGAAAAACCACAGGTCAGGCTTGATATCGAGTTCGGCAATAACCTCACCCTTGCCGTAGGCGCCACCCTCTCTGCTGATATGGATGATACGGTCGGCCATCAGCATATTGGGCGCTGGCAACTGTGCGGCCTTGGGGCCAAATAGCTTGCCTTCGGAGCAGGCGATTAAATCTTCGTAGTCAAAACTGTTGCGCTGGCGGGCATCTGAATCGTTCAAAAGTAACCTCTTGCTTTGGGCTGTGAGGCGCGGCGAGGCGCCAGGGCGATCAAAAAAAGACGCGACATTTTAGCGTAATCAGGGCTTATGTCTAGTCTGGGGTAAATAATACAGGGATGAGGAGTTTTGTTAACTGGGGATCGGCAAGTCGACAAGATTGACCGCTAATGGCTGCAGGCAACCAGCGCTAAGTTTTTTTGGGCCAGTTTGCCTAATTGTCACCGATTTTAGTTACAGTGCCCTACCTTAATTTAGGCTGCTAGAATCTGCTTGCTAGTGAAATATCTGCTGTTAATGAAAAGGACTTACTTGTGATCAAAAAATGTCTGTTTCCCGTTGCCGGTTATGGCACGCGATTTTTACCGGCTACCAAAGCCATGCCGAAAGAAATGCTGCCGGTGGTGAACAAGCCCCTGGTGCAATACGGTGTTGAAGAGGCGCTGAGCGCCGGCCTCGATGAAATCTGTTTTGTTACCGGCCGTGGCAAGCGGGCGATTAATGATTTTTTCGATACTAGCTACGAGTTAGAGCATCAAATTTCCGGCACCGCGAAAGAGAAATACCTCGCCAGCATTAAAGAGGTGATTAGCACCGCTAAATTCACCTCCACCCGCCAGTCGGAAATGAAGGGCCTTGGGCATGCGATATTAACCGGCGAGTTGCTGGTTGGGCAGGAGCCCTTTGGTGTGGTGCTAGCCGATGACCTCTGCATAACCGATGGCGACAGCGTGATGGAGCAGTTGGCGAAAATTTATCGTCGCACCGGCTGCAGTGTTATCGCTATTCAGGAAATCGACGACGCGGAAATTTCCAAGTTCGGAGTCATTGCTGGCGTGGAGGAAGAACCCGGTTTGTATCGGGTGACCGATATGGTCGAGAAGCCGGATCTGGCCGATGCGCCGAGTAACCTGGCCATTATCGGCCGCTATATATTAACGCCCTTTATTTTTGAACTGTTGCGTCACACGCCACCGGGTAAAAATGGCGAGGTGCAGTTGACCGATGCCCTGTTGTCACTGGCGAAAAGCAGCAAAGTACTGGCCTATAAATTTAAAGGCAAACGTTTTGACTGCGGTAGTGTCGATGGCTATGTCGAAGCGACCAATTATGTCTATGAAAATATTTATTTGAAGGGTGAGCAGTAAGCGATGTCAGAAAGTTACACGTGTTTTAAAGCCTACGATATTCGCGGGCGTGTGCCCGGCGAGCTGAATGAAAGCATCGCCTATCGTATTGGCCGGGCTTTTGCTCAGTATCTCGATGCCGGTCGCATTGTGGTCGGTCACGATATTCGCCTCACCAGCCCCTCGCTTTGCGATGCAGTCGTGGAGGGCATTCGCGATGCCGGCTGTGATGTGGTGCATATCGGCGAATGTGGCACCGAGGAAATTTATTTTGCCACCTTCGATGGCGGCTATGACGGTGGACTAGTGGTGACGGCCAGTCACAATCCGATGGATTTTAACGGCATGAAGTTTGTGCGTGAAGGCTCGCGTCCCATTAGTGGTGACGATGGCTTGCCTGAGATTAAGGCTATAGCGGAGCAGGGTGAGTTTAATGCTGCGCCGCGCCGAGGTGAGTTGAGTCATTCTGCCGACAAGGGTGCCTATATCGAACACCTGCTGTCCTATATTGACATTGACGCACTGTCGCCCTTAAAAATTGTCGTCAATGCAGGCAATGGCGGGGCGGGTTCGGTGGTCGATTTACTCGAGCCTCACCTACCTTTTGAGTTTATCAAAGTGCATCACCAGCCCGACGGACATTTCCCCAACGGTATTCCCAACCCTTTGCTGGAAGAAAACCGTGCAGCGACGGCTGATGTCGTGAAGCGAGCGAGCGCTGACTTGGGCATCGCCTGGGACGGTGACTTTGACCGCTGTTTCTTTTTCGATAGCCAGGGTAATTTTGTTGAAGGTTATTACCTGGTGGGTTTGCTCTCTACCGCCTTCCTCAAGAAACATGGCGGCGGCAAGGTGATTCACGATCCGCGCTTGATCTGGAATACCATTGAGCTGGCCGAGCAATGCGGTGGGCAGGCGGTGCAGAGCAAAACCGGCCACTCCTTTATCAAGCAGGTGATGCGCGACGAAAACGCCCTTTACGGTGGCGAGATGAGTGCCCATCACTACTTCCGTGATTTCGCCTATTGCGACAGCGGCATGATTCCCTGGCTGCTAGTGGCCGAGCTGGTTTGCACCTCGGGCAGTAGCTTGCTTGAGTTGATGGCAGAGAGCCAGGCGAGCTATCCGGTGAGTGGTGAAATCAACCGGGAAGTGGACGATGCTGCCGCGATGTTGGCGCGTATTGAGAAGCACTACGCGGCCAGTGCGCAGCTGCTGGATAAAACCGATGGTGTGAGTATGTCGTTTGGCGACTGGCGTTTTAATGTACGTATGTCAAACACCGAGCCTTTGGTGCGTTTAAATGTTGAGTCTCGGGGTGATGAGGTTTTGATGCAGCAGAAGACGGCGGAGTTATTAGCTTTTCTCGATGCTTGATTTTATTTGTTACTTGATTCTATTCGAGAATACTTGCCCATAAAAAAACCCCGCACTGCGGGGTTTTTTTATGGCTGCTTGAAACCCTTTAGGGTTTAAGCGCTAGCCAGTGCAGCGGTGATTTCAATAACCGCTTTTTTACCATCGCCATAAACCATCAAACAGTTGTCCATGGCAAACAGTGGGTTGGGCAGGCCAGCAAAGCCGGGGCTCAACGAACGCTTAATAACAACCACGGTTTGGGCCTTATCAACGTGAAGAATCGGCATGCCGTAAATGGGGCTGCCTTTGTCTTCCCGCGCCATGGGGTTGGTGACGTCGTTGGCACCGATAACGATGGCAACATCAGTTTGCTCGAAGGTGGGGTTGATGCGATCCATTTCGACCAGTTGATCGTAGGGCACTTCAGCCTCGGCGAGCAATACGTTCATGTGGCCAGGCATGCGACCGGCAACCGGGTGGATGGCAAACTCAACTTCAATGCCTTTGTCTTCCATCACGTCAGACAGTTCACGCACGGCGTGCTGCGCCTGAGCCATGGCCATACCAAAGCCGGGGACGATAACGACGCGACGGGCAGTTTCGAGGATCATGGCGATCTCTTCCGCCTGGGCGCTCTTTACCTTACCGGCATAGACTTCGTCGGCATCAATCGCTTCACTACCTTCGGCCATCACGCCGAACAGAACATTGGTCAGTGAGCGGTTCATCGCGACACACATAATCTGTGTCAGGATCAGGCCAGAGGCACCAACCAGAGAACCGGATACGATCAGTACGGTGTTACCCATAATGAAACCAGCGGCCGCTGCTGCAATACCTGAATAAGAGTTCAGCAGAGCGATAACAACGGGCATATCGGCGCCACCAATAGGCAGTACGATAGTAATACCGAGGATGCATGACGCCGCAATTAAGCCCCAAAACAGTGTGCTGTTAGTCGGGTCAAGGCAGAGCATGCCGAGCATCGTAATGGCGGAGATAAACAGCGCCGCATTGAGAAACTTGATGCCGGCAAAACCGATGGACTGGCCGGAGATCAATTCCTGCAATTTGGCAAAAGCCACCAAACTGCCAGTCATGGTAACTGAGCCAATGAGGATCGTGACCATGACAAAACTGACGGCCATACCGCCCATGACGCCACTTTCATAACCACCGGCACCGCTGGTGAGCAGATAGCTTGCTGCCGCCAAGCCGAGGGAGGCGCCACCACCACAACCGTTCAGCAGAGCGATCATTTGTGGCATCGAGGTCATTTGAATCCGGGTCGCCATAATGCCGCCAATGGCACCACCGACCAGGACACCGGCGATGATGTACTCGTAGCTGACAATGCTTTTATCCAGCAGCGTAATGACCACAGCGATCAACATACCGATGGCGGACAGCATATTGCCGCGTACAGCAGTTTTCGGCTTGGTCAGCCCCTTAATACCGAGAATAAAGAAGACGGCGGAGATGAGGTAAATTAGATCCACTAAGTTGGTATTCATGATCTAGTTTTTCCTCTTGAACATGGCGAGCATGCGGTTGGTGACCAGATAGCCGCCAATCACGTTGATGGTTGCCATCACAACGGCGATGAAGCCGAGGCCATGAACCAGTCCAGAAGCACTATCGCCAGCACCGGCGGCGATAACAGCGCCCACCAGAGTAATACCTGAAATGGCGTTGGTACCCGACATTAGCGGGGTGTGCAGAGTGGGTGGTACCTTGGTGATGAGTTCGACACCGAGGAATAGTGACAGCACAAAAAGTGCCAGTTGCATAACAATCATTTCCATCAGGAAGCTCCCCCTTCTTTTTGCTCAGTAGTGGTGTCGTCATCGGCGTCGAGATCGATTGAATCACCCAGGTCTATGGATGGGTAGCCGAGCAGTTCACGCATGCGTTTGTGCGGTACTTCGCCACCGTGGGCGACAACAGTTTCGAAAACGATTTCATCTTCGAAATCGAGTGTTAAATTGTTTTCTTCATCGAGCAGATGCTCGAGCAGCGTCTCGATGTTTTTGCCAAACATCTGACTGCCGTGGTGGGGGATGGTCGCGGCTAAATTATCGGGACCGATAATTGTCACACCGTGGGCAACCACGGTTTCACCCAGTTTGGTTAGCTCACAGTTGCCGCCACGCTCAGCGGCGAGATCGACAATAACAGCACCGGGCTTCATGGCTTTCACCATGTCGGCGGTGACCAAAATAGGTGACTTGGCACCGGGAATAGCAGCCGTGGTAATCACCAGGTCTTGCTCGGCGAGCACGGCTGTCATCAGCTCCTGCTGGCGACGAATAAAGTCTTCGCCCTGTTCTTTGGCGTAGCCGCCCTTGTCTTCAGAGCTGTCGGTTTCCAGGTCAAGCTCAATGGGCTTGGCGCCAACGGAGATGATTTGGTCGCGGGCTGCGGGGCGAACATCGTAGGCTTCAACCACACCACCAAGACGTTTGGCCGTCGCACAGGCCTGTAGACCGGCAACACCCACACCCATGATAAAGGTGCGCATAGGGTTCAAGGTACCGGCAGCTGTCATCAGCATGGGCATAATGCGTGGCGCTAAGCCGGCACCCAACAGTACAGCTTTATAACCAGCCAGGGTTGCCATTGACGAGAGCACATCCATGCTCTGGGCACGACTGATGCGTGGCACCAGTTCCATCGCGATGGCGGTGGCGCCCGTTTTGGCAAGCTTCTCGGCAGTGGCAGGAGAGCCCAGTGGGTCCATCATGCCTGCGATCAGCTGTCCGGGTTTGAGGTAAGCCAGATCGTCGTCGCCGTTGATTTCATTGGCGCCGAAGGATTGCACCTGAGCGATGATGTCAGCTTTGGCGAAAACTTCAGACCGCTCGGTACTGACGGTTGCACCGGCGTCTCTATAGAGCTCGTCGGAAAATCCTGCAGCGTCACCAGCGTTGGATTCAACAATGAATCCAACGCCTTTTGTTGACCAGGACTGAATATTGGTGGGGGTCATAGCCACCCTGTCTTCTCGGGGTTTCATTTCCCGGGGTATGCCTACTATCACAATATGTGCCTCACTATGGGTCGCTCGCGCACCAAACAGGTGCCGATTAATAAAAGGTGAAGCACCTTACATTAATTGGGGGAAAAAAAATAGTTCGTAAATTTGCAGGGTTTTTGACTAAGTCTTGGCTGGGATGGCTGTTAATTGGCTGCGCGAAGATGATCGATCAGGGCCTGACTGGAGCTATCCAATTCAATGTCGTTAGTGGGCTGGCTTAAGGCTTCAAAGACAGCGGTGCTCATGGTTTTGCCGAGCTCTACGGCCCATTGGTCGAAGGCATTAATCTGCCAAATAACACTCTGTACATAGACGCTGTGTTCGTAGAAGGCCAGTAGAGCGCCGAGTGTCTGCGGGTTAAATTCCTCGAGTAATAAGGTGTTGCTGCCCCGGTTACCGGGTATGGCTTTGTGCGTGGCGAGCTTGGCTGCGTCGTCTTCATTGAGCCCCGAGGCGCGTGTTTCGGCGAGCGCCTGCTCGTAACTTTTACCGAGCATTAAAGCGCGGCTTTGCGCTAGGCAGTTGGCGAGCAAGTATTGGTGCTGTAGAGGTTCGCAGTGGGCCTTGGTGGTGGCGACAAAGTCGACCGGCACGGCGCCAATACCCTGCAGTAAAAGCTGGTGGCAGGAGTGTTGGCCATTGGTGCCCTCGCTGCCCCAAATGACCGGGCCGGTGGCGTAAGTGCAGAGCTGCCCGGTTTTCGTGACGCGCTTACCGAGGCTTTCCATGGTCAGTTGTTGTAAATAGTTGGGCAGCTCACCGAGACGATGGATATAGGGCAGTACGGCACGGCTGTGGTGGTCGTTAAAATTGATCGACCAGATTGACAGCAGGCCGTGTAGCACCGGCAGGTTGTCACTGAAGGCCGCGTTGCGAAAGTGCTTGTCCATGGCGCTGGCGCCGTCGAGTAGTTGGCTGAATGCCGCCGAACCGAGGGCGATGGCGATGGGCAGACCGATGCTCGACCACAGACTGAAGCGGCCGCCGACGCTTTCGTCGAGGGGGAAAATACGCTCTGGCTTGATGCCCCAGTCTTTGGCTTTCTCAACTTGACTGGTCATCGCGGCAAAATGACAGGCGATTTGTGCGTCGTCGAAGCCGGCATCACTCAGCCATTGGCGTGCCAGTCCGGCATTGCTCAGGGTTTCCAGGGTGGAGAAACTTTTCGACGAAATCAGAAACAGGGTGGTTTCAGGTTGGCACTGGCTGAGTATGCCTTTTAAGACATCGCTATCCACATTGGCGGCGAAGTGGCTACGTAAGCCTTCGGCCTGTAGGTCGGGAAAGGCTGAGACGATCATGCGTGGGCCGAGATCTGAGCCGCCGATACCGAGGTTGATGACATCGCGAAATGCCAGTCCCTTTGCGCCGCGCTCATCACCTTGGCGTAGATTATCGGCGAAAGCGTTCATTGTGCTGCGCAGTTGAGCCTTTTCACCCTTACCTGGCTCGGGGTTGCGCAAGGCGGTATGCAGAGCTGGGCGGTGCTCGGTGTTGTTGACGTCGGCGCCGCTAAATAGCTCTTCGATGGCGGCGGGCAACTGGGCGCTGTTGGCCAGTTCGCTGAGACGCTCGAGCGTCTCTTCGTTTAGCAGATTCTTCGAGTAATCAAAGTAAAGCCCGGCGGCAGTGGCCTTAAACTGTTGGCCACGCTGGGGGTTTTGCGCGAAGAGCTTTGCCAGCGTAGTGCTCGACAGCGTTTGCTGATGTTTGAGCAGGGCTTGCCAGGCAGGGCTTTGGTCGATCAATGCTGTGTCAGTCATCGGGGGGAACTTGTCATGGTGAAATCCTTTTTCGCCATCCTAAGTGAAGTGCGCCGCGGGTGGAAGTAGCCGATGAGGCTGGTTAGCGGCAGGCGCGTTAGCTTGTGACGGGCGTTTGATCCTGTCTGCTTGAGCGAAGTAGTCTGTCAGACTCGAGCGATGGGCTGTGACATTTTATAATTGTTGCTAGATCCGCTAGCTAAGGGTAGCGCTTTAGTGGTTCCTACTAACGGCGAAGTCGGCCAGTTGTGAAAGAGCTTCCTTGTAGGGTGAGTCGGGCAGCTTTGCGAGGCAGTGCTTGGCCTTGTTGGCATAGTCGCGCGCGGTTTCGAGGGTGTAATCAATACCGCCCGTATCATTAATGATACGGATGATGCTTGCTAAATGCTCGGAGCTACCTTCGCGAATAGCCTGGCGCACGAAGTCGGCATCGGCGTCGCTGCTCTTTTTCATCGCGTGTATTAACGGCAGGGTTGCTTTGCCCTCAGCCAGGTCGTCGCCGACATTTTTGCCGAGCTTCTGCGCGTCGCCACGGTAGTCGAGGGCGTCGTCGACCAGTTGAAAGGCCATGCCAATGTGGTAGCCGTAGTCTTTCATTGCCCTTTGTTGATCGGGGTTGGCATCTGCGAGTACCGCTGCAGCGGAGGCAGCGCCTTCAAATAGTTGTGCCGTTTTACCGCGAATCACCTCAAGATAGGCTTGCTCGGTAACGTCGGGGTCTTTGGCGTTGATCAGTTGTTGAACCTCGCCCTCAGAAATAATATTAGTGGTATCCGCGAGAATCCCCATGATTTCCATGTTGCCCAGCCCGACCAGCATTTGAAAGGCGCGGGAGTAGAGAAAGTCGCCGACCAGTACACTCGAGGGATTGCCCCACTGGGCGTTGGCGGTAAAGCGGCCGCGGCGCATTTCTGAGGTATCGACCACATCGTCGTGCAGCAGGGTGGCGCTGTGGATGAATTCGATAATCACCGCGAGATTAATGTGCCCCTTACCTTTATAAGCACAAGCCTGAGCGACCAGTAGTACCAGCAGCGGGCGTAGGCGTTTGCCGCCGGCATCGATTAAGTAGTGGCCGATTTGCTCGACCAGGCCCACATCCGAGCGCAATTCGTCAATAATCAGTTGATTGACGGCGTCAAAATCGGTGGTGACAACTTGTCTAAATGGCTGCATTACGGGGCAAATATAGGCGATGGGAAGCGCGGCATCCTAGGGTTCTGTTGATCAAGTGTCAAGATTAGCGCAGGCCCTGGCGATAGCGAAACAATATATCGCCAAATATCCCATCGAGTGCTTGCTAGCAAGGGAGCTTTCCCTTAGAATTGCCGCCCTCTCGCCCCCAGGCCAATAATTGCGCGCAAGAGCAAGTGGCCGGGCAGCAGTCTTCTCTACTTTCTTTAAACGAGAAATAGAGAGTGACACGACAGCTTAAAGTAAGCCTTAGTTTCAGTAGGAGCAAAACATGTACGCGGTAATAGAAAGTGGCGGTAAGCAGCATCGAGTTGAGCCGGGTGAAGTATTAAACCTCGAGCTTCTTGAGGCAGCAACTGGCGACACCATTGATTTTGATAAAGTGTTGATGATAGCCGATGGCGACAGCGTAAAGATCGGTGCTCCCTACGTGGACGGCGGTAAAGTCAGTGCTGAGATTATCAGCCACGGTCGCGCCAAGAAAGTGCGCATCGTTAAATTTCGTCGTCGTAAGCATTCACGCTCACAGATGGGCCACCGTCAGTGGTTCACCGAAGTTAAAATTACCAACATCAACGCCGGTTGATCAGCAGGAGATAGCTCATGGCACACAAGAAAGCTGGTGGTAGTACTAGAAACGGACGCGACTCGGAAAGCAAACGCCTGGGCGTTAAGCGCTACGGTGGCGAGCAGGTAGACGCAGGCAACATTATTGTGCGTCAGCGCGGCACGCGCTTTCACGCAGGCAGCAATGTGGGTATCGGTAAAGATCACACCTTGTTTGCCAAAGCAGACGGTCAGGTGAAGTTTGTTGTTCGCGGCCCGAACAACCGCAAATTTGTCGATGTAATTGGCGCTTAATGTAGATTGCAGCGAAGCGGTACTGTTTGTTTAAAAGCCCCGCATGCGGGGCTTTTTTTATGGGCGTATGATAGCGCTGGTGGCCATTGCCACTCATCATAGTGGGTAATAAATTGATAGTCAGGGTATGCAGATGCAACAACTGGGCAGAGGTGTAGAGTGAAATTTGTCGACGAAGCACCAATCATCGTTAAAGCGGGCGATGGCGGGCGAGGTTGCCTGAGTTTTCGGCGCGAGAAGTACATCCCCAAAGGTGGCCCCGATGGCGGCGACGGGGGTGATGGCGGCAGTGTTATTTTGCGTGCCGAGGTTGATCTCAATACCTTGATCGACTTCCGTTATCAGCGTCATCACCGGGCGAAAAATGGTGAGTCGGGTCGTGGCCGCAATTGCCGAGGCAAGGGCGGTGATGATCTGGTGCTTGGCGTACCTGTTGGCACCACGATTATCGATACCGACAGTGACGAAGTGCTGGGCGATTTGACCAAGGCGGGACAGGAGCTGATCGTCGCCAAGGGTGGTTTTCACGGCCTCGGCAATGCGCGCTATAAGTCGAGCACCAACCGTGCGCCGCGTCAAACTAGTCCGGGTACCGAGGGCGAGTTGCGCAATCTGCGCCTCGAGTTAAAACTGCTCGCCGATGTCGGCTTGCTGGGTTTGCCCAATGCCGGTAAATCAACCTTGATCCGTTCCGTGTCAGCAGCGACGCCAAAAGTGGCCGATTATCCATTTACCACCCTGGTGCCCAACCTCGGTGTCGTCACCCTGCAAAAATATCGCAGTTTTGTGATTGCCGATGTGCCGGGTCTGGTCGAGGGAGCTTCCGAGGGCGCTGGGCTGGGTATTCGTTTTCTCAAGCATTTAACGCGCACACGGTTTTTACTGCACATGGTTGACATGCTGCCGGTCGATGGCTCCGACCCACTGGAAAACGCTCTCACCATTCAGAATGAACTGTCGAGCTTTAGCCCCACCTTGGCAGACCGGCCACGCTGGCTGGTATTAAATAAAATGGATCTGTTGTCGGAGGACAGTCGAGAGGCTGTCTGTCAAAAGCTGGTTGATGATTTGCAGTGGCAGGGGCCGGTGTTTTTTGTCTCGGCTTTAACCAAAGAGGGCACCGATAAACTGTGTAATGCAATTTGCGATTATCTCGACGATTGTCGCAGCCGAGAGGCCGAGTTTCCCGAGGTAGCACAAGCCGAGCGTGATATGCAGACGAGCATGCAGCTCGAAGCCCGTGAGCAAATTGAAAAGCTGCGTCTACAGCGTCAGCAGTCGAAAACCGCTGAACAAGAGCTTGAAGATGAAGATGATGAAGATGACGACGATCATGAGGTCGAAGTCGTTTACACGCCTTAGTATTTTGCTAACGCCTACAGATTAGAGATGTCGTGGATAAAACAGTAGAGTCCCCGAGCCGCACCCGGCGTTGGGTCGTAAAAATTGGCAGCGCTTTGCTGACCAATAATGGTCAGGGTCTGGATCATCAGGCCATTGCTGGCTGGGTTGAGCAGATCGCCAAACTTCAGGGCGATGATCTCGAAGTCGTACTGGTCTCCTCCGGCGCCGTCGCCGAGGGAGTGAGCCGTCTCGGTTGGCAGCAGCGCCCGACTTTAATTCACGAGCTACAAGCGGCCGCTGCCGTCGGACAAATGGGTTTGGTGCAGGCTTATGAGTCCAAATTCCAGCAGTTTGGCAAACACACTGCTCAGGTCTTGCTCGACCATGACGACCTCTCCAGCCGCGAGCGCTATCTCAACGCGCGCAGCACCCTCAATACTTTGCTCTCCCTCGGTGTTGTACCGGTGGTCAATGAAAATGACACGGTGGTTACCGATGAAATCCGCTTTGGCGATAACGATACCCTGGCGGCCCTGGTGACCAATCTGGTTGATGCTGAGCAACTGGTCATTCTCACCGATCAGTCCGGCCTGTTTGAAGAAGACCCGCGTAAAAACCCCAATACCCCCTTGATTCGTCGTGCCAGTGCAAATGATAGAAGCCTCGATGCGGTGGCGGGTGACAGCGTCGGAGGGCTCGGTCGGGGCGGCATGGTTACCAAGTTACAGGCGGCTCGACTGGCGGCGCGCTCCGGTGCCAATACGGTTATAGCCGGTGGTCGCGACGCCGGTGTGTTGCTGAAAATCTTTGCCGGTGCTGAAGTGGGTACTCTACTGGTGGCCGATAACGAACCCCTTGTGGCGCGTAAGCAGTGGTTGGCGGGGCATCTTCAGGTGCGCGGCACCTTGGTGCTGGACGATGGTGCAGTGCGCGTACTGAAAGAAAAAGGCAAAAGCCTATTGCCTGTTGGTGTCAGCACGATTAGTGGTGAGTTTACCCGCGGTGAAATGGTTCGCTGTGTCGACTCCCGGGGGCAGGAAATTGCTCGTGGCCTGGTCAATTACAGTGCCGCTGATGCGCGCAAAATTATTGGTAAGGCCAGCCATTACATTGCCGAGCTGCTGGGCTATTGTGATGCCGAAGAGCTGATTCATCGGGATAATCTTGTTCTTCTCCTGGGTTGCTTCGACGATAAGTGACCCAAAAACGAGTGTTTGCCTTCCTGCCCGCAGCTCCCCCTCAGCCGCTCTTTTTTTCCCTTCTTGTTTCAGTAAATCGATGTTTGCCGGTAGTTCTGATGGTGGGAACTAGGGCTGTTATTGGTGTGGCCTTAATCTGGCCGCGGGGTAAATGTCAGCCTATTGTCATACTGTTTTATGATTACCTTGGTTAATTGCTTGCATAATAAAAAATCATATAGTACAAAGTCACCCAGCTGATGTAGGTGTATGAGAGAGCTTTTTACGGGCAAGTAATTGAGTGCTAAATAGCTTTTGCAGACGCTAAAACAGCCGTACACAAATACAACAAATGGGATCTGCCATGCATATTAAGAAGTACGATTTTGACTACAGCCGTCGTTTTTTTATGGATAAGATGGCCAAAGGCACCATGGGTGCCGGTGTTCTCACCTCGCTAATGCCACTGATCGGTAATACGGGTGATATTGGTAAAGCCTACCCGGAAGAGCTGACCAATATAGAAGCGTTTACCAAAGGCAAGATTAAAACCGGCGACATTGTT
The DNA here is from genome assembly GCA_041277045.1 of Candidatus Reddybacter sp. Classification (GTDB taxonomy): domain Bacteria; phylum Pseudomonadota; class Gammaproteobacteria; order Pseudomonadales; family Porticoccaceae; genus Reddybacter. The sequence goes on along the minus strand of JBGFSY010000001.1, from coordinate 193,712 downwards.
GATGCCAACAATGTCGAACATGTTAAAGACATACTCGATCCGGTTTGCTACCAACAAATCGTACAGATGGGCCGTCGTATACGCATAGCGCCGACCACCACTGATATTACCAAAATGTACCCCCACGACTACCTGGAAGCCACCTTGCGCAATCAGGGCAAGGCCTCTCTGGATGCCAATAACAACGTTGTAACCACAGCCAATGGCAGGCCCTGGATTGGTGGTAACCCCTTTTCTGATCCACAAAACGGCATCGAATTAGCCGCCAACATCACCTTGAGCTGGGGTCGCCACGACACCTCTGTTTACGCTGTAGAAGACAACGATATTGGCCCTGACGGTGATGTTGAATACTCCTACGACCTGGGCTGGTGTGAAATGAACACCACAGGCCTGGTGAGTAACCCTGACGGCCCCTACCTTGAAGGCCAGGAAGACAAGGCGCGTTACCAGTCGGTGTGGTTTACCAAGCCCAACGATGTTAAGGGCACCAGCTTTCTCAATATCTGGAAGCAAGATCAACGGGAATTCCCCGATCTGTTTGGCTACCTGCCCGCGTTTAAGCGCGTACGTCGCTTCCCCACCAACCAGCGCTTCGAGCCCCTGGTACCAGGAATTACTTTCTTCCTCTCCGACGCCTGGGCTGCCGGTGACCCCATGCTCACCTGGGGCAACTACAAGATTATTGGTCGAGGTCCCTTCTTGGGTTCCGTCTCTGGCACCTGGAATGGTGATCAAAAAAACTGGTCGAAGGACAATACGCTACACGGCGGTAATAAAGGTCTTAACTTCTTTGAAGTGGATTATGAGCTGTGTCCTGAAGTCCTCGTGCTTGAAGCTGAGCCAACAGGTTTCCCTCGTGCGCCGGTCAGCAAGAAGCGAATATGGATCGATACCCGCAACATGTTTGCCATAGCCTACGTGACCTATGACCGTCGTGGTGAACTGTGGCGCTCCTTTGAAATTGGCAGCAGCCAGATGGCGAAGGGCGATTTGGCTAACCTTGAGAAAAATGGCAAGCCAGCCTGGTCCTGGTCCTACGTCCACGCGCACGATATACAGACTAACCGCTTTACGCGCTTTAACCACGCACAAAGCATTAAGGGTGGCTTGCAAGACGCTTATGACACGGAAGACGCCTACGATAAGTACCTGACCATTCAGGCTATTCGTCGTCTCGGTAGTTAATAACAAAAAGAAAGAAGTAATAGAAAATAAAAGTTTATTTACGACAAAAAAATCAATAACAAAAGACTTGTAAATAAGCTTTAACCGTTTGTGGTATATCGTAAAAAGAAAGATAACGATAATTAAGAAGTTGGATTAATAGGGGTTTTGAATGATTAATAAAAAACAAGCAAAGTTGGGAGTGTCCATGCTGGCGCTGGCGGGGGCACCTTTTTTGTCGCCTGCCGTGTCGGCCTTTGATGTATCAGTGTCGGGTTTTATACGCCAGGAAATGGCTTATAAGCTGAATAATAATGAGAATCCGAATACGACGGGCGGCAATCACTTCAACGGAAAAGCGTATGAGACAAAAGGTGATTTGTTAGAAACACTCGCTCCCGCGCTATTGGGTGGTGCCACTATACCTAAGGGTACGATTATTGGTGGCCGAAGAGATCGCTCGACTGATAATGACTGGAATGTTTTTGCGACTAAAGCAGAAATTGATCTCAATTTTAATTTTACGAATAATTTGAGCGGCTTTGCGAAAATACGTGGTTATTATCAACCCGATGTTTTTAATAATGTCGATAAGAGTGGCTTTGTTGATGGTGATGAAGGCACAGATCTATTCGGCGTACCCAACCACGGTAACGAAGCTACGTATTTGTCGGTTAGTGACAAAGACTACATGATCGATATGCCAGCCCTTTATCTAGACTATGCTAAGGGGCCACTATGGGTGCGTATCGGTCAGCAGCAAATTGCCTGGGGTGAGGCTTTGTTTTTCCGGGTAGCGGACGTGGCCAACGGCCTGGATTTTCGTCGTCATGTGATTTTTGACTTTGGCGCAGAAGAATATTCTGATGAGCGGCTAGCTTCTCCGGGTATTCGCGCCAGTTATCAGGTCGATCAAAACTGGGAAGTGGAAGTCTTTGCTCAGATGTTTCAACCCAGCATCCTGCCGACGAACTACTCCCCTTATAACCTGATTCAAAGTGGTTTCAATATGAACCAGGGTTACGAAGAGGGTTTTGATAAGGTTGATGACCAGATTAACGGTGGTATTCGCATTCAGGGGCAAAACCTGGGTGAGGACGGTAGTTGGGGTGTACAGTTCTTCGCCGTAGCCCGACATAACCCCGATCCGATTTTTACACTGTTTGCCGGGGGCGTGCCTAATGCTGCCTTTGGGCATCCAACTTTAGATCCAAATGGAGATGGCTTCGCAACACAGCCCTTTATCTATGAGCCGGGTGGTAGAGCCGGCACAGCCAGTCCGGATGAGTGGTTTTACAACTCGGGTGTGGGTGGTGTCGACGGTCTGGATGTGATCAACGGTTTGATCGATGATTTTTCCTGGATCGAAGATTTTGCTCGGAGTATTGCTATGACACCTGATGCCAACGGTGATTGGCTGACAACTCAATCTGGTGGTGGGCATAACACAGCCATTGTACCCACAGGTATGAATGGCACAGACTTTCTCGAATTGTTTTGGGCCGCAGGTGGGCTTGGTGGGGGCACACTTGATGGTGCTCTCAATACGCTAGACGCGGTTTATGGTGGTTCAGGCCTTAGCGGTAAGATGCGGGTCAGTTATGCCTCGGAAAATATCTTCGGCTTTGGCATTAACCACATCAACTATGCTGATGATCCAAACTCTTTCCTGGACCAGTTGGTGGTGCGCTTTGAGATGAGCTATACGCCGAATAAAAAGTTCACTAATAACCTTCGTTACGAATTTATTGAGGAAGACGAGGTATTAGCTAGCCTGGTGCTTGAAAAGTACCACCGCTTTAGTGACAGCTTTCCCGCTACCTTTATGATTTTTGAATATATGTATCGTAAAGAAAGTGACCTACTGGGCCGCCATTTGAGTGGTTTAGGGGGTGATGTCACTCACCGTCCCGGTGGTGGTGAGCAAGACCGCGGTTGGCACGGTGCTGTTTTGGCCTTTCAGCAGCCCTTTCCCGGTTTAAAGTGGCGTCTTGATGGTTCCTTCCTCTATGACTTTGAAGGTGGTTTCCTGTTACAACCAGCCGTGCGCTATAAACCGAGTAGTGCCTGGACCATTGAGGCTTTTGCCAACATTATCGACGGCAACAACTCATCGTCCTTAGGTGTATTCGACTGGTCGGATGACTTTACTATGCGGGTAACCTATCAGTTTTAATTAATATGCGTAGTTCAAAAAAAGGCACTCATTTGAGTGCCTTTTTTTTTGCTTATTATTCTTGACTGCATGAGTAATGCGCGCTGCTGCTATACGACATTAATAATCTGTTGATTTCTATAGAAAAGCACGCCATCTCGCGTGCTTTTCTGTCTCCACCCCAACCCTAATGTGAATGACAAAGAGGGCAGGCGCAGACCGGCAAGGTGCTTTGTCAGGTTTTAGCAATTTTCCCGCCGGAATCTGGCGCGTGTTCTTGAATAGCGCTTAGACTTCAGTCTAAAAATAACACCGCCTCTTCAATATCGGCCCTGGGGACGATTGTTTTATTGGCGGGAACTGACGTGTCTTCGTAGCCAAAGGAAATGCCAATCAACACCGCGAGGCCGTCGTCGAGCTCGAAATGCTCGCGAATAATATCGGGGTAGCGGCTGACACTGGCCTGGGCGCAGGAGCCAATACCGTGGGCGGTCATCGACAGCATCAGTGTTTGCGCGTACATACCAACGTCAATGGCAACGGACTCGTTAAAGATTTTCGGCATGGAAATAAAGGCAATGTGGGGCGCGTCGAAGAGTTCAAAATTACGCATCATCGCCCATTGCCGGCCCTCGGTATCGCCTCTGCCGATATTCATATTGTTATAGAGCTCGACGGCGGTATCGACCTGGCGCTGGCGAAACACACCGTCGAAACGTTCGGTGCGAGAGTAGTCGGGGTTGGGCGCCACCTTTTGCTCAACTGCCGCTACGAGTTTGTTACGCAATGCCTTGCAAGACTCACCTGAGGCGACAACGACGTTCCAGGGCTGAATATTGCAGTTTGACGGTGCTTGCTGGGCGAGGGCGAAAATCTTGTGTAGTTTATCGTTTGGTATGGGCTTGGGCAGGAAGCCTCTGACCGATTTGCGCTGTTCTATCACCTGATCAAAAGTGAGGGGCTTTGCTGTACTGTTATCTGTCATGGTTTGGCTCTATTTCTAGTGGGTTGGCGTGATCACATATTTGTTGGCTAGTTTACTACGAGTAATGCTCGTTCAGGGTGGAGCTTAGAAATTCTCGGGCGGGATCGAGTCGTACCCATAGTCCTTCGAATGCTACAATTTAACTTCTACATTCATAAGCGAGAGGAAGAGAGATGGCCGGTTACTATTTTGAAGATTTTGAAGAGGGTGCCGTTTTTGATCACCAGGTGCGTCGCACTGTGAGCGAATACGATAATACCTTGTTTAGCTGCCTGACCATGAACACCCAACCCCTGCATATCGATGCCGAGTTTTCTAAGGACAGTATTTACGGCGAACGGATCGTTAATAGTATGTTTACTCTGGCGCTGGTGGTTGGTGTACAGGTGACGGAGCTGACCTTGGGGACAACCCTGGGCAACCTGGGTATGACTGACATTTCCTTCCCACGTCCGACCTTTCACGGTGACACTATTCGTGCGCGCACTACTATTTTGAATAAGCGCATCAGTAAGTCACGGGATGATTCAGGCATCGTTAACTTCCTGCACGAGGGCTTTAATCAACGTGATGAGCTGGTTGCCACCGTTAAGCGCACGGCATTGATGTCTACGCGTCCTAAAGATTAAGCAGCGGAGAATATTAATGCGATCAATGCTTTTTTTACCCGCTGATAGCGAAAAGAAAATTGCCAAAGGCGCAGGTACCAATGCCGATGGTTTGATTCTCGATCTGGAAGATTCTGTTGCCCTCAGTCGTAAAGACGAGGGTCGGCGCCTGGCGCGGGAATACCTCGATGCCAACCCTCTGGGTTCGCGCACTAAAAAACTTCTGGTTAGAGTGAATCCTCTGTGTGGGGATATGACCCTGGGCGATCTCGCTGCCGTCGTCGGGGGTGCGCCGGATTATATTTTGCTGCCCAAGTATCGCACCCGCGAGGATGTGATTCGTTTCGATCACTACATTAGTGCCCTTGAAGCGCGGGACGGCGTTCCTGCAGGTCACATTAAAATATTGGTGATCGGTACAGAAACGGGTCAAGGTGTGCTCAGTATGGGTGGTTTAACAGACTGTAGCGATCGACTGGCCTACGTTAGCTGGGGTGAGTTCGACCTGTCTGCTGATGTCGGTGCTGAAACTCACCGCTTGCCCGATGGTAATTGGGATGACCTGTTCCGCACCGCACGCAGCTTGTGTTTGGCCGCAGCGGCTTCAGCAGGTATTGAGCCCTGCAACACGGTCTTCACTGACTTTAAAGATGACGATGGTCTGCGTGATGCCTGTCTGGGTGCGCGTCGAGCAGGTTTTACCTGCATGATGGCGATACACCCGAATCAGGTCGACATTATTAATGAGTCTTTTTCCTTTACTGCTGAGCAGTTGGAATGGTCGCGCCGAGTGGTTGAGGTCTTCGAAGCTAACCCCGATATGGGTGTTGTCGGTCTTGACGGTATTATGTTGGACAAACCTCACTATACTCAGGCGCAACGTATGATCGCTCGTTCCAAAGCCTATGGCTGAGTGGCGTTAAGGTCTTGTAAGGTTGCGGACAGTGCACAGCAGCGGTAGTGTTATATTGCACGTGAGTTTGTCGCTGCTATGTGCTGGTCTTACAGCTTGTTTATGGTCAGTATCAGTATTTTTATAGCTACGCTGTAGAAGCAGGGAAACTAAAAACCATTAGGGATGTGGTATGGCTGATTTAATCTATGTGGGTCGCCAGTCAATTTATGACAGGGATTTTAATGTAGCGGCTTATGAGTTGCTCTATCGCTCAGATAGCAATAACTTTGTTGAGGTCGATGATCACGGTTTGGCGACAGCAGAGTTGTTGAGTAACGTTTTTACTTCTATCGGCTTTGAAGATTTGGTTGGCGATAAGACTGCTTTTATCAATATGCCACGGGAATTCCTGGTCGGCAGTTTTCCTATTCCTGAAATTAATTCAAATATAGTCATTGAGATTTTGGAGCATGTGGAGCCTGATGAAGAGGTCATTGAAGCTCTGCTGATCTTAAAAAAACGGGGTTACACCCTGGCTCTCGATGATTATATTTTTGACCCCGTGCATGAACCCTTCCTTAAAATTGTCGACATTATTAAGCTTGATGTGGCCGATATTGGTATCGAGCAACTGAGTAATAAAATTGCTCAACTCAAAAAATATAATGTGAAGTTACTGGCCGAAAAGGTTGAGACAGTGAGTGAAGCAGAGCAATGCCTTGCGATGGGCTTTGATTTGTTTCAGGGCTATTATTTTTCTTATCCAAAGATTGTTAGTGGTAGAAAAATAAGCGGTAACCAAATCGCTATTGTCGAGCTTGCCAATAAACTGCATCAGTCGAATGTCGAAGTCAGTAAATTAACAGAGCTGATCTCACACGATGTCGCACTCAGTTATAAATTACTGCGTTATGTTAATTCGGCGATGTATGGCTTTGAACGTGACATTACATCGATTGATGAAACCGTGTTTATCCTCGGTCTCGATACCCTGGTGCGCTTGGTGCATGTTGTGATGGCAGGTAGCTTTAGTGAAGATAATGCCCATATTCTAGAATCGGCTTTAGTGCGTGCCCTGATGTGTGAAGCTATGGCTGTTGAATTAGGTAAAAAATCTGAAAAGGGTACCTATTTTATGATGGGCTTATTCTCGCGGCTCGATGCTCTATTGGGTGTTCCCCTGGTGGATGCTCTGGAAGAGCTGCCCATTGGTGAGGATGTTAAGCAGGCCCTGCTAGATGGCTCTGGTGAGCTGGGTACAGTACTTGGCTTGGTTGTCGATTATTGTGAGGGTAATATCATTGATACATCCGCCGCATCTGTGGATTCAAAACGGCTGATGGAGTTTTACCTGGATGTTGTTCCGATGGCGCGCCAATACGTACAGTTTAGTCATTAAAACGTTCTAGTTACCTTGCTCGTATCTTGTTTATATAGTGGCCTCACTTAAACCTTCCTTAAACAATGTCTGTAAGTTCGTAGTCTGACTTATACAAAGTATCAATTGTTGCGCCCCCTTGTGCGGTCGCATCTGTAGCCCGCCCTTCGAGTAATGTCGCATTGAGGTCAGCGTTGGCTTCTATAGCCAGTTGTTGGGCATTTGAGGCGACTCTGCGGTCTTGTTGGGATGGCTGTACGGGTGCCAAAGCAGCACGTTTAAGCTGTAAGGCTTTTTCCAGTGTTGCCGCGGGGTCTCCCGCTATTTCACTACTGTCAATTTTGACATGCCCGGAGCTAGCATAGAGTTGACCGTCGGGGCCTTTGGGGCATTTTGCTGATTTGTGCTGCCCGCTTGCTTATCTGGCCTCGGCGCCGAGTTCCTGCTGAAAGCAGGGGGCGGTAAGCGGCTGGAGGCGGATACTTGCACTGGGTTGTTGCCTGAAAAATTGTTTTCTGGGGTCAGTCTGCCGTTTAGTCAATATGATGGAAACTGTAGGCTGCCTTTAGTTGCTCTCGATGATGCGATCAATAAACTCTTTCAGTTCACGCTGGGCATCATCATCAATAAAAGTAAACTCCAGCTGGCAGTAAAATTGCTTATCCAGCTCTTGAACGTGAAGTACTTTGGCATACACCTCACTGGTTTGGTTGGACATCATCGACAGAGCAAAGTGGATTTTTATTTCGGCGCTGGGCTGGATGGGCATGGGCATAACGGCCATCATGCCGTTATAACTGATGTTGTTAATATGTCCTTCGTATTCTTCAGCCTGCACGGTTTTGCCGGCTACTGTTTGAAAATTAAGAGGCATATTGACCGCGATACGCGGGCTTTTACGTATTTCCCGCTGCGGTACTTCCAGCTGCTTTGGCCGGCTTGTCGATAGCAATTCATAGAGGCGAACGCTTTTGGAGCGGCCTTTCACCAACACGTCATTAATGGTGCCGACGGTCACGTATTCTGCGGCCAGGTCGTAAGTGCTCTCGCTGAGCATAATTTGCCCGCGCAAACTGTGGGCTTCAATGCGCGAGGTCAGGTTCACTTCGTTGCCGATCACCGTGTATTCACTGTGCAGTTTGGAGCCGAGATTACCGGCCACCACCGTACCCGTATTGAGGCCGATGCCCATATAAATATTGGGCAGCCCCAGCGCTTTATTGGTGGCGTTAACATCGTTCATTGCTAACTGCATTTCTACCGCGCAGGCGAGGGCCCTTTCCAAGTCATCCTCACTGCTGGAGGGCGCGCCAAACAGGGCCATCACGGAGTCACCCATGAATTTATCGATGGTGCCACCGTAGTGGAGGATGATTCCACTCATTTTGTGGAAATAGCGATTCAGTAGATCGATTAATTCCTTTGCGGTATGTTTTTCCGACATGGCACTAAAGCCACGTAAATCAGCTAACAGGATGGTCACCTGTTTTTGTTCAGATTTGTGATTGTCACCAGTGGCCTCACTGATGAGTTCGTAAAATGCCTGGGCCAGGGCGCTTTCATCGAGTGCTTTCTGTACGCCGTTGGATGCAGCAGGAGCAGGGCGATTGCGAAGACTGTGGAGCAGGTTCTCAATCAGGATTTGTTTCTCATTTTCTTGCATTTTCTATTGTCTGCTCGTAAAAAAATTGGTAGCGCGTATTGTAGTTGGCCCGCGAGCAATTTAAAACCGCTGGTGATCAGGCCTGTTAATAAACGATGGAACAGTGCTTTTTAAGCTTGGCCTCAGCCGTATCGGACAAGAAAATGTTTGTTGGTAGGGATAACTTGAGCCAACAAAATTTCTGGTGACAAAAAAAGCTCAACACAGCTGGAAAGCTCGCAGATGGTTTGACACAAAGCTCGTAGGTTTGCAAGAATGTAAATATCATTACAGGGTTGCTTGCCTTACCCACTCAAGGCCCCGGCAAACAAGAATGACTAAATTAAAAAAGGATGGAAGTTACACGACTACTCGTAAACCCGGTATTTCAGCGGACTCTCATATTGTTGAGCCGCCCAACACGTATATTGACTTTATTGACTCTAAATTCCGTGATCGTGCCCCGACGGTGATTGACGGCCCAACCGGGGGTTTTATTTGCAATATTCCCGGTCTCGATGACATTATCCACGGGCTTTGCTCGGCGCTGCAGGCGTTCCCGCCGCAGAGCTGCCCAAGTATCGCAATGCCAAGTTTGATGAGCTGCCCTTGGCTGCCTGGAATCCTGATTACCGCGCTGAAGTGCAGGATCAAGACGGAATTTGTGCTGAGATTATCTATGCCTCCGTTGGCATGATCATATGTGGTCATCCCTATCTTGAGTATAAGGATGCCTGCATGCAGGCTTATAACCGTTGGCTGGAAACTTTCTGTGGCGCTCAGCCCGACCGCCTCTTTGGTTTGGGTCAATCTGCTGTTATGTCAGTTGATTCTGCTATTGAAGATGTGAAAAGAGCTAAAGCTCAGGGCATGGTCGGTATGATGATGCCGGGCCGTCCAGGCTACGCCGATTATGATCACACCGATTACGATGCGCTGTGGCAGTGTTCGGTTGATCTCGATATGCCCATGTGCTTCCACATTCTCACGTCGGACGACTGTGGTGTAAAAGAAGTGCTGGCGCCCAAGCGTGGCCATGCGGCTAACGGCTTTATGAACATTATTCGTGGTGTTCAGGACGTGCTGGGAGTCTTCTTGTTTGGTGGGGTTTTTGAGCGCCATCCCAAGTTAAAAATGATTGTTGCCGAGGGCGATGCCGGTTGGATACCCCATTACAAGTACCGTGCTGACCATGCTCTTGAGCGCCTTGGGCTAGCCGTTGAATGTTCACTAACCCGTCCACCGAGTGAATATATTACCAACAACGTTTCTTTCACTTTCCAGGATGACGAGACGGCCTCTCGAAATCTTGACGTTGTCGACAGTGGTTGCCTGATCTGGGCCAACGATTACCCCCACACCGATGCTTCCTGGCCGCGTTCGCAGCAAATTCTCGATGAGCAGATGGCGCATTTTACCCTCGAGCAGCAGAATGCCTGTGTCCACGACAACGTCAAGACGCTGTTTAACTTGAACGTGAATGCCTAATGTAAGTTAAACCTTGATGGTTTGAACAAGCTCTGTGGCAGCTTTCTGCTACGGTTTTTTTTGCCTTCTGCTTAGCCGGGCGACACTATGGCTTATTTTATGCGAGTTCTAATAATGAATAATCGTTTCGCGGCATTACACGGTGAACAAGCCGTAGAGCCCCAGTGTATTGCCGGTTGGCAATACACTCATGTCACGCCACCCAGCGCCTTATTTGGCGCCAATGGCATGCAATTTGGCACCGATGGTAGACTGTATGTCGCTCAGGCCATGGGTAGTCAGGTGACGGCCATTGATACTAAAACGGGCGAACTGGAAGTGATTGCTGAGAATGGCGGGCCAATCACAGGCCCCGATGATGTCGCCTTCGATTCGTTCGGCAATATGTATTCTACCGAGGTGATGAGTGCCCAGGTGACCATGCGTAAGCCCAACGGCGAAGTTACGGTGGTCGCCGATGAGCTGCCTTCCTCCAATGGTGTCACCGTATTTAATGACCGGCTGTTTATTGATGAACATCGGCCCAAGGGCCGCTTGTTTGAGCTTTATCCTCACGATGACAGGCCACCGCGTTTAATAGCCAAAGACCTCGACAGCCCCAATGCCTTGGCGGGTGGGCCCGATGGCAAGCTCTACTTTCCATTGGTGCCGAAGGGTGAGGTCTGGCGTGTAGACCCCGAAACCGGTGACTTGGAACCAGTCACTACCGGGCTATCTCACCCCACGGCGGTGAAATTTACCCCCACGGGTGAGCTGTTATCGCCACAAGCGGGCAATGGTGAAGTGGTAAGGATTGACACCGAAAGCGGCGAGCAAACGCTGGTCGCCAAGGTGCGCCCCGGTATCGACAACCTCGCCATTGATGCCGCTGGCAAGCTCTATCTCTCCCACTTTGTCGATGGCGGTGTGGCTGAAGTAGCGATGGACGGCAGCAATAAAGAACGCGTCCTGGTCGCGCCCGGCTGGGTGGGCCCCTGGGGTATCGCCTGCGATACGGCTTCGGGCACCTGCTTTGTGGTCGACGGCCTCAGCCTGGCGATGATCGCTCCCGATGGCGAACGCAGTGCCGTTGGTAGCCCTCTCGATACCACTGCACCGCGCTTTGTGCGCGCTATTGCCCCTGGCAAGCCGGGGGAATTCCTGATGAGCACGGCCCGAGGCGATGTACTGCGCTACGACTTTGCCACGGAAACGACGGACATGCTGGTTGTCAAGCTGGGGCAGTTAAAAGGCCTTTGTGCGGCAGAGGACGGCGGCGTACTGGTAGTGCGGGAAAACACCAACTCCGTGCTTGCCATTTCTTCATCGGGTGAGATAAGCACTTTGGTTGAAGGTTTGAGTGCACCCACCGATGTCTTTATGTGGCAGGGCAAGTGCTATGTATCTGACACTGGTGTAGGCCGCTTGCTTGAAGTGAGCCCAGAGGGTGAGGTGACAACATTTCTGGATGGCCTGTTTGACCCCCGGGGTATTGCCGCCATCGATAATACCCTCTATGTGCTGGATCGGGCCGCCCATTCCATTTGGGCGATTGATCTTGCCGGGGAAGCGGAGCCCACAAAAATCGCCACCCATTTACCCATCGGTGCTATTTGCCCGCTGGATTTTGCCGGCGGCCTCTGTGTCGATGGCAAAGGTGGTTTGCTGGTGGCCGCCGATGGTGAGGGCAGTATCTTGCGTTTAAGCAGGGTTTGAGCGGGACGGATATGATGTCAATAATTAAGCAGTTATTGTCATCTGTTTTTTTTAAAAAAGTACGTCATCCGCGTAGCGGCGCTGCTGGTTATTCTTTTTCTGCCCGAGATCGTTGTGCCGGTGGCTTTTCATCTCTACAAAGACGCTTTTTACCAGGATGTTGCAGCAGGCCTGGATCAGGTCGTTAATGACGAGCCCTATTGTATTATCGTCCCCAGAGTCAAATAGCAGCTTATCCCCGCCTTTTTTATTTTCCCGGAACGGGTTTATTCCTCCCGAGAATGGGTGATTGGTATGGATCCGGCAAAAATTGATTACCGTCATATTCTCGATCATGCCATTCGACAAGAGTGGCTGTTTTATGCCAAAGAGGGCCGCTCTTATCGGAAAAGAGGGGAGATTGGCACCGAAATGCATTTTGCGTCGCCAAGAAAGATGCGTTTTATCTTTGGAGTTTTAAAAATAGTGGTTTCGTGGAACTTGATAATATTCCCATCCCGCAAAACTTATATTGGATGAAAAAACGCTATACAGATTTAAAGCATTATCAGCGTTTCAGTAATAGGCCTCCCTATGCCGATCCCGAGGATTATTTTTGTCCTTTTATGTATCAATAGTGCTGATAGTTGGGCTCTGTAAGCTAGCACCTCCTTCCATTAGGCACTTAAAAAAGCCCCCCATTGAACGCTCAATGGGGGGCTTTTTTATTGCCGGATTGTTGCGGTAGGGCTTTACACCTCGCGCCCATCATCACGCAGCCAAACATACATCGCGGGTATCACCATTAAGGTCAGCAGCGTCGATGAGGCGAGGCCAAACATCAGTGCCACACCCATGCCGTGGAGCATGGCGTCGGGCAAGATAAAGGCGGCACCGGCGATGCCGGCCAGGGCGGTGAGGAAAATAGGCTTGGCGCGAATCGCCGCCGCTTCCAGGGCGGCGGTGCGCATCGGCACCCCGTCGCGGCTTTGCATGTGGATAAACTCAATTAACAAAATCGAGTTGCGCACCACGATGCCCGAGAGGGCGATCAGGCCAATGGTGGAGGGCATGGAGTAGGTTGAATCCATAATCCAGTGGCCGAGAATAATACCGGAGAAGCCCAAAGGTACAGGCAGCAGAACCACCAGTGGCGTCTTGAAGCTACTGAACTGGCCGACGACTAAGATGTAAATGCCGAGTATGGCGTAGTTAAAGGCAGAGCCGAGCTCGACAAAGGTTTCGCGGGTAACATCCCATTCGCCCATCCACAGCAGGGTCGGCTTGCTCTCATCTTCCGGTTGGTCGAAGTAGCGCACTTCTGGCTGCATGCCCTCGGGCCAGTCCATTTTCTTGATGATCTGCTCAACTTCGTGCAGGGCATACATCGGTGCATCGTGGTGTTCACCACGAATACTGGCCATCACCAGGTCGGCAAAGCGGCCATCGCGACGGTAGATGGGGTAGGAGGCGGGCTCATGGGTAATGGTGACCACATCGCCCAGTTCGCGGGTTTCACCCGTCATGGTGGGAATAGGGGTGGACAGTAGACGTTCGCCAACGAACAGTGATTCTTTCGGCTGGCGCAGAACGATAGGGATGGGGTTGCGACCGTCGCCACGGTGAGAGTGGCCTAAATCGACACCTTGCAACAGGGCGGCGAGCGTACTGTAAACAGCCCCTTCATCAACCTGGTGAAAGTCGAGGTTCTCCTGGTCGATAGCGATACGCATACGCATGGCTGGATTACCGAGGGAGTTGTCAGTTTCCGCCAACGCGGGAACCTGATCGATGGCTTGCTGGATTTTGTGTGTACTAGCACGCCGCGTTTCGGCGTCGGGTCCATAGACTTCGGCCAGCACAATGTAGGGTGCTGGTGGCCCGGGTGGGGATTCGGCCAGCTCCACCGTGGTATTTTCCGGTAGTTTAAGGGCTTTTAAGCGCTCGCGTATCTCCATGGCAATGGGGTGGCTTTCGCGATCTCTATCCCAGGTAGACGATAGTCGAATGCGTATTTCGCCCAGCTCGGGCGAGTTGCGCAGATAGTCCTGACGCACCAGCCCGTAAAAATTGAAGGGCCCGGCGACACCGGCATAGAGTTGCATGTTTTGAATTTCTTCAATATCGCCAATTAAATTTGCCGCCTCGACCAGCAGGCGGTCGGTGGCTTCTAGGGTGGAACCCTCGGGTAGGTCAAACTGTATTTGAATGTCCTGTTTGTCATCAAAGGGCATGATTTTGAACAGTACTAGCTTGTGATAGGGAATCAAAAAAGTCAGCAGGGTGAAGCCAACGATGGCAAATACCGTGTACTTGGCACGCTTGGGAGTGCTTAGCAGACCGCCCAGGGTGGCGCGAACAGCCTGGCCAAACATACCGCCCTGAACCTCCTTTTCGTCCTTGAGCATTTCTACACTTGATTCGCTTTTTTCAGCGGCTGCTTTGTCAGCATCGGGGTGCAATTTCAGCATGGCCCAGGGTACAACGGTAAAGGCGAGGAAGAGGGAGAAAATCATCGCAGCACAGGCGGCAATGGGGATGGGTTCGAGAAAGGGGGCAATGAAACCGTGGATAAAGAGCATCGGCAGCATGGCCATCACCACGGTAAAGGTGGCGATAATGGTGGGATTGCCAACTTCGGAAACGCCGTCAATGGTCTTTTGTAACAAACTGCGCTCGTCGAACATTTTCCAGTGGCGGGAAATGTTCTCTATCACCACAATGGCGTCGTCGGCGAGAATGGCAATGGAGAAAATAATGCCGTACATGGTCAGCCGGTTGAGCGTAACGTCGAGCATCCAGCAGGTGAAAAAAGTTAATAAAATGGTCGAAGGGACGACTAGCAGCACTACGATGCCTTCTCGCCAGCCTAAAAAAACGCCCATGATAATGACGATAGCGGCGGTGGCGAGAATCAGGTGGAGCATCATTTCATTGGATTTGTGGCCGGCGGTTTCGCCGTAATCGCGGGTAATTTCTACATTAATATCATCGGGTATTAAGTCACCGCGCACCAGCTCAAGGCGCTTTAAAACACCCTCGCTGATAGCCACGCCATTGGCGCCATTGCGCTTGCCAATGGCCAGGGTGACTGCCGGTAGGCGCTCGTAGCTAAGGTCGTCGTCACCAACTGGTAGTAATTGTGAAACCCGGTGCTCACCCAGACTTGCGCCGATGACAACCTTGGCGACATCGCGCAAATACACCGGCCGGTCACCGGCGGTGGTGATGACCAGCAGGCCAATTTCCGTGGTGCTGTGCAGGGTTTGGCCAACAATCACCGGTGTCAGTTGGTTGGCGTTGCGCAAACTGCCGGCGGCAAATGAGGCGTTGGCGTTGCGCACTTTTTCGACCACTTGATTGAGGGTAATGCCGTACAGGGAGAGTAATTCTGGGTCGGGTTCGATGCGCAGCTCTTTGGGGTGACCGCCGATAATATAGGTCAGGCCGACATCGTCGACTTTGATGATTTCGTGCTTTAGCTCTTCGGTTAAGTCGTAGAGGGTTTCGGCGCTCCAGCGCCCCTTATTGCCGGGTTTGGGTGAGAGGGTGAGTACAACCACGGCGGCGTCATCAATACTGCGGCCAATCACTAACGGGGGTGGCAAGTGGGCGGGTACGCGATAGTGATTGGCGTCAATGGCGTCATTCACCCGTGCCACGGCGGCATCATCATCAAAGCCGGTATCGAAGCGCACGGTAAGGGCTATGCCGTCATCGCGGGTCATTGAATAGACGTGCTCGACATTGTCGATGCCTTTTAATATGTCTTCAAAGGGCTTAGTGACGAGCTCGACGACATCTTCTGCCTTCAGGCCTGGGGTGGTAATAAAAATGTCGACGAAGGGCACGGTGATCTGGGGGTCTTCTTCCTGAGGCATACTGACGAGTGCCATACCGCCGAGGATGACCGAGACAATCAGCATTAGGGGTGTTAGTGCCGATTGAATAAAAGCCTGGGTAATACGTCCCGCAATGCCTATAGACACAGTTACTCTCCCGCGCTATTAGATGGGGCAGGGGGTTGGCGCGGCTGCTGTAGCTTTTGTACCAGGATATCACCCGTCTGCAGGCCAGAGAGCACCTCAATCCCCGAGGGGAGCTGTGGCCCCGGCTGAATGACGATTTCGCTACCGTCACTTAAGTAGACGAAGCTGAGGCCATAGCGACGGTGAATATAAGATTCGGGGATGACGTAGGCTAGGCGCTTATCGGTGGAAACCCAAACCCTGACTCTTTCGCCAACAAAGAAATCACCGAGACCCTCAACTTGAACATCGGCGACCACGCGGCCGTTGTCGAGCTCAGGGTAAACCTGTGAGACGGTGCCCCTGCGCCGGGATGACTGATTGGCTTTATTGCCGGTGTCGAGCATACCTCGCTCGGCAACCCATACCTTGTCATCTTTGTTGATAAAACGGGCGTGGCGCTCGGGCAGCATCAGTCGTAGGATGTAGTTGTCGGCGGCGATATCGGCAATCGCCTCACCGGGCATCACCACCGCACCGCGAGTGACTTTGACACTCAATACTCGCCCGCGTGCGGGGGCGAGGACATCGCCCTGAGCCCGAGCCTCACGCACCACGTCCTGATCTAACTGCAGGGCGGCGATATCGGCAGTGACAACATCGACCTGTGTTTGCGCTTTGTCGAGTTCCGCCTGACTGGCTTTGCCGGTTTTACGCAGGGTAGAAACTCTCTTTAAGGTGGTTTTGGCCAACTGCAGTTGCGCACTGAGGGAGCGCAATTTTGAGGCGAAAGCGGCAATTTGCAGTTTCTGCTTGGCGTCGCGCACCAGAGCCAGTTTCTGCCCGGCCTCGACAATATCGCCCTCATCAACCAGCAGCTCGACCAAGGTGCCGCCGATGCGTGCTCTGCCCTGGGTGACGTCCATCGATTGTACCGAGGCAAAAACCGATTTTAAGTCATGAACAGTTTGCGGTTTAACCTGATAAGAGCCGAGTTCGGCACTGACGTCGGTGCTAAGTAAGGCGAATATAATGGTAGCTTGCGCCGTGTAGCGGAGGCTCGTGGATAAGCTTTTTAAAATCAGCATCATTCCCAGTGGTTCCCTGTCGGTGAGGTCTATTGAGTGTGGCGTTATTATTTCATGCGTTATTATTTAAGGGTACTGCGTAGTTTACAACGCAGGGACTTTACGTAAAAGGCTGGCGCTATAGGAGGGCATAAACTGCCTTTGAGGGTGCCGGTTAAGACAGTGTGGTGGATTTCGGACGGTTTTGGCGCAATGGGCTCGCGCTGAGCTGCAGGTAGATTCCTGCCGCGATGATTAAAAACTGAGTCTGCGCTATTTGCGGCGGATGGCATCGGTCCTGACCGGAAAGGTACCGTTTTCCCTGTCCTTGAAAAACTGCTTGAGGGTCCTCTTCACCGAGGGGAAGGCAATGTCCTGCCAGGGTATTTGGTGTTCTTCAAAGAGCTCCACTTCCAGCGATTCTATACCCGGCGAAAACTCGGGCTTGGCCAGCTCGCCGCGAAAAAACACATAGACCTGATTGATGTGGGGGATGTCTATCAAGCTGTACAGTTCGAGGGAATGTAGGTGGGCGTTGGCCTCCTCCGCACATTCGCGCATCGCGCCTTCGAGCATGGTTTCACCGTTCTCCATAAAGCCTGCCGGCAGAGTCCAGTAGCCGTAGGCGGGTTCAATCGCGCGGCGGCAGAGTAGAATCTGATTTTGGTAGACGGGGATGCAGCCCGCAATAATGCAGGGGTTTTGATAGTGTATAGTTTCACAGCCATCACAAATGTGGCGGTGGCGATCGTCTCCTTCGGGGATGCGATGAGTAATGTCTCCGCCGCAACTACTGCAGTATTTCAAGGTGCTGGTTTATCCTGAATAATTTATGACAATGGCGTGTCCTGAGTATAACCTTGTCGGCTCATAAGCAGGGAATTAAAGAAGCAGGTTTTATTGGTGTTAAAGAAGATTTCTCAGCAGCTCGGCGCCTTGCCGCCCGAACCCCTGCAGCCAGTGGAGGGAGGGCGTGAGGCAGCGGTGTTGCTTGCCCTAACACGAGAGCTCGATCCGCAGCTGGTGTTTATTCAGCGCGCCCAACATATGAAAAGTCACCCCGGGCAGGTGGCCTTTCCTGGAGGCAAGTGGGAGCAGGGCGATAGCAGTCTGTTGTTTACTGCGTTGCGGGAAAGCGAGGAGGAAGTGGCGCTGGCCCCAGCAGAGGTCGAGCTGATCGCCACGTTGCCCCAGCGACGCACCCGCCTGGGGGTACAGGTGACGCCCTATCTAGGCTTTATCCGCCCTGGCCTGCCACTGCTGGCCGACCCTGCTGAACTTGATGCGATCTTTCATGTGCCTCTGTCATACCTGCTGGAGCCGCAACATTTAATTAAGAAACAGGTGGATGTGCTGGGCAACTGGTGTTGGATGCCCTGCTATCATTACGCGGGCTATACCATCTGGGGGTTTACGCTGACGGTGTTGGTGGACATGCTCAATCGTGTGTTTGATGTGGGTTTGAGTGCCGAGATCGACCGAGCTGATTTACCGGTTAAAATACGCCAACAATTTCCGCACTTTCCTGAAAGTAAGCCCTGAAGGTGATTTTTGTCGGTGAGCGGGGCCAATAAACAAGAGATTAATAAAATAGGTGGATAGATGATTTATCAATATGAAGACCGGGTGCCGACATTGGGTAAAGATGTGTTTGTCGCCCCCAGTGCCGATGTTATTGGCTCGGTGAATTTGGGTGATCAGGTGAGTGTCTGGTTTGGCGCAGTGATTCGCGGCGATACCGATACTATTAATATCGGGGCCGGCACCAATGTGCAGGACACCGCCGTGATTCACACCGATCCGGGCATACAGGCCAATATTGGCTGCAATATCACCATCGGCCATTGCGCGATGATTCACGGCTGCACCATCGGCGATAACTCGCTGATTGGCATTAATGCGGTGATTCTTAATGGCGCGGTGATTGGTAAAAACTGTTTAATTGGTGCCAATGCGCTGGTGCCCGAGGGCATGGTGATTCCTGATAACTCGATGGTGCTCGGTACTCCGGCGAAGATTGTTCGTCAGCTGGACGAAAAAACCATTGCGGTGCTGCAGAGCTCGGCGGCGACGTATATTGAAAAAGCGGCGAGCTTTCGTACTTCGCTCAAGCCCTTAAATATAGGGGCTTAGTGGATATGGGTAATAAGTCGTCCGCCGGTGAGTGCAAGAGGGATGCTGAAGAAGCGCCGGTGGTTTCACCCTGTGTTGCCATTTGCGCCCTCGATATGAATGATATTTGCACTGGCTGTCATCGCAGTGGGGGGGAGATTCGCGAGTGGATGTCATTAGATAGCACTGAGCGTCGGGCGGTGCTAAAAAAGGTTCACGCTCGGGGCAAGGTCGGCAACCCCTTCGCCTGATTTGTAGTGGCCTACTAAAGCTCTTCTTCTCGGGGCGGCGTTATCTGCCAAACCTTTAGCTTGCTGATCATTTTTTCTGACAGCGCGAGCACTTCCAGCCGATAAGTGTCGATACTGAAGCTGACCTTGGCATCGGGGAAGCTCTCGATATGCTCGAGGGCCAGGCCGTTCAAGGTTTTCGGCCCGTCCACCGGCAAATCCCAGTTGGTAGTCTTATTGATATCGCGAATATTGGCTGTACCGTCGATCAGGTAAGTGCCGTCATCCTGTTTGGCAATTTCGTCTTCGTGCTCGAAAATATTGGTGGTGAAATCGCCGACGATCTCTTCGAGGATGTCGTCGAGGGTGGCCAGGCCCTCTATTTCGCCGTATTCATCGACCACCAGCCCCAGGCGGTATTTGTTTTTCTGAAAGTTAATCAGCTGAATATGCAGGGGTGTTTCGGCGGGAATAAAATAGGTGGGGTTGGTGAAGCGCTTGATGGCTTCTTTGGTTAATTCGCCTTCGCCGCCGCGTAATATGCGGCTGACCTTGCGCATGTGGAGAGTGCCCACTATCTGGTTGATGTCGCCCTCGTAGACCGGCAGGCGGGTGTGTTCGGTCTTGACGATGCGCTCAACCAGTGTGTCGATGTCATCCTCTAGATTGAGGCCGAGGATTTCACTGCGCGGCACCATAATGTCATTGACGCTGATTTTTTCCAGATCGAGAACACTGATCAACATATCCTGGTGGCGCGAGGAGAGATTTTCCTCCTTGGCTTCGTCCACCACCGTGCGCAGCTCTTCTTTACTAAGACTGTCGTCAACTTTCTTTAAAGGGTTGAAACCGAGTAAGCGAACCAGCGCGTTAGATAGATGATTGACGATCCACACCAGTGGATAGGCGACCTTCAGCAGAGGTTTGAGAATGTGGCTAGCCTTAAAGGCCACGCTCTCGGGGTGCAGGGCGGCGATAGTTTTTGGTGTCACTTCTGAGAAAATCAGGATGGCAAAAGTCAGCCCGAGGGTGGCGACAACAATACCAATTTCAGGCCCAAACAGCCGAATACTGATGATGGAGGCTATAATGGAAGCGAGAATATTGACCGCATTATTGCCGATCAAAATAATGCCGATCAGGCGGTCTGGGCGTTCGAGAAGCTTTTGCGCGCGGCGGGCGCCACGGCTATTTTTAGCGAGATGCTTCAGTCGGTAACGGTTGAGGGACATCATGCCCGTTTCGGAACCAGAGAAAAAAGCAGAGATAATTAAGAGGCCGGTCAGCAGGCTGGCAAGCAGCCATATCGGAGCGTCGTTCAACGAGGGTTTAACCTCTCGCAGCTAAGGGCCGCTCATGTTGAAGCAGTTTGCAGCGCTTGGCAACTGGCTTTGGCGATTGGTTTTAAATGAGGATAACCTCGAGGACAAATTTGGTGCCCCAGAAAGCGAGCATCAATGAGGTAAATCCACCGAGTGTCCACAGCGTTGCTGTTTTACCCCGCCAGCCCCAGCGGAAATGACCCCATAACAAGATGCCGTAAACCAGCCAGGCGACGATGGAGAAAACTGTTTTGTGCACCAGATGCTGGGCAAAGAAATTGTCGACAAACAGCAGGCCGCTAATCAATGCCAGTGTCAGTAGGGTAAAGCCGGTGATGACCAGCCCAAATAAAAGGCTTTCCATGGTTTGCAGGGGTGGCAATATGCGCATTAAAGCACTGCTGTGATGTTGGTGGAGTTGACGATTTTGGTAGGCGAGAAAGAGCGCTTCAAGCGCGGCAATGCTCAGCAGGCTGTAGGCAATAATCGATAACAAAATATGCAGACTCAGGCCCAAAGGCAGATTATTGAGGGGCGGGCTTTGCCACACGGGCAGCAAAGAGAGAGCCAGTGCTAGCGCGCTAAACGGGAACAGTAAAAGGAATAGGCTCTGAAAGGGTCGGCGCAGGCTACCACTAACGACCATAAAATTGATGATGAAAAAAATCGCAACCGATAGTGGCAGAAAGCTGAAATTGGTGCCCGAGCTGGTAAAAATTTGTTGCCAGCTGGTGGCAAAGTGAGCGGCTAAAGCCAGGCCGCTAAGCCCGAGTACCGAGCTTTTGGCGATGGATGCAGTGCTACCAGAGGGTTGTAAGCTGGCGCGAACCTGCAGGCCGAAGGCGGACAGGTAGCAGGCAATGGCAAGCGTGGCAGTAAGTTGTACGGACATAACAGCTGTTCGTGTTGATCAGATTCGTCGAGTTTGGCACAGAAAGCCATTGGCGCAAAGCCTACGCTCAAGCTCGTTGTCGATTGGATCTGTTCGACGAATGATTCGCTGCTAGTCTCGCCAAGTGGCTGCCGGTAAGGGTTTTGATCGGTTATACTGTAGGGCTGTATCGCTAATTCTAACGCCTAACCTGAAGCGGAAATAACCTTTTAAGCGGGAATAACAAGACCATGGCTCTATTTGAAAATCTTAGTGATCGTCTTTCACATAGCCTGAAAGCCATCTCTGGCAAATCGACCCTAAGCGAAGAGAATATTAAAGATACCCTGCGCGAAGTGCGTATGGCGCTACTGGAGGCTGATGTCGCCCTGCCGGTGGTCAAGACCTTTATTGACCAGGTGCGCGATAGAGCGGTGGGTCAGGAAGTAAACCTCAGTCTCAATCCGGGTCAGCAATTTCTAAAGATTGTGCAGGACCAGCTCGAACTGGTTATGGGCTCTAGCAACGAGAGCCTCGACCTTGCTGCGGCGCCGCCAGCCGTCATTTTAATGGCCGGCTTGCAGGGTGCGGGTAAAACCACCTCTGTCGCCAAGTTGGCGCGTTATTTGAGCGAGCGCGAAAAGAAAAAAGTCATGGTGGTCAGTGCCGATGTTTATCGTCCGGCCGCGATTAAACAGCTTGAAGTGCTGGCGGCAGAAGTCGGTGCTGAGTTCTTCCCCAGTGCCACTGAGCAGAGTCCGGTCGACATCGTCGAGGCTGCCCTGGCAGCGGCACGCAAAAGTTTTGCCGATGTGCTGATTGTCGATACGGCGGGTCGCCTGCATATTGACGAAGCCTTGATGACTGAAATCAAGGATCTTCATACTGCGGTGAAGCCGGTCGAAACCTTGTTCGTCATTGACGCCATGATTGGTCAGGATGCCGTCAATACGGCCAGTGCCTTCAATGAGGCGCTGCCGCTGACCGGCGTTATTCTGACCAAGGTCGATGGCGATGCTCGTGGTGGTGCAGCCCTGTCTGTACGACAGGTGACCGGCAAGCCGATTAAATTCCTCGGTGTTGGTGAAAGAACCGATGCCCTCGAGCCCTTCCACCCCGAACGGGTGGCCTCGCGTATTCTCGGCATGGGCGACATGCTCTCGCTGATCGAAGAAGTCGAGCGCAAGGTCGATAAAAAGAAAGCCGACAAGCTGATCAAGAAAGTTCAAAAGGGCAAGCGCTTTGACCTCAACGACCTGCGCGACCAGCTGCAGCAAATGCAAAATATGGGCGGCATGGGCGACATGCTCGAGAAATTGCCCGGTATGGGCAATATGGCGCAGATGGCCGAACAGGCGAATTTGGGTTCGCAGCTGGGTCGTATGACGATCATTATTGATTCAATGACACTGGCCGAAAGATCCAACCCCGATATTCTCAATGGCTCGCGCAAGCGGCGCATCACTCAAGGCTCAGGCACCAGCATTCAGGATCTCAATCGCATGCTCAAGCAATACAAGCAAATGAGCAAAATGATGAAGAAAATGAAGGGCAAGGGCATGAATAAAATGATGCGAGGCATGGAAAGTATGATGGCGCAAAGCGGTGCTCAGGGCGGTGGTATGCCACCTGGTGGCTTTCGTCGCTAAGTGTTTTAAAATTGTTCTGAAAAGATGGTTTTATTTGAGTTTAAATTAACGTAAAATACCGCGCCTTTCCGTAGGGCTGTGATTGGCTTGGCTACACCGTTTATTTTGGAGTGTTGTCTTAGTCATTTAATGAAGCCCTGCGTAATGTACGTCCGGACGGGCAGTTAGCCTTCCGGCAGATTTGCTTCGGTAAAAACAGGAAAACAGATTTCATGGTCATAATACGTCTAGCACGTGGCGGTTCAAAAAAACGCCCTTTCTATCACCTGACGGTTAGCGATAGCCGCCGTTCACGCGATGGTCGCTACATTGAGCGCGTTGGCTTTTTTAATCCTCTCGCCCGCGGGCAGGAAGAGCCACTGCGCATTAATCAAGAGCGCATCGATTACTGGGTGAGCAAAGGCGCTACCTTGTCTGATCGCGTTGCTAGTCTGTTGAAAAAAGCCGCTAAAGCCGCAGCCTAATTCCTCGGCCCCGTTAATCAGGGCCTGGTAAATAGGGTTTAGTGTAGAAATGGATAAACCTGAAAAATATGCAGTTGTGGCTCGGATTACCGGGGCCCACGGTATTAAAGGTTGGGTAAAAGTTCACTCCTACACCCAGCCTGCAGAAAATGTCTTTAGCTATAAGCCCTGGCGGGTTGAGCTCGATGGCCGCTGGCAGGAGCTTGAAGCCGATAGCTTTCGGGCTCAGGGCAAAGGCACAGTCGCACACTTGTGCGGTATTGATGACCGCAACGAGGCCGAGGCTTTAAGTGGTCTCGATATTTGCGTGTTGCGCGAACAGTTTAATGCCCTGGAAGGTGGAGATCACTACTGGTACCAGCTTCAGGGTTTGCAGGTTTATAGCGTTGATGGGGATGCACGTGTACTTCTTGGTGAAGTATCGGGTTTTCTCGAAACTGGCGCCAATGACGTGCTGGTGGTCAAGGGAGCTGCGGATAGTATTGATCAGAAGGAGAGACTGATTCCCTATGTGGATCAGTACTTATTAAAGATCGATACCGATGCTGGAGAAATTCTCGTTGACTGGGATCCAGAGTTTTAGCTTTATCGGCTTGCTGATAAAAGCAGGGAAAAAAGTCAGGGTGACTGATAGTCAGCCTGGGTGTTATAGCTTATGAAAATAGCACTGGTGACCTTGTTTCCTGAAATGTTTAAAGCGGTAACGGATTACGGCGTAACGGGGCGAGCGCTCAGCAAGGGTTTGGTGGAGGTCGGGTTTTTTAACCCCCGTGATTACACCGCCGACCGTCATCACAGTGTTGATGACAGACCCTATGGCGGAGGGCCGGGTATGGTAATGACCCTGAAACCCTTGCGCGAGGCCATAACGGAGGCTAGGGTCTGGATACAGGGCCCATGTAAGGTGGTGTATTTATCGCCACAGGGACAGTTGTTGAAACACCAGGCCGTTGCCGATTTTGCCGGGCGAAGAGAAAACCTGGTGCTGATAGCCGGACGCTACGAAGGCATTGATGAGCGACTGTTGTCGTTAGAGGTCGATGAAGAGTGGTCGATTGGTGACTATGTGCTCAGCGGCGGTGAACTACCGGCGATGGTACTGATGGATGCCCTGCTTAGGCAGTTGCCGGGCGTACTGGGTCACGAGGCATCGGCTGAAGAGGACTCGTTTGTCGGTGGTTTGCTCGATTGTGAGCACTACACGCGACCTGAAGTTTATGAAGGCATGGCGGTTCCCGATGTACTACTTTCGGGCAACCATGAAAGAATACGGCGCTGGCGTTTACAGCGCGCGTTATTGAGAACACGGTCGAGACGACCAGATCTGTTGGCTGATGTAACGTTGACAGAAGAGCAGGCGGCAATACTGGCCGAGGTTTTAAAAGAGTAGTAAAGAGATGGGTGCTTTAGACCCGCTTCTGGAAACAACGAATAGAAACATTGAACAAAAATTTAACAACAATTGCGGGCTTTACAGCAAGTTGTTGACGATATTAACCCGGCTGTGAAGCCGTACCTAGAGAGTTATCAGGAGCTGGACATGAGCAAGAACAAAATTATCGCTGAACTTGAAGCGGAGCAAATGGGTAAAGAAATCCCTCCTTTTAGCTCCGGTGATACCCTTGTTGTTCAGGTCAAGGTTCGTGAGGGCGATCGTGAGCGTCTACAGGCTTTCGAAGGTATTGTGATTGCTAAGCGCAATCGCGGTATTAACTCAGCTTTCACTGTGCGCAAGATTTCCAGCGGCATTGGTGTTGAGCGTACTTTTCAGACTTACAGCAAGGCGATTGACAGCATTACGGTTAAGCGTCGCGGCGACGTGCGTCAGGCCAAGTTGTACTACTTGCGTGAACTGTCGGGTAAGGCAGCACGCATCAAGGAAAAGCTCGGCTAAGGGTTTACCCTGCTGTGTTAAAAAGGCGACTTCGGTCGCCTTTTTTGTGTCCATTGATTTTGTTTAATGATTCTTAAAGTGTGGTGCTTGCTGGCATGCGTCAATTGCATTTACAGGGATGGCGCCGAGCCACTACACTTCGCCGATGAGTATTGCCACTGATGACGAGCGCATCGACAAATATATTGACGCGCTATGGCTGGAAAAGGGCCTGAGCGACAATACGCGCGAGTCTTATCGTCGAGACCTGTCAGCCTTTAGTCAGTGGCTGCAGCCTCAAGGTTCAACATTGATGTTGGCCGACAACCCCCTGCTTCGTGACTACATGGCTTATCGTCTAAGCCCGCCAAGGAGTGCTCGCTCGGCTGCTCGCTCGCTTTCCTGCTTGCGGGGCTTTTATCTTTACTGGTTGCGGGAAAAGCAGATTAGTTCGAACCCCACAGCGAATATACCCAGCCCGAAGCTGGGACAGCTATTGCCCAAAAGTTTGAGTGAGGCAGAAGTCGACCAGTTGTTATTGGCGCCTGATGTCGACACGGCCATTGGTCTGCGCGATAAAACCATGATCGAGCTGCTCTATGCCACCGGCCTTCGGGTTTCCGAACTGGTGGCCTTGACCATGAGTCAGGTCAATATTCGCCAGGGTGTCGTGCGGGTCATTGGCAAAGGCGCCAAAGAGCGACTGGTGCCGGTGGGTGAAGAGGCTCTCGATTGGTTGGCGCGTTATTTACGCCACGCTCGCCCCGAATTATTGGGCATGAAAGCCAGCGAAGTGCTCTTTCCCAGTCGGCGGGGGCGGGGCATGACTCGTCAGACTTTCTGGCACCGACTCAAGCATTGGGCGAAGGTGGCGGGTATTGAGCAAGCCCTGTCCCCTCACACCTTGCGCCATGCCTTTGCGACACATTTGTTGAACCATGGGGCCGATTTACGGGTGGTGCAGCTTTTACTGGGCCACAGTGATTTATCGACCACACAAATTTACACCCATGTTGCCAAGGTTCGTCTGCAAGAATTGCATGCGGAGCACCACCCCAGAGCCTAGTTGTTATCGGGGTAGGGAACAGACCGTCGGCAATGTGTTCCAATGACTGTCTTTAAAGAAGTGAGTAGTGGAGTTTTTATTTATGTACAAAATATTTAGGTTCGACGCGATGAGTCGTCTGATAGCAAGCTTGCGACGCCTGAGCGTTGTCGGCGTCATTATGGCTTGTGTGGCTCAACCGCTGTGGGCAGCAGAGCCTGGCAATAGCGCGGGTGAAGTGAGTAGCGAGCGTAAGGCGCGCATTATGGCCAGCCTGCGTTCCGCTCGTCCCGATCTCAACTATGGCGACATTCAGGCTAGCCCCATCCCCGGCATTGCGATGCTACAGGTCGAAAATGGCCCCATGCTCTATGTCTACAACGATGGTGAGTTCTTTTTTGATGGAGATCTGTATCAGGTTGGCAAAGGCCGCTTTATCAACCTCAAAGAGCAGGCTTTAACGGCGGTGCGTAAAGGCTTGTTGGCTGAAATCCCGCTGGCAGACATGATTGTCTTCTCGCCGACCGTGCCGGTCCAGGGTGTTATCAATGTGTTTACCGATGTCGACTGCGGCTACTGCCGAAAACTGCATAAAGAAGTGCCTGAGCTCAATGCCATGGGCATAGAGGTGCGTTATCTGGCCTTCCCACGTGCGGGCATCGGCTCGGCTTCCTATCAAAAAATAGCCTCTGCCTGGTGTGCTGATAAGCCCCGACAAGCTTTAACGGCACTGAAAAATGGCAAGGAAATCGAGCAGAATGTGTGTGCCGATAACCCCGTGGCAAAACAATACAATCTGGGTCAGCAAATGGGTGTCAATGGCACCCCGGCCATCGTGCTGGCTGATGGTTCTCTGATACCGGGTTACCGCCCTGCGGCAGACCTCGCCAGAGTGCTGGGCATCAATAGCGGGCAGAGTAGCTCCGCCCGTTGACACTCGGCATGGCCGCCATTAAGGTGGCCCTCTTTTTTATTATCTGCAGGCGGGGGGCTCCTTGAAGTCAGTCAATATTGGGATTTGTGGTCTGGGTACTGTCGGTAGCGGCACCTTTAATGTGCTGGCTCGCAATGGGGCCTTGATCAATGCGCGTGCCGGTTGTGATATCAAGGTCAGTGTCGTTGGTGCCCGTCGTGACAATGTTAGCTGCGATACGGCTGAGGTCGTTGTCGAAAGAGATATTTTCGCCCTTGCCAGCCGCCCCGATGTGGACATTATTGTCGAGTTGATCGGCGGCACCACCACGGCGAAAGAGCTGGTGTTGCAAGCCATCGCCAATGGCAAGCATGTCGTCACCGCCAACAAAGCGCTCATCGCCGAATACGGTAACGAGATTTTCGCCGCCGCTGAAAAGCAGGGTGTTTGTGTCGCCTATGAGGCCGGTGTCGCCGGTGGTATTCCCATTATCAAAGCCCTGCGCGAGGGTTTGTCGGCGAATAAAATCGAGTGGCTGGCGGGCATTATTAATGGCACCGGCAATTTTATTCTCACCGAAATGCGTGACAAGGGCCGCGACTTCGCCGATGTGCTGGTCGAAGCTCAAGAGTTGGGTTATGCCGAGGCCGACCCCGCCTTCGATGTTGAGGGCACAGACGCTGCCCACAAGTTGGTGATTCTCGCCTCTATCGCCTTTGGTATGCCGCTGCGTTTTGACGCCGTCTTTACCGAGGGTATTACCGATATTCAGCCTGAAGACGTGGTGTACGCCGAAGAGCTGGGTTATCGCATTAAACATTTGGGTATCGCGAAACAGCGCGCGGACGGTGTTGAGCTGCGCGTTCACCCCACTTTAATCCCCGAGCGCCAGTTAATTGCCCAGGTCAGCGGTGTAATGAACGCGGTGATGGTCAAGGGCGATGCCGTTGGCCCCACTTTGTACTACGGCCCCGGTGCCGGAGCGGAGCCAACCGCCTCTGCCGTGATTGCCGATATCGTCGATGTGGCACGCAGTATTGGCTCTAGTGCTGAAAATCGCGTACCCGCTCTGGGCTTTCTCAGTGAGGCGATTGTTGACCCCGGTGTACTGGATATTGCCGATATTGAAAGTGCTTATTACCTGCGAGCTTCGGTGCTCGACCAGCCCGGTGTGCTGTCTAGCGTGGCGCAGATCATGAGCCAGCGGGGCATCAGTATCGAGGCTATTATTCAGAAAGAACCCCATACCGGTGCGAGTGATGTGCCCTTGATCATGCTCACCAATACCACGCGTGAGCAGAACCTACGCGACGCCGTTATAGAAATAGAAGCTTTGGCCTCGGTGAATGGCTCGGTGGTGAGAATTCGTCTCGAAAGTCTTGATACCTAAGTGCTATTGCGCCAAGCCAAGTTCAGTAAGCTCAAAATAGGAAAGGTCAAAACGTGAAATATATCAGCACTCGTGGTCAGGCCTCAGCTCTGTCTTTTGAAGAGGTCGTACTGACGGGCCTGGCACCCGATGGCGGCTTGTTCGTGCCTCAAACGCTGCCCCAGTTCAGCCGTGAAGAAATCGCCTCATGGGCGGGCTTGCCCTACAACGAGTTGGCCCTGAAGGTGATCTCCCCCTTCGTTGCCGGCGCTATTCCCGCCGACGATTTAAAGGGCATTATCGACGCCTCTTACAGTGACTTTCGTCATCGCGCCATCGCACCGCTGGTACAGAGTGGCCACAACGAGTGGATACTCGAGCTTTTCCACGGCCCAACCCTGGCCTTTAAAGATTTCGCCCTGCAGTTTCTTGGTCACCTGCTCGACTATATTCTCGACAAGCGCGGCCAAAAAGTTGTCATCATGGGTGCCACCTCGGGTGATACCGGCTCGGCGGCGATAGAGGGCTGTCGGCGCTGTAAGAATATTGATATTTTTATTCTCCATCCCCACGGTCGTGTCTCCGACGTACAGCGCCGGCAAATGACCACTGTGTTGAGTGACAACATTCACAATATTGCCGTTGAAGGTAATTTTGACGATTGCCAGAATATGGTCAAAGCTAGCTTTGGCGACCAGTCTTTTCTGCCCGATGGACGCCAGCTGGTAGCGGTAAACTCCATCAACTGGGCGCGCATCATGGCGCAAATTGTCTATTACTTTTGGGCGGCGCTGTCCGTGGGCGGGCCTCATCGCCCCGTCTCCTTCGCCGTGCCAACGGGTAATTTTGGCGATATTTTTGCCGGTTATTTAGCTCGAGGTATGGGCTTACCAGTCGAGCAACTGGTGATCGGTACCAACGCCAACGACATTTTGCATCGCTGTATTAGCGCCAACGACCACAGTAAAAAGCCTATTGAGCACAGCCTGTCGCCGAGCATGGATATTATGGCGTCGAGCAATTTTGAGCGCTTGTTGTTTGATCTTTACGGCAAAGACGGCGCCGCTATCGACGGCCTGATGGCCTCTTTAAATGCCGGTAGTGTCAGTGAACTCGACCCTGCAGCGCTGGAACAGGCGCGCAAAGTCTTTAGCTCCTATCGTCTCGACGACGAAGAGACCCTGAAGGTGATTAGCGACGAGTACGAGAGCAGTGATTACCTGCTCGACCCCCACTCTGCGATTGGCCTGCAGGCCGGTCGCAAGTGCCGTAGCTCATCGGCAACACCGATGATTTGCCTCGCCACCGCCCACCCAGCGAAATTCCCGGATGCGGTGATGCAGGCGGGTTATCCGGAAAGCCCCGCCTTGCCCCATCACATGGCCGACCTCTTTGAGCGTGAAGAGCGCTATCACGTCGAGGCCAATGACCTGGCCAAAGTGCAGACCTACATGGCGGCGCATATCACCGTTTAGGCACACAATATTAGGGACGTAATATGCCGGAGCTAGCCGCTGCTCAATCACCCCTGGTGCGCTATCGCGAATCTGAGCTGAACGGCGTCGACTTTGATGCCACCATGCCCGCGCTGTTACAGCGGATCTATGCCGGGCGCGGTATTTTTAGCCAACAAGAACTGTCATTAAAACTGGCTGAGTTACCCCGGCCCGATTCTCTGCGCGGTCTCGATGCCGCCCTCGATTTACTCTGCGATGCTCTGCGCCAAAACCAGTCAGTATTGATTGTCGGTGACTTCGATGCCGATGGTGCCACCAGCACCGCTCTAGCCGTGCTCGCTCTACGCGCCCTCGGTTTTCAGCAAGTCGATTTTCTGGTGCCCAACCGCTTTGACTACGGTTACGGTTTAACGCCTGAGATTGTCGCTCTCGCCCAACAGAGCAAACCCGACCTTATTCTCACCGTCGACAACGGTATTTCCAGTCTTTCGGGTGTGCTTGCCGCTCAAGCCGCAGGCATTAAAGTGCTGGTGACAGATCATCACTTGCCCGGTGCCGAGCTGCCCGCCGCCGATGCCATCGTCAATCCCCATCAACCTGATTGTGCTTTCGGCGCCAAGAATTTAGCCGGTGTGGGGGTGGTGTTTTACCTGCTGAGTGCGCTGCGTGGTCGTTTGCGTGAGCAGAACTGGTTTGTAGAGGCAGGGCTGGCAGAACCGTTAATGGCCGACTGGCTCGACCTCGTCGCCCTCGGCACCGTTGCCGACGTGGTGCCGCTGGATAAAACCAATCGCGTGCTGGTTAATGAAGGTTTACGGCGAATCCGTGCAGGGCGCGCGCGGCCCGGTATTCTCGCCCTGCTTGAGTTGACGAATAAAGACCGGCAATGGCTAGTGGCCTCCGACCTGGGCTTTACTGTGGGGCCACGCCTCAATGCAGCGGGTCGGCTCGATGATATGAGCATCGGTATTCGTTGCTTGCTGAGTGAGGATCCGGCCGAGGCTCGTCAACTCGCCGTACGCCTTGATGAGTTAAATCAGGATCGTCGTTTGATCGAAGCCGATATGCAAAGTGAGGCGCTGACACTATTAGAGGAGCTGGATTTTGACGCTGACAATATGCCCTGGGGGCTTTGCCTTTACGATCAGGGCTGGCATCAGGGTGTGGTTGGTCTGCTGGCCTCGCGCATTAAAGATAAGTTGCACCGCCCGGTGGTCGCCTTTGCCGAGGCGGGTGAGGAAGACTTAAAAGGTTCGGCACGCTCCATTCCCGGTTTTCATATTCGCGATGCCTTCGATGCCATTGCCAGCCGTCATCCCGAGCTGCTTGACCGCTTTGGTGGCCATGCCATGGCTGCTGGGCTATCCCTTAAAAAAGAACACTTTCCAGCCTTTGCTGCCGCCTTTGATGAGGAGGTGCGTCGACAGTTGAGCGCCGATGACCTGGCGGCAGAAGTACTCACCGATGGTGAATTAGAGACGGGTGATTTTAGTCTCACTATGGCTCAGCAGCTACGCGACGGTGGCCCCTGGGGGCAGCACTTTCCCGAGCCCTGTTTTTACGGCGAGTTCTCTGTGGTGCAAGATCGAGTGGTTGGCGGCAAGCATCTGAAATTGGTATTGGCTTATGGCCCCTCAGGTGAGCAGGTCGTCGATGCCATTGCCTTTAACACGGTGGAAGAGGGTAGTGTGACGACGGTGCCCGAGCGCGTAGCCGCCGTTTATCGCCTCGATATTAACCGCTTTCGGGGGCGAGAATCACTGCAGTTGATGGTTGAACATTTGTATCTTTGAGCACAGGCCTGGTCTGTAATAAAGCCCCGTTTTTTAGGCGGGGCTAGCGTCCTTTAACTGACTGTTTGAAATTTATTGTGTTTCTATCGCGCCCGTTTCAGTGAGCTGCTTAATTTGGCTGTCTTCATAGCCAAGATCCTGCAATATTTTCACACTATCGGCACCCAATGCTGAGCCGATGTGGGCGGGGACTTTGTCGGAACCCTCTATCCAGAAGGGGCTATTAATGGCCTGACCGCGACCAGCGTTGTGGCCTTCAACGTCAATAAATATATCATTTTCAATGGCCTGGGCATCGTCGATAACATCTTCGAAAGTGGCGACCACGCTGAAGGTGATTTTGTTGTCAGGCAGACGTTCGCGCCACTCATCACAGTTTCGCGTTTTGAATATTTCTCTGAAAATAGCGCCGAGTTCTTTGGCGTGTTTAAAGCGTATGGCTCATTCAGCAAAGCGCGGGTCAGCGGCCAGATCGGGCCGCTCGATAGCTTTGATGAAATTGGGCCAGTGCTTCTCTTCCTGAATCACAATCAATGAAATCCAGCGCTCACCCTTGGTGCGATAGTAATTGACCAGCGCACTGCCGGGTTTAAACGGCAATAGGGTTTGGTGTCGGCCAAGATGCCAGATAGGGCGCTGGATGCAGCCCACAGGCCGTTGGCCATTAAACTGGCGTTGATTACTGCCCTCGCCGCTGCGCTCTCACCTGTAGAAGCCGGACATTATGGCTGCGTACATTGTCATCGCCGTGTTTAACAGCGCCTGTGAGAATGTAAAAACCCTCATTAGAGGAGACACTATTAATGCCATTAGAGAAACACGATTGACTGCATGAGCTACCTGAATACAAAAGCGTAATTCACGATCTCAAGGTAAGTGATCGGCGTTTTTCGAAACTATTTACCGAGTATCACGACCTCGATCATGAGATCTACCGCTTTGAAATCTGTGTTGAAAACTGTGATGATGCTCATCTTGAAGAGAGAAAAAAACTGCGCCTGAGCTTAAAAGATCAATTGTTGGATAGGCTTAAAAAAGCCCCGTAGCTTGAACCTCCAACACTTGCCCTAACATATTCTTGTAACAGGCATTGGCCCTGCCGCTGGGCTTTGTTGTGACTGAGACTTTCATCGCGGCAAGATTAAAAGTAACTTGTTATTTTTAATCTTTATGATTTAAACACCACAGAAGGCCCCGTTCATCTAGAGTACCAGTTGTAGCGAAAATATTATGAAGACACACAAATATCGCACCTCGCGCTGTATCCTTAAATCCAACAACGAATTTCTGATGGTCGTGCACAACAATGTGCGTGGCGAAAATACAGGTATTTGGGGTTTGCCCGGTGGTCGCATCGACTGGGGTGAGAAGCCCCTCAAAGCGGCACGCCGAGAAATTCACGAAGAGCTCGACACTGCGATGGGTGAGCTGGTTGATGTTGGCAGTTATTCTTACAAAGGTTATCAGCACAAGGTTTATGGCACTTTGTTTGAGGGTAAAATTGGCCGTATTGATCATACTGAATTACTGGAAGTTGACTGGTTTACCCTCGGTGAAGTTAGAGAGCTGGCCAAACGCAAGAAGCTACATGCTGGTTTTGAGCTGGAATCGATCGAGATGTTCACCAGCATGCTGGTCGGCACTGGCTAGTCTTTTTATCAGTGGACCGCAATCTTTGTTCGTAGCGTAAATATCGTCTTCGCGGTAGCAAACCCCCTCTCAATATTTTTCTTGACCTTCCTGTTGCTGTAAGGCTTAGATTGGGCTTCAATCTTAATACGTCTTACAGCGAGCTTCGCCATGAATATCAGTGAGGCAGCCAAACTCAGTGGCTTGCCGGCAAAAACCATTCGTTACTACGAAAGTATTGATTTGATTTGCCCGCCTCGGCGGGCTGCAAATGGTTATCGCCGCTATGGCAAAACCGATATTGCTACCCTCTGCTTTCTGCGGCAGGCCCGCCAGTTTGGCTTTAATATCGATCAGTGCCGGCTTTTGCTAGGCCTGTACAAGAACCCTCAGCGGCGCAGTGCCGAAGTTCACCAGCTGGTGAGTGACAAGCTCGAAGAAGTTGATGCCCATATCCGCGAGCTTGGTGAAACCCGCGAACTGCTGGCGAAGCTGGTAGGGGCTTGCGCCAATGATGAAGCCGCGGATTGTGTCATTATCGACAGGCTAGCGGGTCAGCAAGAACAGACACAAATATTGGCGGAGGTTAAACGATGAGTTCCTGCTGTAAAAAACCCGAGCCAGAACCGGAGGCAGCCAAGCCCTCTTGCGGTGCAACGCAGGTCGAGACCTCCTGCTGCCCCAGCGAAAAGAATCAACGCGACTATTTATTGTGGGTGTCGGGCAGCATTGTGCTGGTTTGCTATCTACTGGGTTTTTGGTTCGCGGACGGCGATGCCTTACCCCGCTGGCTCACGGTAATGAGTAGCGGCATTTTCGAGCTGATTAATAAAATGTGGTGGGGTCTGGCCGCTGCGGTGGTTTTTGTCGGCCTGCTGGAGAGAATCCCCCGTGAGCTGATTATGGCGACCCTGGGCCGGGGCGGCACTTTCAAAGGTATTGCCCGTGCGACCTTTGCCGGTTTGCTGCTGGATCTCTGTAGCCACGGCATTTTGATGGTCGGCACCAAGCTCTATCAAAAGGGTGCCAGCCTCGGCCAGTTGATGGCCTTTCTGATTGCCAGCCCGTGGAACTCCCTGTCGTTGACCATCATTATGTTCACGCTGATCGGCCTTAAGTGGACCCTGCTTTACATCAGCCTGTCACTGTTGATTGGTTTGATCAGTGGTGTGATCTTTGATCGTTTAGTCGCCAGGGGTGTGTTGAACGCTAATCCGGCTACCCCCGATGCGGACTCGCAAGAGAGCGCCCCTGCCGTGTTGCCGGAAATAAAAAAACTCTTCGCCGCCGCCAGTTTTACACCCCGGGAAATTGGCGCCTTGTTGTGGGATGGTCTGAAAGATTCACGCATGGTGTTTCGCTGGTTATTTTTTGGTCTGGTACTGGCCACGGCGATTCGTGCCTTTGTGCCTCTCGATACCTACGCCACCTTATTTGGCCCGACGCTGATGGGCTTATTACTAACCTTGCTGGCGGCCACCATTATTGAGGTTTGCTCCGAGGGCTCGACCCCCGTCGCCGCGGATCTGGTGTTGCGCGCCGGCGCGCCGGGCAATGGCTTTACTTTTTTGATGGCGGGCATTGCCACCGATTACACCGAGATTATGATTCTCAAAGATCTCACCAAATCCTGGAAAATCGCCCTCTTCCTGCCCCTGGTCACACTGCCCCAGGTATTAGTCCTTGGCTGGATACTCAATCAAATGCCGCTTTAGTCGAGGGCTTGTACGGCTCCAGTCCGCCTCTTAAATCAGGTATCATGACGCCGACTTTTTTGGCATCGTCCCTGGTGGTGCTGTCTCGCACAAACTGAAACATGGCGCAGAGAGATTATGAGCAAGCAGAGAATACTCACCGGCATTACCACCTCCGGCACCCCTCATTTGGGCAATTATGTGGGCGCTATTCGTCCCGCCGTTGAGGCTAGCAAAAGCACCGATGTTGAGTCCTTCTATTTTCTTGCCGACTATCATGCGCTGATCAAGTGCAATAATCCCGATGACGTGCATCGTTCGACCCTGGAGATCGCCGCCAGCTGGATTGCTTTGGGTCTGGATACCGACAACGCGGTTTTTTATCGCCAGTCTGATATCCCACAAATCCCCGAGCTGATGTGGTTCCTCAACTGCATGGCCGCTAAAGGTTTGATGAATCGCGCCCACGCCTACAAAGCCTCGGTGCAAGATAATGAAGCAGCGGGGGAGGATGCCGATTTCGGCATTACCATGGGCCTGTTCAGCTATCCGGTGTTGATGGCGGCCGACATACTGATGTTTAACGCCCACCAGATTCCGGTCGGTCGCGACCAGATTCAACACGTCGAAATGGCGCGCGATATTGCCCAGCGTTTTAATCACCACTACGGCGAGCACTTTGCTTTGCCGCAAGCTCAGGTCGATGATGATGTGCCCTTATTGCAGGGCCTCGATGGCCGCAAAATGAGCAAGAGCTACGGCAATACCATTCCGCTATTTCTCACTGAAAAACAGCTCAAAAAGCACATCAATAAGATTAAAACCAACCTGCTGGAACCGGGTGAGCCGAAAGACCCCGATAGTTCCTCGGTGTTTCAAATCTGGCAGGCCTTTGCTAGCCCTGAGCAAACGGCTGCGATGCGCGAAGAATTCGCCAAGGGCATCGCCTGGGGTGAGGCCAAAAAGCAATTATTTGCATTGGTGAATGCCGAGTTGGCGCCGGCCCGCGAGCGCTATCAGGCCTTAATCGATGCGCCGGCTGAAATAGAAGAGATTCTGCAGGCCGGTGGCGAAAGGGCGAGGGCGCTCAGTCAGCCCTTGATGGATAAGGTGCGCGGTGCAGTGGGTATCCGTCCTCTGGCCTAATCGGCTTTAAGTACCTCAACAATTGCCGCTGTTAGGCTACTCAGGTCGGCGGCCTCGATATTGAAAGCGGGCATTACATAAACCAGTTTGGCAAAGGGGCGAATCCACACGCCGGCCTCGACAAAGCGTTTCTGCAGAGCGGCGACGTCGACAAATTCATGCATTTCGACCACACCAATTGCGCCCAATACGCGCACATCGGC
Source organism: Candidatus Reddybacter sp. (assembly GCA_041277045.1). GTDB lineage: Bacteria > Pseudomonadota > Gammaproteobacteria > Pseudomonadales > Porticoccaceae > Reddybacter. The sequence continues at coordinate 156,915 of JBGFSY010000001.1, read as the reverse complement.
CACGCTGCTATAGGCCTTGCAGGGCGCGAGTTGCTCAACTAACTGAGCTTCAATGCGCGCAATATTGCCCTGCCAATCTGATGCTAACAGCAGCTCAATACTGGCATTGGCCACAGCGCAGGCCAGCGGGTTGGCCATAAAGGTGGGGCCGTGCATAAAGACACCCGCTTCGCTTTCGCCGATGCCGTCGCTGACTTTATCGTTGCACAGGGTGGCGGCAAGACTCATATAGCCCCCTGTCAACGCTTTGCCAACGCACATAATGTCGGGGTTAATATCCGCCCATTCACAGGCGAAGAGCTTGCCGGTGCGGCCAAAGCCGGTGGCAATTTCATCGGCAATTAACAGTACATCGTGTTCGTCGCAGAGGGCGCGCACGCCCTTTAAATACTCGGGCGAATAAAAATGCATGCCACCGGCACCCTGCACGATGGGCTCTAATATGACGGCGGCGAGTTGGTCTTTATGAGTGCTCAGTTGCTGTTCGAAATCGGCGAGATACTGCTGACCCCAATCTTCACCAAAACGGCAGCGGGGCGACTCGCTAAACACTTGTTGCTGCAGTACTTCGTTAAACAGGTGGTGCATGCCGGTTTCGGGGTCGCAGACGGCCATCGCTGCAAAAGTGTCACCGTGATAGCCCTTTCTTAAGGTCAGTAGTCGGCTTTTCTCGGCTCGCCCCTTGGCCTGCCAAAATTGCAGGGTCATTTTAATGGCTATCTCGACGCTGACTGAACCGGAATCACTGAAAAATACTTTGTTCAGTGATTCCGGTGTAATGTCTACTAGACGTTGTGCCAGCTGAGCAGCCGGTTCGTGAATAATGCCGCCGAACATCACGTGGGACATTTTCCCTAGTTGTGCGGTCACAGCTATGTTCAACTGAGGATGATTGTAGCCGTGAATGGTGCACCACCAGGACGACATACCGTCAATCAACTCCCGACCATCGCCGAGCTGCAGGCGTACGCCGCTCGCGGAAGCCACATGATAGGTAGGCAGAGGCTGGCTCAGTGACGAATAGGGGTGCCAGACGTGGGCCTGGTCGATGGCGTGAATCTGGCGGTCACTCAGGTTTTTCAAATTCATGATTTGTTAAGTGCTTCCGTGGATCGAGGATAGATGGTTTTTATAGTATGACAGGCGTCATAGCCACAACAAAGGCTCTACGTTAGATTGGTGGCTCAAGGATTGCGCTTCGTTGAGTAGTTTTTTAGTGCGAAGCCGATGGCAACAAAATGATTGAGAAGGGAGAATATCGTGAAGTTTTTAAAGATGGGCCTGTGTGTAGCGCTGCTGGTGACAAGTGGTTTGAGTGTTGCTGCCCCCAGCTCTGACTATTGGCCGCTTTGGAATAAAAGTAGCGAAAACAATACACGGCTGATTGACCATTCTTCCCTCGATTCAATCCTACATATTTATGTTATTAGCAACCATGCCTCGGGTATCAACCGTTTTCGCTACGCCGATGTTAGCCGTAAGCACCGCAAGCAGTTAGACCGCTATATTAAAACTAATACAGCCCTCGACCCACGTGAGTACAGCCGGGCAGAGCAAAAAGCCTATTGGTTGAATCTCTACAATGCACTGACGCTGGACCTGATTTTAGATAATTATCCGGTGGACAGTGTCGAGAATATCCCCGGCCCCCGTGGTTCTGGTATGAAAGGCCCCTGGGATAAAAAAATAGCCAGTGTGGCGGGGCAAAACATCTCCCTCAATGATATTGAACACCGCATCCTACGCCCTCTGTGGCAAGACCATAAGGTGCACTTCGGGCTTGCCTGTGGTGGCTTAGGCTGCCCCAATTTACAGCCCCTGGCCTTCACCAGCGCCAATAGCCGGGCACTGTTAAAAAAATCGGGCCATGAGTTTGTTGAGCATCCCCGTGGGGTGCAATTGGAAAATGGTGAGCTGCATGTCTCCAAACTCTTCGAGTGGTATAAGGCGGATTTTGCCAAGGACGATAAGAAATTACTCAAGGTTTTTGCCCGCTATGCCAGTGATCGTGATGCCCTCTATCTACTGGGCTTCAAGGGCAAGATAGACTACACCCACGACTGGCGCATTAATGCGCCCTAATACGCCCTTCGCTTAGTTAAAAAAGGCGCCATCAGAGCACCGTTTTTTATTGCCTCACCCGTCGTATTGTCTTAAGTGCTACTCCCCTTGGTATGTCCAGCGCCGAAGCTTTACAATAGCGCGCCCCTTTTTAGCCCGTAGGTAATTCCTGTGACCCACCAGCCCCGCAAAGATCGCCTCGAGCTGAACAAGCTGTACAAACGACTGCGCCGCCAGGTCGGCACGGCGATTGCCGATTACAAGATGATTGAAGCGGGCGACAAGGTGATGGTCTGTCTGTCGGGGGGCAAAGACTCCTACGCCATGCTCGAGGTACTGCGCAATTTGCAGAAGACGGCGCCGATTGATTTTGAGCTGGTAGCGGTCAATCTCGACCAAAAACAACCGGGCTTTCCCGAGCACGTACTGCCCGAATATCTCACCGAACAGGGTGTGCCCTTTCATATTCTTGAAAAAGATACCTACAGTATTGTCACCGAGCGGGTGCCCGAGAATAAGACCTTCTGTGGCCTTTGTTCGCGCCTGCGGCGCGGCAGCCTCTACGGCTTTGCCCAGGAAATTGGTGCCACCAAAATTGCCCTCGGCCACCACCGCGACGATATTATTGAAACCCTATTTTTGAATATGTTCTTCGGCGGCAAGCTCAAAGCCATGCCACCGAAGCTATTGAGTGACGACAAAAAGAATATCGTCATACGCCCCCTGGCCTATTGCCGCGAAGACGATCTCGCGCTACTGGCCGAGTACAAAGAATTCCCGATTATTCCCTGTAACCTCTGTGGTTCACAGGAGAATTTACAACGCCAGGTCATTAAAGACATGCTGCAGACGTGGGAAAAAGAATACCCCGGTCGCACGGAAACAATTTTCTCCGCCATTAAAAATGTCGCACCCTCGCAATTGGCCGATAGCGGTTTATTCGACTTTACCGGCCTGCAGTTACAGCGCGGTGAGGATGCCGAGGACTTTAATCCCGACAAGATTGACATCGTCAATCTGACGGCGGGCTGAGAGATGATTACAGCGCAAAACCTCGAGCTAATTCGCGGCAATAAAAGCCTGTTAAAAGACGCCAACCTGCGTGTGCACGCCGGTCAAAAAATCGGCCTGATTGGCGCCAATGGCTCGGGCAAGTCCTCGCTATTTGCCCTCTTAAAGGGCGAACTACATGCCGATGCCGGTGATATTGGCTTTCCCGTGCACTGGCGCATTTCCAGTGTCGACCAGGAAACCCCGAGCATCTCCAGCTCGGTGCTCGAATACACCATCGACGGCGATAGCGAATACCGCACCCTCGAAGCCGCAAAAGAACAAGCCGAGGCCGCCGGGGGTGATGTGCTGGCCCACTGGCACCACGACTACGAAGCCCTCGACGGCTACTCCATGGGCCCCCGCGCCGCACAACTGTTGGCCGGCTTGGGTTTTGAACACGAGGCCCAGCAACAGCCGGTGTCGAGCTTTTCCGGTGGCTGGCGCATGCGGGTCAATTTGGCCCGCGCCCTGCTCAAACCCTCAGAATTACTGTTGCTCGATGAACCCACCAACCACCTCGACTTAGAGGCCGTGGTCTGGCTCGAGCGCTGGCTGAAGCGCTACCCGGGCACCTTGATTGTGATCTCCCACGACCGGGAGTTTCTCGACAATTTGGTCGACGGCATTATTCATTTCAACGGCGCGGTCTTAGATACCTACGCGGGCAACTACTCGAGCTTTGAGCGCCAGCGCGGCGAACGCCTGATGCTGCAGCAAGCGGTGTTTGATAAACAGCAACGCCAGCGCGCCCACCTGCAAGCCTTTGTTGACCGCTTTCGCTATCAGGCCACCAAGGCACGACAGGCCCAGAGCCGCGTAAAAGCCCTGGAAAAACTCCAGGCCGCCGCACCCATGCATGCCGCCAGTGGTTTTGATTTCAAATTCTTTGCGCCCGACGAACTCTGCTCACCGCTGGTTAGCTTTGACCAGGTGCAGGCCGGTTATGGCGATACTGTCATCCTTAAACATATCCACATCAATTTGCTGCCGGGTTCGCGCATTGGCCTGCTGGGGCGCAACGGGGCCGGTAAATCGACCCTGGTGAAATTACTCGCCGGTGTGATCGAGCCTGTCAGTGGCGATGTCGACCGGGGGCGCCAATTACAGGTCGGCTATTTTGACCAGCAACAACTCGACGCGCTAGACCTCGACGCCAGCCCCTTGCTGCACCTACAGCGCATTGCCGAAGGCGTGAAAGAGCAGGAACTGCGCAACTACCTCGGCACCTTCGGCTTTCGGGGTGATGCGGTACTCGCCCCCGTTGGCCCGCTATCCGGCGGCGAAAAAACCCGCCTCGCCCTGGCGCTATTGGTGTGGGAGCGCCCCAACTTATTGTTGCTCGATGAGCCCACCAACCACCTCGACGTCGACATGCGTGAAGCGCTGATCCTCGCCCTGCAAGAATTCCCCGGTGCGGTGGTGGTGGTCTCTCACGATCGCCACTTACTACACACGGTAGTGGATGAGCTTTATCTGGTTGCTCATGGCGAAGTCCGACCCTTTGATGGCGACCTCGACGACTATCAACGTTTACAGATTAAAAGCGCTCCTCGGCCCTTAGATACCGGTGCACAAGAGGGTGGCGATGGGCAGGGCGCAAACACTACGCCTGGTTCCGCTGGCAAAGCACCCGATCGGCAAGAACAAAAACGCCTGCAGGCCGAGTTCCGCCGACAGGCCGCCCCCCTGCGTAATAAAATTGCCGCCCTCGAAAAGCAAATGGCCAAGTGTGAAAAAAGCCTGGAAGATTTAGCAGAAAAACTCGCCGATCCCGCCCTCTATACTGACAAACCGGTGCAGGAGCTGAATAAACTCATGAAGGCCCAGGGCGAGGGCAAGAACGCGCTGCAAATGCTGGAAGAAGAGTGGCTGGCCTTGCAGGATGAGCTTGAGGTGATGACGGAGGCGTTTGAGGGCTAGACACGAAACGTCGGTTTTTTGGTGGTGACCAACATATAGTTGGTTGCAGATTATTTTTCACAACAATTTGGATTGTTACATGTCAGATAAATTCTTTTTCATGGGTCGTCAAGATGCGCGCGAGAACCACATTGAATATGGTCGTGACGTCAACGCTAGCCGAAAATTCGGCAGTAAAAAATATCCGCTGGCCTTGGTCGTTACCAGTGAGGCGCGTAAGCAAGAAGTTGAAGCCTTGGTGGCTGAAGCGCAGTTGTATGCCGTGGTTGAAATTGATGGCAGCCAAGATGCGGTTGAGTCGATTGCTGAACTGACCGCGCTTCTTAACAAAAAGGCTACGGTTAAAATTGATAAGGTTCCGGCACGTAACGCGCCTTGCAATTGCGGAAGCGGTAAAAAATATAAGAAGTGCTGCGGATAGTTGGGTTGCACGCATTTGAGCACAACTTTGGCTGATACATAAAAATATAATTAATTGTTAGTTAATTGGACAGCCATCTGCAATTGAAGCTGCTTGATGACAAGGCTTTCCTGAGTCTGAGGCGTGACCTTATTTCACAATTACTGTGGTCATACACGGTAATTGTCCGCGCTGTATATGTGCTTAAGCCCAAGATCAGGAGCCACTGGCTCTTGTTTACAGGAAAATAATCAATAAGTCATTGATTATTAAGGGCGCTCGAATAAGATAAGGCGCCAAGGGAAAATATAATCACAGCAAAGGATGGCCCTATATGTCAGTTCGTCAACTATTGGAAAACCGCCAACCTGTTGTTTTTACAGCTAATAAGCTGATGATCTTTGCGTCATTCCTTGTGAACAGGCGCCAAAGTGTTATAGAGCCAGTGGCTTTATAATTCGCTGTTATGCACCAATGGAATCGACATGGATTTAACTAAAATTACGATAGCCACAGTTGGGCATATGCCAGCAGGCTTTGACACAAAGAAATTAAAGTCTTTAAAGTCAAAGCTGATTTCAATTACAGGTGAGATTCAAAACTATTCGCTAACAAACGATTCTGATGGAAGAAATTGGGAGTTTACTGATAATAATTTAGAGGGCGTTCTCCCAGTAAATTTTTCGGGTGATTTTCTCGTCTGTATTGTAAATGTTCCATTAGAACAAAATTGGTATGCGAGACGGTTAAGTGGAAATAGAGTTGTAATCACATTTCATGAAATGAAAGAAATATTAAATCATTCGAACATACCACTAGAAAATCTTATCTTTCGTCTTCTCTACTCTGGAACATTATTGTTTAATCGAAGTAATCGTCGAATACCACTTAACTCTGAATCTACCAATTTCACTCACGATGAAACTCGAGGTTGCCTATTTGACATGAATGGCATAAAAACAGACATCATTCATTCTTGTGCAAGCCCGATAGTTTGCCCGGATTGCTGCGAAAGAATGCGCAAAGAAACAGTTTCGAATGAAATGCTGTCATTGGTGCAAAAAGAAATCAAGAAAATTAAGCGGCCTCTTTTTTATAGAATTGCTATTTTCATAAAACAGCACCCAATATGGTCTATTTTAATCTCAGCTATTTCAGCTGTAACATTAGGCGCTTTAGGCTCAATGCTTGGCACTGTCGTACTTGAGGTTATAAAAAATGCATAACAAGGCCAAGCACATCGCACACTTCGTGTGCTGGACGCAAAAAAGCTACGCTTTTTCGCGCCCGTGTTGGCGGCGTTAAATACCAAAAAGGAGAAATCTCAATGAAGCTAAAAAATTTAAGGTCACTAATTTTTCTGGTCATAATATTTATGACAGGCTGTCAGGCTGCTATCTATGGAACAGCTTCTCAGTTTAATAAACTTGAATTAGGCATGACAAAGCCGGAAGTAATAGAAATATTAGGTAACCCAGTTTCTCGAAGTGTCGATGGCGATACAGCTGAAGAGTATTTGATTTATAAAAAAATGAAGCATGCAATATCAGCATGGGCGCGCACTTATAAAGTCACACTAAGAGAAGGAAAGGTTGTTAAATGGGGCGAGCAATACAATGAACAAAATATAAATGAGTTCTAAGTATGGTATTTAACCAGCGCCAGCACACCGCCAACTGCGTTGGCTTCGACTCGCAACAAGTTGCTCGCCTGTGTGGCGGGCGTTATAAATAAAGGAGAAATTGTGCCAGATTCATGTTCCTGCGAAGATAAAGCAGATGTAAATGCAGAAGTACGATTTCATTGCACTACATGCTCAAATGACATCGAAAAATTTAATATAAAGAAGCCTCTTAAGGTATCGGCCATCGCAATGGTGCTGGCCTATGGTGGAAGCCAGTTTGTTGATTATGCCATTACTGATAATAGATACCCACTAGCTGTCGAATCAGAGATGCTCAACGCATGCACTAACTCATATCAAGAGCCAGTTGGCTTTAGTGTACATGGAAAAAGAAGGGACGTTTGTTTGTGCGCCCTTGAAGATACAATGAATGAAATTTCCTACATTCGGTACAAGGTAAGTGAAAAGGCCTTTATCAAGGCCTTTAACTCCAATGCTAAAGCTTGTGGTTAATTACTTACCTTTTGGCGTATTGTTACCTCTTCCGCCGCCAGAAGGGTTGCCTGTTGTGCTTGGCCCGTTTGGTGGGTTTCCGCCAGCATTACTGAATATGGTGATAGTTGATAGATATTTAGTCATTACATGATCCTTATAGTTTATTTAATCCCGACTGGGAAATTGGAATAGTATCAAGGGCGCAGGGACAAACTGGGACAATGAAAACAAAAGAAATACAAAATCAAATAAGATCAATTGCTTCTGAAATGAACTGGAAGTTACCAAAAGTGGCAGAGGTTTTGTTCGTTGCCTTGAATGAAGATGATGCTAGCATAAACGAACAAATGGCAATAAATATATTCTATGAGAAACTAAAAGGTCAACTAAAACGAGAAACAACATCCTCAGATCTACTTAATAAGTATCTAAATATTATGACTAATCATCCAGTCTATATTAAAAGCAATGTTGTTGTACCAAAGTACATTTTTTCAAATAGTATCAGCGATGCACTTCGTTCTGAGATGGAAATTACATCAAAAAATATAACTTTGAGCATCAGAGGTGATGATTTATAGGTTTAGTCAGGACACCCATCTATAATTTGCATTGCGAGAGAGTTTAGTCAGGACACCCATCTATAATTTGCACTGCGAGTGAACTTGAATCGAGCGTGTACGCTGCTGGGACCGCCTGCGAAGACAGCACAAGAAGCTTGGGTATGTCAGCGTATCTGGTGCGTCCGTATGATAATTGGGGTCAGACTCGAATTTACCTCCAAATTCAGGCTGTCTAGCGATGACACCTACTTTTTATTGCCTCCTGAGTTCAAGTAATAAGTGCAACGCTCAGCCCATAATGCATCTCGTAAGCTGATTTCCTAGCCCATAAGGACATCCATCTACAATTTACACCCCAAAAGAAAGTCTGTAGCGTAAACAATTCGTAACAGAATCATTTTGGCGTGTGATTACAGAGGTTTGGCGGGCTGGGTTTAGTCAGGACACCCATCCATAAGGAAATTGGGGTCAGACTCGAGAATTAAAGCGCACGCTACCCTTTTTGGTAAGTTGGCAATGCCTGCATCCTTAACGATGAGGGTTATCATTGATGACTATGTACAAACCTCCCCATTCGGGCGAGTTTATCGAGTCGATTTATAGGGCGCTCTACGGTATCAGCTGCCGCAAGCTGGCAAAGCATCTCGATCTCGATATGGCGGCATCGGCCTTAAACCGTGTCCCGAAAGATCAAAGCGCAGTTTCACCAGAAATAGCGCTGCGCTTGCCGAAGGTGCTTGGACATTCCCCGGAAAGCTGGCTGAGCATGCAGAACAGCGATGAGCTGCGGCAGGTTCGCAAGACTCTCAACTTATCGAAAGTTTAGCCAATAAATTTGACAGTGGTTTAGCGGCATTATTTTTTAGCAGCCTGGGCAGCTTCTTTCTCGAGTGTTCGAGCGCCACCTAGCATGCCCGCCATTGAGTGGTTTCCCTCGTGACAGGCATACTCAAACATTTGATCCTCACTCGCTTTCATGGGTATTGCCACGGTAAAGGGTTTTGTGAAGGTATTAGGTTCGTCAATGGTGTACTCATAGAGCAAGCGGGAATCACTAATTCGCGTTATACGTTCGCTCAGCTTGAAATCCCTGCCTCTACCCACTACGCCGTTCATAGACGGATCCTTCAAGTTGATGGGCAACTGATAGACGGGCGTCTTATCGGTGAAATTGTTTGTTTCGATGACGAGTGTGTCTTTATCCCAATGGCCGCTCGAAGCTCCCGACCATTTTTTAAAGCCCTTCGGTAATTGCGGACTGTCATCCATCGCGATAATGCGTGCGTCGTGAATCATCTCTGTGAATAAAACAATATGACCTGGCGTCTGTACGATGCGGATGTTGTTGTTATAGGCGCTCGGTATCAGTGGTGGCCCGGCATTGAAGCCGACCAGGCAGCGCTCAGAAAGCCCGAGTGCCTCCGGCCCTTTGGGTCGAAAGGTGACCTCGCCGATGGAGCCAAACACTCTTACCGGCGGGATATGCAGTAGGTTTCTTTTCATATCTTCTCGCGCTTTTGGTGTCAGCTTTGGCAGCCGTCCATTGGCGGGGTCAACAATAAGCGATGTACGTCGGTCTTCGTTCATTTCGGTGCCAAAATCCCACCAGAAGGTGTTGTAGGCTGCTTCCACATCGAATGAGGCTGGGATACCCCTTTGCTCATCAACATCGTGACTCGCCACCTCTTGCTGGCGAAATGCCTCCGCCTCTTCTGCTGTAAATACCGCCTTGTCGCCTGCCTCAACGGGGCGTTCCAGCGGGGTTAAGGTGCGAAAATCCCAAACACCCTGCAGGTCTGGATGACCCAGAGAGTTACGCGGTACTTGATAATCAGCCCCTTTGTTTTTATCCGCCTGAGCATAAGCCGCGTCAGAGGTAACGTAAAAAACAGTAACAATACTCGCCATTGAGCACATTATTGCAGTGATTATTCTGTGGATTCTGGTCATAACATTCTCCCTGTCGTTTTTAAGTTAATGTATTTGTGACAAATTCATTAACTGACTATAGACCACTCAGGTGGTGGCGAAACATTTAGATAGCGTCTGCAGGTGATTTCCTCGGTGCCTGGAATCTGTTGAAGCGCTTGGCGACAAAAAGACTGACGTCTGAGCTAGGGCAGTCGGTCATGCTTTATGTTCTGGCTCGTCCTCCACGGCGCACAGCGCCTGCATTCAGCCCATGGTTTTTCTGAAAGGCCCGCGAGAAGGCTGACTCGGAGCGATAACCCACTTTCTCGGCAACCGTGGCGACATGCTCGCCGGCATCGAGATAAGACCAGGCGATTTGCATGCGCCACCATGTCAGGTATTGCATGGGCGTCCAGCCGCTCAGTTGTTTAAAACTTTGCGCGAATTGGGTGCGCGACATTTGCGCCTCTTCGGCAAGATTAATCAGTCCCCATTCGTAGCTCGGTTGTTTGTGAATGGCGCTGATGGCACGGGCAATTTGCCGGTGGCTGAACAGTGCCACCACGCCAATGCTGCGGTTTTGATATTCGATAAAGTGACGCAGGCCATAGGCAAATAAGAGTTCGCAGAGTTTATCGAGCAGGGGGTTGGAGGGCGTTTCGCTGCTCAGGCTTTCGTTGAGGATTAAATTCAACAGCTCGCTGAGCCAGGGCGTGGTGGCATCGCGCTGAATCACAAACACTGCAGGCAGGGCATCGAGTAGTACCTGAAAACCGGGGTTGGCAAAGGTGATTTCACCACAGAGCATGCTGGTGCCCGCTGTGTTTTGTGACTGCTTAATAGGCAGGTGTTGTTGCGGGCCGTGTTGTACTTGCTGGCTGACCATATTGTGGGCGACTTCGCGGGGGAAGATCACCAGATCACCCTCTGCCAGTAGCCACTTGTCGTGACCGGGCACGGTGAGCAGGCAACCGCCCTGGGTGGCCATGTGGAAGCAGGTTTTACCGCTGGTTTCAGCGCCGGTTTCTATCTTCCAGTCACCGCAAATGCGGGCGTTATGGTAGACCTCAACACTCAGTTTAAGGAGTTGAGTCAGATCGTTTAAGGGTGACATTGGGACTCCAGGGCTGCAACTTGGTATTTTAAGGCATTCATCGTACGGTTTTAGCGACGTAAAGTCATGGCTCCCTCGGTGGCTGATATGAGGCATGGCCCCGGGTGAAATTCATAAGATTTTCCACAATTAAGGAGTGAGCCCAATGGCCTTCACACTACATACCCCGGAAACGGCCCCGCAGGCGGCACAAGATGAACTTAAAAACTCTGCTGAGGTCTTTGGCTGGGTACCGAATTTACACGCGGTTCTGGCAGAGGCACCGCCGGTGCTCACGGCCTATAAAAACCTCCATGACTTTTTTCAGCAAAGTAGCTTCGATGCCGAAGAGCTGACCGTGGTGTGGCAGTCCATCAATCTCGAAAATCAATGCCACTACTGCGTGCCGGCCCATACCACTATTGCGGGGATGATGGAGGTAGATGGTGCCCTCATCAATGCCTTGCTCGAAGGCAAGGCGCTGCCGACGGAAAAGTTGGAGGTGCTAAAAGTCACCACTCAAGCCTTGTTAAATCAGCGCGGCGATTTGGACGATGAGCAAATTGCCCGCTTTAAGGCAGTGGGTTACGGCAATCAGCAATTGCTCGAAATTATTCTCGGTATCGCCCAGAAGACGATCAGCAATTACACCAATAAGCTGGCGCACACGCCGTTGGATGATCAATTTAAATAGTGTGCTGATAATACTTCGGGGCTTTGCATATGTCCTGTAAAGCCCGGGATCTTTAATAAGCTAAGCTGTAATTTATGTTTGGCGTTGAATATAAAGAGGTCAATATTGTGAAGCTTAAAAATACCACTTCGAATGTCGATAATGGCCGAGCATATTTATTCGATCATTTTAGTTTGCAAGTGATGATGAGTGACATGCGTTTTAGTCGTAATGCACTGCGTCCGGGTCAGGTCATTCCAGATATAGCGGTGACTATGGATGATGGCCGCAAAGTTAGTCTCTATGAGCTTGCCAAAGACAAACCCCTGTTGCTGGTGACGGCTTCAATTACTTGCCCGATGACAATCAGCGTTATGCCACTATTAAAAGAGCTGCAACAAAATAGGGGTAACAAGCTTCGTATTGCCTTTGTTTATGTGCGCGAGGCCCACCCTGGCGAGAACTATCCCCAGCCCAAAACTCTCGAGCAGAAGCGCTGTAATGCTTTAGATTTTAAAAATAATTACGCCATAGATGCCCCTGTAATTATTGATGAGCTCGATGGCCCCTTACACAAAATTCTTGACCTTAAACCCAATTCAGTCCATTTGATTGGTGTGAATGGTAAAATTTTACTGCAGTCGCTCTGGGCGGGTGATAAAAAAATATTAGGCGATGCCATTTACAAAGCGGTTGATGGTGGATCGTTAAGTAACACCTTCAGTCAAAGTATGCTATTACCTTTTTTTCGTGGTGCTGGCTTTATGCATGAGACCTTGAAGCTTGCCGGTGACCGATCCTATAAAGAATTAATGTTTGGCGCGCCGCCTATTTGGCTTTTATCTCGGCTAACCTCACTGTTTGGTTTTGTACCGAAGAAAAATCGGGGAGGGGTGTCGGTCATGCTTTTATTGGGCTTGCTTGTCCTCGCTGGTGTTTATCTTGCTGGCATCTAGTAATTGACGTGCCATCATCTGTGGACGCTATAAATAGCGACGGACTGTTTCTGTAGATTGCAGTGCCTAAAGACGCAGGCACCAAAAACTGCGGACTGATTGTCGTCAATAAGTTGCTGTCAATGGAGTGTGAAAAGCTCATCGTACAGTGACTTTACAGTCACTAGCGTTTGTGGGAATCCCCCCTTTCTTTGCTTACAATCTGTAGGCTTTTGTACCTGTGCTAATTCCCGGCACAATTGCCAAGAATATTTACAGCCTACGAAACCCCTAGTCGTAAAAATAAAAGATGAGGAAAGCTGCATGACGTATCAATATCTACTGGTTGAGAAATTTGATGCGGGTTATGCCCGCGTACAATTTAACCGTCCCAAACAATTAAATGCCTTGTGCCAGGGCATGCTCGACGAACTCAATGTTGTTTTAACAGGGTTTGAGGCCGATGATGAGGTTCGTGCCGTGGTGCTCACCGGCAGCGAGCGGGCCTTTGCGGCCGGTGCGGATATCAGCGAATTGATGAATTTGACGGCCGTCGATGCGCGGCGCCATTTTGCCAGTCCCAGTTGGCGGGCGATTGAAAACTTCCGCAAACCGGTTATTGCGGCAGTCAGAGGGCTTGCCCTGGGTGGTGGTTTAGAGCTGGTGATGCAGTGCGACATGGTGGTGGTCGGCGACGAGGTGAGTCTCGGCTTGCCCGAGGTCACCCTGGGCGTGATCCCCGGTGCCGGCGGCACCCAGCGTTTACCGGGTATTGTCGGTAAGGCTCTGGCGATGGAGATGATCCTCAATGGCCGCACCCTGACAGCCACCGAGGCCATCAATTTTGGCATCGCCAATTACGCCTGCCCCGGTGACGAGGTTCTGGCCAAGGCCGAGGCTCTGGCTGAGCAGTTGGCGCAGCGTCCGCCGTTAGCGGTGGAGGTGGGCAAGGAGTGTGTCAATGCCGCACTGGACGAAACCCTCTGCCATGGGCTGGCCACCGAGCAGCGCCTGTTTCATTTTCTCTTTGCCACCGAGGATAGAGCAGAGGGCTTTAAGGCCTTTGTCGAAAAGCGCGCCCCCAAATGGCGCGGTAAGTAAATAAGGGCATGGCAGCTAAAGTGGAAAGTCCTCAGTAAGGGTGGCCCCTAAACACCTAGAATCGCATAACAACCACCAACAGGTAGAAACATGAATTTTGATTTAAATGAAGAGCAAAGCATTATCCGCGACATGGCCCGGCGTTTTGCCGCCGACGTGATTGCCCCCGAATTTCAGAAGCTTTCAACCTGTAGCGATGTGCCCTATGACATTCTCGATAAAATGGCGGGTATGGGTTTTATGGGTGTGCCCTTTAGTGAGGAATACGGCGGCGGTGGTGGCGACTGGGTGTCCATGCACCTGGTGATTGAAGAAGTATCGCGAGCCGATATCGCCCTCGGCACCCTGCTCGATGTCACCACCAGTGTTGTCGCTCAGGAAATTGACCGCTTCGGCACCGAGGCGCAAAAGAAGCAGTGGCTGCCGGGCTTATGCTCGGGTAAGGCCATTGGTGCCTTTGCCCTGACCGAACCCAGCAGTGGCTCCGATGCCGGCAGCCTGAAAATGCGCGCCGTACTCGACGGTGAAGAATGGGTGTTAGAGGGTAGCAAACAGTTTATTACCAATGTCGGTCTCGATAATTGCTCGCTGGTGGTGGTCGCGGCCCGTGCCGAGATCGAAGGCAAAGAGCAAATCGTCACCTTTATTGTGCCGAAAACTGCCCCCGGCTTGGTGGTGGGTAGAAGCTACGACAAAATTGCCTTTGAATCCGGTGCCACTAACGAGTTGATTTTTGACAGCTGTCGCATCCCCAAAGACAGCATACTCGGTGACCCCCGCCGTGGTTTCGCTCAGCATCTCGCCGTATTGGAGACCGGGCGCATCAGCATTGCCGCCGCCTGTGTGGGTGCCGCCCAGGCCTGCCTCGACCACGCCCTGGCCTATGCACGTGAGCGCGAGCAATTTGGCAAGCCAATTTTTGAATTCCAGGGTGTGCAGTTCAAACTCAGCGATATGGCGGTGAAAATCGAAATGGCCCGCACCCTGTACTTAAAGGCTGCCTGGCTAAAGGATGAAGGCCGCCCCCACACCTTTGAAGCCGCCAGCGCCAAACTCTATGCCTCGGAGATACTCGAGCAATGCGCCAGTGATGCGGTGCAAATACTCGGTGGCAACGGCGTGATGGAAGACTACCCGGTGGCGAGTATTTTCCGCGCCAGCAAAATTATGCAAATTGTCGAGGGCACTTCTGAGGTACAGCGCATTATTATTGGCCGTTTGCTGGCATCGGGTGCGCGTAGTTAATGAGTGGGTGTCGTACAAAATGGCCAATGTTGGATCGGATTAGAGCCAAATATGTTGAATGAAAATGATCTGCCAACGATCTTTTGCAACAAGACCTATGTTGCTCATTCGGCATTAGATGAGCCTTTGTTTGGAATTGTGAGCTATGCATGGGCACGCGTGGCGGCGTATGTATTAGTCTTCTAGATTGCAAACTAATATTACCAGGGTGATATCTAAAGGACTGTTTTATGAAATTGGAATTCAAGCCGCAATTCATAGTATTTCTGACTATTGTGTTTTTCTTCTTTGCTGCACCATCGTTCTCTCAAACTACCGCGGTAAATAGAGTCGGAGTGAAAAGTATTACGCTCCTGAGTGTTGATTATTTCGAAGCAAAGCTAGAGGTGGATTTCTATAACGCTGAAGATATTAGCGGTACTTTTTTAAGTGTTGAAATTCCCAGTGTCAGTAGTGCTTATATGCCAAAAATGTTGTCCTCAGGGTATAGCAAAACTATTGTCTATGTCAGTCGCGATAAAAAAAAGGGCGAGTCCTTCGAAACTTCTCACCTCAGGGTGGCGGCATATCAAGGAGGTGATTCTCCTTATTATGAGAGAAATTATGAGTTGCCGATATTTTGGCCTGGGCCTGAATACCGGTATAAGCTTACTTCAGGTCAGAGAAATATCTTTGTCCCACTTGATGAAGTTAAATCAATTTATATTAATAAGTATTTAAATAGTGCGGATGCAATCATCAAAGCCCTGCTGCAGCATGGCTACACTATCTCAAAAATAAATACATTTAGGCCTTCATGGAAACATGCTACAAATGATATAAGGATAAGTGAGAGTCTATC
The DNA here is from genome assembly GCA_041277045.1 of Candidatus Reddybacter sp. Taxonomy (GTDB): domain Bacteria; phylum Pseudomonadota; class Gammaproteobacteria; order Pseudomonadales; family Porticoccaceae; genus Reddybacter. The sequence continues at coordinate 141,000 of JBGFSY010000001.1, read as the reverse complement.
TCCAGAAACTATTAAAGGTTTGTTGTATGTCGTTGCTAGTACGGTTGATTCTGTGCCGTCAATTCATCTTGTGAAGACAAACAGGCCTACTTCTAACCGTGATGTTTTTATTGGCTCTAATACTGCCAACTTAAAAGGGTTGATTCTTTCTGAAAATGGATTCCATTCTCTTAAGAATAAAGACTTGCCCATGGATGAATTTCTAGCCTTACTTTCCCTTAAGCAACAAGGCCTTGAAGACAAATCTAGAGCTCTTTATGAGGAGGCTTATTCTTTATTGGATACTGGCAATAAAGCCAATAGGTTGATAGCAAAGTCACTGCTTGATGAGCTTATCGGGCTTAATCCGAGCTTCACCAAGGCTTATCTAGAAATTGCCAGATTTCATATGAAATCTAACTGGCCAGTAGGCTTGCGCGATGCTGAACGAGCGATTCTTATTGCTAAGGATATTGATCCTAGCATGGCTGATGTTAGGGTTTTGCTGGGCTATGTCTACACGCACCAAGGTCGCTATGAGGAAGCAGAGGTGGAGTATAAAAAAGCAGACGAACTGGGTACGAGTAATTTATGGCTTGACACGAACTGGGGGCAGAATTTTGAGAAACAAGGTAAAGATAGTAAGGCCATTAAGCACTACTTGCACGTTGTCAATGCCCCTTTAACATCAGATCGAAATAACAGGCCGAAAAAGTGGGTGTTTCGTAATAGTGGTTTATTGCGCATGTTGATTAAAGATGGGCAGTATCAGCTGGCTGATGATCTATATGGGCGATCAGCAGAACAATTTTACTACCATCGTTGCGAGCTGCAAAAACAGGCTATGCTTAGGGTCTATCATATGCAGGATGCAGAGGGGGCCATAAGTAGCTATCTACGTTCGAAAAAAGCAGGTTGTAAGAAGGATAGCCCTGCTCTTGCTATGGCTTACTATAGCAAATGGCAACAGCTTAAATCAGGCAGTGACAATAAGTTGATTAAATCCACTTTTAATCAAGCTGAATCTGCGGCTACGGGTGATGATGAGTTATTTTATTATTTGGCAAGGCATGAAACAACGGCAGTTATTATCCCGGAGTTAATGACCCGAGGTCATGATATTAATTATGTGAATTACGAAGGAATGACAGCTCTATTGCAAAGCATAAAGAACAAGGATCATAGCGCTATTGAGCGTTTACTTGCTTTTGGTGCAGACATTAATCAGCAAACGGTTAGTATGTATTACAGGCCTATAATTTATGCTATATATCTTGGTGATATTGAGGTAGTCAGGCTATTAATCAAGCACAAAGCTGATTACCAACTTAGCCTTGAAGGCGGCATGCACTTGCATGAATTTGCATTAAGCTTGGGGTTCGAAGGTATATCAAAACTGTTGAAAAAAGTGTACGAAACATAATAAAAAATAGGGGCGAAAAACTTTACGCCTTGGAAATACTCGGTGGTAATGGGGTGATGGAAGACTACCCTGTGGCGAATATTTTCCGCGCCAGTAAAATTATGCAAATCGTTGAGGGCACCTCCGAAGTACAACGTATTATTATCGCCCGCTTGCTGGCATGGTGTGCGCGTAGTTAATGAGCAACTAAACCCACCCTATTATTGAAGATAAGGTGTGCTGTGGCTCAAATATAAAAGGTGCGATTAATGAATAAAAATATGGATGAAAAAGCCAGGGTAGTAAGTGGAGTAGAGGTGCAAGAAGAGCTGTCACTAAAAACAATTACGACGGTGATTTATGCGTTACAGGCGGCTTCTTTTTTTATTGGCCTTTCATTTGTAGCGGCGATTATCGTTAATTACATTAAGCAATCGGAGGTTGAAGGCACCTGGCTTGAATCTCACTTTCTTTGGCAAATACGTACTTTTTGGTTTAGCGTGCTGTGGTCGATTATTGGCTTTGTGCTGGTCTTTGTTCTCGTTGGTTATCTTGTGCTTTTGGCCGATGCCATCTGGGTTATTTATCGCATCATCAAAGGTTGGATGAACCTGTCAGAAGGAAGGGCGATGTACACCGACTGATGTACATCGACTAATGTACATGGCATAAGGCCTCTCGTTTAAATGCTGTTCTATTTTGATGCTGGCAGGGAACTGCCAACATCAAACCAAATTTGTTCTGCATAAGCCATTAATTTCCCTGCGCTATTGTGAATGGCAACTCCCATGAAGCGCTTGCGGCCACTGTTGGGTGATGTTTTCCAGCTGCTAACAATGTAGTCTTCATTCGGGCTCAGCGGCTTTTTAATGCTGCCACGACAGGTGCCGAGTAGTTGCAGGCCGGCATCGGCTTCGACGGCATTAATAGCGTAGGCACCCGGGCAATCGAGGGCTGACCAAACATAAATATTATCGATGTTGCCCGCGTTATTACAGAGATTGTCTGCGGGTCGCCACATGGCGGCGACAATATTTTTCTCAGTTTGTGTGCGCCAGTCAATGTTGGAGCCTGGCTCTATAACTTCATTTAAAGCGCCACAAAAAACCCGTAGACCCTTATCGGCGGTGCGAAGCGGGCTGCATACATAGCAACCTTTCGGGTCGGAGTAGTGAATAAAGTCAAAGCGCTGACTGGCTGCAGTAGCGTCGGCCAAGTCGGGCGGTGTGGGAATGTTCAGTTCAAGCTCAATGCTGCGGGCGCTGCCCAATAGCTTATCATCGAGATAAACGCCGATGCCCTCGTCAGTACTTTTTACCTGCAGCGGGGTCTCCACCGGGAAGGCAGCATTGATACGGATTTCAGCATCACCTTCAATAAAACCTGCTAGCAAGCCACTGATATAGCCGCCATTGCCACAATTAATGGGGCCGTTGTAGATACTGTCGATGGAGATGAACTCTTGGGTCTTGGTGGCGTGGGGCATTTGCTGCTCTCGGTTGTTGTTATAAAGTTGACTAGCAATTTTAAAGGTGAAGATGGCAAAGATAAACGCTTTGTCATAATCTCTGGATTAAAAGTAACAGGGCGTCATTACTTAAGTGTATTCGTTCAGATGCGCGAAACCCGTGGTTACCACGCGCATCCGCTTGGCAGGACCGATGGCGCAGGCGATATATCAGAAAATATCCTATCGCGATATGGCCGGTGGTCAGGATTATCACGATGCACTGTCTGACCTTCTCCGTCTTGAACGCTTGTGGATCAGCTTGCCTAGGCCCCAAAGACTGGATACGTCGTACAAGCATAAAGACATTCTCGACACGCTGGCGGAGGATATTATTGACCTGCTAAACGATGCTGTTTATGTCGATTATTTTCAATTTATTACGCAGGGTTTACTGGAAAAAAACGAGCTTAATGCTGTGTAAATTGACGAGATATTAGCGGCCATGCCCCGGCATCAATGGCGCCCTGAGTAAAAAATGCCTACCCGCAATCTTTAATTAAAACGATCAACTTGCCTTGTCGTAACCGGGATAGAATTATTACTATAACTTTAATAAAAATTATTGCAGGGGGAATTTATAGGCTTTGATTCTTGGGTTGTGATGGTCACGGGTGCAGCTTCGGGTATTGCTTTGGAAACCTCCCGGCGTTTTATCGATGGTGGCGCAACGGCACGACGACGTTGGTTGATGGTGGTATGTCGAAACTTAACCCCTTCAGCATAATGCAAAGATAAAGCGAGCACTCATTGATGGTAGTAAAAGGTGTCGATTGTTTCGGCACCTTTTTTTAGCCCGGCTAATGTTGCTCCCGCTATGGCTCTGTTATCGGCTCGGGTTTATGATGCGTACGGTAATTATTGACAGGGCTGGTTCGCCAAGCCTATGAACTCAAAAAATTAGGGGAAGGAATATGTCGGGAGTACTAGAGGGCATTCGCGTGCTCGATTTTGGGCGCTACGTGGCTGGGCCGCACTGCGCATCTCTGCTAGCTGATTTCGGTGCCGAGGTAATTCGCATTGAAAAAATTGACGGCAGTGAAGACCGCTATGTCGCACCGCTGACCGAGGAATACGGCGCCCACTATATTCACAATAACCGCAATAAGCTGGGCTTGACCCTGAACCCCACCAAACCCGACGGCAAAGAGGTGACGCGCCGTTTAATCGAGACTGCCGACGTAGTGGTGGTCAATATGCCCTACCACGCACTGTCCGCGATGGGCCTCGACTACGACAGTCTGAAAGCGATTAAGCCCGATATTATTCTCACCACCTGCTCGGCCTTTGGTTCGAAGGGGCCGTTTGCTGAGAAGCTCGGTTTTGACGGTGTCGCCCAGGCGATGTCGGGCAATATGTACTTGACCGGTAACGAGGGTGAGCCGACGAAAAACTTCGGCCCCTATGTTGATTACAGCACCGGCATGCTCTGCGCCCTCGGTACCGTGTTGGCACTTTACGAGCGCAAGACCAGCGGTGTTGGCCAAATTGTCGAGGGTGCTTTGCTCAACACGGCGATGACCATTACCAACCCCGTAGTGATAGAACAGGCAGTACTCGGGCTGAATCGTGTGGCGACTGGCAGTCGTGCGCCCACGGGCGCCCCCGCTGATACCTTTCAAACCAAAGATAACTGGGTGATGGTGCAAAGCATTGGCAACCCGCTGTTTCAACGCTGGGTTGATTTAATGGGTGAGCCCGAATGGCTGGAAGACCCACGCTTTGCCGATGATAATTCTCGCGGGGCCAACGGTGCTGTTATTAGCGAGCGCATGGGCCGCTGGTGTGCCGAGCGCACGGCGCAAGAGGTGCTCGAGCAACTTGAAGCAGCGGGTATTCCCGGTGGCGAAGTACTCTCACCCCAGCAAGTACTCGACCACCCGCAAGTGAAAGGTGGCGGCTTGTTAAAAGACGTAAAAATCCCCGGCATCGATAAGCCGGTACCGGTTTTGGATACGCCAATATCGTTGTCGCGTACCCCCGGTGGCATTAAAACCCCGCCGCCGGCACTGGGCGAGCACACCGACAGTTTATTAAAGTCACTCAATTACAGTGCAGAAGAAATAGCCGATTTACGCAGTAAGCGGGTGGTATAAGCCCACTTTCACGCAGCTCATTAATTAACCTTAACGTAGTAATAACTGGAGAAAAATCATGGCCGAACTCGATGGCAAAGTAGCAGTAATTACCGGTGGTGCCAGTGGCATTGGCGAGCGCGCCGTGCGTCTATTTATTGAAGAGGGCGCCCGTGTGGTGATCGCCGACATGCAGGTTGAGCGCGGCGAAGCGCTGGCGGCTGAATTGGGCGATGCCGCCGTATTTGCCAAGGTTGAAGTGCGCCAGGAAGCGGAAGTGAAAGCGGCGATTGATCTGGCCGTCAGCCAGTGGGGCCGTCTCGACATCATCTTTAACAACGCCGGTTTTGGCGGCGTTATTGGCCCGGTGGAAGATACCCCCGCCGATGAGTTCGACATGACCTACGACGTGCTGGTGCGTGGCGTATTTTTGGGCATGAAGCACGCGGCCCCCATCATGAAAAAACAGGGCGGCGGCAGTATTATTAATACCGGCAGCATTGCCGGTTTAGCGTCTGGCTACAGCCCTCACGCCTACGCCGGTGCCAAGGCGGCAGTCATTCACATGACTAAATCCGTTGCCATGGAGTTGGGCGAGCACCACATTCGCGTCAACGCTATTTGCCCGGGCTTTATCGCCACACCACTGGCGGCCAATACCGTGGGTCGCTCCGATGAGCTGATCGAAAAAGCGCTGCCCGCCTTTGGTAAAACCCAGGCTATTCCCCGCGCCGGGATTCCCGACGATATAGCGCAAATGGCTTGCTGGTTGGCGGGTGATCGCTCGACCTTTGTCACCGGTCAGGCCATGGTGGTCGATGGGGGTCTAATTGGCGGTTTGAAGTGGGAAGATCAACCGGGTTTTCAGAAGGAATATCACCCCATCAAAGTTTATCGACCGGGCGAATAAGCCCGCTATAATAAACGCCGATGAGCAGTCGTTACTGTAGGTCGGCGTTTTTCTTGTCCTTGTTATCAGCAGCATATTTATTAAGAGGCCCGCAATGAGTGAGCAAAACCCACTTGAAAAATTAGCCAGCACTGAGCTAGACCTGTTACCCGAAAAGTGGCAAGACCCCCAGCGGCAAGAGATTGCCCGGCAGGCGCGTGAACTCGATGGGCAATCCACCGATGCCTACTGGGAGTGGGCCGCTAAACAATTTCGCTGGATGACACCGTGGCAAAGTGTGCGAGAGGGTGGTTTTCCGGATTTTGAGTTTTTCTCCGGTGGCTATTTGAATATTGCCGACAACTGCATTGACCGGCACGCAGAAAACCCAGAGCTGGCCGATACCCCCGCGGTTATCTGGGAGGGGGAGCCGGTGGGTGACTCCCGAACGCTGACCTTCAGCGAACTCAAAGATGAGGTCTCACGCTGCGCCAATGCCTTTAAATCCCTGGGCATTAAGAAGGGTGATGTGGTTGCCCTGTATATGCAGAACTTGCCCGAAGCCTATGTGGTGACCCATGCCTGTAGTCGTATCGGTGCTATTTACACGATTCTCTTTTCCGGCTTTCCCGCCGAGGCGATTGTTTCGCGTTTGGAAACCGCCCAACCTAAATTGATCGTTACTGCCGATAAGAGCTACCGCCGTGGGCGCGATGTCGCCCTGTTACAAACCTGGCGGGAGGCTCAGGCACAATGCCCGAGTGTTGAACACACCCTGGTTATCGACCGCTCGGGGACTCAGCCTGCACTGGAGGGCAATGAACAGGATTACCGCAGTCTGCTCGACAGTCAATCGAGTGATTGCCCTTGCGAGCCGGTAGAAGCCAATGCCCCTTCGTGTCTGGTTTTCACCAGTGGCACCACCTCAAAGCCCAAAGGCGTGGTTCACAGCACGGCCGGATTTATGATGGGGGCCTGGGCCAATGCGTATTGGCAACTGGGCTCGAATCCCGGGCAGGTCTGCTGGTGTGCCACCGATGTTGGCTGGCTGACCTTCCCGATACAGTCATTGTTGGGCGGCCTTGCGACGGGCGCCACCCAGGTTTGCTTCGAAGGCTCTCTCGATTACCCCGATAATCAGCGCTTTTATCAGATCGCAAAAAAATACCAGATACAAAAAATTATTACCGCGCCAACGGTCATTCGCATGCTGCGAGGCTATGGTGATGAACTGGCCGCACAATACCCCCTGCCAGATCTCGACGTCATGAGCGTCCAGGGTGAGCCATTGGATGCCACGAGCTATAACTGGGCGCGAGAAAAACTCGGCAGCGGTGTACCCGTTATTAACGCCTATGGACAGACAGAAACCGGCTCTACCTGGATCTATCCTATTTGGGGTGTCGATGACACCAAGGCCGGTTCATGCGGTACGCCAGTGCCGGGCTACCGGGGGCGCATTGTCGATGATGAGGGCAATGACGTGGCCGATGGCCAGCGCGGGCATCTGGTGATAAGCGAGCCCCTGCCCTCAATGGCCCGCAGTATTTGGAATGACCACGAGCGCTATAAAGAGTCATACTTTTCCCAGCTTCAAGGTGCTTATTGGTGCTCTGACGAAGGCATGCGCGATGAAGATGGTCACATCTGGGTACTCGGTCGCTCCGACGATGTTATTAATGTTGCCGGGCATCGCTTAAGCACCGTGGAAATTGAAACGGCGGTTACGGCCCATCCGGCTGTGATTGAAGCTGCTGTTATGGGGGTTAGCGACGAGCTGAAAGGTCTGGTGCCAGTGACCTTTGTTTGTCTTGCCGCCGGCACAGATGCGGCCGCAGTTGCCGCAGAATTGAAGCAGCGGGTACAGGAGGGCATCGGTGGTATCGCGCGTTTAGAGGCCGTTTATGTCACCCAGGCACTACCCAAAACCCGCACCGGCAAAACCGTGCGACGACTGCTGATTGAGATTGTCGAACAGGGCAAGACTGCCAGTGATACCAGTAGCCTGGAGGATATAAGCGCTCTTGATGCCTGTATACAGGCAAAAAAGCTCTAACAAGCTGTTGAGTGGGCAATCCGGCAAAGCCCAGATTAATAATAATTAGGTACTAAGGGAGCCAGTGTGGACTTTCAATTAGACGAGGAATTTCGACTGCTCAATGAGACGGTCAATAAGTTTGTTGAGAATGAGCTGATGCCCCTGGAGGCCGTCGTGTTGGCGCGCGAGGCCCACGGTGGTAGCCATGAACTGACGGACGAGGAGCTGGCGCCACTGCACGACAAATGTCGTGAGCTGGGTTTATGGGGCCTCGATTGCCCGGCCCAAACCGGCGGTGCCGACCTGCCAGCGATTGCGCTGGTGGGTGTCAACGAGGCCTTGGGTCGCACGATTACGCCCTTTACCTTCCCGCCCGACTCCCCCAATTTGCACATGCTATTGGCCACAGCCAATGATCAGCAAAAGGAAAAGTACCTCGAACCTTATGCGCGAGGTGAAACCATTTCTGCCATTGCGATTTCAGAGCCGGGTGCTGGTGCCGACCCTGCGGGCATGACCACGCGCGCGGTGCGCGATGGCGATGACTGGGTGCTTAACGGGCGCAAGATCTGGATTAGCCGCATGGACAAGGCGGACTTCAGTATTGTCATGGCGATTACCGACCCCGAGAAGGGTTCGCGCGGGGGCATCTCCGCCTTCCTGGTCGATCGCGATACACCGGGGCTGGAAATTACCCGCAAGATTTTATTAATTGGCGGGCACTACAATTACGAAATCGCCTTTGTCGATTGTCGTCTGCCGGCTAGCCAGTTACTGGGTGTGGAGGGGCAGGGCTTCGCGCCCATGCAATTACGCCTGATTGTGCGGCGTTTAGAAATGGGTGCCTGGTGCTTGGGCACGGCGCGTCGCGCACTGGACATGCTCTGTGACTACGCCAATCAGCGCGAGACTTTTGGTGCGCCACTGGCCGATCGCCAGTCGATTCAATGGTGGGTGGCCGAGCTAGAAACCCGCTGTCACTGCCTGCAGTTAATGCTCTGGCATGCCGCCACCAAACAGGATGACGGTGGTGATGTGCGCACCGAGGCCAGCATGATCAAACTCTACGGCACCGAGTTGGCCACCGACGCCATCGACTGGGCCATGCAAACCTACGGGGCGATGGGTATGACCAAAGAACTACCCCTGCAGCTAATGGCTCAGCGCGTGCGCTTAATGCGTATTTACGAGGGCCCGAGTGAAATACACCGCTGGGTACTGGCCCGCCAGCGTCTGAAACAAAATACCTAACAGTGAATAAGCCTATTCAAGATTCGACTGGCGGCAACGACGCGCTATTCGAAACCATCGCCAATAATATTGCCGACAGCGGCTACAGTATTCAGCCCAATGCACTACCCCAACCTTTACTCGATAAACTTTTACTGCATGTGCAGAAGATGCCTGCCGCTGATTTTAAAAAAGCGGGAATAGGGCGAGATAGTAAACTCCAGTTAAATCAGGTGATTCGCAGTGACAAAATTTGCTGGATAAATAATGACAGTGATGCCGGAGCAGACTGGCTTGAGTGGGTCGAGTCACTGCAGGCCTTTCTCAACCGCCGCTTGTTTTTAGGGTTATTTAATTCTGAAAGCCATTTCGCCCACTACGGGCCGGGCGATTTTTATAAGAAACACAGCGACGCCTTTAAAGGCCAGGCCAATCGTGTATTGTCGATGGTGGTGTATTTAAATAAAGCCTGGCAGGCAGAGGACGGCGGAGAACTACTTATTTATACGGGTGAGGAAACTCAGGCCGCGATTAAAGTGATGCCGAGTTTTGGCACTATCGTGGTGTTTTTAAGTGAAGACTTTCCCCATGAAGTGCTGCCCGCTCAGCGTGATCGTTTCTCCATCACCACCTGGTTTCGGGTCAATAATTCGAACTCAGAAAAAGTAGATCCGCCTGCCTAACTTGCAGTAGCAAACGAACCTGTCTTTTCTTTTAGTTTGTAAATAATTTTTGTCTTTAAACAATACGCGAATCGGTTTTTCCCCAGTACTTATCTTTTAGTAAGCGCTTATAGAGTTTGCCTGTGGGCAGGCGCGGTAGCTGGTCAATAAAGTCGACACTTTTCGGGCATTTATAGTGGGCGATATGTTCCCGGGCGTAGGCGAGAACTTCGCTGGCCAGAGTTTCGTCACCGGTAATGCCTTTGGGCGTTTCAACCACGGCTTTCACTTCTTCGCCCATTTCCGCATTGGGCACGCCGATAACAGCAACGTCGGCAATTTTCTCGTGCATGATCAGCGCGTCTTCAATTTCCTGAGGGTAGATATTGACGCCGCCGGAAATAATCATAAAGGTGGCGCGGTCGGTGAGGAATAAAAAACCGTCCTCGTCGACATAGCCGATATCGCCCAGAGCGCTCCAGTTGGGGTGTTCGGGGTGTTGGGCCTCTTTGGTTTTCGCCTCTTCTCCGTGATAGGAGAAAGCCACTGTGGGCAGTTCAAAATAGATCAAGCCCGGTTCACCGGCTGGTAACTCGGCACCATCGTCAGCGCAGATATGCAGGGTGCCGAGAATGGGCTTGCCCACGGAGCCGGGATGCTCGAGCCATTCCTGAGGGCCGCAATGGGTGAGGCCATTGAGTTCACTGCCACCGTAATATTCATAAATAATGGGTCCCCACCAATCGAGCATTTGACGTTTGATGCCATCGGGGCAGGGCGCCGCGGCGTGTATCGCGACCCGGTGGGACGACAGGTCGAAATGCTGCAGTTGTTCGGGCGGCATTTTTAGCATGCGGGTGAACATGGTCGGTACCCACTGACTGTGGGTGATACGGTATTTTTCAATGGCCGCCAGTGCGCCGATCTCGTCGAATTTCGGCATCATAATTACCGTGCCGCCGTTGGCCTGAATGCCGGTGCAAAAGGACAGTGGGGCCGAGTGGTAGAGAGGGGCGGGCGAGAGGTAAATTGCATTCTCATCGACGCCCCATATTTTTTGCTGCAAGGTGCCGACAGCGCCGGGGTTGTCGGCAATATTGCCTGTGGGCAGGGGGCGGAGAATGCCCTTGGGTCGCCCGGTGGTGCCGGAGCTGTAGAGCATAAACAGACCGGCCGGTTCGACGGTGAGCTTATCGCAGGGGTAGTTGGCAATGGCATCTTCGTAGGCCTCATAACCATCGACGACGCCATCGACCATCAGCCAGGTGTGGCAATTGGGGGCGAAGGGTTTAAGTCGTCCGGCAACCTCGCCCAAACGTTTTGAGGCAATCAGTACCTCGGCTTCACAATTGTCGATAATGTAGCCCGCTTCTTCGTCGGTTAGGTATTGGTTGACTGTGGTTAAGTAGAGGCCCGAGCGCAGGGCCGCCCAGATGACCTCGAAGTAACGCAGGTTGTTCTCCATGAGGATGGCGACATGATCACCCGGGCGCAGGCCTTTGGCCCACATTAATTGCGCCAGTTGGTTGGATCGATCGTTGAGTTGGCGGTAGCTCGTTGTGGCACCCGTAACGGCGTGAATGACGGCGGCCTTGTCGGGGTGTTTTTCTGCCCACTTTCCTGGATACATCTTGCCTCTCCCTGTTTTTTTTGTTATGGAGCTTGTTGGCGTTGTTTTGATTGAACGCTCGAGGCTTAATATAAATCAATCAGATTTTAGAAAATACCGCTTTTTGAACTTGCCTGCTTGGCATTGTTGCGCCTGTGCTTGTTAAGCGGAGCCGAGGTATTTGACGATTCCTGATACTGTTTACCTGGGGTGCTTGGACATTTGTGAGGCTGGGGTTATCCTCCTCAATTTCTAGCAGAGGTGTTTTGAGTTTTGATAACGAGTGTAGAATTAATCAAAGGCTTTAGTGGTCTCGATGCCCTGGCCTTATTCTGGTTTGCCCTCTGCTGGCTGGGCTATAGCGTCTACGCTCGTAAAATGTCGCGGCGTCGCAACTGTCTGGCCAGTGTCTTGGCCGGCCATCGTGAGGCGTGGATGCTGGGTTTATTGAAACGCGATAACCGTGTCGGCGATGCCGCCTTGCTCGGTAATTTAGAGCGCAATGTTGCTTTTTTTGCCTCTTCGACACTGCTGGTGCTGGCCGGCCTGGTGGCTGCTTTGGGCTCGGGTGAGGACATTCTGGCGGTCACCAAGAGCTTGCCTTTCAACTTGGCCGTGAGTGAGCATGGCTGGGAGACAAAACTGTTGTTGTTGGCGGCCATCTTTGTCTACGCCTTCTTTAAATTTTCCTGGGCTCTGCGTCAATACGGCTTTGCATCGGTATTGTTAGGTCGAGCGCCCGACTACCATGAGCTGAATGAGGACGCGGCTCGGCAGTTTGCCAGCCATGCCGGCCAAGTGATCTCCCGGGCGGGCCAGGCCTTTAATTTTGGGCTGCGTGCCTACTATTTTAGCCTTGCCTACCTACTTTGGTTTCTCAATCCGTGGATCTTTATGCTGGCCTCGGCCATTGTGGTGGGGGTGCTCTATCGTCGCGAGTTTCGTTCGCGAGTCTTAGCGGCCTTGAGTGAGGTGATTTAAGGCCGCTCTTAATCGCGGTAAAGGGTACATAACGTGGGCTAGTACCCTGTGTCGTGGCGCTTTTCCCAGATAGGGTGCTCTTACTCAGGGGCTAGCCGCTGGTCCTACGGGCACACTTTTTGGCCGACTTCTCAACCTGGCTAGCAAAATTGCCCCGGGGAGTTTGCGCTTGCCACCATTTTGCTTTATTTATCTTATCTGGGCCGCCGAAGTAATGGGCGGTGTTTGTCGCGCAATGCGGATCATTGTTTTTGCGACATCAATAATAACCAGTAGGGAGAAGTAATGATCGCTGTTTACGATGGCATAGGTGGTGAGGCTGCAGTTGATGCGGCAGTCGATATTTTTTATCGCAAGGTACTGGCCGACAAACGGGTCAATGAGTTTTTTACAACGGTGGATATGGAGGCGCAGCGCGAGAAGCAGAAGGCCTTCCTGACCATGGCCTTTGGGGGGCCGAATAACTATACCGGCAAAGATATGCGCGAGGGTCACAAGGCGATGAATCTCAACGAGGGGCATTTTAATGCTATTGCTGAGTCGCTCGAAGCGACCTTAGAGGAGCTAAGTGTGCCCCAATGTAGCATTGATCAAATTTTGGCTATTGTGGCTACCACGAAAGATGATGTGCTGAACCGTTAGGCATTAACTCAAGCGAGTAGTAGGTCTCCTCTCCGTATTCCCATTCGGAGACTCGCTTTATATCCCCCTCCCGGTTATTTTGAGTCGTGACGGGGTATCGACTCAATTGAGCTCAACCGTGAAAATAGCTATTATGCAGCCCTTTTAAAAAGGGCTTCTTGCCCCTTATCAACCCCCTTTTCGTTATTCAAACGTCGTTTGGATGTCACTGGCCCCGGCTTTATTGCCTGTGGGGTGGTGCTAGCGATTCCCTGGGTGGGTTGGTGAATTAACTAGAGCAGAGGTGGTGACTTAGATGGCGATGACTCGTTCGTTGGGCGATACATGGTTGAGTAATATACGTGGCGATGTACTCGCCGGTACGGTAGTGGCGCTGGCGTTGATCCCCGAGGCTATCGCCTTTTCGATTATCGCTGGGGTCGATCCCAAGGTGGGCTTATATGCCTCCTTTTGTATCGCCGTGGTCAGTGCTTTTGCTGGCGGCCGACCGGGAATGATTTCTGCGGCCACCGGTGCCATGGCGCTGTTAATGGTGACGCTGGTCAAAGAGCATGGCCTGCAATACCTGATGGCGGCGACGGTGTTGACCGGGGTGATACAAATTTTTGCCGGGCTATTTAAACTCGGCTCGCTAATGCGCTTTGTCTCCCGCTCGGTGGTCACGGGTTTTGTGAATGCTCTGGCTATCCTTATTTTTATGGCGCAGTTGCCGGAGCTTATTGACGTTACCTGGCATGTCTACGCGATGACGGTGGGTGGCCTGGGGATTATCTACTTATTCCCCCTCGTCAATAAAACCCTGCCTTCACCCTTGATTTGTATTGTCGTGCTGACCGGTATTTCATTGTATTTGGGGCTCGATATTCGCACCGTTGGCGATATGGGCGAGTTGCCCGATACCTTGCCGATCTTCCTGATCCCCGATATTCCCCTCAACATGGAAACCCTGGCGATTATCTTCCCGGTGTCGCTGACCATGGCGGCGGTGGGTTTGCTCGAGTCGATGATGACGGCAACGATTGTCGATGACTTAACTGATACTGAAAGTAATAAAAACCGCGAGTGTGCCGGACAGGGTCTGTCGAATATTAGCGCCGGTTTCCTCGGTGGCATGGCGGGCTGTGCGATGATTGGTCAGTCGGTGATCAATGTTAAGTCTGGTGGCCGTACACGCCTTTCCACCCTGGTGGCGGGTGTATTTTTGCTGATTTTGGTGGTCTTCCTCGGTCAGTGGGTGTCGATGATCCCTATGGCTGCTCTTGTGGCGGTGATGATTATGGTCTCCATTGGTACCTTTAGCTGGGAGTCACTGGTTAATCTCAGCAAGCATCCTTCGAGCAGTAGCGTGGTGATGGTGGCGACGGTCATTACAACGGTGTTTTCCCATAACCTCGCCTTGGGCGTTGGTGTCGGCGTTGTGCTCAGCGCATTGTTTTACGCCAATAAAGTGGGCCGCATCTTTTACGTTACCGTGGACGATGGTGAAGATAATCACCACCGTATTTATAAAGTGGTCGGTCAGGTTTTTTATACTTCAGCAACACAGTTTGCCGAGTCTTTTGATTTTAAAGAGGCGGTTGGCAAAGTAACAATTGATCTGGATCGGGCTCACTTTTGGGATCTGACGGCAATCGATGCCCTCGACAAAGTGATTATCAAATTGCGTCGTGAGGGCACCGATGTTGAAGTGGTCGGACTTAATGAGGCTAGTTCTACCTTGGTGGACAAATTTGCCGTGCACGATAAATCTGATGCGGTTGATAAAATGATGGGTGGTCACTGATGCTTAGAGTATGGTTGGGTGGCGTGAGCGATAACTCGGTATTGATATATTCTCCAGCAAGAAAAAGGAGTAAGAACGATGAATAAAGTCATTGCCTGTATCGATGGTTCCAGTGCGGCTGGCTCTGTTTGCGATTATGCGGCCTGGGTAGCTTCGCGCCTTGAGGCACCACTCACCTTGCTCCATGTGCTCGATAAATCGCGCTACCCGGTGGAGAATGATTTTAGTGGCAACTTAGGTGTCGATGCGCGTGAGCACTTACTCAGCGAACTCGCAGAACTTGATACGCGACGCAATAAACTGGCACTAGAGCAGGGCGCGCTAATGCTTGAAGAAGCTCGCCAGCGAGCGGTTGCCGGTGGTATTGCCGAGCCAGTACTGCGCCAGCGCCACGGACATTTAATTGACAGCCTGGCCGAGCTGGAGGATGACACACGCTTGCTGGTCATCGGTAAGCAGGGCGAAGAGCACAGTGATGGCAGCCATGTTGGCGACAACGTCGAAAGACTGGTGCGCGCATTACATCGCCCCATATTAATTGCGCCGGGTGAATTTAAAGCGCCGCAGGCGGTAATGCTGGCGTTTGACAGCAGCGCAATGACGCGCAAGGGTGTGGAGTTGCTTGCGGGTAGTCCCTTATTTCAAGGACTGAGTGGCCATCTGGTGTCAGTGGGTAAAGATAAACAGGCCTTGAATGAAGACATGGAATGGGCAGAAAAGACCATTCGTGATGCTGGTCACAATATTCAGTGCGCCGTGCTCGATGGCGAAATAGAGCCTGCGTTGCACCGATATCAGCAGGAGCATAATATTGATATGGTGGTGATGGGTGCTTATGGACATTCGCGTTTGCGCGAATTCTTTGTCGGTAGTACGACAAATAATATGATTCGTAATGCCACCGTGCCCCACCTATTGTTGCGTTAACTTTTCTTTCCTACATGAGCTGGCAACATACGAATAACAAAAAATAAATTGGAGTTCACGCATGGCTAATCAGGGAAAGCCGCTGAAAACTCGGGTTTATAATGAATTCGTGATGGAGAGCGGCCGTTGGCATAATTTCAAACCCCGGCAAGATGACATCATTATTGCCACCCCGGCTAAGTGTGGCACCACCTGGACGCAAATGATTTGTGCTCTGCTGATTTTTCAAGAAACCGAGTTTGATAAACCGCTGACCGAGTGTTCGCCCTGGGTCGATGTACTGACCACCCCGGCTGACAAGGTGTTAAATCAATTAGAGCAGCAGCAGCACCGCCGCTTTATCAAAACTCATACGCCTCTCGATGGCCTCAGCTATAACGAGCAAACAAAATACATTTGTGTCGGTCGAGACCCCCGCGATGCCTTTTTATCTTTAAAAAACCACGTGGAAAACATGCGCCCCGAAGCGCTGGAAGTTTTGCAAAAACATGCCACCGGCGAATGGCATCCCCCACAGCCGCCATTGCAAGATCAGTGTGAATGGTTTCGCCGTTGGATGGGCTCGAGCTTTAGCGAAGCCCCCGGCCATGAATTTCATACCGACGTTTTGTACTACGTCAATAGCTTTTGGCAATACCGCGCGCTGCCCAATATATTGATGCTCCACTACAGCGACTTAAAAGCTGACCTCGAAGGCGAAATGAAGCGCATCGCGGCTTTTTTGCAAATTGAAGTGGCTGATGAGCAGTGGTCCGAATTAGTGGCGGCGGCTACCTTCGCTAACATGAAAGACAATGCGGAGAAGCTGGCGCCGCAAGTAGGCGACGGTATTTGGAAAGACCCGAACAAGTTTTTTAATAAAGGCGAAAGTGGCCAGTGGCGAGATATTCTCGGTGAAGAGGAATTAGCCCTGTATCAACAGGTCATGGCAGAAAAACTCGAACCCGAGCTGGCCACCTGGTTGGAAAAGGGCCGGCTCGCGTCGTAGCGTAACGTTAGCGTCTGACTGAGGCAGTACTTATCTGCACAGCTACTCGCTCGCTTGTAACAATTCCACCCAGTTTCCATCCGGGTCTTCAATCATAGAAATAGACACGCCCGGTCTTATCTCTGTAGGCGGCACCGGCACCTTATAGCCCGCCGCCTCACACTCCTGCGTGACTGCAACCAAGTTGCTCACCGAAATAGTGAAGTAGCGAAAGCCCGTGGCGCCACGAATACCACCGGGTGGAGCCACTGCTTTTGGCTCCCGGCCATTGACGACAATTTTTAAGGTGGTGGTGCCGCATTTAAGTCGCGTCATCTGTCCACCGCCGGGCATGGGCATTTCGCCTTCCAGTTCTAAGCCTAGAGTGTCCCGATAAAAGCTCACGAGGGCAGAGGCATCTTTGGTAATTAAGCCGAGGTCGATAGAATCTTTGGTGATTGCGATAGGCACTGTCATCTCCTGATAATTTTGTGTTGAGAGATGTTGCCATGCTTACCGATGGGCAGGCAAACAAAATGGTTGGGCAGACCCTAGCCGAGCAGCGAGAAGGCAATGTTCTGCAAATTTGAGATTACTTCAACAAGTTGTTTCTCACCTGTATTTGCAGATCGGTGCAGTTGGGTTTTATGCCGTAAAAGTCCTTTAACCCAGCACAGAGACTTGCGAGCATTCTATCGGAAGAGCAGCAGTCTTATTACGGCTATTGTTGATGCCCTGTTGCACAGGGCGAGCGAGAAGCTCATAGGGCAGCCTATTTTCAAATAACGGATATAGATCGTTCAACTCTGTGGCAGTGTCGAGCCATTGCTTAGCCCCCGCAGCATCTAACAGCACAGGCATCCGACTGTGGATGGGTTCAACAGATTTAGCCGCTTTAGTGGTGACGACGGTGCAAGAGATCAGTTCGCCATGCCAGCAGTCCCACAAGCCAGCAAAGAGCATCGGCTTATCTGCCCTGTAGATTTCTATAGGCTGTTTACCACCATCAACCTTTTGCCACTCAATGAATGACGTTACAGGCATAACACAGCGCTTGTGGCGGAATGAGCCTTTGTAGGCACGACTAGTATTTAAGGTCTCTGAGCGTGCATTAAACATCGCGTACTTTGTACTTGGGCCAGATGACCAGCCAGGTGTTAACCACCATCTCGCAAGGTGGCATTCGTTCTGGCCCTCTTGCTCATAGACGATGGGCACCGACTCAGTGGGGGCGATGTTGTATTGCTCAGGGATGCTGCCTGATACCCCTAGCTCATCCAATAAGACTGACATACTGGGGGTTGGCACAACGCTATAACGGCCACACATGGGGTTCACCTCTTGGCTGGGTCTTGGTTGACATGGCCAAGGTTCAGTCAGTTTAGTAATTCAAGGTACTAGCCTTTCCATCCACTTTTTCGAGGTTGTTGGGGTCTTGTCTGCCATCAATATCTTCCGGTTGTTTGTTTGAAACCTTTATTTCTAGATTAGACTGAGGTGTCTCTAGTTCTGAATGCGGCTTTAGTCGCGCTTCCTGAATCCAGAAAGGGTGTTAGGCAGTTGATATTGGGCATAAGTATCACTCTATTCTTTATTAAAGTAATCATCTATCCGGTTAATTGAACAGCACTCAACAAGACTTTCGCCAACGGGGCTTATTAGCAAGCCTATTCGTTTAACCACTCCAACTTTGACTCAGGGCTTCAGCTTGTTTTAAACATAACTCAATCGCCTCATCGGCTCCATCTGGTGGGTATTTCCACCGCCGTAGAGCACGGCGTACCAGGTTACGTAGTTTGGCTCGCACGCTGTCACGCACCTGCCAATCCACTGTGGTGGACTTGCGCAATTGCTCAGTAACAAACATCGCCAGCTTGCGTAGCTTGTCATCACCCAGTTGTTTTACTGCAGATTCGTTTTGAATCAAGGCTCGGTAAAAGGCAATTTCGTCTGAATTAAGTCCCGATTGCTCAGCCATCTCTGCATCAGCTGCCATATCCTTAGCCATCTTAATCAGCTCTTCAATCACCTGAGCCGTTTCAATGGCGCGGTTATGGTATTTGCGCAGGGTTTCCATAATGCGATCAGAGTATTTCTTCTCCGACACTACGTCGGTTTTCATCCGTGCTTTCACTTCATCGCGCAGCAGCCGTTCCAGTAGATCAACTGCCAGGTTCTTCTCTTTCAGATTGCCAACCTCTTCTAAAAACTCTGGCGAGAGCAAACCAATATTAGGCTTATCCAGCCCCACCAAGTTGAAAATATCGTCTACACCCTCGGCAACAATGGCGTTATCGATTATCTGCTTTAGGGCTGAATTCTTCTCTTCGTCGGTACGGCGCTTATCAATGGTGGTGAATTTGCTGATAGCATTCTTAACTGCTGTCAAAAAGGCGATTTCTTTTTTAAACGGCGTCACCTCATCTAAAGTACTGCACAAGGTATAGGCACTGCTAATGGCGGCCATCACATCCAGAAAGCGTTTTTTACCATCATCCAGGCCGAGAATATGGTTCATGGCGCCGGGCAACAGCTGCAAAGCCTGTGTTTCATATTGGCTGTAGTTAAACCCATTACCCTCGGTATTGGGGGTGGTAAACATGCCACGCACCACGTCCATCTTCTCCAGTAAAACAGCCAGGGCCTCGTGGCTATCGTAGGTCGGCTTGCCCTTGCCCTTAGAGCTGGTATAGGTCTTCAGTGCTTGCTTCAGCTCACTGGCAATACCGATGTAATCCACCACCAGGCCGCCGGGTTTGTCTTTAAACACCCGGTTAACTCGCGCAATTGCCTGCATCAAGTTATGGCCCTTCATTGGCTTGTCGATATACATGGTGTGGCAAACCGGAGCGTCAAAACCGGTGAGCCACATATCGCGCACAATCACTAATTGCAGTGGATCATCCACGGCTTTAAAGCGTTTCTCGAACAACTTTTTAGTTTCTTTGTTGTGGATGTGTGGCTGCAGCTTTTCTTTATCAGAAGCAGAACCTGTCATCACCACTTTGATACTGCCTTTAGCGGGGTCTGTATCGTGCCACTCCGGCTTAATCGCAACGATGGCCTGATACAGGTCAACACAGATCTCGCGGCTCATACCAACAATCATGGCCTTGCCTGGCATGGACGAAGTACGCTGTTCAAAATGCATCACCAGGTCTTTAGCAACTTGCTCAATACGCGGTTCACTGCCCACCAGCTTTTCCAGTGCGGCCCATTTCGATTTGGTTTGCTCACGAGTGCTAAGGTCTTCTTCATCCTCAATGACCACGTCGACATCTTCATTTAGCGCTTCAATGTCAGTCTCATCAATATCCAGCTTCGCCAGGCGTGATTCGTAGTAGATAGGCACGGTCGCGCCATCATCCACGGCATCCTGAATATCGTAGATCGACACGTAATCACCAAACACTGCGCGGGTATCTTTGTCCGCAACATCTATCGGTGTGCCAGTAAAACCGATGAACGAAGCCTGGGGCAGTGCATCGCGCAGGTGTTTGGAATAGCCAAAGGTGTACTCGCCAGTTTTGGGATTAAGTTTTGCTTTGTCACCGTACTGGCTGCGATGGGCCTCATCACTAACCACCACAATATTGTGACGCTCACTCAATATCGGGTGGGCTCTTTCATCACCAAGCAGGGCGAACTTTTGCACCGTGGTAAAGATAATGCCACCAGCTTGCCGTGCCGCCAAAATCTCTCGCAAATCATCCCGGTCACCAGCCCTCACCGGGGTTTGTTTTAAGGTTTCCTCAGCCATGGCAAAAGTATTGAACAGCTGACCATCGAGATCATTGCGATCAGTCACCACCACTATGGTGGGGTTGTTCATTTCAGGTTGTGCCAGCAACTTGCCTGCATAGCAGACCATCGATATCGACTTGCCCGAGCCTTGCGTGTGCCAAACCACTCCCGCTTTACCTGAGCCGGGAACAACCATGCTGGCATAGTTAGCTCGAGATTCTGAAACTTGATTGTGCGATTGCTGGGCAGCAATGACGGTTGCCTTCACCGCAGCTCGCACCGCATGAAACTGGTGATAACCGGCGATCTTTTTAATAGTTTGGCCATCGTCATCTTCAAACAAAACAAAATGCCGAATGTAATCTAAAAACAATTCTGGCTTAAAAAAGCCCTTTACCAGGGTTTCTAAAAAATACTCAAAGTGCGGCTTGTCGTCTTCATTACTTATCGTGCGCCAGGGCAAAAACCGCTCTTTGTTCGCTGTTAGCGACCCCACCCGCGCATTCAGGCCATCACTAACCACCAGCGCCTCGTTCAACATAAACAGCTCGGGCACTTCATCTTTATAGGTCTGTAATTGCTGGTAAGCCGACCAAATATCTGCATTTTTATCGGCCGGGTTTTTTAGCTCCAGCACCGCCAGTGGCAAGCCGTTCACAAACACAATCACATCCGGACGGCGGTTACCCTTGCTACCGGTAATGGTGTACTGGTTGACCACTAAAAACTGATTGTTGGCCTCATTGGCAAAATCAATTAGCTGTACATAATCTGTTTTGTCATCACCACTAGCGTCTTTGTACTCAACCTTTACGCCCTCCAGCAACAGTTGATGAAAGGCTTTGTTGTTTTTGATAAGCACTGGGAATTCAGGTGTGGCGACTTGCTGGGCGACCTGCTCCATAGTAGCTGCAGGAATATGCGGATTGATCACTTGCAGTTGGGCTACCAAACGGTCGTGTAAAATGATCTGGCGGTAGTCGCCACGTTCAGCAGCAGGTTCACCGGGCGCGATGTCGTAGCCACAAATGTAGTTGTAACCGATGGCTTGAAACCAGTCGAGGCAGAGTTGTTCTAATTGATCTTCGGTGATCATGCAGTCTTAACCTCTTGCCCTTCCTCAAACACCTGTTTCATTTCATCCAATCTCTCATGAGTAAAGTGTTTTGCAGAAACAAATGCATTACGCCCTTCCAACTGAGCCTCCCCTTCAAAATAACTTGCATCAACCCCCCTAACAGCCATTCCAACTATCTGCATATACGCATTAACGACAGGGCCACCACTATTCCCTGCACTAATTAAAGCATCCACTTCTCCATATCGAAGCGTACTAATATTTAGTGTATTTGTAATTGTGCAAGGGATGATCGAAACTGAATCGTGCCCCAGCTCTAATTGAGGAAAGCCGGTTATTGATAACTTATAACCAGTTTTAGGTTCTAAATCTGGGGCAAAATTCAAATAGTTAAGGCTTGGTAAACTTTCATCTTGAATTTCAAGCTCAGCAATATCAGATGATCCACATTGTGATACAACATTGGCTTTGTATTTTTTATTCTGCTCTTTTATTCTATAAACAATACAGATGGCAGGGTTCCCGGCTTTTTTAAATATATGTGATGCGGTAACAAGTCGATTACCCTTAATCATAAACGCAGAACCTTGAATCAATTCCCCATCACCTAGCTCAGTCATACCCTCAAACGAAACAACCCAAATGCATTTCTCAAGACGACTTTTTTCTTTATAACTTGAAAAATGTAATTGACTTTCTAGCTTTGCATTTGTTTTTTCTGGGGCGGTAGTTACCTTCAAATTAAGATCTAATGCATTAAATTTTGCTGCGAGAGATTGATAAGTTGATGACTCCCGTCCTTTAACCATGCCAATATAATTTAAACGCCCATAAGTAACGAACTGCACTCTTCCTACATCTGCTTTAAATTTTTCTTTATATTTTTCATTTGCAGCATCGACACCAGAGTTCAGTGAAAAAATCATAGCCCTTGTGGTGCGAATAAATCTCCTGTCAACATTTATCTTTTGATTTACTTTCAAACCTGTAACGACCTGGCGCTCTTTAAATGTTTGCAACCTTGTTTTTTCTTCATTGATTGAAAAGCCGTTTTCATTAATAATATTCACTAAGGTTTGATGCGGTTCAACCCCATTTATCGTCGCATAAATAGAATTATCTCGGAGAGTTATAAAAGAGAATGTAATATCATCAGCATAACGAGAATATTGCGCCCTATTATTTTTAGCCAAGTAACTCAACTCTTTATCCAATCGCCGAGAAATCATATTAGAAATAACAGGTGATGTGGGCGCGCCTTGAGGTAGAACGCCACCTACACAGCAAATATGAGCAATCAATTGTGCTGTATCTTTTCGCAACGAATACGGCTTAGCCATCAACAGGCCGCGAACACGCCCAAAATGAATTTGATCATAGAATCCTTTCAGGTCGATATTAAAAACAGCCGCCCTTTTAACATGCTTTGAGGCATTGTATACAATGCCTCTACCTTCAATAAAAGCTGCTGCTGCAGGATGCGGTTTATACAGCTTCTCTAGTAATATTTTCAAGCGGGATTGAATGCTTTTAAGCTGCCTCTTCGGCGCATTTATCACTCGTGTTCCACCATTCTTTTTAGGGATTTCGAAAGTTTCGTAAAACGCCAATACGCCCTGAACATAAACTACGTAAGTTAATTTAGATAACGACGTTCCTAGAAAACCGGCCAGTTCATTAGGAGTGATTAAGGGAGTAATCATAGGGTGCTCGCCCTGGATTTCACATTTCGCCATTTACAAGTTTCCATAACCTGCAAGGCAATCCACCAAACTCTGGCGATTTGTAGCAACATCATTGTCATTAAGCGGCATTTAACACCGCCAAGATAAATTCTAGGGCGAGCAAAAACTTTATATCGAATATTGTTAATCAGGTCAACTATTGACGGCATCTCGTTAAGCCACTTTTTTTACATGAATTTCGCCAGAAATGAGTTTTGGTAATAATGCGCCCCGACTAATTTCTAAAATAGTGTTTTCATTTATATTGGACATCCATTTGTTGAACAATGGATCTGCCTTCTGACAAAAGGCTTCAATCAAATCATCTGATGGCAAAATGAGTTTTGCTGACTCGATACCCGATGAACTTATATTTGGCTGGGCACTTCCTTGGGCTGCGCTCACTACTGCGTCAAAAATTGACTCTCGTCCAAAGCAGCAATATAAAAACCAAGATATTTTTGGCCCAAACTTTTCTGACTCGAACTTTGCAACACGTTGATTAAGATAAATAGATTGACCCGATACAATCACGAGACCTATCTTGCCAACAGTTGCACCTGTCATTGCCATCAATAAATCACCATCGCTCAGTTTAAAGCGTTCTGAGACTTTTGCTTGATCAGCATCAATACAAGCCGCGTCGGTCAAATCAACTCTCCCGTCACCTGTAATATTTTTAATTTTTATTACTGGATACCCTGTATCAACAAAAGACTTCCCTTTAAAAGCATAACCACCTTTAGCTGTCGCAATATCACCAATTGATCCACTCCTCCACCCCTCTGGTACCTCCCCCAACTCAGAATCAACCAACGCATCAGAAAATAAAGCAGCAGTGGTTTTTAGTTGTTGCTGTTGCTCTGGGCTGAGTTGATCTAGTTGTTCCAGGGTTTTGCCGCTGATGGCGGCCATGGCGGCGCGGTCGGAGTCCTGGCCGTTTTGTTTGGCGGCAATTTTGGCGCGGGTGGGTTCGAAGTCGACAAACCAGCTTTTAAAGATAGCCTGGGCGATGTGTTCGAGCGTTTGGTTGGTTTGGCGGTTTAGTTCTATTTTTTCATCTAATACCCAAAGTTTTTCGGCTAGTATTCTTTGATAAATAGGATCAATAGGAACTCTAACTTCAGCCTTGTGAAGATGATTACGATTAATGCCAGGCACGGCAGCCTTGTCACTGTAATCACTGTAGCTTATCGTTTTCAAAAAATAGTAAACAAAAAGTGGATCGTTACCTTTAAAGTCTTTTACATAGAGTGTTGTATTAAGTGGCCAGAAATCTTTTTCAATATAAAAAACCTGTCCAATTGTTCCATATCGCCCAGTTACAACACCAGGCCCTATCACTTTCGCCACACTATGAAAGTCAGTCTCTCCTGAAGATGAAACCAAAGGTACAGTGCCTTGTTCTCGATTCTTTTTAGGTAAGTCATAGCCACGCTTTAGCTCTACAAACTCACCAAGACACATATCAACCCACTCAAACATCGAATCCCAACCCCGCCAAGTTCTGTTTAATCTCACCTTCCAGTCGATCCGACTGCTCAAACTGTGTTTTCAACTGCCCAGTCAAGCGCGCCATTTTTTCAGCGAAGGGTTCGCCATCGTCTTCTTCGGGCGCTGCACCCACATATCGGCCTGGGGTGAGTACGAAGTCGTGTTTTTGCAGCTCTTCTAATTTAGCTGACTTTACGAAGCCTGCCTCGTCTTCATAGTTTTCCCCTATCTGCCAATTATGAAAGATGTCGGCAACTTTGTTTAAGTCCTTTTGGGTAAAATCGCGCAGCACGCGGTCTTTCATGTAACCAAGGTTACGGGCATCGATAAATAGCACCTCACCAATACGATCACGGAGCTTTCTACCGCTCGCCGCTGTGCGCTGGCCTTTGTTTTTACTTAAAAACCAGATGCAGGCGGGGATTTGAGTGTTGGTAAACAACTGGCCCGGTAGAGCGACCATACATTCCACTAAATCATTTTCGATTAAGGATTTGCGTATGTCTCCCTCGCCTTTCGTATTCGAGCTCATGGAACCGTTGGCAAGCAAGAGACCAAGGCTGCCATTAGGTGCAAGGTGATAGAGCATGTGTTGCAGCCAGGCGAAGTTGGCGTTGCCTGATGGCGGCTTGCCGTATTGCCAGCGTGGGTCGTCATCGCTAACGCCGGTATCCCATTCCTTCATATTAAAGGGCGGGTTGGCCATTACAAAGTCAGCGCGCAGGTCGGGGTGCTGGTCGTTGGTGTAGGTATTGGCCGGTTCTTTACCAAAGTTAAAGTCTATACCACGGATGGCCATGTTCATGGCGGCGAGTTGCCAGGTGGTGTGGTTGTATTCCTGACCATAGATAGAAACATCACCAATTTTGCCCTTGTGAGCATTGATAAAATGCTCGGACTGCACAAAGAAACCACCAGAGCCCATGGCCGGGTCATACACGCGGCCTTTGTAGGGTTCGAGCATTTGTACAATAAGGCTAACGATGGATTTAGGCGTGTAGAACTGGCCACCCTTTTTACCTTCGGCCAGGGCAAACTGACCCAACATGTATTCGTAGACATGGCCGAGTATGTCTTTTGAATTTAGGCTGGCGTGTGTGAACGGTATGGTTGCTACAAGGTCGATGAGCTCACCAAGTTTACTTTGGTCGATTTGCAGGCGGGTGTAGAGTTTATTAAGCACGCCTTTGAGCTTGGGGTTGTCGGCTTCAATGGCTTCTAGTGCATTGTCGATGAGGTGGCCGACAGAGCTGAGCTTTTTCGTACTGCCGTCTGGTAGTTGAAGATCTGCGCCACCGATGACAGTTTTGTTATTGTCTTGCAGGAACCGCCAGCGGGCCTGGGCAGGCACCCAGAAGGTGTTTGTTTCGAGGTAGTAGTCGCGCACTTCCAGCTCGGCGGCGATTTCAGCTTTGTACTCATCGCTATCTACACCACCAAAGTCTTCGGGATCGAGATAGTAATCTTGCTCTGGGTCTTTTAGCTGGGCTTCAAGTTCTTGACGGCGGATGTCGAAGGCATCGGAGACGTATTTGATAAACACCAGGCCCAGTACGGTGTGCTTGTATTGGGCGGCATCGAGGGTGGAGCGCAATTTATCGGCAGCGTTCCAGAGCTTTTTCTCTAAACCCTGAAGGAATTGCTGTTCTTCGTTGTTGCTCATGTGCTCCCCGGTTGATCAAAGTAAACGGTCGATTCTTTGTTTCGTCGAGGAGGAGCCCGCATACAGGCTACAAGGCATCCATTCCCACGCGAATAAGCGTTTTATTATTGCGGAATGACACATTGAATACCACTTTAAAAGCCCTGGAATATATAGGGGCACTGTTCAGTGTGAGGGGGTGCGCATAATAAGGAGGGCTGCAAATCCTTTATAGGAACGAAGACTACCTGCAACACCATGGAAAATAGCTTCGCCAGAGCGCTCGATTTGCGTGGTGTGCTGCAAGTGACGGTATGCGATGGGCTAATGAATGAGGGTTTGCAAAAAAGGCTTGCAGGTATTGTGTACTTTATCTCTAGCAACTCATGGACGAAGTTGGTTTTTACATCGAGGAGCTTGTCTGCAGAAAGAGGGGTCAAAAAAAATTATTTTGACCCAAAGGTAGCACCGGGGTAGCGCCGAGAAAAATAATATTTTTGGGGCCACCTGAGAAGCGCTGCAACTTGTTGTTCTAAATGCTTATATATGGTGCCCGGCGGCGGAATCGAACTGCCGATACGAGGGACTTCAATCAACCACTTAACTGGTTACGGTGCTTTCCCCTTTTGTTTTGGTCTGAAAAGTAGCTGGTATGATTTGAGTTTGGCACAATGTTGGCACACGCATTGATAGCAACGGAGCTGCATTGATAAACTATTATAAATTGGGTTTTACCCTTTTCCTGGCGCTTGTCTTATCTAGTCTTGTTGTTCTTGTTGGGTTTAAGCTTTGGGCTTCCTATGAGTTACGCTTGCTTTCTGAGCAGTTGGAAGTCAGTGCCGCTGTTCTAGCCCAGGAGTCGAAGTTGCAAGCGGACAAATATCAGAAGGAGTTAGCTGATAAAAGTCTCGTGTCTGCCCAGAAAGCAAAAAAAGAACAGGAATTACGCCGAAAACGAGAACACCAAGTGGCGGTTCAGCGTGGTAGAGATTCAGCTATCAGTTTACAAAAGAAAAGAACCTGCGAATTCTGGAAGGCCGAATTTAGAAAAACCAAGAATTTTTATGATAAATCTATGCGAGATGCGGCATGCAAGTGATCCTTAAATAGATGGGATTATTCCCAATTTGGGTCTGAGAATATTGCCACGGCTGGCAAACGGCATGACTTCAGGTTTGGGTAATTCAACACAAGACTTGGTAAGACCAGAGGGCGACCAGACAACAGAAACAAAAAAGCCCCGCATTGCTGCGAGGCCTTTTAAACACATGGTGCCCGGAGGCGGAATCGAACCACCGACACGAGGATTTTCAATCCTCTGCTCTACCGACTGAGCTATCCGGGCTTTGGAAGGCGCGTATTAAACCGTTAACCGCCTACGCAGTCAAGGCGTGATGTGAGTTTAATTACTCGGTGCGACATATCCCTCGGCGGCGTCGTACTCCTCACCAGAAAGGAACTTCTCGCGCTGTTCATTGAGGTAAGTGCGGGCCGTCAAATCCATCATATTGAGCTGTTTTTCGTTGATCAGCATGGTTTGGTGGGCGACCCATTCACCCCAGGCCTGTTTCGAGACGTTGTCAAAAATATCCTGGCCCTTGGGGCCGGGGAAGGGTGGGGTGGTGAGCCCTTCAAGTTCTTGCTTCAATTTTCGGCACTGTACGGTGCGGCTCATGGCTGATCCTCTTGATGGTAAATATTGCAAAGGCTGGCATAGCAAAGCGGTGGCACAGTATAAAACTCAAAAGCGAATGGGCAAGTGAATTTCTAAGTTAGATTTTGTAATAGGGCTAGAACGGGGGCAGGCAGACCTATTTCGCCGTGCGCCGTGGGCACAACCCAGCGCTGTGTGCTGTCGGCAATGCGTGTGGCTGAGCCCTGGGTGTCGATGTAAACGGGGGTGTAGTCGAGATGAAAGTGGCTAAAGGTGTGGCGCAGGGTGTTTGCCGGTTGGTAGTTTTTGATCTTGATGCCAAAGCGCTGACAGATTATTACCAGTTCAGCTTCGTTGGCACATTCGGGGAAACTCCACAGGCCACCCCAGATACCGCTGGGCGGGCGTTGTTGTAGTAGTACCTGTTGCTTGTTGTCGCGAATAATTAACAGCAAGGTCTGTCGTATAGGGAGTGCTTTCGCAGCTTTTTTACCGGGGTAAAGCTGGGTTTCTTCGCGGGCGAAAGCCTGGCAGTCGGCATTGACCGGGCACTGTGTGCAAGCCGGTTTACTGCGCGTGCACAGAGTGGCACCGAGATCCATAATGGCTTGCGTGTAGTCACCAGTGCGCCGGGCGGGGGTGTTATTTTCGGCAATATCCCACAGTTGTTTGGATACGGCAGTTTTACCCGGCCAACCGGCAATAGCGTGATGGCGCGCGAGAACGCGCTTCACGTTGCCGTCGAGTATGGGGCAGTGGCGATTGTAGGCGATGGCGCAAATGGCTCCGGCGGTGGAGCGGCCGATGCCCGGCAGAGTTTGCAATTGCTCGGCACTATCGGGGAAAACCCCGTTGAGTTCAGCGCTGATAATTTGTGCGGTTTTATGCAGGTTGCGGGCGCGGGCGTAGTAACCGAGGCCGGTCCAGTGGTGCAGTACTTCATCGAGGGGCGCGCTGGCCAGGGCGTGTACATCGGGGTAGGCGCTGCTCATGCGTTGGTAGTAGGGGATGACCGTGCTGACCTGTGTTTGCTGCAGCATGATTTCCGAGAGCCAGACCCGGTAGGGATTAATATCGCGCTGCCAGGGCAGGTCTTTGCGGCCGTGCTGGTCATACCAGTGCAGCAGGCGTTCGGCGAATGTGCCTGTTACGGGCGTAATAGTCGACACTGGCTTAACCTCCAAAAAGTCCTTTGAGTAAGCCTTTTAAGGCCTTTTCAGATTCTTCGTTGAGTCTGCTTTTCTTCTGGATTTTATCGAAGAGCTTGTCCTGCAATACTTGTTTGACGAAGTCACCATCGGGTTTGCAGCTACCGCCACCGGCCTTGGCAAAGCTATCTTTACAGCGTATGGGGATATCTTTGTCGCGCACGCGTTTACTTTTTACCCGACAACCCTGTTCGCTGGTGCGCTCACCGTTGAGTCGAGATATCGCCAGCAAATCGAAGTGCTCTGTGCCGAGGTCGATTACGGCTTTACCGCTCAGGTCGATATTGCCGAGTCCGGTGGTGTAGCGTTCAATAAGAACTTGTTTGCCTGAAAGATGAATGGAGGCCTGTACGTCCTGCAGCTGCGAGCCCTGTTGCCAGTCATTTTTGCTCGGTATTTTCTCGATCAGTGCAGCAATATCACAGTAGCTTTTTTCGATGTTAAAGGTATTAAGGTAGGGCCTGGCAAGGGTGATTTTGCCATTGGCGTTTACGTATTGGTGCAGTTGCTCAATATTGTTGCCACGCGTCTTGCCCTGGAATTTTGCCGTCAGACTGCCTGTTAGAGCGGCTTCACCGCTAGTAGCGATCAGAGCTTTGCCGACAGAGAGTTCGCTGACAGTAGCAGTGAAATTCACTCTCGGCTCTTTGCGCTGCAGGTTAATCGTTGCGGTGGCATTGATGCCGCCATCAAACACGTGGGCGGCGAGTTGCTGTACCTGCACAATGTTGTTGGCAGCTTTAATTTTAATTTGCACTTTTTCAGCCGCGATATTGTCGATGTTGAGACCATCGAGACTAATGTCGAGAGCGGCATTACCGTCGCCCACCCAGAGTAGGGGCGCCACAAGGGGGGCAAAAATAAAGGCGGGTTCGACCTCGGCGGCAGCATTAGTTTGTTGCTCGTCAGTCGTCTCGCTGGCATCGACGTTATTGGTATCAGTGCTTGTTAAATAGCGGTTAAGGTCGATCGTATTGCCGTGCAGTTGCAAAGCGACACTGCGCATGGGCCCAAAATCTACAGCTGTACTGCCAGCCAGTGTGATGTCATCGAGTGTCAGTTTTAGGTGGCTGATGGTGAGGGCATCGCCACTGCCTTTAATGCTCAGCTTGAGGCTGGCTTCTTGCAGGGCCTCTTTATTGGACAGGTCGGGTAGTTCGATCGCCCAGTTCGCTAGCACTTTGCGGAGGGCCAGCGGTGGCACCGTAATGTCACTCTCGAAGGCCAGTTTGTCGTCGAGGCTGTGTGCAGTTAGCGAGGCCTGCAAGCTAGCCCCGGCGCTGTCGAGCCGTAAGCCGGTTATTGTTAGCTGAGGTGTCGCTTGTTGCCCAGCACTGAGGGCGTCGAGACGCAGTTCAATGGCAGGTTTATCGGCCATTAATAAGTCGAGTTCGGTATTGCGTAAAGTAAAGCTCTGGGTGTTTTGCTCGACGCTCGCGTCGGTGTCGAGCACTACAGCCATTGGCTCGGGCAGGGCGGGGTCGCGGTAGTTGAAGTTGGCGTTGAGCGAGAACGCCTCGCCGTCCAGATTGAGGCCTTGAATCAGCAGGTTGATATCACTCAATTGCTGCGGGCTTGTGGCTGAATCTGTTGGAGGTAGCTGCAGGCGACTATTGCTGATTTCGAGACTTTCAATGGCTAGCGTAAAAGCAGGGGCGGCTTCAGTAGTATTTGTCGTTTCGCCAGTATCGTTAGTCTTATTAGTGGTAGGGGCGGCGGCGAGTGGGGCAATGGCGGTGTTGGCGGCTTGTTCCGTCGTGCTGAGGCGAATGTCGGCACCCTCTAAATGTATGGCCTTTACCGATAATTGACGTTTAAGCAGGGGCAGCCAGGCGAGGTTAAGATCGGCTTGCTCGAAGCTAATCGCCGGTATGTCGGCACGGGGGCTGGTGATTTGGGTAGCGCCAATGCTGAGCGCCAAACTGGGCAGTAATTGCCAGCTCAGTTCACCTTCAATATTGAGGGCAATATTCTGTTCCTGTGCCAGTTCGGCCAGTTGCGGCTTGTAGCTGTTGGGGTCTATGGCAAAAACAAGATAAGCGACGGCAAGGGTGGCCAAAAGGGCTAGTGCGGCAAGTGTGCGAATGATCCATTTCGTTGCTTTCATTAAGGAGGAGGCCTTCCGATTGAGTGGCATGCTAGCGAGTACAGCATTAGAGCGTGATACATCGCCGGGGTTCAACAGCTCAAGTTTAAAACTGAGTCTTCGTTTCAATTTTGGCTAAATCACCGTGCCGTCTGTCAGGCCGCTAGCCCCTTTGGGGACGTGTCCGTATAATGCCGGCTTGCCACCTGTGGCTGTGACATAGATGTTGCGGGCCAGGCTGAACCGGAGAGTAAAATGAGTGAACGCAAGGCGACCGTGAGTCGCGACACCCTCGAAACAAAAATTACTGTTGCCGTTGATCTCGATGGCACAGGTGCGGCTGACTTCGATACCGGCGTGCCTTTTCTCGAGCACATGCTCGACCAGATTGCGCGCCACGGCTTGATCGATATATCGGTTAAAGCCAAGGGTGACATTCACATTGACGACCACCACACCGTGGAAGATATCGGCATTACCTTCGGTCAGGCTGTGGCGAAAGCACTGGGTGATCGCAAGGGCATTTATCGCTACGGCCATGCCTATGTACCGTTGGATGAAGCCCTGTCGCGGGTGGTTATCGACTTCTCCGGTCGCCCCGGTTTGGTTCAGGATGTGGTTTATACCCGCGCCCGTGTCGGCGACTTTGATGTCGACCTGGTGTCTGAATTTTTTCAGGGCTTTGTCAATCACGCCGGCGCCACCCTGCACATCGACAATCTGCGTGGCAGCAACACTCACCACCAGGTCGAAACCATTTTCAAAGCCTTCGGTCGCGCACTGCGCATGGCCCTCGCCCCCGATCCTCGCATGGCGGGTCAAATGCCCTCTACCAAGGGCACCTTGTAAGCAGCGGGTGTCGCTAAGACGTGGGTCTCGCGACTTTCTATTATCGAGTCGCGCTAGGATTTGTAAGATTGAGTCTTGGCTTGTTGATGCAACAGGCCGAGAACCCGACATAGCAAGAGAGTAAAACAATGAGTGATTTTCGCAGCCGTATCGCCGTACTGGATTATGGTATGGGCAACCTGCATTCCGCTGCCAAGGCACTGGAGCACGTGGCACCCGACGACCACGTTGTGGTCACCTCTGATCCGCTGGAAGTAGCGCGGGCCGATAAGGTGGTTTTCCCCGGTGTTGGCGCCATTCGCGATTGCATGGCGGAAATTCGCCGCCTCGGTTTTGACGATTTGGTCAAAGCCGCCATCGCCGAAAAACCGGTGCTGGCCATTTGCGTCGGCATGCAGGCGGTGATGAGCCACAGTGAAGAAAACGGCGGTGTCGACTGTCTCGATATTTTACCCGGCAATGTGCGCTATTTTGGGGATGACCTGCGCGCAGCGGATGGCGAGCGCTTAAAAGTACCGCACATGGGCTGGAATAAGGTGCATCAGAGCATCGACCACCCGGTGTGGCACGGTATTGCACAAGACACGCGTTTCTACTTTGTGCACAGTTATTATGTTGAGGCCGAGCAGAGCAGTGATGTGGCGGCGACCTGTGATTACGGTCCGCAATTTGCCGCTGCGTTGACGCGGGGTAATTTGTTTGCCGCACAGTTTCACCCGGAAAAAAGCCACACCGCCGGTCTGCAATTACTGAAGAATTTTGTTAACTGGGATGGCGGAAGCTGAGGGGCTGAGTCCACATTACTCGCCTGTCATCCGTCGTCCCATTGATTCAACCTATTTAAAGAGAATACTCGAATGCTAATTATCCCCGCGATTGATCTTAAAGATGGCGAATGCGTACGCCTGCGCCAGGGCCGCATGGAAGACTCCACCGTGTTTTCCGACGACCCCGTCACCGTTGCCGGCCGCTGGGTTGACGCCGGCGCACGCCGCCTGCATTTGGTCGACCTTAATGGCGCTTTCGCCGGTGAGCCGGTGAATGGTGACGTGGTCAAGGCCATCGCTCAGCGCTATCCCGAACTCCCCATTCAAATCGGCGGTGGTATTCGCAGTGCCGAAACCATCGAGGCCTATCTGCAGGCCGGTGTCGACTACGTGATTATCGGCACCAAAGCCGTGCAGGAGCCCGACTTCGTCACGGAGATGTGCAAGCAATTTGCCGGGCATATTATTGTCGGCATCGACGCCAAGGCCGGCCTGGTCGCCACCGACGGCTGGGCCGAGGTCAGCGATGTCAAAGCCACCGACCTGGCCAAGCGCTTCGCCAGTGACGGCGTGAGTTCTATTGTTTACACCGATATCGACCGCGACGGCATGATGCAGGGCGTGAATGTCGAGGCCACCGTTAATATGGCCAAAGCCTCACCCATCCCGGTGATCGCCTCTGGCGGCATTACCAATATGGACGATATTCGCGCTTTAAAAGCGGCGGCGGACGCGGGCATATTGGGTGCTATTACCGGGCGTGCGATTTATGAGGGTACGCTAGATGTACGCGAAGCTCAGGTATTTTGTGATATTTAAAGAGGCCCGGGGTTTCAATTTATAGGTGATGTTTATAGGCCCTAATACTATGCGATAGGGCTGTGATGTTGGTCGTGAGGCTGATGCTTGCGTAAGTGATAAAGGAGGTGGTCGTATTCGCGGTTAAATATTGTTTGTTTTTTAAAAGATAATTGATTGAAAAATATTTACTTTTAACTCTGTATATTTAAGGATGAATTAATACATGCTAAAGATAAACAAGTATATTGCTATTATAATTCTCGGTGCTGTTGTGTTATTAACGGGGTGCGCCTCTGGCTTGAACTCTGTCCAAAAAAGAGAATACAACGCTTTTAAATACGACGGTGTGCTGATTGAAGAAAAAGATCCCGGCACCGGATTTGCTTTTGGCTTCTTACCTGGGGGTGGCTCTTTCTATGCGCGAAAGCCAGGCTTAGGTGTATTAAACCTTCTAATGTGGCCACTTTCAATTTTCTGGGATCCGATTAGCGGCAGTGATGGTAGCATGGCTATTAATTACGATATGACGGTCTATCATCTTAAAAGAGAAAAGAAGAAAGAGGTCTCGAAGTTAGAGCGTAAACTGACGTTGGGTGATATAAGTGACAAGGAATATATTTTGTCTAAAAATAAATTAGATGATAAATACGACTATTTGTAGTTGTCGATAAAGACGCAGCCATACTGATAGTGCTTAGTTCACTTGCTGTCAGTACGGCTGTGTTGTAAGTCTTAAGTTTAAAGAAATACTGAAGAATTATTGGTGCCGATCAATAATTCGTGTCGAGCATCTATTCAAAAACTTCTTCCAAAAAATTCACCAAGCTCGCCCATGAGCGGCGATTGGCCGTGGCGCTGTAGGCCATGCCCATCTCGGGGCTTGCTGCTGCGGGGTTGGTAAAGGCGTGCAGGGTGTTACCGTAGGCGTGAATCTGCCAGTCGGCACCGGCCTCGCTGAGTTCTTTCTCCAGCCCAATAACCGATTCAACGGGCACCATGGGGTCGTCGTGGCCATGTAGGCACAGTACTTTGGCGCTGATTTTATTACCTTCAGTATTGCCCGGTGCTAAGAATAAGCCGTGGAAACTAACCGCGCCGAGAATATCTGAGCTGGTACGAGCCAGATCGAGGGAGCATAAACCGCCAAAGCAGTAACCCATGCTCGCCATCTTTGCAGTTTCGACTTCGGCTTGCTGACTGGCAGTTGCCAGGGCTGCCCCCATGCGCTGTTGCAGGGCGGGGCGGTCTTCCATAAAGGGTGTCATTAAT
Source organism: Candidatus Reddybacter sp. (assembly GCA_041277045.1). Lineage (GTDB taxonomy): Bacteria > Pseudomonadota > Gammaproteobacteria > Pseudomonadales > Porticoccaceae > Reddybacter. The sequence goes on along the minus strand of JBGFSY010000001.1, from coordinate 105,993 downwards.
GCACCGTTTTCATCAGGGCCGCTACCCAATACGCCTTTGCCGTACATATCCAGCGCGAAACCCACGTAGCCCAGTGCGGCGAGTTTATCGGCCTGCAGGCATTCGAAGTCACTGCGCCCGGCCCAGGTGTGGGCGATAATCACGCAGGGGCGCGGTCCGCTAATGGCATCGTCATAGGCTAAATAGCCTTCGAGCAAAGTGTCACCGTCTGTGTATTCTACGAGTCGATGTTGAATGGCCATGTTATTTTCCTTAAATGTGAATGGTTTTATTTGTTGTTTCTATAAGTCGGCAGCCAGTCTTCCATTAGCCAGTGCAGACCGCGATACACCGCGCCAAGGCGAATATGCTCGCGATCCAAAATAAGGTGTAGGCATTTTGTTTGCGTGCCCGCGGCGCTGGATTTCGCCATCCACACCATGCCGACAGGTTTTTCTTCGGTGCCACCATCGGGGCCAGCGACGCCGGTAAAGCTGAGGCTTATATCGGCGCTAAAACGGGCCAATGCGCCCTCGGCCATTTGTTGGGCGACCGCTTCAGATACAGCCCCTTCGTCGTTTAATGTCTGTGCGGCGACGTCGAGAAAGTTTTCTTTCACGGCATTGGCGTAGGACACGACACCACCGAGGAAATAGTCGGATGATCCGGCTACATCGGTGACCGTTTTTGCGGCCAGGCCACCGGTACAGGATTCGGCAAAGGCGAGTTTGGCGTTACCCTGCTGCATAAACGTGGTGAACAGTTCGGCAGTGGATTGAGAGGAGTAGTCGAGAAGGTAGGTGCCGAGATGGGTTTCTGCAAACTCACACAGTGCGGCCGCTCTCTCGGGGGCGGGGCGATAGAGTTTGACCTCCATTTCGGGGAAGGCCTGGCGGAAGCTGACCTCGCCCCACTCTTTAGTCCAGGGTTCCATCCTCTCGGCCAGATCGGATTCCCCCAGCCCTAAAAAGCGGATAAATAAATCGTCGTGTTCAGTAACAGTATCGCCGGCGCGCTCTGCCAGAAAGGCGTGCACCATGGGCTGTAATTCGCGGGGTGGGCCGGGCAGGGCGACGATGGTTTTGCTTGCACCGTCGAGATTAAAGGTACAGCTAAAGCCCGGTGCCGTGCCGTTGGGGTTGGCGAGTATGGTGGCGCCGGCGGGTAACATCGCCTGCTTGCGGTTATTCTCGCCGCACTCCAATTTGTACTTGGCAAACAGGGCGATGATGGCTTGCCAGCTCGCTTCGTCAAAGAGGCGTTCCACCCCGGCCAGCTCGGCGGCCACTTCGGCGGTCAGGTCGTCTTCGGTGGGGCCAAGGCCGCCGCTGATAAACAGATAGTCGGCACGCTGTAAGCCGGTGCGCATCACAAACATCAGGTCTTCACGACGATCCCCCGCCGTCATCATCATTTCAATGCTAAAGCCCTGCTCGCCGAGGGTGGTGGCGAGGAAGCGGTTGTTGCCGTCGGCGATTTCGCCGCGCAGTACTTCTTCGCCGGTGCTAACCAGGCAGGCGCTTAATGTTTGATTGCTTGTCATTGTTGAGAGTCCATCGCGTAATTATTTGTGGGCTTACTTTAACGCGTTATCTCCAGTAGCGCAGCAGCGGTGCCATGAAACTTCAGAGGGTTTTAATTTTTTGACGACAGCCAAATATGACTTCTAAGTCTACATTTACAGGGGCTAATTACCGAACAGGCCTGTAAGGTGGATAAATAATAATCAACTGTAGGGATTTGCCATGAGTGTTTCCATCGAAAAAAATGGCCCGGTGACAACAATTATTCTCGACAGGCCCCAGGCCCGCAATGCGGTTGACCGACCGACAGCCGAAGCACTGGCCGAGGCCTTTCGCCAGTTTGACGCTGATGAAGAGGCACTCGTCGCGGTATTTTATGGCGCCAACGGTACGTTCTGTGCCGGTGCCGATCTTAAGGCTCTGGCCGATGAGTCGCGGCGTAACCGTATAGCAGTGCAAGGTGATGGCCCTATGGGGCCGAGTCGCATGTTGTTGTCCAAGCCGGTGATTGGCGCGATTTCAGGTTACGCCGTGGCCGGTGGTTTGGAGCTGGCGCTGTGGTGCGATATGCGCATCGTTGAAGAGGATGCTATTTTTGGCGTCTTTTGTCGGCGCTGGGGCGTGCCACTGATTGATGGCGGCACGGTGCGCCTGCCGCGCATTATTGGCCTGGGCCGCGCCATGGATTTAATTCTCAGTGGCCGTGCCGTCGATGCACAAGAAGCCTATTTAATGGGCCTCGCCAATCGTGTGGTTACCACCGGCACGGCTCGCGAAGAAGCCGAAGCATTGGCCCATGACATCGCCCAATTCCCCCAGCACTGCCTGCGCAATGATCGACTTTCAGTGTATGAGCAACAGGGGCTGATATTGGAGGCTGCTTTGCAAAATGAATTTAAACGCAGTGAAGAGTCATTGCGGGTCGATGGTTTGAAAGGCGCTTCTCAATTTGCTGCAGGGAAGGGGCGCCACGGAGCTTTTGATAAGCCTTGAAACAGTGGAGTCTTCGCTGGCACTTAAAACTGTTTGGGTCTTATGTGCCAGTTAAAACCCGCTTAGTTAATGGTGTTGCTGGATTTAGGACTGTAAAACCCATCCTTAAGCTCACCAAAATGCTCGGCAAGTTGGGGATGGCCTATAGGTTTACCGCTGTCATCGGCCAGCAAGTTTTGCTCGGAGACATAGGCTTCATAATAGGATTCGACATTTTCCGCCAGCAGGTAGTAAAAGGGCTGGTCGCGCTTGGGACGCAAGTTTTCGGGGATTGCCGCTAGCCATTCCTCCGTATTGGCGAAGGTGGGGTCGACATCAAAAATCACCCCTCGAAAGGGGTAAAATCTGTGTTTCACCACCTGGCCAATTTGGAACTTAGCACTGCGTTCAAGTGTGTCTGTCATTGTATTTTGATCATATTTATTACTTAGCGCATGGCGCCATCAATCTGAATGGTTTCGCCATTAAGCATACGATTTTGGCAGATAAATTTCACTAGTTCGCCGAGCTCCCTGGGATCGCCCCAGCGCTTGGGGAAGGGCACCATAGAAATCAGTTTGTCGATATGCCTATCGTCAACGCCCTCAGCCAGTGGGGTTTTAAAGAAGCCGGGTGCAATGGTCATCACCCGAATACCGTAGGGCGCGAGGTCGCGAGCCAATGGCAATGTTGCACCGGCGACGGCGCGCTTGGAGGCGGCGTAAACGGATTGCCCGGGTGGGCCATTGAAGGCGGCCCCCGAGGCGATGTTGATGAGCACGCCGCGCTCGCCATCTTCAAAGGGTTCGAGGTTCATCATCTGCTCAGAGAACAGCGCGCAACCATCGAGGGTGCCGATAACGTTGATGTCGATCTCGCGTTGCATCGACTCAATGGGATGCGGCCCCTTCGAGCGGCTGGCGATTTTCTGGCTGATATCAATACCGGCAAAGTTGACGGCAATACGCGGTGGGCCAATGGCGGCGGTGGCTTGCTCAACGGCGGCCTTGAGGGATTCGTGGTCGGCCACATCGCATTGCACGGCGACACCGCCCAGTTCTTTGGCCAGTGGTTCGGCCAGGGCCATGTCTCTATCGAGCAGGGCGACGACGGCGCCAGCCTCTGCCAATACTCGTGCACTTGCCGCGCCGAGGCCCGAGGCGCCGCCGGTTAAAAATGCTGCTACACCTTCTAACTTCATGCTTGCTCCCCTTTCACTATCAGTCGTGGGTTCGTCCGGTTATTTGCAGATTGATACAGCTTGCCTGTCTGCATTAGAAGAACCCCGCGTCGAGGCGAATCGTTGAGGCGTTGAGCATTTGGTTTTCACAGATATGCTGCACCAGAGAGCCGAGCTCTTCGGGCCGACCTTTACGCTTGGGGAAAAGCGCGTTGCGTAATACTTTCGCCGTTAAGGCCTCGTCCATGGTGCCTGCTAAGGGCGTGTCGAACAGCCCGGGTGCAATGGTCATGACGCGAATGCCGTAGCGGCACAAATCGCGAGCCAGAGGCACAGCGGCACCGACCACACCGGCTTTTGAGGCGCCGTAAACGGCCTGGCCGTTGGGGGCATTAAAGGCGGCGATGGAGGCGATATTGATTAATACGCCGCGCTCGCCGTCTTCGTCGAGAGGCTCGAGATCGAGCATCGCGTGGGAGGCGTGGGCGCAGCAAATCAAGGTGCCGGTTAGGTTAACGTCGATTACGCGCTTCATCGGACCGATGGGGTGGGCGCCCGTTTTGCGACTGGTGATTTTGCGCGCGGTATCAATACCGGCACAGTTGACCAAGATGCGCGCCGTGCCTAAAGCCTCGCGTGCTTGGGCGAGGGCGGCTTGCACCGACTCATCACTGGCGACATCGCAAACAAAGGACGCACCGCCGACTTCTTCGGCGATGGCTTTGCCCTGCGCTTCATTTCTGTCGAGTATCGCCACTTTGGCGCCCGCCTTGGCTAGCACCCGGGTAACACCGGCACCGATGCCAGAGGCACCGCCGGTCACCACTGCCGTTAGACCTTGTATGTCCATAGTAAAAACCTATTTTTAATTGTGAATAAATGAGAGATGAATAATTTGATGCTGGAGTCTAGCACAGGCCCAGGTTGGGCCGAGTTGAGGCAGAAGTGCTGTAGATTGGGGAGGGTCTTGTGCCGTAAACACGAGTAATGCAGGCTTATTTCGACATTTGTTTTTTTATTCGTGTTGCGGTGTACGAATCATGATGACCAGCACTGTGCCTATTAAAAGAACAGCAGAATAAAAATAAAAGGCCTGGCTATAGCCGCCAAAAACATCGGCCGCATAGCCACAGACGACGACGCCAGCGCCACCAAGCAGGGTGCCGAGCAGGATGCGATAGGACAGCAGCGTCGCCATATTACTGGCGCCGTAATAGTTGGCAAACATGGTGGTGGCAGAAACCAGCCCGAGACCAAAGCCGAGGCCAAAAAACACCACGCCGGCATACAGTAGGGGGCTTTGATTCGCGACGGTGATCAGTAGCATGCCGAGCAATTCACTGCTGATGCCAAAGAGAAAAATAGTGCGGGGCTCGAAGGTGTTGTCGCCGAGCAGGCCCGCGAGCAAACGCCCCAGTGTCGTGGCTAGGCCTTGAATACCCAGCGCCGATGCCGCGACCACGGCACCGATGCCGAGGTCGCGGGCATGCAGTATTAATTGGCTGCTGATAATCATATGCCCGGTCACGGCGATGGCCCCGGCGGTAATCACGAACCAGCAGTTTCTGTCGCGCAAGGCCTCGGCAACGGTCCACTCGATAGTGGTTTTGTAAACGCGCTCGACTTTGCCTTTTTGCGTTGCTTTCTTTCCAGTACTGCCGTCCACTCCGTCAATTTGCTGGCCGATTTCTTCGGGAGTATTGCGAATAAAGATGGCGCTCAGTGCCGAGGCAGTGAGCGTGATCACGCCCACTGCCAACCACACGGGTCGCCAGTCATCGAAGACAGTAATTAACCAGGTAAACACCGGCGCACCAATCACACCGCCGAGACCGCCGCAGGCCATAAAAATGCCCAGTGCCATGGCACGGCGTTGATTAAACCATTGGGTAATCAGCTGTGTGCCGGGTAGTACCACTTGCATAGTTAGGCCGAGACCGAGTAATGCGGTGGCAAAATAATAGGTGGTCAGGGAGTGGTAACGATAGAGGATGCCAGCGCTAATTGCGCAGATTATGCCACCCCAAATGATAGTTAGGCGTGGGCCAGTTTTTTTCATCATGGTGGTGATAAGAGGGCCAGATAAACCCAGCACCATGGCCATTAGCGAAAACCCCGCGGAGGCCTCGGCCCGGGTCCAGCCGAGGTCGTCGATCATCGCGGGCATCATTACGCTCAAGCCGTAAAAGCCTGCGCCAACGCAAATCATATAAATCAGGCCAATAATAGCGAGCAGGATCCAGCCGTAAAACATAGGGGTCTCGACTAACGGTGAAGCGTTAACTGTTGGTAGGGGCCTGCTTAGATAGCGACATTGGGCGAGCAGGCAAGCCAGCCACTATGACAAGCCTGGGGGCTATCGGTCAATGCTATTAAGAGGTGGCCTAGCTTGGGCTTAGCTCATTAATGAATAATAAGTGCTACTCTTTGCGGCAATAATTTTTCACAGATCAATAATTAGAATCGCCAGCGCTGGCTGGCATCAATAAAAAAGGGGTGGGTTGTGAGTGCAAGTAATGATGCCATGGGGCTGGACCAAAGAGCGGGAGTGGACGATGAATTGCGGACTAATTTGGCCGCTTTTGTCGCGCGCAATTTTGGCGCCGAGGCACAGATGGAAAATGTTGAACCGATGCTCGGTGGCCACGCCGGTTTAACCTTTGGCTTTGATGTGCGCGGTGGGCAAACGGCGGCGGGGCCGAACGACAGCACCGGCTATATTATTAAACTCGCCCCCAAGGGTGTGCGCCGCGAGGGCAATACCGATGTCTATCGCACCGCGCCCCTGCTCAATGTACTTTACGAAGCCGACTTGCCGGTGCCCCATGTGCCCTATGCCTCGCCCGACGAGGACGAGTTTGACGTGCCCTATGTGGTGATGGAAAAACTCAGGGGCCGGGAGTTCTTTATTTGGGAGCCCCATAGCTCTTTTGATTTGGCCGACGACAAAGTCGCCCCCCTGTGGCGCCAGGTGGCCGAAGTGCTACCGCGTATTCATCAAGTCGACTGGCAGCTGAAGCTACCCAACTGGGAAAAGCCCCGCGAGCTGGTGGAAGAAATATCCCGCTGGGAGCCAATCTATAATAAGGCGCTAGAGCCGGCCTGGGCCGAGGCCGCCGATAAACTGCGTCTCAAACTGTTAGCGACCATGCCCAGCACCACCCCGCGCGGCATCGTTCACGGCGACTATCAGCCCGGCAATGCCCTGTTTCACGAAGGCAAGCTGACTGGCATTATCGACTGGGAGCTGGTGCGTATTGGCTCTGTGCTGCTCGACATCGGTTGGGTGATGTTCTGCGCTGATAAGAATTTCTGGACCGACAACATGACACCTTGTGTGTCTGTTTTGCCTGAAGAGCTGGCCGATATTTACCAGCAGGGCATGGGGCAATCCCTGCCCGACCTACCCTGGTTCCAGGCCCTGGCCGCTTATCAGCTCGGCGCCATTGCCTGCTTGAATGTACGCTTGCACCGTAAAAAACAGCGTGTTGACCCGATGTGGGAAGAGTTTGCCCAGACCGTGCCACGGTTTTATTCAGAGGCGATGAAGCTGCTTTAATAAATTGAAGGTGGTGGGAATGGATGCCCTTTGCTCATGACCGTAGGAGGCAGGGATGCCGACACCGAGCTTACAGGGACGTATTTACAGCGAGTCATGAGCATAGGGTTCCGTTCCCTCGTTTAGCTAATAGGTGAGTAGTGTTTGGCTCAGACAACAAATAATAAATTAGAGGTAATAGCACATGATCGATTTTGAACTGCCGCTAGAGTTAGTGGCATTAAAAGAACGCACCGACGAATTTATTCGCAATATAGTGATGCCCTACGAAAAGGATGCGCGGCAGGAATACCACGGCCCCACCGATGAGCTGCGTATTGAATTAGTCGCCAAGGCCCGCGAAGCCGGTTTACTCTCACCTCACGCGCCGAAAGAATACGGTGGTTTGGGTCTCGACCATCGCGCCATGGCAGTGGTGTTTGAGTCGGCGGGTTATTCCACCCTCGGCCCGCTGGCGCTAAACATTCAGGCCCCCGACGAGGGTAATACCAACCTGCTCCATCAAGTCGCAACACCCGAGCAAAAAGAGCGCTGGCTGGCACCGATGGTGCGCGGTGAAATGCGCTCGGTGTTTTCCATGACCGAGCCCGACAACGGCGCCGGCTCCGATCCCTCTTTAATGAAGACCACCGCAAGCCCCGATGGCGACGACTACATTATTCACGGTCGCAAGTGGTTTATCACCGGCATGCCCGGTGCCGGTTACCACATCATTATGGCCAAGACCCTCGACCACGAGGGCAACGATATTGGCGCCACCATGTTTATGTGCGATGCCGATACACCAGGCATTGAGCAGGTACGCATGCTCGACACCCTCGACAGCAACTCCCCCGGCGGTCACTGCGAAGTCGACTATAACCAGGTGCGCATTCCCGCCAGCCAAATTCTCGGTGAACTGGGCAAGGGCTTTCGCTACGCACAGGTGCGCCTCGGCCCGGCGCGTTTAACCCACTGCATGCGTTGGCTGGGTGCTGCCCAGCGCTGTCACGATATCGCCACCGACTACGCCCGCACGCGCACCGCCTTTGGCAAAGCGATTATCGAGCACGAGGGCATTGGTTTTCAGCTGGCCGATAATAAGATTGACCTGCACACCAGCCGCCTGGTCACTTGGCACGGCTGCTGGATGCTCGACCAGGGTGAAAGGGCGCAGACCGAAACCAGCCTCGCCAAGGTGCATTGTTCAGAGGCCCTGGGCCGGGTGGTCGACCGATCGATGCAGGTGCTCGGCGCCAAGGGAATCTCAACCGATACGGTGATTGAGCGTATTTATCGGGATATTAGAGCCTTCCGTATTTACGATGGGCCTTCTGAGGTGCATCGTTGGGTGTTGTCTAAGTCGTAATTTTTTAGCTAAACCATAAAGAATAAACGGAGCCAGAAAATGGATATCGATGCTCAGGCCTTCGCCGAGGAATGGGTGGCGGCGTGGAATGCCCACGACCTCGAGCGCATTCTCGCCCACTACAGCGATGACTTTGAAATTATCACCCCGATGATCAAAATGTCCTTGGGTGTCGATACAGGCTCACTGGTTGGTAAGCCCGCCATTGCCGATTACTGGCTGGCGGCACTGGAAAAAATGCCCGATCTACATTTTGAATTGCTTGATGTTTGTGAGGGTGTTAATTCCATCGCTGTGTATTACAAGTCGGTGATGGATAAGCTGGCGATAGAGCTTATGGAATTTGATACAGAGGGTAAGGTCGAGCGGGTTGTTGTGCATTATTGCTAAGGTTGGCTGGGCATAGAGATTTAAGGTTAGCGCCCCCTTTAACCTCTGAGAACCGTTTACACTATTATTTGCCTGTTGGCATACTGGCACCAAGCCATATTAAGAATAAGGAACGTTATGAGCAAAATATTGCGCCTTGGAAAACAAATCAACCTTAGCGGTGGCCTGGGCTTGATTCTTTTTGAATCGATCTTGATGGTAGTGAGTATCCTGGGTGCCCTTGGCATTAACAGCTGGTACAACGAGAGGCAAGATGATGCCATGGTAGAGCATTCCATGCGGGCCTTTCAGCAGGAAATAAAGCAAAACCGCCAGTGGGTTGAAGACTCCTACCCCTACCAGCTGGGCATTAGAAATGTTGTGCGGGAAATGCAGCGGGAAACGTATCCCTACCAGGCAGTTGAGTTTCGCCAGATGATAGGGGGCGCGCAAATGGTTGTGTTACGCGAGAGCACCTGGGATACCGTTGTGGATACCGGAGTGTTGGCTCATATGGAATTTGAACAGGTCTCTGCACTATCGCTAACGTACAGCCTGCAACGACGCCTACAGGTGTTATATAACGAGGGGCTCACTGATTTAATTAGAAACTCTTACCTGCTCGAAGGTAACAAAGAAGCGCTATTATTTGAAGCTCTTCGTTATCTCAATGGTATTATCGAGGCAGAGGCACAGCTAAAAGCCGCTTATGAGGAAGTGGCGATATTGATTCAGTAGTTTACGTATTCTCATCGATAGTCACATCTCGTACAAATAGCCGGGCTCACCCGGTAGTTTACCGTCAATTCTTAATATCTTGGCACCGCCTGGGACATTGGCATGGGGCACAAATATAATTGCCCCGGGAATTGCCGATACCAAGCTGAAGGCCATTCCGGAGCTGTACATGACTTTCGGCCCCGAGGCGACCTCGGCCTTGAACATTTTCGAAATCCAGTATTTACGATATTCCGGCTCGGACATTTGATAAATTTTATCCAGCACCATTGTTCGCGCCTCCGATACCGGAGCCCGAATTAACAAGGTGATTCTACTATTATCGGGCCAGAACTGTTGTTCGGCGCGAAAAATCCGGCTTACTTGCTCACCGCTTAGTTCGTCAACCGCGGTATTGGGATGGACTACAATAGCCAGGGCTTGATTGCCAGCTTGGCTGGCAAAGCAGTAGAGAGACAACAGGGAATTGATCGTAATCGCTGTTAGTAATTTAACAAAAAATCGTCGTGTGGTACGCATAACAATACTTTCCAAAGGTGTTATAGGCTAATCATATTTGGCAATACGATACTCAATTGCATGACCAGGCTATTGAATCGATCATCATCCCCCTCCTGCTGATTTCGATACTCTACTTTCAATGCCGCGCTGTCGGTAAAATCGTAGCGCAAGCCCAGCGTCGCGCCTTCAAAGGATTGATCTTTGGCGAACAGGATATCGTCATTATCTGCGCTTATCTTATCCAGGCGAATATAGGGTTTCAGCTGATGAAAACGACCACTCAGGCGATGTGCAGCCTGAACATAAAAACCATTACCAGTATTACTTAATGGTGCACCACCATCATTTTTGTGCTCCCAATAAATATACTCAGCGATAAATTCTACGGCCTCCTGTTCCAGGGCGATATGCACACCGAATATCTCTTCATTAATATCAGGCGCACTGTGTTCATGTTCGTCCTCGTGATGAGGCGTAGAATCAATATTCACCTTATCACGATAATAACTGGCACCAAATTCCAAACCATGAATATTGCTGGGGCGATTATATAATTGCAGCGTAAAGGCATTGTCACCATCGGTTTCTCCGTGGTGGCCGTGATTGTTATTGACCGTAATATTATTGTGAATGCCGGTACCAACACCGGCCCGATAAGCGAGATTAATATTAGCGACTGGCAAATTTCCTTCGGCCAAGACGCCTTCAAAATGAATGGGGAGAATTTGACTGCCAAATTTCATCACCCTAGGGCGATCGATAGTGGTTTGAAGCCAAGCCCCATGGTGATAGCTCGCATTCCAGAAACCTACAGGGGTGTGATACCTGCCCAGTGATAATTTCAGGCGATCAGAGAAATCATAGCGAATAAATAGACGCTCAACATCGGTATCGGTATCCGACTCTTTAAAGGTCAGGCTGAACTCGCCAAAGGCGGTAATACGTTCGCTGAATGATGAGATGACATGAAACGCCTGTTGACCTGCAACCACATCTTTTTTACCGGACAGGGTTTCATTGTAGTATCTCGCCTCACCAAAGCCATGAACGGTTAATGTAGGGTATTTCTGACCCTCGTAGTTTGACAATTGCTCTGCGTTTATAGGGCCTGATTGAGCCAAGAGAACAATAAACGAGCAGGCTATTTTTGACATTATCGCGCGGGGCTTCATCTAAATCCTTTTATCCCGTGGCTAATTTTTCACCTTAGAGGGAATATTGTTATTTCCTTATACAAATGTAACCCCCTCGTAGCTCTGCACAGGACGTCATATCGCACGCAATGAAAAAGAGGGGCGCACTTCATTAAAACTACAAGAGATTATATCAGAGTACTTTGCCTAGTCGCCCACTCTAATTATCGTCAGAGCCAAGACTGAAAAGACATCCATCTGTAATTCTAGTAATTAAGGGTAATTAAGCAGGATGCTAAAGGGGCACCTTTTTGAATTACCGTCAGAGTCGATGACTTTATTCAATGGTGATATTGAAGTGGCTGTCAATTTCGGTTTTGACAGCCGTTCATTCAGCATTTTTTTAGCGTAAAAATGGGGTCAGGTCTTTCCGTGCCACATTTGCCACCAAGCCGCCACTCGAATGATCGCTAGTACAGGCAATCTCATTCGTTATAGGTACTCTACTTAAATATTCTAGCTAGGCTTTCTGTACCCTGATACCGCCATCCTTCTACCGGTATCGCTATATACAGGTATAGCTGTTACATAGTGTTGATAACCTCTGATAGGCGTTCAACGCCTTCAATTAATAAATCCGAGCTTGCGTGAGTGAAATTCAAGCGCATTTTATCGTTAGCGGCTGTCGCCTGGTTTGGATAAAAAGCACTGCCGGGCACTATCGCAACATGCTTCTTAAGCGCCTGTTTCGCTAGCTCATCGGTATTAACCCCGGGCAGGGTGGGCCATAGAAACATCCCGCCCTCGGGACAGCAGAAGTTGATCTTGCTGCCCAGGCAGCGCTGCAATGCACCGATCAGGGTATCCCTAAGGTGACGATAATGGTCTTGCAGTTTATGTATATGGGCACTGTAAAGCGGTGCCTCAAGGCTGCTTAATAGCAGCCGCTGGCAGAAGGTGGAGCTATGCAGGTCGGTGGCCTGCTTTACAAGGGCGACCTGACTGATCAAGTCATCCTGGCCGTGGCAGCCCGCACACAAAAAACCCAGGCGCAAACCGGGTGCGGCCACCTTTGAAAATGAACCGATATGGCAGACCTGTGCTGGCGCGAGTTCATATAGGCTCGGTAAACTCGGGCCGCTGTAACGCAGTTCGCGATAGGGCGCGTCTTCCATCACCATGACACCGTATTTTTTTGCGAGCTTGGCAACCTCGCGCCGTGTTTCCCCCGACCAGCAGCAGCCCGTGGGGTTATGAAAGTCGGGTACCGCGTAAAATAGTTTGGGACGTTGTTGAAATGCGCTCTCAAGTTGCTCAAGGTCAGGTCCGGTTGGTGTTTGCGTTATCGAGATAATACTCGCCCGTGCTAACTCGAATACTTGGAGTGCGCCCAAATACGCGGGTACTTCAACCACCACCTTGTCGCCAGCCGCGATAAAGGTGCGGGCGACAAGATCCATGGCCTGTTGGGCGCCGTTGGTTATTAGTATTTGAGAGCTTTTGGTTTTGTGGCGTTTTGCTATCCAGTGCCGGAGTGCGTGTTCGCCCTCGGTGGTTGAATATTGTAGTGCTGCGGGGTCCTCCAGCAGTCGTGACGTCGCCTCGCGGAATATTTCCATGGGAAAACTACTTTCGGCGGGTAGGCCGCCAGCCAAGGAAATCACCTCGGTATTCGTCGCCGCCTGTAAAATCTCTCGAATATAGGAGGGTTTAATGGTGTGGCTGGGGCGTAGGTTTTTCATCATCACTTTCGCTTTGAAGGCCTTTCTCTTTGCAGGTGTTGAGGTGAAATAGAATCATAGTGCTAGCGATCTACCTGTGCCCTGTGATCTGTGCGCATTACCTTGCTGGTATGTGCGCTTGTGGTTTCTACTTAGGGCGTCGTCAGTGAATATTCAGATATTCTTGTTAAACTCGGTCTATGAATAACGCGATAAAGCAACTACAAAAACAACGTATTAATGAGGCGCTCTACGCCATCCATAGCGATCTATCCTATCCATGGACGGCTGAGCCATTGGCGGAGCTTGCGGCCTATTCGGTCCATCATTTTCATCGTATTTTTAAAGCGGTCACGGGTGAGAATCTCAATACCTATATCCGCAGAACCCGCCTTGAACGCGCAGCGAATATGCTGGTGTTTCACCGTGATTTGTCGGCTACTGAAGTCGCTCAGCGTTGTGGTTTTGTGTCCCCGTCTAATTTCACCCAGCGCTTTAAAGAATGGTTTGACGACACGCCGAGCCGCTGGCGGGATGGTGGTTATCGCGATTTTGAACATCAAATTTCGCGACAGCATAAAGATGCTGAGCTAAGTGACCACATGCGTGATGTTAGCGCGATAAAATTGCCGCAGGTAACGCTGACCCGACGCGAGCCACTGCGGGTGGCCTATGTCCGACATCAGGGTTACGAGCGCTCTATTAGCCTCGCTTGGCAGCGCCTGCAGGAATGGGCTGAGGAAGAAGGTATCGCTTGGAGTGCTGAGCAAATGATCGGTTTGCATCATTCAAACCCCAATATGGTGCCCCTACCCCAGTGTCGTTATGTGGCTTGTATTACAGTGCCCGATGGCAACTGGCGACGACAGGGCGTCGGCATTATGACTATTCCAGGCGGTCTTCACGCCCAGGTTCATGTACAGGGGCACTATGGTGAGCTGCTTCCGGTGCTGCATAAGCTCTTCTATGAATGGCTACCTTGTAGTGCCTACAAAATGTCCCTAACCCCCGTTTTTGCCTGCTATCAGCGCAATCAATTTTTGACAGGCGATGAAAGTTTTGAGCTGGATCTTTTCTTGCCGGTACGGACGCTATGATGCTTATTGCAATAAACGGGGTCGTATAGGATCTACCCCTTGTGACAAGATAAAATCATTCTCGATAGATTAGATGGAAGAAGCTCAGTATGACCCTTAAGTCTTGGGCTCCTTAAGTATTCGGTTCATTGATCTTTGTGAGTCGCTTAGCCAGTCAATTTGGAAATAAGTCAGGCTGGAAATAGCCCATCTGATCCATTACCATTACTGTTCAAACAAACAGTAGTGGTGCCGCGTGAAGCTTTATATCGCCGAAAAACCCAGCCTGGGCCGAGCTATTGCCGATGTGCTGCCCAAGCCCCATCGTCGCGGTGACGGTTGCATTTGGGTGGGCGATGGTGACTGCGTCAGTTGGTGCATTGGTCATTTGCTCGAACAGGTCGAGCCGGATGCCTATAAGCCCCAATACAAAAAATGGGCGGCAGAAGATTTACCGATCGTCCCTGAGCAATGGCAGTTGGCACCGAAGGCGTCGACCGGTAAACAGTTGGCGGTATTGCGCAAGTTACTGAAGCAGGCAAAGTCCATTGTCCATGCGGGTGATCCCGACCGTGAAGGCCAGCTCCTGGTCGATGAGGTGATTAATTACCTCAAGGTCAGTAAGACGAAAAAGGCGACAGTGCAGCGCCTGTTAATTAATGACCTGAATCCGGCGGCGGTGCGCAAGGCCCTGGATAACTTGCGTGATAATCGTGAATTCATTCCCCTCTCGACCTCGGCGCTGGCGCGTTCCCGCGCCGACTGGCTGTACGGTATTAATCTGACTCGTGCATCGACCTTGCAGGGGCGCAAAGTCGGCTACGACGGTGTGTTGTCTGTCGGGCGGGTACAAACCCCTTTACTGGGTCTGGTGGTGCGGCGTGACGAGGCCATTAAGAATTTCGTCTCCAAACCTTTTTATGAGGTGCTGGCGCATTTGCAGGTGGATCCACAGCAAGAGCCAGAATCGATTTTTTTCGCCAAATGGCAGCCCAGTGAAGCGTGTCAGCCACAGATGGATGAGGAGGGGCGCGTGCTGTCTCGCGCCCTGGCCGAGAATGTCGTGGGGCGCATTAGCGGGCAAAGTGGTGAGGTGACAGCGGTGCAACGTAAGCCGGGGCGGCAGGCACCGCCGCTGCCCTACAGTTTGTCGGCCTTGCAAATTGATGCCGGTAAGCGTTTTGCCATGAGCGCACAGCGGGTACTTGATGGCTGTCAGTCGCTGTATGAAAAGCACAAGCTGATTACCTATCCGCGCTCGGATTGTCGCTATTTGCCCCGTGAGCATCATCGCCAGGCAAGGGATGTTTTATCAGCCATTGGCCGTATGGCGGACACCTTGAGGGGGGCTGTTGTTGGCGCGGATACCTCGCTAAAAGGCAAAGCCTGGAATGATGCCAAGGTTAGTGCTCATCACGCGATTATTCCAACGCTGAAAACTCTAGCACCGAGCCAGCTGAGCAATGATGAAACGAAGCTCTATGCGCTGATAGCGCGGCAGTACCTATTGCAGTTTTATCCCGACCATCGATTTACGAAGACCAGTATTGATGTCGTGATTGGTGGGGGGCTGTTTTCTGCAACGGCGAAATGTGTCAACGAGATGGGTTGGAAGGCATTATTGGCAAGCACCAGTCGTAAAAATGCTGGGGAAAATGCTGCCAATGCTGTGAACTCTTCAAGCATCGCGTCAACAAAAGCGGGTGAAAGCAGTGCCCAGTCTTTGCCACCATTAAAGGTGGGTGATGTTGTGCAGTGCTTAAAAGGCGAGTGTGTTGAAAAGCAGACCCAAGCTCCCAGCCCCTTTACCGATGCAACACTTTTAGCGGCAATGACCGGCATCGCCCGTTTTGTCACCGACAGTGAGGTGCGTAAGGTGCTGAAAGAGAGTGATGGTCTGGGCACGGAGGCAACGCGGGCGGGTATTATTGAACTGCTGTTCAAGCGCCATTTTTTAGCGCGCCAAGGTAAGCAGATTCGTGCCACAGAGGCCGGGTGTGGTCTGATTAACAGCTTGCCAAAGTCGACAACCTTGCCAGATATGACGGCTCGTTGGGAGGCCCTGTTAAATGGGATTGTTGAGGAGCAGGCCAGTTACGCTGATTTTATGGGCAGCTTGATCCCCAGCTTGCATAGCTTGATTGAAGAGAGTTGTGCCAATTTGCCCATCGCCCTTAAAGGAGTGAAATGCGCTAAACCGACCTATCGGAAGCGGCGTAAAAAGGGAAAGTCTGCAGTGACTTCCGGTAAAGCGCGTCGAAAAAAAGCCGCTGCATAAGCCATTTTCTTGGGCTATTGCAGGGGCATCCACACTAATTGCCGTCAGAGCCGATGATTTTAATTGTTGGTCATATTGTTGTGGATGTCCCGCTAATCCAAAAATGCCCTTAAATTAGAAGTGATAAAAAATACCAATGTAGGCGCCATCAACAGCGATTTCAACGTCGTCATCGTCGTCATCGTAATCCAGATCAAACCTGCGGTAGCCGACCTCAAGACCCAGGCCATTGGGACGCTCGTAGCCGAGATTAACTCGGTAGTCATACAGCGCCACTTCATTGACGTCGATGCCCTTAAAATCAGCGCCTATGTATAAACCGGTGTGTGGTAGATTGTAGCGCGCAGCGACGTACAGCAGCGGTAATACCCCGTCGGCATCAATGCTCTCAGTAGCTCCGGTCGTGATGTTGGTGGACTCAATAGAGACGTCATCGTGCAGGCGAACAGTGATCCCCAAATCCAGCGCCATCCGGTCATCCAGGGCTTTGTAGTAGAGGGTAATATCTGTGTGGCTCAAATCGATGCTGGAACTGACTGGTCCGGAAAAGCTGAGGCCACCTACATCAAAGCTGGCATTGTTGGTGGCGCTTAGCTCCAGCTCGGTTTGTTGGACGCGTATATTGGGGATGAAGGACAGGGAGTGTTCGAGCACGGCATAAAAAACATTGTTAGTTTCGTGGTCGAAGCCAAGATCTTTCTCTACATCAACATCGCCACTGAGCGCATCTGTGGTGACGTCACCGGAGATATTTTCCTGCCAGGCATAAGCGCCTACTTCAAAGCTGATGTCTTCGGCCAGCGTGGTGGCAGAAACTGCGCCCATGAGCACTGCAAACAACAGGAAATTGCGCATTAATGGTATCTCCACTCGAGACCTGCGAATGGGTAGCTGCCGACATGCTAACGCAGGTCTTCTTGAGTATCAGATCAATAAACACCCTTTTCGTTCAAACCAAACATCCATTGACCTGCGACCATCCCAAGTGAAACTCGGGGTCTGGTCTTGCAGTCCGATATTATTGCTCTCTCGACTACGGAAAATGCAGGCTGCTGCCCGCAGTATCGTACCGTATGCTTTACCATGTGTAATCGCTCTACTTGATTTGCGAAAGTGACTTTCGGCTAAGTTGCTCAAAACCTCGGTAATCATCAAGGGGTAATAGCAAGGTGTTGATTGGCTTAGGCGTGGGGGCAATGGCACAAGGGATGGAAATGTGCCATTGCGGGGTATTTGAGGCGAGGTGACAGGTGTGCCAGGAAGTAAAAAGCCCCATAATTGAGGGTTTTTTTGGTGTTTGGCTGTAATGAAAGGGTGAGGCGTATGGTGCAAAGAAAGCGTATGGGTTTTGGTGGTCTGATGGTAGGGGTTTCGGTGGTGGTGATGTTTTGGGTGACTGATGCTTTAGATATTGGTGGCCATTCGGCAGCTAAGCAGGTCGACAGTCTGGCTGTTGCCTCGGCAGATAATGAAGGGGCTTGTGCCGGTTTGCGTGATGCCGCAAAGGGGGTGATGCAGGCACGGCAGGCGGGAGCAGCGCGAGAGACTGTTGCTGAAGTATTAGTGCCGCTCGGTGCAGATGGTGAATTGATGCTGGCCTTGGCCTACGGCTACCCGGTGCATGAGGCGCTGGAAAGTAAAGAGCAGACGGTTGTAGAGTTTGCCGAAGGGATACATAGCAAGTGTTTGAGTGGGGTGGCGCCGTAGCGGTGGCTGGCTTTATTGATCAGAATCTTGGGCTATGGGTTCGCACTATCACCCACTAAAAAGTTGGCTCAACTCAAGTTTTCTAAAACCCGGTAGTCAAATTCTTCGAGCATTTGTCGCAGGCGAATTAAGGGCAGGCCGATGATCGCCGTGTTGTCGTCGCTACTAATTCTGTCGAAGAGGGCAATGCCCAGGCCCTCGGCTTTAAAGCTACCCGCACAATCGTAGGGTTGCTCGCACCTTAAATAGCTGTCGATGTCGGTATCGCTGAGTTGGCGAAACACCACCTCGGTGATGACGGTATCGGCGCTGCTGCGGCCACTCGTGCTATCGAGTACACAAAGGCCGGTATAGAAGTCGACGCGCTGACCGGACAGCGCCTGTAGCTGTTTAAAGGCCTTGGCGTAATTACCGGGCTTGTTGATGCTCTTTCCCCGGCACGAGGCAACCTGATCGGAGCCAATAATCAGGTGCTCTCTATGGCTTGCGGCGAGTGCTCGCGCTTTGCTAGATGACAGGCGCAGGGCTAGTTGCTGTGGCGTTTCCCCGGCCAGGGCACACTCGTCAACGTCTGGTGCTTGCCAATCGAAAGGGATATGTAGGCGCGAAAGTAATTCACGTCGGTAAGGTGAGGATGAGGCGAGCAGTAGTTTCATGTTTTAGGCGTTGTTTTGTCGTTAATTGAGCGGTATGGGTAGAGCTTGGGGCAGAGTGCAAAAATGTGCAATTTTCTTTGACAGATCAATGTCATATCCCTAGAATTGCGCGCCTATGTCGACAGCCTCGAAAACCAGCGTAATACCTCGAAGGATTGATGCCCTGAAATCGTGTACACAGGGGTCTACCTACGAAGGCATTATTATGCCTCAGGAGCTGCCGCGTTTGTCGGCTGCTGTGGTGTCAATCCAGCGCGAAGTGACTGCCAAAGTGAATTTTTTTCGCGATGAAAGTAACTACCGCGTAGTGACTGGCGAGCTAGATGCTCTAGTGTCGGTGCAGTGTGAGCGTTGTTTGACAGCCCTGGACTATGATCTACATGCCGAAATGGATTTGGCCATTGTGATCAGTGAAGCTCAGCTTGAGAACCTGCCAAAAGATTGTGAAGGCTGGTTGCTGGATGAAAACGTTGATGCTGACCTGTACGAAGCGATAGAAGAAGAGCTGCTGTTGGCTTTGCCTATCGTCTCTTATCACGAGCAGGCGGACTGTGCGGCGCAAGGACAATATTCCACGGGCGAATTTGCGGAGCCGGTGGAAGAGAAGAAAAACCCCTTTGCTATTTTGGGGAGTTTGAAACTCGCTGATAAAGCGGATTCGACGGATAAAGAGAACAAGTAGCTGACTATAGTGCGTTAAATGGTGGTGTGGGCGAATGCCTGCACTGCCAATTTTGTAAACATAAGTGTGCAAGAAACAAGTTTGTCAGAGACAAGCTTTTAGGAGAAAACAATGGCCGTACAAAAAAGTCGTAAAACCCGTTCACGTCGTGGCATGCGTCGTTCACATGATGCTCTGGGCAATGGCCCAGCACTTTCAGTTGATTCCGTGACTGGCGAGAAGCATATCCGTCACCACATGACGGCCGATGGTTTTTATCGCGGTCGTAAGGTTATGGACACGGGCAGCGACGACTAAAAAGCCTTTGTTCAGGTCAGCTGTATTACAGGTTGGCCGGGATAGTAAAAAACTTCCTTGAATGGGTATTAAGCACCTGCTCAGGAAGTTTTTTTGTGGGCGCTATTTACAGATGGCCTGTCATTGTGCGCCCAGGCAATTGTCTTGTGAGATCAGCTCGCTAATAGATCAACTATCTAAGAGATCCGTTTTATGCAAAATTCAAAGCTCGCATTTGTTTTCCCCGGTCAAGGTTCGCAGAAAATTGGCATGTTGGCAGAGCTGGCCGAGACTTATCCTTTGGTCGAACAGACCTTTGCCGAGGCTTCAAGCGTACTCGATTACGATCTTTGGAAGCTGGTACAGCAGGGTAGTCAGGAGGAAATTAATCTGACCGAAACCACGCAGCCGTTGTTGTTGACCTCGAGTGTGGCGATCTGGCGAATTTGGCAACACCTGCAGGGCGCTACGCCTGTTGCTGTGGCGGGCCACAGTTTGGGTGAGTGGTCAGCTCTAGTCTGTGCGGGGGTGGTTGATTTTGGCGCGGCGGTGAATTTGGTACGTTTACGCGGTGCCTATATGCAGGCAGCCGTGCCAGCAGGGCAGGGCGCGATGGCGGCGATATTGGGTCTGGACGATGCACAGCTCGCCGCTTGTTGTGAGCAGGCAAGTGAAGGTGAAGAGGTGAAGGCGGTGAATTTCAATGCCCCCGGCCAGGTGGTTATTGCCGGTGTTAGTGCCGCAGTGGATAGAGCGATTGCCCTGTGTAAAGAGGCCGGGGCCAAACGGGCATTGCCATTGCCCGTGAGCGCGCCCTTTCACACGGCCCTAATGAAGCCGGCTGCTGACAAGTTGGCGAGTGATATTGGCGCGGTGACGTTTAACGCGCCGCAAATTCCGCTGGTGCACAATGTTCACGCACAGACAGAGAGTGATCCCGCAGCAATAAAAACTTTGATGATAGAGCAAATTTACAGCCCGGTGCGCTGGGTTGACTGCGTTGGTGCGCTGCAAGCGCAGGGTGTTGAGCTGGCGGTGGAGTGTGGCCCAGGTAAAGTATTGTGTGGCTTGAGCAAGCGCATTGATAAGACGCTGCAGATGCGTTCCACTGATAAAGTGGCCGACTTGCAGAGCGCTGTTGCGGATGCTCAGCCACAAAGTTAAGCTGCGCGAGTTGCAGTACAAGTCGAATTGAGAGGAGAGAAAGTAGATGAGCCTTGAAGGAAAAGTAGCCCTGGTGACCGGCGCGAGCCGTGGTATTGGTGTCGCGATTGCCGATTTGCTGGGTAAGGCCGGTGCCACTGTTATTGGCACCTCAACGTCAGAGGGCGGTGCCGAGCAGATCAGCGCACGTTTTGCCGAGCAGCAAATTCAAGGCAAAGGGGTCAAACTCAATGTCACCGACGGCGAAGAAGTGATCGCGGTTATGAAAGCCATTACAGCGGACTTTGGCGCGCCGACCATTCTGGTCAACAATGCCGGTATCACCAAAGATAACCTGCTGATGCGCATGAAAGAGGACGAATGGTCGGATGTCATCGACACTAACCTCAATGCCATTTATCGACTCACTAAGGCCTGCGCCAAAGGCATGACCAAGGCGCGCTGGGGTCGCATTATTAATATCAGCTCCGTGGTGGGTTCCATGGGTAATGCCGGGCAAACCAATTACGCGGCGACCAAAGCAGGCGTTGCGGGTTTCGGCCGAGCGCTGGCAAAAGAGCTGGGTTCGCGCAATATTACGGTGAACACCGTCGCTCCTGGCTTTATCGATACCGATATGACCAAGGAGCTGCCCGAGGCGAGCCGCGAGGCCATGCTGTCGGGCATTCCTCTGGCGCGACTCGGCCAGCCCGAAGAAATTGCCTCTGTCGTAGAATTTTTGGCCGGTGCTGGTGGGGCTTATATCAGTGGTGAAACCATCCACGTTAACGGTGGTATGTACATGGGCTAATGGCCCTTTTGCCGGGAGTTAATCGCAATTGATATAAAGCGGTTACGCCGGGCAATTTTTCAGGTAAAATGCGCCGCCTTAAGGGACTTTCCCTTGTGAAAACAGGTTTTTTAACAGTAGTTTAAGAAAATATCGCTATTAAATAGGAGAAAATATCGTCATGAGCAGCACTCAAGAACGTGTGATAAAAATGGTTGCCGAGCAGCTGGGCGTTAAAGAAGAAGACGTTAAGCCCGATTCTTCCTTCGTTGAAGATCTGGGTGCAGATTCCCTCGATACCGTTGAGCTTATCATGGCGCTCGAAGAAGAATTCGACACCGAGATTCCTGATGAAGAAGCCGAAAAACTGGCGAGCGTTCAGGATGCGATCAGCTATATTGAAAAAAATCCTGGCTGATTCTCGACTGCCTGTAGTGTCAACTGCCGCTGGGCCACGCCGGGCGGCAGTTTTAATATCCCCCTCCCTCTTCCCGATACCTCCACACTGGCTCACTGTCGACCGACAGGGCTTTTGTTGTGTGTCGAGTCTCGCCTCAAAATCTGACTTAGGCCTATAGCCCTGCATGGTCACGATTTCCAGCTTTGTCGATGGTAAGCCTCAGGATTCTCTATCCCTGCATGATCGTGGTTTGAACTATGGCCACGGGCTATTTGAAACCATGCGCTTGTCCGCTGGCCAACTGCCGTTGTGGACTTATCATCGCCAACGCCTTGGTATCGGTGCCGACAGGCTCGGTATCACACTCGATTCGGCCCGTTTAGAGACTTATCTACAGCAAGCGCTGGAAGCTTTCCCCGCAGAGGGCATGGTTAAATTTTTGCTAACGGCGGGTGTTGGCCCCCGTGGTTATCGTTATCAGAACCCATTATCGAGCTATGTGCTGCAGTATTTTTCTCTTCCCACGGTGGCAGATCCTAAAGCCGTGCGTTTGCAGCGTTGCCAATATGCTCTGCCCCACAATGCTCAGTTGGCGGGCATCAAACACCTCAATCGTCTCGACCAGGTGCTGGCTGCAGCGGAGCTGAAGGATGACTTTGATGGCTTGCTGTTGGATGTTGAAGGCAAGGTGGTCGAGGCTTTGAGCAGCAATATTTTTCTTTTCGATGGGCAGAGCTGGATAACACCCGAATTGAACTTGTGCGGGGTCGCTGGTGTTATGCGCCGCCTGTTGTGTGAGGAAATTATTCCCAGCCTCGGGCAACACGTTGTCGTCAAGTCTATCGCCCTGGGGAGTCTGGTTAATGCCCCCGAAGTATTTGTGTGTAACTCCGTCAGAGGTATTCGGCCAGTGCGCGAACTAGAAGGGCTGGCACGTTGGTCACGTGAGTCGAGTGGCTCGGAAACCGCGAAAGTCATCGCTCAACTGGCGCAAACTTACCCTTGTTTTAGCGCACAATGCTTCGCCGCTTAGTTCTCTTCGCGCTGCTACTGTCAGTGCTTGCCCTTGGCATCGCCTGGCAATGGCTACAGCAGGGCATGAATGAAAGCTTAAATATTCCAGCCGACGGTTACACTCTTACAGTGCCCTCGGGCGGCAATCTCAATCAATTGGCTGCTCAACTTGAAACCGAAGGTGTACTGCCTGGCGTGTGGCCACTGAAGATTTTTGCCCGGCTCAATAGTCGCGGTCGCATTCGTGCCGGTGAATATGAATTTGTCTCTGGTGTTACGGTGCTGGGTCTGCTCGACAAGCTGGAAAGTGGTGCGATTAAGTACTACCAGATTACTTTTCCTGAAGGCCTGAGCATTGATGAGTGGCTGGCCTTATTACAGGGTCGGGAAAACATCCGACAAACGCTCGAGCTTGATGCTGCTGGCGTCGCTGCAGCGCTGGGCATAAAATCGATCAACCCCGAGGGCTGGTTTGCGCCCGATACCTACAGCTTTGCCGCTGGTGATAGCGCGTTGAGTCTGTTGCGGCGAGCCCACCAAAAAATGCAGAGTCAGTTAGAGACAATCTGGCAAAAGCGAGCGCCGGATCTACCCTATGAATCGCCCTATGAAGCCTTGATTATGGCCTCGATTATCGAGAAAGAAACCGGCGCGGCGGGAGAGAGAGCAGCCATTGCCGGGGTGTTTGTACGGCGTTTGCAAAAGGGTATGCGTTTGCAAACCGACCCAACCGTAATTTACGGCCTGGGTGACGATTACACGGGCAATTTGCGTCGCAAGCATTTAAAGTCGCCTTCGCCCTACAATACTTATCGCATTAAAGGCCTGCCGCCAACACCGATTGCCAATCCCGGTGCTGCCGCCATTGAGGCTGCACTGCATCCGGCTGAGGGCAAGGCGCTGTACTTTGTCGCGAGGGGCGATGGCGGGCATTATTTTTCCAACAATCTGGCCGAGCATCAACGGGCGGTGAGGCAATATCAAATTAATCGGCGGCGCAAAGACTACCGCTCGGCACCCCAATAGGGTGAGGTTTACGGCACTATGATCGACACGACGAAAGGCAAATTTATCAGCGTTGAAGGCACCGAGGGTGTCGGCAAAACCACCAACATTCAGTGCATTGCTTCTTGGCTCGATGAGCGAGGCATTGCCTATATATCCACTCGCGAACCCGGCGGTACGGCCCTGGGTGAAAAGATTCGCGACTTGCTACTGGATAAAGACAATACGGGTATGGCGGCCAGTGCCGAGCTGTTATTGATGTTTGCCGCTCGTGCTCAACACCTCGAAGAAAAAATCATCCCCGCACTGGCGGCGGGCACCTGGGTGCTTTGTGATCGCTTCACCGATGCCACTTATGCCTATCAGGGCTTTGGACGTGGGCTTAATTGCGAGCATATCAAGCAACTCGAAAAATTGGTACAGGGCGATTTGCACCCGGACTTTACACTGATTCTTGATATCGACCCCGAGTTGGGCATGTCGCGGGTGCGTGCCCGTGGTGAACTCGACCGTTTTGAAAGCGAGGCTCTGGAATTTTTTGACCGAGTGCGTGCTGGCTACCGCGAGCGGGCCAGTGATAATCCCTCACGCTACTTCCTGGTCGATGCCTCGGCCCCTTTGACGGTAGTGCAGGAACATATTGGCGAGGCCTTAAACGCCTTTGTCGGAGAGGATTAATGACGGACTCTGGTTCTGCCTTGTTGTCATTGAATCAAAGCCTGCCCTGGCAGACCGAGCAGTGGCTGCAACTCTGTCGTTTACTCAATAGCAATCGCCTGCCCCACGCCATTATGCTCAGCGGCGCTGAAGATACTGGCAAGCGCCACTTTGCCGAGCGTTTTATACAACGCCTGTTTTGCATTAGCCCGGTTGATGATGTGGCCTGCGGCGAATGTAAGCAGTGTCGCCTGTATCTCAGTGGCGGCCATCCGGACTTTAAGCGCGTTGAGCCCGAGTCTGCTGGTAAAGCAATTTCCATCAATGCCATCCGAGAACTCTCAGAATTTGTCGTGATCACCGCCCACCAGCAGAGCTGGAAGGTGGCGCTGGTGGCGCCGGTTGAGGCGATGACCCTGAATGCTGCCAATGCTTTTCTCAAAACCCTGGAAGAACCTCGCGAGAAAACCCTATTGCTATTGGTGCACGATCAGTTGGCGCCGGTGTTGCCCACCATTCGCAGTCGTTGCCGCGTACTCAGTCAGGGACTACCGCCACCCGCCCTGGTGCGAGACTGGTTGGCTGAACAATTAGGAGATGCAAGTGGGACTGCCGATGAGCTACTCGCGCGAGCCGGGGGACGGCCCCTGCGTGCACTGGCTTTTGCCGACGCGAATACCCTCGATGATATCGCTCGTTTCGAGCAGGTGCTAAAACAGGTGCAGACAGGTGATGCAGCCCCGGTATCATCGGCGGCGGCCTTTGAGGGTCAGCCTTTGGCTCAGCTGCTGGAATGGTTGCTGTCTTATTATTCCCGTCAACTGATTAATAGCGCGCAGGGCGGAAAAAAAGCAGAGCCCCGCCAGTTTGCCTTTTATGACTTGCTGCTAGCGACGCGGAAAAAGCTGGAAAGTAAAACCAATTTGAATCCCCAGCTGGTGCTGGAAGAATTATTTCTTAGTTTAAGCCAGTCGGCTTAGTAGTAAGGCCTTAACGATCCCTGTAAGCCTGTGTTACTCTGCCGCTTCAAAAACATTGTGTAATGATTAGCCTATGAGAGGGATTCGCAGCGGTATTCTTAATCTTACCTTGAAAGATTCAAATGAATTGTATGCCTGCTATATGCCCTTCGTCGAAAATGGTGGGCTTTTTATTCCTTCGCGAAAACAGTTTGCCATTGGTGATGAGGTCTTCGTCCTCCTCGAGCTAATGGAAGAACCCGATAAATTACCGCTGACCGGTAAGGTAGTTTGGGTAACGCCCAAGGGCACTGCGGGCAATCGTAAGCAGGGCGTGGGCATTCAGTTTCCCGCAGAGAGTGCTCAGCTAGTGCAACGTATTGAAACCTATCTAGCGGGCCTACTATCCTCGGGCCGACCCACCAATACGCTGTAGTTTTTATAGTTAGTGTTTTTATTTAAGTTTCCTGAATGAGTTTGTCTGCATGGTCACGCCCTCTATTTCGATGAAACCCTCGTTACTGGTGGATTCCCACTGCCATCTCGATCATCTCGATCTTGAACCCTACGACGGTTGCCTTGAAAAACTGCTCGCCGACGCCGCTACCCGTGGCGTGGGCCGAGTGTTAACGGTGGGTGTTGATCTTGAATCCTCACGTCAGCAGTCAGTAATGGCAGCCGAGCTGCCTGGTGTCTACGCATCTGTTGGCATACACCCAATGAATGCTGAGAGCCACGCGCTACCCGATGTTGCGGAGCTGCGTGAACTGGCTCGGTCCGAGCGCGTTATCGCGATCGGTGAAACTGGCCTTGACCGTCATTATGGCGCTGAGACGATGGACTGGCAGCGCGAGAGTTTTATTCGCCATGCCGAAGTTGCCCGGGCCTGCGCTAAACCTTTAATCATCCACACTCGTGATGCTCAGCAGGAAACCCTGACGATGATCGAAGAGCATGTCGATCCGGAGGTCGCCGGTGTTTTACATTGTTTTACCGAGAATTGGGAGATGGCCGAAGCGGCATTGGCGATGAATTTTTATCTGTCGTTTTCCGGCATCGTTACCTTTAAAAATGCTACGGCTCTGCGTGAAGTGGTGGCAAAAGTGCCTCTTGATAGACTGCTGGTAGAAACAGATTCACCCTGGTTGGCGCCGGTGCCCCACCGGGGTAAAAAGAATGAGCCACGCTTTGTGGTTGAGGTTGCTAAATGTGTGGCCGAAATAAAAGGTATCCCCTTCGAGACGTTGGCGCAGGCGAGTAGCGATAATTTTGATCGCTTGTTTCAGCTGTAGACGCGTCCTTTTATCCCCGTTCTTGAAGGCCAAAAAAAGCTTCAATTTTCTCTTTCTGTTCCATCGCATCGGCATAACCCAGTTTAATCAGTTGGCGACAAAAGCCTGGCTCGAATAATAGGTAGCTGGTTGCACTGCTGCCCCCGCCTTTTTTTGTCGCGCCGATCGCCCGCAAAAACAGTTTCACGCTTTGGGGTAATTCATGGAAGTATTCCTGGGCAATTTCGTCGATGGGTGTCGATGGTGAAATACAAAGGTGTTCAATATATCTTGGTGGGCTACTAACGGCTTGTTCGTCCGGCTCGCTCGAAGCGCTTTGTGTATTTTCAGATTGAGACTGGACGAGTTTATTGATTGCTTTCATGGTTTCAAGATCACTCTCGACCGAATCAATAAATGCGCTGTTGAGTAAATGGCTAATCATTTGTGCGACGGAGGGTGAATGCTTAGGGCTGGTTGTGTCCTGATGCTGAGAGAGATTGTCGCTAACGCCAATGACAAAAATACGATCAGCACCCAGATGCAGCGCCGGGCTAAGGGGCTTCAGTTGGCGCATTGCACCGTCGCCGTAATAAAGGGTGTCGATGGCTCGGGCCGGGAAAATGAGTGGAATGGCGGAGGATGCCATTAGATGATTAATATTAAGCCCGGTACGAATGCCGTGGCGGCGACTGCGTGTCCAGCAATCGTGACTACCCTGAAAAAATGCCACCGATTTACCACTGGCATAATCCATAGCCGTGGCACTGACGGCCATTAATTCACCGCTCAATATGGCTTCGTCAATATGGCGAAAGCGTATGTAATTCGTCAGTAAGTGTTCTAAAGGGGCGTTGTCGAGTAGAGCGACGGAGCGGCCAATACCGTAACCACTGTGCACCAGCGACAGACAGAGGCGCAGGGTATTTTTCAACACGCCCCACACGTCTGTACGGTAAATATGATCGGCGTGCATATTGCGCCAGATGGCCTCGAGTTTGCGGGCGCGCAAGCGAAAGGGCCCAGGTCGCCCGGCGATGGCCAGCGCATTAATGGCACCAGCAGAAGTGCCGCAAATAATCGGGAAAGGGTTGTGGCTGGTGCGCGGCAGTAGCTGCCCCAGTGCTTTGAGTACGCCGACCTGATAGGCGGCGCGGGCGCCGCCGCCGGATAAAACCAAAGCTGTTGTCATTTTTCTCTGAGTAACCTTCTGTCTGTAAGCGGAATTGTTTTTAGAAAATACCCATAACAAGTCCCGCCGCCATCGACAGACCGAGCTCTCGGCATTGTTGTAGGTGTTGCTGGCTCACCTCGCCCTTGGCAATCACCGGCTCGGCGACGCGGCGCAGAGGGTAGCCCAGCGCAATGCGATCAATTTCGCGCACCGCGCCACTGCCGTCATTACCCGCGCTGATAAAAACGCCGTAGGGCAGGTTAATCTGATGGGGCTCTGCTGGGTAATAGGTGCGGTCAAAAAAATCTTTCAGTGCGCCGCTCATATAGCCAAAGTTTTCTGGTGTGCCAAAGAGTAAACCATCGGCGCTGAGCAAGTCCTCAAGCTCGGCATTAAAGGCCGTTTTTAGACTGACAATGAGACCTTCTTCCTCTCGGGCCCCTGCCGCGACGGCCTCGGCGAGCTGGCGGGTGTTACCGCTTTGGCTGTGATAGATGATGGTTAGGTGCTTCATTGTGTAAGGCTAAGCAATCTTGGCCGGGGATGCAAAGCTGGTTACACTGATACTTCTTACTACATGGACGTGGTATGCGGATTTACCTGTTGGCATTTTCTGTTGCTGTCCTCTCTTCTGCCTATTGGCCCTGTCTTTCATGGGCTGAGTTTTCGTGGTCTTGTGCGCCATTTTTTCCACAACTTTCATTCGTTTTTTTCTTGCTCGGTGCCTGGTGTATTTATCATCGACGCTGTCCATTTTATGTGCGTGCCAGCCTGGTGTTTGCACTGGGACTGATTTGGGCAGCCGTGTGGGGTGAAGGGGTGAAAGCGCGACAATTACCGCTGGCACAAGATAAAACCGACTACGTACTCGTTGGTGTGGTGAGCGGTGTGCCCCAGGTCAATACCTTGCGCACACGTTTTGTACTGGAAATAGAGAGTCTTCAAAGCCTACCTGACTCGGCGTTTACCAGCGATAAGCTCCCCGACTTACAGCGAGTGATGCTCAGCTGGTACGGCGGTAGACCGGTACGACCTGGGGAGCGCTGGCAATTAACGGCTAGACTGCGAACACCCCGAGGTTTTTCCAATCCCGGTGGCTTTGATTATGCCGGGTGGTTATTCCATCGACAGATCTCCGCGACGGGTTATATTCGCGCGAAGGGCGTGAATAAAAACCTGGGGAAAAGTGGACAATATGGTATTGATCGATTCCGCTGGGCCGTGCTCGAAAAAATTGAAACACTTAATTTCAGTGCTGCCAGTAAAGGCTTATTGGCAGCACTGACCATTGGCGATAAGCAGGGCCTCGACAGCGAAACCTGGATGCATATGCGCCTGACCGGCACCGTGCATTTGGCGATTGTCTCCGGTTTGCATATCGGCATGGTCGCGGGTCTTGGCATGTTGCTGGGTAACTTGTTGGGTCGTTGCCTCGCTGCTTTGGGTGCTCCCGTAAGCCGTCAGAAAGTTGCGGTATTACTCGGCGGAGGTCTGGCGCTGACTTATGCTCTGTTGGCAGGTTTTTCTCTGTCGACCCAGCGGGCTTTGATTATGTTATGTGTTTTCTTGCTGGCGACTTTGCTAAGACGCAGGCCGAGGCCGGAATTGGCATTGCTTTGGGCGCTGGCTCTTATCGGGGCGAGTGATCCTCTGGCGGCATTGTCATCGGGCTTCTGGTTATCTTTTGTCGCTGTGGCTACTTTTTTGTTCTGGTTTATACCTCGTCCGCGAGGTGGTTATTTACGGGATTTATTCAGCGCTCAGTTAATTATTTTTTTACCCCTGGCAGGCTTGTTGTCATTTTTTCAGGGTGAGGTTTCATTGCTTAGCCCGCTGGTTAATTTACTGGCTATCCCCTGGATGGGTATGGCGGTGGTGCCCTTGGCCCTGCTCGGCATGTTGCTTCTGCCTTTGTCACCAGACATGGCGGCTGCTGTTTGGCAGGTGGCGACATGGCAGTTGGAGATGTTTGATAAGGCCACAATCTGGCTATCGAATTATGCCGATTACTTTATTTGGTCCTTGCCGGCAGGACAAAGTGTCTTGCTCAGTGTGGCAATATTATCTGCCGGTGCTTTGATGCTAATGCCCAAAGGTCTGGGCCTGCGCTCGATGGCCATTGTGTTGTTACTGGCAGTAGTGTTGTCGGGGCAGCCTTTTTTATATCGACCGGATAGTAATGAGAAGAGCGCATTATCTGATGAGGTCAGTTTGACGCTTGCCGTACTGGATGTCGGGCAGGGCTTGAGCGTGGTGGCAAACATTGACGACAGGACAGTGGTTTACGATACAGGGCCGAAATACAGCGATGGTTTTAATGCCGGTAGCGGGATTATTGCGCCCTACCTGCGCAGTCAGGGTGTGTCGGCTATTGATACTTTAATACTCAGTCACAGTGACGCTGATCATGTGGGCGGCACCTCGGGCTTGCTTGAGCACTTTACGCCGACGCGCATCTTCGCTGGCCAGCCTCGGCAGTTAGCAGCGTCGAGTGTTGAGCCTTGCCTTTCAGACCAGAAAGTAGTTGGGCAAAACTGGCTGCTGGCAGGGGTGGATTTTAAAATTCTCTATCCGTGGCAGGCTGATTCAGCAGTTGTGTCAACTCGTTCAGTGAATAGGCTTGCTGATAATGACACTTCCTGTGTCGTGCTAATACGCTATCGTGACAAAACCATCCTCCTGCCCGGTGATATTAGTACCGACGTTGAGGTCGAATTATTAGCCCGTGATGTACTGCCAAAACAAATTGATGTGTTGATTGCGCCCCACCACGGTAGTGGTACATCGTCGAGCCAGGCTTTTGTCGATCATTTATCCCCGGCCCATGTCGTGTATTCAGCGGGTTTTAATCATTATTTTGGCCACCCCGATAAAACGGTAGCTGCGCGATATAAAGCTGCGGGTAGCCATGCTTGGCTGACGGGGGCCTCGGGCGCAATAATCTTTAAGTGGGATGATGCAGGTGACTTGTCAGTTCACCCTTGGCGTACAGAAGCTAAAGGCTATTGGCATTAAAGTACTTCAATACGTGCACTGCTCGGTCATTTTGCAACAATCTGTTGTGATAAAGTGACGCGAGTTTTTAAGAAGGGAACCTACATGTACGACCTAGTTGTTGCCGGTGGCTGGTTGATGCTGCCATTGATTGTCTGTTCTATGGCCGTGGTGGTTATTTCCATCGAACGCTTCATCGCTTTGCGTGCGAATAAAGTCACTCCCGATAATTTATTGGCCCAGGTGTGGAGCTGGTTGAAGAATGAGGGTGTGACCACAGAGACGCTACTGGAGCTGCGTAACTCATCGCCTTTGGGCCGTATTCTTGCCGCTGGATTGAGTAACTCCACCCACGGGCGAGAGGTGATGCGCGACAGCATTGAAGAGGCCGCGACTCAAGTAGTACACAAACTGGAGCGCTACTTATCGCCCCTCGGCACCATTGCCGCCATCACGCCATTAATTGGTTTGCTGGGCACTGTAGTCGGTATGATTAAAGTGTTTACCGCCATTATGTTGCAGGGTACGGGCAATGCCAGTATTTTGGCCGGCGGTATTTCTGAAGCACTAATTACCACCGCAGCGGGTTTGTCGGTGGCGATTCCCGCTGTCATTTGTCACCGTTATTTCGAGCGCCGCATCGATTCACTGGTGATAACCATGGAAGATCAGGCCATTAAACTGGTCGACGCTTTACACGGTGATCGCCCGGCGAGCGACGTTCAAGGTTCTGCAAAAGGCTCCAGTAAGGGTCATGGCCGGTGAAGTTTCGCCGCCAAAAAACAGCGGATAATACGGTTAATGTAACGCCACTCATCGATGTGGTGTTTTTGTTGCTGATCTTCTTTATGGTGTCCACCACCTTTACCAAGGAAACTCAGCTCTCAATTAATCTACCCGAGGCCGACAGTGAGCTTGCCGAGTCTGTACCCGAGACCATTGAAATTGGCATTGATGCTGAGGGTCATTATTCACTCAATAATACGGCGTTGGTGAATCAGAAAGTCCTCACGCTAATGAAAGGCCTCGATAAACTGGCTGAGGGCAATACGGACAGGCCGGTAATTATTCGCGCCGACGCCAAAGCCAGCCATCAAGCAGTGGTGACGGCGATGGATGCCGCAGGCCGTAGTGGTTTTGTGCATTTAAGTATCACCACCCAGCGTCCCGAGTAGAGTTTGTTGCCGCGATAATTTTCTGTAGTAATTTTCCAAACAGTACGCCCCTCGTAGTAAAATCAATCCCATGAAATCTGAAAAAGCCGCAGCCGGGCCATCGGGCTTGCAGGTCTACCTGCGTATATTGGGCTATTTAACAAAATACTGGCGAGTTTTTATTGTCAGTGTTCTGGGCCTGTGGGTATTTAGTTCTGTTCAAATAGCCTTTATTGACTTGCTCGGTTACATGATTAATGTACTGACAGTCGTCACCGGTGACGGTGATATCCCCGCCGACATTAATATGATGACGATGGATGCGGGCTTAACCTCGAAAGTTGCCGAATGGTTGATGGCTGACGGCCCTGTGTTGGAGCAAAGTCGCCTCGTTTTACCCACCATGATGATGGGACTTGCCGTGGTTAGAGGGTTGGCCTTTCTAGTCGGCAATTACGGCATGGCCTATGTGTCCCAGTCGGTAGTGCACGACATACGTACCGAGGTCTTCGATAAATACACACGCATGCCCAGCGCCTATTTTGACGGTCAAATGGCGGGGCACATGGTGGCGCAGTTGACCTTTCATGTTAATCAGGTGATGGCGGCCAGTACCAAGGCTATTAAAGTTGTGGTGCGTGAAGGCTTTTTAGTCATTGGCTTGCTGGCCTATTTGATCTATTTAAACTGGCGTCTAGCGCTAGTTTTTTTAATTGTCATGCCGATTATTGCCACTATCGTCGGTTTTGTGAGCAAGCGCTTTCGGGTGATTAGTAAGCGCATTCAAACGGCAGTGGGTGATGTCACCCATGTCGCCCAGGAAGCGGTGACGGGTTATCGTGAGATGCACCTCTACGGGGGTGAGGCCTACGAAAACCAGCGCATGAGCAAGGCCAGCCAGCGCAATCGGCGGCAGAATCTCAAGCTAGCGATTGCCGAGGGCTTGAGTACTCCGGTGGTGCAAATTTTGCTGTCGGGGGCTCTGAGTCTATTAATCTGGACGGCTCTAACCCCCGATGTCCTGAGTTCGATGTCGACCGGGGGCTTTATCAAATTCTTGTTTACCGCCTCTTTATTGGCTAAGCCCGTACGCCAGTTGACGCAAATAAATAGCTTGATACAGCAGGGCATTACGGCAGCGAGCACTTTGTTTGAAACCATTGATGGTGAAGAAGAAATTGATAAAGGGCAGTTTGAAAAAGACCGGGTCGATGGCACGTTTAGTTTTGAAAATGTCTGCTTTCGCTATAACGAGAATGACGAAGACGTCCTGCGTCAAATTAACTTCGCTGTCAGCCCGGGTGAAACCATTGCTTTGGTGGGCTCATCGGGCAGTGGTAAAACCTCGCTGGTTAGCCTTATTCCGCGTTTCTACAATTTCCAAAGGGGTCAAATCACCCTCGACGAACACGACATTAATGACTACACATTAACCAACCTGCGCAAACAGATCGCACTGGTTAGTCAGCAGGTGACGCTGTTTAACGACACGATTTACAACAATATTGCTTACGGCGAGCTAGCAAGCTGTAGTCGTGAGGCGGTGCGTGAAGCAGCCCGTATGGCCTATGCCCTCGATTTTATTGAGGCCTTGCCAGAAGGTTTCGAGACCATGATTGGCGATGACGGAGTGATGTTATCCGGCGGTCAGCGCCAGCGTTTGGCCATTGCCCGTGCTCTGCTTAAAGATGCACCCATATTAATTCTCGATGAGGCCACCTCCGCTCTCGATACTGAATCGGAGCGCGCTATACAGGCGGCCCTTGAAGTGGCGATGGAGGGGCGCACGACTTTTGTTATCGCTCACCGCTTAAGTACTGTCGAAAATGCCGACCGCATTCTGGTGCTCGAAAACGGCCAAATTATTGAAGAGGGCTCGCACTCTGCCTTGTTAGCAGCGCAGGGGCGCTATGCCTCGTTGTACCATCAGCAATTTAGTGATGACGCGGCCTAGCTGTTATGACGGCCCTCGAACGCGCCTGGTATAAACCGCGTAGCTGGGCACTGGCTTTGCTGCCCCTGTCTTATCTCTTCAGGGGTGTGGCGTCGGGCCGCCGGGCCTATCTGCAGCGTCGTTATCAGGCAAAGCCCTTTGTTGTGCCCGTGGTGGTGGTCGGCAATATCGCTGTCGGTGGCACCGGCAAAACCCCTTTGATTATTCGTTTGGTGCACAGCCTGCAGGCAGAGGGCATCCGCCCAGGCATCGTCAGTCGTGGCTACGGCGGGCAGCCATCAAAGCTACCGCGCAAGGTCAGTGCCGATAGCTCTGCCGAAGAATTCGGTGACGAGCCGGTATTGATCGCTCGCGAGGCCAACTGCCCGGTTGTTGTCGATAGTGATAGAGTCGCCGCCGTACAGTATTTAACCGAAACGTTTGATGTTGATGTGGTGCTCAGTGACGATGGCCTACAGCACTACCGCATGCACCGGGATTTAGAAATAGCGGTGCTCGATGCACGCCGTGGGCTAGGCAATGGCCAGTGTTTACCCGCGGGGCCACTGCGCGAACCGCCCGGGCGTTTGGACGATGTCGACTTTATTGTGCACAACGGAGCTGCTGAATCTGGCGGCCCTTTTTTACCGGCTTCCTCCTCGACAAGCTCAATCAGGATGACATTGCAGCCCACTTTCTTTCGGCATTTACGCAGTGGCCAGCGAGTGGCTGCGAATGGCTGGACAGGTTCGCGCAGCGTTCATGCTGTTGCCGGCATTGGCAACCCCGAGCGTTTCAGCGCAACACTGGCGGCCCTTGGATTAGAGCCGCAACTACATCGCTTTCCCGACCATCATCCCTTTACGCAAACCGATCTTGAATTCGATGATGACCTACCGGTCGTGATGACCTCGAAAGACGCGGTTAAATGCGAAGGCTTCGCCCCGGACAATGTCTGGGTGCTAGAGGTTGCCGCCGAAGTTGATCTGTCGTTGGCGCAGGCCATCAAAGAGCTGTTGGTTTAAATTTATTGCTTTAAACTTACCGCTTTACCTCTGCTCGAGTTGGTGCAAAACCCATGAAATACACCGTCGTCATTCCCGCCCGCTTCGCCTCAACACGCCTGCCCGGCAAACCGCTGCGCGATATTGCCGGAAAGACCATGATCCAGCGGGTTTACCAGCAAGCTCAGTTAAGCACGGCGAGTCGTGTCATCGTCGCCACCGACGACCAGCGCATTGGCGATGTGGTCGAAGGCTTTGGCGGCGAAGTGGCGATGACCTCACCCGATCACGTCTCCGGCACCGACCGTCTGGAAGAGGTCGCCCGCCAATGCGGTCTGGCTGAGGATGAAATTGTCGTCAACGTGCAGGGTGACGAGCCGCTGATTCCACCTGCGGTGATCGATCAGGTGGCTGCCAACCTGGCCGCCAATACGGATGCTGGTGTGGCAACGCTGAGCGAGCCAATTGCCGATGCCGAGGTTTTTGTTAATCCCAATGCCGTAAAGGTGGTGAGCGGGGTCGATGGTATGGCCCTGTATTTTAGCCGGGCGCCCATCCCCTGGCCCCGCGACCATTTTGCTGAGTCACAAACGTCGCTACCCGACGAAACTGGCTCT
This sequence comes from Candidatus Reddybacter sp., assembly GCA_041277045.1. GTDB lineage: Bacteria > Pseudomonadota > Gammaproteobacteria > Pseudomonadales > Porticoccaceae > Reddybacter. Next base: position 70,180 of record JBGFSY010000001.1, on the reverse strand, counting down.
GCAGGCACAAACAGTTTTCAACGCCATATTGGCATTTATGCCTATCGGGTTGCCCTCTTGCACCGTTTTGTCAGCTGGCCGGTCGCGCCTCTTGAAGCACTGGAGTCTCTCGAGCAGCTGCGCTTTATGTGGCAGGGCATCAACATTCATGTTGAACCTGCGCTTATCGATGTGCCCGGCGGTGTCGATACAGAAGAGGATTTGCAGGCGGTGGTTCGGCTGGTTGAGCAGAATAGAGGCTGAAATGGCAAAGGCTGAAATAGCGGTTCTTTTTGTGTGCCTAGGCAATATCTGTCGCTCGCCGACCGCTCATGCGGTGTTTGAAAAACGCGTGGCTGAGCAGGGTTTGGCTAGCCAAATTCACATTGATTCCGCCGGCACCGGCGACTGGCATCTTGGTAAGCAGCCCGACCCGCGTACGCTTTTAGCAGGGCAGCAGCGCGGTTATGACTTGAGTCATTTGCGCGCACGGCAGGTAAGAGCGGCTGATTTCGATCTGTTTGATTATATTCTGGCGATGGACGGCAAAAACCTGGCGAATTTACAGCAACTGCAGCCGCGTCATTTCGGTGGCATGCTAAGCCTGTTTTTGCCCTTTGGGCAGGGCTCGATCGATGAAGTGCCCGACCCCTACGCCGGGGGTGCGGAAGGTTTTGAACAGGTACTGGATATGGTCGAACTAGCAGCGGAGGGTTTGTTGGCACATTTGCGAGCAGAGCTGTTGAACGATTCCCCATCGAGTGAATGACGTGAACATTCGCGCCAATGTCAGCCTTCTAGCACTAAATACCCTAGCCTTGCCGGGGCGGGCAGAGTTTTTCAGTCGGGTGAGCAGCAATGACGAGTTAGCCGAAGCGCTAGCCCACGCCAGAGCCCATAAACTCCGGGTCACGGTGCTTGGTGGTGGTAGCAATGTGGTGCTCGCCAGCGATATATCGGGGCTGGTTATTCAGATAGCGACCCGTGGTATTGAGCGTTGTGAGCAAGGCAGTAATAGCAAAACGGTTCACTGGACGGCGGCGGCGGGTGAAAACTGGCATCAGTTTGTGCAGCACACCTTGGCTGAAAAGAGTTATGGCCTTGAAAACCTATCATTAATACCCGGTCTTGTCGGCGCGGCACCGATACAAAATATCGGGGCTTATGGGCTGGAAATTAGCGATCGCTTTGTCAGTCTGCAAGCCCTTGAAATCAACACCGGTCATGCAGTGAGCTTTAGTAAAAGCGACTGCCAGTTTGGCTACCGTGATAGCGTCTTTAAACAGAGTGCGGCCGGGCAGCTTGTTATCACATCAGTGACACTGGTCTTAAGCGAGCAGCCCAATATCGACATCAGTTACCCGGCATTGGCGGCGGCCCTGTCTGCGACATCAAAAACAGGTCAGTCACAGGCCCTTGATTTGGGGCTAAAATTTAGCCCCCAGCAAGTTAGCGAGGCAGTGTGCCGTATCCGCCAGCAAAAGCTGCCGGACCCCGCCGTTCAGCCCAATGCCGGGAGCTTCTTTAAAAACCCGGTGATGAGTAGTGAGCGTTGGCAGCAGTTGCAGGCACAGTATCCCCAGTTGCCCGGTTATCCCCAGCCCGATGGCACAATCAAGCTGCCCGCTGCCTGGTTAATTGATCAGGCCGGTTGGAAGGGCGCAGCGGGGCAGGGTTGTGGCGTTCATCGCGAGCATGCTCTGGTGCTAGTAAATAGCGGTGCTTGCAGTGGGCGGCAACTGCTGCAGTTGGCGGAAGATATTATTGTGGATATTGAACGGCGCTTTGGTATTCTTCTGGTTATTGAGCCACAGATCCTGGGCTTGTCTACGTCGTTATAAGTTCTGCAAAAGGGATTTAAGTCAGTGAGTGAAGCATTACATAAAGTGATTGTGGTCGATGACCACGACCTCGTACGCATGGGCATTTGCGGTTTAATTGATGATATTGACGGTGTCGTTGTTGTCGGCGAATGCTCCAGTGGCGAGCAGGCCCTGGGTATGGTGCGTGAGTTGCAGCCCGACATTGTATTTATGGATATCCGCATGCCCGGCATGGGCGGACTTGAGGCGACGGATCGTTTATTGGCCTCTAAGCCCAGTCTTAAAGTGATTGTTATTAGCGCCTTTAATGATGATATTTATCCCGCCAAGCTCTTAAAAGCCGGGGCTGTGGGTTATATCACTAAAAATGCCGAGCACGATGAAATACGCCAGGCGGTGCATAAAGTGCTCGCCGGTGAGGTCTACGTCAGTTCAGCTATTGCCCAGCAATTGGTGATTAATGGTTTGGCCTCCGGGCAGGAGGCATCGCCCTTCGCTCGTCTGTCGAAGCGGGAGCTGCAGATTACGCAAATGATTTGCAGCGGCCACCGACCCAATAAAATAGCCGCTGTGCTGAACGTTAGCCCCAAGACGATTAATACCCATAAATACCGGGTGTTTGAAAAGCTCAATGTGCATAACGATGTTGAGTTAACGCTGACCGCTGTAAAATACGGACTGGTCGACCCGGATGAAATTATTTAATTGTGATTACTAGCGCCGTTGCTTTCTAGTTTCTATGTCTTTTGATGCTGCTGTATTTCTAAAAAACCTGACCTCCCGCCCCGGTGTTTATCAAATGCTGGGCGCAGACGGCGCTGTCTTATATGTTGGTAAAGCCAAAAACCTGCGCAAGCGCGTGGGTAGCTATTTTCGCAAAAGTGGTCTGGCACCCAAAACCCACGCCTTGGTTAAGCGCATCGTCAATGTTGAGGTAACGGTTACCGAGACCGAGCTTGAGGCTTTATTGCTCGAGCAAAATCTCATTAAAGAATACAAACCGCCCTTCAACATACTGCTGCGCGACGATAAGTCTTACCCCTATATTTTTCTCTCGAGTAATGACGACTTCCCCCGGCTCTCTTTCCATCGGGGCGCCAAGCGGCGCAAGGGCACCTATTTCGGCCCCTTTCCGGGTGTACAGGCGGTGCGCGAGAGCATGAGTTTTTTGCAGAAGACCTTTCGCGTGCGCCAGTGTCAGGACACCTTTTTTAAAAATCGCTCCCGGCCCTGCCTGCAATATCAAATTAAACGCTGCAATGCACCCTGTGTAGGCTTGATTGAAAAGGATGAATACCAGCGCGATGTGCGCCATACGCAGATGTTCCTCACCGGTGAGAATCCCTCGTTAATGAAAGAACTGGAACAGGCGATGGATAAGGCCAGCACCGAGCTGGCTTTTGAAGATGCCGCCACCTATCGCGATCAGATTTCTGCTATGCGCCAGGTGCAGGCCCAGCAGGTGATTGAATCGGGCAATGGCAATATCGACGTGCTCGGTTTTGCTATGGAGGGCAGCGATGCCTGCATTCACGTGCTCTATATTCGCCACGGCCGCATATTGGGCAGCCGCAGCTTTTACCCGCGCAGCCCGCTCGCTTTGACGGGCAGTGAGTTGCTCAGTGAGTTCATTCCCCAGCACTATCTCAAGACGAATCTGGCGTCTGAGATCCCCAAAGAAATTGCCATTGGTGCCAGCCTCGAAGAACAAACCGTGCTTGAGCAAGCCCTGCAAACAGCAGCCGGGCGCAAGGTCGCGATTAATACTGTCAGCCGGGGCACACGGCGCAAGTGGATAGAACTGGCGACGCGCACCGCCGAGCAAAACCTCACCAGCAAGATGGCGGCGGCCTCCAACATCTACCAGCGTTATGTAAAACTGCAAAGCACTTTGGGGTTGGACGAGTTGCCCGAGCGGCTGGAATGCTTTGATATTAGCCATAGCAGCGGTGAGGCCACCGTTGCCTCCTGCGTGGTGTTTAATCAGGAAGGGCCACTAAAGTCGGATTACCGGCGCTTTAATATTGAAAACATTACCCCCGGCGATGACTATGCCGCCATGGAACAAGCCCTGCGCCGGCGCTATAAACGCCTGCAGGACGGTGAGGGCAGCCTGCCCGACATTCTCTTTATAGACGGTGGCAAAGGGCAACTGCGTATTGCCGAAGATGTACTCGGCGAACTCGGCGTCGTGGGCGTGACGCTGGTTGGTATCGCCAAGGGCTCGAGCCGTAAACCCGGCCTCGAAACCCTGCTGCTGACCACCGACAACGGTGAGCGGGAAATACTGCCCGAGCCCAGTGGCCTGCTGTTGATACAGCAAATACGCGACGAAGCTCACCGCTTTGCCATCACCGGGCATCGCCAGCGACGCGATAAAAAGCGCCACACCTCGCGCCTCGAAGGCATTGCTGGCGTTGGCCCCAAGCGGCGGCGCGAGTTGCTGCGATTTTTCGGTGGTGTCGCGGCGGTAGAGAAAGCCAGCGTCGCAGATTTGATGCGCGTGCCCTCAATCAACCGAAAAGTGGCCGAAACCATTTACAGCACCCTCCACAACGGGTAACTTGCTAGCGACTTTTTAAAAGCGGATTTTCATGCTCAATTTACCTAACATGCTGACCCTCCTGCGGGTCGCGCTTATCCCTCTGCTGATCGTGGTTTTTTACCTGCCCTGGCAATGGAGCTATCTCGCCAGTGGCGCGATTTTTGGCTTTGCTGCCCTTACGGATCTACTCGACGGCTATCTGGCCAGAAAGCTCAATCAGGAAACACCCTTCGGTGCCTTTCTCGACCCCGTGGCCGACAAGCTTATCGTTGCCGTGGCGCTGATTATTCTGCTCCAGCGCAACCCCTCACTGGCCTTCGCCATTCCCGTTATCGTCATTATTAGTCGCGAGATCGTTATCTCCGCCCTGCGCGAATGGATGGCTGAGATCGGCGACCGTACCAGCGTTGCGGTGTCGAATATCGGCAAGATCAAAACCACCCTGCAAATGATCGCCATTATCGTCTTACTGGCCTTTAATCCCGACCAATTTGCCCTGCTGGGTGGCTTGGGTTATGTGCTCTTATATGCCGCGGCACTACTCACGTTGTGGTCGATGCTGGTCTATTTGAAAATTGCCGCACCACAACTGCTGCAGGGTGCCCAGGTTAAACCTGAAAAACCGGATTAAGCCACTATCAACCCTGTTCATTGGCGGAATGCTCGGGTACAATTTCGCCTCTTTTGAGGCTGGATGGCAGAGTGGTCATGCAGCGGACTGCAACTCCGTGTACGCCGGTTCGATTCCGACTCCAGCCTCCATTATTTTGTACAGCACACCTGCCAGTGCTGTCGACTAAAGCAATAAAAACCAGTGCGTGATACGCAAGCTATTTAGAACACTCCGCAGTACTGCCCGGATGGTGAAATTGGTAGACACACAAGACTTAAAATCTTGCGGCTTCACGGCCGTGCCGGTTCGATTCCGGCTCCGGGCACCAATAAAATCAGTAGGTTACGGCTAAAAAATAAAATATCTGCGGTTTTGTAATTCTTGTTAAACCCATTTGTAGACGCATAGTAGACACTTCAAAATATATTTCATGGCCAAGTGATGCGAACTCACTACAGGGTCGACGTGAGTTCTAGCGCCTTTTTACAAAGCATTTTTCATTTCTGTCGTACAGTTAACGACCAGTCTCTTCAGTTTCGCCGATGGCGGTAGTAGGTGAAAGGCTGATAAATGGGTTTTTAACCGTTTCATGGTTTGAGTTGTGATTGCGGGAAGTGTTCGTGATTAGAGTTGTCAGTATGCACTTGAGTACGGTCAGTGTTGAAATGAACGTCATGCTTACCTGGCTATGGCTAGCTCAGGGTGTTGCAGGGATACTTGCTCTTCCCACTGGAGCTGATTGTTAGGCGATATGCCGATTAGAGCCTTCAGCCGCCACCAGAACCCTTACCACCACCGCTAGGCCCCATGCCACTGCCTCTAACCGAGGGTTACACTCTGGGCCTTAGCGCGCTCTTTCATGCGCTCATAATTTTCTTGAGGATTTGTTCTCGCTCCTCCTTAGTTTTCGCCGCACGCATCCTGGCGCGATGTTCGTTACGTTCTTGTTCCGTCATGAGTTGGCCGCAATAGATTTACGTTTGCTGGTCAGCCGCGGATGCGAGACCACCAGATATACATAGGGCAGCGGTTAAAATGGAGATAATCAATGTTCGCTTCATCATCGTCGACTCCTTGTAGGTATGAGTTGTTTTATTAACGACTGCTATCAGTGCAACCCGTTCAGTGATAGCGCCTAACGCTTAAGATCAGTTGACCGTAATACAGAGCGAAGCGGCGTATTACTGGTCAACTGTAGCGCCTTGTTAGGTAGATTATTCGTCATCCTCGTCCCTGTTAGCCATAGTTAAATTACTACCATAGTTAGGAGTGGGGAATGGAGGTTCAGATGGTGCAGGTAACTCAGGAGACGGCGCAATAAATAGCTCATTACCATAATCACTTATACCTTGAAGTGTAATAGCGCCATGTATAGGTGCTGGTAAAGATTGACCTAACTGCGAAGTAAGAAGCTCAGGAGTTTCAGCTATAAACATTTCTCTGTCTTCTGGTGCTTCCAGAAGTTCAATAATAGATATAAATTCATCTTTTAAATCATCTATTATCACAGTGCGTTCATTGCGACTATTATCATCCAAGTTTACTTTATCTAGTTTTTTATAAAATCTTTGAATCTTTCCAGGAACGCCTAACCGGCGCTCTGCTCGAATTATAGATTGATCTGGAATGCGCTCATCTTGTTTAAATTGCGCAATAACCATCCCTGAAAAATTACGCGAATCATCTACAACCTGATCTATACCACTACGTAGGCTTCCATAATTTGCAACTAAATTGGCGATTGCTAGACCGCCAACAAGAACCTTTATTATTAGCGATCCATCTTCTACGGATATTTTTATAAAAACTTCGTTCTTAAAGTTTTTTTTCAGCCCATTTATAAATGTTTTTTTCAAGATATAAGCGAGCTTCCTCTTTAGTTAAAGATTCCGGAATATCTTTGATATGTATATAAGTTTCAGCAATGCCTTTTGCTCTAGACCGCCTCTTTTTACGCTTTACTTCCAATGGATTTTCCTTATCTACCTAATGCCCGCATCAGCTGGCGCTTTTTACGGTCAGCTGGATGCGATTATTATGCGCTGGGTGGTCTGTGTGATATGCCAAACTTATTCACCCTACGCTTATTTAATTTTGATGTGCCCGCAATTCTTAATAGCGCAGCTTCTACATTATTACCTATTATTTCTTGTTGATCCCCGCCTTTTGAAAACCCTTTAAATTTAAGTGCGGCTCGCACGTAGCTATCTAAATGCTTGCCTGTTTCGTGAGTGAAGAATTCAAAATATTCATCTGCACTTGTTTCGGCTAATACCTGTTCATCGATGTGAGACCAACTGTTCGTACTTGATAGTTTTTTAAGTACTTCTTTTAGCGAGGGCTTGCTTTCTACTTCTGAATATTTTTCACTAAACTTATCTCGTATTTCCTGATCTGTAATATCACCCGCAAAAGCATAATCAGAAAGGTTAAATATTTTCGAGTCCTCTGATCTTTGAGATATATAATAATCAACCAGCTCTGACGCAAGCTCCTCATGACCAAGCTCTTTCAGAAGTACCACAGTTCCATTAATGTTTAACGGGGAGATATTCTTTGCATTATTTTTTAAGCTATCTGACAGGCCAGCTACAAGATCATTCTCATTATCTTCAAACGTATTGTGATAAAGGTCCCAAGCATCTGAGAACTCTTGTGTCGAACGCGAAGATAATAATTCTGCATTTTTTGCGAAAGCTATTTTCTTCAGTAAAGGTTCATCGAAATAGCCTGCCTTAACTCCTTGTGCAAGTACCTTGTCTAATTCATCAGTATGTGTATACCCATAATTCTGAAGAAACGAGTTCCATGCCTTATGTTGATCACTCACCTGCTTTTTTTCACCAAATCCATGCAAAGCTGTTCCGATATTTAGGACATAATCAAGAGTTGGGATTTTCTCATTACCTGACCGATAGAAGCAGTATGAATATAGAACTGTTGAGCTTAATGCTAACCTAAGAACTTGGTCATCTAGCCCAGAAAAAATTTCTTCAATCTTTAAAACCAACCTTTTAGTTTTATGAATTGTACGGATATTTGAAACACCCAGGGATATTGAAAGATCCTTAAGTATTTTCAGCCCTGAAGTTGTTGGAGATATTGCTATCGAAGCACATTCTTCAGCACTAGGCGCAAAAGCCAGCTCAATATCAACCACCTTCTCTCGATACTTGCTGTATTCATCTAAGCCTTCTTCATTGTCATTCAATAGAAGCACAAACTTATAGTTGCGATTTTCTTTCAAATACGAGATTAACCCAAGCGTATCTTTTAGAGATAAATCACTACCTTTTCTCTCTAAATCATCTACACATATCAATGTTTTTCGAATTGAAAGCCACGCAACTGACTCCATTGCAGCAGAAAAACCCTTCAGGAATTTAAGGCTAAAAACAGCGTTCATTGCCCTGCGGCTTAGCGAGCCAGAAATCCCATCTACATTCTTGCTGAATGTTTCTAAGTTCGTTTCTTTTCCGATAAGCGAGTGTGAAACTGTATTTTCAAATATAGCGAATTTGAGAGCCTCTAAATTATTTAATCCAAATAGTGAAACATATGCGTATTTATCACTACTTATTGCCCTGGGTACATTTGATTTTTCTAATAAGACTTTATTCCAAAAAAAAGTTTTTCCGACACCCCAATGTCCCCGAATTGCTAATACTTCAGCCCTCTCTGAAGACAAAAATGATGAAATGCAATCCTCTATTACTTGGAGTGTCATAATGTTTTTCCTTTGCTGAATTTAGGCGCATAACGCCGCCATAACTGGCTTGGGTGAAGTGGCGACTTTTTTGGAACAAAAAAGATGACGCTTTACCAGAGTCCGCGTTCATGGCTTTGTTATACCCTTTCTATTAATTATAGTAAGAAGCATCGCAGAGTATTCTTCATCACTTTTTGTCATTTCTTCAATTTGCTTCCACAGCAACTTTTTTAACATCTGGTTGGTTTGGGATAAAAATCGCTCTAGAAGATTGCTGAACTCTTCAATCTTTACCACTTTCCTCTCTATAAGAGCTTGTCTTTTCAGGCTATTTAACTCCAATATTCTGATTGTTATTTCAGCTCTTTCGTTGCTGCTTTGCCAATAAGTAAGTGGGCCTTGGTGCTCAAGCATGGTTTCAACGTCGTCGATGTAAGGATCAAGAAATTCATTACCAACTTCATAGTAATCATTTTTTCTTCGATTGCACTCAGTACAAGCGATCGTAAAATTATCCCAGCTGAAGTGTAAATTTATCGCCTTTGATGAAGGGACTTTATGCTCAATATCCCCCGGGGTATTGTGGCCAATCTTACTTTCGCAATACACGCATTTGAAGCCCGTCTCAATTTTCAATTGTGACTTTATGTCCGTATGTCGATACTTGTACTTTTTATAAGTATTTGATTGATCGCAAGTATAGTCCTGTAACCACTGAACCTTATTACTGATAAGTACATTCGGCTCTTGAGTCTTTACTAAATTCCTCATTATTCACTCATTCCCATCTTTGTGGTCATAGATAGAAAGTGCGTCATTAAGACCAGACTCCTTTAACTCATTGAACATGGCAGTGATTTTTTCCTCATTATCAGTACTGCCTTCATATTTCTTTAGAATTTCCCCAATTCTCTCTTCGACCCATATTGGTAATGTTGTAGGTACATCCAGTATTTCTCTTAGGACCTTATCTGGTGAACCAGCCAAATCAGCCTTTCCTAAGTGCTCTGTAACAATTCGGTTTCTTTCGTTATAAAGCAACCCGTAAACACTAGCATCTGGGTTAGATGTAACGATAAACGGGCTATGTGTAGCTATGATGAACTTATAGTTTGGGAATGCTTTTGCTAGATTTGGCAATAGGCTTCTCTGCATACTGGGATGAAGATGATTTTCTGGTTCATCAAGTATTACAGTACAGCCATTTTTATCGGCCCCATACATATGTATTTGCCACGCGATTCCAAATAGTGAATTAACTCCTCCTGACATTGAAGAAAGTGGAAATTCTCCCGATTTGGTTACGAGAACAACATCCGGCATCCTTATTTCTAACTTTTTAAAACCGATATTTTCAGGAAGGATTATTCTTAGAATTTCTTGAAATCTTAGGAATAATCTTTTGTATTCCTCATTTTCTTGAACGGCTTCATTTCCGTAGCCAAATAGAGCCAAGGATATTAGGGATTGCTTGAGAACGACACCGGGGTTTCTAACATTTGCAGAGCCATATGTCTGAAGTAGCAATTGTTGGAATTCTTGATATTGTTGCTGATTCGTTTTTGGATTGACCGGTAGGTTATCTACACTATGAAACGAAATAGCTGGACGATGAGATGGTATGTGTAATCCTACAACTTGTTGTTGATTTGCATATTGCAGTGCATATTGAGGATTAACAGAGCTATTTGCAGGTATTTGTAGCTGGCATACACCTCCATTTACATAGGTTAAAGTACCAACAGTTTCAGCAATGTTTGTAGGCTCTTCTAGTTCTCTAATTTTCAGTAGATCTGTAAATATTTTCTTTTTCTTCTTTTTTCCGACAAAGGGGGTTGCAGAAAAGTTAATATTCCAACCAAAGTGCCTACTTAAAACATTAAGAATAGTTGTTTTTCCGCAGCCATTAGCCCCAGTCAGGACCGTTGTTTGACTCTCAAAATTAATGTTTATTTCTTCGAACTGCCTCCACCCCTTAAGGCTAAGCTCCTTAAAATTTTCCATTGTCATTCCTGATGTATGAATTTTGATGTGTCATTGGTATAACAGTGAATTATAAAGCCACTGGCTCTATAACACTTTGGCTCTTGTTCACAGGGGTCAAAGCAAAGTGAATGAGTTTATTAACTGCAAAAACAACAGGTTGGACATTTGTTATTTCTTGACGAGCTGACATATAGAGCCATCCTTTGCTGTGATTATATTTTCCCTTGGCGCCTTATCATATTCGAGCGCCCTTGAAAATCAATGACTTATTGATTGTTTCCCTGTGAACAAGAGCCACTGGCTCGTGATCTTGGGATTTGACTACCTGTGCAGACCGGATGGCGCTGCCGAGATAGCTTCTGTCGCCCCCGGTTGCTGGCCTGCCCACGTATCGTAGTAGCAGTTATCAGGATATCCATCTCAGTTTCTAGGCTGTTAAAGCAGGTCTTTCCGCTTCATACTGAGGCATATGGGTGCTCATAATTCTTATAAAACGCGCTACCTGGGGCGTTTTGGCCATTTCCAAACCATCTACCCCTCGCTGTTCCGCCGCGTACAAAATGTGCCGTGGCGGCGGGAGAGAATCACCACGGCCGATGGTGACTTCATCGATTTGGATTGGCTCGTCAACCACTGCCCACGACTGCTCTTGCTTTGTCATGGCCTGGAAGGTAGCAGCGATACCCACTATATAAAGGGTATGGCCCGGGCCTGCGCCAGTGCCGGCTGGGATGTGGTGGCCTATAATTTTCGCGGTTGCAGCGGCGAGCCCAACCGTGTGGCGCGGAGCTATCACAGTGGCTCCAGTGATGACCTGGCTTTCGTTATTAGCCACGCACTGGCGGCGCGGCCCTATCGCAAACTTGCGCTGACCGGCTTTAGTCTCGGTGGTAATCAGGTGTTGAAATACCTTGGCGAGCATCGTGACGACAGGCCGCCGCAGCTGTGTGGCGGTACTGCCATATCGCCACCCTGTGATCTCTCCGCCTGCAGTGACCTTCTTGAGCAAGGCGATAACTGGCTTTACAAGGTGAGATTTCTGCGCAGCTTGCTGGCCAAGGTCGATGCCAAGCGATCTCTCATTGAGGCTGAAATTGGCGCCCTGAACACTAAAAAGTGTCGCAGTATCCGTGAGTTCGACGAGCACTTTGTCGCACCCCTCAACGGCTTCGCCAGCGCCGAAGACTACTACCAGCGCTCCAGCTCCAGGCAGTTTTTATCGCGTATCGAGCACCCCGTCCTCTTGCTGTCATCTTTCGATGACCCCTTGCTAGCACCTAGCTGTTATCCATCCGCAGCGGAAATTAACAACGCCAGGGTACGACTCGCCTATACCCCTCACGGCGGGCATGTCAGCTTTATGCAAGCCCATCCCCAGGGTTGGTATTGGGGCGAACAGAAAAACGTCAAATTTCTGGAGAGTATTGCCAGTCGCTAAGGGCGGGTGAGAGATTAAATACGTGTACTAAACACAATGCTTCGCTAACAAAAATTCTGCCAGAATTTCGTAGTGACTACCTGCGGGGCTGAGATGGCTCTTCAATAATTGCACTTTGTTCAGGGTAAAGTGCTTGCCCAGTGCCATGGGCGCAATGCGGGTCATGGGTATACCACCTGGATACTTTCCCCGGTGATGACCTGCGTAATTGAGACCTTTTCGGGTTTTGATGCGCGCCAGGGTAATGTGCGGTGTAAAGGCCCTGCGCGCCTGGCGCAAACCCGCTATTTTGCACAGTGCTTGAATTTGCCCATGGAGTTCGAGCAAAGCGACGTTGTTGCGCAAAAGCGCGGCAATGAGGGGGCTATTGGCATGGGGGAAGCCGCCGAGCGTTTCAAGCTCTGCCTCAAAGGGCGGTGTTATTACCAGAGTATTAGCGAGCAGGTTTATTATCTCACTGGCCTTGTCCTGTGATATTTGGCCGAGAAAAGCCAGGGTGATATGCCAGTTTTCAGGCCTTACCCAGCGTATTTGAGGGGCAGGCTGACGAGTATCGGAACTAGCGTTATTGAGCTGTGCTTTTAAAGGGATAATGCTGTCACGCAGGCATTTCTGGATTGCTCCCCCAAGGGGAATGCCGATAAAGGCGCGTAGCTCAGTATCTATATCGTCCATACTTGTGATGGTAGCTCCACTGGCGAAAGTGCGCCACGGTGTACCCATAGTCTTCTGTGCCATGCGCTAGATTAATCTATGCTAAACAGGTTGTTCGGGGGGAGACAGGCCGTGTGTTTTGTCAGAGTCGAAGGACTACATTACCACTATCAGCAGCGTGATCGACAGCGTAATAGTAAGTCAGGCCAGCAGCTAAGTAAGGCTGAGGCGCTGCTCACCGATGTAAACCTTAAAGTGAAACGAGGGGAGGTCGTTGCCATCCTCGGTCGTAGTGGCTCGGGCAAATCCACCCTGCTCAACCTGATCGCCGGTATCGATTTACCACAGCAGGGCCAGCTGACTATCGCCGGTGAAAATACCCTGCAGATGTCCGAGCACGCGCGCACCCTGTTGCGACGTCGGCATATCGGTTTTATCTACCAGTCGTTCAACCTGATAGACACCCTGACAGCAGCAGAAAATATCGCTCTGGTGGCTGAGCTCAATGGCAATAAACCGGAACTTGTGGATGCGCAGGTAGCCCACTGGCTGGATGCTGTTGGCCTCACCATTAAAGCTCACCACTTTCCCGACCAACTCGCTGGTGGTGAACAGCAGCGAGTCGCCATTGCCAGAGCCCTGGTACACCGTCCCTCCCTTTTGCTGGCCGATGAGCCTACCGGCAATTTAGACGCAAAAACCGGACGGCAAATATTGACCCTGCTGCAGGACATGGTTCGCGATCATGACACTACCTTGCTGGTGGTCACTCACAGTCTGGCGGTGGCGAAAACTGCCGACCGCATACTCACCCTTGAGCAAGGGCAATTGTCCGAGCGCCAGGGTGATTTCACTTGGTAAGCCCGTGAACATCTGGGCCAAGCAAAGTCTGCGCTTTATGCGCCAGCATCTGGGGCAGACGCTACTGACAGTGCTGGGTATTGCCCTGGGTGTGGCTGCGGTGGTAGCCGTTGACTTGGCCAACAGCAGCGCTCGACGTTCCTTTGCGCTGTCCTTGCAGGCGCTTACCGGGCCCAGCACTCACTTCCTCAGTGGTGGTCCTAGCGGTATCAATGAGGTTCTCTACCCCCGCTTGCGCCGGGAACTTGGTCTCGACAAAGTTGCGCCACGCATCCAGGCCAGCGTGCGGGTGCAAGGTTTGACCTTTACCCTGCTGGGCATGGATATCCTCGCCGAGCAAGCTATGCAGAGGCATCGCTTTATCGGACTAGGGAACAATAAACTAAGCAAGCTATTTCAAGACCCCAACAGGGTGGTGCTCGAACGGCGTTCTGCCCGCAATCTGCAATTAGAGGAGGGCGATAGCTTTGAATTGCGTTATCAGGGGCACACCACAAGGGTCTACCTGGGCAGTACGTTTGTCAGCCCCAACCCGGCGGCCAGCGAAGGCATTATTTTTGCCGACTTGAGTGTGGTTCAGGAAATCCTCGGTCGCCTGGGTACCCTTGATCGCATCGACATGATTCTTAGCCCACGGCAATACCAGAGCCTGAGCCACTGGCTGCCAGACTCCGTGCGCCTGGTCGAAGCCGGTAGCCGCAATCGCTCGCTACAGCAAATGAGTGAGTCCTTTCACATCAATCTAGCGGCCATGAGCCTGCTGGCGCTGCTGGTGTCAGCTCTGTTGATCTACAACACCCTGACTTTTTCCGTACTGCGCCGTCGCAGCCAGTTGGGTATTCTCCGTAGCCTGGGGCAAACCCCTCGCGAGTTATTTAGCATGATTTTAGTCGAGGCTCTGGCCCTGGGTGTCATCGGCACGCTGTTGGGAATCCTGTTAGGTCTGGCAATAGGCCAGAGCCTGGTTAACCTGGTGACACGGACTATCAACGACCTGTACTTCGTGCTGAGTGTACGGGAAGTTTTTCTCGATCCGTTCAGCCTTCTCAAGGGGGGCGTACTGGGCCTGGGCATGACCCTGTTGGCGGCCCTGTTACCCGCTCGCGCCGCTGCCTCAACCCGACCAATCACCGTACAACAACGCTCGTCGCTGGAACAGCAGTGGCGACGACAGCTTCCCCGCTTAAGCCTGTGCGGTAGCGGGCTGTTGGCGGCTGGTTTTGGTTTGTTGCAGATCAGCACTTTGACCCTCGTTATGGGTTTTTGCGCACTGACACTGTTGGTATTGGGTTTCAGTTTGCTCATCCCCCTACTAGTGTTGGCCGCAAGCCGGCTAGCTTTAAAGCTGTTTAAGCCATGGCTCAGGGGCCCCTATATTTTTGCCCTGCGCGGCATCGGTGCCAATCTTAGTCGCACTGGGCTGGCGGTGGCCGCACTTTGCGTCGCAGTGTCCGCAACGGTGGGGGTTAATATTATGATCACCAGCTTTCGCGCCACCGTGAATACCTGGCTCGAGCAAACGCTGGCAGGGGATGTTTACATTTCCACACCCGGTCGGGCCTCTAGCCGAGGTTCCCCAGGGCTGCCGCCAGAGCTGATTAGCCAGCTCACTCAATTGCCAGAAATAGCGGGTTACAGCAGCGCTCGCACAGTTGAAGTGGAGACAGAATATGGTTTGCAGCGCCTGTGGGCGGTGACAAGCAGTGCGCATCAATCCCGCCCGACCCTGTTGCAATCCGTCGAAGCTGCGCTACTCCGCTTTAGCCGGGGCGAGGGGGTGTTGATCTCCGAGCCCTTTGCCTACCACCAGCAATTGTCCACGGCGGATACCTTAACGTTGTTTTCTCCGGGCGGAGCAATTGAACTGCCGGTGCTTGGCGTGTTTCGCGATTACAGGTCCAGCCGCGGGCTGATCACCCTGTCGCAGACCTTCTATCAACGGCACTGGCAAGACTTTGGTTTATCGACTCTGGCACTTTACGGCACCGAGCAAAGCTCTCAGCAGACACTGTTGCAAACAGTCAGGTCTATTACCCGCGCCCAGCCCGGTGACATTCTGGTGAGTTCAAACAGGGAGCTGCGCCAGACCTCCATGACAATCTTTGATCGGACTTTTGCGGTCACCCACGTACTGCGCATGCTCACCATTGTGGTGGCATTGATCGGCATACTCAGTGCTCTACTGTCTATACAGCTCGAACAAAAAAAACAATTTGCCATCCTCCGTGCCTGCGGCACCACGCCGCGACAGATGATTGGTGCCATCCTCCTACAAACTACGGTGTTGGGGGCAATATCCGGCATCCTCGCTCTGCCCCTGGGCTGGTTAATGTCGGAGGTGTTGATCGACGTTATCAACCGCAGCGCCTTTGGCTGGAGTATGGATCACCTCTTCCCGCCACTGGTGATAGGTGAAGCCCTGGGCCTGGCGCTTATCGCGGCACTACTGGCGGGACTCTACCCCGCCTGGCACACCTCTCGAGCGAATATCGCCGGGGCCTTGCGCCATGAGTAGCAAGTGGCGGTATCGCGATTGTGGCTTTGTCATGCCATGGTTGCTGGCAGCGACACTCCTGGTCGCACTGTGGGGCTGTGAAGAGCAGGGCATCGAAAATACGGGCATAAATTTACGCGACAGCCTCGGCATTGAAAATGCTGAGGGCTTTCGCAAAGCGCTAAAAGTGCGCGAGTTTGACTTCCCCAGAGACCACGGCGCTCACCCGGGTTATCGCAACGAATGGTGGTATCTCACCGGTAATCTTCGCGATGCTAAGGGCAATGAATTCGGTTACCAGGTAAGTTTTTTCCGCGTTCAGTTGAGCCCGGCACAAAACCAAGTAAAGCGGCTATCGCCTTGGGCCGCCAAGCATATATGGATGGCTCACGTCGCCCTTACCAATGGTCGCAGCGGTAAGCATCACAGCGAGGAGCGCTTCTCACGGGAAAGCCTCGGCCTTGCCGGTGTGCAGGCGAGTCCATTTAATATCTGGCTCGATAACTGGCAAATTGTCGCCCTGGACAACAAAACGTGGCAGTTGGCTGTTGCCACAGACGCATTCAAGCTGCAATTGAATCTCGCCCCGAGCAAGCCACCAGTGTTGATGGGTGAGCGGGGCTTGAGTCAAAAAAGTGCCACGCCCGGCAATGCCTCCTATTACTATTCCATTACTCGTCTGCATACCGAGGGGAAAATAACGGTCAAGCAGCGCGATTATTGGGTCAGCGGCAATTCCTGGTTTGACCGAGAGTGGGGCAGTAGTGCCCTCGATAAGGACCAACAGGGTTGGGACTGGTTTTCACTGCAGTTAAACAGTGGCGAAGAGCTGATGTATTACCGCCTACGCAACCTGCAGGGGCAAACGCATCCGTACAGTGCCGGCATTTGGGTCGACAAGCTGGGGCGTACACAGCCCATTAGCGCAGAAGAAATAGTGCTGAGCCCCACCGTTTGGTGGCAGAGTAGTGAGGGCTCTCGCTACCCCGTTGGCTGGCAACTCACCTATCACGATCGGCATTGGCACATTGACGCCCTGGTCGAGAACCAGCTGATGGATACCCAGGTGCGCTATTGGGAGGGGGCGATTAAAATCTTCGACAGCGAGAAGAGGCAAGTTGGCAGTGGATATTTAGAATTAACCGGCTACGAATAGAGTTCTGCAAGTGGTGGCTGAGGCCCTTCTTTAATAGCGTCCGCGTCAGGGCTTGCCGCCGCCTTTGCCGCCACCTCCACCACTGCTGAGACCGCTTACCTCAACCGCTATCGACCACGCTCCCCAACTTATTGAGTTATCCGCTAATGTGGTGCCAATACGATAATGAAATGCTCCCTCACCACTGTCATCGGTATAACTACCTGTTGAGGTTCCACTCCACAAGGTCGTCCGACTCTGTCAGACACCACGCATTGCGTGTAATTTTTCCCGCTGTAAATGGA
The DNA here is from genome assembly GCA_041277045.1 of Candidatus Reddybacter sp. Classification (GTDB taxonomy): domain Bacteria; phylum Pseudomonadota; class Gammaproteobacteria; order Pseudomonadales; family Porticoccaceae; genus Reddybacter. The sequence continues at coordinate 52,638 of JBGFSY010000001.1, read as the reverse complement.
GCACAGCGTTGCCTGAATAGTCATATGAGAAGGTAACAGCCTCAGCTCCGTTATCGATGACGTCTGAAATTTCAGCGAGTTCGGCGGGAGGGTCAACGTTGCCAAGTACACCGGCCAGATTTAAACGGCCGTGTTGAGACCAGGCCAGCATGTTTTGACCCAAAGCGCCTATGGTGTCCGCCCCGGCTTCCAGCTGCTGGCGCACGTGCTCATTGCAGGCAACAGCAGATCCGTCGGTGCAGGTGCCTGGGCCATTGAGCTGATCTGAGAAAAAGTGTGCCCAAACAAGCGCAGCGGCTCCGGCAACATGAGGGCTTGCCATCGAGGTGCCAGAATACCAGTCCAGACAGGCATCGCTGTCTGGGTCAAACACGAGGCCGAGAATTTCCGCATAAAAAACGCAGAGCTCATTTGGCACGGTAGAAATAATATTGGTGCCAGGAGCCAGCAGTGAGACCCAGCTCTTACCGAAACTGGAAAAGGATGCCCGATCATCGTAACGATCTGTGGCATCCAGCGCGATGACGTTGTCATAGGCAGCGGGGTAGGTTTTCTCGGTATTATTGCTGTTGCCGGCAGCGGCAACTATCAGCACACCTTTATCCCCAGCGTAATTGACTGCCGCCTCTTCTGTCTCTGATAGCCCGCCAAGGCCCAGCGGGTCGCCATTTTCGTCGACCTCGTCACTTGCATAGCTCATGTTGATAACATGATAAGCCTGGTCTGCTGCAAAGGTAATGGCCGCTGCAGAAGACGACACTGGACATATTCCGACAATGCTCCAGATCTCCAGGGGAGGGTATAAATCAATGAAATATTCAAAGCAGACTTTAAGGCTGCCAATTGCCGAGTCACAGCCTGCGTCGTCCAGACTTAATCAGAGCTTCCCTAGTATAGGTGGCTACGATTGGGCGGCCCAATTATAGGATAAAAGCGGGTATTTGCGAGACGAAAGGTTCTTCCCTGGCTGCGTTGTTAGCATCTGTTGAGTATAGGACAACTATTTTACTTAGAAGCAAAAGTTACTGGTATTCGCATTTGTCCGGTAAAAATTCAGTCCAGCTACCAAAGTGGCCTACTCATGGTTTCAGCATAGGAAGAAAACATCATATTGAAGCTGATACTGATTCGCGCTTGAGTACTCTCGTTGGCGTCTATCGAATGTTGAAGCCAAGAAGGGAAAAGAAGAAACATACCATTTTTGACGCGCACTACCACTTGATCAGTGTTTTCAGCAGTGAGTTCGGTCACAGGAGGACGAATGATTCCAGTTTGCAGGCGTGGATCATGAAAATTGATGGTATCTGAACCTTCATCCGTTTGTACGTAGTAGGCGCCGCTGAGAAAATTATTTGGATGGCTATGTATTTTATGACGACTTCCGACCTCATTCATGTTGGCCCAGCAGCCAGTTAATTGGATACCTTTATGTCCTATTTTCAAAAATGAGAGAACGCTATTCGCTGTTTCCATGATCAAGGAGATTAGCGTTTGAAATTCTTCCAAATGATGTAAATCCCTAGCCGATTGCCAGCTAACACCATGATTAGCTTCGGGCGTGGTCTTTCTCAAGGTGTGGAGCTTGTTGATTATGTCATTATTTATTGACTGAAAAAGTTTCTCTTCGATCATTGTTTGCCAGACAAAAGTAGGAAACATAGAGATGATTTCGCGACTTTCAAATTTATCATTTTTATTATTCATAAGAGTTATACATTGATATCCATATAAAAGACATTTTTTTAAATATTAATATAGCTCACAATAGACAGTTAGTTAACAGATGATGAAAGAAACAGCTTTTTCCTTTTGTTAAAAAAGGAGTTTTAATAGTCTCTTCATTTATATCAATGCAGCTATATCAATACTACACTTTGATCATTCAAACATTAAATTTTCTGAGGAGTCGTCAGCAGCTGACTTTTTAAGGGAGGCGTACCTTGAGAGCGATAGCTACTCAGGCTATGAAATCTCTTGAGGCTTGTTGGCGCAGAAATAGCACTGAATGGGAGACTGTTTTGATGACTGAAAACGATACTGTTATTGCTACTCAGTACTGGCATAAAATTGATGATGGTCGCATTCAATATGATGTTTGTCCTAGATCCTGTAAGTTGCGAGATGGGCAGAGGGGGCTTTGTTATGTGCGAGGTTGTGAAGAGGGTGAGGTCAAACTCTATACCTACGGCCGTTCAACCGGATATTGTATTGATCCCATCAAAAAGAAACCGCTAAATCATTTCTTATCTTGGTCATCAGTATTGTCTTTTGGCACCTTTAGTTGCAACCTTGCCTGCAAGTTCTGTCAAAATTTGGATATGAGTAAGTCTAGGGGAATGGATCCCTGGCAGATCGATCCATGCCCGAAGAATTGGCGCTTAGAGCTAAGCAGTTGGGTTGTCTCAGTCTTGCCTTTACCTATAGCGCCCCGGTCATTTTTATGGAATATGCCATTGACGTGGCGCAGGCTTGTCATCAATTCGACTTAAAGAGTATGGCTGTTACTGCTGGCTATATCTGCGAAAAACCCCGTGAACGTTTTTACGCGAATATGGATGCAGCAATGTAGACCTGAAGGGTTTTGCTGAGCAATTTTACAAAAAAATATGTGGCGTACAATTGCAACGGGTATTGGAGACCTTGAAACACCTCAAAGATGAAATCAAGGTACGGTTTGAATTTCGTTTACACAGGTAATGTGCATGACAGTCAGGCTAGTAGCACTTATTGTCCATCCTGTCTGGAACTACTAATTGAAAGTGATTGCTAGGTGTTGGGAGAGTGGTATTTTGATCACGTAGGTTATTGCAACTATTGTGGTTTTCAAATCGACGGACTATTTGATGGAGGACATGGCGAATGGGCTCACGTAGCCATGTCTAATAATCTAAGATTTACAGGTACGCCAGATCTATGGGTATTTGAATTCGCCAAAATAGAAAGTTTTTAAAGTATCAAATGATTTAAATCATCATCAACTTTAATGGAAACAATTGTCATGTCACAAAAAGAACTACCTAGAAAATTCCAATTTGTCAGTCAAAAGCATCCAGAGATTGCAAAAGCGGTTGAGGAACTTGGTAAAGCCGCCAAGCAGGCAGGTCCCATAGAGGGTAAAAATGCCCAGCTCATTCAACTTGCAGCAGCGGCGAGCATACGATCTGAAGGCGCTGTGCATAGTCATACAAGAAGGGCCAGGGATGCTGGTGCTAATAGGGAAGAAATCCATCACGCTATTCTATTGCTGACGAGTACCATTGGTTTTCCAACTGTTGTCGCTGCATTAAGCTGGGTTGATGATGTCCTTGATCAAGATTAGCGGGTCCTGTTCTCGCTGCGGAGAATGATGCCCTGTTCAGCGTTACCAGCCACAGCACGCATGAACAATGCTGGCTTCGAATCTTTCCCCGACATGTCTCACACCATGATGCTCGAGCCCGACTGGCAACGGGTCGCCGATAAATTCGTGGCCTGGATTGAGGGTCGCTTTTGAATAATGTCAGCACCTTGCAACCTGTTGATTTGACTATTCATCCTCATTCAAAACGATTTCGTGCAGCTCCTTTAGCACAACCGCCACTTTCTCCAGTTCGATTCCCGAACCAGCCTCGATGCGCTGAATCAATTTTTGGTAACGTTCGACAGCCAAACTATTTTGTTGACACCATGCCCCGACTAGCTCTTCTGCCGAATTGACATCGACGCCGTTGCGGAGAATATCAATGGTCAAGGCGCGGCCTTTGGCATGAAAGTCATCACGAACCGCGCTCCTCGCCAAGGATTGCCAGAAATTACTTCGTGGCAACTTACTTATGTTTGCATTTAACCAACCGAGCCTCAATTGTTTCCCCAGCTCAAAATAAACGGCGGCGATTTCTTCTAAAGTCTGGGCAGAAGACTCTTTTATGGCAATAATATCCAGACAGGCAAACTGGCTAGTCAGCACAGCAACGCGCTTGGCAAGTATCTCGGGCACATTATCCTGCCTGTATTGATTAACCTTTTCTTGAACGGTGGCTAGTTCTCTTTCATGTATCAGGTCAATTATTGTTGGCGAAAGCTGCGCAATGGCTGGCACGAACTCTTTAATAACGTCCTCTGCGAGAAACGCTTTGTAGCGGTTTCGCTGCAACCAAAACATACTACGCTCGACCAGCTTGCGTACTTCCATTCCCATATCTAGTTGAATAGGCTGACTTGTCAAACCATCGAGGGCCTCAATTTCATCCCATATCTCCAGAGCAGAGAATAGCTGGCATGCTAGCCGGTAGTTCCGAACCACAGCCACAATATCTGCGCCCGTTTCATCCATCATCCTGAAGGGGAAAGAAATACCCAGTCGATTTACAAGGTTATTAACTAGCTGATTGGCAATAATTTCATGCTTTAAACGATGTTCCCCGAAAACCTTGCCAAATTTTTTCTTCAGCACAACGGGAAAGTAGCCGTCTAACTCGGACAACAGGTATTGCGTTTCAAGGTACTCCGACTCAAGAAGCCTGTCTTTAAGCGCCATTTTGCTATACGCGACAAGGACCGATATTTCGGGCCGTAACAAGCCTTTTTTATTCGCCTTTCGTTCCTCAAGCTCATCCTGATTCGGTAAAAACTCAATTCCCCGGTTGAGTAAACCCTCTTCTTCGAGAACTTCAATTAGTCTGCTGTGCGAGGCCAGCATCTCCGGGGCATGTGCCTCAATCATGCTGATTGCGCCATTTTGCAAATAGTTATGCCTGAGTACCAGTTCAGCGACTTCCCCGGTCATCTTGTCAAGAAGGTTGTTGCGTTGTTTCGCGGTTAAATCGCCCTGACTAACAATCTTGTTGAGCAAAATTTTGATATTGACCTCATGATCAGAGCAGTCGACGCCGGCAGAGTTATCAACCGAGTCTGTGTTAACTCGCCCACCTTTTGATGCAAATTCGATCCTTCCTCGCTGGGTAAAACCCAGGTTGCCGCCCTCACCAACAACCTTGCAGTTGAGCTCAGAACCGTTAACTCTGACGGCGTCGTTAGCACGATCACCCACATCGCCATCATGCTCTTGTACTGACTTTACATACGTTCCTATGCCGCCATTCCAAAGCAGATCAACCGGCGCTTTCAGCATCGCCTGAATCAGTCTATTCGGCGTCATTTTCTTTTCATCGACACCAAGGATGGCTCTGACTTCCGCCGATAAGGGGATCGATTTTGCACGCCTGAGATATATCCCCCCGCCCCTGGAAATAACGGTTTTCTTATAATCTTCCCAGGAAGAGCGCGGTAACCCAAACAGCCGTTTACGCTCTTTAAAACTGACAGCTGGGTCGGGGTCTGGATCGAGAAAAATATGCAGGTGATTGAAGGCAGCAACCAGTTTGATCTGCTCAGAAAGCAACATGCCGTTGCCGAAGACATCTCCGGACATATCGCCAACACCCACCACGGTGAACGGTTCTTGCTGAATATCACTGCCCAGCTCACGAAAATGACGCTTAACCGACTCCCATGCTCCTTTGGCGGTAATTCCCATCTGCTTGTGGTCATAACCCACCGAACCGCCTGATGCAAAAGCATCACCAAGCCAAAACCCATGTTTAATCGCAATGCCATTGGCAATATCAGAGAAAGTAGCAGTCCCTTTATCTGCCGCCACAACCAGGTAAGGATCATCCTCATCGTAGCAAAGCACTTTTTCGGGTTTGACGACCTCTTCACCCGAAAGATTATCGGTCACATCGAGTAGCCCCTGAATAAAAGTACTGTAGCAATCGATCACTTCCGACTGCACTGCTTCTCTGTCCATTGAGTCGACTAGCTGCTTCGCGACAAACCCACCTTTGGCGCCGGTTGGAACAATCACTGCGTTCTTGGATATTTGAGCTTTCATTAGCCCCAGAACCTCTGTTCTAAAATCTTCACGCCGGTCAGACCATCTCAATCCACCTCGGGCCACATTGCCACCACGAAGGTGTACTCCCTCTACACGCGGAGAATAGACAAAAATCTCGTGCTTGGGCCTGGGCTCTGGTAGCGCCAGGATTTTCAAAGGATCGAACTTCACTGACAGGTAAGGAAAACCTTTCCTGTCCTCGCAAAAACAAAAATAATTTGTGCGAACGATTGCCTGGATCAGCTCGAGATAACGTCTCAAAATGCGGTCTTCATCAAGCGAAGCAACCTGGTCTATCGCATTCTCAATACCGCTCTTAATTTTCTCTAGTTTTTTCTCTCTGGCCTTTTCTTCCGGGTCAAAACGAGTTATGAAAAAGTTAATCAGAAGCCTTGAGGTTTCGGGGTTATTTGCCAATGTCTGTTCAACATAACCCTGACTAAAGGCAACACCTGTTTGGCGCAGATAAAAGTAGAAGGCACGCAAAATGGTGACTTCCTGCCAGTCCATACCTGCCCGGATAACCAGGCTGTTAAATCCATCATTTTCAATCCTGCCAGACCAGACTTGTTCAAATACCTTCTGAAAGAGCGGTTTTAATCTCTCGATATCGATTTCATTGCCAGTCGCTTGCTGAAGACCAAAATCATGAATCCAGAAAGAGGCTCCATTACTCTGCTCAATGATTTCATAGGGACGTTCATCGATGACGCGGACCCCCATGTTTTCAAGCATTGGCAGTGTGTGCGATAGCGGAGCCGGTTCGTCCTGGCAGTACAATTTAAAACGCAAACTGTTGCCTTCCATTTCCAGCGGTTGATAAAGCATCATCCGGATACCACCAGATTCTCCCGCCATTGCCTCTATTCGCTCAAGATCCAAAATTGCATTTCTTGGTGAAAAATCATCACGATAAGCCGCTGAAAAGCCCTTCCCATAATGGTTATGCAGGTGATTGCCCTGCTCCTCACCAAAATAGCCATGCAAGGCGTCCAAGAGCCCATCTTCCCAGCTGTGCAAGGCATCGACAATTTGCTGTTCGATTTCACGAAGGTCGTATTCTATTCCCCGGCCATCGGGGCGGTGTATCACAAAATGAATTCTGGCAAGAATCGATTCAGACAGCTGCACTTTGAAATCAAGCGCGTCACCCTGCAATACCTCCAGAAAAATTTTCTGTAACTTATGTCTCGTATTCGTTGTATAACGATCTCTGGGAACGAATACCAGAACCGAGAAAAAATGACCGTAGACATCATCGCGGATAAATAGCCTCACACGTTGGCTTACTGCCAGTTGCAAGATACCCAAACTGCAGTTAAGCAATTCATTTTCTTTAGCGTGGAACAGCTCATCCCTTGGCAAAGTCTCAAGGATATGCAATAACGCCTTGCCATTATGCGTATTCGCAGTAAAGCCAGACTGCTTGATAACATGCGCGATTTTGTTATTGATCAATGGGATGCGAGAAGGATTACTCTGATACGCAGATGAGCTATAGAGCCCTAAAAAGCGCTTTTCACCGACAACATTGCCATTCTTATCAAACTGCTTAATACCGATATAATCCATAAACCCGGGGCGGTGGACAGTCGATCGGGATGTCGCTTTGGAAATTATAATAGGCTGTTTACTACAAACCTGGCTGCAGGCTTCATCGCTTAACGGTAGAAACCCACATTTTGGAAGCGCTGCAATTTCATCTCGCAGCACACCGAGCCCGGTTTCCGGGGTAATACAAAAACCCATCACCTCGTCTCGATTGGTGATCTGGTATTCCCGATACCCCAAAAAAACGAAATGATCATCAGCCGCCCAGTCAAGAAACTCAACTGCCTCTTTGGCAGCCTGCTTATTCACCACTTTAGGCATATTTTTCAACGAGGTACATGCTAATCTGACCTGCTCAAGACAGGCCTCCCAGTCCTCCGTTGCCGCGCAAACATCGCCGAGTACAGCAGCAATATTTTGCGAGATTTCCTCCAGTCGGGCAGGGTCACTCAGACGATCAAATTCCACATGAATAAAGACTTCTGCCCCCTTTTCAGAGCGGTCGTTCAAAGTTGCTTTAATTTCCTTTAACGCACCTTCGGCTGTTCTGTCGACACCAAAAATTGGGTGAATAATCAGATGATTTGTCAAACCTTGACGGTTCAGCTCCATTGCTATCGATTCAACCAAAAATGGCCGGTCCTCCATCACCACCTCAAGGATCGAGTGGCTGGACTGCCAGCTCTGGTCTTCGAGAGAGGGGTTATAAACTCGGATTTTAGACTTCCCCTTATCTCGCTGTCTGGCAAAATCCCAATGCGATAGAACAGCTCCGTACAGATCTTCCAAAGCTCTTTCAACAAGATCTTCTTCCGCAATGTGCAGATAATAAATTTGCGAGAAAAACAGGACATCTTCTGCCGATTCGCCCTTCATTCGCTCATCAATCATGGTGGCAAGTTGATCTAGAATGGTTTCTTTTTCACACGCTCGCTTTGCCATTCACTTATCTCCCAAGCTAGCTCGATCATTGTGAGTATAGACAGATAGTGACCAATCGTGGAGGTAGTCAGCTGGGGTCAAAAAACAAGTGGATTTCTGATTGAGGCGACAGGAACCATAAAACTATAAACGACGATTACAGCCAACCATGAGGCAAGTTCAACGGAGCTGTTTTAGAAAAACGAAAAGCAATCAGTCTCAGCCGATATAGAGTAAAATTGCCGGCCACTTTGTGGCTAGCCAATGTCGCATGACTCAGATAAAACTGCCTCCGACAAACCCGGGGCGATTCAGTGATTGTCTTCGGCGAGGTATGCGCCAAATGGATCTCCATACCATTACCAAAAGGAAGTTCAAACACGCGACTGATAGTGCACACGATAAAGCTATTTCTCCAAGCCTGTTGAATCAGATTTTCAGCATGAGCACACCAGATGCAGTCTGGGTAGGTGATATTACGTATATCAGGCTTGGTCAGAAGCTGTTTATCTTGCCTTCATCGTTGCTCGTTGCTCGTTGCTCGTTGCTCGTTGCTCGTGTAAAGCGATTGGCTTGGCAATGGATAAACGCATGAAGTCGTGCTTGGTCTGCGTTGCACTAAAAATGGTGCTACGTAGTCGTGATTATCCAAAAGGCGTAATTGTGCGCAGTGATGGTGGCAGTCAACATTGCTCAAAATATTACCAGTGATTGATCACTCAACATCATCTGAAATGCAGCATGAGCGGTAAAGGTAGTTGTTATGACGATGCGGTTTGCGAAAATTCCTTCCATACCCTTAAAACCGAGTTGGCGAATCAACGTAGATATGAAACACGGGAATAGGCCAGGCAGTCTCTTTTCTGGTATATCGAGGCTTACTACAATCGGGTTAAGCGATATTTGAGTATCGGTTACATGAGCCCGATAAACGACGAGAACCTAGAGTTGAAAAGTGTTGGGAAAAACGCCCTGTTAAGCTATTAACAGGTTAGTTTGAAATGGTGCCCAGGAGAGGACTTGAACCTCCACGACCTTGCGATCACTAGCACCTGAAGCTAGCGTGTCTACCAATTTCACCACCTGGGCAACGTACGAGTTAGCACTCGTTCGGGGTTGCGCACTTTACTGATTAGGCCCACTATTGTCAATTCTCAAAGGCGGCTTTTTCGGCCTGCCAATACCCCGGTAATTATTGCGAATTTATGAAGAAAAAAAATGTTCAGGCAGACCCTTTTGCCTCCCGCGAAGCGGAAAAATATGACAACCCCATTCCCAGTCGAGAGTTTATTCTCAAGCATCTCGAGGCCAGCGTCGGCCCGCTAACCCATGAAGAGCTCTGTGCCGTTTTCGAGCTAGATAACGCCGATGCTATAGAGGCTTTGCGACGTCGCCTTGGGGCGATGGAGAGGGATGGGCAGGCGGTGCGCAACCGCCGTGGAGGCTATGGCCCGCTCGATAAGATGAACCTGATTAAGGGTCGGGTGTCTGGCCACCCGGAGGGTTTTGGTTTTGTGATTTCGCCCACCAAAGATGGGGATGTATTTCTGTCCAGTCGGCAAATGCGCCGGGTCTTCGATGGTGACGAGGTGGTGGTGCGTATTACCGGCACTGACCGCAAGGGTCGCTCCGAAGGGGCGATTGTCGAGGTTGTCGAGCGGCGTACTCAGCAACTGGTGGGGCGCTACTTTACCGAGAATGGTATTCATTTTGTGCGCCCCGATAATCCGCGCATCAGTCAGGATGTGCTGCTTGTTGCCGACGGCACAGGTGGTGCCGAGCCGGGGCAAATCGTGGTGGCGACCATTACTCAGCAGCCCGACAGACGGCATCAGGCTGCTGGGCGGGTGTCGAGTGTTCTTGGTGAGCATTTTGCGCCAGGGCTAGAGATTGATATTGCGATTCATAACTTCAGTATCCCCAATGCCTGGTCGGACGCCCTTGAAAAGGAAGTGGAGGGTATCTCTAGCGAGGTGTTGGAAGCGGATAAAGGCCTGCGCGTTGATTTGCGTAATTTACCACTGGTGACCATAGACGGTGAAGATGCCCGTGACTTTGACGATGCTGTTTTTTGTCAGCCTGCCAGCCGCAATGGCTGGACGCTGTACGTTGCCATCGCCGATGTTTCCCACTACGTGAAGCCGGGCAGTGAGCTGGATTTGGAAGCGTACGAACGGGGCAATTCGGTGTACTTCCCCGGTCAGGTGGTGCCTATGCTACCCGAGAAGCTGTCCAACGGTTTGTGCTCTTTACAACCCGCCGTTGATCGCCTGTGCATGGTGTGTGAAATGCGCATTGACGCATCGGGCAAAGTGATGCGCTTTCGTTTTTACGAGGCGGTAATGCACTCGCGTGCCCGGCTGACCTATACACAAGTGGCGAGCATGATTGAGCAACGCGGTGACGCCGACAGTGGTGTGCGCAAGCAGTTTTCGCCTATTGTTAAGCATGTTGATCACCTGCATGACTTATATCGGGCATTACGAGAGCGTCGCGATGTGCGGGGCGCGATTGATTTTGAAACCACCGAAACGCGCATACTCTTCGATGCCGAGCGCAAGATTGAAAAGATCATTCCCACCGACCGCACCGAAGCCCATCGTCTCATTGAAGAGTGCATGCTCAGCGCCAATGTTTGTGCGGCAACCCTGTTAGAAAAGAGTAAATTACCGGCGCTGTATCGCGTGCACGAAGTGCCGAAAGAAGAAAAGCTGGATAACTTACGTGAATTTCTTGGTGAAATTGGTCTCAGCTTGCCGGGTGGCGATGCACCTTCGCCCCTCGACTATCAGTTCGTGTTAAGTCAGGTTGCCGATCGCCCCGACGCTGCAGTTATTCAGTCCGTTATGCTGCGCTCCATGCGTCAGGCGGTTTATCAGGATGACAACAAAGGCCACTTCGGCCTTAATTATGAGGCTTATTCTCACTTCACCTCACCCATTCGTCGCTATGCTGACTTACTGGTGCATCGCGCCATACGTGGTTTGCTGCGCAGTAAAAAGCGGGTCGCCCACCTCAACCGGGTCGAGGGCGCAGAACTTTGGCCCTTAACGCAAAGCTACCCTTATAGCGCCGAGAAAATTAGTGAGGCGGGCAGCCATTGTTCAATGACCGAACGCCGCGCCGATGATGCAACGCGCAGTGTCGATAGCTGGTTGAAGTGCCAGTATCTGGTGGAGCATGTAGGCAATGAATTCTCTGGGGTGGTTACCTCGGTGACGGGCTTTGGTTTATTTGTGCAGCTCGATGAACTATTTATAGAGGGGCTGGTGCACATTACGGGTCTGCCCCGTGACTATTATAATTTCGAAGCCGCCCACCACCGTTTGGTCGGTGAGCGCACAAGGCGAGTATTTCGTCTCGGTGATCGGCTCAGTGTTATTGTCACTCGCGTTGATGTCGACGAGCGAAAAATTGATTTTGATTTAGTCGATGCTGCCGCTGATGATCACCCTTCCGGCAAGCGTCGCGGCAAACCAGCGGGTAAATCGCCGGGCGGATCTGGGAAAGAGGGTTCGAAGAGGGATAAAAAGGCGGATAAAAAACCTGCTGCCAGGCGCCGTAAAAAGCCCAAGAAAAGCACGGGAGGCTCGGCGGCAACGGCTGGGCCCAAGGCGGAAGCTGGGTCCATAACTGAGCCCGCGCTGAAGCCTAAAAAGAAACCCAAAAAGAAGGTGAAAAAAACATCGGCAAAAGTTGGTGTAAAAAGCCCTGCTAAAGCGAAGAAAAAATCCAGACCAAAGTCAAAGTCCAATGCTAAGCGTAGAGCGGGTACGGGGGAAGGGTAAAAGGCGGTGTCGCTTTTAGCAGTGATTCGTGATAAAAAACACCGGTATTAATGAGAAAGTAGTGAACCCAAAATAATAAATATAAGGAGCGAGCTATGTTGGGATTAATACTGGTTTTTATTTTTCTATCGATACTGTATATCTTCTTCTGGCCAGTGGCGATCGAACCTATCGGCTGGCATCCCCCCAAAGCGCCGCTTTATGAAGGGCGCTTTGCTTTTACTAATTCACTGCGCAAAGCGGAAAAACTCTGGCGTGGCAAGTTGGCCGGGCCAGAAGCAACGGCTATTAAAGACGGCTATCTTTACACGGGTTTGACCGACGGCAATGTGATGCGCGCACCCATTGATGGTTCGGCTGATCCCGAGGTGCTGGCCAATACTGGCGGCCACCCCCTGGGTATGAAGTTTGACGCCACGGGAAATCTGATTATTTGCGATGCCGACAAAGGCCTGGTTTGCCTCACGCCCGAGGGCGAGGTCAGCGTACTAAGCGATGAAGTAGATGGCCGACAGTACAACGTAGCGGACGATCTCGATATTGCCCCCGACGGCAAAATTTATTTCAGCGACATCTCTAGTAAGTACACCATGGCTCAGGCCGACTACGCGATGATGGAAGACAACCCTCTCGGTGAGTTGATCTGTTATGACCCTGTCACCAAAAGCAGCAGCGTGGTGCTCGATAATTTGCATCTGGCCAACGGCGTGGCGATGGGGCCAGAGGGTGACTATGTGCTGGTCAATCAAACCCTCGGCTTTTGCGTGACCCGGTTGTGGTTAAAGGGGCCTAAGGCCGGGCAGAGTGAACCCTTTGTGCCGAACTTACCGGGTGGGCCGGACAACATTACCTTCAATGGCAAAGATACCTATTGGGTGGCGCTGGCCTATCCGCGCTTTCCCCGGCTCGAAGCACTGGCCCCTCAGCCCTTTAAAAAGAAGTTAATGATGCGCCTGCCGCGTTTTCTGGCCCTGGTGCCGGAGTTCTTTAATGGCTTGAACCTGCCGACCTTCGGCCTGCTGGTCGGTGTTGATATGGACGGCAATATCACTCACTTTATGGATGCCAAAGATAACTCCATCGGCATGGTTACCAGCGTGCTTGAGCACGAAGGGCATTTGTACCTGGGTAGCTTCATGTCCGACTACGTCGCCAAAATCCCGGTGCCCGATCCACTCTAGTCTGTACGCGCTTCTTTCGGCTTAGTTGAATGCTGTAATAAATAGGCGGTCTTGCGCGGAGTATTTCGCTACCGCTGGGCAGAAGCGGTAAACTAGCTCCCCTGTTCGATGGCAAACCGCTATTGGGTCTATTCGGGAGTAATTCGTTGGTGAGTGGTTCAAGTGGTATGCAGTGGGTCTATGGTCTTCACGCAGTGCAGGCCCTGTTAAAAACCGATGCTGAGCGGGTTAAAGAGCTGCGCCTGCAACGGGGCCGCAAAGATCAGCGTCAGCAAAAAATACAGGCCCTGGCCGACCGGGAAGATATTCCCTGGTTGTGGGCGACGCGCAAAGAGCTCGATGCGTTACTAGCCGATGAAGCCGCAGAGGGTGAAGAACTGAACCATCAGGGTGTGGCGGCACTCTGCACGGCGGGCGTGGTACAAGACGAAGCCTATCTGCTTAACCTTCTTGGTGAGCTGCAAGAGCCAGCACTGCTACTGGTACTCGATGAAGTCACCGATCCCCATAATTTGGGTGCCTGTCTGCGCACGGCTGATGCCGCCGGAGTTCATGCTATTGTCACCACCAAAGACCGCTCTGTGGGTATTACTCCGGTGGTGCGCAAAGTGGCATCGGGAGCGGCTGACTCCGTGCCGTTAGTGGTTGTCACTAATCTGTCGCGAACGCTGAATAAGCTCAAGCAGGAAGGACTGTGGATTATTGGCACTGATGGTGAAGCGCAAGAGGGTGTTTATCAAACCGACTTCACCATTGCGGTAGCGCTGGTGATGGGTGCTGAGGGCAAAGGCTTGCGTCGCCTGACCAAAGAGACCTGTGATAGTTTGGTCAAGCTGCCAATGGCTGGCACAGTGAGTAGTCTGAACGTCTCTGTCGCTGCTGGTGTGTGTTTATTTGAAGTGGTGAGACAAAGGCAGCAGAGCAATAAGAGCTAAGGCCTCTCACATTAATTGCTAAAGAGTTATGGTTAATTCGTTTATCAACATTCCCAATTGCTTGAGTGCCTCCCGGCTGGTACTGGTGCCGGTACTGCTCTGCCTGGCCTATTACGGTTACAGTGATGCCTTTCTGATTTTATTGGCGGGCTCACTGCTAACCGATGGCCTCGATGGTTATTTAGCGCGGCGCTGGAATCAAACCAGTGAGCTGGGTGCACGGCTCGATAGCTGGGGTGACTTGTTCACTTACAGCGCTATGTTACTGGGCTTGTTTCTGTTGTGGCCGAATATTTTCCAGCAGCAAAAGTGGTTTTTTGTACTCGGGTTTTTTACTTATTTAGTGCCCACGATTACCTGCCTGCTGAAGTTTCACGAGCTACCCCGCTACCACACTTGGTCGGCAAAGCTTGCGGCCATATTGATGGCCCCGGCGTATTATGCACTGGTGTTACTGGATACCTCCACGTTTTTTCGCGGTGTGATTTTTTTCCATATTTGGGTGGCACTGGAAGAAGTATTTATCACCTTTACCCTGAATAAAAACCACTACAATGTGGCAACGGTTTTCCATGCGCGGGATCTAATGCGTCGTCAGCGCTATCGCTTTCGTGAGCGTCGCGTACAAATACAAGAGCGAATTGGCTTAAAAGAAAGACGTAAAGATTGGAAAAACAAACAGTCTGGCGACGGTGATTGTCGCTAATTTTAGCGGGTGATACACGTGTGTGATTATTGTGTTTTTTTGCCGAGAAAGCTGCGGACTTTATTGGTGCTAAGTGCCAACGGCAGTATACCCGCGAGCCTAAAAATTCGCTGAGATGGGCCCGATAAGCCTCCACCCCGATGCAATTTTAACTGCTTTTACCCGCTGCTTTCAGTGCTGTCCGATAGGGGTGTGTAATACCAGGCCGTCTAATTCCGGGCTGGCTTTCAATTGACAGGCGAGGCGCGAGCTCTTGTTGCGGTCGTCGGCAAGCTCCAGCATCGCGTCCTCTTCTTCTTCCATTGGCGGCAATTTGTCTTGCCAGGCGGGGTCAACATGGACATGGCAGGTGGCACAGGCGGCGACGCCGCCACAGTCGCCATCGATGCCGGGTACCAGGTTGTCGACCGCAGCATCCATTAAGTCAACGCCTTCCTCGACTTCAACGTCACGTGCAGTACCAGCATGGTCGATATAGGTCACTTTAATCATTGCTCTCTTCCTCGCTACAGGGTGTGGCTACTTAGGTCGGCTCGTCGCGTCCTGGGGTTCAGCCAGGGCCTTGGCGGCGATGCTTTCATCGCTCAGGCGTGCGGCGGATACGGCCAGGTGTTTATTAATGATGTTACGTGCGGCGACAAATTCGGCGGGGCGATTGATAGCGTCGACAGCCAACAGTCGCCCGGCGCGCAAATAAAAGGCGGCAAAGGAACGGGTCGCGGGATCGCCGCGTAGCACGATTTCGTCATAGCCGGTGTTGACGCCCGCTGTTTGTAATTTTAAATCGTACTGATCGGACCAGAACCAGGGTATCTGGGTATAGGGTTTATTTTTTCCGCAAATACTCGCCGCCACAGTTCTCGCCTGGTCGATGGCGTTTTGCACCGACTGTAGGCGTATGCGGCGTTTGTAAGTCGCGTTGGGGTGATTGGCGCAATCGCCTGCGGCGTAGATGTTGGCGACCGAAGTGCGCCCGTATTGGTCGGTATTAATGCCGTCTTCACAGAGGATGCCCGCACTCTCGGCCAACTCGATATTGGGCAGCAGACCAATGCCCACAACCACGAGATCTGCGGAAAGCAGCGCGCCCCGCGTGGTCAGCACCACCTCTTCGTTCTCGCCTTCGAGACATTCGACATCGGTATTGGATTGCAGGTTGACACCCGCTGAGCGGTGCACCTGTTCAAAAAATTGGCCGACGACCTTACTGGTGACCCGCCCCAGGGCAGTGGGTCGGGCTACCAATACACTGACTTTAAGCCCGTGTTTCACCGCCACAGCCGCCGTTTCGAGTCCGACATAGCCACCACCAATGATAACCAGGCGTTTGCCGGGTTTGAATTTATCGTGCATGGCATCGACATCGGCCAGGGTGCGCAAATAGTGTACGTGGTGATGCTCAATACCCGGACAATGTAGAGGGCGAACCCTTCCGCCGGTGGCGAAAACAAGATGGTTGTAGGACAGGCTTTGTTGATTGTCGAGGTTGAGTCGTTGTTGTTTGGTGTCGATGGCACTGACCCGTACACCGAGCAATAGCTCAATTTTGGCTTTTTCGTAGAACGCGGCGGGTTTAATAAATAGACGCTCTTTCGGTAATTCACCGGCGAGATAGGTTTTCGATAGTGGGGGGCGTTGATAGGGCAGTACCGGCTCTTCGCAAACCAGGGTGATGGCACCGCTGAAACCCTCTTTGCGCAAACTAACGGCGGCCTGTGCTCCAGCCTGGCCGCCGCCAATAATGACCACGGACTCGTTCATGTCTGTACTCCCACTCAATGGCTACCGGCATCGACCGCTGGGGTATTGATGCGGATAGGTAGAGAGTTATAACCCCGCAAGATAACCGAGTAACTGCGATCCGGTTCGCCGATGACTTCAATACAAGGCTGGGGCCATTTTTTCAGAGTCTCTTCCCAAATAATGCGCAACTGCATTTCGGCTAGCCGGTTGCCGACACAGCGATGAATGCCAAAGCCAAACGAGATATGTTGGCGCGGGCGCCGGCGGTCGATAATGAATTGCTCAGGATTGTCGATACTGTCGGGGTCAAGGTTGGCGGAGGCGTACCACAGCACCACTTTGTCGCCCTTGCGAATCAACTTGCCGCCGACTTCGAAGTCTTCAATCGCGGTACGGCGCATGGATGCAAGAGGGGTTTGCCAGCGAATTAATTCGGGCACCATCGAGGTGACGAGTTCGGGGTTGTCACAGAGCCGCTGGTATTGCTCAGGGTTTTGGTTGAGCGCGAGGATGCTGCCTGTCATGGTATTGCGAGTGGTGTCGTTGCCGCCAACGATTAGCAGTACTAAGTTACCAAGAAATTGATTCGGCGTCATATGGCGGGTGGCGTCGGAGTGGGCCAACATGGAGATTAAATCGGGCCCGGGCTCGGCATTAACGCGCTCATTCCAGAGTCGGGTGAAGTAGGCCAGGCACTCTGCCATTTCGGCATTTCGATACTCTTCTGATACATAGTCCTCGGCACCGGGTGTACTAGTGGCGACATCGGACCAGTGAGTTAACTTGCGCCTGTCATCCCAGGGGAAGTCGAACAGGGTGGCGAGCATTTGCGTGGTCAATTCAATGGAAACTCGATCGACCACATCGAAGGTTTCGCCAATGGGCAGCTCGCTGAGGATTTTTTTCGAGCGGGCGCGAATGGTTTTTTCAAGGCGTGCCAAATTTTGCGGCGATACGATGGGGCTAACTGCTTTGCGCTGTTCGTCGTGTTCCGGGGGATCCATGGCGATAAACATTTCCACATCGAGACCGAGGTTTCCGTCCTCAATGGTAATGCCACCGTAGGCCGTGTCGGAGGAAAAGACCTTATGGTTTTTCTCAATCGCCATAATGTCTTTGTAGCGGGTGATTGACCAGTAGGGGCCGTACAGGCTGTCTTTGCAGAAATGGATCGGGTCATCGCGGCGCAGGCGGGCAAAATAGGGCCACACCGTATCGTTTTTAAACAGAGCGGGGTCGGCGACATTAATATCGTCGAGGGCCATATTATCTATTTGTTTGAGTAGTGCCGGGTCGATATGAGTTAAGCCGAACTTGTGATGATCTGGGTGCATAATAAGCCCCTAGTTTAATTTGCCTGTAAAACTCGTCATAGTGCAACTGAATACGTTGATTTCGGTGTCCGATAGCGTCAATCTCACTGCTGCAAAACCCCATTGTTATAAAGGCGTGTACAGTGTGGTTCTCCCTTGTATAGGGGCTGACTAAGACCGCCTTTACAGCATAGACGTGATTATCTGTTTGCGCCCAGTTGACCAAGATTACCCAGATTGGAACATTTTCTGCTACTAAATGTGGAGGAGGTGAAGTGAGTTTCAGCAGTGAAATTCATACATTGGCTGAGGTGTTTATCATCGTTACCTTGAATACAAACCACTACATTGTCGCAACAGATTGCATGCACGGGAAATGATACGTCGACAGCGTTGGTACTTTACGTAAACGTAGGGTAGAGATACAAAAGCGCATTGGTTTAAAGGAATGACGTAAAGGTTGGAAACAAAATAGGGCCAGGACCTTTCGATAATTGCTAAGATGAACCGGGCAATGTTACGAGTTGAATAACTATGGCAGATGAACAAAAAGCCACTGACAACGACCAGTACCGGCGCGCTATTCGCCTGACCTTCCTGTTTCTTGTTATTTATTTGGCCGTTCAACATTTTTATTCTGTGCAGCCGCAAAGGCTGAGTTATACGGCTTTTAAAGAGCAGGTGGCCACGGGACAGATTAAAAAAATCAATATAAAAAATGAAACCATCAGGGGTGAATTTTCCTCCCCTGCGGCGGGCACGACCGACCAGCCTGCTACCTTTGAGGTCATACTGCCGCCCGTAGACGACCTCGATTTTATGCCCCTGCTGGAAGAGTACGAGGTTGAAATAGAGGCCGAAGCCACAGAAATGTCGGTTGTTATGCAGCTACTGATTGGCATCGTGCCGTGGCTTTTGTTGTTGGCCTTCTTCGTTTATAGCAGCCGCATGATGCAAAAAAGAATGGGTAGCGGTGGTGCCGGGGGCATGTTTGGCTTTGCTCGCTCCAAAGCGCGACGTCATGCACAAGAGACTATTCACATTGGCTTTGACGATGTCGCCGGTCTCGATCATGCGAAACAGGACTTGCAAGAGATTGTCGATTTTCTAAAGCACCCGGATAAATACCGTAGCATCGGGGCAAAAATGCCTCGCGGATTGTTACTAATGGGAGCGCCGGGCACCGGTAAAACCCTGCTCGCCAAGGCGACAGCGGGCGAAGCCGGGGTGCCATTTTTTAGCATTAGTGGCTCCGAGTTTATTGAGATGTTTGTGGGAGTGGGTGCCTCGCGAGTGAGAGATATGTTTGAACAGGCGCGCAAGGAAGCCCCCGCTATTATTTTTATTGACGAAATTGATTCTGTGGGCAGGGTGCGCGGCACCGGCATGGGCGGTGGCAATGATGAGCAGGAGCAAACCCTGAATCAAATTCTTGCTGAAATGGATGGCTTTGAAGCGGATGAAGCCGTGCTGGTACTTGCGGCCACTAACCGGCCCGACGTGCTCGACCCGGCGCTACTGCGCCCCGGCCGCTTCGACAGAAAGCTGGTGCTCGAATTGCCGGAAATGGCAGCCCGCCAAACCATACTCGAGGTGCACACACGCAAAGTGCCCCTTACCGATGAACGCTGTTTAAAAGACATCGCTGCGCGCACGGTGGGCATGTCGGGAGCCGATCTGGAAAACCTCGTTAACGAGGCTGCGCTGAGAGCGGCACGGGATAATCGCGAGCGGGTAAGCCCCGAGGATTTTGAATACGCCCGCGATAGAGTGGTACTGGGCTCAGAGCGCGAGGAGGTGTTGGGCGAAGAGGAAAAAATGCGTATTGCCTATCATGAGGCGGGCCACGGCATTACGGCTTTTCGCATGGAACACAGTGATCCGCTGCGCAAGATTTCTATTATCCCCCGTGGCCGGGCGCTCGGTGTTACCGAGCAAATGCCCGAGGAAGACAGGCACAACTTTACCCAGGAATATCTGGAAGAAAAAATATCTATCTTGCTCGGCGGACGATTGGCAGAGCAACTTATTTATGGTGATGTGAGCACGGGTGCTGCGGATGATCTCAAGCAGGCGACCCTGCTGGCGCGCAGAATGGTTTCCCAGTGGGGCATGAGTGAAGAGCTGGGTTCTGTGAGCTTCCCCCAGTCTGAGGAGCACCCATTCTTGGGTCGCGATATTGCCCAGCCGAGAAATTTCAGTGAAGACACCTTGAAGCGGATTGATAGAGAAGTGGTGGCGTTGGTTAAAAAATGCGAAGCGATAACGGCGACTTTATTGCAGGAAAACCTCTCCGACCTGAAGCATCTCGCTAAAGCATTGTTGGAGCACGAGACGCTAGTGGAGGAGGATATTGTTAGCCTGTTAGCAGCACCTCAGGCAAGCGATAAAAATTAAGCAAAGCCCCTGAACTAAGATTTAAGTTCAGACCTGAGTTCAAGTAATAAGTGCAAGGCTTGTATTGAGAGCCTTTAGGGTGCCCTTTATTTAAATAAGCAATGCTTGGTGTAGTCTGTGGCTTCATTAGAGGTCCAGTCACCTTTGGGCTTCTCTGCTTGTTTCTTGCACCAGGCTTCGCTGCCGGCTTCTGGCGCGCAGGCGCTGAGTAACAGTGCGATGCTTGCCACAAGGGTGAGTCGAGTTAATACATTGTTGATCATAAATATCTCTTTTTTAAGAATTGGTGATTTTTAATATTCATTAATTTTGTCGTTCTATGCATAGCCAGACAACGGTGGGCAAGAGCAAACTAAATGCCTATCGCCATAGACATTATCAATGCGATTCAGTGGCGGCCAGTACTTATTGTCCTTTAACCAGGCTGCCGGACGAGTGGCCTGCTCCCGGCTGTAGGCCCGGTTCCAGGCTTCACTTAGCACATCGTCGAGGGTGTGGGGGGCGTTCACCAGAGGGTTATCGCTAAGGTGCCATTCACCGCTTTCGACCCTGGCAATTTCCTCACGAATGCTAATCATCGCGCTAATAAAACGATCTATTTCAGCTTTTGACTCGCTCTCCGTAGGCTCGATCATTAGCGTGCCCGCCACGGGGAAGGACATAGTGGGGGCGTGGTAGCCGTAGTCCATCAGTCGTTTGGCAATATCTTCTTCACTAATGCCGCTGCTGGCCTTGAGGGGGCGAATATCAATAATGCACTCGTGGGCGACCAGGCCATTCTGCCCGGTGTAGAGCACGGGGTAGTAGGGCTGTAATTTTTTGGTGATGTAATTAGCGCTGAGAATGGCAATTTGGCTTGCCAGTTTCAGGCCGTCTGCGCCCATCATTTTAATGTACATCCACGATATTGGCAGGATGGATGCCGAGCCCCAGGGGGCGGCAGACACTGTGTAGCCAGCACCATTGGGCTTATTATTGGGCAACGCCGGGTGGCTGGGTAAAAAAGGCTGTAAATGCTTGCCCACCGCTATCGGCCCCATGCCCGGGCCACCGCCGCCGTGGGGGATGGCAAAGGTTTTATGCAGATTAATGTGGGAGACATCGCCGCCAATGTCGCCCAGAGCAGCGATACCCAGCAGAGCATTGAGGTTGGCTCCATCGATATAGACCTGCCCACCATGTTGATGAATTACATCGCAAATAGCGCGAATCTTTGCTTCGAATACCCCGTGGGTGGAGGGATAAGTGACCATTAACACAGACAATTTCTGGCTGTGTTTTTCGGCTTTACTTTGTAGATCTTCGAAGTCGATATTGCCCTGTTCATCGCATTTAACCACCACCACTGCCATGCCCGACATATGGGCGCTGGCCGGATTGGTGCCGTGGGCGGAGGCGGGGATCAGGCAAACATTACGCTGGGCCTCACCCCGGTGGCGGTGATATTCGCTGATGGCGAGCAGTCCCGCATATTCCCCCTGAGAGCCCGCGTTGGGTTGCAGTGACACCGCGTCGTAGCCGGTGCAGGCGGCGAGCATTTGCTCCAGCTCGGTAAATAATTGCTGGTAGCCGATGGTTTGTTCAAGGGGAGAAAAGGGATGAATTTTGGCAAACGCGGGCCAGCTAATCGGCTGCATTTCAGTCGTGGCATTGAGCTTCATGGTGCACGAGCCGAGGGGGATCATGCTGTTAGTGAGGGAGATATCTTTAGCTTCGAGGCGCTTTAAATAACGCAGCATCTCGGTTTCACTGTGGTAACGGTTAAATACCGGGTGGCTGAGTATGTCGTCCTGTCGCAGCAGTGAAGGAGGGATGCCAGCGGGTGCTAAATCTATTTCGTCTTTGCCTTTTTTATTGGAAGTATCTGCACCAAAAATAACTGCAATTTTTTTAATTAATTCAGCCGTGCTGGTTTCATTAATACTTAGGCAAAGGGCGTTGTCGCCCAATTTACGGAGATTGATTTTCTGCGCTTGTGCACGCTGGTAAATGGCTTGCTGCTGCTCGCCGACCTCTATGCACAACGTGTCAAGCCAGTGTCGGTGGCGTAAGGTAAAACCGGCCTGCGTTAGTTGCGCGGCAAGGGTATTCGTCAGTTGGTGGGTTTTTGTAGCAATACGTTTCAGGCCATCGGGGCCGTGGTAAACCGCGTAAAAGGCACTCAACAATGCCAGTAATACTTGAGCCGTACAAATGTTGGAATTGGCCTTCTCGCGGCGAATATGTTGCTCGCGGGTTTGCAGGGCCATGCGCAGGGCGGGCTTGCCCCGCTGGTCGACAGAGACACCGATAATGCGCCCCGGTGCCGAGCGTTTGTATTGTTCGCGAAAGGCCATGTACCCGGCGTGGGGGCCGCCGTAACCCAGCGGCACACCAAAGCGTTGACTGCTGCCAATGACAATATCGGCCCCCAACTCACCGGGGGAGCGCAACAACACCAGAGCCATTAAATCAGCGGCAACAATGGCCAGTGCGCTCTTGCTATGCACGGCATCGATCAGCGGTTTTAGTTCGATCACATCGCCGGACGAGCCAGGGTATTGCAACAGCGCGGCAAAGTAATCTGTGGTGGCAAGCTCTGTTTCGGGTTCGCCCTCAAACACACTAAAGCCAAAGTAATGGGCGCGAGTTTTAACTACCCTCAAAGTTTGGGGGTGGCAGTTTTTATCGACAAAGAAAGTCGTACTTTTATTTTTTCTTTGCAGGCGCTTGGCCATCGCCATCGCTTCTGCGGCGGCAGTGGCCTCATCCAATACCGAGGCATTGGCCATCGCCATGCCGGTTAAATCAATCAGCATGTGCTGAAAAGTTAACAGCCCCTCCAATCGCCCCTGGGCAATCTCCGGCTGGTAGGGCGTGTAGGCCGTGTACCAACTGGGGTTTTCCAGCACATTGCGTTGAATAACACCGGGCACCACCGTGTCGTGATAGCCCATACCGATGAGTGATTCGAAACAGCTGTTCTGCGCGGCGAGGCTTTTGAGTTCGCTTAAAGCAGCCTGCTCAGATAGACCCGCCGGTAAATTGAGAGGGGCAGAACTGAGAATGCTTTGGGGTACGGCGCGAGTGATTAGTTCGTCGAGACTGGTAAGACCAAGCGCGTCGAGCATCTCGGTGCATTGCTCGTTATCGGGGCCGAGATGACGTTGAATAAAATCGCTTTCGAGCATTTAAGATGCCAAATTTGTTGGTGTTCTGTCGGCTGTATGGGAATTAATTGTCATTTGTGAATAGTTTCCCCAGTTTTATCATTAGATAATTTTTATTTCCTGGTAGCTCTGATCTGGATAGCGTTAGCTTATTATAAAGCGAGATATCGTCAGGTAACCTAAGTCTTTTATTTTCAGGTGCACAAATAACTGAAAGAATTAAGGCGAGTATCGTTGCAGAAGATACAATAAACTTTCCTGGTTCAAGCTCACCTCCATCATTATCAAAATTCGTGCGGCCAATTCCAAAATTTCTGCCAAAATCTATAAGTTCGTAGTCTATTTCTTCCCCATGTGCTTGTGCGCATCGAATATTATGATAAATAAAGTCAGCTAACTCCCCTCCGCGACCACCAATGGGGCTCTCAATGTTGTCGTTGTCAACGATGACAATTCTTACGCCGTCTGGAATCAGCTCTTTACCCTGCATAGATAGGTAATAAATGAGCGGCTGTTCGTTGAAAATGAACTCTTTTATTCGTTTTCCGACCTTTTTATCTGGATATCTCTTTTTCGCAGTAGCATCAAGAGCTGGTGCAATATGAAAAATGGCACCCTCTGGGTCACCTTGTTGGAGGCTCTCAAGGGCTCTACGGATTCTTTTTTCAACTCCTACTCTTGAAAGTTGCTTCGTCATTGAACTGATTGCCACTAACCGTTAGCTATGAAAAATAAAAATTAAGCCACTACACAGTTTTGTTCTAGTGGCTTAATTAAGAGAGGTTCTTTTTCTGCCCTATTTAAGCAGAAGCAATAGTTGTAACTCCCTCTGGCAAGGGCTCCGATTTTAACACCCCTTCCTTCTCCAGTGCTTCAACCTCAGCTCCACTCAGACCACCATGCTCGCCAAAAATCTCCTTGTTGTGCTCGCCAAGAAAGGGTGCCTGCAGGTCGAGGGCGTCGGGGAATTCTGAAAAGCGCAGGGGAATGCCGGGTATGTCTAGTTCACCGTAGCCACGGTCGTGGATTTTTCGAATCACCTGGCGTTCGATTAAATGGGGGTGTTCCATGGCTTCGGGTACGCTGAGTACCGGTGCGACGGGTATGTGCATATCTTCGAGTATTTTCAGTGCGTCGTCGCGATTATAGTCTTTCAGCCAGTTTTCAATAATGCCGACGATTTCATCTTTGTTCTCGACTCGCTTGGCATTGGTGGCGTAGTCGGGGTTTTCTGCCATGTCTTCACGACCCATAACTTCACACAGGGGCTTCCATTGGCGGGCCATAACGACCATAAATAAATAGCCGTCTTTACATTTAAACAAGCCTAAAGGTGCGGCGGCGTAGTGGTGGTGGCCAGCACGTTTGGGCACGATTTTACCCTTGCTGCCGGAGTAGGCCTGGACATTGATTTCGTGGGAGTGGAAGTAGGAGTCGAGCAGGGAAATGTCGATGTACTGCCCTTTGCCGGTTTTATAGCGGTACAGCAGAGCGCCGTTGATGGCGGCGAGGGCGTGTACGCCAGCGCTAACATCGCCAATGCCGAGCATGGGGAAGTAGGGTGGCTGGTCGGGGTCGCCGATCATGTCCATGACGCCGGAGACGGCCATGGCGATGTAGTCAAAACCGGGCAAGCTGGCGAGGGGGCCGGTTTGGCCGAAGGCGGAAAGTGAGCACATAATAATATCGGGCTTAATTTCTTTGATCACTTCGTAGCTTAAACCCATGCGCGAGATAGCGCCGGGGGAGAAGTTTTCGAGGACGATGTCGCAGTCTTTAATGAGGTCTTTAATCAGCGCCAAACCTTTTGGGTTGCGGATATCGACACAGATACTTTTCTTGCCCCGGCTCTGCTGAATAAAATAACCACTGCGGCCTTTGCGGCGGTAGGGCAGAAGGCGCACGGGGTCGCCCTCGGGCATCAGTTCCACCTTGATGACCTCGGCACCCATTTCGGCCATCAGGCGGGTGGTGGTTGGCCCTGCGAGAAACTGAGTAAAGTCGAGTATGCGATAGCCGTCGAGTATGTGCTTTGGTGCATCATTCTGTGCCATGGATAAGCCCCCTGAGTCGTGATTATTGTCGGTGATTAATTGAGGAATCTCTGGAGCATTTATTTATGTTGGCAATGCTTGCCAGAGGTTCAGCTATTATTTTTTTAAATATACTACTGCAATTACCGGGTGGATGCTCTTTGCAGATGAACTTAGTCGATATAGCACCGTAGGCATAGCGTCGTGGGGGCAGGTGCTAGAGTGGCCGTAGTCGTTGCTGTTGGTGTGGGATAAAGGCTTAAGCGTGCACACAAGGGTGTGGTGTCAGCGGGCGGAGAGTGAGGTGAGGTGTTGTTTTTTCTTTTACTGGTGAGCATTGAAGTTGAGCGAGCGCACAAAGGCGACTCGCTCAAACGACTCAATCAGTTCGAGCGACTATACGGCTTTTTGAAATAGTACCTTCTTATCCTTTAATTCGGCGATTTTTTTAGCGTCGTATTTAAGAAAGGTAGTGAGTATTTCTTCATTGTGCTGGCCCAGTGTTGGTGCGACCAGATCTTTCGGCACATCGTACTTTGAAAATCGCAGTGGCATGCCGGGGATTTGAAACTCACCGAGAATGGGGTCTTCAATGGTGCGAATCACCTCGCGCTCAATCATGTGGGGGTGCTCCATGGCCTGGGGCACAGTAAGCAGCGGGGCCACGGGGATGCGGGCTTTTTCCAGTTTGGCCAATGCGGCGGCATCGCTGTCCTGGGCCTGCAGCCAACTTTCAATTTCGGTGACCATGGCGGGCAAGTTCTCGATGCGATCTTCGTTGTCCTTGAAGCGCGGGTCTTCGATCATATCTTCTCTGTCCATCGCTCGACATAGCACCGGCCATTGATGGAGGAGGGCGAGAATCACCAAATGGCTGTCTTTGGACTTGAAGATGCCGGTCGGTGCTACCGCATAGTGGTGGGGGCCGTTGCGGCGGGGTACGATCTTACCCTTACTGGCGGAGTAGGCCTGAATGCTAACTTCGTGGTGGTGGAAGTAGGTATCGAGCAAAGAAATATCGAGGTACTGACCACCGTTGTTACGACGCTCTCGCTCGAGTAGGGCGTAGCCAATTGCGGCCAGCGCATGCACACCAGTGCCAACATCGCCAAAGGCGAGCATGGTCATTGAAGGGGCTTTATCAGGCTCGCCGATCAGGTCAGTCACCGCAGCGTAGGCCTGGGCAATGTAGTCAAAACCGGGGTGGGCGGCGAGTGGGCCCTCCTGCCCAAAGGCGGAAATGGCACACATAATAATATTGGGGTTGAGCTCTTTCACCACATCCCAGCCCAGGCCCATGCGCTCGATCACGCCAGGGGCGAAGTTCTGAATTAACACGTCACAGTCTTTGATTAGCTCTTTGACAATTTCAATGCCTTCGGGGCTTTTTAAATCCAGGCAAATACTTTTTTTGCCGCGATTTTGCTGAATAAAATAGGCGCTGCGGCGCTCTTTATTGGAAAAAGGAAAGGTGCGCACGGGGTCGCCATAGGGGCCGCCCTCAACTTTAATCACTTCCGCGCCCATTTGTACCATTAGGTTGGTGGCGGCGGGGCCGGCCAGGTACTGGGATAAGTCCAGTACCCGGTAGCCGTCCATTACATGTTTAGGTTTCATGGTGTTCTCTTCATATTTGGTTAAATACTTTCGCCAAAAAAATCAGCGCTTATTGATATGCAGTGTTGTTCTTGCTAATGAGGCTTACTGGTCAATATGCCAGCGTCTTCAAGTTCGCCAATTTGCGCGTCGGTATAGGACAACCACTCGCCGAGAATCTCGCGGTTTTGCTCGCCGAGAAAAGGGGCCTCAAGGGGCAGCAGGTCGGGGTGGTTGGAGAAGCGCAGCGGCATGCCGGGCATGTCGAATTCACCGAGCATGCGATCTTTCACCGTGCGCACTGTGCCGCGCTCTCGGTGGTGGGGGTGGTCGATAGCCTGGGGCACGGTGAGCACAGGGGCGACGGGCACACGCACGGCCTGCAGGGCGGCGATGGCTTCGTCGTCGGTGGCAAAGCTTTGCAGCCAGCCTTCTATCACTGTAATCAACTGCTTGAGGTTTTCAAGGCGCAGCTCATTAGTGGCAAACAGCGGGTCATCGGTCAGGTCTTCTCGGCCCATGGCTTTACACAGCACTGGCCATTGGTGCAGCAGGGCGAGGATCATAATATAGCCCTCTGGCCCCTGAAAAATACCGGTCGGCGCCACCGCGTAGTGATGAGAACCGGCGCGGCGCGGCACGATTTTGCCCTTGCTGGCGGAGTAGGCCTGGACGTTCATTTCGTGCTGGTGGAAGTAGCAGTCGAGCAGGCTGATGTCGAGGTGCTGGCCAACGCCTGTACGGTGGGCGTCGAGCAGGGCAAAGCTCAGCGCGCCGGCAGCGTGAACGCCGGTAGTGACATCGCCAATGCCGAGCATGGGCAGGCTGGGCGGGGAGTCGGGCTCGCCAATCACCGAAGTAACGCCAGCATAGGCCTGGGCGATGTAGTCAAAGCCGGGTAGATGGCTGAGGGGGCCGGTTTGGCCGAAGGCGGAGATTGAGCACATTACCAGCTTGGGGTTGAGCTTGTGGACTTCTTGCCAGCTAAAACCGAGGCGGCCGATAACGCTGGGGGCAAAGTTTTCGATCAGTACGTCGCACTCTTTAATCAGGTCGGCGAGTACCTGTTTGCTCTTTTCATTTTTAATATCGATACACAGGCTTTTCTTGCCGCGATTCTGCTGCACAAAATAGGCGCTGCGCTTTTCTTTACTACGATAGGGAAAGGAGCGGCTGGGGTCACCGAAGGGCGACATTTCAATTTTAATAATTTCGGCACCCAGTTCGGCCATTAGCCGTGTTGCGGTTGGCCCGGCGAGGTACTGGGTGAAGTCGATGATTTTATAACCATCGAGAATGGGTTGGGAGGGCATGGTTTAGCTCCGTGGTCGTGTTTTACTAATTAATACAGAGGAAGTGCGATAATAATTGATGGATAAGCCCCAGCCAGTGTTACTCCGGCCGGAGCGGCGTTGCAGTACGGTCTTAGTTATTCGGTGTTGAAATCAGCCGTTAACCACGGGCTCATCGGCCAGAACACCCGCTTCGCGCAGGGCTTGGATATCG
The DNA here is from genome assembly GCA_041277045.1 of Candidatus Reddybacter sp. Classification (GTDB taxonomy): domain Bacteria; phylum Pseudomonadota; class Gammaproteobacteria; order Pseudomonadales; family Porticoccaceae; genus Reddybacter. The sequence goes on along the minus strand of JBGFSY010000001.1, from coordinate 23,944 downwards.
CTCTCGGCATAACCCAGGCTGCTCAACACAGAACTATTGTGCTCGCCGAGAAAGGCGGCCTGCAGGTCGGGGAACTCGGGGAAGGCCGAAAAGCGCAGCGGCATGCCCGGCACTTTAATATCGCCGAAGGCGCGGTCAGTCACCGTGCGCACAGTCTGGCGGGCGATGAGGTGGGGGTGTTCCATGGCCTCGGGCACGCTGAGGACGGGGGCCACGGGGACGTGATGTTCCTGCAGAATGCGCACTGCTTCGTCATCGTTCTCGGTGGTTTGTAGCCAGCCTTCAATCGCTTCGATGAGCACGCTGTTGTGCTCGGAACGCCCGGCGTTGTCGGCAAAACGGGGGTCGTCCTTAAACTCTTCCTTGCCAATCACTTTCAGTAGATTTTCCCATTGGTTGCCGATGGCAATAATCACTAGGTATTTCTCTTTGCCTTTAAACATGCCCAGAGGTGCGACTGCAAAGTGGTGGGCACCGGAGCGGTGGGGTACCAGTGCGCCGTCGGTGCCGTCGTAACCCTGCACATTAATTTCGTGGCAGTGGAAGAGGCAGTCGAGCAGGGTGATGTCGAGGTGCTGGCCGCTGCCGCCGCGCTCGCGGTGGAATAGGGCGGCGGTAACGGCGCCGTAGGCGTGGGCACCGGTGGAAACGTCGCCGAGACCGAGGCCGGCAAAATAGGGTGAGCCGTGCTCTTCACCGATCATATCGATGACCCCGGCGTAGGCCTGGGCAATGTAGTCAAAGCCGGGCAGGTGAGACAGCTCGCCGGTTTGACCAAAGGCGGAAATCGAGCACATCACCAGCTTGGGGTTGATGGCGCTGAGGGTTTCGTAGTCGATGCCCAGGCGCTTCATTACTCCCGGCGTAAAGTTTTCGACCACCACGTCGACATCGGCGACCAGCTTGTGGATGATTTCCTGGGCGCGGGGGTCGCGCAAATCCAGGCAGATGGACTGCTTGCCCCGGTTTTGCTGAATATAGTAGCCACTGCGGCCATCTTTCAGGGCGGGCATGCCGCGCACCATATCGCCAGCGGGCGCTGCTTCCACTTTAATCACCTCGGCGCCGGTTTCAACCATTAAACGGGTGCAGGTGGGGCCGGCGAGAACGTGGGTGAAGTCGAGGACCTTAATGCCGTCCAGTACGTGTTTTCTTGTCATGGGAATAATTCCTGTTTTTAGTTTTTAATGGCTAATAGTTGTTGGGTATAAGTGTTGATAGTGGGTTTATTGAGGGGCGTTGTGGGTGGCAAATAGTCCAATTGAATTGGTAGCCTTCTTAGCAGAAGGAATCCTTCCTTTCTCTTTTACCGCCGCTTCACTAGCCGTTTTCTAAACTGACCAGCGCTACACCCCGGTTAAAAAGTGAAAGCCGATGCTACCCGTGCGGCCTGCGCGGTGCAATTAATTTTAGGCACCCGTTATTGCTGGAGCTGCCTGCGTCATTCAATATTTTGTAGCTCTTGACAAAGGTTTTTAACCTGCCATTCCAGAACTATTTATTGATGTTTAGTTCTCGCTTGTATCTATTTATGATCGCCAAAAGCTATATACTCGATGAACAAAATTTATGAATTAACTAATTTAAAACGATTCAACTAAAGGGAATGGAGGACTTATGTCTGACTTCGATACGATAATTAAGGGCGGTACTATTATTGACGGTACCCGTCATCGCGAAAGATTTGTGGGTGATATTGGCATTAAAAATGGCTTGATTGCGGAGATCGTTGAGGGCGACGGTATTGATACCAGTCGCGCCGATAAAGTGATTGATGCAGCGGGTTTGAATGTGGTGCCGGGCTATGTCGATCTGCACACCCACTACGATGGCCAATTGCTATGGGATCCCTACCTGAGCTGTTCTAGCTGGCACGGTGTAACCTCCATGGCTATCGGTAACTGTGGCTTTGGTTTCGCACCGGCTCATCCCCACGAGCAGGAGCGTTTGATGTTGTCGATGGAGCGCGTTGAAGCGATTCCTCTGGCGACCATGAAAGCCGGTATGGACTGGGACTGGGAAACCTTCCCCGAGTGGCTCGACTCTCTGGAGCGTCGCCCCAAAGGCGTTAACGTGATGAGCTTTGTACCGCTCAACCCACTGATGGTTTACGTTATGGGAATGGAGGGGGCGAAAACTCGCGAGCCCACCAAAGAAGAGCTGGCTGAAATGCTGCGTTTGATGGAAGAATCTCTCGATGCCGGCGGTGTGGGTTATACCATGCAACGTTTGGGTGATGGCTTTACGTCGGTACAGCGCGATTACGACGGTACGCCCATGCCTACTGACACCATGTCTGACGAGCTGGTACTGAAATTTGCCAAGGTGCTCAAGGGCCGTGGCGAAGGCATTATTCAGCTCACCCAGGCGAAGGACGATGTGGTTTCTGACCTCGACTTTGGTGCCGATTTGGCCGAAGCCAGTGGTTGTCCCGTACTATGGAATGCCGTACAGGTGAATGAGCGTCATCCCCACCAGCATCGTCGCATGCTGCGCTGGGTTAATGAGCAGCGTGAAAAGGGTCATGAGATCTGGATGCAGGCCATCACCACACCCAATGAGCTGCGCTTTATGCTCGACGACTTCAACCTCTTCGACGGTAATGGCGCATGGCGCAACGTGACCATCGGCGATGTTGAAACCCGTATGGAAAAAATGAAAGACCCCGAGTTGCGTGCTGCCGTTCGCGAAGACTACGACCACGGTAGCGCACCTTTTGTCACGGGTCCGGTTGCCGACCTTTTGGTTGACTCGGTGGTCAATGAAGAAAACCAGGTCTATGTCGGCATGACGGTTGCTGAACTTGGCGCCTCAATGGGTAAGCACCCCTCGGATGCGATGCTTGATCTGGCGATCAGTGAAAAACTCAAAACAGTCTTCTACGTGGTACCTTTCAACTTTGACGAAGGCCTGCTGAATGAAATTCTAGAGAACGAGTGGACAGTGCCGGGCTTATCCGACGGTGGCGCCCACACCAAGTTCCTCAATTACGGTCGCTATCCGACCAATATGATTGAGACTATTGTGCGTGAACGTGGGTCTTACACACTGGAAGAGGCGCACTATCGCCTTGCGGCCGTGCCTGCGATGGCTGCGGGTTTCCATGATCGTGGTACCTTGGAAGTGGGCCGTGCAGCGGATATCGTGATCTACGATTACGAAAACCTGAAAGTCCTTCCCTGTGAAATTGTTCACGACCTGCCCGGCAATGAGTGGCGTTATGTCAACCACGCTGAAGGTTATCGCTACACCATCGTTAACGGTGAGCCAATCTTCATCGACGGTGAATGTACTGGCGCAACCCCAGGGCAATTGCTACGACACGGTCAGGCCAAGGCGGTAGAAAAGGTGGCATAGCTCGGTGGCTTAGCTAAAAGGCTTTTTACAAGCCCATAAAAAAACCGGAGTTTAGGCTCCGGTTTTTTTATGGCTGTTTTAATTATGGTAGCTGATTTTTAGCGGAAAAGTTTTGGACTTTGTTGGCAGGCTAAGGCAAGGTTGATTCGATAACAAAAAATAATCTGGCGCTATTGTATGAAAGTCTTTACCACCATCCCTCAGGATAATTTGGGCAAAGTACCCGCCACCGCCCGCGCCATTGAGGCCGATGGCTACGACGGCATTATGACGATGGAAAATGCCCACGACCCCTTCCTGCCACTGGCTGTTGCGGCGACGGTGACAGAGAAGGTAGAGTTGATTACAGGCATAGCCATTGCCTTTGCCCGCAGCCCCATGTCGGCTGCCAATCTCGGTTGGGATTTACAGGCCGCCTCCGGTGGGCGCTTTGTCATGGGTTTGGGTAGTCAAATCAAAGCCCATAATTTACGCCGCTTTAGCGTGCCCTGGTCACCACCGGCCCCGCGCATGCGTGAATATGTGCAAGCTTTGCGCGCTATTTGGGCCTCCTGGAAGGGCGACGGTAAACTGGATTTTCGCGGTGAACACTATCAATTCACCCTGATGACGCCGAACTTTATTCCTGAAAATTACGCGGCACTACCGCCAGCGGTTACCATTGCGGCTGTCGGCCCGGCGATGCTACGCGTTGCCGGAGAAGTGTGCGATGGCGTGCGTTTGCACCCCTTTTGTACCCGGGCCTATCTCGACAATGTGGTGATGCCAAAACTGGAGGAGGGCATGGCTCGCTCAGGCCGCCGGCGTGACAGTTTTGAAATAGCCGGGGGTGGTTTTATTGCCTCGGGCCCCGACCAGCAAGCGGTCGACAAGATGGTGGAATGGGTGCGTTATCGTTTGGCCTTTTATGCCTCGACCCCCGCCTATTGGCCGGTACTGGCCCAACACGGCCTGGAGGAGCTCGGGCAAAAACTCAACACCATGACGAAGGCTGGTGAATGGGACAAGCTGGCTGCTGAAATCCCCGACGACATGGTGTATTTGTTTGCCGCCATTGGTCGTCACGATGAAATAGCTGGGGTGATCGAAAAACGTTTTGGCAATGGCTCGGATGCGATTTTCGCCAGTGTGGCCACCGCTGTACCGGCGGATTTTCCTCCGGGATTAGTGCAAGATATACAGTGTATTCCCGTTCGGTTTTCTGGGTTCTGCGCTAATTAAGCAATTAAATAAGGAATAAGTATGACTCTACCCCTCGATACAAAAATGCACTTCGGCTGGATGACCTCAATGGACAGCTCCGCTGCCGTGCGGGAAAGCACAACACTGGCCGATCGTATTGGCCTCGATTCTCTCTGGGTGGGCGATCATGTGGCCTTCGCCATTCCGATTATGGACCCCTTGCTGCAGCTGGCTCAGGCCGCCGCTTTTAGTGACCGTTTAACCTTTGGTACCTCAGTGTATTTACTCCCTCTACGCCACCCCACACCGGTAGCCAAACAGGTGGCGACACTGGATAGACTCTGCGATGGGCGCTTAACCTTTGGCGTTGGTATTGGCGGTGAATTCCCTAATGAGTTTGCCGCTTGTGGTGTGCCGGTTAAAGAGCGTGGTGCGCGGCTAACGGAAGGCATGGAGGTACTGCGCAAATTATGGACGGGTGACAAGGTCTCCCACGAGGGCAAGTTTTTCCCTTTTAAGGATGTGCAAATGCTACCCGCACCAATCCAAAAAGGCGGGCCGCCCATCTGGTGTGGTGGTCGTTCGAAAGCGGCACTAACCCGGGCCGGGCAGATGGCAGATGGCTATGTGTCTTACGTAGTAACGCCCGAAATGTACAAAGATTCTCTGGATGTGATGACAGCTGCAGCCGAGGCGGTTAACCGCGAGGTCGAACGTTTCGACACTGCTCATTTATTGTTTTTCCGTATTGACGATAGTTTTGAAAAATCTTGGGATATTGCCACTGAGCACCTAAGCGAACGCTATGCCAGTGACTTCCGTGGCCCGGCTAAAAAGTATTGTGCCCTCGGTAGCCCCGAAGATTTAGCAGAAAAAATCAATGCCTTCCGTGACGCCGGTGTGCGTCACATTATTCTTGATGCGGTGAGTCCCCCGGACGAGCGCAACGAGCAGATCGAACGCTTTGCCAAAGAGGTTATCCCGCTTTTAAAATAGGCTGGTATGGGTTTGTGCTTTCTCTACCAGGAATACTCGTAATGTACCGGCGGTGGCAGGCTCAGAAATTCGAAGGCGATATCTTTGGCTGTCGGGTCAGCGAGTATTGAATGGTGGCTAGTGCGCGGCAAGGTGGCACACTGCGCACCGGCAATGGCTTCGGCAAGCGGTTCTACCGGGCCGCTGAACTCATCGTGCTGGGCACCGAGAATAAGCGTCGGAACGGTAACTTGGGTGAGCAGTTCTTGCTCAAGTTCCCGGCCAATGCCGTGGGTACAGGCAGCCAGTGCTTTGTGGTCACTACGAGTGGAATCGACAAAGGCGCGAAATGATGCCGCTACTTGATCTTCAATAGCCCAGGGCTCATTACTGAGTAGGGCCTGGGCCATAATTTCGGGGTCGTACAGCTCCAGTAACAGGCTCTCGCCAACGCCGATTAGCACTGCTGCTGATAGTCTGTCGCTGTGGTGTAACATTAAATGCAGAGTAATGCGCGCCCCCATCGAGTGGCTGATAACAGGTGCTTTGGCAATATCGAGGTGGTCTATCAAGCGCAGCAAATCACCGGCCATCGTGTCGATGGCGTAGTCTTCCGGGGCGTAGCATTTCTGACTTTCACCGTGACCTCGTTGATCAAATAAAATTGCTTCGCGTCCGGCCTGCATTAGCGTGCCCTGCCAGTCTGCTGCCAGCCAGGCCTGGCGACGGTTGGCGGCAAAACCGTGGGCGAGTATCACCGGCTCGCCCGTGCCCCAGCGCTCATAGCTAATTTCTACACCTTGCGAATCAAATACTGGCATCGGAATGGCGCCCCTGTCATTTTTACAGTTGCTTTAAGATTAACCAGCTACTGCGATGCTGCCAAGTTTTTCTCCACATATTTTTAGTTGTCACAAGATAGCGGTTTATTGGATGGTGACGTGGGAGTCATGCATTTTTTCGCCCAGCGATACTTTCTGACAAGGGCTTGTCGTATAGTGAACAATCACAAAAACACTTATAAGAGGAGATTTAGTATGTTGGGAGTTATTGCAACCTTAACGATTCAGGATGGTAAGCAGGAAGGTTTTGAGGCGCTGATGCGCGACCTGGCAGCTCAGGTTAAAGCCGAAGAAGCGGACTGTACTTTCTACGAACTGCACAAAACTGACGATGCCACTGTTTACATTATGATGGAGCAGTACACAGACCAGGCGGCTTTCGAGGCCCATGGTCAAACACCACATTTTCAGGAACTGGGTGGTCGTTTGGGTGAATTTCTGGCCGCTGCGCCGGGTATTCAGATTTTGCAGGGAGTTAATTAAGCCAGTATTGAATCTGAGTTGGGGTGAGGCTCAGTCTGGCCCACCTCATTTTATTGAAGCAATCTGTCATTACATCAAGCACTACAGGAAATTATTATGGCTGAGTTATTAAGCCCTGAAATTAAAGCCTGCATTGGTCAGGCTAGCCCTTCCATCCATGTGGAAGTGACGCGCCGCGATCTACGCAAGTACGCGGTTTCCACCGGCCAAAAGGCCAAGAAATACCTCGATGGTGACGTTGCCCCCCCCTTGTTTCACTTTGGTTACGCGATGGAAATACTCCCCGTTGACGAGTTGCGTAAAGACGGCATTGCCGAAGACAAACTAATCCCTGAATTGCCCCTCAAGCGTTTGATGGCGGGCAGCTCCGATACGGTTTATCACCGCCCCATCTGCGCCGGTGATAAATTAGTGGTCACCCGTAAGCTCAAAGACCTTTATGAAAAACAGGGTCGCACCGGGCCGCTGATTTTTGTGGTCACCGAAGTGGTGGTTGAAACGCAAGCCGGTGAGCCGGTGCTGAACGAAACCACATCTTTGATTGCGAGGTGATACATGCTCAACTATGACACTATAAACGTGGGTGACGCACTGCCCAGCCGTGAGCACACGGCCAATATTGTGCAATTATTTATGTACAACGCGGCGATCTGGAATCCCCACCGCATTCACTTTGACCACGCCTATGCCACGGAAGAGGAAGGCTATCCGGGCATCGTCCTCGACGGCCCTCTGCAGGGCGACTGGGTTGGCCAGGTAGTGACCGACTGGATTGGCGAAGATGCAACGCTGGTGTCTTTTGGTTATACCAACCGTCGTGCCGCTATGTTGGGTGAAACAATGACTGCTGGTGGTGTGGTCGAAGAAAAAAATGACCAGACCCAAGAAGTTAAGGTCAGCCTGTATTTGCAAAATAGCGAAGGCGAGGTGACTATCCCCGGTCATGCCGTGGTGCGCTTTTCCTGAGTTGTGTTGATTACCTGGGTGTTTGATCGCTCAGGTAATACTCTCCCTTTGCCCCTTCAATTGCTTTAAACGTGCTTTAAACGCGAAATTTTACGTTAGCTCATACCTAATCCTTGCTTTCTTTCGGCCGGTCACGATTAATTATCACGATCACCTGCACTAGGTATTACTTGTCATCATGCTTGTCAGTTGATTGATAAGTATCTGATTATTATTGGGTTGTCGACTTTTAAGGTGAATGCTGGTGGCCCTTCGCATTAACTTGTTGTTGCCTAAATTCATTAAAAGCCTATCTTCGATGTCTTTGAGCTGTTGATTTATGTCAATGCATTGCGGCAAAATTACTCTTTTATTAACGTCGGCTGAAAATACCATGGCACAACAAAATCATTGTGATGTTCTGATAAAAAATGCCCTCGTTTTTGACGGAAGTGGTAATGCTCCTGTGACTGAAGACTTAGCCATTCTCGATGGTAAGGTTCTCAAGCGCGGAGCCAACTTGCAGTTCGAAAGCGCCGGAGAAACAGTGGATGCGCAGGGCATGTGGCTAACGCCCGGCTTTCTCGATATTCACACCCACCTGGATTTAGAGGTTGAGGTAAACCCCGGTTTGGGTGAGGCCGTCAGGCACGGCACCACGACTGTACTACTGGGCAACTGCTCGCTGGGTGTGGCCTTTGGCTCCCAGGAAAAGGAAAACGAAAGCCCCATTATCGACTGTTTTACCCGCGTGGAAAACATGCCTAAGAAGGTCTTGCGCCAGTGCATTGAGAAAATCACCTGGGACAACACTGCAGACTATCTCGATCACTTCGCCGACCTGCCTCTCGGTCCCAACGTAGCGGCCTTTGTACCCAACTCGATGTTGCGTATTGAAGTGATGGGCACCAATGACTCCATCAATCGCCCCTCTACTGATACGGAAAAGAAGGAAATGCAGACCATCATGGCCGACTGTATGCGCCAGGGTTACATGGGCCTGTCGACGGATCAGATTGTGTTCCACTACATGGCCAATGAGCCGAATAAGAATAAGCGCATACCCACGCACTTTGCCGAAGATGACGAGCTGCGCCCGATGCTAGAAATCGTACGCAATAAGGGCGGCGTTTGGCAGACCAATCCCGATGGTGAAAAAATGGCGCGTACCCTGAAGCGCTTTTTCTGGTCCTGCGCCCGCTTCCGTGGCAAGCCCCTGAAGGTCTCGGCCTTGACGGCCATCGACTTTGTCTCCATTCCCGGTGTTTGGAAAAAAATGCTCAAGCTGGCCAAGGTCATCAACTCCAAGTTGCTGGGCGGCAATATTCACTTTCAAGCCCTCGGTGGCAGTTTCCGTATGTTCTCCGACGGCATGGTTTCACCGGTATTTGAAGAGCTGGAATCCACCCGCGAAATCATTGCCTGTGAGGTTGACCAGCCCGAAGCGCGCCTGAAATTGTTTAATGATCCTGGTTGGTTGGCACGCTTTGATGCCGACTGGAAGCGTATGACGGCAACTGACGTCAACCTGACCAAGCTCGGTGGCAATAAAGATGCGGCTACATTCCAGATGGATTTCGAAGGAATGCATTTTTCCGACTGTGCTGTCCCCAGCTGGGATGGTGATTCACTAGCGACTGTGATGCGCCGCCTGGCTAAGTTCCACGCTACCGAGGGTAAAGAGGGCGCGAAAGATGCGGCCGAAGCCGAGGAGTTTGCCAAGTTTCCCCCTGAAACCGATGAGCCCAAAGAGTTTTGGCTACAGAGCATGCGCCTCTACGATATGGGTTTTCGCTGGTGGTTTGATATTGCCAATCTGGATGAAGACATTGTGGAAGAGATTCTCTTTGATCCGAACGCCCTACCCGGTTTTAATGACTCCGGTGCCCACCTGACCAATTTGTCTTTTTATGACGGTAACCTCGGTACGTTGCGTATTGCGCAAAAGCGTGGCGATCTGCGCGTGGCCCATGCGGTACATCGTTTAACCCGAGAAGCTGCAGAGTTTTTTAATCTGGAGGTAGGCCGTATTGAAGTCGGTGACCAGGCAGATATTGTCTTAATCAACCCGGAAGAGTTGAAGAAGCACGATATGAATGACAGCCGCCAGAAGATTTACCATGAGCTTTTCGGTCAGGATGTACTGGTCAATCGCACTGATGGTGTCGTTGAGCAGGTTTACATCAATGGTGTTCGCGCTTGGGAAGATGCCGGTAATTATACGGCCGCTCTCGGTACTCAGACTCTGGGTCGTGCATTGCGCGCCAGGGGCTAAAACGACTTGAAGTGAGGTAGCCCTGTATTTACAGGGCTGTTAACAAAGGCGAGCTTACGGGCTCGCCTTTGTTGTTTTTAGCCTATGTTGTTTGTGGCCTACCTGGATAGCATAAGTTATTTACTTTAGATGCCTTGCCCTGCAAGTCATTGATTTTATTGGCCATTGTTTTTTTGATCAAAAAGTAAGCATTTTGCCACAGTACTAAGGATTTCGGGCTTTATGGCGGTTGTTGACGCCATGCCCACAGACTTACCCACAGTATTTGTGGGTAAGTGCTGTCAATAAGAAATTGAAAATAAAAAGCGATATTTTTCTAAGCGGTAGTGTTGGCGGAATTCGCATTAGTGTCGCGCAGCCGTTTTCCGTGGCGCCGCACGAAGCGGTCGTGCACAGGCGATTTAAAGCTGCGCTGGCCGGTGGCGTGGAGCGTTACTTGCTGGACGACATGGCAAGGTCGGTGAGCGCTAAGTAACTAGTCGCTTTTCCCCTTGCGTTGAGAGGTGTGATACCTGGCAGGAAGCGGGCTTGCTTGAACTAAGAGCTGGCTAGAATTGCTGCTCTCACGCACTGTAATACCCCTTTGGCATAGGCCCCACCCAGCAACTCACTACTGGCGCGGTAGGAGAAACGTTGTTCTGCCAGATCATCCTGCGCCAGTAGGGCGTCTTCAATATTGGCGATGTCACTGGCGCCGAGTTCGGCTAGCCCGGTGAGTACCTCGTCAGCATCAATGCTGCCTGCCTCAATGAGCTGGGCAAGGTGATGATAGAGCTGTTGTTCCGAAAGCCCGCGCTGCTGTGCGATTTGCGCACCACTCATACCCGCTCGGCAAAGGGCGAGAATTTCGAATTGTTCATTTTCTGCGCTTTGCGCCGGTGAACTGCTGTCGCCTTCTTTCTGCTGGCGAATCACCTCGATAAAGGCGTGTCCGTAGCGCTCCATTTTGGCGGCACCGACACCGCTAACAGCCAGCATTTGTGTGCCATCGAGGGGTCGATAGCACAGCATTTCCATTAGTGTTGCATCGTGGAAAATCACATAGGGTGGCACCGACTGCTCGTCGGCCAGCTCTTTGCGACACTGGCGCAGGGCTTCCCACAGGGTTTTATCTTCTTCGGCAATATTGTGCTTGTTGCGGGCTTTGCGCGTGCCGCTTTGTTGCGTGGCACTTTCTTTGGCTTCGCGCCGCAGGGATATTGTCTCTTCACCGCGCAGTAGTGGCCGGGCTTTTTCAGCCAGTTTTAAGCCGCCAAAACCACTCACGTCGACACTGAGAACCCCCCGGGCGACCAGTTGGCGGAATACTGAGCGCCACTGATTGGCATCGAGTTCTTTACCAATGCCGTAGGTGGAAACGTTTTGATGGCCGAATTGTTTCATTCTGTCGTTGTCTTTGCCGAGTAATACATCGACCAGATGATTAACGCCAAAGCGCTGTTCAGTGCGGTACACCGTGGACAGGGCTTTTTGTGCAGCGACGGTGCCGTCCCACAGTTCGGGGGGAGTCAAACAGGTATCGCAATTGCCGCAGCGCTCGGGGGCATCGTCGCCAAAATAGTGGAGCAGGGCGTGGCGGCGACAGCTGGTGATTTCACAGAGGCCGAGCATGGCGTCGAGGCGATGGCGCTCGATGCGCTTGTGCTCGTCGTTGCCATTGGAGTCGTCGAGCATTTGCCGTAGCTTGATGACATCTTGCAGGCCGTAGACCATCCACGCAGTGGCAGGGTCTCCATCGCGCCCGGCACGACCGGTTTCCTGATAATAGGCCTCGAGGCTTTTTGGCAGGTCGAGGTGGGCGATAAAGCGCACGTCGGGTTTGTCGATGCCCATGCCAAAGGCGATAGTGGCGACGATAATGACTTTGTCTTCACGCAAAAAACGCCGCTGATTCTCCTGACGTTTATCGGCGGCAATACCGGCGTGATAGGGCAGGGCCTTAAAGCCCTCATCACACAACCACTCGGCGATGGCCTCTACTTTTTTCCGCGACAGGCAGTAGACAATGCCGCTGTCGTGCTCGTGCTCGCGACGTAAAAAGCGCAACAACTGCTGGCGGGGGTTCTGCTTGGTGGCGATGCGGTACTGAATATTGGGCCGGTCAAAACGGCTAATAAAATGTCGGGCTTCGGTGAGCTGCAGGCGCGAGATGATTTCTTCGCGGGTGCGTTGGTCGGCGGTTGCGGTTAATGCAATACGCGGTATCTGGGGGAAGCGCTCGTGCAGCAGGCTGAGCTGTAAATAGTCGGCGCGAAAATCGTGACCCCACTGGGATACGCAGTGAGCCTCGTCGATGGCGAACAGGGCCAGGTCTATACGTTCAAATAGCGCCAGGGTGGCGCCTTTAATGAGCCGCTCGGGGGCGACGTAGAGTAAATCTAAGTCGCCATTGAGCAGCTGCTGTTCAATCTCCTGCTGGCGTTGATAGTCGAGGGTGGAGTTGAGAAAGCCCGCGCGCACGCCGAGCTGGGTGAGGGCGTCGACCTGATCTTGCATCAGGGCAATAAGGGGTGAAATAACGATGGCGACACCGGGTCGCAACAGGGCCGGTAGCTGATAGCACAGAGACTTACCGCCCCCGGTGGGCATCAGCACCAGGGCGTCGCGGCCCTCGACAATTTCGCCAATAATGGCTTGCTGGTCGCCGCGAAAGTGGGCGTAACCAAAGGTTTTTTCAAGTACGGTTTGGGCATTGCTAGTCATGGGTGGCGATTATAGAGACTTCTGAAATTGCTGCGGGCTTTTATCGAGGGGCTTGATACTTTATTGAGTCAGTCAATGAGATAACTGATTAGTTGGTGGAGGGCTTTTGCGCCTGTACTTTGGCCAAGATTGTTTGCCATTGCTGGGGCGTATTGGCGTTGAGAAATTCGTCATCATCAACGCTCTGCTCAAAGTCGTTTAGCCGTCGTCCAGCGCTTTCGCGCAAAAAGGCGGCGATGGACAAGTCGTCAGGCTGCTTGATGCGCCTGCTTAGCGCTGCGTTAACAGCGGGGGTGAACGGTAAATAAAGGGGAAACATCTGCCGACCGGGCTTAGCGGGTAAGTTTGCATCGTCCGTTTTTAAATCAAAAGCTGGTAAATCAAGAACAGGTAAAACAAGAGCTGGATCAATCGTTGAATTCAGGCCCGAATCAAGAACTGCGACCTGAAATTTCTTTAAGGTCGCCACGCTGAGCAGGGGCATGTCGACGGGAACAATTAATGCTCGCCGCCCGGGGTAGCGCTGGCTCAAGGTGTAGAGAGCACCAAGGGGGCCGAGTTGGGGGATGGCATCATTTAAATAGCCCGCTGCATTGCGGCAAATAACGATCTCGTCAATGCCAGCACTCAGTAATTTGACGCGCATAAAGTCGAGAAGGGTAGTACCGGCGATGCTTAGGGTGGCTTTGTCTGCCCCCATGCGCGACGACTGGCCGCCGGCGAGAATAACGCCGAGCAAGGGTGTTGTTGGCTCGCTCACGTTTAGTCCTGCCAGCGCTCGGCTGCTGTGTTATCGCTGCAGCGCGATGCCACCCAGCGCTCGCCGTCGGGCGTGCTTTCCTTCTTCCACAGCGGCGCTTTAATTTTTAAATAATCCATCAAAAATTCGCAGGCCTGAAAAGCCTCGCCCCGGTGTGCGGCGGCCACACCGACAAAGACAATGGGTTCGCCGGGCTGCAGGGCACCGACGCGATGGATGATAATTAAGTGGCCGAGGCTCCAGCGATTTCGCGCCTCGACAACGATGTCTTCCAGGGCCTTTTCTGTCATCCCGGGGTAGTGTTCGAGAAACAAGGTATTCACTGGGTCGTCGGCCTGATCGCGCACCAGGCCGGTAAAACTCACCAGCGCACCACAGGTGGTGGTGGACTGACTTAATTGGCGAGTTAGTTCACCCGGGTCAAAGGGCGTGTCCATAATGTTGATGGTAGTCATGTTGGTGTCGCTAGTCGTGCTCACTGTCAATCTCCGAGGGCTCGACTGGCTATTGTATTACGATTGGTCTTTCGCTATCAGAGTGGTTGCAAACAATCCCCTTTGTCCATGACACGCTGTAAATACGTCCCTGTACGCTCGGTGTCGGCATCCATGCCTCCTACGGTCATGAGCAAAGAGCATTCTTTTCTTTTACAGCCTTAAATAGCGTGATGCTGATTTAAGGCGAGCCAATACCCGCAACATCAACTCGTACCGTTTCAATACGTGAAGCCCGCTTACCTTTGCCAATATCACTCATCTGTCCATCGAAGGTGAGGCAGTAAAGTGTCTTCATATCATCGCCACCCAGGGTGCAGGCCACTGCCCGGCGATCGGGCACTTCAATAATGTCAGTGATCTCGCCGCCATCTTTGACGCGTACGTAGGCGTCATTGGCAAAGGCGGCCAGCCAAATGCCACCCTCTTCATCCAGAGTAACGCCATCGGGGGTGTAGTCGCCCAGGTCGGCGAATACACGGCGATGATTCAGCGAGCCGTCGTCTTCAATGGTAAAGGCGCTGAGGCGCTTGCCCCAGCTTTCCGCGACCACCAGCCTTTTTCCGTCGGGTGAAACCACCGGGCCGTTGGGGAAGTGCATGCCGTCGGCGACCTCGCGCGCAGAACCGTCGGGTTTAACCAGCACGATAGTACCGGGGGCAAATTTTTCGCCGCGAAATAAATCGTAGCCCATACTGCCAACATAAGCATTACCCTTTTTGTCGACCACCATGTCGTTGATCTCGCCTTTTACCAGCGCGCTAACATCGCCGTGAATGGGTAGTTTGTCACCTTCTATACGACGTAGCGTATTGTCGCGCATCGACACTACCAGCGGTGTGCCATCTGGTAGAAAGCCGATACCAGAGGGGCGATTGCTCACTTTTGCCATTACCTTTCGCTCGCCGTCGGGCGTAATGGTATAGACCTTTTTATCGTTGACGTCGGAGACCCATAGCAGGCCATCGCGCCAGCGTGGGCCTTCGAGAAAAACAAAGTCATCAATAAAGGGTGTTAAGTTAAGAGTCATCATCGGAGTTAATCTCTTTATTATTATGGGGTGGATTAGTGTTTCTGTACGTACTGCCTGGATGATCATGTCAGCCTGTGAGCTGATTAGTTTGGCGCAGAATTATGAATACCATCATAGGGTTTTGGGAGGTATTTCAGTAGCGCCTTTAACCAGATTGTTATGTGTGGTTTGGAAGTATGTAATGTCTAGCTCTCAGGTAATGCGTCAAATTCTTATCTTTTGCCTTCAAACCATTCAGTTATTGCGCAGGGTTGTTGCATAAGCTGCTGCATTTCGTTCATTGCTTTAAGATGAATCTCGTCATTTTTCTGAAACATTTCCATAGCATGTTGCTTGCTCAGTTCTGCAATTTCATCAAATGAATTGCCATGAAACTCTTTGTTGCAATTCATGATTTTCATATCTGTTTCCGTAATTAATCGAGGTAAAAAAATAACACCAAGTAGTAGATGGCTTAAGTGGGACAGCGTTGTAGCATAGCGCCTCAAATCACCGGTATCAAAAACAGAGCGCAGCGGCAGATTTTGGCTTGTTATGTTTCATGGTCTGTTTATTGCCGTTTCACGCATAATAAGTTGAAGAAATTCAAGCAGAGTGAGAGGCCTTATACATAGCATCTATACTCGAAACTATTCCGGTATATCACAGCAAATTCGTTTTCTGTAGCTTAGCCCGCGACGGGTAGTTTCGTAGATGCAGGAAGAAACTTGAACCTTCGCTGCAGATGGCAAGTGCCCGGTAATTCCCAGTTTCGATTTACACTTGTTGATGTACTCGACTTTGAAACGCTCAGAATCTATATTGCGCCCGATATGTTCGCATTTTGGCCCTGGATAATATATTTCTTCTGTTTCAAAGGTGATTTGATTACTTTCACAAGCTTCAGGCTTAACTTGGTTGACAGGTTTAATTGCCGTAATGGTTGCCTGCTTGGGCTGTAAAACAGGTTCCAGATAATTTATTTCATTTTCACCGACAAACTGAATACGCAAAGTGGTGTAGATGAATTTGTATCTAGATGCCTGTTCAAGTATTTGGTTTCGTCTTTCAGATGTTTCGAGTACAAGACCTTTACGTGCTGGCGTTGTACCACCACTTGGTAAATAGATATCACCAGGTACCCAATTGGTCAGTGCAATACCTGTGATGCTGTTGCCATCGCGATCAAGGACTTCTAGAGAGCCAACGATATTATCAATGTCTTTAGCCATTTCATTTGTTAATTCAATTTCCAGAAATTCTTCATCGACCGATACAAATCGGGCGCTGATATAACTTCTTTGTTCAACCAGCCGTAATTCCCGCGCTTTGTTTTCAGCTTCGATACGTTGCAAATTTTCCTCAAATGATTTTTGACTGGCCTTGATTTCTGCTTGAATTTCCTCAGACGTCTTAGTATTACTGCTTGAATCACAACCTGATAAAGCCAATAGGATGATTGAAAGGAACAAACGTTTTATTGTTTCACCTCGATTAGTTCGATCTCTGGATATAGGAAACACATGTACTCTCCTTTAGGACACAACGTCTTGCTGAGGGGCTGACGAAACACAGTGCAGGCTGTCCCACAGAGGCCGCGATTTTTTGCTGCCGGAATGAATTTGACAACTTGTTGTGTGCATACTGCGCGCTAACCTGACGAGTACAGTGGATGTGAGCCAAACTGGTTTCCTCTCACCGCCACCCCGGAAATTACAAAAGTATCTACCCCCTTTACTACACTCTCGAGGTAACTTGCTATAACGTCACCGAATACCTGATCGAGATAAGCTTGTCTCCTGGCTTCCGGCATGCCTATCTTCAGATATGGCGTTACCTCAATGCTTAGCTCTGTCAAAGCATCCGTCTTGCCATCTATTCGCCAGGACACTTTGGCGGATTTATTAGTTGGATTTGGCCCGATCTCTAAATCATATCCAACGCCCTCTAGCCACTTAATAAAATCACGCTGATAGACTAAACCACTGTAGTAGACCACCTCATCGCGAGCGCCAACCCCCGGCCACTCGTGAACGGGGTTCGCTTCGCAGAATGGATGGTAGTTAATTAGGTTTCCAGCCTTGGAAATTACCCGCCAAACGTCCTGCGCTGGAGCAAAAATTTCTATGACTTTCTGAATGGGTTCGCTCATCTCGAGGCCGGACTCTGCCAATTGCTCAACTAACTTCTCTGTTTCATCTGCGGTTTGCATTTAATACCTCTCTTAAACATCGTTCGGGATGATCGCGACAAGCAGTATCTAACGGCTAAGATCACTTGCCGACAAAAGTAGAGTGTAGAGCAGCGAAAAGGCGTTTTTGGCGGTCAAGTGGAGTGCATTGTTATGCGGTATGAAGATATTTCCGTATCTCTTTATTTCTGCTTGCGACCCGTTGCTGAAATGGACCACGCTTTAGCAGCTACCAACCACTTGGAGCATCAGGGCTCCACGACATAGTCAACAGCGCTTCGCCCTTGTCACGATCAACATTTTCAAACATCTTACGCTCGATGTCCGTCGCCACGACATCGAGGCGCGGATAGCCGATTGGCACGCCCTTTCCGATGACAATGCACGTGCCCGGATACACTTTCACGCCATAGAGTGCCGCTACTCGTTCAGCCATTTCCAGATGCCAAGGGGAGAGCGGGCTATCCGCTTCAGGCACGCCACCAGCGCCGATGTTTGCGAGGAACTTGTATGAGACGGGGTGAGCCGTGCGGCCGCAGTTGAGATAGCGGCGGTTGACAGGCAGTTTACCGCTCGCTTGCCCGGCCGCTTTTGCTAAGCGCGAAAAGAGACCCATCCGCCTAAAGTTCTCGTCTATGCACCCGATGCCGTACGTTGCAACCGGGTGAAGGCCATGCATGCGGGGAAGATCGACGAATTTTACATCGGCGATAGCAAACCCAGCCAAGGTTGAGCCATGCATGGCCAGGGCGACCCAAGCCATCACCTCAAACGACGATAATACATATGAATGATTGGCATCAGCGTAGGTGGCATCAAATAGCGCGAGAATTTGCGAGATCCGATCCTCTGTCAGGTCGTGCACAGAATGGGTGGTGAGCTGGATATTCTTTGTGGTGCTGGGGTTTTCCATTGTTGATGCACGTCCCGAGACAGTGGTCGCACTTTGCCTCAAATTGGCGCTTTTCCTCAAATGAGTAGGCCCTCAAACTTCAGCTTAGCAAGTTATTTCATCAAGCCCAAACCATTGTATAAACAAGCGGCATCTCCGTTTTGGCTATCAGCAGTCGCCCAATGCATCGTGATCTACGCGGCCTTTACACACAGCGGCGGAAAAGCGCTGCGCTGTCTTCCGGCATTGATCGCACAGCTCACGCAACCTCACGATTTCTGGCCGGAACGTTTAAAATTCAGAACCCTTGCCTTGTTAGGGTCATTGCCACCAGATTAGAGGTAGCTAAGCCACCAATCTCGCCTAGTTTTTTTGATCTTGGCGAACCAACGACACGCGGGATACAAGAGTAGGATTGCCGTTACCCAGGCAAGGTAAGCAGCGGCCAAGCCGAGCATGGCGCTTCCTCCAGGCCCCGGGGGAGGGTTGGCTGCCGCCGCGCCATAAAGTGCAAATGATACGGGTAGAGCGGTGATGCGTAGCAGATATAAATGCAGCACATAGAAGAACAAAGGCACTCGCCCGAAGACCAATAGACCCGTTCTTATACGTCCATTCCGAGACCAACCCTCGAACCCTGCCAAAATACAGAGAGCGGGACCTAATGTCATAAGCAAGAATAGAAGAGAAGGGGGGTACTTATCGGTATTCAGGAACGAGAGTAAGGTAAAGACAGGGCTAGCCTGTGTTGACCACTGAAGGGGGTCGCCGTAAGTATTCGACAGGCGTAAGCCAACAAAAATGACAATCATCGCAACACCTAAACGCATGTATAGCGAGCGACGCCGTTTCAATGGGAGTTTCTGCGAAGCGCCAAAACAGTAGCCAAGCGCCATAACGCCAATCCAGGGCAACAATGGATAGGACACCAACCAAGTTACCCCATCGAACACTTGAACTCGGCCTCCCTCATGAAGGAGGGTCCATAAAACGCCCGCACTACCGAAGTCAGCGGGGGTAAAGGGGTCGAGAAGGTTATGCCCCAAAATGATTGTCAGGCCTATCAGGCCAAGCGCTGTCGTTCCCAAAAAGCATAATCCAGCCAGTACGACCATCGACCAGCCGAGAATCCATAGCACCTGAATTAACACGATGCTGTAACCGGGCTCAGGAATCCAAACGTATTTAATAACCGTTAACTCTATGAGAACTAACCACAGTCCACGTGTCAGTAAAAAAAGGCTCAACTGTTTTAAATGACGACGTGAACCGTATAAATAGGCGGAAGTGCCTGCCAAAAACACAAACACGGGCGCACAGATATGCGTGACCCAACGGGTGAAAAATAGCCCGGTGGTAGTCACCTCTAAATCTGTGGGGCTAGGCGTAAATCCACCCCAGAAGTCCCGTGCGTGATCAAGCACCATAATGACCATGACGAGGCCGCGAAGGAGATCAATGGCCTCATTTCGATGTGTTTGCTTGCCAGTTTCCATCGAGGAAGTCTCTCGGTGTAGGTTTGAGGACAAGTTCTATTGTTGTACGCAAAAAACCTATAACGACGCCAACAAAGGCGAACAACTTGTTGTGAACCCAGCGCATGTAATGCGCGATTTTTCTTGGCCTTGTTATAGGACAACAGGTGAAACCCTGAATACCACAATATGTATAGCATGTGCCAGCAAGAGACATTGCTGCGCATAGTGACCCGCAAATCCCAGCTATACCTGTCAATTTATCGCCCATAGGAACATACAGATATTGTTGCGTATCGACTGGGCTGTTTGAATTGAGGTCACTGCGTAGCCCCAAACCTTAGGTTAGCTTAAGCTGACTTTGGGCTTAAGAAATTACCTCAACAGGAAAGTATCATGAGTAAAGGACAAGACAGTAAAAAAAATTCCAAAAAGGAACCTCTTTTAACAGCCAAAGAGAAGAAAGCGGCAAAGGCAGCCAAAAAGAAATCCAAAGCTAATGTTTTAGGTAATTAAGTACAACATAGCGCTAGGATCACTTGAGTACAACAACACGACCCGCCAAGGCAATAAAACGGAATCAGCAACGGAGTGACCTTTTCTTACTGATAGGAAAGGGTTACTGAATTCGAAAACATAGAGTATGTTGGCTTCGGGTCGTCAGCAGACATTTAGCAGCCCTACAACGTTTTACTAAGCGGCAGACAAGGTGATGGGGTTTTTGAGCGAATGTAATAATAAACTAGGACACCCACTGTCCATATTCTGGCATTTAAAATGCCAGGTCATAATAGATTTATACGCTTTTGCAAACAATCGCAAGCCAAGGCTGCTGGTCTCTCGGCACACCCTTTGGCCGGTAATAATGAGACAGTATACTGAAGTGAGCTGCTTGTAAGCTGGCACTCGCTTCATCGAATTCGATGAAATTTCCATACCGACCACCGGACCACCCTTCGTTGTTACCGCGCGGGTTGGAAGAAAAAAGAATACCACCAGGCCTTAAGCTTGTGTGCAACTCTTTCAGGATACGGGGAAGCTCTTGGCTGGGTACATGGAACAAAGAGGCATTGGCAAAGATGGCATCAAACGCCGCGGTCGGCAAATCGAGTGTCAGAAATTCTTGGCAGAGTATTTCGCAGCCGCTGTACTGCCTCGCCATCTCACAAAAATGTGGGCTGCCATCAAGACCTACTGGCCGATGGCCTAAGGATTTGAAATAGCCAACATCGCGACCGGGGCCACAACCGAAATCCAATATATCCAGAGAAGCTCCTTGCTCACACTGGGATAAGAGCGCACGGTAATTTTGAGAAACATCGTGACCTTTTGTCCCGTTCCAAAAGGACTGTGCATTATCGTTGTAGTGGTTCAAGGTAGTCTTTTCGACATTCTCTAGCTGTGCTGAAGATAATGAATTATTCATCACTGCTCAGTCTTTCTTTTCAATGCTGATGTCTAAAGATTTTGTCGCACCGGCAAACCATTTTTGGATATAAATAGTGCCCACGACCGGCGCCTTCCCTTCTTCCGGGATTTCTTTGTAGCGTACGCTGTTTTTGGTGTCTTTTTCGAATTCAAAGTGCACGATGACTGTTGACATAACTACCCCTTATTTAATTTGTGCAAGCTTGCGAACACCTATTTTAATCCTATGTCAGGGCCAATGAGAGTTAACGACGAATTTGCTGGAGGTAAAACCGAAGCGAAGCGTAGATTTTGAACTTCCAGGTGAAATGCCTTGTTATGTGTTTACTGACAATACTCGTGGCTAACTATTCAATAAGTAGAGTCCAATCAGTAAGGTCAGTTACATCCTTTGGCCATCTTTTATTAATACTAACCTAGCCTTCACTATTAAGTTTTTTCTGGCACTACTTTTTCAAGCCCAAACGATCACGACGAGCAACTAAGATGGGACAACCCACCCACCTTAAAGAACTCAGGCGGTTTCAATCGATAGTATTTATCCTCCACTTCCTTCGACTGCTCTGCATATGGCTGTGTCATCACCTCCTGCAGTTCTCGCATTAGAGAGTAATTTCCCGCAGTTGCTTGCTGATAAGCGGGCATAACAAACCACTCTCGCAAAATGTATTTTGGGTTGACGAGCTTCATCTGCCTAGATATCTCCTCACAGGATCGGGACGCAGTCGCATTCACGTCACTGGCGCTGTTGAGGAGCGTTTTCCATTGTGCGAGCCACTCTGCCCAGCGCTTATTCATCTCTTTGGGGTCTACATCATGCGCCCTATTATTGTATAAGTTGTTGTAGAAGCTTTTCTTGAGCGGGCCAATGTCGTCGGGTATCGACGAGAGCTCGCGGAAGAAAATAGTGTAATCGACAGGCGTTTGCATCATGAGTGTTTCTAACTCGCTGAGCAGTACGCTGAAAAGTGCCTTGTCATGCGCTGTATTCGAAGTGCTAAGCCCCAGCTTGGCAGCCCACATCTTTTCCATTTGCGTGTGCATTACTGTTGAAAATCCACTTTGAATCTCGTCGAGTTCTAGCAAACAGTCCTGATGCGACGCCAGCAAGGGCCGCAACGCTGAACAAAACATGTCGAAGTTGCTTTGCGCTGCGCTGGGTTGGTTCATGAACGAGAAGTGATGACCGCCCCCCGTCCAAGGCTGATATTGAGGGTGAAAGGCATCGCAAAAGCCGAAGGGACCATAATCAAGTGTAAAGCCACCGACTGCGCAGTTGTCGCTGTTGAAATTACCCTGGCAGAAGCCGACGCGGATCCAATTCGCTATCAGTGACGTGAGGCGGCTACAAAACTCGCGCGCCAGCAACACCACTTTTTCTGGGGTGGTGAGTTGCCTATCGATAAGGCCAGCGTACTCGCGATCAATCAAGTGCAGCACAATCTTCTCGAGTTCTTCCAGCGCTTTCGGGTGTTCGTTTTTACGGCTACGGCGAGCGAAAAGTTCGAGTTGGCCGACGCGGATGAACGACGGTGCGACACGCGTCGAAATAGCGACGGCTTCAGATATAAGCATGTCGGGATTCTCCGAGCGCGAGCCCTCCGAGTACCACGGTCGCTTTACCTTCTCCGTTTTTGAAACGTACAAACTCAAAGACCGTGATGTGGGCACGCCCAGTGCGTGCATGTGCTCCTGAGCCAAGAACTCGCGGATACTCGACCGCAAGACAGCACGACCGTCCGCGCCGCGGCAATAGGGCGTGCGGCCGCCACCTTTCAGCTGCATTTCCCAGCGTCGACCGTTGATGACGGCTTCAAGCACAGAAATTGCACGACCGTCGCCATACCCGTTGCCGGTTTGGAATGGGCACTGCTGGATGTATTCAGTGCCGTAGATGGACAGTGCGTAGCCACTCGACCAACCGACCTTGCGCATCGGCTCTGGAACCTGAGAGATGTCGCCGGAGAACATACGGACGAAGTCGGGGGACTCCGCCATACTGTCGGCAAAGCCAAGTTCGGAAAAGAAGTGTTTGCTGTGCGCTACATACTCGGGCTCTTTGATTGGCGTAGGGTTCACGGGGACATAATGGCCCGTGAAGACTTGTCGCGGCGCGTGGTCGTCACCATTTTCTGTCGCGTCAGGGTCACAGTTGAGCGTGTCCATGAGGGAGTAGTCTGCCAATTTCGCAAGATCGTCGAGCGTGGATATAGTCGAGGAGGTTTTCTTAGGTAGTCGGTTTGTCATAGTTGCTTATACCAAGGCTCGTAAAGATCAATGTTAATACTTTGTATCTGACCCCGTTATTTGCGTATATATCTGTACTTGTTACATAACGTATGAAAAAGCGGCCGTAATGTAGCGGCAAATCCGCGAAATGGAGATCCAGGCCAAGCTTGCTTGGGCGATGCTTAGTGCACTTGTTATACATTAGACATACAGAAGTTTAAAAAATGTCAAATAAAAAACTATGCATACTATTTCACGACACCAACATCCTCTGCTTGCTTGACTGTTTTTGCCTCTGAACGCTCAATCATTTTGACAATTGCAGACTGAATTACCTGGTCTTCTCTAGCGTCAGACTTACTTTGAAAGCGCTCTTCCATTGGTGCTTCTCCCTCTTCGGCTACAAATGATACAGCTACTTGTTCTGCTATATCTGCGGTGCTACCAAAATAAGAAATGGATATTTCTGGGTATCCTTGAAACCCCATCTTTACCTTTTTAGCAATTCTCTTTTTAGCTTTTTCTAAATTCATGATGATTTCTCAGATAAGGTATAACGCCAACATAAAGGGCGGCTGATCTTGTACCACTTTCGCGGACACTTTTTATGCGCACAGCTTTTCATAATTGATGGGCGATTGATACCCCAAACTAGAATGCAGACGCTCTCTGTTGTAAAAATCAATGTACTCAATAATATG